>NZ_JBPJZC010000001.1:0-2146306 GCF_051207395.1 Haloarchaeobius caseinilyticus | reverse complement strand
AGGGTAGTTTGGCCACGTGTTACTGAGCTATCTGCTACGAATATGAATTCGTACAACTAGCATGGCTAAATCGAACTCCAATAGCAATGACCTCCGGCAGGATCAACCGGAATGCTCCCAGACCATAGTGGTCCGGGGGGCTTGGCGGGTACACCATCGAAATGGTGTATCCATGTATTGCGTGGTCCGAGTTCAGTGAGCCGACCGACGAAGCCGATCAGGCGTCACCGAACTACCAAAGCTAACATCAGATTTCGTCTTGACGGCGGACCGCAGGGGCGAAATCCTCATTTCCTTACGGACGTAAGCGTACTCCGAGACAGGTATTAAACCCATCGAAGTTCGTTTTCGTTCGGTAGGCTGCCCCACCGAACACCGTCCGAGATTAAGCCACGGGTTCAACGTGACTCGAATCGCGTTGTGTCGTTCGCGTTAATATCCCAACGCCCTGTTACACTTAAGGGCACCGGTCTGTTGCCGACGACGGCGTTCAAAGCCGACGGGCGAGCGTGATTCGAACTGAAGCCCCAGTCATATATAAGGGCAACGAACCGCGCATCGCGGTGCCGAGATGGCGTGAGATGTCCTGCCTCCGTGCCGGGTCGCGGCCAGAGGGAGTGGCGGTGTGCGCCACGTCGTTCGCATTCTGACGGATGGGTGTCGAACACTTAAGGCCGTCGAACCGAGGGACGTGTGAGAATCGGGTGACGTGAGGGTATTTTACCGTGGTAATGACCGCCAAGAATCGACGGTGACTGAGCAGCAGCTCACGAGGTTGAATGTCACGCGGGTGGAGGCCGACCGGTCATTCCGCGCAGTTCGCGTTCGGTCTGGTCGGGTGTGAGCCGCGTACCCGACACTGCGTAAGCCCAGTAGAAACGATTGTTGGTTTCGCGTACTCACGCGCTGCGCGCGTGGGCACGGCTATTCGTCGAGGTGTTCGATTCCTTTTTTCGAGACGTTTGCCTCCGTGATGTCACCCGGCATCCAGTCGGGTTTGTCGTCTGGGGCGTTCTCGCGCCACGCCCAGCCGTCGTAGATGTGTACCTTGTCGGTCCCTTTCTCACGGAGTCGGAGTTCGATCCGGTCGGCGGCGTCCTCGCTGGACGCCGGCTCCAGTCGACGTGCCGCTTTCAGTGCTGCTTGGCGCGGCGTGTTCCCCGAAAAGACACTCGATTCGTCACCGTCCGTTTCACGAAGTGCGAAGTTTCGCTTACCGTCTTCACGTACCATGTTTTTCCCTCCATGTCACAGCAACACACGACCACTCATAAAGATATCCCCCGAAAACGGGGGACAGCGACGGTGTGTTTATATACTGGTTGCAAAATCATGGTCGTCGCCGTCGGTCGATTCGTGGGTCCGACGAAAGGAGACAGGTGTGAACGTTCTGTACGCATGACCTGTCGTGTCGCTCCACCCGTAGAAAACACTTAAGTACCTCGTGTGGCGAACACACGAGATAGACTACCGCGATGGTACGGAAAAAGAAGTTGAGTCCGAGTGGTGCCAAGGACGAAAACGGCGAATACCACAACGTTCACATCAACCTGCACGAGGACGAACTCGCAGTCGCCGGCATGGAGATCGGCGACGAGGTGTTCGTGCGTGTGCGAGAGGACAAAATCATCATCCAGAAGGCCGACCAGGACGAGGTCGAACACGAGTTCTGACGCCGTATCATCGGTCTGCACGCGTGGCTCCGTGATGCTTTTACGGGTCCGCAACGCCCAGACGCGTAGATGAGTCTCTACGACGTTCTGAAGCCGGTGTTGTTCACGCTCCCGGCAGAGACGGCACACCGCGGCGTCCACGGGCTGTTATCCACGGTACAGGGGACACCTGTGGAGCAGATGCTCGCCCGGCAGTACGGCGTCGACGACGCGCGCCTGCGTGTCGACGCGTTCGGCCAGAGGTTCCCGGCGCCGGTCGGCGTCGCAGCCGGGTTCGACAAGAACGCGGAGGTACCACACGCGCTAGCGGCGCTTGGCTTCGGACACGTCGAGGTCGGGGGCGTCACCGCCGAAGCGCAGTCCGGCAACGCCAGGCCACGGATGTTCCGCCTGCGCGAGGACCGTGCCATCGTGAATCGTATGGGACTAAACAATCAAGGCGCAGACCGCGTCGGCCGTCGCCTACGCGAGATGGACCACCCCGACGTCCCCCTCGGGGTGAACCTCGCCAAGTCCGAGTCGGCCAGCGCCGAGGAGGCACCCGAGGATTACCGCTACACCTACGAACGAGTCGCCGACGGCGCGGACTTCTTCGTCGTCAACGTCTCCTGTCCCAACTCAGAAGGCTTTCGCGACCTCCAGAATCGCGACCAGATGGAGGCCATCGTCGGCGAACTGGTCGATGCCGGAGCCTCACCCCTGCTCGTGAAACTCTCGCCGGACCTGCCCGACCCGGCGGTCGAGGACGCGCTCGACATCGTGGACGACTTCGACCTCGACGGCGTCGTCGCGACGAACACGACGACCGACCGACCGTCGTCGCTCCAGAGCCCGAACGCCGCCCAGACCGGCGGCCTCTCCGGTGCGCCCATCGAGGACCGCGCCACCGAAATGGTCCAGTTCGTCGCGGAGCGAACCGACGTTCCAGTCGTCGGTGTCGGCGGTGTGTCGAGCGCCGAGGGGGCCTACCGGAAGATTCGCGCCGGCGCGTCGCTCGTGCAACTCTACACGGGACTGGTGTACGAAGGCCCGTCACTGGCACGAGACATCAACCGTGGCTTGCTCGAACTGCTGGAGCGAGACGGCTTCGACAGTGTCGAAGACGCGGTCGGTGCGGACCTGTAATCCGCACCGGAAAAACCGAAAATAGACTGTTTTCTGCTGGCTTCAGCGCAGCGCGTCCAGTTCGAACTCGAACGCCGCGACCGGCAGTTCGAGGTCGTGTTCGACGAGTACAGCGGGGTGCACTTCACCGATGACGCCCGCAGTCTCGCCGTCGATGACGACGTCCGCAGTCCGGCCGTCGATGAACGACGGGTGCTCGGTCGGCGGGGTTTCGAGTTCCACGTCGAAGTTCCGCGCGAGCGCCTGCAGGCGCGCCTTCGCGTCCTCGTAGGACGCGTCGTGGCGGGCCAGCGCGCCAGCGACGGTCCGGCGCTCGTTCACGGAGGAGTTCTCGGCCTCGTCGTAGTACGCGGCGAGGCCGACCTCGGCCACGTCCTGTGGGTACGAGCGGTGCGTGTTGTTCGAGAGCACCATCATGAGCGACGGGAGCGCCCACGAGCGAAGCATCGTGTAGTCCTCGCTGTATGGTTCCGTGATGGAGACAGGTGGCTGTGCCCCGAGGCAGTCGTCCGTCTCGTAGTCCAGCTGGAGCCGGTCGTAGTTCTCCGACTCCGAAATCATGTGGAAGTTGAGCATGTCCTCGAAGCCGAGACCGACGAGCTGGTCGCGGACCGCGTCTTCCAGCCCGGTCCGCTCGTGGCGGCCGCCGACGGTCCCGACCTCGGGATACCGCGGTTCGAGTTCGTTGAAGCCGTAGGCACGGCCGATGTCGTCCACGATATCGAGCGGGTGGAGCACGTCGACGCGGTACGGCGGCACGTCCACGTCGTAGCGGAGTTCGCCCTCCTCGTCTTCGCCTTTCTCCGCGTCGAGACCAGCGCGTTCCAGCAGGTCGACGACTTCGTCGGGGTCGAGCGAGACACCGAGCAGCGTCTCGACGCGGGTGTGCCGGACGTGCTTGTCGCTGGTCGAGAAGTCCGGTCGCACCAGGTCGACGCCGGGGTCGACCAGTTCGACTTCCTCGTCGGCGTAGATGGCCGCGTCCGGGTAGTCCACGGTGACCTCCTCGATGGTCGCGCCGCGGGCGTCGAGTGCGTAGCAGACGATGTTGCACATCTTGTCGATGGTCCACTGGTCGGTGCCCGTCATCTCGATGAACAGGTCACGGGAGTCGGTGCTGACCTCGGTCCGGCGGCCGTTGATGACCGGTGGGAACGAGAACAGGCCGATGTCGTCGTAGATGGCCGGGTAGCGCTCGTAGCCGCGGACGAGGTCGGCGTACGTCTCGCCAGTCGGGTGCTCGTCAAGGACCTCCTCGGGCGTCAGTTCCTTGTCGGAGTCGAGCGGGACGAAGCGGTCGCCGTCGGGGTCGACACCGACGTACTCGATGCTGTGGCCGGTCTCACCGTCACCAGCAGCAGCACCTTTCAGCATCGTCAGGTCGTGAATTCCGATTGCGCCTTTCGCGCGCTTTCGGCCCATCGTCGCGTGGAGTTTCTCCTGCAACTGGATGAGCGAGTCGAGTCCTTCCTCACTGAGGTTCACGCCACGGGCGACTGCGCCGGTGACGTACGGGCGCTCGTCGGGCACGGACTCGTCGACGCGGATGGTCCAGTCGGCGTCGTTCGTCTTCGGGACGTACACACCCCGGTCGTCGCCGTACTGGTAGCGAAGCGAGCGCGCGACGCCTTCGACCGAGAGGCGGTCGAGGCGGTCGGGCGCGAACTCGAGTTGGAACTTCTCGTCCTCCGTCTCGCCCTCGTATTCGAGGCCGAGCGCGAACATGTCGTCTTTCAGTTCCTCGTCGGACTTCTCGTCGTGGCCGGTCAGTCTCCGGAGTTCGTCGGGGTCTACGTCTACGACTGGCATCAGCGAATCACCTCCGCGTTCCGCAGGAACTCCAGGTCACTCAGCGTGCCGTGGACGTCCCGAATGTCTTCGAAGCCGTGCGTCAGCATCAGCAGGCGTTCGAGGGCGAGCCCCCACGCCATCACGTCGCACTCGACGCCGAGCGGGCGCAGCACCTCCTCGCGGAAGATGCCCGAATTTCCGATTTCGACGAGTTCCCCGGTCCGGGGATGCTCGCCGAACAGCTCGAAGCTCGGCTCCGTGTACGGGTTGTAGTGCGGCTTGAACCGCAAGTCGGTGATGCCGAACTGCTCGTAGAACTCGGTGAAGGTGCCCATCAGGTCACGGACCGAGAGGTCCTCAGCCATCACCCAGCCCTCTATCTGGAAGAACTCCAGCAGGTGGGTCGCGTCGAGCGTGTCGTTGCGGTACACCTTCTCTACACTGAAGTACCGCTGTGGCGGTTCGAGGTCGCCGACGGCCTCCCCGGAGAGGTACCGCATCGACAGCGAGGTGGTGTGTCCGCGGAGGTCGACTCCGCGAGCCACGTCCTCGGTCCACGGCGAGTGATACCCCTCGCCGTCTTCACCGACGCCGTGCTTGTGGGCGTCCTCGACGCGTGCCACGAGGTCTTCCGGCAGGTCCTTCATGGGCGGCACGTCCAGCGCGAACTGGTCCCAGTGCGTGCGGGCCGGGTGGTCCTGCGGCATGAACAGGCAGTCGTTGATCCAGAACTCGGAATCGGCGTGCGGGCCTTCCATCTCCTGGAAGCCCATCCCGACGAGTACGTCTTTGACCCTATCCGCGGTCTGGCGCAGGATATGCTTCTTCCCGCCGTAGAGCGTCTCGGCGTCGGCCTCGACGTTGTACTCGGCGAAATCGGCGTCCTGCCACTCGCCGCTGGTGAGCAGTTCGGGCGTGACCTGGCCGACCGTCTCGGCCACCTCGATGCCCTCCATCATCGCCGTCACGCCCTCGTCGGTGAGCGTGACGAACCGCTCGGTCGTCTCGACGCGCCGAATCAGGTCACGTCGCTCCAGTTGGTCGAGGAGTTGGGTGTCGGTCACCGACTCGCCGGCGGCCAGTGCCGCGAGCGCCGTCGCTTCCACGTCCTCGGCCGGGTCCGCGTCCGGGTTCGCCGACAGTTCGCCGCTGTCGATTACTCCGTACCCCTTCCGGGCGTAGTTCGCCAGCGCGATGTCGACGAGGTCCCCGAGGCCTGAGGCCCCGATGACCTGTCCCATCGAGACGGGTTCGTCGTCGGCACCCGCCTCGACAGCCGCCTCGTACAGTCGAACCTCCGGCAGGCCGTCGTCGAGATAGTTCTCGGCCTCCTCGGTGAGTTCGACTCGTTCCGCTGTTCGCTCCTCGACCGCGAGGAGTCCCTGTTCCTCCAGTTCGAAGGCCGCGCCCACGACCGACTCGGGCTTTTCGCCCACCTCGTCGGCCAGCGCCCCGACCGACTTCGGGTCGGTCGCGCTCGCGGCTTCGAGGACCGCGGCCTGTGTCGCTGCAAGTTGCATTGCTTGTGTCTGGTTGCTCCGGTCAGTCAGTTAGCTATTCCGAACGAGCGCGCGATTTCGTCCGCCGAGGCCGTCCTCGCCAGCGTCCTTCGCGCTCAGTCCACCGCAAAAAAGCCGACTCCCCGGTCGCACTGCTCGGGTGCTGGCACGCTACCACCGCGGCGGGAGTCGGTCGCCATGTGGTGTGAGTATCGTCGGCCCGGAGAAAAGCCTTCGGGAGCGACTGCACGAGGTGTTTGACGGGTCGACGACGAGGACACGAACACTCCGGCGCGCGAGGACGAACGTGTCTGAGCGACGCCGAGGCGACGGAGTCGCCTCGCAATGCGAAGACCGTGAGGAGCGCGCGAGGGATGAGCCGCCTCGCCGAAGGCAGGCGGCGAATCGGTTGGGGAGGTAGTGGCTGCGGTATGCACCATCGTGATTCGGGGATTGCTCGGCTTCACAGCCAGCACTACTCCCGACAGCAGTGACCTGCTTCTCGAAGGCACCGTCCACGGTGAAGAGACGAAAACGACCCGAAACGGCGAAAATGGCGGCGAAAGTTTACACTGGACGTAAACTATCGACGTGAATCGACGAAATCAGCTGCCCCAGTCGAACCCGCCGTCGTCGATATCGGGCTGGCTCGACTGCTGGCGATTCCGAGTACGTGACCCACCGTGACCAGTCCCACTCGGCGACCCCTTTCGTGCCATCAACTCGGACACTGGCACCGAACTGCCGAGTGTGAGGTCGTCCATATCGAGGTCGTCGACCATCGAGCCGCCGATTTCGGCGGCGAGTGCTTTGAACTCCTCGTGAGCAGACCCACCAGTGTCGCGCTCGGTGTGGATGTCGAAGTCGAAACCGCTCGCGTCGACCGACCCCGTGGCCGGTTCGTCCGGTTCGTCGGGTGGGTCGACCGTCTCCTCGACTTCGGAGAGTGCATCGTCGAGGCGGTCGAGTGACCCGCCGCTGTCGTCGGTCGGTTCGTCGGTCGTGTGACGGTCTGAGAGGTCGTCGAGGACGCCGACGGCCTCACTGTCCCCCGTATCGTTGTGCTCCGCAGCTGCATCGGCAGTGTCGACGCCGAAGGCGTCCGCGAGCGCCCCGAGTTCCCCTGTCCTCGTGTTCCCACCGTCGGACTCCCGGGTTGGCATGGCTACCCGTTCACCGTACCGGTAGTTAATTCCTTGCACTCTCATGTTCATTTTCTAAATGTTTTCTCGGTAACAGCTAAGAGACCAAGCGTCGGAGCCGCCGAGAACCGTCGTCTCGAACACCGGAAGGCTATTGCTGCGCCGTCTGTCACTTTCTCACATGCCGTTCGATTGGGAGCGCGATTTCTA
Source organism: Haloarchaeobius caseinilyticus (assembly GCF_051207395.1). Classification (NCBI taxonomy): domain Archaea; kingdom Methanobacteriati; phylum Methanobacteriota; class Halobacteria; order Halobacteriales; family Halorubellaceae; genus Haloarchaeobius; species Haloarchaeobius caseinilyticus. The sequence goes on along the minus strand of NZ_JBPJZC010000001.1, from coordinate 2,138,866 downwards.
CGCCGCGACCGACTGGGACCGCGGGGCGTACGTCGGCGGCGACGATATGCCCGGCCACCTCCGCACGTTCGTGGAGCGCGTGGTCGACGAGGTTCCCGAAAGCGTCGGCGACGTGGGCTGCGGGCCGGCACTGGTCGACTTCGAACTCGCACCCGAGTACCCCGACACGCAGTTTTACGGGTACGACCTGGCACCCTCAGTCGTCGAGGCGAACACGGAACGAGCGCGTGAGGAAGGCATCGACAACGTCCACTTCGCGGTCGACGCGCTGCCCGACCTCGCTGTTGAACGGGAGTTCGACCTCGTCTACTGCATGGCCACCCTCTACTTCGTCGACGACGCCGAGGCCGCCCTCACCGCGCTGTACGACCGTGTCGAGCCCGGCGGCCACCTCGTGTTCAACTATCCGAACCGCTACACGCAGGCGTGGGCACGGAACGACATCTCGGACCAAAAGCGCGAGGCGTTCTCGCTCGTTGCCGACGGCGAGAACTTGCTGACCTACGAGGCTATCGAAGACGTGTTGGGCACTCGCCCGCGAAGCTACTGGACCGCGGTCGACGCGCGAGACGAAGACTACGCCAGGCGGAGCGGACCGGCCGTGTACGTGCCGAACTCGCGGTGATTGCGAGGTGATTCCGGTGCTGGCGTAGGCGGCTTTTCTGGGGAGCAGTCCGCGAATCATGACGCACCTGTTGCGGTTTCTGGTTCGGGGAAGCAGTTCACGACTCACGACGGAACATGACCGTAGCCACACCCTCCCCATCCGATTCGCGGTGTGTCGGTCACTACGTTCCCTCCACACCGCTCATCCCTCGCGCGATATCGTCACCACCACTCGCTCACGTCCGTTCGCTCGGCTGGTGACAGCGCGCGCCAGAGTGGTTGTCTCGACATCGACGACCCATCTGGCCCACCGAGCGCGACGTGACTCTTCGCTTATCTTCGTTGACAGCCTTTTGTAGAACGTGTCACAGAACGCCATCACCGACGCGACGTGGGCTGACCCGGGGACGGCCACCGCCTGGGAGGACATCTACAGCGGGGGGAATTACGAGCGGATCGCGTACATTGGTCGGGAGGTGATGCCCGGCCTGCTTGCACGGTTCGTCGCCGACCGATGGCCGCCGATGGCCGAGCGACCCACGGGCGGCCCCGACGCCGTCGCCTCCGTCGGCTGTGGCCCGGCGGTCGACCTGTTCGACCTCGCGGTTCGCTTTCCCGATACCGAGTTCTACGGCTACGACGTGTCCGAGTCGGTCATCCGTGACAACCGCCGACTCGCCGCCAAGTACGGCTACGACAATGTCCACTTCGCGGTCGACGCACTGCCCGACTTAGAGATGGACCAGGAGTTCGACCTCGTCTACTGCATGGCCACCCTCTACTTCGTCGACGACGCCGAGACCGCAGTCGCGGCCCTCTACGACCGAGTCACCGACGACGGCGTCCTCGTGTTCAACTACCCGAACCGCTACACGAAGGCCCGCTTCGACCGCGAGTTCGCTGGGGCACGCCGCCAACTCTTCGGCCACGTGGTCGACGGCGACAATCTACTCTCCTACCAGAGAATCGGCGACCTGCTCGGAACCCGTCCCCGCGACTACTGGGCCGCAGTCGGCGCCCGCGGGTACAGTTTCGTCGGCCGCGACACGCCCTGTGTGTACGTCGAAAAGGCGTAGTTACAGCCGTTTCTCCGACAGGCCACCCGAGTTCACCCAGACGAAGCCGTCGTCACCTTCCGTTCGTTCGACCGGCGGCGGCGCGTCGAGTTCACACTTGTCCTCGTAGCTGATGCGGACTTCGTCGGTCTCGGCTGCAGGGAACGTCGGGACGAAGGTGTCGTCGTCGAGCAGTCCACCGACCGTAAGACGCCCACCCGCATCGAGGGCCGCACCGTAGGCAGCGAGTCGGTCGTCCTCAGATTCTGGCCGGACGCCGACGCCGAAGTGCTCGTTCTCGACGCGGGACTCTCGCGCGCCGCGCTTGAACGCCTCTAGGTCGCCTGCGTCGAACCCGTCGTACTCGGGGTCAGTCCGGCCCGCAGACTCGGTCGCGGCGTCGTCGGCCATGTCGTCGAACAGGTCGTCGAGTGCGTCGTCGTCGCTGCTGCTGCGTGAAACCGCCGGCGAGCCACCGGCGAGTTCGAAGCCGCCGGTGTCCGTGCTGGGCGACGAGGAGCCGGAGCTGGACGACGAAGAGCCGGAGTCGACCGAAGTGGCCAACGTGTTGGTGCTGCCGGTGGCTGTACTGGCACCAGAAGCAGCGCTGGTACCGGTGGGTGCGATACTCGCGTCGGTGGTCCCTGCACTGCCGCCGTCGTCGACCCCCGACGACCCACGCGGTTCGAACGACCAGCCGCTGGTGTCGTCGAAGAACGAGGCACTGGAATCAGCGCTGGCAGTCGAGTCGACAGCCGTCGCCTCGTCCGTGGTGGCTGATTCGGCTCCCTCGTCGGCCGAGTCGGTCGAAACCCCAGATTCCCCGTCGCCGGTGTCCACGAAGTCGATGAACGGTTCGGCGGAATCGTCGTCGGCGAGGACCGAATCGGGGTCAGGACGAACCGCCGCGATGTCGTCGGTGAACCCGTCGACGTCCCATCGGTCGCTCGTTTCGGTCTGGCCGGCGGAGAATCGAGAGCCACTGCGCCGTGGCGAGACCCAATCTGGCAGCGGAATCTCGTCGTCCGCGTCTTCGTTCGGGTCGTACGCCGGCGGCTGTACCGCCGACAGGAGCGGGCGGTCGAACACCTCGACGCGGAGGCCGTAGCTGTCGCGAATCCGGTCGAGTTCGTCCGTCTCGACGAGCGCGAACCGCCAGCGGTCGGTTCCGTCCGAGAGTTGGACGAACTCGCACTCTAACCCGTACAGGAGTCGGGCGTTCACGGCGTGGACCAGCGCCGGGTAGTTGTAGTCGTCGAGGTCGGTGTCAGGGTACGAAAAGTCCATCTGGCGGGTGATGCCGTTCGCGTCCGTCACCGCGACGGTCCACGGTTCCGGCGCGTCGCCGGGCGCATCAAGCGGGCGGCCCCTGGCATCGGTGAGTTCGGCCGACCAGCCGATGGCCTCGAACACCGCGTCGAACTGCACCTGCGGCGCGTGCGACCAATACCGGGCCGGCGCGTCGATGCCCCGCGATGCGCCGACGACGGTCCGGCGGACGAACTCGGTCGGGTGTTCGGCTCCCGCCAGCGACTCCTCGATGGTGGTTTCGAGCGAGTCGGCAGAATCGGTCGTGTCGGTCTCGTCGCGGACTTCGTCACTGGATACCCCGAAGGCACCGAGCACGTCGGCGCAGACGACGGGGTCGTGCGCGTCACGACTCGACCGTGAATCCATTCGACAATGAGATGTTGGACCGGCGATTTATATCTTGCCCAGAAGATGTGAATTTAGAGTCATGATGGCCGCAGTGAACGTTCTGCGCGAACTGCGGCGACGACGCGATGCGGCGATTCGAGGCTGGCTGGCCAGCCCAGCTATCGCAACGAGTCGAAGTCGATGTCGAGGTCTGCGAGCAGTTCCTCGGCTTCCTCGCGCTTTTCCTGGTGGTCTTCGAGGAACTCCTGCATCAACTCGGCCGCCTGCTCCTTGCACCCGCCACAGAGACGCTCGCCACCGACACACTCGTCGTACACTTCCTTCGCGATGTCGTCGTCGTCGCCAGCGAGCAGGTAGGCGTACAGTTCGTACACCGGACACTGGTCGGCCTCGCCGCCGAGTTCGCGCTGTTTCTCAGCGGTCTCGCGCCCGCCCGTCGTCGCGGACTTCACCTTGTCGTAGCCGTCCTCTGGGTCGTCGAGCAGGCTGATGTGGCTCGCCGGGACCGACGAGGACATCTTTCCACCCGTCAGCCCGGTCATGAACCGGTGGTAGATGGACGAGGGCTGGATGAAGCCGTAGCCGCCGTTGTCGAGTTCGACCTCGCGGGCGAGTGCTTCGGCGTCCTGTCTGTCGAGTTCGAACGAGTCGATGTGGCCCTCGTAGACGCGCTTTTCGCCCTCGACGGCCTCGATGAGCGCCTCGAACGCCTCGTCGGTCGCCTTCCGGTCGAAGAAGCGGATGCGCGGGCGAACCGGTTCCTTCCCCGCCGCGGCCAGCTTCTTCACCGCGGACTCACGCGCACTCGACGGTTCTGGCTGGTGCTCGCGGAGCCAGTCGGCCGCGTCCTCACAGCGTACGTCGCCGTTGCCCGCCTCGTCCGTGAGTGCAGCGTACGCGGCGGCGATGAGTTCGCGCTCTGCGTCGTCGGCCTCGAAACTCGCGTACGCCTTCGAGACCTTGAAGAAGCGCATCCGGGTCGCGAGGTCGCGGGCGAGGCGGATGTGCGGGTCCTGGTCCGGCCCGACTGGGATGACCGTGGGTTTCGGCTCGTCCAGCTGCGGGTAGAGGATGTCCGCCATCTGGGTGACGACCGACTGCATGTGCGACACGTCCGTCTCACCGTCGAAGCCGTAGATGGCCTGTAGCTCGGAGTAGTTCGCCTCGATACCGAGTTCGAACGCGAGGTCCTGCAGTTCGCGGTTGTCGGACTGGCGGTACAGTTCGCCCTTCTCGGCGTCGAAGCCGAGCGCCAGCAGACTGAGGATGTAGTCGCGAGCATGCTCGTCTATTTCGCCCCACGTGAGTCCGCGAGCCGAGTGGGCTTCGAGGTCGGCGATGAGACCGTAGGCGTCGCCGCCCTGCTGCTGGTGCCAGATGATTTCGTCGAAGACCAACTTGTGCCCGATGTGCGGGTCGCCGGTCGGCATGAACCCGGAGAGGACGGCCCACGGGTCGTCCTCGCGCATCGCCTCGGCGACGGGCCGGTAGTCACGGTGGCCGAAGATGACGCCCCGGCGCATCAGGTAGTGCGGGTTCGGCACTTCGGGCAGCACCTCGTCGAACTCCTCGATACCGAACTCCTCGAACAGTTTTCTGTAATCGGAGACCGTCGACGACCCCCACGGGTCGAGTGCGACCTCGTCGGCACCCTCGGCTGCCGTCTCGCCGCCGTCAGTGAGGACCTCGTCCTCGGGTGTAGAAGACTCTGAATCGCGCGTCATGTGAATACCCGAGAGTGGCCCCGGCGCGCGCAAAAAGCTTCGCTTCTCGCGTGTATCGTCGTCGGTTTCTGGAAGTTCTGGTTGACGTTTTCGTCTGTGAAATCGATAGTCGGTCTAGACTGTTGACGACGACGAGTAGTTCACGACTCACGACGGTAGAGACCGCGGCCACACCCTCCCCAACCGATTCCTCACTCGACTTCGTCGAGTTCGTCATCCCTCGCGCGATGCTGGCTCGCGGCCTTCGGCACGCTCACCAGCGCGCGCCATGCTGGTTGGTTCTGTTCCAGCGTTTCGGGTGCTTGGCCGATCAATGTGGGAAGACTATTCTAGGCAGTACCCTCCCCGTCTAAATTGGGCGACCAGTGAAGTGTCGAAGAGACGAATTTTTCAGTGTGTGCGACCGCAGACCGGTAATCGGGATAGTGATGGCAATTATCGTGTTTTTAGCTGGCTGTACAACAGTTCCCTTCACTGGTCAGACTGACCAAGAGCAATCGGTCCAGATTCGAGTTGGCAACAACGGCGAAACGACCCAGACTTTCGAGGTCCACACGGTTGAGCCAGGGACGAATTTCACTATAAACTATCCTGGCGACAGAGTCGGAAATCACACGATTGGTGAAGGTAGCAGACAGATTAATTCTGGAGACGGCAGCTATTTTGAGTCAGTCGAGGTACCAGATTCAGCGCGAAATCACGGGCAATACACGTTACAGCCTGGCCAGGGAACCGAGAGGAACATCACGGAATTTTCTTCCCCCTTTGCTGTCATCATCGTTGTCTACCAATCCGAAAAGGAGGTTCTCGCCGTCGTTAGTGTGAACTGTGGCGACGCCTCACTCACTGGCCTTGAGGTCAAAAGTGATGAGAACTCAGGCAACGGCGTGAACGTTGCCCACTCGTGCGAGTAAACTTCGTCAGGGGTGAGCGAGTCCTAACGAGTCAATTTTCAGGGCGTCAATCGACCGACCCGAAGCCACGTCACGTCGCCAGCAGACCCATCGTCGTTCGTTTCCACGAACCCGAACACCATCTCCTTGCGAACGCCGTTCGCCAGTCGCACGTCGAGCGCCAGGTCACGCGGGGCGAAGACGTGCCCATCGGGCAGCACGCGAATCAGCAGTTCGGAGTGGCCGAAGTCGTCGACGGTTTCGAACTCGGCGTAGGTCCGGAAGTCCGCGCCGAACTTGAAGCCGGTCTTGGGCACGACACCGAACTCGCGCAAGGCGGCGTACACCCGCAGGCGGCGGTCGAATCGCTCGCCTTCGACCTCGCGGCCGCGTTCGCAAACCGTCTCCGGACTCGCGTCGAGCGCCCCGTGGGTCGCCAGATACGCGGCTTCGACGAGCGAGAGTTGCACGGCGTCGAAGTCGGCGTCACGACCCGACAAGGGCGTCCCGTAGAAGCCCTCGTGGTACAGTCGGTCGGGTGGGTTCCAGCAGGTCGCGCGGTCGGCGAGCAGGTCGCAGTCGACGTTCTCGGGCAGGTCGACGCCTGCGGTTCCCTCGATGTCGGGGTGGTCCGTATCGAGGTAGGTGATTTCGGACTCCTCGTCGACGACGGCGAGGACGCAGTCGCCGAGGTCGCTGGCGGAGATCTCCTCGCGCTCGCCGATAACGCGGACCCGGTACAGCGCCTCGCCGTCGCCGGGGCCTTTCCCGCGGGGGTAGACGACGAAATCCTCGCCGCCGGCGTCGAGTCGCTTCAGCCAGTCGGCGCGGGCGGGCGAGAGGTAGAAACCACGCTCGCGCAGGTCGGCGTAGACCAGAAACTGCGGCACGAAGCCGGGGTCGGTCGTCTCTCGCATGAACTCGCGAAAGCCCATCCCGTCGACCGAATCGAGGTCGTCACGGTACAGCAGGTGTGCGGCCTCGACCGGCGCGAGCGCCACGTCGTTGCCGTCGAGCGGGTAGCCGTAGCCCCGCGAGTCGTGGAACCGCTGGCGCGCGTCTTGGCCCACGTGGACCACGTCGCCGTCGAGGTGTCCGTTCATAGACAGGGATGTGCTCCGGGCGGGCAAAGTGATGACGGTCCGGGGCGAGTCGGTACGGCTCCGCCCCCGCTCCGCGGCTATCACGGACCCGGGTTGGCCTGCACCTCCTTCGCCTGCTCCTCGCACGTGCTGTCGAGACACCGTCGGCCCGAAGCCGTCTCGAACACCGGCAGGCCACAGTCGCACGTCCCGGCGACCGACCCCGAGGGGAACGAGTAGCCGGTGTCGCAGTCGGGATAGGCGTCACACCCAGCGAGCAGGCCACCGCGACGGATGATTCGCAGGTCGTCGCCGCATTCGGGGCAGTCCCACGCGCGGTCGAACCGCTCCGTGACTGCGTCGTCCAGCGACTCGCACTCGCGGTCGACGCAGAGGTCCAGCGGCGCGCCGCGCTCGACGCGCATCCGTGGGAGACCACAGTCGCACCGCCCGCCGTGGACCGTCGCGTCCGTCGGAATGCCGTGGTGGCGCGAGCAGTCGAGACAGGTCACGGCACGGCGGGTTCGCACGAGTGCGCCGTCGCAGTCGGGACACGGCCCCGCAGGCGTTCCGGCCGCACTGGTCCGGTACGAGCCTGCGAGGTGCAGGTGATGGGACTTCACGAACAGCTTCTGGTCGCCGTCGCGTGCCCGCAGGTCGAGGGCGTCGTCGTGGGTGACGAACACCTCCGCGGCCCGGGTGAGCCACGCGACTGGCTGGTAGCCGCGTGCATCGTGGACCAACACGGTGTCGTCGGGTTTGACCACCACGACGACGTTGCCGCGGTGCTCTTCTCGCCGGTCGCCGTCGAAGACGACGGTGCAATCCCCCGCGAAGAGGCGGACTGAGGCAGACATGGCGACGATGGCCGCGGGCTGGTACTTGAACTCTGGCACGGCAACGACTGCCGACTTTCCGGGTGGCGCGCGCTGAGTCGCGTGCCTGAGCCCTGCGAAGGCCGCGGGTCGACATCGCGCGAGGGATGAACCCGGCGGAACGTAGTGAAGCCCGGCGAATCGGATGGGGAGGTAGTGGATGTGGGGTGCGTGGGAGGCGACGGTGCGGTCATGTACCATCGTGATTCGTGACCTGCCCGTCCTCAGCAACAACCGGAGCGATAGCCGAACGAGCAGCCACAGCACCAGCCGAACAAGCAGACACAGCACCAACTGACCGAACAGCCACGACTGAACCCCAAGCGAACAGTCACAAAACTTCCCGTTCCCCGAAAGGGAAATACCCTCCCTGCGACCACCAACCATGAGCCACCGTGCGGTGCTGTTCGACATGGACGGCGTACTGGTCGACTCAGAAGACTACTGGGTCGAACGCGAGGAGAACGAGATTCTCCCGTGGGCAGTCCCCGACGACGAGATCGCGGTCCGCGAGATTACCGGGATGAACTACCGCGAAATCTACGACTACCTCGACGAGCGCTACGACGTGGCCGTCTCGAAGGCCGACTGGATCGCCCGCTTCGACGAGACCGCGGTCGACATCTACACGAAACACGTCGAGTTGTTGCCAGGCTTCGCCGCGTGGCTGGCCGAACGCCGCGAGGCGGGTATCCCCATCGCGCTCGTCTCCTCGTCGCCGCATCACTGGCTTGACCGGGTCTGCGAGCGGTTCGGACTGGAGTTCGACGCCATCGTCAGTGCCGAAGACGTGGACGCCCCCGGCAAACCGGAACCGCACATCTTCGAGTACGCCGCGGAGCAGGTCGACTGCGAACCCGAGGAGTGTGTCTCGGTCGAAGATTCAGAACACGGCGTCGCGTCGGCAGTCGCCGCCGGGACGACGTGCGTAGGCTATCGCTCCGGCGCGGACGACTCGGTCGACCTTTCCGAAGCCGAAGTCGTCGTCGACTCGCCCGCGGACTTGCTCGGGACGGTCGACGAGTTGCTCGGCGTCGGAGAGTGAGACGCCGGTTCCGCAGGCGAGGCCATCGTCGCGGTCGCGGTCACGGCCTCGCCCTCGGTGACTGCGCGGTCGGCGACTGAGTCGTCGAGGTGAGCGCCGAACTCACGTCTCGCGGTTTCGACCGGTACGTCCTCGGCGACGAGGTCCGGAACCGGTTCGCGCAAGCCCCGAGACTCGTCGATCCACCACCGGAGCGCAGGGATGGCGAGCAATGCGACGAACCCGGTCCACGACGGCAGCCCGACCGACGGTGCGAAACTGGTGAGGAGACTGGTCGCTCCGAGGGCGAGGCTGTACGGAATCAGACGGTTCGAGAAGGACACTCGTTTCGCGGCCATCTCCCGCTCTCGAACGTGTTCGTCGCCCTCGCCAGCGGGCACGGCACGGTGTCTGTCGTCGTCCGTTCCGTCGTCGTCGCGCGAATAGCGGAGCACGTCGACACGGAAGACTTCGTCACTGACGGGCGGCACGAGTCGACAGTATGGTGCCAGACTGATATTTTCTCGTGTACGAGCGCGTCGAAAACAGGTCAGTCCAGCTCGGCCTGTTCGTCCGCTCCGGCCGCCCGGGCCGGCTCCTCGGCTGCACGTTCGACACCGACCGAGTCGTCGAGTTCGAGCGGTTCGAACCGCTCACTGGCGTCGGCGACCGAACAGTCGACGGCGACGAGGTCCGGCACCGAATCGAACGGGTCGTCGAAGTCGAACCACCAGAGCACCGACGGATAGGCGGTGACCGGGACGAACGCGGCCCACCAGGGCAGTGCGAGTCCGAACGTGACGACGGTCCCGAGGATGCACAGGCCGGCCGGAACCGCGACCCAGCGTGCGAATCGACTCGCGCCGAGTCGGCGGCCGGCCTCGTCGCGGGCCGCGTCGACGCGCGGGCGACCGTCGCCAGCGGGAACCGCGAGATAGGAGGTGTCCTGCCCGTCGTCGGTGTCGGGGACGCGGAGGACGTCGACGCGAGGCCGGACGGCGTCTGCCGGGGTCGCTGTGCTGGTCACCGACTCGCCTCCTCGCTCACCGTCGTCGGCTCAGTCGCCGCCTCATCGACGGCAGCGTCCCACCCGGCTGCTGCGACACTGACGTCCCAACGCCGCCGGGCTTCGGCCGCCGGAACAGCAGTCGCGATGACTTCCGACGGTTCCCGGTCTGGTCTCGCGAGGTCGATCCACCACACGAGCGACAGCGAGACGAGCGCCGCGATGCCGGCGAACCAGAAACTGAGTCCGAGTAGCCAGAGTCCTTGGAGGGCGAAGAGCGTCACGCCGAGGGGCACAGCGACCCACTTGAACAGGTAGTGCTCGCGCCGCTCCGGACCGAAGTCTTCCTCGGCAGCCGCCACGATGGCCGACCCGCGCCCAGCCGGGACCGCCCGGAGCGTCGGGGATTCCCCGGACGACAGCCCGACCCGACTCGATAGTCGTGACAGGGGGCCGCCGTCTGTCGCACCGGAGAGACGGACCACGTCGACCCGCCGCTCCGCCGGAGGTTGCATACACGCCGATACCTATCGAACGGAGGAAAAGTTTGTGCTCAGCGGAGTCGCGCGTGCACCGTGGTCGCTGCTGGCGACGGCCGAGGAGCGAGGAGCGACTCAGTCCTGTACGCGAACCGTCCGCGTCTCGGTCACCGGCAGGAGCGGCAGGTCGGGGAACGCGACGGACACTTCGTAGGTCAGTTCGTCGTCAGTCGCACCGAAGACGCCGACAGGGACCGTCGCGGGGTCGCCGAGATACGTCTCGGTCGCACTCATCTCGACGCCGTTGACGGTCACTCTGATTCCTGCGTTCGCGCCGCCCTCCGTATTCCGAACCGTCACGTCGCACATCTCGTTCTCGCCGCGGGCGATGGTGTCGGGGAAGCCGCCCCAGTCGATGTCGACGGCGGGGAGGTCGGCCGCGGCCGACTCGATTTGCTCGGAGACACCCTCGGAGAGCCCAGCCGAAACGAGTCCAGCGATTCCCGCGTCGACCACGTCGCCGGGCGTCTTCAGGCCCTCTTTCGCCAGCTTGCTCGCGCGACCGGCACCCACGCCGTCGATGGCGGTCAGGCCGACTGCCTCGGGCGGGACACCGTTCTCGACGCGGGCTTCGACCCGGCTGGCGACGTTGGTCGCGTGCGGGTCGGCGAAACGGTCGAGGAACGACTGCAGCGCGGCGAGCAGGCGCAGGCCGTTCTGCTTGATGACCCACGCGTCGGAGCGCAGGTCGGCCGGCGTCGTCCCGTTCATCGACCCGACGAGGATGGCGAGCACCTTGCGGCCGCCCGCGTCCATGTCGCCCGTACTCTGCCCAGTGAGCATCGCGTCGACCGACTCCTTCTCGGCCTGTCGGGCGCTCACGCTGTCGAACTCGGCGGCGGTCGCGACCGCTCCCAATACCGCTTTCTCGCCGATACCGTCGTGCTTCGCGAGGTCTGCAAAGCGCTTCGCGGTCTCCAGTCGGAGGTAGTACTTCGAGGCGAGCACGCCGAGGCCAGTCGCCGAGACGGAGAGGTCGTCACCGGTCTCGACGAAGCCACTCTCGACGAGCGATTCGAGGACGCCACGAACTCGTTCACGGAGGCTGGCGAAGTCGTAGTCGTCGGGGTTCGACTGCGCGCGCTGATAGTAGAAGGTGGTCTCCAGCCACGCCATCACGTCGTCTAAGTCGCGAATGGTCCCCATCGCGATTTCGGCGTTGAGGTGCGCATCGAGGTTACCTGCGAGTCGGCTCTCGATCTCCTTGCCCTCGCGGAGCAGTCGTCGGTACTTTCCGGCGTCGCTCCCGTCGCAGACGACCCAGCCGTAGCCCACGTCGTCGTATCCCGGGCGACCGGCCCGGCCGAGCATCTGGAGCACGTCGAGCGGACTCATGTCGACCTCGCCTTCGAGCGGGTCGTGGAGTTTCGTGTCGCGGATGACGACACAGCGGGCGGGCATGTTCACGCCCCACGCGAGCGTCGACGTGGAGAAGAGCAGGCTGAGTTTCCCCTGCTTGAACCACTCCTCGACGCGGTCTTTGTCGTTCTTCGACAGTCCGGCGTGGTGGAACGCCACGCCGTCGATGCAGGAGTTCCGGAGGGTGTCGTTGTCGAGTTCCTGCGTCTCGGTGTGGAAGTCGTAGTCGCCGCGGGCACCCATCGCCACGTCGCGCTCGGCCACCTCGTCGCGGGCCTTCTTCGCGGCCTGTACAGTGTCCTGTCTGGAGGAGACGAAGACGAGCGCCTGCCCGTCGTCGTTGATGTGCGGTTCCGCGAGGTCGATTGCGCGATACAGTCGGCGGTACTTGTCCGCGAAGGAGTTCTCGCCGTGGCTGTACGTCTTCACGCCGGCGTTCAGGTCGACCGGGCGGTAGTCGTCGCCGAACTCGAAGGTGTTCTCCGGCGGTGTGTCCAGCCAGTCCGCCACGTCCTGCACGTTCGGCATCGTCGCGGAGAGGGCGACGACGCGGGGCGCACAGAGACGGCGCAGGCGCGAGATGGTCACTTCGAGGACCGCTCCTCGTCTATCGGAATCGAGCAGGTGGACCTCGTCGATGACGCAAACGTCGATGTCAGTGATGAAGTCGTAGCGGGTCGTGTCGTGCTTGCGCGTGGCCGAATCGAGCTTCTCCGGCGTCATCACGAGGATGTCAGCATGCCGGGCCCGACGCGGGTTCAGGTCGCGCTCGCCTGTGACGACGTAGACCGAGTAGCCAAGTTCCTCGAAGCGTTCCCAGTCGGCCTCTTTCTCGTTCGTCAGTGCGCGCAACGGCGCGATGAACAGCGCGGTACCCCCCACGTCGAGCGCCTGGCAGATGGCCAGTTCGGCGAGCGCGGTCTTCCCGCTCGCTGTCGGCGCGCTCGCGACGACGTTCTCCCGCGAGTCGAGCAACGCGGGCAGCGTCTCGCGCTGCATCCGGTTGAACTCCTCGAAGGCGAAGGCGTCGGCAAAATCTGGTACGACCTCGGCGACCTCCATTCTCGTTCCACAACCAGTTCCGCGGTGTCAAGAACGTTTCCGTCGCGGAGCGAAAGTGGTCCGGGGATGGTTCCGGGGCGACGACGGCGATGGCCAGAACGGCGGCGTCACCCGCTCGCCGACTCAGACGCCCGGTCCGCTGCCCGCTCCAACATGCCGCCAGCGGTCAGGTAGCGGTAGTACACCGCCAGACCGATGGCCGCCAGCACGTTCGAGAGCGTGACGCCCCAGAAGACGGCGACGACGCCGTAGTCTAGGACGTACACACCGACGAGCGCGACCGGCAGGCGGACACCCCAGTACTGCGCCATCGAGGTCAGCATGCTGGTCCGGGTCTTTCTCGCCCCGTCGAAGCCCGCGCGGAAGGCGTACGTCGCCCCAATGGCCCAGTAGCCGACCGCGAGAATCTGGAGGTAGTCGACGGTGAGTTCGAGCGCGTCAGGCGTGATGTCGGGGACGAAGAACGTCGCGATTTCCGTAGGAATAGCGAACTGTATCACACCGACGACGACCATCGCGGCCACGATGATGCCCGCACTGGTCCACGTGGTCTCGCGCGCCCGACCAGTCTTGCCCGCGCCGAGGTTCTGCCCGACGATGGACTGGGCCGCCTGCTTGAGCCCGCCAGCCGGAATCCACGCAATTGCGGAGATGCGCGCACCGAGCGTGTAGGCGGCCAACCCTGCGGCACCGCCAGCGGCCAGTACGACGCTGACGAGGGTGAGTCTGACCGCGTCCTGTGCGAGTCGCTGGCCCATGCTCGGCAGGCCGATGTCGACGAGTTCGCGCCAGTCCCCGAAGTCGAAGACGGCGGTGGCGCGGGTGAACGAGAAACTGTCGCGCGGCCCGAGTGCGAAGCCGACGACGAGGAGCATCCCGACCGTGTAGCCGATTGCGGTGGCGAGTCCGGCACCCTGGACGCCCATCTCCGGGAAGGGACCGATACCCCAGATGAGCAACGGGTCGAGCGTGAGATTGACCGCGACGCTGACGACGTTCACGTACAGCGCGACCCGGGAGTCACCCCACCCGATGAAGGCACCCTCTGTCGCGTCCGAAACGGCCATCGCCGGCACGCCAAACGTGTAGGCGACGAAGTAGGAGATGGCGAGCGGGGCGACCGGCGAGTCGGGCTGGAGAATCTCGACGACAGACTGGATGAGCGGTCCCGACGTGACGATAGCGATAGCGGAGAGCGGAACGAGGAGAGCGAGACTGAGTAGGACGGCGTTGAACGCGCCACGGCGAGCGCTCGATTCGTCGTCGGCACCGACCCGTTGTGAGACGAGGACCTGTGTGCCGACGAGTGGAATCAGGACGAACGCGGAGAGGACCGACGTGAGCGGGAAGACGAGTCCGACGGCGGCGACCGCGTTCTCACCGATCTGTCCGACCCAGAACGCGTCGACGACGAGCTGTGCGAACTGGACGAGGTTCTGCACGATGAGAGGTGCGGCCAGTAGCACGAGCACCTGTGGAATCGACCCACTGGTGATGTCATCACGTGACACGTCGAACATTCACTAGTATCTGACTGGTACGTCCCAGACACAAAACTCTGTCGTCAATCACCGATGGAAACCCTTCACTAGTGTCGAGTTTTCCACTGGAGGGGCGGAATCCCCACGCTTTTTCACCGCGCCACGCACAGTAGTGGACATGAGCCGCTCGCGGAAGCCCGACTGGTTGAAGATGCGACCGCCAGCGGGCAGAGAGTTCACGGACATCAAGCGCACCCTCCGCGACCACGACCTCAACACCGTCTGCGAGGAGGCGAACTGCCCGAACCTCGGCGAGTGCTGGAGCGGTCGCAACGGGAGCGGCGACGGCGGCACGGCGACGTTCATGCTGATGGGTCATCGCTGCTCACGCGGGTGTAACTTCTGTGACGTGGAGACCGGCGGGATGGACCCACTCGACCCCGACGAACCCGCGAACGTCGCCTCGGCCATCGCCGAAATCGGTCTCGACTACGTCGTCCTCACGTCGGTCGACCGTGACGACTTGCCCGACCAGGGTGCGGGCCACTTCGCCGAGACCATCCGAGAGATAAAGAAGCGTCACCCGGGCATCCTCGTCGAAGTGCTGATTCCGGACTTCCAGGGCGAACCCGACCTCGTCCGGAAAATCATCGACGCCGACCCGGACGTCATCGCGCACAACGTCGAGACGGTCGAGCGCCTCCAGTGGCCGGTTCGGGACCGCCGCGCCGGCTACGAACAATCGCTCTCCGTGCTCGAACAAGTCTCGCGCGAGTCCGACATCTACACGAAGACCAGCCTGATGCTCGGCGTCGGCGAGTACGCCCACGAGATTTACCAGACGCTTTCCGACCTCCACGAAATCGACGTGGACGTGGTGACGCTGGGGCAGTACCTCCAGCCGTCGCTCACCCACCTCGACGTGGAACGCTACGTCCACCCAGACGAGTTCGACACGTGGCGAGCGGTGTCGGAGGACGAACTCGGCTTCCTCTACTGCGCCTCCGGCCCGATGGTTCGCTCGTCGTACAAAGCGGGCGAACTGTTCGTCGACGCGATTCTGCGCGACGGAAAGAGCGTTCAGGAAGCGAGGGAGGCCGCTCGGAGAGTGGCCTCCGATTAGCGAGCGGTGAACGCAGTGAACCGCGAGCAACGAGAGCAGGCGCGCCGGGCTGCTGGCGACTGATTCTTCACGACCACTCTGGCGCGCGCTGGTGAGCATGTCGAGCGAGAGCGAGACTGCGAGCAGAAATCGCGCGAGGGATGACGAGCGTCAGGAGCGAAGCGAGTGGCGTGAGGAATCGGATGGGGAGGTTGTGGCTGCGGTCATTTTCCGTCGTGACTCGTGGACTGCTTCCCAACACCAGAAACCGTGACGACAGCCAAGCCGACACCGACGACGACCAGACCCACATCGACGGCAAACAAGTACCCCACCAAGACAAACCACCGAAACAGCAACTCTCTGCCGAGTAAACCACCCGACGACGCCACGGTATCCGATACCGAGACCCACGACGAAAGCCGCCCACACGTCCAGAATCTCGCCGGGAAAACCGTGATAGTCCAACAGGCACAGCAGATATGCGCCGTGAATTTTAAACTCGTGTGGATTTTTGCCGATTATCGAAAATCTTTGTGACTGTGTGGCAAGAATGGGACCGAAAGCAACGTTTTTACGAAAACGATATAACGCGAGCGGGAGACGTGTCACACATGTCAAGGTGGGTTCTCCCGTGAGCACGCTACAGCACAACCCCCGCGACCGAGTACAGATACTCGACGACGCGGGTCGAGTCCTTGACGACGCGGAGGTGCCGGACATCGACGATGACAAGCTCATCGAGATGTACAAACAGATGCGACTGGCCCGGCACTTCGACCAGCGGGCCGTCAGCCTGCAGCGGCAGGGTCGCATGGGCACCTACCCGCCCCTCTCGGGGCAGGAAGGCGCACAGGTCGGCAGCGCCCACGCGTTGGACGACGACGACTGGCTGTTCCCCTCTTACCGGGAACACGCAGCCGCACTCGTCCGTGGACTCTCTCTGAAACGAACCCTCCTCTACTGGATGGGTCACGAGCAAGGCAACGCCATTCCGGACGACCTGAACATCTTCACCGTCGCGGTCCCAATCGCGACACAGGTCGTCCACGGAACCGGCGCTGCCTGGGCTTCGAAGCTGAAGGACGAAGACCGCGCGTTCATCACCTACTTCGGTGACGGCGCGACGAGTGAAGGCGACTTCCACGAAGGACTCAACTTCGCGGGCGTCTTCGACACGCCGAACGTCTTCTTCTGTAACAACAACCAGTGGGCCATCTCGGTCCCGCGAGAGAAGCAGACGGCGTCTGAGACCATCGCACAGAAGGCCACCGCGTACGGCATCGACGGTGTCCAGGTCGACGGTATGGACCCGCTCGCCGTCTATCAGGTGACACGCGACGCCGTGAACAAGGCGAAGAACCCGGGCGCAGACGACTGTCGCCCGACGCTCATCGAGGCGGTCCAGTACCGCTTCGGCGCGCACACGACCGCGGACGACCCGTCGGTCTACCGCGACGACGCCGAGGTCGAGAAGTGGAAGAAGAAGGACCCCATCCCGCGGATGGAGACGTTCCTTCGCAACCACGGCCTACTCGACGACGAGCGCGTCGACGCCATCACAGGCGAAATCGAGGACGACGTGGCCGACGCCATCAGTGCGGCCGAAGCCGTCGAACGTCCTGAGCCGGAAGAGATTTTCAAGCACGTCTACGCCGACATGCCGCGTAAGCTGCAAGAGCAGCTCGCGTGGTTCAACGAAGTCCGTGAAGAGTTCGGCGACGACGCACTCCTCGAACACTGACAATGTCTACGCAAGAAACCGAAACGGAGACGGAGAACCTGACGCTGGTGCAGGCCGTGCGAGACGGCCTGGCCACCGAGATGCAGAACGACGACGACGTCATCGTCATGGGCGAGGACGTCGGGAAGAACGGCGGTGTCTTCCGCGCCACAGAAGGCCTCTACGACGAGTTCGGCGAGGACCGCGTCATCGACACGCCCCTCGCGGAGTCCGGTATCGTCGGCACGGCCATCGGTATGGCCGCCTACGGCCTCAAGCCGGTGCCCGAGATTCAGTTCCTCGGCTTCATCTACCCCGCGTTCGACCAGATCGTGAGCCACGCCGCGCGCCTGCGCACTCGCAGCCGCGGTCGCTTCACGTGTCCGATGGTCGTCCGCGCGCCCTACGGCGGTGGCATCCGCGCGCCGGAACACCACTCCGAGTCGACGGAGGCGATGTTCGCCCACCAGCCCGGACTCAAAGTGCAGATTCCCTCGACGCCGTACGACGCGAAGGGGATGCTCATCGCGGCCATCCGCGACCCGGACCCGGTCGTCTTCCTCGAACCGAAGCTCATCTACCGCGCGTTCCGCGACCAGGTCCCGACCGGCGACTACGAGGTCCCGCTCGGTGAGGCCGCAGTCCGCCGCGAAGGCTCGGACATCTCCGTGTACACGTGGGGTGCGATGACTCGGCCGACCATCGAGGCGGCCGAGGAACTCGCCGAGGACGGCATCGACGCCGAAGTCGTCGACATCCGCTCCATCTCGCCGCTCGACGAGGACACAATCGTCGAGTCGTTCAAGAAGACCGGCCGCGCGGCCGTCGTCCACGAGGCACCCAAGTCGGGCGGCCTCGGCGGCGAAATCGCGACCATCATCCAGGAAGAGGCACTGATGTACCAGGAAGCGCCGGTCAAGCGCATCACTGGTTTCGACACGCCGTTCCCGCTCTACGCGCTCGAGGACTACTACCTCCCCGAGCCGGCACGCATCAAGAAGGGCATCCGCGAGGCGATGGACTTCTAAGATGGCACGAGAGTTCAAACTGCCCGACGTGGGCGAAGGGGTCGCAGAGGGCGAACTGGTGTCGTGGCTCGTCGAAGAAGGCGACACCGTCACCGAAGACCAGCCGGTCGCGGAGGTCGAGACGGACAAGGCACTCGTCGAGGTGCCCTCGCCGTACAACGGCACGGTCAAAGAACTGCGCGCCGAGGCGGGCGAAATCGTCCCCGTCGGCGACGTCATCATCGTCTTCAACGTCGAAGGCGAGGACGACCTCGACGCCGTCGGCGCGGACGAACCCGCCGCCGACGAGGGCGAGGCAGCCGACGCCGCCAGCGAATCCGATGCATCCGCGTCTGCCGACGCAGGCGAGGAAGTCGAGACGCCCTCGGGTCGCGTGTTCGCACCGCCGAGTGCCCGCCGACTCGCCCGCGAACTGGGCGTGAACATCGGCGCAGTCTCCGGCAGTGGCCCGTCGGGTCGCATCACCGAGCAGGACGTCCGAGCGCACGCCGAATCCGGTGGCGAACCGGCGTCCGAACCCGCGACGGCCGAAGCCGACACAGGCACCGAGGCTCCCTCGGAACCGGCCAGCGCCGACGCTGGCAGCAGTGGCGGCGCAGGCGGCCAGCAGGCCCAGACCATCCAGCGACAGGCCGAACCCGGCCGCGAGAAGACGCTCGCGGCACCGGCCACACGTCAGCTGGCGAAAGAGGAGGGCATCGACATCAACGCCGTCCCCGCCAGCGAACAGCGCGACGGAGAGGCGTTCGTCACGCCCGAAGCCGTCCGCGAGTACGCCGAAGCTGCACAGCAGGCGCAGTCGGCCGACGCACAGGCGATGGCCGGCGGACAGGTCGTGGAAGGCGAGCGCGAGACGCGCGAACCCTACCGCGGCGTCCGCAAGACCATCGGCGACGCGATGGCGAACTCGATGTACACCGCGCCCCACGTCACCCACCACGACGAGGTGGACGTGACGAAACTGGTCGAGACCCGCAAGGAACTCAAGCCGGTCGCGGCCGAGGACGACATCAAGCTCAGCTACATGCCCTTCGTGATGAAGGCGTGTGTCGCCGCGCTCAAGGAGTACCCGCAGGTCAACGTCTCGCTCGACGAGGAGAACGGCGAAGTCGTCAAGAAGCACTACTACAACGTCGGCGTCGCCACCGCGACGGACGCCGGCCTGATGGTGCCCGTCGTGAAGGAAGCCGACCGCAAGGGACTGCTCCAACTCTCCTCCGAGATGAACGAACTCGTCTCGAAGGCCCGCGAGCGTTCCATCTCCGTCGACGAGATGCGTGGTGGCACGTTCACCATCACGAACATCGGCGGCATCGGCGGCGAGTACGCCACGCCCATCATCAACCACCCCGAGGCCGCCATCCTGGCGCTCGGGGCCATCAAGAAGAAGCCGCGCGTCGTGACCGACGAGCACGGCGAGGACTCCATCGAGATTCGCCACGTCCTCACCCTCTCGCTCAGCTTCGACCACCGCATCATCGACGGTGCGGACGGCGCGATGTTCACCAACGAGGTCAAGAAGTACCTCGAGAACCCGACGCTCCTGCTGCTGGAGTGAGGATACGGTAGCGGCTTTTTTCGACCGGCGTCGGCACGCCTCGCCGAGTGAGAGACGTTTAAGTTACTCTTGTCGCTAGTCGACGTGTGGAGTCCCCGTACGACGTGCTCGGTGTCGACCCCGATGCGGACGACGACGAAATCGAGCGCGCGTTCCGCCAGCGAGTGAAGACGGCGCATCCGGACCAGGGCGGGTCGGTGCGCGAGTTCCAGCTCGTGATGACCGCGTACGACGAACTCACCGCCGAAGAGTCGAGCGACTGGACCGACACAGCCAGTGGCGACGCGACGGCCAGTCCAGACGGCGAGGTCGTCGTCGACGACACGCCCGAGAAGGCCGTCTCCCGCGTCGAGTACCTCAACTACGAGATTCTCTCCGACCACGGCTGGGACCTCGGCCACGACGACCTGTTCCGCAAGGCCAGACGTGCCCGATTGGACGAGGAAGACCACGGCGAGTTCTTCGTCGAGTCGGGCGACACGTTGCTCGAAGCCGCCGAGGAGAACGACCTGTCGTGGCCCTTCTCCTGTCGCGGCGGGGCGTGTGCGAACTGCGCGGTGAGGGTCATGGAGGGCGAGCTAGAGATATTCGTCGACCACGTCTTGCCCGAGGAACTGACCGACGAGGGCATTCACCTCTCGTGTATCGGGACGCCGATTACGCGGGAACTGAAGGTTTTGTACAACGTGAAGCACCTGCCGTCGCTGGAGGAGTTGTGGCTGCCGCCGCGGCAGGGGTAGGTGAAAACCGACCGACTCCCGTGACAGCCCCCGAGTCGGCAAACAGACACACACCTCAGCGACCAAGAACTCGTCGGTCGGTGCAGTTCCTGCGGCTTTTTATGGCTGCCCTGCGCGTGCTAGAGTAATGGTCGTCGGAGACGTCACGACAGGAACGGACGTACTGGTCATCGGCGCGGGACCGGGTGGCTACGTGGCCGCGATTCGCGCCGGACAGCTTGGACTCGACGTCACGCTCGTCGAGAAGGACGCCTACGGCGGAGCCTGCCTCAACCGGGGCTGCATCCCGTCGAAGGCGATGATTACGGCATCCTCGCTCGCCCACGACGCGGGCAACGCCGAGGAGATGGGCATCCACGCCAACCCGGCCGTGGACCTCTCGCAGATGGTGAACTGGAAAGACGGCGTCGTCGATCAGCTCACCGGTGGCGTCGAGAAGCTCTGTAAGGCAAACGGCGTCAACCTCGTCGAGGGCAAGGCGGAGTTCGCGGGCAACGACAAGGTCCGCATCGTCCACAGCGGCGAAGGACAGGGTTCGGAGTCCATCGAGTTCGAACACTGCATCATCGCGACCGGCTCGCGCCCCATCCAGATTCCAAACTTCGAGTTCGACGAGGATTACGTCCTCTCCTCGAAGGGCGCGCTGGAACTCGACGCCGTGCCGGACGACCTCGTCGTCGTCGGTGCCGGCTACATCGGGATGGAACTCGCATCGGTGTACGCCAAACTTGGCAGTGACGTGACGGTCGTCGAGATGCTCGACGACGTGCTGCCGCCGTACGAAGACGACATCTCGCGCATCGTGCGCAAGCACGCCGAAGACCTCGGCATCGACTTCCACTTCGGCTACTCCGCCTCCGACTGGGAGGAGAACGCAGACGGCATCACGGTCACGGCCAGCCCGGCCGCCGCCGACGGCGGACAGGCTGCTGAAGCCGAAGCCGAGGCACTCGAACTCGACTGTGACAAGGTACTCGTCGCGGTCGGCCGCCAGCCGGTCACCGACAGTCTCAATCTCGAAGCCGCCGGTCTGGAGACCGACGAGAAGGGCTTCCTCGCGACGGACGACCGCGCTCGCGTCGACGGCCACGACGACATCTTCGCCATCGGTGACGTGGCCGGCGAACCGATGCTCGCCCACAAGGCATCGAAGGAAGGGCAGGTCGCCGCCGAGGTCATCGCCGGCGAACCCGCCGCACTCGACTACGTCGCCATGCCCGCGGCCGTGTTCACCGAGCCCGAAATCGGGACGGTCGGCCTGACGGCACAGCAGGCAGAGGAACAGGGCTTCGAACCGGCCACCGGTAAGTTCCCGTTCCAGGCCAGCGGTCGCGCGCTCTCGACGGGCGAGACCGACGGTTTCGTCCGCGTCGTCGCCGACGAGGACTCTGGGTTCCTGCTCGGCGCACAAATCGTCGGTCCCGAGGCCAGTGAACTCGTCGCCGAACTGTCGCTCGCACTGGAGATGGGCGCGACGCTCGAAGACGTGGCCGCGACGGTCCACACGCACCCGACGCTCGCCGAAGCTGTGATGGAGGCTGCCGAGAACGCACTCGGTCACGCCATCCACACGCTGAACCGCTAACGTCTCTCCCTTTTATATCCGAGACGGGTAACAAATTAGGTCGAGGACTCAGGTATGCCGAGTGGATAGCGACTCGTATGAACCGAGCCCTCCGCCCGACCGACGAGGGAAAGCACGTCTTCACAGCGGACGGCGAACTCGTCGGAACCGTCTCCGACGTGCGTGACGGGCGGGCGCACGTCGACCTCAACGATGTGGTGCCATCGAGCACCGTTCGGAACGCCGTCGAGACGGACGACGAGGGGTTACACATAATTCTGGCAGAGCAAGTCGAAACCATCGGCGAGGGACGGATTACCCTCCGAACGCTCACGACGGACGAGACGCCACGTCACTGACGCGCTGGATTCGTCGTCCGCCACCTCGCTGACAGTCGCCACCGTCGGCCCGACGTACTTTTCCCGTCCCCAGCGCTACGCCGAGGCATGACAGTCGTCACGCTGGGACCGGCGGGGACGTACTCGCACCGAGCGGCGCGAGCCGTCGCCGACGGAGCCGAAGTGTCGTTTCGGGAGTCGGTGACGAGCATCGTCGAAGCCGTGGCGGAGGGCGACGCGAACCGCGGCGTCGTCCCCATCGAGAACAGCATCGAAGGGAGTGTCACGGAGACACTCGACGCGCTAGCGAGTTTCGAGGTCTCGGTCGTGCAGGAGGTCGTCACGCCGATTCGCCACGCACTACTGGCACAGGGCGAGTCGTTCGAGACGGTCGCCAGCCATCCGCAGGCGCTAGCACAGTGTCGTGAGTATCTGGAGCGGGAGTATCCCGACGTGGCCCACGAACCGGTCGCGAGTACGGCACAGGGTGTCGAGCGAGCCCGCGAAGACGAGACGGTCGCAGCAATCGCCCACCCGGGCAACGCCGACGAGACGGTGCAGGTTCTGGCCGCCGACGTGCAGGACCGGACCTCGAACGCGACTCGCTTCTTCGTCGTCGCGCCACCGGCCGACCGCTCGGAAGCGGGTGGAAAGACGTCGCTCGTCGTCTACCCGAACACGAACTATCCCGGCCTCCTGCTCCGCCTACTGGAGCCGTTCGCAGAGCGCGACATCAACCTGAGTCGGGTCGAATCGCGCCCGTCGGGCGAACGACTCGGCGATTACGTCTTCCACGTCGACATCGAGTCGGGACTGTACGAAGACCGGACGCAGTCGGCCATCGAAGCCGTCGAAGGAATCGTCGACGAGGGCTGGGTCCGTATCCTCGGCAGTTACGACGTTCGCCACGTGCTGGAGTGAGTCCTCACTGAACCCGCCGCCTTCTTACCCGTCGCCGAGTGCGTCGCGGACCAGCTGGTTCACCTCGCTGATGGCCGACCCCGCGTCGCCGGGCAGGCTCGACTGTGGCTCGGCGAGACCGGGTTGTCCGTCGGGACTCGGCTGCCCGACGATGACGCTGCCGACCATCCCCATCCCGTGGTGCGGAATGCAGAAGTAATCGTAGACGCCCTCGGTCTCGAACGTGTGTTCGAACGTCTCGCCTTCGTCCAGCAAGACACCACTGTCGAACGAGTTCGCGCCCTCGGGAATCCGCCGCGGCTGGTCGTTTTCCTCACTGTAAGCCGTCGCCGAGTGGTTCCCGCTGTCCATCACGAACGTGACGGTGCCGCCGTTCTCGACCCAGACGACGAGCGGGTCGTTGTAGTTCTCGCTGCCGTCTTCGCTCTGAATCATGTCGACGGTGGCGCTCGGTTGTGGACCGCTGAGGCCGCCGTCGCTCGTCCCTGTGTCTGTGCCACCGTCGTCGCCAAGACAACCAGCCAGTCCGAAGAGTGCCGTTCCACCGGTTGCACGGAGGACGCGGCGTCGTGTCGGGAGGTCGAAATCCATCGAAGTGTCAGCCCTCTCTACGACACCGATTACCGAGAAGGTTCTGCCAACCGGGGTGTGGGTTTTAACCCGACAGCCGCCACGCCGGGAGTCGATTTTAAGGTCGCCGCGCGAGTATGAGTCGCCTGTAATGCGACGAAATCCGTTCGAGGAAATCGAGGACATGTTCGACCGGATGGGCCGTCAGTTCGACAGCCCAGGAATGCGCTCGTTCGAATCGATCCCCATCGACATGCAAGACCACGGTGACGAGTACGAGGTCACGGCGGACCTCCCCGGCTACGACACAGAGAACATCGACCTGACGTTCTCGGATGGTCGCCTCAGACTCGAAGCCAGCCGTGAGGACGTCGAGGAAGAAGCAGACGAAGAGACGTACATCCACCGCGAGCGTCGCCAGTCCGTCAGTCGGAGCCTCCGCGTCCCGGAAGCCGTCGACGAAGACGGCATCGCGGCGTCGTACAACAACGGGACACTGACCATCACACTCCCGAAGGAGGAGGCCGACGAAGACGAAGGCCACCGCATCGACATCAACTGAGCAGGCGACCGGTTATCGATTTTCGAGGAGCGCGGCGACCGTCGAAGCCGTCTCGGTCACCGCAGTTTCCCACTGTTCTGGCCACTCGCCGCCGCGTTTCGGCGGGTCGACGGCGAACTCGACCGGGACGAACGTCACCCGCTCGAAGACGTCTTCGGCGAGGTGACCGACGAACTCGGCGTTCTCGCGCTTCGTACTCACGCCGCCACTGGCGAGGTCGTAGTACGCGGTGAAGGCCTGACAGACGACGATTCGGTCGTAGTCGTCGAGGACGCCCTCGGAGAGCGAGCGAAACAGTTTGACCGTGTTGTTCGCCGGGTCGGCCCGGCGAATCTCGACTTCACAGGCGACGAGCGTATCGCTCGTCTCGGACTCGCCACCCACGTCGACCGGCGTCCCGTTCACCGGGAACTCGACCGACCAGTCGTACGTCGGACGCGCTGCTCGTAACTCGTCGCGGAGCGTCTCCTGTATGGCGCGTGCGAACTCGCCCACGAGCTGCAGCTCGGCTGGAGGTGACTTAGTTCGTGTGGGCCAGCAGGGCCAGACAGGTCGCAGTGTCACCCCGCGGCAATTATTGCGATAGGGCGCGATGCGCCCGCCGCGGCGAGTTGATAGCTATTTTACCCCGTCCCGCTGTACTCCATCGCATGACCTACGACCCGCAGTCGCTCGAAGACGAGTGGCGGGACCGCTGGCGCACAGCGGGCCGGTACGAAGCCGACCCCGAAGCCGACGAGGAGTCGACCTTCGTCACGGTCCCCTACCCGTATCCGAGCGGTGGGATGCACATCGGCCACGCCCGCACGTACACCGTGCCGGACGTGTACGCGCGATACCGACGACAGCAGGGCGACAACGTCCTGTTCCCCATCGCATGGCACGTCACAGGGACACCCATCATCGGCGCAGTCGAGCGCCTGAAGAAGCGCGAACCGAAGCAGATGGACGTCCTCAAAAACACGTACAACGTCGACGAGGACACCCTCACCGACCTGGAGACCCCGATGGGCTTCGCCCACCACTTCATCGAGGAGCACTACAAGAAGGGGATGAAGCAACTGGGCCTCTCCGTCGACTGGCGTCGTGAGTTCACGACGAACGACGAGCGCTACTCGAAGTTCATCGCGTGGCAGTACCGCACCCTGAAAGAGCGGGGCCTGCTGGAGAAGGGCCTGCACCCCGTCAAGTACTGCATCGACGAGGAGCAGCCGGTGACGACGCACGACCTGCTGGAGGGTGAGAACGCCGAGTTCCAGGAGTACACGCTGGTCAAGTTCGGTGCGGAAATCGACGACGCCGCAGTGTCCGTGCCGATGGCGACCCTGCGCCCGGAGACGGTCCGTGGTGTGACGAACGCCTTCGTCGACCCCGAGGCCGACTACGTCGTCGCGGAAGTCGACGGCGAAAACTGGTTCGTTTCGGCGACTGCCGCGGAAAAACTCGACCTGCAGGGCCACGAGGTGGAGATTCGCTACGAGTATACTGGTGCTGACCTCGTCGGTACGCACGTCGAGAACCCGGTCACGGGCGACGACGTACTCGTCCTGCCCGCGGGCTTCGTCGACGCCGACAACGCGACCGGCGTCGTGATGTCCGTTCCGGCGCACTCGCCGGACGACTACCTGGCGCTGCAGGAGGCGAAGGAGGCCGCCGACGAGATGACCGAGTACGGCATCGACCCCGACGAGGTCGCCGCCATCGAACCGGTCCCCATCCTCGCAATCGAGGGCTACGGCGAGATTCCCGCGAAGCACGCCGTCGAAGAGGCGGGTATCACGTCCAGCGAGGACCCCGCCCTGCACGACGTGACGAACGACCTGTACAACGCCGAGTTCCGCGCCGGTGAACTGCTCGACACCTACGGCGACTACGCCGGGGGCGTCGTCGAAGACGTGCGCGACGAGTTCAAGAAGCAGTTCGTCGACTCGGGCGAGTTCGCCACGATGCAGGAGTTCTCCGAGGAAGTCGTCTGTCGCTGTGGTGGCGACGTCGAAGTCGCCAAACAGGACACGTGGTTCCTCCGCTACAACGACGCCGAGTGGAAGCAGAAGGCCCACGACGCGGTCGCTGGACTGGACGCGATTCCGGAGAACACCCGCGAACAGTACGACCACACCATCGACTGGCTGAACGAGTGGCCGTGCATCCGGAACTACGGGCTGGGTACGCGCCTGCCGTGGGACGAGGACTTCGTCATCGAACCGCTGTCGGACTCGACCATCTACATGGCGTACTACACGTTCGCCCATCGGCTGGAGGACGTAGACCCCGACGAGATGGACCAGCAGTTCTTCGACACGCTGTTCTACGGCGAGGAGGCGGTCGAGAATCCGAGCGAGACGGCACTCGACCTCCGCGAGGAGTGGGACTACTGGTACCCGGTCGACTACCGCTGCTCCGGCAACGACCTGGTGAACAACCACCTGACCTTCTACCTGTTCCACCACGCGGAACTGTTCGACCAGTCCGACTGGCCACAGGGTATCACCGTGATGGGCATGGGTCTGCTCGAAGGCGAGAAGATGTCGTCCTCGAAGGGCCACGTCGTCCTCCCCGGGGAAGCCATCGAGAAGTACGGCGCGGACACCGTCCGCTTCTTCCTGATGAACTCGGCCGAACCGTGGCAGGACTACGACTGGCGCGCAGAACAAGTGTCGAGCACCCGCGACCAACTCGACCGCTTCTGGCGACGCGCCGAGGAGGTCATCGACGCCACGGAGGGCGAGCGTGACCTCGAACAGGTCGACCGCTGGCTGCTGACGAAGCTGCAGGAGACGGTCACGGCCGTTACCGAGGCGATGAACCGCTTCGAGACCCGCGCCGCGAGTCAGGCCGCGTTCTACGACTTCGAGGAGAACCTGCGCTGGTACCGCCGCCGGACCGACACGGACCGCGCCGGTGCCCGCTGGACGCTCCGAAAGGTGCTGGAGACACGTCTGCGCCTGCTTGCGCCGTTCGTGCCGTTCATGGCGAACGAACTCCACGAGCGCCTGACCGGCACGCCCGCCGAAGACGCCGAGTGGCCGGAAATCGACGACAGCCTCACCAGTCCCGAGGCCGTCGCCGAGGAGGCTATCGTCGAGCGACTCACCGAGGACATCAAAGGCATCCAGCGCTCGCTGGCCAACGCCGACGAGGAGGTCCCCGAAGCAGAGCCCGACGTGGTCCGCATCACGACCGCCGCCGACTGGAAGTGGGAGGTCTTCGCGGCCGTCCGCGAGACCGGCGGCGACCAGGGTGCCGCGATGGGACAGGTCATGCAGAACCCCGACCTGCGCGAGAAGGGCAATCAGGTGAACAAACTGGTCGGCGAACTGGTCGACCTCGTCCGCGAGAGCGACGACGAACGCCTCGCCCAGCGCGCCGAAGTCGACGAAGAACGCGCCTACGAGGACGCCCGAGCCTTCCTCGCCCGCGAGTTCGACGCCGACATCGTGGTCGAGACCGAGACCGACGACCACGACGTGGGTGCGGTCCCGCTCCGGCCGAGCATCGACCTCGAAGTCGAGGAGTAGTCGCCGTCATTTCGCCTGAGACCGCTGCTGACGCGTGTCTCAGACACGCCCGAACGCGACCTTATCCGTTTTCGAACCCTCTCTACGACTATGGCTACTGCAGCATCGGCTCCCGACACCCCCGTAACACCGGAATCGGTCCCGAAGAAGGTACTGCGGACCGTCACCCCACCGACGGGACCGCACAGTGATGTCGACATGTCGCTCATCGGCTGGGTGATGTTCGGGTTGTTGGCCCTCTTGCTGTTGCCTGTCCTGCCGGTCATCGTCCTCATCTGGGCGCTCGAAAAAGTGACTGAGTTGATTCGTGGTAGGTAACATCTGGATATCCTGAAATTCCGACATCGTCACGATGAGGATTATCTTGGATTCGGATTGGTACTCAACAGTGGTCCCGTGTCCGACCCGCTTCCCGTACAGGTGGGTAGAAGTCGGAAGTATTTATCCGGAAGTACTGAGCGTATATCGCCCGTTCAACCATCACGAAGTAGAACATATTTATGCCATGCGAGTGAAATCTCGGGCCATGCAACAGCCGGAGAAGTTCGATTACGACGGGACATTGGTATTCAACGGGATCTACAAAACGTCGCCGGCCATCTCCGACTCAGAACTCGATCGATCTGTAGTTGATTCGCTCAATACTTTCGAGCGAGGAAAACCGGGCGACAAACGATCCGGTTTCGTAGATATTGATTTCGACGAATATCTTGACGAGTACGAAAATCTGGAGGAAGAACTCCATCAAGTTGCGGCTGATATCGCAGCCAAGGAATATCGACAAGAGACTTACGACCAACCTGACGAGTTGGTAGACTCTGAAGGGGAGCCAACCTCGGGCTGGGAGCGATCAACGAAGAACTCATATCTTTACTGGGACGACCCTGACTTTGCGTTCATTCAGGGAAGTCAAGGGAAGGTTTCTAATCTCGTAAAATCACTTCGAGAGAACTGGGGTGGTGATGTGCAACTTAAACCATTTGAGTTCGATACTGAATTCCTTATGTACCTTGTCAACCAGTACGACCGAGGTCGGACGATCAATGGAGTATTTATAGAGAGTCTCAACGACGCTGCACTTTCTGGGACAATCAGTGCCCACGGTGAGGAGAATGAAGTTCGAGGGTCCGACGATATTACAAAGGGACTTCCAGTAATTGAAGGCATTCTTCTGAATTATGACTTCCAAGAGTTGGAAGGTACATTCTCATTCCACGGCTATGAAATTACGGCCAATATTCGAACCCAACAACCCCAGTATAATACTGGACGAGTACATATCAAAGTCGAAGATGATATTGAGAACAATACGAAATTGGTCCGGGCGCTACTGTCATTATTCTTCATGCAGCGGCTAATTGACCTCTACAATGAATGGAAGGATATGATTCCAAAGGACAAGTACGTTCACCCAGA
Source organism: Haloarchaeobius caseinilyticus (assembly GCF_051207395.1). NCBI lineage: Archaea > Methanobacteriati > Methanobacteriota > Halobacteria > Halobacteriales > Halorubellaceae > Haloarchaeobius > Haloarchaeobius caseinilyticus. The sequence goes on along the minus strand of NZ_JBPJZC010000001.1, from coordinate 2,109,461 downwards.
GTGGTTCGCTGAACTCCACCGCCGAGCGGCGAATCTCCCGGAATCTGCGGAACTTGACTTTCCCCTTCGTGAGCTGGTTACCGAGTATGCAGACCTTCGAGAAGAGGATGCAGATGAATACGACTTAATTTGGGGAAGCCACGAGCACGGAAATTAATTAGTATTAGTAGGGTACCACAACTCGTATGCTTCCTGAACCCTCATCTCTCGATGCGAGGGACTACAGATGAGTGTCGACAGTGTCCGGAAAGTCCGCAATATAGGACTAGTAGAGGCCACAGACGGTGAAATCGGCACTTTAGCGGAGATTGAGTTTGAGCTTGAAGCTCCTAGCGAACATGAAGTGCTACTGGATGACTCCCCATTTGATGAAGTCGAAAAACAAGTCTACTCTTTCACCTACGAGTCTGAACCACTTTTCGGTTCCCCAACGACTGCAAGTGGGTCAATTGAGCTCCGCATCCATTCAGGGCTTGTAATTCTCAACTCGTCAGACGACCGACCACGACCAAAGACGATCTTCAAACGGTTCCGAGAGTACCTTGCCGAGCTATCAGGTGGCCCTGGCAATATAATTCAAGACGATTTTTACCCTGAGTTAGAGTCAATTCGAGAGTTTATTAAGAGAGCAGATGTTTGGATTGATGTTCGTGCCATTAAGCCCGACGGTTCAACAATCCAAATCACAGAGAATGGCCAGACTAAACTTGATGAATACCCGATAGACCGGGCAAAGCTCCGTTTTAGCTACTATGATAGAGGAGAACAAAAAGAAACAACGGTCGTTTACAGTGACGACCAGCTCCATATAAGGACTGACAACTCTACACTGCGTGAGTACGTACTCCAGCAGTTCGAGGCCGCACTGAAGTCGACCTCTTGAGATTGTGTTATCTGCACGTTCCTCAATTGAACAAGTTCGCCTACAGGCTGCCCTTAATTACACGAGGATAACAGCAGTCTTCGCTATTATCATTGGTGGTTTTCTGTGGTTGGGCGATCGTCTTGCAGTTCTTCCAATTACTTTCTCATTTTTTGGTTGGGTAGGAAGAATAGATAGCCAACCATTTGTCACGGCTGTTCTGATGGCTGTCGTTCCCGTTCTTTTAGTTGGAGTTCTCGAAACTGGAAATCATCTTCGGCACTCAGTTGACCGTTCCTCGTCTGCAACCCTTGTTGCAAAAAACGAGGAAGGAAATGAATACGCGACTGGGGACATCTTGATGCTTGAAAACGGGTCAGGGAGGGCAACACTGACTGTATACAACCCTAGGGAGCGGTGCGTCCGCATCGAATGCCCTAATCCAATCATAGTAAAGCCAGCGTATGATGAAGACTCTTTTTCATATTCTTTTGATCGAACTACCGCCTATTTTGATCTCAAGACAGATAGAGAATATAAACAGATTGCCCTCCGTGTGGAAACTAAGGGTAAGTTTCGTGGAGTCTCAACTGAAACACTGTCCGTTGCATTCGAAGAAGGGAGCGCTGTTGTGAACCGTCTTCAAGTGAAAATCGCACTCGATACTGGTTACTGATTCTAAGCCACGATAGTACTGTATCGCACAAAATAATTTATCGCAGTGGAAAGGCCATTGAGAATTGGGGTTAGCGCTCACTTCTTTCGAAATAGTGGGTTCCCTCCTTCCGAAATGGGTACCCATCGTCTATAGTGAACCGGGAGAAATCCGTGCTAATATTAGAACTCCGTTGGTGGAGTTCTTCGAAAGACTTGGGCCCGGTAAGAGATGCTCGGCGTGGGCGAAGAAAGAGATGGCCACGTTCTAACTCTGCCATGGAATGATCATACCCAATTTCGATTTGGTAGTAAAGATTATCGAAGTCTTTTTCTGCAGAAATTTCTGAAAGGACTTCTGAGAATGCTCGGTCCAAGCTAGAATTTTGACAAGAGGATAGATAAATTTCTGTCCCTACAGTGTGCTGACTGTTGCCATCGGTGGGGGAAAGAATCGCCGGTGTCTCGTCCTGAACAGTCACTAATTGGTTTTTCTCAACAGGACATCTCGGACAATATTCCTTCTTTCCAAATGAATTGTAACACAGTAGGTGAACTAGAACCTCCGGATTCTCTGCGATACCATTCCCAACGTTCTCAATAGTAAATTTAATCTGGTCTTTTTTCGATTCCCAGTCAGGAATCCGTAAAACTGGCCTTAGTTCTGCATTCATAATCGTGGTCTGTTTTTCCTGAATTCCTGCCATTCGATGATATAGCCAAAAAAGGAGAGCCGAAAGGAGCAATGAGCCAAATACTTTCAAGATATCTAGAAGCGTGAGGCTTGCCCCTTGATTCGGAGTCAGAGGGGGGGTTGTTTTCCAGGAGTACCACGCAAACCCGAGTAATGTAATTGCAACTGCAATAAATCCAATGTAAGGTTCTAGTTGGTTCCACACCCAATTCCAAAGTTTGCTAACAAGCCGTATTCCAGTTTTCACTAGAGAGGTGGACCATCGAAGAAACGTAGCGAGCGGGACCCTTGAATCAAACACGTTCTTTACTCCGACTTCACTACAAATTCATCAAGTTCATCACAGAGGTATTGAGCGAACTCGTTACCATCTAACCCGGTGGGTAAATACACTTCAACGTATCCACTCCTAGCAATCGTCACCTTCATCGAAACTCCATCGACTTCATATCGAAGTCCGAGCTGATTCAGCTGACAGCTTGACAATAATTCCCCAATTTCTGTATCATCGAAGACGTCCTCACCGTAGACGACACCCTTTTCAGCCTGTCCGGAGTTCCCAAAGAATCCAACCTGCCATGGGTCGACACCTTCGCTGCGATAATAACGTTCAGCAAACTCGTTTAAATCGATCGTAGCTCTACGAACCCTGACTCCAGGAAGTGCATCGCGGATCAGTTCAAATGCGAAGTCGCCGTCACCACTCTCAACGACCATAAGTGTGTCAGGAATGACTAAGAAATGTGTCGACTTGCACTTACGCTCACCTCGGGTCATAGTCTCGATTGCACCGGTTTCATCGTCGATATGGCCTTGTTCGTATTCTTCAATAACTTCGATTGCTGCTCGGCCATGAAAAACTGGCCGTCCATCTTCTAAATAAGTTGTTCGTTCAATCTGCAAGGATTGCGAAAACTCCATCCCGTCTTGTGTATGTACTGAATTCTGGGACGACAATTCATCAAATTCCCCGTGGACCCAAGCCATAACTCCTGCTTGCATGCTAGCATCATCCTTCTCACTCCAATAAAAGTTCTATTGATTCTCCTATTCGGAGATGGAGAAATAGAATGAAAGAAATAACGAAGAAATTGGTAGGACTCAAAGACCAACTGCGTGTGCTTAATCTTGTATTTACGTCTATATTCGCCATTTTCTTTTAATCAAAATTCCGACACATTGTCTTAGGTGCCAACACTCATCGACGGCGTTCGAACACTGAATGTTACCGCACGAGATGATTCAGTGCAGGCCGAGCAGGTCGAACGGCGTGCCGTTGTCGTTCTCGTCGGCGTGTTCGTAGACGACGTGAGCGGTCGCCACGTCCTGAATCGCGAGGCCGGTGGAGTCGAAGACGGTGACGCCGTCGTCGTCGGTCCGACCGTCGATGACGCCCGTGACGATTTGCCCGATTTCGCCGTAGATGTCGTCGTCGGTGAGGGTGCCCTCGTGGAACGGGACGTTGATTTCGCCGGAGTGGGTGGTCTGGTCGTAGTCGTCGATGACCAGTTTCGCGTTCAAGAGAACCTCGTCGGCGAGTTCGTGCTTCCCCTCGGCGTCGGCACCCATGGCGTTGACGTGGGTGTGCTCACCGAGGTCGTCGGCGGAGACGATGGGCGTCTCGACCGGCGTCACCGTCGAGAGCACGTCACAGGACGCGGCCTCGGCGATGGACCCCGACCGAACGTCGAAGTCGTCGTCGTAGCGGTCGATGAAGCGCTGGACGGCCTCGTCGTTCACGTCGCTGACGACGACGGTCTCGATGTCTCTGACCTGTGAGATGGCGTCGAGTTGCGTGTAGGACTGGACGCCAGCACCGACGATACCGAGCGAGGAGGCGTCGGAAACGGCGAGGTAGTCGGTGGCGACGGCGGCGGCCGCGCCGGTCCGCTTCATCGTGAGTTCGGTCCCGTCCATGATGGCCAGCGGGAACGCAGTCTCGGGGTCAGAGTAGATCATCGTCCCCATCACGGTGGGCAGGTCGAAGTCCTCGGGGTTGTTCGGGTGGACGTTGACCCACTTGATGCCGGCGGCGTCCCAGTCGTCCGCCATGAGGTAGGCGGGCATCGACCGGAAGTCACCGTCGTACTGCGGCAGGTCGATGTACGACTTCGCCGGCATCTGTGCGTTCCCGCGCTCGTACGCCGCGAACGCGTCTTCGACTGCCCGGATGACGTCCGGCATCTGGGCGTTCTCGTCCACGTCGTCACTGCTCAGGAGAAGCGTCTGCATCGTCCGCGAATTTTGCCGGTGACCACTTAACCGAACCGGAAGGGCCGGTCACGGCCACCGTCGTTCGGAAATCGGTGCCGATTCGTCCGGTTCTCGACTGCTGTCAGAAATTCGTCGACATTCCAACTCCGGGTTATTCGTCGAAGCACTGTTGCAGACACCGACAAACGAGTCGTTAGCGGGGGTAGGTTGTCGATATCGCGCATTTTGCCAGAAATCTAACTAATCTTCGACCACGAGACGAGAGGATTGGTGTCACCCACCACGAACGAAGACGAACGCGATACGCAGCCTGGACTCGACCGACGGACCGTCCTTCGAACCGCCCTCACCGGAACCGCACTCGCCGCGACTGCCGGTGTCGGCTCGGCTTGAACCGCAGGGCAACTGTTCACCACGACCGACGACACGGCCGACGCCGACATCGACCCCACCTACGGCTTCCCGGCCGCCTCTGGCGAGGTCGAACCGCCCGTAGAACCCGACGCGACCGTCGAGGTCCTGATTCGACCACGCGAGGGGATGCCGATACCGGAGTTCTACTTCTGTCCGACTGGACTCGCCATCGACTCCGGCGACGTCGTAAAGTTCGACTTCGTCACGGGCCATCACACCGTCTCTGGGTACCACCCAGGGTTCGGCTACAAAGCTCGCGTCCCCGACGGCGTGCCACCCTTTTCGTCGCCGGTGATGCCGACCGGTGGGTACTGGCTGTACCGCTTCGAAGAAGCCGGCGTCTACGACTACTTCTGTGGCCCGCACGAGATATTCGGCCACGTCGGCCGCATCGTCGTCGGTGCACCGAACGGGTTCGAACCGATTCCCGACCCGTGTGCCGGCGGTCCACCGGAAGCGGGCGAAGGGCACAGTCTCCGCATCCCGGGGTTCACCGCGAACACGGTGTTGCGTGACGCCGCACTCGACCCGGACCACATCGTGGACGAGGGCCGGGTCCCGTGGGACGACATCGCACAGGAGAGCAAGCGGCCGTATCTCCAGCCGGTCGGCTGGCCACCGTGCGATTCGAGTACCGAAGAAGATTCGACCTGAGCGACTCAGACAGTCGTCGTCCCGCCCGACCCGACCTGGACCTCGTGTTCAGACGCCGTGTCGGCACTGCGGAACCGGAACGTCACGCGGTCGGCCCCCTGTGCACCGAAGCTCACTTCCCACGGCGCGGACTGCCCCGGTTCGAGCGGTGTCACGTTCGTGTGCGGTGCGTTCGTCGGGCCAGTCTGGTTGACGACCGCACGGAACGTACCCGCACCCGCACCCTCGTTCGTCACGGTCGTCCGGACCCGAATCGGTTCGCCTGACTCGACCTCTTCCGGGTACGACAGTTCGTCGAACGTGAACGAGGGCGGTGGCGACCCCAGCGAGGCCACCGTCCCTTGGGGCAGACTCGTCGCCGCACTGCCATCATTGACCGAAATCTCCAACCGCGGCTCACCGGAGAGCGGGGCCGGTAGGTCGAAGCCGAGCCAGCCGTCCTCGCCGTCTGCCGAGTACGGGTAGTCACCGTTCGCGACGCCGAGGTCGGCCACGCGCTGGTTCTCGAACGACCGCCACGCCGTCGCAGTCGTCTCGTCCGTCGTGACCGTGAACTCGGACGCGCCGGGTCGAGGCTCGCTCTCGATTCCGACGCCGATGAACAGGAACTGGTGGTCCGTGGGTGCGCCGGTGACCCCGAGCGAGTCTGGAGTGAGCCGGTGGAAGAACGAGTGCTGGACGACCGGGCCTGTGAGCTGGATGCTCGAATCACCGACGTCGAGTGGTTCGGAGAACGGTTGTGGGGACTGGTCCGGCGTCGTCCCGGTCGTGCCCGAGTCTCTCGTCTCGGACTGCGTGTCGCGCGAGTCGGTCTCGCGTCGACTCGTGTCCGTCGGGGGACCGTCGTCGCCCGTGAAACAGCCCGCAGTGGCGACTGCCGCGCCGAGCGTTGCGAGGAGGGTACGGCGGCGTTGCATATCTCATACCAGCGGGTAAACAGGTAAATGGCTTTTTCAGACTCAAAAGTCGGTTTCACCGTCACGTCGTCGCGTACTGGGCTGGTCACGCTTCGACGGCGACGGTGAACTCCTGAGACTCGGACGCGGTGACGAATTCGAACGAGACCTCCTCGCCGGCTGCCGCCTCGTGGGGCAGTGCGCCCGTCCAGTCGATTGCCGGAGGCTTCTCCCTGGCGAACTCGACCACCACGGGGAACCAGTCGTCCATCGGCTGTCCGAAGCGGTTGAGTGCGGCTCTGAAGGTCCCGAACCCACCCTGATTCGAGAGTCTGGCAGAGACTGGAATCGCGTCGCTAGCTGGGACCGAGTCGGGGACTCGCATGGCCTCTACCAACCTGTTCACCAAGTACGTTCTACAAACTGAAACGACTGTTTCTCCTGCGCGACCGGACACAGCGTGTCGCCGGCAGTTCGACGACTTCGCCAGTGCCGAACTCGGCGACGACCGTAGACACGCAAAATCACGTCAGCAACAGAACGCAGGTCGGAACCGTCAGGCGTCGCCGAGCGAGACGCTGGCCTTCTCGCGAGCACCGACAGCGTAGAGCACGAGGTCCATCTCGTTGTTCTCTTCGTCGTTCGCCTCCGCCGTGAGTTCACCCTCCCACGTCGTGGAGGCACCGGCTTCGAATTCGAGGTTCAGAAGCTTCGTCTCCGGCGCGTTCAACGCACCGTGGAAGACGCCAGCCGTGTCGTTCGAGTTCTTCACGTCGAGTGAGACGCTGACGGTGTCACCCGAGGATGCCGATTCGGGAACCGAGAAGTTCGTTATCTCGAACTCGGCGACCGGCGATTCGAGCGCCTTCCCAGCCGAGTCGGGCAGCCGAGTACGGACGGTCTCGCCGCCAACGGAGAGCGAGATGACGTGGTCTTCCTGCAGCGGTGCGGGAACGGCGAATCCGAGCCAGCCACTCCCGCTTTCCGGGTCGTATGGACCGTCGCCGGTCGGGTTTCGCGCCGGCGTGACCGACTCGTATGCCGTCCAGCCACGGCCCGAGTAGTCGCCCGCTTCGAGTGAGAAGTCGTCGAGTTCGGGGGCGGTGTCGCCAGTCGACTCGACTGCGACGAAGACGAACCGCATCCCGTCGACGGCCATGACGCCGATCGTATCCTGTGCGAGCTGCGCGAAGTACGAGTCCTGCACAGCCGGCTTCGAGAGCGTCACTTCCGCGTCGCCGGCGGAGAGCGGGTCGCCGAACGACTGGACATCGGAGTCGGTGGTGGTATCCGTTCCAGTAATCTCGGCCTGGCCGTCGGGACCGGAATCGTCGTCCTCGTTCGACCCTCCGAATCCGAAACAACCAGCTGTCGCGATGGCGGTACCGACTGCAGCGAGGTAGGTACGGCGGCGTTGCACGACTGCCCTATTTGGAACCAGGGGTAAATGCTTTGTACATCTCGATATTATGGATTCCGAGAGTGTTGGGGCTGTCTTGTCGGTCGTACGAGTACTGGTGACGAACCACCGACTGGTCTGGAGAATTGCGCCACCGCTACTCGACGTAGCCTCGAACAAAAGAACGAAATCGGTCGGTGTGCGGTGCGGGAATCGGGTGTTGGGGGTGTGAGCTAGCTAACCGAACTTCACATCGCGCCGCCCATACCGCCCATACCGCCCATGCCGCCCATGCCGCCCATACCGCCGGGGCCGCCTGCCGGCGGGCCGCCGTCGCCGCCGTCGTCGGGGTCGACCTGACCGCCGGAGAGGTCGCCCGCGGCGATGACGTCGTCGATGCGCAGCAGCATGACGGCTGCCTCGGTCGCGCTCTCGATTGCCTGCGTCTTCACACGGAGCGGCTCGACGACGCCTTCTTCCTCCATGTCGATGACGTCGCCGGTGTAGGCGTCGAGACCGGCCGCGTACTCGCCGCCGTCGTGGCGCGAGCGGAGTTCGACGAGGCTGTCGATGGAGTCGAGACCCGCGTTCTCGGCGAGGGTGCGCGGGATGACTTCGAGCGCGTCAGCGAACGCCTCGACGGCGAGCTGCTCGCGGCCACCGACGGAGTCGGCGAAGTCGCGGAGTTCGAGTGCGAGTTCGATTTCGGGTGCGCCGCCGCCGGGGAGGACGGTGCCGTCCTCGATGGTCGCGCGGACCACGCCGAGCGAGTCGTCGATTGCGCGCTCGACTTCGTCGACGACGTGTTCCGTGCCGCCGCGGAGGAGGAGCGTGACGGACTTCGCGTCCTCGACGTCCTCGATGAGGATCTGCTCGGAGCCACCGACGTCCTGCTGGCTGATGTTGCCGGCGAAGCCGAGGTCGTCGTCCTCGATGTCGTCGACGTTCGAGATGACGCGTGCGCCGGTCGCGCGGGCGATGCGCTTCGCGTCGGAGTCCTTCACGCGGCGGACCGCGAGGATGCCTTCCTTGGCGAGGTAGTGCTGGGCCATGTCGTCGATGCCGTCACCGACGAACACTGCGTCGACACCAGCGTCGACGAGCTTGTCGACCATCTCCTTGAGCTGCTTCTCTTCCTGGTCGAGGAACTGCTGAAGCTGGTCGGGGTCAGTGACGTTGACCTCTGCGTCGATTTCCGTCTCGCGCACTTCGAGTGCGTCGTCGAGGACGGCGACCTTCGCGTCTTCGACGAAGTACGGCATGTTGTCGTGGACGCGCGTCTTGTCGAGGAGGACACCGTCGACGAGTTCGGAGTTCTCGATAGAGCCGCCGACGAGCTTCTCGATTTTGATGTTGTCGGCGTCGATGCCGTCCTCGTCCTGTACGGCGAGGACCGCGTCGACGACGAGCGTGGCGAGCGTGTCCTTCGCGGACTCTGCGCCCTTGCCCGTCATCGCCGTGGCGGCGATCTTCTCGAGGTAGTCGCGGTCGTCCTCGTCGACGTCGATGGCGGCGTCGTCGAGGACTTCCTTGGCCTTCTCTGCGGCCTGGCGGTACCCGTTGGCGAGGGTGGTCGCGTGGATGTCCTGCTCGAGGAGTTCCTCGGCCTTCTTCAGGAGTTCACCCGCGACGACGACGGCGGAGGTCGTCCCGTCGCCGACCTCTTCCTCCTGGGTCTGGGCGACTTCGACGATCATGTTCGCCGCCGGGTGCTCGATGTCCATCTCCTTCAGGATGGTGACGCCGTCGTTCGTGACGACGACTTCGCCCGACGAATCGACGAGCATCTTGTCCATGCCTTTCGGGCCGAGTGTTGTCCGTACGGCCTCGGCCACGGCCTTGCCGGCCGTGATGTTCATCGACTGTGCGTCACGTCCGGATGTTCGCTGGCTGTCCTCGGAGAGAACGATGAGGGGCTGGTTGCCCATTTGCTGCGCCATGGTCACTCGATGGATTGTTTGTGCTTCTATATAAAACTACCGGAGGTTGCTGCAGAAGGTGCCCTGTGGCGTACTCCTCGGGGAGTATGAGACACTGCGACACACCACCTTTATATACTACTTCGAGCCAGTGGCGAACACGCGGAAAATCGCGCGATTCAACGAGCGATTCGACTCGCGGGCGGCGACGAAAGAACGGTGCATCGGCGTGCAGTCTGGTGGTTTCGGTGCGACGAGAGGCGGACTAGCCGATTAGCTCCCACCGGAGAACCGGTGGTAGTCCATCCCCTTGCGCTTCAGTTCGTTGTGCTTGCGCTCGAGGAACGAGTAGACAGAACCGTGGGGTGCGCCGTCGAGCAATCGTTCCGCGGCCTCGCGGACGATTTGGACCTCCTGTGGACCACCGATGACGCCCATCGTCGAGCCGTAGATGACGACGCTCGCGCCGGTCAGTTCTTCCATCAGCTGGCGAGTCCGGCCGTTCTCACCGATGAGTCGGCCCTTCTTGCGCTTCAGGTCGGACTTGTTCCGAGCAGCGGCGTCGATGTCGATGAGGTCGAACATACGCATCTCGTCGTCGAGTAGCGTCAGCGCCTCTTCGGGGGGGAACCCACGACCAATGGCCTGGACGATGTCCGGACCTTTCAGCGCGTCGATGGGGTCGCCCACCTGATCGACTGCGACAGAGCCGTTCTCCGAGTCGATGTCGAGTCTGACACCGGCACGGTTTTCGATCCGTCGCATCGTCTCACCGCCCTCACCGATGAGCACGCCGATGCGGTCCTGCGGAATCTTCACGTGCTGCATATCGCTGGCTATGATTCGCGCCCGTTTAAGGCTTCGGCACCTGCGTTTTCGACACCCGCGGTACCGCGCCACACGCCCTCGTGAGCGGGGGATGGAGACCAACGCGTGGGCCGCCATAGGGAGGCCAGTCCTCGACAGGTACAAGCCGACCGAGTCCAACTCACAGCCATGAGCCAGCGGGCCGTCACCGGCGGAACGGACCAGCTGACGGGAACGAGCGTCACGCGCCTGTTCGACCAGGAGCGACTGCACGACCGACTCGACGCGGGCACCCTGCCAGACTGGGCCGTCGAACACTACGACGAGTTCCGGAGTGCGATGCTCGGCGAACGAGACGGGACGCCGTTCCCGTGCTACTTCGGCGTCGACTCCGAGGAGAGGGGCTGGGCGCTGTATACCTTCGTCCCCGGCCTCGACGACGAGTCGCTCGACGCCTTCCGCGACGTGCTACTCGCGTACCTCCAGACGTACGAACACCACGCGCCACGAGCCTCACTCGTCGCCTTCTTCCAGCACGATGGAGCCGAACTCTCGGAAGATGAGTGGCACCGGCAGTACTGGGACGTGCTCCAGCATCTCCACGACACCGACCCCGAACCGTGGCCCGAGGAGTTTCCGAACGACCCGGACCACCACCAGTTCGAGTTCTGCTTCGGTGGCGTCCCCATCTTCCCGACCGCCCGCGCCCCGAGCTACGGCCGGCGACACAGCCGACACAACCCGCACGGACTGGAAGTCACGATTCAGCCTCGCGCCGTGTTCGACGGCGTGACCGGCGACACCGAGGCCGGCGAGCGCGCCCGCGAGATTATTCAGGGCCGACTGGAGGACTACGACGCCGTCTGCCCGCACGCCCACCTCGGCGAGTGGGAAGACGACGAGAGCCACGAGTGGACCCAGTACATGCTCCCAGACGGTGAGGAGGAACTCGGCGAGTGCCCGCTGGAGATTCGAGAATGACGAGGACAGAAACCGACGAAACGCCCGATGTCCTGCTCGTCGTCGACGCCCAGTGTGGCTTCGACGACCCACACTGGGGCGAAGCGCGGTCGACCCTGGATGCAGAGACGAACATCGAGCGACTGCTCTCGACCTGGCGCGAACGCGGCTGGCCGGTCGCGCACGCGAAGCACGATTCGACCGAATCAGGGTCACCGCTCGCCCCGGACGAACCGGGCAACGAGTTCATCGAGGGTCTCGGCCCCGAGGACGGCGAACCGGTGTTCTCGAAAAACGTCAACAGCGCGTTCATCGGCACCGACCTCGAATCGTGGCTCCGCGACACCCCGCATGGCCGCCTCGTTTTGTGTGGGTTCACCACCGACCACTGCGTCTCGACGACGACCCGGATGGCCGAGAACCTCGGGTTTTCACCTGCACTCGTTTCGGACGCGACGGCGACGTTCGACCGAGCGATTCCCGGCGGCGGGCACCTCTCGGCCGAGGAGAGTCATCGCGCCGCCTTGGCGCATCTGTCGGGTGAGTTCGCGGCGGTCCTGCCGACCCACGAGTTGGTCGGTGGCGACAACTGACGCGACCCGGTTCACTCGACACCGCTATCGTTCCACGTCTTTCGTCTCGTCTCGTCTACGTCGTCTGTGCCGTAGCTACCGTCCGACATGTCGACCGAATTCGGACCGGTCTGGTCACCGATTCCATCGCCGTCGAAGTCCTCACCGTGGCCAGTGCGGTAGTCGCGCTGTTCGTACGAACCGCCGAGTCTGCTTCCGAGGTCCGCCGGGTCGCTCAGCCGCGCCCGAACGACGGCGACGAGGAAGCCACCCGCGACCAGCACCGGGAGTGGGGGTTGCATCTTCGACGTACCGACTCGTGGGATCCATCTAAACGTTATGCCCAGAAGACAGGTTCGTCGCGATGCGACGAGCGGGCACCGCTCCGCCGAGGAGGGCCATCGTGTCGAAGTGATGCCTGACCGGTGAGTTCGCCGCCGTGGTCGAGACGAATCAGTTGCCTAGATAGCCGTAGTTACAGGAAGTAGAGACGGTGCTGCCGCTACTGCAAATTATTCAGAATCTGCAGGTAGCGAAACGCAGGTTGTCCGAAGTCCTTGGTCGTCGCCGCAGCCTTTGTCTCCAGTGTTTCGATTCGGTCCGAATACTCGTCGTTCACGATAAGTTCGATTTCTCGTCCGTACTCGTCCTCAAATTCCGAAGCCAGCTTCGCCAGTCCATCCGTCAGATAGCCCTCGCTGACCTTTGGTGCCCACAGCTGCAGTCGATACCCGCTGGCATCGTCGAAGACGGTGCACAGGTAGTCGTCGACTCGCTCGAACTTCTCCCAGATTTTGTCCAGGCTCGCCTGATACGCCTGCCCTCCGAATTCCGTCCATCTCTCCGACGACGGAGTCCCACCGTAGAGCGACCCGTCGAGATGTGTCACGACTTCCGCGGCGAAGACGGTCTGTGCGTCGTCCGTTGAGTGGACTCCGAGTACGTCTAACTCGAACTGGGTCCCCTGCTCTCTGGAGCGTTGGTTGTACGAGACGAGGTCACACTCTTCGACGACATCGAGGTACGCACCCACTAGCTGTTCGCCGGGTCGCAGATGGCTCATACGGAACCGTACAGGGAGAGAAACATAACGGTTGTCTCAACACCGTGAAATCGTACCATGTGACTCGATACAGGCCGTAACCAGTTTCGCACGCTTTTTCCCGCTCCACGTGGTTATCCTGTACAACGAATGATTTCGAAGGGCTGCGAACAGTGCGCCAAGGGCGGGAAGATGGTCATGTTCGTCTACGGCTACTGTGACCAGCGCGACTGCTTCTACTGCCCGCTCGGGGAGAACCGCAAGAACGTCACCGACGTGTACGCGAACGAACGCCTCGTCGAGTCCGACGAGGACGTCATCACCGAGGCCAAGCGCATGGATGCCCTCGGCACGTCCATCACGGGCGGCGAACCGCAGGAGGCGATGGACCGAACGTGTCACTATCTCTCGCTGCTCAAAGACGAGTTCGGCGAGGACCACCACACGCACCTCTACACCGGCATTCCCGGTGGGCGCGAGAACATGCGCCGCCTCTCCGAAGCGGGACTGGACGAGATTCGTTTCCACCCGCCGCTGGAACTCTGGGGCGATATGCACGGCACCGAGTGGGAGGAGATACTCTACATCGCCCGCGAAGAAGGCCTGACGCCTGCGTTCGAGATTCCGGGCATCCGCCCCGAGACCGAGTTCCTCGACTTCCTCGACGAGGGCGCGGCGGACTTCTGCAACGTGAACGAGTTCGAGATGTCCGACGGGAACTACCGCCGGATGCAGGAGAAGGGCTTCGAGTTGAAGGAAGGCCACATGTCCGCGGTCGACGGCGACCGAGACGAGATTCTGGAGGTCATGGGCGAGCACCCGCAGGTGTACTTCTGTACCTCCGTCTTCAAGGACGCCGCCCAGCACCGTCGTCGCCTGAAGCGCATGGCGCAGAACGTCCGGCGCGAGTTCGACGACGTGACCGACGACGGGACGCTCGTCTACGGGAAGACGTACACCGACGCCGACGTATTCGAGGCGTTGGGCGTGCCCGAGGAGTTCTACACCGCGAAGTCGAACCACGTCGAGGTCGCGTGGTGGCTGCTCGAAGAGATGATACAGGAAGGCGACCTCGACGACGGCGAAATCGTCGAGCAGTATCCGACCTACGACGGACAGGTCGTCGAGCGCACGCCGCTGGCGTAACCCGCGAAGGGCACCGTTTCCAGTCGAGATAGCGACCGTTTTTCCGAGATTCCCCGAGATTACACGACCGACCGTCCCTTCTCACCGACGATTCGGACCGCGATTAGCCCGCCGAACGCGACCGTGAGCCCCGCTGCCAGCATGTGTGCCAGCGGACTCGCCAGTGCGAGGGCGACACCGGACACGACGAGCGTGGCGAGTGCGGTCCCGCCGATGACCACCTGTGCAGGGAGTCGATTCCCTGCCAGTCGGTCGAACGCGGCCAGTGCCGGGACGAACGCGAGCACCGCGACGAGTCCCGCTCTGTATGGCTGGCCGACGACGAGGCCTGCAGTGACTGCCGCGACGGCGAGGGCGGCCCCGGCGGCGAGCGTCGGTTGCGGCGGCGGCGAGATAGCGTGGTACGCCAGCGCGTAGGCGGCCGGTGGAACCACGACGAGCAGCCCCACGACGAGGCCAAGCAGTGGCGCACCGCCGACTGCCCCGACCACGGCGCAGCCAGCACCGATTACAGCAGCGACGGCGAGAATCGGCCGCGGCAAGAGGGTGTCGTCCGGGTCTTCGGCTCGCCAGCAGGTGTAGGCCGCGAACGGGTAACAGAGTGCGACGGCGACGGTCACGTAGCCGAGAAACGGCACTGGCTCTGTGAGGAGTTCGTACTCTCCGACGAGTGGCGGAAACACCAGCCACGTGAGCGAGAGGAGGACGCCGACGACGATGGCGACTTCGGGAACCCGGCGACTCATACCCGGTGGTGAGGGCGGCAGTGGTGAAACAGTGTCGCCTGCGGCGACCCGGCCAGCGTCTCGCGTGCCGTGTGCTGCAGGCGTCAGCTTCCCGGCGACGAACGACCTCTCACTGCCAGACGAGACGCCGACCGAACAGCCCGCAGACGATGGCCGCCGCGATAATCGAGACGACGGCGGCGCTCGTGACCGATTCAGGCCCGAGAGACGGTGATGGAAGGGCGAGATCCGGTGAGGCTGCGGTCGGTGAGGTCTGCCCAGTGTCTGCGGCCGTTTCGACCGGTTCCTCTCCAGCCATCCGACCGTCCGAGGGTGATGGACCGCCCGCGACCGACACGTCGTCGAAGCTGAGATACGTGACGACGGCCGCGGCTTCTTCGGCGAGAACCGGTGCTGGGCCGGTAGCGAACGGGTGCTGCCCATCGCGGCGTTCCGCAGCGTTCGACCGACCATCACCGTCCGGGTCGGCCGACTGGTCGACGACGAGCATGAACGGCCGGTTGGGCACCGACGGTGCCTCGTCGCCACGGACGTAGCGGTCGAGCCACGCGTCGAAGTCGGTCGGTTCGGCAGTCGGACTCGGACTCGACTCGACGCTCGGTCCGCCGTCTCGGGCACCTGCCTCGGCGACTTCGCTGACCATCCGGCAGAAGTCGGCGTACGACACTCGGCCCTCGTGTGCGTTCATGCGACGCCACACGTCGCGGAAACTCCGCTGGCCGCCAGTCTCGACCCGCAGTTTCGCGTCGAGGGCGGCGACGACCCGACGACCTTTCGCGTACGCGACCGCACCGCCAGCCCACGTCGATTCGTCGGTCAGCACCGCGTCGGCATGTTTGTCGGTGGTCGTTCGCTGGCGGAACGTCGCGTAGTCGAGTCGGCCCTGCCGGAGTTCGTGGAGGCTGGCGTAGTAGTCCCCCATCCCTTCGAGGAGCCACGTCATCGCCGGGCCGTTGCGGCCTCGCACCGGTCGGAAAGACTGGCGAGTGTGGACGAATTCGTGGGCGAGCGTCTCCGGGCCGCCGCGGACCCAGAGTTCACGCTCGGGGCCGTGGCG
Source organism: Haloarchaeobius caseinilyticus (assembly GCF_051207395.1). NCBI lineage: Archaea > Methanobacteriati > Methanobacteriota > Halobacteria > Halobacteriales > Halorubellaceae > Haloarchaeobius > Haloarchaeobius caseinilyticus. The sequence continues at coordinate 2,093,425 of NZ_JBPJZC010000001.1, read as the reverse complement.
AACCGTCGCCAGACCACCCTGGCGAATCCGGGCTGGTGGCACGAACACCGTCGTCCGCTCGGCCGAGCGACCGAAGCCCTCGAACGACTCGGCGAGCGAGGCCAACTGGTCGGCGGTGGCCGCCTGCGACGGTTCCGCTGCAGCCGCGTCTGCGACCACCAGTCGGAACGTGTGTCCAGAAATCTGCCGCTCGCTGACCGTGGTCTCGCCGAGCAGTGCCACGTCGTCGCCGGCGACACCGTCGACTCCGGGTGCGAGGGCGAAAGTCCGCGAACTCGGCGGTCTGGGTCCACGATACCACCAGTTCACGTCGGCGAGTCCGACGGCACGTTCGGAGAGGAACGACCACTCTCGCGTATCGACGGACTCGACGCCGCCGTGGGCGACCAATCTCGCGTCGACACGATAGGAGACGGTCGGGGTCGGGTCGTCACCGCCCCAGCGCAGGTCTGTCGGGCTCGACTCGTTCTGAACCGGCTCGAAGCCAGTCTCACTTCGGTGTGTCGCTGCGGCCGGGAACGTCGCGGTGACTCGCGTCACCGCTGAAGAGAGTTCGAACTCGGCGCGAACTGCGACCCGGCCGGGGTCGTCAGGGAGCGCCGACACGACGTACGTGACGTGCATCCCCGGACCGGCCGTGGCTCCCACCAACCCCGACCGTGGCTGCACCGGTGGGGTGTCGGGTCCCGCTGTCTGCTGGTCTGCCGCCACCGGACCCCCGACCAGTGGCGCACAGACGAGCGCGAGGACGACCACCACCGCCACAGACTGCGGGCGGGTGTCTGCCATCTACTGAAACGTAACTGTGTCGAGAGCAAGCGTGGGACTCGTTTAACGGTTCGGGCCGATTCCACGAAGGGCAAGCGTTTAGGCAGCGCACTCGTTACACGAAGCCATGCCGGACTGTCCACTCACGGACGATTGCCCCCGATTCGAGGAACGAATCGCGGGGATGGGATGTGCACACTACGGGGACCGCGGCGGGATGGAGTGGTGCCAGAACTACGACCAGCCCATCTCGGACCTGAAGACCCAGCCGGTCAAGCCCGGTGAGGAGGTCGTCGTGGACGTGACAGACATCCACGAGTCCGGTGCTGGCGTCGGCCGGACCGAGGATGGCTTCATCGTGATGGTCGACGGCATCCTGCCCGACGCCCGTGCGAAAGTCAAGATAACGAAAGTCCACAGCAATCACGCCCGTGCTGACCCCATCGAGCGTCTCCCCATGGAAGAGGAAGACGAGGACGACGGGGCCGAGTCGAGCGGTCGAGGCCGCAGTGACCGTGGCCGGGATGGACGGTCCAGCCGCCGCGACCGACTCGGTAGTCGTGAGAACTTCTGGGGCAAGTAACGGCCGACATACCCCGCCTTCCACACACGGACAGTCCACCGACTCGGCTATTCTCTCTGGCATACTGGAGCGTTCGCGGTCCGACCCATTTTTCGCATTTCGGCCCCTACCGTCGCGCATGGGCGAGGAGTTGCCAGACGTAGACATCCTACTCGACGAAACTGGCTTCGACGCCGACGCGAGCGTCCTGACGCGTCGACAGGCAGAAGTGTTGGCACTGCGCGAGCGCGGCTTCGCGCAGGCCGCCATCGCCGACCGCCTCGGCACCTCGCGAGCCAACATCTCCAGCGTCGAGTCGACCGCACGTGAGAACGTCGAGAAAGCACGCGAAACCGTCGCGTTCGCCGACGCACTGGCCGCGCCGGTTCGCGTACAGGTACCGACCGGAACCGACCTGTACGACGTCCCCGCACAGGTGTACGAGACCTGTGACGAGGTCGACGTGAAAGTACCCCACACCGCACCTGACCTGATGAAGGTCATCAACGACCGAGCCGGCAGCGCAGTCGACGGTCGCGAAGTCCGCGAGGACCTGCTCGTCAGCGTGACGACCGACGGGACCGTTCGAGTACGGCGACAGACGGACAGCGATTAGGGCCTCGGCCGCCACGACAGCAGTATGGGCCTCATCTTACACATCGTCCCCGAAGCGGACTGGGACGACGACCCGGATTCGTACCACCCCGACAGCCTCGACAGCGAGGGCTTTATCCACTGTTCGAAGCCCGAACAGGTCGAAGCCGTCGCCAACCACCCCGAGAACGACTTCCCCGACGATTGCCTGCTGGTCTGCATCGACGAGTCGAAACTCGACGCCGAGGTCAAATACGAGAACGAGTTCCCGCACGTCTACGGACACCTGAACGACGAGGCCGTCGTCTCCGTCGTCGAGTTCCCGATTACCGACGACGGCGAGTTCGGCCTGCCGATTTCGGTCGCGATGGTAGAGGCCGACGTGGCGAAAGGCGGCGGGCAGTAGGCACCGGCCGAGAGACGACGAAATTTATTACGCCCCGCTAACTGTTCGGTGACATGACTCGAGACGAAACAGTCGAGCAGGCGGCCATCTTCGGCCTCGTCGGTGCTGTCATCATCATCGTCGGCTCGACTATCGCGACGGTCCTCTTCTCTTCGATAGACACGTGGGTCTCGGCCTTGCCGTCGTTTCTCATCTGGGCTGGTTGTGTCTACTACGGGATGAAACAGTTCGCACAGGGCATCTACCGCATCGTCGAGGACGCGAGCGTGTCGCAGAAATAGAGCCCTGTTGAAACTGCCTTCGGCGGACTGAAACGGAGATTCGTTATCGAGCGACGGTCGCTCGGACTGCGGACCGAGAGAAGTCGTTCGGCGTCTTCACCGCACTCAGCAGTGACGCCGTGGTCGTCCCGGATTCTGAGACGTTGTCGGTCCACGTGGGCGCGTCGGGTGTGTCCGGCCCGAGTTCGACGATTCGGTACTCGTGGTGGTCCGAGACTCCGTCAGCCTCCGTGTCGATGACCGCTTCGTGGACGATTCCGCGCTCGTCGACGACGAATCGGGTGCTGAGGTTCACGGTGACCCCGTTGTCTGCTTCTATCGTCTCGTCAGTGACGAGCGTGGTGAACGTGTGACCGTCACGCTCGACCACCTTCTCGACGGTGAGGTTCGGGTTTCCAACCGTGAGATACGTCTCGTACTGTGGTGCTCTCGTGGGGGACCGTGCTGGCGAGAGACGCTGCTTCTGTCCAGTTTTCGTGGCGTCGCCGACAGTCACCTGTTGCAGGATGGTCGACGCGTTCCCCCAGATGTGGGAACTGACGTGTTGTGTGGCCGTCTCGTTCTGCTTCCCGGAACGAGAGAGGGTCTGCTGTGTCTCGACTTCGAACGGTTCCCCGCCAGGGCCGACGGTCGCGTGAATCGTGGTGTTCCGATATCCTGCGTCCGAGATGTTTCGCTCGAAGTAGCCTCGCAGGACGAACCCGTCGCTGTTCAGGGTCTCCTCGTGGGCGGCGACGAGGGCCGTCGGGTCGTCGAGACCGGATTGGGTGACGCCGGGCGGGAGGTCGGCGTCGGCAGGGTCGACTTCAGTTGGCGCCGACGTGGAGTCGTCGCCGATGACGCCAGCACACCCGGAGAGACAGACGAGTGCGACCAGCGCCAGGAGGGCAAATTTTCTCACAATTCAGTCACGTATGTTCGGAGTCATAAGCTTTCTCGTGGTCCGAGATACCGGCCGGTATCACATACCGTCGAAGATGCGGGCGCATACGAAAATTTGGACCGCGTGGCATCTGTCTCCGTCGGCTGGAAAACAGGAATCTCGTTATCGAGCGACGCTCGCTCGGACTGCAACCGGATAGCTGTCGAGTGATGCATCGGTCGCGCTCACCAGTGATTCGGTCGTCGTCCCAGATTCCGAGGTATTGCCAGTCTCCAATTCTACGGCGTCGTCGGTCCAGGCTGGTGCCTCGGGCGGGTCCGGCCCGAGTTTCACGATCTGGTACTCGTGGTGGACCTTTCGGGTGCCGCCATCCCAGTCGATGACCGACTCGTGGATGATGCCGCGTTCGTCCACGACGAACCGAGCGGTGACGTTCCCCGTCCCATTTCTCGCCTCGAAGGTCCCGTCGGCGACGAGCGTCGTGAACGTGTGCCCGTCGTGGGTGACGACGTTGTCGACGGTGAAGTTCGGGTTCCCGAAGGTGAGCGCCTCCTGGTAGTGGAAGGTTTTCGTCGGCCGATTATCGAAGCTAAGGGAGCGAATCTCCCGCGGTGGGTTCGTCGGCGTGCCGTTCACCGAATACCGTCGCACTATCGTCGACGAGTTACCCCAAATGTGGGAGACGATTCGAGTCGCGTCCGCAGAGCGTCGCTCGTCGGTTGGATACTGGACGTGGAGCGACTCGATTTCGAACTGCTCGCCGCCGGGAGCGACGGTGGTGTCGATAGTCACGTTTCTCGAACCTGGCTCCGAGGGATCCACCACAAAGTAGCCGCGCATGACGAATCCCTCACGCTGCAGGGCATCCTCGTGGGCCGAGACGAGCACGGAGGCATTTGTGACGCCTGACTCGTTGACGCCGGGCGGGAGGTCGGCGTCGGCGGGGTCGACTTCGGTCGGCGCAGATGTGGTAGCGGTCGGGTCGACTTCGGTCGGCGCGGACGCGCTGTCGTCGCCGATGACGCCAGCACACCCGGAGAGGCAGACGAGTGCGACCAGCGCCAGGGGGACAAATTTCTTCATAATACAGTCATGTCTGAAAAGAGTTATAAGTCTTCTGCATACCCGTACTGAACGCCAGTGCTAGACGAGAAAGCTCGACATTACGGAAACATGTACGTTCTTCGAGATTCTTCACCGAGGGCAGTCGACGGTCGTACCGAGTCGAATTCGCCGGGGACTCAGGAATTTAGGGGCCGGCCCTCGTTGCTCGGCGCATGGACCTGAATCTCGAAGGCAACACGGCGCTCGTCACCGCGAGTTCGTCCGGACTCGGCCTCGCCAGCGCGAAGGCACTCGCCCGCGAGGGCGCGAACGTCGCCATCTGTGGCCGCGACCGCGACCGACTGGACGAGGCCGCGAGTGAGATAGAGGAGTACGGCTTCGGCGACGTGCTCGCCCGCCACGCCGACATCACCGACCCCGACGACATCACTGACCTCGTCGAGACGACGGTCGAAGCGTACGGCAGCCTCGACCACGTGGTCACCTCCGCCGGCGGGCCGCCCTCGGGCGCGTTCGTCGACATGACGGAGAAGGACTTCTACGCGGCGTACGACCTGCTCGTGATGAGTGCGGTCTGGACGCTGCAGGAGGCGCACCCGCACCTCGTCGAGAGCGACGCCGGGACGTGGACCGCGATTACCTCGACGAGTGTGCAGGAGGCCATCGACGGCCTCGTCCTCTCGAACGCAGTTCGCCGGGCGGTCGTCGGCCTGTCGGATACAATCGCGCGAGAGTGGGCACCCGATGTCAGAGCCAACGTGGTCATGCCCGGGGCGCACGAAACTGCCCGAATCCGCGAACTCATCGACCAGTCGATGGACCGCGGCGAGTACGACAGCTACGAAGAAGGGCTGGCTGACTGGTCGGCGGACATCCCGATGAACCGCATCGGCGACCCGATGGAACTCGGCGACGTGGTCGCGTTCCTCTCCTCGGACGCGGCGAGTTTCGTCACCGGCACGTCGATTCCGGTCGACGGCGGCCGGACGCGGAGCTAAGAAAGAGAGACAAAATCACACAGAATCGGCCAGAACCGTCAGAACTGTCCCTGTTCTCGTAACTTCGCCACGACCTCGCGCACACGCTGTGTCTCGTCTTTCGGCACGACGAGCACTCGGTCGTCGTACGCCGCGACGACGAGGTCGTCGACGCCGACCAGCGCGACGTGCTTGTCACCAGCGACGACGTTCCCACTCGCGTCGACGGTCAGGGCATCGCCGAGCACCGCGTTCTCACCGGGATGCAATCGCTCGAAGGCGTCCCACGAGCCGAGGTCGTCCCAGTCGAAGTCCGCTGGGACGACGTAGGCCTCGTCGGTTCGTTCGAGGACCGCGTAGTCCACACTGACGGCCTCGGCCTCGGCGAAGCCGGTTTCGGCGTCTTCTGCAGTGGCGATGGGTTCGAGCGGTGTCTCCTCGCACTCGCGCAGGAACGAACTGGGCGTCCACGCGAAGATTCCCGCGTTCCAGAGGTAGTTCGCCGCGACGAACTCCCGGGCCGTGTCCACGTCGGGTTTTTCGCGAAACTCTGAGACGGGCGCGTAGCCGTCGGTGAAGGGGTCCGTGTCGTCGCCGTCGCTCGATTCAGGCTCAATGTAGCCGTATCCAGTCGCCGGGCGAGTCGGGGTCACGCCCATCGTCACCAACCCCCCCGTTTCCACTGCAACCTGACAGGCCCGGGTCGCGATAGTCTCGAAGTCGCCCGCGACGAGGTGGTCGCTCGGCACACAGAGCAGGACGCAGTCGCCGACCTGTTCGTGGATTCGCCGGGCCGCGTAGGCCAGTGCCGGGCCGGTGTCTTTCGCCTCGGGTTCGACGAGGACACCTGCAGTGGGTGCGTGTTCGCGCACCTGTTCGGCGTAGTCGTCGCTCGTCAGGACGTACGTCTCGTCGGCGAAGCCGACTCTGGAGACGGTCTCTGAGAGCAACGAGTCGTCGCCGTCGAACGCGAGGAACTGTTTGGGTCGATTGCTCCGACTCGCCGGGTAGAGTCGCGTGCCGGTCCCACCCGCGAGAACGAGGGCAACAGTAGTCACCACGTCTCGATGACCCCCTCTCGGATGTCCTCCAGACAGCCCTGACAGTCGGGGTTCTCCGGGTCGAAGCATTCGGGCACCGCCGCCTTGTTCAGCGGGACCGCGCGCTCTTCGGCGTAGCGCCGACAGACGATTTGGACCCGGTCGTACTCGTCGCGCGGAAGCCTGCTCACCTTCCGGCCGGTGGTGAACTCCTCGCGCGACTTCGCGTACTGGCGGCCTGCGGAGCGCAGAGCCTTGCGGAAGAACCCACTGGGGCCGTCACTGTTGGGCACGGGGGCACCTCCCGGGGACGAACGGACGCATTACTGGTCGATGATAGCGGGGCGGGCCACTAAGGTACGTCGGTGACGGGGATTGGGTCTACTTCAAGCAGCCACGCGCGTGCCGTTCGTCCGGACGTGCTGGTCCGGCCGCGACAGGCCCGTCTCGGACGCGCGCCAGACCCGCCCCTCGTCGAATCGGTACGTCACCGAATAGCGGGTGTCTGAGGCGACGACGTTGCCGCCGCCGACCTTCGCTCGGACGCCGACCATGTACTGAAGGTGGACGACGGTCCCGCTGGACTCGTTCGCCTCGACGGTCACGTTCGAGACGCTGTAGTCGATTCGCTGAATCTCACCCATCGCCCGCTCTCTGACGCGCTCGACGACGTGAGATTCCTCGTACGCGAGGGCGAACTCGCGGAGTGAGTCGTTCGTCCACTCTGCGGGGAGGTCAGGATACGTCACGGTCCCGTACTGGCTCGTCGTGGTCGGCGTCTGTTCGTCTCCGGGCGCGTCGACGACGCCGAGACAGCCAGCACCGAGGAGACAAACCGCGAGCACGACTGCCAGTGCGACGGTGATGGAGGGACGGGGCACGGCGAATATGTGGTAACGGACAGACATAATTCGCCCGGAGCGTGCAAGCAGTGTTTCAGCTAAATCGACGGCTATAGCCGACCAGTTTCACTTTCACTCCGCGGAAGGCCTAGTTTAAATACCATCCCGAACCAACGTCGATACGTCTCCCACAGGAACACACGCGGAGACAGAGAGACACCATGAGTGATGTGCGCCAGCACGCGGAAGATATACACGAACAGTTCTCCGAGCATCTGGACGACGTGTCCGTCGACGACGTCGAAGGACGCCTGAACAACCTCGTCAACGAGTTCAAGGTCCCGATGGACGAAGCGGTCCGCTCCGTCCGCAGCCACTACCTCGACAAGGCCGGTATCGACCGGGACGAGGTCGCCAGTGGCGGCGGGAGCGAACAGATGCTCCTCAACGACATCGACCAGGACGAGCAGTGGCTCGACGTGGAAGCGAAGGTGACCCAGCTGTGGGAACCCCGCTCCGACGCGGTCGGACAGGTCGGCCTCCTCGGCGACGAGTCGGGCACGATGAAGTTCATCGCGTTCACCACCTCCGAACTGGAGGAACTCGAAGAGGGCGCGTCCTACCGGCTGACCAACGTCGTCAGCGACGAGTACGAGGGTAACTTCTCGGTCAAGCTCAACCGGACGACGGGCATCGAGAAACTCGACCACGAGGTCGAAGTCGGCGACGACTCGACCACCGTCGAGGGCGCGCTCGTGGACATCCAGTCCGGGAGCGGCCTCATCAAGCGCTGTCCCGAAGAGGACTGCACGCGCGTCCTCCAGAACGGCCGCTGTGCCGAACACGGCGAGGGCGACGGCGAGTTCGACCTGCGCATCAAGGCCGTCATCGACGACGGCATGGACGCGCACGAGGTCATCTTCAACAAGGAAGCGACCGAGGACGTGGCCGAAATCAGCCTCGACGAAGCCAAGCAGATGGCCATGGACGCGCTCGACACGACGGTCGTCGCCGACGAGATTCGCGAGAAGATCATGGGGACGTACTACCGCGTCTCCGGCCCGACCTTCGGTCGGTACGTCCTCGTCGACGATCTCGAAGAGCTCACGGACAGTCCGAGTGGAGAAGCGGCTCTCATCCGCGCGAGGTCGATGTAAATGAGTCAAGCACCTACCCGCGAAGTCGCAAAGCGCGTCTTCGCACGCGAGTTCAACGACGCGGCGTACACGTTCAAAGAATCCGACGACGAGCGCGCTCCCAACTTCGCGCTCCTGCCGACTGGCGACCGCGCAAACCGCGTGTTCGTCGTCGGCACCCTCACCGAGACGGAGGACATCGGCGAGGACTCCGAGTACTGGCGCGGCCGCGTGGTCGACCCGACGGGCACGTTCTTCGTGTACGCCGGGCAGTACCAGCCCGAAGCGGCCTCGTTCCTGCGCGACACCGAACCGCCGGCGTACGTCTCGGTGGTCGGCAAGCCGCGCACGTTCGAGACCGACGACGGCAGCGTCAACGTCTCTCTGCGGCCTGAGTCCATCACCGCGGTGGACGAGGCCACCCGCAACCGCTGGGTCGTCGAGACGGCAGAGCGCACGCTCGACCGCCTCGACGCCTTCGAGGACGAAACCAACGAGTACGCCGCGATGGCGCGTGACCACTACGACCCCGAAATGCTCGACATGTACCACGACGAGGTCGTCGCGGCACTCCAGAGCATGGGCGCGACGGCCGACGAAGCCGACGAGACTGACGGCGACGACGACGAAGAAGTCGAAGCCACGGTCTGAACGGCCGGACCCCGGAGTCACGCGGTTCCTTTTTCTGCAGCCCCGCAGCGAGTTCGGTGAGTGTCTGACGAAACTTCAAGTAGCCCCACGGCCGTAGTGTCGTGCAACATGGGCAACAAGAACAAGACGATCTCCTTTCGCGTCAACGAGGACGCTTTCGAGACGTTACAGGAGATCGCCGAGGAACGCGACATCTCCCTCTCGGCCGTCTTCCGTGACTACGTCGACATGCTCGTCGCCCACGACGGTCAGGTCGTCGTCGTCCCAGAACACGAGGCCCCGGAGTCGAGCGGGGACGTCTCGGAGTGGCCGCCGAAGGTGAAAGTGCCGAAGAGTTTCGTCCGCGAACACGAACGCCTCGAGCTCGAAGCCGAACACCTCCGCGAACAACTCGACGAGCACAAAGCGTACGTGACGAAGTTGCGCGAGAGTCTGGAAGCCGCCGACGACCCCGAAGACGTGATTCACCTCGAAGACTTAGACCTCGGCGACGACCCAGACGAAGACTCGCCGTACCGACTCAGCGACTGACCGCAGAATCTGTCTCTCGCTCTTTCTCGCTCTCGCTTCGCGCCTCAGCCCGATAACTGCCGTTTCGTCTCCCGGGCGCGCCGCTGCATCTCCTCGTTCCCGTCGACCCGCGCCAGTTCCTCCATCGCCTCCAGCGTTCGGACCCCATCGTCTAAGAACGACAGCACGTCGCCCTCGTAGGCGTACACCATGTAGTCGTCCGTCATCACGTCGACGATAGACGACGGCGGCAGTCCCTCGGCGCGCAGTTCCAACAGGTAGATGATAAACTTGCGCTCGGGATGCCCGCAGTACGGCGCGTTCTTGCAGCCACAGTCCATGAAGTCCTTCGAGAAGTCTATCACGCGCTCACGAGTCGCCTCGTCCAACTTCTCCAGGTCCTCACCACCGTTGAACAGGATGTCCAGCGTCGCCCCCTTGAACGCCCCCTTCGGGATGTTCGTGTCCAGCGCAGAGGCGAGCTGGCGGTGGTTCTTGACGTATATCTTGTCCGTGATGGCCACGCTTGGACACCAGTAGCCGCGTCGACGGCAAAAACGCCCCGGTCCCGCTGCGCGTGTGTCTGTCTGTCGCAGTACCACAGAGTCGTAACGTATTTTTACGCTGGTCGGGTACGAAGTGGTGTACGCAGTGTCCGGGTTGGGGTAGTGGACTATCCTTCAGCCTTGTGGAGGCTGAGACGCGGGTTCGATTCTCGCACCTGGACCCTTCAAAATTCTTTCACAACCAACTTCGACAGAGCCGGCTGTATCGAACACCATGGCCCGGTATTCTGCAACAGCGTGCTGAAGTAGACAATTTTTTGAAATTTCGTTTCCGGCCCGTACTCAGTCAGCCGTCCGAACCTGCCGCTGTGGACTCGTCGACCCGCTCTGTTTGATGATGTCGAAGGCGGTCATCAGGTCGGTTCGGGTGATGATGCCGACGAGGTCGCCGAAGCCGTCGGTGACGAGCAGGCGACCGACGCCCTCCTCTTGCATCGTCGTGAGGGCCGTCATCGCGTCGGCGTCGGGGCCGATGGTGACGAGGTCGCGGGTCATTATCTCCTCGACGCGGTAGGCGTCGCGTTCGACCGGCGGCACGTCGCGGGCGTCTTCGAGCGCGACGAGGCCGACGAGTTCGCCGTTTTCGAGGACCGGGTAGCCGGTGTGGCGTTCGGAGAACATGCGCTGGACGAGGGTGGCGACGCTCTCACCGACCTCGATGGTCTTGAGGTGGTCCCACGGCGTCATGATGTCCCGGACGGTGACGTTCTGGAACGCGGCTTTCATCACGACCTGCTGGGCCTCGGTCGACGCGCCGATGTAGATGAAGAAGGCGATACCGATGAGGAGCCAGCCGCCGGTAAAGAGGCCGAACAGGCCGAGGAGTATGGCGAACAGTTTCCCGACTTCGGCGGCGATTTGCGTCGCTCTCGCGTAGGGGCGAGTCCGAGCGAGCAGGGCGCGAAGGACCCGGCCGCCGTCCATCGGGAAGCCGGGCAGCATGTTGAACCCGGCGAGGGCGATGTTCATTAACGCGAGGTAGCCGAGGACGAACCGTGGGGCGGAATAGCCCGACGGGAGGACGAGGAAGCCGACGGCGGAAGCGATACCGAGGGCGATGGAGACGAGCGGCCCGGCGATGGCGATTTGGAGTTCCTCCTTCCAGTCTTCGGGCATCTCGGAGAGGGCGGCGATGCCGCCGAAGATCCACAGCGTGATTGAGTCGATGGGATAGCCGTAGCGCATGGCGACGAGCGAGTGGCCCAGTTCGTGGAGGACGACACCCGCGAAGAGGCCGATAGCTGCCGCTGTCCCGACGACCCACGGCGTCGACCCGGTCGTGAGTGGCCCGGTGGCTAGCTCTGCACTGAACACCAGGTTCATCATCTCGGCGACCTCACCGACGCGGCTCCCGATGAGATAGGCGAACAGTGGCAGGACCAGCAGGAACGTCAGGTCCAGCTTTATCGGGATGCCGAACAGCGACCCGATACGGAAACTTCGCATATCGGGATATAGTCGTGGGACGGGCATAAATGGGTGGCCGCGATGGGGCACGGCGAGGGGAAAGCCGTCGGGGTGTCGAACAGAACGACGGCCGCTAAGTGGCCCCCGGTCGTAGCGACACGGTATGAGCGACGTCGACCCACTCGTTCGCCGTGCAGCAGATATCGACTACGAACCCGTAGACGCCGCCGAGGGCCTGCAAAAGGGCGTTCTCGTCGCAGAAGAACACGGCGCGCCGAACTTCGCCATCCGGCGGTTCACACTGGCTCCCGGTGCCGAAGTGCCGAAGCACACGAACGCGGTCGAACACGAGCAGTACGTGCTGGCTGGCGAGTACGTCGTCGGCATCGGTAACGAGGAGTACACCGTCGAGGCGGGCGACTCGCTGCTCATTCCTGCGGGAACCGTCCACTGGTACCGGAACGAGAGTGATGAGGAAGGCGCGTTCCTCTGTGCGGTGCCGAACGGCGACGACACCATCGAGTTGCGGGAGTAATTCCGAGCCAACAGCTTCCGGTACGCTTTTTACGCTTTAGGCCAGCCTAAAAAACATGGCACAGCGACAGCGCGAACCCAGCACGACGAAGTCGAGAGCGGCAGTCGGCCTGTTCCGCGGCCTGTTCGGCGAGTCGTCGGAATCGGACGAAGACGGCGACGACAGTCGATAATCGACACATTTCCGGCAACGGGGCACCCTCGCAGCTACAGTTTCACGTCTAGCTGGCGCGCAACCACGTCGTCCTCGAATGGCCCGTCGTCGCGCCCGAGGTGGATGAGCGGGGCGTTCTCCATCTGGAGCCACTCGCCGTCTCGACCGCTGCTGACGGTCACGGATTCGCTCGTCGACGGGAGGCCGTTCGCACGGCGGCCCTCGGTCCGCGAGCGTGTCGAGGCCAGTTCGAGCGGGGTTTCGTCGTCGATTTCGTAGACGGTTGGACGGTAACGAGGCCGGTCCGGGTCGAGGGAACACATCGCCGACTGGTAGTCCTCGGTCGCCTCGGCCGCCCGTTCAGCGTCCTCGCGCGTCTCGAACTCTGCGCCGGTCACAGGGTCTGGTCGGTGGCCGGTGACGGCACAGGCCACGACGTACGAGCCGTTCGCCGTCGACAGCGATTCGGCCGTCTCGCGCAACGCACGGATTCGAGCCGCTTCGTCAGTCATCGACACCAACTCTTTAGGCCACCCTAAAAAATGTAGCGGAATACGCTCTCAGGATTCGAGAGGCGCACAGAACATTGCTTTTGGCCAACCTAAAACAACTAGTTATTTGGCTATCGAGTGGGAACCAGTGACTCGAACGATGGCCAGCACCGACGGGCTGACCGACCTCCGTGCCCACCTCCAGACGCTGCACGCGCCGGGTGGTCCCTACCACGTCATCTGTGCGAAGACTGGGTCGTCTCCAGTGCCGGTCGATGGGCTACAGTTCGACGACCGGCGGACCGCTGCCGAAGCCGCGAGGGCCGCCGCGAGCTACCGGGGCAAACTCCGCGAGTACGATTCTGCGGTGGCCTACTGCGACCTCGTCGTCTGCGAACGCGACGTGGCGGTTCACCCGCCGGGGCGGTGGCGACCCCCGCAGAACGAATCGAACGCAGAACCCTGAAATACCCCTCACACGTACCGTCTCGCGTGTCAACACAGGTCCAGCGGGTCGACACCCTGTTCCTCCACCAGACCGGGGGTAACTACCTCGCCGTCGTCCAGCGCGACGGCGACCGCGTCTTCCGGTCGAAGCTGGAACTCAAAGAGACCAGCGCCGGACCCCGGCCCGGGAAGTTTCGGGTCATCCGCGGGTCCTCGGAGGAGCCACGGAACCCCGACGAGTTCGTCGAAATCGCACGCCGAGCGGCGCGAATCCGTATCTCCGAACAGACGAGTACGGCCGGGCGCAGCGAGTTACAGGCAATGCTCGACGGCTACCAGCTTTCGGCGAAGGTCGTCCGGACCTGTCGCTACTGCGCCAGCGACGGCCGGTACTCGCCAATCACGGAAGCGACCTCGGTCAAATCGGGTCAGGACTACATCTGTGTCGACTGCGCCAGCCGCGAACTCGAACAGGAACTATCGTACCACGGCGAGTTCACCGCGGCCGCCCGCGACCGACTCGAAGAGTTGATGCTCGAAGTGCAGGACCTCGAACGAATCACCAACCTGCTCAAGGGCGAACTCGACCCGAGCCTGACGAAGTTCGACGAGATTTCGGCGACGACGGACGAGGTCGACCCCGTCCGCACCGACTCGCTCAACCTGCATCCCGGCCTACAGGGACTGCTCGAAAACCGCTTCGAAACACTGCTTCCGGTGCAGTCGCTGGCCGTGGAGAACGGCCTGTTCGACGGCACTGACCAGTTGGTCGTGTCCGCGACGGCGACCGGGAAGACGCTCATCGGCGAGATGGCCGGCATCAACCGCGTGCTGAACGGCCAGGGCAAGATGCTGTTTCTCGTGCCGCTGGTCGCACTGGCGAACCAGAAGCACGAGGACTTCGAGAACCGGTATGGCGACATGGTCGACGTGACCATCCGGGTCGGCGCGAGTCGCGTCTCCGACTCTGGGAATCGGTTCGACCCCGGCGCGGACGTCATCGTCGGCACCTACGAGGGTATCGACCACGCACTTCGTTCGGGGAAAGACCTCGGCGACATCGGCACCGTCGTCATCGACGAGGTCCACACGCTCAAAGAGGACGGTCGCGGCCATCGTCTCGATGGCCTCATCTCCCGGCTCAAACACTACAGCGACGAGCGCGAGAAGGTGAAAACGAACTACGGCGGCGCGCAGTGGGTGTACCTCTCTGCGACCGTCGGAAACCCGAAGGAACTGTCCCAGAAGCTCAGAGCGCGACTCATCGAGTTCGAAGAGCGCCCGGTACCCATCGAACGCCACGTCACGTTCGCAGGCAGTCAGGAGAAGGTGAAAATCGCCAATCGGTTGGTGAAGCGAGAGTTCGACCGCAAGTCGTCGAAGGGCTATCGCGGACAGACCATCATCTTCACCAACTCGCGACGACGCTGTCACGAGATTTCCAGAAAGCTCCACTACAACTCCGCAGCCTACCACGCCGGCCTCGACTACGGCAAGCGAAAACAGGTCGAACGGAAGTTCGGTAACCAGGAACTCTCGGCGGTCGTCACCACGGCCGCGCTCGCCGCCGGTGTCGACTTCCCGGCCTCACAGGTCATCTTCGACTCGCTCGCGATGGGTATCGAGTGGCTCTCGGTGCAGGAGTTCAGCCAGATGCTCGGCCGTGCCGGTCGCCCGGACTACCACGACCGCGGGACGGTGTACATGCTGGTCGAACCCGACTGCACGTACCACAACTCGATGGAGATGTCGGAGGACGAAGTCGCCTTCAAACTGCTCAAGGGCCAGATGGAGCCGGTCGTCACCCGGTACGACGAGGACGCCGCCATCGAAGAGACGCTGGCGAACATCGCCGTCGCCGGCAAGGGCGCGAAGCGACTCAACGACCGAATGCTCGGGAAGGTCCCGACGAAACACGCCATCGGGAAGCTACTGGAGTACGGCTTCATCGAGGGCTTCAAACCGACCGACCTCGGCCGCGTCGTCTGTACGCACTTCCTCACGCCCGGTGACGCCTTCACCATTCTCGACGGGGTTCGCAAGGAGAAACACCCGTTCGAGGTCGTCGGCGACATCGAGTTGAAGGACCAGGAGTTATAGGGGACTGCCGGGTCGGACAGTTTTCGCGAACCGAGTGGTATCCGAAGAGAGAGCGACTGCCGCCCGTCAGACCCAACTGCGACGGACCGTTTCGAGCACGAGCACGACGAGGCCGACCAGGACGAGCGACGCAGTGACGTACCGGAGCCCCTGTACGAACCCGAAGTACCACGTCGAGGCGGCGAAGACGGCGTACGTCACCAAACCGGCCGCGAGCACCTTCCCGTGCTTCGCGGACGCAGCAGCGAGTACAGACACCCCAGCCGTCCCGGGTTTCGAGTTGAAGACGAGCACGAGCGCGCCACACGGCACAACCGAGATGGTGGCGTACCGTAATAACTGCATGAATCCGAGGGACCACATCGACACGGCGAACAGGGCGTAGACCGCTGCACCGGCCGCGACCGCTCCCCTGTGGTTCGTGGTCGACGGCGCGGCTGTAGACATATAGAGAGACCGACTATTTCCAGACACATAGTCGTATCTCCGGCTGAACGAGACGCCGCGGAGACCCCGATTGGCGGACCACGGCACGCCACGCGTCACCACATCGCCACCCGAAAACGTGGGCCACAACGCTCATTAGGAACCTTTCAACCGGCCGAAGCTATCAATACAGTACCACTCTTTTCTCGAATCAACCACAGAGCTGGGGGGCTCTCTACGATTACCATGACGGACATCGACACTATCAGGGACACCGGGAACGTCCTCCTGACGGAAGACCCGGACGGTTGCCAACACTGTAAGGACCTGCTGGAGAAGATTCCCGCGAACAGCCGTGCCGAGTTGACCGTTTCGCTGCCGAAGGCACAGGCCGAGAAGACGGGGTTCGGGAGTCTTTCTGCCAGCCAGCCGGCGAAGAAGGGGATCATCTCCGTCGGAGATGTCCTGCGCTCGGCTGCACAGGGCGGACCGGACTTCGGCGCACCCGTGCCCATGGACGCGGTGACAGAGCCAGGTGACCTGCAGGGCATCGGGACCTCCATCAGTCGCTTCTGCGAGCGCTGGGACGCCGACGGGTACGACATCGTCGTCTGTTTCGACTCGCTCTCTGAACTGCTCGAACACGCTGGAACCGAGGTCGTCTTCCAGTTCTGCCACGTCCTGAACAGCCGGCTGTCGTCGGTCGACGCGTTGGCACACTTCCACCTCGAACCGGACCAGCACGACGACCAGACGGTCGCGACGTTCCAATCCATCTTCGATACGACCATCGGCGAAACGACCGACGCACCGGTCATCGAGGAGTTCGCGGAGGCGACCGACGGCGACATCGCCGCACTCGCCGACAGTTGGGGCGAAGAGGCGAACTACTCCATCGTCGGCGACGGCGAGTACAGTCGCCCGGACGAAATCGTCGAAGCGTCCGACGAAGACATCGCGAAGTTATTGGACGACTGATTAGCCAGAAACTCTTTCATCTTCCATGACAACTTTTCGTCCAGTCACTCGGATGCGGAGTCCGGTGGGTTGGGAGCCAGTATGACAGAGGAAGCACGCGCAGGCGACCCGCGATGCGTCCTCCTGCTCGACGAGATGACAGCAGGAGAGGCGGGTGAGCACTGCGACCGACTGATGCACGTCTGCGAGTCGAAACGACGCGCGGAGCTCGTCGTCTCGTTCGCCACAGAGTCGACAGACACACTCGATTTCGCCGGTCTCTCCGGTGGCCGCCAGCCGGCGAAGCGTGGGGCCATCACGGTGGGCGAGACGATTCGGACCGTCTCCACCGGGGAGCCGAACTTCGCCGACCCGCTCGTCGAGGCCGCAGTCTCCGACCCGAGCGACCTGCAAGAACTCGGTCAGCGCATCAGTCAGTTCTGTCAGGTCTGGACCGACGCCGGCTACGAGATTTCGGTCTGTTTCGACTCGCTCTCAGGCTTACTCGCCGCGAACGAAACCGAGGTCGTCTTCCAGTTCTGTCACGTCCTCGCCGGCAGGCTTCGCTCGGTCGGGGCCGTCGCGCACTTCCACCTCGACCCGAATTCACACGGGCAGCACCGTCAGCTCACGTTCGAACAGATATTCGACGAGACCGTGCTCGAAGAGATAGACGCCGAACACCTCGTGCCGACCCGACGGAGTCGCGCCACCGACCGGGATGTGGCCGACAGCACGGAGACACTGACGCTCGCCGACCCGACAGAGACCACATCGGCCGGCGATTCGACCACCGGGTCCACAGCAGAGTCAGAGACTCGAACCAAACAGGCCAGCAGTTCGGGCGAAGCCTCCGACGAGGACATCGCAGACGCGCTGCCGGACTGACCAAGCCAGTCCCTCGACTACCGTCGCCGTATCGCCGTGCGAAAAACAGCACTTCCGTAGGCTTTTCTGCCGTCCCATCGTTCGGAACATGTGGTCGCGCTCACACCTGATGCTCTCTTCGTCTTCGCCCTCGTGTTCGTGGCACTCGTCCTGTTCGCCACCGAGCCCGTGCCGGTAGACATCACCGCAATCGGCATCATGGTCGCGCTCCTCGTGGTCACGCCACTGACCGAACAGTTGACCGCGTTGGGGCTCATTGCGGGGCCAATCGAGGTGTTCGGGAACTACCCGAACGACGGTATCGCCGGGTTCGCGTCGACGGCGACTATCACCGTGCTCGCCATGTTCATCCTCTCTGACGGGGTGCAACGAACTGGCATCATTCAGATTCTCGGGCGGAAAATCGCGGCCTACACCGAGGACGACGAGACCAAACAGTTGAGCGCGACGATGGGCGTCGTCGGCCCACTCTCGGGGTTCATCAACAACACGGCAGCCGTCGCCATCCTGCTCCCGATGGTCACCGACATCGCCCACAAGGGCAAGACCTCACCATCGAAACTGCTCATTCCGCTCTCGTACGCGTCGATGTTCGGCGGGATGCTCACCCTCATCGGCACCTCCACGAACATCCTGGCTAGTCAGGTGGCCAGCGACATCGCCAGTGCACCCGATGCACCTGCGGAAGCGGCACGGCTGGCAGATGGCTTCTCGATGTTCGAGTTCACACAGCTCGGTGCCATCGTCGCCGTCGTCGGCTTCGTCTACTTCCTCACCATCGGTCGCCACCTCCTCCCCGAGCGCATCAAACCGCAAGAAGACCTCACCGAGGAGTTCCGCATGGCCGACTACCTCACCGAGGTTAGCGTCCGCGAGGACTCGCCACTCGTCGGCCAGACCGTCCGCGACGCGCTCGTCGAGACCGACTTCGACGTGGACCTCGTGCAACTCGTCCGGGGCGACGAAGTGTTCCTCGAACCGCTCGGCCCGAAGACAATCCAGTCCGGCGACATCTTCATGGTCCGGACCGACCGCGACACGCTAGTCGAGTTGATGGACGTGGAGGGACTGGACATGCTCCCAGACGTGACCATCACCGAGGAGGAACTCGAACTGGCCGAGGCCACGGAGAACCTCGTCGAGGTCGTCGTCGCGCCCGGCTCCGACCTCGTCGGCGAGTCGCTCGCCTCGATGAACTTCCGCCAGCGCTACGACGCGACCGTCCTCGCGCTGCGGCGTGGTGGTGAACTCATCCGCAAGCGGATGGACAACATCGTGCTGCGCGTCGGCGACACGCTGCTCGTCCAGGCGACCGCCGACTCCATCGAACGACTCGACGTGAACCGCGACTTCATCGTCGCACAGGAGATCGAACGCCACGACTACCGCGAGGAGAAGATTCCCGTCGCCGTCGGCATCGTCCTCGCCGTGGTCGGCCTCGCCGCGCTCGACGTGTTCCCCATCCTCGTCTCGGCACTCGGCGGCGCGCTCGCCATGGTGCTGACGGGCTGTCTCAAACCCGGCGAAGTGTACGACGCGGTCCAGTGGGACGTCATCATCCTGCTCGCGGGCGTCATCCCGCTCGGAACCGCGATGCAGAACACCGGCGCGGCGCAGTTCCTCGCCGACTTGCTCGTCCAGAGTTCGGTCGTCCTGCCAGCCATCGCCGTCCTCGGCCTGTTCTACGTGCTGACCGCGGCGCTCACCAACGTCATCTCGAACAACGCCGCCGTCGTGCTGATGATTCCCGTCGCCTTCGACGCCGCAGCGCAGGTGCCCGGCAGCACGCCGTACCAGTTCGTGCTCGCGGTGACGTTCGCCGCATCGACCGCCTTCATGAGCCCCGTCGGCTACCAGACCAACCTGTTCGTCTACGGCCCCGGCGGCTACCGCTTCTCGGACTACGCGAAGGTCGGCACGCCGCTCCAACTGGTGTTCGCAGTCGTCACGACGATCGGCATCTGGACGCTGTTCTGAGCGAGCGAAAATACGGTTTCAGACGACGGGAACGAGCGGCGCGACTAGAAATGCCACGCCGAAGACGTGCAGGAGCAACACGAGCAGCGCGCCGGGCGCACCGCCGAGTGCGACGACGAGCAAGACGAGCGGCGTCACCGCGATGCCGAACCCGAACCACGCCGCGAGCAACAGCACGAGGAGCCCGACCACGGCGTTCACGACGAACGGTTTGACCGTGTTCACGACCCGTCGCGCACCGACGACGAACGCGACGACGAGGACGAGTACTGCGAGTTCGACGGTCGTGACCATGACTGTGAGAACGGCTGCTGGTCGGATAAATCGAGAGGTGTGGTAACTGATGGGTGGGGTTGCGACGGAACGAAACCCTTTACATCGGACAGGCGAAACGAGTGACTACGGGACCGTAGGGTAGTGGTATCCTCGGACGTTTGGGACGTCTGGACCTGAGTTCAATTCTCAGCGGTCCCATTTCTGAACGAAGTGAAGAAATGGACCTCGAAGACGAGCGAAGCGAGTCTTCGGCGGTCCCATTTCGGAACGATGGGAAGAAATGGACCTCGGAGACGAGTGTCGCTAGTCTTCGACGGTCCCATCTTTGAGGAATAGAGTGACGAGAAAATGGGAATAGACTGCGAGTGTAGCGAGCAACCGAGGTCCCACTTTTGCGGAAGAAGCGAGCAACCGTAGTCTCACTTCTGAGCGAACGCGCAGTCAGCCCGGACAGTTCACGGCTTCCTCTTCACCACACAGCCACTCGACGACCGCGTCGACGAACTGGTCGTGTGCGTCTGCAGTCGAAATCATCCCCGTCGAGTCGCCCGACTGGCCGCCATAGTTCCCGAACTGCGAGTGGTTCATCCCCTCGATACTGACGAACTGGGCGTCTGCGGGCAGGTTCGAGCGACTGTCCTCGAATCGCTCGCGGTTCAACACACCGTCTCTGGTGCCGGTCACGGCCAGCACGGCGAGGCCTGACGCCGAAACGTTCGAGTCGCAGTACGAGGCACCGAGGACGAGGCCGTCGACGTTTTCAGGGTTGTTCGCGGCGTAGCGACACGCCATCGCGCCGCCGAGCGAGTGGCCGCCGACGTACCAGTCCGTGACCGTCTCGTCGCTGCGAATCACGTCGCTCGCTTTCCCCTGACCGAGGACCGCGAGATTGAGCGGCATCTTCGGGACGTAGACGACCACGTCGTGGTCGGCGGCCAGCGCCGCCAGTGGTTCGACGTAGGCGTTCGGCGCGACCCGGCCGCCGGGGTAGTAGACGAGACCGACCGTCTCGGGGTCGGCATCCGTGTCGCGGATGACGTAGCCACCGTGTGCCCGTTCGACCGTCACGTCGTAGTCGGCTTCGACCGTCGAGACTGGCTCCGCCGCGTCGTACGCGAGCAGGTCGAAGTAGACGTAGGCACCGCCCGCAGCGAGCAACAGGAGCGAGACGACCGCGAGGACGATGTACGGGGCGTAGCGACGGAGACGGGCACGCATCAGTTCGGACTCGGCCCGCCCCGACCTTGTAGCTTCGTACTGACCAGTCGGGGATTACGGCGACGACGGTGAGTCCGGCTCTGTGACCACGTTACGGGTCGAGAATGCTCATAACGGCCGGTGGCTTTCGCACCAATGAGAGGACTCTCCTCGTCGACCGGGGGGTGACGAGGAGGCCACCACAGGGGGAACCAATGACACGAGCATACGGGGGGAACGACGAACCGCCGGCGACGACAGGGAGCGACACAGCGACGACAACGTCACGGCAGTGGAGTGAGCGATGAGCCGAGGTGTGATGCGGCGACGAGGGACGACGGGACGCCGAGGGACGACGGCACATCGGGGCCTCGCAGTCGCCCTAGCACTCGTCGTCGTTCTGGCGACGGTCGCCGGCACCGCGACCGGTGCCGGCCACGCCAGTGCTGACCACGGAATCGCCGACCGGATGCAAGTCATCGTGGTGTTCGAAGACGACAGCGTCCGCTCCATCGAGCCAGTGCTGGCACTCGGTGGGCAGATTACCGGCGGCGACTCGGTCGACCTGCTCCCCGTCGTGTACGCGAACGTCCCGATTCAGGCAATCGCCGGACTGGAGCGGAATCCACACGTCGCTGCCGTCTATCCGGACGCGATAGCGACGGTCGGGCCGGTGACGGCCCAAGAGGGACAGACGACGCCGTGGGGTATCGGACAAGTGAACGCACAGGCGGTCGCGGCGACAGGCCTAACTCCGGCTGACCAGTCACGTGTGCAGGTCGCGGTCATCGACACCGGCATCGACTGGGACCACGAAGACCTCCGGAACAACGTCGTCGACTGGGGTGTCGACGCGACGAGCAACACCGAGGACTGCTGGTGGGTGTTCTGCTGGCCGGCCGAGACACTCAGCTACGGCCGGAACGCAGCGAACGACGACAGCGGCCACGGAACCCACGTCGCCGGGACGATCGCCGGTGAAGACAACGGTCTCGGTGTCGTCGGCGTCGCGCCGCACGTGCAGCTCTACTCGATAAAAGTACTCGATAGCTCGGGGAGTGGCACGTACTCTGCCATCATCACCGGGATGGACGAGGCCGTCAAAGGTCCGGACGGCGTCATCGGCACCGACGACGACGCGGACGTGCTCTCGATGAGCCTGAGCGGGCCGACTCCCGGGGGCCTCTGTGACGCGGTCGACCGCGCCACCGCTGCGGGTGCAGTCGTCGTCGCAGCCGCCGGGAACGTCGGTGACGGCGACGCGACGACAGACGACGTTCGCTACCCGGCGAAGTGTGCCGACGCCATCGCCGTCGCAGCGACCAACGACGAAGACACCACCCCGACGTGGAGCAGTGAGGGGCCGGCTGTAGACATCGCTGGTCCGGGCGTCAGCGTCTACTCGACCGACCGCGACGACGACTACTCGTGGAAGAGCGGCACGTCGATGGCCACCCCGCACGTCTCCGCGACGGCGGCGCTCGTCCTCGCACAGGACCTGCAAGACGGGTACCGTGACCTCTCGCCTGCAGACGTCCGTGCCCGACTGGTCGAGACGGCACGCGACATCGGCGCCGCGGGCGTCGACCCCGACACCGGTTACGGCCTCGTGCAGGTCGACCGGGCACTCGGTGTCGAGACACAAACCGGGGCCGCCGTCGGCGAGACCGGCAGCGTCACCGTCTTACAGTCGACCCGCGACCAGTGGCACACGGTCGTCCTCGACCACTCGTACGCGACCCCCGTCGTCGTGATGGACCCGCCGAGCTACAACGGGAATCACGCGCTGCACGTCCGAGTCAGAAACGTCCAGTCCGACCGCTTCGAGTTCCGATTCGAGGAGTGGCTCGTCGCCGACGGCAGCCACACGAGCGAGACCGCCTCGTACCTCGTGGTCGAATCGGGCGTCCACACGCTCGTCGACGGCCGGACGCTCGAAGCTGGGACCGTCTCGGTCGACGAGGGCGACGACTTCGTCGCCTTCAGCGCCGCCTTCGGGGCGGCACCAGTCGTGCTGACCCAGACCCAGACGGTCGCCGATTTGGACCCGGTCGTAACCCGTGTGAAGAACGTCGATGCTGGTGGGTTCAGCGTCAAATTGCAGGAAGAAGAGTCCCGTGGCGGCCACGCAACCGAGACAGTCGGCTACGTCGCTCTCGCGACTGGAAACAGCCACCTCGACGGCACAGGTGTACTGGTCGGGAAAACCGGGAACACCGTGACTCACGAGTGGCACCACATCGACTTCGGCGACTCCCTCGGCGCGACGCCCGTCTTCCTCGCCGCACAGCAGACGACCGACGGCGGTGACACTGCCGGCCTCCGGTACCGGAACTTCGGCGGCTCCGGTGTCGACGTGAAGGTCGAGGAAGGGAAGAGCGCCGACAGCGAAGTCCGTCACACCACCGAAGTCGTCGGCTACGCCGTCTTCGAACGCGCCGGGATCATCGTCGGGTACTGAACCGTCGGCCGCGACTGCTGTAGAACTCCCTCATCGGCCGCCGCCCGTCACTCACTTTCGGCCCGCTTTGCCAACCTTCATAGGTGGAGACACCCCTAGTCGGTTCCAATGGCCGCAGGGGACAACGCCGAACTCGTCGACGCGTTTCTCGAATTCTACCGCGACTACTACCGCGACGAGATCGGGACGCTGGCACAGAACTACCCCAACGAGCAGCGCTCGCTCTTCGTCGACTGGGAAGAACTCTTCCAGTTCGACCGTGACCTCGCCGAAGACTACCGGAACCAACCCGAACAGCTACAGGAGTACGCACAGGAAGCCCTCCGCCTGTACGACCTCCCAATCGACGTGAGCCTCGGGCAGGCCCACGTCCGCATCGACCCCCTCCCCGACTCGACCGAAATCCGTGAGATTCGCTCGAAAGACGTCGGCACCCTCATCACGGTCCGCGGTATCGTCCGCAAGGCGACCGACGTGAAATCGAAGATGGAAGTCGCCGCCTTCGAGTGCCAGCGCTGTGGCACCCTCACCCGCATCCCACAGTCCACCGGGAATTTCCAGGAACCTCACGAGTGCCAGGGCTGTGAACGACAGGGCCCGTTCGTCCTCAACCACGACCAGTCCGAGTTCGTCGACGCACAGAAACTCCGCGTGCAGGAATCACCCGAAGGCCTCCGTGGCGGCGAGACACCACAAGCGCTCGACATCCAAATCGAGGACGACATCACGGGCGAAGTCACCCCCGGCGACCACGTCGCCGCCACCGGCATCCTCCGCCTCGAACAACAGGGCAACCAGCAGGAGAAGTCGCCCATCTTCGACCACTTCATGGAGGGCATCTCCGTCCACGTCGACGACGAGCAGTTCGAGGACATGGAGATAACCGAAGAGGACAAACAGGAAATCGTCGCCCTCTCGAACGAACCCGACATCTACGAGCAGATGGTCGGCTCCATCGCCCCGTCCATCTTCGGCTACGACCAGGAGAAACTCGCGATGATGTTGCAACTGTTCTCCGGCGTCACGAAACACCTCCCCGACGGGTCACGGATTCGTGGCGACCTGCACATGTTGCTGATAGGGGACCCTGGTACGGGTAAGTCCCAGATGCTAGGATATATACAGAATATTGCACCACGGTCGGTGTACACGTCTGGGAAAGGTAGCTCCAGTGCAGGGTTGACTGCTGCAGCTGTGAGGGATGACTTCGGCGACGGGCAGCAGTGGACGCTCGAGGCAGGCGCATTGGTGCTTGCAGACCAAGGAATTGCGGCAGTGGACGAACTCGACAAGATGCGTTGTGTCACCGGAGAGAGTATAGTCCACCTCGGAGACGGACGAATTTCACGAATCAGAGACCTCGCGCACGAATTGGCAAAAGAAGGAGAGATAGAAGGATTAGACAATGGAAGAACGATTCGTGGAGGCGACCTCGAAGCATGGACGATGGACGAGGATGGCTCGCTCGTTCGTCGCCCGATTACGGCGATTCACGAGTACGAGGCCCCAGACGAATTAACCGAGGTAACACTTGAGACCGGAGAGCAGTTGACAGCGACTGCAGACCATCCGTTCTTCGTCTCAGAGGATGGGGAGCGTGTCGAACGTCCCGCCGCTGAACTCGAAGCAGGTGACTGGACGTACGTGCCGCGTGAGATTCCATCGCAGTTCACCGACGGTGGGACCATGACAGCCGAGTCGGCTTCTCCCATCCCTGAAAATTCGATTACCCCTGCTCTCGGTGCTGTACTCGGCTATCTCGCCGGTGACGGGAACCTCTACTACGACCGGGACGCGGGTGTGTATGGAATCCGGTTCACGAACGCTGAAGAAGAGCTTCTCTCCGACTTTGAGCAAGTCTGTGAAGGTGCATTCGACGCGACACCAATTCGTCCTCCGAGCGAGCAGCGCGATGACGGTGTCCAAACGGTTCGATTACCGGGTAAAAGCCACGCCGACTACGTAATCAACGCCGGGATGAATCTGGAAACGTACGACGGAAAGCGCCTTCCCGAATCCGTGAGCGAAGCATCTCGGGAGACGAAGGCTGCGTTTGTCCGTGCGCTCGCCGACAGTGAAGCGTCGGTCGGCGAACGCCACGTCCGTATCCACTCCGCGAGTTACGAACTCCTCATGGGAGTGAAACACCTCCTTCTGGAGTTCGGAGTCACGTGCCAGCTAGAAAAACGTGAGAGCTCTGCAAGGGATAGACTCGACCTACACGTCCTGACGATTACCGACGCGACTTCTCTGACTCGGTTCCACGACAGAATCGGATTCACACTGGCCAGAAAACAGGAGTCCTTACAGGCTGCTGTCGCACGGGTATCTGGCGACCGGACGATTCTAGACGTTATACCGAACTGTGGTTCTGTGCTTAAGGACGCTCGAACGTCACTCAGGCTGTATCAGTCTGAGTGCGGAATCGACGACGCGACGTACTGCAACTTCGAAAACGAAGATGCAAACATCTCGATTCGACTTGCCCGGACGGTCCTTCGGAGGTTCGAGACGAGACGGGTCACTGCGAATCAAGACCTCGGTGAAGTAACGGACGCTAAGTGGAGTGATCTCGACCTGCTCAAGAGTCGCTACCACATATCACAGACAGAACTCGCAGAAGGAACAGCGTTCTCCCAACAACAGATTTCGTCGAAGTGGGGCGACAGCAAGTCTCTAAAAAAGACAGTAAGGAACCGGCTTACGGACATCATCACATCCGTCGCAGAGACCGACCTTGACACCTTCAGCAGTCTCGTCCGAGCAAACGTGAAGTGGCGACGTGTTGCGTCCGTCGACAGCGTTTCAGCGACAGGTGAAGACGATAGAGTAACGCTTCTCAGAGAAGACATCGCCGAGAGACTCAACTGTTCAAGAGAGGAAGCAATCGAGCAAGCAAAACAGATACTCTCGACTGATCCCGGTGAAGCAACAGACTGGGAAACCCTGCGAACGGAATTAGACCGCTACGGTATCTCGTTCCAGACCATCGCTTCTGACCTCGACGTCGCTGGGTCTACAGTCTCACGCTGGTTCAGCGAAACAGTCCAGACTGACAGGTTCGATGAGGTCAGGGAGAGAAGTATTTCGAGAACCGAATCGATTCGAACGGAACTTAGAGAGAAACTGGAGGAGATTGAGGCGCGTCAGGGTGCAAAAGTCTACGACCTTACCGTCGAAGGCACCCACAACTTCGTCGCCAACGGGATGGTCGTTCACAACTCCGAAGACCGCTCCGCCATGCACGAGGCCCTCGAACAGCAGAAAATCTCCGTCTCCAAGGCGGGCATCAACGCAACGCTGAAGTCGCGCTGTTCGCTGCTCGGTGCGGCGAACCCGAAGTACGGTCGCTTCGACCAGTACGAACCCATCGGCGAGCAGATAGAGCTTGAGCCGGCGCTCATCTCGCGGTTCGACCTCATCTTCACGGTGACGGACAACCCGAACCCGGACAAGGACCGCGACCTCGCAGAGCACATCATCAACACGAACTACGCAGGTGAGTTGCACACGCAGCAGACGAACATGACGAACCACGACGTCGACCCCGCGGAGGTCGAGCGGATGACCGAGAAGGTCGACCCGGACATCGACCCGGACCTGGTTCGGAAGTACATCGCGTACTCGAAGCAGCACTGTTACCCGCGGATGACCGAAGAAGCACGGGAGGCCATCCGCGATTTCTACGTCGACCTGCGCTCGAAGGGGCAGGACGAGGACGCGCCGGTGCCGGTGACGGCCCGGAAGTTGGAGGCGCTGGTTCGGCTGTCGGAGGCGTCGGCGCGGATGCGGCTGTCGGATACGGTCGAGGCGGAGGACGCAGACCGCGTCATCACCATCGTTCGGGAGTGTCTGCAGAACATCGGCGTCGACCCGGAGACGGGCGAGTTCGACGCGGACGTCATCGAGACGGGCACGTCGAAGAGCCAGCGTGACCGCATCAAGAACCTGAAACAGCTCATCGGTGACATCGAGGAGGACTACGACGACGGTGCGCCAGTCGACGTCGTGATGGAGCGGGCCGACGAAATCGGCATGGACCACTCGAAGGCCGAACACGAGATAGAGAAGCTGAAGCAGAAGGGCGAGGTGTACGAACCGCGCACCGACCACCTGCGGACGACGTAGAACAGCCACGGAACCGGCGGCATCGGGCGGACGAACACCATTTTGCGGGATGCAGGCGAAGGACGACCAACACGAAATATGGACTATCCACGAACGTCGAAGCGGGACATCGTCGACGGCGAGTACATCGACATGGTGTGTCGAGTCTGCGGCGTGAACCGGTTCGACAACGGCGACGAGAAGTACGTGCTGGAGGATTGGCTGGGCAAGGAGTTCGACCTGAAAATCTGGGCGCAAGAGACCGACTACTACGACATCGAGACGGACGCATACTACCTGTTCGAGCGGGCAGAGGGTGACGTGTTTCGTGGAGAGACGATGCTGGGGTCGAACCGGGGTGCGATGGAGGCGGAACGACTCGACGAGCCACCGGAATTCTTCGGGAACGAGGAGGCGGCCGCCGGCACCGACTGGCTGGGGACCGGCGGCATCGTCGCGGTGGACATCGAGACGGTTTCGACCGAACCCGAGGAGCGCATCGACCTCGACGACTCCTCGCACGTCGAGTTGCTCTGTATCGGGGTCGGCTACGCGCCGCAAGAGGACGTTCCTGGCGAGGTCGAAGTGCTGTTCCGAGAGGGAAGCAGTCGAGACGACGAGGCGGCGCTGCTCGACCGCTTCTGTACCTTCGTGGAGTCGCGCGACCCGTCGACGCTCGTGCTGTACTGGGGCGACTTCGACACGAGGCACCTACGGGGTCGTGCCGTGCTTGCCAGTGACGATTTGGCGCTCTCAAAGCGGGTTAACCGAATTTTCGACGATATCGACGTGGTGAACCTCACGCCGTCTGGCAGTCTGGAGGACAACGCGGACGTGCCGGAGACGCACTGGGACTGCTACACTCACTCGCTGCATCCGCCGGACTGGCGGGCCGAGCATCCGCGCTACCGCGGCGACGTGGCCGACCCAGTCGTGACGAACAAGGACGTGCCGTACTTCGGCGAGCGATACCTGCGCCTGTGCGACGACACCGACGAAGCCAGCGACGACGAAGCCAGCGACGACGGCGGCGACCGCGGCGAGACTGACGACCGCGAACGTCGCGCACTGCACGAACTCCTTCGCCACTACACGGCGACGGACATCCAGCCGCTGTTCGAGTTGCTGGCGGCGGAGTCGTAGCATGCGGTCGTCGAACCAGAAGGGCGAAGGTGCCGACCCGCGCACTCTGCACCGACGAACCTGATGGACCGGATTTCAGCGATACGGAACGTCGAAGAAGTCCTCGGCGCGTTCGAGCGCGGCGAGGTCGGCCTCGCAAGCATGGAGCAGCAGGTACAGGCCATCATTCGCACCTACGTCAGCGAGTTCGACGTGGCAGACCTCGCGGTGTATCGTGTCAGCGACAGTCTGGAGGAAGAGGATGCACGAAGCGTCGTCGTCGTCGCCGCCGGCCCGACCGAAGCGCGTGAGCGCGCCAGAGAACTGTGGACCGACGCGCCACAGCAACTGTCGGCCGAACGTCTCTCGGAGTGAGTTCGACGCGGGACCGAACACTTTTTTACACATATCTAAGAACACAATTTTGTGTTCCTCGTCATCACGTACTCGAAGGCGGCGCGCCAGACCCTTCGAAACGTCTGTACCACCCACGAGGAGACGGTCGTCCGGCGATTGGGGCGTGCAGCACTGTTCGAACGGACGGAGTTCGGTGCCTTTTGTGTACTCAGACTGCGCGAGAAGTACGGCGACGCGGTACAGGTCGAACGAACCGAGCCGCTGAACGAGTTCGAGTCGGCGTACGAGCGGGCACGGGCAGCAGCGGAGGCGTACGAAGCCCGTGAGTCTCCCTACACACCGTACGAGAAATTCTCGACCGGTACTGAACACCCGTCCGTGGCGACGATGCGAGACCGAGAGCTGTGAGTATGGAGCGACCCGCACCACCAGTCCGAATCGTCGGCGAGACGTGGGAGCGGGCCGGCCGAGCACTCGATTTGCGAGACACTGGCGTGGACGCGATGGCGGTCCTTCGGGCCGTTCGCGGCGAGTCGGTAGCCGGACTCTCTGTGGACTGTCCCGAACCGGGGCCGGTCCACGACCACGTCGGCCTCGTCGAACCCGGAATGTCGTTCGAGTCGACGCAAGCACTCGCCGCCGTCGCCAGGTGTCGTGGGGTCGAACCGCCGCAGGCGGCCGAACTCGCCCGACTCGACGCGCTCATCGACGAGAGTGCGACACCGCTCGTCGACCACGCCGCCGCCCGCGAGCGCGTGGCCACGGTCGGCGCGAGGGAAGACGAACTGACCGAGCGAGTCGCGGCGTTACAGGGCGAGGTGCAGGCCCGACGAGAGCTGGACGCCGACACCGAAGCCGTCGAAGCCGAGCGAGAGGCTGCACTCCGTGAACTCACCGACGTACAGACGGACCGAATCGCCGCTGAGCAGACGCTGACGCAGGCGAGGAAGGCGGCGAGAGACGGCTGGGACGCCCAGCAGCGTCGGCTTCGACTGGTCGACCGACGCGACAATCTGGCCCGGGCGGCCGACGCGTGGCTGGCGGCGCAGGTGGCCGACGAGTTCGAAGCGGCGATGGCGACACTGCCGAACTGGGCGACTGAGGCGTGCAGACAGGGCACGACGACTCCCGACCCGGTGACGCAGGCGCTCGCCCTGGTCAGCATCGCGTCGCTGCGCGCGCCAGTCGTGCTGACGTGCAACCGCTTCGACTCGGCCGAGACGGCTGCCACCGTCCTCGACGCGCCCGTCGTCACGGTTTAAACCCGAGTAGGCGGCAAGCGTGGCCATGGTCGAACTGGACGTTAGAACCGAGAGACGTGACTGCGTGACGTTCGTCGCGGCGACGCTCACGAACGATGGCACACGGCCACGGCGAGTGACGCTCGAAAGCGGGCTGGACCCCGTGTGGCCGCCCCGCCGACAGGGTGTTCCGGAGGCGGGCTGGGACGGGGTACAGGTGACAGTGACGGTGCCAGCGATGGGGAGCCGTGGCGTCGGCTTCGCCAGTCCGGAAGCGGTCTCAGACTCGGAGGATTCGGTCGTAGGAGTCGTCGACGAGACGCCGCTGTCGGCGGCTACAGACGACACGCCGGCGACGACGGACTACACCGCCGAAGGGCTGGTCCGGACACTCGGCGACCCGACGCCGCCGGGAGACGTCGTTCCGAGCAGTGGGGCAACTGCTGTGCAGCGACCGAAGCCGCCACGTGCTGTCACGGCGTGGCTCGACGGGCTCTCGAACTGTGAGACCGTGACCGACCGGGACCGGGCGAACGTTCGGCTGGTCGCCGACCGGACCGCAGCACTGTCGGCGGCACTGGAGGAGCGATGAAACTCGCCGTGACCGGTGGGAAAGGCGGCGTCGGAAAGTCGACCGTCGCGTACAACCTCGGGGCTGAGACCGGCGCAGTCGTCGTCGACGGCGACCTCGGGATGGCGGACCTTCCCTCGGCCCACGGGCCGGACCTCCACGACGTGCTTGCCGGTCGGGCAGACTCAATCGAGGCGGTCCGCGAAGACGGCCCAGTCAAACTGTTGCCCTGCGGTCGCTCGCTCGCTGGGGCGCGGGCTGCCGACGTAACCGAACTGGTCGAGACCGTGACGGCGGTCGAACGGGCGTACGGCGACGTCATCGTCGACTGCCCGGCCGGGATGGCCGCCGACGCGGGCATTCCGCTGCTCGTCGCGGACCGGTCCGTGCTTGTGGCGCGCCCGGACGCCTTCGCACTGCCCGACGCACTCAGAACACGGGCACTCGCTCGTGAACTCGACGCTGGGCTGGCTGCGGTCGTGTTGAATCGGACCGGGGCTGACCCGCCGACCGCCGCCGTCGAGCGAGCGCTCGGCGCGCCAGTAACCACGATTCCGGAGTCAGACCACGTCGCGCGGGCGGGCCGTGCTGGCCGGCCGGTGCGGGACGTCGAACCAGAGTCGACGGCTGCCGAGTCGTTCCGCCGACTCGCGCGGACGGTTACTCCTCGTCGACGACCGCGTAATACGCCGACCGGACGGTGACGGTCGACACGTCCGCCACGTCCGCTGCTGCCTGCTGTGTGAGTGAGACGCGTTTCTCCTGCTTCGCCGCGGCGTAGAGACAGCCGGCCGCGAAGCCGCTCGGATTCCGGCCTGAAGCAACTCCGTCCTCGACTGCCTCGGTGGACAGTTCGCGCGCCCGGCGTTCGACCGACTGCGGCAAGTCGAGGACGCTGGCGTAGCGCGCGAGGTACTCCGTCGGGTCGATGGGCCCGGTCGGCAGGCCGAGGTCGCGGTTGAGTGCGCTGTAGGCCGCCCGAAGTTCGCCGTCGTCCGACCGGGCGTCCGCGACGACCTCTTCGACCGTCCGCGAGATGCCGTTCACGCGACAGACCGCGTACACCGTCGCGGCGGCGAATCCTTCCAACGAACGCCCCCGCAACAGGTCCTCGTCCTGCGCCGACTCGAACAGTGCACACGCCTGCTCGCGGATGGGGCGTGGCAGCGAGAGCGCGCCGACCAGTCGGCGGATTTCGGTGAACGCGTACACCCGGTTTCGGTCGGTCTTGGTGGCGATTCTCGCCCGGTTGTGCTGCGTCCGAAGTCTGGAGACGAGTCGTCGCTTCCGGCCCGTCAGCCGGACACCGTTCCCGTCGCGGTAGCCGATTTCGGTCGAGAGTCCGCGGTCGTGTCGCGACCGAGTCAATGGTGCACCGGTTCGCTTGCCCTCGGCGACGCCCTCGCTGAACGAGCGCCACTCCGGCCCGCGGTCCAGTCGGTCGGTGCCGACGACGAGGCCGCACTCGCCACAGATGGTCTCGTCGCGGTCGGTCGTGAGGTGGCCGTCGCATTCGGGGCAGGACTGCTGTGCTTTGCTCATACTTGCACCTTCGCGGCGAACGGATATTTAAACGAGTGAGAAAACCGCGGAAATTACCCGACTCGGCGACGGTGAACCAACCGGTTACCGGTAGGTTCGCGTCGGGAGGGACCGGGAGAACGGCGTCCGAACCGACCCTTTTTATTTCATACGCCCCGAACAGGTACGTATGGGGTTGGCCGACATCGCGGACGGACTCTGTGTGACGACCGAGCAGCGCGACCGCGGCGTGGCGACCGTCGACGAGTCGGCCGCGAGGCTGGTCGACCGACTCGACCCGTATGCTGAGGCGCTCCCGTGCGAGGCGGCGGAAGCGGCAGAAGTGGTCGACGCATACGCCGGTGGCGCGGCCATCGACGCGGCGGGCCACGAGGCCGGGGTCGCACCGATGGTCGCTGCGAAAGTGTTGCACCTGCTCGGTCTCGACGGCGTGTCGCCGCTGTCGCCGCAGGGTCGCCGAATCGTCCGTGACTGGCTGACGGCAGACCTCTCGCGGGCAGACGCCCGGACACTGACCGGCGCGAGCGAGGCCGACTTCGTGCTGGCCGCGTTCGTGGAGTCCCACGACCCGATTTCGGGTGCCGACGACGTAGTGACCGACGCGCTGTCGCGCTCGGGCAACGCCGCCGTCCACAAACGCGACGCACTCGCGGAGACGATGAGCGGCGCGGACGACTTCTGGTGACGGCGTACCAAACTATACATAATCAGATATAGTCTGTTGGCGTACACTATTCGCCATGCGCGCCCTCCTGACACTCCGCCGGAGCGTCCGCATCGCCAGCGTCGACCGGGTACGACGCTCGCGGAAGAACGGCCCGTCGTCGACGCTGCGACCGGCCGCTCTGGTCGCGGTGATGCTCGCCGCCGTCGTCGCAGTACACGGTGTCGAACCAGCCGTTGGCGACGGACTGTTCGCGGGCATCGCTGCGGGGTCGGTCGGTCTCTGCTGGCACGCCGCTCGACAGACCACCAGCCTGCTGGCACGGTTACAGACTGACCTGCTCCTGACGGCGGTGACGACGCGTGACATCGTCCTCGGCATGGCGCTCGTCGTCGCCGCAGAACTCGTCGTTCTGCTCGTCGTGCCGGCCGTCGGCGTCGCAGTCGGACTCGTAGTTCACGGGCAACCGAGCACGACACTCCTCACGATTCCACTCTCCGTCGTCGGACTCGTCGGACTGGTAACGATGGCCGGTGTGACGGTCGGATTCGCCGTCGCCCTCGGCGTATGGTCGTGGCGAAGACGCGCGAATCGACGTACTCGACGGGTAGTCACCGGGATGGCCGTCCTCTGTCTCGTCGTCGGGGTGCCGGTTCTCGGCGTGGGCGGGTGGTCCGTCTCTCGCTTGGTCGGGTGGGTCGACGCGCACGCGCTCCCGACTGCGTGGTTCGTCGACGCGGCGCTGCTGGGCACATCGGTCGTGCACGCGACGCCGAGTCGAACGCTCGCCGCGGTCTGCCTCGTCGGCGGTGGCATCCCGGTACTGTTCGCCGCGGCGCTCGCGTTGGCATCGCGAACGTGGAACGCTCCTCTCGACGACCGTGGGTCGGTCGAGAGCGCGTCAGCGTTCGGAGGCACCGGCCTCGCCGTGTGGCTATTCGGTGACCGCGTCACACGGCCGACCCTCACGGTGGCACGCCGACGCTGGGTACAGGAACGCCGCGCACCGCAGGGGCTGCTGACTGCAGGCTACATCCTGCTCGTCCTTCCCATCGTCTTCATGCCTCTTCTCGACACGGGAACCATGCCGGTGGTGTTCGTCGTCGTGTTGGCCTGGCTGCTCGCTGCTGGAACCGGCATCGCGTTCGGTCTGCAAGCGTTCACCGTCGACTATTCGACGCTTTCACTGACGCTCACCTCGGTTCGTGCCGAGCAGTTCGTCCGGGGAATCGTCCTCGCCGGTGTCGCGGTCGGTGCGCCGGTGACGGTCGCTGTGACTGCTGCCACGGGCTTGACGACTGCTGCGAGTGTGGTCGAGGTCGTGGTCCTCGCTGCACTCGGGTTGCCCCTCTGCATCTGTGGGTCCACACTCGGTGCCGCTCTCGGGACGCGGATCCCCTACGACGAGTTCTGGCCGGTCCCGATGCCCGGTGTCTCGAAGACCGTGTACTCTGAGATGGGGGTGCGCTCGTTCCTGCGGCTCGCGGCCCTCCCAGTCCTGCTCGGCCTCGTCTGTCTGCCGGCGCTCGTCGCCACGCCGACCGTCGTCGCCGAGTCGCTCGGCGTCCCGGTCGCAGTCGTCCGACTCGTGGGACTCTGTTCGACAGCTGCGTTGGCCGCCGCGGTTTCGAAGGCGGCCTTCCACCGGGCGGTGTTGACGTTCGAGCGGTACGAAATCGACTGACCGACGGCTCTACTGGGTCGCTCATTTCGACCGGGCAACAATTAGTCTCCGGCCTTTTCACGCTGCAACTGGAATCTGCCTCTATCGCGACCGACACGGACCGAAATTCGCCGACGACCCGGTCCGACTGCGCCACGCCGAACGAACGTCTCTTCCGCACGGTCGAAGACCGACCCGACAGCAAACGACGCGTCGACAGAGGGACACAATGCCGATAGACCACGGTTCGACCGACTTCGTCGCCTTCGTTCGCCGATACGTCAAGACGTGGGTCCACGGACTCGCGACAGCAGCGATGACCGCGTTCGGGACGCTGACGGTCGTCCACCGTGGCTTCGCCATCGTCGCGCTCGCCAGCTACCTGCTCCCGCTCGTCGGCTACTACTTCCTGACTCGGACGGAGAGCGGTCGCGCAGGTGAGACAGCGGACACGACACTGGAGGACACAGCAGCCGAACCGACGGCAGACGACGGAGACGATGCAGACGGTACAAACGACGGACCAGACGACCGAGAAGCGACCAGTATAGAAACCGACTGGCGACCGGTCGACCTCCCGACGGATGCCGACCTGACCGACGTGGTCGTCACCGAGGGAACTGCCTACGTGGTCGGCGACGACGGCGTCCTCCTCGCGGGGACGCACAACGACGCCGCCGAGTCGGGCGATGGAGACGGACCGGTTCTCGACTGGGAACCCGTCCTGACCGATGGCCCGACGGCACGAAGCCACGACCTCACAGCCGTCGATGCGACGGCCGACGGCGAGGCGGTCTGGGTCGCTGGAGACGGCGGGGCGCTCGGCCGTATCGACATCGAATCCGGCCAGCACGTCGACTGGTCCGCCCCGCAGGGCCGAACGGACACGTGGACCGACGTGGCCGTCGGCGGTGCTGCCGGTGACGCGACGCTCGTGCTCACGACCGGCTCGGGCGAACTCCTCCGCGGCCGATACCGGGACGGCGACTGCCGGTGGAAGGACCCGGTCAAACCCGGCAGCGGGTCGAGTATCGCTAGTGTCTCACTCTGTGACGCGGCCGACTCACCGTCGACGGACGCCGGGTTCTGCTGCGATACGAACGACGGCGTCTTCTCGCTCGGGTCGGCGACCGCCGATATCGAACGAGTCGGCATCGACGCGGACGGCACGCCGACCGATCTCGCCACTGTCGCTCCCACCGCCTGCCTCGTCGCAACCAGTGATGGCGTCGTCCACCGGTACGACGACGGCCGCTGGACGCCAACGCGCGTGACCGACGAGCGACTGTCTTCGGTCGCTTCGGCTGGCGAAACGACACTCGCAGTCGCAGACGAGACCGTCTTCTCCCGCTCGGAGACCGGGAGTTGGGAAGCCGATTCGGTCGTCGGTGCGAGTGGACTCCGAAGCGCTGGACTCGACGACGGACTGGCTATCGTCGTCGGGGGTGGTGGAATGGGAATCGCACGGCTGCTCGGGTGAACGCAGTCGGGCCACGGCGACGCCACTCAGTACGTCCGCAGACTCGCGGACCCGACTACGATGCGGACGAGCGTGTTCTCGTCCCACGCGTCGTCGGGCGCGCCGTACTTCTGATTGATTCGTGCGTTCGCGTCGCTGGTCGCATCGGGGTCGTCGACGACGCTCGCAGTGCCTCGGAGCGTGACAGTCCACTCCGGTACGCCAGCTCGTTCCGAACTGACCGCGAGCGATACCCGCGGATTCGCCCGGAGGTTCGCCAGTTTTCGCCCGGTCGTGACGATTTCGACCACGCCGTCGGCGTAGTAGAACCAGACTGGCGCGACGTGCGGGCGGTCGTCGGTCGCCGTCGCGAGGTATGCGATCCGGGGTGGGTCGCTCGTCAGCCGCTGTTCGATGTCGGATGAGACGGTGGACACGTGTCTGCCTAGGCGCTGCGTCGAGATGAGGTATAGTCGAAGTGATGGGTGGCGCGCACACGTGAGGAGTGTCGGTCGCTCACCTCGACGATACGACTATTGTCGTCGAAACCCTCTAGAAATCGTTGATTCGCAGATGAAGGCTACAGCCACCGTCACCGTCGACCGACCGGTAGCGGACGTGTTCGAATACATCTCGAACGTCGAACGAATGAGCGAGTGGGTCGTCGGCGTCGGCGAGACGACGCGCGTCGCCGGCGACGGCACCGGTGTCGGCGACCGCTACGAGAGCGAGTACACCTACGGCGGCAAGACCCACGACATGACGTTCGAGGTGACCGAGTACGAGTCGCCGACGCGACTCGGCATCACGGCACCAGAAGGGCCGTTTGCCTTCGACGGCTTGCTCGAACTGGAGGCGGTCGACGGGAAGACCCACGTTTCGAACACCATCGAGACGGGTGCAGACGGTCGGTTCACGAAGTTCATGTTCACCGTGTTCCGCCCGGTGATGCGCTACATGATGCGCCGCCAACTTCGGAAAGAGCTCGTCGAACTCAAATCGATCCTCGAAGGTGACGGCGACCAGCGACCGCCGGAGCGGGCAGTCGGCGCGGCGACCGAGTGACCTGGGACTGGTCGACCGTTGGGGTCAGTCCTCGCGCAGCACTTTCGACCGGACGAACGTCGTGATAGCGCCGACGTCAAGGTCCCCGGGTTCACTCTCGAAGTCGACCGATGAGACGGTGTGGAACGTCCCGCCGAGCAGGAAGTAGAGTTGAAACCGAAATTGACGCTCCTCGGCCCGGAAGGGGACTCGACTCGAACTGCTCGACTGTTCCACGTCGTGGCCGAACGACCCCATCTCCCGGTACGGGAGCAGCCACGAACTGCCGGAGTCGTCGACGGCCGTGAGCGCGCGCTCGCCGACGGTGCAGACGCCACGCTCACAGAAGTAGTACTTCACGCCGGTCGCTTCGATGCGGTCTTCGGCAGTGTCCGGTTCGAAATCGACGCGTCGGCCAGCGCCACCGCCGACGGTGAGGGCGAGGTGTCGAATCGGGAAACAGTGGTGTGTCGACGAATCGTCGACGTAGCGGGAGACGTCGGGATACCCCTCGACGTCGCCACGAAGCTTCTCACGAACGCTCATTAATTAGACCATTGACACGAAGCGGAGAAAACCGTACTGGTTGGTGCGCGGACACCGAAGCGGGGTGAAAGCCCCTAACAGAGGAGGTTTTCGGCGGCGACGACCAGCATGTCCGCGACCTCGACGACCTCGTCCGTGTAGACGAACTCGCCCGCGCTGTGGATATTCTCGCCGTCGGGACCCACGATGACGGTAGGCAGGTCGGCCCGGTCGCCGAGGTAGTTGAAGTCACCGACGCTGGCGAAGTAGCCGAGTGCGGGTTCTTCGCCCGTCACGTCGCGCGAGGCCTGCTGGAGCGCGCCGACGAGCGGGTGGTCTTCGTCGGTGACGTACGGGCCGTACTTGATGCCCGGGTCGGGCGCTTCGCGGAAGTTCACGTCGACCTCGCTGTCGAGTTCGAGCGCGTCGATGGCGTCTCTCGCGTCGGTTCGCACGTCTTCCTCGGTCTCGCCCAAGACGACGTGGCGGTCGACCATGAGGTGGGCCCGTTCCGGCACGGAGAGGGTCTGGCTGCCGCCGTCGAGCAGGAGCGGACAGGTGGAGCCGTCGCCCAGCTTCTCGTGCGAGCCCACGTCGAGGTTGTCCAGCGCGTCGGCGACCTTCCCGGCGTCGACCACGGCGTTGGTGCCCTTGTACGGCTGTGAGCCGTGGGCCGCCTGTCCGCGAACCGTGATGTCGTACAGGTAGCGACCGCGGGCACCGAGCAGGAGCGCGGGGTTCGAGAGGTCTTCCTGTGCGAGGATTGGCCCGGGTTCGGTGACCACGGCCATGTCCACGTCGTCGGTGTAGCCGTCGCGGATGAGACGGTCGGTGCCGAGGCCGTACGGGCCTTCCTCGTCGACGACGGCCGTGAGGAGTACGTCGCCTGTGAGGTCATACTCGGCCAGTTCGGCGAACGCGACCATGACCGACGCGAGGCCACCCTTCATGTCGCACGACCCCTGTCCGTACAGTTTGCCGTCCTCGATGCGGCCGGAGCAGGGGTCTTCCTCCCAGTCCTCGACGAGTTTCACCGTGTCCATGTGGGCGTTCAAGAGTAGTGTGGGCGCGTCGGGGTCGCTGCCCTCCAGCCGGGCGACGACGTTGTCACCCTCGTACTCGGTGATGTCCGGTTCGGAGACGTGGTGGTACTCCGGGTCGAGACCACGTTCGTCGAGCCACTCGTAGACGAACTCGGCGCACTCGTGTTCCTCGAAGTAGGGACTGGGAATCTGGACGAGATTTTGGAGCAGGTCGATGGTCTCGTCCGGGTCGACGTGGGTTTCAGTCATCGCTCATCCCTCCGACGTTCGGGTCGTGCTCCTGTGAGGAGACGCCGGGAAGCGTGTCGAGGATGGCCGATACGTCGGTGTTGCGCTGCTCACCGAGTCGCCAGAAGATGGCAAAGATGACGAGACCGACAATCATCCACGGGATGTAGATGGTCAGCGTCGGGATGGGCGCGAACGACGAGAGGTCGAAGGGGTTGATGCCGAGCAGTCCAGTCCAGTTGGCCGCTTGCGTCACCAGCGCGCCCGCACCGAGCGCCCCGACGAGGGCCGAGACGTACATCCCCGCACCGAGGTCGAAGCCCGCTTTCTCTGCGAGACTGGACTTCGTGTAGAGGACGTACAGCACCGTCAACGAGACGGTGGCGTACGCGATGAGGTAGCTGAACGTCGCGATGGCGATGGCGCGGTCCAGGCCGCCGCTCCAGAACGTCAGCGCGGCGGCGACGACGTACAGCGTGAGCAGTGAGAAGTGCGGCGTGCCGAACCGGTCGCTGGTCGCGACGAACTGCGGCGGGAACACCTCGTCCCACGCCCACGAGTACGGCATCTTGATGCCCGCGGCCATCACGGCGTGGACGCTCGACGCGGTGGCGAGCAGGCCACCGAAGGCGACGACGGCGGTGCCGGTGTCACCGAGGAACACTTCGGCCGCGTCGGCCAGTGGCTTTTCCGAGTTAGCGAGAACGGTGTAGTCGCCGACGACGCCGTAGATGACGGCGGCGGTCCAGACGTACAGCAGGACGAGGATTGCGGTCCCGCCGGCCATCGCGAGCGGGAGGTTCCGTGACGGGTTCTTCACCTCCGCACCCATCTGGCCCGCGACGGCGATGCCGATGTAGGCGTAGAACAGCGGGACGGCGGCGGCGAAGAAGCCGTCGAATCCGCCGGTGAAAAAGGGCCGGTAGTTCGCCGTGTCGACGTTGGCCGTGCCCGGAACGACCAGCACGAGCAAGGAGAGCATCAAGACCCCGAAGATGATGTTCTGGGAGACGCTGTAGCCCTTCGAGCCGACGAGGTTGACGAAGAAGAGGACGGTCAACAAGGCGAAGCCAGCGAGCGCGGCGTCGACGCCCGGATAGAACACCTGAAGATAGGTTCCGAATCCCAGCGCCAACACGGCGTCGGCGGCCATGTAGCCCAGCCACTTCGACCACGTCACGATGAACCCCGGTAACCGGCTCTCGAACGTCCGGGAGATGTACGCGTACGACCCGGCTGCACCCGGGAAGATGGTCGCCATCCACGAGTAGTTGACCGCGATGGCCATGGCGAGGAGGCCCGAGAGGACGACGACGAGGATGACGCTCGGTCCGGTCGTCTTCGACGCGGTTCCCAGTGTGACGAACAGTCCAGCACCGAGCGTACCCGCGACGACGGTACTCATCGCACCGAACAACCCGATGTCACGAGAGAGGCTATTGGCCTCTCTGCCCTGTGAGGATGACATGTGTACTCATGGGTCAATATCCTGCATAGCACCGCCCCCTAGGATGAAAGGGGGTCGGGCTATCGCCGCCGACTACGCACCGAGTAGTTTCGCCTCGGCCTTGCGCAAGTGTTCGAGAAGTGTCGCCTTCGAGATGCCCAGTTCCTCGGCGAGGTCGCCCGCACTGACTTCACGCGGCCAGCTGTAGTAGCCCATCGTCCGGGCGAGTTCGTACACTTCACGCTGGCGCTCGGAGAGGTCGGTCGTCTGGAAGATGCCGGTGCCCGACGACGGAGCGGTGATGAGTTCGACCCGAATGTCGGCTCCGAGCTCCGCGCGAATCTCTTCGAGTCGTTCGTGGACGGTTCCACGCGATTCGTTGACGAGGACGGTCCAGTACTCGCGACCGCCGACCATCCGGACCGACTCGTCGGGGATGAACCCGCGCTTGACGAGCGCGTCGTTGATGCTGTTCTCGATGTCGTACTCGACGACGATACCGCGACTCGCGTTCCCCTCGATGAGGTCTGCCTGCGTCGCATGGTCGTCGGTCTCCCAGACCGAGTCGGTCAGCGGCGACGCGTCGATGGCCGCGATGAGTTCGTCTACGTCTTCGGTCGTCTCGCCGTAGGCCGTGAATCGGCCAGTCGCTCGCCCGTCGATGGTGTGGACGCCGTGACCGAGCAGGCCGCCGTCGGTCTCCTCGGTCACTTCCAGTGTCCAGCAGTTTGGATGCCAGATGTCGAGCGTAACCCGCACCCCGGTTGCGGTGTCGTCGGCCGGACGCGACCCCGTCACGTTGTCCCCGTGCGTACCCATGTGAACTTGTGACGTGCCCGGACACCAAAAACGTGTTCGGTCCGGCCATCGGGACGATTCTGTCGATTCAGTGGCTGTGCCGCCGCCCCTTCTATGAGAGGGAGGGGGAATTTGCGCCACGATACGTGACGCTAGAGCATGAACCTACGACGCTCGTTCGACCCACCCGTCCCCGCAGTCGTGCTCGCCGAGGGCGAGTTCGGCACGCCCCACGGCAAGACGGCGAACGGAGTCGTGCTCCACGGTGAACTGTTCGACGCGCGAGCGGTCGTCGACTCGACTCGCGCAGGAACCACCGCACGTGACGTGCTCGACCGCGACGACGCACCCGACGTGCCCGTCGTCGCCTCCGTCAAAGACGCGATGAAGGAAGCCCCCGAGTGCGAGGCACTCGTCATCGGCGTCGCTCCGGCAGGTGGCGAACTCCCCGAGGCGTGGGAGAGCGAGATTCGCGACGCGATGTACGCCGGTTGCGACGTAGTCTCCGGCCTCCACACGTTCCTGAGCGAGGACTCCGAGTGGACCGCCGTCGCCGAAGAGTGCGGCGTCGACCTGTACGACGTGCGAAAGCCGCCCGCGGACGACGAACTCCGCGTCGGTGACGGCCGCGTCGACGACGTGGACGCCGAGGTGGTCCTCACGATGGGGACCGACTGCGCGGTCGGCAAGCGAACGACCACGTTCGAACTCTACAAAGCCGCCCGCGATGCTGGCATCGACGCTGGCTGGGTCGCCACGGGCCAGACCGGCCAGATGGTCGGCGCACACCGCGGCGTGGTCGTCGACCGCGTCCCCGCCGACTTCACCGCGGGCGTCGTCGAGGACATGGTCTGTGACGTGGCCGAAGCGCACGACGTCGTCTTCGTCGAAGGACAGGCCGCGCTCTCGCACCGTGCGTACTCCGGCGTCACCATGGGCCTGCTCCACGGCGCGTGGCCAGACGCCGTCGTCGTCGTGGACGAACCGGACCGTGAGAGCCGAGAGGACTTCGAGCGGTTCTCCGTCCCGAGCGTCAAAAGCGAGGCCGCACTCATCGAGTCGGTCTGTGACGCGACGGTCGCAGCCGTCTCGACGTGGGGCGACCCCGACGAGGTCGAGTATCCCTACCCCGCCGCGAACGTCTACACCGAAACCGGCCCGCAGATACTGCTCGAACAGGTGCAGGAGGTGCTGTGATGCGTATCGAGCGTGTCTCGGTCGACCCGCTCGATTTGCCCCTGCGGGAACCGTTCGAGATTTCGCTCGGCACGCAACACGCCGCCGAGAGCGTCGTCGTCCGCGTCGAGACCGAAAACGGCGTCGTCGGCGTCGGTGACTGTAACCCGGACCCGCCCGTGACTGGCGAGACCCGCGAGGCAGCACTGGCGACCGCGGAGGCCGCCGCCGACCTCGTGGAAGGTGAGTCAGTCGCCAACTACCG
The DNA here is from genome assembly GCF_051207395.1 of Haloarchaeobius caseinilyticus. Classification (NCBI taxonomy): domain Archaea; kingdom Methanobacteriati; phylum Methanobacteriota; class Halobacteria; order Halobacteriales; family Halorubellaceae; genus Haloarchaeobius; species Haloarchaeobius caseinilyticus. Next base: position 2,050,577 of record NZ_JBPJZC010000001.1, on the reverse strand, counting down.
CGAACTCGTCGCCGAGGTCAGAAACACGTTCCCGGGAATGGTTTCTGCGACGTTCGCCGTCGAGACGGCCATCCTCGACGCCTACTGCCGCGAGCGCGGAATCCCGCTCTCGGAACTGTTCGGGGGCGCGCCGCAGACGGTCGAGACCGACCTGACTATCGGTATCTGCCCGACGAACGAAGCCCGAATGCGGGCGGCTCGCGCCACGAACGAGGGCTTCGACCAGTTGAAGGTGAAAGTCGGGACTGACGCGGAACGCGACGCCGAGCGTGTCACCGCCGTCGCCGAAGGTGCACCCGATGCCGCCATCGCCGTCGACGCGAACCAGGGCTGGACGCCGAAGGAGACCGAACGATTCGTCGACACAGTCGAAGAACAGGGTGTCTCGCTCGAACTGGTCGAACAGCCCGTTCCGGCCGACGACGTACGCGGCCTCGCGGCTGCCCGCGAACGGCTCGCTGTGCCGGTCGCCGCCGACGAGAGCCTGTTCACCCCGAGCGACGCGGTTCGACTGGTTCGCGCCGAGGCCGCCGACGTGTTCAACATCAAACTCGGCAAGTCCGGACTGCTCGGCGCGGCCGACATCGCCAGCGTCGCCCGGGCCGCGAACGTCGACCTGATGGTCGGCTGTATGCTCGAAAGCGCGGTCGGCATCCGCACCAGTGCCCACGTCGTCGCCGGTATCGGCGGCTTCTCGCACGTCGATTTGGACGGGAACCAATTGCTCGACGAAGACGTGATTCCACTCTCTCGTGGGCCAGAGATTCAGGTCGCCGGACCAGGCCACGGCGTCGACCCCGATGCGGTTCGGTGACCGATTCCGAGAAGAATTTTCCTTCCTCAGAACCGCGACGAGAGCCGCCCTCGGAGTCCACCACGCGGGAACTCGATGTCCAGTTGCGTGTTGAACACGGCTTCTGCGCTGGTGGCGACGACCTGCGCGAACTCGTCGCTCGCGCCGTCGACACAGACTGGTGCGCCAGCGACACCCGTCACCTCGTGTTCGGGAATCGTGACCGCGGCGTCTGTGACCGGGTGCTCCTCGCCGGTCTTCGCCCGGTTCGCGATGACGCGATGCGGGTCGACCCCGATGTCGGTGAGTCGGTCGCGGGTCCGCTGGAGGGAGTCCGCGCCGCGTTTCGACGGCGGCGTCACGAGGGCGACGTGGTCGGCCGCGTTCACCGCGGCGATGGAGGGGTTGTCCGCGATGGGCGGCGTGTCGACGAGCACGTGGTCGTACACCTCGGTCGCCTGCCGGATGACTTCGCCGAAGCGGTCGGCGGCCGCGCCGGACTTCGCCCGGGCGAGGCGTTCGAACGGGGCGTAGGCGGGACAGACGGCCACATCGGCGGGCGTGTCGAGACCGAGGTCGATCATCGCGTCCCGGGGCTGGACCGACTCGTCGGTGAGCAGTCGCGTCACGTCGATGTCGATGCGGCCGTGGACGTACTGGCTGAGTCCCTGCGTGGCGAATGCAGCGTCGAACACGGCGACGGAGCGACCGTCACGCGCCAGCGTCGCGGCGAGTTCGACGGTGAGCCGTGTCGCGCCCGCGCCGCCGGTGACGCCGACGATGGCGGCGGACTGGTCCTCTTGCAACATGCAAATTACTGTGTCGACATCTGTTAAAAAATGTGCGGTCGGCGGGCAGTGGTCGAGCGACGGGTCGGCTCAGTACTGCTTGATTCGTTCTGCGACCGCGTCGAGTTGGTCGTCTTCCATCTCGCCAGGCCCGCCGAACAGCGCGTGGATCGGCCCGTTCCCGTCGCCCTCGAAACGCGGCACGATGTGGCAGTGGACGTGCGGGACTTCCTGCCCGGCGGCTTCACCGTTGTTGAACGCGACCGTCGAGCCGTCGGCGTCGACCGCGTCCTCGACGGCTGGCGTGAGCTCGTGGACCGCCGCAAACAGGCTCGTGGCCACGTCTGCGGGCAGGTCTTCGATGGTCTCGTGGTGGCCCTTCGGGATGACCAGCGTGTGCCCCTCGGCGAGCGGGTTCACGTCGAGGAACGCGAACACGTCGTCGTCCTCGTACACCGTGCGACTCGGGATCTCCCCGGCGACGATCTTGCAGAAGATACAGTCGTCCATGTTCGGGGGGACTCGCGGCCGGCGTATCAAGGTTTCCCGGTCGGTCGTCCCTGCACTTGCAAGGACTCAGCCCTTGTCGACGGCGACCCCACTCTTTCGAGAGAGCAGTGTTTGAGAGCCAAAACGCAGTGCCGACGAGAGACGACGGAGAGTACCTCTGCCACCGAGAGTGCAAGGACGGGAGCGCGTGCCTGCGAACCGTCCCGTTCGGCGGGAACGCGTGCTACCAGCATCGTGGGCACCCACTCCTCTCGACGACAGAGGAGAACTGACCGACTCGCGGCCGATTTTTCGCCCCACAGGGGAAGGATGATAGTCGCAGACGGCGCAGTCACGAGTATGTCCTTCGCCCCCGCCACCGACGCCCACGTCCACCTCATGCCGGAGCGCCTGATGGCCGCCATCAGAGACGCGCTGGAGCGTGACCTCGGTTGGGTGTGCGACCACCCGACCGAGCGGACCGCGATGGAGTCCGTCCTCCGGCAGGCTGGCGTCGACCGCTACCTGGCTCTCCCGTACGCCCACGATGCCGACATGGCTGCCCGACTCAACGACTGGGTGTTAGAGGAGGCGAACCGCTCCGAGATGGCGGTTCCCTTCGCCACGGTCCACCCCGAAGACGACGTTCGCGGCGTCGTTCGAGACGCCCTGAACGGCGGCGCACGCGGGCTGAAACTCCAGTGTCCGGTGCAGGACGCCGCCCCGAACGACCCGCGACTCGACCCCGCGTTCGAACTCTGCGCGGAGTACGACCGGCCGGTCCTCTTCCACGCCGGAACCGCCCCGAACTTCCAGGATTCGGACGCCGTCGGACTGGACAAGTTCCGCGAGTTCGTCGCTTCCTACCCCGACGTGCGCGTCTGCTGTGCCCACATGGGCGTCGACGACGTGCGCGGCTTCGTCGACGAGGCACTGCTAGAAGACCAGGTGTTCCTCGACACGGCGGTCGCGATGTCCGCCGACGCGCCCGACCTGTTCGACTTCGACCCCGAGAGCGTCGACGACGTCGTGTTCGAAGACCTCGCCGGGTCGGTCATGTTCGGCTCCGACTACCCGAACGTGCCCTACGAGTACGAGCGAGAGCGGGCACACCTGTTGTCGCGGGAGCTTTCTGAGGAAGCGGTGGACGGGCTGTTTCGTGGTGCGGCGTCGCGGTTTTTGGGAGAAGAGTAGTCGTCAGTATCGGGTTCAGTGTCGCAGTATCGGGGGCTTCGTGGTGAGTATTTGTTGCTGTCGTCGTCTTTCGTTCTGCCGAGCAGTTCACGAATCACGACTCTGGCGGTGCTGTGAGTGATGGTTCAGCCGAGTAAGGCACGAATCACGACGGTAAATGACCGCAGCCACACCCTCCCCATCCGACTGCGCGTCTCGGCCTTCGGCCTGCGATGCTCATCCCTTGCGCGACTACACGGCTGGCGTCTCGCAATGCTCGACGCCAGCCCCAGCGCGCGCCAGAGCGTCAGTGTCGGCCCACATCGAACACTGATTCACCACCACGCGTCGAGCACTCGTCGCCAGTTACCGTGAGCGAAGGCGGCGAGTTCGGCATCGTCGAAGCCTCTCGATTCGAGTTCGGCGAGCAGTTTCGGGACGCCGGTCACGTCGCCGACCGAGTCAGAAATCGTACAGCCGTCGAAGTCCGACCCGAGCGCGACGTGCTCGATGCCGATGCGGTCGGCGACGTACTCGACGTGGTCGGCGACGACCGAAACCGGCGTGTCGAGCACCTGGTCGCCGTCTTCGCGCAGGTTCTCGACTGCGAGCGAGATACCGACGACACCGCCGGAGTCGGCGATGGCGTCCAACTGGTCGTCGGTGAGGTTGCGCGTCGCGGGACAGATGGCGTGGACCGCGGTGTGGCTCACGACCAAGGGGTTCGAACACGCCCCGGCCACGTCCCAGAATCCGGCCGCGTTCAGGTGCGCGAGGTCGACGACGATGCCCCGGTCCTCGCAAGCCCTGACGAGTGCGCGCCCGGCGTCGGTGAGTCCGGGACCGATGTCCGGTGTCGCCGGGTACCGAAACGGCACGCCATGGCCGAAGTCGTTCGGGCGACTCCACACCAGCCCGATGGAGCGCACGCCCCGGTCGTACAGAGTAGCGAGGTTCGACAGGTCCGGTTCGACCGCTTCGGCCCCTTCGAGGTGGAAGATACCGACGACGACGCCGTCGTCACGACAGCGGTCGAAGTCGGCCAGTGACCGGACGATGCGGAACTCGTCGTCGCTCGCCAGTTCGTCGAGGTGCTCCCCATGAGAGAGCAGTTCGTCGGTGAACGACTGGGCGCGCTCGGTCGAGATGGGTTCGGGGAGTGCCATCTCGTACCCGTCGTCGGTCCGCTGCAAGTCGGGCATCTCGTCGTTCGGCGTGAACATAGCGAAGAAGCCGCCGCCGTAGCCCGCGTCGGCGGCCCGCGGCAGGTCGACGTGGCCCTGGTCGCCTCGCTCGAAGAACGAGCGGCCGCCGCCACGCTCGGTGAGGTGGAGGTCGAGCAGTACGTCGGTGTGGCCGTCGAAGACCCAGTGTTCGGAAGGCACGCCAACCCGTACCAGTCCCGGCGTGTTAGCGGTTCCGGCGGCTCACTGGAGGATGACGCCGTCGAACTCGGTTCGCAAAACGACCTTCCCCGCTTCGTTGCGACAGACTCCCTCGGCCTCGACGTGGTAGCGACTGTCGCGCTTTTCGACCGTCTCGAAGGTGATTTCGCAGGTGATCTCCTCGTCGGTGTACACCGGCCGCGGGAACTCGTACTCCATCCGCTGGGCGAGCACGTCGTAGGTGCCGCCGACTTTCGTCGGAAGCGTCGCCGTCAGGAGCCCGTGAACGAGGAGCCTGCCGTCGTCGTTCGGTTCGAGGTGGTGTTCGCCACGGTCGTCCGACACGTCGGTGAACTGGCGAACGTCCTCGCGGGTGAACGTTCGCGTGAAGGTGTCGGTCTGGCCTTCGTCGGGGACGGGCATACGTGGTCGTTCGAGCCTGTGCGGAAAATAGCTCCCGTCGGGGAACAAACAAGTATAGTGCGTGACAATCGGTGCGTGATTCCCGTTTCCACGAGACGGCGATTCCTGCACGCAGTCACAGCTGGTGTTCTCTCGCTGTCCGCTGGGTGTAGTCTGTTGTCCTCGTCACCGGAACGAGAGTGGACGCCTGCACCGGTCGGCGGCGGGGTCGCCGCCGGGTGGTCGACCTACGGGGCTGACCATGGGCGGACGAGCGGGCGGCCGAACGCGAGCGACCTTCCCGACGATGCGACCGTCGAACCCTTCCTCCAAAGCGGTGGGTATCCCGACCAGCAGCCGATTTGGACCGACGACGGAATCGTCCTCGGCGTCGAGACGCCGGCCGACAGCCAAACAGCGTCCGGCTTTCACTCGTTCACACGAGCGGCGGAACGCCAGTGGGTGGTGCCCGAGATGCACGGCAAGGCGATACCGACGCAGGTTGGCGAGACAGTGTTTCTGACGACAGCAGGTCAGACGCGAGCCGTCGACGCGATGACCGGCGAACAGTACTGGTCGGCGGCGTATGGGATTGGTCGGCCGCAGACGGGCCTGACCTACGCCGACGGCAACCTGTTCGTGTGTGACGATGGTGTCGTCGCACTCGACGCGACATCCGGCGAGCAGCAGTGGACCACCGGTGGAGACCACCCGGGACCATTTGGTACTGCAATCGCCAGGAAGGCAGTCTACGCCGCGACCACCGGCGACGACCCGGTCGTCTACCGAATCGACCGTGAGTCCGGCAACATGGACTGGATAACCGATTTGCAGACGGAGTCGTACGCGGTTCCCGTCGTCACCGACCAGGGTCTCTGCGTCACCGAGAAGAGTGGGACCCTTCGGTCGATGGACATGGTCACCGGGGGCGAGCAGTGGGACGTGGCGACGGGCGAAACGGCGCATTCGCCACCGGCGTACGGAGATGGGACAGTCTACTTCGTCCCGTCACAAAGCGAGCGACTTCGCGCTATCGATGCGACGAACGGCGAAGTCGTCTGGGAGTTCTCGTTCGATGGTGGGTCACCGCAGACACCGACCGTGACCGGCGAGTTCGTCTATCTGCCGACATCGACGGACGGCGGGACAGTTCACAAACTCGATGCCGAGACGGGGGAGAAGGTGACGAACTGGTCGCTCCCGCAGGCTCCGTCGTCAAGTCTCGTCTTGTTCGACGGTAGTGGACTGGTGAACACCGGCATCGCGACCGGCGAAGGCCGTGTCTACGTACTCCGTGGCGCGTGATGACGGAAACTCAGCCGATCAGCGAGGCAAGTATTTCTCGGAGAGCGGCGACGTACTCGTCGGACTCATACCCCAGCCGCGACACCCACACGTCCTGGTAGGAGGGATGCAGAATCGGGACGACAGTACGGCCGAGCGCGCGCGACTCGACCGGCTTCAGCACCCTCTCCAGAAAACCGTCGAGTCGCTGGTCGTCGAAGGCGAACACGGTCTCAGTCGCGTGTTTCCCAGTCGGGACGACGACCTGCGGGTCAACTTCGGCCAGTTCCGCGTCGAGGTGGTCACGACAGTGTTCGAGTTCTCCAGTTGTCGGTTCGCGGTTGCTCCCCTCGCCGTCGCAGGGGAAGCACTTCACAGCGTTCGTAAAGTACGCATCTGATTGGCCAGCATCGGCTAGCAACTCGCGGACGCGCTGGCCGGAGTGTCGCGATGTGTAGGCCATCCCGGTCCAGTTGCCGCCCTGCCAGTGGTCGGCGTCGGGGGCACCCGCGGCCGGGGCTTCGCCCACGACCACCACGTCGGCGTCGCGCGGCCCGTTGCCCCACGAGATTCGTTCTCGGCAGTCGACGAGCGCGTCACAGCGCGTGCAGTCGGCTTCGACGACGAACCGAGAATCCGGGTCGGGAAACGTCGCCACGCTCACTCCAGCAGCGGCATGACGATGCCGAAGCCGAAGACGGAGACGAAGGCGACGACGATACCGAGGAACACCGAATCGGTGAGGAGCGCGTCCTCCCATCCGGGCAACGTTCCGAACAGGGCGTGACCGACGATTTCACCGCCAGCCCCGGCGGCGAACAGGCCGACACCGAGGAGGAAGCCGAGTTTCGTGAGTCGCGGATAATCTGTGTTTCCGTGTTTCATACCGGACTTCAATTGTGGTTTCAGTAAAACTTTTGTGGTAAATCGAGCCGAAACGCAAATACGTCGCGGCGCACTGTTGCCATCTATGCTTTCGATACTCGCGGAACTGGTACCCGAACTCGCGTCTATCGCGGTGTACGCGGTCGTCGCCGCTGCACTGGCGGCCCTCGGGACGGCCGCCGAGCTGGCCAGCTGGCACAGCTACCTCACCGAGGGACTGTCCGTCCTCACCATCTGGTACGCAGTCATCGGCCTGCTCGTCCTCTACGCCGCCGTCTACGTCGTCGGCTACGAGCGACTCCGCCCGCGCGTCCTGCAGGCGCTCGCAGACTAACCGAATCGAACTGTTCTCCCGAAACGTCGGCTGACCATGATAGTACCGGCAATTTATACGGAAACGGCCGCCAGACTCATGTCAGCTGATTACGATTCTTCGTGTATGTCAGAAGGGGATATGGGGAGTATCTTCTCCACGGAACGCGTCGCGGAGACACACGAGTATCCGGAGAGTATCTTCCGGACAGGGGACAATCGGTCGATGCTCGTCATCGACGGCGACGAGACGACGTTCGAGTTGACCGACGACGAGTAACGCGGGCTCTGGTCCAGCAGAAGACATTTATCGTCCCGTTCGACAGCGAGAGGTATGGTTCTCACGCGCTACGTGACGCTACTCACGGACCCTGAACGCTGCTTCCGAGAGGAGCAGGTCGGCCTCCGTGCGGCGTTCCTCGTCGTCGGGAGTATGATGATCGTACTCACCGTCGGGACGGTCTTCGCCCTCCAGGCCATCGTCGGACAGATACGGAATCCGCCGCCGGGACTCGGAGCCGCGATGTCTCGTGCGACACCGAGACTCGTCGTCTCGTTGCTGTTCGGTGTCTTCGTCCTCTGGCTGGTCGGCAGTGCACTCCTCCACCTCGGGGTGAAGTTGCTCGGTGGGCGCGGCGGCTTCGGTGAGACGTTCGTCGTCGCGGGGTGTAGTCGGGCCCCGATGCTCCTGCAGATTCCGCTCTCGCTGGCGTGGGTCGTCTGGGGCCTCTCCGGCAAGCAGTTCTCGAACGACCCCGAAACGTTCGCCCAGCAGGTGCAAGCGACCGTCGACGGCGGCCGGACGGTCGTTCCGATGCTGCTGGAAGCGGGGGCTATCGTCGTCGCAGCGTACATCATCGCGAACGGTCTCGCAGTTCGTCACGATGGCCTCACCAAATCGGAGGCGCAACTGGTCGCCGGTTCGGTCGGCGTGCTGGAACTGCTCATGTTAGTCGTGGGATAATTCAGCCCATCAGTCTGCACTCGTTCTCTGTTCGTCCCACCGAATCACCATCTGCAGGACCGATTCCCCTTTACTGTAGGAGCGAGTCAGCCCCGCATATGGAACGCTTCGGGGAGGTATCCGACCAGTACGACCCCCAGGCCGTCGAAGACCGCGTCTTCGACTACTGGGACGAGGTCGATGCCTACGAGCAGACGAAGACGCACCGAGAGGACTGCGAGCCGTTCTTCTTCGTCGACGGCCCGCCGTACACATCGGGTGCAGCGCACATGGGCACGACGTGGAACAAGTCGCTGAAGGACGCTTTCATCCGGTTCTACCGGATGCAGGGCTTCGACGTGACTGACCGGCCGGGCTACGACATGCACGGCCTCCCCATCGAGACGAAAGTCGAGGAGGAACTCGGCTTCGAGAACAAGAAAGACATCGAGGAGTACGGCGAGGAGGCCTTCATCGAGGCGTGTAAGGACTTCGCCAACCGGAACCTGGAGGCGATGGACGAGGACTTCCAGTCCTTCGGCGTCTGGATGGACTGGGACAACCCGTACAAGACCCTCTCGCCGGAGTACATGGAGGCTGCGTGGTGGGGCTTCCAGAAGGCCCACGACCGCGGCCTCGTCGAGCAGGGCAAACGCTCCATCAACCAGTGCCCGCGGTGTGAGACGGCCATCGCCAACAACGAGGTCGAGCGCCACGACGTGCACAAACCGGCTATCTACGTCAAGTTCCCGCTCACGGAGCGAGAGGGCAACCTCGTCATCTGGACCACGACTCCGTGGACCATCCCGGCGAACACGTTCGTCGCTGTCGAGGAAGACGCGAACTACGTCGGCGTCCGTGCCGAGAGGGACGGCGAGAGTGAGGTGCTCTACGTCTCCGAGCCGCAGATCGAGGAAGTCCTGAAGGAGGGACGGTACGAGGACTACGAAATAGTCGAGGAACTCACCGGCGAAGAGATGGTCGGCTGGGAGTACGAGCGACCGCTGGCCGAGGAGGTCCCCGACCGACCGGCCGACGAGAACGCGTGGCAGGTCTACACCGCCGACTACCCCGACGCCAACGACAAGTCCGGGATGGTCCACTCCGCACCCGGGCACGGTGAAGAGGACTTCGAGCGTGGCTCCGAACTCGGTCTGGAAATCTTCTGTCCCGTCGGCGGCGACGGCGTCTACACCGAGCAGGCTGGCAAGTACGCTGGCCAGTTCGTGCGTGACGCGAACGCGAACGTCATCGCCGACCTCGAAGCGAAGGGCGCACTGCTCGCCAAGGACGAGCAGTACCTCGTCGAGGGTGAGGGACAGTGCTGGCGCTGTGACACGGACATCGTCCGCCTCGTCACGGACCAGTGGTTCATCACCGTCTCCGACATCAAAGACGACCTGCTCGACAACATCGACGATTCGACGTGGTGGCCGCAGTCGGCCCGCGACAAGCGCTTCCGCGACTTCGTCGAGGGCTCGCCGGACTGGAACGTCTCCCGGCAGCGCTACTGGGGCATCCCCATCCCCATCTGGGTTCCCGAGGATTGGTCGGGAGAGATGGACGACGTGGTCGTCGTCGGCACCCGCGAGGAACTCGCCGAGCGCGTCGACCAGGACGTTGACCCAAGCGAAGTCGACCTCCACAAGCCGACCGTGGACGACCTGACCATCACCGAGAACGGGACGACGTACACCAGAGTCCCCGACGTGTTCGACGTGTGGCTCGACTCCTCGGTGGCCTCGTGGGGAACCCTCGACTATCCGAGCGACGACAGCCAGTTCGACGAACTGTGGCCCGCCGACCTCATCATCGAGGCGCACGACCAGACCCGCGGCTGGTTCTGGTCTCAGTTAGGAATGGGCAGTGCCGCACTCGGCGAAGTCCCCTACGACGAAGTCGTCATGCACGGCTGGGCACTCGCCGAGGACGGGCGCAAGATGTCGAAGTCCATCGGGAACATCGTCGAACCGAGCGAGGCCATCGACCGCCACGGGGCGGACGCGATGCGTCTGTTCCTGCTCTCGCGCAACCCGCAGGAGGAGGACATGCGCTTCTCGTGGGACGAGATGGAGACGATGCAGCGCGACCTGAACATCCTCTGGAACGTGTTCCGGTTCCCGCTGCCGTACATGCGCATGGACGACTTCGACCCCGAAGCCGTCTCCCTGCGTGATGCCGAGACCGAACTCGTCGACGAGTGGCTGCTCGCCCGCCTCCAGTCGGTCGTCGCGGAGATGACCGAGGAGTGGGAAGAACACCGCCGACCCGACCGCGCGGTCGACTCCCTCCTCGAATTCGTCGTCGAGGACGTCTCTCGCTTCTACATCCAGGTCGTCCGCGAGCGGATGTGGGAAGAGGAAGACAGCGACTCGAAGACGGCCGCCTACGCGACGTTCTACCACGTCGTCGGCGAAGTCGTCAAACTGCTCGCGCCGTACGCGCCGTTCGTCGCCGAGGAAATCTACGGCACCCTCACCGGCGAGTCCGGCCACGACACCGTCCACATGTGCGACTGGCCCGAAGTGGACGAGTTCTGGGCAGACGAACAGTTGGAGACTGACGTGACGCTCCTGCGTGCGGTCGAAGAGGCTGGCTCGAACGCGCGCCAGCAGGCCGACCGCAAACTTCGCTGGCCCGTCTCGCGCATCGTCGTCGCCGCGAGCGACGCACGTGCTGCGGAGGCCGTCGAGCGCCACCGCGACCTGCTCGCCGACCGACTCAATTCGCGCGAGGTCGAACTCGTCTCGCCCGACGAGGAGTGGGGCGAACTCCAGTACTCGGCCCGCGCCGACATGGGTAAACTCGGCCCCGCCTTCGGCCAGCGCGCCCCCGAAGTCATGAACGCGCTGAACGACGCCGAACTCACCGGCCCGGACCTCGACGCGCTGCGCGAGGCTGTCGGCGAGGACGACGTGACCGAAGAGATGGTCGAGTTCGTCACGAAGACGCCCGACGGCGTCACCGGCAGCAGCTTCGCCGTCGAAGGTGACGAGAAGGGCGTCGTCTACGTCGACGCCACGCTCACCGAGGACATCGAGAGCGAGGGCTACGCCCGCGAGGTCATCCGTCGTGTGCAGGAGATGCGAAAGGAGATGGACCTCGATATCGACGCGCAGGTTCGCCTCGAACTGAACGTGCACGACGACCGAATCTCGGACCTCGTCCGGCAGCACGAGGACCTCATCGCCGAGGAAGTCCGCGCCGCCGAGTTCGGCGACGTCGACGACGGTCACCGCAAGGACTGGGAGGTCGAAGGCGTTACGATGACGCTCGCGCTCGAACGACTCACCGAAGCAGAAGCCTGAATCAAGAATCGACAGGCCTGAAACGGGGCTTGCGTATTCCGGCCGTGGCCCTTTCCGTCGGGTGCGAGTAGCGACGGTATGGCAGACACGCTCGGCTGGTCGCTGATTTCGTCCGGTCTCGTCACACTCGCGCTCATCGTCCTCCCCGGCCCGTCGCTCTACTGGGGCATCGCGATGGTGGTCCTCGGCGTCGCACTGCTGTACAGCCGTGCCAGTCGATACTGACGACGAACCGAGGGAAAGAGGCACAAGAGTCATTTTTCCAGTGTCCGTGGATTTGGCCGTGTATCGTCGGGTCGCTCTGGTCCTCGTCGTTCTCGTGTCGTTGCCCGCCGGCGTCGTCGCCCTGGAGTCGCCGGCAGCGACGCCAACACCCACAGCGACGCCGCCCCACGACGGCGTCCTGTTCGACACGGTCGACCGTGTCGATGGGCACGAAAGCGTCGACCTGAACGACTCGACAACGACGAACATCGAGCGGACGTTACGCTTACGGCTGACACCGAACGAACCCGGCGAAATCGAGGCCGAGGTCGTCTACCGGGTCCCGTCCGAAGTGAAGACCATGTCGGTGAAGCTCCAGCAGAACGCGGACGTGACCGAACTGGAGAGCTTCACGCAGGCTGGCGTACAGACCTACGAGTGGACGGGTGAGTCGAGCACGGCCACCATCACGTTCACCATGGACGCGAACGTGACGAGCGACTCCGGACAGCGGACGCCGTCGCTCGTCCCTGCCACCGACACCGCGGGTGGCAACCACGCGGTCGACGCACCACGACGGTCGGCCGCGAAGACCACCGACGTGGCGAGCGAGCAGACGCCAGCGACTTCGGCCGACTCGTCGGCCGTGACGACCGACACGCCGACCACGTACACCTTCGTCGACGCCGGCGACTGGGCCATCGTGCGTGTCCCACAGATGGGCACCTCGTGGGAGTGGCTCGGCTCCGGCACGGTGTCGCTGGACAAGCGTGTCACCGTCGCGGGGGAGGGTGCGACTGGCGGCGAGATGGCTTACCTCGGGCCGATGCAGGAGTACAGCACGACGGTCCGTGACCAGCACGTTCGACTCGTCGTTCCCCAACAGGCCGAGTTAGGCGAAGAACCGACCGACATCCTCGACGCGGTGGCGAACGCGAGCGAGCGAATACGCGTCGGCGAACGGGACGCGGAAGTCGTGATGATTGCAGCCCCGACCACGGTTCGCTGGCGCGTCGCCGGCCTCCAACTCGGTGACGACGACGCGTGGGTCGTCTCGAAGGCGCGGCTGGACTCGCCCGACAACGTCTGGCTCCACGAGTACTTCCACACGCGCCAAGAGTTCGAGACGACGGAGAGTGCGCGCTGGCTCGTCGAGGGGAGCGCAGACTACTACGCGGCGTTACTCGCGTTCGAACAGGGACACATCTCGTTCAGTGAGTTCCGACAGAAGCTCGCTCGTGGGAAGCAGGAACCGCACGAGAGTTCGGTACTCGTGGCCCCGGAGACGTGGACCCAGTCGACGCCGTACCTGAAGGGGTCGCTGGTCACGGGCGTCGTCGACCGGGACATTCGCGATTCGACGGGCAAGAACCGGACGTTCCAGAACGTGATTCGACGCCTGAACTCGTACGACGACGCGGTGACGAACGACGACGTCCTCGCCGCGGTCGAGCGCGTGTCGACGCCCGGTGTCGAGTCCACGGCGATCCAGTACACGACGACGGATGCATCACCCGAGACGTGGTCGCGAACGGTCCACAGTCGACTCTTCGGCGTCGTCCCCGCCGTGATGGAGTACGAGGTCACAGACCAGTCGGTTCGTGTCGCCGGTCAGTTCCGCAACGAGAGCGTCGGCAAGACGGTGACGCTGGCGACCGGTGAGACGCTCAGCGTGACCGCTTCCGTCGTGAACATCGGCGAACGGACGGGCACCTACGACGCCGCGTTCGTGGTCGACGACAGCGTGGTGAATACGACTGAGGGTACACTCGCACCCGAAGAACGCGAGACGGTGACGTTCACCCGGACGTTCGACCGGCCCGGAAACCACTCCGTCACGGCGGCAGAACAGACGCTGAACGTGACGGTGAAGCGGCCCGCCGCCGCGAACGTCACGGCCGTCGACGCCCCCGACACGGTCGCAGTCGGCGAGTCGTTCACTGTGACGACGACCGTGACGAACGACCGGGCGTGGCCCGCCGCCGGGTCCATCGAGTTCTACCTCGACGACGAGTTACAGTTCGCGAAACAGGTCGCGCTCGGTCCCAGACGAGAGGCGACGTACACGGCTGAGGCGACGTTCGACGAACCCGGGAACCACACCGTCCGCGTCGGCGGAAAGACGGTCCAGTTGTCGGTCGCTGAAAGCGACGCCGACCGGGCAGCGAGCAGTGCCGAGCAAACCGAGCGCTGGGCCGTCCCGACACCGGGTATCGGCGTCGTCGGCACGCTAGCGACGCTGGCGGCACTGCTCGCGGTGGCAGCCATCGCGGCCAAAATCGAGTCCTGACGAGTCCAGGCGGGCCTACGCGAACTCGACGGTGAGTTCGCAGTGGTCGCCGCCGTCGTGGATGCAGACGTCGTGTGAAAGCGCCACCTCGTCGTCGAACTCGTCGGCGATACTGAGGATGATTCCCTCACCGAGCGCACAGAGTCCTCTGCCGGAGCGGTAGTTGACGACGTACGTGTCCGCGTCGATGCGGTCGGTCGCGACCGTCGGCAACGCCGACTCGCCGTCCTGTTTGCGAATCTGTGCGTAGATGTTCTCGAGGGTGAAGATGACCTCCCGCGTCTCCCACCCCGACTTCACGTGCGCTTTGAACGTCTTCAGCAACTCCGGCGCAAGGTACTCGCCGACCTCGCGCTGAATCGCGTCTTCATCGCGGTCGGTGGCCTCGGCGACGGCCACGATAGCGTCCGTGAACTCCTCGTCCGGATAGCGCGACACCGGCAAGTAGAGTTTCGGCTCGATGTCCGCCGCCGCGAGGACCTCGTTCCAGGTGATCTCGTCGATGTACTCCCCCACGTAACCCTTGAGTGATTTGTGTAGTAACCCGTGCATTGCGACACCCACCGCCTACCGTGCGGTACGTAGTCACATCCTGCGACGGGAAGTATAAAGAATCCGGCTTTTTATTCCTACAGCTCCTCGGCGACAACTTTCGCCACGGACACCTGTGAGACGGGGCGTTCGAGCGTGTCCGTCCCGATGACGCGCTCGACGCCGGCCCGCGCCAGCTTCGTCACGGCGTTCTGGGCCAGCAGCGGGTGGACACAGGCGACGTAGACGCGCGCCGCGTCGCGCTCGTTCAACACAGCGATAGACTCGCTCATCGTCGAACCGGTGGCGACGATGTCGTCGACGACGACCACGTCGCGGCCCGCGACGGCGGCGTCACTCGGCGAGATTTCGACCTCGCTGCCCGACAGCCGCGTCTTCTCGAAGTAGTCCGTTTCGCCCGTGCCGTAGGTGTCGCGGACGGTCTGTGCGATGTCGATGGCACCGTCGTCGGGGGCCAGAAACAGCGGCTCGACGAGGTCGTGCGGGAGCGGGTCGGCGAGGACGCTCGCGGCGTCGAGTGCGATGGCCGACGGCTCGAAGAAGTCACAGACGGCGCGTTCGTGCGGGTTCACCGTGATGACGTGGTCGGTGTTCGCCGAGATGGCCCGTGCGACGGCCCGCGAGGAGATGGGCTCGCCCGGCTTGAACACCTTATCCTGGCGCGCGTAGCCCATGTACGGCAGGACGGTCACGATGTCGTTCGCGCCCGCTTCTCGGGCGGCGTCCTGTAACTGGAGCAGTTCGAGGTGGGAATCGCTCGTCGGTGTCGAGGCGACTACCACGGCGCGGTCGGGCGACACGTCGCCGATGCGCGCCATGACTTCGCCGTCCGGAAAGCGCTCGTACTCGACGGGCGCGAGGTCCTCGTCGAGAATCGCGGCGAGGTCGGCCGCGAGTGCCTGTGACCCGGAGCCTGGGATAATCATACTCGGTGGGTCAGTGGCTGGGGTCTTTCCAGTTTCGTTACGGCGCGTCCGGCGGGCAGGCGGTGGATGGATTCACTGGTGCGAGGATGTCGATGTCCGTCGGCCCGTCGACGAACACGTAGAGCCAGTAGTGGCCGTCGTCACTGTCAGCGCTGTCGAAACGCTGGGTCGTTTCGCCGTCGAGTGTCACCGTCAGGATGAACTGTCCCAGTTCGGTGGGCAAGTGCTCCGAGACGGCGAATCCCGGTGGGAAGTGCCGGTTCTCCATCGCGGGGAGGTCACGCGAGGTCTCGGTGACGATTTCACCGTTCTGCTCGACCTGAATCTCGACCGTGTGGGGTTCTTCGTGTCTATTCTGTACGTCGACAGCACAGAGGACTGCCTCCGACGGTGGTTCAGGTCCAGAAAAATCTGGCACTTCTGGCCACAGGTCGAAGCGAGAGAGGGTGACAGCACCGGCACCGGTGGCACCGACGGCACCGAGCAGGTTGCGGCGAGAAACCATCTGCGCCGAGAGAAGTATCGACAGCAGATATGTCTCTCCTGCTACAACTAGTCACGCCTGCCGAACTACGAGCCCGGTCACGTCCGGCATTCCCAGCACTTGCACGCGCCAGCCGTCGTCGGCCTCGGCGAGGAACTCCCCGCCGGGTGTCACGGCGTACGTCGTCTCGCCGGAGGCGAGGCCGGCGAGCGGGTGTTCGGGTTGGGTCGTGGCCTCGCGCCAGTCACCGTCGACGTGTTCGTACAGCGTCTCTCGACTGGCAGCGTGGCGACGCTCGCCGTCGCCGGAGACGAGCGTGAACTCGCCGTCGAGGGCATCCATCCAGCCGTTGCCGAGGTAGTAGAGTCCGGTGCCAGTTGCGGCCCACGGCGTCCCGACCGCTGACACGTCCCTGGCGTCGTCGAGGCCGACGTGGTCGAGTTCGCCACTGACGCGGTAGACACCGTCTGCGGCCGCCACGAGGTCGCCGTCGATAGCACGAACGTCGTAGTCCAGCGCACCGACTTCCGCCCAGTCGTCGCGCGTGACGGCGCCGCGGAGTCGGGCGACCAGCCCGTCCTCGCTCGCCGCGAGCAGGTCGTAGCCGTCGAAGCCGACCGCGACGGCGGGGCCGAAGCCCGTCTCGACGAAGTCGGGGGACTCCCCGTCGCCCTCGTCGGACCCAGTCCCGCCCGCGAGGAGTACGTCCTCGTCGGTGGCGACCGCGATTCGCCCGCCGTCGCCCGCCGCCACGTCGCGGGCGTCACAGCGGTGTGCGAGGGAGAACGTGCCGACGCGCTCGTCGACGACTTCGACGCGGACGATGCCCATGGCGCAGGCGACGAACGCTTCGCGCTCGCGCTGGTCGCCCTCGTACACCCGCTTCTCGTCGAGGCTGATGTCCTTCTCGGCGCTCATACCTGTGTGTGGGGCCGCCGGGCGTGAAAATCGTGTGGTTCGCTCGGTCGAACGCAGTGTGGAGTGGTCGACCGTCGGCGTGTGGTGGTCGCCCACCGACCAGCGTGCGTTACGGCACCGCAAAGAAACTCTAATTCCGTTTTCTAAACTCGGAAAAAACTTAATGTCTGTTACCATGTGCCATGAGACATGGTTTCTAACGACCAGGGCGACGGTGCGGGCTCGACGCGACGACGATTCCTGAAAACAGCCACGGTCGGCGCGGTCGGTCTCGCCGGTTTCACCGGGTCTGCGGCGGCGTTCGAGGGCGACGACGGGAACATCTCCGGCCCCGCCGACTTCCCGCGGGCGACGACACGCGGCCACTTCGACATCCACTGGTGGTACGGCGACCAGCTGACCGACGGCCACACCGCGTGGGATTACAGCACCGTCGGCGACATCCCGGGCTACGGCACCAGCCCTGACCCCAACGAAGTGATGATCTCCATCCACGGCTGGCTGGTCGAACAGTCGGCCGCGCCCGACCACTTCCAGACGGTCAAAACGTCGCTGCGGAACAACGGCTACGATGCCCCCGTCATCGGCTTCAGCTACGACTCCGACACGAGCACGACCGACTGGTGGCCTGCGACGGACATCGCCGAGCGAAACGGGAAGAAACTCGCCAACTTCATCCGGTACTACCGCTCGCAGACCGGCGCAGACGTACGCCTCATCGGGCACTCACTCGGCGGCCGCGTCCTCGTCTCGACGCTCCAGGAACTGAACGGCCTCGGCGAACAAGGCTCCATCAAGTCCGCGACGCTGCTCGGCGCCGCCGCCGACAACGACGCCGTCTCGGTCTCCGGCGAGTACGGCGACGACATCGCCGCCGTGGCTGGCCACGTCGACAACTACTGGAAGTCCGACGACGGCGTGCTGAACTGGGCGTACTCGACCGGCGAGTTCGACTCGGCCGTCGGCGAAGAAGGCTGTGAGGGCACGCCGCCGTCGAACTACACCGACCACAACGTCGACTACGTGCCGGACCACTTCTCGTACCACGAACCCGGCGACGGCTGTATGGCGGAAGTCGTCTCTAACTTCTGAATCGGTCCGTTTTCGTTTTCGCCACTGTGTTCGGCCTAACTCTCGTGTGGTCTTCGTCGTCGCTCGTTCTGATTTGTAATTGACCGTCGGTGGTTGGTTGTGGGAACACTTCACGACTGCCGACGGGAGATAACCGCACCGCCCCTCCCGTCCTCCCGCCACAACCTCCCCATCCGATTCGCTCCACTCACTTTGTTCGTTTCGCTCATCCCTCGCGCGGCTACGGCTTGCGGCTTCGCTGCGCGAAGCACGCTCGCCAGCGCGCGCCAGAGTGATTGCCTGGTCGTCGTCGCCCAGTCGTGTCCGACTGCCAGCGACAGACAAACAGGTACTCGGGTTCGAAGAAACGAAATCGCCAGCCGAACCGGCCACGAACCCGCACAGTTCCGTTTGCGACTGTCTCACTCGGGACGCTTCGGAACCACTTTTGTCTCGCACCACTCAGCACCACCTGAATGAAAGTATTCGGTTCGAGTGGCACGCGAGGCGTCGCCAACGAGGAGCTGACGCCCGACTTCGTCATGCGGGTGGCGAAGGCGGCCGGCTCCGCGTGGGACGTCGACCGCGTGGCTATCGCCCGCGACACACGGGCGACGGGTGAGATGTTGGTCGACGCGGCAGTCGCCGGACTGACCAGCGTCGGCGTGGACGTGGACCGACTCGGCGTCGTCCCGACACCGGGCGCACAGGTGTACGCCGAGCAGGAGGCACTCCCGGCACTGATGATTACGGCCAGCCACAACCCGCCGGAGTACAACGGCGTGAAGCTCATCGGCTCCGACGGCGTGGAACTCGCCGTCGCGGACCTCGAACGCGTCGAGGAACTGTTCCTCGCCGAGAAGTTCGAGGAGGTGACGTGGGACGAAGTCGGCCACGTCACGCAGATAGACGACGCCAGCAAGCGCTACGTCGACCAGTTGCTCGACGCAGTCGACCGCGAGAAGATCGCCGACGCGGACCTCACGGTCGCACTCGACCCTGGCCACGGCGCAGGCTCGCTGACCTCGCCGGAGTTCTTCCGCCGACTCGGCTGCCGCGTCGTGACGGTCAACGCCCAGCCTGACGGGCACTTCCCCGGGCGCAACCCGGAACCAGTTCCAGAAAATCTGGACGACCTCGGCCGCCTCGTCCGCGCGACGGACGCCGACGTGGGTATCGCCCACGACGGTGACGCCGACCGCGCCATCTTCTACGACGAGACAGGTGACTACGTCGAAGGCGACGCGACCCTCGCCGCGCTCACCGCGGCCGTCCTCGGCCCGGAGGATACCACCGTCTCGGCGGTCAACGTCTCCCAGCGCGTCGTGGACGTGGTCGACGACGTCGGCGCGGACCTCGCACTGACGCCCATCGGCTCGACGAACATCATCACCCGCATCGAGGAACTCGAAGCCCGCGACGAGCACGTCCCAGTCGCCGGCGAGGGAAACGGGGGCATCTTCTTCCCCGACTACCGACTCACCCGCGACGGCGCGTACACCGCGGCGCGCTTCCTCGAACTCGTCGCCGACGCTCCCGTCAGCGAAATCGTCGAACCGTACAGCGGCTACCACAACGTCCGCCGGAACATCGAGTATAAGACCGAGGCCGAGCGGACCAAGATGCTCGTCGCGGCAGAGGAGAAGGCCGAGGACTCGGACGCCGACCTCGACACGAAAGACGGCTACCGCCTCGACTACGGTGATGCGTGGGTCCTCACCCGACCGTCGGGCACCGAACCACTCGTGCGTATCTACGCCGAGGCCCGCGACGAAGCCCGAGCGAAGGCACTGGTCGACTCGATGTACGAAGCACTGCTCGGTGCGAAGACCGACGCCTGAAAACTGCTTTCGGCTTCTCTGTTTCTCCCCTACGCCTGAAAACTGCTTTCGGCTTCTCTGTTTCTCCCCTACGCCTGAAAACTGCTTTCGGCTTCTCTGTTTCTCCCCTACGAGAGCACCTGCTGCAGGTCCTCGCGTTCCGCCCGCAACTCGTCGAGTTCGCGCTCGACCGCTCCCGACGCGAGTCGCTCGCGCTCGTCGTCGTCCAGTTCGGAGAAGGCCATTGCCGCGGTCTGCAACCGCCCGTAGTCGTCGCGCCACGTCAGGTCGCGCACGGTCCGCAGCGTGGCGACCACGTCCTCGTCGGCGAAGCGCGCGACCAGCGGAATCCGCTCCTCACAGCGACGGCGCAGTTCCCCGGCCGGCCCCGGCGGCCAGCCCAGTTGCAGGGCGCGCCCGTCGAGTCGGTCGAGGTACGTCTGTCTGGTCGCCACCGTGCGGGTGAGTTCTGTCGGGTCGTCGACGTAGTGCTCCAGCTTCGAGCGCGAGTAGTCGGCCAGTTCGAGCAGTCGTGGGACCGTCTCCTCACCGACTGCGTCCTGTTCGACGAAGTCGACCAGTTCGTCGGCCGGGGCCGCGATGTCGAGCAGCGGATACGCGGCCGCATCGGTGGCGAACTCCAGCAACTCACGGGCGCTGGCTTGCTGTCGGAACTCGACGAACGCCGCGACGACCGCCTCGTCGTACGTCTCCATCGGGTCGCGTAGGTCCTCGACCGGCGCGTCGAGGTCGGCGTCACCGAGTCGCTGGAGTCGTTCGAGCGACTCGATTTCGTCGCCGACCGCGTGCAGTCGCCGTTTGGCCGCGCGCTCGGCCTCGCGGTAGCGTTCCTCGGCGGCTTCTTCGCGGTCGAGCAGGTCGTTCGCCTCGCGGGCCGGGGCGAGCGCGTCGCGGGCCGCCGCGAAGTCAGAGTCGCTGAGTCGACGCTTGTCGACGCGCTCCAGTGCCGTCTCGAAGGCGTCTCGGTTCGGGATGTCCTCGGACAGCTCTTCGACGGTGCGAGCGAACTTGTCCTGGAACTCGACGTAGGACTGGAAATTACCCGACCCCGTCGCCGTGTCTTCGTACCGGTCGAGCAGCGTGGTCAGTTCGTCGTGTGCGTCGGCGACCGTCTGTAGCTCGCCTCGGCCGCGGGATTCGACCGCTTCGCGGGCCGCCTCGCGCGCAGTCTCCGCCTCGCGTACCTCGTCGGCCGCGTCACTCGTAGACGTCGTCGGGGTCGAAGACACGGGTTCCCACCTCCTCGCCGTCGATAGTGCGGTAGAAACACGATTCGAAGCCGGTGTGACACGCACCGCCCGATTGCTCGACGCGGTAAACGAGGGCGTCGCGGTCGCAGTCGACGCGAATCTCCTCGATTTCCTGTGTGTGGCCGCTCGTCGCGCCCTTCTCCCACAACTCGTCGCGAGAGCGCGAGTAGTAGTGCGCACGGCCGGTCTCGCGGGTCTGTTCGACCGCTTCCTCGTTTGCGTAGGCGAGCATCACCACTTCGTCGGTTTCCACGTCCTGTGCCACGACGGGGACCAGCCCGTCCTCGCCGAAGTCGAGCGACACCGTTTCCATACCCGGTGGTCCGTGTGTCGTGGGTATGGTTCTTTTGCTGGTGGCAGCGGCTGGGTACGGGTTAGTCGCGTAACTCAGCCGAGTGTCAGCCAGCCGACCGCGGCGACCGAGGCGACGACGCCGAGTGCACGCGTGATTTTCACCTTCCGCGGCGTCGGCTGGGGATTCTCCCAGCACCAATCACTGCCGACGGGGTCCATTCGTTCTTCGAGTCGGGCCAGCGTGCGCGGTCGGACGGCGCACGCGACGCCGGCGACGAGGAGGAGGACAGCGGGGACAGTTGCCATACCCACCCTGCTCGGGCGGCGACCAAAGGCGTTCGGCCCGTTTCCGGGGCCACCTCACTCGCTATCGAGTTCATCGAGTTCATCGAGGCCGTCGACGATTCGCCGCGCGTCTTTCACTTTCTCGGCTGCTCGTCGCTGGAGGTTGTCCACGTTCGAGGGCGAACTGTCCAACACGTCGGCAGCGGTCTGGCGGTCCACGTCCATCGTCTCGCGGAGGACGTAGACGAGCGCCTGTCGCTCGGTGAGGGTCTCGCCTGCCAGTTCCTCGGCGGCTGCTCGCGCGGCCGCGGCCACTTCCGACTCGTCGGCGAACTGTATCGTCCAGTCGCCGCAGTTCAGACAGGTCGCCTCGATTCGTCCCTGCAAGAGCGGCACCTCGTGGTGATTCGTGTACCCGCAGGTCGTGCAGGTGAACGCGCGGTCGACGTGCCGGTCGAGGACGGCACGTTCGTCGCGTCTCTCGTCCTCGTGCGCGTCGCTGTCCCGTGTGTCGCCGTCGCCAGACATTGCACTAGATTCGATGCAAGCAGGAGAGATAGCCGTTTGGAAAGGTGAAACCGCGCCTACTCGTACCGGAGCGCGTCGATGGGGTCGGTCTTCGCCGCCGACCACGCCGGATACAGCCCAGCGAGCACGCCGACGAGGATGCCCACCGCGATGGCGATACCGAACCACTCGACCGGGTAGGTCAGGGGAACGCCGATGTACTGGGCACCCGCGTAGCCGACCGCGACGCCGAGAATCGTCCCGATGACCGACCCGATGATACCGATGATGACCGCTTCGGTGATGAACAGGCCGATGATGTCGCGGCGCTGTGCGCCGACGGCTTTCATGATGCCGATTTCGCGGGTTCGCTCCGTGACCGAGACGAGCATGATGTTGGCGATGCCGATGGAACCGACGACGAGCGAGAGCGCCGCGATGCCGATGACGAAGTTCTCCAGCAGGCTCAGCACTTCCTGCAACTGGCCGAGCAGTTCCGTACTGGTCTGTAGCTGGTAGCCCAAGTCGTCACCCGCGAGCCCTTCCGCGTCGGACTGGTCACTGTCGAGGTAGCCTCTGGCCTGCTCTTTCGCGGTGTCGACGTTGCCGGCACTCGTGGCTTCGATGACGAGCGTCGCGAAGCGCGGCGTCTCCTGTCCCTGTGCGACGAAGCTCGTGTAGTACGGGTCGATGGGGAGGTACACCCGCGGTGACGGGTTGAACCCCTCGAATGGCGACCGTGCCTCGGAGGTCTCGGTGATACCCACGACCGTCGCGTTGATGTTCTGGCCGCCCAGCAGCGTCACCGTAATCTCGTCGCCGACGGTGACGTTCTCCTCGAACGCACCGGCCATCGCCGGATTGAGGACAGCCTCACGACTGCCCATCTCGAAACGTCTCCCCTCGGCGATTTCGTCCTCGTCGAGGTAGGCGGGACCAGTCGCGACGACTGCGTCCTGTCTGGGGATACGCTGGTCACCCGAGTTCACCGTCTGCGCGGGCAATGGCGTGTAGCCGTAGGCTTCCTTGATGGCCGGTTGTTTGGCGAGTTCGTCGGCGTCACGCTGTGTGAACACTGGCTGTGCGCCAGCACCCGGTCCCTGATTTTCGTTCTCCTCGGGTGCAGCCCACGTGTAGATGTTCTGTTGCTCGTCGGGACTAATCTCGCCGACGATGCCCGCCGAGAGCGAGGCCCCCAACGTGACGAACGTGATGACCGCGGCGACGCCGATGACGACGCCGAGCGTGGTCAGCGTCGAGCGAAGTTTGTGGCCGCGGATTGCCCGCCACGCCATCCGGAGGCCGGTACTCGGATTCACGCCTGCGCCCCCGCGCCGGCCAGTTCCTCGATGGACTCGACGTTCCCGTCGACGAGCGTGATGATTCGCTCTGCGTGTTCGGCGATGTCGCGCTCGTGTGTGACCATCAGCACCGTGTTCCCCTCCTGATTCAGTTCCTCGAACAGCGCCATGATCTGCTCGCCCGTCTCCGTGTCGAGGTTCCCGGTCGGCTCGTCGGCGAGGATGATGGCCGGGTCGGCGACGAGTGCCCGCGCGATGGCGACACGCTGGCGCTGCCCGCCGGACAGTTCGTTCGGGACGTGGTCAGTCCGGTCACCTAGGCCGACACGCTCCAGCAACTTCGCGGCACGGTCGAGGCGCTCCGACTTCCCGACACCCTTGAACACGAGCGGCATCGCCACGTTCTCGACCGCGGTGAGTCGCGGCATGAGGTTGAACGTCTGGAAGACGAAGCCGACCTGCTCACCCCGAATACGGGTTCGCTCCTTGTCGGACATCGCCGTGACCTCCTCGCCGTTGACGTGGACCGTCCCCTCCGTCGGCGTGTCGAGACAGCCGATGACGTTCATCAGCGTCGACTTCCCCGACCCACTCGGCCCCATCACGGCGGTGTACGAGCCACGACCGATATCGAGCGATACCCCGTCCAGCGCGTGGACCGGTTCCCCGACCTGGTACGTCTTGCGTACCTCGGAAAGCCGAACGGCCGGCCCGTCGGCTCCAGTAGAACTCATAAATCTGTGGAGAGGCGGAGACGGCAAAAGCGTGTCTCCGTACGAGACCATGTTGCACAGCAGTCGAGTGGCAGCCGTCGATGTGAACCGTTACGACCGGCATGGCGCGCGCTGGGGCTGGCGTCGAGGACGCCGAGACGCCAGCCGTGTCGTCGCGCGAGGTCGTCGTGAGCCTGCGAACGACTGCAAGTGAGAGCTTGCTCTCACCAGAGATGAGTGAGACGAGCGGTGCGAGGCGACGGAGTCGCCTCGTTGCGAACGGGGAGTAAAACGACCCGTGAGCATAGCGAGTTGAGCGAATCGGATGGGGAGGCTGTGGCGAGAGGTACGCGGGAGGCGGTGCGGTCATGTTCCGTCGTGATTCGTGAACTGCTTCTCGCCACCAGCACCACCAGCGACGACGACAGACGAGGACACACCGACGAGCGACCACGAAACCACCACGACCCACACAGCCACTAGTCACGAAACCACTTACCCCATTGCCGAGAACACGCAGCCATGAAGAACACCGGCGGGACGACGGACCAGAAGCGACGTGCGGGCGAACACGCGGCGGACCTCGTCGAAGACGGGATGGTCGTCGGCCTCGGCACCGGCTCGACCGCAGCCCACGCCATCCGAGCCATCGGGAAAGCGGTCGACGCGGGCCTCGACGTACAGGGGATTCCCACCTCGTTCCAGTCGCGCCAACTCGCACTCGACGCCGGGATTCCGCTGACGAGCCTCGACGCGGTTTCGGGCGTCGACATCGCCATCGACGGCGCGGACCAGGTCGACGGGTTCACACTGGTCAAAGGCGGCGGGGCGGCCCACGCCCGGGAGAAGATCGTCGACGCGGCAGCCGACCGGTTCGTCGTCGTCGCCGACCCGTCGAAACTGGTCGACGCGCTCGACTACCCGGTTCCAGTCGAAGTGCTCCCCGACGCGCGACCGACCGTCGCGGACGCCGTGGGCGGCCTCGGCGGCGAGCCGACGCTCCGCGAAGCCGAGCGAAAAGACGGGCCAGTCGTCACGGACAACGGGAACGTCGTGCTCGACTGTGCCTTCGGAACCGTCGAGAGCCCTGGCGAACTGGCGCAGCAGCTCGCTGCACTCCCGGGTGTCGTCGAACACGGGCTGTTCGTCGGCCTCGCGGACGAGGTCCACGTCGGTCGCGAGGACGGCGTCGACGTGACCCGGCGCGACGACTGACGACACGCATACTGACGGCTCTCTCACGAATCGTGTTCACCCAGATGATCGCGAGTGCCGCGGCTCTGGGGTTCGTAGAAACGGTTAGAAAGCGGGGAGACCGCTTTACAGGTCGCGCGGCTGGACCGTCTTCCGGTCGTTAGCCTCGGCGCGGCGGGCGGCGTCGTCGAGAAGCTCCTGCACTTCCTCGTCGAGCGCGTCGTAGAAGTCCGATGCGACGTTCTTGTCCTTGAGCGCTTCCTTCACGGCTGCCTTGACGATGAGGTCTGCCATACAACCGGCTTTTCCCATGCCCCCTTTATAATACTTGCTGTATAGCCCCTGGATAAGGCCTGAGACGGGCGTGTAGCGGAGACCTCGCGTTCTCGGAACGAGTACGTTCCAGCGGTAATTATCGGTGAAAATCGCAATACAGCGTCGGGGTGGGCACGGAAACCGACCGACTGCGCTGCACCCCCCGTCGCCCGTTGTCGATTTCGATGCGACGACGACGATAGGCCGAATCCCACCGGCCGATAGGCCAAAATGGGGGAAATTCGCGCCGGTCCTCCCTCGCGCGCACCCCGCGACGACGGCTGCCGCGGCAGGGCTGCAGCGCGAGCGCACAGGCCGAATGTGTGGTTTCGAAACAAATATTTACGTTTTCGAAAACTGTACCAAAATTTCGTTGTTTGGAGCAAGAATTGAACAAATTAAACTTCTCTATCGGCGAATTTGGGTGATAATCTGGAATACGTATTTAGTGATGTGAATCCAAGCACGTGGTACCGGACACCACGTCCGGCTCCCACCATGCCATCGTGTGACAACTGCGGCGCGCACGTCTCAGAACAGTTCGCCCGAGTGTTCTCCGACGAACACGGGCAAATCCTCGCGTGTGTGAGCTGCTCTGCGAACGCGGGCATCGCGGAAGAAGCCCGTCGCCGACGCTCCCACGCAGCCTGAGCAACCCGTCGCACACAAAGCCACCACACACAACCACCACGCGAAGCCTTTCTATCGCTGTGGCCACAACCCGGCCCCGTGAGTGACCACTACGTCTACGTCCTGGAGTGTGCCGACGGGACGCTGTACACCGGCTACACGACGGACGTCGAGCGGCGCGTCGCCGAACACGGCGCGGGTGAGGGCGCGAAGTACACTCGTGGGCGGACCCCGGTCGAACTTCGGTATCAAGAGCAGTTCGACTCGAAGTCGGCGGCGATGTCGCGCGAGTACGAGATAAAGCAGTTCTCGCGGCGAGCGAAGCTGGCACTGGTGGGAGACACCGACGAGGACTGACGACAGCCGCCGAGCGTCCTCAGGGAAGCAGCGACGCGATGGAGTCCGTGATGGCCGCGTCGAGACCCGTCCCGCGAAAACTGGGTGCGGCGTTCACGTCCACGGCGTAGGGGTCGCCGTCAGCGATGACGACGTCGACGCCGAGTGCGAATGCCCCCGTTTTGTCGAAGAGGTCGCGGAAGTTCGCTGCGAGGGCCGGGTCCGGCTCTCGCCGCCCGAGGACGCGCTTCTCACCGTCGAGTTTCGACGTGACTTCGAGCACGCGGACGTGGACTCGCTCGCCGTCGAACACCCCGTAGTACTTCAGGTCACGCGCGTCGGTGCGCAGCAGCGGCTGGTAGAAGTCGCCCTCGCCGTTCCGAATCGGGACGCCGTCCCAACTTCGCGCTTGCTTGGCGACGTAGTCACCATCCGCTGGCGGGTCGAACGAAACCGGTGGCGTTCGATAGCCTACGGCGTCAAGTGCGTGGAGTCCGACGAGCCGAAACCCGCAGACGCAGTAGACCACGAAGTCGTTCCACGTGGGGACCCCGAGCGCGGCCGCCCGCCGGAGTGTGACGTACGATGCCGGGCGCGTCTTCTTGTTCACCACCGCGTCGAGCCCTCGCACCGTCTCGGTCGACAGTGGCGCGTCCGGGTCGTAGAACGAGACCGACAGCCCTCGCTCGCGGAGCGACGCGGCGACGCCCGCGAACACCGAGTGGTCGGGCGAACAGAGGAACCCGAGGTGGGGCTGGTCTGTCATCAGGTTCGCTATAGGGCGGGATGCAGGATAAGGCTGGGCCGACGTGGCCGAGAACGGACTCGTCCGTGCTGTCAGTCGTCCGTCTTGGGTGGCTGTTCGGCACAGCCAGTACCGAAGCGACGGGCCATCGCGACGACTTCCGTGCCGAGCGTGGCGACTCGCTCGGCGATGTCGTCGTCGGTGAACGCGCGGCCGTCGGGCGCATCCGGGTCGTCCTCGAACTTGTCGTAGGCGCTGCGGATGCCCACCTGTTGCGGGATGACGTGCCCGTGAACGCCACGGACCGTGCTGCGCATGTGTTCGAGTGTCGGGCCGTACGAGCCACCGCCGGCGCTTGCTAGCAGGGCGACGGCGGTGTCCTCGTAGTCGTCGAAGCTACAGAAGTCGTGGAAGTTCTTCAGTGCGCCCGAGTACGAGCCGTGGTACACCGGCGAGCCGAGGATGACCGCGTCGGCCTCGCGGACCTGCCGGACGTAGGATTCGACACTCTGGTCGTCTTCGTCGGGGTCGAACATCGGCAGGGCGGCCTCGCGAAGGCAGAGCATGCTCGTCTCGGCCCCTGCCGTCTCCGCCGCGACCAGTGCGTGCATCAGCGCAGTGTGCGTGTAACTCGTCTCGCGGAGGCTGCCAGAGACCGCGAGTACCGTCGGATCGCCGCCCGTCTCACTACCACTCATCGCGCACTGGTCGGGAGCGCGTGAATAAAAGGGCGTCAGTTCGGCCTATTTCGTGTCAGGTCGCTACGTGGACGGCCGGCTCTGACGGGTGTGCCCGGGTCAGCAGGTTGAACACGGGCGAGCGTTGCGGGAACGTCTTGATACGGTCGATTTCGGCCTCCGTGAGGTCCGTTCCGGTCACCTGCACTTCGATGGAGAGGTCGCCGAGCATCTCGTCGGCCCGGTCCACGTCGTGGATACCGAGCAGCACGCGGGTGTCGACCGGGACGGCGACCGTCGTGGTCACGTCCTCGACGGCGATACCCTCGCGGATGGCGTTGTACTCGATGGTCCCGTTGATGCACGCGGTCAGGCCAGCGAGCGCGGCCTCGACGGCCTCACAGTGGTCCGATACCTCCGTGAACCCCATCGCCTCCTCTAGCTCCGCGGGGAGGCCGAACTCGATTGTGTGCTCGCGGTCGGTCCCTTTCGGTTGGTCGCCCATTACGAACTCGCCGACCGTGGACTCGGTGTGGCCCGCTACGGTCGACGTGGTACCGGTCGCTTTGAACTCGACCGTCGCCTCGGCCGGATGGTCTTCCACCCAGTCGATGAACGCCATGTGGGCCGGCAGGTCGATGCCGTGCTCGACGTGTGTTTTTTCTTCTGTCGGTGTCGCTTTCTTCTCTATCGGCATGGTTCCAACTCCGTGATGAATGTAGGACGGCCGAGAGAGTAAGCCGAGTGCCGGCCCAGTGAGTGGTCTGTCGGTGGACGGAATCCGCTGGCACCGTAGCGAAACTAAAGTTATTTTATCGTGCGAGAGTAACTCACAGCCGTCGGATACCGCGACCGGTAGCCCGGTGAGAGCGGTACGAAACGAAGAAGAACCGATGGTCGTGCCAGCGACCGCCGGTATCACTCAGACTGTTCGTCGTTCGGGGCGAACACGGCGATGGCGATCAGAATCCAACCGGTCTGCATCCCCTGTGCCAGCAGGGTGACGCCGCCCGTCGCCAGTGTCGCGCGGAGGCTATTGCGAATCTTGTGTACACCTCCGCCGGACGTTGTTTATCGACACAGAGCGGTGTGTGTCGCGCCCCAGTCGGGACTCGCGCCGCTAACGGGCGCTATTGGTGATATCGAACGGGTGTGTGAAAGGTTTGGTCCAAGCGGAGTGAAAGTGAAGCGTCCCCAGACAGTTTCACACAGTCGCTGGGCTTTATCGCGGCGGCGGGCGACGAGACGCACATGGACGCGATTTCGTTCGGCACCGACGGCTGGCGTGCGACACTCGACGAGTTCACCGTACCCCGGGTTCGGATGGTCGGACAGGCGGTGGCCACCTACCTCCGCGACGAGGGCCACGCCGGAGGGACCGTCGCCGTCGGATACGACGCCCGTGAGTCGTCGCCGAAGTTCGCCGAGGAACTGGCGCGAGTCCTCTGTGCGAACGGCTTCGACGTGGTGTTGCCCGACCGGGACCGGCCGACGCCGCTCACCGCGTGGCAGATTCGCCACCGCGACCTCGCCGGTGCCCTGATGCTCACCGCGAGTCACAATCCGCCAGAGTACAACGGCGTGAAGTTCATCCCAGACGACGCCGCGCCTGCCCTCCCGGCGGTCACCGAAGCCATCGAGGAACGACTGGCCGAACCCGACCCGCTTCCCGAAGACGAGTACGGCTACGTCCGAGAGGTCGACTTCGTCGAACCCCACTTCGCCCACGCTCGCGACCTCGTCCCGGACGACCTCTCTGGACTCACCGTCGTCTACGACGCGATGCACGGCTCCGGCCGCGACACGACCGACCGACTGCTCGAAGAAGCCGGCGCGACGGTCGAGCGAATCCGCTGCGAGACCGACCCCGAGTTCGGCGGCGGTTCGCCCGAACCGAGCGCCGAGAACCTGCAGGAACTCGTGGAAGCGGTCCGCGAGCGTGACGCCGACCTCGGTATCGCCAACGACGGCGACGCCGACCGAATCGCAGTCGTCACGCCCGAGCGCGGCCTACTGGACGAGAACCTGTTCTTCGCCGCGACGTACGACTACCTGCTCGAATCCGACGAGGGACCGGTCGTCAGGACCGTCTCGACGACGTTCCTGCTCGACCGCATCGCCGAGGCCCACGGACAGGAAGTCGTGGAGGTCCCGGTCGGCTTCAAGTACGTCGCCGAAGCGATGGGCGAGTCCGATGCGCTGATGGCCGGCGAGGAGTCGGGCGGGTTCTCCATCCGTGGCCACATTCGCGAGAAAGACGGCGTCCTGATGGCCCTGCTCGCCGGAGCCGTCGAACACGAACGCGCCTACGACGCCCGGGTCGACGACCTGCTCGCAGAATACGGCGACATCAAACAGGGCAAGGTCAGTGTGGACTGCCCCGATAGCGAAAAGGCCCGTGTCGTCGACGAGTTGAGCGACGAGATTCCCGAGGAAGTCGCCGGCGTCGAGGTGGCCGACGTGGTCACCAAAGACGGCTTCAAGCTCTTGCTGGAGGACGGTTCGTGGGTCCTCGTCCGACCATCCGGCACCGAACCGAAAATGCGCGTCTACGCCGAGGCGCCGAGTTCGGACCGCGTGACCGCGCTGCTGGCAGACGGCCGGGAACTGGTCGCCTCACTGGTCTGACCGCGGCTATCGCTGACTTCTACGGAATCACTACTCGTGCCGCTCTCGTTACGACCACTCGCCCCAGAGCCGTCCGTCTCGCTCGCATATCTCGAAGCCGAGTGACTCGTAGAACGGTCGCACGTCGCGGTCGAACGCCGCCGTGAGTCGGTCGGTGCTGGTACTGGCCGTCTCGACGAGTGCCCGACCGATGCCCTGCCCGCGGCGGTTCGGTCGTACCGCGATGGCGTCGATGTGTTGGCCGTTTTCATCCGGCGTGAGCACGAGTGCACCGAGCAGTCGACCGTCGTCGACGGCTACCAGTACGTCATCGCGGTCGATTTTCGAGGCGACTTCGCCCGTCTGGAGCATCGCCGCGTCCAGAACAGCTTCGACACGTTCTCGTTCGGTCGATTTCGCGGTACGAACTTCCATCGTGTTTTTCAGGTCGGTTGCCCGCGCTGGTCGTCGACAGCAGCGAGCAGGTCGTCTATGTCTGGACGGTCGAACGTCGACCGACTCTTGTACTCCCACGCGACCCTCGGCTCGTCGCCGCGACAGTCGAGCAACACGGCTTCGGGCATCCGGCCGAAAAAGTCGCTGACCTTCCCGAGCAGACCGAATCGCACCGGTTGGTCGTAGGCGTCGCCCGTCGCCGCCTCGGGGTCGGCGAGCAGTGGATACGGCAGGTCGTAGCTGTCCTGCCACTCCTGTACCTTCGAACGAGGTTCCGGCACGATGGAGACGACTTCGGTGTTTCGTCGCTGGAACTCGTCGTAGCGGTCGCTGACCTGCTGGACCTGTTTCCGACAGTTCGTACAGTAGTGGTCGCGCTGGAACAGGAGGAGGACGAAATCGTGGTCGGCCGCGAGGTCGTCGAGCGAACACGGGTCTGGCCCGGGGCCGACGTTCGCGAGCGAGAACCCGACCGCCACGCTACCCACCCTTTATGAGTCGCAAGACGGTGAACTCGGGCGTTTCGACCGGCTGGTCCTCCGGGACGGGGCGGCCGTCCACGAGGACACTCACCTCGTGGGGGCTGAGTCCGACCTCGGCGAGACAGTCGGCGTAGGTCGGGTCCGGAAGGTCGAGGTCGTACGTGTCCTCGCCTTTGACGTCGACGGTGACCTGCATGGATGTGAGTTGCGAGTGGGCAGGCCTAAGCGTGTCGTCCGACCGGAGTAAGAAGCAGCGACCGGTGGTCTGTGGGTCGACTACGCGGTCGACACGTCGTCCGTGTCGTCACCGAGGCCCTCAGACCGCGAGTCCGGAGCCACGGTCCGACGCTGACGACGCGACTGGAAATCGCGGTACAGCACCAGCGCGAGCGCGCCGAGGCCGAGCAGGAAGACGAGTGCTTCGAGCACACCGTCGACGTACGGCACCCAGCCGAACACGACACCGACGAGCAGGCCCACGACGAGCGCCAGCCAGCGGTTGTCGCCGCCGGCCTTCGCGACGAGCCACGAACCGATGGCGAAGCGGCCGTAGATAGCCGCGACCCACGCGACCAGCGCGAACAGCAGCGCGCCCACGATGGTGAACGGGATGCCGATGATGGTCAGCGCGAGGGCGATGAGCAAGACCGGGACGGCCAACAGCGTCAGCAGGCCGACACCGCCGGTCTTGAGGGGCGAGGCTACAACCTGGTCCGAGACGCGCCGGGAGAACCCGGGCAGCACGAGCAGGAGCAGGGCACCGACCACGAGGTTCACCACGAAGGCGTAGACGGTGAACAAGCCGTCGATGAGGCCTTCCGCCCAGCTAGGGGCGAGCGAGAACTCGTAACCGCCGAGTTCCTCGTCGCGGACGACGGTGCCGGCGATGCTGGCACCCTCGGCTCGGTCGAGTTCGCCATCGTAGCGGAAGTCACCGCCGACGACGGCCGTGTCGTCGACACGGATGGTGTCCGCGCCGAGTTCGACGTTACCCGTCACCTCACCGGCAAGGGTCGCGTCAGAAGCGCCCGCGGCGAGGTTGCCACCGACGACTGCCCCGTCGAGCAGTCGCAGCGTGGCCGCACCGACGTTCACGTCGCCGTCGACGCGTCCCGCGATGGTGACGCTGGCTGCGCCGACGTTCACGTCGCCCGTGACGACGCCAGTGTCTTCGATGCGCACGTCGGCGGCCGCACCGCTCAGGTCGCCGTCGACCGTCCCGCGGACGACGACGGTCGCACCGACGACTTCGAGTCCGTCGACCGTCTCGCCTTCGTCGACGACGTAGGTCCCGGCGACGGCCGACTCTCCGGCGACGAGTCCGGGCACCGATGCGAGGACGAGCAGGAACGTGACGAAGAGTACGAGAACTCTCCGTTTGCCTGAGGTGTATCTCATGCATGTATAGACGGTAGATGAGAAGATAAAATATACGTATATAGTCATATCACGTGAATGAGTTACTTGGGCGCACGGGTCGTCTCGGGGGCTTTATGAGCGAACCGGCCTTCCCTTCGGCCATGAGCGAGGCCGAGGAGACGGACGCGCCGGCCACCGGCCGTACCGAAGTCTGGATCGAGAAGTATCGCCCCGATTCCCTCGACGACGTTGTGGGTCACGAGGATATCCTGGGACGGCTACAGAGCTACATCTCGAAGGACGAACTGCCGCACCTCATGTTCGCAGGGCCCGCCGGCGTCGGGAAAACTGCCTCAGCGGTCAGTATTGCGAAAGAAATCTACGGCGACGACTGGCGCGAGAACTTCCTCGAACTGAACGCCTCCGACCAGCGCGGTATCGACGTGGTCCGCGACCGCATCAAGAGTTTCGCGCGGACCTCCTTCGGCGGGTACGACTACCGCATCATCTTCCTCGACGAGGCCGACGCGCTGACCTCGGACGCACAGTCCGCCCTGCGCCGGACGATGGAGCAGTTCTCGAACAACACGCGCTTCATCCTCTCGTGTAACTACTCCAGCCAGATTATCGACCCCATTCAGTCTCGTTGTGCGGTGTTCCGGTTCTCGCCGCTGGCGGACGAAGCGGTCGCGAAGCAGATTCGCTACATTGCTGGCGAAGAGGACATTCCGCTGACCGACGAGGGCGTCGACGCGCTGGTGTACGCCGCCGACGGCGACATGCGCAAGGCCATCAACGCGCTGCAGGCCGCTTCCGTGATGGGCGACGAGGTGACCGAGGAGACGGTGTACGCCATCACTTCGACGGCTCGACCCGAAGAAGTCGAGGCGATGGTCACCGACGCAATCGCGGGCGACTTCATCGCCGCGCGGGCGAAACTCGACGAACTGCTGACCGAGCGTGGCCTCGCGGGCGGCGACATCATCGACCAACTCCACCGCTCTGCGTGGGAGTTCGACCTCTCCGAACAGGCCGCGGTCAGGCTGATGGACCGCGTCGGCGAGGCCGAGTACCGCATCACGACCGGAGCGAGTGAGCGCGTCCAGCTCGAAGCCTTGCTGGCGTCGCTCGCGCTGGAGTAGGGCGTTCTCGCTGTTACCACCGAGTAATAGATAATTCGTCACGTTCGGCGTGAAATATCAAGCCTCAGAGCATGTTGGCGGCCGAGACTTTTATCGTTAGTTCTCACATGCATGAGTACACAAGGGGTGAGACCATGAGCGACGACCCGACAGAGGTCCTCGTCGTCGAGGACAACACGGAGCTTGCAAGCCTCTACGCCTCGTGGCTGGGCGAAGAGTGGCGCGTCCACACAGTCGCGGACGGCGCCTCGGCGATTACCGCCGTGACGGAAGCGACGGACATCGTCGTCCTCGACCGCCGACTGCCCGGGCGCTCCGGCGACGAAGTCCTCGAACAGATTCGCGCCGACGGCTACGCCTGTCAGGTCGTCATCGTCACTGCGGTCGAACCCGACTTCGAAATAATCGAGATGGGCTTCGACGATTACCTCGTCAAGCCCGTCGACCGTGCGACGCTGAATCGCTGTCTCACCCGACTCGAACACCGGATGGCGTACGACCGCGAACTCCGCGAGTACTACGCACAGGTGTCGAAGAAGGCTATTCTCGAAGCGCGCAAGTCACGTGCAGAACTCGCGAGCAGCGACGAGTACACCGACCTCGCCGAGTGCGTAGACGAACAGGCGGCGCGGGCGGACGAACTCCTAGACGACCTCCTCTCGGACGCGACCAACCACTCACAGCTCTTTCATAGGCTACTCGGACGTGACGCCGCGGTCTCCAACTGAGAACTGATTCGACGTGGAGTAGTCCGTATCGTGGTCAGACAGTCGTGTCTGCGTCGACCGACTGCTTGCAGCCGGAGAAGACGAACTTCACACCGCCAGCCTCGCTCTCGTCGACGGCGACCTCCCACTCGTGTGCGTCGGCGATCTCCTGCACGATGGTCAGGCCGAAACCGGTTCCCTGTTCGCTCGTCGTGTAGCCGGACTGGAGAACGGCATCGCGCTCGTCGGCGGGGATGCCACAGCCGTCGTCGGCGACGTAGAAGCCGCCTGGCGTCGCACCGACGGTGACGGCGAGGCAGTCCTCACAGTCCAGCAAGCCGTGTTCGACTGCGTCTCCGGCATCGCCGGAGGCTCGTGGAACGCCATGTTCCACGGCGTCGTCGGACGTAGTCCGATGGTCTGTCGAACCGTGTTCGACTGCATTTCGAAAGAGGTTCTCCAGTAACTCCACGAGACGTTCGCGGTCAGCTACGACGGTCGTTTCCTCGACGACTGAGACGGTCGCCGCTCCGGTCTGGACGCCGGACCACGCGTTCGTAACCACGTCCTGTAAGCTGACAGGCTCTGATTCACCGACGACGTCGCCCTGTTTGGCGAGCGAGAGCAGGTCGTCGATGAGGTTGTTCATGCGCTCGTGCGCGAAGCGAATCTCCTCGAAGAACTCGGGGTCGCCCGTGTCCTCCGCGAGGTCGACGTAGCCGCGGGCGATAGAGAGCGGATTGCGCAGGTCGTGACTGACGATGCTGGCGAAGGCGTCGAGGCGCTCGTTCTGGCGTTCCAGTTCGCGCTGGCGCTGTTTCTCCGTCGTGATGTCCGTGTAGATGGCGTAACCGTGGAGGCTGCGTTCGCCGCGTTCGAACGGGACGACGTGGAGGAGGATGTCGCGGACCCCGTCGCTGGTCTCGCGTTTCGTCGTGACGTGCATGCTCTCGCCTGCCATCAGCTTCTCGTTCAGGTCGTCGGCTTCGGCTTCGTACCCATCGGGAACGATGTACTCGTCGATGTCTTCTCCCTGCAGTTCGTCGGTCGACCAGCCGAAGACACGCTCGAACTGAGAGTTCGCCTCCTGTACCCGAAGCGACCCGTCCTCGTAGGCGTACCTGACGACGGGGTCGGGGACGTTCTCGAACAGCGCAGAGAGGCGGTCACGCTCGCGGCGGAGTTGTGCCTCGGCACGGAGTCGTTCGACGGTCTCGGCGGCGTGCGAGGCGAGTAGTTCGGCGAGTTCGCTGTCCCGGGCGTCGAACGCGCCGAGAGACGCGGAGCCGGCCTGTAACAGACCGAAGTCGCCCACCGGAACCGAGAGGACCGACTGGTACGGGCCGACCGGATTCGCGTCGAGATGGTCGCGTACGTCGTCGACCACGATGGTCTCGCCGGATCTGTACGTCTTTCCCGCGATGCCTTCCTCGACCGAGAGGCGCTGGTAGCCCGCAGAGCGCATCTCTTCCGAGAGCGCCTGTGGCACGAAGTAGCCGTCTTCGACCACGTCGATGCCGACGATGTCGAGGTCGAGGATCTCCTCGGCAGCACGTACTGCGACCTCGTACACCGCTTCCTCGGTGTCGCAGGCGACCATTTCGGCGGCCACGTCGTGGAGTTGCTCTATCTTCGCGTGGCTCTCTTCCAGGCTGGGGTCCGCTTGGGGTGGCTCGGTCGCGTCCGCTGCCGCGCCGAGCCGCCAGCAGAGTTCGTCGACGAGTCGGCCGATTGCGTCGGGACCGTCGTCGCGGACGTAGCCGGCCGCGCGACAGGAGACGCTGTCTGGCGTCGTATCCGTGAACACTACGGCTGTGACGTCACGCACGACGGAACTGTCGGCAGAATCGTGAGCGGCGGCGACGTGGGCCATCGCGGCGTCGTCGGCGAGGACGAGACAGTCCGCCGCCTCGCACTCGGTGGCGAGTGACGGTGGAGCCACCTCGTCGACGGTCCAGGTATCGGTGTCGGCGAGCGCCGTCGCTACCGCCGTTCGACGGGCGGTGCGTTCGGCGGTCACGACGACGTGAGGGGAGTCCGTCATGGGGTTGGTCACACCCACCGTGGTACCTAACCTGTGGGTAGTTACCAGACGAATAAACGATACTGCGTGATAATCTTGCCGCCCGATTGATTGGTTCCCGAGTCGGTCCCCGTCGTCAGTTCAGCCACCAGATGGCCCCGTTGAGGACCGCTGCGAACGTCACCCAGCACAGATACGGGACGAGTAACAGCGCCGCGGTGCGGTCGACTCGGTCGAACGCCCAGATGGTCACGACGACGAGCGGCCAGAGCGTGAGGATGACCGCGAGTCCGAGTCCGGGGTTCTCCAACCCGAAGAACGCGGGCGTCCACGCGACGTTGAACATCATCTGGAGTGCGAACGCGGCGACCGCGACGCGGACCGTTCGCTGGTCCCACCCCGCTTCCCAGACCATGTACAGTGCGATACCCATCAGGGTGAACAGGAGCGTCCAGACGACGCCGAACAGCCACCCTGGCGGGTAGAACCACGGTTTCTCCAGACTCGCGAACCAGTCGCTCCCGGGACCGCCGATGACCGCGGCAGCACCGCCGACGAGGTTGACGAGCAGGACGAATCCGACGAGGCGGAGCAGGTCGCGCCAGTCGCTCCGGCCGATGCCGTCGAGCAGGCCACTCCGTTCGGTGGACATGGTGCACTAGACGTGGTCAGTGGGCAATAGGATTCGTTCGAACGTGTTGGGTGTTCGAGTGCGAGCAGTCGGTTCCAGACGCGGAATCGACGGACGGCGTGGAGAGCAGAAAACCGCGAGCCAGCGCGGCCGTGGACCGTTGCGGAACTGTTTTACCGACTGAAAGGCCACTGTGCGGTACGAATGAGCCTAGAGGAGGAGTACCGTCTCGAGTATTTCGAGGCGGAGGACTTCGTGCGACGGGAGTGCACCGACTGCGGTGCGAACTTCTGGACGCGCGACCACGACCGGGAGACGTGTGGGGAGCCGCCCTGCGAGGACTACAGTTTCATCGACAACCCCGGGTTCGCGGAGGCGTACACGCTGGAAGAGATGCGCGAGGCCTTCCTCTCCTTCTTCGAGGGACACGGCCACGAGCGCATCGACCCCTATCCAGTCGCCGCGAACCGGTGGCGTGACGACGTGTTGCTCACGCAGGCGTCTATCTACGACTTCCAGCCGCTCGTCACGTCGGGCGAGACGCCACCGCCGGCGAACCCGCTGACCATCAGTCAGCCTTGCATCCGAATGCAGGACATCGACAACGTCGGGAAGACGGGCCGCCACACGATGGCGTTCGAGATGATGGCCCACCACGCGTTCAACACGCGTGAGGACGCCGAGCAGGAGTACGCGTACGAGGGCGAAGTGTACTGGAAGGACGAGACGGTCCAGTACTGCGACGAGTTCTTCGAGTCGCTCGGCGCGAATCTCGACGAAATCGTCTACATCGAGGACCCGTGGGTCGGCGGCGGCAACGCCGGACCGGCTATCGAGGTCATCTACAAGGGTGCCGAACTCGCCACGCTCGTCTTCATGTGCATGGAACAGGACCCCGAGGGCGAGTACGAGATGAAAGACGGGAATCGCTACTCGTTCATGGACACGTACATCGTCGACACCGGCTACGGGCTGGAGCGATGGACGTGGATGTCGCAGGGGACCCCGACCGTCTACGAGGCGGTCTACCCCGACATGATTCAGTTCCTCAAGGAGAACGCCGAAATCGAACTCACCGACGACGAGGAGGAACTCGTCCACCGGGCCGCCAAACTGGCGGGCCACATGGACATCGACGAGGCCGAAGACATGGAGACGGCTCGGTCCACCATCGCCGCGAAACTCGACGTGGAGACGGCCGAACTGGTCGACCTGATGGAGCCGCTAGAGGACATCTACGCCATCACCGACCACTGTCGGACCCTCGCATACATGTTCGGCGACGGTATCGTCCCGTCGAACGTCTCGACGGGCTACCTCGCCCGGATGGTCCTTCGGCGTACGAAGCGACTCTGTGACAACGTCGGCGTCGACGCGCCGCTCGACGAACTCGTCGACATGCAGGCCAAGCGCCTCGGTTACAAGAACCGCGACACCATCCGCGAAATCGTCCGCAACGAGGTCGAGAAGTACCACGAGACCCTCGAACGCGGCGGCCGGAAGGTGCGCCAACTCGCCGAGGAGTACGCTCGCAAGTCCGAGCCGATTCCGACCACGGAACTCATCGAACTGTACGACAGTCACGGCATCCAGCCGGACATGGTCGAGGAAATCGCCAACGAGGAAGGGGCACGCGTGAACGTCCCCGACGACTTCTACTCACTCGTCGCCCAGCGCCACGACGGCGGTCAGGCGTTCGACGAGGAGGGCGGTGACGCGGACGACCGCCTCGCGGACCTGCCCGAGACGGACCGCCTCTACTACGACGACCAGCAGCGGACCGAGTTCGAAGCCGTCGTCCTCGACGTGTTCGAGCGCGAGGAGGGCTACGACGTGGTCCTCGACCAGACGATGTTCTACCCCGAGGGCGGTGGCCAGCCCTCCGACACCGGCTCGCTCAGTACCGACGACCTCTCTGTGGAAGTCGAACACGTCCAGATTCAGGATGGCGTCATCCTCCACCGGACGAACCGCGACCCCGGCAAGGGCGAGTTCGTCCGCGGCCAACTCGACACCCAGCGCCGTCGCCAGTTGATGCGCAACCACACCGCGACACACGTCGTCATCCACGCGGCGCGGCAGGTGCTCGGCGAGCACATCCGACAGGCCGGTGCCCAGAAGGGTGTCGACTCTTCGCGCATCGACATGCACCACTTCGAGCGCATCTCCCGCGAGGAGATAAAGGAGATAGAGCACTTCGCGAACGAACTCGTGATGGAGAACACACTCGTGAAACAGGAGTGGCCCCACCGCCACGAGGCCGAGGAGGAACACGGCTTCGACCTGTACCAGGGTGGGATTCCGCCGGGCACGAACATCCGGCTCATCCACGTCGCCGAGGACGTACAGGCCTGCGGTGGCACGCACGTCGCCCGCACCGGCGACATCGGCACTATCAAGATTCAAAACACCGAGCGCGTGCAAGACGGTGTCGAGCGTATCACCTTCGCCGCCGGGACGGCCGCCATCGAGGCCACCCAGCAGACCGAGGACGCCCTGAACGAGGCGGCCGACGTGCTGGACGTGACACCGCAGGAAGTGCCGAACACGGCCGAGCGCTTCTTCGAGGAGTGGAAGGCCCGAGGCAAGACCATCGAAGACCTCAAAGAGCAACTCGCCGAGGCCCGCGCATCCGGCGGGGCCGACACCGAAGAGGTCGAAATCGGTGACACGCCCGCGGTCGTCCAGCGCATCGACGCCGATTCGGACGAACTTCGCGCGATGGCCAACGCGCTCGTCGAAGAGGGCAAAATCGCGGTCATCGGCTCCGGCCTGGAAGGTGCGCAGTTCGTCGTCGCCGTGCCCGAGGGCTCTGACGTGAACGCCGGCGAAGTCGTCGGCCAACTCGCCCAGAAGGTCGGCGGTGGCGGCGGCGGCCCGGCCGACTTCGCACAGGGTGGCGGTCCAGACGCCGACAAGTTGGACGAGGCGCTGGCGTCCGCGCCCGACGTACTGCGGACCGTGCTGAACGCCTGAGCAGGGACAGCGAGGCGGTTCCCTTTCTACCTTGGATTCGGTTTTTTGACCTGTTAGCGAGTCAACCCGACCGATGTCAGGAGACAGGACAGCGACAGGTCGAGCCAATCGTCTAGTCCACGCAGGGGGGTCGCCGTGAGCACCGAGAGTCAGGGACCGTTCAGCTTCGCGTTCTCGTTCCCGCGAGCGCGTGGCTGGATGCCGATTCTGAAAGGTGGCGTCTGCCTGTTCTTCTCGTTCCTCATCCTGCCGGGGCTCGTCTCCAGTGGGTACCAGTATCGCCTCTGGCGGGCGGCGGCGCTGGGCGACGAACAGCCCGAGTTCGAAGAGTACGGTGACCTGCTCGGGAAAGGACTCGTGCTAATCGTGGCCGGGCTCCCCCTCGGGGTTCTCTTCCTCCTCGGGTACGTACTCCTCTTCACCGAGAACTACGTCGCTGCGATCGCCGTCAACACCGTCGTCTTCGCCCTCGCGCCAGCCATCACGACCGTGTTCGCGGCAACCGGAAGCATCAGCGAGACGTACACGTCCCGTCGTGTCCCCGACTTCGTGCTGACCGGGCACTACGCGAAGTACCTCGTCCTCTCGCTCGGACTCGCCGTCGCTATGTACATCGTCATGCTACTCTCGGTCTTCGTCTTCCTCGTCGGCGTCTTCTTCGGGACGACGTACGCGACATTCGCGCAGGCCTCGTACTGGGGCCGCGTCTACAATCA
The DNA here is from genome assembly GCF_051207395.1 of Haloarchaeobius caseinilyticus. Taxonomy (NCBI): domain Archaea; kingdom Methanobacteriati; phylum Methanobacteriota; class Halobacteria; order Halobacteriales; family Halorubellaceae; genus Haloarchaeobius; species Haloarchaeobius caseinilyticus. Next base: position 2,009,183 of record NZ_JBPJZC010000001.1, on the reverse strand, counting down.
GGCGATGGAGAAAGGCGTCGTCGAACCCGTCGAGCGACCGGTACACGAGCGATACGAACAGACCGCAGGCTACTGAGTTTCTGCTGTTTTTGAAACGAAACGCCGGGTGCCCCCGCGTGGGCCGAAGGCCCGTCCGCGGGGCGCGTACCCGACGAAATGATAGTGGCGTATCCCAGTTCCCGCTCGGTCCCGGCCGAGCAGGACATCGGTCAGGAGGCAACGACTGATCCGATCTCGGGGTTCTAACCCCATGCATCATTCATAACCCCACCACTGTAAACGTATTGGCTAACTAATCAGTGCCGACAGGAATCGAGTGCGGGCGTCGATTACGCTGGCCAGTCGCGCGACCCGGACGGTCGCGTGCCCGATTCGGGCAGGTCGAGCACGTCGAGTGCGGCGTCCCTCACCGCCGGGACGGCATTTTCCGGACAGTAGACGCCGAGTCGCCACTGGACAGACTGGGCCGCCTGCAAGCCCTGTACCAGTGGCGACTCCTCGTGGAGTCGACGGACTTCGCCGTTGACGACGACGCGAGTCGAGGACTCCGGCATCGACGGGCGACCGGGGACGTCGAGCAGCACGGCCGGGGGCGAGACACCGGCTTCCGCAGCGATGTCGGCTTCGAGCGCCCGCCGAGTGTCGTGGTCGGCGTCGATGACGCGCTCTGGCACGTCGTCGAGTTCGGCCCAGACGGCGCGCTTGTACAGGTCGCGGGTGGCCAGGCGAGCCGCCACGTCCGTCGTCTCGTCGTGTCGGCGGAGTTCGGCGAGGAGGTCGCCGTCGGACATACGGGCGAAAGTTTCGGTGGTGACGGGCGTCTCGTCGAGCAGGCGTTCGCACACCTTCTCCAGCATCGCGCCGGTGATGCGCGAGACGTGGTGGCGGTAGACGGTCGCGTTCATCAGTGCGCGAGCGACCAGCATCGACTCGGCCGTGGCGAGGTTGCCCTCCGAGAGCGCGAGGTCGCCGTCAATGAACGTCAGGGCGCGGAGCAGACGGCCCTGGTCGATGGTGCCGTACGGGACGCCGGAGTGGTGGGCGTCGCGGACGAGGTAGTCCATCCGGTCCACGTCGAGTTCGCCGGAGACGAGCTGGCCGAACTTCCCCTGGCCGTCGATGAGGTCTGCGACGGCGTCGGTGTCGAGCCCGTACGATTCGAGCACGTCGCCGACCTCGTCGCGTGCGAGCAGGTCGTGGACCTCGTCGTGGTGACGGCCGAGGCGGCGCTCGATGATGCCCTCGCTCTGGTGGCCGTAGGGGCCGTGGCCCACGTCGTGGAGGACCGCGGCGGCCTGCACCGCTTCGGCGCGCGAGCCGTCGATGCCGAGGTGGCGACACGCCTGTCGCGCGAGGTGGTAGACGCCGAGGGAGTGTTCGAAGCGCGTGTGGTTCGCAGAAGGGTAGACGAGTCGGACCGTGGAGAGCTGCTTGACGTGGCGCAAGCGCTGCATCGCCGGGGTATCGAGCAGGTCGGCGACGAGCTGAGAGACCTCGATGTAGTCGTGGACACTGTCCTTGATGGCGTGCATACCTCGAAATCATTCGGTGCCGGAAGAAAAGGCGTCCGAATGGGCCGGGAGGAGCCACCTCGGGTCAGGTGAGACGACTGCCGAGTTGGCTCAGAAATAACTAACAGACAACATTTCTGAGGAAGCATTACGTTGCTGGTTCGTGGACAAACTACCCGAAGTATTACACATATTCTCTCCGACCGTCGATGTATGACGCAGCTTCCACGTCGGACCTTCTGCTCACTGTTTGCGGCGTCCACACTGGCCGGTTCTCTGTGGCCGAGTGCGGCGGTCCACGTCGAATCGGCCGGCAACGACATCGTGGTCCGGACGCGGAACGAACTCGAAACCGCGTTCCGCAACCTCGCACCCGGTGACGTCATCTCCATCTCGGCGGCGAACGCCCCGTACCGTACCCGGGAGTGGCTGGACATCGACGTCGACGATGTGCACGTGTACGGCCCCAATATTCCGACACTGATCCAGCCCGCGGACGGTGCCGATGTCGGCGGGATTCGGGTCGGCGAGCACGACAGAGTCCAGAACGTCACCATCCACGGCGTCGGCTACCACGGCAACCGGGCGGGCCAGTCGAACGGTGCGACGCGGCTGCACGGTATCTCGGTCGTGAATGCCGAGAACGTCCACATAGACGGTTGCCAGATTCGGAACACGCACCCACGAAGCCACGGCGACGGTGGGAGTGGCGTCAGTGTCACGAGGCGCAGTTCGAACGTCCGTATCTCACACAACCAGATTTACGACTTCGGCGACCGCGGTGTGCAGGTCGCAGGGGACCGGCAACTCGTCTTCGGAAACGTCGTCTCGGACGGCCTCGACCGCCCTATCTCCGCAGACCTCTGGGACGACGACCGGCGCGGCTACACCGCCATAGCCGTCTCGGTCTTCGGGAACCTGCTCGGCGATAGTTACGAGGGCAGCCTCGTCGGTGCAGCACAGCAAACCGGTGCCGGGACCAACGAGAGCTACCTCAGCGTGGTCGGCAACGTGGGGTACGGCGCACACAAGTCGTTCTGCCACGTCCGCGGCCCGAACCGGTTCAGGAACGTCAGTATCCAGAACAACGTCAGCTATCAGGACGCGTCTGGCCTCGAAACGCCTCGGCGAGCGTTCGCCGGCATCGCCGTCGACTCGGACGGCGGCCGCCATCTCTCGATTCGGAACAACGAACTGTACGACTACAGCGGCCGCGGCGTCGTCGTCGCCGGGGACGTGCGCGACCTCTCGATACAGCAGAACACCATCTCGGGTGTCGCACGGGAGGGCATCCGTCTCGTGTCCACGAGTCGGGGGCTCGTCGCTGGGAACCGAATACACGAGCCAGGGCTGGCCGGGATTCGGCTGAAAGGGACCCGCGAGAGCACTGTCCGCGACAACTACGTGCAAGGCGCAGGCGCACTCGGCATCAGAATCGACGGCGAGCGAGGAACCACGGGCAACGAGGTGAGCGACAACTACGTCGTCGGCAACGGTCGGACGACGGACCCGACGCCGCCCGCCATCCGCATCGAAGACGGCGGCGTTCGCGTTCACGGAAACGCGATTCGGCAGAACGGCGCACCTGCGGTCGTCGAAGTCGCGAGCGCGGACGTGGGGGCGAACCTCGTCAAGGACAACTGGGCCGACGGCGAGAATTCGTGGCGAATCTCCAGCCCCGACACGCGGACAGGCGGGAACACGCCAGCGATAGACGTCCACCGCGGGCAGACGGCCGGCGACGACGGCCAGATTTCGGTACGGTTCGAGCGTCCGTACGCCGACCCGCCACGGCTGAATTTCGCCCGCGGCAGGAGCGCAGTCGTCGGCGAGTCCTACCAGCGTGACGGCGACGGGAACGTCGTCGGCGTCCGTCTCACTCCGGCGAACGAGGACGCCGTCGTCGACGTGTTCGTCGACGAGGGCTGACCCAGCGACGACTACGACGACGACTGGAACCCAGGTTCCGTGGCTATTTCCGCGGCGACGGCGTCGCTTCCACCATGCCTACCGTGGACCGAGACGGGACCGAACTGTACTACGAGACCGACGGCGACGGGGAGACGGTCGCGTTCATTCCCGATATCGGCTGTGGCGCGTGGCTGTGGGGCTGGCAACACGCCGCCGTCGGCGGCCCGTTCGAGTCGCTGGTGTGGAACACGCGCGGGACCGGCCAGTCGGACCCACCGCGCGGTCCGATGTCGATGGCACAGTTCGCGAACGACCTCGAAGCCGTGCTGGCCGACCACGGGTCGCGCAACGTCCACCTCATCGGCTGTGGCCTCGGTGCGATGGTCGCACTGGCGTACGCTCGTCGGCACAACCGGGCGCGCAGTCTCACGCTCGTTTCGGGTGCGGCGACCGGCAACGAATACGACCCGGAACCGTTCTTCGCCGACCCGAGCGACGAGGATGCGTGTCGCGAGACCCTCGATTCGGTGCTCTCGGCCGAGTTCTGTCGCGAGCAACCGGACGTAGTGGACGGCATCGCCCAGTGGCGGACTACCGAGGACGCCGACCGCGAGACGTGGGACCAGCAGGCCGCCGCGCTCTCCGACTTCGACGCGACGCCGCTGTACGAGGTGACGCTGCCGACGTTGGTCGTTTCGGGCGGTGCGGACGAGCTACTGGACGAAACTGCGGCGGCGGAACTGGCGAACGGACTCCCGCGTGGTCGGCACGAGGAGTTTCCGGGCGCTGGTCACTTCGTCAACGTCGAACGGTCGCGACCGCTCAACGACTTGCTGCTCGAGTTCGTAGGACAGGAAACAGGGACCTGATTGCGACGTTGGCACGGTCGCAATTGGTGGAAAGGACGGGTGGGGTGGGGTGGGGTGGGGTGGGGTGGGGTGGGGTGGGGTGGGGTGTTAGTTATTAGTCGGTGCAGGTCCGTCGAGGGGATGACGGCAACTATAGCTATGGCGTGATGTCTCAAGGCGACCGCTCCTACACACCTTGGGAATCCGGCCAGAGGCGGTAGTACTGGCCGATTTCGGCCGTAACCGGGGGTTTTCGGGTGCCGGTCGCCGCGACGGCGGCAACGCTCGCCGGAGCGTAACGCACTTCCCGGAAAGTGACCCTTCTATACACGATGAGTCGAGTTCGTATCGCACTGTTGAACGCGGCCCACGGCGACGAGAACACCCGACGGAACTTCCGACGGGAACTCGACGCCGACCTGGTCGAGTTCGACGCGACAGACGGCCACCTGCCCGACCACTATGACTGGGACGGCGTCGTCGTCACGGGGTCACGCTCGTCCGTCTACTGGGACGAAGCATGGATTACACCCACGAAGGAGTGGGTGCGAGAAGCCGCAGACCGCGGTCTCCCCTGTCTGGGCGTCTGTTGGGGCCACCAACTGTTGGCCGAAGCCCTCGGTGGCCGCGTGGCCGACATGGGCGAGTACGAAATCGGCTACCGCGAGGTCGAGCGCGTGGGTGACAACCCACTGTTCGACGGCCTCGAATCACGCTTCACCGTGTTCACCACGCACTCCGACGCCGTGGTTGAACTGCCACCCGGGGCCGAAGAGACTGCCCGCAACGACTACGGGAACCACGGCTTCCGGCGCGGGCACGTCTTCGGCGTACAGTTCCACCCGGAGTACGACACGGTGACCGCAGAAGACGTCACGCGCCGCAAGGACGACCTCGACGACGCCCGAAAACAGGAAGTCATCGACGGCATCACCGAAGAGAACTACGGGAAGGCCTGCGAGGCCAAGCCCCTGTTCGACAACTTCGTCACCTACGTCCGGCAGGTCCGCGAGGGTGCCGACACGACTGCCAGTTCGACAGCAACGTCCGACTGAACAGTCAAAATCGTCGAAAATAGTCGTTGGCAATCGCTGACAGAAAGACCTTTTTTCGTCCGTCTCGCTCTGTCGTGTATGGCAGACTCACACACGTCCGGATTCGCCGGACTCCGTCGACCCGAGTACACCGGTGAGAACCGGTGCTGGCCGTGTACGACCGTCAACTCGCTCATCGCACTGGTGCTGAGTGCGGTCGTCGCGGTCGGGTTGACGACCGTGGCGAGCACGCAGGTCGCCATCGCCGGTGCCCTCGTCGTGCTCGCGCTGAGTGCGGCGGCAATCTGGCTCCGCGGCTATCTCGTCCCGGGAACACCCGAACTGACGAAGCGATACATGCCGGACTGGCTGCTGGCGTGGTTCGGCAAAGAGCCGGAACATCCGATGCCGAAAGCGGGCGATGTGCGCGACGTAGACCCCGAAACCTTCCTCTCCGACGCGGGTGCGGTCGAACCCTGTGCGGACATCGACGACCTCTGTCTGAGCGAGTCGTTCGCCGAGGCGTGGGACGAACACCTCGTCGAGACCGACGAAGAGGTCGACCCGGAAGAAGTCCGGACTGTCTTCGGCCTCGACCCCGGCGAGTACGACGTGCAGTACCACGAGCAGGCGGTCCTGCTGGAGCGCAACGGCCAGCGCGTCGGCGAGTGGCCCTCGCGGACCGCCCTGCGCGTCGACGTGGCCGGGGCGCACGTCCTCGCCCGAGTCGCCACGGACGACTGGGCCGAACTCGACCCCATCGCCCGCGGTGCGGTCCTCAACGGCCTGCGCGTGTTCCTCGACGAGTGCCCCGGTGGTGGCCGCGTCGAGATACAAGAAGAGACCGTCGAGTCCTGCTGTAACTCCTACGATGTGGTCGCGCTCATCTGCGCCGAAAGTGGCGAGCGCGTGCTGGAACAGCGCGTGAACTGAGGAGACGGACTGCACCACTGGGTTCGACGTTCGAGAGGGCCGCGGCAACACTTGCGACGATACAGGAGTACTTTTCTGCGAGGCCGACCGAGCCGTAGTATGCTCGATTACGTCGGTCTCGAAGCGGAACTCGGCGAGGAAGAGCGAATGATTCGCGACTCCGCTCGCGACTTCGTCGACGACCGCGTCCGCCCGGACATCGGACAGCACTACGAGGAGGGCACGTTCCCGACCGAACTCATCACCGAGATGGGCGAGATGGGTTTCTACGCGCCGAACCTCGACGGCTACGACCTGCCGAACGTCTCCGAGACGGCCTACGGCCTGCTGATGCAGGAACTCGAAGCCTGTGACTCCGGCCTGCGCTCGATGGCCAGCGTCCAGGGCGCACTCGTCATGTACCCCATCCACGCCTTCGGCAGCGACGCGCAGAAAGACGAGTGGCTGCCGGACATGGGCCGCGGTGAGAAAATCGGTTGCTTCGGCCTGACCGAACCCCAGCACGGCTCGGACCCGTCCAGCATGGAGACACGCGCCGAAGACGCCGACGGCGGCTACGTCCTCAACGGCTCGAAGACGTGGATTACGAACGCACCCATCGCCGACGTGGCCATCGTCTGGGCGCGCGACAAGACCAGCGACGACAACCCGGTTCGCGGGTTCCTCGTCGAGACCGACCGCGACGGCTTCTCGGTCAACAAGATCACCGAGAAGCTCTCGCTTCGCGCCTCCATCACGGGCGAGTTCGGCCTGAATGACGTGTTCGTCCCCGAGGAGAACGTCCTCCCGAACGTCTCCGGCATGAAGGGGCCGCTCTCCTGTCTCACCCAGGCCCGCTACGGTATTGCGTGGGGTGCGGTCGGGGCCGCGATGGACTGTTTCCGCACTGCACGCGATTACGCCGTCGACCGCGAGCAGTTCGGCGGCCCCATCGCCCGGTTCCAGCTCCAGCAGGAGAAACTGGCCGAGATGGCGACGCAGATTACGACCGCACAACTGCTCGCCCACCGTCTCGCCGACCTGAAAGAGCGCGGTGAACTCCGCCCGCAGCACGTCTCGATGGCCAAGCGCAACAACGTCCGCATGGCCCGCGACCAGGCCCGAATCGCCCGCGAGATGCTCGGCGGCAACGGCATCACGTCGGACTACTCGCCGATGCGCCACATGGCGAACATGGAGACGGTGTACACGTACGAGGGCACCCACGACATCCACACGCTGATTCTGGGGCAAGACCTCACGGGTATCGCCGCGTTCGAATAGGTCCGAAAAATGGTCTGACTTTCGATTTTTACGCTCGTCGGCCGAGTCCCTGCGCGATTCCTTCGCCCAGTCGTACGAGCGCGAGCGCTTCGATGTAGTAGACGACGCCGAGCAGTCCAGCTGTGAGTACGACCCATCCGGGCTTCGGAAGCCAATCGAGCACGCCGGCGGCGGCGACGGCGGTCCACACGGCCGGTAGGCCGTGCGTCAGCGGCGCGACGAACGGGAACAGCGCGCGAGACACCAACGGGTGGAGCGACGGCGTGCTGTAGACGGCGAGAAAGGTGAACTGGAGGCAGAGTGCGAGGACGACGTTTCTCTTTTCAGACACAATAGAAGCGATGGCGGCCTGATATATAAACGTCGCCGTGGCGAGACGTGCCACAATCACGCACACGAAACAAGGGCTTTATGCGCCGTTTCGTCCTATATCGCGGATATGAAAGTAGCCGACGCGATGACGCCGCGCGCAGAACTGGTGACCGTCGAGTTGCCGGGCACCCGCGACGACGTGCTCGAATACCTGCAAGAGCACGGTTTCTCTTCTGTGCCGGTCGTCAAACAGACCGACGACGGCGAGGAGTACCGAGGTCTCGTCTCGCGCGACGCCCTCATCGAGCGTCCCGACGAGGACCAGTTGGCACTGCTGATGGAGGACGTGCCGACGACGACGGACGACGCTGACCTGACCGAGGTCGCGCGTCTGATGGTCGACGAGAACGCCCGGCGTGTGCCGGTCGTCGACGGTGAACTGGAAGGTATCATCACCGTCACCGACGTGATTCACGCCATCGCGAAGGGCGAGGCCGAGACCGACGCGGTCGTCGGTGACCTGGCGAGTCGCGACGTGAACACGACCTACGCGGGCACGCCGCTACCGGTCGCAGAGCGCGAACTGTACTACGCGAACGTCCCCTACGCTATCGTCCTCGACGAGGAAGCCGAGATGACGGGTATGCTGACCGAAGTGGACATCATCGAGGTCGCCCGCATCGTCGAAGGCGAGGACGAGACGGGCGACTCCATCGCGAACGAGGACGACGAGTGGATGTGGGAAGGCATCAAGGCGGTCGGCAACCGCTACCTGCCGACCCGAAACGTCGAGATTCCGGCCGAACCGGTCTCCGAATTCATGACGGACGACCTCATCACGGTCTCGACGAAGAAGACGGCGAAGGAGACCGCGAAACTCCTCATCCGCCACGACATCGAGCAGATTCCGATGGTCTCGGGCGACCAGCTCGTCGGCATCGTGCGCGACATCAACATCGTGGAGGCCCTGTATGACTGACGCTGAGAAAGTCACCGAGTTGGCGAAGCGACGGGGCTACTTCTTCCCGTCGAACACGGCCTACGGCGGCGTCGCGGGCTTCTACACCTACGGCCCGCAAGGTGCCGCACTGAAGCAGAACGTCGAAGGTGCGTGGCGTGACCGCTTCACCATCGCCGAGGGCAACTTCGAAATCGACGCCCCGACCATCGCGCCCGAACCCGTCTTCGAAGCCTCGGGCCACCTCGACGGCTTCGACGACATGCTCGTCGAGTGTCCGGAGTGTCACGAGAGCCACCGCGCCGACCACATCGTCGAGGACGCGACGGACATCGAGGACGCCGAGAGCTACCCCATCCCCCGAGTAGAAGAACTCATCGCGGAGTACGAACTCGTCTGTCCGTCCTGTGGTGCCGGTCTCGCCGGCCAGGCGGTCACCGAGTTCAACCTCATGTTCGAGACGAACATCGGCCCCGGCTCTTCACAGCCGGGCTACCTGCGCCCGGAGACGGCACAGGGCATCTTCGTGGAGTTCCCGCAGCTGAAGGAGTACGCCCGGAACAAGCTCCCGTTCGGTGTCACGCAAATCGGTCGCGCGTACCGCAACGAGATTTCGCCGCGCAAGTCCATCGTTCGCGTGCGTGAGTTCACGCAGGCCGAACTCGAACTGTTCGTCGACCCGGAGGAGGACCACCCGGACCTCTCCGCCGTCTCCGACGTGGAGGCGCCACTGTACTCCGCCGAGATGCAGGAGGCCGATGGCGGTGAGCCGACGACGATGCGCATCGGCGACGCCGTCGAGGACGGCACCATCGCCAACGAGTGGGTCGCCTACTACCTCGGTCTCGCCAAGCAGTGGTACGACCGCGTCGGCGTCGACATGGACCGGTTCCGCTTCCGTCAGCATCTCGCTGGCGAGCGCGCCCACTACGCGGCGGACTGTTGGGACGCAGAAGGGCAGATCGACGGTGACTGGATCGAACTCGCCGGCTTCGCCTACCGCGGCGACTACGACCTCTCGAAGCACGCCGAGCACAGCAACGAAGACTACACGATATTCAAGCAGTACGACGAGCCGAAGACGGTCGAGCGCGCGACGGTCGACCCGGACATGGCCTACCTCGGCCCGGAGTTCGGCGGCAAAGCCGCCGACATCTCGGAGGCGCTCCAGACGCTCGCCGAGCGCGACCGGACCGCCTTCGACGGCGACACGGTCGAAGTCGAAGTCGACGGCGAATCGTACGAACTCCCGACCGAGAAGGTCGGCTTCAGCGTCGACGAAGTGACCGAAGCCGGTGAGCACATCACGCCACACGTCGTCGAACCGTCGTTCGGTGTCGGCCGGGCGCTGTACACCGTCGTCCACCACGCCTACCGCGAGGACGAAGTTGCGGGTGAGGAACGGACCTACCTCGCGCTCGAACCCGAAGTCGCACCGACAGTCGTCGGTGTGTTCCCGATGGGTGACGACGTGGCCGACGAAGCCCAGGCACTCGCGAGTGACCTGCGCGCGGCCGGTCTCTCGGTCGCCTACGACGACTCCGGTTCCATCGGTCGGCGCTACCGCCGGCAGGACGAGGTCGGCACGCCGTTCTGTGTCACCTTCGACGCCGACCCGGCCGGTACGGCGACCATCCGTGAACGCGACTCGACCGAACAGGTGCGCGTCGACACCGACGACCTCGTCGACGTGCTGACCGACCTCCGTAGCGGCGACCGGAGCTTCGACGACCTCTGAGATGCGAAGCGAGGTCGAGCGCCGCATCGTGCACGCGAGCGGGGCGATACTGCCGACGGCCTACCTACTCGGCCAGCAGCCCGGCTTCCCGACCCTCCCGTGGTCGTGGGTACAGGGGATACTGGTCGTCGCCATGGCCTGTGCGCTCGTCCTCGAAGCTGTGCGGCTGTTCGTCGGACTGGACTGGGTCATCTTCGACAAACTCACTCGCGAGTACGAGCAGGACAACCTCGCCGGCTACGCGCTGTACATCATCGGTGGGACGGTCGCGGGACTCTTCTTCGAGCCGAACGTCGCGATTCCGGCGATGTACATGCTGACCATCGGTGACCCCATCAGCGGCCTGCTTTCGACCGGCGAGTTACGCTCCGTGAAGCAGTTTCGCGTGCTCGCCGCGATGTTCCTCGTCTCGCTGGCGTTCGCGCTACCGTTCCTGCCGCCGGTGGCGGCGGTCGCAGCCGCACTGGCGGCGACGCTGGCCGACGGCGTGAAACCGGTCGTCGCCACCTACGTCATCGACGACAACCTCTCGATTCCGATCGCAGCGTCGGTCGCCGCCGCAGGCGCACTCTACCTCACCGAAGTGCTGTCGCTACCGGTCTGATAGCGACGGGCTAGGTATCTTGGCCAAACATTCTGTATCGATACCGACCACGTACCGGATGGTATGACACTGCTCGAACTCATCGTCGCGGCACTGGTCGTACTGCTCGTATTGGCCGTCGTCGCAGCAGTCGTCGGCGACGAAGAACTCGTGCTGGAACTCGTCCTCGAAGCACTCGACTGAGACCGAGCGGCCCACGACGCGTTCACTTCCCGCAAAAATTTCGGTCAAACTCGGTAGACTTAATATCGACCAAATCACACCACCGGCAGCCACGGCGACTGTCGGATATCCCGACGACGTGCGGCCGAACGGCCGCTCGGACTCCGTCGTGGCGGACGCTCCGCGACGACGGACCCCCCCACTCCCCCCATCTCCCCCGTCGTCGCGGGGCTTCGCCGGCCGTGGATACGCGGCCGGTGCTCTTTCACAAGTGACCAGCCGCGGGTAGCGGCGGTGCGCGCCCGCGTCAGACAACTTAAAGCGAACTCGCTCGACGAGGCGTATTTTACTTACACTCCGGTCGCCGAACCCTTAACCGGCAGGCCGCACAACTGTGGGGCGATGGCTGCCACCGACGAGGCCTCCGTCGAGCACCCGCTGCTCACGCCGAACTTCCTCCAGCGACGGCTCTACCAGTTGCAGTTGGCGGGGACCGCCGCCGACGACCACACCCTCGTCTGTCTGCCGACCGGACTGGGCAAGACGACCGTGAGTCTGCTCGTGACCGCCAGACGGCTGCACGAAGTTGGCGGGAAGTCGCTGTTGCTCGCGCCGACGAAGCCGCTCGTGCAACAGCACGCGGAGTTCTACCGCGAGGCGATGAAACTCGACGACGAGGAAGTCGTCGTATTCACCGGCGACGTACGCCCCGACGACCGTGCCGCGCTCTGGGAAGACGCGACCATCGTCATGGCGACGCCGCAGGTCATCGAGAACGACCTCGTCGGTGGCAGAATCTCGCTGCGCGACGTGACACACATCACCTTCGACGAGTGTCACCGCGCGACCGGCGACTACGCCTACAACTACATCGCAGAACGGTACCACCAGGACGCCGCCGACCCGCTCGTGACCGGCATGAGCGCGTCGCCCGGCGGCGACGAAGAGGAGATTCTGGAGGTGTGTGAGAACCTCGGGCTAATCGAGGTCGAGGTGATGACCGAGGACGACGCCGACGTGTCCGAGTACACCCACGACACGGAGGTCGAGTGGACGAAGATACAACTCCCCGAGGAGGTCATCGAAATTCGTGACGCGATAAACGAGGTCATCGCCGACCGCCTCGGCAAACTCAAGGAAATCGGCGTGACTCGCGCGACATCGCCGGACCTCTCCGAAAAACAGGTTCAGAAGATACAGGCGCAGTTGCGCAAGATGATTGACAACGACCAGTCGGCGGGCTTCAAGGGCATGAGCCTGCTCGCGGAGATTCGCAAACTGCGGACGGCCGTGACATACGTCGAGACCCAGAGCGTCGAAGCCACTCGCAGATACTTCGAGCGACAGGAAAACGCCGCGCGGGCCTCTGGCGCATCGAAGGCCAGTCAGCGTATGGTCTCAGAACCGAAGGTCAGAGAGGCCATCCGCCGAACCGAGAACTTCGACGACATTCACCCGAAATATCGAGAGGCACGCATCCTCCTGGCCCAGACGCTCGGTATCGAAGACGGCGAGCGAATCATCGTCTTCACCGAGTCGCGCGACACCGCCGAGGCACTGACCGAGTTCCTCTCGAACCACTTTGACACCCGGCGCTTCGTCGGGCAGGGCGACAAGGAAGGCTCCGACGGGATGACCCAGAAACAGCAACAGGAGACGCTGGAGCAGTTCAAAGCTGGCGAGTTCGAAGTGCTCGTCTCCACCTCCGTCGCCGAGGAGGGGCTGGACGTGCCCGAAGTCGACCTCGTGCTGTTCTACGAACCCGTCCCGACCGCGATTCGCTCAATTCAGCGCAAAGGCCGAACCGGCCGACAGGACGAGGGTCGCGTCGTCGTGCTGATGGCCGAGGATACGCGCGACGAGGCGTACTTCTGGATTTCTCGTCGTAAGGAGAAGCAGATGGAGTCCGAACTCCGGAAGCTGAAAGGCGTCGCCAAGAACGTCGAGGAACAACTCGACGACAGTCAGTCGGCACTGGCCGACTTCGCTGGTGACGGCGAGAGCGGAGGCGGAGACGGGGGCAGTGCGGCGAGCGCCGCACAGGACACGCAACCTGGCTTGCAGGACTTCGCCGCGAGCGACGAGGACGACGAAGCCGACGAGAACGAAGCGAGCGAAGACGCCGACGACGAGACAGCGACCACCGGCGAGAGCACCGCCGACCAGTCCGCCGAGAACGAAGCCGACGGCGTCGTCGCCAAAGCCGAACGGCCCGACGACGACACGGTCGAAATCGTCATCGACCAGCGCGAGATGGACTCCTCGATTCCGCGCGACCTCTCGACGCGCGAGGACGTGACGACCCGGCTCGAAACGCTCGCCGTCGGCGACTACGTGCTCTCCGACCGCGTCGCCGTCGAGCGAAAGTCGGTCGAGGACTTCCTCGACACCCTCGTCGGCAGCGAGCGCTCCGTGTTCGAACAGGTCCGCGACATGGCGAGTCACTACGCCCGACCAATCCTCATCGTCGAAGGCGAGGAGAGTCTGGTCGGGACGCGCGACATCCACCCGAATGCGGTCCGGGGCGCGCTCGCGTCCTTGGCTGTGGACTTCGGCGTGAGCGTCCTCCGGACCGAGAGCGAGGCCGACACCCGCGACCTGCTGGCGGTCATCGCAGGCCGCGAGCAGGAGACGAACGACCGCGCGATTTCGGTCCACGGCGGCAAGTCGAAGAAGACGCTCGCCGAGCAACAGGAGTACGTCGTGAGCGCTATCGCCGACATCGGCCCCGTCACCGCCCGCTCGCTCATGGCCCACTTCGGCACCGTCGAAGAAGTCATGTGCGCGAACGAGGACGACCTGCTGGAAGTCGACGGGGTCGGCGCGGTGACCGCTGAACGCATCCGCGAGGTCATCGGGAGTCAGTACGAACCGTGAGCGACGCGGTCCGCGGGGCGATTCGGCGAACCGCCCCCGGACTCGTGGTGACGATAGCGATTCTTCTCGGTGGACAACTCCTCGACGTCGCGCCGAGCATCCGATACGGTGCGGGACTGGTCGCGTTCACCCTGTGGATGGTCTGGTTCGTGATGACGTTCGTCCAGTGGTTCGGGTGGACCGACGAAGAGCATTGAGTGGCCGGCTGACGAGACACGAGGCTGCGACACGAACACCGCGACTGTCTCAGCCGAGGCGTGGGGCGACTCGCAAGCCGCTGTAGACGAGCACGGCGGTGAACAGGGCGACGAGCGCGGCGGAACTGCCGACCTGGCCCAACGACTGCCCCGCGTACAGGCCGAACCCAGTCGTCGACTCGAGCACGCGGAGGACGAAGTGGGCGAGGAAGATGGCGACGCCGAATCGCACAGCGGTGTGGGCGTCGTCACGGGGACTGCGAGACGGCACGGTTACCGGCGGAGGGCAGACAGTGCCTGTGCCGCTTCCTTGACCGTCGCGAGGTACTCACGAGCGCGGGCCGGGTCGTCCGTGTTCGCGGCTGCGTCGCTGAAGTAGCGGATAGTTTCGGCGATGGAGGCTTCGGCTTCGCCGAACTCACCGGCGAGTCGCGAGGCGTCGGCACGGGCGTCACGGGCGTCACGAACGTCGCGAGTGTCGTAGGCGTCAGTTCCACGGCGGGCCTGTTCCGGGGTGCTGGCGTCGCCTCGGCTGTCGGACGTCCCACGGCCACCGCGAGGTTCGTCGGTCCGGGATGGCTCGGCACGTCGGACACCAGCGTCGGGCTGTGCCGGTCGCTGGTCGGTCGCGCCGGCAGTCGACTCGGTCACGGCCGTTTCCTCGTCTGCGTCGGTTTCGGCGGGTTCCTCGGCCGGCTCGGACTGCTGGGGCTGGGTTGCCTGCTGTGTCGCCTGCTCCTGCGCCTGCTGCTGTCCTTGCTCGGCAACTTGTTGTTGCTGTGCCTGCTGGCCCGCAGCCTGACAACTCGGACAGAACGCCTGCCCGTCGTAGCGGAAGATGGGGTCACCGCAGGTGTCACAGTGCTTGTTCGTCATCGTCGCGCCCTGCAAGAGGAGTTCGCTCATCCGCTGTGTCGACTGGCGGTCTTTCTCCTCCTCGGCGAACTTCTGTCGCAACTTCTCGCGCTCCGCTTCCTTGTCGAACTCGCTCATGTCGGGACAGACGACCGTCACAGAGGAAAAGCCTGCGGACGGCTCAGAGGAAGACCTCGCTCGTCTTCCCGCTGCCAGTGGCGACGACGACGCGACCCGACTTCGAGAGCGAGAACTCCGACGCCGAGACGACCGGGTTCCGCCGATTCGACTGGTCCGACTCGACGTACTGTCGAACCGGCTCGGTCGCGGCGTTCGCTGCCTCGTCGAACACGACGACGAGGCGTGCGTCGTAGGTCTCGCCGTGCAGGTCGAAGGTGTAGCCGTCTGCGACTGCGTTTTGAAAGCGTCGGCGTTGGGGTTCGGCCATCTGCACCCGGTCGCGGACGACGCCCTCGACCATCGCCGACTCGCCGAGTTCGTCGGTCAGTGTGGCGAAGTCGTCGTTCTCCTCGTACGCCCGTGGACCCGAGCCGGTACCGACGTCGATGAGAGCCTTCATCGCCGCCTGTTGCGGGGTACTCCGGACGATGGCAGTTCCGTCGGCGAGCGCGAGCCCCGACCGCATCTGGTGTTCGGCGGTGTAGATGTCGAAGCCCTCGTGTGTGGTGCCTTCGGACCACGTCGACCCGAGACGGCTGGCGACCGCGTCGGCGTCGAACGACCCGGTGAAGACGCCAGTGCCCGAGGGGAGGGGCACGGCAGTCGTGTCGAGAGAGTCGTGCGCAAGGCCGTCGAAGTGCGGCCCAGTAGTGTCCTCGTAGTGCTGGTACGTCTCGGCCGAGAAGTGCTGTTCGTTCGCTCGAAAGGCGGTGTGGTCGATGGCGTGTACGCCCGTTCGGACACCCCGCCCCTCGGTGTCGTGGTGATTTCGCACCCAGTCCGTGTAGCCGGGCGTCCCACCGCCGCCGGGGAGGTCGGGAAGACTGCTCGTGCACCCAGCGAGACCCGACAGTCCCGCTGCGAACGTCGCCTGGAGGAAGCGTCGTCTATCGAGGAGGGCCATACGGGCGACGATTCGCGGCGTGGTAATGTGCCTAGGGGCGAAAACGGACCGCTTTCAACACGCCAGTCACCACGGAAGCGGACTCAGGCGACCGTAACCCGACGCATATCCACCGAGACCACTGCCGACTTCGACACGTTTAACGAGCTACCGGGAGGACGTTCGCACGTTATGGCGAAAGTTAGCGTAGTCGGCGCGGCCGGCACGGTCGGAGCCGCCGCAGGCTACAACCTCGCGCTTCGTGACGTGGTCGACGAACTCGTCTTCGTGGACATTCCGGACCAAGAAGACGTAACAGTCGGGCAGGCCGCGGACACCAACCACGGCATCGCGTACGACTCGAACACGAGAGTCCGGCAGGGCACCTACGCCGACACCGCCGGCTCGGACGTCGTCGTCATCACGGCCGGCATCCCGCGCCAGCCCGGCCAGACCCGCATCGACCTCGCGGGCGACAACGCGCCCATCATGGAGGACATCGGGTCCTCGCTCGCCGAGCACAACGACGACTTCATCACGCTGACGACATCGAACCCGGTCGACCTGCTCAACCGGCACCTGTACGAGACGGGCGACCGCGACCGGAACAAGGTCATCGGCTTCGGTGGCCGACTCGACTCGGCACGCTTCCGCTACGTCCTCTCCGAGCGCTTCGACGCCCCTGTCAAGAACGTCGAGGCGACGATTCTGGGCGAGCACGGCGACGCGCAGGTCCCCGTCTTCTCGAAGGTTCGCGTCGACGGCCGCGACCCCGCCTTCTCCGACGACGAGAAGGAGGAGATTCTGGGCGACCTGAAAGAGAGCGCGATGAACGTCATCGAGCGCAAGGGCGCGACCCAGTGGGGTCCGGCGACCGGCGTCGCTCACATGGTCGAGGCCATCCTCAACGACACGGGCGCAGTGCTGCCCGCCTCGGTCAAGCTGCAGGGCGAGTTCGGCCAGAACGACGTGGGCCTCGGTGTCCCCGTCAAGCTCGGCAGTAGCGGTGTCGAAGAAATCGTCGAGTGGGACCTCTCCGAACTGGAGCGTGACCAGCTCGGCGAGGCTGCAGAGAAGCTCTCCGAGCAGTACGACAAGATCGCGTAATCGCGGAACGACCGGTCAGTTTTCGCGGTCGCCCGACGGCCGGGCGGCCCACATGCGGTTCGTGGCCGATGCTGGAACCGTCTCACCGAGCAGTTCTGCCCACTCGCGGACGCGGGAGTGTCGGTCGTCTGTCGACATAGCGTGTAAGAGATGTGTTGCTAGCGAGTCGCATAACTTTTTTCTCGGCGAAACAATAGGTTGCGGAACCGTGACTAACGCTTAGGAGCGGTCGAAGAACTCGCCGACGAGTTTGCGCTCGGCCGCCCGAAGGTGCTGGTGATAGGTCGAACGGGCGATACCCATGGACTCCGCGAGGTCGTCGCCGCTGGTCGGGCGGGGCCACTCGAAGAAGTCGCCGAAGTACGCACGCTGAAGCGCAGTCAACTGGCGGTCGGTGAGACGGTCCTCGGTAGCCGCGATGAACTCCTGTTTCGTCGTCGCGGGTCGCTCGCGTTCGCGGTAGGCCGCGAGGGCGACGCCGTCAAACTGCGCTTCGACGTGTTCGACGATGGTCCGGGCGTTGGCCTCGCGGGGGAGTTCGAGGTCGATGGTCGCGTTCCCCGGTTCGGCGGAGATGCCTTTCACGTCCGAGCCGTACTCGACGAGGGTCGAGAGCAAGCCGGTGTTGGCGACCGTGAACTCGATGAGACTCACACCCTCGTTCTCCGTGATTATCTTGGTCTCGCGGACGCTCTCGTTCTCCTCGGCGAGGTCGACCACGCGGTGCGGGTCGTCGGTCTCGACGGTGAAGAACATGCCCAGCGAGTCGCCTTCACGGTACACCGACCCAGCGTAGGTCAGACTCGCGTCGGCTCGCTCGGCGATGTCGACGAAGAACACCGACCGGTCCGAGATGGTGAACGAGAGTTGGACGAAGTTGTCCGTGGTGAGTGTCCGGCGCGTCTCGGCGGCCGAGATAGCCGTCGCGACCATCCGCCCGAGGGCGGCGAGGATGGTCGTTTCGCGACCGTCGAGGACGGACGGGGTGGGCGTGTACACCACGAGAACGCCGTAGCGGGCGTCACGATAGGTCAGAGGAATCGCCGCGACCCCGGCGAACTCCTCGCCACACCGGGATTCGTGCCACGCCACGTCTGCGAGGTCGTCTTTCGACCCAATTTGGACCTCGCCGGTTTCGAGTGCGCGCTCGATGGGGTCGTCACTTCCGTCGATTTGTAGCGTCTCGCCGTCTCGCTCACCACCGACGACCGCGTTCGGCTGGAGGCTTCCGTCCGCGAGGTCGGGTTCGCCACTCCACGCACAGACGAACGGGTCGGTGTCGGCGAGCAGTTCGCACATCTTGCGCTCGATTTCGGGGCGAGTCGTCGCCTCGACGAGCGACCCGGCGGTCTGCTGGATGAGGCCGTCGACACGTTCGAGGAGGTGCTGGAGCCCCTGTCGCTCGGCGGCGAGTTGGGCCGCACGGTGTTCGGCCGTCCGTTCGGCGTCGACGCGCTCGCTCACGTCGGTTTGGAAGCCGACGAAGTGTGTCACTTCGCCCGAGTCGTCGCGCAGGGGCGCGAGGTCGACGCGATTCCAGAAGCGCTCGCCGTCTTGGGTGTAGTTCACGAGTTCGACCGAGACCGAAGACTCGGTCTCGATGGCGTCACGAATCTCGTCGACGGCGGCCGGGTCCGAATCCGCTCCCTGCAGGAATCGGCAGTTGCGCCCGATGACGTCCTCACGGCTGTAGCCCGTGAGTCGTTCGAACGCGTCGTTCGTGTAGACGAGCGGGAGGTCGGGTGCGCTCGCGTCCGCGATGGTGATACCGACGGGCGACTCGTCGAGTGCCCGCTCTTTCAGTGGGTCGAGCGGCGGCCGCTCGGCCTCGGTCGTGCCGACGGCGTCGACTCGTGTGGTGAGTCGCTCGGTCCAGTCGTCCTCGCGTCGGACGTAGCCGTCGACCGCTGCGGTGACCGCTCGCTCCGCGACGGCCTCGTCGCCGTCGGCCGTACACAGGACGAAGGGGAGGTCGCCGTGAACCGCTCGAATGGTTTCGAGTAAATCCAGTCCTGTGCCGTCGTCCAGCGTCAGTTCGCTCACGAGACAGCCCGGGCGCTCGTCACCGACTGCCGCGAGTGCGCTATCGACGGAGTCGACGGTGTCGACGCTGAATCCACCTGCCGAGAGTTCCTCGGCCGTCTTTGTTGCCCTGCCGTCGTCCCCATCGACGAGCAAGACCCGCGTCCCTGAAGTCATGGATATCGCTTGCGTGGCGGAACGTAAAGAACTTCGCACGTTTTTCCGGTTCTCGGGCGCTGACGCGCGTATATTCGGCCTAATTGATGAGGGGCCGAGGGTATTTAAGGGATGAGCTGCTCGCCGTCGTCGTCGTACACCACGATGGCGTCGACCGGACAGGTTCGTGCCGCGAACTTCGCGTCGAGTTCCGCGTCCTCTGGCACTTCACGGACGAACACGTCCTCCTCCGTCTCCTCACCGTCGACGAGAACCGCTTTCCCGGCGTCCTCGTCGCGCTCGAACCCTTCCCACTCGGCGGTACACTGGAACATCCCGATGCAGGTGTCGCGGTCGTACTCAATCTTCATACGAGAGGCTTCGTCGGTAGGGTGTAAATCGTTGACGGGACGGGGGCGGCAACGGAAACCGAACAAGCCGTTTGGCGCGCGCTGGCGAGCATGTCGAAGACTGCGAGCCGTAGTCGCGCGAGGGATGAGCCAGACAGAACGTAGTGATGTCTGGCGAATCGGATGGGGAGGTTGTGGACGCGGGGAGCAGGGGAGGACGGCAGTGCGGTCATGTACCGTCGTGGTTCGTAAACTGCTGCTCGACACCGACAACATCGACGACAGAAACAGCAACCAGAACCCACTCAGAAAACGGCGACCACCGCCTATTTCTCGTCCGCCACAGAATCCACGATTATGCTCGACCTACGCAGTGACACGGTCACGAAGCCCGACGAGGCGATGCGTGAAGCCGCGATGAACGCCACAGTCGGCGACGACGTGTACGGCGAAGACCCGACGGTGAACGAACTCGAAGCCGAGGCGGCCGACCTCGTCGGCAAGGAGGCCGCGCTGTACGTTCCGTCCGGGACGATGGGCAACCAAATCGCGGTTCGCACGCACACCGAGCGCGGGCAGGAGGTCCTGACCGAGCGCGAAAGCCACGTCGTGAAGTGGGAACTGGGTGGGATGGCCCAGCTATCGACCTTGCAGGTTCGCACGCTCGACGGCGGTGAGCGAGGGATTCCGACACCAGCGCAGATTCACGAGGGCTACGTCGCCGAAGACCTCCACCGGCCGGGCACGGGACTGCTCACGCTGGAGAACACGCACAACTCGAAGGGCGGCATCGCCATCGCACCCGAGGACATCGCGGCGGCGGCCGAGGCAGCGCACGAACACGACGTGCCGGTCCACTTAGACGGCGCGAGGGTGTGCAACGCAGCAGTGGCCCACGACGTGCCGGTCGCCGAGATGACCGAAGCGGTCGACTCGGTGATGTTCTGCCTCTCGAAGGGGCTGGGTGCGCCGGTCGGCTCTATCCTCGCCGGACCCGAAGAGTTCATTCAGCGCGCCCGCCGAACCCGGAAGCTGTTCGGCGGCGGGATGCGACAGGCGGGCATCATCGCTGCGCCAGGGCTCGAAGCACTCTCGAACGTGGAGCGACTGGCCGACGACCACGCGAACGCGAAGACGCTGGCTGCCGAACTCGACGGCGTGTCGGGCCTGCGCGTGCCCGAACCCGAGACGAACATCGTGCTGGTCCACACCGCCGAGTCCGGTCTCGACGCCGACGGCCTGCTGGCCGCGTGCGAGGACGTGGACGTACTCGGCTCGAAGTTCGGCGAACAAATCGTGCGGTTCTGTACGCACTGGAACGTCGACGAGGACGACGTAGTGAGCGTCGCAGACCGCGTCGAGTCGGCGCTGTAGCTGACGCGAGCGGGCCAGCATCGGGCAGAACGGGCAGTGGTCGGCGGTTCTTACTTTTTGCCGGAGCCCTTCTGTATGCCCTCGCGGAAACTCAGCATCGTCCGCCGGAACATCAGGTAGAAGAAGAAGATGAGGGCGAGCAAGAAGCCGACGACGGCGAGGGTGAACGGGTCGTCGAAGAGCCCGCCGAGCTGCGCCGGAAGCAGTGTCTGCATACCAATACGTGCTTGTCGACCGTTATTAGGGCTTTCGCCGGGTGGGTACGCGAAACATATACAAACCTTCATGCCAACCGATGACTAGCCTCTCGTATGGCCGACCTGTTGCCCTCCACTCCAGACACGTCGGCGGCCGAGGACGCGGAACCCCGCGTTATCGGCCTCGACAGCGACGATGCCGACGATTTAATCGGAGCCCTCTCGTCGTCTACCGCCCGCGAATTACTGACCGCGCTCCACGACGAGCCGGCGACACCGTCGCAGCTCGCAGACCGCGTCGATACGTCGCTCCAGAACACACAGTATCACCTCGAAAAGCTCGAAAGCGCCGAGATAATCGAAGTCGTCGACACCGCCTACTCCGCGAAGGGACGCGAGATGAAGGTGTACGCACCGTCGAACCAGCCCCTCGTGGTGTTCGCCGGCGGCTCCGAAGAGTCGACCGGGTTGAAGGCCGCGCTCTCGCGGCTACTGGGCGCGTTCGGACTGCTCGCCGTGGGCGCGCTGGGCGTCCAGGAACTGTTCGGCGACGGTGGCCTCTTCGGTGGTGGGAGCAAGTCCCCCGCCGGTGGCCCCGCACCAGGACCGAGTGAACCGCCAGTCGCCAACAACCCGAACAACACGACCGAGACCGTGACGACGACCATCGACACGACCACGCAGGCTGCCGGGTCGACCGTCGACGCCGCGACCGCCATCTCGCCGGGTATCGCGTTCTTCCTCGGCGGCGCGCTCGTCCTCACGGCCGGGTTCGCTTACTGGTACACGGAACAGCGGTAGACACTGTCTGTCGATTCTGCACGGCCGCAGACGGCGGTTCCGCCGCTTCCGGCTGTCAGCTCACTAAAATACCTGTTTGAGCTTACGGTATCTACTTTGAACCGGGTGTCCTCTGTACAGACGCGCCCCGGTGACTTCGGCCCTCCACTGCTGTGATACACGACCCGGGGACCTGAGTCTGGCATGAGACACCGACTCTAGCCCTGAATCTCGCTCATTATTTCGGAGTCTCACGCGCGCCTAGCCGACTGGACGGTGAATCGTTCGAACACCGTCCCGTCCGGTTCGACGAGTTTCCCACTGAGTCCGTCGTCTGTGACCGTTAGCTCTGCGTGCCCCGGTCGGTTCCCTCGCGGGTCGGCGTGACTGCCCGGGTTGAGTAGCGCCACGTCCGGCGTCTCGACGAAGCGCGGGCGGTGGGTGTGCCCGGAGACGACGACCTGTGCGCCCCCCTCGCGCCCGAACATCCGGAGTCCGGTGTCGCCGCCGTTTCGCCGATGTGTGAGTGCGAACTGGACGCCGCCGTAGTCGAAGACGCGTGCCGTCGGGAGGCGTTCCTGTACGGCAGGTCGGTCTGCGTTGCCGTGGACTGCGAGGAATCGGTCGGCCGACTCGCGGAAGGCCGCAAGCGAGTCGACCGTCGTGAAGTCGCCCGCGTGGACGACGAGGTCGGCTTCCTCGATGGCGTCGCGCGTGCGGCCAGTGATGGCAGACCCGTCTGCAGCGTGGGTGTCGGAGCAGATGACGAGCATGCCGCTGGCTACGCGACGAGGGGTGACGTGATTTTCGTCGAACAAAAACCGATTTGGTCTCGCCTCCTGAAGGGTCTAGCATGTCCAAAGAGCGCGAGCGCCACGAGGGTGCACGCCGCGTCGCCGACGCCGTCGTCCTCGCCACGTTCGACGACGCCGCGCCGCGGACGGCACGCGAGGTCGCCGCAGAGACCGACATCGACCCCGATATCGCCGTCGGCTTGCTCGACGACCTCGTCGCAGACGGCGAGTTGCAGGCCAAAGAACTGACAGACAGCGACACCACACTTACGGCGTACTTCGCGCCGGTCGGCACACCAGGCGTGGGTGGCTCGCTCGACCCGGAAGAGGCTCGCGAGCAAGCCGTCGACGAGGCCGTCACCAGGATGGACGTCCCCGGCGTGAGCGAGATGATGATCGACTGGCGACGCGACGCGGTGCGCGCCGCGTGGGAGCATCTCTCTGAAGAGGGCGTCGTCACCGCCGAAGCGTTCAAACAGGAAGTGTACCCGAAATATCGTGCTGGCTACGACGACGCCGAGGCGTGGTGGGACTTCCTGCGCCCGCGTCTCCCGCGACTCCCCGGCGTGTCTGGTCCGGGCGAAGACGGGTCGACTTGGGAGTACGTGTCAGCGTAGTAGAACGGAAACGCTTTTTTGCTGGCCTGCGCGTGCCTTTTCAATGGCCTCAAGCAAGTCGGTCGTCCTCGCGGCGTTGTTCGCCAACGGCGCGATTGCGATTCTGAAGTTCTTCGGTTGGACCATCACCGGAAGTCCGGCAATGTTGTCCGAAACGTATCACTCCATCTCCGACACCGGGAACCAGGTGTTCCTGCTCGTCGGTATCCGGTATTCGGGCAAGGAATCGACGCGTAGTCACCCGTTCGGCTACGGGAAAGCACAGTTCTTCTACTCGTTCCTCGTGAGCGTCCTCCTGTTCGGTATCGCGGGCTGGGAGTCCGCCAAGCACGGCTACCACGCCATCATGCACCCGAAACCACCCGAACTCCGCTCGGAGACGTTGCTCGGCTTCACCTTCCCCGGCATCTGGGTGAACTACGCGGTCCTCATCGGTGCCATCGTCTTCGAGGCGTGGGCCCTCGCGAAGGCGTACAAGGCGATGAAGATACAGATGGAACGACACGGTTGGGAGACCTTCCGCGAGGCGTTCAAGAAGACCAGCGACGTGACGACGCTCACCGCGCTGACCGAGGACACTATCGCGATGGCCGGTGCCGGTATCGCCCTGTTCGGTGTCTACCTGACGCGCGTGACCGGCGACGGCATCTACGACGCCGTCTCAGCGTTCCTCATCGGCCTCATGCTGATGGGCTTCGCCGTCGCGCTGGCGTGGGAGAACAAACGCCTGCTGCTCGGTGAGTCGCTGCCCGAGGACGAGGAGAATCCGCTCCGGAAAATCGTCCGAGACCACACGGGCGTCCAGAAGGTCGAAGACTTCCGGACGGTCTACTTTGGCCCCAACCGCCTCATCGTGACCGCGGACGTGGCCTTCGACGCGGACATGGATACTGAAGACATCGACGACACCATCACGGCTATCGAACACGAACTGCAAGAACACGACGAGGCCATCAAGAAGGTCTACATCGAACCGGAGATGCTCGACTCGCCGATGGCCGGACTCGACGGGTAATCAGCAGTCTACTGCTCGTTCTTCGCGACTCAGTTTTCGCCGTCGTCGCCACTCACGAGCAACCGCTCGATGTCCTCCTCGTCGAGCAAGTCGACGAGGTCTTCGCCCTCCTCATGGCGCTTCCACTCTTCCTCTGTGAGCAGTTCGCGGAGTTCTTTGTCGTCGATTCGCTGGCGCAGGTGTTCCTCGATGTCGTCGAGGTCGTAGCCGGGAATGGGCATCAGGGAGAGGTATGTGCCGTGGTACCTTATGGCTGCGGCAGGGAGTGTACAGGCGAGTCGGGAAAAGACGGCGACGCGAGGCTGAACGAGCACTTTCGCGTGATTTCGGATTCAGTAGGAACAGGAAAAGACGATAATAACTACGCACGGAGAAACGAAGGAAGTCCGATAACAGAGAGATGAATTCGGTGCAAATCCAGACACAGGCTTGGAAAGAAGAAACAACCGACTTCGGTCCTGGCCCGGGGGAGGACGTGGGGTGGCGTTTCAGCCTCGAATATCCCGACCGTACTGATGCCGCCGGGTTCGAGGTCGACGCTGGAAGACTCGTTCTCGAAGAACTGCTCGTAGAGAATCTCGCCGAAGAGATAGACGGCGCTTCTCTGGAAATCGAGATAGACGACCGAGAAAACGAGAGTCACCAGCATTCATCTCGCTCGGTCGTGTTCGAGACGACGCTGAACGAAGTTCATTCATTTGAGGGCCACGACACAGAACTCGTCTTCATCGTATTCGAACTTGGTACTGATTCAGTTGCTGGTACGCTCACGATATATGAGCAAAACCTTCCAGAAGATTCGAATCGCGACTTCGTACCTAGCGAAGGAGAACGATACAGCCTCTATATCGATATCGAACCTGTCAGGGATTGACGGCAGGATATGCAGGAAGCGACCGAAATGTCCGCACCGATTGTACCGCAGACAGCAGGCGAACCCTTTTTAGCGAGAACGCGGTACGAAACGATGTGTCCGAGGTAGACGCGTATCTCCGATTCTTCCCCTACGACGAGCCCTACGAGAATCAGGGCGAGGCGATGGACCGTATCCACACCTCGCTCGAACGGGGGCAAGACGTCCTGTTCGAGGGGGCCTGCGGGACGGGCAAGACGTTGTCGGCGCTCGTACCCGCGCTGGAGTACGCACGCGATGCAGACAAGGCGGTCGTCATCACGACCGACGTCCACCAGCAGATGCGCCAGTTCGTGCAGGAAGCGCGCGCCATCACCCGACAGGAGCCGATTCGCTCCGTCGTGTTCAAGGGGAAGGCCGCGATGTGCCACATCGACGTGGGCTACGAGGAGTGTCAGGTCCTGCGGGACAACACCCGCGAACTCGTCGACGCGAGACAGGAGGAAGCCCAGTTGCGAGAGCGCGAGCGACAACTGCTCTCCGACGCGCAAGACGGCGAGGACCGGGCGGTCGAAGCCCGCGAAGCCGTCGTCGACGAACTCGACTCCGTGGCCCAGCGTGTCGAGTCCATCACCGACGAGAAGAACGTCTGTGAGTACTACAAACAGAACCTCGTCGGGAACGTCGACGAGTTCTACGACTGGCTGTTCGACGACGTGCGCACGCCCGACGACGTGTACGACTTCGCCGAGGCGCGCACGATGTGCGGCTACGAACTCCTGAAGGAAGGCATGGAGGGCGTCGACCTCGTCGTCGCCAACTACCACCACCTGCTCGACCCGATGATTCGCGAGCAGTTCTTCCGGTGGCTGGGCCGCGACCCCGAAGACGTCATCACGGTGTTCGACGAGGCGCACAACGTCGAGAGCGCGGCGCGGGACCACGCGACGCGCACGCTCACCGAGCAGACGCTGAATCAGGCGCTGGACGAACTGGAGGAGGCCGACGACTCACGTGCACTGCGCGCCGCGAACGTCCTGCGGCCGTTCCGCGACGAACTGGTCGAGACGTACGAAGACTCGTTCGGCTTCGGCGAGCGCGAGCGCGTCGGCGACAACTGGGAGGACGTGGCGGTCACCAACGAGTCCGGCCGAGACGACCTGACCATCGGCTTCCTCCAGCGGTACGAGGGGTCGGGCTACAAGTCCGATTTGGAGGCGGCGGTGATGCTCGGCAAAGACCTCGACGACCAGTACGAAGAGGCGTACAAGAACGGCGAGACGACGACGCGACAGGAGTGTCAGACCCTGCAAGCGGCCGTGTTCGTCGGCGCGTGGATGCGCGAGGGGACCGACGAAGGCCTGCATCCGGTCGTCTCGGTCCGGCGCGACCAGGGCACCGACGAGGTGTACGGGCGCGCCGAGTTGTACACCTGCATCCCGCAGGAGGTCACCCGCGAACTGTTCGAGGAAGTCCACGCCACGGTGCTGATGAGCGCGACGCTGCGACCGTTCGACGTGACCGAGGACGTCCTCGGGCTGACGAACCCGGTGAACATGGCGTATGGACTCCAGTTCCCGCCGGAGAACCGCCGGACGTACGCCGTCTCGACTTCTGCGCTGTTCTCCAGCGCGCGCGACGACCCGCAGGTGCAGGAGGAAGTGGGCAACGCGCTCCACGACGCGGTACGGTTCACGCCCGGGAACACGCTCGTGTTTACACCGAACTACGCCGAGGCCGAGCGCTACGCCCAGCGACTCCGCCAGCAGGGCGACGCGACCGTCTACCTCGACGAGGCTGGCGTCTCGGCGGAAGACTTGCGCGAGGACTTCACCAGCGACGACGACGGCGTCCTGCTCACGTCACTCTGGGGCACGCTCGCCGAAGGCGTGAGTTTCGACGGCGACGACGCGACTACCGTGGTCGTGCTCGGCGTGCCGTATCCGCACCTTGACGACCGGGCCGAGGCAGTGCAACAGGCCTACGGGAAGGCGTTCGACCGTCCCAACGTGGACGACCCCGGCTGGCAGTACGCCGTGGAGATTCCCACGGTCAGGAAGACGCGACAGGCACTCGGGCGAGTCATCCGGTCGCCCGAAGACATCGGCGTCAGAATCCTGCTCGACGAGCGCTACACCAAACAGAGTCGCTCGGACATGGGCAAGTACAGCGTCCACGGGACCTTCCCGAAAGAAGAGCGCGACGAGATGATCGACATCGGGCCGGAGAAACTGAAGTTCGCGATGATGAACTTCTACCAGGACATGGATCGGTACGACGGGCCGCCGCCGCAGCCGTAGCCTGCAAAATCGCTCTCAGTTCTCGGACTGCCGAGTCCGATTGTCCAGATACCCGTTCACCAGCGACGGGAGCACGACGCCGACGAACAGCAAGACAGCGGTTCGGGGCGACACGATGCCGCTCGCGCTGACACCGGTCACGTACACGATGAGACCAGCGATGAGGATGCACGACCCGATGACGGCGTTCTCGCGGGAGAGCATGTCGTAGCGTTGGGAGTAACGGCTCAAAAGTATCTAGGTTCTTTCTGGTTGTGGCCCCGGTGCGATGGACAACTACCTCACGCGGGCAGGCTGATTCGCGCCGCGACTTCGCGATACCGCGCGTCGAAAATCTCCAGTTCCGTCACGGTCCACGTCACCGGTTCGATGTCGCGCTCGGCGAGTCGTCGCGCCGTCTCCACGTCTCCGTCGCGTGCGAGCGTCACGTGTGGAACGTAGTCCTCGCCTTCGAGGCCGGTGGCCGTGCCGAACTCCTCGCAGAGCGACTCGTGCAGTCGGACGAGTTCTGGACTCTCGACGGCGAGGTAGACCACGGGAGCAGGGCCCTTCGTCGGTCGCTCAAAGCACTCGATGCCGGTGACCTGTACTTCGAAACTCGGCTGGCCGCGCAGTGCGCGCCGAACTTCGTGTTCGCGGCCGTCGAAGTGGTCGGGGTCGCCGAGTCGCTTCGCGAGCAGGGTGTGGTCGGTGCGGATGTTCTGGAACCCGAACATCGCCGGGCGGAGGTCGCTGGCGATGCGCGAGACCCGACCGGGGACGGGGACGTTCAGGCTGTACACGGTCGAATGCTACAGGGTGAGCGGGATGAGGATACCGGTTCGAAGTCGGTCGCGACGACGGTGACGCGCTGACACAGAGGCGATTGTCGAAGTGAACGGACAGCGAAGAAGCTCCGAGGAAAATGTACTAACGTCGAATCGATAGTCGCGGGGCTAGCAGCCAATCGAAGCGTGACTGCGGCGGTTCGTCGCTCGGTCGTTCAGATGCGGTCCATTAGCCACAGCACGATGAGTGCGATGATGGCCAACCCGAGTAACGGCTTGAACGGGCCGAGTAACCACCCGAGGACGCCGAGGAGTTCGCCGACGATTTCCAGCACGAGCCAGACGACGACGAGGACGACGACGATTTGTAACAAGGACTCCACGTCCATGTCGCCACGGTTGTCGAACATACGATTACCACGCAACTCAATGGACATAAAACCAGTTCCAACACACATCGAGTGAGAGATTCACACACCTGTAACATTTGCTGTCCCACAAGGTTTTAATAGGAGGGTGGTTCTATGAGTGAGTACGATGAAGCAACACCGCAGTCACCTCGCGCCTTCGTTCTCCGCGAGCGGTGTTGCTGTCCGACGACCGCGACGACGACCGGCCCGATAGGGCCTACTTAACTTCTCACCGTCGCGGCGCACAGTTTGCAACTCAACACGGCGGACATCCGTCCGTCAGTCACATAGACACAGAATGACACAGCACACATCGGACAGCACGACAGCATCGAACGGTAAGGGAACGGTCGCACTCGCCTTCTCGGGCGGGTTGGACACCACGATTTGCGTCCCACTCCTCAAAGAGGAGTACGGATACGACGAGGTCATCGGCGTCACGGTCGACGTGGGGCAGCCGGAAGCCGAGTTCGTCGAGGCGAAAGAGACCGCCGAGGCACTCGGTCTCGAACACTACATCGTCGACGCGAAGGCCGAGTTCGCGGCACTCTGCATGGACTCCGTGACCGCGAACGCGACGTATCAGGGCTACCCGCTCGGGACCGCGATGGCCCGTCCGGTCATCGCGAAGGCGATTTTGGAGGTCGCACAGGAACAGGGCTGCTCCGGCATCGCCCACGGCTGCACGGGCAAGGGCAACGACCAGCTTCGTTTCGAGACGGTCTGGCGCGGCTCCGATTTGGAGGTCATCGCGCCGGTTCGTGAACTCGGCCTGACCCGTAACTGGGAGCAGGAGTACGCCGCCGAGAAGGGCCTGCCCGTCGAGGGCGGCAACGAAGGCGACTGGTCCATCGACACGAACCTCTGGAGTCGTTCGGTCGAGGGCAAGGACCTCGAAGACCCGAGCTACGAACCGCCGGAGGACATCTACGAGTGGACGACCGCGCCCGGTAGCGAAACGACCACGCTCACTATCGACTTCGAACAGGGCTACCCCGTCGCCGTCGACGGCGAGGAGATGGAGCCGGTCGCACTCATCGAGTACCTGAACGAACTCGCGGGCGAGTACGGCGTCGGCCGCACAGACATGATGGAAG
Source organism: Haloarchaeobius caseinilyticus (assembly GCF_051207395.1). Taxonomy (NCBI): domain Archaea; kingdom Methanobacteriati; phylum Methanobacteriota; class Halobacteria; order Halobacteriales; family Halorubellaceae; genus Haloarchaeobius; species Haloarchaeobius caseinilyticus. Next base: position 1,979,078 of record NZ_JBPJZC010000001.1, on the reverse strand, counting down.
ACCGCATGCTCGGGCTAAAGGTCCGCGAGAACTACGAGCACCCGGCCGCGACGGTGCTCCTCACCGCGCACGAGGCGCTGGAACAACTCGTGTTCACGAAGGACGAGCGCGACTTCAAGCCCCAAATCGAGAACCAGTGGGCGCAGAAGGCATACGAGGGCCTCGTCGACGCACCCCTGATGGACTCGCTCAACGCCTACATCGCCCAGAGCCAGCAGACGGTCACCGGTTCGGTGACGGTCAAACTGCAGGGCGGCACGGTCCGTCCGGTCGGCCGCGAGTCCGAGTACGCAGTCTACTCCGAGTCGGCCGCCTCGTTCAACACGGAGACGGTCGACGGCATCGAGCAGGAGGACGCGACGGGTGTGGCCAAGTACCACGGCTTCCAGTCGCGCCTCGCCAACGCGGTGACCGAGAACGTCACAGAGGAGGAGTCAGATGTCGAACTCCACGCAGACGACTGAGATGACTGGACTCGACGGGGAGCAGACGGCCGTTCGCGGTGACCGCTTCAGCGGCGGCCCCGCCCGCGGCTTCCTCTCCTCGCTCGAGGACGACGCGCGCATCTTCGAGGCCGACCTCGCGGTCGACCGCGCCCACGTCGTGATGCTCGCCGAACAGGGCATCGTCGAGGACGAGACCGCAGGAAAAATCCTGCAGGCGCTGAACGTCGTCGAAATCGAAGGCCACGCGTCCCTGCCCGACGGCGAGGACGTGCACGAGGCCATCGAGACGGCGGTCATCGAACAAATCGGCGAGTCCGGCGGCAAGATGCACACCGCCCGCTCGCGCAACGACGAGGTGGCGACGTGTATTCGCCTCCGCCTGCGCGAGGACGTACTCGAAGCGGTCGAGGCCGTCTGCGACCTGCGCGCCGCGCTCCTGTCGAGTGCGACCGAGCACGCCGAGACGGTGATGCCCGGATTCACGCACCTGCAACACGCCCAGCCGACGACGGTCGGGCACTACCTCTGTTCGTACGAGCAGGCACTGGCTCGCGATACGGCTCGTCTACTCGATGCCTTCTCGCGCGTCAATCAGAGTCCGCTCGGCGGGGCCGCCTTCGCGGGCACTCCGTTCGACGTGGACCGCGACCGCACGGCCGAGTTGCTCGGCTTCGACGGCGTGATGACGAACTCGATGGACGCCGCATCGGCGCGTGACTTCCTCGTCGAAGTCGCGTCCGCGATGGCGAACCTCGCGACGACGCTCTCGGGACTGGCTGAGGACGTTGTCCTGTTCTCGAATCAGGGCTCCCTCGAACTCTCGGACGACTACTCGTCGACCTCGTCCATCATGCCCCAGAAGAAGAACCCCGATACGTTCGAACTCGTCCGCTCGGTCGCGGGCGACGCGACCGGTGGGCTCACTGGGCTGCTGACCACGCTCAAAGGTCTGCCGCGCGCGTACAACCGCGACCTGCAGAACGCGACGCCGCACGTCTGGGACGCGGTCGACGCCGTGACCGAGGCGACCGGCGTGGCCGCGGGCGGTATCGCGACCGCGACCTGGAACGAGGAGGCGCTGGCCGAGGCGGCCGGGTCGAACTTCTCGACCGCGACCGGCGTGGCCGACCTGCTGGCCATGGAGGGCATCCCGTTCCGTACCGCGCACGAACTCGTTGCGAAGGCGGGCGAACTCGGTGGGGACTTCGACGCGCTCGATGCCGCGTCGAACGAGGTCCTCGGCGAGTCGCTCGACTCCTACGTCGACGCGTCGGCCGTCGAGGCGGCGCTCGACCCCGCTGAGAGCGTGAAGATGCGCGACTCGGCCGGTGGCCCCGCGCCCGCCGCGGTCCGCGACGCGCTCGAAGCGGCCGAATCGTCGCTCTCGACCGACATCGAGGCGCTCGAAGCGAAACAGACCGCGCTCGACGACGCCCACGCGTCGTTGACCGACGAGGTGACGTCCTATGTCTAAATTCCACAGTCCACGGCTGCCACCACGACAGCCACAACCACCAGTCCTCACCCGAGGACGAAATTAGTTACAATCCGACACGAAGAATCGGATTGGTGCTTCATAACCCCCTAACAACCAGTTAGAGCCATCAGTGCTTTTGTAAATTATTTGGTAAGTTCGAAACTCTTAAGTGATTTCGTCGCCCTCATACAGGTGATGACAGAATGCGTCGAGTGTGGGGCGGACGTGACCCTGCACGACAGTCTGGAAGCTGGAGAGATAGTCGATTGTACCACCTGTGGCGCGGAACTCGAAGTGCTAGAGACCAACCCGCCGGTCCTCGACGTGGCACCCGAGCTCGAAGAGGACTGGGGGGAGTAGCCGTGAACGTAGGCATCCTCTACTCCCGCATCCGCCGGGACGAGAAACTCCTGCTTGCGGAGTTGCGCGAGCGCGGCCACGACGTGGTCAAGCTCGACGTTCGCAAACTGCAGTTCGACCTGACCGAACCGCCGGCCGAGTTCGAGGGCCTCGACGTGGTTCTCGACCGCTGTCTGGCGACCTCGCGGAGCCTCTACGCCACGCAGTTCTGTGAGGCGTGGGGTATCCCGGTCGTGAACTCGCCGACGACCGCCGACATCTGTGCGGACAAGGCGAAGAACAGCCTCGCGCTGGCGAAGGCAGGCGTCCCGACGCCGGCGACGAAAGTCGCCTTCACGACGGACGCGGCGCTGGAAGCCATCGAGTCGTTCGGCTACCCCTGCGTCCTCAAGCCGGTCGTCGGCTCGTGGGGCAGACTCATGGCTAAAATCGAGAGCAGGAGCGCCGCAGAGGCCATCCTGGAGCACAAGGCGACGCTCGGGCACTACGAGCACAAGGTGTTCTACGTGCAGGAGTTCGTCGCCAAGCCGGACCGCGACATCCGCGTCCTCGCCACCGACGGCGAACCGGTCGCGGCGATGGTCCGCTCCTCGGAACACTGGCTGACGAACGCGGCGAAGGGTGCCGAAACCGCGGAGTTCGAGCTGGACGACGAAGCACTCGAACTGGTCGAGAAAGCGTCGGCCGCCGTCGGCGGCGGCCTGCTCGGAATCGACCTGATGGAGACTGAAGAGGGCTATACGGTCCACGAGGTGAACCACACGGTCGAGTTCAAGTCGCTGAACGACTGCGTGAGCGTGGACGTGCCTGCTGCCGTCGTCGACTGGCTGGAATCGGTCGTCGGTGACGGGTCGGGTACAGACACGACAGCCGAGGTGACCGCCTGATGGCCGTCGCCGACACGACCGCCGAGGAAGCGGTGACCAAGACAGCCACCGTCGTCGGCGGCTCCGGCTTCACCGGCGGCGAACTGCTTCGCCTGCTCCTCGGCCACCCGAACTTCGACGTGACGCAGGTGACGAGTCGCCAGTACGCTGGCAAGTCCATCGGGAGCATCCACCCTAACATGCGCGGGAGCGAGATTCGCTTCACCGAACCGGACGACCTCGAATCGGTCGACGTGCTGTTCGCGGCGACGCCCCACGGCGTCACGATGGAACACATCGAGTCGTTCCAAGAGGCTTCGGACACCGTCGTCGACCTCTCGGCAGACTTCAGACTCGCGACCGAGCAACAGTACGACGACTGGTACGGCGGGCACACCTGCCCAGAGAAGCTCGAACAGGCAGAGTACGGACTGGTCGAGGTGAACCGCGAGAACCTGCCGGGCGCGAACCTCATCGCCTCCGGCGGGTGCAACGCGACAGCCACCATCCTCGGCCTGAAACCGCTGGCCGACGCAGGCGTTCTTGACGGCGCGCAGGTCGTCGTCGACGTGAAAGTCGGCAGCAGCGAGGGCGGCGCGGGCGGCGGCGAGGCGTCCAGCCACGCCGAGCGCTCGGGCGTCGTGCGCCCTTACGCGCCGACCGGCCACCGCCACGAGGCGGAAATCGAGCAGTGGCTCGGCCTCGATGTCTCCTTTACCTGCCACGCCGTGGACATGGTTCGCGGCGCGAGCGCGACGTGTCACGTGTTCCCAGGTTCAAAAGTCACGAAGAGGGACCTCTGGACGGCCTATCGTGGTACCTACGAGGAGGAACCGTTCGTTCGCCTCGTCGCCGGTGGCTCCGGGTCGTATCGCTACCCCGAACCGAAGGCGCTCGCGGGGACGAACTACGCCGACGTGGGGTTCGAGATAGATGCGAAAAACAAGCGCGTCGTCGTCTTCTCTGCCATCGACAACATGATGAAAGGCTCGGCCGGGCAGGCGATTCACGCGACGAACGTCGCCCTCGGCTTCGAGGAGACGGCCGGTCTCGAATTCATGGGGCTGCACCCCGTGGGGAGTCCGTAAATGACCACAGTAGTCAAAATCGGCGGTGCCCGCGCGGTCGACCCCGAAGGCGCACTCGCCGACGTGAAAGACCTCGTCGACTCGGGCGAACAGGTCGTCGTGGTTCACGGCGGTTCGACTGCGGTCGACGAGACGCTCGAACGTCTCGGCATGGAACCGACCTACGTCGAGACGCCCTCTGGCGTCGTCGGGCGGTTCACCGACGCCGAGACGATGGAGGTCTTCGAGATGGTCATGCCCGGGAAGCTAAACACGGACCTCGTCGCCGGCCTGCAGAATCAGGGCGTGAACGCGGTCGGCCTCTCTGGGGTCGACGGCCAGCTCCTGGCGGGCAAGCGCAAGTCGGCCGTCAGAGTCCTCGAAGACGGGAAGAAGAAGATCAAACGCGGCGACCACTCCGGCAAGATAGAGTCAGTGAACGCGGACCTCCTCGACACCCTGCTGTCCGGCGGCTACACGCCAGTCGTGACCGTCCCGATGCTGGGCGAGGAGCGCGAGGGTGGCTATACGCCGGTGAACGCCGACGCCGACCGGGCCGCGGCCGCCGTCGCGGGCGCACTCGGTGCGGACCTCGTCGTCCTGACGGACGTTTCGGGCGTCTACGCCGACCCCGACGACGAATCGACGCGCATCGACGCGGTCGAGACAGCCACCGACTGGGATGCGCTCGAAACCGCCGCGGAAGGCTTCATGACGAAGAAAGTCATGGCGGCGAAGGAGGCGCTGACTGGCGGTGCGTCGTCGGTCGTCGTCGCCAGCGCCAACGCGGCCGAACCGATTCAATCGGCACTGGCAGGCGACGGGACGACGATTCTGCCCGCGGCACTGGATGGCAACGAAGACACCGAACCGGAGGTGTCCGCCTGATGCCCAACGGCTTCGTCTACGGGCGCAAACCCATCCGCCTCGCCCGCGGCGAGGACGTGTTCCTCTACGACGAGGAGGACACGCAGTACCTCGACGCCGGTGCCAGCTACGCCTGCACGCCGGTCGGTCACTGTCACCCGGACGTGGTCTCGGCGGTGCAAGAGCAGGTGTCGGACCTGCTGTTCGTGCAGGCGTCGTATCCGACGAGCGCACAGGACGCAGTGTACGACAAACTGGCAGCCGTCGCACCGCCCGGCCTCGACAACGTCTGGCTCTGCAATTCGGGAACGGAGTCCAACGAGGCGGCGCTGAAGTTCGCCCGGAGCGCCACCGGCAACACGAAAATCGTCGCCACGAAGAAGGGCTTCCACGGCCGCACGATGGGCGCGCTGTCGGCGACGTGGAAACCGAAGTACCGCACGCCGTTCGAACCGCTGCTCGCGGACGTGGAGTTCGTCGACTACGGTGACGACGCCGCACTGCGCGAGGCAATCGACGACGACACCGCGGCGGTCATCATGGAACCCGTGCAGGGCGAAGGTGGCGTCAACCCCGGCACCACGTCGTTCCTGCAGACCGCACGTGAAGCGACCGGGGACCACGGCGCGGCACTCATCTTCGACGAGGTCCAGACCGGTCTCGGGCGGACCGGGACGTTCTGGGCCTGCGAAGACGTGGGCGTCGTCCCCGACATCTTGACGAACGCGAAGGGCCTCGCCTCGGGGCTGCCGATGGGCACCACGCTCGTGAACGACTGGGTCGCCGAGGACGCCGGACCGCACGGGTCGACGTTCTCCGGCGGGCCGGTCGTCTCGGCGGCGGCCGCCGCGACGCTCGACGTACTCGTGGAGGCCGACCTACCGACGAACGCGAGACAGGTCGGTCAGTACTTCCAGCAGCGTCTGGACGAACTGCCCGTGAACGACGTACGCGGCCGTGGCCTGCTCGTCGGCGTCGACGTGGGTCGCGGCGCGAACGCGATGCTGCGCGACCTCGCGCTGAAGCACCAGATTCTGGCACTTCCGGCGGGTCGCCGCGTCGTGCGTTTCCTGCCGCCGCTGACGTTCACGCGCGACCACGCCGACGCGGTGGTCGACGCGATGGCTGCAATACTGGAGGAGGGAGGCAAATGAGTGTGACGACGACGACGAAAGTTAGCGAGGAAGCCGCTCGCAAACTGCTCGTGGAGATGGTGTCCATCCCGTCGCCCTCGGGCGAAGAGCAGGGTGCGGCCACCTACCTGAAGAACTTCTTCGAGGACAACGGCCGCGAGGCGTACCTCGACGAAGTGGGCAACGTGCGCGCTCCGGCCGACGATTCGGTCTTGCTCACCTCGCACATCGACACCGTGCCGGGCGACATCCCGGTCAGAGTCGAAGAGCGCGAGGACGGCGAATCGGTCCTCTGGGGTCGCGGCAGCGTCGACGCCACCGGGCCGCTGTGTGCGATGGCGGTCGCCGCGGTGAACACGGGCGTCTCCTTCGTCGGCGTCGTCGGCGAGGAGACCGACTCGCGCGGGGCGCGCTTCCTCGTCGAGGACCGCGAGGCTCCCGAGAGCGTCATCAACGGCGAGCCGTCGAGTTGGGACGCCGTGACGCTCGGCTACCGCGGCCTCGTCTCTGGAACCTACCGCATCGAGACGGCCTCCGGCCACACCTCGCGCCCGGACACGAACGCCATCCAGCACGCGATGGCGTGGTGGGACGAGGTCGCGGCGGCCTTCGAGTCGGCCGAAGACGAGTCGGTCTTCGAGTCCGTGACCGCGAAACCGGTCGGGTTCGAGGGCGGCGTCGCCGACGACGGTCTCTCGATGTCTGCGAAAGCCGACGTTCAGTTCCGCCTCCCGCCGGGGACCACTCCCGACGAAATTCGCGAGACAGTCGAAGGCATGCTCGGCGAGGGCACCATCGAGTGGACGGACGAGATTCAGCCCGTGATGGTCAGCCCGCGGAGTTCGGTCGGCCGGGCGTTCCGCGTGGCCATCCGCAAGCGAGGGGGCGACCCGCGCCTCCTCAGAAAGACCGGCACTGCCGACATGAACCTGTTCGCTGGCGCGTGGGACTGCCCGATGGCCACCTACGGCCCGGGCGACTCGGACCTCGACCACGCGCCTGACGAACGTCTCGCACTGTCCGAGTACGACCGCGCCGTCGCGGTCCTCGAAACCGTCTGCGGCGACCTGCAATGAGCACCAACACCGACACTTCAACACCGATGCCTGCACAGCCACCGAATCACTTCCTGACCGTCGACGACCTCTCGCCGGAGGGCCTCGAATCGGTCCTCGACCTGGCGAGCACGTACAAGCACCAACTGGGCGCGGGCGAGAGCCACGCCGACCTCGCGGGCAAGACGATGGCGATGCTGTTCGAGAAGCCATCGACGCGCACCCGCGTCTCCTTCGAGACGGGGATGACGCAACTGGGCGGCCACGCCATCTTCCTCGGCCCGGACGACACACAACTCGGCCGCGGTGAGCCGCTGAAGGACACCTCGCGCGCACTCTCTGGCTACGTCGACGTCATCATGGCGCGTCTGTTCGACCACTCGGACCTCGAAGAACTCGCGGCCTACGCCGACGTGCCGGTCGTCAACGGACTGACCGATGATGCCCACCCGTGCCAGACGCTCGCCGACCTGCTCACGATGAAGGAACTGTTCGGCGGCTTAGACGGCGTCAAGGCGGCCTGGGTCGGCGACGGCAACAACGTCGCCCAATCGTTCGCCGTCGGCTGTGCGATGGCTGGTGTCGACCTCACCGTGGCGACGCCCGAAGGCTACGAACTCGACGACGAGACGCTGGAGACGGCCGAGTCGTACACTGGCACTGTCGAGACGACCACTGACCCCGAAGTAGCGGTCGCGGACGCCGACGTGGTGTACACCGACGTGTGGGTCAGCATGGGACAGGAGGCCGAGCGCGACGAGAAACTCGCGGCGTTCGACGGCTACCAGCTAAACGGTGACCTGCTGGCCGACAGCGACGCCTACGTCATGCACTGCCTGCCGGCACACCGCGGCGAAGAAGTCGACGACGAGACCGTCGAAGGCGAGCACTCGGTCGTCTGGCAACAGGCCGAAAACCGCCTGCACGCCCAGAAGGCGCTCATGTCGACGCTCGTCAACGGCTACTGACCGACTGTTTCTGCTATTCGTCCTCGGGCAGCGGGCCGTAGGGGACCTCAACTTTCGTGAAGTACACCTCTCCGCCCAGTTCGACCCGGTAGAGACCCGGTTCGTCCTCGACCGGTTCGTACTGTTCCTTCCACGATTCGACGACGGCCTCGGCGTCGTCCTCGGTGTCGACGACCCGCTTCACCTGATTGTCGCCATACGGTTCGGACCACTGGACGACCCAGCGTGTTTCCGCGTCGGCCGACGCATCTCCCTGCTCGGTGGAGCCCATACTCGTCGCTATCGAGTGCATCCAGAAAACGATACCTGTCGCGGCTAAGGACGAGGCGCGCGTGCCGACTGCTGCGCTCAGCCAGCTAGCGCGAGTCTGTACCAGCATCGCCGGCACGAGGTAGCATCGCCAGCACGAGGTAACGGTTTCGTGTGTCTCGAAAAACGGGGGTAGTGGGTCGCAGCCAGCTTACTGCGGTTGCGTCCCAGTCCGGGCCTCGGTGCCCATGTTCGCGTAGGTCACCAGCGGGTACACCGCGCCGACGGCCGCGCCGTAGACGAGGTGACCGAGGAGGCTGGTGTAGTTCACGTTGGGCACCACGGGCGCGCCGGCGAACCCGACGGCGTCGAGCCAGACGGGCATAACGAAGACGGCCAGCACGACCCACAGGACGAAGCCGTAGGCCAGGCCGACCGCGACGTTTTTCTGCATGTCCCTGCCGACGGTCGGCATCTTCGTCAGGATGGCCGCGAAGACCACGCCGAGGACGGCCGCGATGGACATGTGGACGATCCAGCCCCAGAGTCCACCGGAGAGACCGAACAGTGCCGGTATGGCACTCTCGATAGCCGGGCGCATCTCGAAGGTGAGCAGGATGCCGAAGAGGGCTCCACCGACCAGCCCTGCAACGACGCCACCTTGCCACTGTTTCATCTTCGTGGACAGTTCAGTCGCTGTGGGAGTCGTAGTTTCTACCATGGCCGTATATACGCGCTGTGAGGTCGATATCCCTGTTGCGGGTGGGCGAAATCCGTGCACTCCCCAACTAACCAATCGGTTACCCTGATAGGTCGAGTCGAAACAATGAGGTGGTGACGCTTCGCAGTACGACCCGACACACGATGCCGGAACCACTCCGAGCGAAAGCGGGCGAACTCGACGCCGACGAGATACTGTCCGCGCTGAAAGACGGTCGTCGCGTCGTTATCACGACCGAACTGCTCGGGTCCGAACACGACGTGACGCTGCGTCACGACGGGAAAATCTTCTACTGCGACACGCCGACGACCCTGCACAAACACGAGACGGAAGCCGAGATGCGACTGTGCATCGAGAAGCAGGGCTACATTGCCGTCGGGGAATAGTCTTTAGGTCGACGGTCCCCCTCTCTCGCGTATGGCAGACGCGACGCCGGAGGACCTCGGGGACCTCATCGAGCAGCCCAACCCGAACTTTCGGGAGGTCATGAGCTGCGTCTTCGGCATCCACGAACACGAGACGCGGACGTATCTGCTGCTCATCGACCAGCCGGGCAGTACGGTCGAGGAACTGGCGAACCAGCTCGAACGTGACCGCTCGAACGTGAATCGGTCGCTGTCGACGCTCCTCGAACGCGGCCTCGCCACGCGCGAACGACGACTGCTCGACTCCGGCGGCTACGTGTACCAGTACACCGCCGAGTCGCTGCCGGAGGCGAAGCAGTTGCTCCACGACTCACTGGACCAGTGGGTCGAACACGTCCACGAGGTCATCGAGGGCTTCGACGGCACGGCCTGAGTGCCAAAATCGTGTCACAGCCCACCACGGCAGGGTTCGCAGGAACCTTCGGCTTTTTCCCCACGTAGGCCAATCCGCCGATAATGAGTGCTCTCACGTTGACCGCCGACGCCCCGGCCGAACCCGACGAGGCCGCAGACGGCGTCTGGCTGGCCTGTATCGAGTGCGGCGAGACGTACGCCCCCTTCGACGAGGTCCGCTACACCTGTGACTGCGACGGCTTGCTGGAAGCCCGCTACGCCGACTTGCCGACCTTCGACGACTTCGAGGGTCGTGGCGTCTGGCGCTATTCTGCGGCACTGCCCTTCGAGGTGGGCGTCACGCTCCCCGAAGGCGACACGCCGCTGTACGAAGTGCCTCGATTGGAAGCAGACGTGGGTGTCGAGAGCCTCCGCGTCAAGCACGAGGGGATGAACCCGACCGGGTCGTTCAAAGACCGCGGCATGACGATGGGTGTCCGCGTCGCACAGGAACTCGGCGTCGACCGCCTCGCCTGTGCCTCGACAGGCAACACGAGTGCCGCGCTCGCGGCCTATGGCTCGCGTGCCGGCCTCGAAACGCTCGTCCTCCTGCCCGCCGGAAAAGTCGCCGCTGGGAAGGTCGCACAGGCCGCCCTGCACGGCGCGCGAATCCTCGAAGTCGACGGGAACTTCGACACCTGCCTCGACATCGTGCAGGACCTCGCAGGTCGGGGCGAGGCGTATCTGCTCAACTCGCTCAATCCCTTCCGACTGGAGGGCCAGAAGACCATCGGGCTGGAGATTCTGGAAGCGCATCTGGAAGATTATGGAACTTACCCGGACCGTATCGTCCTCCCCGTCGGCAACGCGGGCAACACCGCGGCGCTGTACAAGTGCTTCCGCGAACTCGTGCAGGCGGACGAACTCGATCCCGAGGACGTGCCGAAGCTGACCGGCGTGCAGGCCGAAGGCGCGGCCCCGATGGTCGAAGCCATCGAGAACGGGGCCGAGGACACGACGCGCTGGGACGAGGTCGAGACCATCGCCACGGCCATCCGCATCGGCAACCCGGTCAATGCGCCGAAGGCCCTGCCGGGCATCCGCGAGACCGGCGGCACCGCCGTCGCCGTGAGCGACGAGGAGATTACCGCGGCCCAGCGCGACCTCGCGGGCGAAGGCGTCGGCGTCGAACCCGCCTCCGCCGCCAGCGTCGCCGGCCTGCGCAAACTCCGCGAATCCGGCGCAGTCGACGCCGACGAGCGCGTCGTCTGCCTCACTACTGGCCACCTGCTGAAGGACCCCGACGCCGCGGCCGCCGCGGGTGCCGACCCGGAAGCCGTCCCTGGCGACACCGACGGCGTGCTGGCTCATCTCGCCGGGGAGGAGTGAGACGAGAGAAAGGACCGGATTCGAGACGAAAACGGTTGTAAAATTTGAGTTACGTTAATTCATTCACAGTAGTCTGACGCCCGTCGTTCGAGGGTCTGCCACCGTTTCTTGTGTGTCGCAACCGAAGGACGAACGTGGCCCGAGACACCCACCATCCACCCAGTGACTCGGGGTACGTGACCCAGCAGCTCGACGGAGCCGAGCAGGACCCCGACGCCCTCAGAGACAGAATCGCCGACCTCGAACGCGACCTCGCTGCCCGCGAGACACAGGTTCAGGCACTCCGACAGCGATACGAGACGATACTCGACGACCAAACTACGAGCGACCGGCGACACGCCAGCGGCCCCCGAGCGAGACCGACACAAGACAGTCCCGTGCGCGCGCTCGTCGACCGTGTCCGGTCGATTCTGGTCTGACTCCACCACCGAAACACCACCATCAAAAACACCACCACACCGCCCACCCCGGGCGGCAGCAGCGGTTTTAATTTCGTTTCTTCGACCCGTTCTCCGTCACTTCGACCCCTGCATGTACGCGTCGACCGCCGCCCCGATGTTGAACAGGGGCAGGGCGAAGAACATCAGGATGCCGATGAGGAAGAACGTCATCACGAAACTCAGCATGCTCCACGCGACGGTCGCGCCGAACCAGATGAGTCCACGCTGCGTGTCCCCGAGGTAGAACTGTCCCAACCCCGGAATGATGAGTGACGCGACCGCGGCCACGATTTCGCTCTTGTCGTCCTCTGCTGCCACCGGTTCTGAAGCCACCGTTCCAGACATACGAACAGCTAACAGACGCCAATTAACATAATTCTGTTGATTATTGAGGGGCGTTGGCATCGGCCAAGGAGGAGAGTGAAATCGCCGAGACGACCGAACGCAGAGACGACGCTCCCGGGAGGTGGGAACGCACGACAGCAGGAAAAACCGCGACGGGAACGGAGTCAGTCGTCGTCGTCTTCCGTCGTCGTCTTCTCCAGTTCGAGTTCGCCCTGGTACATCTCCGCGCCATCCTGTGCCACCTTCTCGGCGAGGACGGCGCACTTAATGCGCATCGGCGAGATTTCGACGCCGAGCATGTCGACGACGTCGTCGCGGTCCATCTCGGCGAGTTCGGAGAGCGTCTTCCCGTGGAGTTCGCCGGAGAGCATGCTCGCAGACGCCTGCGAGATGGCACAGCCATCCCCGCGGAAGGCGACCGCTTCGATGGTCTCGCCGTCGTCAGCGAGTTGTACGTCCATCGTAATCTCGTCGCCGCACATCGGATTCTCGCCCACGTGCGTGAACGTCGGCTCTTTCAGTTCACCGTAGTTCCGCGGGTTCTTGTAGTGGTCGAGAATCTGCTGCCGGTACATGTCCGAGCCCATTCCCATTGTTGTGGGCCGCTACGGTTGTGCAGCGGAAAAACGTTCCGCAGCGTGTGAAGCGGTGGCGAATCACCCCGACGATGGGCACGTTTCGGGGCACTCACCGCACACCGGCCGAGGTTGGTAAAACAGATATTTGATAAATGACTATAGTCTCGACGACCGTCACGAAGTAGCATGGTCCCCAACTCCGCCACCGACCGGCTCGTCCCGACCCGGCGACAGGTTCTCAGTGGACTCGCCCTCACGGCGACGGCGACGGCCGCATCGGCAGTCGCCGCTACCGGCAGCGCGACCGACCAACACCCCGCACCTGCCTCGACGACCCCGGCGGCCCGAACGCCGCCGTCGCTCGACGCGACCGCCAGCATCGAACTGGACGGCGTCTGTGAGGTCGTCACCGACGAGTCCGGCGAGACGGTCTTCTGCGCCACGCAGGACGGTTTCGCCGTCGTCGACGTGAGCGACCCAGAGAACCCGTCCGTCCTCGCCGAAGAGCGCGACCTCACGGTCAACGGCGAGGGACCGATGCTCGACATCTTCGACGTGAAGTACGACGAGGACCGACTGCTCGTCGCCGGGCCGAACAGTGGCACCGGCCGAAGCGACCTCGTCGGCTTCTTCCTCTACGATGTCTCCGACCCTGCCTCCCCGGAGCGTGTCGCCTTCCAGCGGACGAACCACGGGATACACAACTGCTTCCTCGCGGACGGCTACGTCTACCTGACCGGCGGGAGCACGCCCGGGTCCCCGACCATCATCTGGGACGTACGCGACGACGACCCGACGAAGGTCGCTGACTGGTCGGCGACGCAGTCGAACAGCGACTGGGAGCGCGTCGGGAGCAACTTCCAACAGACCCACGACATCTTCGTGCAGGACGACGTGCTGTACGTCGCGTACTGGGACGCGGGCACGTGGCTGGTCGACGTGTCCGACCCGGCGAATCCGAGCGCCATTACGCGCCTCGGTGGCCACGACGTGGCGTACCTCTCCGAGATAAGTTCGGCCCAAGGCCTCAATCCGGAGTTCTTCGAACTGCCGGGGAACAGTCACTACGTCCTGCCAAACGGCGACGCGAGCGCCGTGTTCGTCGGGAAGGAAGCGTGGGACAACGACGAGACCGACCTCGACGGTGGTCCCGGCGGTATCGAGCTGTGGTCACGCGACGGTGAGACCAGAGAGAGCATCATCCAGACGCCGGCCGGGCCAGATTCGAACGCGACCGCACACAACCTCGGTGTGCGAGACGACCGTCTGTACGCCTCGTGGTACGCGGGCGGCGTCGCGGTGTACGACGTATCAGACCTCGCTGAACCGCAGGTCCTCGGCGTGTGGAGCGACGCTGAGACGACCTCGTTCTGGTCGGCGAAACCCATCCACGACGGCGTGGTCGGTGCGAGCTACTACGACCCGAGTCTCTCTCGGGACGAGAACAACGAGGGCGAGGGCGGACAGCTGTTCGTGTTCGCCGAACCGTCGAGTGACGGCGAACCAGCGCCAACGATGGAGGCTCGTCCTAAGCCCGTCGTCGAGACGACCAGCGAACCCGACGACGGAAGCGATAGCGACGGCGGGACCAGCGACGGGACCGCAACCACAGACAGCGATTCGGCCGACGGCGGCGACGCGACGACGGAAGCCACGAATACCGACTCCTCGGCGACCGGGAGCGACGGCGACGAGGGTGGGTCGACGCCCGGCTTCGGCGTCCTCGCGACAGTCGCCGCGGCCGGCGGGACCCTCGGCCTCGCCCGCTGGCTCGCAGACGACGGCTGAGTTATTCGGTCGGCATCATTGCGTGTGTCAGTCGGAATCCTCGTCGGCTGACGGTCCCGGTTCGTACTCGGTGCGCTCGACTCGCTCGGTCTCGTGGGTCGTAGCCGGTTCGTGTTCCGTCGACGGAATCAGGCGTTCGCTGCGCTCAGACTGCTCCTCCGCGGCTCCATCGGCTTCACCAGTGGCTGCGTCGTCAGAGTGGTCGGAGGCAGCTGAATCGTCTGTGTCGTCGCCCGCCCAGTGCGCCCCGAGCATCCCCAGGACACCGACGGCGGCCCCGGCGAACGCCAGCGCGTCGACCGCACCGATACCAGTCGCAGGCAGGCCTGCGGCGTACCGGGCGAAGGAGACGACGAGCAGCCCGAGCAGGAGGAACTGGAGTGCCAGCAAGTGCCGTTCGAGCGACGAGTCCATGTCTGGCAGTGTTCGGGCAGCGTGGTAGTGGTTTCGGCGTGCAAGCGCCGGGTGACTCACCGCTCGCCGGCGACTTCGCGCTCGAAGCGCTCGACGAACGTTTCGAGGAAGGCGTGTCGCTCCGCGGCCATCGCACGGCCTGCAGCCGTGTACATCCGGTCTTCGATTCGGAGCAGCTTCGCGTGGACGTGGTTTATCGAGGTCTCGCCGGCCGCAGAGTCGTCGGCTTCTGGCGGGAGGTCGGGGTCGTGGATGGGCCGGCCGTGTTCGCCGGCGTGAGAGAACGTCCGGGCCAACCCGACCGCCCCGATGGCGTCGAGGTTGTCGGCGTCACAGAGCAGTTTTGCCTCGGTGGTTTCGGGCGTCACGTCGTTCGAGAACCGGTGGGCGCGGATGCAGTGCGCCACGGTGTCGATTGTCGCCGCGTCAGCCCCGAACTCGGGGAGCAGTTCTCGGGCCTCCGTCGCACCCCACTCGGCGTGGTCTGTAATCTCGCCTGCGGCCTCGCGCTTGCGACCGATATCGTGGAGCCACGCGGCCGCGACCAGCACGTCTTCGTCGACGGCTCGGTCGGTGTCGAGGGCGAGTCGCTCCGCGTTGGCGACGACGCGCTCGACGTGGTGCCAGTCGTGTGTTGGCGAGAGGCCGCCGAAGTACGTCTCGGCGCGCTCGGCGATGGCGGTGTGGTCCATGTGCGACGACCGGCCGGACAGGTGAAAACAGTTGCCGTCGGTGCAGCAAATCGTACCGATTCAGGCGAACAGGTCGCGGGCTTCACCGAGGGCGTCGATGAGCGCGTCGACCTCGTCGCGAGTGTTGTAGATGTAGAACGACGCGCGGGCGCTCGCGGCGACGCCCAGTTTGTCGTGCAGCGGTTGCGTGCAGTGGTCGCCCGCACGGATGGCCACGCCGTAGTCGTTGACGATGGAGGCGAGGTCGTGGGCGTGGACTTCGCCGAGGTTGAACGCGACGAGGCCGCCGCGGCCCTGCTCGGGCGTCGGTCCGTAGATGTCCACGTCACCGAACTCGTCGAGACGGTCGTAGGCGTACTCTGCCAGCATCTCCTCGTGGGCCTGCACGCGCTCCATGCCGATGTCGTCGAGGTAGTCGATAGCGGCGTCGAGGGCGATGCCCTGCGCGATGCTGGGCGTGCCCGCCTCGAACTTCCACGGAAGGTCGTTCCACTTCGACTCCTCGAAGGTGACTTTCTTGATCATGTCCCCGCCGTAGAGGTACGGGTCCATCTCGTCGAGGACGTGCTCTTTCCCGTACAGCACGCCGATGCCGGTCGGCCCGACCATCTTGTGCCCGGAGAAGGCGTAGAAGTCGGCGTCGATGGCCTGCACGTCGACCGGCCGCGTCGGGACGGCCTGTGCCCCGTCGACGAAGGCGAGGGCGTCGTGGTCGTGCGCGAGGTCGACGAGGTCCGACACCGGGTTGACCGTCCCGAGCGTGTTCGAGACGTGGACGGCCGAGAGCATCGCGGTGTCGTCCGTGATGAGTTCTTCCGCGGCGTCCATGTCCAACTGGCCCGACTCGTCGACCGGGATGTACTTCACCTCGGCCCCGGTCTGCTTCCCGATTTGCTGCCACGTGACGAGCGAGGCGTGGTGTTCCATCTCGGTCAGGACGATTTCGTCGCCGGGCCCGAGTTCGTTCAGTCCCCACGAGTACGCGACGAGGTTCATCGCCTCGGTCGTGTTCTTCGTGAAGACGATCTCCTCACGGCCGTTCGCGCCGATGAACTCGGCGACGCGGTCGTGGGCCTCCTCGTAGGCGATGGAGGCTTCCTGACTCAGGTTGTGAATGCCGCGGTGGACGTTCGCGTTGTAGTTGTAGTAGTAGTCCGCGATGGCGTCGACCACCTGCTCCGGCGTCTGCGTCGTCGCCGCGTTGTCGAGGTAGACGAGGTCCGTCCCGTCGAAACTGCGCTGGAGGACGGGGAAGTCCTCGCGGATGCGTTCGACGTCGAGGGGGTCGGTCGTCTGCGTGCTCATTGTAGGGTATTCGGGGCCAGAGGCCCAACTGTCCTTCGGTATCGACGGCTCTCGAAACCAGAACCGGTTTCGTCGGGTGGGAACCGGTAGATGGTATCGACCTGCCCGAAAACGTTTCAACCAAGCGACTGAACAGCCGCCTCGTGAACGACTCGACACCCCGTCGTCGGTTCCTCGGGGCGGTTTCGTCACTGGGCCTCGGTGTACTCGGTGGCTGTTCGTCTGGTCCCTCGAACGACTCGACGGTGACGACCGAGCAGCGGTCGACTGACACGACAGAATCACCGACGCTGGGGCCGACCCGGGCCTCGACGACTGCGACTCCCGCTCCGTCGACCACCACTACGAAGACGGCGGTCCGTGGGACGGATACGTCGACAGGGACGACCACACGGACCCCACCACCGACTGCGACCGACGCACTCGTGGGAGCGCACTACTACCCCTGGTACGGCGGGCAGCCACCGCACTGGTCGAGTGGCTACCGCAGTTCTCCGATCCTCGGCGAGTACGACTCGGCTGACGAGGCAGTAGTGAACCAGCACGTCGAGTGGGCGACCACACATGGAATCGACTGGTTCTCGGTTAGCTGGTGGGGACCAGAGTCGTACTCCGACGAGACCCTACGAGAGTCCGTCCTCGATGCCGCGCGGTGGCGCGACGTCGTGTTCTCCATCCTCTACGAACCGACTGGACGGTTCGAGACGATACCCGTCGACTTCGACGACCCTGGCGAGCGACGGCAACTCGCGGACGACTTCGCCTACCTCGCCGAGACGTACTTCGACGAACCGAACTACCTTCGCATCGACGGCCGACCGGTCGTCTACCTCTGGATTGCCCAGGCATTTCACGGCGACGTCGAGCGGGCAATCCAGATGGCTCGGGACGCCGTAGGCGACGGGGTGTACGTCCTGGCTGACTCCCCGATTGTCGAGCAACCAGCCACCTTCGACTACGGACCCTTCGACGGCGTGACCGACTACTCGGCCGTCTATGCCGACGAGACGGTGACGGCCGAGCGTTCCTACGCGGACCTGACGTTCGAGCAGCAGTCGCAGTGGTATCGCGCGACTCGGGCCGGTGAGACCGACTTCGTCCCGGCCGTCCTGCCAGGGTTCGACGACCGTGCGATCCGTCCCGATGCGGGGAACCCGGTTCTCGAACGCTCTCCCGAACGGTTCCGTCGCTGTTGTCGGGACACACGGCGCATGTACGAACCGGAGCTGAACGCCGTACTCGTAACATCGTTCAACGAGTGGCACGAGGAGACGCAGCTAGAACCCGGCGAGTCGTACGGAGACACGTACCTCGATATCGTCGACGAGACACTGGCGACCGGTCCCACGCGCCGGGTTACGAACGGCTCGACACAACTCATCCTCGACTTTTCCGACGCACCGACTCCCGGGCCAGCAGACAGCAGGCGACTGGCCGTGGCGTGCGATACGCTCGTTTTCAGGGACGCAGAGGGCGACACTGTGCAAGTCTACGACGTCGGCGCGTCGCCAGAACCGACGTTCGGGGTGGGCGTCTTTTCCCCTGAATCCAACGACCAACGGACGTGGCGATGGTTCGGAACCGACCGAAAACAGGCCACCATGTTCGTTGCCGACCCGCTGCTCGACGACGCGGCGACGTTGGAACTCGTCGGACGGACCCACAGTGACGAGATACAGACGACGCTCTCGTGGGGCGAACAGGTAGCGGACGACGTAACCGTGACGCCCGGATGGGACACCTACCGATTCGAACTGTAGGACAGAGAGAACGGTCAGCCCAACCGCAGCAACTGCGCGTGCAGCGTGTCTTCGATGGCCAGCACGCTCGCCTCGTCGATGATACCCGCTTCGACCGCCACGTCGACCGAGCGCTTGCCGACGATGTTGGCCACGCTCGCCCGGCGGAGACTATCGACGGCGCTGTCTTCGTCCACTTCGTCGCCGCCGTAGAACTCCTCGTTGACGGTGAGCGAAATCTGGCCCTCCTCGAACGTCTCGCCGAGCACGTCGTCGTCGCAGACGGAGACGAGCAGGCCCTCTTTGGTCTCTCGCTCGTTGACTATCATTCCTGAATCATCTCTTCCTCCGCACGCTTGCGGAGTTCTTCGGCTTCGTCGGCGAGTTTCTCGGCTTCCTCGTCACGGCCGAGTTCTTCGAGCGCGCGGGCCTTCTCTTCGAGCAGGTCGGGGGTACGCATCCCGAGGCGGACCGCGTTGTCGAAGGCGTTGACCGCTTCCTCGGAGAGGCCGCGCTCTTGCAGGAAGAAGCCGCGGTTGTACCACGCCTGTGGGAAGCGCGGGTCGATTTCGACGGCGCGTTCCGCGTGTTCGAGCGCCAGCGACACGTCGCCGGACTCCCATAGGGCGTACGCCATGTTCGTGTGCGCGTCGGCCGCGTGGTCGCCGTCCTCGTCGATTTTGAGTGCTTCCTGATACGCCCCGATGGCCTGGTCCCACTCTTCCATCTCGGCGTGGGCGACGCCTTTGTTCACCCACGCTTCCTGCTTCACCGGGTCCTCGCTGGCGAAGCGGGCGGCGCGTTCGAACGTGTCCGCGGCCTGTTCGTGCCGGTTGATGTTCATGTAGTTCAGGCCCACGTCCACGAGTTCGTTCGCGTCGACCGCATCCGCGTCGACGTTCTCCCGGTCGAGCAGGTCCGTGAGGACGCGCGAGTCGACGGGGTCGACCTTCGATGGGTCGACACCGAGTTCGGGTGGGTCGAGGTCGAACTCGTCGTAGGGTTCGGAGAAGCCTTGCCCCTCGGAGAATTCGTGGTCTCGCTCGCGGTCAGTCATAAATCGCGGTTGGGTGTGCGGACGGTTAAGGTTGACCGTTTCAGACGCCATGCGACCCTGCGACGGCCCATCGGCGGTCGTCGTCGATTCACGTCATCGCGCCTCCGTCTCTCGATTGAACGGAAGACAGGTTCAAGTTACAGTCCGTCGACTGGTAATCCATGCGATTGTTTGTCAGTATCGACCTCCCCGACGCCCTCGCGACGGAGGTCGAGTCGGTCCAAGAGTGTCTCGACGACGCGACCGGCCTGAACTTCACCGACCCGACGCAGACACACGTGACACTCAAGTTCCTCGGCGAGGTCAGCGAAGCCCGACTGCCCGCAGTCGTCGAGGCCATCGAACGCGGTGTCGAGCACGCCGATGTCGACCCCTTCGACGCCGAGTTCGGCGGGTTGGGCGTGTTCCCGTCGCTCAACTACATCAACGTCGTCTGGCTCGGCGTCCGCGATGGGACCGAAGAGATGGTCACGCTACACGAGGGAATCGAGGCGGAGACGACCGCCATCGGCTTCGATGCCGAAGGCCACGATTTCACGCCACACCTCACCGTCGCTCGGATGGAACATTCTGGGGGGAAAGAGATGGTACAGGAGTGTGTGACAGAGGGCGACCCCGACGCTGGCGAGATGCGTGTCGAGTGCGTCAACCTCACGAAGAGTACGCTGACACCCGACGGGCCGAAGTACGAGACGGTCGAACGATTTCCGCTCTAAGCACACTTTTCACCGGCCTGCTCATTGCGCCGTCGCGGCATCGACGATTCTGCCGAGGAACAGCACCGAATCCGTCTCGCGATGACGAATGGCGAACAGGAACGGTCGGTCGGCGACGAACTCGAACTCTTCCAGGGGCATCGAGGTGACACCGCCGACGACGCCGGTCGCCGCGGCCGCCTCGGTTCCCTCTTCGTCGACCGCGACGAAGCCCTGATGTGCCACGTCGGTGATAGCGAGGTCTTGCTGGGTGCCGTCCTCGACCATCCCGCTGAAGTCCGCACGGTTGTGGTCGAAGGCGTCGGGCATCCCGAGGTCTGCGAGTGTCTGGTTCAGGCCGACTTTCGAGCCGAACGTGAACCGCGGGAGGACGACGGTCCCGCTGCTCAGTTCGAGTGCGTCGAACAGTCCGTGCAGGCCGTCGGCGTCCAGCGACCGTTCGAACGAGGCGAACTCGCCCTCGGGTGGCAATACGACGACCATGCTCACGTCTTCGCCGACGTACGGGAGTTCGACGACTTGCGTCCCATCGACATCGGCGTAGGGGAACGGCGCGGTCTGGCGCATCAGTGGCACGTCGGCTTCGCTCCCATCGATGGCGGTGAACGCCCCGTCGGTAGTGGTGCCCGCCGAGAAGGTGTGGGCCCACTTCGCTTTGAAGTAGACCGCGTTGGTGGCGACGAGGCGTGTCCCGTCGTCGATGGTCCCCTCGGCGAGCAGGTCTTCGATACGGTCCTCGGTCTGCTCGGCGACCCACTCGTTGATGGTCTCACGCGCGTTTTCGGGGGCCGTCGCGAAGTCGAGCGTCCGGAGTCCAGCCCCGTAGTTCACCGCGAGGGTGTCGAGATAGTCGTCCGAGAAGGGGTACGACTCCTGCCCCCAGAGCGCGTTGACGAGGTCGAGCCGGAACGCGTCGTCCTCGGCGTCTTCCGGCGGTTCGAGTGCGAGGTCGAGTCGGTTGAACGTCGTGTGAAGGTCGGACTGGTCGCCGAGGTAGTGGAGCGTTTCGGCGATTTGCGTCTCCGTCTCACCGCGAGCGCCAGCCCACACCATCGCCATCGCGAGCGAGACGCTGATGGGTGAGAGGAACAGGTTCCCAGTGTCGTCCGCGTCGACCTGTGACTGGTGGAGATCGAGCGCGAACGCGGTGTTCGCCCTGACCTGTGCACGGAGGTCGTCGGCCGAGACGGTCGGGTCCGTATCGCGGGAAAGGTTAGAGACGAGCAGTCCCGGTGTCACGCCGTTGCCACCGGCCCCGAGACAGCCGGTGAGGGCAGGGAGAGAGAGCGCACCCGCCAGCGCGAGTACGTCCCGTCGGTTCCAGCTTCGCATGTGCGACCAGAGGCGTCCAGCGAGTATATCGACTCGCTTACCTGAAACGCCCGTTTGAGCGTTCCTTGCCGGAGTCGATACGTGTCAGTCTCGCCAGCGAGCGAGGCCTGCGAGCCCCGCGACGGCCGCCAACGCCCCTGCGCCCGTGAATCCGGGTATCGGTCCGGAACCCGCACCCGGGTCGGTCGGTACCGTCGTTTCGGTCCCGTAGGGAGCCTGTTCGTCGGGGACGAACTCTGCGTCGACCGTGACGTAGCCCGAACTGCACTCCGTCGCCGAGCTGATGGTGTAGACGGTGCCCGGCTGGATGTCGTCGTCGGTCGCGCTACTCACGACGGTCACCTCGGCCCCGTTCGAGTCTTCGGGGTTCTGGGCGAGTCGCGTCGTGAGGACGGCCTCGTAGGTCCGGCGCTCGTCTGGGCTCCAGGTGGTGTCGCGACACTGGTCGGCCGCGCTCGCGTCGCCGTCGGTCTGGTCGACCACGACGAGCCAGCTCCCCTCGTACTCACCCGAGAAGTCGCTCGGTTCCTCGAAGACGAACTGCCGACTGCTCTGTGCGGTGACCGTGTCGATTGCGGCCGTCGTCGCCACGGTGCCGGCGGCCCCGGCGAGGATTGCACGACGCGTCCACGTGGGCGTGTCACTTTCGTCGGTCATCGTTCACCGGAAAGAGGCGACGGAGACGGGAAACTAACCTGCCAAAGCTGTTAGCCGGTGCAAGAAGACACGCACCGCGTGCGAGCAGTGAGCAAGCGTCTCGGGCACAGTCCCGGGTCGAAAAGAACAACATTTTAAGCCCGGCAAGGATATCTCCGTCCACTATGGGTAAGAAATCGAAGGCCAAGAAAAAGCGACTCTCCAAACTGGAGCGTCAGAACAGCCGTGTCCCAGCGTGGGTCATGCTCAAGACCGACATGGAAGTCCAGCGCAACCACAAGCGCCGAAACTGGCGGCGTAACGACACCGACGAATAATGAGTTCCAGCGATTTCGAGGAGCGCGTCGTCACCGTCCCGCTCCGTGACGCCACCGCGGAACCGAAGCACAAGCGCGCCGACAAGGCGATGACGCTCATCCGTGAGCACCTCGCCCAGCACTTCAAGGTCGAGTCCGAGCAGGTCCGACTGGACCCCTCCATCAACGAGGCCATCTGGTCGCGCGGTCGCAAGAAGCCCCCGAGCAAGCTTCGCGTCCGGGCCGCCCGCTTCGACGAAGAGGGCGAGGTCGTCGTGGAAGCCGAACACGCGGAGTAACGTGCTACGAACCGCGTTCGCCGGGTCGCCGTACGTCGGCGTCTTCGCGCGGGCCACCGATGTCTGTTTCCTCTGCAGACCAGACATCGAGGAGTCCGTCCGCGACGCCATGGCCGACGAACTGGAAGTACCCGCGATTCCGACGACCATCGCCGGCTCGTCCACCGTGGGCGCGCTCGTTGCCGGAAACTCGAACGGGCTGGTCGTGACCAGCCGCGTCACCGAGCGAGAGCGAGAGCGCATCGCCGACGTGGTCGACCTGCCCGTCGGCGAGTTGCCCGGTCGGCGTAACGCCGCCGGCAACATCATACTCGCCAACGACACCGGCGCGTACGCCCACCCGGACCTCTCCGACGAGGCCGTCGACATCGTCGAGGACACCCTCGGTGTCCCTGTCGAACGCGGCGACCTCGCAGGTGTCCGGACGGTCGGCACCGCCGCGGTCGCCACGAACAAGGGCGTCCTCTGTCACCCGAAGTCCACCGACGAAGAACTGGACTTCCTGGAGGACCACCTCGGCGTTCCCGCCGACGTGGGGACCATCAACTACGGTGCGCCGCTGGTCGGCTCCGGCCTCGTCGTCAACGACAACGGCTACGTCGCTGGCGAGGAGACCACCGGGCCAGAACTCGGCCGCATCGAGGACGCGCTCGGTCTCATCGACTGAGCGCGCGATTCTACGTTTTCCGCGGCCTCGACGCCGTCGGTTCCGACGAGCAGTCGGTCTTCTACGAGCCTTTTCTCCCAGCACACCGCGACAGCCGGGTGAGACGACCGTATTCGGGGAGCTGAACGGACAGTAAAAACGCCTTCGGCGAGGTCCGATAAGGGAAGATTCTTCCATCTCGCTCTCCGAGACAGACGCATGAGTCAGTTTACTGTCCGCGGGAAGTACAAAACACGAGACGGGATGAGCCCGTTCGAGACCACCATCGAAGCCGAGAACGAGGACGTCGCACGTGAGCACACGTTCGCGACCTTCGGCAGCAAGCACAACCTCAAGCGCACGCAGATCGAGGTCGAGGAGGTCGAAGCACAATGATGGGTGGAGGCGGCGGTGGTCAGGCCCAGCAGCTCCAGCAGGAGATTCAGGCGATTCAGGCCGAAATCGAGGAACTCGAAGGCGAAATCGAGGACCTTCGCGACGAGCAGTCCGAGATGGACGAGGCCAAAGAGGCACTCGAAACGCTCGAAACCGGCTCGACCGTGCAAGTCCCCATCGGCGGCGACGCGTACGTTCGCGCCGAGGTGCAGGACATCGACGAGGTCGTCGTCGGTCTCGGTGGCGGCTACGCAGCCGAGCAGGACCACGAGAGCGCCATCGACACGCTGGACAACAAACAGGACTCCATCGACGACCGCATCGCGGGCGTCGAGGAGGAGATTTCCGAGCTCGAAGGCGAGAGCAGCCAGCTCGAAGAGCAGATGCAGCAGATGCAACAGCAGCAGATGCAACAGCAGATGCAGCAGATGCAGCAGATGCAGGAGGAAGAAGGCGACGACGAGTAGATAGATGTTCGACAGCCTGAAGAAGAAGCTGGGGAACTTCCGCAAGGACGTCGAGGAGACGGCCGAAGAGAAAGCCGAAGAAGCCGAGGGTGACGACGTCGAGGCCGAGGCGGACGCGGCTGACGCGGAAGCGGTCGACGCAGAGACGGAGCCTGTAGCGGCCGATGCAGCGGCCGACACAGACGCAGTCGAGTCCGACATCGAGTCGGAACCGGAACCCGTCCACGACGCCGACCCAGAATCGGGCGACAGCGGGCCGCCAGCCGCGAGTGCTGGCGCGAGCGAGCCGACGCACGAGGAACCAGCATCGGCCGACACCGACGCAGTCCCCAGTGCGGACCCTCGGGTCGACGAGACCGAACCGGGACACGCCGAGGCAGCGCCGACCGACCGACTCGAAGACGAGGACGACGTGCAGCCGGTCGAAGCCGACGCCGCGGACGCGGCGACCGAATCGCCGGCCGAAGACGAGGACGACGACACCTCGTCGAGCAAGTCCACCGGCTTCGGGTCGAAGCTGAAGGCGGCAGCGACCGGGAAGGTCGTCATCGAAGAGGACGACCTCGAAGGCCCCCTCTGGGAGCTGGAGATGGCGCTGCTGGAGGCCGACGTGGAGATGAGCGTCGCCGAAGAAATCCTCGACAAGGTCAAAGCCGACCTCGTCGGCGAACGCCGTGGATTCACGACCTCGACCGGCACCATCGTCGAGGACGCACTGCGCGACGCGCTGTACGACGTGATTTCGGTCGGGCAGTTCGACTTCGACCAGCGTATCGCCGAGGGCGACAAGCCCCTCGTCATCGTCTTTACCGGTGTCAACGGCGTCGGGAAGACGACCAGCATCGCGAAGCTGGCGCAGTACTTCGAAGACCGCGGGCTGTCGACCGTGCTGGCCAACGGTGACACCTACCGTGCCGGCGCGAACGAACAGATTCGCGAGCACGCCGACAACCTCGACAAGAAGCTCATCGCCCACGAACAGGGCGGTGACCCGGCGGCGGTCATCTACGACGCCGTCGAGTACGCCGAGGCGCACGACATCGACATCGTGCTGGGCGACACGGCAGGCCGCCTGCACACGAACGAGGGTCTGATGGACCAGCTAGAGAAGATTGGCCGGGTCGTCGGCCCGGACATGACGCTGTTCGTCGACGAGGCCGTCGCCGGGCAGGACGCGGTCCAGCGCGCGAAGAAGTTCGACGAGGCGGCCACCATCGACGGGGCCATCCTCACGAAGGCCGACGCCGACTCGAACGGCGGGGCGGCCATCTCCATCGCGCACGTCACCGGAAAACCCATCCTGTTCCTCGGTGTCGGCCAGGCCTACGACGACCTCGAACGGTTCGACCCCGACGTGATGGTCGAGCGACTCCTCGGCGACGAGACCGAGGAATAAGTTCGAGACGAAACCCTCGTCCCATCTTCTTTCAGGCTGTTTCTCACTGCTGGTTGCGTCACGATTCGACGTCGAGCCGAAAGGCCACCGTTTCAGGTGGAGATAGTCTGTCAGCGAGCGAGTGCTACGTCCAGAACGGCTTGTTCGCCGACCACTGGGCCAGTCTCTGGCATGTGTGAACCATGGGATGGGAGCGACAAAAGCGTCCGCTGCAACGAGTTTTGGTTCGGCGACTGAAACGGGGACTCAGCGGGTTGGCCGTGGTCTGGCAAAGAACACACGACCCGTGGGATGACAGGTATCGTGGCACGACGCCACAAGTTGTGCTACGTCATAACATACCATAAGCGTATTTGATTGGTATCCATCACGTCAACGCATACAACTACGACAGACCCCTACAGCCGGGTATGGAGCGCCCAGAAGGCGGTAGTACCGGCCGTCGGACGGGGCGACTACTCGTCGCCGTCGCGCTGGTTCTCGGACTGGTACTCACGTTCGTGCTGCAGACCCTCGCGGTCGACCGGTCACTCGGGCTCTCTGTCCCACAGATACGACTCGCCGTACAGATTCTCGCTGGGGTCCTCACACAGGCGGGCGACCCGTGGTTCCTCGTCATCGTCGTCTCTGCGGTCTATCTGGCCGGCCCCACGAAGTCGCTGGTTCGAACTCCGAAGAGTGGCGCGTTTGCCGTCGCGACGACCTACGGCGCGTTCGCCACCATCGACCTGCTGAAGCACGTCTATCGCGCCCCACGGCCGGGAGGTGCGGGCTCGGTGACGATACCCGAGTGGGTTCCACCGACTGTCGCTGGGCCCGTCGCGAACCTCGTGACCGGGACCGGCTACGCGTTCCCGAGCGGGCACGCCCTCGGAACGACAGTCGTCTTCGGAGCACTCGCGTCGGTTCTCACGGTCGGCACCGCTCGGGCGCGGTGGCTGGCCGCGGCCGCAGGCGTCGTGCTGGTCGCGGCGACCAGACTGGTCCTCGGTGTTCACTTCCTGGCCGACGTGCTCGTCGGCATCGTCGTCGGTGTCGGGTTCCTCGGCGTCGCCATCTGGCTCGACGACCCGAAACGAGTGTTCGGTCTCGGGGCCGTCGTCGCGGCAATCGCCGCAGTTTTCGCCATCACCGGGCCGGAGGGGACCGCGTGGACCGTCGTCCAGTGGCTCGGGGCGTCGGTCGGCGGCGGCCTCGCGTGGCACTTCGCGAGACCTGCGGGCGGTGTGTCGCTCAGAACCGCCCTCGTCGTCGGCCTCCCCGCCGGCTTCCTCTGGGCGGTCGTGTACCTGTTCAGCCCCTCTATCCCGGTGATTCTGCTGTTCGGGACTGTTTTCGGCGGCTGGACTATCGCCGCCCCGCGAGCAGTCGCGCAGTACCAGCAGTCGTCGCTGGAACCGGGGTCGACCGCGAGATAGGGCCCGTAATCGAGAAAAAGGCTTTAACGCCTCACTCTACTAACGGAGCATAACTAATGGTACTCGACGACTTGGGGGAATCCCTGCGGAGCACCCTCGACAAGCTCAGCGGGAAGTCCCGAATCTCGAAGGAGGACGTCGAGGAGATCGTCAAGGAGATTCAGCGCTCGCTGTTGCAGGCGGACGTCGACGTCTCCCTGGTGATGGAACTCTCCGAGAACATCAAACAGCGCGCGCTGGAAGAGGAGCCGCCGAAAGGCACGCCGGCGCGTGACTTCGTTCTCCGCATCGTCTACGAGGAACTGGTCGGACTCGTCGGCGAGTCGACCGAACTCCCGCTCGAAGGACAGACTATCCTACTCGCTGGCCTGTACGGGTCAGGGAAGACCACGAGCGCGGCCAAAATAGCGTGGTGGTTCTCGAAGAAGGGGATGCGCCCGGCCATCATCCAGACTGACACGGACCGGCCCGGTGCGTACGACCAGTCGAAAGAGATGGCACGTCGCGCCGAGGTCGACTTCTACGGCGACGACGACGCCGAGGACCCACTCGAAATCGTCCGTGACGGGATGGAGGCGACGAAAGACGCCGACATCCGCATCGTGGACACCGCCGGTCGTGACGGCCTGAATCAGGAACTCATCGACCAAATCGAGCGCATCGAAGGCGTCGCCAACCCCGACAAGAACCTGCTCGTCATCGACGCGGCGATGGGTCAGTCCGCGAAGGAACAGGCCCAGAAGTTCGAGGAGGCCATCGGCATCAACGGCGTCGTCATCACGAAGCTCGACGGTACCGCGAAAGGTGGTGGCGCACTCGCCGCTGTCAACGAGACAGATTCGTCCATCGCCTTCCTCGGGACCGGTGAGGAGGTCCGCGACATCGAACGCTTCGAGCCGGAAGGGTTCATCTCCCGACTGCTCGGCATGGGCGACCTGAAGTCGCTGGTCAACCGCGTCGAAATCGCGATGCAGGAGACCCAGGAGGACGAGGAGGACGACTGGGACCCCGAGGACATGATGAAGGGGAACTTCACCCTGAAGGACATGAAAAAGCAGATGGACGCCATGAACAACATGGGTCCACTGGACCAGGTCCTCGACATGATTCCCGGCTTCGGCGGCGGCATCAAGGACCAGTTGCCCGACAACGCGATGGACGTGACCCAAGAGCGCATGCGCAGCTTCGAGGTCATCATGGACTCCATGACCGACGGCGAGATGGAGAACCCGCGTGGCATCGGCCAGAAACAGGTCGAGCGCATCTCGCGTGGCTCCGGCCAGCCCGAGGAGAAGGTGCGTGAACTGCTCCAGCAGCACAAGATGATGGAGCGCACCCTGAAGCAGTTCCAGGGCGGCATGGACGGCGACATGCAGCGCATGATGAAGAAGATGCAGAAGCAAGGCGGTGGCGGCGGTGGCATGGGCGGCCTCGGCGGCGGCGGCGGTCCGTTCGGGTAATCACACGTGCGAGCACGACTCGCGCGCTTCGACGCGCTCTGTCTGACCGCACTCATCTGGTTCCTCGCGAAGTTCCTCCGATACGCGTTTCCACCACTGTTCGGGACGCTCAGGGACACCTACGGTGTCTCGAACGCCGTCGTCGGGAGTGCGTTCACCGCGCTGATGCTGGCCTACGCCGCGATGCAGTTCCCCTCCGGCGCGCTCGCGGACCGAATCGGCGGCGTCCGTGTCGTCACCGCCGGCGCAGTGCTGGCCGCTCTCGGCGCGTTCTTCCTCTCGGTCTCGCTCCCCTTCGCCGTCCTCGTCGCCGCGATGGTCGTCGTCGGTGTCGGCACGGGCGCGCACAAGACCGTCTCGGTCCGGTTGCTCTCGCGGGTGTACCGCGACCGGACGGGCCGGGCACTCGGCGTCATGGACACCTTCGGCGCGTTCGGTGGCGTGGTCGCTCCGGCAGCTATCGTCTGGGCACTCGCGGGCGATACGCCGGGCTGGCACGAGGTATTCCTCGCTGGCGGACTCTCCGGAATCGTGCTGGCACTGTTGTTCGCGTGGCGAGTACCACGGCGACTGCCCGACGATGGGGCAGACGGCGACGATGGTGCTGGCGGCCTCGCCGCGTATCGGACCCTCTTCGCCGACCGGTGGTTCCTCATCTTCGTCGGCGTGACGGTGCTGTTCTCGTTCACCTACAACGGCGCGGTGGCGTTCCTCCCGCTGTACCTCCAGCAGGCAGGGAACTTGTCGGCGACGACCGCCGGAGCCATCTACTCGGCACTGTTCCTCGTGAGCCTCGTACAGGTCGTCACCGGCGAGATGAGCGACCGAGTCGGCCGGTTGGCCGTCACGGGTGGGACCCTCGCACTGGCGACGCTCGGGTTGACCGTCGCCGTCGCGGTTCCGGAGTCCGGCGTCCTCGTCCTCGGCGGCGCAGTCGTCGCTTTCGGCCTCGGCAGCCACGGCTTCCGGCCGGTCCGCGGCGCGTATCTCGTCGAACTCGTCCCCGACGAGGTGGCCGGTGGCGCGCTCGGCGTGGTCCGAACCGCCATCATGGGCGTCGGCGCGGTCGCCCCGGCGACGGTCGGTATCGTCTCCGACACCGCGGGCTTCCGTGCCGCGTTCGCCGTACTGTTGGCATCGCTCGTGGGCTCGCTGGCTCTCGTCGGAGTTCTCGGACTCGGTGGGAGGGAGAAGGCGCAGTGACGGGTACTCGTGTCGCTGCTGGTCAGTCGTCCGCCGGGGCACTGGCCGCGATTCGGTCGCGACCCTCGTGGTCGACCGTGTCGGCCTGATACGCCATCAGCAGCATCGAGACGACGAGGAGCGTTCCCCACAGCATGATAGACATTCCGATAATCGGGTTTTCGGTGTATGCAACCCCCCAGACGGCCAGCGGCAGTCCCCACTGTCCGAGCAGGTAGGTCCCCGTGACTGCCTGTCGAATCTGCCCGACCACCCCGAACGCGTCGATGGCGAACCCGGTCACGATGGCGAGAATCGAGAGGACGCCGAGGTGGGCGTGTCCCGGAACCAGCCAAAGTGCGTCGCCGCTGCCACTTTCGAGTTGCATCCCCATGTAGAGGCCGACGAGCATCATCGTCGCCAGTCCGAGGAAACCGGAGATTTTGAGTAATTTTATCATCCTGATTTGACGTTTAATTTTCTTGTTTGTAAATAAATACGTGTGATAGTTGTCCGCACTAACGAGACCATATCGCTCGCAGCGAGTGTGACATCGGCCCGTGAGGAACCCAACCCACCGAGAAGCAACCCGACACCCTGGCATCGACGCTAGGTGGTACCACCAATCATTGCAGAGTTATGGAATGTGGCAAAGAACGTCTAGGCCCATGATAGCAGACCCACTGGGAGTGGCGATGCGCGACTACCAGCGCGGCGGCCTGCGCGGCGACTGTCGCTACGTCGACGGTGCGGACACCACCGACGGCCACATCGAGGCGAACTACTTCCGCGACACGGACGAGATGGCCGACGAACAGGCGGAACTACTCCTATCGCTCGACGGCCCGGTCCTCGACGTGGGTTGTGGCAGCAGCCAGTACGCGCTGTTCTACCAGCGCCACGACGTGCCTGTCACCGCCTTCGACGTGAGTCCCGGCGCGGTCGAAACCGCCCGCGAGCGCGGCGTCGAAGACGCACAGGTCGCAGACATGTTCGAGATGCCCTACCCCGACGACGAATTTTCGAGTCTGCTGGCGAACGGGACACAGTTGAGCCTCGGTGGGTCCATCGCGGGTATCCGGTCCTTGCTCGCCGAGTTCGCCCGTGTGACGACGAGCGATGCGACGGCCATCGTCGACACTTACGACCCGAGCGAACTCGACGACGCAGACGAGATGCTCGGCTACCGGCCGGACCCGCGTGGGGGCGTCGCTCACCGCGCGTTCCACTTCGAGTACGAGCGCGACCAGGAGCGACTGGTCGGGCGGACGTTACACTTCCTGCTGGTGTCACCGGAGCGACTCCGAGACGCGTGTGTCGGGACGCCGTGGTCGGTCGAGACTGTCAGGTACAACGATTCTGGCGTGTACTACAAGGCGGTACTGGAGAAGTGAGGAACGAAGCTGTCGACGCGACTACCGCGCGTTCATCTGTTCCACGATAGCGTCCAACTTCTCGTGGTGTGTCGGTTCTCTGGGCGCAGAGAGCGGTGAGACACTCGCTTCCCCGTCCAACACGGCCCGGCGGTCGCTCCCGACCGGGTAGCGCTCGCGGACCGCGTCCACGTCGGGCAGCGGGTTCGCGTACCCCTCGACGTGTGGCCAGAACTTGTCCCAGAGGCGCACGAGTTCTTCGCCATCGCTAACCTCGAACCCGATGTCGTCGTCGACCTCGTCGGGGTGGCTGTGCTCGACCCGCACGTCGAAGTCGCCGTCGGTGTGCGTGATGCGCAGCAGGGGGTCGGCCGCGTCACAGGGGGCGTTCACGTTCAGCACGTCGACGCGGTCGAACACGTCCGTCGCGAGGCAGTCGGCGAGGAGGTCGCAGGCGATTCTGGCGGGCGTCGAGAAGTCGTACTCCTCCGGCGGGTGCGTGAAGAACTCGACGTTGTGGTACGCCGAGACGGCCAGTGCAGGCGTCCCGAGAAAGGCGGCCTCCATCGCCGCACCGACGGTCCCCGAGCGGCCGAGGACGTACGCGCCCATGTTCGGGCCGTGGTTACAGCCGGAGACGACCACGTCGAACTCCGTGTCCAATCCACGGAGACCGTAGGCCACGCAGTCCGCCGGGGTGCCGCCGATGGCGTAGCCCCACTCGTGTTCTCGGCGGGTGGTGTACTTCGAGCGTTTCCGACCGACGCCGGACTGGTTGTCGGCGGGCGCGACGACCGTCACGTCGCCGAGGTCGAGTAGTTCGTCTCGCAGGGCAGCCAGCCCGTCGCCGTCGATACCGTCGTCGTTCGTCAGGAGAAAGTGCGGGTCGCTCACTACCGGCGGATTCGCTCGGGAGAGAGTAAGTCTTCGGGAGGCGGTATCGGCGTCCGTTTGCTATCAGTACAGACCGTAGCGGACAGCCACTGAGCGGTTCGTGAGGATGGCGAGAACGACGTGGAGTAACGGTATCCAAGCCTACTCTTCCTGCCCCTCGCCTCGGTGGGCGAGGAGTCCGACCACGTCCTCGGGCAGAAACTCCTCGACGCCGCCCGCTCGGTAGACCACGACCGCGAGCAGGAGGCCACAGCCGAGCGCCGCCAGCACCGCCGTCTCGTACCAGTGCCGCCGAATCAGCGTGTAGACGAAGACACCGCTCAGCCCGAGCAGCGCGCCCGCTGCACGTTCGACCTGTCTATCACGGAGCGAGACAGCCCCGCTGGCGGCGAACCCAGTCGCGAGCGCGGCTAACGCGAACGGGAAGGTCCCCCACGTGAGGGGTGGATAGCCGAGAACGGGGTCTCGGAGACTGAGAACAGCAGTGAGTGCGGCGACGACGAAACACGCGGCTTCGACGGCGCGAAGTGAGAGACGGCGAGTCATCACCCGGGTTTTTTCGAGGTGATTCATAAAACGTGGTGAGCGTATCGGTTTCCGGAATTTCAGTCATCCTAACCAGAATAACCGGTGATTGGACCAGAGTATCACTCCAGTATTTCCCGAATACGCTCTCTGTCCTGCAGGTCCTCGGGGAGTTCGTCCGGCCCGAACCACGCCACGTCGGTTATCTCCGGCTCGCCGCTCGGTACGCGGTGGGCGGGCGTCGCGCGCCGGCCACCGAGTTTCTCGCCCACGAACACGACGAGCGGTACGCGAATCAGTTCGTCGTGCCCGTAGTCGATGGCGAAGTCGCGGTGGTAGCAGATACCCGTGATGGCGGTCTCGACGTTCGTCTCTTCGCGTGTCTCACGAACGGCCGTCTCGGCAAGTGTCTCGCCCTCGTCCTGTGCGCCCCCCGGCGTTATCCAGCCGTCTTTGTAGCCCAACTGGGTACAGAGGGCGCACCCATCGTCGACGACGACCATGCCCGCACAGCCAGCGAGTCGGTTCAACTGGTCGGCGACGCTTTCCGGGAACGACTGTGGCTGATAGAACGCGGGCTCGGTGACCAGCGGGTCGAGTTCGGGAGCCGGGTCGAACCCCGCCACGGCCGTCTCGCGCATCGACCGGGCACGTTCTCGCAGTACGTCCGCGATGGCTCGGCGGTCGTCCGCGTTCATGCGAGAGAGTCGCGGAGCGACGGGCAAAAAACCCGGGACGCCTCCTTTTATCCCATCAGCCTGCAATTCGAGAGACATGAGCATCCCCGACGTGGCACGGGACGCCTTCCGCGAGGCGGTGCCGGCGCTGTCGGCGAGCGTCGTCGGTGGCCTCGTCGCTGGCGTCGTCCTCGGTGGGATGCGGGACCAGCTGGGGCAGGTCGACGGCCTGCTCGTGCTGGTGCCCGCACTGTTGGCCACGCGCGGGAACGTCTACGGCTCGCTCGGTGCACGCCTGTCGACCGGGCTCCATCAGGGGCTGGTCGACCCGTACGTCGACTTCACCGACGACCGACTTCGCGGGGCCGTCGCGGCCGCGCTGGCCAACGGCGTCTTCGTGAGCCTCTTTGCGGCGACTGCTGTCTACCTCGTTCTCACACTGCTTCCGTCGGGCGAAGTCGCGCCCCTCCTCGTCCTGCTGGCCATCGCGGCACTCGCGGGCGTTCTCTCCGGAATCGCACTGACCGTCGCCGTCGTCGGCGTCGTCTTCGCGGGCTACCGGCGCGGGTACAACCCGGACACACTGGTCGGCCCGCTGGTGACGACCACGGGTGACCTGTTCGGGGTCGCCTTCCTCCTGCTCGCGGTCGAAATCGTGCTGGGTCTCGGAGGGTGGTAGATGCCGGAGCAGTGGACCGTCCGCGACATCTCGCGCGCCATGCTCCCGCTGTTGCTCGCGCTCTCGACCGTCGAAATCGCGTCTGGACTGGTCCTCGGGAGCATCGAGGACACCTTGCTCCAGAACCCGTCGCTCCTCGTGCTCGTGCCGGTGACCATCGGGACCGCGGGCAACCTCGGCTCTATCCTCGCGGCGCGACTCTCGACGGCGGTCCACCTCGGGACGGTCGAATTCGACCTGACCGACGACACGCTGGTGGGGAACGCACTCGCCACGGTCGCGCTCGCGCTGTCGCTCTTTCCCCTCGTCGGGGCTGGTGCGTGGGTGTTGACGAGTCTGACCGTCGGGGCAGAACTCGGCCCGACGACGGTCGTGACGGTGGCGTTCGTCTCCGGTGCAGTGCTGGCCGTCCTCGCCGTCGTCATCACGCTCGCGGCGACGTACGTGGCCTATCGGCTGGGGCTCGACCCCGACGACGTGGTCATCCCGGTCGTCACGAACACCTGTGACGTGCTGGGGGTGCTGGTGTTGTTCGGCGTCGTGTCTGTACTCCTGTAACTGGCCCAAAGCGTCATGTACGTCCAGCCGTAGTTCGCTCCATGAAGCGACGCGACTACCTCCGGGTCGCTCTCGTCGGGTCGGTGGGCGCACTCGCCGGGTGTCAGGAAACACCCACAGGCGATGGCCCCGACGATGGTTCCGGTGGGAGCGATGGTGGCGGCTCGGGTGGCAGCAACGCAGGCAACGACGGCGGCGACAGTACCGCCGAGGGCGAGGAGAAAGCGACCGAATCAGGCGCAGCACAGGCCGACTCACACATTAAAGAGGCCGTGGGCTCGCTCAATCGGGTCGGGTACAAACTCTCCGAGACCGAAGAACAACTCCAGAACGACCCGACTGCGGTCGAGTACGACGTCGAGGCGACGCTCGCAGTCGTCGAGTCGGCACGGAGCGAACTCGACGCCGCGGCGGGGACGGCGACCGCCGATCAGAAAAAAGACATCGAGACACTTCGCAATCTCGCGACCGTCATGGACTCCCTCGCACGTGTGCTCGGGACGTTCCAAGACGCCGACCCCGCAGCACGGCTGGACGAGATTCAGACGACCGTCAAAGCCGAGCAGTACGGCGAAGCGCTCACCATGGTCCGCGACGCGAAGTCGACAGTCGCCGAGGCCGAAGCGCGCGTCACGACCGCCACCGAGGCGGCGAACGCGATGGACAAAGACCGACTGGCCGCGCTCGACGCCGTGGAGTACGAGCGAATCGAGGGGCCGCTCTCGTCGCTCTCCGTGAGCGTCGACAGCTTCCTCGGGCTGGCGACCGGCTACGAGGCGGTGTTGCTCGGCCGTGAAGACCTCGTGGCGGCGAACGACCACATCGACGCACGGGAAGGCGACCAGGCGAAAGCAGCCATCGGCAAGGCGAAAGCGCACTTCACCACCGCCAACAGCGAATTCGACGCCATCCCGGCCGACGCGCCGACAGAGGTGACCAAACACCTCGACCGCGCCCACTGCCAGACCGACCACCTCGTCGCTGCCTCGGACCACTTCGAGCAGGCCGCGACAGCGTACGACGAGGGCAATCCCCTCGAAGCCAAACAGGAGCGCGACGCCGGGGAGGCAGAACTCGACAAGGTCAACGACTGCTGACCCGACTCCCTGGTTTCGGCCACTTGTGAATCCGGTTCGCCCGTAGGCTCATTTCTGTCCGGTCCATAGCTCCCGTCGATGACTCGCCAGTCTGTCGTCCCGACGCCGAGCGTCGTCGACGCGGCCATCCTCGCTGTGGTCCTCGTCGAGGCCATCACTGGCGTCTGGAGCCTGATTGCCCGCCCGGACGACGGCTGGCTCTTCGTCGTCCACGGCGTCGGTGGTGTGGTCCTCGTGGCCCTCGTGGGGGTGAAACTCCGGCGGGTGTGGCGACGCGTAACCGGAAGCTGGAACCGGACTATCGCGGTGTCGGTCCTGCTGTCGGTGCTGGCACTGGCGGCGCTCGGAACTGGCGTGTTGTGGATTCTGGGTGTCGACTCGCCGATTCCTGGGTTCACGCTGCTCGTGCTCCACGGCTACCTCGGCGCGCTCTTGCTTCCGGTACTCGCGGTCCACCTGCTGGCGCGCTTTCGCCTGCCCGACCGCGAAACGGTGCGGGACCGCCGTGAAGCACTCAAACTGGGCGGCCTGCTCGTCGGCGGGGCGGTCGTCTGGCGACTCCAGCAAAGCGTCGGGCAGGCGCTCGTCCCCTCGCGGCGGTTCACCGGGTCGCGCGAGGACGGCAGCGACGACGGGAACGCCTTCCCGGTGACGAGCTGGGTCGCCGACGACCCCGCGCCGGTCGAGGTGGACGACTGGCGACTGTCGGTTCGTGGTCGGGTCGACTCGCCGCTCGAACTCGCGTATGCTGACCTGCCCGGCAGCGACGATGGCAACACCGAGCGCGCACTGCTCGACTGCACGAGCGGCTGGTACTCCGACCACGACTGGCAGGGCGTGAGAGTGGGCGACTTGCTGGATGCGGCTGCGGCTGACGAAGGGGCGAAGTGGGTGCGCTTCCGGTCCGTGACTGGCTACCGGTGGAGTTTGCCCGTGGAGGAAGCCCGTGACGCCCTGCTGGCGACCCACGTCGACGGCGAGCGACTGGCGCACGGGCACGGCTTTCCGGTGCGGTTGGTCGCGCCCGGCAGGCGCGGGTTCCAGTGGGTGAAGTGGGTCGAGGCGGTGGAGGTTCGGGAGAAAGGCGACCCGGCGCAGTGGCTGGCGACGCTGGTTAGTGGGTTCGACTGAGTGACAGACCGAGAGTGCGAGTCTAACGGCACAAGAGGTATGAGCTATCTCGATAGATATTCTGCATGAACCGTCGGTCTGCCCTCCACGACACGGCACTTATCGGATGTTGTTTTATCGCCGTTCTCGCCATCATTGGCGTCCTCATCGCTTCGGTTATCGGTGAACCCCCAGTAGCGTACCTCACCGACCTGTTCACAGACCCACTGTGGCTGTTCACGATAGCTATCGGCCTGTATTTCTCCGTAACTGGGTATAGACGAGCGAAAGCGAAGTCCGCCTGAGGTGTGACCCCTCTGCGTTGTCCACCGATAGACCCAGCGCTCTAAGTCTGTCGCAGAAAGTGCTGAACCACCTATCCGCCACCGACTTCGACTACCACGTTCGATACCCTCAGAAATCCCGCAACAGCCCCAAGGACTCGATGTCTGGCACGACGACCGACTCCACTCCACGGTCCAGATGTATCGCCTCGAATCCAGCATCTCTCGCGCCCTGTACGTCCGGTTCGTAGTCGTCGCCGACCATCACGAACCGCGAAATCTCGTCGGGTGCGCGTTCGCGGGCGAGGTCGTACGGCGCGGAATCCGGCTTGTGCGCCCCAGCTTCGTAGGACGCCACGAACGTCTCGAACCGGTCGGTCAGGCCGTGGTGTGCGAGTTTACTGCGCTGCCACTCGGGCACGCCGTTCGTGAGGACGCCGAGGTGGTGGCGTTCTGCGAGTTCGTCGAACAGGGCACGCGCCTCGTCGGAGACAGCCGTCATGTCGAGTTCTTTCTCGTGGAGGGTGTCACGCAGGGCTTCCGGGTCGAGGTCGTGACCGGTCTCGGCGACGGCGTCGCGCATCGCGCCGAGGACTGGCTCGGGTTCGACCGCGTCGAAGCGGGCGAAAAAGTGTTCGTTGTACGCTTCGGCGAGTTCGACGGGACGGTCGTCGGTGTGTGCCTCGAACGTCTCGACGAGCACGTCGCCGTAGCTTCGCGTGAACTCGACGACGGTCCCGTCGAGGTCGAAGAAGACCGCGGTCGGGGAGTCTGTAGAGGGCATTGCGGTGACAATCGAAGGTAGTGTACAAAAACGCGGTGGACGTGTGTCAGATGCTACCGCGATACGCTCCGGAGAACACTTCTGTCAGCCAGAAACCCGTGAACGAAAGCCCTCGCCTTTCGAAACCGGTAAACGACCCCCACGACGACTTCTGAGACATGGACCCACGAGTTCGTGAACACGCACAGATTGTCGCCAGCCACTCCGCGGAACTCAGCGAAGGGGACAACGTCGTCATCGACGCCCACCCCGTCGCGGAGGACCTGGTGACGGCGCTGTTCGAGGAGTGTGCCGACGTGGGCGCGAATCCGCTCGCCATCAGCCAGCGGACGGGCGACCGCTTCAAGCGGGCGTACCTGCGCAACAGCGACGACACCGACTTCGACCTGCCGAGCCACGAGATGGCCCTGTTCGAGGAGATGGACTGCTACATCGCCATCCGCGCCGGCGCGAACATGACCGAGAAGTCGGACATCGACCCGAAGGTCCTCGCCGACTACGAGAAGGCCCGCCGCCCGCTCCTGAACGAGCGACTCTCGAAGACGTGGGTGCTCACACAGTACCCCGCCGGTGCCAACGCGCAACTCGCCGAGATGAGCACCGAAGGCTACGAGAACTTCGTCTGGGACGCCGTCAACAAGGACTGGGACGAACAGGGCGCGTTCCAGCAGCAGATGGTCGAGATTCTCGACGGAGCCGACGAGGTCCGCATCGTCTCCGGGGACACCACCGACGTGACCATGTCCGTCAAGGACAACCCGACGCTGAACGACACGGGCAAGAACAACCTGCCCGGCGGTGAAGTGTTCACCGCGCCGGTTCCGGACTCGGTCGAGGGCGAGGTCCTCTTCGACAAGCCGCTGTACCACCAGGGCCGCGAGGTCACCGGTGTCCGCCTCGTCTTCGAAGGCGGCGAGGTCGTCGAGTACGAGGCCGAGAAGAACGAGGAGACGCTGAAGAACGTCCTCGAATCCGACGAGGGCGCGAAGCGACTCGGCGAACTCGGCATCGGCATGAACCGCGACATCGACGTGTTCACGTACAACATGCTCTTCGACGAGAAGATGGGCGACACCGTCCACATGGCCGTCGGCCGCGCCTACGATGCGACCGTCGGCGAGGGCAACGAACAGAACGAGTCCGCCGTCCACGTCGACATGATCGTCGACATGAGCGAGGATTCGTACATCGAGGTCGACGGCGAAATCGTCCAGCGCAACGGGACGTTCAAGTTCGAAGATGGGTTCGAAGGATAGCGCGGTTCGGAGCGAGCGTAGCGAGCGAGAACCGCGTAATTGCGAGCGGCGTAGCCGCGAGCAGTAGCGAGGAAGTCGACCGTCGAAGACTTTTTTGACCGACCGAGTTCGATTGGTTCGGCCGCACAGCGGTACCGGGACGGTCGGGAGTCTGGCACGTCGGGGGCCCTCGGCGGCGAACGCTGCGCAAGCGTCGACGGTCCGGGTTTACGTACTGTTCCGACCGTTGACGCGGCTTACCACACTGGTAACAATGACACCGCTGGGAGAAGTTACGCTGTCGACACATGCTTCGACGACACACACTGATACTCGCAATCGCCGGATTGCTCGTCCTGAGTCCCCTCGCTGCGGCCGGTGTTGGCGTCTCCCCCGACGCCACCGTCGGCACGCCCTCCACCGACCTATCGACGGACACGTCGACTGTGGACGCTACCGAGGTGACTTCGTGTCGAGTCATCGACGAGCCAGGACAGTACGAACTCACGACCGACATCACGAACAGTACCGCAGAGACCTGCATCGAAATCGCCGCCAGCGACGTGACCTTCGACGGGAACGGCCACACCATCGACGGTGACGACGATGCAAGCGGTCCCGAGACCGCCATCGGCCCGCCGAGCGGGACGCCCGACGAGTGGCAGAACGTGACGGTCCGCGACGTGACGGTCACGGATTGGTCGTTCGGCATCCGGTTCTTGTCCGTCGAGAACGGGAGCGTCGAGGACGTCACGGCCCGTGACGGTCAGTGGGGCATCAACCTCGAATCGAGCGACGTGACCGTCAGCAACAGCACCATCGAGAACAACTCGTTCACTGGCGTTCAGGTCGCTGGGTCGGCCTGGGGAACCGAGTGGGACGTGACCCTCGACGGCAATACGTTCGTGGACAACGCCAAAGGTGTCCGCGCACTGTTGGAAGACGACGCGTCGCTCCAAGTCCGCCAGAACGTCTTCCAGAACAACGACGACGGTCTCTGGGCCCACCACGCGGTCAATTTGACCGTCCGGCAGAACCTGTTCACGGAGAACACCAACGGCGTCAACGTCGCCAGTACGGCCACCCTTTGGAGAGACAGATGTGAGACGCCGCCGATGGCCGAAGGCGTCGCCATCCACCAGAACGCGTTCGTCAACAACACCGACTACGGTGTCTACAACGACGCGGGTGCGACTGTGAACGCGACCCAGAACTACTGGGGTGCGGCCGACGGCGCCAGCAGTCCAGCAGACCCCAACGGCTCGCTCGTCGACCCGGTGACGGAAGCACTGGCCGACGGGACCGGTGACAAAGTCTCCGAAGGCCCGAAAGAAGGTCTCTCGAACGTCCACTTCGACGATGCACTGCCGCAGATGCCCGGGAACATGGGAACTGACGACGACGACTCGGACTGAACGGCGACGTTCTCACTCTTCTTTCGCAACGTCGACTCGCCGTCCAGTAGTTGTACAGTAACTCGCACCAATTCCCTCGAAATTCAGGGTAGCCCGTGGACTGATATGATTGACTGCGGTACAGTAGAGTCGGGGACTATTGGTATGGACGACAGGAGCGCCATCATCGAAGAAATCGGATTTCTCTCGCGGTCGACGAACAGAGTCCGCATCCTCGAAGTCATCGACGAGTTCGATGGAGCGAGCAGGGACGACCTTCGGACCGAACTCGCTGCCTCACGAACGACCGTTACACGGAACGTCGAGGCGCTACTCGACCGAGGTTGGATTCGACAGGAGAACAGAGAGTACAGAGTCGAACCGGGCGTAGAACTGGTCATCGAACGCTTCCGCGACCTCGAAGAGACCGTCGAGACAGTGCAGCGGTTACAGCCCTTTTTGCAGTGGACGACCCGTGAGACGTTCGACGTCGACCTCTCGTTGCTCCGTGACGCGTCGCTCACCGTCGCCGAACCCGGCAATCCGTGGGCGATGGTGAACGAACACGTCAGTGGACTGCGGGAGTCGTCGGTCGACAGGATACTGCTCCCGTTGACTGGCCTCCACGCGATGGAGGCGGCACACCAAAAGATCGTCAACGGCGACGCCCGCGCCGAGTTCGTCGTCACCAAGGGGGTCGTCGAGACGTTGTTCGAGGACCCGGATTTCGCGCCGTTGACGACCGAGATGGTCGAGACGGGCCGGTTCGAGGTGTACCAGACAGACGAGCCAGTCCCCTTCTACCTGGGAGTACTCGACGACACGGTGCAGGTCGGTGTCGACGAAGAGGGAGAGCCACGGGCGTTGTTGGAGACGACCGACCCAGCCGTGTTGGAGTGGGCGAGCGAGTGCCTCGATTCGTACCAGCGTGGCGCAGTTGCAGTCGAAGCAGACCCCGTCTCGGAGTCCTCCGAGTAGCAACTGGACGGCGAAACCGAGTAGCAACTGGACGGCGAAACCGAGTAGCAACTGGACGGCGAAACCGAGTAGCAACTGGACGGCGAAAACGACTCACCGCACCCTGCAGGACTCGGCCACAGAAAGATATTCGGGCACGTCGACGAGTACGAGTCTGCTGTCCGCTATCCGTGACGAAACCGCTGGTGGCGGCTTCGAGGTCGCTGGACAACGATGCCAGCTCGACCACCCCCGCTCTCGACGTGCCGCGAAGCGTCAGAGGCACCTTCGTTCTGCGACGGGTCCGGTGGAATCGTTCCCCCAAACGACGCTCGAATCGATGACTGTGACGTCGGACGGACCGGCCCGCCAACGTCCGCGTCCCGACCGTAGCGCTCCCCCAGTGGACCTATCAACGTCGACCCGAAGGCAATCGAATGTATGGAGAAAGAGATATTCAGTGCAACCGGTGTGAATTGTGCAACCCATGCACAATCCGTCCAGTCGCCATCGGTTTCGCCGTCTGTCCGTGTGCTCACGGCTGGGCTCGGTCGAATATCTCACCGTGGGTCAATACCCCGACGCTCGACACCGCGACCGCGACGTGCATGAGGGCCAGCAGCGCGATGACGCCCGCTCCGACGCCAGCGGCCATCGTCGGCGCGACGAAGAACACGGGCAGCAACGAGAGTGCGAGTACGACCGCTGCGACGGCCGTGAACACGCGGTCTGGGTCGTCGACGACCCTGTCGAGGACGATGTAGACGGCGGTCGCTGCGAGCGCGCCGACGGCGGACGCGACGACGACCGACCCGATTTCGAGCGGGTCGAAGCCAGCCGGGATATCGACGAAGCGGTCGCCGACGACGAGCAGTATCGTGTTCACGATGACAGCGATGCCGGCGGCTGTCGCGCCGCGCTCCACGACCACACGAAGCGGCTGGAACGACTTCGCTGGCGCACCGACGGTAGTGGTTCCCATGCAACACTGTACGTGTTCTGCCACGATAACCCTGCGGCGAGTGTCTGTCGGGCGTGAAAGTCGGTGACAGTGAGGTAATCAGAAGACTGTTGCTGTACGAATAGATTATTCATTAGGTTGTCAATACGCACACGCAGCACGTGTCGCGTGCTCGCGGTGTGGCGTTCTCCGCTTCTCCCCGCTACTCGCGTTGCTGGTAGAGAACGCGGCCGACGAACGACTGTTTCACCTCGTCGTCCTGGTTCGTCGTGACGGTTCGGCTCAACACCAGGCCGACGCCAGGGCGGTAGTCGGCCTCCTTTTCCAGTACCTCGGTCTCGACGCTGAGTTCGTCACCGGGCCGTGTCGGATTGGGCCAGCGGAGGTCTTCGATGCCGACCGCACCCAGCACGGCCGTGCCGGGGAAGATACCGTCGACGAGCAGGCGCATCGTCATCGACCCGGTGTGCCAGCCGCTGGCGACGAGACCGCCAAACATCGACTCCGCGGCCGCTTCGGAGTCGACGTGGAAGGGCTGCGGGTCGTACTGCTCGGCGAAGCCGACGATCTCCTCGTCGTCGACCGTGTAGCTGCCGTACTCACGCGTCTCGCCCACGTCGAAATCCTCGAAATACTCCATAGCGCACCCACGGCCGGTCGTGAGAAAAGACCACCTGTCTCGGCAGGTCACCCGGTCGAGACGAGGTAGACGGAGACGACCGCCAGCCCGATGCCAGCGAGTTTGCGGGCGGATGCTGGCTCGTTCAGGACGAGGATACCGAGCGCCGAACTCGTCACGAGGAACATCCCGAAGATGGGCGAGACGACGCTCACCGGCCCCTGCGAGAGCCCACGGTAGTACGCGAGGATGCCCACCGCGAGGCAGGCACCAGCGGCGTAGACGTACGCAGCCTTCGGCTCGGTCAGATACTGTGCCGGGTGTTCGTCGTTGAAGACGACGACGCCGACGGTTATCGCGACGAGGACGCTGTTGCCCATCAACGTCGCTACGTTGCTCGGAATCGCGCCGTTGCCGTTCGTGGCGACGCTCATCAGCGGCGCGACCATCGTGTAGGCCACGAGCGCCAGCGCGGCCCAGAAGAGATAGCTCATACCCGTGATTCAGCGGTGGGGGTGACTAACGGTTTCGAAGTCGGGAGCGACGTGTCAGGGCTGCTCGTGGTCGTCACTCACGAGTTCGTGACGACACACGAGCACGATGGGAGTCCCGCGAGCGAAGCGAGGGGGACAACATCGTGCGAGTGAGGCGAAGCCGAACGAGCACGATGGGATTCGAACCACGGTCGCTCACTGCGTTCGCTCCCTGATTCGAACCCATCTCGATTAGTCGATTTACTCCTCACATCCGTTCGTCGTAAAATCGACGAGCACGAAGGGAGTCTCGTGAACGAGCGTGGCGAGTGAACGGGACTACATCGTGCGAGTGAGGCGAAGCCGAACGAGCACGATGGGATTCGAACCCACGACCATCGGATGTCTTCCCCCACCACCGAATCGATGTGTGGGGATAGAAGTCCGACGCTCTATCCAGGCTGAGCTACGTGCCCTCGGCGACACGTACGAAGTCCTCGTAAAAAAGCAGTCGGGATTCGATTGCCGGCGACGTGGTCGCCAGTGTCACCGCGAACACACCGACATCGATG
Organism: Haloarchaeobius caseinilyticus; assembly: GCF_051207395.1. Classification (NCBI taxonomy): domain Archaea; kingdom Methanobacteriati; phylum Methanobacteriota; class Halobacteria; order Halobacteriales; family Halorubellaceae; genus Haloarchaeobius; species Haloarchaeobius caseinilyticus. The sequence continues at coordinate 1,934,907 of NZ_JBPJZC010000001.1, read as the reverse complement.
CTGGTCAAAGTCGAGCGAGTGCCCTATCCGTTCAGCTTGTACAGCGACGTGAAATATGGCAGGTAGTTGAACATGATGATGCCGACGGGCAGGCCGATAATCGTCGCCGAAACCAGCCACGCGAGGTTCGCCCAGAGCAGGCTGAGCCACCAGCCGACGAAGACGAAGTAGATGGCACGAACCAGCAGCGAGTGCTGACTTCGACCGTCGGCGTCGGAGTCCAGCGGACGGCGCTCTTTCAGGGTCAACAGCCACGGGACGCGGTTAATGAGTTTGACGCCGAGCGGGATGCCGATAATCGTGATGTTCAGGAACCACGCGACGTTGATGGCGACGAACGTGAGCCACCAGCCGACGAGCAGGAACCAGATTGCACGGACGAGGAGCGAACGAGCCATGGTACACCTGACGCAGTCGGGATGGAAAACGCTAGCGGGACCGGTCATGAACGGGCAGCGAGTGCAAAATGTCGGCTGGTCGGCCCCAGTCCACGGCCGAGAGCGGTGGCGTTAAGCCGCCGTCACGAATAGGAGTGGCCGATGACCGTCATCGGAACCGTCGGCCTGCCCGGCAGCGGCAAGGGTGAGGCGGCGACCGTCGCCCGCGAGCACGACATCCCCGTCGTGACGATGGGCGACGTGATTCGGCAGGAGTGTCGTGACCGTGGCCTCGACCCGGCCGAACACCACGGCGAGATAGCGCAGGCGCTCCGGGCGGAGAACGGCCCGGACGCCATCGCCCAGCGGTCGCTCCCGATGATTCGTGAGTATTTGGCGGACCACGACACCGTGCTCGTCGACGGCCTCCGCTCCGGGGTCGAACTCGACTGCTTCCACGATGCTTTCGGCGACGACTTCGTCCTCGTCAGCATCGAGGCCCCGTTCGAGGTTCGAAAGGAGCGACTGGCCGACCGCGGCCGCGACAAGGGCGAAGCCGAGGGCGGCGAGGGACTCGAAGCCCGCGACGAGCGCGAGCGCGGTTTCGGCATGGACGACGCGATGGCCCGCGCAGACGTGGTCATCGACAACACCGAGACGCTCGAAGCGTTCCGGTCGAAGATCGAGGCACTGCTGTCGGACGGTCCAGACGGCGTTCGTGACCTCGCGGAGGGCGAGCAATGATTTACAGCATCGACGTACAGGTGACTGCGCCGGTCAACGACACCGAAGTCACGGACCGCGTCATCGACGCCATCACGAACCTCTTCCCCGAGGCCGAGGTCTCGGAGAATCCGGGCGAGGTGATGGCGACGACGCATCAGCTCGAACATTTCTCCGAGCAACTTCACAAACAGGAGATTCTGGACACCGCTCGCGGGCAGTTCCTCAACAGCGCTGAGGGCGACACGTTCGAGTTCTCGCTGAAGAAGCAGGCCGCGTTTCAGGGCAAGGTGAACTTTTCCGTTGGGAAACCCGACGAACTGGGCGACATCCACGTTCGGGTGCGGGTGAAAGAGCCGAGTGTCGAGGAGTTCGTGGACTATCTGGCTCCGCCGACGGAAGACGGGAAGCCTATCGACGTTAGCGACGAGTGAGTCAGCATCTGTAAGAGAGTCACGTTCGAACCGGGGTGTATCGTATGTCAGTAGTTTTAGATTACTGTTTGAAAGAAAACGACCCTGCTACGATGAGCGACCTACGGGGCGGGATTCAGGTCGTCGTCGATGGGGTTCGGCTCAATCAGGGTCAGCGTGAGGAGGGGTACACGTACGTACCGTGGTATCCAGAGTACGTCGGCGAACTGATTCACAATGACCTCTGGGACCTCATTTCGACCACTACTGCGCTCCGAACGCGTGAACTCGACCTGTTCGCCAGTAACCGGGTTCAGCTCGGGAGTGTCGGACACTGGTTCGTCGTCGAACCATTGAACAACACACATGCTCGGTTGGCATATCAGGGTAACTACGCGTACGACGACCCACAGGACGTCCTTCCGCCAGTCGAATGTCTGCACGGGTACGTCGTTCCAATCGAAGACTTCTGTAACGCGGTCCTTCAGACTGGGCGAGCGTACGTCGAAGAACTGTACTCGCTGGACATTCGAGGCGAACGCGTTGTGTTGGAGAAATTTGAAGACGTGGTTGACGATCTCGAAACAGCGATTCAGTCGTGCTGACTGTGAATGCGACCACGCCTGTGGTTTCACCTGACAATTGAATTTCACGGGGAGGAACAGTTCCGAAACCTGACGGTAGTGTTCTGATTCTTGGCATCCTGGCCTTGGAAGTGGTTCGAGTCGTCCGTTCTCGACAGGGGTGGATGTGGTGTCGAAAACAGCCGTGAACCAGAGTAGTTCACTGGTTCCGATTGTCGATTGTATTTGTCGGCGACGAGCAGTCCACGAATCACGATGGAACATGACCACAACCGAACAGCACCTAGTCCTCCCCATCCTCCTCGTTTCGCTCGATCCCCTCGCGTCACTCGTCCCTCGCGCGTCTTCGAGTCGCGGCCTTCGCAGGCTCAGGCACGCGACTCCGCGCGCGCGCCGGACCGGTTGCGTCGGCCCACAGAGAACCCACCCAACACGGCCCACACCGAAACACGACAGTTTAAACCGAAACGCGCACCAAATTCGGGCAATGAAGACGGCGGACGTCCCGGGGATACCCGCACCCTTCGTCGAGCAGTTGCACGACGACGGCATCGAGGAGTTGTACCCGCCGCAGGCGCAGGCGGTCGAGGCGGGCATCACCGAGGGCGACAGCGTCGTCGCGTCCATCCCGACCGCGAGCGGGAAGACCCTCATCGCCACGCTGGCGATGCTGTCGGCGGTCGAACGCGGCGGGAAGGCACTCTACATCGTCCCGCTTCGAGCACTGGCCTCGGAGAAGAAGGCCGAGTTCGAAGCCTTCGAGGAGTTCGGCGTGAGCGTCGGCGTCTCCACGGGCAACTACGAGTCCGAAGGTGGCTGGCTCGGCGAGAAAGACATCGTCGTGGCCACGTCCGAGAAGGTCGACTCGCTCGTACGAAACGGCGCGTCGTGGATTTCGGACTTAACCTGCGTCGTCGCCGACGAGGTCCACCTCATCGACGACCGTCACCGAGGACCGACGCTGGAAGTCACCCTCGCGAAGTTGCGACAGGTGAACCCGAGCCTGCAGGTCGTCGCGCTCTCCGCGACGGTCGGCAACGCGGGCGACATCGCGGACTGGCTGGACGCCGACCTCATCGACGACGACTGGCGACCAATCGACTTGCGAAAGGGCGTCCACTACGGGAACAAGCTGTCCTTCGACGACGGCACAGAACGCGAGGTAAGGATACAGGGCAACGAGAAACAGGAATCAGCCCTACTCCGAGACATCCTCGAAGACGGTGGCTCTTCACTGGTGTTCGTCAACTCACGGCGGAACGCCGAAGCCGCAGCCCGACGACTCTCTGAGGAGGTCAAACCGTTCCTGAACCCGGCCGAGGAAGAAGACCTCGCAGACCTCGCCGACGACATCCGCGACGTGAGCGACTCGGACACGAGTGACGACCTCGCCGAAGTCGTCGAGCGAGGTGGCGCGTTCCACCACGCAGGACTGGCCCGCGAGCATCGCGCCCTGGTCGAGGACGCCTTCCGCGACCGAAAGCTCAGGGTCATCTGCGCGACGCCGACGCTGGCCGCGGGTGTGAACACCCCGAGTCGGCGCGTCATCGTGCGCGACTGGCGGCGCTACGACGGGAGCGGGATGGCTCCGCTCTCGGTGCTCGAAGTCCACCAGATGATGGGCCGGGCCGGTCGACCCGGCCGGGACCCTTACGGCGAGGCGGTCCTGCTCGCGTCGAACCACGACGACCGCGAGGAGCTGTTCGACCGGTACGTCTACGCCGAACCGGAGCCAGTTCGCTCCAAACTCGCTGCCGAGCCAGCGATGCGGACCCACGTCCTCGCCACTATCGCCTCCGGGTTCGCCCGGACCCGCGACGAACTGCTCGGCTTCCTCGAACGGACGCTGTACGCCGAGCAGTCGACCGAGGAAGGGCGACTGGAGAACAGCGCCGACCAGATGCTCGACTACCTCGTCCGGAACGGCTTCGTCGAGAACGACGATGGTGACCTGTCGGCGACGAACGTCGGCCACACCGTCTCGCAACTGTATCTCGACCCGATGAGCGCGGCGACCATCATCGACGGGTTGCGGGCATACGCGAAGCAGAACTCGAAAAGCGACTATCAGGCGACGGAGTCCGCCGCCGGGTTCCAGACGTACAGCGTCGACACGAGCGACGAGGACACTGGCGAAGCCGAAGGCGACACCAAGGTCCCGAAGCCGACCGCGCTCGGCCTCTACCAACTCATCTCTCGCACGCCGGACATGTACGAACTGTACCTCAAGTCGGGCGACCGCGAGCAGTACTCCGAGGTGTTCTACGAGCGCGAGACGGAGTTCCTCGGCAGCGCGCCCTCGGAGTACGAGGAACACCGCTGGGAGGACTGGCTCTCTGCACTGAAGACCGCGCGACTGCTCGAAGATTGGGCCGACGAAATCGACGAGGCGCGGATCACCGAGACGTACGAGGTCGGACCGGGCGACCTGCGCGGGAAGGTCGAGACGGCGCAGTGGCTGCTCGGCGCGGCCGAACGCGTCGCTGGCGAACTCAACCTCCCGGGCACGGTGACGGTGGGCGTGCGAGACGCGAAGAAGCGCGTCGAAGACGGCGTTCGCGAGGAACTCCTCGAACTCGTTTCGGTCAGAGGAGTCGGCCGAAAACGTGCCAGACAACTGTACGCAGCCGGTATCGAGACGCCCGCAGACCTCCGCAACGTCGAGAAAGGTGTCGTGCTGGCCGCACTCGACGGACGGCGGAAGACCGCCGAGAACATCCTGGAGAACGCCGGTAGAGAAGACCCCTCGATGGAGGATGTCCGCGCCGACGCGTCGGCAGTGCCCGATGACCCCGGTGGTGACCGCGAGGACGAGTCCACCACCGAAGCGCAAGAATCCGACCAGAGCCAGACCAGTCTGGGTGATTTCTGATGCGGGTTGTCGAAGGCACGGCGACCGTCGACGACCTCGACGCGTTCGTCGCCACACTGGGCGACATCGGCGACGAGCACGACTGCGTGGTGCAGGCGTTCGACGCCCGGGCCGTCGTGGACCGAGCACACCTCGACGCTGCCGTCGAACAGGCAGCGCGAGCGTGGAAACGCGGTGACAAAATCGCCCGCGACCCCGCGGTCGAGGTGTTGCTGTACGCGGCGGGTCGCCGCCAAATCTCCGAGGCGCTGGCGATGGGCGTCGACGTGGGCGAGTCACCGGTCGTCGCCGCCGTCGTGAGCGAGTTCCCCGAGAACCCGTTCGAGACGGACGAGTCCGAAGACGCCGCGGTGGCCGCTGTGGCCGACCTGTTCGAACCGACCGAGACGCTCAGTGTGTCGGCTGACGAGGCGCGTATTCGCTCGTTCTTCGACGTGGGCGACGCCGAACTCGCGGCGACCGAGGCGACGCTGTCGGACCTCGTTCGGGAACGGGTCGCACTGCTCACCATCGACAAGTAAGTTTCCTCACCTGTGGGGTCGCACCCTCACAGCCAATTAGAAGAAATTGTTGCCGGTATCTCGGTCAGAAATTGATGCATGAGAGTGCAAGTCACACCCCGGCAGAGACAGCCAGACACCCCAGGAGTGCCACCCATTGACACAGTTGGCGCACACGCCCGTCACCGAAACCGGGGATTCGACCCGCGACCCGACCGGTGACGCGACTGGCGAGCGTTCTTGGCGCCATGAGCGACGCAGACAATCCCACCGGCGACGCCGACGCCCACAGCCACCACGACCACGAGCACCACGACCATCACGGGCCCGGCTACGCCACACCACAGGCGGCCATTGAGGAGTCGGAACCCGAGGAACTCGCGTACGTCATGGGCATCTACACGGGTACAGATGTGGACGCCCCGGACTTCCTCGCGGTCGTCGATTTGGACCCCGATTCGGACACGTACCAGCAGGTCGTGAACCGCGTCGAGATGCCGAACAAGGGCGACGAACTCCACCACTTCGGGTGGAACGCCTGTTCCTCGTCGTGTCACATGGAGGGACTGGAGCGACGCCATCTCCTGATTCCGGGTCAGCGGTCGTCACGCCTGCACGTCGTCGACGCGAAGGACCGGCGGAATCCCGAATTGCAGGAAGTCATCGAACCCGAGGAGGTGTTCGAGCAAGACCTCTCGGCTCCGCACACGGTCCACTGCGTCCCGGAGGGGAAGATTCTCGTGAGCATGCTCGGCGACGCCGACGGGGAACTCCCGGGCGGGTTCCTCGAACTGAACGACGACTTCGAAATCGCGGGCCGGTGGGACCACCCCGGCGACATCGAGATGAACTACGACTACTGGTACCAGCCGCGCCAGAACGTGATGATTTCGAGTGAGTGGGCCGCCCCGCAGACGTACTACCCCGGCTTCGACCTCGAAGACGTGGAGAAGGGGAAGTACGGCCGAAAGCTCCACATCTGGAACTGGGAGGAACGCGAGATTCGCCAGACCATCGACCTCGGCGAGGAGGGCCAGATTCCGCTCGAAGTGCGCTTCCTGCACTCGCCCGTCTCCACCCACGGGTTCGTCGGCGCGGCGCTGTCCTCGAACGTGTTCCACTTCTACGAGAAGGGTGGCGAGTACCACGCCGACAAAGTCATCGACGTGGACGGGCGCGAACACGACGACTGGGACTTCCCTGTGCCCGGCCTCGTCACGGACCTGCTCGTATCGATGGACGACCGCTACCTGTTCTTCTCGAACTGGCTCCACGGCGACGTGCGGATGTACGACGTGTCGGACCCGGACAACCCGCGACTCGCCGACCGGGTGTGGGCGGGCGGAAACTTCGGCCCGCGACACCCGACCGGTGACGACGACCGACCCGTCTTCGGCGGCCCGCAGATGCTCCAGTTGAGTCTGGACGGCGAGCGCCTCTACTGGACGACCTCGCTGTTCTCCTCGTGGGACAACCAGTTCTACCCCGACGAAGGCGAACAGGGCTCGGTGATGCTCAAGGCCGACGTGAACCCGCGCAAGGGCACGATGACGCTCGACACCGATTTCATGGTCGACTTCGGCCAGATGGAACACGGTCCGGCCAGAGCGCACGAAATTCGCTGGCCTGACGGCGACTGCACGAGCGACGTCTGGTCGTGAGTGCAGGCGGCGACGAGGCGGTCTACGCCGTCACTATCGAGCGGCCAGACGGTCGAACCGAGACGCATGACCTGCCCGCTGATACGGACTTTGTGACCGCCAGTGAGGAACTCGGACTCGGCCTGCCCTTCGGCTGTCGAACCGGTGCGTGTGCGACCTGCGTCGCGCGGGTTCTCGACGGTGAGGTCGAACACGTCCGGCCGCCGCGAGGACTGAAGGAGCGACATCTCGATTCGGGCTACGTACTGTGCTGTATCGCTCAGCCACGGTCGGAGTGTCACCTGCGCGTCGGCAGCGACGTGCAGCGAGAGCTCGTGGCGAACCCGTGGAAGTAGCGGAGCGGTTTTCCTTCCGCGGTCGCTGGTATCAGCCATGGACCGGTTCCAGAACACGGGACACCCTGACCGCGACTGGTGGAGTGAACTGTGGCCAGACACGGAAGCGACGCTTCGCTCACTCGGGGTGCGCGAGGGCGACAGCGTCGCCGACGTGGCCGCTGGCAACGGCCACTTCACGCTAGCTGCGGCGCAGGTCGTCGGCGACGGACCGGTGTACGCGGTCGACCTCGATGCCGAGTTGTTGGCGGAACTGGCCGACCGGGCAAGCGAGGCTAACTTCGACCGCATCGAGACCATCGAGGGCGACGCGAGAGACTTGCCCGACCTGCTCTCCGAATCGGTCGATGTGGTCCTGTTCGCCAACACGCTCCACGGCGTGCCGGACCCAACCGAGTTCTGCCGGACTGCGCGAGATGTCCTGCGCGACGACGGCCGGTTCCTCGTCGTGAACTGGCGCGACCAGCCAAGCGAGGAGACGACTGTCCTCGGCGAGGTGCGTGGGCCGCCGACCAGCCTCCGGATGGCCGAGGCGGATGCAGTGGAACTGGCCCGCGAGGCTGGCTTCTCCGAGGTCGAGGTCGTCGACCTGCCGCCGTATCACTACGGCCTTATCTGTCGGCGATAGCTTGCTGCCGGTGACAGCTTCATTGTCCCCGCGGGCGAACCCGCAGTCATGCCGCGGCTGGACGACCCCCTGACCATCGGCCCCCTCCAGATACCGAACCGGCTCTATCGCGCGCCCCTCCTCGAATGCGCCGGGAACGGCCCCGAAGCGGTCGATACCCTCATTAAAGACCTCGAACCGGCCGCCGAGTCCGGCGTCGGTCTCGTCTTTCAGGGCGCGACCATCGTGACCGAGTCCGGCGGCTGTGCCGCCCCCGGGATGACCCGAGTCCACGACGACGAGTTCGTTTCGCAGTTGTCGGCACTCACCGACGCCATCCATGACCACGGAAGCACGATTTTCGTCCAACTCGAACACGGCGGCTTGCGGAGCATGGAGATGTGGCACGCGGGCTACCGGCGCGAACACCCGAACGAGCGCCAACTCGCCGTCTCGCGCCCACCGTGGCAACTGCGACTGCTCGACCGACTCGGCTTCCTCCACCTCGACCCGCAGGTCATGTCGACTGCGGACGTGTACGACCTCGCCGAGTCGTTCGGAAAGGCGGGAAAACGCTGCGTCGACGCTGGCTACGACGGTATCCATCTCGCAGGCGCGAACATGGGCATCCTCCAGCAGTTCCTCTCGCCGTTTTACAATCGCCGCGACGACGAGTTCGGCGACGGCGTCAGGTTCATGGAACTCGTGCACGACGAGTTGCGCGAGCGTATCGGCGACGTGCCCATCGTGACGAAGGTACCCTGCGAGTCTCCCGCGCCGCCAGTCGTCCAGCGAAAACTCGACGAGTGGGACACCGTAACCCTGTCCCGGCGACTGGAACGAATCGGCTACGACGCGCTCGTGCCGGTCAAAACCTCCGTCGTCTGGGACATGAGCATCGTCCGCGGCGAGCACCCGAAGCGGGCGTGGCGCGAGGAGTCGCTGCAGGATGGCTACGCCGACGCGTTCGGTGGGCGAGCGAAGACGCGACTGGTTCGTGTCTTGAACTGGCTGGAGTCGTTCCAGTTCGACTTCGAACCGGCGTGGAACGCTGGACTCGCCCGGAAGGTTCGAAAATCGGTCGACGTGCCGGTTCTGTTGGAGGGCGGCGTGCGCGAACGCGGGCACATGGACCGCTTACTCGGCGACGCGTGCGACATGGCCGGGATGGCACGGCCGTTCTACGCCGAGCCGAAACTCGCCGCGCGGTTGCTCGGCGACGTCGGCGGCGACACCCGCGTCGTCTGTGAGAACTGCAACAACTGTACCGTCCCGCAGGTCACCGGCGCAGACGGCCGCTGTCGCACGCCCTCGGTGGTCCGTCGTCGCGGCGAGTTCGAGAAGACGGGCGCGTACGACGCCGATGGAGACCCCTCGTGACCGACTGCAGTCCGCACCACAGTCGGTCGGCGGTCGAATCGCTATTCCCTGTATATCGGCTGTTTCCGATGGCAATGACCAAGTAAACGGCCGACAATTCAAAGAGGGTTCACGCTCACTCATCAGATACGCCACCCCGCCATGTGATAAAGTATCACGGTTGGGTCGCTGGAGAATTACGCACATGCCGCAATGCAACGTCTGTATGGGTGGAATCGACGAGGAAGCAGACACCCACATCGAGGTCGTCAAACCGATGGAGTACAAGGGCGCGACACAGGAGATTCGCCACTACTACTGCACGATTTCGTGTCTGCTCGACCAGGCACAGAACTAGCTGCACACAGGACCGAAATCTGCGACCAGCGCCAGTGACGGCCGGACTGGTCGACGAGCACCGCTACCCCTGCCAGCTTCTCGCACTCCCTACCGAAAGTCGCGCCAACCCCAGTGTCTATCTCTCTGCAGCCACCTATGAAAGAAGTGAGAATGGTGAACGTGAGCGTCATCGGCTGTGGAAACATGGGGAGCGCCCTGATCGAGGGCCTCTGGCGGGCAGGTGGACACACCACCACCGCCTGCGACCTCGACCCGGACGCGCTCGCCCGTGTTGCTGACTTCTGTGACCGAACGACAGACGACCCGACAGTCGCCGCCGAGGCGGACATCGTCGTCGTCGCCGTGAAACCAGACATCGTCGGAGCGGTGCTGGATTCGCTCAGCCTCTCGCCGGAGCAGACGCTCGTCACGTTCGCTGCCGGCGTGTCGCGGTCGTACGTCGCCGCACGGACCGACGCCGAAACCGTCGTCCGCGTCATGCCGAACCTCGCGGCCGCGTCGGGCAACGCCGCCGCAGCAGTCACGAAGGACGGCCTCACCGACGAGGTGCGAGCGCTGCTCGCCGACGTGGGCGAGTTCGTCGAGATAGACGAGTCGCTGATGGACACCGCGACTGCAGTGAACGGAAGCGGCCCGGCGTTCGTCTTCTATCTGATGCAGGCCATGCAGGACGCCGGTGTCGAGAGCGGCCTCACGCACGAGCAGGCCGAACTCCTCGCGGCCCAGACGTTCAAGGGCGCGGCCGAGACGGTTCTCCGGGACGACCGGACACTCGACGAACTCATCGACGCGGTCTGTTCGCCCAACGGGACGACCATCGAGGGAATGAAAGTGCTTCGCGCGAGTGACGCCGACGAAGCGATGAGAAAAGCCGTCTGGGCGGCCGAGGACCGCTCGAAGGAACTCTCGGAGGCGTTCCATGACTGAGGCCATCGACGAGGTTCCCGCCGACGACGACGTGGTCGCAGCCACGCGCCGGCAGGCCGCCGACGCCCAGCGTGTCGTCGTCAAGGCCGGGACGAACTCGCTGACCGACGACGACTCCAATCTGGACGACGCGAAACTCGACAAACTGGTCGACGACATCGCCGACCTCCGAAAGCGGGACAAGGACGTGCTGCTCGTCTCGTCGGGGGCCATCGGTGCCGGTATCGGTCGCGTCGGCCTCGGTGCCGTCAGCCGAGACACCGTCGAGGAGTCACAGGCGCTCTCGACCGTCGGCCAGAGCCACCTGATGCGCCGCTACACCGAGAGCTTCGAGCGCTACGACCTGAAGGTGGCACAGATTCTCGTCACCCAGCAGGACCTCGACGACGTGGAACGGTTCACCAACTTCCGCAACACCATCGAGACGCTGCTCGACTGGGGTATCGTCCCCATCATCAACGAGAACGACGCGGTCGCCACCGCGGAGATTCGCATCGGCGACAACGACATGCTCGCGTCCTCGATCGCCATCGGGGCTGACGTGGACCTGCTGGTGACGCTGACCGACGTCGGCGGGGTCTACACCGGCAACCCGAAACACGACCCCGACGCCGAGCGCATCGGGGCCGTCAGCGACAATTACGACATGGTACAGGACATCATCGGCGCGAGTGCGACCGACGAGTTCGGTGGCATCCGCACGAAGGTCGAAGGCGCTCGCGACGTGAGCGAACACGGTGTCCCGGCCATCATCGCGGCCTCGACCGAACCGGACGTCCTCGAACGAATCGCGAACGCCGAACCGGTCGGCACCATCTTCCTCCCGATCAACGGTGACACAGATGACTGAGCACGACACCGACGCGAACGTACAGCAGGCACAGCGCGCGGCCCTCGAACTGGCGAACCTGTCCGAGGCGACGCGAAACGAGGCGCTCCACGCCATCGCGGACGCCATCGACGCCCGCCACGACGAGATACTCGCGGCGAACGAGAGAGACGTCGAGGCGGCCGAAGAGATGCTCGCGAAAGGCAAGTACACGCAGGCGCTGGTCGACCGGCTGCAGCTCTCGCCGTCGAAGCTAGAGAGCATCACCGACATGGTCCGGAGCGTGGCCGAACAGGACGACCCGCTCGGGAAGACGCTCGAAGCGCGCGAACTCGACGAGGACCTGGAGTTGTACAAGGTCGCGGTCCCCATCGGCGTCGTCGGCGCGGTGTTCGAGTCTCGGCCGGACGCACTCGTCCAAATCGCCGCACTCGGGCTGAAGTCGGGGAATGCAGTACTGCTCAAAGGCGGCAGCGAGGCGGCCCACTCGAACCGCGTGCTGTTCGACATCATCGAAGAGGCGACCGCCGAGGTCGCGGACGTCCCAGACGGCTGGGCGTACCTCGTCGAAGCCCGCGAAGAGGTCGACCGAATGCTCGACCTCGACGAATCCATCGACCTGTTGATGCCCCGCGGCAGTTCCGAATTCGTCCAGTACATTCAGGACAACACCTCGATTCCCGTGCTGGGCCACACAGAGGGCGTCTGTCACGTCTACGTCGACCGCGACGCCGACCTGGCGATGGCGACCGACATCGCGTTCGACGCGAAGGTCCAGTACCCGGCAGTGTGCAACGCCGTCGAGACCCTGCTCGTCCACGAGTCCGTGGCTGGCGACTTCCTGCCCGAGATGGTCGACCGCTACGAGGAGGCTGGTGTCGAGCTTCGCGGCGACGAGCGCGTCCGCGAAGTCGTCGATGTCGAGGTAGCAACCGAAGAAGACTGGTCGACCGAGTACGGCGACCTCGTCCTCTCCATCCGCGTCGTCGACTCGTTGGTTGACGCGATGGCCCACGTGAACACCTACGGCTCGAAGCACACCGACGCCATCGTCACCGAGGACGCGGACCGCGCCGGCCAGTTCATGCGGGGCGTCGACGCCGCGAGCGTGTTCCACAACGCCTCAACCCGCTTCGCCGACGGCTACCGCTTCGGCCTCGGTGCGGAGGTCGGCATCAGCACGGGGAAAATCCACGCCCGCGGCCCGGTCGGGCTGGAAGGCTTGACGACGTACAAGTACCACCTCGAAGGCGACGGCCAACTCGTCGCCACGTACGCCGGCGAGGGCGCGAAACCGTACACGCACCGCGAGTTCGACGGGGCGTGGATGCCCGGGCGACTGTCGGACGAGTAGACCCGTCGGCTGTGGCTGTGCGACCGCGAGCACACGCGCGAGCGACTCCACCGACGACGCATCGACGAGACCGCCCTTCTCTCTCGTTTTCGACCGTCTCTATCGACGGAGCTATCGTCGTTCGTGCGTCGCGTGACCAGTCGTCAGACCGTCATCGGCCGTCTGTCCGCGACGTGTTTCGTCATGAACTCGCGGATGAGGGACGCGATGCGCCTGCCTTCTTCTTCGAGTGCGAAGTGTCCAGTGTCGAGGCGGTACACCTCGACGGTCTCCAAGTCGTCCGCATAGGGAGACGCCCCCTCCACACCGAATATCTCGTCACGTTCGCCCCAGACGACGAGCGTCGGCGGCTGGTGTTCACGAAGGTACGCCTGCCACTTGGGGTACAGCGGCGGGTTAGTCCGGTAGTCGAGAAAGAGCTGGAGCTGGATGTCGACGTTCCCGGGCCGGTCGAGATGTGCGCGGTCGAGCGTCCACGTGTCCGGGCTCAGTCTCGACTCGTCGCGCACACCGTGCGTGTACTGCCACTCGACGCCCGCAGGGGTGATGAAGCCCCGGAGCGGTTCGGCGGTCTCGGCGGTCGGGGTCTCCCAGTACGGCCGGAACTCGTCCCAGAAGTCCGTGAGTCCCTCCTCGTAGGCGTTCCCGTTCTGGACGAGCAGTGCCTGCACTCGCTCGGGATGGGCCGTCGCCAGTCTGAACCCCACCGGCGCGCCGTAGTCCATCACATACAGACTGTAGCTGTCCAGTCCGAGCGCGTCGGTGAACCCCTCGAGTATCGACGCGATACCGTCGAAGGTGTAGTCGAACTCGTCGAGCGGTGGCTGGTCGCTCTGGCCGAACCCTGGGTAATCCGGCGCGACGAGGTGGTACTCACCGCTCAAGTCCGCGATGAGGTTCCGGAACATGAACGACGACGTCGGGAACCCGTGCAGGAGGAGGATAGTCGGCGCAGTGGCCGGCCCAGCCTCCCGGTAGAACACCTCGACCCCGTCGACCGTAATCGTCCGATAGTGGACAGTGGCACTCTGTGACATGCGTGCCAGAGTTAGGCACTGAGCGGGTATAACGTGGCTTTCGGGGCGGTTGAACTGTTCCAGCCCACGCAACGTGCTCGACCGAAAAAACGCAGACGGGACGTCACCGACAGGCCCGAACCGCGAATCGCCGTCCCTACGCCAGCGTCTGCACCGACTTCGCCGTCACGACCTGCTCGGTCAACGCGCCGAGCGTCGTCTCGACGCTGTAGTCCGGTGCTTCGAGCGACACCACAGAATCGGGCGTCACGCCGCCGAAGTGGACCGTCATCGCGTACGAGCCGTCGTCCTCGACGAACGCGGCTTCGAGCGGTTCCAGCCCGTTCTCGGAGCGCCACTTGAGCATCACGACCTCACTGGCGTACGATGCATCGGTCTCACCGCGAATCTCGAAGGACTTGACGTTCGACGAGCCAGTGACTGGGTAGCCGAGCTGTACCCACTTGTTGAACCCCTCGTCGATGACCGAGACGTCCGTGTAGCCCGCCTTCTGGAGTTCTGCAGCCCGAACAGACGAGAGGTGGTGCGGACAGCCACAGTAACAGACGATCTTCTCGTCTTTCCCGACTTCTGCGGTCTGCGTCCCCTCGATGGGGCTGCCAGCCGGTGAACTGATGGCACCCGTGATGTGCGAACTGGCGTAGATACTCTGGCCACGCGCGTCGGCGAACGTCGCCTCGTCGTTCTGGTGCCACTCAAAGGTCGTTCCGACCGGTGTGAGCTTTACAGTCTCGCCGTCGACGGTGAGGGTGCCGCCATCGCCGCCGCCACTTCCACCACCGAGGCCGCCGATACATCCCGCTAGCCCCGTCAGGGAGACGCCGGCCCCGGCGAGGAACGTCCGTCGTTTCATACGCGCAAGGGTATGTAATGGACGGAAATATGGGTGTTGGTGTCGGCGGAACCCCCTTGTTTCGGGTGGAAAACCAGAGGCGGCGACGCGTCTACGTTCCAGATGAAACGGCAAACCGGGAAGAATCGTAGTAGTTCCACCAGGATTCGAACCTGGGTCGTTGCCCCCAGAAGGCAACAGGATTGGCCACTACCCCATGGAACTGCTGTGTCGACCGGGACTCGCGTCGTCCCGAATCCATCGTAGTCTATTGCGCTTGGATATTTGAGTGTTGCGAATCGGTGGATGAGTGTGAGGCCCTCGCATCCACTTGATTTCTCCGTAGATTACGTAATCAGCCGACGACTCCAGCGACGAGTGACTGGTGCGAGACGTCGATTCGTCGGCCGCACCCGTGCGGATGAGTTGGCTGGTCCAAAAGACGTATTATTTTCCATATAAAATCCGAGAGCATGGTCCACTGTCCCGAGTGCGAGAGTACACTCGAAGACGAATCCGACGTGGCGTTCACCGAGTCGGCCGCGAAACTCGGCTTCATCCGGTCCTCGAAGCGGTTCTACGTCGTGACCTGTGCCGACTGCGGCGCGACACTCGGCAGCGGTGTCGCCGGTGCGAAGGCGAACGGCGGCGCAGGTGCGGGTGGTGCCTGAGGAACAAGACATATGACACACCAGTCAGAACCCCGACCCATGGCACACTGCCCCGAATGCGAGGAAACGCTCGCCGAAGAGACGGACGTCGAGTTCGTCGAGATGGACTCCAGTTTCGGTTTCTTCAAGGCTTCGAAGCGGTTCTACCTCGTCGCGTGCAACCACTGCGGTGCCGCCATCGGGAGCGGCGTCGCGGCCGCGAAGTAAGACCGCAGTGTCTCTCTGACCTATTGCTAATTTTATTATTGTAGGCTGAGAATCGGCTAGCCGACGATGCACCCAAACGAGTCCACCGCAGCGACGGACAGCATCACCAGCGGCGTCGTACAGTTCGTCGCGGCACCGTTCCGGCGGCAGACGTACAAGAACCTGCTGTACCTCGCGCTCGCGTTCCCGCTCGGACTCGCGTACTTCGTGGGACTCGTCGTGGGCGGGTCGGTCGGTGGGGCACTCCTGATAACCATCGTCGGGTTGCCCATCCTGCTGGTGACCATCGCCGCCGCGACCGTCGCCGCCGGGTTCGAGGCGAAACTGGCGACCCACCTCGGCGGTGTCGACGCGCAAGTGCCGTCGTTCCTCCGGGAGTTCGACGCGCGTGACGAGTTGTCGATGCCGGGCAACGGTTTCGTCGACGCCGTCAAGCGACTGCTGACCGCACCGACGACGTGGACGAGCGTCGTCCTCCTGCTCGCGAAGTTCGTCTTCGGCATCGCCGCGTTCGTCGCCCTCGTCTTCTGTGGGGCCGTCTCGGTGGTGCTGCTCGGCGCGCCGTTCATCTACGACGACCCGAACGTCGAAATCGGACTGGTGGCCGACAGCACCGTCGGCGAATACACCATCGGCCCGTGGCTCGTCGACACGCTGCCGGAAGCACTCGCCGTCGCCGGTGTCGGCGTCGTGTTCGTCTTCGTCGCGTTGAACCTGCTGAACCTGCTCGCACTGTTGCACGCGACGTACACGGCCTCGATTCTCCGGGTCGGTAACGACCCGCGATAGTCGAAGAGAACGAGTCGCGCCGACTCTCGGGACACACAGTTGTTCGTTGTTCCACCCGAAACAGACGGGTTACTGCTGGTCGGTTCGGAATGAAAAACGAATCGCTGTGCCGAAAATCAGTCGTTGAGGACGATCTGGCGAATCTCGATGATGCGGTCGTCGTCGTACAGTTGCTGAATCGCCTCCTCGGGAATCTCGCTGTCGACGTTGTACACCGTGAGTGCCTCGCCCCCGATGGCCTCACGAGCGTTGAACATCCCCGCGATGTTCACGTCGTACTCGCCCATGACGGTCCCGATGAGGCCGATGACACCGGGCGCGTCGGCGTTGCGTGCGACGACCATCCGACCGTGTGGGATGGCGTCGACGCGGTAGCCGTCGACGCGGACGATGCGCGGGTCGTCGCCCGCGAACAGCGTTCCACAGACCGACACTTCCTCCTCGCCGTCGTCGACCTTGACGGTCACGAGGCTCTGGAAGTCCTCTGCCGAGCGGGTCTTCGACTCGACGACTTCGACGCCGCGCTCTTCCGCGATGCGCGGCGCGTTGACCGCGTTGACCTGCCATTCGAGGGGTTCGAACACACCCTTGAGCGCGCTAGCCGTCACGAGGTCCACGTCTTCGGCGGCGATGTCGCCCTGATAGACGACTTCGACTTTCTCGATGCGGTCGCCGAGCAACTGGGCGGCGACCTTGCCGGCGGTGTCGGCCAGTTCGATGTACGGCTCGATACGCGGGAACGCCGCCTCGTCGATAGAGGGCGCGTTCAGCGCGTTCATGACTGGTTCGCCGGCGAACGCGGCGGCGACCTGTTCGGCCGTCGAGACGGCGACGTTCTCCTGTGCCGCCTCGGTACTCGCGCCGAGGTGCGGCGTGACGACCACGTCCTCCACGTCGAGCAGCGGGTTGTCCTCCGACACCGGCTCCTCTGCGAACACGTCGACTGCGGCCCCAGCGAGCACGTCGTCTTCGACGGCGCGAGCGAGTGCCGCTTCGTCGACGACGCCACCGCGGGCGCAGTTGACGACGTAGCCGCCGTCGAGTTTGGCGAGTTCGTCGTCGGAGATCATGTCCGCCGTCTCGTCCGTGAGCGGGACGTGGACGGTGAGGAAGTCGGCGCGCTCCAGACACTCGTCGATGTCGACGAGTTCCGCGCCGAGCTGGTCGGCGCGCTCCTCGGAGATGTACGGGTCGTACGCGACGAGGTCCATGCCTAACGAATGGAACTTCTTCGCGACCTCCTGGCCGACGCGGCCGAGGCCGACGACGCCGAGGGTCTTCCCGTTGACCTCTGCACCGAGGTAGTCGCTCTTGGCCCACTCGCCCGCCTTGAGGCGAGCGTGTGCCTGCGGGATGGAGCGCGCCGCGGCGAACGCCATCGCCACCGTGTGCTCGGACGCGGCCCGGACGTTGCCCTCGGGTGCGTTCGCCACGATGACGCCGTGGTCGGTCGCCGCGTCGATGTCGATGTTGTCGACACCGATACCGGCGCGCCCGACGATGACGAGTTCGTCTGCCGCCTCGAACACCTCGCGCGACACGTCGGTCCCGGAGCGAACGATGAGCCCGTTCGCGTCCGCGACTGCTTCGAGGAGGTCTGCACCCTCCACGTCGTACGCCGTCTCGACCTCGTGGCCCGCATCTCGGAGTACCGCCAGCCCCGCGTCCGCGATGGGGTCGGTCACGAGTACCTTCATGCGCGAGGCAACCACCTCGGCGGTGAAAACGCTTCCTGTGGCGGTGGATATTCGTCGTGTGAGAGTCTGTACCACGAATCGGGTGGGTATCACGAACGCCCGAATCACGGGCCACCGCCATCCCGTCGGCAGGCGGTTCCTTGATTATCCCTGCTTCCCAAGCGTCGCGTATCTGCATGGCACAGGCCGAGTCCGTGTTCGACGGTGCGTCGATTCCGCCCGGGACGAATCTCCTCGTCGCCGGCCCCGCGATGACCGGCAAGCGCCGGCTCATGTACGAGTTGCTCGCCGACGCGGGCGGCGGCACCGACGCCACCGCGCTCGTCACGACCCGCAAGAGCGCGGACACGGTCGCCCGCGAATACCGCAAAATCGACCCGGACGCCGAGCGACTCGGTATCGTCGACTGCGTCAGCCGACAGCGTGGCTTCGACGCGAACCAGGATACGGCCGACCGCCGGTACGTCTCGAACGCGGGCGACCTCACCGGTATCGGTATCCGCACCTCGGAGTTCATGCGCCAGTTCCACACCGACGAGAGCATCGAGGCTGCCGGTGTCGGTCTGCACACCTCCTCGACCGTGATGATGTACGCCGACTTCCGGCGCGTCTTCCAGTTCCTCCACGTCCTCACCGGGCGCATCGAAGCCACGGGCTACACCGGTATCTTCGTCGTCGACACGCCGACCGCCGACACCTCGCTCGCGATGCTCACCCAGCCGTTCGACGGCCTAATCGAGGTACGTGAGAACGAGGGTGAGCGACAACTGCGAGTGAAAGGTGTCGAGGTCGGACCACGCCGCTGGACTGAATTCTGAGTCGACCGAGAGATACGGACGATTTCAGGCGTCCAAAAAGTCGAGTGTCGTATCGACCAGTGGCGACGCCTGCCGGTCGAAGACGACGACCACGCCGGACCACTCGCCGTCCGGGAACACCGCGACAACGACCTCGTCGAAGAACCGAAGCGTCGCCCCGAGCGTGCCGAAGTCAGAAAGCGTCGCCTCGGTCGGTGCATCGCCGAGTCCCTTCATCGTGAGCGTCTTCACGCGCTCGTTCAGTTCGTCCTCGGTGAAGCGCTCGCGGATGTCCTCGCGGACGTGGATGACCTCACGAGTTTCGCCCTCGTAGTGGACGACCAGTCGCAGCGCCGCGTCGGTCTCGTCGTCGAGTCGTTCCACGAGGTTTCGGAGGTCTGTGTCCTGTACCTCGTCGAGTGTGTCCTCCATCGACGGCACCTTTCGAGGGCGGGGGCTTAAGGCTAGGTCGGTCGCCACGAACCGGCCGCTTCAGGCCGTCCGCTCAGGTTGGCCGTCCAGCGTCGCGGTCGGGCGTCGGCGGTGGTGCTGCACCACGCTGGGTCGCTGCCCGGTACGCCTCGCGGTAGGTCGCCAGTTTCCGGTAGAGGACGTAGCCCAGCGCGCCGTCGTAGACGATGGTCAAAAGGGACGCGCCGAAGTCACCGAGCCCGAACATTCTGGGCACTGCGTCCACCACGAACACGTTGAACGTCGCGTGGACGACGACGACGACGAGCAGGCCCTTCAGGACGATAGCGGCGGCGTGTTCTCGGTTGAACCGCGCGAGCCCGAGGTAGAACCCGGCGAACGCGGAGTAGATGACGTGGCCGGGCGCGCTCAGGGCACGCTGAACCGCCACGTCACCGAGGACGAACGAGAGGTCGACGTAGGGTGCGTACCGAAGGGTGGACAGTGCCTCCTGGAGGATGTACCCCAGATTTTCGTACGAGGCGAACGCCAAGCCGGCGACCGCCCCGTAGACAGCACCGTCGACGACCCGTGTAAAGAGGCGGTCGTCGGTGTAGGCGTATAGCCGCACCGCGAGGAGTTTCGCTACTTCTTCGCCGGGTGCGACGATGCAGAACATGAACAGAATCGTCCCGACCACTGGCACGAGCGAGAGCGGCTGAAACGTCGTGTTCCAGATACCGGCGACGACCGTCCCGACGATGCCGAGGCCGAAGGTAACGACGAGCGGTTCGAGCGGGAGCTGTGGACTGGCGAACGCGTACCAGATGTACACCGTGATGACGAGCGCGGCGAGTATCGAAACCAGTGCGTAGCGCACGATGCCCGGCACGAAGAACAGCACGACGACCGTGACGAGGACCGAGAGCGCGACGAGCGCGAACAACAGCAAGAAGACGACGAGCGTCCAATATTCGCGGAGCAAGCCTTCGGCCCGCAGTGCGACGTGGTCGAGCGTCGTCCGTGGCTCCCACGTCGACACCTCGTACAAATCGCGTTCGTCGGCGAGTACGCGTGTCGGTTCGTTCTCCGGCGTGGTGTCCGAGACCGACCAGTGGACGATTCGGTGTAGTGTCTGGTTCAACCTACTGAGACTCATCTCCTCCCCCCTCGCGGCCGCCGCCGACCCCGACGACCGCCGGGACCACGTTCTCGCCGAATCGTACGCGACTGAGCGAGATAACGGCTCGTAACACCCACTCGGGGAGAGTCTTCAGCCGAGTGGCGTGCGGCGAGTGAGGCCATGTGGCTGTCACCCCGAAAACTAGCCGTCACCGGACCTTTGATACCGGCCCGCGACGCACGCTCGGGCATGACACTCGTCGCGTTCGACTTCGACGGCACGCTCTCGGACTCCGAGATGACGGTGTTGCTCGGCAAGCGAAAGGACGTCGCCGACCAGATGGAGACCATCACCCAGCGGGCGATGAACGACGAAATCGGCTACGCCGAGAGCCTCCGCCAGCGTGCGGGCCTGCTCGAAGGCCTCTCGAAGGCCGACGCCGAAGCCGCCTTCGGCGAGGTTCGCCTGCGCGAGGACGCCGCCGACCTCATCCGCGCACTGAACCAGAACGGCGTCACGACGGCCATCTTCACGGGCGGCTTCCAGCGCGGCGTCGAACTCGCACTCGAACGCGAGAACGTGAGCGTCGACGCCATCGTCTCGAACCGACTCCCGATGGAAGACGGCGCACTGACCGGCGGCGTCGAAGGGCCGCTCATCGAGGGCACCAAGGACGACGCGCTGCGGAACTACGCCGCAGAGATGGCCGTCGATATGAAAGACACCGTGGCCGTCGGCGACGGCGCGAACGACCTGCCGATGCTCGAAGTCGCTGGCCTCGCGGTCGGCTTCGACCCGAAACCGGCGGTCGGCCCGTCGTGTGACGTGACGGTGAAGACGATGGCGGAGTTGACCGAACTGTTCGAAGAGAAGGGCGTCCTCTAGGGATTTTCGGTAGCTTACACTACGAGATAGAACAAGAGGGCGACACTGGTACCGAGGATAAAGAGCCAGACAAGCCACCTGAGACCATCTCCACTGTTTTGCGATGGAAGTGAGACCTCTGATGGGTCGAAGTACGGATTTATCGTCGACGCATTACACTCGTCGCAAGTGAACGGTTTTCGGTCGTGGATATGGCTACATTTCGTACACTGCCACTTTCCAGACGACGAACGCTGCTCCCGTTTCGACCGTCTGTCGCGCCCAGCTGTGCGTCGGTACTGGACCAGTACTGTTCGTCCACAGTTAGAACAGCTCTCAGGGTTTGATTTGTGGACCTCGTTACACGACTCGCACTTCCACCGGAGTCTTGACTTCCGGAATCCGTCGAGAAGCCCCATATGGTGTCAACAAAATATTATTATTGAACCATAGCTGTTCGGGCTATTGCGCCAGTCTGCCCAATACGCGAATCTCTGGCTCCAACTGTGTCGAGTGCGCTCTACAACTCCAGCGCGTCGAACATCGTGTACGGCACGATGAAGCCCAGACAGTAGCCGAGGAAGTGCGAGTACTGGTTGACGACGGTCCCTTCCTGCACTGGTGGCGCAGAGAACGTCATCACCGCGACGCCGACGAACACCACGAGCGAGATGCCCGCGATTTCCACGTAGCCGGGCGTTTCGATGGCGTTCGACAGTCGGCCCGGGAGTTCGGGCGAGCGCCCGAAGACGAGCGCGCCGACGTAGGCGACGAGGCCGAGTGTGGCGACGGCGACACCGGCCATCGTGAGCGGCGTCGGCGGCATCACGATGCTACCGATGACGACCGCGCCGAGGAAGAACAGTACCGGGGCGCGCTGGGTGCTGAACGTCGCTGGCAGTCGGTCGTGGAGGTAGGCGAACAGCGCCCACGGGAGCAAGCCGACGAAGGCCATCCCGATGCCCGAAAAGCCGACGCCGACGGTCGGCCGGGCGAGCGCCACGTTCAGGCCGGAGAGAACCCACGGGAACACCAGCAAGTAGGTAAAGAGCGACAGTCTGAAGGCTCGTTTTCGCCCCGCGATTGCACACAAAAGGTACGACAGCGGGCCGACCATGAGGTACAGCCCGAGGTTCGACGCGAGGTGCCACCCGGAGAGGTGGACGTAGTGCGAGGCGAACATGCCGACGAGCGACGGGTTCGCGTGGTCCAGCGCGAGGCCGAGACGCATCTCGGGCGGGAGCGCGTAGACGACCCAGAGGACGGCCGGCACGCTGGCGAGTGCCAGCAGGTCGCTGACGGGCGCGTGGCCGCCGAGGCGTCGGTCGTCCGTCGGTGACCGTTCAGTCGTGGAAGAATGCTCGGTCGTGGTCGACTGCTCGCTCGGTTGGGGCCGGGCGGTTGGGGTAGGGTGAGCAGTCGGGACCACCGCCGACGAGTCTGACCGCTCTGCCGATGTGGTCGCGCTCGCGCGGTCCGCGTCGTCGCTTCCACGCGGCTGGTCTGCGGTCGTCTCCATGAGTCGGCGCGGCTGGTGAGAGCCGAACTATCGAAGACGACGCGGCCCCCACAGATGACTCTCCGGACGAGTTCAGTGACCGTATCGAGTCTCGATACCTGCCGAAAGAATAACTCCGGGTGCCGGACCGACGTTCAGCCCCAGCGGACCAGCAGCGCGGCGACGCCTGCTGCGGCCGCGAGGAGGCCGACGAGTCCGATCTGCCAGAGGTCGAGACCGCCGCCGGTCTCGGTGATAGCCTGCTGGCTGTCACCCGGCCCCGAATCCGCGGGCCGCTCAGTCCCGGTCACGACGGTCGGTTCGTCCGTCGTGGACGGAGTCGTCCCCGGTCCGTCGTCAGTGCCGGGGTCGGCCGTCGTCGTGTCGGGCATCGTCGTCTCCGTCCCCGACACCGTCACCGTGTCCCAGCGCAACCCATCACCGCTGATGGTGTGCTCGCCTGGGTCCTCGAAGCTGAAGGTGAACTCGGCGGATCGCTGCTGACCGGGGTACAGCGTCATCGAGACGGCCTCTAGCTCCTCGTCGTCGATCCACAGTTCCGGCGACACCTCCGCGGCCTCGCTGGTCGGGTTGGCGGCGACGACGGTCAGCGTCAGTTGCTGCCCGACCGTCGGCGTCGAGTCCGACAGCGTCCAGTTCTTGACGCCGGCGTAGCCACCGTCGTCGCTGCCGCCCTGTCCGCCACCACCGCCACCGCCGCCTGCGCTTCCGCCCGAGGACGAGCCGGAGACGGAAACCGTGGTCGCGGTCGTCGCGGTCTGGCCGGCGAGGTCAGTGACGGTGAGCGTCACGTCGTACTCGCCGGATTCGCCGAAGGCGTGCGTGACGGACTCGCCGGCGAGCGTCTGCCCGTCGACGGTCCACTCGTAGCCGGCGATGCCGGTGTCGTCGCTCGACCCGCTGGCGTCGAACGACACCGACTGGTTCACACTGGCGTTCCCGGGAACGGCCGCGGTGGCCGTCGGTGCAGCCGTGTCCGAGAGGTCGACATCGACCTCGCGGTGGTCACCCGACTCCCACGTCGTCGTGGTGTCGGCCGGAGCACCGGCGACACGGAAGCTGACGGTCGCGCCAGCGTCCTCGCTCTTGTCGCCCGAGACCTCCAGTTTCTCGTCGAACGAGCCGGCACCGCCGTAGGTGCCGTCCTCGCCGGTCGTGACACTGCCACGAACCTCCCCGTCGACCACGGCGACCAGTTCGACACCCGCAGGCGCGGGCTGGCCGTTCACGAGCACCTGACCGTAGTACGCCGCCGGCGTGTCCGGCGGTGCGGTTGTCGCGGCGTTCGCGGTGCCGGCCAGTCCGGCGACCGGCGCGAGCGTGCACAGCACGACCAGTGCCACGGCGAGTGTGGCGACGCGCTTACTCGTCGTCATCGTCTTTGAGGAGTTCGTACAGGTCGTCTGCCGTGACGCCCTCGTAGGCGTTCATCGCCAGGCTTCCGTCCTCGTTAGCGTACACCCAGTAGCCGGTGAACGCGCTCACGTTCTCGCCCGCCGAGGACGTGAACTCCACACGGTCGAAGTCGTCCGGACTGCTGATGGGCAGCCCAGTCGGGTCGGCGTACACGTCGATGACGCGCGAGATGTCGGCAGTCGAGGCACCGAGTGCCGGACCGACGTCACCGCCCTGCGGGGCTGCGACGAAGTTCCAGCCAGCGTGGAGTTCACGCTCGCCCGGTGCGCCGGGCGTGGTGCCCGCGTTCTCGAACGAGACCGTCACGCTGGTCTCCTCCTCGGCGACGACGACCATCGCATCGAGCGCGCCGATGTCGTCGCCAGCCTCGGGTCGCGCCCACGTGTCGTTCGCTGCGTCGTACGCCCAGACCACGCCGTCGAAGTCACCGAACGCCTCGCCGACGGTCGTGTCGACGGGGCCGGGGAAGCCGACCGCGTGCGGCTGGCCGTCACCGGGGACGGTCAGCGAGATGGCGAACTCCTGTGCGTTCGGAGCCGCGGTCTTCGCGTCCTCGAAGCTCGTGTAGGCGACACCATCAGCGACGACCGGCATGCCGGTCAGTGCGCCGATCTCCGCGCTGGAGAGTTCCGAGATGGGCGTTCCCTCGATGCTTGCGTTCCACAGGTCGAACGAACCGGAGATACCGGACTCGTCCGCGTTCGGGCGCACGTCCACGATAGTCGGGACGTGGTCCGAGAAGTCGACCGCACCACCGTTCTGGAAGTCGGCCGAGGCGTTGGCACCCCACAGCACGAGTCCGTACTCGCAGCCGTCGATGGTGGTGCCGCCCGTGACGTTCACGTGCGCAACGTCGGTCGAGCTGTCCGTCTCGTCGACCGCGATGGAGTCGTTGACGAGGATGCCCGTGTTCAGCGCGTCGATGGTGACGCCGTCGATGGTGACGTACGAGCCGTCCGCGTCGCCGAATCGGTTGTAGTTACGCGCGATGACACCAGTCTCCACGTCCGTGATGGACCCGCCGGAGACGGTCACGTCGGCGGATTTCTCCGTGTTCCACGCGACGATACCTTCCTCGGTGCCCGCGATGTCGTTGCCGGTGACCGTCGCGTCCACACCGAGCGAGGACAGTTCGATACCGGTCCGGCCAGTGCCGTTGGCCAGCGGCCCGATGTCGTTGTCGACGATGCTGAACTCGCTCGCCTGGCTGTACTGCAGGTTGTGGTAGATGCCGATCGCTTCCGCGCTGATGTCGTTGTTCGCGATGCGTGCCGGGCCACCCGCCTTGTGGTAGTTCCCGGTTTGGATACCGGCACCGACGCCCGTGACGACGTTGTCCGTGACGTCTGCGTAGGCGTTGTTGTACAGGAGGATGCCGACCATGTCGACGTTTTCGACCAGGTTGTCGTCGACGACGTTCCCGTTCGAGACGCCGCTGTTCCCGTTGTACAGCATGACGCCGTACCACTGCACGTTCCGGACCACGTTATCCTCGACGGTGAGGTTGAGGTCCTGCTGTGCGTCCTGGTAGTACCAGATTGCGCTCCCTGCGTCCGCGTCGACACCGCCGACGTCCACGCCGCTCGTGACGGCGGGGTTGTTCCCGTCGAAGGTGAGACCGCGGACGGTCACGTCGGTCGCCGTCACGTCGACGACGACGGACTGGTTCTTGTCCTCGGGGACGAGAACCGCTTCAGTATCGCGCGTCGCGTTGCCGTGCGTGCCCGCGTTCGGGCCTTCGATAGTGAGCGACTTGTCGACGGTCACGTTCGTCGGGTAGGTACCCGGTGCGAGCGTGATGGTCGCGCTCTCGTTGGCCATCTCGACGGCCGAGTCGAGGTCGCCCCAGACGTACGAGCCGGGGTGCGGCGTCGTCGCGTCGGAGACGTCGATGTGGCCGTCGAAGTCGTTGTTCGCGAGCAGGTCGGACGCGAGCGCGTCGGTCTGCTCGTGGAAGTGCAGGTCGTTGTTCTGGAACGTGTTTCCAGAGGCGTCGACCTCGGACGCGTCGGTCACCCAGTTCGCGTAGCCGATGTTCGAGTTCTGGATAATGTTGTCAGCGATGGTCACGGCCGTCGAGTTCCATTGGACCGCGAGGCCGTACGTGTCGCTCTCGATGGTGTTGTTCTCGATGGTCAGTCCATCGAGCGTCGCCGGCGGAGCGTGGTCGTACGACGGCGGCTGCGGCTGGACGTACAGCGCAGGTGCCCAGCTGGAACCGGACTTCGAGACGTCGGAACCGCGGATAGCGACGTTCTCGTAGCTGCCGTTCTTCAGGTTGATGTTGAACCCGTACTCACTGCCGGCCACGGTGACGCCGTCGAACGTTGCGTCCGAGAGCGTCTCCACGTAGACCGCCTGCGAGCGCGAGGCCTGACCGGCGGCCTCACCGTTGTCGACGAACGTCGCGCCGGTCACGTCGAGACCGTCGAGGACGCCCGTCTTCCCGTTCGTGGTGAACTCGATGCCGAAGTAGCCGTTCCGGTCGAACTGCCCACCGTCGATGGTCAGGTCACGGACCTGCGCCGTCGAGGCGAAGTCGAGCCCGGCACCGCCGTTCGACAGGCCGTTCTCGCTGAAGTTCACGTCCGTGAACGTCACGTCGGACGCGTCGGCCGCGTTCCAGAACGAGAACCCGTTGTTGTTCCCGGTCGCTGTGACGTTCGTCACCGTGATGTCTGCGACCTCGCTGTCCACGAGGAGCCCCTGCGACGCACCCGTGACCGTCAGGTCCTGCACCGTGACGTTCGACGAGGCGAGCGTGATGCCGGCCGTCGCGCCGTTCGCGTCGACCGTCGCGTCGCCCTCGCCGACGACCGTCACCGGCTCGTCGAGGACCATCGGTCCGACCGCCCCGGAGACAGTGATGGTGTCACCCGCGCTGGCCGCGTCCGCGGCGGCCTGCGCCGAGTGGTAATACGTGCCGTTCGCGCTGACGCTGCGGTCGTACACGTGCCCCGTCTGCTGCACGTCGACAGCCCCGACACCGGGGTTGGTGTCGAGAATGTCGGTGACTGCGGCGGCCTCGCTGCCACCGTCAGTCGGTGTGACGCCGTAGAAGCGGATACCCGGAACGCTGTCGGTCGCGCCCGTGACGGAGACGTCGGAGAATGTCACGTCGGTCGTGCCGAGTCCGACGCCCTCAGTCGTGGCGTCAGTGACAGTGAGTCCGTCGACGGTTGCGTTGGTTCCAGCAGTCAGCGAGACGCCGACTGCGCCGCCGTCCGTGGAAACGTCCTCGATGGTGAGTCCTTCGACGTCGTCACCGTTGACCGAGTCGCCCTGTGCCTGCACGCCGGTCGTGCCGACCGAAATCGTCAGGTCGCACAGGTGCACGTCGTCGGCACGGACCTCCACACCGAGCGTCGCGCTCCCGGAGAGCGTGAGTCCGTCGACGGTCGCACCCGTCGGGTCGCCCCCGTTTCGCTGTTCGATCTGGATGACGGCAGCGCCGTCGCCCGTGACGGTCGGGTTCGCACCCGACGCCGCCTTCACGGTGATGTCCTTGTTCAGAAGGAAACTGTCGTACGTCCCATCCTCGACGAGGATAGTGTCGCCGGGGGACGCGTTGTCGACTGCAGCCTGAATGGTGGTGTAGTCACCGTTCCCGCCTGCGTCGACCGTAATCACGTCGCCTGCACCTGTCGCTGCCGCGGGACCAGTGGCGGCCGCGACGGTGAGTGCGAGTGTTAGTAGTAGTATTGCTGTCGATACCCCAGACTGTCGGTGGCCCCAACCACCCTTCGTTACCATTACTCCGAACTAACAAATTCAACTATCCGATAATTATCTATTCCATGAATACCCAACGAGCCAGAAGTCTTTAATATTCGAGATGGATTCCGAAAATAATCACCAGTAGCGCTTTTATGTGGAGTTAGTACAATTCTGCACCGCTCACGAACTCCGTGCGTGGCGAGAGGGACTGGTCACGAGAACAGACTCGTATGCACCGGTGCGTGGACGTCTTCTGCCTCGCGTTCGACAGTATCGGTCACCGCCTGCCCGCTCACACCACGGGCGAGGAAGTCCCTGACTGGCGGGCCGACCCGGTCCGGTTCGACGAGGAACGCGTCGTGTCCGTGGTCGGAGTCGACGACGTGGTGCGCCACGGTTGCGTCGGCGTCGCGGGCCGCGCCGGCCAGGGATTCCGCCTGTTCGGTCGTGAAGTGCCAGTCGCCGGTGAAGGAGACGAGCAGGAGTTCGCCCTCGAACGCGCCGAGGGCGGCCGCATCGGACTCGTAGCCGGCGGCCATGTCGTAGTCGTCCATCGCGCGGGTCAGGTAGAGGTAGCTGTTCGCGTCGAACCGGTCGACGAAGTTCTCGGCGTTGTAGTCGAGGTAGGACTCCACGTCGCGGTACGGGAAGAACGCGCCCGCCGGGTCGGTGGCGGGGCGGCCCTGTCCGCGGCCCGCGGCGCGACGGCCGAACTTCTGGTCCATCGAATCCTTCGAGAGGTACATCACGTGGCCGATACGGCGGGCTTGCGCGAGGCCGTCGTCCGGATCGGCGTGGTCCTCACCGTAGTAGTGGCCGCCGTCCCAGTTCGGGTCGGTCGTGATGGCTCGGCGGGCGACCGTATCCAGTGCGAGACACTGCGTGTCGAGTCGGGGTGCACTGGCGACCGCAGCGACGCGATGCACGTCGTCGGGATAGCGAACCGCCCAGTCGAGGGCGTTCATTCCCCCGACGGAGCCACCGACGACGGCATGGAGGCGACCGACGCCGAGGTCGTCCAGCAAGCGACGCTGAGCGCGGGTCCAGTCGCCGACCGTGACCGGTGGGAAGTCGGTCCCCCACGGGTCGCCGTCGGGTCCCTCGCTGGCCGGGCCGGACGACCCGTAACAGGAACCGGGGACGTTCGCGCAGACGACGTAGTGCTCGGTCGTGTCGATTGCCTTGCCCGGACCGACCACGTCGGCCCACCAGGCGCGGGCCTGTCCGGCCGTGCCGTTACTCCCGCCGTCGCCACC
This sequence comes from Haloarchaeobius caseinilyticus, assembly GCF_051207395.1. Lineage (NCBI taxonomy): Archaea > Methanobacteriati > Methanobacteriota > Halobacteria > Halobacteriales > Halorubellaceae > Haloarchaeobius > Haloarchaeobius caseinilyticus. Next base: position 1,905,670 of record NZ_JBPJZC010000001.1, on the reverse strand, counting down.
GCGAGAGGTGCGGCGCGCGACGTGTTGGCTGCCGGTCAGGGCGTGACAGACCAGCACCGCGTTCGAGCCGTCGAACTCGCCGTAGGTTTCGTAGGCGACTTCGAGACTCGGGATGGACTCGCCACACTCGAACGTGAACTCGCCCAACTCGGCCGTGCCGCGCTCGGATTCGACCGTCATCGGTCTGTCTCACCTGTGCCAGTGTCGGTCGTTCCTGCGCCGGTCGTCGCTGACCCAGTCGTCGCCGCCTCGATGGCCGCCTCCACGTCGCGCAGGATGTCTGCCGGGTCCTCGATACCGACCGAGAACCGGAGCATGTCCGGCCGGACGCCCGCGGCGCGCTGTTCTTCCTCGGAGAGTTGCGCGTGCGTCGTACTCGCCGGGTGGATGACGAGCGACTTCGCGTCGCCGATGTTGGCGAGGAAAGACGTGATTTCGACGTTCTCGCAGAATCGTTTCCCGGCTTCGAACCCGTCTTCGAGACCGAACGCAATCATGCCGCCGTAGCCCGCGAGGTACTCGCTCGCGTTCTCGTGCGTCGGATGGTCGGCGAGGCCGGGGTAGGTGACCCACGCGACTTCGTCGTGGTCGGCCAGATGTTCGGCGACGATGGTCGCGTTCTCGCAGTGGCGCGTCATGCGCAGCCCGAGCGTTTCGAGGCCCTGCAGGGTCTGCCACGCGTCGAACGGCGACTGCTGATTGCCGAGCGCGCGCAGCGCCCGGTAGCGGACCGCGGCGGCGACCGGTGCGTCGTAGGTCGAGAAGTCGACGCCCTGGTACGCCGGGTTCTCGCCGCCGACTTCGGGGTAGTCCTCCGCGTGAGCCCCCCAGTCGAAGGTGCCGCCGTCGACGACGACGCCGCCGACGGTCGTGCCGGAGCCGTGGAGCCACTTCGTCGTGGACTCCCAGACGATGTCGGCACCGTGTTCGATGGGGTGACAGAGCGCGGGGGTGGCGAACGTGTTGTCGACCACGAGTGGCGCGCCCGCCTCGTGTGCGATGTCGGCGACGCGTTCGAAATCTGCGGTGACGAGCGACGGGTTGCCGATGCTCTCGACATGGACGTAGGCGGTGTTCTCGTCGACGGCCTCTTCGTACGCCTCGTAGTCCAGCGTCTCGACGAAGCGGGCCTCGATACCGCGGCGTGAAGCCGCCTTCGAGAGGTACGACGTGGTCCCGCCGTAGGTGTCCGTCGAGCAGACGACGTTGTCTCCTGCTTCGGCGAGAACGAACGTCAGACCGTCGAGCGCGGCCATTCCGCTCGCGGTGGCGACCGCCCCGGGCGCGTCGTGGAGCGCGGCGAGTCGCTTCTCCAGCGTCTCGACGGTCGGATTCGAGATGCGCGAGTAGACGTGGTCCTCGCGGTCGAGCGCGTAGCGGGCGGCCGCGTCGTCCGCGTCCGGGAACACGTACGACGTGGTCTGGTAGAGCGGCGGGGCTCGCGCCCCTGTCGCTGGGTCCGGTTCCTGTCCGGCGTGGACCGTGCGCGTGTCGAATCGAGAATCGGCGAAGTTAGTCATGTACAAGAAGCATAATCGCGGGGATTTCTATAACCAGCAGTTACGGCAATATTCGTCGCAACCGAACGTCGATGCTGGCGACTGCCCGCGTACCGTCGCTCTAGCGTCGTCGTGTTCGAGTGCTATGGGTAGAGGAAAGGGCCGCAGAGGCAGCAGAGGGTCACGCGACGGCCAGGTGGTGGGTGCCAGACGATGGGTAGGGCCGTCGCGTGCTCCGGTTGGGCGACCGGAGGTGTCAGTGGGGCTTCGGTGGGGCCGCGACGAGGGAGATGGCACGGCACGTGGTGACATCAGGGTGTCACGGCCCGCGTTCGAAGCGAGTCACCACACGGGCAAAGAGGCCCGACCCGATTCCCAAAATCTTGGAACGGTGGCTAGCGTGATACCACGGGACACACAGACGCAGAGAACGACCATCTGCGCCGGGACGACCGTTCTCACCAGCGACCGGCGACCTTCGAACCGACAGAGAACTTATTTGACCTCGGTGAGAGGTGTCACCGATGCCCTCCAAACTGACACGCCGTGACGCGCTCCGCGTCGGCGGCACGTGCTGTACGACTGGACTCGTCGCCGTCGCTGGCTGTCTCGGCGGTGGCGACGACGACGGCGAAACGACTTCCTTCACGCTCGCGACTCCTGGGAGTGCGTGGGTCGGCGTCGCGCCGGACTCGATTGCCGAAGAGAAGAACCCCACACTGCACCTCACTGCCGGGACGGAGTACGAACTTCGGTGGGAGAACCGCGACGGGGCACCCCACAACATCGTCGTCTTGGACGGCGACGGGAACCAACTCGAACGAACGGAGCTGTTCGCGTCGGAAGGCGAGGAACAGACGTTGACGTTCACCGCGACGGAAGAGATGGCCACCTACGCCTGTCAGCTTCACGAGTACACCAGCGAAGGCGAAATCGTCGTCGAAGCGTAGGATAGCGACAGCACAGAACTGGCTGCGGCTGCAACCGGCCGCGGCCACGCCCGCGCTGGTCACTTCGCTCGTTACTTTAGGTTGACGTTGACGTTCTTGACCTGCGTGTACTCGCGAATGGCTTCCTCGCCCTGCTCGCGGCCGTTGCCGGACTGCTTGTAGCCGCCGAACGGCGTCTGCGGGAAGGTGACCGGATACTCGTTGATGGAGACCATCCCGTAGTCGAGGGTCTCGGCGAGGCGGTGGCCGCGCGAGATGTCCTTCGTCCAGATACCCGCCATCAAGCCGTACGGCGAGTCGTTCGCCACTTCCAGTGCCTCCTCCTCGTCGGCGACTTCGATGACCGAGAGGACGGGACCGAATATCTCCTCTCGCGCGACGGTCATGTCGTTGGTCACGTCGGTGAGGACGGTGGGTTCGAAGAAGTGACCCGTCTCCTTGTCGTCTGGGCGGCCGCCACCGGCGGCGACGGTCGCACCCTCCTCCTTCGCGCTCTCGACGTAGGACGCGACGGTGTCGAACTGGTCGGCAGAGACGAGCGGGCCCATCCGGCCGTCGTCGTCGATACCGGACCCGAGCGGCATCGATTCGGCCATGCCGACCACCTGCTCGACGACGTCGTCGTGCACGTCCTCGTGGACGACGAGTCGGGAGCCAGCCCAGCACATCTGGCCGCAGTTCATGAAGATGCCGTTGCGGATGCCGGCCGCCGCGGAGTCGAGGTCGGCGTCGGGGAAGACCAACTGGGGGCCTTTTCCGCCGAGTTCGAGCGTGACGCCCGTGACGTTCTCCGCCGCGGACTCCATCACGCGCTTGCCGATTTCCGTACTGCCGGTGAAGGCGACGTGTTCTACCGCTTCGTGCGTCGTCAGCGCGTCACCGGCCTCGCTGCCGCGGCCAGGCACGACGTTCATCACGCCGTCGGGCAGCCCCGCCTGCTCGGCCGCCTTCGCGTAGTACAGCGCGGACAGCGGCGTCTGGCTGGACGGCTTCAAGATACAGGTGTTCCCGCAAGCCAGCGCGGGGGCGAGCGAGCGACCCGCAAGCTGGAACGGGTAGTTCCACGGCGAGACGTGCGCAGTGACGCCCAGCGGTTCGCGTCGCGTGTAATTCAGGCGCGGGCCGTCGACCGGCACCGTCGAGCCAGTCACTTTGTCGGTCCAGCCGGCGTAGTATCGGAACGTGTTCACGACCATTCCCACGTCCATCGACGCCTCGAACGGCGTCTTGCCGTTGTCGTGGGACTCGACGAGGACGATTTCGTCTTTCATCTCCTCGATGGCGTCGGCCATCGCGTCGAGCTTTCGACCGCGCTCGCCCGGTCCCATGCGTCGCCACTCCGAATCGCGGGCCGCTGCGCGCTCTGCGGCCTCGACAGCACGGTCTACATCGTCGCGGCCAGCGCAGGCGACTGCCGAATACTGGTCTTCTGTCGCCGGGTCGTACGTCTCGATGGTCTCACCGGACTCGGCGTCGGTCCACTCGCCGTCGATGAAAAGCTGTGTCGGGCCGTCGTAGGACATGTTCGTGACTTCGGGCGCAACTGGATTAGTTTTACTGGATGGCAAGTAATGGCACATCAGTAATTGAAAATAGTTACTTCTTTCAGAAGCAACCCGACCGCTATCGTTACGTTTCAGTCCGTCGTCTCGTTCGTGATGACAACGGGTGCCCACGTGACGGCGGATTTCCGATGCTCGGCCTGTGCCGGCCGGGTCGGCGTGACGAGTCGGACCTGTATCCACTGCGACGCCGACCTGCGTGAGTCGACGCCTGCGACGAGTGCCGACGAGAACTCTGGTGGCGACGACGACCTCGAAAGCGCACTTGCGAGTACCACCGACAGCCCGATTCGGAACGCGGCCGGTCGCGGCCTGCAACTGCTGGCGCTCCTCGTCGCGCTGTTTCCGCTGACGCAGACGCTACCGCTGTTGGTCGACGGAATACTGGCTGGTGACGCCGTTTTGGCCCTATTCGCCGTCCTCGACGTGCTTACGTTCGAACTCGTCGCCGCGTTCGTCTGGGTCCCGCTGTTGCTCGTCGGCGCGTGGGTCCGCCGGTAAAAAATCGAATCTCGACTACTTACTCCAGTTCGGCTTCGGCGGCACCGACGCCGTCCTCGATAGCCACGTCGACACCGGCTTCTGCCATCGCCTCGCCGACCGTCCGCACGCCGCGGATAATCTGGTCACTCGTCAGGTTGCCCATGTTCGAGACGCGGAAGATGTCGCCGCCGAGGTGGGCCTGGCCGCCGGAGATGGAGACGTTGCGCTCGCCCACGGCGTCGAAGAACACGTCGGGGTCCTCACGGACTTTGTCGGGGAGCGTGACCGCGGTGAGCGTGTTCGAGTACTCGCTCGGCCCGTCGATGTCCGCGAAGAGGTCGAGGCCCATCTCGGTGAAGCCTCTTCTGAAGGCCCGCGACTGGGCGCGGTGGCGCTCGATTCGTTCGGGCATCCCCTCCTCCTCTATCTGTTCGACCGCCACGGCGAGTGCCCGGAACAGCGGCACGGCGCTCGTGAACGGTGTCTGGTGCGAGTCGGCCTTGCGCAGGTGCCAGTCGAGGTCCTCGTAGAACGGCGCGCTCTCGCCGTCGATGGCGTCTTTCACGCCGTCGGTGACGAACATCGCGGAGGTGCCCGGCGGCGCGGCGAGCGCCTTCTGGGCGTCCGTGACCGCGATATCGACGTTCCACTCGTCGAGCAGGAACTCGTCGCCACCGATGCTCGTGACGCCGTCGACGACGAAGTGCGCGTCCGCGGCCGTCGTGAGTTCGCCGACCGCTTCGACCGGGTTGAGGACGCCGGTCGAGGTCTCGTTGTGGACCATCGTGACGAGGTCCGTCGACTCCGAGACCGCGGCCTCCACGTCGTCTACATCGAACGATTCGCCCCAGTCGACCGAGACGCGCGTCACGTCGCAGTAGCGTTCTGCGATGCGCGCGAAGCGGCGACCGAACTTCCCGTTGACGAGCGAGACGACTTCGCTGTCCTCGTCGACGAGGTTGGCGACTGCCGCTTCCATCCCCATCGTCGCCGTCCCGTTCAGAATCAGGGACGTTCCTCCGACCGACGAGGACGACCCGGAGCGAGACGACTCCGTGAAGATGTAGTCGAGACCGTCCTGTGCACGCTCGTACACCGCTTCGAACTCTGCGCTGCGGTGCGAGACCATCGGCTCGTCCATCGCTTTCCTGACCGCTTCCGTCACCGGAACCGGGCCAGGGTTGAGCAGGAGGAACTCCTCTGCCATGTTCGACGCTTCTCTCGGCCGTGGCTTAAGCCTCGCGGGAAGATGCAAGAGTCGCCGGTCTCGGCACTGCTGTGCCAGTCCGCTCAGTCGTCAGCCATCAATCGTCAGTTGACAGTCGTCAGTCGTACCATCGACGGACGCCCCGCGGCTGCCACACGGTGACGACCGGTGAATCGGCCTCGGCACGGATTTCTGCGGTCTGCGAGCCGAAGACGAACCGCCGGAGCCGACTGGTCTCTGGTGCCCCGACGACGGTCAGGTCGTAGTAGCGCGACTGTTCGACGATGCTCCCAGCCACGTCAGCCGTCTCGCACAGCCAGGTGTCGACCCGGTCGAGGCCCGAAAGTCGTTCTTCCGCCGCGGTCAGGTAACGGTCGGCACACTCTCGTGTGCGGTCGCTTGCGTCGGGGTCCACCACGTGATACAGGTCGACCCACGCGTCGTGCGTCACCGCCAGTGCGCCGGCCACGTCGACCGCCAGCCCGGAGTGCTGGCCGCCAGCGACCGGCACGAGGATAGAAGCGAGGTCACCCACCGACCCGGCGCCGTTCGTCACGACCACGTCACAGGGGACGGTTCGCGCGAGTCGGTCGGTCACGTCACCGAACAGGCGTTCGAGCACCGACTGTGACGGCGATGCGTCGAGCACGACGGTCGACGCGCCCACCCGATCGACCGCGCGTTCGACTGCCGAGACGAGGCTCGGGCCAGACGACGTCACCTGCGTGACGGTCACGTCCACGCGCTCGTCGGCGATGCGTTGCTCCCGATGCACCTGCCCACCTCGTGGCTCGTCCGGCAGTGGCCAGCCGAGGGGTGCCCCCTCAGGCGTGACGACCGGTCGACAGACGGCGAGGTCTGTGTCGCGGCTCTCGGCCATCGCTGCGGCGAGGTCCACGCTTCGTGTCGCTTCGGACTCGCCAGGGCGAACGACGAGCACCGGCCCTGTCCCACCTGTTTCGTCGCTCACGGACGAGACCCAACTGACCGTGGGCGCGAGCGAGTCTGTCATACGTGCGTCGGACGTTCTCTTCAAAGATAAATTTACCGTGGAATGTTGCGGATTGTATAATTTCAGCATTTCTGAATTGTGGACCGCACAACAGGTCTGTGACCGACAATGCAAGCCGTTTACTCCCGCCCGGCCGAACGACTCCCATGAGCAAACGACTCGACGAGGTGGACCGGCGCATCGTCTACCGCCTGATGGGCGACGCCCGGAACACGTCGGCACCGGACATCGCGGCCGAGGTCGACGTGTCGCCGGGCACGATTCGAAACCGAATCGAACAGCTCGAACACCACGGCGTCATCACGGGCTACCACGCCGCGGTGGACTTCGAGGCCGCCGACGGGCGACTGACGAACCTCTTCATCTGTACTGCCCCCGTCCCCGAACAGGAGAAGCTCTCCGCGGAAGTGCGCCAGATTCCCGGCGTCGTGAACGTGCGCGAACTCCTCTCCGGCCAGCGCAACCTCCACGTCGTCGCCATCGCCACCGACATGGACGACGTGACGCGAATCGGGCGCGCACTCGCCTCGCTCGGCCTCGAAATCGAAGACGAGTCGCTCATGCACCGCGAACACGCCCAGCCGTACTCTCCGTTCGGGCCTGAAGACCACCAACTACACTCGCTAACCGACTTCATCAATCTCGCGGGCGAGGCAGAAGTCGTCGAACTCGCCGTCGTCGAAGATTCGGCCGTTGCCGGACTGACGCTGTCTGAGGCGAACGACTCGGGCCTCATCGACCCGGAGACGCTCGTCATCGCCGTGGAACGCGATGGGCGCATCCTCACGCCGAAGGGCGACACGACCATCGAACCGAACGACCTCGTCACCGTCTTCTCGCAGGCTGGGGTCTCGGACGACCTGACGCGGCAGTTCACGGCGAAAGCGGAAGAACACTGAGTCGCCATCGGGCCGGTATCGACTCTTCTCGTCTCTCACTTGCGCAGCGAATAACGACTACTAAGACGGTCCCACTCTGACTCTCGCCCACGAATGAGCGAGGCCGAACTCGCGGACAATCCGTACGTCGAGGACCCGCCGACGGCGTTCGAACCGGTGGACGAACTGACCGCCATCGACGCCACTGTGCAGGCGAAGGAACTACGCGACGCAATCCGGTACCACGACCGGCGGTACTACACCGACGCAGACCCGGTGATTCCGGACCGGACGTACGATGCACTGTTCGCCAGACTGCAGGAACTCGAAGCCGCCTTCGACCTCCAGACCGAGGACTCGCCGACCCGTCGTGTCGGCGGCGAACCGGTCGACCACTTCGAGACGGTCGAACACGTCGCGCCGATGCTCTCCATCGACCAGTCCGGCGACGCCGAAGACGTGCGCGAGTTCGATACTCGGGTCCGAAACCGGGTCGGTGAGGTCTCCTACGTCTGCGAACCGAAGTTCGACGGCATTTCGCTCGAAGTCATCTACGAGGACGGCCGCCTCACCCGTGCCGCGACCCGCGGCGACGGCGAAGAAGGCGACGACGTGACCAGAAACGCCCGGACCATCGGCGCGATTCCGCAACTGCTCCGCGGCGACTACCCCGACTTTCTCGCGGTTCGCGGCGAAGTGTACATGCCGAAAGACGCCTTCCAAGCGTACAACAAAGAGCGCGTCGAGCGCGGCGAGGAGCCATTCGCGAACCCGCGAAACGCTACCGCTGGAACCATTCGCCAGCAGGACCCGAGCGTCGTCGCGGAGCGACCCCTCTCCATCTTCTTCTTCGACGTGCTGGAGTCCTCCGAACCGTGGGAGAAACACTCCGACGCACTCGAATCGTTCCCCGGCATGGGCCTCCCACTGAACGACCGCGTCGAAACCGACTGCGACATCGAGAACGCCATCGACTACCGGAACCGGATGCTGGAAGCCAGAGACGACCTCGACTACGACATCGACGGCGTGGTCATCAAAGTCGACGACGTGGCGACGCAGGAAGAACTCGGCAATACGGCGCGCTCCTCGCGCTGGGCCTTCGCGTACAAGTTCCCCGCCCGCAACGAGGTAACGCGCATCGCCAACATCGCGGTCCAGGTCGGTCGCACTGGCAGATTGACGCCGGTCGCACTGCTCGAACCGGTCGACGTGGGCGGCGTGACGGTCTCACGGGCCAGCCTCCACAACTTCGACGAAATCGCCGAGAAGGACGTGAACGTCGGCGACGAGGTCCGCGTCCAGCGCGCTGGCGACGTGATTCCGTACGTCGAGGAGGTCGTCGAGAAGCACTCGGAAGGCCACTACGACTGTCCCGAGACGTGCCCTGTCTGTGACAGCGCGGTCGAACGCGAAGGCCCGATGGCGTTCTGTACCGGCGGGATGGGCTGTCCGATGCAACTCCAGCGTTCGGTCGGCTTCTACTGCTCCGACACCGGTCTCGACATCGAAGGCGTCGGCGAGGAGACGGTCAAGCAGTTCGTGGATGCCGGACTGGTCTCGGACTCGATGGCCGACCTGTACGAGATTTCGAAGGAGGACCTGCTCGAACTGGAGGGCTGGGGCGAGAAGAGCGCGGACAACCTGCTCTCGGAACTGGAAGCGTCGAAGACGCCCGAACTCCCCGACTTCCTCGCCGCCCTCGGCATCCACAAGGTCGGCCCCGAGACGGCGAAGGCACTCGCCGACGAGTTCGAGACGTTAGAGAATCTGCGTGAGGTCGCCGAGGAAGGCGACGCAGAACGCCTACGCGAAATCGACGACGTGGGTCCCATCGTCGCCGACACCATCGTCGACTTCTTCCAGAGCGAGGCCGCGAGTCGGCAACTCGACCGACTGCTCGAACACGTCACGCCGCAGGAGTACGTGGTCGAAGGCGGCGACGAACTCGACGGGCTGACGTTCGTCTTCACTGGCTCGCTCTCCGAATCCAGAAGCGCGTTTCAGGACCTCGTGGAGCGCCACGGGGCCAGCGCGACGAGTTCCGTCTCGGGCAACACGGACTACCTCGTCATCGGCGACAACCCGGGACAGTCGAAGCGCGACGACGCCGACGCGAACGACGTGCTGACTATCGGTGAAGACGAACTGCGTGAGGTGCTGGAAGAGTACGGCGTTACCGAGTGGGTCGGCGAAGCATAATCAGCAAGCGGTCAGTTCCGCTCGGTGGCGTGTTTCCGTGCGTATCCAGCGAATCCAGCGAGACCTGCAATACCGGACAGTAGCCCGACTCCTGGCATCGAAAGCGAGTTGGAGGACCGACCACGGAACGACAAAACGTCTCCGGCTGCGGTACTCACGAAGAGTCTCCCGTTCCGGTACGCGGTATCGATCGCCTGTCCACCGATTCTGGGCGAGTCGAGAACCGAACCGTCCTGCTTCGAGAGGACGAACAGCTGCTGGTCACCGGCGACCACGATGACTTTCTCGAACACTACGGGCGATTTCAGGTTACGCCCGACCCTATTTTGCATCTGAACATTACCAGTCGCCGTATCGAACGCGGCGACATCACCGTTTAACGACGCGAAGTACAGCAACTCGGATTCCTCCTCGATGGCCGGTGACCCCACGATTTGTCCCGGGACGATGGTCTCCCACAGCCGAGCCCCAGTGTCGAGTTCGTAGGCCGCGATTCTCCCTCGTTCATCGCGGTTGCCACAGACGAAGACGGCACCCTTGGCGATGCTCGGAGGCGACAGGACCTGTCGATTCGTGTGATTGACCCACTGGACGGCCCCGTTCGTCCGGTCCAGACAGGTAACGTCGCCGATGAGACTCGCGGTAACGAGTCGAGTGGAATCGGCAGCTGGTGGTGTTACAGCCTGCCCGTCTACCTCGGTGGTCCAGCGTAACGAGCCGTCAGAAGGGTCCAATGCACCGACCTGTGTCGCCATGTCGTGGAAGTACATCGTCCCGTCGGAGAGTGTGAACCCGGACTGGATTCCTGCCCGGTTCACCTCCCAGAGCGTATCTCCACTGTCGATTTCGAGGCCGACTATCTTCCCTTCGAGACTTGGGACGACGACGGCGTCACGAGTGACCGCAGGGAGACCGAGAAACGGACTGAAGTCGCTGTAGCGCCACTGCGTCTCGCCATCGTCGGTGAGGAACTGGACGAAGCCATCGTGGCTGGCGACGACAATACCCCCGGCGACTGCGACCGGAGCCAGGAGTTTCTCACCGTCGAGTGAAACGCGCCACTCTCTGGTCAGAGACGACGGGAATTGACGAGGAAACACACCACGCTGACTCGCTGAGGACTGAAACTGACCGGATTGTGCTCCACCCCCGGTAGCAGTAGTCGACGCAGACACCGAGAGGCCGAGAGCACTCGCCACGAATGCCCGGCGTCTCACCGCATCCTCCTCGGTGTCGCCAGAAATGACATCATCTGTTGGTACAACTGAAATTCCGTCTACTGTAACAGTACCGGCTGGAACCGGTCCAACTCCATCACTCGATACCGTAATTCTCGGCGAGATACTGCCGATGCCGCGCACCCATCGCTTCCTGTTCTTCGGACCCGTCCTCGTACCAGTACGGCACGCCTTCCATCCCGGCGAGTCGGGTGGCGAACTTGTAGGCCCGCCAGCGCGTCCAGAACGCTTCGTCGAAGGTGGTTCCACTCGTCGCCGAATAGCCTTCGTGCAGTGCCTCGCGGAGCGTTGCCTTTCGGTCGTCGGACAGCCCGGTCCAGCCGAACAGGAAGTCCTCGGTCGAGACGAGGTCGAACTCGCCGTGGGCGGTGTACGTGTTCCCCCAGTCGAGGACGGCCCGGGTGACCGGTTCGTCGGCTGGTGCGTCTGGTTCGACGAGCAGGTTCCCGAGTCGGTAGTCGGTGTGGGCCGGGGCAGGGTGGACCTCACGCGGAACGTGCGACAAGACAGAGTCGAGGTGGTCGCGACAGGCGGGGATGAGGTCGGCGAAGCGGTGTTCTTCCATGCGGTCGAGGCGAGTGCTGACCAGCTCCTCGAATCCCGACCGCCAGTCGTCGTCCTCGACATCGATGACGAGGTCGTCGTCGCGGACGCCGACCATGCCGATACCGTCGAAGTGGTCGATACGGTAGAGTTGGCCGAGATTTCGTCCCGCCTCTCGACAGAGTCGTTCGTGGGCCTCGTCGGGGAACCCACCTGCGCGGTTCTCCCAGTTTTCGCCGTCGCGTCGCTCCATTGCGAACCATGGGCCATCGACGGGGCCGCCCTCGCCGATGTGGAATATTTCGGGGACCGGCACGTCGGTTTCGCGCCCGACGAGTCGCATGAGCCGCGGTTCAGGCCGGAAGCGGGCCGGGTCGACGAGCGCAGGCGCTTTCAGGACGACTTCGCGCCCATCCGTGAGGGTGACGAACGACACCTTGTCGGTGCCCTCGTCGGCGGGGCGGTGTGACCGCACGTCGCAGTCGAACGCCGTCGCAACGGCTCCTACAACTTCGTCGTCGGTGAACTCCTCGTCGGGCAGTTCGGGCATCGTGCGAGCAGTCGGGGCGGGCGGGAAAAAGGGTTCAGGTCGTATGTGGTTCGGTGTCTAGCTCCAGTGGAAACGAAGGGGGTCAGTCGACGCGGTTCAGAGGTCCGCGTCGCGGAATCGGACGTAGCCGAGGCCGAGCGGGACGAGGAGCCAAAACGCGAGGACGAGCGCACCAGCGACCGGTTGCTGGTAGTACGCCGGGTTGTCGGGGTACGGTCCGCCGAAGAGCGAGAACGAGCCCTGGAGCTTCGGAATGAGCCCGATGGTCAAGTTCCGCGCTCCGACAAACGGTTCCGCGCTGGAGAAGATGGCGACCCACTCCGGCGTGGGGCCGGACGGAAATTGGAAGCCGTTGAACACATACAGGACGATACTGGGGATGAAGTCCCACAGCACCCAGAACACGAAGAACAGACCGAGCGCGCCGACCGACGCCTTGGTCGTACTCCCGACGGACGCGGAGATGCCGACTGCGATACCGACGAACACGACGAGGAACAGGGCCGTGAACAGGAATGCCGCGAGCGAGACGACGACGTCGATGGGTGCGAGCATCACGAGCGCGACGACGTGTGCGACGCCGAAGTAGACGGCGAGGATGGTCACGCTCACGGCCGAACGCCCGAGGAAGCTCCCGAAGAGGATGTCCTCACGGGAGAACGGAAGCCCAAGTAACACCTTCATCTCCCCGTTCTTTCGCTTGCTGACGATGTCGTTCTGCGAGAAGAACAGGGCGACGAGCGGCAGGAAGAACAGACCGGCGACGAGTAAGAACTGGATGAGTGCCGGTCCGGTTGGACCCTGGGTATTGCTGGCAGCCTCGCCATAGGCGTACCCGACGCCGAGACCGAGCAGGGTGAACAGCGCCCCGACGATGTACAGACTGCGCGAGCGCTTCGCGTCGAGGAAATCCTTCTTCGCGACGAGTTGCATCTTCATGACTGCACCTCCGCGGTCGCGGCTTCGCGGTCGTCTCCATCGCCCTGCGTGTACGCGACGAACAAGTCTTCGAGTGACGCCTGACTGGTCTCGACGTTCTCGACGACCGCACCGGCGCTGTAACACGTCTGGACGGCCCGCCCTTTCGCCCGGTTCTCACAGCCGACCGTGATGTCGAAGCCGGACGCCTCGACCGAGTTCACACCGTCGAGTGCCTGTATCTTCTGTGGCAGGTCGTCGGGTGCGGAATCGAGCGTCAGTTTGATGCTCCCGGTCGTCCCGGCAGCCTGTCGGAGCCCGTCGATGGTGTCGATGGCGACGAGTTCGCCCTCGCTCAGGATGCCGACGCGGTCACAGACCGCTTCGACCTGTTCGAGGATGTGCGACGAGAAGAACACGGTCGCGCCGCGGTCGGCCTCTTCGAGGACGATTTCTCGCATCTCACGTGCACCTGCCGGGTCCAACCCGGTCGACGGTTCGTCGAGGACGAGCAGGTCCGGTTCGCCCGCGAGTGCCATCGCCAGCATCAGGCGCTGTTTCATCCCTTTCGAGTAGCCCGAGGCCTTGCGGTCTGCGGCCTCCGGGATGCCGACGCGTTCGAGCAGCGGCATCGGGTCCTCGTACCCCTCTTTCGCCTCGATGGCAAACTCGACGTGTTCACGTCCGGTCATGTCACCGAGGGGTCCGTAGCCGTCGGGGAGGACACCAGTCCGTTCCCGAACTGAGACGGTGTCTTCCTCGGCGTCCATGCCGAGGACCTGCACCGACCCGTTCGTGGGGTAGGCGTAGTTCAACAGGATATCTATCGTGGTGGACTTCCCGGCCCCGTTTGGACCCAGAAAGCCGAACACCTCGCCGTCTTCGACCGTGAGGTCGAGGTCGCGGAGGGCGGTCACGCTACCGTAGCGCTTGGTCACACCCCTGCAGTCGATGGCGGCCATGCTCGTGCTATCTGCACCCCTCGGTATATGTCTTGCTTCGCAGATTTTTCACTCAGTAAACATCCTGCTCGTCGACGTGAGGTGAAAACACACGAGAGAAAGCGAGATACCGCAGCGATGAACGCAGAGAAGCGTCGAAACCGACTCAGAGGTCGGCGGTGTTGAACCGCATCGCACCGAGGGCGAGCGGGACGACCAGCCAGAACGCGAGCACGACCAGCCCGAACCAGGGCTGGAGGTAGAACGCGTTACCATCGACGAACGGGTTCACGTTCGGGATGACGTAGGTCAGCGCGGTGTAGTACGCCGCTGACGGCGTGAGATTGCTGATACCGCCGATCCAGGTCGGCATCTCACCCGCGAGCGAGAAGCCGTTGTACACCCAGTACAGGCCGAGCGGCACGACGTCCCAGAGGACCTCGAGCAGGAACCAGAGGCCTACAGCGGCCGTGGTCGCGCGACCGGTCGTCGAGAACATCGACGAGAGCGCGACGACGAGCGAGACGTACACGAGCGTGTACAGCAGCGTCACGACGAGGAACAGCGCGAACGGAACGATTGCGAGTTCCCCGAGCGTGGCGACGACGATGGCCAGCGAGAGCACGAAGCCGATGCTGAGTGCGGCGACGAGCACGCCGGTCCGACCGATGACTTTGCCGAGCAGGAAGTCGGTACGGGTGTTCGGCAACCCGAGCGCGAGTTTCATCTGGCCCGACTCGCGCTCGCCGGCGACGGCCTTGTTCGCCATCACGACCGCCGTGATGGAGATGAACAGCGTCGCCGGGCTGGCGAGGAAGAACACCAGTCCGAGCGTGGAGCCTTCGTACGTCTCGTTGCCGACCGTGATGGGGACGTCGAGCGTCGAGTACGCGTAGGCCATCAGGCCCGCGAACAGGACGAACAGGATGGTCAGTCCCCAGAGCGCCCGCGACCGGCGGGCGTCCGCGAAGTCCTTCTTGGCGACGACGGCGAAGCTCATGCTTCCACCTCCGCGTCAGCCGCGGACTCCTGTTCGGTCTCAGCACCACCGTTGGTGTAGGTCATGAACAGCTCTTCGAGCGAGGCTTCCTCGGTCTCGAAGTCGGAGACCACGAGGCCAGCGGACTCGATGGCACCGAGGACACCGGTCTTTGCCCCTTTCTCACAGCTGACTGTGAGGACGGTCCCCGCGGAGGTGACCGCGGTGACGCCGGGGAACTGCTCGATTGCGTCGAGCATCCGGTCCGAGGGTTCCGAATCGACCGTCACGGTGAGGGTCGCGCCATCGCCCATGCCCGTGCGCAGGTTGTCGAGTGTGTCGACCGCGACGAGTTGGCCTTTGTTGAGGATGGCGACGCGGTCACAGACGGCCTCGACCTGCTCCAGAATGTGCGACGAGAAGAAGACGGTCGCACCGCGGGCAGCCTCGGCTCGGATGATGTCGCGCATCTCGCGCGCACCGTTCGGGTCCAGGCCGGTCGTCGGCTCGTCGAGGATGAGCAGGTCGGGTTCGCCGACCAGCGCCATCGCGAGGACGAGGCGTTGCTTCATCCCTTTCGAGTACCCGCCGGCTTTGCGCTCGGCCGCCTCGGCGATGCCGACGCGTTCGAGCAGCGCCATCGCGTCGTCGTCTACTCCCTTCGAGTCGATGGCGAACTGGACGTGGGCGAGGCCGGTGAGCCGGTCGTACACGTGGTAGCCATCGGGCAGGACGCCGACGCGACCGCGGACGACCTTCGAGTCGGCCTCTGCGTCCATCCCGAGCACCTTCACGTCGCCCGCTGTCGGGCGGATAAAGTCGAGCAGGAGGTTGATCATCGTCGACTTCCCGGCCCCGTTCGGTCCGAGGAAGCCGAATATCTCGCCTTCCTCGACCCTGAGGTCGAGGTCACGGAGCGCGACGGTGCCGTCACCGTATCGCTTCGTCACTCCTGAAAGTTCAATTGCAGCTACCATGCAACAGATACGACCGACAAGGACTTATAGTTACGCTGAGGTGACGTAACACGCGTCTACGTAGAAATTTAGAACCCAAATAGCAAGTTTTGAAAAAATACCTACGTAGAATTATGTATCAAATAGCGTCGTCAGGGCCGTACTGCTCGGCGGTTCGGGACACCTCTTTAGCGTAGCGCTCTCGCGTTTCCTCGTCCGGCGTCGCTTCGAGATTCTCGACGGGCACTTCCTTCCCGGCCGTGACCGGATTACGCGTTAGCGAGTTCGCCGAGCGTTCCTGCTGGACGTACCGCTCGCCGTCGTCGGTGGCGTAGACGATGGTCACGAGGTTGCGGTCGTCGAACGTCCGTTCTGCCAGCCAGCACTGGACGGTGTCTGTCATCGGTTCGTGGTTGTCGGGTCGCACCATTGAATCTGGTGGGGTCGGCCGAACGAGAATCGACACTGGGACCGAGACCACCAGCAGAAAAAGCGTGTCCGTCGCTCAGTTCGGAAGCGGCGCGAGTTCCGCCGTGAAGTGGCGAATCTCCTCCATCTCCGGCTCGTCGGTGATGGACAGGCCTTCGACCTCGTCGCGGTGGGCCCACACTTCGGCGGCCGTCTCGACGACGTGTTCGATGTGCTCTTTGTGGTAGGTCCGGCGCGGGACGGCGAGACGGACGAGTTCGGGGCGGTCGCTACCCGGGAAGGCGAAACTGCCCAGTTCGACGCCACGGACACCGCCCTCGCGGTAGAGTTCGCAGACGAGCGCCTGCCCGGGGAACTCGTCGGCGGGGATGTGCGGGAAGAACTCGGCCGCATCGAGGTAGACCGCGTGGCCGCCAATCGGCTGGAACACGGGCAGGCCTTCTTCAGCCATGAGTTCGCCGAGGAACTGGACCTGGCCGACGCGGTCCGCGACGTAGGCTTCTTCGACGGACTCGCGCAGGCCGACCGCCATCGCGTCGATGTCGCGTCCGGCCATGCCGCCGTAGGTCGTGAAGCCCTCGTAGAGGATGCCGCGCTGTTTGACCTGCTCGTAGAGGGTCGGGTCGTTACAGGCGACGAAACCACCGATGTTCACGAGGCCGTCTTTCTTGCCGGACATGACCGCGGCGTCGGCGTAGGAGAGCTGTTCGCGGGCGACTTCGGCGACCGACGAGTCGCGGAACTCGGCCTCGCGCTGGCTGACGAAGTACGCGTTCTCGGCGAAGCGGCAGGCGTCCATCACGAACGTCGCGCCGATGTCGTCACAGAACTCGCGGACTTCGCGCGTGTTCTCGATGGAGACCGGCTGGCCGGCGGCGGAGTTGTTCGTGATGGTCAGGACGACCGCGGGGATCTTCTCCGCGCCGATTTCGTCGACGACCTTGCGGGCGTGCTCGACGTCGAAGTTGCCCTTGAAGGGACCATCGGCGGCGAAGTCGCGTGCGTCCGGGACCGGCACGTCCTGCGGGTCCGCGCCCTGATTGGCGATGTGTGCCCGGGTCGTGTCGAAGTGTGTGTTGTTGAGCACCACGTCGCCCTCGTCGACGAGGACGCCGTAGAGGACGTTCTCGGCACCGCGGCCCTGGTGTGCCGGGACGACGTGGTCGAAGCCCATCACGTCGGAGACCGCTTCTTCGAGTCGGGAGAAGCTAGAACTGCCGGCGTAGGATTCGTCACCGCGGAACATCGCGGCCCACTGCTGGTCGGACATCGTGCCTGTCCCGGAGTCTGTGAGCAGGTCGACGAACACCTGGTCAGATTCGAGGTTGAACATGTTGAACCCGGCTTTCTCCAGGTTGGCCTCGCGCTCCTCACGGGCGGGGAGGTGGATTCGCTCCACCATCTTCGATTTGTACGTCGTCATGGTTACAGAGAGGGGCGAAACCGTGAAAGTCCTAATTGCCGGTAGCTGGGCGCGATACCCCAGAATCACCGATGGATGTACGAAGTTGGGCACAGGTTCGCTGTCACGTCGCACGGGCCAGGTAGGAAGTCGGCCGTCGACGGTCGACAGGTCGCCTCAGTCGACGAGGCTCGGGGGGCTGACCGTCTCGATGCCGCGCTCAGCGAGGAAGGAGTCGAGGAACTCGACGCGCTCCCCGATTTCGTGCGGGCGGTGCGAGTCGGTCCCGATAGTCACGTCCACGTCGTACTCGCGCAGACAATCGAGGAAATCGGGTGCCGGGTGGACGAAACTGTCCTCGCCGACGGCGCGACCGGCGTTTATCTCGGGGACGGTGCGAGAGTCGGCGAACGCCTTCGCCGCCCGGTCGTAGTGGTCGATGGTCGCCCGACCACGAAACGGTTCGGTCCGCTCCAGCAGGTCCGGATGCGCCGCGATGTCGAACAGTTCCGACTCCGCCAGCGAGCAGAGGGCGTCGTAGTAGTCGTCGACGAATTCGTCGAGTTCGCCCTCGGAGAGCGATTCGAACTGCGCCGGCGACTGGACGTTGTACTCGCCGACCGTGTGGACGCTGCCGATGGCGTAATCGAAGTTCGCCACGTCGAGAAATGCGCGAATTCGGTTCTTGTCGCGTTCGTCGTAGTCCATCTCCACCGCGTCGTACACCTCGATGTCGGCCTCCTCGCGGACGTGTTCGATAGCGCGGCGGCGACGTTCGTACGTCTGGTCTAAGTTGAACCCGAACAGTTCCTTGAACGACTGTGGGTCGTCACGCTCTGAGACGTTGCAGTGGTCTGCGAAGCCGACCCCGTCGAGTCCGGCCGCCTGTGCCGCAAACGACATCCGCGGGAGGAAGCGGCCGTCGGAGTAGTTAGAGTGGACGTGATAGTCGTACATGGCTGAACCGACGAGAAGCACACTGTTCTAGGTTGTGGTGGCATGGCCAGTCGTCACAACCAATCGCTGTCGACAGCCGCGCGGACGCGTCAGTCCTCGGTTCGACTGCTGAGGACGAACCCGCCCACGACGGCGACGACGAGCAAGACGGACCCGACGTATCGACTCACGGAGTCGGGACGAACGAGCGCACCGATGTTCGAGAGCGCCGCTACGACACAGACCGTGGCGATGTACCAGTTCGGTATCCGGTCTAGTCGCTCCCGCAGGTCACTCATAGGGCGAGTAGTTCGTCGTATCGAGAAAATCGATTCGGTTGCTGCTGAACGAAACCGTCTCAGTACAGGTTCTGGAGAATCTCCAGCGTCTGCTCGCGGTCGTCCCACGTCACGAAGATGGCGACGCTGGTCGCGCTCGTGATGATGTCGTGGACGTTGATGCCCGCGTCGGCGAGCGGGTTGACGATGCCGGCGACGACGCCGGGCTGGTTCGGCAGTTCGCCGCCCGTGACGCGCACCACGGCGATGTTGTCCTCGACAGTCACGGACGAGAGTTTCTCGTCTTCGATAACCTCGCGATGGAGGATGTTCTCGGCGCGTTCGGCCTCTGCTTCGTCGACGTAGAACGTCACGGAGTCCATGCCGCTGGCGACCGCGTCGATGTTGATGTCCGATTCGGCGAGTGCTTCAGAGAGCCGATGGAACACGCCGGACTGGTTCCGAATCGCCCGACCCGCGATGGTGAGACAGGCGAGTGGTTCCTCCAGCATGTCGACGAGGTGCTTGAACTGGCCGGTAATCTGTGTCCCGCCGGAGAGCAGGTCCCCGTGTTGGTAGTGGACGACGCGAACGTCGAGTTTGTCGTCCTTGTACGAGAGGGCAGACGGGGCGACCACCTCAGCCCCGCGGAACGAGAGATTGCGGAGTTCGTCGACCGAAATCTGGCCGACGTTGCGTGCGCCTTCGACGACGTGTGGGTCGCCGGTCATGACGCCTTCGACGTCGGTCACGATGACGACTTCGTCGGCGTCCATGTACTTGCCGAGCATGACCGCCGTGGTGTCGCTGCCACCGCGGCCGAGCGTCGTGATGGAGCCGTCGAGTGTCTCGGCGAGGAAGCCCGTAATTACGGGGACCACGTCGTCGAGGTCGGCCGCAATCTTCGCGGCGCGCTTTTTCGTCTCCTCGACGTCGACCTCGCCGTTCTCGTTGGCGACGACCGGCCAGTCGGGGTGGCCCGGTTCGAGGAACACTGCGTCGATGCCTCGAGCCGTCAAGGCGGCTTTGAGCATTCGAACAGATGTTCGCTCGCCCATGCTCACGATTTGCGCCCGGTCCATCTCGCTGGCCTCGAACGTAATCTCGTTCAGCAGGTCGTCGGTCGTGTTGCCCATCGCGCTCGCGACGACCGCGATTTCGTGGCCCTCACGAACTGCGGCTGCGACGGAGTCGGCAGCGCGGTTGATTCGGTCGCCGCTGCCGAGACTCGTGCCGCCGAACTTGGCGACTACGCGCATACGTCCACCTCGTCGGTACGAACGTCATTCATACTCCATCATCCGGGTGACTGGGCCATAACTATGTCCATCACGGGAAAAACCTGCCACTGTCGCCCGAGTACGGCCGGCTCGTGGGTGAATACACCGGTCTGTGGTCTTCGGGTGAACTCGTTTATCCGGCCTTCGGGTTTTTAGCTCGGAACGACCTACCCACAAACGATGCACGTACGGGACGCGGTAGAAGCCGACGCGGAAGCCATGAGCGCCATCGTCGACGCGCCGACCGAGATGCTTCGGAACCTCGTCCACGACCGCACGGTCCGGGTCGTCGAAGCGGACCAATCCGGCGACGCAGACCCGAACGTGGACGTGGGCGAGACGGAAACTGCGACGTTGCTCGGCTTCGTGAGCTTCGACGCCAAAGCCGACGCGGTCCACGTCACGCAACTGGCGGGCACCGACGAGGCCTGTGAGCGACTGCTCGAAGAGCCGATGCGCTTCGCCCGAACAGAGGGCATGGCCGTCGAAATTCTCGTCACCGACACCGAGGGTCCGGCTGCGGCCGCGGTCGAGGCCGCCGGGTTCGACCGGGCCGGACAGGGGCCGCGATTCGAGGGGCGAGAGACGATTCGATATCGGTACACCGGGTGAAAGACGACCGCAGAACGAATTCGCTCCCTGAACCGACGAGACGGTGAACCGCGAGCGTTCTCTCCTCGCAGAACCCTCGCGCCTACTTACCGCTGCCCATACTTTCGTTCACCCTCCGCTGGACAGTGGGAAATTTCGTTTCGAGTTCATGGTGTATATCCTCGTTCCCGACGTATGGCTCAGATTCGTCGATGAAATATTTCATCTTCGTTAGCAGATTTTGTTGAAGCCCTTCCGAATCGCCGACGGCGTAGTAATCGCTGTTATCTAGCAGATCAGCAGCTTTCACGACTACTGCGTCCCTTCCGAGTTCGAAACATCGTTTGTAAATGTCATAGTGTCGTTCTAGGTAGCCGTCGATTTCCGTATCGAAGCTAGTGGCTGCAACGATGGTTGCGACTTCGTCTCCGAACTCTGAGCGAATCTCGTCCGCAGTCACGTCCGTATCCTCAATCAAGTCGTGGAGAAAGCCAGCGACGACGACGTGCTTCTCGTACTCTCTGTCGTACAGGTCCATCCCCACTCTGGTGCTATGGAGGATCACCGGCTTTGGGTTGTCTCCCGAGGATTCGAACGAATGCACCAGATATTGAATGGCCTGTTCAATCTCATCATCTTCTTCGAAATCTCTCATTACGATACTCAGAAATTCTAAACAGTATAAAAATGCTCCACACGGACTGCGGTGACAGAGGGCACCGTTACTTCCAGATTACGAGAACTTTCGCACGGTCACGTCGAGCGTGTCGAGGTCGACGATGGGCGCGAACCCGGCGTCGGGGTCGATGTTGACGGACTTCTGGAAGTCGGTCTGTGACTGCCAGCAGCCGGAGTTGATGGCGAGCACGTTGTGGTATTTCCCGAAGCCGAGTTTGTGGACGTGGCCCGTGTGGAAGATGTCCGGGACGTTCTCGATGACGAGGTAGTCCTTTTCCTCGGGCGCGAGGCGAGTGTGGCCACCGTACTGTGGCGCGACGTGGCGCTTTTTCAGCAGGTGGTACATCGCCTTGTGCGGCTCGTCGTAACTCGCCTTGTCGGCCGGGAGTTCCGCGATGACCTCGTCGAGCGAGACCCCGTGGTACATGAGGATGTCGACGCCTTCGAGCGTCACCGTCGACGGATTGCCCGTAATCTGCGGGTCGTGCGCGGACATGATGTCTCGCAGGCGGTCGTCGAAGCCAGGTTGCGGTTCGGCGAGGCGAACCGCGTCGTGGTTGCCCGGAATCATCACGATGTCGAGGTCCCCGGGAACCTGTTTGAGCTTCTCGTTGAACGCTTCGTACTGCTCGTAGATGTCGACGACGTCGAGTTCTTCGTCCTGATTCGGGTAGACGCCGACACCTTCGACCATGTCGCCCGCGATGCAGAGGTACTCGACGTGTTCTGCCTGCGGACCGTGGAGCCAGGTGCAAAACTGGTCCCACTCGTCGGCCATGAACTCCTGACTGCCGACGTGGACGTCCGAGATGAGCGCGGCCTGCACGTGTCTGTCGGCGTAGCTCGGTTCGTACGTCCGGGGCACGTCGGGGAAGTGCAGCGAATCGACGAAGACGATGCCCGCGTCGTCAGAAAGCGTCCCTTCGATGGCGATGACCTCGTCACAGAGTAGTTCGTCGACGAGGCCCGCGAGCGGGCGGTCTTTCATCACGAGGCAAGGGAACGTCCCCTTCGTGTCTTCGAGTTCGACCAGCCAGTGACCCGACGCGGTCGAGCGCACGTCGTTGACCATCCCGACGAGTGCGACTTCACTCCCGCCCGTCATCGACTCGATGGTACTCGTCGGCCGGTGGTTGACTCGCCCGCGCAACTTCGACGAGAGTTTCTCGTAGCGGTCGCGAAACACCGAGACGAAGTTCTTGTACTCGCCGGTTCCGGTACTCTGGCCAGTCACGTCGCCCGCGATCTCGACCGACCGCAGGGCTTCGTCGATTTTCCGCTCGAACGACCCCCCGGTTTCGACTGGAGCTGCATCACCCACCGTCGAATCAGTGGAGGAATCTCCAGTCGAAACAAGGGGGTCTTCGTCGGGCTGTTGCGTATCCAGTTCCGAAGGTTCCTCGGGGGCATCGGAGCGCTCGTCAGGAGTGCTGGCAGCGTCGGTCGCACCAGCAGTGGTACCCGTACCGGCACCGGTTCGTCTCGAACTGCTGGTCGCTCCGCCTTCGAGCGATTCCCGAACCTCCCGTACGTTTGCGGCGGTAATCTTGAGGGTGTCCGCGGGCACCGAGTCGACGACCACGCGGAGCGTTTCGCCCGGGTCGTCGGCCGTCTCGATGAGGGTCACAGCCTCGCGCTCGGCGTTGTAGCCGCGGCTGGCGAGTTCACCGACCACCTGTGCGGACCCCTCCAGTGGCACATCACTCTCGAATCAGGTGTGTACGCAAAAGGATGCCGGAACGACGAGAACGAGTCGCTTCGAACCGACACCGAATCCGGGCAAAATCACCAACAGAAGGTTGATTGCGGGCGGGCGTGAACCGACGACCAGATGACCGGACCCGGCACCGACGACGAGCCGGACGACCACCGAGGTGACCGCGACGACGCGGCTGCCGACGAGTCGACCGACGCCACCGACGAGTGGGAGTGGGTCGACGAAACGTCGACCGAGCGCAGCGAACACGAGCCCGACGAGCCCGGTGACCGAACCGACGCCAATGACGAGCGTGCGGCGGGTGCGGATGAACCCGCAGCGACCGCCCCGAACAGCGACACCGAGGAAACTGTCGTTGCAGGCGAGAAGGATGGCAACCGACTGGTCGACCCGAACCCTGACGCGACCGCGCCGGAACCTGCAGGGCCCAGCGACGACGAGTCGTTCGATGGTCCTGTCGACTGGTTCTTCAACACGAACAACGTCTGGATTCAGACGACTCGTGACATCGGTGGCAGCCTCCTGACCGTCGCCGTCATCGGCCTCGTGCTGTTCGGCGTCAGCGGCGTTTGGCCACCACTCGTCGCCGTCGAGAGTGGCAGCATGGAGCCGCACATGTACAAGAACGACCTCGTGTTCATCGTCGACGACCAGCGCTACCCCGGAAACGGGGCTGTCGAAGGGACCGGTGTCGTCACACATCGTATCGGCGAGCAAGATACTGGCTACTGGAGTTTCGGTGACTACGGTAACGTCATCATCTACCAGCCGTACGGCGACGAACGAGCGACGCCCATCATCCACCGGGCGATGTTCTACGTCGAGGAGGGCGAGAATTGGTACGACAAAGCGAACGAGAGCTACCTGAACTCGGGTGCATCCTCGTGTGAGGCCATCGCGAACGGCGCCTGCCCCGCCCCGCATGCCGGGTTCATCACGAAGGGCGACAACAATCCGACGTACGACCAGGTCGCCACGCAGAGTAACATCGTCCGCCCCGACTGGGTCCGCGGCAAAGCGAAGGTCCGCATCCCGTGGCTCGGCTGGATTCGCCTGAAGTTCGCCCAGCTCTCGACCGGTGCGGCCGCAGCGAGTACGAACCCACTCGTCGCCGGGTTCCGACTCTCACTCGGTCTCTCGTTGGCCGGTGTCGGGGCCGTCGTTTCGCGTCGAGAAGGCTGGCTGTAGTCGAGCGAGCACACTACCAGCGACCCGAAACCTGCGTTTTGGCGGTCCGTTTCTACTCCAACCCGACGCCGACGAGTGCGAACTACATCGCGAGGACGTAAATCGCGCCGAAGAAGAGCAGTATCGTCAGCAGTAACACGAAGACGAATTTTCCCCGTTCTCAGCCGACGTAGACGCGTTCTCTGCGTTGTGTATCGAGAGCGGGCTGTCTGAGCCGGGCTCCATACGTCGGATTCACTCCCCGAGGTGAAAAATTATTGCTACAATGTGACAGGGAACGATTTATGGCCGATTTCCACCGCTTCTTCCCGCTTCCAGTCCGTCAAGTTACTTTTTCAGCTATTGATACTTTTTTGTCCTGTCGGTGTAATTTTGCTCGTATGAGACGGCGCGCCTTCCTGTCTTCGCTCACTCGGACCGCCACAGTCTGCGGCCTCGTCGCCACAACTGGGTGTCTCGCCGAATTGCAGACGACCTTCGGCGGCGAGTCGGGACCAATCGCCGCTCGCGAGTTCACCGTCGTCGAACCCGCCAGTGACGACTTCGACGCGGCGCCAGCAGTCGAAGAACCGCCTCGGGTCAGCTTCGACAATTCCCGGTATCGCGTCCAGGTCGTCGGACGCCTGCACGTCGGTTCTGGCACCTGTGACGAGGCGAAACTCGTCGGTGCGAGCCACGACGCAGATTCCGATCTCCTCCACCTCACGGTCGGCAGCGGCCAGAAGCGGGACCCTCCCGACTACTGCACCGCCGACGAGAGCGTGGACGCGTACCGGGCCACCATTACGTTCGAGGAGAGACTACCGGGACGGGTACTGGCGCGGGAACGCGGTCACCTCCTCGGAACCGAGACGACGGTCGAACGACCGACTGCCGAGTAGGGGAAGAAGGGCGGAACTCAGTTCCCGAAGCGCGCCTGTACGAACGGCTGGATGTTCTCGATGTCGCCGAGTCGCGAATCGCTCATGAGGACGGCTTCGGTCTCGTCGATGGGGACCGAGAGCGAGATTTCCTTCGTCCGGCCGTAGCGACCCTTCGAGACGACGACGGCGTTGACGATGCCGAGCATGTCGAGTTCGGAGATGAGGTCGGTCACGCGCCGCTGCGTGAGCACGTCGGCGTCGATCTCCTCGCAGAGTCGCTTGTAGATGTTGAACACCTCGCCCGTGTTGATGTTGTGGACGCCGTTCGATTCGAGGAGGATGATGGAGAAGAGGACGAGTTTCGACTGGGTCGGGAGCGTACGTACCACCTCGACGACGCGGTCGAGTTCGATTTTGTCCTGGGCCTGCCGGACGTGTTCCTCGTCGACGAGTTCGGACTGCGAGCGTTCGGCGAGTTCACCGGCAGTCCGGAGCAAGTCGAGCGCACGCCGGGCGTCACCGTGTTCCTGTGCGGCGAAGGCGGCACACAACGGGATGACGTCTTCCGTGAGGGCGTCGCCCTTGAACGCCACGTCGGCGCGGTGCTGGAGGATGTCGCGAAGCTGATTCGCGTCGTAGGGCGGAAAGACGATTTCTTCCTCACCGAGGCTCGACTTGACGCGGGGGTCGAGGAAGTCAGTGAACTTCAGGTCGTTCGAGATGCCCATGATGCTCACGCGCGAGTTCTCCAGTTCGGAGTTCATCCGCGAGAGGTTGTACAGCGTGTCGTCGCCCGACTTCTCGACCAGTTTGTCGATTTCGTCGAGCATGATGACGACGACGCGCTCCTCGTAGTCGACGGCCTCGAAGAAGACGCTGTACACGCGGTCGGTCGGCCACCCGGTCATCGGGACGCTCTCGAAGTCGTCTTTGTCTTCTTCGAGTTGTTCGATGCGGTCTTCGACGTGTTCGCGCGAGTCGAACTCGGTCCCGGTCAACACCCCGGTTTCGTCTCCAGCGTCGTCGAGTTGGTCGAGCAACGAGTCGAGGTCGTCGAGTCGTCGCTCGATCATCGCCTCGTTCTCATCGATGAACTTGTTCGCCAACTGGGCGAGCACACGGTACTGCGTGTCGGTCACTTCACAGTTGATGTACTCGACGGAACACGGGACCTCGTACTTTTTCGACGTGCTCTCGAGTTCGTTGGAGACGAACTTCGCGCTCGCCGTCTTCCCGGTCCCGGTCTTCCCGTAGATGAGGATGTTCGAGGGCGTCTCGCCACGGAGCGCGGCGACGAGGATGGTCGCCATCTTGTTGATCTGCTCTTTCCGGTGTGGCAGTTCGTGCGGTGTGTACGACGGTCGGAGGACCTCCTTGTTCTCGAAAATCGGTTCACCACTGAGCAGGTCGTCGAACAGTCCCTGTGAATCGTCTTCCTCGTCGTCGTCGTCAAGGACGACGTCGTCCAGATCCACGCTGAAGTCACGTGAGGTATCTACCTGTGTCGACCGACCACCACCAGCATCGTCTGCGTCCGCATCGTCGTTGTCAGACATCTGTATTGTTTACCCCTTCATTTCGACTGGAGGTTTATTTCCATCCGGTGCGAGAGGACACGACGCCGCGAAATTGGGGGAGTAGTTCGAAGCGTGCGGCGTCGGCGTGTCCAGTTGATGCAAACGAAGCAGAAGAAGAGGAGGGATATAATAGTTGCCTTTGTGGTGTCCTCGAGCAGGCTGCTGGACTGGAAACAGAGGGGTGAATCGAGTGTTTGAGAGCCTCTATTGGCGATTCAGCCGATGCCACCGACGATAGTCAATGCGAGACCACGTATCCATACCTCACCGGGGTTCCGTTTCGTCTGGACTCGTTGTCAGAGGGCGTTCTCGTCGTCGACGTCGATCCAACCGATGAGGACGCCGACGACCGTGACGGGATGATGGGCGACGACGGCTGGGCGCGACTGGTGTTCATCGCGCGTGCGTGATGTGACCCATGAATGCACCAGAAACAGGAACGGACCAGACGCTAGAAAGATGAACCGGAGGAACAGGCGCTGGAGAGTACGCGCTGGAGAGCACGGCAGAACACTACCCAGTCCCGGTTACGAGTACAGGAACAGCAGAGTCGTAGTGCCGTCGTCGAGAACGCAGAAGAACACTAACGTGATACGTGTTCGAAGGTGTCGACCGGCGGTCGACACGAAGAGGAGGGGTTGGGGATAGCCGGTGCATCGGTGCGGACCCTCCATTTCAGGTCGACTAGGCGTAGGCCGGCTCCCAAGACCTCGTCTGCTCTTCGACTCCCCGACAGACAACGCGTGTGTTCGTGGACCGATTCCGTGTCGACGATAGTGGATAGTCCTTGCCGTGACGACGGACCACGTCGAGACGAATCGTCGAGCGTTCTATCCGGACCAGATATTTCTAGAGTTCGAGAATTCAGGGGAGGCAGTCGAGCTCGATTAGTCTTCGGCTAGTTGGTGTGTGCGTCGAGTTTCTCGTCCCGGCCGCTCGCTGTCGAAGGTAGGTAGCTTAACTGAGAGTAGCCGTCCCTGCAGAGCCCGGTCGAGGAACGACCGAGTGGTGTGGGACACGATCCTGTTGGAGTGAGTCGGACCGAACGTTCCCGGTGGACACGAAACGAAGGGGTGCTAGCACGTGGCTAGGAACCCCCCCACCCCTTCGTTTCGGGTGGAACGGCACGAGGGTGGGAGGGGGAGGGGTGGCTTCTAGTCCCGGAACCTTTATGACTACTATCCTCAAACTATAACCGTAGAACAGAGTAAAACCAATATCTACTAGCTTCTAGTTATTTACTACACTAGAGGTCGCAACGCTTCTGTTTTCTAGCTAGAACGAAGTTCGTGATTTTCTCGACCCGACCACACCCACTCGCCAGTTTCCACTCGAAACGAAGGGGTGGGGGGCATCGATTTCCCCGCGACTCGTGTTCACTCACCTCACGACGTGCTCACTCACGCCTTACTCACCCACGACCCACGAACCGTCGTCTGGACAACGACGCCAGGAGGTTGCAGAACAAAAGCGACCATGACAGAATGTAATACGACCTTCGAGCAGACGACATCAGATTCGCATCTGGAGACGAACGGCGTGTTCCTCTGCTGCTAATCGTCTCCCTGACTCGTTCGTTTCAGGGTTGTAACTGCTCGCTTCCGAGTTGTGACCACTCGCGTCCAAAGACCGACGTGAAGTTACCGACACGCGAATCAGACACTACTGTATCTTGGAGTGTCGATGGTCTACAGCCTCGCCGAGATCTCGACGTCGAGCGAGTCAGCAACTACCCGAGAACGGCACTACTTGCATTAGCTGGAGAGCAAGGGGACTCGCCGGGTCATTTCGAGTGGAAACAGTAACCTTTCGATTTTTTCGATTTCCCACGTCGATTTGCTGATATCGGGGCTCTCACCCGGTGTCTCTCACCGGCCCGTCTGTTTCGACTGGAACTAACTCGCCCGTCCAACTCGCGTGCATATTACTACCACAGTGCCGATTGTACCGAAACCGGGAATTTATGTTGCCGAAACAATATGTCTGACGTAGGTTTAAGTGAGTCCAGTTCGGGTCTATGGGCAGACGCACGTACCACACCGCTCGACTTCGGCCGTTGGGTTGAAGCCTCCAGAGGAGAGCGGATGCGTGTGGGAGGATAGAATAGGATGGGACTCATTTCAGGATTACGAGACAGCCTCCACCGAGTGCGGGAGAGCCTGTTTTCAGAAGAAGAACAGCAAAAGCGAATCGGCATCTACGGACCGCCGAACGCAGGCAAAACGACACTGGCGAACCGAATCGCCCGTGACTGGACCGGCGACGCCGTCGGCCCAGAAAGCCACGTACCACACGAGACGCGTCGCGCGCGTCGGAAAGAGAACGTCGAAATCGAGCGGAACAACAGTTCCGTCACCATCGACATCGTCGACACGCCGGGTGTGACGACGAAGGTCGACTACGAGGAGTTCCTCGAGTTCGAGGACTTCGACCAGGACGAGGCCGTCCGTCGGTCTCGCGAGGCGACCGAGGGCGTCGCCGAAGCGATGCACTGGCTCCGCGAGGACGTCGACGGCGTCATCTACGTACTCGACAGTTCGACGGACCCGTTCACGCAGGTGAACACGATGCTCATCGGCATCATCGAGTCGCGTGACCTGCCCGTACTCATCTTCGCTAACAAAATCGACCTACCAGATTCGAGCGTCAAGCGTATCGAGGACGCGTTCCCGCAACACGAGACCGTCCCGCTCTCGGCACTCGAAGGCGAGAACATGGACGAGGTCTACGACAAGATTGCGGACTACTTCGCGTGATATCCATGGCAGAAGCACAATCATCAGACGGCGTTCAAATCGACCTCATCAGTGGCGAGCGGATGGCGAACCTCGCCAGCATGGAGAAGATTCGGCTCATCTTAGACGGTGTTCGCGACGGGAACATCGTCATCCTCGAAGACGGGCTTTCACCCGACGAGGAGTCACGACTCATCGAAGTGACGATGGCGGAAATCAGCCCTGACGAGTTCAACGGCATCGAAATCGAGACCTATCCGCGCTCGCAGACCAACGACGCGAGTATCCTCGACCGCATCATGGGTCGCGAAGAGACCTCGAAGTTGACGGTCATCGGACCAGCGAACCAGATCGAGACGCTGCACAAGGACGAGAACCTCATCAGCGCGCTCGTCTCCCGGAAATAATGCCACACCAGTGTACCGACTGCGGTCGCTCGTTCGCAGACGGCTCGAAGGAGATGCTGTCTGGCTGTCCCGAGTGTGGGGGCAACAAGTTCCAGTTCATCCCGAAAGGTGCGGTCGACGGCACGTCGGCCACGGGCAGTTCCGAGCCGCCGTCGCGCGACTCCAACGCGGGCGCGGTGAGCAAAGCGACGGACACGGTGCGTGACTGGGTCGGCCGAAAGCGAAGTTCGGACGACTCCAGCCAGCGGTCGTGGCCGAAGTCTGCGACCGAGGATTACGACACGCCGGCCGAGAAGGCAGCAGCACGGGCTAACGAGTCGACGAACGCTCGTTCTGAGGCCGGTGGCAACGCCGATACCGGCAGTCGTGTCGAGACGGATAGCCCTGCAAACGCTGCCGACGCCGGTAATCGGCAATCAGCGGAGAGAGAGTCTGCGGCGACACCGACGGACCAGACGGCAAAGCGGCGGTCGCAACCGAACGTGCAAGAGACCCAGCCGCAGTCGGACTCACAGGCGTCTCCGACGACCGGGTCGTCAGAGCCGGAGCAGGAGACGGACGACGGACCCATCGGTGCCCGGATGGGGTCCTCAGAGGACAACGCACAGGCCAACGCACGGTCCGACATGGTCCAGCCGGACGAACTCCCGGGTCAGGTGAACGCTGCCGACACGGGAGCCGGCCAACCGACCGACGCACCGCGGCCCGACGCGAGTCAGTCCGAATCGGTAGACGGACGGCGAAATCAGCCGCCGAACGAGGGACGCGTCGTCGCCGAACCGAGCGACACCGAGGTCGACGACCGACCGGACCTCGACGAACTTCGGCAGGAGTTGAACCAGCAGTTCGAGAGCATCAAGATTCTCAATCCGGGGCAGTACGAACTGAATCTGATGGAGCTGTACGACCGCGAAGAGTACATCATCTCGCTTCGCGAAGACGGTCGCTACGTCATCGACGTGCCGGAGTCCTGGCGCGGTAGTGACGAGTGACTGGTCGCCGAGTCGCGCCGATTCGTCGGCTATCGACTCGTGATAACTGGTTCACACGTTTGGTCGGTCGTTGACTCGTCGTGGTTGGGCGTCGACATTTCTGTTCTCGTATCCCATTCTACCCCTCTATTTCGGGTCGAACTGTGAACAAAGGGTATTCTGGACCCTCCAACAGCGGTATTGAGACTGTGTCTTTCCACCGGAAATGGGGGTGTCTGGTTTCGATTCACACGGTTCTGGGCACTGGCAATCGCTCTGGTACAGCAACGACAGCGGATTCGGCTGGCCGGTGACGACGTGATTGCCGCTGATTTCCCGGCTCCGAGCGACGGAACTGGTGGTTTTATGCCTCCACGGTCGTTGCTCTCGCACATGAGTGACGCCACGAAGATCGTCATGACCACGGTCGGTGTAGCCGCAATTCTCTCCATCGCCCTCGTCCTCGTCTCTCTCGGCGCGGCGTGATGTTCAGCGAACGAGACCTCTCTCCTTCCGTCGCCGCTGTTCGAGACGAACACGCGCCGGACGCGGTCGTCCTCGACGCCGAGAGTGACTTCGAGACGCTACCGCCGGCACAGGCAGAAGACCTCGGTCTGCTAGTCGACTCGCTCTCGCCTCTCTCGTACCCAGCCGAGTGGCTGCCGGCGGATGCACCTGCACTGCTCAGCCGCATCGCAGGGTCCGAGTTCACCATCGGCGCGCCGGGCGACGGGAGTGTCGCGTGGACGCACCAGACGGACCCGCCGGTGGTCATCGTCAAGGCGCGCGTGCAGGGGTCGCCCGAGTCGTTCGTCGACTTCCTCGTTGCCGAGGCGCTGGTCGAAGTGGGCCTCGACCAGCCCGAACACTTCCTCGGGTTCTTCGAGGACCGCTACTGTGACCTCGCCGACGCAGTGCCGCTCGACCCGAACGCGACGTACCAGCTGGCAGCAGCGCTGTACGACGGCTGGCTCGGCCTGCACACACGCGACGTGTTCGCGGGGTGGCTCGACACCCAACCCGAACTGGGAGCGACGTGGCAGGACGCTGGCGACCGCCTCAGTGGTCGACTCGACGGACTCGCACGTGAGGTCGCACTCGGCCAGACTGACTTCCCGGACGCGACAGAACTCGCCTGTAGCGGGCTGAAACACGCACTCGAACTTCCGGCCCCGTTCGGCGCGCTCGACACCGAAGCCTATCGGGACCGTGGTGCGCCCTACGCGGTGAAGTGGGCTGAAAAGACGTTCGAACAGTTGTAGTGACCGGCGGGTCTGCTGATTTTTACTCTGGGCCGTCTTCGACCCATTCGAGGACGACACCATCGTCGAACCCACCACGGGCAGTACGCTTCTCTCGACGTTCACGAGCGACGGCCTCGTCGTCGAACGATTCCGCGGCCCGAATCGCGTCGACGACGGTCAGCACGTCGGCCAGTTCTTCGGGGCTCGGGTCTGTTTCGAACTCTCGCGCTTCCTCGACGAGTTTCTCGCGGAGGCGTCGGCGGTACTCGGCACCCTCGACCCGATGGGTCACCGGCGTCTGTCCGTTCTCGCGAATCACGGTCGGAATCTCGTCGCGGACGAGTTTGTCGTACTCGGTCATCGATAGTCTGGGATTGGGAGAGGTATGCGACTGGGACAGATAATGTGAGAACGAACCGGTCAGTCGTCGATGGTCACGTCGCCGTCGATGTCGAGGTCGATGACGCGGTCGAACAGGTCGCGGTACTGCTGTTCGACGTCGTCCTCGTGGACTTCGTCGGAGAGGTGGAACAGGCCGACTGCGTCGTGTTCTTCGATGAGGTCGAGGAGTCGCTCGACTGCCTCGAACGCCTCGTCCTCGCCGGCGTAGTAGGCGAGTTCGGTGATGGAGTCGAAGCTGATTCGCAACTTGCCGTCGTAGTTGTCGAAGAAGCGTTCGGTCTGTTCGACGATGCCATCCAGGTCGTCCGGGGCGGAGACGTAGTGGACGTTCTGGCTGGAGCGTCGCGAGTAGCCACGTTCGACGCTGAGCGTGTCGAGGATGACGGCTTTCGACTCGTCGACGTCGTAGTATTCGAGTTTCTGCATCACTTCACGGGCCGTGGTGCGTGTCGAGATGACGAAAAAGTGGTCCGTGTCCTCTTTCAGAAATTCCGTGTCGATTCGGTCCGTCGCACCGGTCGATGGATGCACGAGCAGAATGCTCGTTCCACCCGAAACCGTCTCGTTGAGTCCGTCTACCGCGAGCGTATAGTCCATACAGCCAGAATCCGGCGACACGAACTTAAGCGTGCGGGTGGGAAACCCGGACACGCTGGCGGGGAGTCCCTCTTCCGGCCAGAAACGGTTTCTACGTCGGTCTGTAGTCGCGATTCAGAACGCCGAGTTCGCGGCCGTGACTCAGAACACCGAGTCCGCGGCCGCCACTCAGAACACCGAGTCCGCGGCCGCCACTCAGAACACCGAGTCCGCGGTCGCCGCACCGACGACGCTGAAGATGGCACCGACGGAGATGGCCTTCATCGTCGTGAACAACACGGCAGTGGTCGTCGGATTCGTCAGGAAGCCGTCTTCGCCTTCCAGAAACGTCTGTGGAGCGGTGAACGCGACGGCGAGGATGGCGACCGACCCGAACGAGACCAGCATCAGCGAGAGGAATCGCAGCGGGATGCCGCCGACTTCCGCCTCGCGGTCCGGATTGCGTTCGTCGTCGGCTTTGTACAGCGCGCCGTAGCCGATGCCGAAGACGATGGCGACGGTCACCAGTGTGTGAAGGAGGGTCATGTTCGTCGCGAGCTGCCAGACCTCCGCGGTGACGACGAACGGCCCGGCGAGGAGGAAGCCGCCGACTATCTGTTGGGCGCTGTCGGCGATCTGGAACCGTTTTCTCGGACCGACCATGTCGTCGAATCCGCCCGCACGACGGATAAACAATCCGCCTGCAGGCCCGCGTTCCGTGTCAGTGTTCGTGAGGGTGTCCCACGACATCACGGGGTCCGAACAGTTCATATCCTTTCGCGTCTGAGGGGTGGTACATGAGTGTCCGCGAGGAGTTCGACGCGTGGGCGCAGGACGGCCGCGACCGTGGCATGGAGGACCGCCACTGGCAGACGGCCAAACACGCCCTCGCTCGAATGCCGGTCGAACCCGGCGACGTGGTGGTGGACCTTGGCTGTGGCTCCGGCTACGCTGGTCGTGCGCTCCGAGAGACGGCTGAGGCTGGACGTGTATATGGACTGGATGGCTCACCCGAGATGGCACACAACGCCAGGTCGTACACGGACGACGGTGTGGTTGGCTACACCGTCGGCGACTTCGGGAGTCTCCCGTTCGAGACCGACAGCGTCGACCACGTCTGGACGATGGAAGCGTTCTACTACGCACAGGACCCGCACGAGACGCTCGCCGAGGTGGCACGGATTCTGAAACCCGGCGGGACGTTCTACTGTGCGGTGAACTACTACGAGGAGAACACCCACTCACACGAGTGGCAGCAGTTCATCGAGGTCGAGATGACGCTGTGGAACGCAGAACAGTACCGTGACGCGTTCCGCGAGGCTGGACTGGTCGTCGCCGAACAGGACAACATCCCGGACCGCGACATCGAGATTCCGCCGGTAGCCGACTTCCCGACCGACGACTGGGACACGCGCGAGGACATGGTCGAACGCTACCGGACGTTCGGGACACTGCTGACGGTGGGTGTCGCGCCATGAGCCTGCTGCAAGCCGTACTCGGACTGTTCGGGCTGCTCACTATCTTCCTCGTCGGTGGCGCGTTCGTCGCCTTCCCCGAGGAGATGCTGAAACTTCGCTTCGCACACGTCCGTGCCCCGCGTCGCTACTTGACGAAGACGCGCGTCGTGTTCTACCGACTCGTGGGCGTCGGCGTCGTGTTGATGGGACTGCTCGGCGTCAGTGGCTACCTGTTCTGACAGCCTAAGCGACACGAATTTGCAGAACTAATTCTTCCCCATTTCACCGCAAACCCCCCTGTTTCCACTGGAGCTACCAGAACGAGTTACCGCTTCTTGTCTAGTTCACCGACTTTTCGCCGCCGGGTGCTCACTCGCAGCGGTCACTCGAACCGCTCGCCAGCCTCGACGGTCGTCTCCAGCCAGTTCTCCTCGGGCGGAAGCGGACAAGAGAACGTCTCGGAGAACGCACAGAACGGCGAGTACGCGAGGTTGAAGTCGAGCGTCAGTGACTCCACCGACTCGAGGTCGCCGTCGTGGTGCAGTTCGAGGTAGCGACCCTGCTCGTACGTCTGCTGGCCGGTCGTCTTGTCGCGGAAGGGGACGAACAAGGGCTCGGGCTGCCCCTCGCCCGGTCGCTGTTTGTAGCCGTGGAGTTCGTACGACTCGCCGTCCAGTTCGAAGGAGAGCGTGGCGACGCGGACGTACCGAACTTCCGGCCCCTCGGTCGTCTCCATCGGCACGGGGTCTGGCTGGGCGTGGTGCGCCACGTCGGCGTCGACTCGAAACGCTGGGTCCGGGTCGAAGTACTCCAGGCCGTCGAAGTCGTCGCGTTCCTCCGGCGGGATCGGCGACTGCGGGTGGTCACCGAAGAACTCGTCTTTCTCCGCTCGTTTCGACTCCAGTTCCTGCCTCCACTGGTCGACGTCGAACTCGCTCATACCCTCCGTTTCGGGTCGAGTCGGGTAGGCGTTGTGTTCTGCGTAGCCAGGTGGTACCGGGACGAGGCCACCCGGACGGACACCCGACACACCCGTTTGCACTCGAAAGACTGGGGGTTCATCTCGTGTCGGACCACGGGCTCGCAGCCCCACGGTTTATCACCGAAAACGCGGCCACACCCGACAGGACTATGCACGGAGGACGATGAACGCGACACAGATGACCGCGCCGTGGCGAGCCGTCTTCGGTCACGACGAACCATACGCAGACCAAGAAGACGGCATCGAGACTGCCATCGACACCGCAGCAGACGGTGGGTTCACCGTCGTCGAGGGAGCCTGCGGGACTGGCAAGACCATGCTCGCGCTGACGGCGGGAATCGACCGCGTGCGCGACCCCGACTCGGAGTACGAGCGCGTGCTGGTGCTCACGAGCGTGAAACAGCAACTCCGCCAGTTCGAGGAGGACATCGAGACCATCAACGCGAACCTGCCCGCGGACTGGGACCCCGTCTCGGCGCTGACCCTCGTCGGCAAGTCGGACGTGTGTCCGTACAACCGCGAGAACGCGGGTGGCATCGACGACGAGAACGTGTACGACCGGTGTGACACACTTCGAGACAAGACGCGCGACCTCGCTGGCGAAGGCGGCGAGACGACCGCCGAAGCCCTCACCGCTGAAGCCCGGAGCCAACAAATCGACCTCGCGTCCGTGGGCGCTGGCGGCGGCCGAGCCTCCTACCTCGAAAGCGTGGGCGAACCGTCGCCCTACCCACGAACGATGCCCGAGTACGACACCGGCGCGGCCGACGTGGAGTTCTGTCCGTTCTACGCGCGTTTCCTCGCGGACATGCCCGACGACGGCGACGCAGCCGAAGCCATCCCCTTCGACTTCAGCGAGATGGGCCTGATGCGCCCCGACGACCTCGTCGGCGCGGGGATGGAGTACGGCACCTGCCCACACTCGCTGATGGGCGTCTTGCTCGGTCACGCAGAAGTCGTCGTCGGCAACTACTACCACGCCTTCGACCCGACCACGACGACTTCGTTCACGGGCGCGCTGCTCGACGACTCGACCTTCCTCGTCTGTGACGAGGCGCACATGCTCGAACCCCGCGTGCGTGACCTCGTCAGTGACGGCGTGGCCGACCGCACCCTGCGCGACGCCGAGGCCGAACTCACGCGAGTCATCCAGCCTATCGCCTTCGACGAAGGCCGCGGCTCTGCGAGCAGGCAGACGACTGCCGACGCCGACCTCGTCCGCGGCGAACTGAACGACACCGACGTCGAAATCAACGACCTCGAACACGTCCGCGACTTCGTCGTCGACGTTCGCGAGGAACTCGACCGCCGCGTCAAAGAACACCTCGACCGCGAACATCGCGGCTGGCGGGCCGACCTTTCTGACCTGCCGGACGCCGAAATCCCGCTGCGCGACCCGGAACACCCCGCCCCCGACGAACTGTCAGAGTGGGCCGAATCCGCTGGCTACGACGGCCGAACGTGGGCCCAGCTACCCGATGTGGCCGCGGTCACCGCACGCGTGCTCAACGAAGGCGAAGAACAGGAAACGTCGCGTGCAGTCGAAACGATGGCCCGCGCGCTCTCCGCGTGGTTCCACCGCGACCACACCGACTACTTCCGCGAGATAGAGTTAGAGCGAACCTGGGACGACACCGAACCCGGCGACGCCTGGCGGCGCGCGTACAACGCCCGCCTCGCTATCCACAACTGTGTCCCTTCGGGCGTCATCGCCGACCACCTCGCCGAGTTCGGCGGCGGCGTCCTGATGAGCGCGACGCTCGCACCGATGGACGTGTTCGCCGAAATCGTCGGTCTGAACCACCTCGAAAAGGAGGGCCGGCCGGTCGAATGCCGGACCTACGGCTTGCACTTCCCCGCGGAGAATCGCGAATCGTTCGCCGTCGCCGCCCCGAAGTTCACCTACCAGAACCGCGGGGCCGCAGGCGAGGAAAATCGGGTTCGGCAAACCTACGAAGACGCTATCTGCGCGGTCGCGGAGTCACCCGGCAACGTCCTCGTCGGGATGCCGAACTACCGCGAGGCCGAGTGGGCCGCCGAGGTCTGTGGGAACCGACTCGACAAAGAGGTCTTGCTCGACGAGTCGAGCGCGGACAGCACGACCGAAGCCCTCAAAGACGAGTTCTTCTCGGGGGCGGGCAAGGTCCTCGTGACGAGTCTCCGGGGCACGCTCACCGAGGGCGTCGACTACAAAGGCGACCGGCTGTCGGCCGCAGTCGTCTGCGGCGTCCCGCTCATCAACACCGCCAGTCCGCGGACGAAGGCCGTTCGAAAAGCGTACGACGAGAAGTTCGGTGACGGCTTCGAGTACGCACTGACGGTGCCCGCTGTGCGGAAAGCCAGACAGGCCATCGGGCGCGTGATTCGTGGGAGTAGCGAGGTCGGCGTCCGGGTGTTCGTCGACGAGCGATACGCCGACGACTCGTGGGACTCGGTGCGGGAGTATCTGCCGCCGCCGGAGCGAGAGGAGTTCCAGAAAGTGAGTCCGGACATGCTGGAGTTCGGGTTGGAGCGATTCTGGTCTAGTCGGTGATGATTGCCGCTGTTTCTGCTTGACCTGTTGGGGTCGTTGCTATCGCTGGTTTCGAGAAGCAGCCCTCGAATGCCGACGGAACACGACCGCAGCCACACCCTCCCCATCCGATTCCGCTCCTCACTCCACTTCGTTCCGTTCCGGTGCTCATCCCTCGCGCGATTTCTGCTCGCGGTCTGCGCCGATGGCGCAGACACGCTCACCAGCGCGCGCCAGAGTGGTAGGACAGAATCAGTCGCCGTTTCAGACGACGGTCACGTCGTCCGCCTCGAACCCGAGCACCAGCGTCTCGCCGATTTCGGGCGTCGACTCGCTCCGCCAGACGACTTCGCGGCCGTCCCAGTCGCAGTGGACACGCACCGACTCGCCGAGGAACTCGGTCTGTGTGACTTCGACCGCGAACTGGTTCTCGGGGTGGTCACGCCGGAGGTGTTCGGGCCGCACGCAGAACGTCACCGTCTCGCCGCCGCCGACATCGACACCACGCAGGGAGAACTCTGTCTCGTTCACGCGCACGCGAACCCCCTTCGTTTCGACTGGAGATGTGCCACCAGTGAACACGTTGTTCTCTCCCACGAAATCGGCGACGAACCGGCTCTCAGGCTCGCGGTAGACCGCCTGTGGCGTCCCGACCTGCTCGACCTGCCCGCCGTTCATCACGGCGACGCGGTCCGAAATTGCCAGCGCCTCGGCCTGGTCGTGAGTCACGTACACTGTCGTCACGTCGAGTTCGGACTGGATGCACGCGACTTCCCGGCGGAGTGATTCCCGCAACCGCGCGTCGAGTGCACTCATCGGTTCGTCGAGCAGGAGCACGTCAGGCTCGGGGGCGAGTGCCCTCGCGAGCGAGACGCGCTGTTGCTGCCCACCGGACAACTCGTCCGGCGAGCGCTCGGCCATCCCGTCGAGGTCGACGATATCGAGTAGTTCGTCGACCCGCGAATCGGCGTCGGCGTCGCTCACGTCCTGAAACCGCAGGCCGTAGCCGACGTTCTCGGCGACGCTCATGTGCGGGAACAGCGCGTAGTTCTGGAAGACGACGCCCACATCTCGGTCTTCGGGTGGGACGCCAGCCATCTCGTCACCGCCGAAGCGAATCGACCCTGAACTCGGCTCCTCGAACCCGGCGATTGACCGGAGCGTCGTCGTCTTCCCACAGCCAGAGGGTCCGACCAGCGTGAAGAACTCGCCGTCGGCGACGTGCAGTGACACGTCGCGCAAGGCGTCAGTCTCGCCGTAGCGAACCGACACCGAATCGAGGTGCAGGTCGCTCATGGGCGACCACCGCCGGGGCGACTGTCGCTCTCGACTCTTCCACCCAGCTTTCCGACGACGACGAAGCTCACCGCAGTCACGACCAGCAACACCGTTCCCATGGCCATGGCTGGTCCGAACCGCCTGCCAAGATAGCGTTCGACGGCGACCGGCATCGTGTAGCTGGCCGAATCGCTGGCCAATATCACCGTCGAATCGAACTCGCCGACCGAGATGGCGAAGGCGAAGGCGGCGCCCGCGACGAGGCCCGTCGCCACCAGCGGCACTTCTACGTCCAACAGGGCCCGAGTCCGCGTCGCACCGAGCGAGCGGGCAGACTCGACGAGTCGGCGGTCCACCCCCGCCAACTGCGGTGCGACGTTGCGCACGACGAACGGGTACGCCGCGACTGCGTGCGCCGCGACGATGGCGATGGTGCCAGTCAGGGTGAAGCGCCAGCCGCCGGGAAGCGGAATGCCGAACACCAGTCCACGGAGCAGGCCGACGCCGAAGACGACACCCGACACCGCGAACGGGAGCATCGTCAATGTCTCGACGACGGCGCGGCCGGGACCGCGGCCGTCGCTGTTCCCGCCGCCGCCACTACCCCCACGCTCGCCGCCGGTCGTCACGACCGACACGACGATACCCATCGGGACCGCCACAAGGACGGTCGCGGCGGCGAACGCGAGCGAGTTGACGATGGCGGGCAGCGGTTTCGTTTGGAAACTCTGCCCCGTGGCCTGTCGTTCCACGAGGAAGGCGTAGTGTTTCAGCGTGAAGCCGCCGCCGTCGGTCAGACTCTCGACGACCATGCTCCCGAGTGGGCCGACGAACAGTACCAGAACCACGAGGCCGTAGGCCGCGATTGCCACCCGTTTCGCGTCGAAGCGGGCGAATAGCGGTTCGCGTTCGGGGCCGTCGCCGCCGCCCATCGCGCGCTGGGCCGCCTCGTACCGGAGGTAGGCGTAGGTCAGCGCGAGCGAGATTCCCGTTTCGAGCACGGCGAGCGTCGCGGCGTCGGCGAACTGGAGTCGCTGGATGCGGTCGTACACCCACACCTCGACGGTGGCGAGTTCGAGGCCACCCAGCGCGAGCACGATGGGGAACGTGAGGAACGTGAAGATGTACGTCAGCAGCGCGCCGGTCACGATGGCGGGGCGCAACTGCGGCAGGACTACGTCACGGAACGCCCGGCGACGACTCGCACCGAGGCTGCGGGCCGTCTCGACGGCGCTCCGGTCGACCGACTCCCACGCGGCCGTGGTGATGCGCGTCACCAGCGGCGCGTTGTAGAACGCGTGGGCCAGAATCACGACGAACAGCGGGTTCGTCTCAAGCAAGTTGAACGGCCCCGCGCCGACGAGACCGACCAGCCAGTTGACGAAGCCGTTGCGCCCGAACGCGGCGTAGAAGCCGCTGGCGACCATGATTCCCGGCAGGACGAACGGGAGGATGGTCAGTGACCGCAGCGTGTCGCGACCGGGAAACTCGAACCGTGCGAGGACGTAGGCCCCTGGAAGTCCGATGGCGACACTGGCAGTCGTCGACAACAGTGCTTGCCACGCAGTGAAACCGAACAGGCCCTTGCGAAGCGGTGGGAGCGACACCGTGAGGGAGAACAGGCCGACCTCGATACCGCCGACCCACGCCGCGACGTTGCCCGCGTGGCGGCCAACGGCGAGCGGGTCGGCGAACACGTTCGCGAGGATGCCGGTGTAGAACGGGTCGGTCAGCACGTCGCGGAACGATTGCAGTGGGGATGGCCCGCCGAACGCCTCGGCGAAGACGAGACTCACCGGGAGGAACAGCAGGACGAAGAGGACGACACCGGTCCCGACCGTGACCGCGGGCAGTCCGAAGCGGTCGACTGCGTGCTGCAGTCGGTCGGGCGCACGCATCGTCAGTTACTGGCGACGGTCTTGGCCCACTCCTCGGTCCAGCCCGTGAGGTTGCCCGCGAGTTCTTCGTAGGTGTACGAGACGGACTCAGACGGTCGGTGGGCGAATTTCGTGTACGACTCGGGGAGGCTCACGTGCTCGTCGGTGACCGCGGGGAACTGGACGTTTCGCTGGGCGAGGGCGGCCTGCGTGTCGCTCGCGAGCATGAAGTTCAGGAACTCGGTGGCGAGTCGCGTCTGGTCGGAACCCTTCACGATGGCCATTCCCTCTGGGTTGGCGTAGCCCTGGTCGTTCAGGAAGCCGATTTGGTGCCGTGCCATGTCGAGGTCGTCCTGATTCGCGAACACCTGGTCGGTCGAGTACGAGACGACCATGGGTCGCTGAGCGTCGAGATAGGCGCTGTAGGCGTCCCACCACGAGCCGAGAATTTTCACGTCGTTGTCGAGCAGTTCTCGCCAGTAGTCGAGGTAGCCGTCGGCACCGAAGGCGTCGATGGTCCAGAGCATGAACGCCTGCCCGGAGTCGGCGGACTGTGCGTTCTGCGCGAGCAGTGTGCCCGAGTACTCGGACGAGGTGAGGTCCTCGAACGTCTGCGGTTCGGACACTTCGTTCTCGTCGTAGACGAGCGTGATGTAGCCGGTGTCGTACGGGAGGACGCGGCCCTTCGGGTCGTCGAACTCCAGTTCCGAGCGGACGCGACTCGCGTTCGAGATGTTGTCGCGGGCGAGTTCGTCAAACAGCCGCTCGTCGCCGAGCGCGTCGTCGATGGTGACGAGGTCGTCCACGTTGAGGCCGACGAACACGTCGATGTCGACGCCAGCACCCTGCTGGCGGCGCTGGACGTACTCCGTGACGCCGTTCTCGGGCGTCTTCCACTCGATGGTCACGTCGTCGAACTGCTTCTCGAACTGCTGTTTGACCCAGCCGCCGGGACCGGTGGAGGGTGAGTCGACGAACGACGGGTACGTGCCGACGGTCAGCGTACCGGACGGTTCGCCCGTGCTGGTGGCCGTGGTTTTGCTGGTGCCGCCCGTCCCAGCCCCTTCGTTTCCACTCGAACTCGTGTTCGTGTCGGCGTCCTCGCTGTCCTGACTCAGACAGCCGGACAGGCCGAGTCCACCGGCCGCACCGAGTGCGGCGACGAACGATCTCCGTTTCATTATCTGGTGGTTTTACCCTGTGGTAGTTAAAACACCGGAATCGATTCGCTCCCCAGAACGTCACGATGACTGTAACTTCACGACTCTAGTGCCAGTTCGATGCGGTCGCGGTCGGACTCTCGAATACGGTCGGGCGACGCTCGAACGTCGCCGATGGGGACGAAGGCGGCCTCGAATCCCTCGGCTTCCGGCGTGAGGTCTCCCGTCGTATCGGCGTGGTCCAGTGTGTACGTGATGAGGTAGAGCGCCCGTTTCGGGAGTTCGACGTGGAGGATGGTGAGAAAGTCGAGGTCGTCGGGGTCGGCCTGTAACCCCGTCTCTTCGTCGAGTTCACGGAGAAGCGATTCTTTCGGGCCTTCGTCGTACTTCGTGTAGCCACCGGGGAGACTCCACAGTCCCTCGTGCTGTGGAATCGGTTCGTCGAGAAGGAGCACGTGCTCGTCGTCGTGGACGACGACGTGGACACCCGGGGCTGGCACCCGCGAGAGGACGAGGTCACAGTCGGGACACCACGGGTACTCGCGGCCTTCGAAGTCGCAGGTATCGACTGCGGCACCACAGCGGTGGCAGTGGGCTGGTTCGACGGCGACGGCGTCGATATCGCTCGACTCACGCTCTCCCATGTACTGTCATAACACACGACAGGAAGAAAACGTTCCTACGTCACGAACGATTCGCACACTCCGGGGTTGCTCTTTATACCTGTAGCCGAAGTGAATACACTGTGCAACTGAACAGACGAATCGTCCTCGCCGTGTTAGTCGTCCTCGCGGGCGTGCTGGCCTGGGTGACGCTGTCGGCGGTGTTCGCGACCGTGTTCTTCGCGCTCACGGTCGCGAGCGTCGTCTCGCCGGTTCAGCGGTGGTTCGAGGACCGTGGGCTTCCGAACTACTGGGCTGGCGTCTTGACGACGGCCGTCACGTTCCTCGGGGTACTGGCGATTTTCGCGCCGCTGGCGATAATCCTCTACGCACGGAGCGACCGACTCGTCGAACTGATTCGGGGCTTGCCCGCCGAATTCGCCGTCGACGCGTTCGGTTTCTCGTACAGTCTGGAGTTCGACGAAGTACAGCTACTCGCCGTGAACTACCTACAGTCGCTCGGGCTCTCGGTGGCGAAGGCCACGCCGGACCTCATCTTCAAGGTCACCCTGTTCGTCATGGTCCTCTTTTCGTTCCTCGTCGCGCAGGACCGGGTGTACAGCGCCGGTATCGCGGTCGTTCCGCCGAGGTACCACGACATCGCGAACTCGCTCGTCGAGCGGGTGAACGACACGCTGTTCGCCATCTACGTCCTCCAGATCGCCACGGCGGTCGGGACGTTCATCGTAGCCCTGCCCGTGTTCTGGGTCCTCGGCTACGACTACTGGGTCTCGATGGCCGTCGTCGCGGGCGTCCTCCAGTTCCTGCCAATCATCGGGCCGAGCGTCCTCATCGCGGCCGTCGCGCTGTGGGAGTTGAGCGAAGGCCGTATCCAGAGTGCAGCACTCGTCGCCGTCGTCGGGAGCATCTTCATCGGCTACCTGCCGGACGCCGTCATCCGGCCGCGACTCGCGAAGATGACGGCCGATATGCCTGGCAGCCTCTACTTCGTCGGCTTCATCGGCGGATTGCTCAGTGTCGGTCCGGTCGGCGTCATCGCTGGGCCGCTCGTCGTCGCGATGTTCGTGGAGACGCTCGAACTGCTGGCCGAAGACGTCAACGGTGCCGACGGTGACGACCCGTTGACGGCCGACCCGGTCGACGAAGCAGTCGACGCCGCGACCGACGCCGCCGAGGACGTAGTCGACGACGCGACAGACACAGCGGAAGACG
Organism: Haloarchaeobius caseinilyticus; assembly: GCF_051207395.1. Taxonomy (NCBI): domain Archaea; kingdom Methanobacteriati; phylum Methanobacteriota; class Halobacteria; order Halobacteriales; family Halorubellaceae; genus Haloarchaeobius; species Haloarchaeobius caseinilyticus. Next base: position 1,861,377 of record NZ_JBPJZC010000001.1, on the reverse strand, counting down.
TAGTAGACGACACTACGGACACCATCGGCGACCTCATCGACGAAGCAGAAGACGACGAGTCACACGACCGGAGCGACGGTCGGGACCGCAGCGACGGCGCGTCGAGTTCGGACTGACCGAACCTCGCCGTCTCAGACCGTTTCGACTGGCCCGTCTATCTTCTCCCACTCGGTCAGGCTGCCCTCGTAGAAGTCGACGTTCTCGTAGCCGAGGTGGCGAAGCGCGACGTAGGTGTGACTGATGCGACGAGCCGTGTTGCAGTAGAGGATGATTCGTTTTTGTGGCGTGGCTCCGAGCCCATCGAGCAGGTCACGTAGCTCGGATTCGGGCTTCAGTCCGCGTGTATCCTCGTCGACGAGGTCGCGCCAGTCGAGGACCTGTGCGCCAGGAATGTGGCCCTCCTCGTACTCCCACTCTTCGCGGGTGTCGAGCAGTACTACGTCTTCGTCGTCGAGGGCGTCGAGAACTGCCTCGGCCGAGATGAGTGGTCGCTCGTCGGGAATCCTCCCCTCGTACTCGGTCGGCTCGACTTCGGGAACTTCGCTCGTCGTGTCGTACTCACGATTCCACGCGCTGTAGTCACCGTCGAGCAGGTGTACGTCGTCGTGGCCGTAGTTCAGCGCCGTAACGACGAACCGGGCCGCGAACACGCCGTGTGTGTCGTCGTAGGCGACGAGCGTGTCGTCGGGCGAGATTCCGGCTTCGGACATGAGTTGGTTCCACGTCTCGACGCCGGGGAGCATTCCGTCGTCGGCGTCGTCCTCGCTTCGGAAGCTGTCGAACGGGACGCTCACCGCGCCCGGCAGGTGGCCGATTCCGTCGTACTCCCACGCGTCGCGCACGTCGACGAGTCGAACCGAATCTCGGTGCTCGGCGAGCCAGTCGCGCGAGACTACCCACGGCAGGTCAGACATGGACGGAGTTTCGGCCCAGCACAGGTAAGCACTGGCGGTCTCGGCGGTTGCGACCGTCTCGTAGATGACGGCAACTATCACCGGGAGTGCCCCGGTCGGCAAATATGTCCTGTATCTGGCCGTTCGGGCGCGACCACCCGGACGGGGACCGAACGTGGTGGTCTCGTCGGTGTCGCAGACCTCGACAACTGGCGGCGATTCTCTCCGCTTCGCCTGACGACCGGCGTCACCTGCCGGGTTGGCATACAGATATACCCTTCCCGTGAGAAATATGAGTGCATGACCGATTACGCGAAGGACGTACTCGTTTCCGCGGACTGGGTGGAGAGCAACCTCGATGAGTTCCAGAGCGACGACCCCGGCCACCGACTGGTTGAGGTCGACGTCGACACAGAGGCATACGACGAGGGCCACGCCCCGGGTGCCATCGGCTTCAACTGGGAGACCCAGTTGCAGGACCAGACGACCCGTGACATCCTGACGAAGGACGAGTTCGAGGACCTCCTCGGCAGCCACGGCATCACCGAGGACTCGACGGTCGTCCTCTACGGTGACAACTCGAACTGGTTCGCCGCCTACACCTACTGGCAGTTCAAGTACTACGGCCACGACGACGTCCGACTCATGGACGGTGGCCGCGACTACTGGCTGGAGAACGACTACCCGCTGACCGAGGAAGCGCCGTCGTTCAGCGCACAGACCTACAACGCCAGCGGCCCGCGCGAGTCCATCCGCGCCTACCGTGAGGACGTCGAGAACGCCATCGAGCGCGGCGTTCCCCTCGTCGACGTTCGCTCGCCCGAGGAGTTCTCCGGCGAGATTCTCGCGCCCCCGGGCCTGCAGGAGACCGCCCAGCGCGGCGGCCACATCCCCGGTGCCTCGAACATCTCGTGGGCGGCCGTCACCAACGACGACGGGACGTTCAAGACCTACGACGAACTGCAGGAACTCTACGGCGAGTACGGCATCGAGGGCGACTCGACCACCGTCGCCTACTGCCGCATCGGCGAGCGTTCCTCGGTCGCCTGGTTCGCGCTCCACGAACTGCTCGGCTACGAGGACACCATCAACTACGACGGTTCCTGGACCGAGTGGGGCAACCTCGTCGGCGCGCCCATCGAGAAGGGTAACTGACGGCCCGGTTTCGTAGCGAATCGTTCTTTTTGCGTCTCGTCCTCCCACCGGCAGGACTGTCGGTCACGTCGGTCACAGGCACGGACTCGCATTCACTCCGAGGCCCCCTGCCCGTCACAGTCGTCGGCTGATTCCGCCAGCGGCGGTGGTTACAAGCCACGCGGCGGCGAACGTTCTGGCATGAATTCAGCCGACTTCCTCGACACCGTCCGCGACGAGAACCAGACCGCACTCTCCCGGGTCGGTTCCTCGAAGTCACTGTACGCCTTCACCGGCGGCGAGATGAACGGCGACGATGTCGTCCGCGTGGCGGCGACACTCGCCGCACAGGCCGTCACCCGCTTCGAGGACTGGGCCGACGACCCGGCACTCGGCGAGTTCTTCGCGGCGGCAGCAGACGCCGAGTCCGACTGGGTGGACTCGCTCGACGCCGAAGCCGAAGACGAGGTGTACGTGATTCACGAGGCACTCGACGACTACGACGATTCCGTCGGGCGAATCGGTGCCTTCGCGGGCTACTCGCTGGTCGACCGGAAACTCGCCGACCAGTTCACGGGCTTCTTCGTCGGCGACGCCGACCCCCAGACTGCGAGCACCTTCCGCGACCGCAAGGGTGTCCTGCAGGACCGACTCGACGACATCGGCGAGCAACTCGAGGCTGTCTGTGAGACCGACGACGACTGGGAGGCGGCCGTGGCCGCTGCTGGTGCCGTCGTGCAGGCCGCGTACGAAGAGTACACCGACCGACTCGAAGCGATGGGCGTGAACCCGAAGCCGGTCTGCTAACCCGCCGAACCGGTCGATAGACCGTTTTTTCGCCGACGTATGCTGCCCCGCCGAACTGTCCGGTGAGTCGCGTGGCTCGCACCTCAGCGGTCGGCAGGAAAACGAGTTCGGAACCGTTCTCAGACGCCCTCTACCGTGCTCCGGTACTCGCGCACCTGCACCAGTGCGTCGTCGATTTTCGACTCCACGACGCCGCCCTCTACCTCGGCGACCTCGGTGAGGATTCGCTCGTGTTTGGCGAGTCGCCCGTGGTCAGGGCCACGCTTGGCCTCGGCGTGCTTGGCAAACTGCTCGGCCTGTTTTTCGAGTCGCTCGCGGTTGTCGTCGTGCGTCGTCGCTTCGGCGGCTTCTCGAATCAGGTCGCTTGCCTGTTGCAGGTGTTCTCGTGACATGTCTCCCAGTACGCAGTCCATCGGATAATCGCTTGTGGTGCGGTCCCATTTGCCGCCGTCGGTGACGACACCACCGGCCCGCCGTTTTCGTCGCTCGTCGGCCTGTCTCGGTCCTGTCACGGTTGGGCTGTGAACGGAGGGTCGCAGATAGAATCAGACGGGAGTGGTCGTCTTCAGCCGTCGAGTAGTGTCACGACGACGCGTTCGTCGGTCGTGGTGCTGTTACCTGCCGCCGTAGTCGTGGTGGTGCCGTTCGCCGTGGTCGTCGTGGCGGTTCCGTTCGCCGTGGTCGTCGTGGCGGTTCCGTTCGAGGTGGTCGGGGCGGTGGTCGTGCCGCTCTCGTCGCCCCCGGACTCGGTCCGATTGCCACCGACTTCGACTGCGTCACTCGCGGCGTCGGGGAGCGTGACGGTCGTCCCGTCGTTGTAAGAGACGAAGTCTCGCTCCACGTCGAGCGTCGTGTTGAACGACTGGCCGAACTGGCTCGTCACCGTCTGTTTCACGTCGAGCTGGGACCGAACGAGGCGGTGCGAGTCGGTGGCGACGTAGAACGTCCCGTTCAGCGATTCGACCTGACTGCCGTCGAAGTTCGCGCCGCTCACGTCGGAAAGTTTCTCGGGGTCGGGGTCGAGGTGCATCACGTACACCTCCGTCCCGTTCACGGTCGTCTTCCCGGTGACCTCGACGTTCGAGGCGTCGAGCAGTTTCTGGTGGACCGTGACCGTGCTCAGGTTGGTCCAGACCTTGTCGTAGCCGGTGGAGATGTCCTGTTTGACCCACGCAGAGCCGTATCGCTGTTTCAGGTTCTCGTTGTGGATGTACAGCCACTTGTCCACGATGTACGTGTCCTGTGCGATAGAGCGCTGGCCCGCCGTGACGCGCTGTTCGATGGCGATGTTCTGGGCTTCCGTGTCGAGGGTCACGTTGAATCGAGACCGACTCGTCTGGCTATCGCCCTGTCCGGAGACGTTCTGGGTGAGCTCTCCCCGTACTTTGACCGTCTGTACCTCGTCGAGGGCCGCCATCGTCTGTTGCTTTATCTCTGCTTCCTCCTCGTCGGAGTAGGCGTCGTCGCCGTCGGCCGGTCCACCTGGTGCTGTGTCGTCGCCGCCGGTGAGTGCAGAACAGCCAGCGAGCACCGGCATCGAGACGACGACGAGCGCCAGGAGGAGGGCTTTCGTTCGATTCATCTTCGCTTCGGCCTCACAACCACGCACGTAAAGTCCTTCTACTCCGACGATTCGGTCCGAAACCGAGAACGTGTGGGCTGTCACCGCCGAACACGAACGGGTCACTCATACTGCTCGCGCCCGTAGCCCTGTCCAGTATGAGCGACGCCAACTCGGGGCCACTCCAGCCGGACCGGCCGGACGCCCAGCAGCCGTTTCGGGTCGACGCGCCGTTCGACCCCGCGGGCGACCAGCCCGAGGCCATCGACGACCTCGTCGCGGGGTTCGAGTCGGGAGCGAGCGAACAGACACTGCTCGGGGTGACCGGGTCGGGCAAGACGAACACCGTCTCGTGGGTGCTCGAAGAGGTACAGGAGCCGACGCTCGTCATCGCCCACAACAAGACGCTCGCGGCGCAGTTGTACGACGAGTTGCGGAACCTGTTTCCGGACAACGCGGTCGAGTATTTCGTCTCCTACTACGACTACTACCAACCCGAAGCCTACGTCGAACAGACGGACACCTACATCGACAAAGACGCGTCCATCAACGACGAAATCGACCGACTCCGACACTCGGCGACCCGGTCGCTGCTGACCCGCGACGACGTCATCGTGGTCGCCAGTGTCTCGGCCATCTACGGCCTCGGTGACCCGACGAACTACGTCGACATGAGCCTGCGTCTCGAAGTCGGTGAGCAAGTCGGCCGCGACGAGTTGCTGGCCCGCCTCGTGGACCTGAACTACGAGCGCAACGACGTGGACTTCACGCAGGGCACGTTCCGCGTCCGCGGCGACACCGTCGAGGTGTTCCCGATGTACGGCCGCTACGCGGTCCGCATCGAGCTGTGGGGCGACGAAATCGACCGCATGGTGAAGATAGACCCGCTCAAGGGCGAGGTCGTGAGTGAGGAACCCGCCGTGCTGGTCCACCCGGCAGAGCACTACTCCATCCCGGAAGAGCGACTGGAGCGCGCGATGGCACAGATTCGCGAGGACCGCGACGAGCGCGTGCGCTACTTCGAGCGAAAGGGCGACGCCGTCGCGGCCCAGCGCATCGAGGAACGGACCACCTTCGACCTCGAAATGATGCAGGAGACGGGCTACTGCTCCGGCATCGAGAACTACTCCGTCTACCTCTCCGAACGCGAGATGGGCGACGCGCCCTACACGCTGCTCGACTACTTCCCCGACGACTTCCTCACGGTCATCGACGAGTCACACCAGACCCTACCCCAGATAAAGGGCCAGTTCGCTGGCGACAAGTCCCGCAAGGACTCCCTCGTCGAGAACGGCTTCCGCCTGCCCACGGCGTACGACAACCGGCCGCTCACGTTCGAGGAGTTCTTCGAGAAGACGGACAAGCGGCTGTACGTCTCCGCGACCCCCGGCGACTACGAGGAAGAACACGCCGAGAACGTCGCCGAACAGATCGTCCGGCCGACCCACCTCGTCGACCCGAAGGTCGAGGTGTCGCCTGCGACCGGGCAGGTCGACGACCTCATGGAGCGCATCGACGAGCGCGTCGAGCGTGACGAACGCGTCCTCGTCACGACGCTCACGAAGCGCATGGCCGAAGACCTCACCGAGTTCCTCGAAGAATCCGGCGTGAACGTCGCCTACATGCACGACGAGACGGACACGCTGGAACGCCACGAACTCGTCCGTTCACTGCGACTGGGCGACATCGACGTACTCGTCGGCATCAACCTCCTGCGGGAGGGACTGGACATCCCCGAGGTCTCGCTCGTCGCCATTCTCGACGCCGACCAGGAGGGCTTCCTGCGGAGCGAGACGATGCTCGTCCAGACGATGGGCCGTGCGGCCCGGAACGAGAAGGGCGAGGTCATCCTCTACGCCGACGACCCGAGCGACGCGATGGAGGCCGCCATTTCCGAGACCCAGCGTCGCCGTGAGATTCAGCAGGAGTACAATGAGGAACACGGCTTCACGCCGACGACCATCGAAAAGGAAGTCGGCGAGACGAACCTGCCGGGCAGCGAGACCGACACCTCGGGCATCGCTGGCTCCGACTCACCCGAAGACGCCGAGGCGGCCGCCGCGCAGATTCAGCGACTCGAAGAGCGCATGCAGGCGGCCGCGAACAATCTGGAGTTCGAACTCGCCGCGGACATCCGCGACCGGATTCGGGAACTGCGACAGGAGTTCGACGCACTGGACGACGACGACGGCGTGCCGACGCCCGACGACGCGTTCTGAGCACTCACTCTCCCAACACTTTTCGCAGTCCAGTGTGAGACCCACCCATGTTGGTTGATTCACTGAAGTTCGCACTGCGTGGGCGAGAGTCGACGAAGACACTCGCGATAGGTGGCGGACTGTCGCTGCTCTCGTTTTTCATCCCCATCGTTCCACTCCTGTTCGTTCAGGGCTTCAGCGTCGAAGCCATGCGCAAGGGACTGACCGGCGACCAGTCGCCGAGCAACTTCGACGACTGGGAGGAGCTGCTGAAAGAGGGACTGTACGCCTTCGGTATCTCGCTGGTCTTCGTCGGCGTACCGATGCTGGTGTTCATCCCCTCGCTGTTCGTCGGCATCTTCTTCCTCTCGATTGGCGATGCAGTCGCCGGCTCGGCAGGGCTGGGTGTCGGGGCGATACTGTTCCTCGGTCTCATGCTCGTCGGCGTGGCTCTAACCATCCTCGGCTACTACCTCGTTCCGGCCGCGCTGTTGCAGTACGCGGCCCACGGTGAGTTCGGCGCGGCGTTCGACGTCTCGGCGCTCACCCGAGTCGCGTTCACCGGACCCTACTTCGTCGGGATGCTCGTCGGCGGCCTGACGGTGGCAATCCTCTCGATACTCATCCTCCCGCTGTACCTCATCCTCGTCGGATTCGCGCTGCAGTTCGCACTCTCCGTGGGGCTGTTCAACTACTACGGCCGCGTGGGTCGGAAGGCCGACCCGACGCTCGCGCCGAAGCAGGAGACGACGAGCGGGTACGCTGAAACGCGCGACCGCCCCGGTTACTGATTCAGTTCAGCGCGTCGACTTCGTCGGTCAAGTCGGCGGGCGCGTCGACCGGTCCATTGACGAACATGCCGTGACCGATGACGGCCGCGGCGACGAGACCGGTGCTGACGATTGCGAGCGACATCGAGACGTCTGTTAGCGTCCCGACGCCGACGCCGGTGAGCAGGCTGGCGGCGACTGCGAACAGCACGAGGTCGTAGTACTGCCAGGTGTAGCCCATGTCTGGTGTGTGGGTCGCTATCGTCAAAATCGTTGGGTCGAGAGACGAAATCGACGACTACGCTGTCGGTGTCAGCCGTGTTCTCCGTCGAGAGTAGTCCTCGACGCTAGTGCACATGACCGCAGACACAGCCTCCCCAATTGATTCGCGTCGCTCACTCTGCTCACGGGTCGTTTCACTCCCCGTTCGCAACGAGGCGACTCCGTCGCCTCGCACCGTTCGCTCTGCTCATCCCTCGCGCACGTCTCGTCGCCTCGTTACACTCGGCGACTCGTTCGCGCGCGCCAGACCGGTTGTGAAACCACACGTCGATTCGCTAGTCGTCTTCCTCTTCGCGAATCGTCACCATGCAGCTACGGATCTTGTCCACATGACCGAGACCCAGACGAGCGCGAAGGGATGACCGCTGGAAAGTCGCACAAGTGCCCACCATCGGTCTCGACCCACGCGGTCCACAGCGAGTCGATTACGTATCACCTGTTGAACGACGTGCCGCAGACGGCTGTAAGCGACAGGTGTAATGTGACTAAATAAGTCGTTGATGCGCATTACGATCGTCGTACGGACGACGAGAATGCAGAACAGCGACGGAAGTACATCAGCGGATTGTAGACGACAGACGAGACGCTTTGGACAGGATGGGTTAGTCGTCTTCTACAGCTATTTTCGGACGTTTTCGTCCTTCTGACTTTAATTCTTCAATGGTCGTTTGACATTGACAAGACCCCTGTCCATCTCCACCTAAGGCGTTCGTATGTGGGTCGTACTCAAATGGGTCTTCGCCCTTAGGATACTCCCATGTAATATCTACATCTCCGTTATTGTATACGTGCGCCGTTGGCTGAGTATTGTGTTCTCTATCTCCGTTGTGTTCTGCTAATGTCCCCCGAATAATCCCATCTGGAACTTCAGATATCTCCATAGCCCTTTCACAATGACACGTGTATTAGTACTTATTATATTGCAGGGGGTCCGGCCGACACAAACACCAGACAGCGTACACCCGAGTTCCCACGAATAACGCTCTCAAACCCTCTAATCAGGGGTGGTTTAAGTGCAGAATCATGGGTGACGGGAATGTCGAAAGGCCGAGAAGGAGCGTTACTCGTCTTCTTCCCGAATCGTCATCACGGGGACGAGACACTGGCGGACGACTTTCTCGGCGACGGAACCGATGAGGTAGTGTTCGAGGCCGGTCCGGCCGTGGGTCGCCATCACGACGAGGTCGACCGGATTCTCGTTGACGTAGTTCAGAATCTCGGTCTTGGGGACGCCGTCACGGATGACGCGCTCTGTGGTGACCGACTCGGGCAACTCGGCGATGGCGCTCTCGATGGCGGCCTCGGCACGCTCGCGTTCGGTTTTCTCCCAGATGTCGGTCGAAAGTCCGGAGGTTGGACTCTCGAAGCGGTTGCGTGTGTCGACGACGGAGAGCACGTGGACCTTCGCGTCGAACGTCTCGGCGAGTTCTGCGACGTGTGCTGCGGCCGCGGCGGTGGTCTCGCTTCCGTCGGTCGGCAACAGGATGTCGCGGTACATGGTCGACGCTACGGGTGCGAGCCTGAAAAATCCGGCTCAGAGTACGCCCGACGCGATGACGAACAGCGCGATTGAGATGATGCCGAACAGGGCACCGACGCCGTGTTTGATAGTTCCCGTGTCGAGCGCGGAGGCGACGTACGGGGCGATTTGGCCACCGAGAGCCGCTGCCGGGACGGTCCAGACGACCATGTTCCACGGCGTGTTCGCGAGGTCGATGGAGTGCGCGCCGGGGACGAACTGTCCGCCGAAGACGTGGACCAGCGAGGCGAGGACGGCCGTGGTGGCGACGACGATGTGGTTCGTCCCGATGGCGACCCGAACCGGGACCTTCGAGCGGAGCATCGAGATGATCCCGAGTTCGCCGATTCCGAAGCCGGCGAGTCCCTGAAACACGCCGCCGACGCTGTAGTTGGCGAAGCGCTCGACGTAGCCGCCACGGTCGTACACGTAGTCGTTCCCCTCGCGGTCGACCCGCGTGACGGTGCCGTCGTCGTCCGTGCGGACACCTGCGGGACCGAGTTTGCCCGCGTCGTCGGGGAGTTCGGTTCCACCGTCGGCACTCACGTTGGCGTCGTCACTCTCGTCCGGTTCGTGGTCGCCGTGGCCGAGGTCGGCCTTGAACAGGAGGTACGAGGCGGCGAGCAGTGCGATGCCGAGTAGCGTCTGGAACACCGCTTCCGGGATGAAGAACGAGAGTACTGCGCCGCCGACCACGAACGGGATGGCCCCGCCGACGAGGGTCGCCGCGAGCCGTCGGTCGACCAGACCGTACTGGATGAATGCGATGGACGAACTCGACAGGCCGAACGACTCGCTGATGAGGCCGATGGCGACGAGCTTCTGCGGCGATAGTTGGGTGATGTACTGCGGCGTCAACTCCCCTGCGAGCACCGGGAAGATGAAGATGAGAAACGGCACGAACAGGGCGGACCCGCTGATACCGACCGTGTTGACGATGGTCGCACCGAGGAGGAAGCACGGGAACAGCCACCAGTAGGCGGTCCAGAACTCGACGCCACTCCCGGACGCGGGGGCGGCGAAGAGGACCCCGACGATGAACAGTATCGGTGCAAGTAGCACGAAAATGTGCTGATACTTTAGAAACGTCTTCTGGATTGTACTGTACGATGAAGACGAGCTCATGAACTCTTGGCCGCGAGTTTGAGAAGGAGACATAAGAGCGTTCCCTTCTCCCCGAAACCGGAGAATTAAGCCGTATTTTACACGGATTCTCGCTGTTCTGTGGTTTGCACATCTTCGTCCCGGTCCGCGATTCACTTCGCTCAATCGTGGCCACGAATTCTACGATTTCCCGAGCGACTGTTCGGCAAGACGCACAAACTGGCAGAATTATCCCGAATGTTTATGCCAGTCCCGCCTGTTATGCCTAACTGGAATGAGTTTTCGAGAGCGACCCCCCGAGAGAGAGCCTGGGCAGTCGACGCGTGAGGAAAGCAGTGACGAGTTGACCGAACCTCTCGAAGACCCACCGACACCGGCTCCAACGGGCGTCGTCGGCCGACTACGGTATCACGTGGCGACGTGGCCCGGCCGGTTCGTCGAGATGCAGACCGAGGCGTTCGGCGGCCGCACGCACTGAGTATCGAGCGACCCGACCACTGTTCCTTCGCCCGTCTTCACCCGGGTATCGGTTGTGCTCGCTGTGATTCAGGGTGCTGTCTCTTCTGACTGGTAGTCGATGGCGAGCGCAGCGCGTCGGTCGCGCCGTCGCTCGACCGCGGTTTCGTGGAGGGCTTCTTCCATCTCCGTCTCGCAGACGAGGTCCGGCACCGCCGTCGAATCCCCGTCGTCGTCGAGTGCGACCATGGTGAAGTACGAAGTCGCGGTCTGTTCGTACGTCCCTTCGGCCGGGCGCTCGGACCGGACCTCGACTTTTACGTCCATGCTCGACCCGCCAGTGTCGAACACGTAGCCGGTCACGACGACCACGTCTCCGAGCTCGATTGGCCGTTTGAAGTCGACGTGGTCCATCGCCGCCGTGACGACCTGCCGGCGTGCGAAGCGACGTGCCGAGATGGCCGCGCAGATGTCCATCCAGTGGAGGATGGCCCCACCGAGCGCACGCCCGAGGTTGTTGGTGTCGTCGGGCATTAATATCTCGCTCATCTCGGTGAACGACTCGGCGAGCGACGCGACGTCGGACTCGTGTTGGTACATGGCCGAACCGGGTCGTCGACATCAGATAAATCTACTGAACTTGGGACAATACAAATTAGATTGTCTTCCGGCACCAGCATCGACGCCCACCGTGGGTGAGGCTCTCTCACTGTTTTCCGCGAGCCGACCTGTCTTTATTCGATGGATGTGAGTAATACAACGACGAACTTTAATGCTTCATGGGAATAGGGGCGGGTGATGACTGGTCTCTCGTTCGAACCACGAACGTACGAAGACATTCCGGCTTCACGTCGGCCGTCGCTCGCACAGGCGCTCGTCCCGCTGCTCGGGATGGTCCTGTTCCTCAGTGTCGGAGCCATCGTGCTGGGTCTCGACCCGCACCTCCCCATCGTCTGGGGAGCGGTGCTCACGGCCGGCGTGGGCCGATACTGGTTCGGTCTCTCCTGGGACGAACTGTTCGAGGGAATCGTCGACGGCATCAGAATGGGGCTCCAGTCCATCCTCATCCTGTTCGTCATCTACATGCTCATCGCGACGTGGACCTCGGCGGGCACCATCCCCGGGCTCATCTACTACGGGCTGGAACTGCTGACTCCGGCGGTGTTCCTGCCGGTGACCGCCGCCCTAGGAACCGTCGTCGCCTTCTCTATCGGTTCCTCGTGGACGACCGCCGCCACGCTCGGTGTCGCGTTCATGGGCATCGGTGCGGGACTGGGCGTCCCCGACGCCATGACGGCCGGGGCTGTCCTCACCGGCGCGTACACCGGTGACAAGATTTCGCCGTTGTCGGACACCACCAACCTCGCGGCCGCCGTCACCGACACCGACCTGATGGAACACGTCCGGACGATGCGCGTCGGCACGGGCATCGCACTCGCCATCTCCCTCGTGCTGTACGCCGGACTCGGCCTCACTGCGACCGGCGATATCCCGGCAGGACGTATCGACACCATCCAGACCGCCATCACGGGTAGTTACACCGTCTCGCCGCTCGTGTTCGTTCCACTGCTCGTGACGTTCGCGCTCGCGCTGTACGGCTTCCCGGCGCTCCCGTCGCTGCTCGCTGGCGTCTTCGCCGGCGTGTTCACGACCATCGGCCTGCAGGGTGTCGGCTTCACCGCCGCGTGGAAAGTCGCACAGAGTGGCACTACGCCCGAAACCGGCTCGACGCTGGTCAACGACCTGCTCACCGCGGGCGGCTTGATGGGGTCGACGTGGACCATCACCATCGTCGTCGCCGCGCTCGTCCTCGGCGGCCTGCTCGAACGCACCGGCGTCATCGCCACCGTCGCACACCACATCGCGACGGTCATCAACAGCGTAGCTGGTCTCACGCTGGGCACCGGAGCCGCAGCCATCACGATGAACGTCCTCGCCGCGCAGCAGTACATGAGTATCGTCGTCCCGGGCATGACGCTGCGTGGCCTGTACGACGACTTCGACCTCGAATCCAAGAACCTCTCGCGAGCGGTCGAGGCGACCGGGACCGTCACCTCGGTGCTCATCCCGTGGAACGCCGGCGGTGCGTACATGTGGTCCGTATTCGGCGTGCACCCGTTCGAGTACGCCCCGTACTACTTCCTCGGCTTTCTCGCACCGACCATCCTCGCGGTCATGGCGGTGACTGGCTGGCGAATCACCTTCGCTGAGGACCAGTCAGCGGCTACCAGCGGGCCTACCCCGGCGGACGACTGACCGCTGTCGCTGGCTGCGCTCGTACCCTCCCTCGACGGTCAGGCGGCGGAACCGGACGCGACGACCTCGTGATAAAGTTTGTACGCGACGCCGACCACGAGGACGGCTCCCAGCATGTACGCGAACACGCTGTACGGGCTGTCCGTGGCCACGAAGTAGTGGCCGAGGACGGCGGCGATGGCGACGATGACGCCGAAATCTACGAGTCGCGTCGGGATTGCCTCGACGCCCGGGAGACCGAGTCCGTCGATCGGTCTGTCACGAACTGGTTCCGCCGTGGTCGGTTCGTCCTCGTCGCCCTCATCCTCGTCCTCGACGGATTCTTCGAGTCGGTCCAGGTCGGCGTCGTCCAGTTCGTCCGGGTCTGGCGGGTAGGTACCCGACCGTGAGATGCTGTCCCGGAACCGCCGTGGTGAGATGCTCCGTAAGACGCGTCGAAGCCACGCCGACCCCGGCGTGAACAGCTGTCGAACGATGAACAGCCCGAGCACGATGGCGGGATACGCGGGGAGGAACGTGTATTCGGGAATCAGGTACGCTCGTCCCGGATTCTCCGGCGCGTAGTAGACGGTGATGTCGTCACCGTTCGAGTACTCCGTCGCGATGGGCGTCAACTGTCCACGAGTCTTCTCTGCGACCGCCAAACTCCCGGGATAGAGTTCGCGTCCGTCGTAGGTTTCGCCATCGACCGAGTACTCGTAGGTGACGTTGGCCTCGTATTCGTCCCTGTCCGAGAGGTCGACGCCACGGCCGTCGTAGTCGTTCGGTGTGTGCTCGACGGACGCGTGGGTGACGGTTCCCGTCGTCTCCTCGTACGCTGTCAATCGGTGGTGTTGCACGGCGAATCCATACGTCCCCGCGGCCACGAGTACGACCGCGAGGACCACCGCCGCGGCGACCGCTCTGTCGTCCATCACGTGTCAATTCGACTAATTAATACAAAAGACGGCACCCAATTGTCGGTTTCGTGAACGTTCGAACGGAGGAGCAGACAGCCGCTCTTCGACCGAAACTCGCGTCAGTCCGTCAGCCGAGCACGCCGAAGCCGAACGACGGCATGCCCAGCACCGGGCCCCAGATGAAGTGGAGCGCGACACCGACCACGATGGCCGGGATGGTCGTGTAGATGCTGGCGACGATGGCCGCCTTCTTGTCGATGGCGATGAGCGGGAACAGCGCGTCACCGTCCTGACTGATGGCGTTCGCCGTCAGCGCGGAGAACGGGATGCCGCCGTTCGCGTACACGCCGGAGAGGACGATTTGCGGGCCACAGCCGGGGATGAGTCCGACGGCGGCACCGGCGATGGGGGCGAGGACGCCCGCGGTCTGTGCCGCGGCGGCGATGTCCGCGCCAGTCACGATGAGGAAGTACTCGTACAGCAAGTACGCCCCGATGACCCACACCGTGACGAAACTCGTCTCCATCGCGGCGTGCTGGAACGTCTCGTAGGCGGACTCGAACGACTCACGAGCACGACCGACGCTCCCTTCGCCGATGTAGTGGCGACCGACGAAGTAGAGGTAGAACGACAGCGTCGTCCCGAGCAGGCCGAATATCGTGAACAGTCCGTCGAAGCTGACGCCGTACTCCATCGCGACATCCGGCGCGCCGCGGACGAGGTACGTGACGCCGAGGACGAGGCCCATCGTGGCGGCGACCCACCAGAGTGCGTGTGCTGCGTGTGACACCGGCGTCAGGATGGCGTTCTCACGGTCCGGCCCGTGTTCGTGCGAGTGGGCCGGATTCGCGCCATCGTAGTCGTGGCCCGGGTTCGGACCGAGGCGGTTGCCACCGCCGACGACCGCGGTTCCGCCGTCGGTCGTCGCTGGGTCGAGTTTGGCGACGGCGGCGTCGACGCGGCTCACGCCGAGACCGACCGTGTCGACGAGGTAGCCGAAGACGACCGCCGTCACGAACGCGATACCGTAGGCGTACAGCGCGGCTTCCGGTGCGAGGACGAGGATGACGAACGCCGCGTCGCCAGCCGTCGCGATGAGCGTCGCCACGACGGTCCCGAACGAGACCGTCCCGCGGATGTACAGCGGCATCATCACGATAGCCCCACCACAGCCGGGGGTCAGGCCCATCAGCGCGCCGAACACCGGCTGCAGCCGCTCGTTCTCTTCGATCTTCGCGACCAGCGCGCCACCGGTCCGGTACTGGATGAGGCCGAACAGCAAGACCGTCACTGCGACGAACGCAGATACCTGGACGTAGCCGTCACGAAGCGAGGCGAGCGTCACGTCGAGGTACTCGTTCACCGGGAAACACCCCGGAATTGTCTACACACTGAAACAGATTTAGACATCTCTAATTATTAGTTTAGCACAACAGCTCATATAGTTCACGGTTCAACTAATTGGTTCCTCGTCGCCAGAGACAGCGACTATATCCGGTCGTGAATGGCTCTCACGAGTGATGTTCTCAGTCGAAAAGCGAGCGACGGAACCGAGGTTCGTTGGTCGGGTTGCTGGCTGGTCGGTCGGCGGCCGGTCTCCTCAGCGACCGCCGAGGTGGGTCCGAATCGACTCGGCGGTTTGGGCACCGACGCCGTCGACACTTCGGAGTTCGGAGAGGCTGGCACTCCGGGTGTTCTCGACGCTCCCGAACCGGCGTAACAGCCGCTTTCGCGTCTCCGGCCCGACACCGGGTACCCCGTCGAGTGCCGTCTCCACCGAATCCCGCAGCGTCTGGTGGTACTGCACGGCGAAGCGGTGCGACTCGTCGCGCACACGCTGGAGCAGGTGGAGGTGCGGCGCGTCGCTCGGCCAGTCGTAGGTTCGGTCCGGCGTGATGACGAGTTCTTCTTGCTTGGCGAGTGCGACCGCGGGCACGTCCCAGCCAACGTCCGCAAGGGCGTCCAGTGCCGCGCCGAGCTGTCCCTCGCCGCCGTCGATGAGCAGGAGGTCTGGGTCCGGGCGGTCGTCACGGCCCTCGACCGCGCGACTCGCCCGCCAGTGGAGCAGGTCGTGCATGTTCGCGTAGTCGTCGTTCTCCTCGCTGAGTTTCTTCCGCCGGTAGTCTGCCTTCTCCGGCTGGCCGTCGACGAAGGTCACGTCGCTGCCGACGACCGCGGTCCCCTGCGCGTGGCTCACGTCGAAGCCCTCGATGCGCGACACCGAGTCGAGGCCGAGTTCGGCCGCCAACGCGCCGGATTCGTCCCGGCGACCGACGTGCCGACGCGCGTTCTTCAGCGCGAGATCGACCAGTTTCGCCTCTCGGCCTGCCCCGGGCACGCGGACCGCGACGCCCTCGGCGTCGAGCCACGCCGCCACCTCGTCGTCGCCGTGGTGTTCCGGGAGGAGGACCGCGTCGGGCAGCGACCGCTCGGCGTAGTACTGCACGAGGAACGCCGCGAGGACCGCGGCGACTGGCTCGTGTTCGTCGTGGTCAGTGTCTTCGTCCGGGTCGTCGGGTGCCGTGACGGGGTGGCGCTCGCGCTCGACCAGTTGCCCACCCTCGGCGTGCAAGCGTGCGACCGTCGCGTCTTCGCCTTCGATAGCGACGCCCAACACGTCGACGCTCCGTTCGTGTCCTCGGCTGCTGACCGCTTCGCCGCCGCCGCCGTGGAAACTCGTGACGACTTCGAGGCGGTCGCGGAGATTCGCCGCGCGCTCGAAGTTCTGTGCCTCACTCGCGGTCTCCATCTCGGTGCGCAGTGGGTCGGCGAGCACGCCCGTCTCGCCGGAGAAAAATCGCTTCACCGACTCCACGTCGGCGAGGTAGCCCGGTTCGTCGATTTCGCCCGTACAGGGGGCGGTACAGAGGCCGACCTCGAAGTCGAGACACGGCCGCTCCCGGTTGGCGAACTTGTGGTCCGAACAGCCCCGAACCCCGAACGTCTCGCGCAGGGCCTTCACGACCGTCTCGACTTCGCCCTTGCTCGTGAACGGGCCGTACACCGTCGCCTCTTCGCCGGGGTCGCGGGTCACCTCGATACGGGGGAACTCGTGGTCCGTGAGTTGGACCAGCGGGTACGATTTGTCGTCCTTCAGTCGGACGTTGTACCGCGGCTGATGACGCTTGATGAGATTCGCTTCGAGCAGGAGCGCCTGTGTTTCGGTGTCCGTGACGGCCACGTCGAGGTCTGCCGCCCGGTCGACCATCCGGCGAATGCGCGCCGAGCGCGGGTCGGCGTAGGACCGAACGCGTGAGCGGAGGTCGACCGCCTTGCCGACGTACAGCGTCCGGTCGTCGGCGAGGAACTGGTAGACGCCGGGCTCTCGCGGTAGGTCGCTGGCTCGGTCTCGGAGGGTGGCCGCGTCCATCTGGCGCGGGGTAAGGGCCGGTGTAGGATGTGGATTTCGCTCGTGCTGCGGAGGCGTCGGCCAGCCGGGTAGGTTCGACGAGCGGCGTCGTGACTCGAAATCACCGACCGAAAAAGCCGAATCCGTCGTTCGACGTCGATTCACGGTTCAGGCTGCCGGGGTGGTTCGCGACTCCCGAGTGGCGACTGCGCGCGTCCTGAGGTCGTTCCCCACGACGATCCACGCGAGGCCGAACGGGACGAACCACAGCAGGCCGAACACATCGACGCCACCGACGACCAGCACCTCAGCTCCGACGAGGGCGACCACCAGCGCCGGGACGGTCGACGCCAGCAGGGCGGCACCGGTACGGGAAACCGCGCCAGTGCGCCACAGCACGAGGCCGTAGGCGGTCGCCGCGAGGTAGGTGACCAGCAGGCTCAGGAACCAGATGGTTCCGCCGAGGGTCGCGTCGTCGCTCCTCACGTCGGGGAACGCGAAGTTGGTGGTGAGTCCGACGGCCATGCCCACGAGACCGAGGCCGAGCAGGCCCGCGATGCCGGTCGCGAGGCGGCCGTACTCGGACTTGACCGTCTCGTGGACGCCGTAGAGGCCGCCCACGACGAGTAGCGCGCCGAGCGCGTACAGCAGGCCGACCGTGGCTTCGTCTCTCGTGTTCGCTTCGACACCGAACGCGACGCTGGCGACGGTGTACGAGACCAGCAGGACGCCGCCGACGATGGCCGCGATGGCTGTCTGGCGCATCCGTTCTGTAGATATGATGCCCACCTGTCTGGTGGACGTGGTTTCTGTGACCATGGATATCATCTGACTCTCCGTGGCTCCAGCGTCGGGACGCCACACCGTGGCTTTCTGGGCCTCGTCGTGGGCGGTGCAGCCGCCGCTATGCGAATAGAATCGAGTATCTAGATGGACGTGCGAGATATTGAATATATCTCTTCGACTGGGGGGTGGGGCGGGTCGCTCGGCGAGTCAGCGCCCGTCTTCCAGTCGCGTCGCCAATCGCTCCGGCAGCCCGGCGTCGCGAATCGCCGCTTGCACCGACTCGATGTCGTACTCGACCCGACACTCTTCCACCTCGCCCGCGTCCATGTCCAGTACCGAGTACGCCGCCCGCGGGTCGCCGTCGCGTGGCTGGCCGACGCTGCCGGGGTTCATCACGATGCCCTCGTCGAATTTCTCCGTGTGCTGGACGTGGGTGTGGCCGAGAATCAGGACGGCCTCCCCGCGAAGCAGGTTCGGCGCGAACTCGTGCGGCCGGGTGTAGCGGTCGGGGTCGTCCGGGTGCCCGTGGACCAGTTTCACGTAGCCGTCGCACTCGCGGCGTTCGTCGGGCAGGTGGCCGAGCCACGAGATGTGGCGGTCACGGAGGTGCTCTCGTGTGTACGAGATTCCGGCCTGTGCCAGTTCGTTGAAGGCGAAATCTGTGTCCCGTGCGACTGCGCGGTCGTGGTTGCCCATCACGGTCGGCACGTCGCGCTCCATCAGCGTCTCGACGCAGGCGGCCGGGTCGGGGCCGTAGCCCACCACGTCGCCGGCACAGAGCAGGCCGTCGACCGGCGGCATGTCGGCGAGCACCGCGTCGAGGGCGACGCTGTTCCCGTGAATATCGGAGATGACGCCGAACTTCATGCTCGGTGATACTGTCGCCAGCGTGTTAACTTGCGTCGATTCTCGTCGTCGTTCGGTGTGGGTTCGGCTGTCGATGTCTACAGTTTCGGTATCGAGAGGCAGTTCACGAATCACGACGGTACATGACCGCCCCGCACAGCACCGCACCTCGTCCTCCCCACCCTCCTGCGCTCCTCGTCCTTCGGCCTGCGGTGCTCGTCCCTCGCGCGCTCCTCGCGGTCTTCGCATTCCGAGGCGACACTGTCGCCTCGCGCTCAGACACGCTCGTCCACGCGCGCCGGGCCGGTTGCGTCGACGGCAATCGCACCCCAGATTTCCCCACGCCATACCTAGTTTCTTGCCGCCTCCCTGCGCGGTTCTCTCTAATGACCGACGATTCCATCGAACCGGCGGAACTGACAGCCGACGACCTGCTCGTCGTCGAAGACGACCACTTCACGGCCGAGAACGTCGCTATCGTGACAGGCGGCGGGTCCGGTATCGGGCGCGCGACAGCGGTCGCGCTCGCGGCGAACGGGCTGACCGTCGCGGCGACGGACATCGACGAGGACGGGCTCGCGGGCACAGTCGAAAAGGCCGAAGACGTTGGAGTCGCGGGAACCGTCGAGACGGTCGTCGGCGACCTGACCGACGACGACGACCTCGAACGAATCGTCGAAGAGGCGGCCGAATTCGGCCAGATTCGCTACCTCGCCAACATCGCGGGCCTCCAGCACATCGACCCCATCGACGAGTTCCCGGTCGAGCAGTTCGACCTGCTCCACAGCGTGATGCTCCGCGCGCCGTTCGTCCTCTCGAAGCACGTCATTCCGCACGTCGAAGCCACCGACGATGGTGTCGGAGCCATCGGGAACATGGCGTCCATCCACGGCCACATCGCCACGCAGGACAAGGTGGGGTACATCTCCTCGAAGTTCGGGATTCGCGGGCTGACCAAGTGCATCGCGGCCGAGGGCGACGGCACGCTCCGGTCGTTCTCCGTCTCGACGGGCTACGTGAAGACGCCGCTCGTGACGAACCAGATTCCGGACACGGCCGAGGAACGCGGCATCTCGGAGCGCGAGGTCGTCGAGGACGTGATGCTCGGCGACGCGAAGGTGACGGAGATGATGGAACCGGCCGAGGTCGCCAACCTGTTCACGCTCGGCTTCTCGAAACACGGCCGACACCTCGACGGGGGCGACCTCACGTGGGACGGCGGCCACCTCTCCACGTACTGATGACGACGAACGTCGCCATCGCCTGTCAGGGCGGCGGGAGCCACACCGCGTTCACCGCCGGGGTGCTGAAGCGACTGCTCACCGAGGTCGACGCCGCCGACGAGTACGAACTCGTCAGCCTCTCCGGTTCCTCGGGTGGTGCAGTCTGTGCCACGGCGGCGTGGTTCGGCCTGGTCAGCGACGACCACACCCCTGAGAGCGTGCTCGACGACCTCTGGGCCGACATCGCCGCGTCGTCGCTGTTCGAGCGGGCGACGAACGACTGGCTCGTCTGGACGACCATGCTGGACGCGAGCGGGTTCCCGACCGCACAGGTCAGCCCCTACCAGAACCCGTTCGCCGACCAGGCCCAGCAGGCGTTTCAGGACTTGCTGGAACGCCACGTCGACTTCGAGCGCTTCGGCGACCTCGCTACCGAAGACACGCCACGGCTCACCGTCGGGACGGTCGACGTCACGGCGGGGCAGTTCGAGACCTTCACTGACGAGTCGGTCGATTCGCTCGCCCTCCTCGCCTCGTCGGCCGTCCCGACGCTCTATCCGGCGGTCGAAATCCACGGCCACACGCACTGGGACGGGCTGTTCGCACACAACCCGCCCATCCGCGACCTGTTCGACGTGCCGCCCGAGCACAAACCCGACGAACTGTGGCTGGTCCAGATCAACCCACAGCGCGTCGACGACGACCCGACCGGGCTTCGCGAAATCTACGACCGCCGGACCGAACTCTCGGCGAACATCTCCCTGACCGAGCAGTTGCACTTCGTCGAACAGGTGAACGAGTGGCTCGACGCGGGCCATCTCCCCGAAGCCGAGTACCGACACACCGAGATTCACCGCATCGAGTTACAGAAACAGCTCTCGGTCTCCTCGAAGTTCGACCGGTCACCCGGGTTCATCGAAGACTTGCAAAACCGGGGAGTCGAGCGTGCCCAGTCGTTTCTCGAAAACCGGGCGATTGACTGAGTACTGCCCGGTTATTCGCCGTTTTCGAGCGCCAGCTCGAACCCGTCGCCGTCGCGGGCGATGCCGGCGGCACACACCGCGTGTTCGAAGTCGGCGTCGTACGCCTCGGTCGCGGCGTCGGCGGCCGTCTCGGCGTCGAACGCGTACGTTTCCGGGGTATCGTTCTCGTACGTCGCGACGAGCGTCGGTTCGTCGACTTCCTCCACGAACAGAGCGTCCTTGCGGACGATGCCGATGTAGGCCGTCCCGTCCGTCATTACGCCCGCGATGCGCGGCGTGTCGTAGTCGTCCTTCTCGTAGTCGAGCGAGAGCAGCGCGGTGGCGAGAGCGTCGCGCGCCGGGTAGCCCATGGCTACCTTCTCCGCGATGGGGTCGACCTGCGAGCCGTTTCCGAGGACGGCACCATTGTCGGTGACGCGCACACAGTTGTAGGAGACGTACGGGTTGTCCGTCTCTGGTGCGTCGGGTGTCGGGCCGACCGTGAGGGTGTCGTCCTCGCGCGCGGTGACCTGCCTGTTCGGGAACGAGCGCGACGAGACGCGGTAAGCGCTCACTTCGGGGCCGACGACGACGAATCGTCCGATGTACATACACGAGTATGCATAGAAACAGGGTAAGAAGGTGTCGATGTATGCAGCACAACGGGCATTCGTGGCGGTCGCCGACTCGCGTCGTTTAGCGCGTCGCCTGTCGGCGTTCTCACAGTTAGGTGTCAGTTTATAACTGACGGGCCCCAGTACGCGCGGTATGGAACTGCGCGTGGAGCGTCCGTGCCCCTACCCCACCGACGACCCGATACTCCAACAGATTGGCAACACACCGCTCGTCTCCTACGGTGGGGAAGACGGGCCGAACCTGTTCTGTAAACTCGAGACGGAGAATCCGACACGGTCGATGAAAGACCGAATCGCGTGGGGAATTCTCTCTGAGGCGTTCGACGCGGGCGAGTACGACACCATCGTCGAGGGGAGTTCGGGCAACACGGGCGGGTCGGTCGCCATGGTCGCCAACCGACTCGGCGCCGACTGTCACATCACCACGCCGGCGTCGACCAGCGTCCAGAAGAAAGGCTACATGCGCGCGTACGGCGCAGTCGTCCACGAGTGTCCCGGCGTCGAAGAGGGTGACCCGGAACACTACGTCGAGGTGGCGATTCGTCTCGCCGAGGAACACGACGCGCTGTTCGTCGACCAGTACAGCAACCTCGCCAACCCCGAGGTCCACTACAACTGGACCGGACCCGAACTGTGGGAACAGGTCGGCCCGGACGTGACGCATTTCGTCTGTCCGATGGGGACTGGCGGGACCATCAGTGGCTGCGCTCGCGCGATGAAAGAACGTGCCGCCGAGGCCGGCACCGACCTGACCGTCGTCGGCGTCGACGCGGAAGACTCGAACATCTCGAACGCGTTCTACGGCAACCCGACCGGCCCGTACGACACCGAAGTCGAAGGACTCGGGAAAGGCCACGAACTCCCGACGATGTGGTTCGACTACGTCGACGAGGTTCGCGACGTGGCGGACGACGTGGCGTTCGACCAGGCCAGAACCGCCGCCCGCGACCACGGCCTCCTCGTCGGGCCAAGCTCCGGCGCGACCCTCAGCGTCGGGCTCGACATCACGGAAGAGAACCCGGACGCGAACGTCGTCACGATGGTCTGTGACGGCGGCGAGCAGTACTTCGACACGCTCTGGTAGGGCGTCGAATCCGAATCGCCGTGGCTCGCTGGGGCGAAAAGACGGAAAAACTGCTTCGCGAACGATTTCTTACTGCGCTTTCAGGTCCTTACTCGGGCTTCAGGCCACCGTCCTGCACGCGCATGACGGCCTCGCCGTCGGCGAGGTTCGGCGCGTCCACGAGGCGGACGATACGCTTGTCGCCCTTCGACTTGCGGAGGTACATCCGGAACGTGGACTTGTGCCCGAGGATGTTCCCACCGATGGGCTGGGTCGGGTCGCCGAAGAACGAGTCGGGGTTGGAGGCGACCTGGTTCGTGACGAGGACGGAGCAGTTGAACAGGTTGCCGACCTTGTCGAGGTCGTGCAGGTGCTTGTTCAGCTTCTGCTGGCGCTGGGCGAGTTCACCACGACCGACGTACTCGGCGCGGAAGTGGGCCGTGAGCGAGTCGACACAGAGCAGGCGGACGGGCCACTCGGACTCCTCGTGCTCACCGGCGAGTTCCTGTGCCTTTTCGGCCAGCAGCATCTGGTGGTTCGAGTTGAACGCCTTCGCGACGTGAATCTTGTCGAGGACGTCCTCGATCAGTTCGTCGATTACCTCCTCGTCGTCGACACTGCCTTCGATTTCGCGGTCTTCGAGGGTCGCTTCGAGGACCTCGTCGTCGAGACCGCGGACCATGTCGTCGATACGCTCCGGGCGGAACGTGTCTTCGGAGTCGATGAAGATGACGGAGCCGCGGAGGCCACCGGCTTCCTTCGGAAGCTGGACGTTCACCGAGAGCTGGTGCGTGACCTGAGACTTACCCGCACCGAACTCACCGTACACTTCGGTGATGGACTGGGTCTCGACACCGCCGCCGAGGAGCTCGTCGACCTCGTCGATCTGCCAGCTGAGTTTACCGATTTCGTTGCGCCGTTCGAGGACCTGCGAGCCGGTCTCGAAGCCGCCGATGTCGGCTTCCTTCCGTGCAGCCTGGACGATGTCTGCGGCACTCGACTCGCCCACGTCGGCCGTGTTGGAGAGTTCAGAGGGAGAGGCCACGGCGATGCCGGGGAAGGAGTCGAATCCTGCTTCTCGGAGCTTCTCTGCTGTCGCCGGTCCCACGCCGGGGAGTTTCTCGAGGTCTGCGTCTGCCATACCAGTTCGTGTGGCTGGTTGCTACATAAACCCTCGTTAACAGGAGGGTGGAAGTGAAAGTGGCAGCAAGCGTCGGGGGGGTACCGGGACGACTTCCAAAGGTTCATCTGCGAACCACTGTGCAGGCCGGGGGCAGTTGGTCCGCTATCCCTCGCGTGACCGATGACTTTACACTCGCCCCACCGTTCCACCACGACAGTGGACGCGTCCCGTATCTTCGAAGAGTTCCCCGCCCCAAGCTACCGCGGCAATCAGGAGCAGGCGCTCTCGGACATCCGTGACGCCATCGACGCGGGGAACGACGTCGTCCTCGTGCGCGCGCCGACCGGCAGCGGCAAGTCCCTGCTGGCGCGCGCGATTGCAGGCTGTGCTGCTCGTCCGGACGAAGTCGCTCCGAGCGAGGCCAGCGGTGCCTACTACACGACACCGCAGGTCTCACAGCTCGACGACGTGGCCAGTGACTCGCTCTTGGACGACCTGAACATCATCCGCGGGAAGTCGAACTACAAGTGTATCCTGCCCGGCGAGCGCGACACGCCCGTGAACCGGGCACCCTGCGTGCGCGAGAAGGGCTACGACTGCTCGGTCCAGCACCGCTGTCCGTACTTCTCCGACCGGGCCATCGCCTCGAACCGAAACATCGCCGCGATGACGCTGGCGTACTTCATGCAGACCGCCGGCTCCGAGGTGTTCAGGAAGCGTGACGTGGTCGTCATCGACGAGGCGCACGGGCTGGCCGAGTGGGCCGAGATGTACGCGACCATCGACCTCGGGCCGCGCTCGGTACCCAACTGGGACGACCTCCGTGTGCCCGAACTCGACTCGGTCGAGCGCACCGCGAAGTACGCGGAAAACATCGTTCAGACGCTCACCCGGCGCAAGGACGACCTCGTCTCGAAGCCAGAGTTAACGACCGAGGAGGTGTTCGTCCGCGACAAACTACAGGAGCGAATCGGGGAACTGACGTGGTTCGTCGACGACTACCGCGACCCGCAGTCAGCCACGGAGTGGTTGGTCGACCAGCCAGACGGTGAGGGTGGACAGGTCACCATCAAGCCGATGAATCCCGAGAAGTACCTCCAGCACACCGTCTACGACCGCGGCAACACGTTCGTGCTGCTGTCGGCGACCATCCTGAGCAAGGACGCCTTCTGTCGGCAGGTGGGCCTCCCGCCGGACCAGACCGCCCTCGTCGACGTGGGCCACACGTTCCCCGTGGAGAACCGGCCGCTATACGACGTGACGCAGGGGAAGATGACCTACGAACACCGCGACCAGACGCTCCCGAAGGTCGCCCGAGTCGTCACGCGAATCATGCAGAAACACCCCGAGGAGAAGGGCCTGATTCACTGTCACTCTTACGGGATTCAAGAACGACTCGCCGAGCACCTGCGCGACTTCGGCGTCGGCGAACGACTCCGGATGCACTCGCGCGAGGACCGCGACGCCGAACTCGAATCGTGGAAAGCCTGCGACGACCCGGAGGTGTTCCTCTCGGTGAAGATGGAAGAAGCACTGGACCTGAAGGGTGACCTCTGTCGCTGGCAGGTGCTGTGCAAAGCACCGTTCCTCAACACCGGCGACTCGCGAGTCGCTCACCGCCTCGAACAGGGTCAGTGGGCGTGGTACTACCGCGCCGCCCTCAGAACCGTGATTCAGGCCTGTGGTCGGGTCATCCGCGCGCCCGACGACTACGGCGACACCTACCTCGCGGACACGAGTCTCCTCGACCTGTTCGAACGCGCGCAGGCCGACACGCCGCCGTGGTTCGCCGACCAGGTGACCCGGCTCTCGAAACCGGACCTGCCCGAGTTCCAGCCGAACGAGGCTCTGGCCGAGTTCGACGGCGCGACGACCAGAGGCCGACGGCGACAGGAGACGTGGCGACGAGACGAGCAGAATGCAGGGACGAGCAGTACAGACAGTGGCGGCTCTAGTGGGTCGACCGATTCCGACTCGACCAGCAGTGACCGCAGTGGGCGGTCGGGCCGTCGAGCCAGTCGCCGGTCGCGCCGCTCGAAATCGCCGATGGCCGACGTGTGGGACACCGACGGTTAGAGCGCGCCGATGACGCCGACGACGGAAGAGAGGACCATCAGCGCGACGAACATGAGCGCGATGAGTTGCTGCCGGTTGAGACCGAACATACGACTGCATATCTGCTCCGGATGCTTCAACCTCTCGGCCCGGTTCGACCACCGGTCCGAGCGCACTGTCGGCCCACTTCGACCTCGTTTTACCCCAGAACCGCGAACCAGCGACCATGTTCGAGACGTTCCGCGACGCCTGGGCACAGGCCGCCCGGCCCCTCGGTGCTCTCCTGACGCTCATCGGCGTGTGTCACCTGCGAAAGCCTGACCGATTGCTGTCGCTGGTGGGACAGGCCTACGACCGAGTCCTCGACGTCGACTTCGAACCGCGAGATGGGGCGAAAAACCGGGTCAGACTACTCGGACTGGCGTTCGTCGCTGCCGGGTTGCACCTGCTGTTCTGGGGCGGCGTGCTACCGCGACAGCGGTAAGTGAGATAGCCTCTCAGCGGCGGGTCGCCCGGCGTACGAGCACCCCAGCCGTGAGAAAGAGCCCGGTCCAGCGGACGATTCCGGCCGTCAACGACCCGAGCGCGTGCCACTGCACGAGATGGTCGACGAACGGGAGGTTGCCGAGCAGTCCTACGAAGAAGAACCAGCAAATCCACGAGCCGAGGAGTGTCGCGGCAACGAGTCCGGCGACTAGTGGAAGCTGACCGAGTATCCAGCCGATGTCGTCTTCTTGTCGAGTCATACGACGCGGTGAGGCTGGATGTGGTAAATATCTTCTCGTCGTTCTGACTGGTCTACCGGGCCGTTGGCCGACTACTCGACTCGCGCGTCGACGACGACGTGCCAGACACCTTCGCTGTGGCTCTTGACGCGGCGTCTGTCGAGTACTTCGACCGAGCGACCAGCCTCTTCGGCGGCCTCGCGTAACCGCGACACTGGCCGGTCCCACAGCAAGTCCTCCGGCGTCGTCGCGTGGAAGTGGACGACGCCACCGGGTTCCAGCGCGTCGAGCGCCGAGTCGAGGAACTCGTTGGCGTCGTAGTAGCCCATCACGACCCGGTCGGCGGTCGCCTCGACTTCGCGGCAGTCGCCGAAGACGAGTTCCACGTTCTCCAGCACGCCGTTCGTGCTGGCGTTCTCCCCGAGGTAGCGGAACGATTCGGGGTTCTTCTCGACGGCCGTGACCTGTGCCCCGGCGCGAGCCATCGGGAGCGTGAAGTAGCCGATGCCGGCGAACATGTCGAGGACGCGTTCGTCCTCTTCGACGACCTCGCCCATTCTGGCGCGCTCGGCCTGGTTCCCGGGCGAGAACATGACCTTCGAAAGGTCCAGCGAGTACCGGGTTCCATGTTCGGTGTGCACTGTTTCAGTGTCGCCCAGTCCCGCGACGACGCGGGTTTCGGGCTGGCGGAGTTCGCCAGAGACACCCTCGTGCGCGCAGACGGTGTCAGCCTCGCCGTGGAGTTCGAGCAGTGCCTCGCCGATGTCTCGCTCTTGCTCGTCGGTCCAGTCGTCGAACGAGACCAAAACCACGGTGCCGACGACTGCCCACGACGCGGGTGCGTCGGCCGCCTCACTGTCGGTCCAGCCGCGCTCTCGAAGAAGCGTTTCGAGGTCCGGGGCGCGCGGTTCGGGGTCGGTCTGGCGAACCACGTCCAGCACGTCGGTCGATTTCGGACCCTCCGTCACCGGGAGTGCGACCGTCTCAGCGCCGTACTCGCGAACCCGCCGCGAGTCGTCGTACACACCTTCGTCGCGGAGGCTGGCGATGGCGACTTCGGCGGACGGTTTGGCGACGATTGCCGCGAGGTCGGTGGCGTCCGCCCCTGCCTCTGTTTCCGCAGCCGCGATTTCCGATGGCTCCTCACTCATCGGGCAGGATGTGCAGCCCGGCGCGACTCTTCAGCACCGGCACGGTCTCACTGTCGGGGTCGAAGTACTCCGGCCGGGCGATGGTCTTCGCCTCGAACGTCTCCGGGTCGAGTATCTGCACGGCGTGGTCGTCCTCGACGGTGACGACCGTCGCTTCGACGCCGTCGTCCAGCGAACCGACCTTTCTGGCCGGTGGCGAGTCGCCTTCCTCGTAACTGGCCTCGTAGCGTTCGCCCGTCGTGATTCGCACGCCTTTCAAGTTCCCGTGGGAACTGCGGACGAGGATTGGGCCGTCTGTATCGTCGTCGTCGGACAGTTCGATGACGTCGCCCGGGATGTACGGCGGGAGCCGAACCGCGTACGTGACGCGGTACACTTCGTTCCCGTCTTCGTCTTCGGTGACGAGCGTCTCGTGGTCCTCCCACGACCCGCCGAACTCCTCGATGACCTTGTTGGAGATCTTCTTCCCGATGTTGTTGGTCGATACCTTGATGTCCAGGCCGTCTTTCTCCTCGCCCATCTCCGTGATGAAGGCGTGACGGTCGCCCGTCGCCTCCATGTCGGCGACGATTTTGTTCGCGATCTCCTCGGAACGCTCGATTTCCTCGCTCGTCGGCTGGCGGTCCTCGGCGCGGACCTGCACGATGGAGGCGTAGTAGTCGCCCGAGATACGTCCACAGCGGGTACAGGTCTGTCTGGAGATGAGGACGGGGACCGTGACTTCGGCCTCGCGGAACTGGCCGCGGACGATGCCCGTGAAGTGGCAGTGCATCCGGATGTTGTTCTGGTCGACCTGCTCGGGGTCGACCTCCCAGCCCATCTCTTCGACGTCGACGTGGACTGCCAGTGCCTCGGCCACCTCGTCGATGGCCACGTCGGTGTAGTCTTTCGCACCCACGTCGACCCACCGGTTGCCGCGGTGGACCGCCCCGCAGGTCGCACACACCATCACCTCGATTCGGTCGGGGGCGTCGACGAGTTCGAACTGCTCGAAGTAGCAGTCGTCACACACCCCCACGTCTGACTTGCCCAGCGGGTCGCTCGTGGCGGCGTCGGACATGGAGTCGCCACAGCGTGGACAGAACGTGCGCTGGTCGCTCATTTGACGGGTGTTCGCCGTTCAGGGGTAAAAGGAACGCGGGTCTGTGGTCGTCGTCGAGGTTGGCGGATGGTGGCCGAATTGTGGCGTGGCGCGCGCTTGCGAGCGTGGCGAAGCCCGCGAGCAGATATCGCGCGAGGGATGAGCATCGCAGGCCGAAGGCCGAGACGCGCAATCGGATGGGGAGGGTGTGGCTGCGGTCATCTTTGACCGGCATTCGTGAACTGCTGGTCCGCTCGCTCTCTCGATGGCGTTGAGGTTTCTCTGAGCGAAGTGGTGGAAGACAGAGACTGCTTATGCACCAGAATCGAGCGGGGTCTTCCCCTCCCGGTAATAGACAAACCAATATGCAACAGGCCAACAGATTACGAGAGCCGCGATACTCAACGGAGCCGTTGAAATCACGTCAGGTGGGAGAAAGAGCGAGCCACTACCAGCGATAACAGCGAATACAGCAACGGCGACGAGTATGAGTTTGACCCAATCCTTCATACAAAACTCTACTCTGGATGGCTAATAGTCTTTTTCAGGGAACCGTCATAACGGTGGACACGGCCTCTGAGTCTGGCAATTCGACGACCGCAATCACCATCGAGGCTCAGTTGGCAGACTGAGGCACTGAGTCTCTCACCTGAATTTACGAGTGTCTGCTAACTGGGGCCTGACGACACGACGACCACCGCAGAAGAACACCCCGAGCCTCACGCCCCAACGAACAACTGCGCACTCACCAGTGCCCCGACGACGCCCGCGAACACGGTCGCCCACGGCCCGAACGCCATCGACACGAGCAGCGCCGTCACGGTGCCGATGAGGTACATGTCGAACCACGGCGGTTCGCCGTCGGTAATCTGCGTCTGGTAGGCGTCGGGTGACCCCGTCGGCTGGTACATCACGCCGTCGCTGACCTGCGGATTGTGGGTCTGTTGCAGCCGATAGAGCCGGTACACCAGGAACGCCGTGAACCCGGCGATGGTCAGGCCCAGAATCGTCCCGAGGAACACCCCGGCGAAGAACTCGCCGGCGGCGGCGCTGATGGTGACGACGGCGGCCGTGATGACGGGCGGGCCGAGGACGACCGTGATACCGCTCACGGTCCCGACGATGCAGGCCGTCATGAGCGTGAATCCGGTCGCAATCAGCGGCGACTCGCCAGTCGACATCTCTCTCACCATCTGGCAGCGGGTGGCTAAAGTGCTTCGGCTATTGACATCTACGCCGACGCCCGCGTGCGGCGTGGTCGCACTCATGGCGACGTGTTTTAGTCCACTTGGTACCTCTCTGATACCATGGAATGGAAAGCGGACAGGGGCCTCCAGTTCCGGATGCTCCTCACGATGTTCCTCCTCGCGGGGTTGTACATCGTGTTCATCGCCGCGCTCAGTCTCTACTCTGGTCGCTTGTGGCTCATCGCGATGGCGTTCGGACTGTTTAGCCTCGGTCAGTTCTTCTTCAGCGACAAGATTACGCTGTGGAGTATGGGCGCGCGAGAGGTCTCGGAGGAGGAGTATCCGCGACTGCACGCGACGGTCCAGCGACTGTCCCAGCAGGCGGACATCCCGAAGCCGAAGATCGCCGTCGTCGACTCGCGCAACCCGAACGCGTTCGCGACGGGGCGGTCGCAGAAACACGCCGCCGTCGCGGTGACGACGGGCATCATGAACACGCTCTCCGACGAGGAGTTAGAGGGCGTCCTCGCGCACGAACTGGCGCACATCAAGAACCGCGACGTGATGGTCATGACTATCGCGTCGTTCCTCTCGACCATCGCGTTCCTCGTCGTGCGCTGGGGCGCGTGGTTCGGTGGCGGGCGCAACCGGAACAACGGTGGCGTCTTCGTCGCCATCGGCGTCTCGCTCGTCGTCTGGATACTGTCGTACCTGCTCATCCGGGCGCTCTCACGCTACCGCGAGTTCGCGGCCGACCGCGGCGGGGCCATCATCACGGGCAAGCCCGCGGCGCTGGCGTCGGCGCTCCAGACCATCTCGGGCGAGATGCACAAGGTCCCGAAAGAGGACATTCGCGAGCAGGCGGAGATGAACGCGTTCTTCATCATCCCCATCTCGGGGAGCGCCATCACCAAACTGTTCAGCACGCACCCCTCGACCGAGAAGCGCATCGAGCGCCTCATGCAGATGGAACGAGAGATGGGGCGCTTCTGATGACGGACGGGAACACGGGGCGACGATGAACCGTCGCACGGCCGCCGCACTCGCGCTGGCTATCGGCCTCTTGCTGGCAGCCCACCCGTTCTACCTCGACGTGAAGCCGGGGGAGACGAAGGTGTACCTCCACTTCGACCCCGCAGACGGACAGTACGACGAGGAGCGAATCGTGAACTTCACCGACCTTCCCGAGCCGTCGAAGGAGGCAGCGCGGACCGCCCGCACTGACGGCGAGGCAGGGTTGTGGATAGACGCGGATTCGGAGACTATCGAACCACTGGCGACCCACGACTACGTTCGGTGGGACGGGCAGTTGTACCGCTCTCGCGTCGAGATTCGTGAGGGGCTGGTCGACCGCGTCGACACGGTCGTCTCGCCGCTCGTCTCGCTCGTCGGTGTCCTCCTCGCGCTCATCGGTGTCCGTACCTTCTGGGACGACGTGTCGACCGGACCGGACACGGCCCCGAAAGGCCGGGATTAAGACACCGCCGTTCCACGTCTCGGATATGGGGCTGCTGGATTCACTGCGAGAGGTTCTCGGCCTACGAGCCGAGGCCGACGCCGCCCGCGACGCCGACCCGGACGACCTGTTCGGGATGAGCACGGCCTACATCACGATGGAAGCCGAACTCGGGTTCGCGTCGACCGGCGACGGGGCACTCTGTTTCTCCTCGGTCGACAGCACCGACTTCGAAGATACGGTTCGTGAGGTCGAGGACATCCTCGCGGCAGGGGCCGACGAGACCGGTACCGACTTCGAAATCGCCGAGGACGACCACGGCTATCACTGGGTCGTCCTCCACGACGACGACCCGGAGGACCTCATCACGAGCCTGCACTTCGCCGCCGACACGTTCATCGAGCGCGACTACGGCTCGCGCCTGCTCAACGCCTTTTTCGCGTTCGAGAAGGGCGACCGACTCGCGTACTGGGTGTACTCGTTCCGCCGCGGGGCGTACTACCCGTTCGCGCCCAAACGCGGCGAGAAAGACCGCGACAGCGGGACCGAGTTCAAACTGGAGAGCAACTTAGATGGCGAACTCGACGTGGAGAAAGAGAAGGACTACTGGTATCCGATGTACCCGAGCAAGACGGGCAAACACCCCTGGGAGTGAACCGGTCGCTCTCAGCGACGGGCGACTGCCAGTGACAGGCCGACGAAACTGCCACCCACAGGTCGAGTCATAGACCCAAGTACGCGTGTGAGTTACCGGCGTACTTTTATCAGCACAGTCGCACTGTATGGGACGACACACATGCTGGGGGTGCTTCGATGAGTCGGTGGAACTACTTCGCGCGGCGGCTACTGCTGATGATTCCCGTCGTCTGGTTCGGGGTGACCGTAACCTTCCTCGTCCTCAGACTAGGGCCACTCGACCCGGTCGCGGCCATTCTCGGCCCGAACGTCCCGCCGTCGATGTACGCGAAGGTCGAAGCACAGCTCGGGCTCACGAAGCCCCTGTGGGAACAGTATCTGCAGTACATGCTCAACCTCGTCACGCTCGACTTCGGGAACTCCTACGTCGTGAAAGACGGGACGTCGGCGATGCTCCTCATCGTCGAACACACACCCCGAACCATCTGGCTCGGCTTCTGGTCGGTCCTCTTGCCTCTGTTCCTCGGGATTCCGCTCGGCTTCTACGCCGGGTTGAACCCGAACACGTTCAGCGACTACTTCGCTTCCTTCGGGGGCATCCTCTGGCGTGCCATGCCGAACTTCTGGCTCGGCGTCATCCTCTTGTCCGTCCTCAGTCAGTCCCAGCAGGTCTCGTCGTTGCTCACCTTCGGCCTCGTCGAGTTCGATTGGCAGAACTTCGTCGTCCGGACGAAAGTCGTCACCCCACCGCCCCTCGACTTCTACCAGTACGACGGCGCGTTCCCGGTGGCCCTCGGCGGCGTGACGCTGTTCTCGCTCCCGTTCGGCTTCGACGTGGACACGTTCATCGCTGCGACGAAGATGGTCCTCCCGCCGGCGCTCGTGATGGGGTCGGCGTCGATGGGCAACGAGATGCGCCTCGGCCGGACTGCAGTCCTCGAAACGATCAACTCGAAGTACGTCGACACCGCCCGGATGAAAGGCCTGTCGCGCCGCAAAATCGTGTGGAAGCACGTGTTCCGTAACGCGCTGATTCCGCTGGTGCCCATCATCCTGAACGAGGCGTTCTTGCTCATCGGTGGCTCCGTCATCATGGAGACCATCTTCGGCATCAACGGACTCGGTTACCTGTTCTTCCAGGCGGCCGTGCAGGGCGACATGCCGCTGGTCGGCTCGCTGATGTACATCTTCATCCTCATCATCGTGTTCATGAACATCCTGCAAGACTTCATGTACACCGTCATCGACCCACGCGTCGGGTACGAGTGACTGGTCTGTCTGGGTGACCGGGCAGCCGTCTTCCTTCGTGTCCACTGCCTCCTGTTCACTGGCAACACACCGCACCAAGAGTTACGTCACGACACGCGACAGTTCGGGGCATGTCCGGCCCCGACTACGACGAAGACCACGTTCGCTCGCTGGTCGATGCGGTCCTCGCCGCCGACCCGGCCGACCTGCGGCCCGGGTTCTACGCGGTCGTCGGCAGCCACTGCCACGGATTCGCCGACGCCGACAGCGACGTCGACGTTCGCGGGATGCATCTGGCCGACGGGACACGGTACATGCTGCTCGACGAACCGGCCGAGCGACTGGTCGTGAATCAGGGGACGCCGACCCACGGCTTCGAGGAGTGGGCAGGCGTCGACTGCACCAGCCACGAGTGCAAGGCGTGGGTTGCAGCGCTCGCCACCACGAACTTCGACCCGGTCGAGACCCTGCTGTGCGGTGAGGTCGTCGTGAACGAACTTCCAGACGAAATCGACGCCCTGCGAGCTATCGTCCGCGACGCGCTCCCGCTCGAACTGCCACACTCGTACTACGGACTAGCGAAGCGGACGTACGAACGCCACCTCGTCCCCGGCCAGGAGGGGTACGACCCGACGCCGAAGCGGTACCTGTACGCGCTCCGGCCGCTGCTCGGGGCACACTACGTGGTCGAAGGGGAGGACGTCCTCGCGGACGTATCGGCGCTCTCGCGGGCGGTTCTGGGCGACGACGACCTCGTGTCCGAACTCGTCGTGCGGAAGCGGGCCGGCGAGTCGCTCGACGACCACCTCGCAGCACGCGCAGACCGACAGGTCGAGGGCCTGTTCGAGACGCTCACGTTCACGGACGCATCGAGTACGCAGTTCCACCGTGACCTCGACGACTGGCTTCGGCGCGTTCGCGGTATCTAAGGGAGTTTCGTCGAGGATGCTGGTGGCGGTGTCGTTACTGTCGGTCGTCTTGGCCGTCCGCGAGCGCGGCCACGTCGGCGGCCGTCGGGTCGTCCGGTAGTCTGTCGATACAGTCGAAACAGAGGAAGTGTTCGGAGCCGTCGCTGTCGAACTCCAGCGTCATGCCGCCAGCGCCCTCCGTGTCGCTGCTGAACGTCCAGAGGTCACTGATGCCACCGCTGATTCGGACGGGTGTCCCACACCCGTCGCAAGGGTCCTTGCTCACGCCCGTCCCGAGGCGTCGCGCCCGGTTAGTCCTTCTGTCCCGCCCGTCGCACCATCCACGCGAGGACGACAGCCAGTACGTACAGATAGCCCACGAACAGCATCGACACCGTCATCGCCGTCTGTTCGACGACCGGCAGCACTTGCTCGAACAGGCCCCACCCTGCCATGAGCAAATCCGCCGGTAGCTGTAGTACTTGCACCGTCGTCAATCGCGCCAGGCCCACTAAGGACAGAAGTAGCGCGAAACTGACCACCGCTTCCCTGTTGAACAAGGGAGCCACCATCCGGGGTCGTGTCGCTACCATGTGACCTCGTTATTGGACATCTACGTAATACCTTCGGTGAAATCGGTAGTTCTATTGACTATTACTTAAATAATCGAAATCGACCGTGCGACACCCGTCAGACGACCGTCACGCGGCGGTTCGAAATCTTGGTCTCGAAATTGGGGTGCCGCGCTGGCGCGACGAGCACGACGTGGCAAGTAGCAAACTGTACAGAACGGTTCGGTGCTCGCTGTAGCGTGGTGGACTGTTTCATTGTTCCGCCCACAGGTTCTACTATCGCTGGCCTCGTCCGACTGACCAGTCGCCGATGAAACCGAACTTCGATTTCGTCTCTATGCGCACGGACCTCTACCCGAGTATGTGGGTATTCGAACTTCCTGCGGAATCGACATCCATCTCCGAGGAACCGTCCGAACTTGTCGACGTGTGCGAACGACTGTTTGAGCCTATCGACGGCTTTCTCACGCCCGGAGTCGCTGAGTTCTCGGTGCGGGTCTATCCACAGAACTATCCTGTGGAAGACATCGTCGAACTGAAACACGATACCAGCCGTGTGTGTCGGCAAGCGGTAGCCGTCGAACGCCGAATTGTGGCGCTTACGAACGCACTCGAATCGGTCGAGGTGAACGACACGGAGCACCGGTTCGTCGGGACCATTACGCTCCCTCTACCAGAGACGAAGTTCATCCTCACTGGGGGTGAGTACTGGATAGGTCCGGGCCACGAACGCCAGTGTGCCAACAGGTCGGGACACGAGCCAAGCGGGCCGACTTCACATCCCCCGGTCGAGATTGAGGTGTCTTTTGGGAAGCGCCCAGACGCCGAACGCGCTCGAACAGACCCGAAAACGATCTTCCGGCTCTGGATTCGGACGGAAACCGACCTGTGGTTCGAAGACACGAAAATCGGCGCGAAGAACCGGCGAAACCTCGCGGCGTGGCTCGACGCCATCGAATCCGAGTTCGACCTCGTCGACGCGGACTTCTTCAGCGAACTGCTCAACAAATCCGACCTCCACGACCGGCCACACCTTCGGTCACTCGCACCACCCGAGTTCGAGTAGTACCCGGCCTGTCTCTCGGCCCGCTACGCTTCATGGCCCACTGTTTTGCCACTCCCGCGTGTAGTTCGAAGCCATGCAGGTGAACTGCGAGGGCTGTGCGGGCTGTTGCATCGACTGGCGTCCCATCTCGGACCAGCCAGCCTCGCACGACCACGAGCGCCGTGGTCCCCACCGGCCCATCGACGACACCTACAACCTCGTCCCGCTCACCCGCGGGAAGGTCCGCGCGTTCTGCGACGCCGGTTTCGGCGACGTACTGGTGCCGCGGCTCTGGTTCGCCCCCGAAGACGAAGGCGTCGAAATCGACGGTCACCACGTCGCCGCCGTCGGCGAGAAACCCGCCTTCTTCGTCGGCCTGCGAAAGCCGCCGAAACCGCTCGCACCGTTCGGTATCGACGGCGAACGCTGGCTCCGGGGGTGCGTCTTCCTCGACCCGACGACGCTCCAGTGTCGCATCCACGACACCGACCTCTACCCCCAGGAGTGCGCGGAGTACCCCGGTCACAACCTCTTGCTCGACCGCGAGACCGAGTGCGAGCGCGTCGAGGCAGAGTACGAGGGCGAGCGACTCGTCGACGACACGCCGCCCGAGGGCGTCTCGGGGCTCTTGCTCGGGCCGCAGGCCGTCGGCGAGAAGGTGTTCGTTCACCCCGAACCAGACGCGCTCTCGGGCGTGGTCGAACGCGCGGTCACTCGGGGCCTGACCCGCGCGGACTGTACGGAACTCGTGGCGACTGCGGCGGCGTCGGCCCCGGGCACGACCGAGCGCAGCGAATCACACTACGAGCGCTATCGCGAACTGATCCTCGACGCCGAGTCGTGGGCTGGCGCGGTCATCGACGACTGGGAATCGCAGGCTGGGGAACTCGGGAGTCACGCGCCCGATTCGGTGTGCGCTGAGTCGGTCGAGGAGGACCGTGGTGCGCCCGAAACGCCCGGCTGGGACACTATCGACTGAATAACCGGAGTTTGTACTCGCTGGTTCTGTGGTTGAGTTCAGTTGTTGACTGTTCGGTAGTTGCTGCCGGCAGAAGTTTCGAGAAACAGTTCACGAATCACGACGGCACATGACCGCCACCGCACAGCACCGCACCTCGTCCTCCCCAACCTCCTCGTTTCGCTCGGTTTCCTCGCTCCACTCGTCCCTCGCGCGGCTACGCCTCGCGGCTTCGCGCGCAAGGCGCGAAGCACGCTCACCAGCGCGCGCCATGCCGGTTGTCGGGGTGCACGTCGCCAGCGGAAATCCGGCACTAGTCGGGGCCATCGTTATAGCGTATCGTGGTCTCTGGTAACACATGCGAGTTCTCGTCACTGGGGCGACCGGTTTCGTCGGGGGCAACCTCGTCCCGGCGCTCGTCGATGCCGGCCACGAGGTAGTCGCGCTCGTCCGCGATGCGAGTCGGTACGAGGGTCCCGACGAGGCCGAAGTCGTCGTCGGAGACCTGCTCGACTACGAGTCGCTCCCACCCGCGTTCGAGGGGTGTGACGCGGCATACTACCTCGTCCACTCGATGCACTCCGGCCCCGACTTCGAAGAGCGTGACCGGCTCGCGGCGCGCCACTTCGAGGAGGCCGCCTCGGCGGCGGGGGTCTCCCGAGTCATCTACCTCGGAGGTCTCGGTGAGGAGCGCGACCAACTGTCCGAGCATCTGCGGTCGCGTCGCGAAGTCGAACACGTCCTCGCGGGCGGCGACTACGACTTGACTATCCTGCGGGCAGCCATCATCGTCGGGCCTGGCAGCGCCAGTTTCGAGATGATTCGCCAACTCGTCGAGAAGCTCCCCGTGATGGTGACGCCGCGCTGGGTGCGCACGCCCTGTCAGCCAATCGCCATCGACGACGTGGTCGCCTACCTCGTCGGTGTCCTCGACGCGCCCGAGACGACCGGTAAGACGTACGAAATCGGTGGCCCGGACGTGCTGACCTATCAGGAGATGCTGCAGACGACGGCGCGGGTGATGCACCAGCGTCTTCGGGTCGTCCCGGTCCCGGTCCTCTCGCCCGAACTCTCGTCGTACTGGGTCACCATCGTCACGAGCGTCCCGAAGAGCGTGGCCCGCCCGCTCATCGAAGGGTTGCGGAATCCGGTCGTCTGTTCGGACGACCGCATCACCGAGGTCGTCCCGGTCGAGCTGACGCCGTTCGAGACGGCGGTCGAGCACGCGGTCGCCGCAGAAGCGGCAGCTTCGAGTCCCCAACCCACGGAGGTTCGTCGATGAGCGAGGAGTTCGGCGAGACGTGGGTGTACGAGAGCATCGTCGGGGCGTTACCGGGGGTCGATATCACCGAGCGAACCGCCGTCGCCATCCAGATCGCCGTCTTCGAGGTCGCAGTCGTCGCGCTGGCGTGGTACTACGACCTCTGGGACGCAGTGTGGCCAGGCACTGCAGCCGTCGTCGTCGCGGCGGTCGGAAGCGTCCTGATGCTCCGTCTCGGTGACGGGATTCGAGGGCTGCCAGCACCCGAGAACTATCGACGACTGCTGTTCGGCTCTGGCGTCGAGGTCGTCCTCGGTGTCCTCGCGTTCATCGCGCTCATAACGCACCTGTTCGTCTTCGACCTGGAGCGTGCGTCGAGTCCCATCCTGACGGACCTCTTCGGCGCGGAGCCACCGGTGCTGGCGATGTACTTGATGCTGCTCATCCTGTGGGACGTAGCCTACCGTATCGGTACAGGGTGGTGGGCAGCCGTCACCGCCATCTGGCGGGCGTGGGTGTACGACTTCCCGCCCGAGACGGCCCGGGCGTTCGCCAAGACGGACCTGCTCAACCTCGGCTTCGCCGTGGTTCAGCTGGTGCTCGTCCCGTTCGTCTGGCACCGGCCAGTGCTGGCCGCAGTGCTCATCGCGCACGTCGTGGCCGTCACATGTGCGACGGCGCTGTCCGTAGGATTGAGTCTGCGAGGGTCCTCGCAGTAGCCGCCAGCCGTCAGTCGTCTTTTATTTTCTTGAACTGGTCGAGCAACGCTTCCGCCGAGTCACCGGAGTCGTATTCTACCTTCCCGTGATAGAGGGTTCGCTCGTCGTCGAAGTCCGCGTCCACCTGCGCGGCCTTCCGTTCGCGTCGCTCGTGTTCGTCGTCGTCATAGGCACCCATTGACATGCTATCCATCACCACAATTGGAGTTGGTGTACATCAATGTATCGGTGGTTTTTGCCGTCTTCTGTCGTTTGTGGTGTGATTTACCGAATCGTTGGGTACTGGCGGCTCTGTCCGGTGATAAATTGTAGGTTCGGAACCTAATTGTACAAACCAGTGCACGGTTGATTATCGAAGTCAGGGGGCCTCTATCGGATGTGCGACGCCGCCGCCGACCCGAAGGGGGTTTACCACTGGCCTGCAGTATCGTTGCTGTGGCACGACCCCTCCGATTCCGTCGCTCGCCCGAACGGTGGAACGACCAACGTATCCGCCAGCAACTGCTCTCGTCGCTCGACGAGAATATCGGGGCTGAGATGGGCAGCCCGCACTATCAGCCACCGAACGGATGGGAGGCGGTCCGGTTCGACATGGACAACGGCGACGTCGCGCTCTTTTGCTGGACCGACGACGAGGCGTACTGGCTCGGTAACACCGAGACGCCGAGTTCCCTCTGGCGGACCGACAAACACGACTGGGAGGCGATGCCGTACTCGGTGTCTCGCTGGGCGCAGCGTGAACTGCTTGCCGACCTGCTGGAGGAGGCCCCCTGGCTCGCCGAGTATCCGCACATCGCGTGGTACTTCCTCCCCGTGCTGATGTCGAAAGACGGCCGGGAGAGTACCCGTGAGTTCCTCTACGACTACGCCTGTGGCTTCCCCGACGCCAACCCCGGCGCGGCGCTTTCGTACCTCGAAGCCGTCCTCCGTCCCGGGACACTCGACGACTACCGTCACGAGATGGCGGGCAAACTCGGCACGTCGGAGTACGTCGACGAGACCCGGATGAGTTCGGCAATCTCGGAGTTCGTCGCGGCCAAACTGCTCGCCGACGCTGGCTATGGCGTCACGCCCGAAATCGAGGTGAAGACGGGTCACTTCCTCGACTACCGGGCGACCCGTCCCGACGGGACGAGCACCCTCGTCGAGGTCACCCGCCCGCGGCCGCCGTCACGCCGTAGCGCGGACTCGCCCGTCGCGGCGGTCCGTGACACCGCACAGGTGAAGACGCAGGGACAGCTGTCGGCGCACGCCGGCGGTGTCGTCCTGTTCGTCGACTGTTCGAGCTTCCTCGACGACCAGTGGCACACCGTCAGGGACGAGCAACCGGACGTCCGGCACAGGCCGGCGGTCGTCTACCGTGTGCGCCCCCACGGCTACGTCGAGGGGTACACGAAGGGTGACGTGCCGCTGGACTTAGACAGCGTCATCAATTGGGTCTGAGCGACGATCTGTCGGGCTGAGTGACGCCCTGCACGAGGAAGTCCTGCTGCCTTGCTACGTTCGAACTGCCAGAGCCACAGCTATCGTGTAACAGTCGGCCGGAAAACGGTCTCCCGTGCAGTGCTCAGAACGAGACGGTATCGGGGGCGTACCGACTCCCGGTCGGCGTCGGGTCGCGGTCCGTGTACCCCTTTCGACCGATTGCGCGCTCCGAGACGCCGCCGTACAGCGTGAATCGCACGTCTTCTGCCGTCTCGAAGGTCTCGTCGTTCTGGAGGCGGTCGAGTACCTGCTCGACGGTCTCTGTGCCCTCACAGAGTTCGAGTTTTGCGTCGCCGAGTTCTGCGCGGAGTTCGTCGGTCGTCATCGGGTAGCTCGCGGATTCGATGCGGTCGCCCGTTCCGTTACGGAACATACCAGAAACTGCGTGAACGATAATGATAAACGTAGCCCATAATCACCTTGGTGCTCTACCCAACACCTTTGATTAATTAATCGTGATAAATCATGCAGTCGACGCCGTTTCGTCACCCCCCACGAAACGGCCTGTATGGTGTACGCAGACCTCCACGTCCACACGACGAACTCGGACGGCGAGATGACGCTCGACGAGGTGCCACAGGCGGCCAACCGGGCAGGTGTTTCGGTCGTGGCCATCACCGACCACGACCGGACGAACCCCGAACTGGCCGCACCGGTCACTGAACGCGACGGTATCACCGTCATCCACGGCATCGAACTCCGCGTCGACACGGGCGACATGCGCGTCGACGTTCTCGGCTACGGCGTTCGCGAGACCGACGAACTCACCGCGCTGACCGAACGCATCCAGACGAACCGCAAGCAGCGCGGCCAG
This sequence comes from Haloarchaeobius caseinilyticus, assembly GCF_051207395.1. Lineage (NCBI taxonomy): Archaea > Methanobacteriati > Methanobacteriota > Halobacteria > Halobacteriales > Halorubellaceae > Haloarchaeobius > Haloarchaeobius caseinilyticus. The sequence continues at coordinate 1,820,210 of NZ_JBPJZC010000001.1, read as the reverse complement.
GCAATCATCGACGCGGTCGAGGACCGCCTCGGCGTCGACCTCGGCCTCGAAGCCCGCGAAGGCCTCGGTCGCCCGCACATCGCCCGGGCCGTCGCCGACCACCCGGACACCGACTACGACTACACCGAGACGTTCGACGAACTCATCGGCAACGACGGCCCGTGCTTCGTCGCACGCGACGTACCTTCGTTCGAGACCGGCGTCGAGGTTCTCCGTTCGGCCTGCGGACTCGTCTCGCTCGCGCACCCGCTTCGCTATCCCGACCCAGCAGCCGCGCTCTCGCTCTGTGCCGACTTGCCGGCCGTCGAGCGCTACTACGACTACGGGCGCGAGGTCGACACCTCGCCCGTCGCCGCCGCCGTCGCCGAGTACGACCTGCTCGAAACGGGCGGCAGCGACGCGCACGACGACCGACTCGGACTCGCTGGCCTGACGGCCGAGCAGTACGAGCCAGTCCGTGCAGCCATCCGCTAACGTAGTCTTAAACTCCTTGGAGGCCCAAGGGATACGCATGAAGTGCCACTACTGCGACCACGAGGCCGCCTTCGCCGCCGAGAGCGACGGCCTGCGGGTCGGGCTGTGTGAAGAGCATTTTCGCGAGCGACTCGAAGAACTCGCAGACGCTGACGAACTGAAACAGCTCAAAGAACGAGTGGACGTGGACCGGACGTAAGCCGGCCGCAGTAGTCCCCAGTAGTCGGTTGACCCGACTCGTTTCTACCGATTAGTTCTCTCGCACGGCCAGCAGTGCCGCCGCGACGAGTGCTACGAGGGCGACGCCGACACCGAAGCCGGGCGAACCGCCACTGTCGCCGCCGTCGTCACCGCCGCTCTCGTCGGCGGTCGTCGTGGTCGTGTCAACGCCCTCGTCCGTTGGCTGCGTCGTCGTCTCTGGCGGGTCGCTCGTCGTGGCGGGCGTCGTCGTGGTCGTGTTCGCCTCCATGATGGAGAGCGTCGCCACGTCGGTCTCGGTGCCGTTCACGGACGCGCTGAGCTGGTACTCGCCAGCGTCGATGCGGTCGCCGAGCGTCTCGTTGCTGGCCGAGACCAGGGTGTCGTTCCCGGCCACTTCGACGGCATTCTTCGGCGCGCTGATGCCGAGACGCTGGGCGTAGACGGTCATCTCGACCGTCCCGTCACTGGTGTTGTCCATGACGGTCACGTTCATCTGGTAGCCGGCGTCTTCCGAACCGAGCGTGACCGTGCCGGTCTCGGAGTCGTTCAACTGGAGCGTCATCGTGACGCTCTCGTCGCTGTTCGTCTCGTAGACGTCCTTATCGAACGTCATGCCTGGTGCCATCGCTGCTGCGGGAATCGCAGCGACGGCGACCAGAACTGCTGCGAGCACTGCTGCTCGCTGGAGGGCAGGTAGTCGCATGTGCACCTGTCAGATTCCCACTGATAGGGTAAAACTCTTGTGTCGAAATTGATGTGTCAGGCCGACCGGCTGCCGTCCACGTCGATGGCGTCGACCGGGCAGACGTCGACGCAAAGCATGCAGTCGATGCACTGCGCTTCGCGTGCGGGGTCGGCCTTGATTTCACTCTCGGGGTGGCCGGGCGTGTCGACCCACTCGAACACGTCGACCGGGCAGTCTTCGAGGCAGGCACCGTCGGCCAGACAGATGTCGAAGTCGACGGCGACGTGCGTGCCGTGAATACCGAGCTTGTCTGGTTCTTCGACGGGCCCCCAGACGCTGTGGCCCTCGTGGTCGTCGACGACTTCACGGTTCTCGTGGAAGTTCGGGTCTATCGCCATACGTGGTACTTCCGTGTACGGGTCGATAAAGCACCCGGCCTGTTGTGGCGAATCGACGGACAGTGGTGGCTTGCGGCTTCGGTTCCCCTCGGTTGTTTGGTTCTCGTCGGTTGTTCGGTTCGAGAAGCAACTCACGACTGCCGACAGTACATGACCGCACCTGCACAGCACCGCATCCACAGCCTCCCCATCCGACTCCTCACTCACCTCACTCCGTTCGGCTCACTCGTCATCCCTCGCGCGTCCTCGCGGTCGTTCCGAGGCAACTGCGTCGCCTCTCTCACTACACGCTCGTCTACGCGCGCCAAACGGTGTTCGGCTGGTCGTCGCCCGGCTTTTTGCCCACCCCGTGCGTCGGTTGCGCCATGAAGAAGGTCACAGTCGACGACGTGAACTCGCGCATGGGACCGGCCGCGGTCAAGCGCCCGCTGACCGACGCACTCGGTGCGACCGACCTCGCGCTCAACTACTTCGAACTCGCGCCCGGCGATAGCCTCGGCTTCGGCTACCACAGCCACGGCGCACAGGAAGAGGTGTTCTACGTCCAGACCGGCACCGTGACGTTCGAGACCGAAGACGGCGATGTGACCGTCGAGGCGGGCGAAGTCGTCCGGTTCGGACCCGGCGAGTCACAGCTCGGCACCAACGAGGGCGACGAGCGCGTGACCCTCCTCGCTATCGGCGCACCGCAGGAAGCCGGCGAGTTGCACATGGTTCGTGCGTGTTCCGAGTGCGGCGAGCGTACGCCACAGGACATCGCACTCACGGACGAGCGCGACGCCGTCGTGACGACCTGTGTCGAGTGTGGGACGGAGACGGGCCGGTTTACCTGAACTCGTCCCTCACCAAATCTTCTGTCTCGACGGGGTGAAACGCCTAAAATGGATATTTTAGCTTGGCGCGCTTTTACCTCCCTATCGTGCGTCTCACCGAGTATGCAGCCCACCGCCTCCACCGACGACCCCACACAGGTCGCGCTCTCGTTCCTCACGGCGATGACGGTCTCACTCGGCATCGCCCTCGGCTACGTGCTCGCGTGGCAACACGTGGGCGTCTCCGGCTTCCCTGCCGGCGCACAAGTGACGCTCAGTCTCCTCGGTGGCCTCACCGTCGTCCAACTGCTTCGCGCGTTCCTCTTGCCCGACCTGCGCCGTCGTCTCGCCGCCGTCGGCGTCGTTCCGGCTCTCGCTGCCGTCGTCAGTTCGAACGCTGTCGACCCCGCGCTCCCGCTGTTGCTCGTGGGAGTCGCTGTGGCCGCGCTGTTGCTCCACTACGACCTCGGTCGCCAGTTCCGCGCCTGAACGACCGACCTGCCGCTCGCTCGCGTCGTCGCCCTGTCAGACCGCCGCCCTCGTTATCTCCTCTCGTTGCCTACTTGGTGTATGTACCGTCGTATCCTCGTCCCGACCGACGGCAGCGAGGGCGCTGAACGGGCGGCCGAGTACGCACTCGACCTCGCCGGACGCTATGGCTCTGACGTCCACGGCCTGTTCGTCGTCGACACCAGCGTCTACGACGAACCGGCGCTCTCCAGTACCGAACTCGTCATCGACGACCTCGAAGACTGGGGCGCAGGGCTACTCAACGACCTGTCGAGGCGTTCCGCCGAGCGCGACCTGGACTACGAGAGTCGACTCTGTCACGGACTGCCGCACGACGAGATTCTCACCTACGCCGACGCCGTCGACGCCGACCTCATCGTGATGGGCTATCAGGGCCAGACGCATCGGACGCACATCGGCAGCGTCGCCGACCGCGTCGTCAGGTTGGGCGACCGCCCAGTCTTGACCGTCTGAGTGTCGCTACTCGTCGACACTGACTCACTCGGTTCTGCCACGACAGAAACGAAAAACGACTCTCTCAGTTCTGCTCGACGTCGCCCGGCCCCGGCACCTCGGGCGTCCAGTCGTCGATACGCTCTGCGTGCGGGACGAACTTCTCGTGGGAATCGTGCTTGAACACGCCCAGGATGTCACCCGAGAGCTTCTGCACGTACGTGTAGAACTCGCCTGCCTCTTCGGCGGAGTGGACCATCCCAGCGGCGTGGCGCAGTTCGTACTGACCGGCGACGAAGATCGCCGTCTCCGAATCGGGGTCGATGTACTCGACGACGAGGAAGACGTTGCCGTCCATCTCGCGACGGTACACCTCGTACTGCGGGAACGCCTTCCCCTCGAAAGCGGCTGAGAAATCCTCGCCCATGTTCGACGGGGCGACGAAGACGAGGCCGAACCGGTTGTCGTCGTCGTCGCCGGAGTTCCGACCTCGCGGGGCGGTGTCTCCGGCCATCACTTTCGCAGTCTCCCAGCCGTCTGCTTCGCGAGCTTCGGCCATGGCGTCCATGTCTTCGAGCGCCTGTCCCCAGGCGGTCTTGAGGACTTCCGCGTTGTTCGCGATTCGGTCCGCGTAGCTGATGTCGTCCTCTGAATCAGGTACGTCTGGCATATATCCGCACACAAGACACGGAGTCTGATAAGGGTGTCTCCCTGCTGCTGACCTCAGAAGAGGGCGACGGCGGTGACTGCGGCGGCCGCACCGCGCGTTCCCGGCTGCGCGATACCGAAGACGAACTCCATCAGCATCGACAGCACGAGCATGAGGACCGACCCGAGTACCATCTTCGCGTGAACCGAGAAACGGTCATCGACCGCGAGCGGATACCACCGCAGCGGCGGCAGCCACGCCACGACTTTCTCCAGTCTCGTCTCTTTCCGGCCGCCGACGGTCGTCTCAGACCGCTTCTTCGTCCCCTCGTTTCCCGACGTGAACGTCCGTGACTCGTCGTCGCTGTGGTACGGCGCGTCCGGTCGTAACTGGAACGAAGCGTACGCCAGCAGTGCGAAGCCGAGCCAGAACAACACGTGTTTGGTCGTGTACAGACTCCCCCGTCCGGAGAGTTCGAGAAACGCAGACGGAATCGTGACGAGAGCGACCATCGCGACACCGTACACGACGGCATCGAGCGCCTTGCGGCCGAGCAGCCCGACACGGCTGCTGTCGTGCGATTGGTCGCCCATCATCGGTAGTTACTGAATCTCGCGGAACGCAGTCGCCGGTTCGTCGTACTCGTCCATGTGTCGGTGACAGAGACTGGTCCGCCCGTCCTCCGTCACGACGTGGTGTTCGGGCTGCTCTCGGTCACAGATGCTTCCGAACTGCTCGAACAGGTACTGTCGGGCCTTGTTCTCGTGACCCTTCTCGACGAGACTCGACGCCTCGCGGAGGTGTTCGGCGATTTCGCTCGGCACGTCCACGTCGCCGAACAGTTCGTCCGTGATATCCGTGATGTCGGAGAAGCGTGTGGCCTGCCCGAGGCGTTCTTTCGCCCAGTCCGTCAGCGAGCGGTCCGCACGCGTCCGTTCGCGGACGACTTCGCGGAAGATTTCGACGCGTTGCCAGACTTCGTCGTCGACGTGCTGGAACTCGTCGGGGCGAATCTTCACCGGACAGCGCGTGCTGAACGGACAGCCGACCGGCGGGTCACGCGGACTCGGCGGTGTCCCACGCAGCGTGATGCGGTCTTTCGTCGAGGTCGGGTCCGGCTCCGGAATCGCCGACAGCAGCGAGTGTGTGTACGGGTTCCCGGGGTTGTCGAACAGGCCGGCCGTCGGCCCGATCTCCATCATGTTTCCGAGGTACATCACGGCGACGCGGTCACAGATGTGCCGGACGACCGAGAGGTCGTGCGCGATGAACAGATAGGTCAGCCCGAACTCTTTCTGGAGGTCTTCGAGCAGGTTCAGAATCTTCGCCTGCACGGACACGTCCAGTGCCGACACCGGCTCGTCGAGGACGAGGAAGTCCGGTTCCAGTGCGAGCGACCGGGCGATACCGATACGTTGGCGCTGTCCACCGGAGAACTGGTGCGGGTACCGGTAGTAGTGTTCGGGACGCAGACCGACTGTCTCCAGCAGTTCACGGACACGCTGGCGTCGTTCCTGCGGCGTTCCTTCGCCGTGCACGTCGAGCGGCTCTCGGATGATCTCACCGACGGTCATCCGGTCGTTGAGGCTCGACTCGGGGTCCTGGAACACGATACCGAGCTGACGGCCACGGAGCTGCTTGAGCGCGCGGCCGGGGGCGGCCGTCACGTCGATGTAGCCCTCCTGGACGGAGTACTCCCCGCCACTGACCTGCCCCTGCTCGACGAAGACGAAGTTCTTCTCGTCGAAGAGGCCGAGCTGGGCACCGAAGCCCTGGTCGACGACGTCTTTGACCGTCAGGTTCGTCTGTGCGACGAAGTCTGCGGCGTCGATGTCGTTCGGCCCGACGTTCTCGTAGCCGGGTTGTCGCGTCAGCTTCTTCGGCGGGACACCTTCGGCGAACAGCTTGGTCACCAGCTGCGTCGCGTCGTTGTTCTCGTAAATCTCCGCCAGCATGACGGTTCGTCGACCGTACGTGTTCGCCATCCGCTCGACGACTTCCGTCTTCTGGAAGCGGCTTACACCGTCGGTCGCGTCTTCGAGCTGGACGAGCGTCCGGCCGAGCGTGGACTTCCCACACCCGGACTCGCCGACGAGACCGAGCGTCTCGCCTTTCATTATGTCGAAGGTGACACCGTCGACTGCTTTCACCGGCTGGTTGTTGATGAGCCCACCGCCCGGATAGTACGTCTTGAGATTCCGGATCTCGATCATGGGCTCTGACTGCTGGCTCTTCTGTACCTGCGACATCGCTTGCTTACTCATTCGTTACTCCCCCCTTTGGCCTTGTGAAGTTCGATTGCTTCTGTCTGCGGGGCGTCCTCCGGGTAGAGGAGACACGCCGCAGTGTGGTCTTTCGAGTGCTCGTTCACCGGGACCGATTCGGGATGGACGGCCTGGCACTCGTCGAAGGCCTCCGGACACCGAGGAGCGAACCGACAGTACGTCGGATCTTCGTTCGGCGTCGGCACGTCGCCTTCGATGGTGACGAGGCGGTCGCCCTGCTGGCGGCCCGGGATGGACGCGAGCAGCCCCTGCGTGTAGGGGTGCTTGGGCGTCCCGAACAGTTCTTCGACTGGTGCAGACTCGACGATCTCACCCGCGTACATCACGTTCACGCGGTCTGCAACGTCTGCGATGACACCCATGTCGTGGGTGATGAACATGATGGAGAGGCCGCGTTCGTCCTGCAACTCTTCGAGGAGTTCCAGAATCTGGGCCTGGATAGTCACGTCGAGTGCGGTCGTCGGCTCGTCACAGATGAGCAACTCGGGGTCACACGCCAGTGCCATCGCGATGACGGCACGCTGGCGCATCCCACCGGAGAACTGGTGGGGATACTCGTCGACACGGCGACGAGCGTCCGGGATGCCGACTGCTTCGAGCAGATCGACGGCTTCCTGTGTCGCTTCCGCGCCGCGGAGACCCTGGTGGAGGCTGAGTGCCTCCTTGATCTGGTTCCCGACGGTGTACACCGGGTTCAGCGAGGTGAGTGGGTCCTGGAACACCATGGCGATGTTGCCGCCACGGAGCCGGCGCAGACCGCGCTCGTCGGCGCGTGTCACGTCGACGTAGCCACGGTTCACGCGGATGTTACTCCCATCGGTCGAGCCGTCCTCGACGAAGATGTAGTCACTCTTCTTGACGAGGTTCAGGTCGTCTGCGTAGCCCGACGCGATGAGGTCGTCCCAGCCGACCGCACCGTCCGCGACCATCTGGGCCGGGTCGGCGCGCTCGGGCGGGAGGTTCGCGTACTTCTCGTGCTGCGTGAGCTCGGACGGACGGGCACCGTACTGGTCCATCGCGTCCTCGACGACCGTCGCGAGGTCGTGCTCTGCGTTCAGCTTCTGCAGGTCGACGGTCTTGCCTTTGTACGTGTTGGCGAACCGTTCGACCGTCTCGGGGTCGCGGAACTGGATGGAGCTCCCCTGCAGCGTCTTGCCGGGGTTCTCGACGAGTCCCATGATGGAGCGAGCCGTCACCGACTTGCCCGACCCGGACTCGCCGACGATGCCGACCGTCTCACCCTCGCGGATGTCGTAGCTGATGCCGTCGACGGCGCGGATGACCTCCTTGTCCGTGAAGAACGAAGTCTGGAGGTTCTTGATGCGGAGCATGGGCTCCTCGCGCTGTTTCTGGACCGACATCATCCACCACCTCCTGCGGCAGCGGCCTCGTCAGCACTGGCCCCGCCGGACTGTGGGTCGATGGCGTCACGAACGCCGTCACCGAACGCGTTGAAGCCGAGGACGACGAACGTCACCATGATACCCGGGATGGTCGAGATGTGCCACGACACGGTCGTCACGTGGCCACGACCGGCGTTGACTGCGCGGCCCCACTCGGGCGTCGGTGCGGTCACACCGAGACCGAGGAACGACAGTGCAGCGACACTGATGATGATGCCACCGAGCGTGAGCGAACCGTAGACGAGCAGGTAGCCCGCGACGTACGGGAGCATGTGTTTCTTCATGGTAGTCGTGGGACGCTGACCGTAGGACTTGGCCGCGTCGATCCACTCCTGTTCGGAGATCTGGAACGCCGGACCACGGATGGCGCGCCACAGCCCCGGCCAACCAGTGGCCGCGAAGATGAGCGCCAACAGCAGTCCGCCGTTGTAGACGTTCGATATCGGGTGGTCCCCGAAGACGACCGAGAGCAGGATGTAGATGACCAGCCCCGGTAACGCCTGAATCGAGTCACTGGTGATGACGACGAGCAGGTCAGCGAGACCCTTGTAGTACGCCGTCACCATCGCCAGAGCAGTCGCGATGAATCCACCGAGTAAGATGGAGACGAGGCCGATGAACAGCGACACACGGGCCCCGTCTGCCATGAACGTCGCCAGGTCTTTCCCTGTGGTCAAGGTCCCTAACGGATGGAATCTGCCGTATTCGTCGTAGCTCATCGGACCGACGTTGCGGTCCGGATTACCCTGCGAGACGCTGTCGATGTTGGCCGACCCGTGGCTGATCTCCGTGACCGTGCCGTCGTTGTTGTACTCGAACGAGTGGCTGTACGGGTCGTAGATGTTCTCTTGCGTCGTGACCGGGCCGAGCGCGGGTGCGAACAGCGCCAGCACGAAGAACATGAACACGATGACGAAGCCGAACTGCCCCCAGCGGTGGTCGCGGAGTCGGTCGACCATGTCGTCACGCGGCGTCCAGTCGGCGAAGCGGTAGTGCCGACGGAACGTCTTGTAGCCGAACCAGCACCACGCCAGCCACGCGAAGGCGTAGGCGTAGACCGCGATGACGCGGATTGCCCACGCGAACGCCGGTGCGAGTCCGAGGAAGGTACCGTGGTACGGACCGAGCAGTCCGGTCGGGTACTCGCCCGTGGCGCTGGCCGGCGGTTTGAAGCCAGCGTTCGGGATGAAATCACGCGAGAGGAGCGTCGGGAACAGGTTCGCGAGCGCCGTCGCGGCGTTCTCTGCGGTCTGTGCGACGCCGTGTATCATCTGTGCGATGGACGGTTCACCGATGAGCGGGAGCGCGGGCAACAGCATGCCGAGGGGCTCCCAGATGAGGATCGCCCAGATGACGATGAGACCGAGGGCGATGATGACTCGTTCCAGCAAGTCCACCGAGATGGGCAGATCCTGCAGGCCGAGTCGCTCGACGATGTTGAACGGGATGAAAATCGCCTTGACGAACACCGTGAGGATACCGAGGATGATGAGGCCCCCGATAGCAGACATCACGACGCCGCCAGCGGTTCCGAACGTGTCGAACATCGTGTCGACGTACCAGCCACCGATTTCGCCACTGCCGTTGACGATCGGGTTGATCTGGTCACCGAAGAGTACGAGCGTCTTCATGAACGCACCGAACTCGAAGGCGAGCAGTACGAGTGCACCAGCGAGCCAGATGAGGGCAGGCTCGGGATGTGCGAGGATTCGTTCGCGTAGTGTCGCGTTCTCTTGTTGACTCATGTTATTCGTACCCCACACGTGGGTCGATGATTGTGTACATGAAGTCCTGGAGGATGTTCATGAACACGATGATGAGGATGAAGATGTACATCAACGAGCCGACCAGTGGCATGTCGCCCTGGATGGCTGCCTGGAAGAACAGGTAGCCCAGCCCGTTGATACTGAAAATCTGTTCCAGAATGACCGAGCCGCCGATGAGCAGGAACGCCTCGTTCAGGATGATGGGTACCAGCGGAATCAGCGCGTTCCGGAACACGTGCTTCCACACGATTTTTCGCTGCGACAGGCCCTTCGCGCGGGCCGTCTCGACGTAGTTGGAGTTGATCGTCTCAAGCACCGCAGTCCGACCGAGACGCATCTCGTTACCCATCGAGGACGAACCGAGGACGATCGCCGGCGGCAGGACCATCTTCACGGCGGCCATGAAGGTGTCCGTATTGAAACCGAACAGCGGGAAGTCGAACAGTTTCGTCCCGAACAGGGCGATGGTCGTCGTCCCGTCTGGGTCGTAGAACGTGAGCGGCGGCGGCGTCGAGACTGGTGTCGTCTGTAAGAACGTCTTCCACTCGAACGAGACCAGTCCGAACGTCAGCATCTCCGAGTACCGAACAGACTGGCTGAGGACCGACAGGAGGATGACCGCGAGCCAGAAGTTCGGCATTGCACGCCAGACGATACCGCCGAAGGAGGCGAAGTAGTCACTGAGCGTGTTCGGGTTCAGCCCGGCGTAGAAACCGAGCGGAATCCCGATGAAGAGCGGAATCAGCACCGACCAGAAGCCGAGCCACAGCGTACGCGGCGCGTGCTGGACGATGAGCGTCATCGCTTTCGTCTGGTCCTGAATGACGTAGGAGTTGCCGAGGTCGAACATCAGCAATCCAGTCATGTAGTCGATATACTGTTCCCAGAGCGGCCGATCTAATCCGAGCTGTGCCTCGATTGCTTCGTACTGTGACGGTGGCGTCTGTGGTCCCAGAATCGCCGCTACAGGGTCGAGCGGACCCAGTCTGATGACCATGAACGTAATCGTCACGCCGAAAAGTACCACTGGAATCGCCAAGAGCAAACGACGGGCGAAGTACCCCCATCTACTCATGTCAGATTCCTCCGGTGATCCACTTCCATCACCATTGTTCTACTGATAGTGTATTTTGCAGCCATGGTTATGTCTTGCGTTCCTCTCTCACACGAATTGACGTTATAGCCGGCGCTACCGGCCCGAAAAACGAAAAAACGGAACCGAATCCGTTCGCTTAGCTACGTTCGTTGATCTTGACGTTGTTGAACTTCATACGACTGCCGCCACCGGCACCCGTACGCGGCATGTCGACCCACGGGTACGCGAAGCGCTCTGCGACGCTGTGGTAGGCGGGCAGGAGGACCATGTCCTCCCAGTTGGCCTCCTCCATCTTGACGTACGCCTCGTTACGCTTCTGGAGCGAAGCGTCGGTCGGCTCGGGGTTGTTCTGGATGGTGCTCCATGCGTCGGACGCTTCCTGGGCTGCACCGCTCTCTGCGTCGTCCCAGTCCAGGTAGAAGCCCTGTGCACCGCCTTCCTGGCTCGTGTCGGTGAGTTCCGGCACCATCTGGCCGAGGAAGTTGTCTGCTGCGGGCCAGTCCATGATCCACCCCAGCGAGTAGGCGCCGAGGTTACCCTGGCGACCACGGTTGAGGAGCGTCGAGAAGGGAGCCTCCTCGAGCTTCATGTTGATGTGGGCGTTCGTGAGCTTGTCACGAAGGATCTTGCCGAGGCCCTGCCACGTGTCGGACTGGTAGGTCGTGAACGTGACTTCGTACTTGTTGTCCGGGCCGTAGCCAGCGTCTTCCATGACCTGGCGTGCGTCGTCGAGGCGGGTCTCGTTGTACCCGTACGGGTAGTTCTCCTCGGCGTGCTTCGTGTACTCAGGGGCCTGACCCGGGTAGATACCCGGCGGCGTGAGGTGGTACGCGGCCTGGCCGCGTCCCTTGAAGACCTGGTCGACACCTTCCTTCTGGTCCATCGCGTAGGCGATGGCCTTCCGGGCCGGGGTCTCGACGTTCTTCGCGTTCAGACCGATGTAGTACGTGTTGATCGTCGCGTACTGGAGGTAGTTCGCGGTCGTACCGTTCCGCATCGGACCGTACTTACCGATCTTGCGACCTTTGTCGTCCGTGGACTCGATCTGGACCAGGTTGGGGTCGTACTTCGAGGTCGGCATCGAGGCCAGGTCGGAGTTCTTGTTCTGTCCGTAGTTGTACGCGGCGTCCGGGTCAGGAATAACCTGCCAGTGGACACCTGCGATGAACGGGACGGGACCGTGGTAGTCTTCGAAGCGCGTGACTTCGGCTTCCGTGTTGGTCTCCCACTTCCCGAACTTGAACGGACCAGCACCGATGGGGTTCTGCGTGGAGAACTCCTTGTATTCCATCTCGCCGTCGTAGTCGCCGACGTCGCCCACGATGCCCTCCGGAATCACGGAGAACGAGGTGTACGCGAGCATTTCCATCGTCGAGGCGAACGGCTTCGCGAGCGTGAACTCGAGGGTCGTCTCGTCGACGGCCTCGATGTCGAGCGAACCGGGGACGTAGCTGCCCTCGTCGTCCGTCTCGTGTGCGATGTTCATCGCGTAAGCGAGGATGAAGTACGTACGCCGGGAGTTCTCGGAGGCTGCGAGACGCTCGAAGGAGTACACGACGTCAGACGCCGTGACGGTGTCGCCGTTGTGGTATTTGGCGCCCTCCTTCAGGTTGAAGGTGTACGTCTTGTAGTCGTCGGAGACTTCGAAGTCCGCTGCGAGGAGCGGCTCGACTTCGACCTCACCGTTCGGGTAGTTCATCAGGGCGTCGAAAATCTGCTGGATAACCGTACCAGAGGCCGTGTCCGTCGCCTTGATGGGGTCGAGCGTACTCATCGTCGCGTTGATGAGCTGGAACGTTTTGTCGGACAGCTCGCGACCCTCTTCCGGCGGGTCCGTCTTCTCTGTCGCCGATTCCATGTCCGTGCCGGTCTCGGTCGGGTCTTCCGTACCCTCGCCGTCGCCGCCACCGAGGCAACCCGCGACTGCCACTGCAGATGCTGCGCCGCCAGTCGCTTGCAGGAAGCGACGACGGTCAATGCTGGTATTGTCTGTCATCCCACGCACCCCTTTGGAGAGGGTATGGTTAAAATTACCGTTATGGTCTGTAACTGTTTTACATACCCAAAGGACTAAGTATGCGCGTGGAATGTAAATAATAAGTTCGCGGACTACGGCCGAGATACACGGTAACAATTACCTACATGCGAGTGTACATGGAGACTGGCCAGTGCCACCGTACGTCATGCTTGTATCAGTTTCGAAGGAAACCTCGCTGTCGAGTCGATGAGTTTATGGTTGACCATGAGACAGTGGAACATATGGCAGCATCCGAGTCAGGTCCGACGGAGTTCCCCGACGACCACGACGTGGTAGCGTCTGTCGACGACGGCGGGTCCGCGAAGGAGTACGTAATCGCGGACATTACAGCCGACGGCGCCTGGCTCTCGATGCGAGCGGAGGACGCACCCAACCTCCCGAGCTGGCGGTAACGTCACACTACTCGATTCTCTCGGCGACCTGTTTCCGAGTGACGACATCGGGCAATCGGACCGTGAGATTCTGACAACGAGTTGTATTTTCTCGAAATCGTCTTCGGCAGTCTTCCTTTCGGCGTACACTTCTCGACCGTGGCGCGCGGCCTCGCTCTCGGTCACCGCAGGACACTACTTTTTTCCCCTCAACGACCCTCGACGTGGGTATGCACTACCGGGAAGTCTCGACGGCGCGCGAGTTCGTCGTCCGGCTCGAAACGGGCCGCGACTGGCGCGCGCAGACCGAGGAACTGGCCACGGAGGAGGAGATGGACGCCGCGTGGTTCACCGGCCTCGGCGCGGTTCAGGACGCGGACGTCTGGTTCTACGACCAGGACCGACAGGAGTACGACGCGGCGGCTTTCGACGAACCGCTCGAAGTGGCCGCCTGCGTCGGCAACGTCTCCGACCTGAACGGGGAGCCGTTCGCGCACACCCACGCCGTTCTCTCGCGACCGAGTGGGCAGGCGCTCGCTGGACACCTCGATGCGGCGACCGTCTGGGCCGGCGAACTGTACGTCCGCGAGTTCGAGGAACCGCTCGTCCGCGAACACGACGAGACGACCGACCTCGACCTCTGGTTGTAGATGCGTGAGGTAGACGAGCGCTACTTCGAGCGCATCGAGTCCCGGCTCGACGAGGCGTTCGAAGTGGCGGAGACGGCGAAAGCACGCGGGGGCGACCCCGAGCCCGAAGTCGAGATTCCGACGGCGCGGGACATGGCTGACCGCGTCGAGAACATCCTCGGCATCGAGGGCGTCGCCGAGCGAGTTCGCGAACTCGAAGGCGAAATGAGCCGTGAAGAGGCTGCACTCGCACTCGTCACGGACTTCGTCGAAGGCGACGTCGGTGATTACGAGAGCCGCGAAGGGAAGGTCGAAGGCGCGGTTCGTACCGCAGTCGCACTCCTGACTGAGGGGGTCGTCGCGGCCCCAATCGAGGGAATCGACCGTGTCGAACTGCTCCAGAACGACGACGGCACCGAGTTCGTCAACGTCTACTACGCCGGGCCGATTCGCTCGGCCGGTGGGACCGCACAGGCACTCTCCGTCCTCGTCGCCGACTACGCCCGTGCCCTGCTCGACATCGACGAGTTCAAAGCCAGAACCGAGGAGATAGAGCGCTACGCCGAAGAGGTCGGCCTCTACGACAAAGAGACCGGTCTCCAGTACTCGCCGAAGGACAAGGAGACGAAGTTCATCGCCAAGCACATGCCCATCATGCTCGACGGCGAGGCGACCGGCGACGAGGAGGTCTCCGGCTATCGGGACCTCGAACGGGTGGACACGAACTCCGCCCGTGGTGGGATGTGTCTCGTCCTCGCGGAGGGTATCGCGCTCAAGGCCCCGAAGATTCAGCGCTACACGAAGAATCTGGACGAGGTCGACTGGCCGTGGCTCCAGGACCTCATCGACGGGACGTACTACGACAAAGGCGACGACGGCGGCGACGCCGAGGGAGATGCAGCCGATGGCGAAGACGGCGACGCCGAAGCCGCCGAAGACGACGGCAGCGCGGACGAAGCCGACCCGGAACCCGCCGAACCAGACGGCCCGCCCCGGGCGGACCCCGCCGCGAAGTACCTGCGCGACCTCATCGCCGGTCGGCCGGTGTTCGGCCATCCCTGTAGCGAGGGCGGCTTCCGACTTCGGTACGGTCGCTCGCGCAACCACGGCTTCGCAACCGCGGGTGTTCACCCCGCGACGATGCATCTCGTCGACGACTTCCTCGCGACCGGCACCCAGATAAAGACCGAACGCCCGGGGAAGGCAGCCGGTGTGGTCCCAGTCGACTCCATCGATGGTCCGACGGTCAAACTCGCGAACGGCGACGTGCGCCGCATCGATGACCCCGAAGAGGCGAAAGAGGTCAGAAACGGCGTCGTCGCGATTCTCGACGCCGGCGAGTATCTGGTCAATTTCGGCGAGTTCGTCGAGAACAACCACCCGCTCGTGCCGGCCTCCTACACCGTCGAGTGGTGGCGACAGGACCTCGATGCCGCGGGCTGTAACGTGCAGGCCCTCCGCGACTCGCCCCACGTCGATCTCGCCGACCCGAGCGCGGCGGAAGCACTCGACTGGACCGATGCGTACGACGCGCCGCTCCACCCGAAGTACACCCACCTTTGGCACGACATCTCGGTCGAGCAGTTCGACGAACTCGCCGCCGCGGTCGCCGACAGCCACGTCGACGACGAAGACACGCTGCACGTCTCTCGCCGCGGAGACGTCGACAAAATCCTCGAACGACTGCTCGTCCAGCACACCCAGACAGAAGACGAACTCCTCCTCGACGACTGGGCTCCGTTCGTCCTGAGTCTCGGCCTCGACCGCGACCTCGACCGCGATTGGGCACTCGACGACCTCTCTCAGGCGGCCCGTCAGTGGGACGACGGCGACAACTCGGTCAAAGCCGTGAACGAGGTTGCGCCGTTCGAGATTCAAGAACGCGCACCGACTCGCATCGGTACCCGGATGGGCCGCCCGGAGAAGTCCGAATCCCGTGACCTCTCGCCCGCGGTCCACACCCTGTTTCCCGTCGGTGAAGCCGGCGGCAGCCAGCGCTCGGTCGCCGAGGCGGCCAAGTTCGCGCCCGACATGCGCTCGACGCCCGGCGAAATCGAGGTCCGCGTCGGTGACCGCGAGTGCGGCCAGTGTGGCGAACACACCTACAAAACGCTCTGTCCCGAGTGCGACTCCCGTACCGAACCGTACTACTTCTGTCCCGACTGTGAGTCCGAACTCGAACCCGACGATGGTGGCCGCGTCTACTGCGACCGCTGTGAGATGGACGGCACCAGCGTCGACTGGCACGAAATCGACGTGAAAGCGGAGTACTGGGACGCCATGGAGGAAGTCGGCGAGCGCGAGAACTCCTTCCCCATTCTCAAGGGCGTCAAAGGACTCACCTCGACGAACAAGACGCCCGAACCCATGGCCAAGGGCGTCCTCCGCTCGAAACACGACGTGAGTTCGTTCAAAGACGGCACGGTCCGCTACGACATGACCGACCTGCCCGTCACGGCCGTCCGGCCGGTCGAACTCGACGCCACCGCCGACCAGTTCCGCGGCCTCGGCTACGAGGAAGACGTCCACGGCGAACCCCTCCGCCACGACGACCAGCTGGTCGAACTCAAAGTGCAGGACATCGTCCTCTCCGACGGCGCGGCCGAACACATGCTCAAGACGGCCGACTTCGTCGACGACCTGCTCGAATCCTACTACGGTCTCGAACCGTTCTACGGGATGGACGAGCGCGAGGAACTGATCGGGGAACTCGTCTTCGGGATGGCCCCGCACACCTCCGCTGCGACGGTCGGGCGTGTGGTCGGCTTTACGAGTGCGGCCGTCGGGTATGCGCATCCGTACTTCCACGCGGCGAAACGGCGCAACTGCTTCCACCCGGAGACGAAAATCTGGTTCGAGGACGAACACGGTGAGACGCACTACGACGAGGTTCGGTCGTTCGTGGAGGACCGACTCGATGCGGAGACCGCCGACGAGGACGACTTCGGGACGCTCGTGCAGGAACTCGACGGCGAGGTCCTTGTGCCGAGCGTCGACGAAAATGGGGATGTCGTCAGGAAGCCCGTCGAAGCGGTTTCGAAGCATCGGGCACAGGACCGCTTCGTCCGGATAGAAACTCGAAGCGGGCGAGAAATCGAAGTGACGCCAGACCACGAGATGAAACGCTGGTCAGACGGTGTCGAGAGTGTTCGGGCAGGTTCAGTATCCGAAGGAGACTCTCTCCCGATGCCCAAGACAGTGGAATATGAGGGTAGAACACAGAAATTTGACCTTCTGGAAGAACTCATCTCCCTCGACTCGATACCGAATGACGACCTCGTCATCCGCGGGATCGGGGAGACAGACCTGAAACAGATTCTAGATGAATTTACAGAAGGAGAAGGGTACTGTAAGGCGACTGCTGAGGCGTTAGAGGTGAGCCAGTCGACAGTCTACAATTGGGTTTCGAGAGACAGCATTCCTGTCTCTGTTCTCTCGAAACTGGTTGAAGAGGATACTCTCGTCGAACGAATTCCAGACAACGTGTCCCTCGGAGTCCGGCGTGACTCGACCTCCGTTGACCGGAATCTCACGGTTACAGACGAGATGGGCCTCCTATTGGGATACTACGCTGCCGAAGGATTCTCCCGGCGTGAAACTGGTTCATACTACCAGACGACCATCTGTATCCCGGACTCACAGCCCCGAGAGCAAATAATCGAAACCTTCGAGCAGGAGATTGGTGTCGAAGCCTTCGAAGAGAACGAGTGGAAGGTCACCGTGTCGAATCGAATCGTGGCTGTCGTCTTCGAGGAAATTCTGCAAGCAGGCAGTAGGGCGGAGACCAAGTCAATACCCTCGTGTATCGTCTCTTCACCGAAGCAGGTCGCAAGGGAGTTCCTTAGCGGCTACTTCAGTGGTGACGGCTCTACCTCCAGCGACCGAGCAGACATCAGGGCACACACCGTCAGTGACGACCTTGCTGAGGATTTAGTCGCAATGCTGAAACGGTTCGGAATCTCGGCAAAACGATATACAGAGACACGGACCGTCGACTCGGGTGTTGTTTCAGAGTTTTACGACGACTCCCCAATTTTCGACACGGAAGTCCTCAAAATCACGTCTGAGAACGCAGTTCGGTTCGCAGAGCGTATTGGATTCCATCTCGACCGGAAGCGCGACTCGCTCGAAACCGCTCTCGACAGTATCGAAGTACGCTCACAACGTCTATTCGGTGATGGTGGTGATGTGATGCTTGACGAAGTAACAAGCGTTGAGTACACCGATGCAGAAGTCAAGCATACCTATTGCCTGACCGTTGCAGACACCCATTCACTGGTGGCAAACGACCTTTTCACCGGTCAGTGCGACGGCGACGAAGATTGCGTCATGCTCCTCTTAGACGGCCTGCTCAACTTCAGCAAGCAGTTCCTCCCCGACAAGCGTGGGGGGAAGATGGACGCGCCGCTCGTCATGTCCTCGCGCATCGACCCGTCCGAAATCGACGACGAGGCCCACAACATGGACATCATGTGGGAGTATCCGCGCGAGTTCTACGAGGCGACCCGCGAGATGGCCGACCCCGACGACGTAGAGGACATCATGAAGATAGCCGAGGAGACGCTCGGCACCGACCGTGAGTACACTGAGTTCGCGCACACCCACGACACGACGAACATCCACCTCGGGCCGGACCTCTCGGCGTACAAGACGCTCGGGTCGATGCAGGACAAGATGGACGCCCAGTTGCTCCTCTCGCGGAAACTCCGCTCCGTCGACGAGACAGACGTGGCAGAGCGCATCATCGAGGGGCACTTCCTGCCGGACCTCATCGGGAACCTTCGTGCCTTCAGCCGACAGGAGACGCGCTGTCTCGACTGCGGCGAGAAGTACCGCCGGATGCCCCTGACCGGTGACTGCCGGGAGTGTGGCGGCCGAGTGAACCTCACCGTCCACAAGGGGTCGGTGAACAAGTACATGCAGACGGCCATCGACGTCGCCGACGACTTCGACTGCCGAACCTACACGAAACAGCGCTTAGAGGTGCTGGAGCAGTCGCTGGACTCGGTGTTCGAGAACGACAAGAATAAGCAGTCGGGGATTGCGGACTTCATGTAGTGTGGGCGGCCGTAATTCTGTGCCATTCTGTCGCACTGGTTTAAGCTGTTCTGGTCACAACGGCTCATAGTGAAGCATTCTCCCGACGCTCACTCCGCCCAGCCCTGGCTATCTATCCGATGGATTGAACCGTCAGAGGAACGCATTTGCTCCCAATGAGTTACGATGGTGACACCGCGGCCGTGGCATGGGGAGGCGACGACGAGTCGGACCCCCACTCACGGTGGCTCAACGCCGAACCCGGCGACGGGTCGCTGTCGCGCGTGGACGCCGTCAAGGACGAGGTGACGCGCCGATGGGACGTCATCACGCCGAGTGCGACGATGATCGGTCGGGCCACCGACCCGAGTTCCGACCTGCGCGACAGCCTGCGCCGCCTGCACGACGAACAGCACCCGGCGATGGCTGGCCACAGCGCCCGGATGCACCAGCTGGACAAGCTCCGCATCGCCCACGCGCTGTGTTCGACCTTGGACGTGACGCGCTGGGAGCGCGACTGTGTGCTGGGAATCGTCAACGAAGTGGACTTCACGAAGTTCGGGAGCCAGCGCGCGCTCGAAACCGTCTCGCTGGTCGTCCTGCGCTACGTCGTCGACCGGGAGCGACGCGAGCGACTGGGGCTGGACGACACCGAGTGGGTGGCGAGTCTCTCCGAGTCAGAACTGGAAGAACTGTTCGAGCAGTTCAGTTCGCTCAAGGACGACGAAACGTTCCAGAAACTGCTGGCCGTGAACGACCTGACGAAGACGAACGTGAATCGGTTGACGCGCGTCCTCAAAGCGCAGTTGACCGATATGGACGTCGAAGGCGCGGTGCTCGGCCGCGACCCGTTCCGCGACCCGAACCTCCCGGCGGTTCGCGAGCCGGAGCGTGTCGAGACGCGCGAGAACGGGTCGCACTGGCCGACCGGGAACGGCGACGGCGAACCCGGGCTGTAACTCGGCGTCGAAATAGTCTGTGGAGCGGGGAGTTTTTCGAAAATCACCGGATTGCGTCGGGAACAGTCGTATCGACGCGGTGTTTTAAGGTCGTTGCGAGCGTCTACCACAGCATGAGCGAGAGCGAGCAGACCCGGCTCCGGTTCGGCACCGACATCTACACCGAAGACGGCACGAAGGTCGGCACCGTCCGCGGGTTCGACGAGCACGGCTTCTACGTCACGGCCGACGACGGGATGCAGGGGATGAGCATCGAACACATCCGCGCTGGACACGAGTTCGGGGAAGGCGAGTTGATGTGGCGCTGCTGGAACTGCGGCGAGATGGGTCGGCTCGACGGCGACATCCCGGACAACTGCCCGGACTGCAACGCCAGCAAGGAAGACATCTACTACTGGACCGAAGACTAGTCGTTTCGTTTTTGTCGCCACCCTGCGCAGGGGGCGGTATGCGCCCTTCGTCGGCTCGAATCGTCGTCTACGGAGCGGGGAGTCTCGGCAGTCTCGTCGGCGGGCTGTTGCACCACCACCGTCACGACGTGACCTTGGTCGGGCGCGACCCGCACGTCGCGGCGGTCCGCGAGTCTGGCCTGCGCGTCGTCACCCCTGACGACGAGTTCACGGTCGAGGTAGCCGCGACGACCGAGGGTACCGACCTCGACGCGGACCTCGCGCTGGTGACGGTCAAGGCGTTCGACACCGAGTCGGCGGCGCGTGACCTCGCGTCGGGCACGTTCGAGGCGGTCTGTTCGCTGCAGAACGGAATGGGCAACGAGGCGACGCTCGCCCAATTCCTCGACTGTCCAGTGTACGCCGGGTCGATTACCTACGGGGCGATTCTCCGTGAACCCGGCCTCGTCGAGTGCACCGGTGTCGGCGAACTCGTCTTCGGCCCACACGAGGGTGGCGACGGTCCCTTCGACGACGCCCTCGAAACGATGTTTCGCGATGGTGGCATCGTGACGGAACTCGCCGCCGACATGCCGCGCCGCCTCTGGGAGAAACTGGCGGTGAACGCGGGCATCAACACCGTCACGGCGCTCGCCGACGTGGATAACGGCGACCTACTCTCGGGGACGGCGCACGGACTGGCGACCGATGCGGCCCGCGAAACCGCCAGAGTCGCCCGCGGACACGACGTGGCGCTCTCGAATCGCGACGCCGTCGCCGCCGTCGAGTCGGTCGCCGAAGCCACCGCCGCGAACACGTCTTCGATGCGCCAAGACATCCACGCTGAAAAGCGGACCGAGGTCGATGCCATCACGGGCTACGTCGTCGACCGAGCGGCCGAGATTCGCGACGCGGACGTGGCCGTCCCGGTCTGTAAGACGACGACGCGACTGCTCCGGTCGTGGGAAGAAGCCAGAGAGCTGCGGGCCGAGCGAGCCGAGTAAGAAGAGAATTTTCTGAGTCAGGTCAGGCTCGTGCCGTGACCCAGAACGCCGCGACGCCGCCGATGAGCAGCGCGAACAGGAAACTCTCGACGCGGTAGAGCGTCGCGACGGCGAACGCGCTGGACTCTGTGAGCTGTGCGATTTCGATGAGCAACAGCGTGAGCGCGCCTTCAACCGCGCCCAGTCCGCCAGGCGTCGGCACGAGGCCGGCGATGGTCGACGCCGGCACGATGAACAGGACGAGGAGCGGTTTGACCTCCGCACCGGTCGCCCGGGCCGCCGTGTACATCGGGACGGTGAAGAAGAACCAGCCGAGGTAGGAGTAGCCGAGTGCCCGAGCGAGTTCGCGCGGTTCGGCTGCGATGCGCTCGATGGACGCGTAGAAGCGCTCGATTCGCGCACGGATACCGTCTTGACTAACGCGGTCGGTCAGTCGGGCTATCGGGCGAACGATGCGGACGACGCCGTCTTCGACCCACGTCCGGTGTCGCCAGCCGGCCCAGACGATGGCCGGGACCCCGACCGCGAGTGCACCAAGTCCGATGACGATGTTGTCGACCGTGTCCGAACTCCCTGCCGACGACTGGACGAAGATGTAGGCGACGCCGACCGCCGCGAAGTTGAAGAACGGGAGCAGGTTCAACAGGTCGGCAGTCACGACGCTGGCGAGGCTCTGTTCGTAGTCCGCCTCGGTGTCTCGGGCGAGGACGTAGGCGATGAACGGCTCACCACCTGCCTGCCCCAGGGGCGTCACGTAGTTGGCGAACGTCGCCGCCAGATACGTCACGGCGAGTTTGCGGTACGGGACGTGGACACCGCCGACGCGGAGGACGATGTACCACGCACGACCCCACATCATGAGACAGAGCAGGGTCGAGAGACAGCCGAGTGCGATCCAGACGGGGTCGGCACGCTGGAGTTCTGCGATGGTCTGTTCCCAGCCGACGACCGTGCCGAGCAGGTAGACGAGGACGACCGCGATGACGAAGCCGACCCCCATCTTGATGAGGGTCTGTCGACCGAATAGCTCCGCCAGCGAGCCCCCTGACCTTCCAGTCACGCTACTCGATGTACCCGAGGTCTTGCAGTCGGTCCTTTGCGTCGTCGCTCATGTCGCCGAGGACGTCGTCGTCGTCGACCGCTTTCCACTCGCCGCCGACGAGTTCTTCGAACGCAGAGAGCGTCTCCTCGACCTCGGCCTCGACTGGGTCGTCGTCGCCGATGCGGTCGTCGGTCTCGCCGGGGTCCTCGTCGATGCGGTAGAACTCGTCGGTGATGCGCTCGTTGCGGATGTACTTCCCGTCGAGTCGCCGGGCGGCGCGCATGCGGGAGTAAAAGCGCGAGTCCTGGTCGAGCGTGACGTTCGCCGCGCTCGCTTTCTGTTCGAGTTGCTTGAGTTCGACGACGGGCCGGTAGTACTCGACGAACGCGTAGTCGCCGAAGTCCTCGTCCACGTCGTTAGTCCGTGGCGGCGTCACACCCTCGCGGTGGTCGTCCGACAGCAGGGAGCGACTCGTATCGAGGTCGACCGCGGTCTCGTCGCCCTCGGAAACGCCCGCGTGGTCGAGCACCGTGTGGTAGAGGTCCTGCAGTTCGAACTGGTCGTCGTAGCGCCCCGGTTCCAGGTCCGGGTGTTTGACCATACACGGGACGTTCACGAGCGGGTCGTAGACACAGAACTCGTGCCCGTACAGGTCGTGCTCGCCGAACAGTTCGCCGTGGTCGGCACAGACGACGACGAGCGTGTCTTCCCAGTGGCCTTCGGCCTTGAGCCAGTCGAACAGGCGCGTGAGTTCGGCGTCGATGTGGCGAATCTCGGCGTCGTAGAGTCCCTGAATGTCCTCGAACTCGGATTCGCTGATGTCGCGTGCGCCGCAGTTGAACTCCTTCGAGTTCTGGCAGACCTCCTGTGGGTCCACGCCGGGTGCGAACTCTTCGCGGTACTCTTCCGGCGGGTGGTACGGCAGGTGGGCGTCCATCAGGTTGATGAACTGGAACCAGTTGCCGTCGGCGTCGTCGATGAACGACTTCGTCTGGTCGATGACCTGCGGCGTCTTCGAGTCCGCACCCTCGCCGGAGGCGAGGTACTCGTGGGCCATGTTGCCGACCGAGACGAGCCAATCCGCGATTTTACGGAGGCGCTCGTTGTCGTTCATCGTCTTCCACGCCTTCGCCATCGGCCCGGAGAGGAAGTCGCCGGGCATGACTTCGAAGAAGTTGTCTTGGTCGTCGAAGCCGTCGGTCAGGTGCGTGTACGGCGTAATCCAGGCGTTCGAGGAGTAACAGGCGGTTTCGTGTGTCGCAGAGAGCGTCTGGGCGAGCGTCGTCGCCCCTTCGAGATACGGGTTCTCCTGACTGGCCCCGTGCTGACTCGGATAGAGGCCAGTGAACAGCGACGCGTGTACCGGGAGGGTCCACGGCGCTGGCGAGACGGCCTGCTCGTAGACGGCTGCCTCGTCGGCAAATGCCTCCAATCCGGGGGTCGTCGGGCGGTCGTACCCGTAGACGGAGAGGTGGTCCTTCCGGACGGTGTCCATCACGACGAAGAGGACGTTCTGCCCGGTCGTGTCGCTGCGGTCCATATAGGCCCTCCGAGCAAGAGCGACTAAGAGTTGTTGCTTTCTGCGAGGCGTCGAAAAACGTCAGACGTACGTCAGACGGCCGTTAGAACGGTGCCTGCGGTCCTTCGTCGTCCTCGCCGCCGTCGTCGACGGTCTCTCCGGGGAACGACGGGGACATGCCGCCGCTGCCGCCGGCTTGGCCGCCTTCGCCACCCATGCCGGTCTCGGCGTGGACCGCCGTGATCTCGGGAATCTCCTTGACCATGCGGGACTTGATGGCCTGAATGGTCATCGGCGAGATACCACAGCCGGAACAGGCACCACCGAGCAGGATGGTGACCTCTCCGGACTCGCGGTCGAGGTTCTGGATGGCCGCGCTACCGCCGTGCATCTGAATCTGGGGGAAGTTGCGACGGAGGAAGTTGGTCACGCGTTCTTCCAGGTCGTCGCCCTCTGCGGTCTCGGTACTCATACGCGGGGATTGGGTTCGCCCGTCCCTAAAGCTTGCGCACCACGTACGACTGGGCAGACGGGCGTAACGGCGGGGCCGTCGGAGCAATCCGAGAACGGGCGGAACGGGGACCGACGGATGGGGATGATTATTGTAGTTCCGTGAGCATCTGCGACCGATGACCGACGACGAAGCGTCCGGCGACGAGGGAATCGACGACGAGCAGGGAAAGATGATGGGCGTCGGAATCGCACTCGGAGTTGCACTGGGAACCGCACTCGGTGTCGCGTTCGACGACATGGCACTCGGTATCGGTGTCGGGATGGGTATCGGCGTCGCTATCGGTGCCGGACTGGCGGCCCAGTCGGAGTGACCACCCACGGCGTGAGAGACGTTCACGACTCCCGAACAGTTATAGTGGCTCCGGACGACTACCCACCGACATGAACGTCATTGAACTCATCAAGGAGATGTTCGAAGGATTCCGCGAGGGCGGCGTCGAAGGTGCCGTCGCCGAGGGCGCGGAAGAGGTCGTCGAGGACGCGACCGGGCACGACCTCTGAGGACCGCTACCGAGGACTTCGAGTATCGGATCGGTCGATTCGCAGTCGAGAACAGCTGCTGGCCGTCTCAGGTCAGCGAAAAGACGCGCTGCAGCTCTGCTTCTATCTCGTCCAGGTATTCCGCGAGGACCGCGTCGAACTTCTCCTCGTCGACGACGACCGCCGTCAGTCGTTCGTACGGGTTTTCCGGCAGTTCGATGTCGAACTCGCCGTCGCCCTCGTAGTGCGGTTCGGACTCGTTGAGCACTTGCTGGTCGATGGCGTGAATCAACTGCGAGTCGTACGTGTCGTTCAGCGTCGTGAACGCGTTCTTGTACGCCTGCTGGAGTTTGGGGAAGTATTCTACGTACTTCTCCTCCTCGAACGTCTCGGGGTCGAGGTCGGTCATACACGGGGATGGGTGGAGGCCGAACAAAACTGCGGCGTTTCGTCGAGCCCACGGTGAAACCCACGTTTCAGCTAGCCTGCACGTTATCCTCCTGCTTCCCGTCTCTTCTCGTATGGCCCCGCGAAACCGCAGAGCCTTCCTCTCACTCACCGCCGCCACCGCGACAGCATCGCTCGCCGGGTGTAGTGCCGTCCTCCCCGGGACGACCCCGTCGAACAGCGGTCCCGACGATCAACCGACCACAGCCCCGCCCGGTCAACTCGTCGACGACTGGCAGTACGACCCCACCGAACGAGGCACGAGGGCTGGTGGAAAGGGCGGCGCGAACTACACACAGGCCGCGACGAGTGCCAGTGCGGGCGGGAGCGTCGGCCTCGCTGCCGGCGGCGCGAAGGACGTGAACAACTTCCGCCGGAACGTCGAGGAGGGTTACCTGCCCATCCCATCGGACCTGCCCTACGAGGGGCTGTTCTACGACTACTACTTCGACACCGGGTCCGGCACCGCCTGCGACTCCCTCTTCTGCCCGTCGTACTCGCCCGCGGTCACGGCCGACCCGCTCTCCGGCGAGACCGAGTACTACCTCTCGGTCGGGCTGAACTCGGGCCTTGACGCGAGCGAGTTCGACCGCAAGCGGCTGAACCTCGTCGTCGTCCTCGACATCTCCGGGTCGATGGGGTCACCGTTCGACCAGTACTACTACGACCAGTACGGCAACAAACAGGAGGTCGACGCTGACGACGACCGCTCGAAGATGGAAATCGCGAAGGACGCACTCGCCACGCTCACGGAACAACTCCGGCCGGGCGACCGCTTCGGCGTCGTCCTCTACAGCAGTGACGCGGCTGTCGCCAAACCCATGAACCCGGTCGAGACGACCGACATGGACGCCATCCGCGGGCACATCCGCGAGGACATCGAGGCGACCGGCGGCACCAACCTCTCGGCCGGTCTCGACGCCGCCTCCGAACTGCTCGCACCCTACCGCGAGTCCGACCAGTCGACCTCCGAGAACCGCATGGTCGTCCTCACCGACGCGATGCCGAACCTCGGCGACACCAGCGACGACGGTCTCGAAGGCCGTCTGTCCGACGAGGCGAAGGCAAACGTCCACTCGACGTTCGTCGGCGTCGGCGTCGACTTCAATACCGACATGGTCGACCAGATAACCAGCGTCCGCGGCGCGAACTACTACTCGGTCCACTCTGCCGAGGAGTTCGAACAGCGCGTCACAGATGGGTTCGACTACATGGTCACGCCGCTGGTCTTCGACCTCTCGCTCGAACTCGACGCCGACGGCTACGACATCGAGCGCGTGTATGGCTCCAGCGTGGCCGAGGAAGCGACCGGTCAACTCATGAACGTGAACACGCTGTTCGCCTCGCCGACCTCTAGCGGGAAGACGAAAGGCGGCGTCGTCCTCGTGAAAGTCACACCGACCGGAGCGGGTGGGACCCTCAGCCTCCGGGCTGATTGAGAGGACAGAACCGGCGGCGGTGCTGGCACCGAGACCACTATCGAGTTCCCCGAGGACGGTCCCGAGCAGTTCGCGAACTCCGGCGTCCACAAAGCCGTCCTCCTCACCCGATACGCCGACCTGCTCAAGAACTGGATGGTCGCCGAGCGCGAGCACGCTGGCGACCCGCCCGAAGACGGCATCGCCGTCGCAGCCGACAACCTCGGCGAGTGGGAGCGACAGTCCGACCCGCTCACGGTGTCGGCCGCGTACCGCGACCGCTTCGAGACGTTCGCCACCCACTTCGAGTCGGAGATGGCTGCCGTGGGAGACGACTCGCTTCAGCAGGAACTCGACGTCTTGCACGCGCTGGCGACTCACGGAACGACGTCTCGACTCGTACCTGCAACTGACTGATCCACGCCCGAACAGATTTTGTATAGTGGAGTACGATTTATGCTGCTGCTGGCGTCGTTTTCGATAGAACTCACGAGTACTGCCAGAATCGTCCGTAGAGTGCTGTAGGTCGCTGTTCAGCCGAACTGTTCTGTGGCGATGCCGGCTCGAGCCGTTCCGTGAGCACCCGACCCCACTCTCGAGACCGTTCTTTCTGGGCGAGGTCCGCCAGCATCGAGTCTGCGTCGAGAGTGTGCCCGGGTCCGCTGTCGGAGTCCTCGTCGACGAGGCCGACTCGTTCTGCAGCGCAGTTGTCGAACACACAATCGGCACGAGACGTCTGACTCGCCCGGATTGCGTGACTATCGACCATGCGCGAGAGAGGGGAACTCGTGCGCTGGTGATCGCGGCGTCGCCGGTGACAGCCACCACGAGACCGGTGGCTATGTCGGTCAGAACGGTCGGTAGACTGTTCGAGACCTCAATTGTCCCGCGCTAACCCAGCAATACCCGAAAGCGCGTGTTCTTGGGAGAAGATATGCTGGTGACGGGACGACGGATTGACGCTGCCGAACTGAGTGAGTCGCAGCGACTGCTCCACTACGGGCCAGGGAGGTACCGTCAGCCTGCATCCCGTCGGCGAGGGTCGACACTTCGCGCATTCCTCGATGCTTGCCCGGTTGTTCCATCTTCAGCCCTGGCTCTCCGAGTCGATAGCTCGCTAGTCGTCGAGACTCGACGTTCACCACCGTCCACCGGCCTCTGCAGTCTCGACGAGTAGTTTCGGCGGCTCGGAGGCTGATGCTCCGAAATACGGTCTGTTCGTGGCGTCAGTCACGTATCGGTGATTCTCGGAGTCATCCGACTGTAAACTCCATACCGCGATACGAAATCCGAATTCAGCTGATAACCGGTGGCGACGTGACTCCCCCCGAAACAGCCTGCTCCGTGTCTGAAACGGCCGTTTTCGAATCGAGTCACACACGACGACTCACCACCTCGGTGGCGCTGGCGCTCGTGTCCGGGAGCAGTGGCTCGGCGTCGCGAATTATTGGTTCATTCGGGAGATGGCCTGTCGGCCGTCGAAGTCTACAGTGCGTAGGCTTTCCCCCTTTGTAACCCGCCTGTGGAGTAGTGACTATGGTCGACGTACTCGGACACCTCGGAATGGCGATGCTGTGGGCCGCACCAGCCTGGTTCGTCTGGGAACGAAGAGTGAGCGCCGCATTCGTCGGGTTCGCACTCCTGACGGCGATGTTGCCCGACACCGACCTGGTGTTACGGCAGGTCCTCCCGGTCACCCATCACGGCGTGACACACACGGTGGTATTCGTCGTCGCGGTGGCGCTCGTCGTCGGGCCACTCCTCGCGATTGGCCTGCAGCGCGTCCTGACCCGCGTCTGGCTGCGGGGGTCGCGCCGACGATTCACCCGGCTGACCCTCGTCGGGTTCGTCGTCGCCGGCCTACTGGTCGGCGGCTTGAGCCACCTGTTCGCCGATATGCTCTCGGCTCCGGACATCGCCAAGCCGGTCCAGCCGTTCTGGCCGTTCTTCGAGAAACCGTGGTCGGTCGACGTCGTCTGGTACAACGCGCCGTGGATCAACTCGGGGCTGTTCGCCTTCGCGGCCCTGCTCAACCTCGGCCTGGCCTACTTCGATGTGGGGCCAGACCGGCGGCTCGCGATGTATCACACTATCTCTTCGACAAAACACAGACGGTAACGTCGGTCGGTGTCGGCGTTCCGATTTTCGCGCCTAGACCAGTAGCTGCACGTCGGCGTCGCCCATCTCGCTCAGGGCGCTGGCCGCGCCGACGCCAGTCGTGACGCCGTCGTAGAAGTCGGCCTCGTCGTAGCCCATTAGGTCGATGGTCATCTGACACGCCTGGAACTCGACGCCCATGTCGAGGCTGGTGTCGATGAGTTCCTCGATGGTCGCCGTGTCGTTGTCGGCGATACGCTTTTCCATCATCTTCGTCGTCGCCCGGTCCATGCCGGGGAGCGCGGCGATGGCGTTCGGGACGGGCATGTTGGGGTTCCCGACCGAACTCAGTTTGAGGCTCTTCGAGCGCTCCTCGTGGAGGATGTCGAGTCCCCAGAACGTGTGGAAGACGGTGACGTCCCAGCCGAATGCGGCCGCGGTACTCGCCAAGATGAGGGGTGGGTACGCCATGTCGAGCGTTCCTTTCGTTGCGATGATGACCATCTTCTGCTGGCCGTCGCCGACCTCGGTCTTGAGGTCGGCCAGTTCGTTCTCCAGTTCGTCGATCCGGTCACGGAGCGCGGCCGCGTCGAGTTCGTCGCTCGCGGGTGCGGTGTCCGTGTCGCCGGTGTCGGGTGTGTCGGTGCTCATGGTTTCACTCCGTCTTGCGGACGTAGTGCGTGTAGACGCCGTCGCCCTCGACCTGGTCGAGGAGTTCGACGCCGTCGGTCGTGTCGGCCCAGCCCTGCAGGTCGCTCATGCTGCCCGAGTCGGTCGCCAGCACTTCGAGCACGTCGCCGACGTCGAGGCCGTCGATGGCCTGTTTCGTCTTGACGACGGGCATGGGGCAGTTCTCGCCTTTCACGTCGAGCGTCTCGGTCGCGTCGATGTCTACGGTCATGGTTGCGTGTACTCCACAATATTGGGCTATACAATAAAAGTCTGTCGCTGGCATCCCGTGTCCTTCCCCTCTATTAATGTTCTAAATCGCGTGCAGGGCCGAAATACGGCTGGTAGTTCAACAACAGTATTGCACAGTCTACAATATTCTATGCAAACCCTTAAGTGCGGCCGGCCGGTAGCTGTGACCGAGTATGAGCGAACCCACTTTCCCCGACGCCGAGGCGTCGGTCGACAGCATCGACCCGGACCGACTGTACGAACAGGTCGACGGCGGCGACGAGGTGACCATCCTCGACGTACGCGCCACGAGCGAGTACGAGAAGTGGCACATCTCGGGCGAGAACGTCACTGATACGAACGTCCCGTACTTCGAGTTCCTCGACGGGGTCAGCGACGACCTGCTCGAACAGGTTCCGACGGGTGACCCGCTCGTCGTCATCTGCGCGAAGGAGTCGTCCAGCGAGTTCGTCGCCGGGCAGCTCATCGAAGCGGGCTACGACGCGGTCACGCTCGCCGGCGGGATGAACGAGTGGGCGCGCGTCTTCCGAGCCGAGGAAATCGCGGCGGACACCGACGCGACGGTTCTCCAGTACGAGCGCCCGTCGAGTGGCTGTCTCTCGTATCTCCTCGTCTCCGAGGGCGAGGCCGTCGTGGTCGACCCGCTCCGCGAGTTCAGCGAGCGCTACGCCGCCGACGCCGCCGCCCACGGGGCGGAACTCACCTACGCGATGGACACGCACATCCACGCCGACCACGTCAGCGGTGCCCGCGCGGTCGCCGCCGAGACCGGCGCGAAATCGGCCTACCCGAAGGCCGCACTCGACCGCGGCACCGACTTCGAACCGGACCGTGTGCTCGAAGACGGCGACGAACTGGCAGTCGGTGCCGCGACCGTGACCGTCAAGCACACGCCCGGGCACACCACGGGCATGACGAGCTATCTCCTCGACGATGCGGTCCTCTTCACCGGGGACTTCCTGTTCGTCGAGAGTGTCGCCCGGCCCGACCTGGAGGAGGGCGAAGACGGCGCTCCCGACGCGGCCCGCACCCTCTACGACTCGCTGCAAGACCTACGCGACCTCCCCGAATCGACGGTCGTCGCGCCCGGCCACGTCAGCGACAGCGCGAAACGGTCCGACGACGGCACCTACACCGACACGCTCGGTGACCTCTTCGAGCGCATGAGCGCGCTCTCGATGGACCGCGAATCGTTCGTCAAGTTCGTCCTCTCGGACATGCCGGAGCGCCCATCGAACTACGAGGACATCATCGCGACGAACCTCGGCACGCGTGCAACCGACGACGAGGAAGCGTTCGAACTGGAACTCGGCCCGAACAACTGCGCCGCGAGTCAGGAGGACCTCACCGAGCGATGATAGAGACGCTGTTCCCGAACGGTGTCAGCCACTATCTGCTGGGGGGCCTCCTCATCGGGCTGGGGACGGCCATCATCTACCTCGGTACGGGTATCATCGCCGGGGCGAGTACGTTCCTCGAATCGACGTGGTCGTACGCGTCCAGCCTGTCTCGTTTCCAGCAGTTCCGGTTCACCAGTTCGCGCGACTGGCGCGTCGTGTTCACCCTCGGTATCGTGCTCGGGGCGTTCGGCTACACCATCGCCAGCGGTGGCGACTGGGTCACCAACCACACGAACGTCGAACCGTGGCGACTGCTCGTTGGCGGCGTCCTCGTCGGCGTCGGAACCCGCGTCGGCAAGGGCTGTACGTCCGGCCACGGCGTCTGTGGCGTCGGCTCGC
Source organism: Haloarchaeobius caseinilyticus (assembly GCF_051207395.1). Taxonomy (NCBI): domain Archaea; kingdom Methanobacteriati; phylum Methanobacteriota; class Halobacteria; order Halobacteriales; family Halorubellaceae; genus Haloarchaeobius; species Haloarchaeobius caseinilyticus. The sequence continues at coordinate 1,788,875 of NZ_JBPJZC010000001.1, read as the reverse complement.
TCTCTGAGACGTCGCTGGTCAACGTCGCAACCTTCGTCGTAATCGCTATCGGGACCGCCAATGTGCTCGCGATGGTGATGGGCGCATGAGCAGTGCGACTGGCGAGAACGCAGCCCAAGAACGCGGCCTCGCGTTCTACAGCCTCGTCCTGCTCGGCGGCCTCGTCTTCGGCGTCGGACTCGCCGTCAGCGAGATGGCTCAGCCGGAGGTCGTCCTAGACTTCCTCCTGCTGGAGGACTTCGGCCTGCTGTTCGTCATGGGTGGTGCTGGCGTCGTCGCCGGCGTCGCCTTCTGGACGATGAGCCGCTCCGGTCGGCGCGCGCCGCTCACCGGCGACGAGTACAAACGACGGCTCAAGGACTACGACAGCAACGTCCTCGTCGGTGGAACCCTCTTCGGGATGGGCTGGGGCATCTCCGGTATCTGTCCCGGGGCCGCCTACGCCAGCCTCGGCGTCGGGAACGTCACCATCCTGTACGGGATTCTCGGGATGTTCCTCGGCGCGTACGCACAGGGCTACTGGCGGTCGAGCGGCGACGCTGACACGACGCCCTCGTCTGCGGACTGACGATTCCGCTTTTCTCGCGTCGTTCGGGTTCAGTTGCAGGGCACTCTCTTCGTCGAGCCGTCACACTTCCCAGTGCTGACAGTATCTGAATAGTTGGCGCGCGCTTCGCGCGCTGAAGACACCGATTTTCGTGACTCCAGAATGCTACGTCGATGTTTGGTAGCTACCCATAACGTATCCATAACCATGTGTAGGATACGAGGATATAATATTGTGCAATATTCCCAAAACCGTTATTACCGTACCCAGGATACAGTGTGTTGTACAGAAATCCATGAAACACACAATACTGGTGTTCGAGGTGACACACGATGTTCGGCATTGAAACACTCGGCGGAAATGCGCAGGCGGCCGCGCTCATCGCGGTCGTCCTCGCCGAAGCTGCGGTCCTCTACGCGGGGTACGGCCTGCTGGAGCGAGTCCTCGGGCCGACCGTCACGGCCGCGCTCCGGGGTGCCTGAGCGATGGAGGTTCTCGGCGTCAGTGCGGTGCTGCTCGCCACGTTCGCCGGTTTCGGCGTCCTCATCGGCATCCTATTCGGTTTCTTCGGGATGGGTGGCTCGTTCCTCGTGACGCCTGCGCTGCTCGTGATGGGCTATCCGACGGACGTAGCGGTCGGGTCCGGGCTCGCATTCGTCTTCGGAACTTCGGTCATCGCGACGCTCAAACACCGCGACCTCGGGCAGGTCGACTACAAGCTCGGTGTCTTGATGATCGCGGGCACGACCGCTGGTATCGAGGTCGGGAAACTCGGACTGGAGTGGCTCCAGCACCACGGCTACGCAGACAGCGTCGTCAGCGTCGCCTACGTCCTCTTGCTCGGTGGTATCGGCGCGTTCGTCACGTGGACAGCTCTGAAAGGCGGCGACGGCGGTCTCAGTCACGATGTTGATGAGGAGACCGAGGTGTCGGCCGACGATATCCCTGACATCGCCAAGAAGATTCAGTCGTACCGAATCCCGCCGATGATTTCGCTTCGGTCGGGTGTCAGCGTCTCCCTCTGGATGATTCTGCTCGTCGCCTTCGCCACGGGCCTGCTCTCGGGCTTCCTCGGCGTCGGTGGCGGCTTCATCCGGATGCCCGCGCTGTTCTACCTCATCGGCGTCCCGGTGCCCGTCGCAGTGGGGACCGACCTGTTCGAAATCGTCTTCTCGGGCGGCATCGGGAGCTTCCTCTACGCACAATCGGGCGCAGTCGACCTGAGTATCGTCGTTCCGCTGCTCGCCGGGAGCGCCCTCGGTGCCCGACTGGGAGCGGCTTCGACGAGTCTCGTCGACGAAGGCGAAATCAAGGTGTACTTCGGTGTGATGCTCCTGCTCGGCGCTATCGCCGTCGCCGTCCGCAAAGTTGGAAATGTCTACGAGATTCCCGTCGCGGACGCGCTCAGCCTCGCGATCATCCTCGGTGCGGCGTTGCTGGTCAGCGGTGCGGTCGTCTACAGCAGCGTGAAGGAACTCCGAAGCGCTGCCGACGCAGGCCGGGCGGCCGCCGATTGAGTGCTTCTCCCGGCCGGGTGAGGTCGTTTTGGGACAGTAGCACCGACTAACCGGCAGTGCACGGTGTTGCACGAATCGAACAAGGCTTTTACCTCCGAAACACATAGGACGAGTATACGATGGCCAACTCGATGCAGGAGTACTTACAGCAGGACATGGAGTGCGAGGGCCTACTGGAGTGTATCCACGGACTGAAAGAACTGGACAAGCAGGTGTTCGGAACCATCGTCGAGAGCCCCGAACCCCTCACCGTCGACGAAATCGCAGAGCGCGTCGACCGCGAGCGCTCGACCGCCTACCGAGCGATAAAGCGGCTCCAGCAGACCGGTTTCGTCCAGCAAGAACAGGTCAACTACGACCAGGGCGGCTACTACCACGTCTACCGGCCGGTCGCACCCGACCAGATCGCCGACGACATGCAGCGCATGCTGAACGACTGGTACGCCAAGATGGGCACGCTCATCAGCGAGTTTCGGACGAAGTACGACGAGACCGCCCCAGCGCAGTCTGCCGAACAGTAATCACATGACCGCGGACGACGGAGTCGATTCCAGAGCCGACGCGCCGAATCCGACCGAGCCTGCGGCCGACGTGACGGAGTCCGACGCCGAGACGGAGTCGAAAGCTGAGTCGGAGTCGAAAGCCGAGTCGGCTGTGACCGACACCAGTACTGGCCGGAACACGTTCGGCCCTGCCTTCGACCCGGCGAGCGAGCAGGCCAGAGACGTCGGAAAGGGCCTGCTCGAAGCGGAGATGGGGCCGAGTTCGTCGCTCGCGCACCTCTACCGTGGCGAGATTCACCGGATGAAGTTCTGGCGCGAGCGACTGGACCGGACCACGAACTGGGCCGTGACCACGCTCGCGGCCATCCTCACGTTCGCGTTCTCCAGCCCCGACCACCCGCACTACCTCATCCTCATCGCGGGGGTCATGCTGGCGACGTTCCTCGTGATGGAGTCGCGTCGGTACCGCGGTTACGACATCTGGCGCTCGCGGGTGCGTGTCCTGCAGGAGAACGTCTTCGCGCCCGGACTCGACCCGTCCAGCGAGGTCACCGACGGGAACTGGCGTCGCCGACTCAGTGAGGACTATCGTCGGCCCGTCATCAAAATCTCCTTCGAGGAGGCGATGGCACACCGACTTCGTCGGGTGTACTTGCCCCTGTTTACGGTACTCGGCGCGGCGTGGCTCGCGCGTATCCTCGTCGTCCCGACCGGGAGCGCGTGGCCCCAGACCGCGGCTGTCGGCCGACTCTCTGGCCTCGTCGTCACTGCGCTCGTCACCCTCGCGTACCTCGCACTCGTGGTCGTCGCGCTTCGCCCACGGCAGTGGCAGGCGAAAGGCGAACTGCGCGAAGAGGACTTGCAGGTCTGGGACGACTGATTTCCCTACCTCGTTTTTCGTCGGCTGAGCCACTGCAACAGCACGTCACGCCGCCAGAACAGCACGAGGCCGACGGTACAGGCGGCCAGCAGCAGTCCCACGCCCTCGACCAGACGGTTCTCCGCGAGTCCTGCGCCGGAGAGGGCCAACACCAGATACCCTGGCGCTCGTCCGAGCATCGAGACGGCCAGCACCCGGCGCAGGTCGAGTTCGCTCACACCCGCGGCGAAACAGACCACGTCGTCTGGAAACCCGGGGAGCAAGAACACGACGAATATCCCCACCAATCCGTACTGTCCGACGAACGCGTCGAAGCGTTCGAGCGCCGGGGCGGCGACGAGTCGCTCGGCGACCGGCCGCCCGTAGCGCCGCGACAGCCAGAGCGCGAGCGACGTGCCCACCATCGCGCCGGTCATACTGTAGACGAAGCCCCAGCCAGCCCCGAACAGGTAGCCCGCGGCGAACGCGAGGACCTGTCCGGGAATCGGTGCGACGATCACCTGTGCGGCCTGTAGCGCGACGAACACGACTGGCCCGAGGACGCCGAACCCCGCGACGAAGCGCTGAATCTCGTCGGGGTCGCGCAAGAACCACAGGTAACGGCCAGTCACGACCGAGCCACCGGCCAGGAGGAGGGCCGCGAGTAGCAGTCCCACCGCCACTTGCCGCCGGTCCACGTCGTCCGACAGGAATCGAAGCGCGGTCACGTCAGGTGGTTCGTCGGCAGCCACTTTCAGCGTGTCCCCCGCCGCCTATCCAGCCACGCCGCGACTGCTTCGCTCTGGTTCTCGATGACGCCCGTCCCGAACAGGGCGACGACGACCGCCCCGGCGAGGTCGAACACGAGGTCCCACATCGTATCGGAGAGGCCGTACAGCACCAGTACCGGGTCGAGGTCGAACGCGATGGCGAGTTCGCGCGCGGCGAACTCCAGTACCTCCCAGAACACGCCCATGGCGAGGGTGAACGCGAGGACGAACACCGTGACGAACTTCGGGGGGAAGTAGAGGTCGTCGCTGTGGGCGTCGATGGCCATCACAGTCGTGTAGCCGATGACCGCGATGACCGTCGCCGACAGCGTGTGGGTCATGTGGTCCCACCACCAGACCGAGTCGTAGAAGCCGAACATGCCGATGGCGTGGAGGAAGACGGCGATGCCGAGGTAGACGGTAAAGCGCGGGTCGAGTTCGATACTGAAGTCACGTTCGAGTATCGCGGGCAGTAGCGTGACGACGAGCGCGCCGAGTGCGTTGAGGACGACGCTGACGTTCCGTATCGTCATCCCGAGCACGAACACGGCGACGAGGCCGACTTGCACCGTCCGGGTCCACAGTTTCGCCCGTCCCATGCGTGAGCGTACGCGCCCCCCGTGCAAAACGCTCGTGGGCCGTCACGTGTCAGAAACTACCACGGGACAGATTTGTATAGGTCCGTGGCGTACCTGCTCCACCGATGATGGCGATGACCCACGCGCTCGCTGGCCTCGTGCTGGCGACGCTCGTGGTACAGGTGAGTGGCGGCGACCCGGCACCGTTGGTCGCTGCAGGGGTCGCCGGGAGCGTCCTGCCCGACCTCGACATCTACGCTGGACACCGAAAGACGCTGCACTTCCCGATTCTGGGCTGGGCACCGGCCGGATTCGCGGTCGCCGTCGCCCTCGCGTTCCCGGGAATCTGGACGCTCGCACTGGCGACGTTTCTCGTCGGGTTCGCGCTCCACCCCGTGATGGACTACTACGGAGGCGGACTCGAACTCCGCCCGTGGGAAGGCCGCTCCGAGAGAGCGGTGTACAGCCACTATCACGACCGATGGCTGCAACCGCGCCGCCTCGTCCCCTACGACGGATCGCCTCGGGACCTCGCGCTCGCGGGCGGACTGGCTCTTCCGGCGCTCACGTTGCCTGAACCGATTCCGCCGCTGGTGCTCGTGACGGTCGTGGCCAGTGCGGCGTACGTCGTCCTGAGAAAACGGCTGGCGTCGTTGTGGTCGACCATCGCGCACGCCCTGCCGCCGGAACTCCGCGGTCGGGTGCCCGACCGGTTCTACGAATAGCGATTTTTAACGACTGTTCGCTGTCGTCCTTCAGCCGAGCTGTTCGCCGACGATTCGGTCGCACTCGGCCACGAAGTCGTCCTCTTTCCCGCGCGGAATCGTCGCCCCAGCCGCGATGACGTGCCCGCCGCCGTCGCCGCCGACGGCCTGTGAGGCTTCGCGCATCACGACCGAGAGGTCCAGTCCCTTTCGGACCAGTGCGCCGGTTCCCCGCGAACTCACTTTCACCGCGTCCTCGCTCTCGTTCGCGAACGCGAGGATGGGTTTCGAACGGTCGATGCCCTTCGCGCCGAAGGCCATTCCGGCGACGATGCCGACGATGGTCTCGCGGATGCGGTCGTCTGCGTGGAACCACTGGACGTGCTCTTCGTGGGTCGTCCCCTCGTTCTTTACGAACTGCAGGCCCTCGGAGAGGTTTTTGCGGTGGTTCCGAAGCAGGGTTCTTGCCCGCTCCAGCGCGTCGTCGCGGTCACCCAGACACACTGCGAGCCCTACGTCTGCGCGGTCGTAGCGGGCCGTCGCGTTCAACAGCGTCGAAAATTCGCTCGCGTCTCGCAGTTCGGTGCCCTCCGGCTCCGCAGTCAGCGTGTACGTCGTCCCGACAAGCCCGTCTATCTGGTCGGCGGGGACGCCGCTTTTGACCGCTTTCTGGACCAACGCGCTGACGACGGTCTGGCGCTCGTCGGCGGAGAGGTCGACCCAGCACTTCCAGTCGTCACCGTCCCGGCAGTCGAGGTCCAGGTCGTTGAGGAACGAAATCGCCCCGTTGTGGTTGTTCGTGATACCCGGGATGAACACGTCACTCGCGTACTCCAGCAGTTTCGGGAGTTCTCGCGTCTGCTTGCCGTACACCGCGAGGTCGGTTCCGGATTCGAGGACGCCCGCGTCCACGCCGTCGGCCACGAGTTGCGCGTTCGCACCATGGAGTTCGCCATCGGTGTCCTGCATGTCACCGACTGCGCCGACTACGGCGAGCCGTGCCAAATCCCGGTTGTCGCCGTCGCCTTCGAGCGCTCGGGCGAGGACGTACGCCGCGCCCGCGCCAGACAACTCGGAGCCGCCGTCGATGCCGAACAAGAGCGGATTCAGGTGGTACTCCGTCTCTGCGTCGGCTGGCTGGTGGTGGTCTGCGATGACTGGCGTGAAGTCGCCCGCGTCCTCGTGGGGTGCGATGACGTCCAGTTGCCCGCTCCCGAAGTCGGTGAACAGCACCGTCTCGTACTCGGTCGCCGCGATAGACTCGACCGCCTCGGCATTCAGTTGCTTCTCGAAGTTCACCTCGAACGGGATGTCGGCCCGTTCGAGCGCGCTCGCCGCGACCGCCGCGCTGGTCAGGCCGTCGGCGTCGATGTGGGAGTTCAGGAGTACCTCGTCTGCCGCGCGCAGGCGGTCGGCGCACGCCGTGGCGCGGTCTGCGAGTTCCGGGACGGGAGCGGACTGGGGCATTCGTCGGTGGTTGGCGCGGTCTCGGGGATAAAGTATCGGTTGCGTCTCGTGACCGGTGGACCGGTGTGGGCGTAATCGGCCGCACGCGACGCTGTTCGTCGCCGTTCGGCAATCAGGGCGTCCTTTTTCCGCAAAACTGTCTTACTTCGTGACATGGCAGTCGACCCATCGGCCCGGCCCGAACCGGAGACCGACGCCGGGACGGTCACCGAAGAGGCGACGGTCCACGAGGAGGGCGTCGAACTGGAGCGAACTATCGGGCTCCGGGGGGCCATGGCCATCGGCGTCGGGACGATGATCGGTGCCGGAATCTTCGTCTTCCCTGGCCTCGCAGCCGGAGAAGCCGGTCCCGCGGCCGCGCTCTCGTTCGCCATCGGGGCAGTCATCGCGCTGTTGGTAGCCGTTCCGACCGCGGAACTGGCCACCGCGATGCCGAAATCTGGCGGGGGCTACTACTTCATCTCCCGTGGGCTCGGCACGCTGTTCGGAGCCGTCGTCGGTCTCTCCGTGTGGCTCGGCCTCGTGTTTGCGTCCGGCTTCTACCTCGTCGGCTTCGGCAATTACGCGGCGGCCGTCTTCACCGAAGTCGGTGTGTCCGTCTCGGGTGCGGTGGTGCCGCTCGGCCTCCTCTTCGCTGTGATACTCACCGGACTCTCATTGACGGGCACCGAGAACGCGACGAAGCTCCAGAACGTCGTCGTCGGCCTGTTACTGGTCATCCTCACTGGCTTTCTGACCTACGGGGGACTCGACGCGCTCGGCGTGTTCGGACGCGCGTCGGCCCCTGAGCGATTCTTCCGCTTCGGCGTCGCACCCGTGTTCTCGACCGCGGCGCTCGTGTTCACCTCGTACCTCGGGTTCGCACAGGTCGCGACGGTCGCGGGCGAGGTGAAGAAACCGGGGACGAACCTCCCGCTGGCGATGGTCGGGTCGGTCGTCCTCGTGGGTGTGTTCTACGTCGTGACCATCTTCGTTGCGACCAGCGCGTTCGGGAGTGCCCGACTGGAGACCTTCGGCGAGACCGCGATGGTCGAAGTCGCCCGGGACTTCTTCGGCGTTCCCGGCGCGGTCGCCATCCTGCTGGCGGGCCTGCTCGCGACCCTGTCGTCGGCGAACGCGAGCATCCTCTCGTCGTCTCGTGCTATCTACGCGCTCAGCCGTGACGCGCTGGTTCCGGCGCGGTTTCGCCGACTGAACCTGAAGTACGGGACGCCACACGTCGCCCTCATCTCGGCCGGCGGCCCGGTGCTGGTCCTCGTCGCGACCGGACAGGTGGAAATCCTCGCCGAGGTCGCCTCGTTCCTCCACCTCGTGATGTACGGGCTGATGTGCGTCGCACTCCTCGTCATCCGGCGCTCACCGCCGGAGTGGTACGAACCGGACTTCGAGGTACCCGGCGGGCCGGTGATACCGGCACTGGGCGCGGTGGCGAGCTTCGGACTCATCGCCTTCATGAAGCCCGCCTCGCAGATTATCGGCGTCGTCGTGATGCTGGTGGCGGGAGTGTGGTACTTGTACTACGCACGCGACGTTTCACTCAAAGGTGCCGTATGACCCGACGTGTACTCGTGCCGGTGCAGGTGTTGCGAGGGGAGAGCGTCTCGCCCGGCGTGGCGACGGTCCTCGCGGCGTTCTCGGTAGTCGTCCTCGGCTACCACGTCCTCCCGGAGCAGACCCCACCCGGACAGGGCAAACTGGAGTTCGAGGAGCAAGCACAGAACAAACTCGCCGACGTGGTCGACCTGTTCGCGGACGCCGGTGCGACCGTCGAGACGCGCATCGTCTTCACGCACGACGCGGAGAAGACCATCACGCGCGTCGCCAACGAGACCGACTGTGACGCCTACCTCATCCCGAACCCGACGCCCGCAGTCGAGGACGTTCTCGTACCGGTCCATCCCGCTGTCGACGTCGACCGCGTCGTCGACTACGCAGCCATACTCCTCGCAGGGCACGACGTGACCATCTCCGTGTACGCGACGGCACCGGACGAGGACGCGCTCGCCGACCGTGCCGCACTCGCCGAAGCAGCGCACGACCGGTTCGTCGACCACGGTATCGCGCCCGAACTCGTCGACACGACCGTCGAGGTCACCGACGCGCCGATTCGAGCGACCGCCACGGAGGCGACGAAACACGACCTCGTCGTGATGGGCGAACGCGCTCCCTCCCTCCGGTCGGTCGTCTTCGGCGAGGACGTCGACCAGATCGCCGAACTGTCGGTCGGACCGGTGCTCGTCGTCCGGCGACCGCCGGACCCATCAGAGACCGAGGAGTGAAGGAGACTCCTCGTGGCTGGGGACACGCCCGTCACCGGGTGCCACGGGTGTCAGCGAGCGACTATACCGGTCGCGGTCGTATCCCGAGGTATGAGCGAGGAAGCACCAGTCACCGCGGAGTATCCAGACAGCGCCTTCCGAACGACCGGCACCGACCACATCACCATCTGGGGCAGTAACGAAGCAGACACACTCGCGTTCTACCGCGACCTGCTCGGCATGCGACTCGTCCTGCGCCAGCCGAACCTCGACGACCCCTCGCAGACCCACCTGTTCTTCGACACGGGCGACGGGCGCATCCTCACCTTCTTCGTGAGCGACGACCGGCCGTCTGCTCGGGGCGTCCGCGGCGGCGTCGGTGCGGTCCACCACCTCTGTTTCAGCGTCGACCCCGACCGGTACGAGGAAGTCATGGCGGCACTCGACGACGCGGGCCACCACTACAACGTGTTCGACCGGGGCATCTTCCACTCCATCTACACCAAGGACAACAACGGCCTCGTCATCGAACTCTCCACGGACAAGTACGACATCCCGGACGACCGACGCGCAGACGTCCTCGCCACGGCGCAGCGACTCCGCGAGGAAGACGGCGCGGACTACGCGAAGGACGAACACCTCGCGGGCGCGCTCGAAGAACTCGGCCTGGACGCGACGCCGAACGACCTGCCCGACGCGTCGTCGGGCGTCGGCGGCGTGCAGTAGACGAATTCGGCCAAATCCCTTCTCGACGACCGCTATTCCGCACGAGAGACGCGTTTTCGTGGCTTCCCTCGCAGTTCGGGCTCGCTGTGCGAGACGGATTTCATATCGTGAGATACAGTTTATATTGGTGTTTCGACTCCTGAGTAGCAATCCACGGCAACAGTCGCACAGACGGCTCTCGATACCGAATTCGTCAGTTCAGCTACCCACTCGGAGGAAAATCGGGTCGGCCGCTCAGTCGTGATACGTCGGCGCGGCTTCCTCGACGACCGCACACGCCAGTTCCTCGAAATCTGCATTCTCTGGAACCACGTCGACGCGAATACCGAGTGACTCAGCCGTCTCGCGGGTCGGCTCGCCGATGACGCCGACGACAGCCTCGTTCAAGCCAGCGAGTGCTTCAGCCCGCACCCCGCGTTCCTCGGCGAGTGAGACGAAGTTCTCCACCGTGAGCGAGGAGGTGAACGCGGCGGCGTCGAGGTCGCCATCGACGGCCATGTCGACGGACACGCCAGCCCCGGCAGGCCGAACGAGTTCGTACAGCACCGTGTGGTGGACGAAGGCGTTCGCGTCCCACAGCCCCTCCAGCAACACGTCGCTGCCGTGGTCACTGCGGGCGATTTCGACCGTCGCGTCCTCGACCTCGTCTGCGAGCGTCGCGACCAGTCCCGTCGAAGAGTACTCGTCGGGGACGATGTCCACGTCGTAGCCTTGCTCACGCAATGCGGCGGCGGTCGCTGGGCCGATGGCACAGACGGTCGTCTCGCCGGGGTTCCAGTCCGCTGCCCGAGCGAGTTCCGCGCCGGTCTTGCTCGTCAGGATGGTGTAGTTCGCCCCTTCGCGTGGGCCGAGGCCCGACGGTTTGACCTCCAACATCGGGTCGGCGACGGGGGTCGCACCGAGCGACTCGACGAGTTCGACCGCGTTCGCCAGCCGCTCGTCGTCCGGGCGAAACACGGCGACGGAGAGGTCACGGGTCGTCATCGGAGGAAGTGGAGCACCTCCTCGCGGGTGCCCGCGACGTCGCCGATGACGGTGATTGCGGGCGGTTCGATGCCTGCTGCGTCCCGAACGTCGACGATGGTGTCGAGGGTCCCCGTCGCCACACGCATGTCTTCCCACGTCGCGCGCTCGACCAGCGCGACTGGCGTCTCCGGGTCCATACCGGCGTCACGCAGCGCCTGCGTGTAGTCGGGCAACTTGCCGACGCCCATCAGGACGACGATGGTGCCGCCCGTCGCGGCCAGTGCGTCCCAGTTCACGCTGGACTCGTCCTTCGTCGGGTCTTCGTGGCCCGTGACGAACGAGACAGACGAGGCGTGGTCGCGGTGCGTGACGGGGATGCCAGCCACGCCGGGACCGGCGATGGCCGAGGTGATGCCGGGGACGTACTCGAACGGAATCCCGTTCGCAGCGAGGTGTTGGGCCTCCTCGCCGCCGCGACCGAAGACGAACGAGTCGCCGCCTTTCAGCCGCACGACGGTCTTGCCCTCCCGAGCGAGTTCGACCAGTCTGGCGTTGATGTCGGCCTGACTGGTTCGTTCGCCACCGGCGCGTTTCCCCACGTCTTCGCGCTTCTCTTCGGGAATTAGGCCGATGATCTCCGGGCCGGGAAGCTTGTCGTGCAGGACTACGTCGGCCGATTCGAGCAGTCGCTTCGCCTTGACGGTGAGCAGTTCCGGGTCACCGGGGCCGCTACCGACGAGGTAGACCGTTCCGGGGCTGTCGGCCGCTTCGGCGTCGCTGTCACTCGATTCCGCGTCGGTCGGGCCGCTCATTGCTCGCGGGCGGCAGCGACGAACTCCGCTGCGCCTTTCTCGCTGAGGTTGTCGGCGAACTCGCGTGCAGCACGCGCGTGGGTCTCGATTGGGAGGTCACGGCGTTCCTGGACGACATCCTCGCCCTCGGGGTCGAACACCTGCACCTCGGTCCGGACGTACTCACCTTGTACTATCGCGTGGACGCCGATTGGGGCGACACAGCCGCCGTTGAGTGCCCCGAGGACGGTCCGTTCGACCGTCGTCTCGACACGGGTCCGCGGGAAGTCGAGGGCAGTGTTGAGGGCGTCAGCGGTTTCGCCGGCCGTCGCCGTAATCGCCAGTGCGCCCTGCCCGGCGGCCGGGACGAACTCGTCGGGGGCGAGCGGTTCGAAGGAGACGTAGTGGTCCAGCCCGGACCGGCGAATCCCCGCCTCTGCGAGGACGATAGCGTCGTACTCGGTCTCGATTTCGCGGCCGAGCGCCTGCTTTTTGAGTTCCGAGAGGCCGTCGAACCAGTCGTCGACCGTCTCGTCGAATTCGGGCTCGAAGTCCTCGTTCCCGGTGTTGCCTTTGCGCTCTTTGTCGGCCTCGCTGCGGGCTTCGTGTTCCGCTTGCAGCGCGGGCGCGAGCAACTTCTCGATACGGGTGTCGACGTTGCCGCGCAGGGGTTCGACTTCCAGGTCGTCGCGGTGGTGGCGAATCTGGGCCTGTCGGCGTAGTGACGACGTCCCGACGACGCTCTCCGGTTCGAGGTCGTCGAGCGAGGAGCCATCGGGCGTGATGAGCACGTCGTTCGCCGGGCCGCGCTCGGGAATGCCCGCGACGACGAGGTCGTCGGGCATCTCGGTCGGCATGTCCTTCATCGAGTGGACGGCCGCGTCGACGTCGCCGTCGAGCACTTTCTCGTCGAGGGAACGGACGAACGCGCCCGTCTTCCCGAGGTTCTGTATCAACTCGTCGCGTATCCGGTCGCCCTCCGTCTCGACTTCGACCAGCTCCACCTCGTAGTGCTGGTCTTCGAGGGCGTCCCGGACCGTCGTCGCCTGTCGCATGGCCAGGTCGGAGCCACGTGTGGCGAGTTTGATGGTCCCGCGTGTTCGCATGGACGGGAATCAGCGGCCGAGGGTGAAAAGCCCTCCAGTTTGTCTCGCCACGTCGTCTGCGGCGTCGGTTCGATGAGGTGGCGACTTTCGAGTATCGAATCGGCAGGTTTCGACCGGTTCGGAATCGCTGGGTGCTGTCCGGCTGTAACTGCCCGCCACTGTCGATAAATCGAAGCTCGCTATATCAAATCCCTCCGGCGAGCGATTACCGTGTAGAACGGATCGCCGCTCATCCCCGGTAAGACGGAGTGTCTCGGCTCTCTCACTGTCTCGACCACCTCGAACCCCGATTCTTCGCAGTATCGGACGACGAGGTCACGTCGCTCGTCCATCGACGTCTCGCGCCACGCCCGAATCGCCTTCTGCCAGAACGTCCGGTTCGAAAAGGAGACGACGAGGACGCCATCGGGTTGGAGGACGCGGGCAAATTCGCGGAACACCGCCATCGGATACTGCAGGTACTGCACCGAGACGGCACACAGCACCGCGTCGAACGTCTCGTCGGCGAACGGGAGCGACTGGTTCTCGTTCAGGTTCTGGACGACGAAATCGTCCAGTCGCGGATTCTCCGCGAGTTCGGCCTCGTTCAGCCCGTGGCCGACGACGCGCTCGAACTTGCGGTCGTCCGGGAGGTGTGACACCCAACTCGACATCGCGTCGAGGACCACGTCGCCGTCGGCGAGACGGGTCCGATACAGGTCGGTGAGGCGACGGCGAAAGCCCGAATCGACGTGTTGGACCAGCCGCGGCTGGTCGTAGAACTCCTCGTCCGGGCCGTCGTCGAGGCGCTGGCGGTCCGATTCGGAGAGGACCGAGTCGTCTGGCATTGGCTACCGGTAGGGGAGTCACGAAGAAAGAAGTCGCGCAGTGCTGACCAGCTACAGCGCTTCCCGATACGCGTCCAGCGTCTCCTCCACGTCTTCTTGCGTGTGGCCGTAGGAGACGAACTGCGCCTCGAACTGGTTCTGACTGAGGAAGATACCCTGTTCTTTCATCTTGGGCCAGAACAACCGCCGCCAGCGGTCGGTCTCGGCGCGGGCCACGTCTGCACCGTTCTTCGGGCAGTAGTCGTAGCGTGGGCAGCCAGGGTCCTGCTGACAGCCCGCCTCACACTGGCCCTCCAGGTCGTTCGGCCCTTCGCGGGTGAAGATGACCTTGAACAGCGAGTCGGTGCCGACGACGGTGTACTCGGGGGCGACCTCGGCACAGATTTCCGTGAGGCCGTGGCGGAGTTTGTCCCCGAGGCGGTTCACGTGGTCGTACACGTCGTTCTCGGCGGCGAATTTGAGGGTCTCCAGCCCGGCGGCCATCGTCACGGGGTGGCCCGAGAAGGTGCCCGCCTGGAACACGTCGCCGGAGGGGGTGAAGTGGCGAACGATGTCGGCCTTGCCGCCGATTGCTCCGACCGGGAAGCCGCCACCGATGATTTTGCCGAAGGTCGTGAGGTCCGGGTCGATGTCGAACTTGCCCTGCGCGCACTGGAGGCCGCCGACGCGGAAGCCGGTGATGACCTCGTCGAAGACCAAGAGAGAATCGTTGTCCTCACAGAGGTCTTCGAGGGTCTCGTGGTAGCCCTCTTCGGGCATGACGATACCGTAGTTCGCGAGGACTGGTTCGACGAGTACACAGGCGATGTCGTCGCCGTGGCGCTCGAACACGTCGCGCGCGGCGTCGGCGTCGTTGAACGGGATGGCGATAGTGTGGTCTGCGAAGTCGTCGGGGATACCGGGACTCGACGGGTGCAGGTCACCGCCTTCGCCCTCGACCAGCGTGGAGTCGTTCGCGCCGTGGTAGCTACCCTGCATGACGACGACCTTGTCGCGGCCGGTGTAGGCCCGGGCGAGTCGGACTGCGGAGACGGTCGCCTCGGTCCCCGAGTTGACGAAGCGAATCATCTCGACGCTCGGGACGTGGCGCGTGACGAACTCGGCGTGTTCGACCTCGATTTCGGTCGGCGCGCCGAACATCGGGCCGGAACTCGCGTGCTTCTGTACGGCGGCGGTGACGGGTTGAGGCAAGTCGTGGCCGAGCAGCAGGGGACCGAGACCCTGCACCCAGTCGATGTAGCGGTTGCCGTCCGCGTCGATGACGTGCCCGCCGTCGCCGCTGTCGACGAAGAACGGATACGGTTCGATGGCCGCGCGTACCGCGGAGTTCACCCCACCGGGCATGACCGAGAGCGCCCGGTCGTAGAGGTTCCGCGAGTTCTGCTCGTTCATGGCCGGGCGTTCGCGGGCGGGCGTAAAAGGATTGACCCACTGGGGCATCGTTCGCCACAGTCGGAATCATGTTGAGCGTTCCCACCACGCAAGCGATATTTCGGGGGCTCTCCTCGGTCCGATTGTGAACCGCCAGGAGAACGCACTCGGTTTTCTCGCACTCGCCGCCCTCTGGGGTGCGTCGTATCCAGCCATCCGCGCCGCGAGAGACGGCGTCGAGCCGTTGCTCATGGCTGCGATTCGGTTCGACGCCATCGGCCTCATCGTCCTCGCCTACGCACTCGTCCGTGGCCAGCGAATCGTGCCGACGAGCGCGGACCTGCGGAGCGTCCTCGTCGGCGGCGTCGGTATCGTCGCCGTCCACAACGGCCTGCTCTTCGCCGGACAGGCACGGGTCTCGGGTGCGGTCGGTGCGGTCGTCCTCGCGACGGTCCCCATCTGGAGCGTCGGCTTCGCGGCTGCGTTCCTCGACACCGCCCGTCCGACACTCCCGCGTATCGCGGGCGTCTGTCTCGGACTCGTCGGCGTCACGCTCCTCGCCGTCCCCGGGCCGACCGCGGTCGACGCGCCCGACTCGCTCGGGGTCGCGCTCTTGCTCGCCTCCGCGGTCGCATTCGCACTCGCCGCCGTCGGGTTGCGTCGCCAGACGCCGACGCTCGACGTGGCCGCTCGGCAGGGCTGGATGATGCTCGTTGGTGGGCCGCTGCTACACGTCGGCAGTCTCGTCGCCGGTGAATCACAGGCCGTCGCCGTCACGCCTCGCGTCGCAGTCGCGTTCGGTTACCTCGTGCTGGCCGCCGGTGTGGTCGGCTACCTGCTGTACTTCGCGCTGCTGGACAGACTCGGGCCAGTCGAAATCAACCTCGTCGGCTACGTCGCACCAGTGTTTGCCGCACTCGTCGGCTGGTCGTTACTGGAAGAGACCATCTCGGGGGGAACCATCGCCGGGTTCCTCGTCATCTGCGTGGGCTTCGCGCTGGTCAAGCACCAGGCGCTCCGCGACGCGGTCGCCTGAGGTGGGCGATGGCCTCCTCGTCCGAGACCTGTCCGAACTGGTCGTAGAACTGACCGACGGCGGCGAAGTGTGGCGGTGTCTCGACGGCGATGACGTCGTCGGCGACGGTGCGGAGTTCCTCCACGGTGCCCGGCGGTGCGACCGGCACCGCGACCGTAACCCACGCGGCACCCGCGTTCCGGAGTGACTCGACGCAGGCGAACATGGTCGCGCCGGTCGCCACACCGTCGTCCACGACGACGACGCGTTTCTCAGCCACGTCGACCGGGTCGCCGACGACGTACCGGTCCTGTTTCTCTCGTGCGATGCGCGCCACGCGCTGGCGCTCGGCTTCGACGTACGGTTCGTCCACGCGGAGTCGCCGAATGAGCCCGTCGTTTCGCCAGATGCTCCCGTCGGCCGCGACTGCGCCGATGGCGAGTTCGGGGTTGTTCGGTGCACCGAGCTTCTTCGCGACGACGACGCCGAGTGGGACGCCGAGTTCGTCCGCGACGATTCGGCCGACGGGGACACCGCCGCGCGGGACGGCGACGACCACGTCGGCCCCGACGTCGTGTTCGTCGAGCGTTTCGGCGAGTCGCTCACCAGCGTCTCGTCTATCGCTGAAGGGCATGTGAAGAAGTAACGCGCGAAAAGGGAAGCCGCTTACTCCTCCGGTTCGAGCCTTGACAGGCCGTTCTGTCGGTCGGACGGACAGTCGCTCACTCGGGCCGGAGCTGCGACAAGACGAAGTGGTCGAGTGCGTCGCGTAGTTCGCCAGCCTCCCGACCGAACGCCTCCTGTCGGAGTGCGGATTCGTGGACCGCGAAGATGGCCGACGCGGTCCGGTAGGGGTCCACGTCGGTGAACAGTCCCGTCTCGATACCCTTGGTGATAGTGGCGACGAGCGAGTCGTACATCTCGGTCTGCAGGGCGTCGAGCCCCTCCTGAATGCGTTCGTTCGACAGCGCGTGGACGTACAGTTCGAGGTACGGTTGGAGCAGGCCGTCGGCTTCCAGCGTGTCGAGGCCGACGAGAGCTTCGAGCATCACCCGCAGCCGGAGGTCGGGGCGCTCCGGTGCGAGCATCACGAACTCGGCGAACCGGTCGCTCTCGTACTCCAGAAACGCGGCGACCAGGTCGGCGGTGTCCTCGTAGTACATATCGAGGACACCCCGCCCATACTCACAGTTGTCGGTGACCGACGTAAACGACAGTTCAGTGTACCCGTGGGCTGCCAGTGCCCCACGAGTCGCCTCCATGATGGCGGACTCGACCACTGGCTTCGGACTCCCTCCCATGCTTCTGGACTGACGCAGGTCGTAGGACGGGAAAAACGCATTGGCCAACAGTCAGCTCTGTGGGAGTTCGATAGTTGACAGGTATGTATCTATCGGCCGCTCTCAGACCGCCCCCGGCCCTTCGTTTCCGGTCCGGACCTGCTGTGCACCCTCGACTGGGAGGACGAATATCTTCCCGTCACCTTTCTCGCCGGTGTGCGCGCCGTCGGAAATCGCTTGCACGACATCGTGGGCCGGCACGTCGGCGACGACGCACTCGATTTTCACCTTCTGGTGGAGGTCGACGACGTACTCCTCGCCGCGCCACTGGCCTTTCTTCGCGGGCTGAGAGCCACGGCCGGAGACGTTCGTCACCGTCAGCGACGGTGCGCCCGCCGCCGCGAGCGACTGCTTCACGTCACCGAGTTTGTCCGGCCGGATGTACGCCATGACGAGTTTGATGCCGCCCGCGTTCGGGCGACCGCCGTCGGCGCGAATCACGTCCATGCCGCCGTCGGCGATGGTGTCGGGCTGGCCGAACTCGGGGTAGGTGTCGACGCCGTGTTCGCTCACGTCGAGGCCTTCGCGCTCGTGTTTCTCCGAGACGCGAGCCTGCCCGATGGCCTTCGCACCGCCGAAGACGACGCCGGTGGCGAACACGGTCCAGCCGAGGATGAGGCCGACGCCCGCGAACTGCGCGACGAAACTCGCCTCGGCTCCGGTGGTCGCGAACAGCGGAAACGCCAGCGCGCCGATGATACCCGGCGAGCCGTGGACTGGGAAGACCGCACACACGTCGTCGATTTTGAGGCGCTTCTCGACGAACTCGAAGACGACGGGCAGCTGTGCTCCGGCGACGAGGCCGACCACGATGGCCCCGGGCCAGACGATGGCGTCCGCGATGCCCGTGATACCGACCAGTCCGGCCAGTAGGCCGTTGGCGACGTACAGCGTGTCGACCTTGCTCGTCTTGTACAGCGAGACGAGTGCTGCACCGATTGCGCCAGACGCCATGCCGAGCGTCGTCACCAGCGCGACGCGACCGACGTAGTCGAACGACCCGAGCGCGACCGTCCCCGACTCGGCCTGACTCGGCGAAAAGACGGTCGCGGCGGTGCCGACGTTGAAGCCGTACCAGCCGAACGCGAGGATGAGCGTGCCCAGCACCGCGAACGTCAGGGAGTGTCCCGGAATGACGTTGGTGCTGCCGTCGCGGTTGTACCGGTCGATACGCGGCCCGAGGACCCACGCGGCCGTGAGGCCGGCGACGCCGCCCATTCCGTGGACGATCATACCGCCCGCGAAGTCGTGGAAGCCGAGTTCCGCGAGGATGCCGCCACCCCACGTGAAGCCGACGACGACGGGGTAGATGACCCCAGCGAGCAGGACGGTGTAGCCGACGTAGGCCCGCAGTTTCGCCCGGCCGGCGACCGCGCCGGAGACGATAGTCGCCGCGGTCATGGCGAACACCGCACCGAACAGCCAGTACACCCAGTCGACCGAGCCGCCGTTGATGTAGGCGAAGGCGTCCCCGAGGCTCGCCGAGCCGCCGCCGGTGTACGCGCCGACGAGCGTTGCGACGCCCGCACCCAAACCGAAGTACAGCATCACGCCGACGCTCCACGTGAGCATGTTCTTCGTGAGCTGGTTCGCGACGTTCTTCGAGCGTACCTGCCCGGCCTCCAACATGGCGAACCCGGCATGCATGAAGAAGATGAGGAAGGTGACGACGAGGACCCACATGAGGTTCATCCCCTCGACGAGGGTGGACACGTTGGACTGGAGTGGCGTCAACACGCGTTGCTCACCGCCTTACCTCCGACAATATTTGCTGAACGTTCGTCGACTTCGTGGCTGAATTCCGTGAAATGCACCATGCTCGTTCCGGTTAGTTTGTCACGGTATAGCACCACATAAAGGCTGGGAACACGAGTGTCCAGAATACTTTCAGTATAGCCGTATCCGTCCAGATTATAATCGGATAGGTGTTGTATAAGGTTGTACTGTCGCAACGCTGTGGACAAATGTTGCCACAGAACCGAACGCGTGTCGTGTCAGAAGAGAGGGCCATCGTCCGCAGCCGGCCGTGTCGCGCGTCGGCTGCGGGTCAGAACGCCGGCGTTCCGTCGAACGCCGCGTATGCCTGCGTACAGGGGACCGAAGTCGTGGTGGTCAGGTGGGCGGCACCTGTGCCTGCTGCGTTCCTAAACCGCTTCCACACCCTCCTTCCCGGTCCGGACCTGATAGGCGGACTCCACGGGCAGGACGAATATCTTCCCGTCACCTTTCTCGCCGGTGTGTGCGGCCTCTGCGATGGCCTCAACGACGGCTTCGGCGGGGATGTCGGCGACGACGCACTCGACTTTCACCTTCTGGTGGAGGTCGACCACGTACTCCTCGCCGCGCCACTGGCTCTTCTTCGCCGGTTGTGAGCCGCGGCCTGACACGTCCGTGACCGTCAGCGACGGCGCGCCAGCTTCTGCTAGCGCCCGTTTCACGTCGGTCAGTCGGTCAGGCCGAAGGATGGCGACGACCATCTTGATATCGCTGTCGACAGCCTCGATATCAGTCATCGGCCTCACCTCCCGACTCCGCGACGTCCGTGCCGCCGTCGGCGCGAACGCTGCTGTTTACCCCACCGTCCGTGCTCAGCGCGGCACGACTGGATTCTGGGCCGCTGTCGCCGACGAACTCGGGGTACGTCGAGATGCCGTGTTCGCCAGCGTCCAAGCCAGCGAGTTCCTCCTCTTCGGAGACACGCAGCCCGAACACTACTTCGAGCACCGCGAAGGTGACGCCAGTCGCCAGCACCGTCCACAGTGCGATGACCGCGACGCCGACGACCTGCATGACGAGCTGCGTCGCGCCCATGAAGGCCCAGCCGTCACCGAGGATGGCCGTGCCGGAGCTCGACGCGCCGAACACCGGGATGAGGACCGTCCCGACCGCACCGGCCGCACCGTGAACCGCGAAGACGCCACACACGTCGTCGATCTTCAGCGAGTCGACCGTCCAGCGGTACGCCGGCAGGACGATTGCGCCGCCGAGCGCACCGAGGATGAGGCCGCCCCACCACGTGACGTGGGGGACTGCGCCCGTGACCGCCACGAGGCCGGCCAGCAGGCCGTTCGCCATCCAGAGCGGGTCCGGCTTGCCCTGCCACGAGACCGAGACGAGCATCGCGGCGACCGCGCCAGCACCCATGCCGAGGGTGGTGACGAGCGCGACACGACCGAGTGCTGCGCCCATGAACGCGACCGAGCCGTCGTCAGCGACCGAGAGCACGGTCGCCTGCGTGCCGACGTTGAAGCCGTACCAGCCGAACGCGAGGATGAGCGTGCCGAGGACGGCCAAGAGCATCGAGTGGCCCGGGATGGGCTGACTCTCGCCGTTCTCGTCGAAGCGGCCCTTGCGCGGGCCGACCATCTTCGCCGCCACGAGGCCGGCGATGCCGCCGACCATGTGGACGACCGTCGCGCCCGCAAAGTCGAGGTAGCCGACGCCGAGCGCGTCACCGATGTAGCCCGAGCCAGCGAGCAGGCCGCCGGACCACGTCAGGCCCTGCACGACCGGGTAGATGATGCCCGTGATGACCGCCGCGAACACCACGTACGCACGAAAGTCCATGCGCTCTGCGACTGCGCCCGAGACGATGGTGGCCGCCGTCATGGCGAACACCGCACCGAAGACCCAGTTGATCCAGCCCGTCGAGCCGGGCTCGCCGATGTACGAGAACGCGCCCATCACGTCCACCGCACCGCCCGACGTGAGTGCCCCGATTATCCCGGCGACGCCCGCACCGACGAGGAAGTAGACGAGTACGCCCAGTGCCCAGTCGGTCATGTTCTTCATCAGCACGTTACCCACGTTCTTCGCCCGCACCTGTCCCGCCTCCAGCAGCGCGAAACCGGGCTGCATGAAGAAGATGAGGAACGAGACGACCAGCACCCACACGTAGTTGATGCTGTTCGCGATGGCCGCCGCGTCAGCCTGTAGCGGCAACATCACCACGCACCTCTGCTGGAACCCATACTGTTCACCGCCTCTTCCAAACAACCGTATACGTTTTCACCAATTTCGTCCATGATTGTGACTGTCTGCTACGGTCGATGGCGTTGGATGGGAACTATATAATGCTTGGTGTTGAAAAAATTCGAATATTATTGTGTTCGGTGGACATGCGTCCAGAGTACAATCGGATTGGGTCTGTTTAAGGATGTATTTTGTCCAAAAGCCGTGCGCTTGACCATCCTGTTTTGGAACGTCTGTCCACCGTCACGAACGATACTGTGTGACGTGTTTCGTGGTGTCGTGCGACAGTACATTGGCCTCTAGTCGCCGCAGTCTTGCGATTTCTGGCTGGCAAAACTTGCACGCACGACGGCCAATCGAGGTCAATCACAGTCTGTTCGCGGTCGGTCCGGCTACAACTGTTCGGCGATACGCTCGGCGAAGTAGGTCAGAATCAGGTCCGCACCGGCGCGCTTGATGGAGAGCAGCGACTCGTGGGCGACCTCGTCGAGGTCGAGCCAGCCCTTCTCCGCGGCGGCGTGGAGCATCGCGTACTCGCCGGAGACGTTGTACGCCGCGACGGGATGGTCGTAGTTCTGGCGCACGTCCGAGACGATGTCGAGGTACGGCAGCGCGGGCTTGACCATCAGTACGTCCGCGCCCTGTTCCACGTCGAGGTCCACCTCGCGCATCGCCTCGCGGCGGTTCGCCGGGTCCATCTGGTAGTGTCTACGGTTGCCGAACGATGGTGCGCCGTCGGCGGCGTCGCGGAACGGGCCGTAGAAGGCGGACTCGAACTTCGCCGCGTAGCTCATGACCGGGACGTTCGTGTGGCCGTCGTCGTCCAGCGCGTCGCGGATTGCGCCGACCATCCCGTCCATCATGCCCGACGGCGCGACCATGTCGGCTCCCGCGCGGGCGTGCGATGTCGCCACGTTCTGGATGAGGGGCAGCGTCGCGTCGTTGTCGACGGTCTGGTCGCAGTGCTCGGGCGCGCCGTCTTCGAGCATCCCGCAGTGGCCGTGGTCGGTGTACTCACAGAGGCAGACGTCCGTGATGACGTAGGCGTCCGTCTCGTCCGTGATTCGACGGGTCACCTCCTGTACGACACCGTCGGCCGCCCAGGCGCGCGAGCCACGCTCGTCTTTGGACTCGGGAATCCCGAACAGCATCACGGCCTCGACGCCAGTTTCGAGCACCTCCTCGACGCGAGCGACCGCCTCGTCGATGGGGACGCGCTCGTGGCCCGGCATCGACTCGATGGGGACGCGCTCGTCCGTCGTCGCGTCGACGAACACGGGCGCGATGAAGTCCCGCGGTGAGAGGTGTGTCTCGCTAACGAGGCCACGCACGCCGTCCCCGCGGAGACGGCGCGGTCGGTTGGTGAGGTCCATAGTCGGGCTTCGCTCGCCCGTCCCAAAGGTACGTCGCTCCCCACCGTTCTCGACCGTGTTCCGTCGCGCTCGGCCCATCCACGCCAGAAGCTGTCGTTGCCCGAACGAATCACGGAAGAACTTTGGCCGACCCGACGCTCCACAGGAGTAATGACGGCCGCCCTCTCGCTCGCCCCAGAACTCGCGTTTCTTGTGGTCTGTTCCGCCCTCGCCGTCGGTTCGACGCTCTCCGACGACGTCCGGTCCTCGACCAAGCGACTCGCCATGGACTACGGCGTGTTCGTGCTGTTCGGTGCGTTCGCCGTGCTCGGCATCTGGCTCTTTCTGACCAAGGACGAGACGTTCTTCACCACCTTGCTGGAAGAGTACTGGCTGCCCGCGCTGTTCGGCATCTTCATCCTCGAAGGCGCGATGTTGCTCTACTTCGCGCCGAGTGAGACGTTGGTGCCGGGTGCCATCGCCGTCGCCCAGAACACGAGCGTCGCGCCCGACACGATGACCGTCTACGTCATCATCTTCGGCGTCGCCATCGCCGGGGCGACGCTCGGACAGGTCATGCTGTTCCTGCTCGCACGTCGCTGGGGTCGCGAACGCCTGCTCGAACGGCCGTGGTTCCGCATCAGCGACTCACAACTCGACCGGTTCGAGTCGTGGTTCGACCGATGGGGCGTGTTCGCGGTCCCACTGAGCAACGCACTGTTGTTCACTCGCGGGATGCTGACCGTCCCGGCTGGCCTCTCCGACATGGACACGAAGACGTTCGTCGCCCTCTCCGCCGTCGGCACGTTCGTGTTCGAACTGTGGCTCGCGCTGGCGTGGTTCGGCATCCTCGAACTCGGTATCTTCTGACGCGCCTCGAAACGCCCTTTTGGCGCCTGTGAATCCGTCACACGACGCCAGAACGCCTTTTATCGTCCCCTGAGGATTCTCGACCATGCCCGGTGCCCCATTCATGCGTGGCGACCACGTCACCCTCCGAACCGTCGAAGAGGAAGATGCCGTATTCCTCCGCGACAACTCGAACGACCCTCGTATCCGTCGACCGATGACGATTACGGGACCCTCGAACCTCGAACAGACGCGTGAGCACGACTCCGACGGCGACGATTTCTCACTCCTCATCTGTGTCGAGGGCGACCAGACCGGCTACGTCGAGAGATTCGTCGACGACGAAGGGCCGGAACCGGTCGAACCGGTCGGCGTCGTCTTCTGCTGGCCGCGCGACGACACCGCAGGCGAAGTCGAAATCGCCTACTGGATTACGCCCGCCGCCCAGGGTGAGGGACTCATGACCGAGGCCGTCTCCCTCGCGCTCGACTACGCCTTCGGCCAGCGTAGAATTCACCGCGTCCGCGCGCGAACACTGGTGTCGAACGACGGTTCGCGCGCCGTGCTCGGCAAACTCGGCTTCACCGAAGAAGGGGTGATGCGCGAGGCGAAGTTCGTCGACGGCGAGCACGTCGACGTGGTCCTCCACAGCGTGCTCTCGCACGAGTGGCACGACCGGTAGGCGTCGCCCGATAGAATTCCGAGGGATTGAAATGTGGCGCGAAAGTCCTGTCTCTCGAAAACGAAATATATGCTCGGAAACCTACGTCTCAGAGGCTCGTAATCCGAGATAGCAGCTGTCGCACAACGTCTTTATACTTTATCAGCGTACTGTGGTGTATGGTATTCGAGAAACTCACACTCTTCGAGATCCGCATGGACGGTGCGAAATTCGGCGGCGAGGGCGGCGTCGAGATTCCCACCGAGGCCGACCGCGAGGCCGACGTCGAGATGGAATCGTCGGAGTCCCGTTCGGGCGCGAGCAAGGCTCTCAGGCTCCTCGCGCTGAGCGTGGGTCTCTCGCTGGCCGCGACCGCGGTCGCTCGCCGACTCGCTAGCGGCGAAGACGACGAGGCAGCCGAAATCGAGTTCGAGGGAGTAGACGAGATTCCGGCCTGAGATGGCCGTGCGGCGGCACCCTCGGCAACATCCCATCGCTATCCTGTCGGCTGGGCTGTTGGTCGGTGTCGTCGTCTTCTGCCTCGTCGTCGTGGCCGCCAGTGGGACGCGGACCACGATGCTGTTCGGCCTGCCGGCCGCGACGGTTCTCGGTGTGGGAGCCGCCGTCGCGACCGTGCTGGTCCTGAAGCGTCACCGATTCCGATGACCCGTCTGTCGTTTCTTTCGTGGCTCGATATCGCGAGCCACTGCCGTCGCAATCGCCGACACTCAGCAGTTCAAATCGTGACGGTGGTTCCGTCGAAGCGAGTCAGTTCCCAGCCCTCGAACTCCTCGACTTGGTTGGAGAGTGCTTTCCGGCCCTTGAGGACCGAGAGGGCGATTTTCTCCCCGAGCATGAGCCCTTCGACGGCGTCGACCGGGTAGTGGACGCCCGCGAAGATTCGGCCGTTCGCCACGTTGACCGCGAGTTTGTCCGCCTCGGACCGGATGGTCACCTCGGCGTCGACCGGCACCAGTTCGGTCCCATCCGCGTTCGACCGGACCGGGTTCGGGAACACGTAGCTCTCGTCGAAGTACGCTTTTAGCGCTGTGGCACAGGCTCCCGCGACCGTCGCGTGGCCCGACGGATACGCCGGGTGCATCGGTGCGCCTTCGGGGTACAACTGCGGCAGCAGGTACGTCCCGTGGCGTTCGTAGGTGTGCTGGACCGCCTCGGACTCGAGGAGCGACTCGTCGATGGGGAACTCCCGCTGTCCCGTCTTCGTGAGGTGGACGTGGCCGCCGTACGTCTCCGGTCGAAGCAGGTCGTGGACGCCCCACTTGTTGTACCAGGCTGCACTCAGTGCGATGTCGACCATGCTGTCGACGGCGTCGATGGCGTCGAAGAACCCGAAGTTGACGAACGGGACCGACGAGCCTTCACGGCTGAACGGGATGTTCCTGTCGAGGGGTGCCCCGAGGAACGGCATGGTCGGGTTGACCGGTGCTTCCCGCCCGAGCAAGAGGAGGACTGCCGAGTCGAACGCCTGATTCGGGACGTCTTCGTGGACGAACTCTGCGAGCGAGCGACCGTCGTGGACGTATCGCTCGGTCTCGTCGTACTGTGGCTCGCCGGTCGGCGCGGCACCGTCGCGGACCGAGAGCCACTCGTCGTAGTCGGTCAGGTACGACACGTCGTCGGCGATGGTTCGAATCTTCTGTTCGACCTGTAGCGCGCCCCGAGCGTACGGTTTGAGCATGAACTGCGAGACACGCGGTCCGGGCAAGTCCATCAGTTCGAACATGGTCCCGGGCCGAATCGGTTTGTCCTGCATCGGTTGCGAATAGGCGTCGAACGACGCGAGCTCCGCAGCTGCTTCGCAGAGCACCGGCGGTGGGCACTGGTCGTACTTGACGAACGGCACGTCCAACGAAAGCATCCGCCAGTAGGCGTCGACGACCTGTGCAGCCATCTCCTCGCTGTCGTACGCCGGCGGCGACGGGACGACGTGCTGCTGTGGGTCGGGCCCGACGAGTTCGAAGCCGAACGCACTCTGTGGGTCTTTCAACTGGCGGAAACCGTCGCCGAGCGGGATGGCTGGAAACGCCGCCGGGTCACCGGTCGTCATCGCCGTCCGGAGGGCCTCGTAGGCGTCCTCGTCGACGAGTCCGTCCTCGTCGTGTGGCAGTCCTTTCGTGTAACTCGAGATGTGGCGGTCGTACGGGTCGGTCTCCCAGCGCGTCTCCGGGTCGGGAAACGGTTCGTCGAGATTCAACGCTTCCCGGGCGATGCGCGTTCGAAGTTCGAAGGCTCGTTGCTGACGACGCTGGCCGGTCGTCGAGTCGCCCGAACGGTCGCTTGGCTCGGTATCACTGGCCGAGTCACCGTTTGCGAGGTGGGGCGTCCCACTCGCGGCGAGGAGGGCGAGCCCGGTCGTCGTCAGCCCGCGAAGGGTTTGTCGTCTGCCGAGCGCAGTCGACTGGGGGTTGGTATCTCGGGACACGAAGAGTACCACTGGCTGCCGTCGCTTTGTTAGCCGGCTTCGAACGTCACGAAAACAGCACAGTTACCGTGCGTTACTGTCGTCCCCAACTGGGTGGAAACAGTTTATACAGAAACCGTGTCGGACCGCTACAGGTCGGCCGTCTCTTTCTCCCCGATGGCCTCGACGACGAGTTCCGCCACGTCGACGATTTCGATGTCTTCCTCGAAGCCGCCGGTCTTCCGGCCGTCTTCGTACATCGTCATGCACATCGGGCAGGCGACGACGAACTTCTCGATGCCGGCACCGGCGTCGGTGTCTTCGAGTGCTTCGCGTAGGCGTTCTTCGCTCGGTTTCGTCTCCTCTTCGAGTTCCATCCAGAGGCCACCGCCACCGCCGCCACAGCAGAAGGAGTTGGCGCGGTTGCGCGGCATCTCGTGGAGGTCACAGCCCGTCGCCTTCACGAGTTCGCGCGGGGCCTCGTACTCGTCGTTGTACCGGCCGAGGTGACACGGGTCGTGGTAGGTGACGGTGTAGTCGAGTTCGGTCCCAGAGAGGCCGAGTTGTGGGACGAGTTCCTCGACGGCCTGCGTCCAGTGCAGCACGTCGATGTCGCCGTCCTCGTTCCAGAACCCCTCGATTTCGAAGGGCATCATCGGGTCGTCGGCGAACTCCTCGAAGTCGACCTCTGGATACTCGTTCTTGAACGTGTTGTACGAGTGCGGGTCGGTACAGATGATCTTCTCGAAGTCGCAGTCCTGGAAGGACTCGACGTGGTGGCCGGCGAGTTCGATGTAGAGGAACTCTTCACCGACGCGGCGCACGTCGTTGCCGTCGTACTTCTCGTCGTCGAACAGGATACCGAAGCTCACGTCGGCGGCGTCGAGGATGGTCGCCAGCGAGCGGGCGACCTTCTTGTTCCGCTCGTCGAAACTCGGGTAGTCGCCGACGTACCAGAGGTACTCGACTTCCTCCTCGCGGGCGTCGGCCACGTCCACGTCGACCTTCTCGGTCCAGTCACCGCGTTTGCGGTTCGGGTCACCGAACGTGTTGCCCTTCTGCATCACGTTCTGGAAGACCTCCTGCATGCTGGGCTGAATCTCGCCCATGTCGGTGAGTTGGCGGTTCATCCGCGTGAAGCTCTTCAGGTGCTCGATTTCGACCGGGCAGGCGTCCATGCAGGCCATACAGGACATGCAGGACTCCATCGTCTCGGCCTGAATCACGGAGGAACCACCGTCTGCGACGATGGTCTTCTCGTCGCCGCCCGCGTCGAGGTTCTCACGGTACTGTTTCAGGTCGAGAATCACGTCGCGCGGGTCGAGGTTGCGGCCGGACGCCTTCGCCGGGCAGACCGAGGAACAGCGACCACACTTCGTACAGGCGTCCTGGTCGAGAATCTCCTTCCACGAGAAGTGGTCGATGCTCTCGGCACCGGTCTCGGCGTCGAGCGCGGCCGGGACGGAGGGCAGGCGCTTGCCAGCCTTCTCGTCGCGGGTGACCACGTTGGCGAAACTCGAAATCATGTGGAACGGCTTCGCGTACGGAATGAGCGCGATGAAGGCGAACGCGAGCAGTGCGTGACTCCACCAGATTGCCGGGTAGATGTCGGCTGCCAGCGTCGGGCTGACGCCCATCGCCTCGATGCCCTTGCCCGTGAACCAGCCGACGAAGCTCAGTTGCTCGTAGGCCGGGAACGACTCGCTCCCGCCACCCTGTCCGAGGATGCGCAGGCCTTCGACGACGTAGCCGCCGACGCCCAGCAGGAACAGCGTCCAGACGAACAGGTCGTCTTCGGCCGAGGTGTGCTTGCCCCAGAGTCGCTGGTTGCCGACCCAGTAGCGACGGTAGATGGCCATGCCGACGCCGACGACGAACAGCAGGCCCATCGCGTCCATCACCAGCGAGTACGAGAAGTAGGCCGGTCCGGAGAGGAACGGCTCGTTTTGCAGAATCTTCTGCCAGAGGTCGATGTCCACGCCGATGATGGCCGTCCCGATGAGCAGCGTCAGGAAGCCCCACATGATGAACGTGTGCATCAACCCGCCGTACAGGTCTCGGTTGAACTGTTTCTCGTTCGATGCGACGATTTTCGTAGCTTCGACGATACGCCCGCCGAGGTCACTGGTCCGGTCGAACCAGTCCTCGGAGCCCTGCGCGTATCGCGCGAAGCGCTGGTAGACACCCCAGCTGAACGCGAGAATCGCGGCGAACGCGAAGAAGTAGAACACCACCTCCTCCACGTAGCTGATCTGCCAGAACGTCTCGCGCGTCTGGCCCGTCTGCAGCGAAACTGTCATAGTCTATCACCCGGACGAATAGGGCTTAAATCTTGTCACACGGGGTTTTCCTGCCCCGCTCCCGTCTTGCGAGAATATAGAACATGTTTCTCATTTATTCACTGCGGAAGTCGACGGGCTGGAATCGCGTGCAGGGGCGGTGATTGTGTCCCCGTCGGTATCACGATTCGGGGCGAATCCCCCACTGGGCTGACGGGCACGCGGCCCCGGACGCGTGAGCGACGAGCAGCCACACAGCAATCCTCGTCGCACACAGCAGCCCTCGCCGAGCCTGCCTCCGCAGGCTTTTAGACCGCGACTCGCCTATCTGGTTCCCACGATGGACGAGAAGACCGAGGAACTGCGGGACATCTTCGTCGACGTGGCCGGCGGCGACACGGTCACCGAGGAACAGGAGGAATCCCGCGGGTCGCTGGTCGACCAGGGTGACGTGGACGAGCGACTGGGGGGCGTCGTCGCGGCGATGCGCGAGCGGTACGACTTCCGAACCGGCCTCGCCGACGACGAACTCGTCACGCTCTTGCGCGAGTACCATCGCGGTGCGAGCGACACAGACCTCGCCGAAGTACTAGAGGTGTCCGAGCGGGTCGCCTTTCTCGCACGCCTCGACTGTCACCTCGTCCGTGAATCCGACTTCGCCGACGAGGTAGACCGCCGCGAATTCAGAGAACGGCGAGACGAGGGCGACGACGACGCGGCGCTCGCAGCCCACTTCGAGACGGACGAGGAGACGGTTCGGCGCTACCGCGAAGCACTCGAAGCCAGAGAGACGGCCCGCGCGGCCAACGACCGCTACCGCGACGAGTTCGCCGCGATTCTGGCCGACGCCGACCTGTCCGGACGGTTGGCGACGGACGTGCACGACACCGGTCTGAAGGACGCGACGGAGGACATCGAGCCGGATTCTGACGTGCGGATGTAGCCGGGTTGTTTCTCAGAGTTCAAGTACTATCCCGCGGCCAACCCCGCCGTGTTCGCCTTTAGCGACCTTCGCCTCGCCACCTACTGCCCGCGAAAGCTCTACTACGCCAGACAGGACGACCGCTCGGTTCCCGACGAGGTCAAAGACGTCCGTGACCTCGCCTTCCAGTACGACGACTTGCTCGGAGCAGACGACGCCACGCTCCACTCGCGCCCTATCGAACTTCCACCTGCTGAGTACCGCGACGCCTTGCGACGAACTCGGGAAACCTGCCCTCGCTTCGACGACCTCACGTCACCAGCCGACCGCGACGTACTCCTCACGGGCAAGGAGTGTCGCGGCATCGTGCACAAAATCCTCGGCGGCCCGCCGGAACCGTCGCTCGTCTCGGCTGGCGGTCCACCGGAAAACGGCGTCTGGGAACAGCACACAGTCTGGGCCGTCGCCGCGGCGAAGGCCCTCGCGTGGGAACGCCAGACCGCGGTGGAGCGTGCGTTCGTGGAGTACCCGGCCTACGGCGTCGTCCGCGAGGTGCCGATAACTGGCCGGCGAAAAGCCGCCTTCCGGCGGGCGGTGCGCGCCGTCGCGGCCATCGACGGGCCACCGGCGCGACTCACGAACCGGTCGAAGTGCGAAGCCTGCGACTACGCGAGTGAATGCGGCGTGAAGACGCGGACGCTGCGGTCACTGCTCGGGTTCTCGTAGCTGTCGGAACTGGTGACTCGCTACGATTCCGTCGCCAGCCAATTTTCGATACGGTCGGCCATCGTGCCGCGGCGGTGAATCTCGCCAGTGGACACGTTCACGACGGTGCTCTCGGTGCCCGCGGCCTCGCCCGCGTCGAGGACGACGGCGACCGAATCGAGCAGTTCGTCGTCGAGGTCGGCCGGGTCGGTGACGCTCGGTCGGCCGCTGATGTTCGCGCTGGTCGCGGTCACCGGCGTCTCGGCTGCACGGCACAGGTCCAGCGCGACGGGGTGGTCGGCCACGCGGATACCGACTCGGTCCCGGCCGGCGACCAGCACGTCGGGCACGTGCTCGCGACGTTCGCAGAGCACTGTCACCGGTCCGGGGAGGAACTCGCGCATGAAGCGTTCCTCACGGTCGGTCGCCCGGACGTGGTCGAGTGCGTCGTCGACGGTCGGGACGCCGAGCGAGACCGGTTTGTCGCGGCTGCGGCCTTTCGCCTCGAACACTCGTTCCACTGCGTCGGCGTCGAGCGCGGCCGCGCCGAGGCCGTACACCGTCTCGGTCGGGTACACCACGAGGTTGCCGTCGCGGATGGCCTGTGCTGCGCGGGCCAGTTCGTCGTCGGAAACGCTGTCACCGTCGCTCATAGGCGACGATTCGTGTGCGGGAGGAAAAACGGTAGCGAGTCGAGACGGCGTCAGTTGACCACCGGGACGTACACGTCGAGCGTTGCGTCGGGGTCGGCCGGGTCGAAGTCGGGTCCGTAGTGCTCGAATTCGGGACCGTTGGCGCGAGCGTAGTTCGAGTTCGGGAACCACTCGTCGTAGACGCGGTCCATCGTCTCACCGATGTCTTCGATTCGGGTGGTGAACACGGCGTAGGTACCAGCGGGTACGTCGACTCGTTCGGCGTCCGATGGGACGCTCGCCGTCGGCGAGGGTTCGATGCCGGCGAAGTAGGTGAACGAGTCGGTGTCGGTGTCGAAGTCGTACTCGACACCGAACGCCTCACGGCTGTCGGTGAGGTCGGCGTACGTGTTGTGTCGGGCGTCGAAGTCTGCCCAGTGGGCACTGAGGTCGGTTTCGGAGGTCGCTCGCGTGGAGAGTCCGACGACGGAGAAGCCGTCGCGGTGTTCGACGCGCGGGTTTTCGAGGGCGTCCATACTGGACCCATGTGACCAACCGCCTTGTTAGTTGTCCCAAACCGAAGTATCATGTCGACACAAAATACGGCCGTGACGGTCGCCGTTCAGACGCGGTCGAGGGCGTCTTCGACGGCGTCGTAGTCGGGGAAGTCGGGCCACTCCGTGGCGACCCAGGCGTACTCGACGGTCCGGTCGTCGTCCAGCAGGAAGACGGCCGGTCTGGGTTCCGAGACGCCGGCCATCCCGTCGAGGTCGTGCTCGATGTCGTAGTCGCGGGCGACACCGTTCTGCGGGTCCGAGAACAGTTCGTGGTCGATGTCGCGCTCCTCGATGAGTTGCTTGTGCGCGTACGGGTCGGAGATGGAGACGCCGACGATTCGCGCGTCGAATCGCTCGCCCCACTCGCGGTCACGAATCTCGTTCCAGATGTACGTCGACGGGAACGCGCCGTCCATCGTGTGGAAGACGAGCAGGACCGGCCCCTCCGCCGTCAGGTCCGACAGACTGCGGTCTTCCCAGAACTCGTCGTTCACGAGCGGGCGGGTAAAGTCGGGTGCCGTCTCGCCTTCTACCGGGTGGTCGCAGTCACCGAGGTCGACCACGTCGAAGTCGAGGTCCATCAGTTCGCACCCTCCTCGCCGTAGGTCGCGTGCAGGTACTCGACGATATTCCCGCTCTCGGACATCGTGACGCCGGTTTCCTCGTCGACGATAGCCGGAACGGTCCGCTTGTTCGTGATTCGGGCGACGACGTTTCGGTCCGAGTGCATCGGTTCGACGAACCGCGACTGGTAGTCGAGACTGTACTCATCCAATACGTGGACGACTCGCTCGCAGAACGGACACGCCTGCAACCGGTACAGCGTGATTGCTGGCTCGCTGGCTGACATAGAAGCCAGTACGGAAACGAACGCGGAAAAGGTGTTGCTCGCGGCAGTCGGGATACGATTTCGGTGAGAAAACCACACGAAAAGAGAAAAGAGTTAATCAAGACGGCTACCAAGGGTCAGTGTTGAATGGGTTCATTGCCTAGTGCTGCGGCCGTGGTCCTCCAGAGTGACGCCTCTACGTTCCTCGGGATGGAACTGTCCAAAGACGTGATTGCGGTTCTCGGTGTCACCGTCATCGGCGTGTTGATTGCGCTCTCTGCGTTCTTCTCCTCCTCGGAGATCGCGATGTTCTCACTCGCGAAGCATCGCATCGACGCACTCGTCGAAGACGGAAAGCCCGGTGCAGACACTGTCGCCGAACTGAAGAGCGACCCGCACCGACTGCTGGTGACCATCCTCGTCGGGAACAATATCGTCAACATCGCGATGTCGTCCATCGCGACGGGGCTGCTGGTCGCCCTTGGCTCCAGTCAGGGCGAAGCAGTCGCGTTCGCTACCTTCGGCATCACCGCGCTCGTCCTCCTGTTCGGCGAGTCCGCACCGAAGAGCTACGCGGTCGAGAACACCGAGTCGTGGGCACTCCGCATCGCGAAGCCACTCAAGTTCTCTGAGTTCCTGCTCCTCCCGCTCATCGTCCTGTTCGACTACCTGACCCGTATCGTCAACAGTATCACGGGCGGGCGCTCGGCCATCGAGACCTCGTACGTGACGCGCGACGAGATTCAGGACATGATCGAGACGGGCGAACGTGAGGGCGTCATCGAAGAGGAAGAACACGAGATGCTCCAGCGTATCTTCCGCTTCAACAACACCATCGCGAAGGAAGTCATGACGCCGCGACTCGACATGCAGGCAGTCGCCAAGGACGCGCCCATCGAGGAAGCCATCGAGAAGTGTATCCAGTCGGGTCACGCCCGTATCCCGGTGTACGAGGGGAGTCTGGACAACGTCATCGGCGTCGTCCACATCCGCGACCTCGTCCGGGACCTGAACTACGGCGAGACCGAACCGGACGACATCAGACTCGACGACCTCATCCAGCCGACGCTGCACGTTCCCGAGTCGAAAAACGCCGACGAGTTGATGGCCGAGATGCGCGAGAACCGCATGCACCTCGTCATCGTCATCGACGAGTTCGGGACGACCGAGGGGCTGGTGACGATGGAAGACATGATCGAGGAGATCGTCGGCGAAATCCTCGAAGGCGAAGAAGAGGAGCCGATAGAGGAAGTCGACGAAGACACGTTCATCGTTCGCGGCGAGGTCAACATCGAGGACGTGAACGAGGCGATGGACATCGAACTGCCCGAGGGAGAAGAGTTCGAGACCATCGCGGGGTTCATCTTCAATCGCGCCGGTCGACTCGTCGAGGAGGGAGAAGAGATCAGCTACGGCGCAATCCGAATCACCGTCGAGCAGGTCGAGAACACCCGCATCATGAAGGCGCGGCTGGTGCGTGTCGCGGACGGCACCGACGAAGAGGCACAGGAGGCAGAGGCGAGCGAAGTCACCTCGGGCGAGTAACGGTTTCTACTATCCCTGCGAGAGCGACGTCGCGAGATACGATTTGAGTGCGCGACGAAGCCGCTCCGAGACGGCCTGACTGGACACGTCGAGTTCCTCGGCGAGTTCGGTCATCGTGGTCCGGCGCGGAATATCGAAGTAGCCACGTTCGTAGGCGAGCCAGAGTGTCTGGCGCTGTCGGTGCGTGAGCTGTTCGACGCCGCCGTCGTGTGAGACGTCGGCGTTGCCTTTCCACGCGATTTCGTAGGAGACATCGGCAGTGCGCAACTCGTCGACGAACGACTGGAGTTCTTCGTGCGAGCGAAACCGCAGCGTGAGCAGCATCGACTCGTCGACGGTTTCGGCACGCGGCACCATCGCTTCGGCACCTTCGATGGCGGTGACGACGGGGCCGAGGTCGTCGACGAGCGAGAGTTCGTACAGGGACGTGTCTTCGTGCCGGTCGATACAGTCGATGTACTCGATGGAGGGATGGCTGGTAAGCTCGGACGGCGTCCGTTCGTGGTCGGAACCGGTAACCCACAAAGTGGTCGTACCGCCCGC
This sequence comes from Haloarchaeobius caseinilyticus, assembly GCF_051207395.1. NCBI lineage: Archaea > Methanobacteriati > Methanobacteriota > Halobacteria > Halobacteriales > Halorubellaceae > Haloarchaeobius > Haloarchaeobius caseinilyticus. The sequence continues at coordinate 1,754,262 of NZ_JBPJZC010000001.1, read as the reverse complement.
AGTGAACGGAACGATCCGCTCGAACTCACCCGACTGGTCGGGGGCAAGAAGTCGATTCTGTCCCGGGAAGACAGCGTCCGCAGGGACAGTAAGCGCAACGGAGACAGTCATTTTTTGGCTCCGTCAACCCGCGTTCCGAGTACGGTACGCGTTCGGGTATGGTGGTGTGTGCTACCCATCTCATCTCGAAGGTCGAAGACCATGTAAAATAACGTAAAGCATGAAAATGCAATGTGTTGCTTATTTACACAATTTTGCCCATAATCTAATTACCTTACATGTACACCCGCAGAAGCGCCTAACCTATCGGTTTCAAAATGTCTACTGATAATCTATTACCGCCACTCACACGAGGGCGTCGACTGCGAGGAAGCCGACGTAGCTCACGACGAACGCGAGGACGAGCGAGCCGGCCCACGCCAGCACCGTGTTCACCATCTTCTTCCGACTGACGCCGGCACCGCCAGCGGCGTAGCCGCTTCCGATGATGGCACTGACGATGATTTCGTTGAACGAGATGGGGACGCCGACGAAGATGGCGGTCTGGGCGATGGCGAAACTCGGGATGAGTGCGGCGATGGACCGTCGCGGCCCGAGCGACGAGTAGTCCTGCGAAAGTGCCTTTATCATCCGTGGTGCGCCGGTCCACGACCCGGCGAGCAAGCCGAGGCCACCACCGATGAGGAGACCGATTGCCGGCACCGAGAAGTCGGAGAGCAGTGGTGCGAGTGGGCCGACTGCGAGGCCGACCTGACTGCCGCCCGCCGAGAACGCGACGAGCCCGCCGAGCACCAGCAAGAAGTGGCGCTGGCCGGCGGCCTCGTCGCGGTTCATGTCCCACGAGAGCAACAGTGCCGCCACGGCGGCGACGACGAGAGAGACCGCGACGACGTTGAGCGTCGTCGAGAACGGCAGTTCGACCGCCACCGTGTGCGCGAACGAGTCGCTCCCGTCCGGAGGCCCGAGCAGCGCGAACTCGACGTTCGCGAGGATGACCCCGACGAGTGCCGCCAGCAGCGGGACGACGAGGCGTTCACTGATGCCCTCTGCGCGGAGCAACCGGGCGGTCGCGTAGGCGACGCCGCCGCCGACGAACGGGACGAGCACCCACATGGAGACGATGACCTGATACTTGTCGATGGCCGGTTCACCACCCATCGCCAGTCCCACGCCGACGACCGCGCCGGTGACGGTGAACGCCGTCGCGATGGGATAGCCAGCGAAGATACCGATAGCGACGAGAATCCCAGCGACGAGCAGGCCGACCGTCGCGGCGACCGCGGTCAGACCGCCACCGTCTGGGAACAAGACGAGTTCCTTGCCGACCGCGTCGGCGACGCCCTGTCCCTGTAACACTGCGCCGGTGAACCCCAGAATCCCGACGATGAAGCCCGCGCGCATCACCGAAATCGCGTTCGCCCCCACCGCGGGAGCGAACGGCGTCGACCCGGACGAGCCCGCTCCGATGGACCACGCCATGAATAGACTGGCGAGTCCGGCGACGAGGAATGTGAGTATCGTCGCGGTGTCTAGCATTGTCGGCAGGTCAACGGGCGGCTATAAGTTGGTATCGACTGGACGGTCGCGGGTGTCAGCCCCCGGAAACGAGCCTCGGTCACTCGTCGTCGGGCATTCTGACCGTGAGAACCGGCACGGGCGACGTTCGAACGATTTTCTCGGTGACGCTCCCGAGGAGGTAGCGTTGGATGCCCCGTCGCCCGTGCGTCGCCATCACGACGAGGTCGATTCCGCGCGAGTCGACGTAGTCGAGTATCGTCTGATACGGGTCGCCCTGTATCACTTCGTCGACGACCGAGACGCCGGCCTCGTGCGCCTGGTCGACCACGTCGTCGACGATTTCTTCACCCTCCTCTTCGAGCGCGTCGACGAGTCCCGTATCGACGACGGTGACGCTGTCTCGGTTCGTGTCCGCGACGTTGAGGACGTGGAGCGTCGCGCCGTAAGTTCCCGCGAGGTCGAGTGCCCGCTCTAATGCGACCGCTGCGCCGTCGCTTCCGTCAGTCGGTAGCAGGATGTCGTCGTACATGTTCCACTATTGGGCCGCAGGTTGTATCAACTCGGTGGTGGGTGGCGCGTTCAGCCGACGGTTCACCTATCGGGAATATTTAATAACGGTGTCGAGTACTTTCGGCCGTGCCCTCGCTACTTTCGTACGTCGAGTCGGGGTGGTCCCGGGTCAGTCAGGACCCGCTCCTCTTCGTCTTCCCCGTCCTCGCAACGCTCGTCTATCCTGACCGCCTCGGTCGGCTCCTGTCGACCGACCAGGTCGTGTCGGTACAGTTCGCGTTCCCGGTCGGACTCGGGCAACTGACGACGTTCGTCAACGCCCCGATTCCGCCCGGGTTCACCATCTCACCGCTGTTCTTCCTGATGCCGCTCACGCTCGCGGTCGACGCCGTCCTCACCGCCGCGTTCCTCGGTCGCCTCGACGCGGCGTTGCAGGACCGGCCGCGGGACGATTCCGCCGCGGTCTCGCGCTGGTTCGTCCCGATGCTCGGACTGGCAGCGTTCGACTTCGCGGTTCTGTTCGCAGGGGTCATCTTCGGCGTCCTCGGCCCACTCACGCTCTTACTCGTGATTCCGGCGGTGCTCGTCGTCGGCTACCTGTTCTTCGCCGCGCCGTATCTCGTCGTCCTGCAGGACCGGGGTGCAGTCGACGCTCTGCGCGCGAGCAAGGACCTCGCGCTGGAGCGCGGCGCGTATCGGTCGTTCGCCGTCCAGTACTTCGTCGCGGTCGCCGTCGTCTCGCTGCCACTCTCGATGTTCGTCTACGGGGCGGGAATCTTCGGTGTCCTCTTCGGGATGCTCGTCACGGCTCCGCTCGCGGTCGCGCTTTCGGCGGCGACGATGCAGTTCGTCCGCAACCTCGTCGAATCGACCGAGCACCGCCACGCCGACCAGACCGAGTGGTCGAATCAGTATCGACGACCGTCGACCGACGACCGCGTGTAGCGGCCACCCGGTCGAAAACGCAAGCAGAATTCAGTTCGTCGTGTGTTTCGCGCGCTCCTCGGAGCGCGGCGGTTCGACCCCCTCGGCCGCCTCGGCGTAGGTGGTCTCTTTCTCGATGTCGACGTGCCAGCGGTCGACAGTGTCCTCGTACTCGTACAGCCGGTCCGCGACTTCCGACTTCAGGTCGTCGTCGTTGACGTTCACCTCGAAGATGAACGTGTCCTCGTCGCCGCCGGTCTGCTGGAGGTTCGCCGAGACGAGTTCGTTGTCGAAGTAGTACGGCGCGAGCTGTGTCATCACGCGCTGGTACACCGTACTTTCGACCTTGCGCAGGGCCTTCCGCCCGGCGGAGTCGGCCGCGCGCGCGACGTACTCGATAGATTCGTTCCACTTCGAGACGGCGTCGTCGGTGTCGCCCTCTTCGAGTCGTTCGTACGACTCAGAGAGCTTCTCGCCGGCGGTCTGGACGTCCTCGTTCGGCTGTTTGCCAGCCCGCTCGCCCTCGCCTTCTTTCACGCTCGCTTGCGCAGCGGTCTTCTCGGAGACCTCTTCGTCGATGCGGTCGGTCGCCTTCGGCCGCCACTCGTTCCATTCCTCGAACGCAGCCGCGTACGCCTCGTTCGCCTCGTTGGCGCCGAGGTCCCGGAGCGCGCGTGTCACCCGTTCGCCGTGTTCCACGACGTCCGACCACGACCCGCGCATCTTGAATCCGGAGATGCTCTCTTCCATCGGTTGCAGACAGCTAAGCCAGCATGGGTGATAAACTTTCCAGCGAGGTGTATGGGGTGCTGGTGCGAAGAAAACACGTCGCCGTGCCAGCGGCGGCGGTGCGAGGACTACTTGCCGTACGTCAGACGGGTCGCCAGGTCGTCCAGTCGGTCCTTCAGTCGGCCGAGCGCGACCACGTGGCCCGAGACCGACCGAAGTTCGTCCTCGTCGACTTCGATGCGCTCGTCACCGTATGGGTCCTCGCGACCGTCACCGGTCGCAGCGACGACGGTGGACATGCCACAGCGGCCGCACGATTCTCGGTCGTCGTCACCCATCGTTCTCGGTCGTCTCTTCGGCTGCCAGCGCTAAATTCGTTGGGTAGCAACTGTGGAGACGTGAGCGTTTTACCGTCCGGCCACGACCTGCCTGCTATGGGATACCACGTCGTCGATGTCGACTCGCTGGAGCCGACGCCGGACCGGCCATCGGTCCAGAAGAGCGTGAGCGACGCCGTCGGACTGTCGAACATCGCGCTCAACATCTACGAAGTCGAGCCGGGCGAACCGATTCCACTCGCGTACCACGTCCACGCCGAACAGGAAGAGGCACTGCTCGTCCTCTCCGGGACGCTCCGAGTCGAGACGCCGGAGGGAGAGAAGACCGTCGAAGCGAACGACGTGTTCGTCGCGGAACCGGAGAGCCCGCACCGGGCGTTCGTCCCCGAATCCGCCAGCGAGGCTGCCCGGGTCGTGGCGGTCGGTGCGCCGGCCGTCGACGACGTGCGACCGTACGACCCCGACGATGCCTGAGGCGGACGACCGAGAGCGCGACCCGGAGATACCCGACTGGGACGACGAGTATCTCGACCGGGTCGCTCACCGACTCCGCTTCAACTACGACCTGGAGAAGGCGTACGCCGTCCACGACGAGACGTTCGACCTGTACGCCCGACTGTTGATGGAGAGCAAGAAGCACTTCATGCACCAGTCGGTGACGTACGGGAACCACGAATCGCGTGAACACCTGTTCGTCCGCCGCGTCGACTCGGTGTCGCAGGTAGACCTCGAACGACTGGTCGCTCTCGGACACGACCTCGCCGACGAGTGGATCGATCCGGACGAAGAGCACTACGGGACGGACTTCTCGTTCGTCCTCGTCGCGCCCGGGATTTCCGACGACGTGCGCTCGTTCGTCTCGGGGTTCAGAGACCGGACGCTCCTGAAGTTCGGCTACTACGGCCACTACGAAATCAATCTGGTCGTCGTCGTTCCCGAAGCCGAGGACGCGGTCGCCAGCAAAAATGCGGACGTCGTCGATGCAGTCACGACGTGGGAAGACGTGCCGGAGCAGTCTCCCGGCTTTTTCGGCCGGCTCGCACGCAAACTCGGTCGCTAACGACGAAGCGAAGCGAGGAACGAAAATCGCGGTCTCGGTCAGTCGTCGTCCGGCGTCGCCGACTGTCTACCAGGGGTGCTACCGTCACCGCGTGCAGCCATGATGTTCTTCCCGCCGATGAACACGAGCGCCAGCGCCAGTCCGACGAGGACGAACGCGACGAGTATCTGCACGACGACCGACGCGACGGCGAACGTGCCGTTGTTGGCCATCCACGTGGCGTCCATGAGTTTGTCCAAGAAGTTCTGCTTGATGGCGAGGTAGAGCAGCGCGATGATGGTGACGACCACCATGAGCGCCATCGGTACCCCCGTACTGAGTAGCTGCTTGTCGTCGTCCCAGTTGGCGAGCCAGACCGTCGCGGTCAGCAGGGCGAGCGCGGCGAGGAGCTGGTTCGCACCGCCGAACAGGGGCCAGAGGCTCTCCCACGTCCCACTGGAGAGGAGGACGTAGCCGAGGGCGCACTGGAGTGCTGCGTTGAGGTACCGGTTCGAGATGACGTCGCCGACCTGTGCCAAGAGCGAACCCCCAGCGGCCCCAGACCGGGTCGTCGTCGCCGCTCCAGGCGAGTCGACGATTTCGCTGAACATGTACCGCCCGAGGCGGACCGCGGTGTCGGTACTCGTGAGGAGGAAACTCACCAGCACGAGCGCCATGAACGGCGCGCCGTAGTCGGTCGGAATCCCGAACGCGGTCAGGATGGTCGCGCCACCACTGGCGAAGTTCGGCAGTGCGAGTGCGATACCGCTGCCTTCGGAGACGCCGGCGATGGCGACCGTCGAGAGCGCGAGCGTCGCCAGCAGGCCCTCACCGAGCATGCCACCGTAGCCGATGACGCGGGCGTCGGTCTCTTTGTTGAGCTGTTTCGCGGTCGTCCCCGAGGAGACGAGCGAGTGAAAGCCACTGATGGTCCCGCACGCGATGGTCACGAACAAGAGTGGGAACAGTGGGAGGCCCGCGGTGCCCATAAAGCCGTAGAACGGTTCGATGTTCGTCGTGAGCGGTTCGGCGGTGTTGCCCAGCAGAGTGCCGACGAAGACGGCGAGTAGTGCGCCGCCGACGCCAGCGTACAGGAGGAACGACGAGAGGTAGTCACGCGGCTGGAGCAGCATCCACACCGGCATGACGCTCGCGATGAACGCGTAGACGAGGATGACCGGAATCCACGCGCTCACGTTCGGGTTGATGATGACCGGTAAGAGCGGGAGCGACCCACCCTCGGCGACGAGCGTAATCGGGAACTGGATACCGATGTAGACGCTCGCGAACACCGCCGCGACGAACGCGATGGTACCCGGGATGAACGGCAGGTCGAGCTGATAGAGGTACACCCCGAAGACGAGGGCGAGCAGGATGTACAGGAAACTCGCCGTCGCGGCGCTCGGGTAGGCGTCGAAGACGACGGCCGTGACGAGTGCGAAGACGGCGACGACGAGGATGATGGTCAGGAAGGCGAACCACAGCAGCATGTTCTTCCCGCGTTCGCCGACGTACTGGCCGATGATGTAGCCGATGGACTTCCCCTCGTGGCGAAGGCTGCTACTCAGCGAGACGAAGTCGTGGACACTACCGAGCAGTGGGTTGCCGATAGCGATCCAGAGAACAGCGGGGACCCAGCCCCAGACGATACCTGCCGTGATGGGGCCGACGATGGGTGCCCCACCTGCGATACTCGAATAGTGGTGTCCCAGCAAGACCGGTTTCTTGGCTGGGACGTACTCCTGTCCGTCTTCGTACTTGTGCGCCGGTGTTTCTCGCGATTCGTCGAGTTCGACGAACCGGGCGAGGTATCTCGAATAGCCGAGGTACCCCACCGAGAACATCACTAGCACGCCGAGCAGTAGCCAGGCTACCTGGACCATTGTCTAGTGTGTACAATGGTAATAATCGACTTAATACTTCGGAGGATTCCATGCTCCACAGTTATCGAAACCGGGAATAATTGCGTCTAAACCCGTTGAATCTAACGAATTACCAGTAGCGAGTTTTATCGCTGTAGCACGTCGTCGACCCCGATGGCCAGTTCGTCGGCGACCGAATCGAGGAGCGACCCGCGCACCTCCTCGACCCGCGTCTCGATGCGGGCGACGACCGGTTGTGAGAACTCCGTCTCTATCTGTTCGATACGTGCTCGCTCGGTCGCACAGCGCTCGCGGAGGTAGGCCGCCCCACGGCCGTCTTCGTCGTCGTCGGGTTCGGGCGTGACCCGGTTGACGACGATGCCGTCCACATCGAGGCCGAAGGAGGTCAACTGGTCGACCGACCGGCGCGTCTCGCGAATAGAGAGGTCGTCGGGGTTGAGCACGAGGAAGAACGCCGCGTCGCTCCGGAGCGTCTCACCGGCGAACTCGAACTGCTCCTTCCGCTCGCGCAGTCGGGCGATGATGGGGTCCTCGTTCGCCTGAATCCTCGCTTCTCGCTCGCCGATTGCGGCCTTCTCGAACAGGTCGATGCTCTTCGCGCGTTTCTGGACCAGTCGGTTTATCCACTCCTCCAAGAACTCTGGTAGCGAGAGCAGCCGAAGCGTGCCGCCCGTCGGCGACGTGTCGAAGACGACGCGGTCGAACTCGTCGCTGTCGCGCATCACCTGGATGAATCGGTCGAACAGCGCCGCCTCGTACGCGCCGGGCGTCTGATGTGCCAACTCTATCTGGCGGTCGATTTCGCGGACGATGCCCGCACTCACCTGGTCACTCATCGCCCGGCGAATCTCTTGCAGATGGCGCTGGACCTCATCGTCGGGGTCGAGTTCCATCGCCCAGAGGTTTTCGTGGCCCTCGACCTCGCGCGGTTCGTCGTCGAACGACTGCTCGAACACGTCGGACGTACTGTGGGCCGGGTCGGTCGAGACGACCAATGTTCGAAGGCCTGCTCTCGCACACTTCAGGCCGTAGGCGGACGAGACGGTCGTCTTGCCGACACCACCCTTCCCGCCGAAGAAGACGAACTTCTCCATCAGAAGTGGAACTGCTGGCCCTTTCGTTCGACGAGCGACTCACGGTCCCACATCCGGCGCTCCCACTGCTCGAACTCGTCGGCGAGGTACGGGAGCAACTCGGCGGTGTAGTACGAGACCGGGCTGGGGATGCCGAAGGCGTCGGAGAAACACGCGAAGAGGAACGAGTCCGTCGTGTCCTCGGCTTCCTTCTCTATCTTCTCGAAGGCAGGATGTTCTATCATCCCGTGATAGAGTCCGTGGAGGACCTCCGACAGCCAGGTTCTGAACCGCTCGATGCGGTCGGAAAGCGTCATGCCGTGACGTGGCGCACCGAGATGTAAAAAGGGACCGCTGCACCGCTGTATCGTGTCCAGGGAACGAAGCGTTAACTCCTCGCGCCGACACCGACGACGTATGTCGGCAGAACCGACCGCGGACGACGAACTCCCGCCGGGTGACCCGCGGGTGCTGTTCGTGATGAACCTCGTCCTCTCTGCACTGTTCAGCTACGCGGTGTTGTTCGGGTTCGACTACATCGACCTGGTGGCGTTCTCGTGGCTTCGACTCGCCGGACTGACGTTCGTCGTGATGGTCGTGACCTATCTCGCCGTCTTGCGGTGAGTCGACTTCGCACACTGGTGACTTCCGTCGGTCGTTGTCCGAGACTGCCTCGATTTCGAGTCTCCTCGGCGCGCTGGACCGAATAACTTTAGCCCGCGCGTATCGGCGATTTTTGTATGACAATCGAAGACCGGGGAGACGCATATCTGGTCACACACGCGCTCGCGAAGGACACCCTCTCGAAGCTCCGCAGCGTCGAGACCGAACAGGTCGCGTTCCGCAAGGGCCTCGTCAAGCTCGGGCGCATCTGCGGCTACGAAATCATCGACGGTCGAATGGAGACCGAGTACGTCGAAATCGAGACGCCGATGGCCCAGACGATGGGCGAGCGCGTCAAAGGACTCGACGACGTGGTCATCATCAACGTCCTGCGCGCCGCCACCCCGTTCGTCGAGGGACTGCTGAAGGCGTTCCCGCGTGCCCGCCAGGGCGTCATCTCGGCCTCGCGTGACGAGGAAGCCGGCCGCAACGAGGACGGCCAGTTCCCCATCACCATCGACTACGTGAAACTGCCCGAAATTCACGAGGAGGACACCGTCATCGTCGCCGACCCGATGCTCGCAACCGGTTCGACGATGTGTGCCGTCCTCGACCACGTGCAGGAACAGGCTCCCGACCCGGAACACCTCATCGTCCTCTCCGCCGTGAGCGCCCCGGACGGTCTCCTGACCGTGGGTGACGCGGTGCCGGACGCCGACCTGCTCACCGTCTCCATCGACGACCACCTCGACGACGACGGCTTCATCGTCCCCGGTCTCGGTGACGCCGGCGACCGCGCGTTCCGCACGACGTAACGAGACCCCGATTTTCTGACTGACGGCACGAGCCGTCGCTTTCACCCTGGCGCGCGCTGGCGAGCGTGTCGAAGACCGCGAGTCGTAGCCGCGCGAGGGATGAGCATCGCAGGCCGAAGGCCGAGAAGCGCAGTCGGTTGGGGTGGTTGTGGCGGGGGATGCGTGGGAGGTGCGGTCATGTTCCGTCGGCATTCGTGAACTCCTTCTCGAAATTCACCCACGTATCGCAACCTGAACAGCCACCGAAAACGACCGATAGGACCTGAATGACTTTATCCGATGAACACGACGCCTCGGACATGACCGACGACGGGTGCGACGACTGCGGGGACGAGGTCTCGGACGCGCTGTCCCGGACCGTACAACTCGCGGTCGACCGGACGCAGATAGACTCTCAGCGACTCTGTCCCGAGTGCTTCGCGGACTGGATTTCGCGGTATCAGACGGAGATGCAGCCGACGGACCAGCCAGTGACGGCCAGCGACGACGACATCATCGTCGACTGACCCTCGTTCTCGCCGCCGAACCCCCCTGTTTCGGGTGCGGTCCCGCCGCCTGCGGTGGGTTCTGCGGACAGTGTGACCAGACGAAACTGCCCCACGAACCACTATCGAGGACTATTGTGCGGTGGAGAGTGGTGGTGCGCGCGGGAGCCGAGCGTGGCACCGCGTACCGGGTACTCGTGTCGGCGTCGCCGAACCCCCCCGTTTCGACTCAAGACCGCACGACGTGGGTCCGTCTGACACTGACAGCGTTCCGAACGAAACGGTCCTCGTGAGGACTCACGAGGGATTCGTACCGATTGGAAAACGAACGTACCGGCGGCAGTTCCGGGGACAGCGAACCCCTCGGTTTCGGGTGAAGAACGCCACACTGCAGGCTGGTGGCGCGCAGAAAGTTCCGGACGAAACGGGCCTCAGTTCGGGAGTATTTCTCACACCGACAGTATCGTGGGTTGCCGTGGGTTCCGTCGCTCCTCGCTTACTCTTCGCCGGTCACTCCTCGCCGGTCGAGAGGCCGTCGTCGCGGTCGCGCTCCAGTGCCGGCGGGACGTCGTGATGGTCGGAGTAGCCGTCGAACCAGCGACGGATTCGTTCGAGGCGGTCGACGACGTGGGCCGGTTCACCGGAGCGCGATAGTTCGTGACCCTCGCGCGGGTAGCGCACGAAGCGCGTCGGCGTGCCGTGCTTTCGGAGAAAGCGAAAGAGGAGTTCCGCGCCGCCGATGGGTACCCGGTAGTCGTGTTCTGCGTGGACGAGCAGCATCGGGTCCGTAATCTTCTCGGCGTGGGCGACCGGGGACTGTTCCCAGAGGAACTCGGGTTCCTCCCACGGGAGCGCATCGAAGTCACCCTCGACGAGTTTGTAGGCGGCGTCGGTCGAGCCGTAGAAACCGGTGAGGTCGTACACGCCACGCTGGGCGACGGTCGCCCGGAAGCGGTCGCTGTCGGCGGCGAGCCACGCGGTCAGGTAGCCGCCGAAGGAGCCACCGGTCAGGAAGACGTTTTCGTCGTCGACGAACTCGCGTTCGCAGACCGTGTCGATTCCGGCCAGCACGTCGGCACCGGTCTTTTCGCCCCACGCACGCTCGATGGCGCGCATGAAGGCTTGTCCGTAGCCCGCAGAGCCACGGGGGTTGCAGAAGAAGACGACGTAGCCCGCGGCCGCGAGGGTCTGGAACTCGTGCCACATCGAATCCGCGGGGGTCCACGTGATGTGCGGGCCGCCGTGGACGTTGACCAGTAGGGGGTAGGTCTCGTCGGGGTCGAAGTCCGGCGGGGTGAGCAGCCAACCCTGTATCTCGGTCCCGTCGCTCTCGAAGTGGAGTTCTTCGGGTTGGCTCACCGCGCGGTCGGTCAGGTAGTCGCGATTCAGGGTGGTGCTCCGTGTGCCTTCCCCGCCACCGGGCGTGGAGAGGAACAGGTCGCCGGGGTGGTCCCACTCGCTGGCGCAGTAGGCGACCGCGTCGCGGCCCACGTCGAAGCTACTCACGTGCATATCCTGCCCGGCGATTACCTGCGTGTCGTCCGCGTCCTCGCCTTCGTCCCACCGAACGCGTCGGAGGACGACCGAGCCCTCGTCGGGCGTCGGGAAGTAGAGGAACTCCTCGTCCGTGCCCCAGTGGATGTCCGGGTGGTAGGCCATCGTCCGGTCCAGTCCGGCGGTCGGTTCGTGTGTCTCGCCGGTGTTCGTGTCGAAGACGCGAATCTCGGTCTGGCGCAGGGTCGACTGTTCCTCGGGCGAGTGGAAGTACGCGATTCGCCCGTCGCTCGTGGCTCGTAGTGGGGTGCCCCAGCTGGTGTCCGTCGTCAGGACGGTTTCGTCGCTGGTCGTGATGTCCTGTGCGACGAGTTCCACGTTGAGCGAGTCGTCCGGGTCTGCGCCGACCTTGCGGCCGTAGTACACCGTCTCCGCGTCACCGAACGCCGGGCCGAAGTGGTCCACGTCGCCGCCGGTGAGCCGGCGCACCGAATCGTCGGTCAGGTCGGCGAGGTAGACGTGCCCGCGGCGGCCGTCCATGTACTGCTCGGCAGCGCGGTAGACCGTCCGGTCGATGACTCGCGGGTCCGGCTCCTCGGGTTCGAAATCAGGGTCGACGTAGCGGTCGCGGCCCTCGCGCCGGTCCGCGGTCGATGCCTGCTGGTTGAACACGAGCGCGTCGCCCGCGGGCGACCACTCCACATCGCTGACGCCGCCGACCACGGTCGTCACCTGCCGGGCCTCGCCGCCGTCTGCCTCCATCACCCAGAGCTGTTGGCGGTCGTCTTCTTCGCCGCGAGTGCTGGTGAACGCCAGTCGGTCGCCAGAAGGACTCCAGCACGGCTCCGCGTCGACTCCTTTGGCCAGTGTGAACCGCTCCGGCTCGTCGCCGCCGACCGGGACGACGTACACCGTCGCCTCGTAGCTCTCGTCGTCGTCCGGGACCGTCCGCACGAAGGCGACGCGCTCGCCGCCCGGCGAGACGGCCGGCGAGGAGGGCTTCGCCAGTTCGTGGTAGTCCACGGCATCGATGGTATGCATGGCGCGCACGACGCAGTGGGGTCAGAAAAGTGGTTGGGGGAACGGACGGAATCAGGTACTGCGGTGTGCGCCGTCACGACCACTGTGGCGCGCGCTTGCTCGCGTCTCGAAGAGCGCGAGCAGAAACCGCGCGAGGGATGAGGAACACAGCGGAACGGAGTGACGCGAGTACCGGAATCGGATGGGGAGGCTGTGGTTGCGGTCATCTACCGTCGTGATTCGCGGACTGCTATTCGCAACAGCACTCGGCGACCAGAAAAGCGAACCCAGTACTAGCGGGACGTATCTGAGGACCAGCTAAAGACGTCCTCTCAGTTAATTTCGGCCCGGCCACTCGTCGCACTGCGAATCCGGTCCTTCAACTCGGCCGCCTCCGCGACGGCCACGCGAACGTCGAAACCTACGTCGGCCTCGTACTCGGCGTCGAAGTCGACGCCGGTCGATTCGAGAATTCCTCGGACCGTCCCCGAATCGTCGTAGTCGACCCGAATCGAGAATCGCTCGTGGGGTCGCTCTTCGACGATGCCGGCCGCGTCGACCGCGTCGGCCACGGCCCGAGAATACGCTCGCACCAGACCGCCGACGCCGAGGTTCGTCCCGCCGTAGTAGCGGGTGACGACCACGACGACGTTCTCCAGGTCGCGCTTTTCGAGCACGTTCAGCGCGGGTTTTCCCGCACTACTCGACGGTTCGCCGTCGTCGCTCGACCACTCGCGGAGCGGGTCGGCGCGGACCCGATACGCAGGCACGTTGTGCGTCGCGTCGTCGTACTCGGCGCTGATTGCGTCGATGAACGACTCTGCCGCGTCGACCGATTCGACCGGGGCGATGTGGCCGATGAACTCGGAACCGCGGACCTCGAATGCGGCCTCGGCGCGGTCGGCGACGGTCAGAAACGAGTCTGCGTCGGCCTCGGTTTCCCCATCGTCGCTACTCATGCGGCCGACTCCGGAGAGCCGCCGTCGGTCTGGGCGTCGGTGTCGGCGGCCATCGCGCGCCGCTCTTCCCGGTGCAGGACGACGAGGAGACCGAGCACGACGACCTCGGAAATCTTCGTCGCGGTCAGCGTCCACGAGGAGACGAGGTGCTCGAAGAGCGTCTGGAGCGGCGACCCGTGGGTGTGAAGCGACGATGTCCACGCGGGGGCGTAAATTTCGCCCTTCGGTGGGTGGCCGCCCAGCAAGAGCCACCCGACCAGATAACAGAGCATCAGGCCGATGCCGAACTGGTACAGGTAATCGCGGCGAACCCCGTACGCGGCCAGTCCGAGGCCGACGAGGACCGCAATCGACGAGAGAACGAACAACCCCTTCAGGGGATTCATGAGCGGTTCACCCGCCAGTACGTGTGGGAACCAGGCGTGCAACCCGACGTAGAGGTGGATGGTCGCCGTCACCACGGCGAGTTGGGCGGCGAGAAAGCGAAGGGCCGTCTCGACGTTCTCGTCCATAGCCGTACTCTGGGTTCGCGGCCCAATAGCGCGTCGGTTCGCCCTCGGGCCGGTCACAAACTGGGTCTCTCCGACGGAAAATGCCCTACTGCAACTCGATTTTGCGGACGAAGTCGAGGTTGCGAATCTCGTTGATGAGTTCGCCCGGCAGTTCCTCGTCGGTGACGATGTGGAGTTTCGGGTCGTCGGTGAACTCTGGGTCCTCGCTGATGGTCTGGCGGATGGAGATGTCGTGTTCGGCCAGGAGGCCGGTGACGGTCGAGACGATACCTTTCGCCTCGGCGTCGGTCACTTCCACTGTCAACACGGTCAGGTCGAGGACGGGTGCGAGGTCCATCAGGCTGGGAACCTGCGAGATGTTCTGGAAGATGCGCCGTAGCCGCTCGTCGGCGAGGATGGCGTCGGTCGTGGAGTCGACGACCCGGCGGTCGACACCGATTTCGCGGGCGATGCCCGTGTTGGGAATCTCGATGCCGCCGGAGACGACCCGCCCCTCGTCGTTCACGGAGAACCCCCGTTCGAGCAACAGGCGGATAACAGCCTGCTGGCTCGGGGACCCCTCGAACTTCTCCATGATCTCGTCGAACATTGCCCCGACAGAGGTGTGCCGCCGATTTATGCGTGTGGATACACACTGCGGTGGCGGTTTCGCCAATCCGCGTGTTCGACTCCCAGTTCAGACTCGTCGCTCACCGACCCTGCTGTCTACAGTTGCCCTTTCGTACTCGGCGTGTCGCTCCGTCGCTCGTCGATACGCGTGGCGTCGTCCATCGCGCGCGCAAGTGCCTTGAACAGCGCCTCGACCTCGTGGTGCGCATTGTCGCCTGTAACCTCACAGTGCAGCGTCAACCCGGCGTTCATCGCCAGCGACATAGCGAAGTGTTCGGCCATGTGACTGGTGAAATCGCCGATTCGCTCCTGTGAGAACTCACCGTCGAAGTCGAAGTACGGCCGACCGGAGACGTCGACAACGACGCCGGCGACTGCCTCGTCCAGTGGGACCTTCCGGTCGGCGTAGCGGACGATGCCGCGCTTGTCGCCGAGGGCCTCCTCGAACGCCTCGCCGAGCGTGATTGCCACGTCTTCGACGGTGTGGTGGTCGTCGATCTCCAGGTCGCCGTCACAGTGGACGCTCAGGTCGAACAGGCCGTGTTTGGCGAACGCCGTGAGCATGTGGTCGAAGAAGCCGACACCGGTGTCGATGTCGCTCTCGCCGTCGCCGTCGACCCCCAGTGTCACCTCGATGTCTGTCTCGCCTGTCTCTCGCGTGACCGCGGCGTCACGTTCGGTCATGTCGCGACAGACCAGACGCGCGGTCAAATCCGTTGCGCTCGCGGCGACGGCGAAACAATATTGGTATCAGTACTGTTTCATACCGGTTCCAGGATAATGTTTCTGCTACGGTTCTAAAAGGTCTAAACGTCTCTAAACGCTCTAAATGGGCATAAATCGCTCCCGTAAAACGTCACGAAATAGACCGAAGGCTCGCCCCGTTATATGGGGGTCCCCCTCATTGGATGAGATGCCGACGAGGTGAACCCGATGCCCCCTGTAACCCCACAACGACTCCCGTCGATCGAGCACCCACTCACCGAGAGATTCAGCGCGGACACGCTACTAGCACCCCTGCGTACAGCGAGTTTTTGGCTCGCCGTCACGCTCCCGTTCGCACACCTCTCACTGCTGGCGTCGGGTATCGAAACGCCCGCGGAAACGCAGGCGTTCCTCGTCCTGCTGTCCCTGAACCTACTCGCGCTGGTCGCTGGCCACGGCTACCAGCGCGACTAGTCCCGTTCCACCACCACCACACGCCCTCCTCCCCACACCACTCAGCTTTCGAGTGATTACTGTACTTAAAGCGCCGTCTTACGCCCCACATACGGCCCGAAACAGTCCGTCTTAGCTAACAGTCGGTTCTCGCTGACTGTCGGGGTTCCACAAAATTCTTCGCCCGCTGACTGTCGGTTCTCCACAGCAGTCGACTGTTCTGACCGTCAGTACTCCCAACTGCTCAGATTTTCACCTACACCGCCAGTGCGTCTTCGAGCGTGAACCGACCTTCGTACAGGGCGCTGCCGACGACCACGGCTGCGGCACCGGCCTCACGAAGTTCGCGCACGTCGTCGAGCGTCGCGACGCCGCCGCTGGCGACGACCGGGATGTCGACGGCGTCGACGACCCGGCGAACCGGGTCGGTGTGGACCCCGTCGAGTTTCCCCTCCACGTCCACGTCGGTGAACAGGATACCGACTGCGCCGAGGTCTTCGTAGCGGCCGGCCGCTTCGGCCGGATCGAGGCCCGTCCCTTCGGTCCAGCCCGAAACGACGACTTCCCCGTCTTTCGCGTCGAGGCTCACGAGGACACTGTCCGGGTGGACCTCGCTTATCTCGCGAACGATTGCGGGGTTCTCGACGGCGGCCGTCCCGAGGATTACCCGGTCGAGCCCACTGTCGAGTAGCGAGATGGCATCGTCTGCTGTTCGAATGCCTCCGCCGAGTTGGAGCGACACGTCGACGGCGTCGCGGATGGCTTCGACTGCGGCGGCGTTCTGCCGCTCGCCCTCGAACGCGCCGTCGAGGTCGACGAGGTGGAGCGTGCGTGCACCTTGCTCGACCCAGTTCTGGGCAGCCTCGACCGGGTCGCCGTACGTCTTCTCGGTGCCACGTTCACCCTGGACGAGTTGGACGACCTCGCCGTCTTGCATATCGACCGCGGGAATCACCTCGAACTCGGGAAACGGATTCATGTCGGGACGGGCGGGTGCAGGAGGTGTAAAGACACCGATGACGGCCTTTTTACCCTCCGTCCACTTATGGCCGTACAGCATGGTCGAAGCCCTCTTACTTGTCGGTCTCGCGGTCGCCGTGTTCGTCGGATTCAACATCGGTGGCTCCTCGACCGGCGTGGCGTTCGGCCCGGCCGTCGGCAGTGGCACTATCTCGAAACTACTCGCTGCGGGTCTGATGACGTCGTTCGCGCTCCTCGGTGGGTGGACGGCCGGGCGCGAGGTCATCAAGACGATGGGTGGCCAAATCGTCCCCACAGAGATGTTCACGCTCGCGGCGAGCGTCGCCGTCCTCTTCTTCGTCGGGTTCGCGCTGCTCATCTCCAACCTGTTCGGTGTGCCTGCCTCCACGTCGATGACCGCGGTCGGGGCCATCGCCGGACTCGGTGCTGCCAGCAACTCGCTCAACATGGAGAAGATGGGTGAAATCGTCTCGTGGTGGATCGTCGCCCCGGTCGCCGCGTTCTGGATCTGTGCCGTCATCGGCCGGTACTTCTACCCCTATCTCTCGGTCCGATTCGACATCGAAGGGGAGGACGGCTCTCGGAAACAACGGGTGAGTCAGTTACTCGTCGTCGTCATCGGCTGTTACATGGCCTTCTCCGCGGGCGCGTCGAACGTCGCCAACGCCATCGCGCCGCTGTACGGAGCGGGTGAAATCGAACTCGGCACCGGTATCTTCCTCGCAGGTGGCGCAATCGGCCTCGGGGCGTTCACTATCGCTCGGCGAACCCTCGACACGGTCGGCAACGACCTCACCGACCTGCCGTTGCTCGCCGCGCTCATCGTCGAACTCGTGAGTGCGAGCCTCATCACCTTCCTCTCGGCCATCGGTATCCCGGCGTCGCTCGCCGTCTCCGCGACGATGTCTATCGTCGGCCTCGGCTGGGGACGGGCGACCCGGACCACGACCATCACGCAGGCAGCCGAGCAGGCTGTCAAGGGTAGCGGCGAAATCACGGCCGCACAGGCCGATGGCGGCGGTGAGGGGACGGTCGAGGGACCGAAGCGAAAGAGCGTTGGTGGTGCGCTTACCGCCGACAAACCCGGCGAGGAAGTCGCGCCAATCGGCGAGGAAGAGCCCGACAAACTCGCCGCCAGCGACCTGTTCGACCCCGGCACGACCGCGCGCGTCATCGGCCTGTGGATACTCACACCGTCCATCTCGGCGGTCGCGTCGTACCTGCTGTTCTCGACGTTCCCGCTGTACACCTGAGTCGGCCGAGGTGTCCGCGGTTCGTCACCGCGCTCTCGGGTGGTTCCTCATCGTTCTTCATTGTTCCTGAGTACTCAAACAGCAAGTTCTTAGGGTTCGGGGCGCGAAGCCTCGGGTGATGCCCACGGTAGAATACCTCAACTACGAAGTGCTGGACGACCAGGGCTGGGACATGGACGACGACGACCTCTTCGAGAACGCCGCAGACGCGGGTCTCGGCGAGGAGGACTACGGTTCCCTGGAAGTCAACCAGGGCGAGTACATCCTCGAAGCCGCCGAGGCACAGGGCTACGACTGGCCCTTCTCGTGCCGCGCTGGCGCCTGCGCGAACTGCGCAGCCATCGTCAAGGAAGGCGACATCGAGATGGACATGCAGCAGATCCTCTCCGACGAAGAGGTCGACGACAAGAACGTTCGCCTGACCTGCATCGGCTCTCCGACCGCCGACGAGGTCAAGATCGTCTACAACGCGAAGCATCTGGACTACCTCCAGAACCGCGTCATCTAAACGGACCCTACCTTCATCCGTTTTCGAGTTCCTGAGAGGCGTCGCTGGCCACAACCCGTCCGTTACGTCTCAGTCCCTAGTAACCAGCATCCGGCTCACACCGAAGAGCGTGCCGACGAGACCGGCGAGAGGAATCGTAATGACTCCGACTGTAAAGAGACTCAGGGGGATGACGAACGGCCAGCCAAGGAGGTGGAACAAATCTCCCGTGGTGACCGTGCGCCAACCGGCTTCGACCGCCCACATTCCGGCGTGTGAGAATCCACCGGTGAGTAGCCCGCTGATACCGGCGTAGACGACCGGGTTTTCGTCGGCCCGTTCGACGAGGAAGTACCACGAGACGCCACCGATTACGAGCGCTGACAGCACCGCGCCGACGACGAGGGGACCGAAGAACGAATCGTCGGATGGGATGCCGAGGGCTAGCACTAATCCGACCGCTGTCGCTCCGTAGACGATACCAGCGGCGACTGCCCACCCTCGACTAGCGTGAGACACCATACGTGACGTTCGCACTGCTATTGTTAGAGAATTGGGACTAACGGTGTCGGGTTCACGACTCACTCGCTGAAGTGACCGTAACTGTTACCTCGCTCGCCAAACCCCGTTTGGCCAGTGGTAGACGCTGGCCCCATCCTCGCCTCGGCGGTCGCCCTCGGTCCGCTCGAAGCGACGATACCCGACATACTCCGCCTGCTGACGGTGGCCGTCTTCGGCTACCTCGCGTACACGGACATCAAGACGCGCCGCGTCGACAAGCTGACGTGGGTGCCACTGACGGCACTCGGCGTCGTCTTGCTGGCGCTGGACTACCAGCAGGCGGTCGCCGCGGGCGGAAGCGACTGGCGACTGTTCGTCATCACGACGACCATCAGCGTCGGTTTCGTCGTCTCGCTGGCGTACCTGTTTCACTTCCTCGGCGCGTTCGGCGGGGCCGACGCTCGCGCGCTGATGACGCTCGCAGTGTTGTTCCCGTCGTGGCCGGTGTTCGAACTCGCCGGGACGCAGTTTCCGCTGGCGACCGAGCAGGGCGTCGGCGTGTTCTCGTTCACCGTCCTCACGAACGCGGTCATCTGCGGCATCGCCTATCCCGGACTGCTGGCCGTCAGAAACGCGCTGAAGGGCCAGCTCGGCAAACGCATGTTCGTCGCCATCGCGATTCCGTGGAGTGCGGTGCCGACGACGCACGGAAAGATGCTGCTGGACCGGGATTCGTCGCTCAGAAAGCGTATCGAGAACCTGCTGTATCCGCGGGCCAGCGGCCTCGACCTCGACGCGGTGCGGATGTACCTGCGCTGGCGCGGGCTGACCCTCTCGGAGGTGCGTGCCGACCCCGAGCGATTCCGCGACCCCGAGTCGCTCCCGGACGACCCGAACGACCCGACCGACGGCGCGGTCCACCGCGCTCCCGACTGGGCGGACGAGACGCGAGACGTAGCGACCGACGGCGGCGAGGATGCGGCGGCAGCCGACGAGTTCGATGCTGTCGACGAATCGGCCGACAGCACCGAAGCCGAGGATGAATCCCCAGAAGCTGCTGAACCAGCCGTCGACGAGTGGGGTGCAGACGCCTTCATGAACGACATCGAGGGGGACGCCTACGGGACTTCGCCGGAACGACTCCGTCTCGGGCTCGAAAAGCTCGTCACCGACGACGAGCTATGGGTCACGCCGGGCATCCCGTTCCTCGTCCCGCTGTTCCTCGCGCTCGTCGTCGGCTTCGTCTACGGCGACGTGGTCGTCAGCGGACTGAGCGCACTCGGCGTGTTCTGAACACGACTGTCGAAGAAGGCGAGGCGGCTCGTTTCTCAGGCCAGCAACTCGTACACCGGGTAGAGGACGTTCCAGATAACCGTGATGGCGACGCCAGTGACCAGAATCGCCAGCCAGAACGGCTCTGTCACGTCCGTCAATCCCTGCGTGAGCAGCGCGATGGTCCCGACGAACATGAGGACGCTCGCGGCGAGACTCGAAAGCGAAAGTGTGACGAGCACCGGTGCCTGGCCGAACTGGTCTGCGATGGAGCCCATTCTCGTCTTGTCGGTGTGTGGGTGGGGGCTTATGTGTGTCCCTGTGCTCGAATCGTGAGTTGTCGTCTGTGTCCGATGTGTGTTTACGCCGTGGGTGAACTGCTGGGGCGGGATTTTGGTGAATCGGACTCGTCGCCGCTGCTGGTTTCGACGGGCAGTCCGCGAACGCCGATGGAACACGACCGCACCTTCCCCGCACCGCGCCCACAACCTCCCCATCCGATTCACGTCACTCACTCTGCTCACGGGTCGTTTCACTCCCCGCTCGCAACGAGGCGACTTCGTCGCCTCGTCCCGTTCGTTCCGCTCATCCCTCGCGCGACTACACCTCGCGGCCTGCGCAGGGCCCAGGCACGCTCACCAGCGCGCGCCATGCCGGTCGTGTAGGAACAGTCGCAGAACTGGTCCTGGCTCAGAGCACGCCGAAGGTCAGCGCCAGATACAGCGCCCCGATTTGGACCGCGTTGAACAGCCCGTGGACCAGTGCGACGACGGTCAGGTTCTCGGTGCGGGCGTAGGCAGTCCCGAAGACCAGCGAACAGAGGAACACGATGGAGAGCGAGGTGGCTGTCGCGACGAGGTCGACGCCACCGGCCCAGAACGCGGGCAGGTGGACCAGCGCGAAGATGGCGCTGGTGACGACGATGGCGGCCCGGCGCGAAAAGGACCGGTAGAGCGACTTCTGGACGACGTTCCTGAAGAGGAACTCCTCGGCAGGACCGTTCACGAGGAGCGCGATGGGGATGAGCAAGAGCAGGTAGTTCAGGTTCCCGTCGACGCCGGGGCGGAGGTTCGCGTTCTGGCTCGTCTCGACGCCGAGCGCGAGCGCGAGCGAGGCCGCGGCGACCACGACGGCGATGGCGAGGACGGTGTAGCCGGCGACAGCTTTCAGTGCGGCGCTGTCGAGCGGTTTCAGGTCGACGAAGCGCCAGCCTCGGCCGGTCAGTCCGAGGAAGAGGACGCCGACGAGCGTCAGTCCGACGTAGCCGGCGAGAAAGAGGACGGCGTACATCGGCAACGTGAACTCGGCGGCATCTCGCGTGAGCAACAGCGTGACCGGAATGGTCGCGAGCGCCGACGCGAGTACGCCTGCGACGGCGACCGTGGTTCCGGCGAGCGTCGCACCAACCTGTCGGCGCGTCCGAACGGTGTCCATACCTGTAGGTAAGGGACTATCGTTCAAAAGCCGACGCAGCCCTCAGCGGGCTGGAATTCTGGGGATTCTGGGGAATCTGATTAGAGTCGGTCGAGGACGGCGTCGGCGTCCCACGCGAGCGTCAACTCGCGCGAGCGGCCACGGCCGTCCACGTCGGCGTACTCGGTGGTGATGATTCCGAGGTCGTCGAGTTTGTTCACGATTTCCGAGTACCGGGTGTAGCCGAGGTTCGAGCGGTCGTGGAAGGTCTCGTAGACGGTACCGGCCTGCTCACCCTCCAGTTCGGCGATGACTTCGACGAGGGTGCGCTCCGACTCGGAGAGGTTCTCCAGCGAGCGAGAGAGGTGGACGTACTTCGACTTCTCGTAGGCGGCTTCGACGTCCTGTCGTTCGACCGTCTTCGACGCGCGCATCTCGGCTTTGAGGCCGGCGCGCCGGAGCAGGTCGATACCGACCCGCAGGTCGCCCGTCTCGGCGGTTCGCTCGGCGACAAGGTCCAGCACTTCCGTGGCGACGACGCCCTCCTGAAAGCCGGGGTCGATGCGGTTCCGGAGGATGCTGGCGATTTCCGTGCGGTCGTAGGGCGGGAAGTAGATCTCTTCGGGTCGGAACACCGACTGCACGCGCGAGTCGAGTTCGTCCATCACGTTCAGGTTCGGGTCCGACGAGATGACGACGACGCCGATGCGTGCCCCGGCGTGTTCCTCGTGAGCGCGCAACAGCGAATAGAGCGTGTCCGAGGCTTCGTTCTCGTAGAACAGATAGTTCACGTCGTCGAGGGCGACGACGAGGACTTCGTCCTCTTCGACCAGTTTCTCGGTGACCTGACTGAACAGTTTCTTGAACGAGATGCCCGACGCCGGGGGTTCGTAGGTGAACATCTCGTAGAACAGACGCGAGAACACGGAGTACCGTGTCGCGTTCATCTGGCAGTTGACCCGGACGGTCTTCACGTCGCTCGCTTCGGCGGTCAGGCTATCGAACAGTCGTCGAACGGCGGTCGTCTTGCCGGTTCCGGGCGGGCCGCGAACGATGGCGTTGAGTGGACGAGAGCCACGAGTGGCCGGCCGGAGGACGTACTGCAGGTTCTGCAGCTGGGTCTCACGATGGTCGAACGTCTCGGGGACGTAGTCTATCTCGAAGACGCGCTCGTTGCGGAACACCGACTCGTCCCACGATAGCATCCCCTCGTCCCCAGGCTCACCTGGCATCACTTTCACCACGCTTCGCATGCTACTTAGGTCTTCGCCAGTTCGTAGTCGTCTGACGTTTCGAACGGCGAAAAAACAGTGTCACGGCAGGTGTCACGTCGCGGCTCGTGCCCCCGCGGGCGTGACGGTTCGTGTCCCGATACGGCTCAGGCCTGCATCTTCTTCATGCCTTTCTTGATTTCGCCAGCGTTCATACTCATCCCGTGAACGTCTTGCGCGTGCTTGCGGACCATCGAGACGATTTCGTCCTCACTGTCGGAGTGAACGACGAAGTGACACTCTTCCATGCTACAGGCGAACTCTTGTACCATGTTAGCAACAGACGTGGCGTGAGGATTTGCCGATTGTGCCGCTAGCACCGGCTATCGTGTGGTCCTGTCAGCACGCTCCTGTCGTCGCTCAGACGGTGTCGAGTGCGTCTTCGACTGCGCTACGGTCGACGGCCCGTCCGTGAATCGTCGCTTCGTGCTTGGTAACGTGGTCGAGTATCTCTTCGTCGTCTGTCGTCCGAATCATGAAGGCGCAGTCGTACCGACGGCATTTGAACTCGTAAAGCATGGTTCTCTCAAGTACGTGTAGTAGACAACTGAGCGAGGTAAGTAACGCGTGATTAGTACAGCGAGAACGGGTCAGAACTTCTGTAAGAGTCGGTCGTAGAAGTCCGTCTCACCCTCGCCGGCGAGCTTTTCGACGATGAGTTCCGGTGTCGACCGAGCGAGGTGGTCTTTGACCGGAGAACGGTCGACGACGAGTTCGCCGTCCTCCAGCCCTTTCGCCTCGATACCGTCGACAGTCACGTCGAACTCGGCCATCTCTCGAATCTCGTCGGCGAGGTGTGAGACGAACACCGCCGATGCCCCGTTCTCGTCGAGCGCTTCGAGGATACCGGCGATTATCTTCGCTGACGCACCCGGTTCCGTGATAGATTCGAGTTCGTCGACGAGGACGAGCGAGTCCTGTCCACCGTCTGCCAGTCCGGCGAACTCGCGCACCGTCGATTCGAACGCGCCCGCGTCGAGCGTTCCCTGCGTCTTGGCGTGGTAGTGTAAGTCGGCGAACCGCTGGAGTCGGACTGACTTCGCGGGAACTGGCAGCCCCATGTGCGCCAGCACGACGACGGCGGCGACGAGGTCGAGTGTCGAGGTCTTCCCGCCGGAGTTCACCCCGGACAACAGCGCGACCCCCGACACGTCGTAGTCGACCGGGTCGACTTCGTCGATGGACACGTCCAACAGCGGCGAGCGGCCGCCCTCGATGGCGAACCCGTCGCCCTCGAACGTCGGCATCACACAGTCGAGGTCGCTGGCGAACCGGGCCAGTGCGAGTTCTACGTCGAGTTCCAGTGCGTCTCTGACCAGTGCTTCGGCGGCCGGTCGCTGGTCGGCCAGGTCGCTGGCGACTTCGCGTTTCAGTCGGGCCTCGCGCTGACTCTTCGCGGCAGTGAGGTCTTCGCGGAGGCGACTGACGACTTGTTCGTCGCGCTCGACTGGGTAGGTCGGCTCGTCACCGAAGACACGGCGGGCGACCTCGGCTTCACCCGCATCGAGGTGGAGACTGTCCACGAAGTCGTCCCGGGCGGCTGCGACCGCTGCGGCGTACTCGTCGGCGAGTTCGCGCGAGAGCAGCGAGTCGACGCCTGCACCGCGTTCGACCAGCGAGAGCAAGTCGCCGCCTTCGATAGTCACGTCCTTCTCCTGAATCGCTTGCCTGAGGTGGTCGTCGGCGATGTTCTCGGCCATCCCGACGGCGGCGTCGAGGTCCGAAATCGCGGTCTCCAGACGGTCGACCTCGTCGTCGCCTGCGATGCCGCCGTCGTCGTCCAGTCGGGAGAGCGCCGCCGACAACCCAGCCAAATCCGCGTCGGTGCCGAGGTCGGCTGCCTCGTGGACCGTGACTGCGGCCCGAAGTCGGTCGCGATTCGCGGCGAAGAAGGCGAGAACGCGCTCTGGCACGACCGACTCAGGGTCTTCCAGTGCGCGCGGTTCGACCCGCACGTCACCCTCGACTTCGATGCCCGAGAACCGTTCGTCGAGCGCGATGACGGTCGCGTACCCTCGCGCCAACTCGGCCAGTCCGCGGGCGTCTTCGACGATTTCGACGGGCAGTTCGGGAACCGCCTCGCGCGCTGCCGAGTACGTCTCCGCGTCGGTCGTCGCCAGACACCGGTCTCGGACCGACACGTCGCGCGGGTCGTCGAGTGGGGCGACACCCGCGAGTGCGTCGAGAACCGAATCGTCCACGCTGCGCCCCATCGCCCGCTCCGCGAACGTCTGCACTTCCTCGATACGGGACTCGGCGGTGCTCGGGTAAAAGGTCTCCACACGCTTTGCCGCGTAGTCGGTCACCGTGCGCGCTTTGAGCAGCGCGAGCATCTCGCGGTACACCTCTCGCGCGCGGTCGGTGGCGAGGAAGCCGCCGGGGTCGTCGTGCTCTGCTCGAATCGCCGCCCGGGCGATGCGCGCCGCCCGGCCCTCGGTCACGCCCGGTGCCCGCGCCAGCGTCGCTACGTCGCCTGCTGTCAGTGCGGCTTCGGGGTCGTCGAGTTCGGACAGCGCCGCCGCCGTCTTCTCACCCACCCCGGGAATCGCCGAGAGTTCCATCGGCCTCCACTATCGCGCCCCAGATGGTAAAACTGCTGTGGCGGTTCGCCCGACGAGACTGTCTTCGTCACCGAGGAGCGGGCGACGGTTCCTCCGAGAAGTACTTCCGGTCGAGCATCTCGGTGAGTTCGAAGACGATAGCGCACAAGTCTTCGTTCGCACCGTCGACGCTCTCGACACCGTCCTCGGCCGAACTGACCCGTTCGAGTGCCTCTCGGTTCAGGTTCCCCTCGGGGTCGACGACGGGACAGTGGAGGTCGCCGAACTCGATCGGTGGAAAGCCCGTCTCCGACAACAGGAAGTGGTCGTCTATCTCCGCGAGGTCGTCGGTCGCGAAGTCGCCAGGCCCCGGCCGGGTCCAGTCAGCCGCGGTGGTTCCGTCGAAGGTGGGTGCGTGCAGAGCGAACCGAGTCATTGTATGACGTTTATGCCTAACCAGTATGATTTCCTGGCCTAACCGGGTTGGCTTCCAGTCGTCGAGTACAGAGAAAAGTAGTCCTGCGTGCCCAGAAATCGTCTCAGCGAAGAACGGTCGTCGCCGTCGTCAGACCCTCGAACGCGAGACAGCAGGCGACCCACAGCACCACCGTCGTCGTCCCAGTCGGATCGGGGACGAGGACTGCGGCTGGAACGAACAACAGTAACCACGTAAGAACGTGCCGGATCGGTTCGTCGCCGAGGGTCCCGAAGCCCTCCATCTCAGCGGCCCGTCCAGCGCAGGAGCAACAGCGTGCCCTCGAACAGGACGATCATCGAGACGGCGATGACGATAGGTGCCATCCCGGTCGGGTCCGGCGCGAAGACGAACGCGATGGCCACGAACGCCCCCCAGAACAGCAGGCGCTTCGACTCGAGCCAGCGCCTGCTCGTCACGCCCATCATGATGGCGAGCATCATGAACAGCGGAATCTGGAAGACGATGGCCTGGAACGCCATCAGCGTGATGATGAGGTTGAACGTATCGGAGAGTGCGAACGCGACCTGTGCAGAGCCCTGGGTGTAGTAGAGGAAGTACTCGAACAGCGCGGGCAACACGAGGAAGTACGCGAACGACATCCCCGCGACTGCGAGGACGAGACTCGTCGGGACAGAGGCGAGGTAGTACTTGCGCTCTTTCGGATACAGCCCGGGCCGCATGAACAGGTAGGTCTCGTAGACGAACAGTGGCAGGGCGACGATGATGCCCGCGAGGCTCGCGACCTTGATCTTCGTGAGGACGAATTCGAGCGGCGAGTAGACGTGCGGGCGGGTGAGTTCCCCGGCGGAGGGGAGCGTCCCGAACCACATCGCCGTGATGAGTTGCTCGGAGAGCGGAATCGCGATCGCGGTCGCCGCCGCCGCCGCGATGATGACGATGCCGAGGCGGCGGACCATCTCTTCGATGTGGACCGCGAGCGGCATTTCTTCGTCGTCCGGCGGCGTCTCGTACTCGATCTCCTCTGCGTCGGGGAACGTGTCTGGTTCCTCTGCGTCGGGGAACGTGTCTGGTTCTTCTTCGAGTGCTGGCTCGGCCCCGGGGCGCGCCGCGCCCGCGGCGTGACCAACGGGGATGTCTTCGCCCCCGTCAGCGTCGGCTCTCGGGACGCCAATGTCGTCTGGGGCGGTCTCGTGGGGACCGACTGGGTCCCACTCCTCGCCCGCGTTCTCCCCGCTACTAGGTGTTTCGCGGGTGGCGTCCTCGCGCCGTTCCGGTTCGGCCTCCGGGTCCCGGGGCTGTGACTCCTCGTCGTCGACCTTCGAGAGACCGGACTCTTCAGACTCGTCCGCCATCTATCCGAAATAGACGCGCGCCTCGTTATAGACCTTTTTCTTACCTGGGCCTCGTCTCCGGAGAAGAAGATTGATGTTGACGAGGTTGGTACGTCACGGCATCCAATTATGAGTTCGGTCGTCGGTGAGGACACTGCCCGGACCATCAACTCGGGGCGAGAAACCCTCGGCGTGATGCTTCGTCAGCTGCAGTTGCACCTCCAAAAAGTATTCATCGCGTTCCTCATCGGCCTGATGGGGACGATCTATGCCCTGCGGCTCTACGTCTGGGACTTCCTCCGGAACAACACCCAGCAACGGATGTCGCAGGAGGTCGCCTCGCAGGTCGACATCATCGCCCGAACACCCTTCGACGTCATCCTGTTACAGTTCAAGATCGGGTTGTTCGTCGGTATCGTCTTCGCACTCCCAGTGTTACTCTACTTCGGCCGGGAGTCGTTGATGCGTCGCGGGTTCAACCCAGAGACGCCGATATCGCGCTTCCAAATCGTCGGAATGTCGGCGCTCGGTATCTTCCTGTTCGTTCTCGGCGTCATCTACGCGTACGTCGTCTTCTTCCCGTTCATGTTCCAGTTCCTGGCGACGAACGCCATCAACGCGTCCATCAAACCCAGCTACGACATCACGAAGTGGACGCAGTTCATCCTGCTGTTGACGCTCTCGTTCGGGCTGGCAGCGCAGTTACCGCTCGTGATGTCGACGCTCTCGTACACCGAAATCGTCCCGTACGAGTTCTTCCGGAAGAACTGGCGCTACGCGTTCGTGCTCATCTTCGTCTTCGGGGCGGTGTTCTCGCCGCCGGACCCGTTCACGCAGATTATGTGGGCGATTCCGCTCATCTGCCTGTACGTTCTCAGTCTGGCGCTGTCGAAGATGGTGACGAACCTCCACCGTGCTGGTGAGAGCGGGGCCGACTCCGGCCTGCTGAAGAAACGCATCTACCAGTACTTCCTGCTCATCGGCCTCGCGCTCGTCGCGGCGTACGGCTTCTTCGCCGTCGAAGGACTGCGCTACGTGAACCGGTACGTAATCGCCAACGTCCCGGCGGCGTACCGGCCAGCAGACCTGACTGTCTGGCAATTCGCGCCGACGACTGACCCGACGATCCTCAACCAGTTCATCGTCGCGGGCTACGTGGCGATCCTCGTCGGACTGGTTGTCCTCGTCGCCTACGCGGCGCGAGTCCTCCGCCAGCCGACCGTCCCACGCGGTGGACGCATCGGTGACCCGACCGACATCGACCTCGACACGCTCGACTCGGAGGGCGTGAAGGCCGCACCGAACGAGGTGTTCTTCGAGATGTCGGAGAACGAGGCGCTCAAGCACGCCCGTAAGGCGATGGACAACGACAACTCCGACAAGGCACAGGCCATCCTCGACCGTTTCGACGCGGCCGTCGCCATCAAGGAGGAGCAGGAGCAGGCCGAGGCCGCCGCCAGCAGCGGGAAATCGCTCGCTGACCCCGCGTCGATGGGTATGGACGACGGCCCCGAAGCGGGCGCAGAAGAGTCCGGTAACGTGATGTCTCGGACCGCTGCCGGCATGCTCAACCCGTTCACCGAAGAGGAGACGACGGAGGACGACATCGGCGGCTACTACTACGACATCGCGTTCATCCTGCAGTCGCTCACGTCCAAGTTCTTCCGCATCGTCGCGGTGTTCATGTTGACGCTGTTCGGTACGTTCGCCTGGCTCTACGGCGGCGGACTCGGTGAAATCAAGCGGAACTTCATCTCTCGTATCCCGCCCGAAGTCCGCGGTGACCCGGCCGCAGTCGGCTTCGAGGAGTTCTTCAGGGCCGGCCAGCCGCTCGCCGACGCGATGGGCATCATGCCCGGTGGGTCACAGGCCGCCAGCAGCGGTCCGACGACCGCCGGCTCTATCGCCGGGTCGCTCCCGTACGGAAAGGTCGTCGCCGGCATGGGTGGCCCGAGTGAGGTCGGCCTCATCGTCGCACTCCACCCCGTCGAGGCGCTCATCTTCGAGGTCAAAATCAGTACGCTGCTGGCCGCCGTCGCGACCCTGCCCATACTGCTCTACTACGCGTGGCCCGCGCTGAAAGAGCGTGGCATCGTGTCGAGCGGGAACAACTCGACGTTCCTCGTCTGGGGCGTCGTGTTGCTCGTCGGGTTCGTCGTGGGGAGCTTCCTCGGCTTCTTCTACGTCGCACCAGCCATCATCTCGTACCTCGTTCAGGACGCGATTCAGGCCGAGATGATCATCTCCTACCGCCTGAACAGTTTCTTCTGGCTCATCTTCTTCACCACGGCGGGCATCGGGTTCTTCCTCGACATCCCGCTCACGATGTTGTTGTTCCACCGCGGCGGCATCATCCGCTACGAACAGCAGATTCAGTACTGGAAGGTCGTCGTCGTCCTCATCTTCGGACTGGCAGCCATCCTCACGCCGTCGGGCGTCCTCACGATGCTCATCATGGCGATTCCGGTAGCACTGGCGTACCTGCTCGGCTTGTTGGTCCTCCGGCTACTGACGTTCCCGTGGCGGCTCCGCGGCGGCGGCGGTGGCGGTCCAGAGCCGGAAGAAGCGGCCTGAGCTGACCGTTCGTTTCACCGTTTTCGCACGTCGCCGGTACCGAGAAGCTATTTACTATTCTCCTGCCCATCTTCAGGTATGCCCAAGATAAGCGTCGAGATTCCACAGGAACTCCTCGACGACCTCGACGACCACGTCGGCGACGACGGAAAGTTCGTCAATCGGAGCGACGCGATTCGCTCGTCCATCCGCAAGAATCTGGATATCCTCGACGAAATCGACGCCAGACACGACCGACTGGACGACGATAGCTGAGGTGGAGAAAGCCGCAGAAATCGAGTCCCAGAGGCCGTACCTCAGTCGTCAGCCGGTTCCGCGAAGCCGAAGCGCGGCTTGAGTCCAGTCACGCGCACGTCGAGCGTGTCGCCCTTCTCAGCGCCGTCGACGAACAGCGTGTAACCGTCGATTTTGGCGACGCCGTCGCCTTCGCTGCCCACGTCGTGGACCGTGACCTCGACCACGTCGCCCTCGCGGACCGGCGCGGTGAGACGGTGCTTGGCGATGAGGTACGTCTCGGAGGACTCGTCACGCGAGGCCTTCGGCGTGGTGGTCCGGACGTACTGGAACTCCTGCTTCATGTCCTCGCGGAAGTCGTCCACGTCCGGGCCCTGGAACACCTTTACGGCGAAGTCGCCGCCGGTGTCGAGCACGTCGAGTGCCGTCTCGAACGCCTGCCGCGCGAGGTAGACCGAGCGAGCGTGGTCGAGGCTGTACTCGCCGGTCATGTTCGGCGCCATGTCCGAGAGGACCACGTCGACCTCGCCGCCAGCGACTTCCTTGACGCGGTCTTTCGTCTTCTGCTCGGTCATGTCGCCCTTGACGGTCTCGATGGCGGCGTCGTACTCGGTGTCGAAATCACGGATTCGCTGGAAGTCGACGCCGATGACGGTGCCGCCCTCGCCGACCTCTTCGGCAGCGACCTGCATCCAGCCGCCGGGGGCCGCCCCGAGGTCGACCACGGTGTTACCGGGGCCGAACAGTCCCTCTCGCTCGTCGAGTTGCTTCAGCTTGAACGAGGCACGGGTCCGATAGCCCTGCTGTTTCGCCCTGTTGTACCATTGGTCCTTGCGTGCCATAGTCGATTGACGGTCCGTACACGGCGGAGTCGGTTAGGGGTGTCGCAATCCGTCCGTGACCGTGTGAGGCGTTCTCTGGCGGGGAACTGGCTGCTGGACTCGCGTGGTGCGACGACGACTACACGAACACTCTGGCGCGCGCTGGCGAGCGTGCTGCAAGCCGCGAGCCAGCATCGCGCGAGGGATGAGCACCACAGCGAACGGAGCGGAGCGGAGTGACGCGAGGAGCGCAATCGGGTGGGGAGGGTGTGGCTGCGGTGTGTTGCGGTGCGGTCACGTTCCGTCGGCGATAGTGACCTGCTCGTCGAACCAGCCGACGCTGCCTACTGAAATCAGACCAACACTGAACTACTGAAACCCGACAACCACGAAATACGACGATGTCACCACAAACAGAGCCCACTCAAAACGAAACCGATGGCACCTACATTCAAACGACACGGCAACCAACCAACGCGAGATGACCGACGACCCCGCCGACCACAGACAGAGTCGGCTCTTCACGACCGACGAGGGCGACTTCGACGAGGAACGCGCAAAGGACGACTCGCTCCCCGTCGAAGACGGCGAGGTCGTCGACACGGGCGAACTGGCGGACCACCAGCGACACGTCGAAGGGCGGGGCATCTACGACGAGCGAAACCGGGTGAACGACCTGACTGGGCGCGAGTGGAAGTTCGCCACGAAGTCGGTCATCCCCGAGCAGTACCCGCCGGACTTCCAGCACGAGTTGCGGAGCGAACACGGCGGGCAGAAGCCACCGCGACTCTGTCTCGACATCGTTCAGCGATTCAGCAAGGCGGGCGACCTCGTGTTGGACCCGTTCGCTGGCGTCGGCGGGACGTTGCATGGAGCTAGTCTCGCAGAGTACGAAGGAACCGGCCTGCGCGAGGCCATCGGCTTCGAGCGAACGCAGGAGTGGGTCGACCTGTACCACGAGGTACTGGAGCAGGAAAACGCAGAGCGCGAGGCCCGTGGTGAGGGCGCACTCGCCGGGCAGGACATGCGTCACGGCGACTGCGCCGAACTGGTCGACGAGCTCGAAGAAGGCCAAATCGACCTCCTCTGCACCGACGTTCCTTACTGGGACATGGACAAGGTCGAGCAAACTCGAAACGAGAAGGAGACGCGAGAGAGCAAACTCGACGGCTTCGACGCCGACGACCTCCAGACCAAAGAGGACTGGTTGGACGACATGGCGGCGAAGTTCGAACAGTTTCGCCGCGTTGTGAAAGAGAACGGCTACGTCGTCGTCTTCATCGGCGACATGTACCGCGAGCAGTCCTACCACATGCTGTCGTCGGAACTCGCGGCCCGCCTCGTCGACGTGGGCTACACGATGAAGGCCAACCTCGTCTGGTACGACCCGTCGAAGGACCTCCACGTCTACGGCTACCCGTTCTCGTTCGTCCCGTCGATGGTCCACCAGAACATCCTCGTCTTTCGGAACGAGTAGGTCGCCATTGGCTGTTGTCGGGGGCTCCAGCAGCCGGTGACACGGACTCACACATCGCCTCGCGCGTCGCCTGCGCACGCGGATGAAAGGGTGTCTTTTTAGGGCACGATTTCGTAGCGACACCTATCATGTTCAAGGCCATCGTGAGCGCGGACACGCTCAAGACGACGCTCGATTCCGTGAGCGTCCTGGTGGACGAGTGTAAGATCCACCTGAACGACGACGGGCTGGAGATTCGAGCCGTCGACCCCGCCAGCGTCGGCATGGTCGACCTGCGACTGTCGGCCGCCGCGTTCGAGTCCTACGAGGCAGACGGCGGCATCATCGGCGTCAACCTCTCCCGACTGGAAGACATCGCCGGCATGGCCGACTCCGGCCAGCTCGTCGAACTCGAACTCGACGAAGAGACGCGAAAGCTCCACATCCAGATCGACGGGCTGGAGTACACCCTCGCGCTCATCGACCCGGACTCCATCCGAAAGGAGCCGGACATCCCGGACCTCGACCTCCCCGCCCACGTCACCGTCGAGGGCAAGGACATCAACCGCGCCGTCAAGGCCGCTGACATGGTCTCCGACCACATCGCACTCGGCGTCGACCCCGACGCGGGCACGTTCTACGTCAACGCCGAGGGCGACACCGACGACGTCCACCTCGAACTCGACGAAGGCGACCTCATCGCGCTCGAAGCCGGTGAGGCGCGCTCGCTGTTCAGCCTCGACTACCTGAAGGACATGGACAAGGCCATCCCGAAGGACGCCGAGGTCACGCTCGAACTCGGCGAGGAGTACCCCGTCAAGATCGGCTTCGACATCGCCGAGGGACAGGGCTCGGTCATGTTCGTCCTCGCGCCGCGTATCCAGAGCGACTGAGCGCGACGACGTTCACCGACGCGTTCTTTCTTCCTTTCTCCGTCTTCCTACCCGCACTGCAACACGTCGGTCAGTTCGTCGACCGTCACCCCCTCTCGGTGGTCGAGTCCACTCCGCCGTTTGACCAC
The DNA here is from genome assembly GCF_051207395.1 of Haloarchaeobius caseinilyticus. Classification (NCBI taxonomy): domain Archaea; kingdom Methanobacteriati; phylum Methanobacteriota; class Halobacteria; order Halobacteriales; family Halorubellaceae; genus Haloarchaeobius; species Haloarchaeobius caseinilyticus. The sequence continues at coordinate 1,720,999 of NZ_JBPJZC010000001.1, read as the reverse complement.
GGACTCGGTGACGAAGTAGCCGACTACGTAGAACCCGTCGACGTCGCTGTGTCCCGTCTCGTAGCCGGTCGATATCTGGAACACGACGAGGTGGCCACCGTTGGTTCGTTTGTGGCGCGTTTCGAGGACCGTCCCGACCCCCAGATACTCGGTGTCTTCGTGCGCTTCGAGGATTCGGTTCCACGCTCGGGCTATCTCGTACTCGGTGACGAAGGAGACGACAGTCTGTTCGGTCAGTTCGGCCGGCTTCTCGGGGTACGGTTTCGGGTCGAACTCCCCGTCGACTGTGGGTTGTGGTGTCGGGAGGTCTTTCGGTTCACAGTCGACCACGGCGGTGGGTGTGGTCGTCGTCGTAGTGTTGGTCGTCGTAGTGCTAGTCGTCGGCCGTGATGTCGTCTGCTCGGTTGCCGACCTCGTCGTCGTGGTGGCGGGGTCGTCGCGTTCGTCGTCGCCGAGACTCGATTCGAAGCAGCCCGCGATAAGGGTCGACGCCGAGAGGGCGAGGAGGGCGCGTCTGGAGGGCGTCTGCATACACGTCTGTTTTCTTACTGTTACAAGTGTCTTCTGTGCAGTTCGGTCAAGTCGGTCTGACTGAATCAGCCACGCGAGGCCGCTATTCGGTTCGGCCGAGACGAGTGCATCGCACCACGGTTGGGAACTAGTTTTTGTTCTGTCAACTTTGATTGGGGATATGCGCCGAGTCTCAGGACCAGTCCTGCAATCAGTCACTGGTGTCGTCGTCGACGCCGTGACCGTGTTCGGGGAGTGGCTAGTGAGTCCAGCCGGTTCCATCTCGCTGATTCTCCTCTGGACCGCCATCGCCCTCGTCACCGCCTACAGGTACTGGTCTGGTGTCCGGACTCGAAAGCAGGCCGGACTCTGGGGTGGGAAATCACTCCTCTGGATTGGGTTCTTCGGTATGCAGTTAGGAGACAGCAGCACCGTCTCGTCGGACCTCGTCGTGCTGCTGGCCGGGATACTGACTCTCTCGGGACTCGTCGTTCTGGGCGACTCGCTGCGGCGGTACGAGAGCGCCAGTAGCGAGTGGACTCGCTGACTCCTTCCGCTCTCCGTGCGTCTGCTATTCGTCTGATACGCAGGAAGAACCAGCGTTCGTCGCCTTCCAGAAAGCAATCCTACAACTGCCGGTCGATGACGGCCTTCGACTCCCGCGCCGCCTGTTTCCAGCCGTAGCCGGCTTCGTACACGTGTCGCTTCGAGTTGACGAGGTCTTCGGGCGTCTCTTCTTCGAAGCCGCCGCGTTGCCAGGTCCCAGAGTCGTGGAGCCACTGGACGACGTGTTCGCGCGTCTCGGGCCACGTCAGGCCCACCATCTCGTAGTAGGCGACGAGGGCGAACACGCTGTTGTCGTGACAGCCCGGCACCGAGCCTTTCTCGTAGACGGTCCTGATGGGCTCGTACTGCGGCGTCGACAGTCGCTCGCGGTACTCGTCGGGGTCCAGTAGTTCGAGGCGGTCGCGCCCGTTCGGCTTCTCGACGCGCTGGACGCGCTGGAGGTACGACAGCGCCTCGTTGTGGAGGTGGTCCCACTCGGCGAACGCGGCGACGGCGTCGCGGACTTCGTCTTCGCTCTTGACGCCGCTGGTCAGGACGGCGAGAACGTCTGCGTAGGCTTTCTCGACCGTGTGCCACTCGACACCGGCGAACTCGCAGTCCGGGTCGTGGAGGTCGTTCGTGCTCCGACAGTCCGGACAGGGGTACTCGAAGTGACGCGCCACGAGTCGAAGCACGGATTTGCGCGCCAAAGAGTGTACCGTTCCGGCCGAGACTTTTATTTCGGTGTGGACGAAGCCTCACATATGCGCCGCCCGCTCCCCCTCATCGTCGGTACGCTCTCCATCGTGACGCCGGTGGTCTTCGCGGTCGGCTTCGGTGTCGACGCACTGCTCGGCCCTCGCGGTCTCGCCTTGGTGGTCACGGCCATCGCTGGCCTCGGGTTCGTCTCGGTCGGCCTCGACGCCGGACCCTGGAGCCAGCGCACGCGGCTGGTCGGGTCGTTCCTCGTCGCGGGCATCGGGACGCTCGCCGCGCTGGTCGGGGCGGTCGTCTTCGGTCCCGCGACACCCGACATCAGTCCGTTGCAGTTCTTGCTGGTCGGCCCGACCCTCGTCTGTTTCTACGCTGCGTGGTCAATCGGCACCCGTCGTGGTGTCCTCGCGTTCGACATCGACTGCTGAGCGAAGCGTGGCGAATCGCGGCGTCGGGAAACGTGACGATTTCTCTAAAGGAACGTATATGCCAGTCCAGTGAGAGAGACCGGTATGCGCCACCGGCCGTCAGTGGTCATCGGTGTTGGTCTGAGTCTCTGCCCACTCGCTCCCACCGTTCGGTACGGGTCGGGGTGGCTCGGCTGGCTGGACATCACGATTCCGACAGGGTTCGTCCTCGCCGCCGCGGCGGCCTTGGTCCTGTTCGGTGTCGGACGGACACCGGTGGTCGGACAGACACGCTCGTTGCTCACACTCTCGTTTACCTTCCTCGGCTTCGCGTTGCTCTCGAGTCTCTTGCTCGAGTCGATCTTCTACGCTGCTTCCGGACCAATCGCCCCTGCGCCGGCGCTCGCGGTCGCGGCGCTCTCGCTCTTCCTCGCCGCGTTCTCCATCGAGTATCAGTCGCCACGCTTCCCGCCAGCGCACCGTTAATCCCGGACGAGCGCGGCCAGCAGTCCGAGGACTGGGACGAGTAGCAGACCACCGACGACGAACGGGACCCAGTGAAACGCGAAGGCGTACAGCCCGGCCATGGCGGGCGGACCGACCGTCCGGCCCAGACTCCCCGCACCCTGTGTCACGCCGAAGGCACTGCCCTGTCGCTCCGCGCTGGCCGCCTTCGAGACGAGCGCGCCGAGGGCCGCGTTCAACAGGCCGTTACCGAACGAGAGCAGCGGCAGGACGAGCACGACGCCGACGACACCGGGCCCGAGCGGACCGACCGCCGGGAGCAGGGCTCCGAGGTCGGGTGCGAACGGGATGACTGCGAGTGCGAGTGCCAACGCGGTTCCGCCGGTGACCGCCATGCGCTCGTCGCCGAGCCACTTCGAGACGCGCCCGACGAGGCCGCCCTGGACGACCACGCCCAGCACGCCGACGTAGGTCAGAAACAGCGCGGCCTGTGACTCGCCGTACCCGAACGTATCGGCCAGCCATGGGATGAACGCGACCTGCACGCCCGAGAAGGCGACCGAAACGAGGAAGAAGGAGATGACGAGGCCACGCAGCGCCGGGTCGGCCAGCGCACTCCGGAACTGGTCGACCATCGTCTGTCGCTCGCCGCGGGTTCGCAGGCGGTCGGGTTCGGGCAGGAACTTGAGGGCGACGAGCACGCCGAGCAGGGACATCCCGGCGGCGGCGAAACTCGGGAGCGAAAACCGGTTTGCGGGGACGAAACTCGGCAGAATATCACGCGCAGTCGTCACGGCCGCGTCGCTGGCGAACACGCCGCCGAGCGCCGGGCCGAAAATGAATCCCAGCCCGAAGGCCGCCCCGAGGATGCCGAGTGCCTTTGCCCGTTCTGCCGGTGGCGTCACGTCGGCGACGTACGCCTGCGCCGTCGAGATGTTCCCGCCCATCGCGCCCGCGAGCATCCGCGACAGGAACAACACCCAGAGTGCCCCACCGAGGCCGAAGACGGTCCACGCGATGACGCTCCCACAGAGCGAGAGGACGAGGACGGGTCGCCGGCCGTGCTGGTCCGACAGTCGACCGAGCAGTGGGGCGAAGACGAACTGCATGATGGAGTACGACGCGGCGAGCAGGCCGATGTAGAAGTCGCTGACGGCGAACGACCGGACGTAGAACGGGAGGATGGGGATGACGATGCCGAAGCCGACGAGGTCCAAGAAGACGACGAGGACGACGGTCGCCATGGCCCGGCGTCGGGAGTGGTCCGGCAAGGCGTCGCCATCGGTGGCTGCGTCCGAGTCGGGTGATTGGCTAGCGCTCCTCGCCATGTAGGTTCGAAGAGTCGCGGAAGTGGGTTAGGTGTTCGGTTGGTCACCGCCGTCCCGTCTCGCGGCGTGCTTCGCGTGCTTCGATGCTGGCCGGACCTGCGGTCATTTCGCTGTCGGTGTTGCCACCACGATGGACGTGGCGCGCCCCGGTCGGTTGTGTCCCGGTTCGCTCGACACGGAGGATGAACCCTCGCGGAGACGCGTCGTCGTTCCCCGAGGGATTCGCCACGGTGCTGTTCGACCAGACCGTTCCGTCCGGGGTCTGCCCAACGCTGCCGATGCTGACACCCGTCGAATCCGCTGACGTGATTACCTGCACGGCGAGGAGGAAGTCGGTCGAAAAGTCGGTCGCGTCGAAGTAGGCGCGGTCGTCTGGTGTCTGCCAGTCGGTCCGAAACCGGGAGAGACCGTCTTCGTCAGTGACGAGTGCGAGGCCGGTACTCTCGCCAGTGTCGCTTCGGAGCAGCCACTCGTCTCGCCGCCGGACGGTGTAGGAGAGACCGCTCGCGTCGTTGGGGAGTGGCGGATAGCCCGGACGACGGAGGTACCAGTAGCCACCGATGCCGGCGGCACCGAGGCCACCGAGCGATGCGAGGAGGGCACGCCGGTTCATGTGGATAGATTCCGTGTTTGCGAAGAAATAGGTGTGGGCGGTGTTCGGCACCACGCCCACCGTCGGTGTCGTGGGATGACTCGGTCGTCGCTCTCTACCGCCACCGGCGAATCACTCTGAGACGCGCGGCGCGACGGCGATGTAGCCGTCAGTGGTCGGGTTACGGAACACGACCGGATGCGGTGCGTCGCCGGAGTGGACGCGGACGTTCGACAGTTCTTCGGTCGGGTCGTAGCCGAAGATGCGCTGGACGGACTCGACGTACTCCGTTGCGACCGTCGAGACGCCGCCGGCCTCGTTTTCGAAGCGGTACACTGGCACGCCGGACTCACCTTTGTCGGCGCTGACCTCGACCGGTTCGGCCGTAATCTCCTCGCCGAACGGGAACTGTTCCTCGGAATCGGGGTCGAACTCGAAGCGGGCGACGTTCTTCGCGTCGAGGAGGTAGCCCTTCGACCAGTCCACGTCGGAGAGTCCGACCGTCTCGGCGTCCACGTCGTTCTCGTCGACGACGGCGCTGTGGTCGCCGGTGAGGAACGTCTGGTCGAGGCCGAGGAGACGGACGAACAGCATCCCCTGTCGCTCGTGTTCTGCCATCGGTCGGTCGCCGATGGTCTGTTGGACCTCGGTGGTCTCGGAGTCGGCAGTCCGGGACTCGGCGACGACGATTTCGACGGTACGGCCGGCGTACTGGACGCCGAGGTTGATTCGGCCCTGACTGTCTGCGCGGAGGGTCTCGTGCTTCTCTGGGTCGCGGATAGTGGTTTCAATCATTGGGTGGTCGCACCAACAATTGGTTGTTTCTGGTGGGTGGCACTAATAACTTCCTACTAGAACCAAATAATGGGGCAATTTGTCCTATTGTTGGGTGTGGGGCCCAGTAGCTATCTACCGCGTGGCTGGGTGCTTCGATGGCGGACTCTGAAAGCAGCACGATATCGGAGACAACCACCGTGCTATTGCGGTAATGCACTTGCCCGTTCGAATAGAGTACTTCGTATGAACAGCGTCACGCTCACCCTCCGTATCGCTGCGGCCGAGGAACTCTCGTACCTCGAATCGCTCCTCGACGAGAACGGCTTACCTTCGGCGGACGTGCGGTCCAGCGATGGTCGGTTCTACGTCGGCTACGACGACGAGGAGCGCGTCGGCGGCGGCGGTATCGAGGTGTACGGCACCGACGGTCTCCTTCGGTCGGTCGTGGTCGCAGCGTCGAAGCGAGAGTGCGGCTATGGGACGGCGCTGTGTGACGAACTCGAATCGACGGCGGCCGATACCGGTGTCGAGACGCTGTACCTGCTGACGACGACGGCCGAGCAATTCTTCGATGACCGTGGCTACGAGAGAATCGACCGCGACGCAGCACCATCGTCGTTACAGGAGACGACCGAGTTCGATAGTCTCTGCCCGTCTTCGGCCGTCTGTATGCGACGGTCGCTCCCGTGAGCGTCAACGAGGATACGAAGTGACGCCGCGTCGTCGCATCGAGCGCAACTGCCCGACCTACGGTGTCATCTCCACCACGTCAGGCAGGTCGCCGCCCACGTGTAGCCGGTCCCAGCGGCGAGGAACAGCACGTCGTCGCCGGGTTCGACACGACCTCGCGAGAGACCTTCTTCCAGCGCGAGCAGTTGGTCGCACGACTGGACGTGGCCGTAGTCGTCGAGGTAGTACGCACCCGACTCCGGGTCACAGCCCAGTTGGTCGCAGAGGTAGTCGTGGAACGACCGTTTCACGTGCGTCAGCGCGACGAAATCGACGGAGTCGACACCGGAGCGCGCCATCGCGTCGGTCGCCACTGACAGGAAGTTGTCGAGGCTCACGTCGGCAAGTCGCTCTTTCATCGAGGCGTGGTCGGGCACGTCGAGCGTGTGCAGGCCCTGCTGGACCGTCTCGACGCTGGCCGGGCGGTTCGACCCGCCCGCGGGCATCACCACGTCGCCGGAGAACGACCCGTCAGTCAGGGCCGAGCTCTCGCCGATGGTAGCGCGAACTCGGTCCGGTTCAGGGTCGGCTTCCAGCACCATGGCGCTGGCCCCCGACCCGAAGTTGAACATGAACGACGAGCGCTCGTTCTCGTAGTCGACGAGGTCTTCTTCTCTGCTCGCGGCGACGAGCAGTGCGGTGTCGACGTGGTCGGCGAGTAGCTGTGCCTTCGCCTGCCGGAGCGCGATTGGCACGCCGGCACAGAGCGTGTAGCTCTCGGTAGCGAAGGCGTCCTCACAGCCGAGTCGGTCCGCGACGTTCGCGGCGGCCGACCAGACGACGTGGTCCTTGTACTCGCTACCGTGGTAGAGGAGGAGGTCGACGTCAGCGGGGTCGATGTCTGCGTCGTCCAGGGCTTCGCGCCCGGCTTTCACGCACATGTCGGTGCAGTGGTCGTCGTCGGGCGGACAGACGTGCTTCTCGCGCAGGCCCATCTTCTCGACGACGACGTCTTCGGGCACGCCGCTTCGGTCTGCGATTTCGGTACCGGAGACGGTCTCGTCGGGAACGTACGTCCCGAGACCGGTCAGGGCGACCGACTCGGGGTATTCGTTCCCGGTCATCGTAGGTACCGCTGAATGTGCGCCGGAAGTCGCTTCGCCACGGTGCCGCCGAGGCGCACGCGGAGCGTGCCCAGCAGACCGTGGGGGACGTACAGGACGAACAAGACGAACAGCAGGCCGATGTACAGCCCGGCCCGGCCGTTCAGGAACGTCTCCATGCCTTCGGCGACGGTGAAGCCGTTCCAGATGACCGTGTCGAGGGTACCCTGTCCAAGTTCACTGCGCAGGTACGGGAGCAAGCCACCGCCTTCCTTCGAGAGGAACTCGTGGAGTCCTTCGTGGAACAGGCGACCGAACAGCGGCCCAGCGATGGTGCCGAAGCCGCCGATAATCGACGCGAGGAGGGCGTCACCCGCGGTGAGGAAGTAGAACGAGTTCTCAGGCGCGACCGAGCCGCGGTAGCCTGCTAGCAGTCCGCCGGCGACTGCACCGAAGAACCCGGAAATGGCGAACGCGCCCATCTTCACGCGGAACACGTCGTAGCCGACGGCACGGGCGCGCTCTTCGTTCTCGCGGATGGCGATCATCGCTCGCCCGAACGGCGAGTGGATGATGCGCTGGAGGACGAAGTAGCTCACCAGCACGACGAGGCCGATCATGTAGTACGACACCTCGGTCCCCGACAGCGAAATCGTGTGGCTGATGGGTGAGAGGAGTTCGATTCCCGTCATCTGCACGAAGTCGAAGCCGAAGGTGAACGTGTCACCGAGCAGGCGGCCGATGCGCATGTTGAGCGCGTCGACGTACGGAATTCCGACGGCGAAGCCTTCGCTCACAGTCGCCGAGACGCCGTCTTGCGGGTTCTGCGAGACGAAGTCCCAGTTGGCGAAGAGGACGTACAGAATCTGTGAGAACCCGAGCGTGATCATGGCGAAGTAGACGCCGGAGAGGCGGAACGACACCGCACCGATGAGCAACGCGAGGCCGACCGCGAGCAGTCCGGCGACGAGTAGACTCACCATGAACGGGGTGTTCGCGCCGAGTATCGGCACCTTCCCGTTGGCCACGAGGATGACGAAGTACGCGCCCAGTCCGTAGAAGGCGGCGTGGCCGAACGAGAGGTAGCCCGTGTAGCCGCTGATGAAGTCGAACGACATGGCGAACAGGCCGAAGTAGAACACCGCGATCATCGTGTCGATGCGCGGCAGGAACATCGCCATCTCTGCGGCGACGGCCGATTCGGTCAGGAAGGTGTAGATGAACGGATACAGCCCGAGCAACAGGACCACCGCGAGGTGGACGGACTGCTCGCGGGCGTAGCGAACGAGGTAGGACTCCTCGGTCGATTCGACGGTTGCCGCCGTGTCCGAGCGCGTGGACTCGTTCGAGGTCGAGTCCGCGGTCGCGTCGCTAATGGCCACCCACCTCCTCGACGCCGTAGAGCCCCTGCGGGCGCACGACGAGCATCACCACGAGGATGAGGAAGATGACCAGCTGTGGCAACGCGGAGAAGCCGACGATGTCGCTGGTGAACAGTTCAGTCGTCACCGCGTCGACGAGCCCGACGAGGACACCCGCGGCGACCGTCCCGCGGAACGTCCCGAGCCCGCCGACGATGACGACGACGAACGCCGGAAGCAGCACTTCCGCACCGAGCGATATCTGGGCCGCCCACGCCACGTCCCACATCAGGAGCGCGCCGGCGACACCGGTGACGCCGACGCCGACGCCGAAGACGACGGTGAACGCCCGGCGGATGTCGATGCCGAGGGCTTCCGCCATCTCGCTGTCCTCGCTTCCGGCGCGGATGTACAGGCCGTACCGGGTCCGGGTCAGGAACGCCCAGAGACCAGCAGTCACGACGACACCGAACAGAATCTGGAACAGGTCCAGACCAGCGATGTTCGTCCCGAGGACGGAGAAACTCTCTGTCGGTGCGAGGAACGACGGTTTCGTCCCGAGTGGTTCCTGCCACTTCGTCGTGGGCTGGATGCCGTAGAAGTGCAGCACCATTCGAAGGAGTTCCTCCAGGACCAGCGTGATGCCGAACGTCAGCAGAATCTGATACAGCGGCGGCCGGTCGTACAGTGGGCGGATGAGCTTCACTTCGAGTAAGCTACCGAAGCCGGTCAGGAGCGCGAACACGACGACGACGGCGACGAAGAACGCCCCGAGTCGCGCGAAGTCGCCGCTCGCCTGCGCCACGAGTAACACGACGACGAGACCACCGAGGTACGCCCCGATGGCCGTCAGCGAGCCGTGGGCGAAGTTGAGCACGCCCATCAGGCCGAAGATGAGCGACAGGCCCGCAGCGATCATGATATACAGCGACGCCTTGGCGAGACCGTCGACGACGACACCGACGAGCACACCCAAATCGAGGAAGTGCGCGATGGCGTCGACGAGCGAAGCGGCCGGAACGAGCCCCGTCACGTCAGGTACCTCCGAATCTCCTCGTCGTCGGCAGTGACACCATCGGTGGTGTCTTCGTGGACGACTTCGCCATGGTCGAGCAGGTAGAACCGGTCGGCGATGTCCATCGCCAGCGGGAAGTTCTGTTCGACGAGCAACAGCGAGGTGTCGGTCGAGATGGTACGCAGCGCGGTCGCCACGTCCTCGACGATTTGCGGTGCGAGTCCCTCGCTCGGTTCGTCGACGAGCAACAGGTCGTTCTCGCCGACGAGACCGCGGGCGATGGCGACCATCTGTTGCTGGCCGCCGGAGAGGTTGCCCGCTTTTCGCTCGCGGAACTCCGTGAGGTCCGGAAACGCGGAGAACGCGGTGTCGAGGTGTTCTTCGACGTTCTCACCGTCTTTCACCGAGACGCGGATGTTCTCCTCGACCGTGAGTTCGGAGAACATGCGGCGGTCTTCCGGTATCCAGCCCATGCCGGACCGAGCGACTTCGTGAGTCGCCTGCCCGGTCACGTCCTCGCCGTGGAACTCGACGGTTCCCTCGCGGGGCGGTGTGAGTTGCAGGGCTGTCCGAAGTGTGGTCGTCTTGCCGACACCGTTTCTGCCGACGAGTGCAACCGTCTCGCCGGGGTCGACGTGGAGCGAGATGCCTTCCAAAATGTGGCTCTCGCCGTAGTACGTGTGGACGCCGTCGAGGCTGAGCAGGTGGTCACCGCGGCTATTCGCGTCTGCGGTTCCCGAATCGCTCGCGCTCATGCGGTCCCCTCCTCTGACCCGCCGTCACCCGGAACCGGGTGTTCGGCGTCGGGGTCGTACCCGCCGAGGTAGGCTTCCTGTACAGCGTCGTCCTCGCGGACTGCCGCCGGTTCGCCATCGGCGATGAGACTCCCGCGATGCAACACGGCGATGCGGTCGGCGAGGTCCATCACCACGTCCATGTTGTGTTCGACGAGCAGGACCGCGTGGTCCGTCGACACGTCGCGGATGAGGTCGACCACGTCGGAGACACTCTCCGAGGAGACGCCTGCGGCGGGCTCGTCGAGCAGCAACACGTCGGGGTCACCTGCGAGCGCGATGGCCATCTCTAGCTGGCGTTTCTCGCCGTGACTGAGCGTGCCAGCGGTGACCGCTTGCTGGCCGTCGAGACCGACTCGCGACAGAATCGATTCGGCTTCTGCGACGAACTCGGGGAAAGCGTCGACGTTGCGCCAGAAGCGCGTCGTCGCGTCTCCGTGTGCCTGCGCGGCGACCCGGACGTTCTCCAGCACGGAGAGCGTCGGGAAGACGTTCGTGACCTGGTACGAGCGGTGGACGCCGGCGGTGGCGGTCTCGTGCGGGCCGTAGTCGGTCACGTCGACCCACCCGTCACCGTCACGGAACTCGACGGTCCCGTCGGTGGGCGAGAGCGTGCCCGTGAGCAGATTGAAGAACGTCGTCTTCCCCGCGCCGTTCGGGCCGATGAGCGCACAGCACTCGTCGCTCCCGAGGGCGAAGTCCACCCCGTCGACCGCCGTCACGCCGCCGAACCGCTTCGTCAGGCCGCTCGTTCTGAGCACCTGTGCGGCCATCGGCCTACAGCGAGCACCCCATCTGGTCCGAGTCCTTGGGGATGGTGACCTTGTCCGCGCTGAGGCGGGCGACCGGCTCGCCGGGCATGATGGACGCACCCCAGTAGTCGCTCCACTCGTCGCTCGTCGGGACGGGGTACGCGACCGTCATCTCGGAGCGGGCCTGGTTGTTGTACTTCTGGTACGTGTAGCCGTCTTTGCCCTTCGGCGTGTCCGCGACGGTCATGCCCTTCATCGCCGTCGCGATGTCTGCGCCCTCGGTCGACCCGGAGGCGTTGACCGCCTGATAGACCGAGGAGGCCGCGGTGAAGGTACCCGAGGTGAACAGGTCGGGGACCTTGCCGTACGCGTTCGTGTACATGTCGACGAAGGCGCTGTTGATCTCGTTGTCGTACTGGTTCCAGTGATAGCGAGTCGTGAACGGGCCGACCTCGGCGTTCTTGATCTTGTCCGCAGACAGCGGCTTGCCGATGATGTTCTGGAGGACGGAACCGACGACCGAGTTCGTGATTTCGGTGGCGAACCCACCGAAGACGCGCACGTCGTAGTTCGCTGCGGTCGTCATGAAGTTCGGCAGCGTCGCGACGGTGAACCCGCCGACGACGGCGTCAGCGCCGGAGTCGACGGCGGTCTGGAACAGGCCGTCGAACTCTGAGTAGCCCTGCGGGACGAACTTCGTACCCGTGATGGTGATGCCGTTCGACTCGAGGACGTTCTTGTAGTTGTTGACGACGGCTTTCCCGAAGGAGTAGTCCGCACCCATCAGGTAGACCTTCTCGATGTCGGTCTCCTGTGCGACGTAGGTCCCGCCGGAGCGGGCGTCCATCGCCGTGTTCTCGTTCGCGCGGAACACCTGCTTGGAGCAGGTTTCTGCGTTGGAGGTGATGTCCGCGGAGGCGGCCGGCCCCGCGATGTAGGGGGTGTCGACCGCGCTCACGACCGTGTCGATGACGCGGGTCGCCGCGGAGGACGACGAGCAGCCAAAGAGCAGGTCGACCTCCTCGTTCTGGACGAGGTCGGTCGCGACCGTCTGGGCCGTGTCCGCGGCGAACTTGGTGTCCTTGAAGTGCAGTTCCCACGTCACGTCGCCGTCTTCGATGGTCTTCGTGCCGGTCTGAATCCCCGTGAGCGGGTCCGTGTCGGTTTTGTACGCGAGTCCGGAGAGAAAGCCCCAGATGCCCTGCATCCCGTAGTACTGCAGGTCACCGGACATCGGCTGCATGACGCCGATTTTCACCGTCCCCGACGCCGAGGAACCGGCTTGCTTCGTCGTCTTCGTCCCGTTCCCCGTGCCGCCATTCCCGTCGGTACCGTCGGCGGACGTGTTCGTGTCCGTCCCGTCGCCACCACTGGTACAGCCAGCCAGGCCACCCACACCGACCGCGCCGAGTGTTCCGAGCATTCGTCTTCGTGAGATGTGTACGCGCGACATGTTAGGATGTATCGGAAGAAGTTCAGCAATAATTACAAGGTTAACATATCAACCTCGCGGGCGAAAAATCGAGTCTTCGGACCACGACTGCGAAAAACCGGCCGCGCTCAGTCGTCTAGTTCCGACAGTGCCTCGACGACGCGTTCGACCATCTTCTGCTGGCCGCGCCGCAGGTTCTTCGAGACGGCCGGCTTCGACACGCCGAACTCGTCGGCCAAATCACCGAGCGTGGTGTTTCGCGGGCTCTCGAAGTAGCCCTCCGTCGCTGCGGTCTCCAGTGTCTCTCGCTCCACGTCCGAGAGGTCCCGGCAGCCGCTGATGAGCGCCATCGCGGCCCCGGCGTTCTGGACCACGTCGTTCATCGTCGGCAGTGTCGTGTCGTCGCGTTCGACGACCTCGAACTCGGTGTGAGCCTCCAGTTCCGACAGCGTGCCGTCGGCCCGGCCCGCGTCGTCGAAGCCGACGTGCCACAGTTCGCTCCCGTCCTCGATGTAGAACGGGCCGGTGATGTAGCCCTCGTTGCGGCGAATGGTCTCCATCGCATCGGTCTGGCCCATCACCGTCTTCAGGTGCGCGACGTTGTCCCGCTTCGCCAGCAGGTCGATGCCGTGCATCTGGTCGTGGTCCTGCAGCGCGTGCAGGCCGTTGTCGAGCGCTCCCCTGTCCGCTCCTTCGACGACCATCCGACACTCCAGCTCCTCCGCCACCGGGTTGAACTCCCAGTGTGCCGCGGCGAAGGCGACGTCGTGGTCCGCAGTGGTGTCGATGAACGGGCAGTCGTACTGCTCCATGTCCATCGAAATATCTATCATAATTCTTGGTGTGTGTCTAGTGTACACACATCGACTCGTCAGTTGATAAACGTTGTCTTTCAGATGCGATACCAGCACGGTTCCTGCCTGTGAAATCACGGTTCTCGTGAGCTATTTCTGTCAGTGTCCCCGATTCGAGGTATGAGTTCGACTCCGCGGTTCGTCGGTGTCGACGGCAGTCCGGATGGATGGGTGGCTGTCGAGTACAGTGAGGCCAGATACATTGGTGCGACATTGTACTCGGATTTCGTTGAGTTGTGGGCTGAGTACGACAATGACGACACGACAATTTTAGTCGATGTCCCAATCGGTCTCCGCGAGACAACGAACGACAAGCGTCCTTGTGACGACGCTGCTCGGAAAGTGCTTGGCAATCCCCGTAGTAGGAGCGTGTTCCCACCGCCGATTCGAGCGGCTGCTCATGCCACTGAGTACGAGGCCGCAAAAGAGATTCAAGAAGAAAACACAGACGGGAGTCTCGGAACTCAAGCGTTCGCTATCTGTGAGAAAATCGCGGAAGTCGATGATTTCCTCAGAGAGAATAAATCGCTCGCCGGTACATCTATTCGGGAGGCACATCCAGAAGTCTGTTTCTGGGCCCTAGCCGGAGACGCAATGTCCTACTCCAAGACTGGACAACCGGCAGCAGCCTTCTGGGAACGGGTCAATGTGCTTCAAAGAATTGACTCTGAATTACTGACTCACGCACAGGATGCCGCAAATGAAATTATAGACACCGTCAGTACAACTCCCACGTTCAAGAACGATGATCTACTCGACGCATTTGCACTTGCATTGACTGCCAGCAACTTGACTGGGGGCCTCCGAAAACTCCCGGATGATGCACCAGAAACGGTGTCACGGGCCGTCTTCGAGGAACTCCCAGACGAACAGGCAGATCCGGAAGGACTACCGATGGAGATGGTGTACGCGAACCCGAACTGATTCACTCCTCACCGAACCGCTGTTTCACCGTCTCTCTGTCTATCTTCGACGGTCCCGAGGTCGGCATCTCGTCGACGAAGTCCAGGTGGCGCGGCCGCTTGAACCGGGCCAGTTTCCCGTCGAGGAACTCGGTCAACTCCTCCAGCGTGAGGCTCGCGTCGCCTTCGACGACGGCCTTTCCGACCTGTCCCCACTGCTCGTCGGGAACCGGGATGACGACGACTTCGTCGACTTTCGGGTGGCCGGCGATGACGTCCTCGACTTCGGCGGGATAGACGTTCTCGCCGCCGGAGACGTACATGTTCTTCTTGCGACCCTCGATGTAGACGTAGCCAGCGTCGTCCTGTCGGGCGAGGTCGCCGGTCGACACCCACCCTTGTCCGAACGTGGCTTCGGTCTCTTCCGGATTGTGCCAGTAGCGGTCCGCGGCGTGCGGTGAAGCGATTTCGAGTTCGCCGATGTCGCCCTGGTCGACGCGCTCGCCGCCGCCGTCGACGATGCGGATGTCGACGTGCATCGCCGGGACGCCGACGCTGTCGGCCTTCTCGCGGGGCCAGTCGGTCGGCATGGCGAAGTTGTTCGGCCCGCACTCGGTGAGGCCGTAGCCCTGCGAGAGGTCGACGCCGCGAGACCACCACTCCTCCATGACGGATTCGCGGCAGGGCCCGCCGCCCGATTTGGCGAACCGGAGCGTCGCAAGGTCGGCGTCGGCCCAGCCCTCGGCTTGCGTCATCATGCGCAGGACGGCCGGGACGGCCACGAGGACGCTCGCGTCGCGCTCGTCCACGATTTCCAGGACTTCCTCGGCGTCGAACTCGCGGGCGATGACGACCTCTGCCCCGATGTGGAAGAAGGGAATCGTGAGGACGTTCCAGCCGCCGGTGTGGAAGAAGGGGAACACCATCGGGGTCACGTCTTCGGGGCGCAGGCCCCACGCGGTGACCGTGTTGACCGCGTTCCAGACGATGCTCCCGTGGGTCAGAACGGTCTCCTTTGGCACGCCAGTCGACCCACCTGTGTGCAAGAAGAGGTGCGGGTCGGCCATCGACAGGTCGGGCGTCTCGACCGGCGAGTCGTCGTCGGGGAGCGCGCTCCCGAAGGAGTCGTACGCGGAGTCGCCGAGACCGAGAATCGGACCGTCGTAGGCGCAGTCTTCACGCGCACACACGTCACGCACGAGGTCGTCGAACGGGCCTTCGACGACGAGCAGTTCCGGTTCGATGTCGGTGAGCAAGGCCGCGAGTTCGGGTGCAGCGAGTCGGTGCGACAGGGGTGCGAGGACGCCGCCGGTCTTGCCCGTGGCGAAGAACAGGTCCACGAACTCGGGGCGATTTCGCGACAGGACGGCGACCCGGCCACCGGCCTCGCCGGGAGCCACGTCGGTCCCGCTCTCGACGCCGTGCTCGCGCAGCAGTCGCGCCGTGCGGTTCGCGCGCTGGTCGAGTTCCGCGTAGGTGTACGCCTCGCCCGTGGTCACGTCGCGCAGACCGACCGCGTCAGGGGAGAGGGCGGCGCGCCGTTCGATCCACTGGCCCACCCACTCGAAGGGCTGGGCGTTATCGGGCATGTGCCTCGACGTGGTCTCGAATCGCCTCGGTCACGGTGTCGGCCTCCTCGACGAAGAACAGGTGCGAGCCGTGGTCGTACAGGTCGAGGTCACTGCCCGGCAGTTTCTCGTGGAGTCGCTTCCCGTTCTCGACCGGCAGGACGCGGTCGGCGGTGCCGTGCATGATCACTGTGGGCACGTCGAGGTCTGCGAGCCACGGCGTACTGTCGAAGGCGGCGACAGCACCGGCCTGTGCCAGTCGCGCGTGGTCGGGCGCGTCCGAAGAGAGCCGCCAGTCGACGATCTCCTCGACGAGGTCTCGGTTGTCCTCCCAGAAGTCGTCGGACATCGCGGGTTGCATCTTGTAGTGCAGGGCCTCGCGTTCGTCGTAGTCTTCGGGGACCGAGAACATTCGCTGCTGGGTCGACTCGGGTGTCGGCACGGCGTCCTCGCCGCCGTGGGAGGTACAAAGCAGGGTGAGGCTCTCTGCTCGGTCGTACTCGTGGGCGTACTGCTGGGCGGTCATCCCGCCCATGCTCGCGCCGACGACGTGTGCGCGGTCGATTCCCTCCGCGTCGAGGACCGCTTCGAGGTCGCTCGCGAACGCGGCGATGCTGTACGCTTCCTCGTCGACCGGAGCCTCGGACTCGCCGGTCCCCCGGTTGTCGAACACGAGGGTTCGATAGTCGTCGAGACGGCGACGCTGGAACGACCACATCCAGCGGCCGTATCCTAATCCCTCACAGAAGGCGACTACAGGAGCGTCGTCTGGTCCGTCGACCTCGTAGTCGATTCGGACCTGGTCGTTGTGTACGTGTGGCATACAACCTTCCACGCCAGACGTGGTAGAAAAGTACCCGTTTCACATGTTAACCTCGCTCGCTCGTTCGCGCTGTTTCGACCTGTAGCTGGCAACTAAATTCGGTCCTAGCGGTGTTACGTTGGTGATAAAACGCCACAACGATTGGAACTCCGCGGTATGTTAACCAATACCTTAATAAGCACTACTCCAAGTGAGAAGCACATGCCAGTAGCTACGGTGGGCGACACAGCGAATGCACGAAAGGCAGTAACGACGGACGATATCGAAGCCTACGCCGACCTCGTCGGCGACCACAACCCGATTCACGTCGACGACGACTACGCGGAAGAGACGATGTTCGACGGGCGCATCGCACACGGGATGCTCTCTGCCGGCGTCGTCAGCGCGGCCCTCGCGGACCTCCCCGGCGACGTCATTTACCTCTCGCAGGACCTCCACTTCCAGGCCCCGGTCGAACCCGGTGTGACAGTCGAGGCGGCAGTCGAGGTCGTCGAACAGGTCGGCGACGACCGACTTCGCGTCCAGACGACGGTCGACGCCGACGAGACGACCGTCCTCTCCGGCGAAGCCGTCGTCATGTCCCTCCCGCACGAATCTGACGACGCAGCCACAATCGAAGCCGACGCCGAGGCAGACACGGAAGTCGGCGCAGACTGAGTAAGCCACAGACAGCCACAACTGGCTCTTTCTTGCGGGATGCTCGACGACTGTCCAGTGCCAGCCATCGCGGTGAGTCCGACCAACCGTTCTGGCGCGCGCTGCTGAGCATGGCTGAACGCAGTGAAGCCTGCGAAGTATAGTCGTGCGAGGGATGACGAACGAGCGGTGCGAGGCGACAAAGTCGCCTCGACGCGAACGGGGAGTGAAACGACCCGTGAGCGAAGCGAGTGAGGAGTCGGTTGGGGAGGATGTGGCTGCGGTCATGCACACCAGCATTCGTGCTGTGCTTCTCAGCGACGACGGCAACCGCGTCAAAAGCGACAACAGACTCGACGACACCGCCACGAACCAGCCGACGCTGCAGTTACCCGACCGCGTCAGCAACACCCACAACCCACAGCGACCGTCGTGTTTATCAGAGCGCGACCGGAACGTCACGTCGATGGACCGTCTCCACGCCCGGTATCCGTTCTTCGCGGCCGCTCGGGAGGCCGTCGACGCCGCGGACGTCGACCTCGGCGAACTGGTCGCCCGGGACGACGACCCGGCGGTCGACCGCGCCGTCGAGCGGGTGACAACCGCCCTGACGGAACACACGACTGGCGAGATGCGACGCGACCCACGGACCGAACTCCTCTCGTATCCGGTGGCGCGCGTCATCGTCTCGCTCGTCGACGACCACGTGGTGACACGAACGTACGCATTGGCCGAGGCCGCGACCGCCCACGAGCGCGTCGTCGCAGACCTCGACACCTCGACACAGCTCAAATCGACCAGTGGGAGTTCGCTGACGGTCGACCGACTCCTCGACGAGTTCGACCTCGCCGACTCGGTCACGTCGACCGACGAGGGCTACCAGGTCGCCGTCGGGCCGTATCTCCGACTCACCGGTGACCGCGACGACGACGCGTGGCGACTCCCCCGGCGGAGTCTGGTCGACGGGATGGTGCCGGTCACTCGGACCGAACTGCTCACCCTGTTGCGCGGAGCCATCGAGGAGCGCGTCGCTGCGGGCCTCCCGTTCGACGTGCCGGAGCCCATCGGGGCACACCTCGACGACGAAGTCGGCCAGATTGAGGACGTGCTCTCGGACCCCGCACTGCCGACACAGTTCGGCGCGGTGCAACCCGACCTGTTCCCGCCCTGTGTGGCTGCCTTACTCGACCGGGCGCGCGACGGCGAGGACCTGCCAGCGCACTCGTGGTTCACGCTCACCGCGTTCTGTGCGACCGTCGGGCTGTCGGCGGAGGAACTCGTCGCCATCGTCTCGGCGGACGACGAACTCGCAGAGCGCATCCGCTACCAGATGGGGAAACTCGCCAGCGAAAAGGACGGTATCGAGTATCCGCCGGCGTCGTGTGCGACGATACAGACACAGGGTGACTGTGTGAATCAGGACGAGGTCTGCGCGGAAATCTCGCATCCGCTAGCGTACTACAAGACGCGGGTCGACGCGAGCAGCGACTGACCAGAAGAGCCGTCTTTTCTACGTGTTACTGGCCGAGCCAGTACTTGCGGGTGTAGCCGATGACGGAGAGCATGACCACGAACCCGGCGATGGCCATCGCGAGTGCCTGCCCGCCCTCGTTCGTGAGCACGCCCTGTTCGTCGCCGTAGGTCATCCCGATGTAGACCATGACCGCGAGGATGGCCATGACGGCCCCGCTGGAGACGACGATTTCTTTGAGTGTTGCCGAGTCCATGTCGTTACGACGCGCTTTCCGCGCACGAGGCAAAAGCGTGTCGCAACGGCGTGGAAAAAGGGTCTACTCGACCGTGAGCGTCACGGGGTCGAACTGCAAGAAGGCGGTCTCGTACCCCTCGTGACGGGCGACCTGCGGCGGGGTCGTGACTTCGAGCGTCACCTCGTCGCCGGATTCGAGCGAGTCGAGCGTCGCGCCGTAGTGGTGGTGGAGTTCGGGGTCGAACGTGGACTGCAGCTGGTCGTCGAACACCGTCTCGCCGTCGCGAGTCACCGTCGCCCGTACACCCATGAGGGGGATTACCATCCGGTTGTACGGCGTACGCGCGGAGACGGCGAGATGCGTGCCGTCGCCGAACCGGTCGGCCTCGACGGCTTGCGTCGCCAGCACCGCGTCGCCAGTCTTCGGTGCGCCGAGCGCGGTTCCCGGCAGTTCGGACGGCGGCGGCGCGACACCGGAGGGCATCTTCATGTCCATCGGTGGGACCGCTTTCTGGCTCCCGGCCTCGTCGTCCGTCAACTCGAACATGATGTTCTGCTTCTCGGCCTCGCTGTAGCTGAACTTGAGCGTCGCCGACGCTCCTTCCTCGAACTTGCCCCCGTACTCGCCGGTCGTCCGGACGCCGGAGAGACCGCTGATGGAGGCTTTCACCTGGTACGTCGCCGTCCCGTCGAGCGGGAAGTTCGCGCCGTAGTGAAAGCCCATCGGCTGCGAGAGCATCGGGTAGATGGTCTCTTCAGTCACGAGTTCGCCGTCTTTCGTCACCTCGATACTGACACCGGCGTCGGGGAGGACCACTTTCGACTGCTTGTCCCAGACGGCGACCATGACGTGTGCCGCGTCCTGCGAGCGAATCTTCTGGATGTCGGTGCTGGTCCCGTCCACGGTCCAGAAACGGTGCGGGTAGCTGTACATCAGCCCGATACCGTAGTCACCGGTCATCGTCATGTCCGACATCTTCATTCCCTCGATGTGGGTCGGGAAGTACACCGCGTCGGGGCGGTCAGAGAGAACGGGCGGGATGCCTGCTGTCTGTGTCTCTAACAGGCCCATACAGCCAGCAAGCCCGGCAGCCGTGGCACTGGCGCCGGCCGCGAGGAACGAACGTCTGTTCATACTGTAGGATGGGTGACTCCCTCAAAAACGGTTTCTGGTTTATCGGTCGAAACCGAGTAGTTCAGCCGTCGAAACAGTCGTTCGATGTGTCGGTCTGTGTCGGGGGCGGTGTGACGGACTCACTCGCCTGTCGGCGACGGCAGCGCCCGCTTCCCACGTGGCGGCAGCAGGAAGTTCCCGCGGCGCTTGACGAACGTGTATTCGAGGATACCGTTGTTCACTCGGGTCCGAATCGTCGGGTGTTCCGTGTGCTCGGTCCCGTTCATCGCTTCGCGCGTCTTCACGAAGTCCGAAATCTCGCGGTGGAGCGCGAGGAAGTGCAGGCCGGCCTCGCCCATGTCCGTCGAGTCGAAGTCGCGTCGGAGGATGATGGGCCGGTCGTTCTCGCGGGCCTTGGCCGTCTTCTGGGTGTGCCCGATACGGCCGTACTCGCGGGCGTCCTCGTCGATGCTCTCGACGCAGCCTTCCTCGGTGACGCCGGAGGAGTTCCCGAGGTTGTCGCCGACGCCTTCGACCTTGCCCGAGTTCGCGTGGGCCGGACAGAACATCTCGGCGACGCGGTCCTCGCGGTCCTGTTCGACGTACCAGTCGTCCAGGCGCAGGCGGATGCGCGAGACGTGCTGGGTCGTCCCCTCGGCGAACGGGCCGGACTGGATGGTGACGCGGTCCTCGGTGGCCTGATTCTTCTCGAAGCCGGATTTGAACCCCATGTACAGTGGTGAGTCCTCGTCGATGTCGGCCTCTTCCGGGATGCCCTTCACGTCCTGGTTCTCCGCCGGAAGTCCTGCGCCGACGAAACCGGTCCGGCGGCCGGGGAACTCGCTCGGGAACTCGAACACGTCCGCGAGCGTCGCGTCCATCGACACGCCGTTCGCCTCCTCGCGGGTGCCCTTCAGTGCTTCCTCGGCTTCGAGGACGACGGAACCGTGGTCGCTGGCGAGGTGGACGACGGCGTCGTTCGTGTCGAACGTCGGTTCCTCGAACGGCGAGAGCGCTTCCGGGGCGGGCAGGTCGACCGAATCGGGCAACTCGCCGTCGAAGCGGTCGAAGTACGCCGGAGAGTACCCCACGGTGAAGAGCAGTCCCTCGTTCGAGTACTCGTAGGCGCGTTCGAGCGACTGGAAGGCAGTTTCGACCGTCTCGCGTTCGTCGGCGGTCGGCGTGCCCTCGCCCGCGTAGTCGAGATAGAGGAGGACGTGATGGCGGGCGTTGACGACGTTCCCGTGGTCGTCTTTCGAGAGGAACTGGTTCCAGGCGTGCTGGCGGGCGGGCAGACTCGCGGGGTCGTCGCGGCCCGTCGGAATCGTCGCCTCGTCGCCGCCACGGTCCAGACAGGCGGCGAGGGCCGCTGTTCCACCGATAGCGACGGCCGACTTGACGAACTCGCGGCGCGGGATGCCGCGGCTGTCGCGTGGCTTCATTGGATTGCGGTAAGAACTACCCTGCAAAAAGCAGCGTGGTGCATGCGTCGAAAGGGTGAACCACGACACGGCGCGGTCGAACCTACTGCGCGAGCAGGTCGTCGACCAACCGAGTGAACCGGTCGACGAGTCGGTCGGGTAGCGTCGGCGTCACGTCGGCCAGCAGGTCGGCGGTCCGGTTTGGGTCTGCGAGCACGAGCGTGACACGATTGCGCGCATCGCGCTCCTTCTCGACCAGTCCAGCCGCCCGAAGGTTGTCGACGTGGTGTTCGAGCGTCGAGCGGGCGACGCCGACCGCGTCGGCGAGTTCGCCGGGTCGTGCTTCTTCCTCCTCGATGAGCGTCGCCAGTACGTCACGCGACGTTTCACGGCGAACGAGCGCGATTGCGGAGCGCTCGAACTCGTCGTAGCCGGGTGGGAAGTAGTGTGTTCGGCCGAACAGCTCGTCACGAACGACGGATTCGTCGGCGACGAGGTCGCGGACGTGATACTGGACGTGCCCGGCCGCGAACGGGAGCGACCGGACGAGTTCGTTGAAGTGGACGCCGGGCTGTTCGTCGATTGCGTGCTCGATTCGGTGTCGTGGCTCAGTCATGGCGGTCGACCCCCTGTGCCTGTCGGACGTCGCGGGCGTACCATACCGCCCCGACGACGAGTGCGGCCATCACCACGTCGAGGCCGTGCTCGACGAGGTGGTGTGCGGTCGGCTCGACCGCACCGAGCATCGTAACCCACGCGACGGCGGAGCGCGCCGCGATGGTCCCGAGCGCGAGCGCGATGAGCATGTACGGGCGTGACCGGCGGCGCAAGTAGGCTGCCAGCCCCAACCCGAGCAGCAGCGCCGACCCGAGCGCGGCGACCGCGAGGACGCCGAGTAACAGCGGGTCGACGGTCGCACTCGCGTGGAGCGCGAGGTCCGACGGCAGAGGGGACATCGTTCAGACATAGCGACTCGAAACACCTGAACCGTTCGATTGGCCGCTGGGCTCCAGAGACTCTTCACTCGACTCGAAACGGTCCACACAGTGGCAGATGGGCGTATCTGGTGCGGATAAACGGGTGAAAGACTTACGACTGCTGGGCCCATATTTCTACTCGAAGCTGGAGCGGCGGCTACGTCGCTGCTCTGGCGGTGAAACACATGGCGCACACCAGAAACACACCCGCGTCACAGAAGACGACACTATCCGTGCCGACCAATGCACACCTCGACGAGCGGTCGCGCCGGGCACGCGAAGAACCGATGGCGGTCCACGCCTTCGGGACGACGCTGTACGAGGTCGAGACCGAAACCGGTCACACGTATCTCGTCGACGTGGCGACCCGTCGCTGTACCTGTCCCGACCACGCGTTCCGTGACGAACGCTGTAAGCACCTCCGGCGCGTCGCTATCGAGATTACCGAAGGAAGCGTCCCGCCGCCGGGCCACCGAGCCGTGACCTGTGCGGTCTGTGCGGACGGCCTGTTCGTCCCGGTCGACGCACTGGAGCCACACCTCTGCGAACGTCACCGGTTCGAGCGCGGTGACCTCGCCGTCGACCGAGAGACCGGCGGGACCGTCCTCGTCCTCGGCGTCTCGCCCCGCCACGCCGACGAAGTACGAATCCCAGCCCACGACTGTACGGTCGCCGAGTACGCGACCAACCGGGGGTATCCGGCCGACGACCCCGTCGTCAGCGCGGTGTTCCCGACCGTTGACGTCGAGCGCGGCGGCGTGAAACCGGACTCGTTGCGGGTCTACACGTTCCCAGTCTCCCGGTTGACCCGAGCGGAGAACTAACGTCTCGTCGTGGGCCCAGCGTCGGCCCGGCTCTCTCACTGCATCCGATGCTTTATGCCAGAAACAGCGGCCAAACGAGTCGTGTCCTGACGACTCACTGGCTGCCGCCTCGCGGGTGTGCGGTGCAACGGGAGCCAGAAACGCGCACCGCCTGTTCGCCATTTTTCAGCGATAGTCAGTGCTGACGCCGTTCGGTTCAACAGTCGCTTAGGCCTCGAAGTCGTCGAGACTTCGTTTCTTCGACCCGCCGACGAACTCCTCGAAGTCGGTGCCCGACTCCAGTGCCGTCTCTTTCTTGACCCGGTAGTTGCCACCGTCGGTCACGTAGAGGTCCGCCGGGTGGAAGAAGTACCAGTCCTCGCGGTCGAAGCGCGCGGCGATACGCGCCTTCGCACCGAAGTTCTGTGCGAAAAAGAGCAGTGCTTCGACTTCCTCGCCGTCGAGATAGATGGGTCGGCCAGCGGAGGCTTTCGCCTCGATCGCGTAGAACACGTCGCCGTTGCCAGCCAGCACGTCGGGCAACTCTCGCTCCGTCGCGCTCCCACTCGCCGGGGCGCGCATGACGGCGAAGCCAGCCTCGTCGAGTCTGTTGACGAGCTCTCGCTCCCGTCGGTCGCCCTTCCGGTTCGAACTCATGCACCCATCTCGGAGACGGCGGTTCTTAAGTCGGACGACCGCAGTCGCCCGAAATAGGCTCGCCGTTTTTCGTCGTCGCTGCCGTTCTCTGACCAACGGAATGTCAGAGGATTTGCCGGGCGGGCAGTCGTACGACTCCGACGAGCAGAAACCGTCGACGACCATCCTCGCCGAACAGATCGAAGAGGGCATGAACCAGTTGCAACGCTCGGTCGACGGCCTGTTCCTCTCCGGTCTCTCGGCCGGCCTCGACATCGGATTCGGCCCGCTGCTCATGGTCGTCTTGCTCACGCTCGTCGGCGACACCTGGGGCGAGCCAGCAACGAAGCTCCTACTGGCGAACGCCTACACCGTCGGTTTCGTCTTCGTCGTCCTCGGTCGCTCGGAGTTGTTCACAGAACACACGACACTCGCGGTCCTCCCCGTCATCGACCGCCGGGCTGGCCTCTCAGACCTCGGCCGACTCTGGGGTGTCGTCTACGCCGCGAACGTCGTCGGTGGCGCGTTGTTCGCTGGCCTCGCTGTCGCGGCCGCACCGGCGTTCGGCATCGCGGAACTCGCTGCGTTCACCGAGATAGCGAAGCCGCTGGTCGACCACGGCTTCCTCGAACTGCTCGTCGGGGCAGTCCTCGCCGGCTGGTTGATGGGCCTGCTCTCGTGGCTCGTGACCGCCGCACAGGAGACGACCGGTCGGATGCTCGTCGTCTGGATCGTCACGGTCACCATCGGGCTGGCGCACCTCCCGCACTGCATCGCGGGTAACGTCGAAGTGCTCGCAGCCGTCTTCGCTGGCGGCGTCGAGGTGGCCCAGTACGCACGGTACATGGCTGCTGCCACCATCGGCAACGTCATCGGCGGCACGACGTTCGTGGCGCTGTTGAAGTACGGTCACACCGTTCGCGGGGCGCAGTAGGTCCGCCGACGCGACTGGAGAGAAACAGTGGGTGACGGACGAGGTCAGTCGTCGCTCGCTTCGACGGTCGCCGACTCCTCGTCGGCGTCGTCGGTCACTTCGTCTGCTGCCTGCTCGTCGACACCGTCGGACCCCTCGACCGTCTCGGTCCCGTCGTCTGCGGCCGTCGAATCGAACGCGTCGCCGGTCGTCGTCGTGCCGTCGTCGCCGCTCTGGAGGTCGATGCTGCCCGGCTGGAGGTACCACCAGCCGCCGAGTAACACGGCACCGAGGACGAACGAACTGAGTGCGAGCGAGCCCTGACTGGTCGCGGCCAGTACGAGCGAGAGCAGGATGCCGCCAGAGCCGACCGCGAGCAACAGCGACGCGCGGAGACTGTTGTCGACGCGGTCGACGATGGCCTGGTCGATGTCGTCCTGTGTCACGTACTCCCGTTCGAGTGTGTCCTCGATGGCTGCCACGTCTTCGTCGGTCGACTCACGGAGTGCGTCGGTTTCTCCTTCGAGTTCGTCGTGACTCGCTTCGAGCTGTGATTCGAGGTCACCGCGAGTCTGTTCGAGGTCTGCCGCCATGTCGTCGCGGAGGTCACCGGTCGCAGCCTCGCGTTCGCGGCGGACGGCCTCGATGTCGGAGTCGAGTCGGTCGTTCGTCTCGTCGATGGCCGTTTCGAGGTCGTCGCGCACTTCGGCTGTCGCGGCCTCGCGCTCCGACTGCAGGTCGTCGATGTCCTCGTCGAACCGTGCCTCGGCTTCGTCGAGTCGGTCGTCGAGTCGCGTTTCAGTCTCGTCGAGGCGTTCGTCGAGTGCGTCGAGGTCGTCGGCACGAGCGGCGGCCTCGTCGAGTCCCGCGAGGCCACGCTCGGTCTCGGCCAGTCCGCGGACCGTCGCGGAGCGGTGGTCGAGGTCGGCCACGTCGGCTTCGAGTGCGTCGAGGTCGTCGGCACGCGCCGCCGCCTCGTCCAATTCGTCGAGGTCCGATTCGATGCCATCGACGCGTTCGTCGGTCGCGGCGACCGATTCGAGGTCGTCGAGTCGTTCGGTGACGCGGTCGAGACGAGTCGCCTCGGCTTTCGCGTCCGAGAGCACTTCGACGGCGTCGCGGACCGTCGCGAGGGCGTCGTCTTCGGCCTTCCGCTCGTCGAGCGCTTCGAGTTCGCTACGGGTCTGTTGCAGGTCGGAGGCGTCCGCCTTCAACCCGTACACTTCGGTGATGCTCGATTCCAGTTCGTCGATGTCGCGTTCGAGTCGCTCGCGCTGTTCGTCCGCCCGGTCGCGCAGGCGGTCGAGGAACGCGGCCGTCGAATCAGAGAGTTCGAGATTGAGTTCCTTGGCGATGACGTCGCGGTCGTCCTCCGGGACGTTCTCGGCCCGGAATTCGGCCGCTAACGTCGACGCGACGCTGTCGTCGATGCCGAGTTCGCCGGCGGCCACAGCATCGGTGTCGCCGTGTTGCTCGGCCGTGTCAGCACTGGCGGGCTGCTCGTCGGTCGGGTCGTCGAGGTCGAGCGCTTCGACCGGGTCGTCGTCCGTGTCGGCCTCGGCCTCGCGCTCGTCGTCGCTGTCGAACCCAACGTCGTCGTCGAGTCCGACGTCTGCGAACGCGTCGTCGACCGCCTCGTCGTCGTCGAGGTCGAGCGTCGGGACGGCGTCTGCGTCCATCGCGGGGTCGACGGCGTCCATGCCGTCGTCGCCGTCGGCCAGTTCGTCGACGGCCGTGACCGTCACCGTCGGTCGTGTGAGAAACGTCTTCGGTTCGTCGAGTGTCGACTGTCGGATGCCGTACACCGTGGTCACGGACTCACCAGGTTCGAACCGGCGGCTGAACGAAATCCCCTGCTCACCCACGCGCCGCCAGTTGTCTGCCTCGTAGTCCTCGTGGAAACCCACGTCGTCCCGCGATAGTTCGTTCGGTGTCTCGTCGTGGAGTTCGAGAACCACCGGTTCGTCGCGCATCGATGCGACGTCGTAGTTCACGACCGGAACCGATGTCCCACGTTCTGTCACCCACTTGCGGACCCGCACGCCCTGTTCTGCGACGAGGACTGCCTCGCCGTCGGCGGGAGGCCAGTCAACGGCCTCCTCACCTGTCGTTAGTTCGGTATCCTCCGTCACGCTAAGCGTATCTCACTCTGGAACCATTTCACGGTATCGGAAATTGTCGTGAAAATAAGGTTTCCCGGGCTGCTGTGGGTAATTTTCGAGAAAATAGTGGCTAAAATACGCAGACGCCGAAGGGGTCGGACGAACGTTCGTCGTAGATAACGCTTGTGGCCATCGGGGGTGACAGCCGGTTTCGGTCGCGTCAGTGGCGTGGTCGGTTCGGAACTGCGACCGGTCTCAGGTCCCGTGTTCCCACGACCCCATGTACTCGCGCTGTTCGTCGGTCAGCGCGTCGAACTCGACGCCCTCGGCGGCGAGTTTGATTTCGGCGACGCGCTTGTCGAGGTCGTCGGGGACCTCGTGGACGCCCGGGCCGTACTCGTCGCCGTTGTCGACGAGTTCGCGGACCGCGACGGCCTGCACGCCGAAGGACTGGTCCATGACCTCGACCGGGTGGCCGAGCGCGATGGGTGCCGCGAGGTTGACGAGGCGACCCTCCGCGAGGACGTTCAGACGGCGGCCGTCGGCCATCTCGTAGGCCTCGACGCCGTCACGGGCCTCGTAGCGGTCGACTGCGAGGTCGTCGAGTGCGTCGAGGTCGATTTCGATGTCGAAGTGGCCGGCGTTCGCGAGCAGGACACCGTCTTGCATCTGCTCGAAGTGCTCCTCGCAGACGACGTCGCGGTTGCCGGTCGTCGTGATGAACACGTCGCCGACTTCGGCGGCCTCGGACATCGGCAGCACGTCGTAGCCTTCCATGTGGGCTTCGAGGGCGCGGCGCGGTTCGACTTCGGTGACGACGACGTTCGCGTTCTGGCCAGAGGCCTTCTTCGCGACGCCCTTGCCACAGTAGCCGTACCCGGCGACGACGACGGTCTTGCCGGCCCACGAGAGGTTTGTGGTCATGGCGATGGAGGCCAGTGCGGACTCGCCGGTGCCGTGGACGTTGTCGAACAGCGTCTTCATCGGCGTGTCGTTGACGGCGAAGACGGGGTACTTCAGCGCACCGTCGTCGTCCATCGCGCGCAGGCGGTGAACACCAGTGGTGGTCTCCTCACACCCACCGACGATACCGTCGATGAGTTCGGGGTAGTCCTCGTGGATGGCCGCGACCATGTCCATGCCGTCGTCGACCGTGATGGTCGGCGTGATGTCGATGACTGCCTCGATGGCCTCGTAGTACTCCTCGTCGTCGACGCCACGCTTCGCGAAGCACTGGATGTTCTCGTGGGTGTCCAGTGCGGCGGACACGTCGTCGTGTGTGGAGAGCGGGTTGCAGCCGGTGACGGCGACTTCCGCGCCACCGTCGGCGAGCAGTTCGACGAGGTTCGCCGTCTTCGCCTCGACGTGCATCGCCATGCCGATGCGCTGGCCCTCGAAGGGCTGGTCGGCCTCGTACTCCTCGCGCAGTGCTTCGAGGATGGGCATGTGCTGTCGTGCCCAGTCCATCTTGCGGCGTCCCTCGGCACTCGCCGATTCCGCATCGTCGAGTTGCTCCGTAATCGTCGGGTAGTTGCTCATGCGAGAACGCTCGGGGAGGGGCGAAAAAACCCTACCGAAGCGAGTCCGTCTTTCGGGCGTCCCGATTGCCTATTCCGAGTCACCGCGACCGCCAGAATGTGGTGTGGCAAAACCAGACGAGGCAAGGGAATCTCGCGACGACGTTCTCGCTTCCGCACCTATCCATGTAGGTCTCTCCCTTTTTATACTCGGTCGGTTAGATTGTTCCATGGCTGTCTCTCAGGAACGGCGACGGCTCCTCGGGGTGGGGAGCCTCGTTCTCATCGGGTCCTCGCTCCTGGCCGTGCAGCTCTACGATGTTTATCTCGACGTCACGAACGGGGACTCGATTTCGAGTGCTGTCTTCCAGTTCACGTTCCCGGGTCTGTTGACGCTCGTGATGATCGTCGCGGCGATATGGCTCTGGTACACCGGCTGGCCCGAAGAGCGGGTCGTCCACATCGCGAAGTGGAGCGCCAGTGCGGTCATCGCCGCGACGGTCCTCGAACTCTGGTTCATCGGGACTGAAACGCTCATTCAGGACGGGAACACTGGACAGGTCGCCATCGCGGTCACCAACACCGCCCTCATCGGCTTCGTCGCCGGTGGCGCTATCGGATTGTACAGTGCGAGACAACAGGAGGACCAGCGTCAGCTCGAAGAGAGCGAAGAACGGTATCGGTCACTCACCGAGGACGTGCTCGACAGTTCCGACGTGGGCATCTGGATTCTCGACTCCGACTTCCGCGTCGTCTGGGTGAACGAGGCGACCGAGGAGTACTTCGGCGTCGACCGAAAGGCTGTCGTCGGTCGTGACAAGCGCCAACTCGTCGACGAGCAGTTCAAAGACAGGTTCGAAGACCCCGACCGATTCGCCACGCTAGTCAAAGCGACCTACGCGAACAACACCTACGAGGAAAACTTCGAGTGTCACGTCGTCAGTGACGGGCAGGACCGCTGGCTCGAACACTGGAGCCAGCCCATCGAGTCGGGGCTGTACAGTGGCGGGCGTATCGAACACTACACGGACATCACCGAGCGAAAGGGCTCGAACCAGTTGCTCGAACGGCGCGAGCGCACCCTTCGCGAACTGCACGACGTGCTACTCGACCGCTCGACCCCGTTCAACGCACGCCTCGAAGCGCTGCTCTCACTCGGGAAGGAGATGCTCGACGTTGACCACGCGGTGTACTCGCAGGTCGCCAACGGTGAGGCCATCGTCAAGTCGGTCAAGAGCGACATCCCAGACATCGACCTCGAAGAGGGCTGGGCAATCGCCGTCGAAGAGACGTACCTCTCCCAGGTCGTCGAGTCGGGGAACCTGCAGCACGTCGAACACCTCTCCGACGAGTGGCCCGAGCTCACCGAGTCGAACTCGTACCAACAGTTTGGGTTCGAGTACTACGTCGGCGTGCCGGTGTACGTCGAAGGAGTGTTCGAAGGCGTCCTCGCGTTCTCCGACCCCGACCCGCGGCCCGAGACGGCCGAGTGGGAACTCGCACTGCTCGACATCATGGCCAACTCGCTGAGCCACGAGTTCGAGCACCTGAAACACGACCAGCGACAGGAAAAGGAGATTCAGGAGACGCGCGAACAGTTGGAGTCCATCGTCGAGGACGTCGAGGACTACGCCATCTTCCGTACCGACACGGAGGGATACGTCGAGGGATGGAACCGCGGTGCCGAGTCCATCAAGGGCTACACGGCCGACGAAATCGTCGGGAAACACATCTCGACGTTCTACCCGGAGGAAGCGCTCGAAGAGGGCCGGCCGGCGGCGCTCCTCGAACAGGCGGCGGCAGAAGGCAGGGCCATCGACGAGGGGTGGCGGCTGCGCAAAGACGGCTCTCGATTCTGGGCGAACGTCCACCTCACCGCACTCCGTGGCGACGACGGCGAACTGCGTGGCTACCTCAAGGTCACGCGGGACATGACCGAGCGTCGCCAGCACGAACAGCAGATCGAACACGAGCGCGAGCGCCTCGAGTTCATGAACCGTATCATCCGGCACAACCTGCTCAACGGGATGAACGTCGTCCACGCCCGTGCCGGCCTGCTCGAAGGGCACGTCGACCCGGACTACGAGACCCACAGAGAGACGGTCGAGAACCGGGTCGACGACATGATCGACCTCATCGAGACGATGCGGGCGTTCATGAAGGCCATCGTCGAGGGTGAGGAACACGAGCCAGAACCGGTGCCACTGGGTGAGATACTCGAAGACGAGATTATGAAGGCGAGTAACGCCTACGACGACGCCGTCTACGAGTGCGACGGTATCCCAGCGGTCGACGTGATGGCAGACGACCTGCTGCCGGAAGTGTTCGAGAACCTCCTGACCAACGCGGTTCAGCACAACGACAAGCCGAAAGCCATCATCCACGTCGACGTGCGTATCGGTGACGACGAGGCCGTCGTCCACGTCGCGGACAACGGTCCCGGTATCGAAGACGAGATACTCGATGCCGTGTTCGAGAAGGGTCGGAAAGGGTTCGACAGTCCGGGTACCGGCTTCGGCCTGTATCTCGTCCGAGAGATAATCGAGTCCTATGGCGGGCAGGTCGACGCATACAATCAGGAGGATGGCGGTGCGGTGTTCACGGTCGTGCTGCCACGACCGTAGTCGAGTCGGATCGAGAGGAGAGGAGACTCGGCTGAAACTGTTTCTGGGTCGAACGACGTGTGTATTCACCGTTCACGCGGTGGCGTCGCTCGTCGGGTTATCGTCCTGAAATAGCGAAAACTGTCGTATCGACGTGTCTCGGTCAGTCGAACGAGAGGAGGCTGACGAACGTCTCGATGGCCTTCTTTGGGCCGTTTCCGTTGTTGCCCTTCTCCTTGTCGCTACCGTGGCCGTTGTTGCCCTTGTCGCCGGGGCCGTTCGATGCGGTCTCGTTACCCCTCTGGCCCGGCACGTCTGCCGGTGGTCCCTGTGACGAGTTGTTCGTCTTGCCGGCCTGTCCCGGCGGGGTGTCGCTCGGCGGACCCGCGTGGTCCGGTGCGTTGCCCGGGTTGTGCGCGAGGACCCAGCCGGAGATGAGCCGTCCCGGGGCGGAGACGTTCGTGTCGTTCTTGACCGAGTCGATGTACGAGTGCAGCTTCTGGACGAACTCGTTCATCGCGTCTTCGCTGCTCTGGTTGGACGTGAAGTTGTCGTCCGTGGTGTTGTCGGTGAAGTTGTCGCCCGTTTCGGTCTCGTTCGTGACGTTGTCCGTCACGTTGGTCGTGGTGTTGTCGTCGGTCTCGTTCGTGGTGTTGTCGTCCGGCAGGTCGCTCAGGGAGAGCAGCCCGTCGTCGGTCGAGTAGTTGGTCTGCGTCGGGCCGGCCGCGGCGGCTGCGGGTACGACCGTCGCGAGTAGCAGGCCGAGCACTGCGAACACAGCGATGGGGGTTTTCGCTTGCATCACGGCTACTCGTCGGCGAGAGACCACGATAAACCCGTATCGACGTTCAGATGGTTCAGTCGTTCCATCCCGGTTCCGAGACGGATTTTACAGGCTGCGTTCGGTTCAAAAACGATTCTCGACGTTTATTTCGGATATCGGTACCGTCGCCGAGTCGGCGTGGCCAGTGTCCTCATATTGTTGGCGCGCGGAGGTGTCGGTATGTTGGGGGACCGAGGAGCCACGTCACCAGTCGCAGTCCTGTTGATGGTCGCGGTGGCGCTGGTGATGGTGGCAGCGACGGGTGTGTTCGTCTTCGACGCGGTTCCGGGCGTATTGCAGGACCCACCGCAAGCGTCGGTCGACGTGACGGTCGAAGCGGCCGGCGGGGACGCACAGACGCTCGTACTGGCGCATCAGGGCGGTGACGAACTCCCGGTCGACGAGGCGGTCCTCGTCGTCGACGACGGTGGAACGAGTACGCGAATTCCCCTGTCGTCGTTCAGTCGGCGCTCGGCCGACACCGACGGGCGACTGGTCGCCAGTGAGGTGCTGGGCGTCACGCACCTGCTTTCGAACCCGAGCGTCACGGTGCGCCTCGTTCACGATCCGTCGAACACGGTCATCGGGCGACAGACCCTCTCGACTGGGACCACGCCGACGGTCGCAGACTTCGAACTCGGGTCGGGAGTCCAGTCGTTCGCGACGGGGAATCAGGACCGTGCCGGTGAGTCGACAGTCGAAGACGGTGGGGCGACCGTCACGATGCGTGGCAACCAGTGGAAGTACGTCGACTACTCCTACACCGTCACGGAAGACACGATGCTCGCGTTCGACTTCCGGAGCGACAGCGAGGGCGACATCCACGGCATCGGTTTCGAGACGGACACGACCACGCAGAGTGCCAGCCGCGTCGTGCAGGTCGCCGGCATCCAGAACTGGGGCGAGAACGTCTCACAGTTCGCCAGCGCGGAGTATTACGCAGTCGGCGACGGCTGGGTCCGCTACGAGGTGCCCATCGGAGAACTGTATCGGGACAACGGGCACACTGGGTCGGCGGACTACCTGTTGTTCGTCACCGACTGTGACCCGAACGGCCCATCCGGGCCGGTGTCTGGCTGTCCGTCACAGACGGCCGGCGGCGACCCGACCGCCGGGTCACAGTTCCGGAACGTCCACGTGTACGAGAACTCGACGGCGACATACGTGGTCGCGGACGGACGTATGCCGGCGCGATTCTCCGTCGAACGGGACGACCTGTCGGTGACTAACGATGTCGTCGAGAATACCCTGATTCGCGCCGTACCGCCGGAGTCGCGACGACCGGCCAGTGAACGGTAACTCACCGTTCCTGTCCGGCCGCCCCGTCCGGTTTCACATCGTGGTTCGTGCTCCCCCCGAATCACGAACGTCGTGCCCGGAGCAGGATGCGATTCTGCCCTGTCGTGGTCCCTCCCCACGACCCGCCCGGTCTCTAGAAGAGTGAGACCTCGTCACCACCTCTCGGGTACCGGTGGCTCCTCAGTCGAGAGTACGCCCCCGAGATATATAAGTTAGATTATGAATGTTCCTGTCTCGTCTCAGGCCCGCTCGACGAGCGACGCTGCATGCTCGCGCGCCTCCTGCTTCACCGCTTCCTCGTCGAGTGTCAGGACCTCACGGTCGCGCATGAGCACCTGTCCGTCGCAGACGGTGTGGCGAACGTCGGCCGCCGCGGCGGCGTAGACGAGGTGACTCACGAGGTCGTGGGCGGGCGTCAGGTGTGCGCCGTCGAGGTCGACGACCACGAGGTCGGCAACTTCGCCGGCTTCGATGCGCCCACCGGGGAGCCCGATTGCTTCGGAGCTCCCGGCGGTGGCCATCTCGACCACGCTCGCGGCGTCGACCGCGCTGGCGTCGTCGGCCGCGAGTTTGCCGAGCATCGCCGCGTCGCGCATCTCGTCGAACATCGAGAGGTCGTTGTTCGAGGCCGCCCCGTCGGTGCCGAGGCCGACCGTCACGCCCGCGTCCAGCATGTCCTGTACCGGGGCCATGCCGGAGGCGAGTTTCATGTTCGATGCGGGGCAGTGGACGACCGCCGCGCCCGTCTCCGCGAGCAGTTCGTGCTCGGTCGCGTCCGTGTGGACGCCGTGGGCACAGAAGTCAGAGTCGTCGAGTAGCCCGTGTTCCGTGGCGTACTGAAGCGGTCGCTCGTCGTGCTCGTCGACGATGGGGTCGACCTCGTCGCGCGTCTCGTTCGCGTGGAAGTGGACCGGCACGCCCAGTTCGCGCGCCTTCGGCACGTACTCGTCGAGGTACTCGCTCCCGACCGTCGTCAGCGAGTGCGGCATGAACGCGGTTCGGACCCGACCGTCGGCCGCGCCGTCGAACTCCTCAGCCACGTCGATACTCTCCTGTGCGTCGGCGTGGGCTTCCTCGGCGTCACGGCCGATGGTGACGACACCGTGGCCGAGGCGAGCGCGCACACCGGCGCGGTCGACCGCGTCGACGACTTCCGGGACCTCGAAGTACATGTCGGCGAACGCCGTGGTGCCCGACTTGATCATCTCGACGAGGGCCAGTTCGGTGCCAGCACGAACGTCCTCGGGTTCGAGTTGGGCCTCTGCCGGCCAGATGTCCTCCTGGAGCCACGCCTCCAGCGGTTTGTCGTCGGCGTAGCCACGAAGCAGCGTCATCGCCGCGTGCGTGTGCGCGTTGACAAGCCCGGGCATGACGAGGTCGCCCTCGGCGTCGAGTTCCTCGTCGCCAGTCAGGTCGTCGCCCACCTCGACGATTTCGCCCGCGTCTGTGTCTACGAGTACGTCCGTCGCCTGCACTGTCAGGTCGGACAGCAACACCTGCCCGCCGCGTACGACCAGTTCCATGGCCGGCGATTCTGCTGCCGGTACCAAGATTCCACCGGGACGGCGCGGTCGGCAGTCGGCGGGCACGGCTCGCGGTTGTGGCTCTGGCCACGACAAGAGAACCGGTCGATTCGCCGACACGGTTTTTCGCGTGCCGTGCCTACGTTCCAGTATGGATTCGCGGGACGAACCAGCCGAGTCGGCGACCCGGAGTGAACACCCTGTCGACGGTTCGACCGCCGAGGGTCCGGCCGCTGTCGATTCCCCTACTGACGAATCCGCCACCGACCCACCGACGCTCTCGAAAGCCGGTCTCGCGCTCGGCTGGCGCGAACACCGACGGTACTTCTTCGCCTCCGTCGTCCTGTTCGCCCTCGGTACCGTCGTCGGCCTCGCCATCCACGGACAGGTCGACCTGTTCGAGGCGATGGGGTTGGACTCGTTGGGCGATGTCCTCCCCGAGAACCCGACCGCGACGTTCGTGTTCCTGAACAACGCTCGCGTGTTCTTGCTGTTCGCGCTCGCCCCAGTCACCATCGTCGGCGTCCTGCTCACCCTCGCTGGCCTGTTGTTCAACGGCCTGCTCGTCGGCTACGTCGCCGCGGCCGCCGCCGCGCAGGTCGGCGTTGGCTTCGTCCTGCTCGCACTGATACCACACGGCATCATCGAACTGCCGGCACTCTTTCTCGGGAGCGCCATCGGCTTCCGCATCGTCGCGGTGCCGGTGCTGTACCTACTCGACCGGCGCGAGCGACTCTGGACGCGGGCCGAAATCGGCCGCGTCGCACTGTTGCTGGTCGTCGGTGTTCTGGCACTGGCCGTCGCCGCGGTCATCGAGATGCACCTGACGGTGTGGCTGCTGGAGCAGTTCTTCGGTGGGGTGCAGTCTGGTGCGGCGCGATAACCGTTACGAGAGATACTCCATTCGCTTGCTAGTGGCGGGATTCGGGTGTAGTCGGCTCCCGAGGGCACCGCGACTCTCCTGCAGGTCGCCCGAGGTGGCCCGGAGGTCGATTGCGGCTTTGACGCAGTCACTCTCGACCCACTGTGCCGCCGTCTCGTCGGCGGCGCGTACAGTTCGACGGGTGTAGACCGCCCAGCCCGCCATCACCAGTACGATTACAGCGAACCCGACGTAGTAGGTTCCGACCGGCCGGATGACGGCAGACAGTACCACGACGAGGTGGACAAGCGAGATTCGTACTGCGTGTAGCCGGTGTTTGCGCTGGGCCGCTGCCAGGGCGAGCGCGCCACGTAATTCGTGGTCGTCCGCCTCGTCGAGCAGACGCTTCGAAATCGTCGCTTGTTCTCTCCCGGGGGTCCAGAGACACGAGTGTTGGAGTTCCTCGGTCGTCGCCGTCACCACGAACTTCGGCGTCGGGTAGTCGGCGGGCCAGCAGGCGGTGAGTCGTTCGCGTTCACTCGCAGTCAGGTCCAAAACCTGATTGTTCATCCTGATTAGCGGGGCCTGTCCGAGATAGAACACGGTGAACACGAGGACGAGTCCGATGTGGGCACCGACCTGAACGACCGGTTCTGAGGCCCTGAACCGAGTGAATAGGAAGATGGCGACCGTGAGAAGCACGAGCGTGACTCCAAGCTGTTGGGCAAAGCGTGCGGTGCGTACGACTACGTGTCTGTCGTCGTCGGCGAGCGTCAGCATGGCTGGTCTCGCGCCCCGGTAGACAGCAGTGACGACCAGCCAGACGCAACAGGCGACGACGGCCATCCCGACGAAGTCAACGAGCATCCGATTCGACGCGACTGCTTCGCCTACCTCGTGGGACCCAGCGAGGAGGGAACCGAAGATTGCGACGAGCCCGAACACGATCATCGCGAGCGCAGCGGTCCCCCTGAGTCTCTGCAGCCTCTCGTCGCCGGTTTGCTGGACGATTCTCGACCCGTAAAAGCGGAGCGTGCCGTACGCGACGAACGAGAGTAACACCGTCGTAGCGACGGTTTGCTGGAGCACGTCGAACACTACGTGTCAATTTGTGTGAACCACGCAAAAGCGAATGGCCTCAGTTGCTCGGTTCGGGGTGGCCTGTCCCCGTCAGTCGAGCCGTTCGAGGCGTGGTTCCAGTGCAGGGTACGGGTGTAGTTTGCTGGCGATGGTCCCGCGACTTCGTGCCGAACCGTTCAGCTCATGGCTCCGTTCGAGGAACGATTCGACCGCGTCCGTCCCAACTCGGGCACTGACTGCTTCGTCGACGGCGAAAACCGTGGTGCGAACGTGACGGAGTCCACCGATGGTGAGCACGAGGAACACCACGGAGCCGACGAGGAGTACGAGAACTGAGTCGGCACTGACTGCGACCACGCAAACGAGTAGCGCCAGACAGAGCGACCCGAGAAACCGCTCGAGCACATGTTTGTCCCGCACTTCGGTGACGAACATACAGGCCGTCGCGAGTGCGTCGTCGTCCATCGCTGCCAACGTCCGCGTCGAGACGTACACCCGTTCGCCAAACGGGGACCACCGCCCGGTGATGGACACCTGGTCGTCACGGTTCAGGACCACGAACGTCGGGACGTCTCTGTCGTCCGGCCAGCACCGCTGGAGTCTGCGTCGTTCTACATCGGTCGGTTCCCGGGTGTCGTTCGCGACCTGCACACCGAGGGTGCTGAACGTGTACAGCACGACGAGCAATGCAGTGACACCAACTGCGGCGAACACTGGGCCGGATAGGGGAACGGTCGCTGCCACAGTTGGGTCGAGTAGTAGCAGTGTGCCCCCGAGGAGCGGGAGGATGACTGCTGTCATTCTCGCGAACCGTCTGGTCAGCGCGACGCCCTCGACCGCGTCCCGCCGAATCTTCCGAATCGCTGGACTTGCTCCCCGATAGCCGGCGACTGCGACGACCCAGACCGCCACTAGCGAGAAGAACATTCCCGTAAACTCGACGAGGGTGCTGCCCGTGACCAGCGACGCCGCCACATCGTCCATGGACTCGTCGATGAAGAGGTAACACACTCCGCCGAAGCCGAACACCGTGAGTCCGAGTGCGATTTTCAGCCGTCGCAGGGCACTGTCGCTCGTCCACTGGACCGCCCGCGACCCGATGAACTGGGTGAACCCGAAGGCGAAAAAGGCGAACAGCAGGGTGACACCGGCGGCCTGCTGGAGGGCGGCAGCGTTCATACGGCGTATACCAGTCAGAATGATAAAAATAACTGGGCTTTGTCCATCGGTCGTTCAGCGTTTCTTCGCCCGAACCGGCAACACGCCGCCGGAGGGAAAGGCAATTGCCCACTGCCCGCGAATCCCCGGCAAATGCGCATCGCGGTTCCCAACAAGGGGCGGCTGCACGACCCGACCATCGACCTGCTGGAACGGGCCGGCCTCCATATCGTCGACGGGGCCGACCGGAAACTGTACGCCGACACCGTCGACCCGGACGTGTCGCTGTTGTTCGCCCGGGCCGCAGACATTCCCGAGTACGTCGCCGACGGCGCGGCTGACCTCGGCATCACCGGGTTCGACCAGATGTGCGAGGCTGCGGTCGAGGCCGAGTCGCTGCTCGACCTCGGCTTTGGGTCGTGTCGCCTCGTTCTCGCCGCGCCGGAGGAAGACGACATCGAGACGCCGTATGACTTAGAAGACGGCACCGTCGCCACGGAGTTCCCGAACGTCACGCAGAACTACTTCTCTGAACTCGATGTGGACGTGGAAATCGCCGAAGTGACTGGCGCGACGGAACTCACGCCCCACGTCGACATGGCCGACGCCATCGTCGACATCACCTCGACCGGGACGACCCTGCGGATGAATCGCCTCGAAATCGTCGACGAGGTGCTGAAGTCGTCGGTCCGACTGTTTGCCCGTCCGGACGTGGCTGGTGAGGAAAAAGTCGACCAAATCACGATGGCGCTCAACTCCGTCTTGCAAGCTGACGGGAAGCGCTACCTGATGATGAACGTGCCCGAGTCGCGATTGGACGAGGTCCGTGACGTCATCCCCGGCATGGGCGGCCCGACCGTGATGGACATCGCCGGGTCTGAGAAGGTTGCAGTACACGCCGTCGTCGACGAGACAGACATCTTCGAGACCATCAACAAGGTGAAGCAGGTCGGGGCCAGCGACGTGCTGGTGACGGAAATCGAGCGATTAGTGGAGTAATCGAGATTTTCGGTGTTCGTTGCTGGCTGGCGGGTTCGTGTGGTCGTCTTTGCTACTGCCGAGGCTCTTGGCGTCCACGGGACGTTCAGGGGTGTCGATGGGTTGGTTGTTGGTTTTAACGAGCAGTTCACGACTGCCGACGGTACATGACCGCACCGCATCCACTACCTCCCCAACCGATTCGCTCGTTTCACTCGCTCATCCCTCGCGCGATGCTGGCTCGCGGCCTGCGGCACGCTCACCAGCGCGCGCCAGAGGGGATGCTGCGATTCAGTCGCCCATCGAAAATTCCGCTAGCTTTGACGCCACCTACTTCCCGATTTGCGAGAAGAACACCTGTGCGATGCCGATAGCGCCGACGATGAGCGCCTGGGTCACCAGTCCCGGGCCGTCGGTGTCTTGCTGGACGAACAGCACGACGGCGGCGATGACGGGAGCCATCCAGATGGCGGCGAGAATCGGCTGGTCGAACTGGTAGGCGACGCCGCCGATGAGGAGTCCGAGTACGACGAGCGCCACGGCGAGGCCCAGACTGGACGGGGTGTTCGTGATGCCGATGACGAAGACGACGACCCCGGCCAGCAGGAAGGAGAGGCCGCCACGGGCGATGCTGGTCCGCTGGTCCTGTTCCATGGTTGGCAGTCGGCAGCGGGAGAAGAAAAGTGCCCGGCTCTGGTTCGGGCACACCGCGGCCCGACGACCGCACTACGACGGCGCGGTCGACAGCAGCGCGACGAGGTTGTACAGCGTGAAGCCGAGGATGATGGCCACGGTGTAGTGGATGATGGCGACGAACGCGGTCGTCCGGCGGTCGAGGCGGTAGACGAGGTGGATGGCGTAGGCGTCGACCAGCACTGTCGCGAGAATAACGATGGCTGGTTCCCACTGCTGGAGGAGCAGTGAGAGCGCGCCGAGAATTGGGCCGACGAGAAACGCACGGCTCACGGGCACGTCGCCGAGCACGTTGCGCGCGGCGATATGCAGCGTCACCGCGTAGAACACGGTGGCGACGGCGAACGTGCCGAGGTACGCGAGCGGCCCGCCAGCGGCCGGAGCGAGTTGCACGGGAGCGAGCATACCGGCGCTTCGGGTCGCCGCGGTTTGTGCGTGACTATTCCAGCAGGCCGAGGTCTTCGAGGCGCGAGACGATCTTGTCGACCGCGTGCTCGGCGTCGACCGGCTTCTTCCCACCCGTGATGACCAGCTTGCCGGAGCCGAACAGCAGGGCGACGACTTCGGGCTCGTCGAGGCGGTAGACGAGGCCCGGGAACTGCTCGGGCTCGTACTCGATGTTCTCCAGGCCGAGACCGATGGCGATGGCGTTCAGGTTCAGGTTACGTCCGAGGTCCGCGCTCGTGACGATGTTCTGGACGACGATTTCGGGGTCGTCGTTCACCTGGATGTTGAGGTCGCGCAGCTTGTCGAAGACGATGCGCAGGCTCTCGTGGACGTCCTCTGTGCTCTTGGCACCCGTACAGACGATTTTCCCAGAGCGGAAGATGAGGGCGGCAGACTTCGGTTCTTGCGTGCGGTAGACGAGGCCCGGGAACTGCTCGGGGTCGTAGTCCGCACCTTCGAGGTCCATGGCGACGCTCTGCAGGTCGAGCTCCTGGCCGATGCCGGTGGAAGCGACCACGTTTTCGATATTGATGGTCTCCTTGGGGTCGGTCATACTCGACTTAAAAGTTGTATTTAAGGTTTATAAAGGTTGGTGCCAAGTAGGCGCATGGCCCGAATTCGGGCGCAGTCTGATGGTTCTCGTCGGCGAGAAAACTGAAATGTTGCCGGTATAAGGGTGACTTGAATCGATTCGGTGGGGAATTCGATACGTTTCGCGCTCGCGCGCGGACCACGTCGACGGTGCGACATCGCTGGTCGGGCGTCGGCGATAACAGGGCTGTTCGACGCGACGAGCAAGTATCACAACCGTATTGGTCCCGTCCCGACTACCCGGAGTCGTGTATC
Organism: Haloarchaeobius caseinilyticus; assembly: GCF_051207395.1. Taxonomy (NCBI): domain Archaea; kingdom Methanobacteriati; phylum Methanobacteriota; class Halobacteria; order Halobacteriales; family Halorubellaceae; genus Haloarchaeobius; species Haloarchaeobius caseinilyticus. Next base: position 1,680,248 of record NZ_JBPJZC010000001.1, on the reverse strand, counting down.
TGCTGGAACTCGGCGGTGAGGACGACGCCTTCGCCGCGCGCGAGGCGGCGAGTTGCGCGACCGGTATCGAGCGCGTCGCCGTCGGCGTCGCCACGGCTGGCAGCGTCGTGCTCGACCGCATCCGCGGCCTCGCGTACACGCACCGCGCCAGCGACCTCGTCGGCCGCACCGACGCGTCCATCGACAGTGCGGTCGCACTGCTCGACGCGGCTCCCATCGACCGCGAGGGGACCGTCGCGGTCCGCGCCAGAGACGTTCGGAGCGCGACTGGAATCTCGACCAGCGACGCGGAGCGCCAACTCGGCCAGGTTCTCGTCGACCGCGGCTTCACAGTCGACCTCGACGACCCGGACCACGAACTCCGAGTCGTGTTCGCGCCACTGGACGAACCCGAAGAGGGCGATAGTACTGACGAGACCGGTGACTCGCCCAGCGCGGGCGAAGCAGGCGTCTGTGCCCTCGGCTGGCTCGCCGCCGAGTCGGTTCGGGACTTCGGCGACCGGAAACCCACGGACAAACCGTTCTTCCAGCCCGGCAGCATGGACCCACTTCTCGCGCGCGCGGTGGTCAACGTCGCGGGTGCTGGCCCGGGTCAGACACTGCTGGACCCGATGTGTGGCACCGGCGGCGTTCTCGTCGAGGCCGGTCTCGTCGGGTCGACCGTCCTCGGCACCGACGCACAGGAGAAGATGGTCCGTGGCGCGAGCCAGAATCTCGCGCACTTTCTGGACACTGAGAAATACGCGATCACCGAACCGGGCGACTGGCACGTCTGTCGCGGCGACGGAACTGCGCTCCCGCTCTGCGACGATGCAGTCGACGCCGTCGTCTTCGACGCGCCGTACGGTCGCCAGTCGAAGATAGAGACGCACGGACTGGACGACCTCGTCGCTGGCGCGCTCTCCGAGGCTCGGCGCGTCGCCGACCGCTGTGTCGTCGTCGCCGACCGCTCGTGGGTCGAGCAGGCGCGCGACGCGGGGTGGGAAATCGAATCGTCGTTCGAACGGCGTGTGCACCGGTCGCTGACGCGGTACGTGCTGGTTTTAGAATAGCTGTCTTCGCTGTCTTCGCTGCCTCCGCGCTTATTCGCCGTCGGGATACGGGATGTCCACGGTCAGACCGTCCTCGGCGACGAAGCACTCGCCGTCGAACACCTCGCGGGCTTCGTGCAGGTGGTCTTCCGTGTGCCCGGCGTACCGCGAGGAGATGTGGGTGAGTGCGAGTCGCTTCACCCCTGCGCGACTGGCGATTTCTGCGGCCTGTTGGGCCGTCGAGTGGCCGGTCTGGCCGGCGCGCTCGCGGTTGTCCTCGGCGAAGGTCGCGTCGTGGACGAGTAAATCCGCGTTCTCGGCGACTTCGACGGTCTCGGCGACCGGTTCGGTGTCGCCGGTGTAGACGAACCGGCGGCCCGGGCGGGGGTCGCCGACGACCTGTTCTGGCGTCACGACGGTCCCGTCGTCGAGTTCGACCGGCTTGCCCTCGTGGAGGTGGGAGAACTTCGGGCCGACCGGGACACCGAGTTCCTCGGCGTGTTCGCGATCGAACCGGCCCTTTCTGTCGTCCTCGACGAGCGCGTAGCCCACCGCGCGTGTGCGGTGTTCCACGTCGAAGACGCGAATCTCGTACTCGTCGCGGTCGAGCGCGACCTGACCGGGCGAGACTTCGTGGATACGGACTGGGAACGACGGTCGGGTGCCCGTGGCACCGATGAGGCCTTCGATGACGTTCCGTTCGCCCGCCGGGCAGTGAATCGCGAGGGCGTCGTCGCGCTCGTTGAAGTCCATCGTCTGGAGCAAGCCCGGGATACCGAGGACGTGGTCGCCGTGCGTGTGCGTGACGAAGATGTGGTCGACACCGAAACCGGTGCCGTAGCGCATCATCTGGCGCTGGGTGCCTTCGGCGCAGTCGAAGAGAAACGCGTCACCCTCCCGCTGACAGAAGATGGCGGAGGGGTTGCGCTGCGTCGTCGGCACGGCCCCACTGGTCCCGAGGAAGGTGACGCTAAGCGGCATGGCACACCCTCGTCACGGGAGCGATAAACCGGTATCGAATCAGTGGCCGTCGCCGTGCTCACCGTGCTCGTCGTTGCCGTAGTCGTCGTCACTGTGCTCATCGTCGCTGTCTTCCTCGTCGTCACCACGGCGGAGTTCTTCGGCTGCCTCGACGGCGGCGGTCGTGTCGAGGTGGCCTTCACCGCGGTAGTCGGCCGGGGACACGTCCCTCGCGGTCTGTTCGATGAGGTGGCGAACCTCGGTAGCTGACGCCTGCGGTGCGATGCCGCGGACGAGCGCAGCGACGGCGGCGACCTGCGGCGAGGCCATGCTCGTCCCCGCCTTCCAGCCGTAGCCGGGGGTGACGTCGTCGTCTTCGACGGTGAACGCGGTCGAGAGGACGAGGTCGTACTGCCAGTTCGCGTCAGTGCCCATCGCGTCTCGGTCAGCATTGCCGCCGGGCGCACTCACGTCGACCGCATCGGTCCCGTAGTTGGTGTAGAACGCGGGTGTTCGTGGTGGTTCGCGGGTGGCTTCGAGTGCGTCCTTCATCTCGGGTCGGTCTGCGTCGTCGTCATCGTCGCCGCGCTCTGCATCGCCGTCACGTGTTTCACTCTCGCTGTCGTCACCATCTTCGTCGTCTCCGCCGTCGTCCTCCTCGCTCCAGCGGAACCCGATGGGGCCGGTCGCGCTGATGCTCATCACGTTGGCTGCCTCGTTCGGGAGGCTGATGACGTCGCCGTCGTCGTCTAAGTTCTCGCCGGCGTTTCCGGCGGAGGCGACGATGAGTGTCCCCTCCTCGTTCGCGAACGAGGCCGCACGTTCGATGACGTCGATGAGGAGCCGTGTTTCGGGGTCGGAAAGCGGAACCGGATACGCGCCGAGGCTCATGTTCGCGACGTCACAGCCGACCGCGGCCGCGTACACCATCGCAGCGATGATGTCGCCGAAGGTAGCGCCGCCGCCGGCCGAGAAGACGCGGCAGGCGACGATGTCGGTCTCCGGTGCCGTCCCGAGGACACCACGGTCGTTTCCCGCGTTCGCAGCGACGATGCCCGCGACGTGGGTCCCGTGGTCGCCCGCGCCGTTCGGCCTGTAGTCACCGCCATCGCCCGTGAAGTTCCGCGAGAGGTCGGAATCGATGGCGTGTGCGAGGTCTGGGTGGTCGTCGTACACACCGGAGTCGATGACCGCGACGTTCGTTCCTCGTCCGGCTACTTCGGGATGGACCCCGGGGACGGCCTGTGCGCCTTTGTCCCACTGGAGGTAGTACAGGGGTTCGCTCGCCCCATCGTGGTCGTCGTCGTCGTCACAGCCACGCTCGATTTCGGGTGGACTGACGGACAGCGCCACGTCCCGAGAGTAGCGCAGTCCGGCGACGGCCTCTTCGGAGCCGCGCACGACCGCGACGCCGATTTCGTCGAGTCGGTGTGTCAGTTCTAGTCCATCGAGTGATACATCGTCGCTTCGGAGGTCGACCAGATACCGGTCCGTCGATGGCGCTGCCTGTACGGTTCGACCGCCGAGAGCGATTGTCGCCGCCGCTGTCGCCGTTCCAGCCAGTACACCCCGCCGTGTGATTCCACGTGGCATAGCGTCCACATCGAAGAGCAGAAATTTAACTATACAAGACATGTCTGATTTCGGAATTTTCTGTTGTGCGCTGGGTTCGTGCATCGATTTCGACCGTCTCGAAACCGTTCAAGACCGTTCAAACCGTGGAAAATCGGCGGTGCAGGTAGAAACGATGCTCAACAGACTACCCGCTTTATGCCGCTGACTGCGCCAGAAAATAGCGATGACTCGACGGAATGTCTTGCTGACAGTCGCCGTGGCCGCCCTACTCGTCACTGCGGGCTGCCTCGGCGGGAGTAGCGGAACGGACACGCAGTCCCCGACCGGCACGGACGGTGCGACTGCCACTGACCCGGGAGACGAAGACGCAGCCCCCGGCGGCGGTGGTGGTGCCGGTGACGCCTCGATGTCGTTCTACGTGAGCGACCGCCCGGGCGCCATCGAGGACTTCGAACACCTGAACGTCACTATCACCAAGGTGGGCCTCCACCGCAGCGGTGACGCCGGTGGTGAGGAGGCGACCGACGGCGAGTCCGAAGCCGACGACGAGTCGCCCGCAGATGGGATGACGTCCCAGAGCGAGTCGACGACGACCGAGACCGCGAGCGATGGGACCACCGAGATGACGGCCGAAGAACCGGCCGAGACCTCGGTCCAGTCCGCGACCGAGACCAGCGCCGACGCCGCGGTCTACGCGAAGGAGACGACGACCACCGAGAACGGCACCGAGACGGAAACCGAGTCCGAAGGCGGTGCCGACGACGAGAGCGAGGACGGCTGGACGACCTACGAGGTCGACTCGCGGACCGTCGACCTCACCGAACTGCAGGGTGCGAACGCCTCCAAACTGGCGTCGTTCTCCGTCCAGTCTGGCGAGTACGACGGCGTGTTCGTCTACGTCAGCGACGTAGAAGGCACTCTGAAGAACGGCGAGCAAGTGAACGTGAAACTCCCGAGTGGAAAGCTCAAGATAAACAAGGGATTCACGGTCCAGTCCGGCACCGAGACCGAGTTCGTGTTCGACATCATGATTCACGAAGCGGGCAAGTCGGGCAAGTACGTCCTGCGCCCAGTCATCGGTGAGTCCGGAACCGGCGACCAGGTCGATATCCGCGACGTCGGTGAAGGCGACGAGTCCGGCGACGGTGCCGGCGAAACCGAGACCGACGAGGAGTCGACTGTCACCGAGGCCCCCACGACGGAGACGGACACCACGACTACGACAACCGACGCACCGGAGACGGACACGTCGACGACCACGGAGGCACCCGAAACAGAGACTGAGACGCAGACACAGACTGAGACCGAGACCGACGAACCACGGGGCGACCTCTCCGTGCAGGTGCAAGAGCCAGTCACGGCCGGTGAGGCGGCGACCGTGATGGTCTCCGAGACCGGCGGCCCAGTCGGTGGTGCGACCGTCTTGGTCGACGGCGAGGAAGTCGGGAAGACCAGCGACGGTGGCACGCTTGAGTTCACCGTACCGAAGGACACCGACTCGATTACCGTGGCGGTCACGAAAGACAGCGCCGAGGCGGAAGTCGAAGTCGAGGTCGAGCGTGGGAACGGAAACAATATAAGACAATATTCTGTCACGAGTGCGGCGGTGTAGACGCACCGAGACGTCGCCGTCGACCCGCAGTATGCGCCGGTGGCCGAAAGGTTGATATATTAACTAATTCCTCGCGGATATTGCGGCCATAACGACTATGTGCTAGCTCAAAATTCGGTTATAGCTACTGGAAATACATGGTAGCGGTTCTCACACAGCTGAAACGGACACCAATGGTAATTTTCCAAACAACTCGGAATGTTCCAACCGTTTCGATATAAAATTCTTGGTATCGCAAGATTAACTTAGTGTACTGGCACTGTCGTCGGTTTTACTGCGAGGTATTCACTCGCAGTTGCATTCGATGAAACGACAACTGCTTGCACTCACGCTTGCTTGCCTGATGGTTTTCTCAGCGGGTGCTCCCTTCGTGGGGGTCGCTGCTGCTGACGAGAGGGCGGCAACACACGACGCAGTAGAATCGGTGGATGACCAGTACGATGCGGATGCGGTGACGGAGGCGACCGCGAGCATCTCCAGTGACTTACGAGGACAAGCTGGGACCGTCGAGGTCGTCGCCCGACTCGAAGACGCGGACACGCGTCCCTCGATGAGTCGGACGGCGACGATTTCGGCGCTCCAGCGACAGGCACAGGACACCCAGCAGTCGGTTCTCACGTGGGCCAAACAGCACGACGGCGTCACGGTGAAGAACCGCTTCTGGATCACCAACGCCGTCTTGCTCGAAGTCGACAAGTCGAAAGTCGACCTCGACTCGCTCGCGAAGGTCCGCCACGTCGAACGGCTACACACGAACTTCGACGTGACCCTGCCCGAGTCGGCGACTGCGACTGGCAGCGCCGACAGCCCGTCTGGCCAGGCGTACGACACGACGTACGGTATCGACCAGATCAACGCGACGAAGGTCTGGGACCAGTACGACACGATGGGTGAGGGCGTCAAGGTGGCTGTCCTCGACACGGGTGTCGACATCGACCACCCCGACATCGACCTCTACACCGAGGACTCCTCGGACCCGACCTACCCCGGTGGCTGGGCGGAGTTCGACGGTGACGGGAACATCGTCGAAGGCTCCGAGCCCCGCGACACGGACACGCACGGGACGCACACGTCCGGTACCGTCTCCGGTGGCAACGCCAGCGGTGAGTACATCGGCGTCGCACCCAACGTCGACCTGATGCACGGTCTCGTCATCCCGGCTGGTGGCGGTTCCTTCGCACAGGTCGCCGGCGGGATGGAGTGGGCCGTCTCCGAGAACGCTGACGTCGTCTCGATGAGCCTCGGTGCCAACGGCTACTTCACCGAGATGATCGACCCGGTCCGGAACGCCGAAGCAGCGGGCACCATCGTGGTCGCCTCCTCCGGTAACTCCGGTGCAGGCAACTCCGGTTCGCCCGGTAACGTCTACGAGAGCTTCGCTATCGGTGCCTCGAACGAGGCCGCCGGCATCGCCGGCTTCTCCAGTGGTGAGGAGATCGACACGAGCTCCGCGTGGGGCAGTGCCGCGCCCGAAGAGTGGCCGAGCACGTACATCTCGCCCGACGTGGCTGCACCCGGTGTCTCCGTCAAGAGTGCCGTCCCCGGTGGCGGCTACTCGCAGTACGACGGCACCTCGATGGCCGCACCGCACGTCGCGGGCGCCATCGCGCTGATGGAAGCGGCCGCCGGTGGCGGTGACCAGCTTTCGAACTCGCAGATTCGCACGGCCTTCCGCGACACGGCGTGGAAGCCGGCCGATGAACCGGACGCGAACGACACTCGCTACGGTGCGGGTATCATCGACGTGAAGAACGCGACCGACTTGGTCGCACTCGACAGCGGTATCAACGGCACGGTGACGGACGCCCAGAGCGGCGACGCCGTCTCCGGTGCCTCGGTCAGTATCGACGGTGGCGCGTCCACCTCGACGAACGCGGCGGGCGAATACTCGGTCATCGCCCCCGAGGGAACGTACGACGTGAGCGCCGACGCGTTCGGCTACGAGGCGTCGAGTGCCTCCGTCAGTGTCCCGAACGGCAGCTACGCGACGCAGGACTTCTCGCTCTCGCCGGCACTGGACGTCGAAGTGGTCGACGGCCAGCCGTCCGGTATTCAGGCCGGTGACGACGTGAACGTCACCGTCCGCGTCGCCAACCTCGAATCGCTCACGGTCGACCTGCAGGGCGACTACGACGCCGCCGACGCGTCGCTGCTCGTCGCCGGCGAGGAAGCGACCTTCGGCGAACCGATTACGTTCGACGAACCCGTCGACGGTGAGGTCACCGTCACGGTCGAGACGACTGCAGACACGAACGGCACCATCTCGCTCGCACACACCTTCTCTGGCATGGGCGAGTCCATCTCCGCAGAGACCGGCCCGACGGACGTCTTCGAGGAGTTCGTCCGCATCGGTGTCGTCGACGACGAGGAAGAGTTCGGCAGCGACGTGCAGGCCGCACTCGACGGCTCGCTTTCGGCAGAGTATCAGGTCGACGTGCTCACGTCGGGCGAAGCGATGGAACAGATGGGTTCCTACGACGCGTTCGTCGTGCAGACGCTCGACGAGTCGAACGCACAGGCGTTCGTCGACGCGACTGCAAGCCCGCTGACCGGTGTCGTCTACCTCGACCAGTGGGGTTCGGGCAGTAACGGTATCGACTCCCGCATGGCCGCCATCGACGACCCGGGCAGCACGGACGAGAACGGCTTCGGCACGCCGCCCGTCGTCTACGAAGCGGCAGACTCCCACCCGATTCTCGACGGCATCGCCGCCCCCGGCGAAGCGGTCGACATCCACACCGGTTCCTACGGTGACCACACGTGGTTCTCTCAGAGCGACACGCAGACCATCGCCACGGTCGGTGACCAGGACGGGATGGCCGGTGACGCACTCTCCGTCTCCGAGGAACGCCGCACCGTCCTCGCCTCGTCGCTCGGTCGCACGACCTTCGTGACGAACGGCGACTACACGGACACGGCAGACCAGATCCTCGCGAACTCGGTCGTCTGGGCCGCGGACAGCCCGGAACCCGCAGGTGTGATGGAAGTGACTGACGCGACGGTCCAGCCCGACGGCACGGTCAACCTCCGCGTCAAGACCGACGTCGACGGTGTCGCCGGCTACCAGGCACACCTGACGTGGGACGCTGACAAGCTCCAGCTCACGGACGTGACGGGCATCGACTTCGCAGACCCTGCCTCGAACATCGACAACGAGGAGGGCTGGGTCGACATGGCCCAGGCGCAAGCCAACGGCGTCGACGACCCCGTCTTCGCAGAACTCGAATTCAACGTGACGATGGGCGAGCGCGGCGACGACGCCACCGTCGGGTGGAACATCGCCGACTCCGGTGTCAACTACGAGAACGGCACCGAGCCGCTCGTCGACTGGGACAACGGTATGGTCTCGGTCGCCGCGTGTTCCGCCGGTGACGTGAACATGGACGGCGAGGTCACCTCCGCCGACGCGACGCTCGTCCAGCGCTACATCGTCGGTGACGACATCGAGGTGCCGTTCAACGCGAACTGCGCCGACATGAACGGCGATGGTCAGGTCACCTCCGCTGACGTAACGGAGATCCTCCAGATCATCGTCGGCAACGAGGACCCGCGCCTCGTCCACGCCGCCGCGACGCCGCTCAGCATCGTTAACTAACCAACCACCCTCGCTCCAGCGAGGTTTTTTGAAACACAGCAGACCGCGGTTTCCGTACCGCCCTACATCGGGGCACCGTGCGACCACGGCGCGATGGCCGCACACGACTCGGCACGCGCTGACCCGACACGAAATCACCACGCGACACACTCCACAACACACGATTCACCATGCAGACTCACGCCAGACACACCGCTCGTATCGCACTCTTGTTCACGCTCTGCGTCGCCCTCGCGGCGACGCCACTGGCCGCCACTGCTGGGGCCGCTTTCACCGACTCGACGGCCGAAACTGCCGGCGACGCGACGCTCTCGTTGACCGAGAAAGCCACAGGTTCCGGCACCGTCACCGTCCAACTCACTGCGACCGGCGACGACGTGGCCGGCTATCAGGCGAACCTGACGTTCGACCCCTCGGTCGTGCAGGTCACGAGCGTCGAAGGCGCAGACTACGCGCGGCCGGTCCAGAACGTGAACAACGACGACGGGTGGGTGTTCATTACCCAGTCACAGGCACAGGGAAGCGACGACCCGGTCCTCGCGACCATCACCTTCGAAGCGGTCGGGAGCGGCGGCCAGAGCGCGCTCCAGTTCGTCGAGCAAGACACCAAAGTCAACGACGTCGACGGCAACCACGTCTCCGTCTCTGTCGAGGAACAGCGCGTCTCCGTCGAAGGCAGCGACGGGATGCAGGCCAACGGCGACGGTGCCGACTCGCAGGCGAACGACGACGGCGACAGTGACCCCGCGAAGACGGGGAGCGACGACAGCGATGCCGCTGGCGAGGGTGACAGCGACGGCGAGAGCGGTGTCGGGGCCGAGTCGGTTCCCCAGACGGCGCTCATCGCGGGTGGTGCCATCGTCCTCGTCGCCGGCATCGTTCTCGGTCGGCAGTCGTCCTGAGAATCGACCGATTCTTAGGCGGCGCTCACATACTCCGCGACGATGGACGCGCCACTGTGGACCGACGTACACGCCCCCGACCTCGCGGACCTCCCGCAGGACGACGTGCGCGACTACCTCGGCAAAGCCGTCTCGGAACCCATCAATCTCGTCCTCCACGGCCCACCGGGTGCCGGGAAGACGGCCGCAGTGCGCGCGCTCGCTCGGGAAGCACACGAGGACCCCGAGAACGACCTCGTCGAGATAAACGTCGCCGACTTCTTCGGTCGGACCAAGACCGAGATCAAGAACGACCCGCGGTTCGCGGCGTTCCTCGTCGGGAAGTCAGACCTCTCGAAGCGGGACATGATCAACCACGTCCTCAAGGAGTCCGCGAGCTACGCGCCCGTCTCGGGCCACTACAAGACGGTCGTGCTCGACAACGCAGAGGACATCCGCGTGGACTTCCAGCAGGCGCTTCGCCGGGTGATGGAGCAGTTCCACAAGACGACGCAGTTCGTCATCTGTACGCGCCAGCCGACGAAACTCATCCCGCCGATTCGCTCACGCTGTTTCCCCGTCTCGATGCGCGCCGCGTCGAACGAGGAGACGGTCGCCGTGCTCCGACGCATCGTCGAGGTCGAGGAAGTCGAGTACGAGGACGCCGGACTGGAGTTCGTCGCGGGCTACGCCGAGGGGAACCTCCGCGAGGCGATTCTGGCGACGCAGACGGTTCACACCACCGAAGGCGAGGTGACGATGCAGACCGCCTACGAGACCATCGGCGACGTGGGCGACGAGGAGACGATTCAGTCGATGCTGGACGACGCCGAGGCTGGCGAGTTCACCGACGCGCGTAGTACGCTCGACGACCTGCTCGTCGACGAGGGCTACAGCGGGAACGAGGTGCTGGCGTCGATACTGCGCGTGGCGCGCAAACGCTACGACGGCGACCGCCTCGCGCGACTCCACGAACTCGCTGGCGAAATCGACGTGGACATGAACACCGGGACCTCAGACCGGGTCCACCTCTCGCACCTGTTGGCGGAACTGGGCCGCGAACGAGTCTCTCGATAGCTGTTTCTGGTCTCATTTTGCGAACAGGCGGTTCTCTCAGTCTGCACAGCACCGTCGGGGGTGAACCGCGCACCCGCCTCGGCCACCCGACGGCGACGGTTACGTCACGGCGTGGCTGGCCGCGGCTTCGTACGTAAAAGGTGAGTCGTGTGCCACGTCCTTGTCGGTGTTCTGGTCGGTTGTGTCGTGGAGTCGGTCAGGTTTCGTTTTGGCTGGTTGCGTCGGAGAGTCGGTCACGAATCACGACGGTACACGACCGCACCGCAGCCACACCCTCCCCAACCGATTCGTGACGCTCGCTTCACGCTGTTCCGCTCACGCCACTCATCCCTCGCGCGGCTACGACTCGCGGGCCTCACATCCGTTCGCCCACACGAGTCAGCGCGCGCCACAGTGGTCGTGAAAGCCCACGTCGTCGCGCGGAACTCGTTTATCCGTGTCGGCAGGAGGTTTATACTCGCGCTGGACCTATCCGGGTTCGTGAGCGCGCGTACAACCGCCCTCGACGCAGTCATCTTCGGCGTCGACATCCAGAGCGGGGACGTTCGCGGTGACGCACCTTCCTACGCACTCGTCGTCTTGGGTGACGACGAGATAGAACGGGACGTGGTCACCTATCGAAAGCTCCGCCGTCGCATCGAGAGCGAGCGACCGGCCATCGTGGCGACCGACAACATGTACGAGTTGGCCGAGGACAAGGACGATTTGGTCCGCTTTCTCGGCAGTCTCCCCGACGAGACACGCCTCGTGCAGGTGACAGGGGCGGAACAGCCCGAACCGCTCTCCAGAGTCGCCTCGCGACATGGCGTCCCGTACGGGAAGGACCCGATGAAAGAGGCCGAGGCGGCGGCCCACCTCGCCGCGGCCAACGTCGGCCACGAGGTCACGGCCTTCACCGATACGACACAGGTGAAGGTCTCACGCGGGCGCTCGACGGGCAAGGGCGGCTGGAGTCAGGACCGCTACACCCGCCGGATTCACGGAAACGTAAAGACCCACGCTCGCGAGGTCGAGTCAGAACTGAAAGACGCCGGCCTCGACTACGAGATGGACGTGACCGAGAAGTACGGCGGCTACTCGAACGCAATTTTCTCCGTGCACGCGCGACCCCAGGACATCCCGGTCTCGCGCCATCGGTCGGGCGACACGCGCGTCGAGATTCAGCGCGAGCGACGCGACGGCATCGAGTTCGAGCCACTGGCGAAACGCCGGGACCACGTCATCGTCGGGATGGACCCCGGGACGACTACGGCGCTCGCCATCGTCAGCCTCGACGGCGAGGTACTGGACGTACTGTCGACTCGAACTGCCGATACCGCCGCCGTCATCGAGTGGGTAGTCGAACGCGGTCGGCCAGTCATCGTCGCCGCCGACGTGACGCCGATGCCGAACACGGTCGGGAAGGTCCGCGCCAGCTTCGATGCGGTTCCGTGGGAACCGGATTCCGACCTGCCCATCGACGAGAAACAACACCGGACTCGGGAAACGGGCTACGACAACGACCACGAGCGTGACGCACTCGCGGCCGCGCTGTTCGCCTACGATGCCCACGAGGACCAGTTCGAGCGCATCGCGCGGAAGGTCCCGCCCCGACTCGACCGCGGTGAGGTCACCGCGAAAGTGCTCGACGGCGAGGGGTCAGTGGAGGCGGTCGTCGCGGCCATGACCGAGACCGACGACGGCGACGAGGACGAGCACGAACACGACCCGCGCGAGCTCACTGCCGAGGAAAAGCGCATCAAGACGCTGGAACGGCAGGTCGAGCGCCTCGAAAGTCACATCGACGACCTGAACGACACAGTCGCGACGAAGGACGACCGCATCGCCGACCTCCAGTCGAACCTCGACCGCGCCCGCTCACAGGGCCGAAGCGAGGCGCGAAAGACCCGAATGGTCACGCGCCTCGAACGCCGGAACAAGGCATTGGAGCGCAAACTGGACGAGAAAGACGAGGAGATCGACGCGCTCGACGGGAAGCTTAAACGGCTCAAAGAGCTGTGGAAGCTCGATCACTCGAACTTCGCCGACGTGTCCGAGAAGAAGAAGGGGCTCGTGCCGGTCAAACCGGTGGACAAGTTCACCAGAGACGCAATCGAGGAGGCCCACGAAAGCTACGGACTAGCGAAAGGTGACGTGGTGTTCCTGCGTGACGCCTCCGGCGCGGGCCGAACGACCGCCGAGAAACTGGTGGCGCACCAGCCACGCGTCGTCCTCCTCGGCTCCAGCGGCCTGTCCGAGGTCGCCGACGAAGTGCTGTTCGAGCACCGGATTCCGGTCGGTCCGGCCGACGACGTCGCGATGCAGGAGGTCGACGAACTCGCAGTCGCTCGCGATTCGGACGTGAACGACGTCATTTCGGACTGGGAGAAACTCGCCGAGATGCGCAAGAAGGACCAGAAGTCCGAGATGGTCGACCGCCTCATCAGCGAACACCGGGCCGAGCGCGGGACTGGGCGGTTCTGATGGTGACGATTTAGGGCCGGTTCTGACCGACTGGTCTCTCTTTCGCGCTCAGTTCTCCGCCTCGAGTGCCTCGCGGACCGCCGCGTAGTCTTCCTCTGTCCCCCGAGACTCGTATCCGTTGTCTGGCCAGAGCGTCAGGCCGTCCCCGGCGCGACGAGGCGCGACGTGCAGGTGGAAGTGGCCGACCGACTGCCCCGCCGCCGTCCCACTGTCATGGAGGAGGTTCACACCGTCGAACCCGTGGCGTTGGAGGCGAGTTGCGACGTGGCGGGCGTGGGCCGTGACTGCCTGCAGTGCATTCTCAGAGATATCGAACAAACTCTCGTGGTGGGTCTTCGGGACGACCAGCAGGTGTCCCTCGGAAAAGGGGTCGAGTGGGGCGAAGGCCAGCGTCTCGTCGGTCTCGTCGAGGACGAGGGCGTCGGCCTTCCCCGCGACGATGGCACAAAACGTGCAGTCCATGCGGGAACGTCGGTGGTGGTACTTGTAGTCGTTCCCTCGGTGTGAGAGATACTTACACGCTGCCCCAGCGTTGACATTCGTTCCCGGTGACCGTCGTGTATGTTCCCCGAAACCATCGGGACAGACCGCCTTTTACTCGTCCGCTGTTGCCGCGACACCCTCTCCGCGCTGGACCTGTACGAGCACATGCGCGCTGGCGCGCCCCACATGGACGAAGTCAGCCGGTACGTCATCTGGGAGCCACACGACACGCCGAAGGACAGCCACGACTACCTCGACGAGGTCGAACAGCAGTGGGCCGAGCGCGAGCAGGCGACCTACGTCGTCTACCCCCGCGAGGGCGAGGACGACGCGGGCGAGTTCGCCGGTCTGACGAACCTCCACTTCCACTGGGACGTGCGCGCGGCCGAACTCGGCATCTGGCTCCACAAGCCGTTCTGGGGCCGGGGCTACTCCGGCGAGCGCGCCGCGGCGTTGTACGAACTCGCCTTCGAGCGACTGGACCTGGAGGTCGTCGGCGCGACCTACCATGGTGGCAACGAGAACTCCAAACGCGCCATCGAGAAGTACGTCGAGGCCCACGGCGGCCAGTACGACGGTGTCCGGCGCAACGCCTTTCGCGCGCCAGACGGCGAGATTCGGGACTTCCACCGCTATTCGGTGACGAGTGAGCAGTATTTCGAGAGTCAGCAGTAGAAGTAGGGTTCGAGCGGTTCTTCCAGAGTTAGAACATGCCGCCCATGCCGAACATGGAGAGCATGTTGCCCACGAGTGCTTTGACGATGAGAGCTGCACCGATGAAGAAGACGGCGAGGCCGACGGCAACTTCCCAGTGGATGGTGGCGACGAACGCGATGCCACCGACCATGAACAGGAGGCCGAGGAAGCCGGACAGTCCCAGCATATTGCCGTACTTGCTGACCGCACCGCTCGATTCGGACGAAGAGTCTGCTGCCATGCCCGCGACTGCGAGCGCTGGGCGATTAAACCCCGTGGTTCCTGTCGATGGATGTGTGAGTCGGTGTGGATTTTCGTCGACACGCTGTTTTGGCTTGCAGCGTCTCGGTCGTCTTCTTCGCCGCGCAGTTCACGACTGCTGACGGGACACGACCGCACCGCGCCTCCCACCTCCCCGGCCACGTCCTCCCCATCCGGTTGCGCGCCCCCGCGGTCTTCACGGCGAGGCAACTGCGTCGCCTCGCTCGCCAAACGGTGATTCCGGCGGTCGTTGCCGCCTCTCTGTCACTTCCTCGCAGAAAATCCCAGTCGATTTAAAAACGTCGGGTACCATACAGACGCATATGAGCGACAACGACGGAGGCGGCCGGAAGAACCTTCGCATGCCCGACGACGACGAGGTGTTCGCGACGGTCACGAACATGCTCGGTGCCAACCGCGTGAAAGTCCGCTGTGCGGACGGCGTCGAGCGAACCGCTCGAATCCCCGGGAAGATGCAAAAACGCGTCTGGATACGCGAGGACGACGTGGTCCTCGTCGAGCCGTGGGACTGGCAGGACGAGAAGGCCGACATCAAGTGGCGCTACGAGAAGCAAGACGCTGACCAGTTGCGCCAGGAAGGACACATTCAGTAGCTCGATTTTCCGAGTCGTTCGATACTCATCACAGGGTCAGTCAGCGGCGAGCGTGTCGACCGCCGCGACTGCGGGCATAGTGCGGAGGCGACCGTTCGCCAACCAGTACACGCCGAGCAACAGGAGCGACACGCCGGTCGCCGCGAACAGCGGGTAGGGACCGATAGCCTCGGTGAGGGTGCCACCGACGAGCGCGCCGATAGGGATGGACACCGACGCAGCGCTCCCGAGGACGGCCGACACGCGGCCCATCAGGGACTCAGGGACGATGGATTGGGTCATCGCGGCGAGCAGGACGTTGCTGGCCCCGATGGGGACCACTGCGAGGGCGAACACGACTGCGGTCAGGCCGAGGTTGCCGGTCTTGGCTGCGAGGAAGACGAACAGGAGCCAGACGAGGCCACTCGTGACGAAGCACACGACGGAGAGCCGACCGAACGGCTGATTTTCGACCCGGCTGGCGACGAGGGCCCCGAGGAAGCTACCGACGCCGAAGGCCGCCATCAGCACGCCGTAGGCGCGTGCGCCACCGAACGTGTCGGCGAAGGCGGGCATCGATGCGAACACGGAGCCACCGGCCGCGAAGTTGACGAGTGCGGCACCGACGAGGATGGGGACCAACACGGTCCCACGGACGAAGTCGATGCCTTCCGTGAGGTCGGCGAGGTAACTGCTCGCACCGTCAGGCTGTCCTGACTCCTGCGCGTCCCGTCCACCGTCGGTTGCGGGGACGGCCTCGCCCGGTTCACTGTCGGCCGCCGAAACGCGGACATCGTCACCGTCTTCGGCGTCTTCGTCGTCGGCCGGGGGAACCCGAATCGACGCGAACAGGAGTGCTGCGGCGGCGAACGTCACCGAATCGACGATGAACAGCGTCGTCGCCCCGACGATGGCGATGAGCACCCCGCCCGCAGCGTTCGCCACCGCGTCGATGCCCTGGTACGCCAGCGAGAACAACGAGTTCGCGGTGACGAGTTCGTCGTCCTCGACGAGTCGGGGGAGCAGGGCGCTGTTGGCCGGATACACGAGTTGATTCAGGAGGGACAGTAGCGGCATGACGGTGAGGATGAGCCACACCGACAGGTAGCCGAAGTAGTGTGCGACCGGCAGGGCGGCGATGACGACCCCCTGTATCAGTTGCGTCCGGACGAGGATGTGTCGCAGGTCCCAGCGGTCGACCAGTGGACCGAAGAAGGCCTGCAGCGCGCTGGGTGCCATCACGAGGAAGCCCGCGATGCCGGAGTACGCCGCGCTCCCGGTGAGCCGATACACCAGCCACATCGCGGCGACGAAGTAGAGGCTGTCCCCCACGTTCGTCACGATGCGACCGGCGAACAACCGCGTGAAGTCGCGGTTGCGAAAGAGTGCGTGCATGTGAGAGAGAACGGACTACGGCCCATTAATGGTAATCAGAATATCATTTCTGTTCAGGCGAATACAGATGTTTTCTTCTGTCCAGATTCCGAGCATTTCCGCACCCCCGTCGACGCGTCTTCAGACTGCTTTCCCGCGCTCCACGGCGACGACTTCGAGGGAAGCGTCGAGCGTGACCGTGAGCGTCTCGTCGGCGAACGCGAAGTCGATGGTCGCCCGCCACGGGTCGTCGTTCACGACCGTCGCGCTCTCGGGACTGAACCAGTCGAGTTCCCAGACGAACGCACGTCGCATGTCGATGCCGTGGTCGTAGTGGAAGCCGACGACGGCGGGGTGGTCGACGACGGCACCGGCCAGCGTCGAGGTGATGGTCATCCCACAGCGTTCGCAGTCGTAGACCGCGTGCCAGCCGCGTTCTTTCTCGACCGGTTCCGGCACCATCTGGCCGGTGCAGATGGGACAGAAGCCCGCGGTCACCTGCGTCATCACGGTGTAGAGGTAGTCGGAGATGATGGCCGGCAGGTCGTCGCCGTCGCGGCCCTCGACCACGCCCGGCGGGAGGCTGTAGCCCATGAACTGCTCGCCGCAGTCCGTACACGCGACCGTGGCTCGTTCGTCTTCGTACCGGGCTTCGAGTCCCGCACCGCAGTCCATGCACTCGGCACCGACTGGGACCGGCCCGACGCTGGTCTCGCGGGTGTACACGCCAGAGAGGATGGCACCGAGGACGGCCAGTCCGGCGTACCGGATTTCGTAGCCGCCATCGCGACCACTCGCCCCATCGTCGTCCGTGTCGTCGGATTCCACACGGTCGATGAAGGTTCCGACGAGTTTGCTGAGGTGGTAGTTGAACTGGCCGGTGTCTTTCATCCCGACCGCATCACGCAGTTCGGAGAAACTGAGGCACTTCTCGTCGGCTTCCCAGAGCGCCCGGAGGATGGCCAGTCTGGTCTCGTTGGCGACCAGTCCGTAGGCTGCTTCGGGCGTCCGTGTCGCGGTGTCGTCCATACGCTTGCTCTGGTTCGGGGGGACTTGACGCTTCACGCCGAAACCCGCTCCTCCTCGACGACGGTCACCTTCCCGTCGACTGTCAGCCGGAGTGTTTCGTCACCGATGGTCACGTCGACCGAGACGAGCAACGGGTCGGCCGAGACGACCGTCACCTCGCCGAGTAGCCACGGCAGCGCCCACGAAGGCTCGGTTCGGAGGTCGACGCCATGTTCGTGGTGGAACGCGACGACGGCCGGGTCGCGCAGCAACGCTTCTGGCACCGAGGAGAGTACCCGCTCGTTGCAGCGACCGCACTCGTAGACGACGAGGGGTTCTTCCTCCTCATAGCCCGTGTGGTCGATGTCGCCAACCTGCACTCGCGCCGTCGTCGGGCCGGTACAGGCCATGCAGAAGCCCTCGGCGACGACCGACACCTGTGCGCGGAGCCACCCGTCGAAGATGGCTGGGGCCTGCTCGCGCTCGCGGTCGGCGAAGACGCCGGAGGGGACCGAGGCCCCGGAACCGTGGTAGGCACAGTCGGCACAGCCGAGCGTCGCTCGCTCGTCGACGTAGGTCAATTGGAGGGTGCCACCACAGTCCGGGCACGCGCCATCGGTCGGGACCGGGTCGTCGAAGCTGGCGCGGTCGATTGCACCGGAGAGGATGGCCCCGACGACGGCCGCCCCGGCGAAGCGGAGCGTGTAGCCGTCGTCGTCGACCTTCCGAACGAAGTGGTCGGTCAGCTTGTGCAGATGGTAGTTGAACTGGCCCGAGTCGCGCATGCCGACGCGCTCTCGCAGTTCGGAGAACGTGAGCGGCCCATCACCCATGGCCTCCCAGAGTTCTCGCAGGATGGCGACTCGTGTCTCGTTGCCCAGCAGTGCGAACGCCTCACCGTGGGAGAGGTCGCTCGTGGATTCCGCAGCAGTCATGCGATACATCAGGAAGCGGAGGGATATGGCGTTATCGTGTCAGTGGATGCCGCTCCCTGACGAGTCAGGGATGTGTCCCCGACAGGTCAGGTCACAGCTCGCCGACGCCGACAGCCGCGCGCGCCCGCCGCCGCTCGTCGGCAGTGAGTCGGTAGGCGGGCAGTTCCTCGCTCAGCGGCCCGAGGTCGGCTTTCCGTCGCTGGTGGGCAGCGAGGTAGTCGGCGATTCGCGCTGCGGCGTACTCCTTCAACTCCCCGGAGAGCAGTTCACCGGCGCGGTACTCGCGTTCGAGGCGGGCGAGCGCGTCGTCGTCGGGTTCGAACAGGAACCGACAGAACTGGAACGCCACGTCCACGTCCGGGTCGCCGCCGTGCTCGCGGTGTTCGTCGAGACTGGAGCGACCACCGGAAAAGGCGTGGGTCAGTACCTTGTCTCGGACCGTGTCGCGGTCGTCGTCGAGATAGATGGTCGCCTCGCCCTCGCTCGTGGACATCTTGCCCGGCCCGGAGAGGTCGGGCAGGAACTTCCCGAGCAGCGCACCCGGCTTCTGTACCGGGAAGCGTTCTTTCGCCGCCACGTCCCGACAGACCCGGACGTGCGGGTCCTGGTCGACTGCGACCGGGACGAGCGTCGGCTGCGCGCCGTCGACCAGTTGCGGCAGCAGGAGGTGGGCCGCCTGCACCGCGGGGTAGAACGACTGCCCGACGTTGTCGGGTGGGCCATACGTCGCCTCGACTGTCGATTGCGTGAGGTGCTTCGCGAGCGCGCTGGCGACCGGATACACCACGTCGGCGTCGGCGGTGTCGACGACGAAGCGCGTCTTCTCCGGGTCGAAGCCGAACGCGAGCAGGTCGCGCAGGTTGTCCCGGGTGTAGCCCGAAATCTCGTCGTAGGTGAGGTCTCTGGTGAAGTACTTCTCGTCGTCCGAGAGCGGGATGTAGAGCGTCGCGCCCGTCTCGTCTTGTAACTCCTTCGCCAGCGAGAAGACGAGCAGGTGGCCGACGTGGAGCGGTCCCGAGGGGCCGACACCGGTGACGACCGCGTGCGGGTCGCCGGCGTTGGCCGCTGTTACGTAGTCTTCGACGCTTCGGCCGGCGTAGTAGATGTCGCGCCGGATGGCGGGATGGTCGGGCAGCCCTGCGACTTGTTCGTCGGTGAGGCGGTCGGCCCCGAACTGTTTCAGGAGTTCGTCGTAGTCGACGGTTCCCGAGACGCTGTCTGGAGTGACGGCGTACTCGTCGGCTGTCCGTTCGTCTGCGGTAGTGTGGTCGTCAGTTGCTGTGCGGTGCTGTTCCGTCGTGGATTCGTTCTCGTGCATCGATGTGGGTGAGACTGGTGGCTAGCGAGCGGTTCGACGAGAGAACGAAGGGAGCGCCGCGCCGCCGCCCACCCGGTTACGCCGGGTCGACGCCGAACGCGACACTGTCCGCTCCCGAGTGAGCCTGCCACCGCCAGGTGGGAGCGGAATACATCAGTTCCCGATAGTCGGGCGGGGGCTTTGACCGTTTCGCTGGCAACTTGGTGTCGTCTTTTTCACGATACCAGTACAATACGTCCCTCATGACACGGACCGTACACGTCCTCTTCGTCGTTTGCTGCCTCGGTGCGGTGTCGGTCTTCGCTGCACCCGTAGCGGCCGGGGTGGAGACCGTCGATTCGGTGGGCGATGTAGCGTTCGAAGACCAGCAGCGCCTCGGGGCCGACCCGGTGCCCCCCGGCGACTGTGGTCCCTACGAGGGTGAGACACCCCAGAACGGGACTGTCGTTCGGCTGCACGCAGTCGCTGGTGACACCGACACGACCGAACTCCCCGACCGGGTCAGTGTGAATCGTTCGGGTGACCGCTGTGTCGTCGCCGGTGACCGACTCGTCCTCTCGGTCCGGTCGACGGACCTCTCGGCGGCTATCGACGACGCATCGGGAACCGACCTGCCCACGAAGTTCGTCACGGCGCAGTCCGACGACCCAATACTCCGACTTCGACAGGCAGGCAGCGAGACGGGTGATAGCCTGTACGTTGACCTCACGGACGAGGCGAACCTCTCGGTCGTTCGTGCGGACGGCCCCGACTCGTACCACGTCGTCGTCGACACCGACGCCGTGCGAGTCACGCGCGGGCCGCCCGAGGACGGTGGTGAGTCTGCGAGCCTCGAACCCGGTACGAGGCTCGTCGCCACTCACGCACCCGAGGCCGGTGACACACCCCGGAGTGAGCCGATGACTGTCACCGCGGCCGTGGCGACCGTCGACACGAACTACCACAACTGGGACGAGAACCGGACGCTGTTCGTCTCACCACGCTCACCCATCGAGGTGACGGGCGCGACGACACTCGCACCCGACGAGCGCATCACGGTCCGGTTCGTCGACGCGACCACGAACGAGACGCTCGAAACGCGGGGCGTGACGCTGGACGCTGGCACCGACACTCGTTCGACGTTCGCTACCACCTTCGACGCCTCCTACGCCGACGACGGGGGCCGCTTCTGGGTCCAACTCGCGTCTGAGGACCAGAACTTGACTGCTCAGGTTCCAGTCGAAGTGGTGCCCTCTACGGCCTCGGTCACGCTCGACGACCAGACCGCCACCGACACGGTGACGGTCTCGTCGGTGACCCTCTCACGCGGTGGCTTCGTCTCGCTCCGCCAGGACGGCAACCTCGTCGCCGTCTCCGAGTTCCTCGACCGCGGTGAGACGACGAACCTCACCCTCGAACTCGCTTCGTCGGTCGACGCCGAGTCGACCTTCAGCGCGACCGCGTACCGCGACCTGAACGGAAACGGTGACCTCGACGATGCGGACGTGCCCTACCGCGACGCCGGGGCACTCGTCGACGACGACGCGATGGTCAACCCGGAAGGTGACACGACGACCACGACGGCCCAACCGACGTCTTCAGATGGGTCTGGCGACTCCACGACCACATCTGCGCCGCCGACCGAGGATACGCTCACGACGACCACGGAACCGTCCGCAGACGAGTCTGGGGCCGGAACGCCCGGCTTCGGCCCGCTCTCGGCACTGGGCGCGCTCGCTGCGCTGGTCGGTGCGGTGCTGCTCGCTCGTCGGCGAGCGTAACTGCCGAGAACTACTGCCGAACCTGCTTGTAACTGTCCGCTACTCTTCGTCGTCGCCGCCCGTCACGAACTCGTACAGCTCCTCGCCCGTCACGTCGAGGCCCTGTCGCGAGAAGAAGTTCGCCACGTTGCGGCAGTCGCGCTGCAGGAAGTCGTCGGCGTTCGGGTGGTGAACCGTCACGGCCTGCCCGAGGTCGATGACGACGAGTTCGCCCTCGTGGATGACCATGTTGTACTCAGAGAGGTCGCCGTGGACCAGCCCCGAGTCTTCCAGTCGGCGCATGTACTCCCTGACGACCTCGTAGGCCGTCTGCGGATTCTCGATGTTGACCTCGGAGAGTCGCCGGGCGCGGCCGTCCTCCGCGCCGATGTACTCCATCACGAGGATGTTGCGTTCGACGGCGAGCGGTTTTGGCACCCTGATGCCGGCGCGCTGGGCGCGTTCGAGGTTCGCGAACTCCTTGCGGACCCACGCCAGCACGACCTGTTTCTTCTTCGACCCGATGCCCTCGAAGCGCGGGTCGCCGGTGAGGTAGTCGCGCATGTCGCGGAAGTCGGAGGCGTTGATGCGGTACGCCTTGATGGCGACTTCGGGGTCGTCTTCGTCCAGTGCCTCGGCCGAGCGGTCGCCACCGAGTGCGGTGTAGACGTTTGCCTCCTTGCCCGTCGAAATCGGCCCACCGAGTGCGTCTATCCAGCCGTCCTGTACGAGTTTGTACAGTGCGGCGTAGGTCGCGTCGTCGAACACCGACGCCTCGACTTTGAACTGGTCGGCGTCCTTGATGCGTTTCCGGAACTCGTTGAACTTGCGGTCGCGCTTTCTGGCGATGCGGTCGGCTTCGGTGTCAGAGACGTCTATCTCTTCCCACTCGTCGCCAGGGGTCTCGACCATCTCGGGTTCGACCAGTCCGTACTCCTCTGTCATCTGTGTGTGGCAAGGGTGCGGACGCGTAAAAGCATGGGTATCGACTGTCGATTGTGTGAATTCTCGTGTTTTCCGTTCCTGTCGTCGTCGCTGGCGGTGAGGTCGGGCCGAAGGTCACGACTGCCGGCGGAACACGACCGCACCGACTCTCCCGCCCCTCGCCACGACCTCCCCATCCGATTCGCCTCGCTCACTTCGTTCGCTCTGCTCATCCCTCGCGCGGCTACGGCTCGCGGCTTCGCTCCGCGAAGCACACTCGCCAGCGCGCGCCAGACCGGTTGATTCGCAAACAACGCCCTCAGGCAGGTCACACAGCGTGGAACCTGCACGACGGAGTCGTGTCCTCGACGACGACCTGTCCAGCCACGTGACCGTGGGACAGGCAACCAAAAGGAGTTAAACCCGACCGAACAACTCTCGGGGTGAATGCTGCTCGTGTTGTGTGTCGACTTAGACGACGACATCGGCCGGAAGACGGGGACGCGGACCCCCGTCGTTGGCCGGGAGAACGTCGAGGAGGCCGCGGTCGCGCTCGCCACCGCCGACCCGGAGGACTCCGACGTGAACGTCCTCTTTCAGGGCATCAATCTGCTCGACACCATCACGGACGAAGCGGTCGAGGTCGCGGCGGTCACTGGGAACGAAAAGAGCGACGTGAGCGCCAACCGCAAGGTCGGCGAGGAAGTCGACGAAGTGCTCGCGAGTCTCTCGACCAGCGAGGAGGTCACCGCGCTCATCGTCACCGACGGCGCGCAGGACGAATCGGTCATCCCGGTCATCCGCTCGCGCGTGAAAGTCGACGGCGTTCGCCGCGTGGTCGTCCGGCAGGCGCAGGACCTCGAATCGATGTACTACACGATGAAGCAGGTGCTGAACGACCCGGAGACCCGCGGGACCATCCTCGTCCCGATGGGGATTCTCCTGCTCGTGTACCCGCTGGCCATCGCCGCGACGTTCATGCAGGTAACCGTGGGAACGGTCCTCGGCCTCGCCTCCGCGTTGCTCGGGTTCTACCTGCTCTCGCGCGGCCTCGGTCTCGGTGAGAAACTCGACATCGCAGTCGACCGCGCGCGCTCCGGTATCTACGCCGGGCGGATGACCCTCATCTCCTACGTCGTCGCGGCCGCGCTGCTCGTCGTCGGCGGGGTAAACGGCGTAGAGTATCTGGAGGCGGTGCAGGCCGACTCGTCGGTCGCGCTGAGCGTCTCGCAGGTGTTGGCCGCGCTCACCTTCGGCGGGGTGCGCTGGGTCGCCGCGGCGGGCGTGACGACCAGTCTCGGCCAGATCACCGACGAGTACATCGCTGGCTCGCTGGAGTGGCGCTACCTCAACGCGCCCTTCTACGTCGTCGCGATGGGCGCGGTGCTCCACGCCGTCTCGGCGTACTTCCTCGAACAGGCATCGCTGTCGTGGCTCGCGGCCGTCCTCACCGGTGGGACGCTGCTCGGACTGGTGAGTACACTGGCGTTCGCCGTCGCCGAGACACACTTCTCGCGGGGCTCGAAGGCGAGCTAACGCGTTCGCTCAGGCCGATTCGTCGTCGCCATCGCCCGACAGCACTCGCTCGATGAACTGGTTCTTCGCGGCGGTGTAGCCCGACCGATTCTCCGAGAACGCGTCGGCGAGCCGTCGCTTCAGGTCGGCGTACTCGTCGCGCAGGGCGATGTCGCCACGCAACCGGTCGCGAAAGGTGACCTGTTCGCGCCACGTGGGACTCCGCGCTGGCGTGAGCGACAGGTAGTGGGTTCGGCGCGATTCGGGGCCACGAGCGAAGAACAGGCGGTCGGGCACGTGGTCGTCGGGGCGAAACTCGTAGCCGAGCGACTCTATTCGGGGGCGAAGCTCTCGGGCGACCGGAAGACTCCGAACGGCGATCGTGATGTCCAGAATCGGTTTCGCAGGCAGGCCGCAGACCGCGGTGCTACCGACGTGCTCGATATCGAGGAGCTCGTCGCCCAGTTCGGCGCGCAACCGGTCGGCCTCTCGCTCGTAGGCGTGGTGCCACGACTCGTCGTGGGAAACGAGTTCGACGGAGTTGCGGGCGAGGCCGAGCGATTCGTCGTCAGGGTCGTGGCTCGTCCGTTCGCCGTCGGGGTCACTCACCGTCTGCTCACCGCTTCGGTCGCGGTGGCGTGCGTGTCGTTCGACCCGACTCTCGCGTGAATCAGTCGCCCGAGTCCGTTCCCAAGTAACAGGAGTCCGCCGAGGAACGCGACGTACCACTGTGGGGTGAGGACGAACGTCCCCGTGTATGGTGCCAGCACCACGTAGCCGCTCCCGGTCGTGGTGTACGTCAGCGTCCAGGCGACGGTGACCACGCCAGCGACTGTCGAGGCAGTCCACCGCCGGGTCGGCCGCCAGTTGCGCCCGACAGCCACGGCGGCCACGAGGGCGGTGGCGACGACGACCCAGTCGAGCGGGGTGAACCCGGCGAACTGCTTGAACAGGCCGATGGCGACGACCGGTCTGTCGGGCGACAGTGTCGGATTCGTGCGGACCCACGGGCCGTACGTCCCGAATGCGGCGAGTACGGTGCCGACGAGGACGAGTCCGCGCCCGCTGCTGGAGGGCGAGGGATTCGACATACAGTTCGTGTCTCGTCTCTGTGATAAAGGCCTTGTGCGGGATAGGCCAGTCGCGCGGGCGCTCACCGTCGTCGGCTAGCGTTTCTGCACGCTGTTGGGGTCAACGCGGTCGGGTCGAATCGCACGCACTAACTGCACCCAGGCGAGTCGCCAGAGGCCGTTGCCCAGTAGCAACACGCCGCCAGCGACCGAGAGGTACCACTGCGGCGTCAGCACGTACATCGCTTCGAACGGTGGCAGTATCTCGTACCGTTGTCCTGCCTGACTGAACGAAATCGTCCAGCACAGCGTGAGGACACCGGCGAGCACCGATAGTTGCCAGCGACGTCGCGTCCGCCACGCGAGCAGGACAGCGAGTACCGCGGCGATGGCCGGGACGACGAGAAGCCAGTCGAATCCGCCGTACCCCGGCCACGGCTTCCGCACTACTGGGCCGACGACGGCGGCCGCGTGTCCCGGGTTCTGCTGTGCCCACGTTCCAGACGCTCCCGAGAAGACACAGGCTGCGCCGGCGAGGACGGTCAGCACTTCGGCTCGCGACGGCGACCGTTTCGACATACTGTCAGAAAGGTGGTGTGGTCGAATAGGCTTTCTGCGGCCCACGTAGCTGACCTAGCTTATCGTTCGCGCACGACGACGAATCGCGCCAAATCCCGCAGGTACTCGCGCGCCTCGGTGTCGTGGTCGTCGACCTTCGAAAGCGCGTCGAGTGCTGCTTCGGCTTCGGCCTTCGCCCGTGCGTTCGCCTCCTCGGGCGTGAGGTCGGTGACCTGCACGACGGAAGGGCGTTCCATCTCGGCGTCCTGTCCGGTCGGCTTGCCGAGGTCGTCGGCGTCGGCCGTCGCGTCCAGCACGTCGTCACGAATCTGGAACGCGATGCCGACGCGCTCTGCGTACTCGCCGAGGGCTTCGACCGTGTAGGCGTCGGCGTCGGCCGCGACCGCGCCGAGTTCGGCCGCCGCGCGGAATAGCGCGCCGGTCTTGCGGCGCGCGAGTTCCATGTACTCGTCTTCGTCGGTCGGCTGAGAGACGAGTTCGGTCGCCTCGCCCTCGCCCAGTTCGACCATCGCCTCGGCGACGATCTGCATCGCCTGCGGGTTCGTCGAGAACAGTGCGAACGCTTCGCCCAGCAGGCCGTCGGAGGCGACGATTGCCGGACCGTAGCCGAACTCCGCCCACGCCGCGGCCGTCCCGCGGCGCACGTCGGACTGGTCGATGATGTCGTCGACGACCAGCGACGCGTTGTGGACGAGTTCGATGCCAACGCCGAAGTCGACCGCGTCGGCGGCGTCCCCACCGGCCGTCTCACACGCGAGGACCGTCACCGTCGGGCGGACTCGCTTCCCACCGGAGAGCGAGACGTGTCGCAGCTCATCGGCGAGTTCCGACGGCTCGACGGCGTCGAGTACCTCGACTAACCGGTCGTCGACGAGCCCACGCCGTCGTTTCAAGAACTCCATCAGCCGGTGATTAGGAACGCCCCGAAAAGTAGGTGACGGAACGAATCTCGACTGATTCGCGCCGCGCCGTCGGTCGTGCGACCGGTCGGTCAGTGCTGGCCGAACGTGAACTCGTCGCCCTCGCCCTCGGTCACTTGCTCCTCGTCACCGGCGTGGTCGGTCGCTGGGTCGACGGATTCGTCGCCACTCGGCAGGGCCGTGTCGTCGTCCGTCCAGCGCGAGCCGTCGCCGCCTTCCGTCTCGAAGCGGTCGAGTGCCTCGCTCAGGCGCGACGCCTGGTCCGTGAGGTCGCCCGCACTCTGGCTGACCTCGGTGAGTGCGGTCGTCTGCTGTTCAGCCGCCGCCGCGACGTTCTGTGCCTCGGCGGTGGTCTCTTCGGAGATGGTCGCCGCATCGTCGACCATCGCGACGACCTCCTGCGTGGAGGCCGCCTGCTGTTCGGTCGCCGCCGAAATCTCTTGCACACCCGTGTTCGTCTGCTGGGCGTACGCCGCGATTTCGTCGAGTGCGTTCACCGCTTCCTCGACGGACCCGGCGTTCTCGGAGATGCGGTTCGAGGTCCGCTGGACCTCTTCGGCCGTCTGGTCGGTCTGTTCCTGTATGTTCTCCAGTCTGCTCTCGATGTCTTCTGCTGCCTCTTTGGTGTCCTGTGCGAGTTCTTTGACCTGCTGGGCGACGACGGCGAAGCCGTCACCGTCGGTGTCACCTGCTGCGGCACCACGCGACGCCTCGATGTTGGCGTTCAGCGCGAGCATGTTCGTCTCCTTCGCCAGCCCGGAGATGAACTCGATGAGCTCGTCGACCTGTTCCATCTCGGCTTCGAGTTTCTCGATGGACTCGACGGCGTCCTGTGACTCCTGCTCGATTTCGCTCATGCTCTCGATGGCACCCTTCGCCGCGTCACGCCCGTCGCGTCCGGTCTCGGCCGTGCGCTCGGCGAGGTCTGCGACTTCGTTCGAGGAGGCCGCGATCTCCTCGGTCGTGGTCGACAGCGCGTCCATCTCGGTGTTCACCGACTGGAGGCTGTTGTTCTGGCGCTCGGCCCCGTCGGAAATCTCCTGCACCGACTCGGTGACCTGTTCGGAAGCGCCGCGAACCTCCTCGGAACTGGCCGTGACTTGCTCGGAGGCGGTCGCCACGTCGCCCGCGAACGCCTTGACGCGGTCGGTCGTCTCTTCGAGTTCGGCCATCATTTCGTTGAACTCGTGAGCGATGTCGGTCATCGCCTCGGACTCGGACTGGGCGTCCATCCGCTCGGTCAGGTTGCCTGCCGCACACGACTGCATCACGTCGCTGTACTGGTCGGCCTTGCGTTCGAGGTGACGGTTCATGCGCTCGGCCTCTGCTCTGGCCTCTTCGGCCGCCTCGCTCGCGGCGTTCGCTTCTTGAATCTGTGACTGGAGTGCGTCCCGCATGGACCCGAATCCGGCGTACAGCCGGCCGATGCTGTCGACGCGATGCGTGTCGAAGTCCACGTCGAGGTCGCCGTCTTCCATCTGCTCGGCCTTCCCGCGGAGGCGGTCCACGTCGCGGGCGGTGTTCCGACCGAGGACGGCCCCGACGAGACCGATGAGGACGACGATGCCGACGGTGATGTACGTCCCGTACTGATCGACAGTGGTCACGAAGCCGTACGCTTCGGACTTCGGCGCGTGGACGGCCACGATCCACTCCGAGTTACCGGGGACCTCGGCGTAGCCGACCACGTAGCCTTCGTCGGTCGGCATGTCGTACGTCCCGGACGCGAGGACGCCGGACGGTTCCGAACTCGCGACTGCACCCCGCAACACGTCGGAGTCGGTGACGCTCTTGAACAGGTCCGTCTTCGCCCCGTCGTACGACGCCAGGAAGTTCGCGTTCTGTTCGCCCCAGTTCTGGTCGTCGAAGACGATCTGACTGCGCTCGTTCAGGACCATCGTCGTCTGGGTCGTCCCGGACCGTTTCAGGTTCGGAACGTACGACTGGGCATTCACGGTGACGAAGACGACCTGGTTCTCGTTCGACTCCTTCCGGACGGCGTAGGTCACGGACGGGATTCCCGAGCCGGAGCCGATGGCGTGAACGTCGAGCAGCGCCGTCTCACCCGGCTGGAGGTCGTCGAGTCCGCCGGTTTCACCGACCGAGAGCGCCGACAGCTGCTGGTCGACCTGAACGTTGTTCGTACTCGCCACGACACGGTTCTCCCCCGTGTCGACGAGGTGAATCGCAGAGACGAGGTTGTTGCCACGCTGGATGAGGCGTTTGAGGAAGTGCTCGTTCATCGCCGTCGTGTTCCCGTCCTCGACGACCGCGGATGTCGCGATGTATTCCGCGAACTGCTCGTTGTTCTCGTTCCACGTCGCGAGTTCCTGTGCCTCCTGAGTGGCTAAGGTCCGGTACTCTTCGTTCGCTCCTTCGGTGACCTCGCGTTCTATCTCCTCCGTGGCGATGAGGCCAGCGGCACCGACGGTCGCACCCAGCAACACCAACGCGATGGCGAATTTGAGCGCGTATCGTCTCCGTATGAATGATGGTACCAACTGACGCAGAGGTCCGAACATGTCCCTTCTCTCACGGGACGTTCTTAAAAATCCCGCGGCCACCTGTTTTTGCGATGTCACAACTCTCGTCGCCGCCTCGTACCGTCTGTCTGCCCCCTCACTCACGTTCGGCGACTCGCACCTACCCGCTCTATTGGAGTAGCTGACGTGTAGGACGAGACAGAAGGGTGCCGGTCCGAAACGCCGACCAGATTCGGGGACGTGACTGTCGCGTCCAGTGTCCTCGAACGAAAATAAACGCAAAAAACAGCGGTCCGCTGGCGACCGTCGCCGTCGCCGGGTTCAGTCCTGTCCGGTCGGTCGATTGACCGCGCCGAACTCGAACGAGTCGTCGGCCTCGTCGGACGACCCGCCGTCGTCGAATCTCGGCAGGTCGCTCTCGGCGGCACCGTCGGTCGGGGTGCTCGCTTGGGCCGTCTCGAAGCGGTCGAGCAGTCGGCTCAGCTGTGACGCCTGCTGGGCGAGGCTGCTCGCGCTCTTGGTGACCTCCGACAGCGAGGAGGTCTGTTCTTCGGCGGCGGCCGCGACGTTCTCGGCCTCGGCCGTCGTCTCCTCGGAGATGGTCGCCGCCTCGTCCATCATGGCGACGACTTCCTCGGTGGAGGCTGCCTGTTCTTCGGATGCAGCCGAAATTTCCTGCACGCCCTCGTTCGTCCGCTCGGCGAACTCGGCGATTTCGTCGAGTGCGCCCGCAGCGTTCTCGACGGCGTCGCGGTTCTCGGCGACGCGGTCGGAGGTCTTCTGGACCTCTTCGGCCGTGCGGTCGGTCTTCGCCTGGATGCCTTCGAGGCGCGCTTCGATGTCCTCGGCGGCGTCCTTGGTCTCTGCGGCGAGTTCTTTGACCTGCTGGGCGACGACTGCAAAGCCGTCACCGCTGCCGTCACCGCCCGCACTGCCGCGGGAGGCTTCGATGTTCGCGTTGAGTGCGAGCATGTTCGTCTCCTTCGCAACGTCGGAGATGAACTCGATGAGTTCGTCGACCTGTGCCATCTCGGCTTCGAGTTCCTCGATGGCCTCGACGGCCTCGTTGGACTCGTCTTCGATGTCACCGAGGCTGGCGATTGCGGCCTGTGCGGCCTCACGCCCGGAGCGACCGGTTTCGGCGGTCCGCTGGGCGAGGTCTGCGACCTCGTTCGAGGACGCGGCGATCTCTTCGGTCGTCGTCGACAGCGAGTCCATCTCGGCGGAGACGGACGAGAACTGTTCGTGCTGGCGGTCGGAGCCGTCCGAAATCTCCTGGACCGAGTGCGACACCTGCTGGCTGGCACTCTGGACCTCTTCGGCGCTGGCCGTGACCTCCTCGGACGAACTGGCGACCTCCGCGGCGAACGCGCGCAGTCGGGCCACCGTCTCGTCGATTTCGGCGAGCATCTCGTTGAACTCGACGGCGATGTCGGCCATCGCCTCGTTCTCGGACTCGGGGCGCATGCGGGCCGTGAGGTCGCCCTCGGCGGTTCGGCGCATGACCTGCGAGTACTCGTCTGCTTTCCGTTCGAGGTGGGTGTTGAGCTGTTCGGCGTCCGCGCGGGCGGCCTCTGCCTCGGCGCGGGCGTCGTTCGCTTCCTGAATCTGGGCGCGCAGCGAGTCGCGCATGCCGGCGAAGCCGTCGTACAGGCGACCGATCTCGTCCACGCGACCCGTTTCGAGGTCGACGTTCAGGTTGCCGTCTTCCATCTCGCTCGCTCGGTCGCGCAGTCGCGCCAGCGGCGTGACCGTCTGGCGACCCAGCACGAGGCCGACGAGGCCGAGTGCGAGCAGGCCGCTCAGGACGATGGCCGCGACGTTGAAGCCGACCGCGTCACGCACCGCGTAGGCGTCGGCCGTGTCGACGCTGGTGATGGCGACCCACTCGGTCCCCTCGACCGGTGCGTACGCGTGGACCTCTCCGTTCGCCTCGGCGAACGTCGAGCCACCGGACGACCGGGCGGTCGAAAGCGACGCCCCGTGGACGGCCTCGTCGACCGAGCCGTCGGGGGTCAGGACCGTCCCGCCCGCCGCGTTGATGATGCGCGTCTGGCCGTCGGTCTGGGAGTCCTTGATGGTGTCGAGGTGCGACTGGATGCGCGTCACGACGACGACGTAGCGGTTCTCGGAGTCCGGCACTGCACTCGCGAACGCGACCACGTCACCGCGCGTGTACGGCATCAGCGGCGAGTCGTACGAACTGTTGGACACCCAGACGCGGTCCGCACTGTCGGCAGAGCCGGAGGCGACCTGTGCGTTCGCCCACGGGACACCGAGTTTGTCGAGTTGGAACCCGACGACTGGGTCCGTACTCGCCATCACTTCGCCACTCTGGCTGTTGACCATGTGGATGCCGAGGATGTCGTCAGAGAGTCGTTTCTGCTTCGTCTGCAGGTACGAGTCGGCGTTACCGTCGCCCTGTAGCTCTCCACCGGCCGAAACCGACCGGGTCTGCGTCCGCATGCTCTGTGTCCACTCGGAGAGTGACGAGGCACGGAGTTCGCTCGTCTCCTGCAACTGCGTCTGCGTGTTCGTCTCGACCGTCTGCTTCGTCTCGGCGTAGCCGACGTAGCCGATGGAGCCGATGATGAGGACGACGAAGAAGATGGAGACCGCAAACTTCACCGAGTATCGCTTCCGGATGAACGACGGCGTCAGCATCGCGCCGATGGACCGCGAATCGTCGCTCATTGCGAGTCCTCCGGCGTCGTCGGCACGCTGATGGAACCGTCGATGATGGCCTGTCGCGAGTCCGCGACCTTCGACTTCACCGTGTCGGGAATCTCGTCGCCGACGGGGTCACCGTACACCGCACGGACACCGTTTTGTGCGAGTCCGAGCGAGGTGACATCCCCACCGCCGAACTGGCCGTTCTCGACGTTGTCGACGGCCTGATACACTGCCGTGTCGACGCGCTTGACCATGCTCGCGAGGATGACGTTCGCGTAGCGCGGGTCACTCGCGGACTGGTCGGAGTCGACACCGATTGCGAAGCGACCGTTCTCCTGTGCCGCCTGGAACACGCCGAGGCCGGTCCCACCGGCCGCGTGGTAGACGATGTCCGCACCGTCGTCGTACATCTGCTGGGCGGCCTGCTTCCCGCCTTCCGGGTCGGCGAAGTCGCCGATGTAGGTAGTGCGTACCTCGATGTCGTCACCGGCGTGCGCCGCACCCGCTTTGAAGCCAGCTTCGAACTTCTTGATGAGGTCTGACTCGACCCCACCGACGAAGCCGAGCGTCTTGCGGTCGAGTCGGGTCTGGCCCGCACCCGCCGAGAAGCCTTGCTTCGTCAGCAACCCTGCCATGTGTCCGACCTGGAACGACCCTTCGTGCTCCTTGAACGTGTAGTTCGCCACGTTCGGCTGGTCGATGACGGAGTCGATGAGCATGAACTGCTGGTCGGTGTGGTTCTTCGCCACGTCGGCCAGCGACCCCGCCTGCAAGAAACCGACACAGACCGTGAGGTCGAACGCTGGGTCTGTCGACTCGGCGTAACTCGTCTGGAGTGACGCCATCTGCTCGACCGACTCCGGCACTTCGTTCTTGTACTCGACGCCGAACTCGACGCGTGCCTGCTTCACGCCTCGGTTCGCCATGTCGTTGAAGGATTCGTCGCCCAGCCCACCTGTGGCGTACAGCATCCCAATCGTCGTCGCACCTGGTTCGACGAGCGGTCGTTCTGTCGTCGACTGCTCGTCGTCGCCGTCTCCCGACCCGGGGACGAACGACGTACAGCCGGCGAGCCCCGACGCGATGGCCCCACCGGCCACCGTCAGTGCCCCCCGCCGTGTCATCTGCCTATCCATAGTTCGTGTACATCCACTTGTAACACTTATTTCTATTTGCCGAACTGGTGGAGAAAGTATGTGAACGGTGAACACAGGACACCGGAGGGTTTGCGGTGCTACAGCTGTCTCGGCTCAGACACGAAAAAGTCAGAACGGGGTTCGACTTACGAGAACTGCTCGATGAGTGCCGGAACCACGTCGAACAGGTCGTCGACGATACCGTAGTCGGCGAGGTCGTAAATCGGCGCGTTCGGGTCGGTGTTGATGGCGACGATGGTGTCTGCGCCTTTCATGCCGGCGACGTGCTGCACGGCCCCGGAGATGCCGATGGCGATGTACACGTCGGGCGTGACGACCTTCCCGGACTGACCGACCTGCCGGTTCTTCGGCAGCCAGCCAGCGTCGACGATGGGACGGGACGAAGAGACCGTCGCGTCCAGCGCGTCGGCGAGGTCGAAGATGAGGTCGAGATTGTCCTCCTCCTCGATACCACGGCCGACGGAGACGAGCACGTCTGCCTCGCTGATGTCGACGTCGCCGCCGGCGACTTCCTCGAAGCCGGTGACGGTCGAACGAATCTGGGATTCGTCGAGGTCGGCGTCGAACGCTTCGACGGCCGCGTCGCCCGTCTCTTCGGTCATCGGCCACTCGGCGGGCCGAACGGAGACGGCGACGTGTTCTGCGGGCAGGTCGGTCGTCGTCTCGACCTTTCCGCTGTACATCTCGCGGGTCGCGGTGAGCGTGTCACCGGACACCTCCATCCCGACCACGTCAGAGACGTACGGGAGGTCGAGGCGGTTGGCGACGGCGGGCGCGTAGTCGAGGCCGTTCACCGAGTTCGGCATGAGGACGACCTGGGGCGAGACCGCGTCGTACAGCTGTTCGATGGCCTGCGTGTACACGTCGTGGTTGAACTCCTCGCCGTCGGTCACGGTGTGGATGGTGTCCACGCCGGCGACCTGCAACTGTTCGGCGAAGGTGTCGACGTCGCCGGAGATGACGGCGACGTGGAGGTCGCCACCAGTCTCGTCGGCGAGTTCGCGGCCGGCCGTGACGAGCTCGAAGCTCACGTCACGCAGTTCGCCGCGGCGGTGTTCCGAGACGACCAAAATATCGCTCATTGGCCCACCCCCTTCTCGCGCAGCAGGTCAGCAAGTTGTGCGGCTTCGTCCTCCGGGCCGCCCTCGAAGTACGTGGCGTCCCCTTCGGATTCGGGTTCGTACATGTCGGTGAGTTCGAGGTCGTTCTCGACGGCCGCGGCGTCTAAGCCGAGGTCGCCGAGCGTCTTCGGGTCGATCTCCTTGCGCTG
This sequence comes from Haloarchaeobius caseinilyticus, assembly GCF_051207395.1. Classification (NCBI taxonomy): domain Archaea; kingdom Methanobacteriati; phylum Methanobacteriota; class Halobacteria; order Halobacteriales; family Halorubellaceae; genus Haloarchaeobius; species Haloarchaeobius caseinilyticus. Next base: position 1,646,056 of record NZ_JBPJZC010000001.1, on the reverse strand, counting down.
GGCCATCCGAATCCCACGGAGGCTCGCGTAGCGCGGTTCGTTGATACCGGTCTGGATGGTGAGGACGGCCGGCAGCTCGATGTCCGTGAGCTCCTCGATGCCGCCTTCCAGTTCGCGGTGGACCTTCGCCACGTCGTCGCCGATCGCGTCGTGGTCGAGGTCGTTGACGACCGCACCCCACTCGAAGTCGACGGCGTCGGCGAGCGACACACCGGTCGCGCCGAACCCGTCGTCGTCAGCCTGCACGCCGGAGAGGACCAGGTCGGGGTCCTCCTCGGCGACGACTGCTTCGAGGATGCGTGTCTTCGCGTTCACGTCGAGCAGGTCTGTGCCCGCGAGGGCATCGTCCCAGATGCGAACCGCGCGGTCTGCTCCCTTTGCCAGTGCCATCCGGATAGTCTCTTCCGAGCGCTCCGGGCCGATGGTGACGGCGACGACTTCGTCGGCGATGCCAGCTTCCTGCAGCTGGACCGCTTCTTCGACGGCGTAGTCGTCCCACTCGTTGAGGTCGTATTCGAGGTACGTCTCGTCGATGGACGTACCATCGATTTCGAATTCGTCCTCGACTGTAGCCACCTCTTTGACGGTGACGAGAACCTTCATCAGGGGCACGTTCTGGCGGCAGCTACGTAAATGGTTACGAAACCCTGCTCGCACTGTCAACGGTTTGTCTCACTCGTCGTCGAAGTCGCCGATACTCTCACCGGGCAACGTGATGAGGTTCTCGCGGCCGATGCGCAACTTCTCTATCTCGTCGTCGTCGTCCATCCCCGAGAGCAACTGTGACACTTTCGCATTCGACCAACCGGTCTCTTTGACGATGTTGGCCTGCTTCATCCGACCACCGTTGCCCCGGAGCATCCGGAGGACACGTTCTTCGTCCGACAAGAGTTCCACGTCGATAGTGTCCTGCTCGGGTTCGGCCGGTTCGTCGTCGGAACCGTCGCCTTCATCGGTCGCGGCCGCACCTGCCGCGCCTGCACCGGCAGCCGCCGCACCAGCAGCCGCGTCTGTCTCTTCGACACCGCCGCTCGTGGCGTCACCCGGCGGCTCAGTCGTCGTCCCACCGTTGGGAACGGCCGTCGGTTCGCCGAGTTCTCGCTCGGTCTGCCAGCGCGCGAACAGGTAACTTCCAGCACCGACGAGGACGACGAGGAGGACGACGCCCGCGCCGAGGAAGAGCGCAGACGGGTCATCCTCCTGGTTCCCTGGTGGCGTCGTCCCCGGCGCTACTGGGTCCTCACGTGGGACGTACACCGCCTCGATGTACTCCGGTCGGAACGTCTGCGGACCGTCCCAGACGAGCGAACTGTTCTGCGGGCCCTTGTTCACCGGCGAGTCGATGATCGCGTAGTTCGTCGGTTCGTTGATGACGAGCCGCTGGCCATCGTAGAGCCGAGGGAACCACGTCTCGTTCTCGGTCCCGAAGACGTCACCGAGGAGAATCTGGTTCCCATCCGTCTCGGTGAAGTTCGTCCACGTGAAGCTGTACGAGAGGACGCCCACCTTCGGATAGTCGGCTTCTGGTCCCGTCGTAGTCGCCGCCGTTGTGGTCGTCGCCGTCGTCGTGGGCTCTTGTCGAATAACCGCCGGGTCTGCCCAAGAAGCGTTCGCTATCTGCATCTCTCTGCCCGTCGTCTCGGACGACTGTGCGGCGAACTTCTGGAACAGACTGGGGGAGAACGCCACGTCTGCTTGTCCGTCGACGACGGACTGTCCATACGACTCGAACGCCGCCGTTTCGTTTTCGTCGGCGAGTATGTATCGATACGAGACTGTCCAGCGCGCGTCTCCAGACTCTGTCAGATTTATTGTGATTACTGTCGCCGGGTCGGCCGGCTCGAACGACGATTGTGACTGGACGATGGACGCCCGAGAGATGGACTGCGTGTCGTGGGTCGAAAGTGGCGACTCGTCCGTGCTCGCGGCCGAATATCGGTCCTGTGTGTCGCTCGAGACACCACTTCCCACGCCCGCGAAGAGGGCGATGACGAGGAGGGCGGCTGCGAACGCGGAGAGACGCCGCATACACCTTCGTCCATGCCGCGGGCAAAAAACGCTTTCCATCGAGATAAAACATCAGCAGCCGTTATGAACTGTTTCGATGGCTCTCGCCGTTTTTCCAGTGTGCTGGTGTATGCCGACCGGTTTTTGTATAGTGGCCCTGTATGGGTCAGCAATGAGACGTTTCGTCTGTTTCGCCCTGGTGGCAATCCTCGTCTTGTCACCTGTGGGAACGGTGACGAGCGCGCCTTCGGTCCACCCAGCACCGCCCGGAGCGCAGGCGGCGTCACCGGTCGTGTCCCCGTTCGCGACCGAGTCGTCTCCCGCTGGTTCGATGTCCGACGACCTTGCGCGCAGTGTTACTGTCGCGAACAACACGACGCAACGGCTCGTCGCGGGACCCATCACCGCACAGGGATACGCGTCGCCGCGACTCGACTTCGGTGCCGCCGTCGCGATGAACCGGGAGTCCCTCGACGACGGGTACGAACTCGAACTTCTGACGCAACGAATCGACAGTGCGTCGTCGTCCGAAGAACGGCAGGCCTACCTCCAAGCCGCTATCGAGAGAATCGAGCGCCAAATCGAGACGATTCAGCGACAGGAACAGCGCGCCATCGAGGCGTACGGTTCGGGGAACATCTCCGACCGAGAACTCGTGCGGCGACTCGGGATGATCGGCTACCGTGCCCAGCTGACGACCGAGACGATAGAGCGACTCGAACGGGCCACCGGCGCATCCCTCGGCTCTCTCACTCGACAGGCGGACGAGTACGTCACGCCGACTCGGTCCGCGCTGTATCAGTCGATGACCGGGGAACACGACGAACCGATGCAAGTACACGTCGTCGGCGGTGAGCAAGGTCTCGTCGTCCAGTTCCTCTCCCAGGCTGGCGGTGACCTACAGTACCAGCGTGAAGCGGTTCGGCTGGACCACCGGGACGGAAACGTCTCGCAAGGGTTCGCCGACGCGCAGGAGTTCCTCGATTACACCGGTACCCGCTACCCGTACGTGAGTCAAAGTTCGGGAGTGAACATCTGGGAATTCAAGCAAGGAAACTGGTTCTTCAGTACCTCTCCCGACCAGGGCTCTATTCGGTTGTACGTTGACGGGTCACTGCGCAAGGTGTATCGGGAGTACCAGCAACTGCAGGTGTCGGCGCTCCCAATGAGTGAGACGACGAGCGTGACGGCGGAGAACGTCACCGTTACCGCCAACCACACCGCGAACGGTGGGCCGATAAAACTCACTGTCGTGCCCGAACCGGGCGAGAATCCCGGCTCGGTCGACGTCGAAATCAACGGCCAGTACGTCGGAAAGACCAACGAAGACGGTGTCCTCTGGTACGTCCCGCCGGCCGGCCCCCACCGGGTCACGGTCGGGACGAACACCGGCCCGGTGAACGTCACCGTCGTGAACTGAGCGACCGGAGCCGAAGTGACGGCTGGTGTGATTCTTTTTATACGAGACGGCCGCCAGAAGGCGCATGTTCTCCTCTCGCGCGGTCAGTCCAGTGTTGGGAACCGTCCTCGTCCTCGCGCTCACGGTGACGCTCGCGGGCGTCGTCGCGCTCTCCGTCTTCGACGAGCAGCAGCCAGCAGAACCAGTACAAGCGCGGTTCGAACTCACCGCGGACGCGAGCTCTGGTCGGATTACGGTGACACACATGGGCGGGAACACGGTCGACGTGACAGAGTTGCGTGTCGTCGTCTCGGTCGATGGGACACGACTCGACCACCAGCCACCGGTTCCGTTCTTCTCTGCGACTGGATTCGCCCCAGGGCCGACCGGCCCGTTCAACAGCGCGACCGACTCGCGGTGGAGTGCGGGTGAGTCGGCGAGCGTCGGCATCGCCGGAACGAATCGGCCGACACTCGCTGTCGGCTCACGAGTGGTCGTCTCGTTCTACCGCGAGGACGTGCTACTTGGCCGCGTCGAGACAGTCGTGCGAACTCAGGCTTCGACCGTCTCTTCGTCCGTCTCGACGGCGTCGGCTTCGTCGACTGCCTCGTCGGTCGACGGCGACCGCGCGACGGTGACGATGGCGATGTCCGGGTCGTAGTCCGGGCCCATCAACCGGTGCTGAATCGCTTCGAAGCCAGCGGTCTCGAACATCCGGTCGGCCTCTTCCTCGTCGTAGAACAGCATGATGGCGTCGGCGACCTTCTGCATGACCGTCGTCTTCGGGTAGTTCGGCCCGACGATGAGCACTTGCCCACCGGGTTTGACGACGCGGCGGAACTCGCGCAGCGCGCGAACCGGGTTCGGCCAGTACTCGATGGAACCGGACGACCAGATGACGTCGAAGCTGTCCGTCGCGAACGGGAGTCGCTCGGCGTCGCCGAGGTGGAAGTTCACGTCGCCGCGCTTGCCGAACTTAGCAAACGCCTTCTCCAGTTGGTGCGGGCTCTGGTCGAGTGCGTACACCTCGTCGATGTTCTCGTGGGCGAGCAGTCCTTCGGTTGCGAACCCGGTCCCACAGCCCACGTCGAGGACGCGGTCGTCGTCGTCGATATCGAGCATGCCGATGGCCTCGGTACGCATCTCTTCGTTCCAGATGAACGGGTTGACCTGGTCGTACACCTTCGAGAGATACTTGTAGAACAGGCGTGCACGTGCCTTGTTTTCGAGGATTCCCATTGGTCGGGGCTTGGGAACGTCCCGGCATAGTTCTGTCGCGATGGAGTCGCCAGTTCGTGTGCCCGACGGCCGACGACCTTTCGCAACTACCTTATAGGCCGTGTGTAAACAATCGCGTGATTAAGCCATGCCGAGGCCAGAGGTTCTAGAACGCATACAAACGGCCGAAACAGAGGCCGACGAAATTGTCGCAGAGGCGGAAGCTGACCGCGACGAGCGCATCGCCGAGGCCCGGGACCGTGCCGACGATATCCGCCAGGAGGCGGAGGAAGAAGCACGCGAAATACAGGAAGAGCGTCTCGAGGCTGCCCGTGAGGAGATAGCCCAAGAACGCGAGGAGATTCTCGAAGAAGGAGAGGCCGCGCGCGAGAAACTCCGTACACGCGCCGAGGGCCGAACCGACGAGGTCGTCGAGTACGTCCTCGAACGGTTCAAGGAGGAGGTACATGTTCAGACCTGAGCAAATGAGCAAGGTCTCGGTGACGGGGTCCAAGGGTGTCATGGACGACGTCATCGAAACGGTCCACGACATCAACCTCGTCCACCTGAGCGACTACGACGGTTCCTGGGAAGGATTCGACAACGGTAACCCAGTCGGGGACGCCGACGAAGCCTCCGAGAAACTCGTCACGGTCCGGTCCATCCAGAGCATCCTCGACGTCTCCGATGACCACGCGGGCCCGAGCCGCATCGTCACCGACGAGGCGCTCGACGAGGAACTCGAATCGGTTCGCACGGAAGCGAACGGACTCGACGACCGCCGGACCGAACTGGAGAACGAACTCCGCGAGGTCGAAGAGCGCATCGGCTCGATGGCCCCCTACGCGGGACTGGGCGTCCCGCTACACCTGCTGTCGGGCTACGACTCGCTCCGCGTCGCCGTCGGTCAGGGCGACGCCGAGACGGTTCGTGCAGAACTCGCCGACGCGAAGGCCATCCGCGCGTTCGACGTCGAAGCAGGTGAGGGCGACCTCCTCGCCGTCTTCGCATACCCCGAAGAGAACGCGCGCGAGAGCGTCCTCGACGACATTCTCGTCCGCGCGAACTTCACGCGCCAGGAGATTCCCGACGCGGAGGGCGACCCGGTCGAGTACATCGAGGAGCTGAAACACGAGAAACAGCAACTCGAATCGAAACTCGCGACGGTCGAAGACGAAATCGACGACCTGCGACTCGACGCGGCCGGCTTCCTGCTGGCAGCCGAGGAACGGCTGACCATCGACGTGCAGAAGTCCGAGGCGCCGTTGCAGTTCGCGACGACCGAGAACGCGTTCATCGCCGAGGGATGGATTCCGACGGAGTCCGTCGACGGCCTCACGCGCGCTATCGATTCGGCCGTTGGCGACCACGCCGCCGTCGAAGAACTCGAACGTGCCGAGTACCGTGACGGGCACGCGACCTCGACGGAACCGGTCGCCGACGATAGCCAGCACGCGAGCGGCAAGGAAGCCGCGACTGACGGCGGCGTCGTCACGATGAACGACAGCCCGCCGACGATGCAGGAGAACGCGGAGCCGGCAGAACCGTTCGAACTGCTGACCAAGATGGTCGGCCTGCCGAGCTACGACGAAATCGACCCGACGTTCTTCATCATGCTCACCTTCCCGGTGTTCTTCGGGTTCATGATTGGGGACCTCGGATACGGCATCCTCTACACTCTCGCCGGGTTCGCGATGGCGACGAAGTTCGACAGTGACGCCATCAAGAGTCTCGGCGGCATCGCGATGTGGGCCGGTGGGTTCACGATGCTGTTCGGTCTCCTGTACGGTGAGATATTCGGACTACACATCCTCGGCGAAGTCGTCTGGCTCGACATCGTCGGCCTGAAGAAGGTCCCGATGCACAAGGGTCTCCAGCCCCACTACTCGCAGTACGGCCAGACGTGGCTGTTCCTCAGCATCCTCGCCGGCCTCGCGCACATGACGCTGGGGTACTTCTTCGGCGTCATCAACGACATCAGCCACGGTATCAAGGACGTGCTGTTCCACGACCTCTCGTGGCTCGTCATGATGCTCGGTCTCTGGCTCGCCATCCTGAGCAAGGCGGGTCGGGACATCAAGCCGGACTTCCTGTTCACCACGCTCGGTGGCGAGAACGCGGCGTACGACCTCGGCTACACCGGACTGCCGGAGTCGTTCCTCGTCATCGGTCTCGGGATGTTCGCAGCCGGTCTCGTCGTGATGACCATCGGTGAGTTCCAGCACATGGGCGGTCCCGGCCTCATCGTCGGCCCGCTCGAGTCCATCAGCGTGCTGGTCAACGTGCTGTCGTACCTGCGGCTCGCGGCCGTGCTGCTGGCGAAGGCAGGGATGGCGTTCGTCGTCAACCTGCTCTTCTTCGGTGTGTACGTCACGGGCGAGCCGGGTGACGAGTCCTGGCACTTCGCCACGGGCCACATGCCCGAGCAAGGGTCGATGTACCACGGGCACGAAGTCACCGAGATCATGTTCGGCGGCCTGCTCCACGGCGGTATCGGGATGGCGCTCGTCGGCGTCCTCATCCTCGTCGTGGGCCACATCGCCGTCCTGTTGCTCGGTGTGACCAGTGCCGGCCTGCAGGGAATCCGTCTCGAATACGTCGAGTTCTTCGACAAGTTCTACGACGGCGACGGTCGCGCGTTCGAGCCGTTCGGCTACGAGCGCGACTTCACGACCGAGGACTGACTCGGTCTTCCTCTCCGGTCGCTGACTACTTTTCGACGTTCTTTCACGATTCTTCCTCTCGGCGAGTGGGGAATCACCACGATACAATCGAAAGTATAAACCCCATGCGCCCCGCCAACTAGCGTTTAGACGGGTCGTGCGCCGGTTATTTTGGGAAGTTTTATGAAGCCAGTGCGGGGAATATCGACTGTTCGGTTAGAGGTACACGTAATCATGTTCGAAGCTCTCGACATCGGGATGAACGCACTGAATAGCGCAACAAACCTTGCTTCCGTCCTTCAGGAGGCGCCCACGCACCAGCCCGCGATTCCGGAGGGCTCCGGTGCCGCACTCGGTATCGGTCTCGCAGCAATCGGCGCAGGGTACGCCGAGCGTGGTATCGGGTCCGCAGCCGTCGGCGCGCTCGCCGAGGACTCCATCAGTACTGGTATCGCGGTCTTCCTGACCGTCCTGCCGGAGACCCTGGCGATTTTCGCGCTCGTCGCGCTCTTCGTCTAAACCGCCTACTACCTTCTTACAATGAGCTTGGAAACAGTCGTTGAGGACATCCGAGACAAAGCCCGCGCGCGTGCGGAGGAAATCCGCGAGGACGCCAAGGCCGAGGCGAACGAAATCGTCTCGCAGGCCGAAAGCGACGCCGAAGAGACGCTCGAAGAGGCAGAGCGTGCGGCAGAACGAAAGGTAGCACAGGAGCGCGAACAGGAGCTCTCCAGCGCGAAGCTCAAGGCGAAGCAAATGCGCCTCGAAGCGCGCCGAGACGCCCTCGAAGACGCTCGCGAGCGAGTCGAAGACGAGATAGCTGGTCTCTCTGGTGACGACCGTGAGGAACTCACCAGAGCGCTGCTCGACGCCGCATCGGCGGAGATCGACAGCAGCGGTGACGTGGCCGTCTACGGCCGCGCGTCCGACGAGGACCTGCTGACGGACATTCTCGCCGACTACGACGGCTACGAGTACGCTGGTGAATACGAGTGTCTCGGCGGCGTCGTCGTCGAGAGCGAGGAGAGTCGTCTCCGAGTCAACAACACGTTCGACTCGGTGCTCGAGAACGTCTGGGAGGACGAGCTCCAGGAGATCTCCACCCGTCTGTTCGACGAGGAATAATGAGTCAGACCGACAGCGGTTCGAATCCAGAGTACGTCAACGCCCGCGTCAGGGCACGTCGAGCGAAGCTGTTCGACGACGACGACTACCGGAAACTCATCCGTATGGGCCCGGGCGAAATCGCCCGCTACATGGAGGAGACCGAGTACGAGGAGTCGATGAACGCACTCGGCTCTCGCTTCAGCGGGGTCGACCTCATCGAGTACGCACTCAACCGCAATCTGGCGTCGAACTTCGAGGACATCCTCGGGTGGGCCAACGGGCGCATCTACAACCAGATCGCGGCGTATCTCCGCAAGTTCGACACGTGGAACGTGAAGACGATTCTGCGTGGCGTCTACGCGGAGAGTCCGACCGAGGAGGTCGAAGCTGACCTCATTCGTGCCGGTGAACTGGGCGACCGACGCCTCCAGCGACTGCTCGAAGCGCAGTCCATCGAGGACGTCGTCGAACAACTCTCCGACACCATCTACGGGCCGGGACTCGCCGACGCGATGGAGGAGTACGAGAACACGCAGGTTCTCGTTCCCCTCGAAAACGCGGTCGACCGCGCTTTCTACGAACACCTGCTCGAAGCAGTCGGCACCGTCGAAGACGTCGACAGTCCGGCCGCACTGTACAAGGAGTTCCTGCAGGCAGAAATCGACTTCCGGAACGTTCGGAACGCCCTGCGACTCGCCCGCAGTGGGTCGGACGTCGACCCCGCAGAGTACTACATCGAGGGTGGTCGCCTGTTCGACGCGGACGAACTCGCACAGCTAGTGAACAACACGGACGAACTGGTCGCACGCATCCGCGACAGTCCGTACGGGAGTCAGCTGTCGACCGCGCTCAACGACCTCGAGCAGGCAGAGAGCCTCATCGGGTTCGAGCGCGCGCTCGACGCAGCGCTACAGGAGTACGCTGACCACCTCTCCCACGTGTTCCCGCTCTCTATCTGTCCCGTGCTGGCGTATCTCATCGCCAAAGAGCGCGAGATAGACAACATCCGCGCCATCGCACGTGGCAAGGAAGCGGGACTCGACGAAGACGAAATCGAAGCGGAGCTGGTCACGATATGAGCCAGGAGATAGCCGTCATCGGCAGTCCGGAGTTCACCACCGGGTTCCGACTCGCCGGCGTACGCAAGTTCGAGAGCGTCCCCGAGGACGAGAAAGGGAAAGAACTCGACGACGCCGTCCGCCGAGTCGCCCGCGACGAGGGCGTCGGCATCGTCGTTATTCACTCCGACGACCTCGACTACCTCTCGCGTGAACCGCGCAGCATCGTCGACACGAGCGTCGAGCCCGTGTTCGTCACGCTGGGTGGCGAGGGGAGCAACAGTGGACTGAGAGACCAGATCAAGCGAGCCATCGGTATCGACCTGATGGACGAAGACTGAAATCATGAGCCAAGCAACAGAAACCGACACTGTCCGTGAGGACGGTGTCATCGAGAGCGTGAGTGGTCCCGTCGTGACCGCCACGGACCTCGGTGCCCGCATGAACGACGTCGTCTACGTCGGCGACGAAGGTCTGATGGGCGAGGTCATCGAAATCGAAGGGAACCTGACCACGATTCAGGTGTACGAAGAGACCTCCGGCGTCGGCCCCGGCGAACCCGTCGAGAACACGGGCGAGCCGCTGTCGGTCGACCTCGGGCCGGGCATGCTCGACACTATCTACGACGGTGTCCAGCGCCCGCTCGACGAACTGGAGGAGAAGATGAACTCGGCGTTCCTCGACCGTGGTGTCGACGCGCCGGGTATCGACCTGGAGAAGCAGTGGGACTTCGAGCCCGAAGTCTCCGAGGGCGACGAGGTCGCCCCCGGTGACGTCGTCGGTGTCGTCGAAGAGACCATCACCATCGACCACAAGGTCATGGTCCCGCCGGGCTACGAGGGTGGCGAGGTCGCCACCATCGAGGCGGGTAGCTTCACCGTCGAGGACACCGTCGTCGAACTCGATAACGGTGAGGAGATCCAGATGCTGCAGGAGTGGCCGGTCCGTGAGGCCCGTCCGACCGCAGACAAGAAGACGCCGAAGACGCCGCTCGTCTCCGGGCAGCGTATCCTCGACGGCCTGTTCCCGCTCGCGAAGGGTGGGACGGCCGCGATTCCGGGGCCGTTCGGCTCGGGGAAGACCGTCACGCAGCAGTCGCTGGCGAAGTTCTCCGACGCGGACATCGTCGTCTACATCGGCTGCGGTGAGCGCGGCAACGAGATGACGGAAGTCATCGACGACTTCCCGGAACTGCCCGACCCGCAGACCGGGAACGCGCTGATGGCACGGACGTGCCTCATCGCGAACACGTCGAACATGCCGGTCGCAGCGCGTGAATCCTGTGTGTACACGGGTATCACCATCGCGGAGTTCTACCGCGACATGGGGTACGACGTGGCACTCATGGCCGACTCCACCTCCCGGTGGGCAGAGGCCATGCGCGAGATTTCCTCCCGGCTGGAGGAGATGCCCGGTGAGGAGGGCTACCCTGCGTACCTCGCCGCGCGTCTCTCGCAGTTCTACGAGCGTGCAGGCTACTTCGAGAACATCAACGAGTCCGAAGGTTCGATTTCGGTCATCGGCGCAGTCTCGCCCCCGGGCGGTGACTTCTCCGAGCCGGTCACCCAGAACACGCTCCGTATCGTGAAGACGTTCTGGGCGCTGGACGCCGACCTCGCAGAGCGTCGGCACTTCCCGGCCATCAACTGGAACGAGTCGTACTCGCTCTACAAGGAGCAGCTCGACCCGTGGTACCGAGAGAACGTCGCAGAGGACTACCCCGAGATTCGGCAGTGGGGTGTCGACATCCTCGACGAGGAGAGCGAACTCCAAGAGATCGTTCAGCTCGTCGGTAAGGACGCGCTGCCGGCCGACCAGCAGCTGACGCTGGAAGTCGCACGGTACATCCGTGAGGCGTGGCTGCAGCAGAACGCGTTCATCGAGGTCGACCAGTACTGCCCGCCGGAGAAGACCTACCAGATTCTGCTCGCCATCAAGCACTTCCACGACGAGGCCTTCGAGGCGCTCGACGCGGGTGTGCCGGTCGAGGAGATTCAGGCCATCGACTCCGCACCGCAGCTCAACCGTATCTCGACGACGGAAGACGAAGACGTCGACGAGTTCGTCGGCGACCTGCGTGAGAACATCACGGAACAGCTCCGCGCCCTCTACTAACAATGAAAGAATACCAAACCATCACCGATATCAGCGGCCCCTTGGTGTTCGCCGAGGTCGACGAGCCGATCGGCTACGACGAGATCGTGGAGATCGAGACGCCCGACGGCGAGACCAAGCGTGGCCAGGTCCTCGAATCGAGCGACGGTCTCGTCTCGATTCAGGTGTTCGAAGGAACGACGGGTATCGACCGCAAGTCGTCGGTTCGCTTCCTGGGCGAGACGATGAAGATGCCCATCACGGAAGACCTGCTCGGACGCGTCCTCGACGGGTCCGGCAACCCCATCGACGGCGGTCCCGACATCGTCCCGGACGAGCGTCGTGACATCGTCGGTGCGGCTATCAACCCGTACTCCCGGGAGTACCCCGAGGAGTTCATCCAGACCGGTGTGTCCGCCATCGACGGCATGAACACGCTGGTTCGTGGCCAGAAGCTGCCCATCTTCTCGGGCTCTGGCCTGCCGCACAACGACCTCGCACTCCAGATTGCCCGTCAGGCGACGGTGCCGGAGGACGCAGGCGACGACGACGAAGGCTCCGAGTTCGCAGTTATCTTCGGTGCGATGGGTATCACCGCGGAAGAGGCGAACGAGTTCATGGAGGACTTCGAGCGCACCGGTGCACTGGAGCGCTCCGTCGTCTTCATGAACCTCGCGGACGACCCCGCAGTCGAGCGGACGGTCACGCCGCGACTCGCACTCACTACGGCAGAGTACCTCGCGTTCGACAAGGGCTACCACGTGCTGGTCGTCCTGACGGACATGACGAACTACTGTGAGGCACTGCGTGAAATCGGTGCCGCGCGTGAGGAGGTCCCGGGCCGTCGTGGCTACCCCGGGTACATGTACACTGACCTTGCACAGCTCTACGAGCGTGCCGGTCGTATCAAGGGTCGTGAAGGGTCTGTCACGCAGATCCCCATCCTCACGATGCCGGGTGACGACGAGACGCACCCGATTCCCGACCTGACTGGCTACATCACCGAGGGCCAGATCATGATGGACCGCGACCTCAACTCGCAGGGTGTCACGCCGCCGGTCAACGTGCTCCCGTCGCTGTCGCGCCTGATGGACGACGGTATCGGTGAGGGCCTCACCCGTGAGGACCACGCTGACGTGTCCGACCAGATGTACGCCGCGTACGCAGAAGGTGAGGACCTTCGTGACCTGGTGAACATCGTCGGTCGCGAAGCGCTCTCCGAGCGTGACGCCAAGTACCTCGACTTCGCGGACCTCTTCGAGGAGCAGTTCGCGAATCAGGGCTTCCACACCGACCGCTCCATCGAGGAGACGCTCGAAATCGGCTGGGACCTGCTCTCGACGCTCCCGAAGACGGAACTCAACCGTGTCGACGAGGACCTCATCGAGGAACACTACCGCGAAGACGTCGAAGCGGAAACCGTCGAAGCGTAAACTCGGATTTGATTTTCTCTCTTTCGTGCACTACCGTCGTGAGCGACGGCTGTCGTCGGCGTCGTCGGTCGTCCAGCCAGAGTCAGTCGACCAGTCGTCGCCATCGGCACTCGACCGGCCCTGTTCGCCTGGCCAGTCGTCCTCGCTCGACCGTCTGTCCTTTCTGACCGTGCGTTCGGCGTCGGCGCGGTCCATCACGGTCGGGTTCTTCGTCTCGTCCTGAATGAGGACGTACAGGAGTAGTGGTCCAGCGACGGCGAGTACGAGGACCAGAACGAGGGTGAAACTGGCGGCTGCAGACACGAATATTGATTCGCACCAGTGACAGAAAACCTTTAGGTCAGTGCTCGGTACGGTCGCGTATGGCAGATGCAAGCAGACGGTCTACCGGTGGTTGTCCGAAGTGTGGGTCTCGCGGGACGGAAGTCGACACCATCTCGACGACGGGTTCGGGGCTCTCGAAGATGTTCGACATCCAGAACCGCCGGTTCAAGGTCATCTCCTGTACGAACTGTGGCTACTCCGAACTGTACAAGGGGACGTCGGACGGCGACCTCGTCGACCTCTTCTTCGGGTAACTGGTCGACCGGCGACGCGGCGAGGACGTGCGAGAATGCGGCCGCTCACGCGGGCGCGCGCAGACGCAATCGTAAAGGGTTAACAGGCTGGCTGTGCAACCCCCTCGTAATGGCCAACGACGTCAAGCCGACCCGCAAGAACTTGATGGCGATCGAAGATCGCATCGAGTTGTCCGAGCGGGGGCACGACACGCTCGAACAGAAGCGTGACGGTCTCATCATGGAGTTCATGGACATCCTGGACCAGGCACAGGACGTCCGTTCGAACCTCGAAGGCAACTACGAAACCGCCCAGAAGAAGATCAACATGGCCCGCGCCATGGAGGGCGACATGAGTGTTCGGGGTGCCGCTGCGGCGCTCAAGGAACACCCGGAGATTACGACGGAGTCGCGCAACATCATGGGCGTCGTCGTTCCCGAAATCGAGTCCTCGAAGGTGAAGAAGAACCTGAACGACCGTGGCTACGGGCTGCTCGGGACCTCGGCACGTATCGACGAGGCCGCCGAGGCGTACGAGGAACTCCTCGAATCCATCATCCTCGCCGCCGAGGTCGAGACGGCGATGAAGAAGATGCTCACCGAAATCGAGACGACCAAGCGCCGTGTCAACGCACTGGAGTTCAAGCTCCTGCCCGAACTCAAAGAGAATCAGGAGTTCATCGAGCAGAAGCTCGAAGAACAGGAGCGTGAAGAGATCTTCCGCATGAAGAAGATCAAGAACAAGAAAGAGCGCGAGGAGAAGGAAGCGCGCGAGGCCGAAGCAGAGGAGGCTGAAGCCGACGCGAGCGCGGTCGCGGCGACCAACTGAGAACGACGCCTGTTCTGCGGGTCCGTTTCACCCGAACCGCCGACTAGTTTTTAGCCGATGGGGTGTCTTCCTGTCGGTATGCAGTGTTCAGCCTGCCGTTCGGAGACTGTGTCGTTCGTGATACCGGCCGAGGACGTGGAGTACGCCCCGGGCGGGAGCGAGACAGCAGCCATCTGTACGTCGTGTTTGCAGGTCCAGCCGACCGACGAGACGGCTCCCGACGCGGACTTCTCGCGCGTGAGCGAGGCGTTTCCGAGCGACGACGAGGCGGCGGCCGAACTCGCACTCGTCATCGGGTTGTTCTCGTCGCTCGCACTCAATCGTGGGAAGATAGAGGTGTTGCTAGAGCGTATCGAAGAGCGCGGCGTCGACCCGATGCTCGCACTCGAAGAGTTGGAGAACGACACTAGCCTGAGCCCGTCGGTCGCCATCGGTCGCAGACGGCAACAGCTAGAGCAGTTGTTGGAGTAGGCTGAGAGACGGAGAGACGAGTGCGCGAGCTTAGACGCCGGTAGAGTAGCGCAGAATCCCGGCGATGCCACCGAACGCGTTGAGGAGCTGTTCGCCCTTCTCGAAGTCCGTGGAGATGAACTTCGTCTCGGTCCCGCGCTCGTCGGCGATGCCCATGAGGAACTCGATGACGTCTTCGCGGTATTCGGCTTCGACCTCGGTGCCGTTCTCGCACTCGTGCATCGGCGTGTTCTTGCGGTGGTCGATGACCTCGTACTCCTCTTGGCCGTCGCACTCGTAGACGGCCACGTCGTCGCGGAGGTCCTCGGAGATGAGCAGGCTTTCGACGGAGCCCATCACGAGGTTCTGGCGGGTCGGCTCGAACCCGTAGGTCGCCTTGTTGCCGTTGTGGAGCTGTTTGAAGAACGTCTCCATCAGCTCTTTGTCCTCCATGATTTCGGCGTCGGCCAGTACGTCGGACGCGTTGTCGACGAGGTCGTGGAGCCCGGACTCGTCGGTGTAGGCCACGTCGAACTTACCGAGGACGATGTCCTGCAGTTCGTGGTGGAGGTAGTCGCCGTCGAGGAACTCGTCTTTTGTCGGCGAGGGCCCGCCGACGAGGATGCCGTCCATCTCGTGGCGTTCGGGGACGAACAGTTCGTCGGCCATCTCGGCGACTTCCTGATAGAAGTTGTCGATGGCTTCGAGGCGCAGGCGGGCGAAACGCTGGGCGGACTGGCCACCTTTTCGCTGCTTGCCGGGGACGAGCGAACTCGCTGACTTGACCGGGACGATGCGCTTGCCCTTGAGCCAGCCGACGTTGGCCTCACGTCGGTCGAGGACGATGAGACCGTACAGGCCCTTGTCGGCGAGCATGTGCTCCAGCGGTTCGGTCAGGAACGACGAGTCGCAGTGGTAGCGGAACGACTCGACGGGTTCCGGCGGCGATTCGAGCACCTTGGTGACCATGTCGGTCTGGCCGCCGCCGGAGTTGATGGCACCCGAGAACAGCACCATCCCGTCTTTCGGCGGGTTCTTGTAGTAGCGCAGGCGGTCTTTGATGCTGGTGAGTGCGTCCTGCACGTTCGTCCGCGTCTGTTTGGACTTGATGTTCGCCGCTTCACTGTGTTCTTGCGTGACGTGGGCGACCACGTCGCTGATCATCTTGTCCTCCGGCACGTAGATAGTGACGAGTTGCGTCCCCGACCCTTCGTAGTCCTGAAGCTCTTCGATGACCTTCTGGAACTCGTACTTTTTTCGGTCGGACGGTGTCTCGCCCTCGTCTCCACTCATTGGTGCTTCTAGACCACGCAGGCGGTAAGTAACTGTTCTTTGTCGCACGAGCGGTATCGTGTGGCACGGTTTCCGGTGTTGGTTGCTGGTCGCTCGTCGTCGGTCAATCGGTGGTGCGTCACCGTCGTCGCTGTCCCCTGAGTCGGGAACTGGTTCACTAGCGCTGATGGAACATGACCGCAGCCACGCCCTCCCCAACCGATTCGTTCGACTCGCTTCGCTCGTCTCACTCATCCCTCGCGCGGCTACAGCTCGCGAGCCTCACTTATAGTTCGGCTACGCGAGCCAGCGCGCGCCATAGTGTCTGTGTAGCCAGTCGTCGCAGCCCCTCGCAACCCTTCAAGTACGAACAGGCGGCCACAGCCGTCGTGCGATAGCGAGTGTGACCGGCGAGTCGAGGCGGGTGTGTGGCGCGCCGCCGGTCGACCTGACGGCCACGTGCCACCTGCTCGCCACAGTGGTTCGAGTGCCGACAGTCGCCCGGCCGTGCTACGGCGTCGCCCTCAATGATTTATTAGTCGCCCGGGACTCTACCCAACTAGAATGACCACGCAGGAGACTGTGTACGCTATCGCCAGCGGAAAGGGGGGCGTCGGCAAGACGACGACGACGGTAAACCTCGGCACTGCGCTCGCGGGTGCCGGGAACCGCGTCGTCATCGTCGACGTCGACCTCGGCATGGCAAACCTCGCAGGGTTCGTCAGCCTCAACGCGGGCGATACGACACTTCACGAGGTGTTGGCTGGCGACGCCGACGTGATGGACGCGACGTACGAGTTGGCGAACGGCATCTGGGCGGTACCGAGTGGCATCGACCTCGACAGTTACGCGGGCGTGCAGACGGAGAACCTCCGCGACGTGGTCGCGGGACTGCGCGAGGAGTTCGACTTCGTCCTGCTCGACGTCGGCGCAGGTGTGAGCCACGAGACCGTCCTCCCGCTCGGGTTGGCCGACTCGGTCATCCTCGTCTCGACGCCGGAACCCGCGTCGATTCAGGACGCGCGCAAGACGTGCGAACTCACCGACCGCGCAGGTGGCTCGCTGGCTGGGCTCGTCCTCACGCGCACTCGCCCCGCGGGTGACATCGACCACGAGCAAATCGCCGAGCGACTCGACCTCCCGCTGCTGGTGACCATTCCGGAGGACACGAGCGTTCGCGAGAGCGTCTACGCCGGGACGCCGCTGGTCGTCCACGAACCACGGAGTCCGGCCTCGCGGGCGTATCGCTACCTCGCTGCGCGACTCCTCGGCACCGCCTCGGCGGACGAGCGACCGCGCTTTACCAAACAGCAGCGCGAGCGACAGCCCTCGCCGGACGCCGACGGCGGCGGTTCCGACGACGATGACGACCCGAAGGACGGTGCGCAGGCCGCCAGCGAGGACGACGTGTCGGCTGCCATCTCGGAGATAGACGGCGACGAGATGACCGAGAGCGATGGTGGCGAGCCACAGCGCGTCGAGATTCCCGACGCCGAGGCCGACGGCGGCACGGACGCCTCACAGTCAGCGGTCGACGACGCACTGCCCGCAGGAGACGAGAACGTCGGTGATGACGAAGATGAAGACGACGACAGCGGCGGGCTTCTCGGTGGCGGGCTCCTCGGCTGACTGTCGCTGCGCTGCGTCTCTCGACACTGTCTGTTGGCCACTATTCTTACTGGCACGCGACAGCGCATTCGAACGTGTCGCCGCGAGTTCGGGTTCGTGAAAACAGTCGAAACGAGTCAGTCGACCGGCGAAACGAGTCGGTCGGCCGGTCCTACATCGAGTGCGGCGCAGCCACACCGAGGATGGAGAGCGCGTTGGCGATGGTGTGACGGGACGCGTTGACGAGCGCGATGCGGGCCTGACGCACGTCGTCGTCTTCTTCCTTGAGCACCGGGCACTCGCGATAGAACGCGTTGAACGTCTCAGCGAAGGTGCGCGTGTACGTCGCCACGGTGTGTGGTTCGAGGTCGTCGGCGGCTTCCTCGACGATGGCCGGGAAGCGCGCGATGACACGAAGGAGGTCCTTGGATGCCTGTTCGTGCAGTGCATCGGCGTCGATACTGTCCGGAATCTCCTCGGCGTCGTCGAGGATGCCACAGGTGCGGGCGTGGACGTACTGGACGTACGGCGCGGACTGGGCCTCGAAGTCGAGTGCCTGGTCCCACTCGAACGTGATGGCCTTCGTCGGCTGTTTCGAAACGATGTCGTAGCGGACCGCGCCGATACCGACCTGATGGGCGATGCGCTCGATGTCCTCCTCGGTGAGGTCGTCGTCGCGGATGCGGTCTTCCATGCGCGTCTCGACTTCTTCGCGGGCACGGTCGATGGCCTCGTCGAGCAGGTCGTCGAGGTCGACGCCGGTGCCACGGCGAGTGGACATCCCGAGCCCTCCTGGTAGATTGACCCACGAGAAGATGACGTTCGACAGTTTGTCGGTGTCGTTCCCGAGGAGGTCGAGCGTCGTCTGGAGCTGGTCGGCCTGCAGTTTGTGGTCCTCACCGAGGACGGTGACGGCCCGGTCGTAGTTCGCGAACTTCCACTCGTGGTGGGCGAGGTCGCGGGTCGTGTAGAGGCTGGTGTCGTCCGAGCGCAGGAACACCATGTTCTTCTCGATGCCGTGGCTGGTCAGGTCGAGTTGCCAGGCGTCCTCCTCGTAGACCGCTTCGTCGAGTTCCTTGAGGCGGTCTACGAGGTCGTCGGTCGAGCCGTCGAACATGAATCGGGTCTCTTTGACGAACTCGTCGAACTCGGCTGGGAGGCGGGCGAGGCACTCGCGCATCCCGGAGAGGACCTGGTCGACGACGGTCGAGACGCGTTCGTACGTCTCCTCGTCGCCTTCTTCGAGGCCTTGCATGATGGCCTGAATCTCGGATTCGGCCTCGTCGACCTTGTCTGCGGGACCGTCTTCGAGGAACGCGTTGCCCTTGCGGTAGTAGCGAACGAGGTCGTACTCGATGCGGTCGCGCTCGGGTTCGGAGTCGAGGTCTTCCTCGTCGAAGGTCTCGTACGCCCAGGTGAACACGGCCATCTGGCGGCCGGCGTCGTTCACGTAGTAGTGGCGGTCCACGTCGTAGCCAGCATAGTCGAGCGCGTTCGCGACGGCATCGCCGAGGATGGGGTTTCGCGCACGGCCGACGTGGACCGGCCCGGTCGGGTTCGCGGAGGTGTGCTCGACGACGACCGACTCGTCTTTCGACGGCAGGTTGCCGTAGTCCTCGGCCTGCCCGGCGTCGAGCGTCCCGCGGAAGTAGGACGTGCTGGGCAGGACGTTGATGTAGGGGCCTTGCGTCCCTATTTCACCGATGTACTCGTAGTCGTCGGGGTCGATTTCGCTCGCGACGTCGGCGGCCACTTTCGGCGGCGGCGCGCCGACCTCGCTAGCGAGGCGGAAGGCGACGCTCGAGGCCAAGACGGCCGGGACGTCTTCCGGTGGCTCCTCGATACCGAGGTCGTCCGTGGGGAGGTCGAGCGCCGAGAGCGCCGTCGTGAGGGCGTCTTCGACCTCCGCCCGAAGCTGCAGGAACATACGCCCACGTACCTCACTCTGCCGTAAAGGGGTTTCTGAATGGTCGGCTTCGGCGTTCCCGCAGCAGTCCGCTCGCCCGGACACTCTCGCTCTCCGGACTGTTTCGGGGTGGTCCGCAGAATCGCCAGCCAGCAGGTCGGTCGCAACGGAGCGAAACGGTGAACGAGCGACCTTACGGGGTGAGTAGGAAAAAGCCCCCAGTCCCAACGCCAGAGCAATGACCCGACTGCAAAAGCTGCTGACAGTGTTCGGCCTCGTCCTACTCGTCAGTGGGCTGACCGTCGCACTTGTCGGGCCCGACATGGCGTCGTCGCCGGAGGTTTCGGACGTCGACGCCTCGTTCGGGCAGACGGGCGCGGACGACGGTGGGGACGCACCGGCCGAGTCGACCGAGTCACCAGACGACGGTGACGGCCGTGTGACCGAGACGGCGCAGGCGACCGAAACGGCGACTGCGCCCCCGACCACGGCGGACTCGGGCGACGATAGCGAGGACGACGTGGCAGAGTGGGTCGAAGAGGAAGAAGACGGAGTACTCGACGACGAAGACGGTCCGGAAGCGGGCGAAAAGAAGGGCCACGAGAAAGGCGAGGACGACGGCCCGCCCGGGCAGGAAAAGAAAGACGACGAAGACGATGACGACGACAGTCGGTGGGGTGACGATGGAGACGACCAGACGGGAGACGAAGACAGTGACGACGACGACCGGTGGTGGGACGATGATGACGAGGACGAAGAGCAGGAAGGCGAAGACGACGAGGACGACGATGACGACGGCTGGGACTGGGGCGACGACAGCGTCGTCGGGACGCTCCTGTAACCAGTCCGCTCCCCGCCGCTGACCAGTTCGTTTTTCCCCACGGCGACCGAATCACGGCCCAATGAGTGACTCGGAGGAGGCCGGAGACGGGCCGATGCAGGTCTCCAGCCCGAACTACCACAGCGTCAACCACACCGCCGCACAGACCTGCGGCTGGACGAAGAACGCGCTGTCCGGCGACGGAAAGTGTTACAAGTACGCCTTCTACGGTATCGAATCGCATCGCTGCATCCAGATGACCCCGGTCGTGAAGTGCAACGAGCGCTGCGTGTTCTGCTGGCGCGACCACTCGGGCCACGCCTACGAGTTCGGCGACGTGGAGTGGGACGACCCGGCGGCGGTCGCCGACGCCAGCCTCGAACTCCAGCGAAAGCTGTTGTCGGGCTACGGCGGGAACGACGAGGTGCCGCGAGACGTGTTCGAGCAGGCGATGGAGCCGCGCCACGTCGCCATCTCGCTCGACGGCGAGCCGACGCTGTACCCGTACCTGCCCGAACTCATCGACGAGTTCCACGAGCGAGACATCACCACGTTCCTCGTCTCGAACGGGACGAACCCCGACCTCATCGAGCGATGTGACCCGACGCAACTGTACGTCTCGGTCGACGCCGCGGAGCGACACACCTTCGACAACGTGGTCAAGGCAGTCGAAGACGACGCCTGGGAACGACTCGTCGACACGATGGACGTACTGGCCGAGAAGGACGACACTCGAACCGTCATCCGGACGACGCTGGTCGAGGGCGAGAACATGAAAGACCCCGACTGGTACGCGGCCTTTTACGACCGGGCCGACCCCGACTTCGTCGAGTTGAAAGCGTACATGCACGTCGGTCACTCGCGCGGCCGCCTCGACCGGTCGTCGATGCCAGACCACGAGGACGTTCTGACGTTCACCGAAGCCGTCGGCGAACACATGCCCGAACACGACACTATCAAAGACGTGCCGCAGTCGCGGGTTGCACTGCTCGCCCGAGACGACGACACGTGGGTTCCGAAACTGAACAAAGACAGTGACTTCTGGGAACGGGACCCACTCGTCGAATACTGAGAAATATTGCCGGATATCTAACTGATTTGGTCGTAGTGTTTTGTAGGCACTTTCCGTACGGTCTCCTCATGGGTGAGGACGAACTGCGTTCTGGAGCAGTTACCGAGGGCAAGGGATCGCCAGCTAACCACAATCTGATCGGGAGTAAAGGGGACCTAGAGCAGGCACTCGAACGAGTCATCAGAGAGGCACAGACGAACGGTGTCTCGATTCAGGGCGGCTACGACCTCATCGACGAACACACTGGCCACCCCGAGTTGACTATCGAGATTAGCGAGATTCAAAAGCGATAGTCGCCGCGGCGACTTCACGTCTTATCGTCGGAGCCGAAGGACCACTGTACAGCCGTCGGCTTCGTCGACGAACGTCAGTTCACCGTCGAGCGAGCGTACTGCGGCAGCGACGATCCACAGCCCCAGCCCGCTCCCGTGTTCGAGTTGTGTGATGTCGCGCTCACCCTGGACGAGTTGTCGCTCACGTCTGGGGATACCCGGCCCGTCGTCGTCGACGCGAATCTCGACGAACGATTCGCCGACGGACGCGCTGACCGTGACGGTGTTCGCAGTGGCTGGGTCCGGCGGTGACTCCTCGGCCGCGCCGTCACCGTCTGGACTGACGCCATGTTCGACCGCGTTTTCCAGCAGGTTTTCGAGCGCCAGTTCGAGTCGGTCGTCGGCGACGGCGGTGGCCGTCTCGGGGAAGTCGGTAACGAACTCGACAGCGGGAAAGGTCTCCCGGGCAGCGGAGATGCAGGATTCGATCCGTGGCATGACGTCGTTCCGGTCAGGCTCGGTGTCAGTCCGTTCAGCGACGACCCGTTCGAGCGTTCGCGCTTTGGCGCTGAGGTTCTCTATCGCGGTGACTGCCCGCCGCAGTTCGGTCACCGCGGTCTGGTCGCCGACCTGCTCGGCCAACAGGTCAGTATAGCCTCGGACGAGCGTGAGTTCTGTCCGCAGGTTGTGCCGGAGGACGGTGTGCAGAATCTGGAGTCGTCGTTCGCGCTCCTTCTGGTCGGTGATGTCGGTGTAGATGCCGTACCCGTCGCGGCCCTCGCCGTCGTCGACCCGATAACTGATACCCCGAAAGAGGAAATCTCGTTCCCCGGTCGCGGTCTTTCGGCGGACTTCGCCGGTCACGAGGTCACTGTCCGCCGACGCTTTGTCGAGGTGTTTGGCCTCTTCTTCCGCGTCGTCGGGGACGATGAGGTCGTTGATGGACCGCCCGACGACCATCGACGGTTCGTAGCCGAACACGCGCTCGAACGCCGGATTGATCCGGTCGACGAGCGGCTCGTCACCGTCGAACGTGTTCTCGACGACCGGGTCGGGGATGTGTTCGAACAAGTGCTGAAACCGCTCGTTCTCCGCTTCCAGCTCTTCGCGTGTTTGCTGGAGATCGGAGATGTCACGGACGACGCCGACTGCGCCCGAGAACCCGGCCTCGTCGCTCGGGAGCAGCGTGAGTTCGACTTCGCAGGGAACCCGGTCGCCGTCTGTGGTTTCGACCGTCGCCTCGATGGTGATGCTGCCCTGTCGGTAGCCGGCGACGAGCGAGTCTATCTTCGACTCGGCACGGCGCATGTCGGCCGAATCGAGGAACCGCGCCGGCTGGTCGCCGACGATTTCGTCGCGGTCACAGCCGACGAACGCCGCGAACGGTGCGGTGACGTAGCTGTAGCGACCGGTCGAGTCGATGACGAACACCATGTCGTTGACGTTCTCGAGGACGGTCTCGTACTCGCGAAGTCGCTCTTGACTCGCGGCGCGTTCGAGTGCGGCCGTGGCGTTCGCGGCGAGGACGTCGAGGACGCCCTCGCTGACTTCGTCGACCGGATTCGGGTCGCTCGACCCGACACAGACGACCCCGTAATCGCCGAGTTTGACGTGTCGAGCGGCGCGCACAGGTCTGTCGTCGATAGACCCCTCGGCGGCTCGGTTCTCGGTGAGCGCGACGTTCGAAGCAGCCGCGTCCAACTCGGCTGGCATGTCGCTGTCGCGACTGTAACTCGCGACGGTACGGAGTTCGTCCGTCTCGTCGTCGTACAGTCGGACGACGATGTACGGGAAGGAAAACACCGATTCGGCGGCGTCTACGACGACTTCTGCCACGTCTTCGGCGTCCTCGGTGAACATGAGGCGTCGTGTGCTGTCGAGCAGGTCGTCGAGCATCGATTCGCGACGTTTCCGGTCGGTCACGTCCCGGAAGTAGACCGAGAGGCCGTCGCTCGCGGGATAGGCGTTCACCTCCAGCCAACTCGACAGTGCATCGGCGTAGCGTTCGAACGAGACCGGCTCTTGCTGTTCGATGGCCCAACGACACTCTTCGACGAACGGCTTCGCACTCTCTTGGTCGAGCACGTCACGCACGTCTTCGCCGATGAGGTCGTCGACGGTACTCCCGAAGACCGACGCAGCACGGTGGTTGGCGTACGTGAGACGGAACTCGTCGTCGATGGCGAGGAACGCGTCGTCGATTCGTTCGAGAACCTGCTCGAACTGTTCGGCTGCGCGTTCTCGTTCGTCTTCGGCGTGGCGGTGTTCCAGTGCCTCACTGAACCAGTCGACCATCACCTCGACGAACCGGCGCTCGGCCGGCGAAAAGTCGATGTCGCGGGCCGCGTCGTCGGCGAAACAGAGCGTCCCGTACAGCGTCCCATCGACGTCGAGTCGGCCGCCGAGGTAACAGCCGAGGCCGAACCGCTCGTACGCCGGGTCGTCCGCGAGTTCGATAGACGCGTCTCGATAGCCGACGAGACCGTCCGACTCAACCGTGTGGCGACAGTAGCTCTCCTCGATAGGGGCGTCTGCGCCGCTCGTGAGGCTGGGATAGTCGCCGGTCGCGGTCACGATTCGTTGTCGGCCATCACGGATTCGCGTCACGAAGCCGACAGAGAGGCCGAGGTACTCACAGCCCAGGTCGAGCAGTCGCTCGGCCGTCGTCTCGAACTCAGCCCCGTGGTCGGTGACGATTTCGTGGAGACGGTGGAGTGCCCGTTGTTGGTCGTCTGGAACCGGGTCGTCGGTATCGGTGGCTGACGCGGTATCGGCGGTCGACGCGGCGTCGTCGAGGACGGCGTCGACACACGACCAGAGGTCGTCGCCGTAGCAGTAACGGTCGATACCGATGGCGGTCGCGTCGCTCGCGACGTGCCCATCTGGGTCAGCCGTGTGGACGACGACTGGGAGTGCTGAAACGCACTGGACGACTGCACGAAGGACAGCGAATCGTTCGGACTGGCCGGGAAGTGGAGCCTCACACACGAGGCAATCGGGCCCCTCGTCGGCGACCACGTCGGCGACAGCTGCTGGGTTCGTCGACTCGTCGACCGGGACGTGTTCGACCGCATAGCTGGCGTCGTCGTTCGGGGCCACGAGACCGCTCACGTCGGCAGGGGCGAGCCACAGCACGGACTGGCTCGGCATGACTTCTTCTCGTGCGGAGTGGAGCACTGTGCAGGGTTAATGGTTCTGGCTCGGTCTGTTTGGCCGGTATCGGTGGTCTTTAGTCTCTGGTTGGGAACTTACAACCAGAGTCACGTTTCTCAACGGCTATCACGGTCTTGTGGCAAGCCATCTCATATTTGGAACTGTTTCCACATCCGTTACGCTTATCCGGTGTCCGTTCGAAGCCTCGCGTATGTCAGAATCTGCGTCGTTTTCGGTCGGACACGACGAACTCGCCGTCGCCAAACTGCTGGCCCTCGACGGGGCTATCGACGGCGAGGTGAAGGTGTCGTGTGCCGCCCTCGCCGAGCGACTCGACGCCTCTAACCAGACCGCGTCACGCCGCCTCCAGCGCCTCGAAGACGCGGGCTACGTCACCCGTGAAACCGTCAGCGACGGACAGTGGGTCACCATCACCGAGACGGGCGAGCGTGCCCTCCGCAGTGAGTACGAGGATTACCGAACCGTCTTCGAAGGCCGCTCCAGCGTCGAACTGACCGGTCGCGTCACCAGTGGGATGGGCGAAGGTCGCCACTACATCTCGCTGTCCGGGTACATGACGCAGTTCACCGACCGCCTCGGCTACGAGCCGTTCGCGGGCACCCTGAACGTCGAACTCGGTTCGGAGAGCGTCCGTCGCCGCGCCGCCATGGAGTCGATGGAGCCCGTCCACATCGACGGGTGGGAAGACGACGACCGGACGTACGGTCCGTGTGTCTGCTACCCGGCGACCGTCGAGACGGTCGACGGCGAGCGCTACGAGAACGCCCACACCATCGCACCGGAGCGGACACACCACGACGAGGACCAACTGGAGATTATCGCGCCCGAGAAACTCCGCGAGGTACTCGACCTGGGCGACGACGACCACGTGACGGTCTACGTGGAGGAGCAGTAGATGTCCCGCAGCCAGCAGTCCGAAGCCGACGCCGAGGCGTCCGTCGACCGCGCGCTCGCCGCCTTCCGCGCGGGGGAACCGGTCTGTATCCACGACGCCGCCGACCGTGAGGGAGAGACGGACATCGTCTACCCTGCCCACGGCGTGACGGCCGAGGCCGTCGCCCGCATGCGAAACGACGCCGGTGGCCTCGTCTGCGTCGCGCTCTCCGACGACGTGGCGGACGCGTTCGACCTCCCGTTCGTGCAGGACGAACTCGACCACCCGCTCACCGCCGACCACGAACTCGGCTACGACGAGCGCTCGTCGTTCTCGCTCACGGTGAACCACCGCGACACCTTCACGGGCATCCCGGACTCGGACCGCGCGCTGACCATCACGAAACTCGCCGAGGCCGCTGACGACCCCGAGGGCTTCCCCTTCGTCGAGGAGTTCCGCGCGCCGGGCCACGTCCACCTGCTCCGGGCCGCCCCGCGCCTGCTCGACCAGCGACTCGGTCACACCGAACTCGGCATCGCGCTGGCCGAAGCGGCCGACGTGCCGGCCGCCGTCGTCGTCTGTGAGATGCTCGACGACGCGACCGGTGAAGCCCTGACCCCCGCCGACGCCCGTGCCTACGCGAATCGCGAGGGTATCCCCTACGTCGAAGGGGCCGACCTCGTAGCGCGACTCGGATAACGACCGCCTACTCCTGTCGCATTCGTAGAACGCACCTGTCTACGTTGCAGTTCGAACCTGTTGTGGAGCCTGCACTTTCTCGCTCACCGGGTGGAGATGACACACTGCCTCGACATCCCGGCCAGAACGACGGTATTGGTTCGAATTCGCACATAAAATTCTTGTGGCCGTCGTGAGCAGTTCGAGTATGCACACTTCGTCGCGGGTCACCGCCGGACCCGCCGCCGCGCGTCGCCGCCACTTAGTCGTCTCGAATTCCTCCTCCCCCGGCACGGCGGCACCAGCCCGCCGGCCGGGCCAGTGAGATGTCGTCCGTGCGCCGCGACGACGAATTCCCCGTCGACGAAGCCAGCCACGACGAGACTGATGACGGCGGCTCGGCGACCGGTCAGACGCTGAAGATTCGGCTCGAATCGGCCGAGGAGTTCTACGCCCGGCTCGGCTCGGGCGACAACGAAGCACTCAGCGTCCGTAGCGAGGAAGAACTCGGTCGCTTGCTCGCGCCCTCGCACCTGCGGATGCTCCGTATCATCGGCGACCAGCACCCCACGACTATCGCCGCCGTCGCCGACACCGAGGGCCGCGACCCGGAGGAAGTCGAGCGCGTCCTCTCGGTGCTGGCCCAGTACGACCTGCTCACACTCGCAGAACACGGCGACGCGGTCCGTCCGATTCCGCGGTACGACGAACTGCAAATCGAGGTTCCGCTGTAAGCGACCAGACGGGTTTCGCGGTGCGGCGATATTCTTCACGACCACCCTGGCGCGCGCTGACGTGTGTCTCGCGCGAAGCGCGAGGCCACGAGTCGTAGCCGCGCGAGGGATGAGTCAGCCGAGCGAAGCGACGGCTGGCGAATCGGTTGGGGAGGATGTGGCTGCGGACATGTACCGTCGTGATTCGTGGTCCGCTCGTCCAGGCTCGCAATACCGATTGCAGACCACGCAAGCAGGTGTTCGTCGCTACGTTCTCGAATCGTGACCGACGTTTCTACACCGGCCCAATCACCCATAGACGACCGACTCGACTCGGAAACGCTTTTACGCGCACCGACTTGTGTATCGAATATGGCTAAGTTCGAAGCTGCGGAAAAGCGGTCCCTCGAGAAGATGATTTGCATGAAGTGCAACGCTCGTAACCCGAAGCGAGCCGAGAAGTGCCGCAAATGCGGCTACCAGAAGCTTCGCCCGAAGGCGAAGGAAAAGCGCGCCGCGTAAGCGCGTTCGCTTCTTGCGGTTTCTCCCGTCGAACAGCGACCGCTCTCTCGAACAGTCTCGACAGCCACGGCCCGTACTTTTGGACGACCGCGCGACGCAGTGCAGCACGATTTTCGCCCGCGACTTACTGCTCGTCGGGGTACTTCGACTCACGACGCTCGGCCCGCGAGAGCGCCGTCTCTACCACGTCGCGCACGTCGCCGTGGAACACGTCGCCGTGGCCCGCGTAGAGGTGTTCGACGCCTTCGGGCATCCGGTCCAGCAGGTGTTTGATACTCTCGACGAGGCGTTCGCGCGACTGCCCGGCCATGTCGGTGCGTCCGAAGCTACCGTAGTCGAAGGCGGCGTCGTTGTGGACGACCACGTCGCCCGAGAAGAGCGTGGTGTCGCTGACGAACGAGAGGTGGTCCGCGGCGTGGCCCGGCGTGTAGACGGCCTCGAAAGTCTCGTCGCCGATTTCTACGAAGTCGCCGTCGTCGAGTTCGTGCGTGCGAAGTGGGTGTTCGGCGTAGGCGTAGCAGTCACAGTCGAAGGCCTCCATGACGGCGTTCAGTTGCCCGAGATGGTCGCCGTGTTGGTGCGTGAGGACGACCTGGTCGAGGTGGTCCGTATGCTCGCGGATTTCGTCGACCACCCCGTCCATGGCTCCGGCGTCGACGAGCGTCGTCCGGCCGCCGGTGACGAGATATGCGTTACACGTGAACACGTCTGCGCCGGCGGTGACGTGGTGGACGTTCATATAGGGGCAGTCGGGAGGGACCTTGAAAACGGTGACGGGCCTTGTGTGTTGGTACGCTAACTCATGGCCGTGATATTTTTAGGTCTATAACGATTATGCCTTCATGTATGGGCTTCGGGAGCTACGACGAATCTGAACAATCGAACCAGAGCATCGACACAGACCTAAACGAGGACGATTCGGTATCGACACGCGACGCGGCACACGAGGGCAGAGTAGAATTCGACAACGGCGCATCGAACGACGAACTTCTCGATAGGCTCAAAGACATCAAGTCCAAAGAGTAATCCTTGCAGATGAAGCCCGGGGTGCGTGCGCTGGGTGTCGCTGAGTCGTTTCGGGAGGACGACAGCACGCTCGCCGGGGTCGTCGTCAGGGCGAATCGGGTGGTAGACGGTCTGTCTTTTTCGCGGTGTACGGTCGGTGGGACCGACGTGACCGAGAGCGTCGTCGACCTGTACGAGCGACTCGGCCGCGAAGACGTACGCTACGTCGTGGTGTCAGGTATCGCGCTGGCGTGGTACAACATTCTCGATATGCGTGAACTCGCTCGCCGCGTCGACCGGCCGGTACTCTCGGTCACCTACGAAGCCAGCCCGGGTCTCGAAGCGGCCATCCGCGAGGTGTTCTCCGGCGAAGACCGGGACGAGCGACTCGAAATCTACCGACGGCAGCCGGGCCGTGACCCTGTCGTCGTCAACGGCGAGACGGTGTACGTCCGGGCCGTCGGCGTCGACCCGACCGAGGCGCGCGACGTGGTCCGGGCGTTCACGCCGGAAGGCGGTCGCCCGGAACCGCTGCGGGTCGCCCGGTTCGCCGCGCGGGCCGGTGACGCGCTCCGCAGGGATTAGGTACTCTCCGCACGCCTGCTGGCACATGGAGAACATGGAGGGTCTCGACGTGACCCACTGCGAGCGCTGCCCGGAACTCTGTGAGTCTCGCAGTCGCATCGTCAACGGGGTCGGCCCGGCCGACGCCGACGTGCTGTTCGTCGGCGAGGCCCCCGGCGCACAAGAGGACGCAGAGGGCGAACCGTTCGTCGGTCGCTCCGGCGACGTGCTCGACGAGGTGCTTCGAACCGTCGGCCTCGACCGCGAGACGATACGCATCACGAACTGTGTGCGGTGTCGCCCGCCGGACAACCGCGACCCGCGCAAGGAAGAACTAGCGAACTGTCGTGGCTACCTCGAACACGAAATCGACCTGCTCGACCCCGAAGTCATCGTCACGCTCGGGAAGGTTCCCGCCGAACATCTGCTCGGTCGCTCGGTCGCCGTGACGAAAGAGACCGGCAGCGTCGAAGAGATCCGCATCGCGGACGCGCCGCGTCGCGTGCTGCTCTGTCTGCACCCGGCGGCGACGCTGTACGACCGAAGCCAGCGCGAACCGTTCGAGGAGACGCTCGCGGAAGCCGCGACGCTGGCGGGCGTAAGTACGGGTGAAAACGGAAGCGGTCAGTCGCGGTTGGGCGAATTCTAACTCTTCTGGGTGCCCAGCCACTTGTTCGCATCGAACAGGTCACGAACCACGTCGAAGAAGCTCTTACCCTCGGTCTCACCGGGGCGCAGACGCGCACGGATACGCGAGGAGAGCAGTTCGACGCTGATGACGATGAGGACGACCATCAGCAGGCCCGCGGCTGCCTGTGCGTAGGCGTCTGGCGTCCCGAACTGCAGTTTGAGCTTGATGTACTGGCCGAGACCACCGGCCCCGACGACGCCGAGGCTGATGGCGATACGCGTGTTGATTTCGAGGACGTACAGCGTCCACGCGATGAACGAGGTCGAGACCTGACTCAGCATCCCGAAGACGACCGTCTGCGGGCGCGAGGCACCCGTCGAGTTGATGGCCTCGATGGGACCGTCGTCGATCTCTTCGAGTTCGTCGGTGAACAGCCGGCCGAGGTTCCCGATGGTGTCGACCGCGATGGCCACGATGGCGGACTTCGCGGAGATACCGAACAGCGCGATGAAGATGAACACCCACACCAGTGCGGGCACCGCACGGATGGTGGACATCACACCACGGAACATGAAGTTGAACGGGAACGGGGTCACACGCTCGGAGCCGAGTACACCGAACATCAGTGCCATCGGGAAGCCGATGACGGTCCCAGTGAAGCCGACGATGATGGTCGTGATGGCTGCCGGGATGAGGATGGAGCCGCTGGAGTCCGTCGCGAACGCGGCTTCGCTGACCGTCCACGGGTGCGTCAGGGTGTAGACGATGGCGTCGAATCCACCGATACCTTTGTCCTTGGTCGCGGCGGTCAGGTCGACGAAGTCGGGGGAGAGGAACTTCGTGACGCTGTCGAGCCAGACGGGGAACTGGCGAACCAGTTCGGCCAGCGTGAACCCGACGTAGGTCATGCCGAGTCCCGTCAGTGCGAGGACGGTGATGACCCCGAATATGCTGACGAGTCGCTTCGTCCGCCGTTTCCGTTCGATACGCTCTTTGACTTGCTGGATGTTGCTCGTCGCCATTGTCACATCTCCGCGAGGTTCTCGGCCGCGTTCTCCGCACCGTCTTCGCCGTAGTAGATACGGTCGACCACGTCCATCGTCAGGTCCTCCTTGCCGCCGTCGAACACCACCTTCCCGTCGCGCAGTCCGATGAAGCGCTCACCGAACTCGCGGGCGATGTTGACCTGGTGCAGCGAGACGATGGAGGTCAGGTTGCGCTCCTCGGCTGCGACTTTGAGGTAGCGCATGACTTCCTGTGCCGCCTTCGGGTCGAGACTCGCGACTGGCTCGTCGGCCAGCAGCAGCTCGGGGTCCTGCGTGAGTGCCCGCGCGATACCGACGCGCTGTTGTTGCCCACCGGACATCGAGCCGGCGCGCTGGTCTGCTTCGTCGAGGAGGCCGACCGTGTCGAGGGCCTCCAGTGCCATCGTCTCGTCGCTCTCGTCGTAGTTCGTCAGCAGGCTGTCGGCCGTGCCCGTGCGGCTGAGTGCGCCCGTGAGCGCGTTGCGGTACGCGCTCATCGATTCGACGAGGTAGTGCATCTGGAACACCATCGAGACGTCGGAACGAGTGCCCGTGACCTCGCTGTCGTCCATCGAGAGAGTGCCTCTCGTCGGTCTGGTCAAGCCGTTGAGTATCCTGAGGAGCGTCGATTTCCCCGCACCCGAGGGGCCGAGGAGGATGACGAACTCCCCGTCCGGGATGTCGAACGAGACGTCTTCCAACGCCACGGTGTCCTCCCCGTAGATTTTGGTTAGCTCCTCTGCAGTTACTGTTGCCATTTATCGTTGTAATTCCTTGCCAGTAAATTAGTGAAAAGGTTATGCTTTCGACCGATGCGCCGTGAGCTCCGTTTAGCTCTTGAAGACGTCCTGCCCGTAGCCGAGTTCGTTGGCCACGTCGACGACCGGCTGGTACGTGTCGACGCCGCGCTCGCGGACACCGTCGAACCAGATGTCGTCGTCGTTACCCTCGGTTCCGTCTTCACCGTAGTACATCTCCTTGGGTGCCTTCGTGAACGCCTCGGTAATCTTCGTCTTCTCCTCGTCGGAGAGACCCGGGCTGACGACGATGGGTGCACGCGGGATGCCGTCGGTCGAGGTGACCTCGCGGAGGCCCTCTGCGTACTCGCTCTCCTCGCCAGCGGCGATGAAGTAGCCGACACCGGCGGCGTCAGCCTGCCCGCTGTTGAGTGCCTCGATGGCGGACGCGTGACTGGACCACTGGGGTTCGAAGTTCGCGCCCTTCGCGCTTCCCGGCGTCTCCGGGATTTTCAGACCGGCCTTCTTCAGCATGTACAGCGGGTACAGCGACCCGGACGCCGAGAGCGCGTCGGCGAACGCGACCGTCTTGCCCTCGAGGTCTGCGGGCTCCTCGACGTCGGAGTCCTCCTTCGTGACGATGACCGATTTGTACGTCCAGCCACCGTAGGCCTGCCGCTGGAGGATGATCTCGGCTTTGTCCGTCTCCACGCCGAGTGCGGCCGCGAACGGGCCAGTCTCCGCGAGGTCGGCCGTGCCGGACTCCATCGCGTTGAGCGTCGCGGCGTAGTCGGAGGCGTACGTGACGCCGACCTCGTCGACCGCGTCGATGTAGTCGTTCAGTCGGTTCTTGACCGGCGTGTACTGGGCCATCATCTGGTCCTGCGGTTCGGTCGGCGAGAGCAGGAACTTGATGCTCCCGTCGTGGTACGCCTGGTCACCGAAGGAACCGAGACATCCCGCTGTGCCTGTCAGTCCTGCTGCCCCTGCCACACCTGCCGCCTTCAGGAAATCGCGTCGACTTTCCATAGCGAATCAATTCATAGTTCTTGATTGTCGTCTTAAAGATTCCTAATCTCTCTCCGTATGACTATGTAGCTTCATCTTTTAACATTTTGCAGAAAATACAAAAATATGTTTTAGAAAATAAAGACGGGTATCGCGACTAACTGTACGGGCCGAACAGGCCGAACGAGCCGTTGAATCGCGTCGTCGTTGGTACCGACTGGTCACCATTAAGATTGTTGGCCGAGTCGGTGACCGTGCTCCCGAGGCGCAGGTCGCTGCCGAGCGCGTCTGCGAGGCCGTTCAAGTCGGTCGCGTCGCCGTTCGACGAACCCATGAGGATGACCGCACCGCCGCCGGCGACGAAGTCAGAGAGCGCGGTCTGCTCCGCGCTGGTGAACGCGCTGGTCGGCGTCGTGACGACGACGGCGCGCGCGCCGGAGAGGTCCGCCGTGGCGAGGTCGTTTCGCTGTTCGAACGCGATGTCCTGTCCTTCGAGGTAGCGCTGGTAGTACGCGGCGTCCTCGTTCGAGAGGGCGGCGTCGGAGTTGAACTGACCGTGGCCACCGTCGATGACGATACTGCCGGTCTTGCTCGACAGCGAGTCGACGAGGTTCGTGAGGAACGGATAGTTGCCGTAGCCCGAGGTGTCGACCGAGTAGCCTTCTTCCTGCTCGTAGCCTTCGTCGATGGTCAGGCCACCGACCATGGCCACGTTCGTGCTCGAATCGACGCCGACCAACGGCGTCGACCCGCTCTCGTCGTGGACTGGCGTGCGCGAGTCTGCGAGACTTCCCGAACTCGTCTCGACGGCCGCGGCCTTCGGGAAGAACAGTTCGGAGTAGCTGCCGTCACGAATCTCCGACGAGGCGTTCGAGTCGCTCTGGCCCCAGACGCCGGTCCCGTTCGCGCGAGCTGTGAACTCGGCCGCGAGGAAGTCGTCGTGCTTCGTCAGGCCGGAGCCGTAGACGCGGGCGTAGCCCTGTT
Organism: Haloarchaeobius caseinilyticus; assembly: GCF_051207395.1. NCBI lineage: Archaea > Methanobacteriati > Methanobacteriota > Halobacteria > Halobacteriales > Halorubellaceae > Haloarchaeobius > Haloarchaeobius caseinilyticus. The sequence goes on along the minus strand of NZ_JBPJZC010000001.1, from coordinate 1,612,376 downwards.
CGACGAGTTCCTTGTTGTACAGCGTGTCGCGGCTGCCGTCGCCGGTCGCGTCGTACTTCACGTAGGCGAGATAGCGACCGAACGGGTCGGTCTGGCCTTCGTTCTCGTCGTAGAAGATTTCGACCGTGTCGCCCACGTCGAACACCTGTTCGGAGAAGTCGGTCGCGTTCGCGCCCCACGTCCCGAGGTAGTCGTAGGACTCGATACCTTCCCACTCCGGTGGACGTTCGGCGGACTGGTTGCTCGCCTTCTCGGGCGTGTCGACACCGAGCACGCGGATGCTCTCGGTCGAGCCGTCCGGCATCGTCACGTCGAACGTGTCGCCGTCGGAGAGGCTCTCGATGGTGACTTCGGTGGTGTTCGGGTCGCCCGAGCCACCGTCGTCATCGCCGTCGTCGCCGCCACCGCCACCGCCGCCGCCAGAGCCGTCGAAGTAGCCGAACGAGCTGTTGAACACGGTGGTCGTCGGCTGGTAGTCCGGTCCGGCGTTGTTCGTCGTGTCGGTGACCTCGTCGTCGTTGAACTGGAACGAGACGCCGAGGCGGTCCGTGATGTCGTTCAGGTTGGCCGTCTCGTCGTAGTCGTTGTAGTCGGACTGGTCGTGCAGGAAGAGCACGCCACCGTCGTTCACGAACTGGTCGAGACGGTCGAGTTCACCCGACGAGAGCGCCTCCGTCGGCGAGGTGATGACCGCCGCATCAGCTCCGGCGAGGTCGTTGTGCAGGTTCTGGGTCGACTGGACGGTGTAGCCCGCGCTCTCCATCGTGGACTCGAATCCGGAGAACTTCGAGAGGTCGTAGTACTGCCCGTTGCTCTCGTCCCAGATGACGGTGCCCGATCCACCCAGTTCGGTGTCCCAGACGTTCTTGACGAACTGTTCGTTGTCGTAGTTCCCGTTCAGGGTCGCGTCGTCGACCAGAACGGAGCCGAAGGCCACGACGCCGCCCTCGCTGGCGACGAGCGGAATCTGCCGCCAGTCCCAATAGACGAAGGCGTCGGAGCCGGACGCGTCGTCGTTTCGTGCTTCGTCCTCGGCCCACACGGGGACGACACTGTCGTCCGTGAGTGGGCCGCCGTCTGCGCCGTACAGACTGCACGTCGAGTGGAAGCGTAGCGACGATACGTTGGTTGTCAGGGTGCCATGCCCGGTCTGTGCCGCTGCGGTCCCGGCGACCGTCGATGCGGCCAGCAGTTCTATGAAGCGTCGTCGACGCATCATTGCGGAATTCTAACAAGCAGGATTTAAAGCTAACTATAATTAATAAATATCTCTCGGATTCCTAAATAGCCAATGACAATTACTATTGGAGGACTCTGGCGAACCCTGTCGAGAGGGAAACCGACTTGCCCACCGCAACCCCACCATTCCCCATGAGCCAGCAGTCCGTCTCTCCCCAGCGCGAGACGCTCGCGTCGGTCGTCGTCGTCGACTACGGCCTCGGCAACCTCAGAAGCGTCACGCGTGGCCTCGAACGTGCGGGTGCGAGCGTCGAAATCTCCGACGACCCGGCCGACTTCGAGGCGGCCGACGGTGTCGTCCTCCCGGGCGTCGGCGCGTTCGGCGAGGGCATGGAGAACGCCGAATCGGTCCGTGACGCACTCGTCGAGGTCGCCGAGCGCGGCCAACCGCTGTTTGGCATCTGTCTCGGCATGCAGATGCTCCTGACCAGCAGCGAAGAAGCAGAACGCGAGGGCCAGGGCGACGTGCGCGGGCTCGACCTGATTCCGGGCACCAACGTCCGCTTCTCGGGCGACCGGAAGGTGCCACACATGGGCTGGAACGACCTCGACGTACAGCGCGACCACCCGCTGGTCGACGGGGTCGACAGCGTTGCGTCGGAGACGCAACGAGCAGACGGACCCGCGGGCGGGTCCGTCGACGGAGAGTACGCCTACTTCGTCCACTCCTACTACGCCGTCCCCGACGACGACCACGCGACCGTCGCCAGCACCGAGTACGGCGTCGAGTTCCCAGCCATCGTCGCCAACGACGAGGGCACCGTCTTCGGCACGCAGTTCCACCCAGAGAAGAGCGGTGAGACGGGACTCACGATTCTACGGAACTTCGTCAATATCTGCGCCGAGCAGTAAGCGGTTGCTTCTCTCAGTTTAAACGTGCTACAGAGACAGTGCTGTGGCGAGAATGTCTCCATCTGTCGGGTTCGAAGACTCTGTCCGTTTACAAAAACTCCCGCACGTCCGAGTACCACATGTCGTGGTGGTCGACGGCATCCACACGTTCGGAGATGGCGACCGCCAGCGCGTGCCAGCACTGGTCGGTCGGGTCGTCCGGGTCGAGGTTGTACTCGGCGTCCTTGCAGTTACAGCCGCCTTCTTCGACGATGTACTCGTCCTCGTAGCCGACGACGACGGTGAAGTCGCGATAGCGCTTGACGCGGCGCTCGGAGGCGGCTTCGATGGCGTGCCGGCCACGGTCACCGTGAACGGCCATGATTCGCTGGACGGCCTCGGGTGTGAGCGACCCCGCCTCGGCCAGCAGGCGTTGCCACTCCGCGACTGGTCCGTCGTCTGCTGTCACGCCCACCACCGCTCCTTGCTCCACCAAGTCACTCGCGGGAGTACGGTTACCACCAGTAAAACAGGTTCGACTGCCGCGCCGCCAGCGTGCGAACCGAGCGACTGCACCGTCGTCAGGACGCGAGGAGTCTGTTCACGTCCTCGTCGTCGGTGTCCCTGGCAGCTTCGTCCACGAGGGAGTCGAGTTCGGATAGCAACTGAGAGACGTGTCGTAGCTCACCCTGCGTGGCTGCGACGTGCCCGATTTTGTCCGTCTCGGTGGCGAGTCCGAGGTGGGCGTTTGCGACCGCGATTGCACCGTCGAGTTCTGCGAGTTTCACGTCGAACGTGTCGAGCGCGTCGACGCAGGCAGTGAGCCTGCGACGGCTCGCTTCGAGTTCGGTCACGTCCTCGATGGTTAGGACGACGTGTTCGACCGACCCGTCGAGGCCGACTAGCGGCGCACCGCTCGTCCGGAGTTCCACGCGCCCCCCGTCGGGCAACGCGACCGAGATGTGGTCTTCGACCAGTTTCTCCCCGGTATCGAGCACCTGTCTGAACGGGAACGAGTCGTTCGGTCGCTCGCTCCCGTCCGGATTTCGCAGGTCCCAGCACGCACCGTGGTACGTCTGGCCTTCGACATCGTCGGGGTCCAATCCGAGGACGCTCGCCGCCGCGTCGTTCGCGCGAACGATGGTCCCCGTCGCGTCGAAGACGAGCACGCCGACGGGACTCGTCTCGAAGACCCGCTCGACGAGATCGCGCTCGTGTTCGAGCGACTGTCGCAGGTCGTCGCGCTCGGTCACGTCCCGAATGACGCAGACGTGTCCACCGTCGTCCAATTGTGTGAGCGAGACGGTCTCCGGGACCGGCGTCCCGTCTGCCCGCTTCCCGATGGACTCGCCGTGCCACGTCCCGTTCTCGACGAGCAAGGGCAGAATATCCTCCTCGAACCGGCGGACCTCGTCCGGGTCGTACAGCATCGCCCAGTGGTTCCCGATGATGTCCTCGGGCTCGTAGCCGAACATCTCGGCGTACGCGCGGTTCATGTACGTGTAGATCCCCTCCTCGTCGAGGATACCGATACCCTCGCTGGCCGTCTCGATGGCCTGCAACCGCTCGCGGAGCGTCCGCTCGGCCCGGTAGCCTGCGACGAGGTTCTCGATGCGGTTTAACAGCAGCGTGAACTGCCCGCCGTTACCTTTCTGGATGTAGTCGGAGACGCCCTCAGAGATGGCTCGGCTGGCTATCTCCTCTGACCCCTTGCCGGTAAAGAGCACGAACGGGAGTTCCGGGTCGACCGCACGGACTGCTTCGAGCACGGCCAGGCCGTCCATCCCCGGCATGTCGAAGTCACTGACGATGCAGTCGAACCCCGCACTCAGCAGTGCAAGTGCGTCCTCGCCGTCTGTCGTCACCTCCCACTCGACGTCGCTCCCGAGCTGTGTCACGTAGGCTGCCGTGACGTCGAGGAAGTCCGCGTCGTCGTCGACGTGCAACACTCTCATTTTGCTTGTATTCCCCTCGGCAGTAGTAGCCATCCTCACACTAGCAGAGGGAGCGAGCCCGGTTAAGCGCCTCTCCTGCGTATCGTACAGTTTACCTCCGTCGCTCGGTGAGAGGGGGTATGGACGTCACCGAAGGGCAGGTAACGGTCTCCGTCGCCGAACAGGACGGGAAGTCGAAGATAGACGGGGTGTTCTTCAACTCGAGTCAGGAACTGAACCGTGACCTGACCGTCGCTGCACTCCGGGCCTTCCGCGAGCGCGACGAGCGCGCCGAGACGTATCTCGACGCGATGACTGCGTCGGGAATCCGCGGTATCCGCGCCGCGGCCGATGGCTGGGACGTGACGATGACCGACGTGGACCCCGACGCGACCGAACTCGCCCGCGAGAACCTCGCACAGAACGACCTCGACGGGCGCGTGGTCAACCGCGACGTGAACGCACTGCTCTGGGACGAGTACTTCGACGTGGTCGACATCGACCCGTTCGGGACGCCGATGCCCTTTGCCGACGCCGCGTTCGCCAACACGCGAGACCTCGTCTGCATCACGGCGACCGACACGGCCCCGATGTGCGGCGCACACTTCGCCTCCGGCGTGCGGTCGTACTCGGCCCACCCCAGAAACACCGACTACCACGCCGAGATGGGTGTCCGCATCCTGCTCGGTGCGCTCGCTCGCACCGCGACCCGCTTCGACGTGGGCGTCACACCGATTTTCACGCACGCGACGAGTCACTACGTCCGGACCTTCCTCGACTGCGACCACCGCGCGACGGCCGCCAACGATGCCCTCGACCAGGTCGGTCACCTCTACCACTGCCAGGACTGTCTCCACCGCGAACCCGACTACGGCCTCGTCGCCCAGCCACCCGAGACCTGCCCGGCCTGCGACTCGAACCGCTGGCTGACCGCCGGCCCGCTCTGGCTCGGTCCCTACCGCGACCGGGAGTTCACTACCGCAGTCAAGGAACACGTCACCGACGACATGGGCACCGCCGACAAAGCCCGCGACCTCTGTGACGAACTCCACGCGGAACTCGACGAACCCTCTCACTACGACCAGCACCGCCTCTGCAAGCTCTGGGGCCGCGGCGCGACCGGCATGGACGAGTTCATCGACCGCCTGCGCGACGCCGGGTTCGAGGCCTCGCACGCCCACTACCACGGCACCTCGTTCAAGTGCGACGCGACCATTCCCGAAATGCGCGACGCGACGGCCGACTGAGGGCGGCATCTGCATTTTCACGACCACTCTGGCGCGCGCTGGTGAGTGTGCCTGCGCCCTCGGCGCAGGCCACGAGGCGTAGTCGCGCGAGGGATGAGCACCACAACGGAACGAAGTGAAGTGAGGAGCGCAATCGGATGGGGAGGTTGTGGCTGCAGTGTTGTGCGGTGGCGGTCATGTTCCATCGTGATTCGCGAACTGCTTCTCGAACCCACCTTCTGTGATGCCATCAGCTAAATCAGCAGCCCTCTCTACGCAAACTCTGCCCTGTCCTTCTCACAACGCCTCGACCAGAAAATCACCCGCAAACGACGAATCGCGGGCTGTCTTTTTGGTCTGTCTGCGCCTATACTGATACGTGTCTCAGTCATCGCGTCTCCAGCCGCAGTCACCGCGCTTCCAGCAGCTGAAGGGGACAGCGCTCGCCGTCGTCGCCATCACCCGTGGGGAACAACTCACGTTCCTCGCGGCGGCCATCGCCTACTACGCGTTCGTCTCGCTCATCCCGCTGGCCATCCTCACCATCGCCGTCGCGACGGCCATCGGTGGTGAGGCGTTCGCACAAGACGTCTCCGCCATGCTCGGCGAGACGCTGACACCGGCGAGTCAAGACGTGCTCGCGTCTGCGCTCAGTGGGGGACAGGGGCGTGCCAGTGCGACCTTCGTGGGGCTGTTGTTCCTCGTGTGGTCCGGACTGAAGGTGTTCCGCGCACTCGACCGCGGCTTCTCTGCGGTGTATGGCACCACCCACGAAGAGGGGTTCGTCGAAGGCGTGAAGGAGGCGGTGATGGCACTGGCGGCCGTCGGCCTCGCGGGTCTCGTCGCGGCTGGGCTTATCGCACTCATCGGGCTCGTCGACCTTCCCGCCGGGAGCATCGTCGGGCCGGCGCTGAGCATCTTGGCGCTCGCCATCGCGTTCTTCCCGCTGTACTACCTGTTCCCCGACGTCCACATCGGCTGGCGCGAGGCGGCTCCCGGGGCCATCTTCGCCGCGGTCGCGTGGACCGTGATGGGTGTCGGTTTCGGTATCTACGCGGAGCGGGCGGCCGCGACGAACGTCTACGGCTTCTTCGGGGCGGTCTTGCTGCTGGTGTCGTGGCTCTACCTCGGTGCGATGGTGTTACTCCTCGGCGCGGCCCTGAACGCGACGCTCGGTGCCCGGACCGAGAAGTTCGACCCGGAGCTGGCAGCCGATGTGGACCGGCACCTTCAAAGTGCGGGGATACGACAGGACGAACCGACCGAAGACGATGCCTGAGGACGAGACGCCGGATGGACCGGAGCGAGCAGAGAGCGATAGCCCCGGGTCGTCCGGCGACGGACCTGCTGCCGGTGCACCCGGCGGCGGTCCGGGCGACGAACCGGGTGCGGGAACGACCGACGAGCCGACGGGCCGTGACGAGGAACTCGACCGCCTCTACGAGCGCGTCGCCGAACTCGAAGACGAAGTTCGTGGCAGTCGCGCGACCAAGCAGTCGGTCGCGGACCTGCGGGGTGAACTCGACGACTTCGAGGACGACGTCGAGTCCCGCACAGTCGACCGCGACGCGGTCGAAGGCGACCTGAAACGCTACGTCAGGAAGAAACTGCGCCGCGGGCACGCCCGCGGCTGGGGGCCGTATCTCGTCCTGTTGTACGGGACCGTGATGACCCTCGGCCTGCTGTACGCGCCGAAGATGGAAGGCGACGCCTGGGTCGTCTTCGCCATGCTCATCGTCTGGCTCTCGACGCTCGGACTGTACGTACTGTTTCTCCTCGTGGGCGTCACGTTCAACGTGCTGGGGATCCCCGGCCGAGCGCGTGACGCCGTCCAGCAATGGCGTTCCTGAACCGGGGCGCGTGGTTCACACCGGTCGTCCGTGGCATCGTCCCGGACACCCTCGCCCCGGTCGTCGGCATCGTCTCACACCTCGGTGACCCGTTCTTCCTCGTCGGTGTACTCGTCTGTCTGTACTGGTTCGGTGACCGCGAGCGTGGCATCCGCGCGATGGGTATCGGCGTCGGCGCGCTGGCGCTCGTCGTCGTCTGTAAAGAGTTGCTGCTGGTCCCGCGCCCGACAGTCGGCCCACCCGTTCCACCCGAAACACTCCCGTCACTTCTCCGGCCATCGTACCAGCTAGCGGCCGAATCCGACGGCTACGCGATTCCCAGTGGGCACTCGCTCGGGTCGACGGTCGTCTACGGCTTGCTGGCGCTCCGTGCGACCTCACTTCGACTTCGCGTGGCGGCCGGTGGTCTCGTCGGCAGTATCTGTCTCGCGCGGGTGTACCTCGGTGCGCACTACCTCGGCGACGTGGTCGTTGGCGCGAGCCTCGGGCTGGTGTTTCTCGCGGTGACCTGTCGACTTCTCGCCGACCGACCACCCCACGTTGCACTCTGGACCGCGACGGCTATCGCCGCGCTCGCGGTCGTCGTCGCGCCAGCGTCGGCCGACGCGGTCACGTTACTCGGTGGCCTCGTCGGGGCGTCACTCGGCTGGTCTCGCTTCTCGGTCCCCCACGACCCGTGGCCGATGTCGCTGGCCGTCGTGGTCCCCGTCGCGGCCGCAGGGCTCGTCGGCGTCCTCGGTATCGGCGTCCTCGTCGTCGTCCAGTCGTCACTGGTCCTCGTTGTCGTCGCTGCGGCGAGTATCGGGTTCGTGGTCGCGCTTCCCGCGCTCAGCGCGCTATCGCCGACCGGCGCTTCCACGCCACGACGCTCCCAGCGCTAACGAGTGCGACGAGGACCGCCGTAAGAATCGGATACGTCTCCACGAGCGGCCAGACGGCCGCGATGGCGACTTCGATGGGTGCCTGTGACTCCGTACCGTCTCGGTAGGCGAGCGCGCCGAGCATGGCGACGTAGATGCCCCAGCCAGCGCCCGAGTAGAGGCTGAACTTCTTCAAGTCCATCTCCGCGAAGCCCGCCGGAATCGAGATGGGCGTGCGCAACACGGGGAGGAACCGGCCCCAGAACATCAGGCCCTCGCCGTAGCGATGGAACCAGTCCTTGCTTCGCTCTATCTCCTCTTCTGGGATGTGCAGAATGTGCCCCCAGCGTTGGATGATTCGCTCGCCGTTGACGCCGAACAGCCAGTAACAGAGGATACTCCCGAGAACGCCGGCGACGGTCGAGACGACGACGAACACGACGAAGCCGGTCGGACTGGTGACCATCGCGTACACCGCCAGCGGGATGACGACTTCACTCGGGATGAAGTGGAGAATGAACGACGTCTCCAGAATCAGGAAGATGAACAGCGCGATGTAGCCGTATCGCTGGATGAACGTGATGGTCGCGTCTGTCAGCCACGCCAGTTCGACCATGGATATACCCGAAAAAAGCGACCGGTCACTATAGGTTTCGTGGTCGCAGTCGATACAGATTCAGTACTTCTCGAGGTACCGGTCGAGTTCCCACTCGGAGACGTCGACGAGGTAGTCCTTGAACTCGGCGCGCTTGGCCTCAATGAACTTCTCGTAGACGTGCTCGCCGAGTGCGTCGGCGATGACTTCGTCGGATTCGAGGGCGTCGACCGCCTCGCCGAGGTTCGTCGGGAGCGTGTCGATGTCGTGTTCTTTGCGCTTCTGCTCGTCGAACTCGTAGATGTTGTCACGGACCGGCTCACGGCATTCGAGCCCCTGCTCGATGCCCTCGAGACCGGCGTGAATCATGACGGCGAGTGCGAGGTAGGGGTTGCACGCCGGGTCGGGCGAGCGAAGCTCGATACGGCTCGCGGCCGGGACGCGTGCGGCCGGTTTCCGGATGAGCGCCGAGCGGTTCCGGTCGGACCAGGCGACGTACACCGGGGCCTCGTAGCCCGGGACGAGTCGCTTGTAGGAGTTCACGGTCGGGTTCGCGACGGCGGTGATGGCCGATGCGTGTTCGAGGACACCGGCGGTGAACTGCTTGGCCGTCTCGCTCAGGTTGAACTCGTCGTCGTCGTCGTGGAACGCGTTCTCGCCGTTCTGGAACAGCGAGATGTGCGTGTGCATGCCCGAACCGTTGATCTTCGCGATGGGCTTGGGCATGAACGTCGCGTGCAGTTCGTGTTCGGCCGCGATGGCGCGAACGACGGACCGGAACGTGGCGACGTTGTCCGCCGTCGACAGCGCGTCGTCGTACGTGAAGTTGATCTCGTGCTGGCCCTCTGCGACCTCGTGGTGCGAGGCTTCGATGTCGAAGCCCATAGATTCGAGGCCGTAGATGATGTCACGGCGGACGTCCGACGCGAGGTCCTTCGGCGCGAGGTCGAAGTAACCACCGGCGTCGTTCGTCTTCACCGTCGCGCGCCCCTCCTCGTCTTCCTCGAACAGGAAGAACTCGGGTTCCGGTGCGGCGTTGATGTCGTAGCCCATGTCCTCTGCACGCTCGATGGCGCGCTTGAGGACCCCACGCGGGTCGCCCGGGAACGGTTCGCCCGTCGACGTGTCCATCACGTCACAGATGAGGCGTGCTGCGGCGCTCTCTTCGGTCTTGCGCCACGGGAGGACAGCGAACGTCGCCGGGTCGGGTTCGAGACGCATGTCGGACTCCTGAATCCGCACGAAACCGTCGATAGACGACCCGTCGAAGTAGATGCCCTCCTCGAACGCCTTCTCGGCCTGGCTTGCCGGGATGGAGACGTTCTTCACGGTACCGAGAATGTCGGTAAACTGCAGGCGGAGGAAGTCGATGTTCTCTTCTTCGATTCGCTCGAGTACTGCCTCCTCGTCGGTGGAGAGGTTGCCGCTTGTCATCTTTCTCGTCGTATAGTCCGACTCACGCCATTACTAAAACCCTTCGCCTATACGCAATTCTGGGTAGCGCGATGAGAACTGGATGTTCGTAAAATTCTAATGCCTGGAGATGGGACGTGGATGTAATGACGTACGAAAATCTCGATGCGAAGTTGGTCAACGCGCTGCTCGACAACGGCGACGCAAGCCTTCGGAGCCTTGCCGAGGAACTCGACGTCTCTGTCACGACCGTCTCGAACCACGTCTCGGCACTCGAAGACGAGGGCGTCATCCGCGGGTACACGCCCAAGATAGACTACGACCTCCTCGGCTACGACGTGACCGCCGTGCTCCAACTCAAAGTCGAAGGGAGTGCGCTCCCCGACGTGACCGACCGCCTCAAAGAAGAGAAACAGATGGTCTCGGTGTACGAGGTCACGGGCGACTACGACGTCATCGCCATCGGCAAGTTCGAAGACACCGACGGCATGAACACGCAGATCAAGCGCCTGCTCACCGACCCCGAAATCAAGGAGTCGAACACGTCGGTCGTGCTGAACCCGGTGTGTGAGAACGAGCAGTTCGAGCTCGACCTGTCGGAGTAACTCGGCTCACTCCTGCTGCCCCGCCATCGCGACCCGGTCGAAGCCGACGACGAAGAGCACTCCGACCGCCGCCAGTGCGACGAGCGGTGCGGTAGTTCCGAGCGACGATGCTGTCGGTCCGGACGACTCTCGCGACTGAGGCGTCACGATAGCCCAAGAAAGCGATTTTCGCCACCGTGCCCTACCTAGTGTGAGCCGCGAACGTCGCAACACCCACAATCATGTCCGTCATCGCTCGATTCGAGATATTGCCGGTCGGAGAATCGCACATGTCCGAAGCCATCGCTCGCGCGCTCGACGCCCTCGACGAACAGGGCGTCACCTACGAGACGACGGCGATGGACACCATCATCGAGGCCGAGACCGCCGCCGAAGCGTTCGCCGCGGTGCAGGCCGCTCACGAAGCAGCCGCCGACAGTCGCGTCGTCACCTCGTTCTCAATCGACGACGACCCGACGCGTGAACTGACCGCCGCGAGTCGCATCTCAGCGGTCGAGAAGGCGCGAACCCCGAAGACGGCGAAGCCGTAGTCGGTCCTGTCTTCTTCGTTTTTCAGACACCAGTCAACGTCGTCACTGGTCGAATCGGCGTCGAAAGAAGATGTGTGAGTGTCGAGTGCGGTCGGTGCAGCAGGTCGCGGGAAGATGTGAGTCAGCCTAACTTCACATCGCGCCGCCCATGCCACCCATGCCGCCCATGCCGCCGGGTGCGCCGCCCTCGTCGTCACCCTTGTCGGTGCTCAGGTCACCGGCAGAGATGATGTCGTCGATCTTGAGGACGAGGTTCGCGGCCTCGGTGGCAGACGTGTACGCCTGCTCTTTGGAGTGAGCCGGCTCGACGACGCCAGCCTCGAAGGTGTCCTCGACGGAGCCGGAGAACACGTTCAGGCCAGCGCGCTTGTTGCCGCTCTCGTGCTCTGCACGGAGGTCGACGAGGATGTCGATGGAGTCCAGCCCGGCGTTCTCGGCGAGGACGCGGGGGACGAGTTCGAGCGAGTCGGCGAACGCTTCGACGGCGAGCTGCTCGCGGCCTTCGACGGAGTCAGCGTAGTCGCGGAGGCGCGAGGCGACTTCGACCTCGATGGCACCGCCGCCAGCGACGACGCGACCGTCCGTGACGGTCTGGGCGACGACGTCGAGTGCGTCCGTGACGCCGCGCTCCAGTTCGTCGACGACGTGGTCGGTGGAGCCGCGAAGGAGCAGCGTGACACCGTGTGCGTTCTCTGCGCCCTTGACGTAGAACATCTCGTCCTCGTCGTCGCGCTCGATGGCACCGACGCCGAGGTCGGAGGCTTCGATGTCGTCGACGTCGGAGGCGATGTTCGCGCCGAGAATCTCGCGCAGGAAGCGAATGTCGGACTTCTTCACGCGGCGGACGGCGAGGATGCCTTCCTTGGCGAGGTAGTGCTGTGCGAGGTCGTCGATGCCTTTCTGGCAGAAGACGACGTCAGCACCGGAGTCGACGATGGCCTGCACCTTGTCCTTGAGCTGCTTCTCTTCCTGGTCGAGGAACTTCTGGAGCTGGGACGGGTCGGTGACGTTGACCTCGGTGTCCGTGCTGGCCTCTTCGACTTCGACGGCCTCGTTGAGGAGGAGGACTTTCGCCTCGTCGAAGGTCTTCGGCATGTCGTCGTGGACCGGGTCCTTGTCGACGATGGCGCCCTTCAGGAGTTCGGACTGCGAGACGGACTGCCCCGTCTGCGTCTCGATTTTGAGGAAGTCCATGTCGACCTGGCCCTCGACGGTGACGGACTGGACGGCCTCGACGATGAGCTGTGCGAGGTGCTCCTTGTCGAGTTCTGCGCCCTTGCCCGTCATGGAGGTCTCTGCGACCTTGCGGAGCTGTGCTTCGTCGGAGGCGTCGACGGTCTCTGCGATGTCGTCGACTTCCTCACGCGCCTTCTGGCTGGCGAGGTGGAAGCCCTTGATGATGGCCGTGGGGTGGATGTCCTGCTCGAGGAGGTCCTCTGCGTTCTTGAGGAGTTCGCCAGCGATTGCGACGGCAGTCGTCGTGCCGTCACCGGCTTCGTCTTCCTGCGTCTCGGCGACCTCGATAATCATCTCGGCCGTCGGGTTGTCGATGTCCATCTCTTTCAGGATGGTGACACCGTCGTTCGTGATGGTGACGTCGCCCATCGAGTCGACGAGCATCTTGTCCATGCCCTTCGGGCCGAGTGTGGAACGTACGGCCTCGGCGACTGCGCGAGCCGCCTGAATGTTGTAGTCCTGCGCGTCACGGTCCTTGACGCGCTGGGAATCATCGGACATGACGATCATCGGCTGACCTTGCTGCATTCGCTGACTCATAGTCGTCCGATGGATTGTTTGTGCTTCTATATAAATGTGGGTGGTTTGCGTCGTTCGTCCGAGATGGTCTCTCTCTACTGTGCATCACAAACCGACAGACGTAACGCCGAATTGGGGAAATCATGTTCCACTTTACCACACCCACTTCCGGCAATCTGCTCGCCGAACGCCACAGTTTATATACTGTCGTAGCTCTGCCACCGGAGGTGCCCGACGTCACCCGCTGATTTCTTCGACCACGGCTGGCGAGTCGTTCCCCGGGTCGTTGACCGTCCGCGAGACGGGGTAGGCGTCCATCTCGTCGGCTGGATACGGGTCGAGCAAGGCGGCGGCTTCGTCCGGGTCGCCGTGGAGCCACGTCGGTTCTTCGTCTGGGGCGAGCACCACAGCCATCCGGTCGTGCAAGTCGGCGACGAATTCGTTCGGTTCAGTCGTACACACGGTGAAGGAGACGACCGTCTTCGACTCGGGTTCGATCGACCCGCCACCGGTGAAGGCGTCCAGTCCGGTCTGGGGTTCGATGCCTTCCCACACCGCGTACAGCCCAGCCATCGCGAACACGCCCTCGTCGGCGAGGGTCACACGATACGGTTGCTTCCCGTCGCCCGCCTGCGTCCACTCGTAGAAGCCATCGGCCGGGACGAGACAGCGACCGGCCATTGCTGGGTCACTCGCGGCGAACGCGCCACGGAACATCGGTTTCTCTCGCACCGTCTCAGAGCGCGCGTTGATGGGCTTCGGCGCGTCGTCCGGGTCGTCGGTCCACGACGGCACCAGCCCCCAGTTCGCGTACGAGAGGTCGTCGTCGGTGTCGGCCCGAACCACTGGGAGGTCTTGTCCCGGGGCCATGTTGTACCGCGGTTCGTACGTCTCCGGCACCGAGACGCCGAATCGCTGCTGAAGCTCGTCGGCCGTGACGAACAGACTGTAGCGGCCACACATGTTCGTGCGTACGCGCGGGAGGGACTAAAGCGGGCGGCTTGCTGGCGTCTTTTTCACTCCGATACGAGACTCGCGGCGGATGTCACGTCTTTCCGCGACACTTGCTTATCGGCGCTCGTCGCCTACGCACCGTATGTCTGAATCGTCACACACGGTGGGGAAGGTGGTCTTCGACCGACTGCCGCCCGACGCGGTCGCCGCGTTCGTCGCCGACTTCGGCGGCACGGTCGTCACACCCGATCACCACGTGTACGACGAGGCACGCAGTATCTGGAACGCGATGATAGACCGATACCCGGCGCTCGTCGCCCAGTGTACCGGGGCCGAGGACGTGGTCGCCGCGGTGGCCTTCGCCCGCGAGCACGAGCTCGAACTCGCGGTCCGCGGCGGTGGCCACAACGTGGCTGGCACCGCGATTTGCGACGGTGGACTCGTCGTCGACCTCACGTCGCTGACCGACGTGGTCGTCGACCCAGCGGCGAAGCGCGTTCGCGTCGAAGGCGGGGCGACGCTCGGCGACGTGGACCGAGAGACCACTCGACACGGCCTCGTGACACCGCTCGGCGTCGTCTCGGCGACCGGCGTCGCCGGACTGACCCTCAACGGCGGTCTCGGACACCTCCGGCGTGAGTACGGCCTCGCCTGCGACGGCCTCGAATCGGTCGAAATCGTCACGGCTGACGGGACCGTCAGAACGGCCAGCGAGTCAGAGAACTCAGACCTCTTCTGGGCGGTCCGCGGCGGCGGCGGCAACTTCGGCGTCGTCACCAGCTTCGAGTTCCACCTCCATCCAATCGACGACGTGTTCGGTCTCTTCGTCTGGTACCAGGGCCGCGACGCGCCGATGGCGTTCGAGGCGTTCCACGAGTTCGTCCGGACCGCCCCGCGCGAAGCCAGCGTCCTCCCGTTCGTCGCCCACGTCCCCGAACTCGCGGAGTTCCCCGAAAGCGCCTGGGGTGAGCCAGCCGTCGCCTTCCTCGGCTGTTACGACGGTCCCGAAGCCATCGCCGAGGCGACGTTCCGGTCCCTCCGCGAGGTGGCGACCCCCATCGCGGACTTTAGCGCACAGATGGCCTACACCGACCTCCAGACGATGCTCGACGAGGACTATCCCGACGGCCTGCGCTACTACTGGAAATCGGTGTACGTCCCCGAACTCACCGCCGAGGTCGTCGAAGTCGTCGTCCGTCGTGGTGTCCGTGCCCCCTCCACGCTCTCGACCGTCGACGTGTGGCACCTCGGCGGCGCGATTACCGACGTGGCCCCAGATGCGACCGCGTTCTGGCACCGCCAGCAACCGTTCATGGTCACGGTTGAGGCCAACTGGGAGGACGCCGCTGCCGACGGCGTGAACGTGGCGTGGGCGCGAGCGACGGTCGAAGAACTCCGCGCCATCGAGGGCGTCGGCGGCAGCTACGGGAACTTCCCGGGCTTGCTCGAAGACCCAGCGACGACACTGTTCGGCGAGAACTACGACCGACTCGTCGCGGTCAAAACCAAGTACGACCCAGAGAACGTGTTCCAGGGCAACCAGAACGTCCGTCCGGGTGTCGGCACGCCGGCGGCGGACTGAGGGCGTTACTCGCTGCAAACCGCACGACAGAAATCTGCCCGCCCGTGGTGTCTACGCTTCGAGAACGTCCGGACAGGGATTTGAACGTTCGAGCGAGTGAAACGAGCGAGAGAAGTTCAAATCCCTTCGTCGTCGCTTCACTGAATTCGCGACTCGCTCCGCTCGTCGGTCGAATTCAGTAGAAGCGCCAGGACAGGGATTTGAACCCTGAATCCCGAAAGGGAACACGCTTTCCAGGCGTGCGCCTTACCATTCGGCCATCCTGGCTCACCCGACAGTTGCCCGGTGTTGCATTTAACGCCTTTGTTTCGGTGTGGGGCGTGCGACGAGTTACCGGCCGCGACCGACCAGTCGGACTTCGCCGAGGTACGCGCCGAGTGCGACGCCGACGCCGACGCCGACACCGACCGCCAGTGCCGACAGGAACCCGACGCCGTCGTTCCCCAGTGCGACGTAGCCCTGATACAGCACGAGGAACACGAAGGTGCCGACGGCACCCCACAGCAGGGCGGACTTCGCGCGCGGCGTCACTCGCTGGACGCGATGGCCTCGATTTCGACGCCGACGCCCTTCGGCAGGTTGGCGACTTCGACCGCCGAGCGGGCCGGCGGGTTGTCGAGGAAGTACTCTTTGTACGCGTCGTTCATCTCGTCGAAGTCCTCGATGTCGTCCATGAAGACGGTCACCTTGAGGACGTCCTCCGTCGTGCAGCCCTCCTCTTCGAGGATGGCGGTGATGTTCTCCAGCGACTGGCGTGTCTGGACCGTGATGGACTCCTCGTCGAGGAGTTCGCCGTCTGCGGTCATCGGAATCTGGCCCGCGGTGAACACGAGGTCGCCGTTCGTCGTCGCCTGGCTGTACGCACCGACTGCTTCCGGTGCGTCCGGAGTGCTGATGGTTCGCTTCATGCCCGGGACCGACGCAGGGTAACGACTTAAACCCCTTCGGATTCCAGAGTGTTCACTCGTAGCCGACGTCCGGCGTCAGGTCGATGCTGCTCCGCTGGAACGTCCCGCTCCCGCGGGCGATTTCGTTCCCGTCGCTGTCGAAGGCGACCGACTCCGCGATGAGCTGTCGTGGGTTGTCGTTGACCACCTCGCCGACGGCGGTAATCTCGCCGTCGGAGACGGGCCGTTCGAGGTAGATGTTGAACTCCGTCGTGAGGACGAACACGTCCTCGACGAGCGAGTTGGCGGCGAAGAAGGCGGCGTCGTCGAGGACTTTGAAGTAGACGGAGCCGTGGACCGCGTTCGCCGCGTGGAAGTGCGATTCAGAGACCGGCGTGACCAGTTCGGCTTCGCCCTCGTGAATCGTGAGTTCGGGGTCGTAGAAGTCGTTGACCGGGGCCGAGGCGTACAGCCGTTCGAGTTTGCGGTAGTGGTCGTCGTTCACAGCTATTCCTCACCTGCCAGTGCGAAATACGGTTCGTCGACCGCGCGGCCTTTGCCGGGGCGGTTCCAACCGACGCACAGATGCGAACGCGTACCGCTGTCGGTGGCTCGCTCTGTGTGGCCGTAGCTGCGGCCACGTTCGGACGACTCTCCAACGCTCGCGCCGACGACGTGCCACTGTCGCCGCTTCGTGCTCGCGGCCGAATCGGCGGTGACTGGGTCACGCGGGAAGGCGTCGGCACCGGCGAGGAACCAGCGGGCGAGATGGACGACATGGCCGAGTTCGCCCGCCCGGACTTCGACCCCGACGCTGTCGCCCCCGCAGTCAGGCACTTCTACGAACGGACGAGCGAGTACGACGCGACGCTCACTGCCGAGTGGCACCGGCCCTTCCGAACCGGCGCGTGGCTGGCGAGTCTCGTGACGAGTCGGCTCGAACAGTTGAACCTCCCTGCACCGGCCGACGACCGGGTCGTCCACCTCGACAACCGACTCGAACGACTCGACCCGACGGCGGACCCGCGGAACGGTGCCCGGGCGTGGATTCGGACCGACGCAGACACCGGCGAGGGCGTCTTCGTCGCGATGTACGCGACACACACCAGTGAGGCGCGAGGGACGGGAGACGGGGACGAGGACGAGCGGTTCGTCAACATCGCCGTCCCGCTCCCGTTCGCGAACCTGTCGACCGTCCTGTCGATGCACCACCTCGGCGACGCGGGCGCGGTCGAGCTTACGACCGAGTCGGCGGGCGACCCCGGGCTGTTCCTCGTCACGCCACTGGGCCAGTTTCGCCTGCCGATGCGCCAGCGATTCCGAGTGTGGCCTGTCGATGCGCCCGACGCACCGGAGCCACCGGAACCAGGTGCCGACGTGGTCGCCACGCACGAGATGTGGCTGTTCGGTCGGCAGTTCCTGACAGTGCGGTACGGTCTCCGGCGTCGTGGTGAGTGCTGACCCTGGCTCGCAGCCACAGCGGGAATAGGCTACCAACCTTTGACGCCGACACCCCTATGCCCGGGCGATGCGGCTTCAGACGCCTGCCCCTCCCCCCGTGGCTGGCGAACAGCCGAGGTGTCGTCGATGAGCGACGTGTTCCTCGTCGTCGCGGGCATCGCGCTCCTCGTCTCCGGTACCCTCTCCATGGTGAGCCGTGGCCCTGCGTCGGGCCGCGCGGTGACGCTCGGCGCGGTTGGCGTCGTCCTCGTCGTCGCGCTCAGCACGTTCTTGCAGATGGGACTGCGCGACCGGACTCTCGCGGCGCTCGTCCTCACGGGTGGTGCTGCACTGTTCGCCGCCGCGGCCAGACGCCGCGCGCAAGAAGAAGGACTTACGCACGCGACGATGGCCTCGGTCGCGGCGTCACTCGGCCTGCTCTCGTTGCTCGTGAACACGCTGGTGAACTGACCAGCGTTTGCCGTAACCGACTCAGACCAGCACTTCGACCTCGTAGCCTTCGTCCCGAATCGCTTCCAGCAACTCCTCGACGTGGTCGTGCCCGCGGGTTTCGAGGTCGACTTCGACCTCGGTGTCGGCCATGCCGATCTGCCGCGAGGTGCGGTCGTGCTGGATGGCGTAGATATTGGCCTTCTTCTTCGCGATGATGTGCAGAAGCGTCTCCAGCGACCCGGGTCGGTCGCGCAGCACGGTCCGAATCTTCACGTAGCGGCCGGTGGCGACGAGACCGCGCATGATGACCGTCGTGAGCATGTTCAGGTCGATGTTGCCACCGCACATCGCGGGGACGACGACTTCGCCGTCGTCGTAGTCGAACTTGTTGAACAGGATTGCTGCGAGCGGGGCCGCGCCGGCTCCCTCGACCAGCGTCTTCCCGCGTTCGAGGACGTAGGTCAGGGCCATCGCGATTTCTGGGTCCGAGACGGTGACGACCTCGTCGACGCGCTCGCGGATGACCTCGAACGTCTGCGAGCCGGGCTCACGCACGGCGATACCGTCTGCGATGGTGTCGACGTGGTCCAACTCGAAGCGCTGGCCCTTCTGGAGCGACTGGGCGGTGCTCGACGCGCCTTCGGCCTGTACGCCGACGACGCGGATGTCCGGGTTCTTCGCCTTGATGGCGGTCGCCATCCCGGCGATGAGGCCGCCGCCACCGATCGGGATGACGATGGTCTCGACTTCGGGCAGGTCCTCCAGAATCTCCAGTGCGATGGTCCCCTGTCCGGCCATCACGTACGGGTCGTCGAAGGCGTGGACGTAGGTTCGGCCCTCTTCCTCTTCGAGTTCGTGGGCTTTCCGGGCGGCCTCGTCGTAGTCTGCCCCGTGGAGGACGACCTCGGCGCCGTAACTCTGCGTCGCCTTTATCTTCGAAATCGGTGCGTACTCCGGCATGACGATTTTCGCGTCGACACCCGAGCGCGTCGCGGCGAGTGCGACGCCCTGCGCGTGGTTTCCAGCACTGGCGGTCACGACCCCGGCGGCTTTCTCGTCGTCCGAAAGTGTCATGATTCGGTTCGTCGCCCCGCGAATCTTGAACGACCCCGTCCGCTGGAAGTTCTCCATCTTCAGGTGGACGTCCGCACCCGTCATGTCCGAGAAGGTGTGCGAGTACTCGATGGGTGTGTGTCGCGATGTCTCGCGGACTCGCGGCAGGGCTTCCAACACGTCGTCGAGTTCGAGCATATTTTGCCAGTCGGTGTGCCCACTGGTAATCTTTTTCGCACCACTGCGCCAGCCAGCCGATGGTCATCGCTCGGTGGGCGCTGTCTGAAAGAGGAATATACGGGGGAAGCACGCGTGTGACGTGCAGGTGTACAGCGAGTGGGCACGCACATAAAGGCCATCCAAGCGGAGTGGAAGTATAATCGATAGACTGCGGCGGGTAAAGTTGGCTGTCAGACAGGCGTCGGCCGCTCGTCAGTCGTCGAGTCGGGCGACCGTACACTCGCTTCGACAGTACGTCTCGACGCGCTCGAACAGCGGTCCCTCGCCGGGCCACGAGACGGGTTCCGCGACGTCGAGTCGCTCCGGGTCGCCGACGTACACCTGCACGTCGCGGGAAACTGCCTCGTCGTCCCTCTCCCACGGAACCGAAACCCGCGTGTACAGCCCACGCTCGACGCCTTCGTACCGGTCGAGCGTGTCCATCTCACTCGTCTGCAAGATTCTCCCGCGACAGTCGCCGCCGGGCACCAGCGTCGGATACTCTCCGTCGGCGCGGTGACAGCCGCGCAACTCGACGCGCGGGCCGAACTGCCAGTCGTCGAGCAGTCGGTCGACCTGTGCGGACTCGGTCAGCGTCCCGTAGACGAACACGTCCATACACCGGCTTCCGCTTCCGACGGCTAAAAGGCCCGAGGGTGGGAACCCGAGGCATGGACAGAGGCCGCGTGACGAGCGTCTGGCGGCGCGTACTGGGCCTGTCCTGGCCCGTCATGGTCGAACAGACCACGCGCACCGCGATGCGCACGACGGACGTGCTCGTCACCGGTCTCTTCTCGCCCGCGGCCATCGCCGCCATCGGCCTCGCCGACCTCTACGCCAGATTCCCGCTCCGAATCGGCCTCGGCCTCGGCGGCGGGGCCATCGCACTCTCCAGTCAGGACACCGGCTCCGGCGCGGAGGCAAACCGCGACGAGGCCGTCACACAGGCGGTCGCACTCGCTTTTCTGACTGGCATTCCGTTCGCCATCGTCGGGTTCCTCTTCGGGAACGCAGCCATCGGCGTGCTCGGTGCATCTGAGACGGTCGCAGACCTCGGCGGGACCTACCTCGCCATCGTCTTCGCCACTGCACCGGCCAGACAGGTCTCACTCGTCGCGGCCCGGTCGATGCAGGGAACCGGCGACACACGCCGACCGATGTACGTCAACGTCATCTCGAACGGCCTGAACATCGTCGGGAGTATCGTTCTCGGCCTCGGGTTGCTCGGCTTCCCACGACTCGAAATCGTCGGCGTCGGGCTGGCGACCACCGGTAGCAACGTCTTCACGGCAGTCGTCCTCTGTCTCCTGCTCTGGACCGGCCGCACCAGTGCGGGCTTCGTCTGGCCATCGAATCCCATCGTCGCCCGGCAACTCGTCGTCGTCTCGGTGCCCAGAATCGCCGACGGCTTCGCCAACACACTCGCAGAATTTCCCTTCAACGCGCTCCTACTCGGCTTCGGCACCGAGGTCAACGCGGGCTTCCAGGTCGGCCGTCGCATCTATCAGCAGGTGACCGGGCCGCTCTCGCGCGGCTACAGCGTCGCCGCCAGCGTCGTCGTCGGGCAGGCGCTTGGGGAGGGCGACCCGGAGCGCGCCCGCGGCGACGGCCTCGCGACCGGCTTGCTCGGCCTCTGTACGGTCGGCGTCATCGGCCTCGTCCTCGTCGTCGGCGCACCGGTGTTCGTCCGCGTGTTCACGCGTGACCCGGCGACGGTCGACTACGCGGTCGGCTTCGCCCGCGCCTATGGACTGGCCGCGCCGGGTCTCGTCGCCTTCACTGTCTTCTCGGGCTGTCTACAAGGGGGGAGCGAGACGCGCCTTCCGTTCGTCGGCCGCGTGCTCGGCCTGCTCGTCTTCTTCCTCGGCTTCAGCTACGTCGTCGGCATCACGCTCGACTACGGCGTCCTCGGTGCCTACGGCGGCATCGTCGGCTACTACGGGCTGGCAGGCCTCGTCGTCACAGTCGGCTTCTGGCGCGGGAACTGGGCGAGTCGCGCCGCGAGCATGATGGCCGAGCGTGGGAGTGCGACCGACTGATATAAAAATACAGAAAATTAATTATTCTGGACACTATTTGTTCTCACGTATGTCCATCGACTGCCGCCCCCGAACGCAGGTGACTGGCTGATGCCGGGTGCTGGCCGAAGCGACTCCCAGACACTGCAGTACGTCGGCCTGCTCGTCTTCGCCGTCGCACTCCTCGGCTGGGTCGCTCTCGGGTGGGACTTCCAGTCCTCAGACGGCCCCATCCCGCTCGTCATCGCCGCCGGGTGTGTCGTCCTCGCCGTCGGTGCCACCGTCTACCGCCGGTTCGGCTGACTCCCCCGGCGATTCCGGTTCGACTGGCGTCGTCGGTTCTGCCGGCTCCGCCGACGTACCCGCATCGTCACACCACTCGACGCCGGAGAAGACGAATCGCGCACCGTCGACCTCGCAGTCGAGTTCGACCGTCCAGTCGTGCGCTTTGGCGATGTCTTCGACGATAGCGAGGCCGAACCCAGTCCCCTCCGTCGCCGTCGTGTATCCCTGGTCGAACACTACGTCGACCTCGTCGTCGGGGATGCCCGAACCATCGTCCGCGATGGCGAACCCGTCAGGCAGTCTCGTGACCGTCACCGTCGCGTCCTCGCGCCCGTGGACGACGGCGTTGCGGACGAGGTTCTCGACCAGCGCGGCGAGTCGCTCACCGTCAGCCAACACGCTGGGGAACTCGCCGTCGAGGTCGAGTGTCGCACTGGGCGTGTCACAGGCGGCCCACGCTCCCGTGACGACGCGCTCGAACGAAATCGGTTCGGGGTCCTCGACGGACTTGCCCTGTCTGGCGAGCGTGAGCACGTCTTCGATGAGCGTCTCCATTCGGCCGAGCGCCCACGCGATTTCGTCGAGTGAGTCGTGGTCGACCTCGGCCGCGACGAGGTCGCGGTGGCCCCGCGCGACCGTCAGCGGGTTCCGAAGGTCGTGACTGACGATACTGGCGAACTCGTCGAGTCGTTCGTTCTGGCGACGGAGTTGTCGCTCGCGTTCTTTCTGTTCGGTCGTATCGGAGTAGATGGCGAAGCCGAAGACGCTGCGCTCGCCGAGGGTCACCGGGACGCCGTGGAGGATGAAGTCTCGGACCCCGCTCGCGGTCTGGCGTCTGACTTCGACGTGCATCGAGTTCCCGGCGATCAAGTCGTCGTTGAGTCCGGTCGCCTCGTCGCCGTCGCCGGGCGGAACGATGAACCCGTCCAGGTCGCTGCCGACGACCGTCTCGGCGTCGTAGCCCATCACCTCCTCGAACGCGGCGTTGACCGCCGTCACCTGCATCGTGCCCTCTGCGTCGAACACGTACGACACCGCCGGGTCGGGGACGTTCTGGAACAGTGCCGCGAAGCGGTCGCGCTGCTGTTTGAGTTCGTCCTCGCGCTCGCGCAGCAAGTCCTCGCGCTCGGCCCGTTCCAGCGCCGAGACGATGTGTGTCGCCAGCAACTCGGCGACCTGAACGGTCGCGTCGTCGACCGAGTCCTGTGGGAGGTCGCCAGCGACGAGGATGCCGTGGTCGCCCAGTGGGACGACGAGGACCGTCCGTTCGTCCTCGCCACGAGCGACCGAACAGACACTGGTCTCGTTCGTCGCGAACTGCCGACCGAGTGGCGTCTCGCGGTCCAGACGAATCGGCGTCGGCCCGTCGCTGCAGGTCGTCCCGACCGGTTCGAGTCGGCCACCCTCGACGAGGTACACCGTCGTCTTCGGGAGACCGAGGACGTTCAGCCCGGTCGCGACCGCCCGCTTGGCCACGTCGGGTTTGGTCTCTGCGACCATCATCTCCCGCGTCGCGTCGTGCATCAGGTGCAGAATTTTCTCTCGGTGCTTCCGCTCGGTGATGTCGGTGTAGACGAAGTACGCCCGGTCGCTGCCGTCGCCGAGTCGGACACTCCGGAGTAAGAAGTCGCGTGCCCCATCGACGGTCATTCGCTTCCCCTCCGTCTCGACGTATTCGCCGTCGGCCACGCGCTGATTGAGTTCGTAGCCGATATCACGGCGGTCCGGTGGATGGACGACTTCGTCGATGTCCTGTCCGGCCAGCTCGGCCGAGTCGCCGCCGAACATCTCGGCGAAAGCGTCGTTCGCGTGCCTGATGGACGCGCTGTCGCCGTCGAGGTCGGCGACGACGATGGCGTCGCTCGTGTTCTCGAACAGACTGTCGACGGGCGTCTCTTTTGGCTCCTGTCGCTTGGTGCGGAATTCACGCCCGGCAGCGATTGCCCGGCGAGCGGCGAGTCGTCTGGCTTGCTCGCTCCCGCCGGCGACGACGTCCGTCGCACCCGCCGCGAGCGCCTCGTCGGCGACCACGAGGTGGTCTGGCGCGACGACGATTACCGGGAGCACGTCAGTGTCGGCTCGGACTGCGTCCACGCACCCGATTGCCGACGAATCCGGGAGCTGTGCGGCGCTCAGGACGCAGTGCACTCGCTCTACGGGGTCTGTGACGAGGTCGGCCGCGGCATCGGCCGTTCCCGCCGACAGCACCGACACGTCGGTCGTGTCGCCAGCAGCGTCGACGACGGCGTCGGCCAGTTTGGCCCGTCGGGCCTCGTCGCCGTCGACACAGCAGACGACCAGTTTGGCTGGGTCGCCCATGTTGCGCTCCTGTGTTCGGATAACTATGGCAACAACACGACACTCTCCGACTAAGTGGTTTCGGCCACCGTCGTGTCACGCGACATCGAATTTGCTGCCGGGCGTGAGGACCCTCGATGTCGAGGGTCGAACGCTCGATTTCGTGAAAACGTCGTCCGAAAACGCTCGTCGGAAACGTCGCTTCGCTCCGTTTCCTCCTCGCGGAGAGTTGGGCGGCGGGTGACTGTCGTCTATCGTTCGTCGACGGGAACGAACTCGGCGTCGGACGGACCGACGTAGCGCGCCCGCGGCCGAATGAGACGGTTGTCGTCGTACTGCTCGAACACGTGCGCAATCCAGCCGCCGACACGGCTCATCACGAAGATGGGCGTGTAGATGTCGATGGGGATGCCCATCTGGTAGTACGTCGAGGCGGAGTAGAAGTCGACGTTCGGCGCGAGGCCCTTCTCCTCACCGAGGTACTCCTCGATGCTGACCGAGTAGTCGTGCCACTGGCTCGTGCCCGCAGCCTTCCCGAGTTCCTCGGACTTGCTGGAGAGAATCTTCGCGCGCGGGTCTTTCACGTTGTAGACACGGTGACCGAAGCCGGGGACGCGCTCGCCCCGGTCGAGGCGGTCTTCGACCCACTGGATGGGGTCCTTGCCGGACTCGTCCAGTTCGAGCAGTGCCTCCATCACGTCCTGGTTCGCGCCACCGTGCAGGCTGCCCGAGAGCGCGCCGATGCCGCCAGGAATCGTCGAGTGCAGGTCGGCGAGCGTCGAGGAGATGACCATCGTGGTGAACGTCGAGGCGTTCAGGCCGTGGTCGGCGTGGAGTACGAGCGCCATGTCGAACGTCTCGGCGAGCACGTCGTCCGGTTCCTCGCCGTTCAGCATGTAGAGGAAGTTCGCGGCGTGGCTCAGGTCGTCGCGCGGTTCGACCACGTCGTCACCGTCGCGGACGCGGACGAACGCGGCGAGGATGGTCGGAATCTTCGCGGTGATGCGTCGTCCCTTGCGGAGGTTTGCATCGTCGTCGGTCACGTCGGCCTCGGCGTCGGGGTCGTACGCCGAGAGCTGCGAGACGGTCGTGCGAAGCGCGGCCATCGGCTCTTCGTCCTGTTCGGCGAGTTCGCGAACCGTCGCCATGACGCCCTCGTCGATGTGCCGTTCTTCGGCCATCGTCGCTGTGAACTCGTCCAGTTCCGAGCGATTCGGTAGTTTCCCGTGCCAGAGGAGGTACAGGACCTCCTCGTAGCTGGCGTCGCGGGCGAGGTCTTCGATCGCGTACCCGCGGTAGATGAGGCGGCCCTCGTCGCCGTCGATGAAGCTAAGTTCGGATTCGGCAACCAGAACGCCCTCCAGCCCTTTTTTGAGGTCGTCAGACATACGTTGAGGCTTGCAGACCTGCCCCAAAAAACATTGCCGTTTACGGCCCTTCCTGCGAACCGGCGATTTCCGGGGTTTCGCGGTCTATGTTGCTGGTTTCTGGCGTGGGTATGTGGCGCACAGTCACCGTTTTGGATCGGTGTCGATTCGATGGCCTCCCGCTGTTGCTATCCCGTTTGCTTCGAGGCTATCGGTTCTGGCTCTACGGCTACCGTCCGTGGTTCTGGATGGTGGGCCACGAGTGCTGGTGTAGATGACCGCCGCCACAGCCTCCCCAACCGATTCGCTGCACTCGCCTCGCTCGTCCACGCGCGCCAGAGCGGTCGGTTCGATTCCGTCGTCGACGATAGTTCGTCAACCAGTCGACGCCGACGGGTCGACCGGCGATACGGTCAAGCCACCTGCAAGCCTCCTTTCACGACATGATACAGTGGCTGCGCGGCTCGGAACCCCCCGGTAGTCGGCCCCGGGCAACGCTTTTCTCGCGGCCGGGCCAACGTCGCGCCATGGACGAGGGCGACGTGGAGTACGAACCCGTGAGCGTCAAGGAAGTGCTCGCGGAGATGAAAGACACCGCCGAGTTGATGATCGACCTCTCGTTCTCGGCCGTGTTGTTGGGGAGTCGTGAGGTCGCGGAGGAGGTCCTCGAACTCGAAGACCGGATGGACGTGCTCCAGATGCGCGCCCGGATGAGCCTCATGATGGCGGCGCGCTCGCCGGAAGACGCGGAGGAACTCGCACCGGTCCTCGGCGTCGTCGGCGCGACCGAGAAAGTCAGCGATGCGACCGGCGACATCGCGAAGGTCGTCTTAGAAGAGATGGGCCTGCCCGATGCGATTCGGACGAGTCTCCCCGAGGCGGTCGAGACGGTGCTTCGTGCGCGCCTCGACACCGACTCACGGTTCGTCGGCGACACGCTCGGCGCGTTGAATCTGGAGACCGAAACCGGTGTCAGAGTCATCGCGCTGCGCCGCTCTGACGGCGACTGGTTGCTGAGTCCGGGCCCCGAGACGACCCTCGCCACGGGCGACGTGCTGTTGCTCCGCGGAACCGAGGAGAACGTCGCGGCGGTGTACGAAACCGCGACTGGCGCGGAGTTCGTCGCGCCCGATGTCGAAGAACCCGGTATCGACGACCTCGAACGGGCGGTCCACTCCATCGTCCTGATGAAGAACATGAGCGAACTCGCGGTCGACGTGGCCTACAGCTCTGTCCTCTACGACAGCGACGCGCTGGCCGAAGAGGTCGCCGAACTCGAAGCCGAGGTCGATGCACTCGAATCGCGATTCGAGGCGTGGGTGTTACAGGCCGCGAGCCGGGTCGACGACCCGGTCGCTCTCCGCGGGTTGATGCACCTCGCCGAGTCGACCGAGGTCATCTCGGACGCGGCACTGGAAATCGCCGAGGGCGTCCTGCGCGGCATGGGCACCCACCCGGTCGTCGCCGAGGCCGTCTTCGAGTCCGACGAGGTCATCGTCCGACTCACGGTCGGGCAGGGTGCGCCGCTGGCCGGGACGACGCTCGGCGAGCAGATGGTCAAGACCGAGACCGGGATGCGCGTCATCGCGGTGCGCCACACCGGGGCCGACAGCGACGAGTGGGAACTCTCGCCCGGGCCACAAACCAGACTCCACGCGGGCGACGTGTTCATCGCGAAGGGCACCCGGGCCGGGGCGACTCGACTCGGTGAAATCGCGGGCGACGACTCCTTAGAGGACTTCGAGTAGTCCGGTTCTACCCTCGTCGACGAAACGCCGTGTACACTCGATACAGGAAGTAGACGAACACGACGTTGAGGAGGAGGACCAGAAATTCTACCGAGACGACACCGCCGCCGCCAAGGAACGCGGGAGCCATGCTCTCACTACGACCCCCCACAGTAAAATTTCGGACAGGTCAGTCGACGAACTGCCCCAGCGACTCGTCTCGCTCATCGTCTGGCGACCACCCGGCAGGCACCGAATTACTGCGACAGCCGATGCCGAGTGCCAGCCACGCGAGGCCGACCGGCGGCACCGTAAGCAACGCGAGCCAGTTACCACCGCCAGCGACATCGGCCGCGACGAGGCCGAAGCCGACACCCGAGACGACGCACGCGCCGACGGCGACCAGTGCGACCGTGCCGAGTGCCTCGCGTGCGACAAGCCCGAACGTCGCCGTCCCGACGAGCAACAGGCCGAGCCCGACCGAGAACGGGGTCACGAGCGGCGAGGCGGTCGTCGACAACACCGGGTCGGCCACAAGCAGTGCCCCGGCGTGGACACCGAGTAGGCCGACTCCGGAAGCGACGACGGCGAGTTTGGCGAGGTCGCCCGTATCGTACTTCAGTCGGGTGTACACCGCCCAGATGCCGGGCGCGAGCAGGAGCGAGGTGGCCGAGAGTAGCCCGGCGCTCGGCCCCGACCCCGCGGCCACGGCGGTCGAGGCGAGGGCAGCCAGACCGACCCAGACGACCCCGCCGAGTGCGCCGACAATCCCTGCCCGCCGAATCCACTTCGGCGGCGACATCACGTACCCGGCGACGGTTCGCGCGGTCAACACGGTCGTGACGAACAGGGCCGTCGAGACGACGATGACGAAGCCGAGGACGGCGAACAGCGCCGGCGAGTCGGTTCTCGGCTGTACGTCCGACTGGAGCGACGGGAGGACGACGAAGAACACGACGAGGACGAACGCGAGGACGACGCCACTGAACAGCCCCCACTTCGCGTGTCGGCGGACGCCCAGCGCCTCGAAGAATCGGAGAGCAGGTGGGCGGTCCGGGCGGTCGTCGGTCACGTCGGTGTTCTCACTCACGCGCGAGGGTTAGGCCGAGAGGCACAAATTCGCGTCGGTCTGGAACTCCGTTCAGGCGTACGCGGCGAACTCCTCACCACGCCACAGGAAGTACACCGTCCCGACGAGGCCGACGACGGTCGCCAGCGTGAACGCGACTTGTGGCCCAGTGACAGTCGCTCCAGCGAGCGTCACGTTGGCCATGCCGTACAGCACACCGCCGACGAAGGCGCTCGGAATCGTGATGGCGTTCCTGACGAGGTAGTACGACCCCGTGACGCGGCCTCCGGCGTCCTTCTCGGCGGGCCCGACGATGAGTGCCTTGTGCGCCGGGAGTCCGGCGAATCGAAGTCCAGAGAAGGCCCAGATGGCCCCGACGACGACCGCTTCCGAGAACGAGGTTCCCGCGATGGTGAGGCCACCATTCGGGGCGTTCACCAGCATCACCGGGAAGACGGCGTATACGAAGAAGCCGAGGCCGACGACGGGGACGAGGCCGACCCGCCGGGCGAGGTTGGCGACGGGCACCATCGTCACGAGGGCGACGGCCATCTCGACGGCGACGAACACGCCGAACAGTGCCTCCGGTGAGAGGTAGACGCCGAAGACGGTCGCGTCCGTTTCGAGGTAGCGCGTGATGACGATGACGGCGAAGCCGTACACCATCCCGTTGGCGAACCGGACGAGCGTGTCGCCGACGAGCAGTGGCCGAAGCGGGTCAGGGAGGCCTGCGAGGTCGGAACGAATCTGGGAGACCCCCTCAAACTCCTTCCCGAAGGAATCGCCTTCGGCGTCGTACAGCAACCACTGACAGACCGTGGCGACGAGCGCGACGACGAGTGCGACCGCGAGGACGTACCGAAAGCCGAGGTCGAAGCCGTATCTGGCCACGAGTCCGGCGGCAGTCAGTGGCCCGACGAGGAAGGCCACGCGCCGAAAGGTCTCCGTGCTGGCGAAGCCGGTGGCGAGGCGGTCCGGGTCGACGGCCTGCTTCACGATGGCAAACGTCGCGCCCAGTCCGAACGACTTCCACGCTTGCGCGAGCAGCAGGCCGACGAACAGCCACGCCCACGCCGGCACTGGGCCGAGTGCGAGGTTCGGTGCGAGCAGCCAGACACCGAAGCCGAGCGCCGACGCGAAGCCGAAGGCGGTCAGCGCGGTCCGCGAGCCGACTCGGTCGGAGATGGCTCCGCCGGGGTAGGGGTACACCGCCGAGATGAGGTTTCCGAAGCTCCCGTACAGGCCGACGACGAGCGAGGTGCCGCCCAGCGCGTAGATGTACTCGCCCATGTATCGGCCGGTCATCTGGAAGCCCAGGCTGAACGCGAACATCGCTACGGAGAGGACGAACACGTCCCGTTCGAGCGCGAAGAACTGCTTGAAGTACGTGAACGCCCCGGGTGTGTCACTCTCAGGCACGCGAGACTGTGGGACCGACGAGACCAAAATCGGTTCGGTCGGTGGCTACTGTGGGCTATTATCGCGTTCGAAGACTGGCCTGTCGATGACGAACGTCGGCGGGGGCCGAACTGATTCGTTCGTGGGTGTCCGCTCACCATACTCATCGATGGCCGCCATGTCGGCCGGTAGTCCGAACACCTAAAAGGAGACCGACCTATCTGTAGGGCAATGACGACCTTGGGAAGCGCGAGCGCGGAACCCGGCGAGGTCGATACGGGTCGGCTCACCGTCGGGGAGACCCGCGACGGCAGCCCGGTCGGCCTCCCTGTCGCCGTCGTGAACGGCGAGCGGGACGGGCGGACGCTGTACGTGCAGGCGGTAAGTGACGGTAACGAGTTGAACGGTGTGGGCGTGATACGGGAGGTGTTCCCGCAACTGGACCCGACGGAGTTGGCTGGCGAGATTCGCATCGTCGGCATCGTCAACTACCACGGCTTCCAGATAGACTCCCACCGCAACCCCATCGACGACACGAAACTGAACCGGACCTACCCCGGCGACCACGACGGCACGTCGTCGGAGCGACTCGCCGCGGCGACGTTCGACGCGGCCCGCGACGCGGACCTCATCCTCGACCTGCATCAGGGGTCGGACAGCCGGATGATAAACGAGACGCGAGTTCGCTGTGGCCGGCGACACCGCCTCCACCAGCAGTGTCTCGAACTGGCGAAGGTGTTCGGCACGGGCCACATACTCGACCAGAAGGGACCGGACGGGCAACTCGCTCGCGCCGGCCCGGACGAGGGGATTCCGACTATCGACCCCGAACTCGGCGGCACGGTCGGCTTCGACCACGAGAGTATCCGTCTCGGCGTCGAGGGCGTGTTCAACGTCCTGCGGTACTACGACTTCCTCGACGACGAGGCGGCGGTCGAGACGCAGACCAGAGCCAAGAGCTTCGACCAGTACGGCTCGCCCGCGGGTGGCTTGGTCGAGTTCCTGCCTGACCTCGGCGAGCACGTCGAACGCGGTGACACCATCTTCCGCGTGACCGACGCCTTCGGCCAGCGCAAGGCCGAAATCACCGCGGACTCCGACGGCATCTTCTGGCGGACCCGCCGACTCCCGCAAGTCGCGACCGGCGAATACGTCTGCTCGGTCGGCACCGACCTCGACGACTACTGACGAGACGACGACCATCGACGACTACCGACGACTACGACGACATGACGACCCAGCATCTCTACTGTCCCGAGTGTGGTACCGAGTACGAAGCAGGCGCGGCCGAACCGTGGCGCTGTCTGACGGACGGCCACGCGCTCGACCTCCAGATGCCGCCGCTGCCCGACGGCAATCCGCTTCCCGTCAGCCAACTGGACACCAGACGCGGTCTCTGGACGTTCCACGAGTTCCTGCCGGTCGACCAGCGCGTCACATTGGGCGAGGGC
Source organism: Haloarchaeobius caseinilyticus (assembly GCF_051207395.1). NCBI lineage: Archaea > Methanobacteriati > Methanobacteriota > Halobacteria > Halobacteriales > Halorubellaceae > Haloarchaeobius > Haloarchaeobius caseinilyticus. Next base: position 1,581,337 of record NZ_JBPJZC010000001.1, on the reverse strand, counting down.
TTCACGCCGCTCGTCGACGCCCCCGACTGGGACGCCGAGTTCAAACTGGAGTACGTCTCGCCCACTGGCTCGTTCAAGGACCGCGGTGCGACCACGACACTCTCGCGCGCCGCTGGCCTCGGCGTCGAGAAAGTCATCGAGGACTCTTCAGGGAACGCAGGTGCAGCAATCGCGACGTACGCCGCCCGTGCCGGCATCGAGGCAGACGTGTACGTCCCCGCCGACGTGAAGCAGTCGAAGCTGATGACCATCCAGCGCGCCGGTGCCCGACCGGTTCGCGTCGAGGGTAGCCGAGAAGACGTGACCCGCGCCGCTGTCGACGCCGTCGAAGCAGGCGAAGGCTGGTACGCCAGCCACGCCTGGAACCCCGCGTTCTACGCCGGGACGATGACGTTCGCTATCGAACTCGCAGCACAGCGCGACTGGGACGTTCCGGACGTGCTCGTCACTCCGGTCGGGCACGGCACGCTCCTGCTCGGGGCCTACCGCGGCTTCGACGTACTCAACCGAGCAGGTATCATCGACTCGATGCCGCGCATTCTCGGCGCACAGGCCGCGGGATACGCCCCCATCGCGGACACCTTCCACGGCGAGGTCGAGGCGGAGGAACGCGGCGACGACGAACCCAACGAGATGGCCGACGGCATCCAGATTCGAGAACCCGCTCGAAAAAATCAGTTGCTCGACGCCATCCGCGAGACCGGCGGCGACTGCATCGCACTCGGCGAGAACATCGTCGAGAACACGCTCGACGCGCTGCATCGCCGCGGCTTCTACGTCGAACCGACCTGCGCCGTCGCACCTGCGGCGCTCACGAAGTACCGCGAACTCGGCGTCATCGACGAGGACGAGGACGTCGTCGTCCCGCTGACGGGCAGCGGATTGACGACGCTCTGAGTCGTTTCCAGTGCTATGGCCTCGTATCCTGCATCGTTCTGTCCACAGTGTGGCGACGAACTCACCGAGCGACGCGTCGACGGGCGTGACCGTCGTTTCTGTTCGGCTTGCGAGCGCGTCGTCTGGCACAACCCCGCGCCGTGTGCCGGTGTCGGGGTCGTCGGCGACGAGGGCGTGCTCCTCACCCAGCGTGGTGTCCCACCGGGCGTCGGCGACTGGGCCGTCCCCGGCGGGCACATGGAAGTCGGCGAGGCACCTGCGGTCGCTGCGGCCCGAGAACTCCGCGAGGAGACCGGCGTCGAAGTCGACCCGGCCGACCTCACCTTACTCGACACTTTCGCGGAGGCCCACGGCGACGGGAAACACATCGTCTCCATCGGCTTCGCGGTCTCGGCCGACCGAGTTCGCGGCGAGCCGACGGTCGTGTCCGAAGTCCAAGCAGTCGACTGGTTCACGCCCGAGTCCTTCGCTGCAAGTGAGCATGAGCTGCACGGCGACCACGCGGCGCGACTGGAGGCGGCCTGGTCACTGCTCGGGCAGTGACCGTCGGCCGCTCTCCTGTGGAGTCACGAAGGGTTTCCGGGTGCTGTCACTCGTTCTCGTCCCGGATTCGGCACTAACACTTACGGGCAGTCCTGTCGAACGAAGCGTATGAAGCAGTCGTATTTCCGCTACTGGGGACTGTTGTGTCTGGGACTGGTGGGTGTCTTCCTCGCCATCTTCGGCCTCGAAGCGACACTCAGCCAGCCGGGTATCGGCATCATGGCATTCGCCGGTGTGTGCGGACTCCTCGCGGGCACTGTCGCCGAACTCACTGTCGGTCCTCTCGCCGTCTCGTGGCGACACTTCCTCGCCATCGGATTCCTCGTGTCGGGCCTCTCGCTTCCGCTCCAGTATGCCTCGGCACTCGTTTCGGGAACGGCGTCGGGTGAAGAGCTGCTCATGCTCGTCTGTGGGCTGGCGATCCTGTTCTCGCTCACGTACTTCTCGTACATGCTGCTTCGCGGTGGCGACCGGGTGAACATCGAGATCGACGTGGACCGGGAACTCGGCGTCTGAGGGGGGCGTTCTCACCGCTCGTGGTGCGTCGGCGCGTCGAAGCCACCCCTGACGAGTGGTTTCGCCACGTGTCGCCGGGCACACGGCGGCACCTCGTACCAGCCGATTTCGAGGTCGCGTGCGACCGGACTCTCGACCTTGCCAGGCGCACTCGTCCCGCAGTCCCGACAGCGATAGCCCTGATTCCGTCCGGCGGACTTCATCGTTCGCTCGCAGTCGGGACAGATTGGCGTCGTCAGTTCGGTCTCGTCCAGTTCGCGGACCGCGAATTTCTCCAGTTTGAGTGTCCCGTCGCTCACTTCGCCGCAAACGGTGAGTCGGTCGTTCTCGCGGAGCGCACGAACCCGGTCACGGAATCGCTTCGTCGGTTCGAAAGCGGCGCAGCGAATCGACTGTGGGGACTTGCCGTCGCCGTCGGCGTCCTCCGCGAGTTCGAAGAACACGTGGCCGCCGCGGCGCGTCTCAGGTTCCGTAGCGACGGTTCCGGCGACGCGATAGGCGCGGTCTTCGGCCAGTGAACCGAGTTCGCCCGGCGCGAGGTGCGCGTCGGTCCCCTGGTTCGTGACGAACAGCGCGGAATCGTGGACTGGTTCGCTGTCGACTGCACCGGCGAGATTCCGGCACGCCTCGGCGTCGTCGCCCCGAATCCCGTACAGGATGGGACACGGCGTGTGCGGCACGCAGACCGCCTCGCCTTCGACGCGGTCCACGGTGTCCCACGCCTTCGGGTACTGCTCGTCTGCGGCGTCGAACAGCGAGTCGTAGTCGAGGTGGCGGTCGGTGCCCCAGCGGTCCGGTTCGCGGTAGCTGATGTGTTCGTACGTCCAGTCGTCGAAGGCGGCCCACGCGCCGACTGCAGCGAGTGCGCCGACGATTCCTTGCGAGTTCTTCCAGCCAGCGTGTCGGTAGCCAGCCTCGTCGGCCAGTTCGGTGGCTCGTTCGACCGGCAGAATCTCGCGGAGGGCGTCTCGGGCGAAGTTGGCGACAGCGTCGGGGACCGTTTCGGGTGCGTCGGGCGCGACGACCAGCCCCGGATTCGTTCGTGGGTCGTCGACTTCGGCAGCTTTGTCGAGTTCCTCGCGGGCGACTCGCTCGGCGGTTTCGGGGTCGGCATCGGTGTGAATCGCGAGTGCCGCATTGCCGCGCGTTTTGAACTCCACAGCAGGGTTCAACCGGACGAGAAGCAGGCGCTCGACGTTCGCACCGTCGTCGCGGAGGCGCGTGGCGACCCGGTTCGCGACGTAGGTCGTACACATCCCGCGGGTGCGCGAGTCGGTATCGTCGAGGCCGATGACCGTCATTGGTCGGTGTGAAGAAGTGGGTCGGTTTCTCGGTTTCGACTCTATCTGCGTCTGTTGCTTCAGTAGCCCCAATCGGTGTGGTCGCCGTCGTAACCGGTCGTTTCGCGAAGCAGTTTACGACTGCCGATGGAAAATGACCGCAGCCACACCCTCCCCATCCGATTCCTCGCTCGACTTCGTCTCGCTCGTCATCCCTCGCGCGATACCGGTTCGCGGTCTTCGACACGCTCACCAGCGCGCGCCACAGTGATTGCGTCGGCCACTTTTGCACCGGAAACGATGCGCCATCGAGTACCTCGGATTCACCTGTCGCTCACACCGCTAAACCGGCCAAAAACCGCCCGAGGGACCCGACTATCGACGACACAACACCTATATGCGAGGAATCGCTTACACTCCCGTATGTCTCGGGATGCACTGGTCGGGAACCTCACGGCGATGCTGCAAGACGCGGGCTTCCTCGTGAGTGACCGGTGTTCGATTCGTCCCAAGAGTTTCGACCTCGCGGCACGCCGCGGCGAGGAGTTGCTCCTGCTGAAGATTCTGTCGAACGTCGATGCCTTCGACGCGGCGACGGGCGCGGAGATGCGCCGATTGGGACACTACCTCGATGCGACGCCGCTGGTCATCGGACTCCGGAGCCGCGACGAGGACCTGAAATCCGACGTCACGTACTTCAGACACGGCGTGCCGGTGTTAGCACCGGACACGGCCGTATCGCTGTTCGTCGAGAACGTCCCGCCGCTCATCTACGCGGCACCGGGTGGACTGTACGTCACACTCGACGGCGACCTGCTGGCCGACGAGCGCGAGGCCAACGACATGAGCCTCGGGCAGTTAGCCAAAGAACTCGGTGTCTCCCGGCGCACCGTCTCCAAGTACGAGGACGGGATGAACGCCTCGGTCGAGGTGGCGATGCGCTTAGAAGACCTGTTCGACGCACCGCTGACCGCGCCGGTCGACGTGCTCGACGGGGCCGACGACGTGCGCGAGGCCGAACCGACGCCGGACGACCCGGAGGCGGACCCGGACGACGAACCCATCGTGACGGTGATGACCCGCGTCGGCTTCGACGTTCACCCGACACTTCGCTCGCCGTTCAAGACCGTCAGCGAGGACAGCGAGGCCGACGAGGGGCCGGTGACCGAGCGCGAAGTCCGAGAGGACACTATCCTCACCGGGAACTCGACGTTCACCAAGGCCGCCGAGAAACGGGCCAGAATCATGTCCTCTATCGGGGACATCACCCGCACGCGCTCGGTCTACTTCGTCGACCGCTCGAAGCGCACGTCGGTCCACGGCACGGCCATCATCGAGCGCGAGGAGGTCGAACAACTGCGCGACGCCGACGAGCTGCGAGACCTCATCCGCGAGCGGACCGAGGTCGAAGAAGAACCCGCGTAAGGTTCTGACACGCTTTTCAGTCAGGACGCGACCGGGAACGACAGGCGGACGACGTTCCCCCGGTCGGTCCGGTCGAACTGCACGTCACCGCCCGAGGAGCGGGCGATCCAGCTGACCAGCCAGAGGCCGAGTCCGTCACCGTGTTCGAGTGCCGTCTCCCCACCGTCGCGGAGGACGGTTCGTTCGCTCTCGGGAATGAGCGGGGCCTCGTCGGCCACGCTCACGGTGACGACCTCGCCGGTCACGTCGATGGACACGTCGACGCTCGGCGTCGGTTCGGGGTCGTGTCGCACGGCGTTGTCCAGTACCTCGTCGATGGCGCGTCGGGTTGCTGGGTGTGCGCTTGCCAGGGCAGTGTCTGGCAACGCGGCCGTGACGACTGCGTCTGGATGGCTGTCACGGGCCGCCTGCACGGCATCGGTGACGGTCGGCACGAGGTCGACGACATCGTGCTGGCCGTCGTGGTCTTCGTCCAGCGCAGCCGTGACCTGTCTGGCACGGTCGCTGAGGGCGACGAGGTTCTCGACGGCGTCGTTGACGACGACGGCTTGCTCGGGGGCCATCCCCTCGGTGTGGCCGAGGACGAGCGTCGCCTCTTGTCGCACGTTGTGTCGCAGGACGCGATTGAGTACGTCGAGGCGCTGTTCGCGCAGCACCCGCTGGGTCACGTCGTGGAGTGAGACGACGTACCCGACCGCGGTCCCGTCCCGTCGCTCGACCGTGGAGACGGTCGCCGCGTAGTGGCGACTGCCGCTGCCGATGACGGTGTCGACGCTCCGGTGTGCTTCGGCCGACTCGTCGAGTGTGTCGGCGACTGCCGGTAAAATCGTACACAGGTCGGTACCGTGGACGGGCGCACCGTTTTCGACCAGGTCGGCCGCGGGTTCGTTGTAGTCGACGATGCGCTCCTCGGCGTCGACTACGACGATGCCGCCGGAGAGCGCGGCGACGATGGCCTCGTCGGTGAGCGCCCGCGTGACGGGGAGGCTGTCGAACAGTTGCTGGTCGAACAGCACGTAGCCGACCGCGAGACTGGACACGGCGAACGAGTACGGCGTGATGTCGAGCGGTGTCTGGACGAGGTCGAAGATGGTGACGAGGTTCGCAATCGACGGTGCGGCGACGACGACCAGCAAGGCGAGAGCACGACGCCGGTACACCGTCGAGGTGAGTAGCAGTTCGACCAGCAGTGCGGCACCGACCAGTGTTTCGACGTAGAGGAGGACGAGGTGAATCCAGAACAGCGGGCCGAACACGAACTCGATGTTGGCGACTGGTGGTGCCGCCGCGAACGACTCGACGGTGTAGTACGCGCCGTTCGGATTCCACGTGTAGAGGGTGTAATCGAGGACCGTGACCGCCCCCAGTCCGGCGAGCACCGGTCTGGTCAGCACGGACTCCCGGCCAGTGTAGTCGAGTGTGAACACCAGCCACGCTGGGGGAACGAGGACGACGCCGAGCCACATCACCTGGTCGTAGGCGAGGTACGCCTGCTGTGTCTGGGTCGGCACTTCGAGGGCGTAGCCGACGGTCCACAGCACGACACCGGCCGTCAAGACGAGGAACGGTTCGACGGCCGGTTCGTCTCGGCGTTGCCAGCCGACGACGAAGATGGAGACGAGGAGAATGGTCACGACGACCAGCGACCCGAAGTACGGGTTTACTCCTGCCATGACTCTCGTGGTAGATACGGCGAAGCCAACTCGCGGTTCGAGGGACACTCACACTTGCGAGGTGGCCACATCGCACAGTGCTACCGAGGCCGGAATAATCAACTTACTGGCTCGATACGCACGGATAGCGGCAACTACCAGTCGCCCGTGCGGTCGGTAGTCGGTGATTCTTATTCGGCGAGTTTAGGCGCTTGCACCGTCGCCGTAGGTTCGTTCGAGGTAAGCGACGATGTCGTCCGATTCGGGCATGCCATCGACCCCGTTGTCCGGGTCGACGAGGACGGGTACACCTGTCTGGCCACTGACTTCTTTCACGTCGGTCCGCTCGCCGTGCGACCGTGGTACCTCGTGAGAGACGTATTCGAGGTCTAACTCGTCGAGTTTCGACTTCACCTTCGCACAGAACGGGCAACCCGGCAGTTCGTACAGTTCGAGGTTCGGCATCGTGGGCGGCGATAGGTCCGCCGACATAAAGAGGGACCCGGTCCTGTGTACGTCGCACGCCAGACCACCGGCCGGAGCGACCGGCCTTCGCTGGGACAGCGCGACCGACCTGCGGTGGGACAGCGTGACCAACCCGTGGTGGAACAGCGCGACCGACTCGAAGTGGGATAGACTGACAAACCGACGGCCATCGCCGTCGGTACAGAAGACACTTGTAACTTCGGTAGATATGTCAGATAGACGTGCTGCTACGCCCACTCGTGGCGTGGCTCGTCGTCGTCGCCTTGTGTACGCTCGTCGGCTACCCCCTCGCCGCGGTCGTCTTCCATCGCGCACCGGACCGTGGTGCTGCCCTCGCACTCCCCTGTTCGCTCGCCGTCGTGACGTTCGTCACGTATTGGGTCGGACAGGTCACCTTCGGGCTGTGGACGGCCGTCTTCGGTGTGGTCGTCCTCGCCGCACTGAGCGTCTTGGCGATGCGAGTCACGTCGCTGCCGCCCCGTCGTGTCGCCCTCGAACCAGCCGTGGTGTTCGCCATCGCCTTCGTCGCGATGCTCGTCGTTCGACTCGCCGACCCGGCGGTCATCCCACAAGGGGGCGAGAAGTTCCTCGACTACGGGCTACTCAAAGCGATTCCGCGGGCTGAGTACCTCCCTCCGGAAGACTTCTGGTTCGCCGGTGAGCGAGTGCGCTATTACTACGGTGCACACCTCGTCGCTGGCATTCTGTCGATGCTCTCCGGCGTCGAGGCGAAGTACGCCTACAACCTCGTCCTCCCGACGTTCTTCGCTTGCATCGCCACCGGAGCGTACGGACTGGGTGGCTGGCTCGGAACGATGCGCGGCCACTCTCGACGAGTCGCTGGCGTGCTCGCCGCGTTCGTCGTCGCGTTCGGGAACAACCTTGCGCCGATTCTGCGACTCCTCTTCGGGCTCCTTCCGGACTCGTTCGGTGTCGAGTACGGCCGGGCGGTCGTCGCCGGTATCCGGCAATCGTACCCCGCGGCGTACCACGACACCGTCGGGCTGGCGAACTGGTCCGACTGGCACACGCGCTACGTCCTCGACGGGACGCTCGTCGTCTCGCCGTCGTGGGAGTACGTGAACGGCGACCTGCACGCCCACGTCGTCGCGCCGGTGTTCACCCTGCTCGTGGTCGGCTGCTGTCTCGCCTGGTGGAGCGCGCCGGCAGACAGTCAGCGTCGCTGGCTCTCGCTGGCTCCCGTCGCACCGGTCGCCGGCATCCTCGCGCTGACCAACCTCTGGAGCGTGCCGACCGCGCTCGGCCTCGTCTTCCTCACCGTCGCGCTCTCGGGTGACCACCCGCTGGCGTCGCGCTCTGAATCGGGTCGACTCGGTTCGCTCGTGAGCGACAATCGCCTCGTCCGAGAGTCGTCCAGACTCGTCGTGGCTGGTGTCGTCGCTGGCGCAGTCGGGGTCGGTGCCGTGATTAGTGCCGCACCGTTCCTCCTCGACCACACACCCATCAGCCGCGGTGTCGGCTTCCTGCCGGACCGGAGCGCGCTCGTTCCCTTCGGCATCGCGTGGGGTGTCTTCCTCGTCCCGTTCCTCGGCGGATTGCTGCCGAGACTCGGGTCGTGGGCAGGGGCGAGTCGCACACGGACTGTGGCCGTCGCCAGTCTCGCCGCCGCCGCACTGGCGGGCCTGTTCGTCTCCTTCCCGGCACTCACGCTCGTCGGGCCACTCGTCCTCGCCGGTTGGGTCTGTTCGCGGGTCGACCACGACTACGCGAACGTCCTCGTCGTCGCGGGTGCGGGCCTGCTGCTCGTCATCGAACTCGCCTACGCACGGGTGTGGCCACTCGGCGCGAACCTACGCTGGAATACGGTGTACAAGGTCTCGCTGCAGGTGTGGGTGCTCTGGGGGCTCGCCGGCGGTGCCGTCTTCGCTGGCTGGGTCGGTCGTATACGAGCCGCCATCGCAACGGAGTCACCGACGCGACGACTACCGCTCAGAGAACCGACGACGGCCCTGCGCGCGGTGGTGCTCGTCGTCCTCCTCGTCTCCACCGCCGCCTTCCCGGTCCTCGTCGGGACACAGAACGTCCAGCCACGAATCGAGGGCGAGAGCCTCGACGACCAGACGCTCGACGCCACGAAATTCGTCGGCGTGTACCACTCGGACGAGGCGACCGCCATCGAGTGGCTGAACGACCGCGAGGGGACGCCGACGATTCTCACTGAAGGGAGCGGCGAGACCTACCAGTGGCAGTCCGCGCCGTCGGCCCTGACCGGCTTGCCGACGGTCGTCGGCTGGGAGCACGAAGCCGGCTATCGTGGTGTCGAGGCCTTCCGGCAGCGAATCGGCGACACCGCGACCATGTACGCCGGCGAGTGGTCCGAGTCGGCCCGGCTGCTGGCGAAGTACGACGTGCGCTACATCTACGTCGGGCCGCAGGAACGGAGCCGGTACGAACAGGCTGGCAGCGGTGACGACGTGGTCGGCCGGCACGCCTTCGCGCAAAAGCAGGGCATCTCGGTCGCCCACGAGAGTGGAGACGTAGTCATCTACGCCGTGGACGAGACGACGATGTGCGCCGCTGCGAACGTAACCTGTCCGCCCGAAAAAGGGGAGCGGTCTCAGGCGAGGTAGCCGCCCGTGCGGACGATGAAGTAGCCGAGGAACGCGACGGCCAGCACCCACTGGCCGGCGCTGACCTCGTCGTAGCGGCCCGCGGCCGTCTTCACGATGGGGTAGCTGAGGATACCCGCTGCGATACCGTACGCGATGGAGAAGGTGAACGGCATCACCATGATGGTGAGCCCGGCCGGCACCGCGTGGGTGAGGTCGTCCCACTCGATTTCGACGACGTTTCTGAGCATCAAGATGGCGACGACGACCAGCGCGAGGTGCGAGGCGTACTGCGGAATCGCCGCCGCGAGCGGCACGAACACGAGCGAGACGAGGAACAGGCCAGCGACGACGAGTGCCGTCATGCCCGTCCGACCGCCCTCTTCGACGCCCGTCGCGGACTCGATGTACGTCGTAACGGTCGACGTGCCGAGCATGCCACCAGCGGTGGTGCCGACCGCGTCGGCCATCAGCGGTTCGTCGATGTCCGGCAGGTTGCCGTCCTCGTCGAGGAAGTCACCAGCCTGCCCGACGCCGACGAGCGTGCCCGCGGTGTCGAAGAAGTCGACGAAGAAGAACGTGAAGACGACGAGTGCGAACGTGAACGCCTCGACGTTCTGGAACCCTTCGAGGAACGCGCCGGCGAGCGGCGTGATGTCGTACGTCGCCGCTGGAAGCGCTCCTGCGTTGAACGCCCCTTCGGTGATGAACTCTCCCGAGAGCGCGCCGGCTCCGTAGCCGAGGAACGAGAGCGCGAATCCGGCTATCGTGGTGAGACCGATGCCGGCGATGATGGCACCGCGCACGCCACGGGCGTAGAGGCCGAGCGTGAGGAACAGTCCGAGGAGAGAGACGATGGCGACTGGGCTCTGTGCGAGCGAGCCGAGCGTGATCATCGTCGCCTCGTCGGGCGCGACGACACCCATCGCCTGTAGCCCGATGATGCCGAGGAACAGGCCGATACCGGTCCCGACCGAGAACTTCACCGGCTCCGGAATGAGTCGGACGATGTACTCACGCGCGCCGATTGCCGTGAGGAAGATGAACAGGAGTCCCTCGACGAACACCGCGGCGAGTGCCGTCTGCCACGGTATCCCGAGGGTGATGACGACGGTGAACGCGAAGAACGCGTTCAGGCCGAGTCCCGGTGCTTGTGCGAACGGTCTGTTCGCGTAGAACGCCATGACGAGTGTCGCGGTGACGCTCGCGAGGATGGTCACAACGGCCAGCATCTGGATGACTTGCCCGGTGCTGTAGCCCGGAATGGTCACCGCGTTCGCCATGATGGCCGGATTGACGGCGACGATGTAGCTCATCGTCAGGAACGTCGTGATACCCGCGACGATTTCTGTTTTGAGGTCTGTCCCGTGCTCAGCGAAGCCGAAGTAGTCGGCGAACCAGCTCGAACCCCCTCCCGTGGATTCTGACTGCGTCGCCGTGCTCTCACTGGAACCCATGATACACGTATGGCCAACAACCAAATTGATGAATTAAAGGCTTGCGGAAGTTCAGCACCGTTGTATACATAATCGTGAATATTTTCGGTGTACTACGTGCGAGAATCTGGAGTCGACGATGGACCGGTGCCAGACCGACTCGACTCGAACCACTTCGACGCGCTCAGCCACCGTGACGACCGAGACAGGGACAAATTCGGGCGACGTATCACACCAACCGAACGATTCGGAAGGCTGGTTCAGCCGGAACAGGCCACATTCCGGGTCTGCACTGGCACACTGGACCGAAACCTCTCACACTGACACCACGACTCGACTTTTTATACCATCGGGCACAACTCCATGGCAATGGATGTCGCGGACCTGCCTCTCGCCGACCGATTCGTCGACCACTTCCACGCGGCGGGTATCGAGTCACTCTACCCGCCACAGGCTGCGGCCGTCGACGCGGGTGTCTGCGAGGGCGGCCGCGTCGTCGCCGCGGTCCCCACAGCCTCGGGAAAGACGTTCGTCGCGCAGTTGGCGATGCTCACGAGCGACGGCCCGGCGCTGTACGTCGTCCCCCTGCGGGCACTCGCGACCGAGAAGTACGACGAGTTTTGCGAACTGCCCGATATCTCGGTCGGCATCTCGACGGGCGACTTCGACGCGACAGACGAGGAACTGGCCGAACACGACATCGTCGTCGCCACGAGTGAGAAAGTCGACTCCGCGATTCGCAACGGTGCGGCGTGGGTCGAGGCCATCGACTGCGCCGTCGTCGACGAGATACACCTGCTCGACGCCGACGGGCGCGGGCCGACGCTCGAAGTCACGATTGCGAAGCTTCGGCGGCTCACGCCCGAAATCCAACTCGTCGGGCTCTCTGCGACGGTCGGCAACGCGGGTGAAATCGCAGACTGGCTGGACGCCGAACTCGTCCACTCAGACTGGCGGCCGGTCGACCTCCGGACGGGCGTGTTCGCCGACGACGTACTCGCATTCGACGACGGGGAATCGCGCGACGTAGACACCGGCGGCGACCAGCCAGCCATCGCGCTCGCTCGGGAGGCCATCGAAGACGGCGGGCAATGTCTCGTGTTCGTCTCCTCGCGCAAGGCCGCGCAAGCACTCGCCGCGGAGTTCGTCGACGAGTGGTTCGACTCGGCACCGGAAGTCGCCGAAGAGTTGCGGGTCAGCGCGGCCACGGACACCGGGATGGAACTCGCGCGGTGTGCCGCGAACGCCGTCGCGTTCCACCACGCCGGTCTCTCCGCCGACCATCGTCGACTGGTCGAAGACGCGTTTCGCAATCGCGACCTGAAGGTCATCTGCGCGACGCCGACGCTCGCCGCAGGTGTGAACGTCCCCGCCAGGCGGGTCGTCGTCCGCGACCACGAACGCTACGACGGGAGCGGAATGGAACCCCTGCCCGTGCTCGAAGTCCACCAGATGTTCGGGCGGGCCGGGCGACCCCACCTCGACCCCTACGGCGAGGCGATGCTCGTCGCGGGTGCAGGCGAAGCCGACACTGTGCGAGACCGCTACATCGGCGCAGACCCAGAGCGCGTCACGTCGAAACTCGACAGCGAGCGCGCCCTGCGAACTCACGTCCTCTCCTCGGTCGCCTCGGGGTTCGCCAGTTCCCGAACCGAGGTCCTCGACCTGCTCGACGAGACGTTCTACGGCCACCAGCAGACCGGCCGGGCGCTCGATTCGGTCGTCGACGATGTGCTCGACTACCTCGAAGCGGCCGGGATGCTGAACCGGCGCGACGGTCTCGACGCGACGAAACTCGGCGAACTCGTTTCGCGGGTGTACGTCGACCCCGTGACGGGCGCATCCGTCATCGACGCCATCGAGCGCGCCAGCGACCTGCCCAGAATCACGTCACTCACCGTCCTCGAACTCGTCTGCGACACGACCGATATGCCCGAACTCTACACCAGAAACGAGGAAGCTGGTCGCCTCACGGACGCTGCGATGCGCCGCGAGAACGAACTCGCCAAGTCCGTCATGGACTTCGACGGGGACTTCCAGTCGTGGCTGGACGTGTTCAAGACGGCGCACATGCTCGATGCGTGGGCAAAGGGCGACGAGGCCGACGCAGTTGCGGAACGGTATGGCGTCGGGCCGGGCGACGTTCGCCGGATTGCGGAGCGTGGGGCGTGGTTGCTCGCGGCGACCGAGTCGCTTGCGCAGTACATCGAAGATGACGGCAAGGATGTTTCTCGGGTTGCGAAGGTGATTCGGGAGACGCGAGAGCAGTTGGTCGAGCGGGATTTGTGAGGATGCAGAGGTAGTGTTTTTCGTCACCTCATCTCTGCTGAGTTTGGTTGCGAGGTCGGAAGAAGACCGATAGACAGAGCCTGCATCTCCCAGGCTCACCACGTTTTGGCTGTCAAGGTCGTGGTCTCACAGGAGATACAGTAAGAGAAGGGCCGCTCCAGCAACGCTGAGGAGCGCCACTGTCACCTTGAGGATGCTAGACCCAATCAGGGCAGCCAACGTATCCGTCTCTCCACCCATCTCGTTGCTCCCATCGCCACCGCCGATTTGATACCCAAGTGACTGGAGTTTCGATTCCGTGGAATCGGTGGAGTCGTCGCTCCACCTGTCTCGTACGACTCCGTCTTCCGTCCGCCCCTCCGTTACGAGGTCCGATCCGTCGCCACCACCGCCATCTCCGTCCATGTCTTCTTGTATTATCTTTTCTATGATAAGTATATGGACCAGAGCAGCGCTGGTCGAGTGGGATTTGTGACGGGTGTTCACACGGGCGGAAAACGCTTTTTCCCACGTTTGGGTAATGCTCGAACATGATAGACGCGACTGAGGAGCCAGCGGAACGGACGAGGGTCCTGAACGGCGTCGCGGTTCCGGGAACAGAATTCGACGACGAATCGGACGACTTTCCAGACCACGAAGGAACCGTGGTCTCAGCACTCCGGCGACGGGTCAGACGCGGTGATTCGGTCGTGGTCGTCGGTGGTGGATGGGGGACCACGACCGTCGTCGCAGCCCGGATGACCCACTTCGAGGGCGACGTGACGGTGTACGAACCCAGTGCGAAGATGCGATACCTGCTGGAACGAACCGTCGCGGTGAATCGCGTGGCGGAACTGGTGAGTATCGAATCCGCCGCGGTCGGTCCAGTCTCGGAGTCGAGTGAGCGTATCTTCGGTTCACCAGACGGGCAGTCAGTCGCTCCCTCCGAGATTCCGCCGTGTGACGTGCTCGACCTCGACTGCGAAGGAGCGGAACTGCCGATTCTCGAAGCAATCGAGTTCGAGCCACGCCTCCTCACGGTCGAGGCACACCCACACCTCGGCTGTTCTCGTGATACCGTCGAAGACCAACTGGCGGCGATGGGGTACGAAATAGTCGACTCGGCCCCGATTCGACCCGGCAACGACATCACGAACTACGTCGCAGTGAAGCAGTAAGCCGGACCCGGTTGTCAGGGCTCGACTTCGACCAATGCCCCGACCGGCGCGTCGGTCAACTCCGCCGCCCGCTCGGTCCCGTCTTCGCCGACGGCGATGAGCGCGAACACGCCCGCCACGTCTGCACCCGCTTCGTCGGCGATGTCCAGCAGGAGTTCCTGCGTCTCACCCGAGCGAATCAGGTCGTCGACGACCAGCACTGACGACCCCGCATCGAGCGACGACTCGGGCAGGTAGTAGGTCAGTTCGATACCCGAGGCGAGTCGCTGACGGGCTTCGATGAACTCCTCGACAGCGGTCTCCTTCGACTTCTTCGCGTAGATACAGTCCGCGCCGAAGTAGCTCGCCATCGACGCCGCGAGGGTGATACCGTCGGTGGCTGCCGTCAGTACGGCGTCGGGCCGGTCGAACGCGAACGCGTCCGCCGCGACCGGTGCGACGAGGTCCAGAAACGCCTGGTCGAACACGGCCGCACTGTTGTCTACGTAGCCCTCGTCGTCGACCCGAATGCGCGCGCCGAGTTCCTCGGCCAGTTCGTCGCGGCCGACGCCTTCGACGACCGCTCTGGCACGGTCTGCACTCGGGAGGACGTGCCCGTTCACGTAGCGGTTCAGGTCGCCAGCGGGTAGCCCCGTCAGTGCGGCCAGTTCGTCGTAGGTGCGCGTCTCCTTCAACATCTGGAGGACGTCGACGGCACGGAGCTGGAGCGCCGCCTTCTCTGCGCGGTTCATGGCCACCCTACACGGTTGCACAAGTATGAATACGTCGAATCTCTGTGGGATGTAGCTATCCACAGGGGTGGATACCTCTGGGCAAGGGTGAGTAACAAAAAAGTCGGCAAAAACCGCCGAAGACCAGCCTCAGTCGAGGAAGTCGGGTTCGACGCGCTTCTCGCCGTACTCGCTCTGGAGGTGGGCGAGGAACTCCTCGCGCGGCACGTCGTACTCCTGGCGCTCCTGTCGGTCGCGCACGGAGATGGTGCCGTCTTCCTCCTCGTTGTCGCCGACAATGATCATGTACGGGACGCGGTCGTTGTGCGCACCACGAATCTTGCGCTCGATGGTCGCGTCGCGGTCGATGACCTCGGTGCGGAACTCGCCGAACTCCTCGGCGACTTCGTAGGCGTAGTCGAGGTTGTCGTCCGAGATGGGCAGGATGCGGACCTGCTCGGGGGCGAGCCAGAACGGGAACTTGCCCGCGAAGTGCTCGATGAGCACCATGAAGAAGCGCTCGTAGGAGCCGTACAGCGCGCGGTGAATCATGACCGGGCGCTCGTGCTCGTTCTCCTGACTGACGTAGGAGAGGTCGAAACGCTCGGGCATGTTGAAGTCGAGTTGGACCGTCGGGCCGTCCCACTTACGCCCGAGGGCGTCGGTGAACGCGAAGTCGATTTTCGGCCCGTAGAACGCGCCGTCGCCCTCTTCGAGCTTGTAGTCCATGTCGCGCTTTTCGAGGACGGCGGTGAGCTGTTCTTCCGCCTGCTCCCAGATTTCGTCGCTGCCGACGGACTTCTCGGGGCGGGTCGCCAGCGCGACTTCGAACTCCAGCCCGAAGGTGTCGAGAATCTGCATGATGATGTCCATGATGGTCTCGACTTCGACCTCGATCTGGTCGGGCCGGGCGAACAGGTGGCCGTCGTCGATGGTGAACGCCCACACCCGAGACAGGCCGGAGAGTTCACCGCGCTGTTCCTTGCGGTAGACCTTCCCGTTCTCGGCGTAGCGGATGGGCAGTTCGCGGTAGCTCCACGAGTGGTCGTGGTAGATGGCCGCGTGGCCCGGGCAGTTCATCGGCTTCAGGCCGTACTCGTCGTCGCCCACGTCGAACAGGAACATGTCGTCGTGGTAGTTCTCGTAGTGGCCCGACTGCTTCCAGAGGTCCGTCTTGAACACGTGGGGCGTCTCGACGTACTCGTAGCCCGCGTCGAGGTTCATCTCCTCGATGAAGCGTTCGAGTTCCCGCAGGACGGTCTTTCCGTTCGGGTGATACAGCGGAAGCCCGGGGCCGGTCACGTCCTGAATCGAGAACAGGTCCATCTCGCCGCCGATTTTGCGGTGGTCACGTCGCTCGGCCTCCTCCTTTCGGTCGAGGAACTGTTCGAGATGGGACTCCTTGGCGAAGGCGGTCCCGTAGATACGCGTCTGCATCTCGTTCTCCTCGTCGCCGCGCCAGTACGCGCCGGCGATTTCGAGCAGGTCGAACGCGCCGATGTCGCCGGTCGAGCCGACGTGCGGGCCGGCACAGAGGTCAGAGAAGTCACCCTGACTGTAGAAGGTGACGGCCTCGCCCGCTTCTTCGAGTTCGTCGAGGAGTTCGAGTTTGTACGGCTCGTCGGCGAGTCGCTCACGTGCCTCGGCGTAGCTGACTTCCTCGCGCTCGATGTCGAGGTCGGCGTCGATGATGTCACGCATCTCGTCTTCGAGCGTGGCGAGGTCGGACGAATCGACATCGAGGTCGCCGAAGTCGTAGTAGAACCCCTCCTCCGTCGGCGGCCCGATGGCGAGCTTCGCGTCGGGGTAGTGCCGGAGCACGGCCTGTGCGAGGATGTGCGACGCCGAGTGGCGCATGACGTCCAGATATTCGTCGGACTGGTCAGTGACGATCTCGATGGCTGCGCCATCGTGGACCGGTGCCTCCTTGGCGACGAGGTCGCCGTCTATCTTGCCGGCGACCGTGTCCTTGCCGAGACCGGGGCCGATTTCGTACGCGACGTCTTCGACACTCGCCCCTTTCGGGACTGCGAGTTCCGAACCGTCTGGCAGCACTACCGCTATCTGTTGTTCTGATTGAGACATGGGTGGTGACGTTCCTCGAGCTGGTCGGTGTCTGCCAACGCGAGAATCGGTAGGTGAAGTGATGATTTAGCGGGTCGTAACCCGACCTGTAAAGCAGACACCTACCATCGTACTATCTCATATCCGGCTTACCGGGAAAAGGGTTGCGCTTCGCGCGACCGTATTACCGCGTCAATGGTTGACACAGTATCTCCTGCGCCCGTTCTGCTTGCTTGCTTGCGTTTTCAGGTAGCCGATGGTGCTGGCTGCTGGTGGCGGCGACTCTCGGTTCGTCGTCCCGTGGTCGCCGACTACTCGGCGTCGGCCAGCAGTTCGCTCGCGGTCACGAGGGCTTCCATCTCGACACCAGCGTCGGCGAGGTTTTCGCGGCCACCTTCCTCGCGGTCGACGACGATGAGCGCGCGGTTGACCTCTGCGCCAGCGTCACGGAGTGCTTCCACGGCGTCGACGCAGGACTGCCCAGTCGTGGCGATGTCCTCGACGACGATGACCTCCTCACCTTCCTCCAATCGCCCTTCGACGAGGTTGGCCGTTCCGTACTCCTTCTGCTTCTTCCGGGCGATGACGTAGGGTCGCTTCGCCTTCAGTGCCGTCGCGGCGACGAGCGGAACACCGCCCAGTGCGACGCCGGCCAGCTTCGCGTCGGAGTCTGCGACGCGCTCGGCGAACGCCTCGGCGATGAGTTCGAGACAGGTCGGGTCCGTCTCGAACAGATACTTGTCGACGTAGTACTCGCTCGTGCCGCCGTGGCTCAGTTCGAACTCGCCGAACTGGACCGCGTCGGCCGCCTTCAGGGCCGCGATGAGTTCCTCGGTCGCCATTGCTCACAGCAGGGTGACGACCGGGCATAAACGCGGTGGATTCGTGTCTACAGAAACAGGGCCGACGATGTCTTCACAGACACTCTGGCGCGCGCTGGCGAGTGTGGCCGAGCGAATGCGAGGCCCACGAGTTGTAGTCGCGCGAGGGATGACGAGCGAGCGGAGCGAGTGAGGAATCGGATGGGGAGGATGTGGCGAGGGGCGGGAGGGGCTGTGCGGTCGTGTTCCGCCGGCAGTCGTGACCTGTTGTGCGAAACAGAGACCGGTACCGACGACGAAAGCACACAGCGGTCACGTTCCGCCGGCAGTCGGGAACGACTAGCTGAACCAGCAGACCCGAACGACAGAGAAAGACGAAACGATGGTACGGTTCACACGGGAAAGAACAAACTCGCTCTCAGTCGATGATCACCACGGCTCTTCTTTCAGCCGCAGCGCGTACGCGATGCCGTTCGTGCCCAAGTGCAACAACGGCGTCATCACGACGACGGTGGCGATGACCGGCCACGTGAACACCTCGCCGAACCACGCCGGGTCCACGAGTGCAGTCAGCACGAGCGCGACGACGACGAAATCCAGTTGGTCGAGGAGTGGGAACGACGCGCCGCGTTCGCGACCGGTGCGACGTTTGACGAACGAGGCGAGGATGTCGCCGAGCATCGCACCGAACGCCAGGGCGATGGCCACCGGGATGGGGAACGTCGGGAGCGACACGCCGATTGCCTCACCGATTGGTTCGGCGACTGCCGACAGCCCCAGTGCGAGGAGGACGCCGGTCAGCGTCCCGCCCGCGGTCCCACGCCACGTCTTGCCGTCGCCGAGTAGCCGCCGCCCGTTCCACGTCCGGCCGCCGTCGATGGGCGCACCGCCACCGAAGAGGACGGCCGCGTTGTTCGGGACGTATGCGGGGAGCATCGCCCAGAACGCGGTCACGACCGTCGCCACGAGGTCCATACGCAGTCGAAAAAGTCCGGGGCTCTTAACGCCCGGTGATTCACCGCGGGGACGCGAAGCCCGCGACCCAGACCATCAACCCTCTTATATCGCCGGTTCGCAGGCTATCACATGATTCCCCCCATCGCCTCGAAGTTCGTCGCTGGCGAGTCGCCAGCGGAGGCAATCGACCACGCGCGACGGCTCAACGCCGACGGCGTGAACGTCATCCTCAACCTGCTCGGTGAACACTACGAGACGCGCGAGGAGGCGTCCGAAGACGCCGAGGAGTACGTCCAACTGGTCGAGGACATCGGCCAGAGCGACATCGACGCCTGCATTTCGGTCAAGCCCTCGCAAATCGGGCTGGACGCCGGAGAAGACGTGTTCGACGACCTGCTCGGCGACATCGTCGAGCGCGCGAATGAACACGGTACCTTCGTCTGGATAGACATGGAGGACCGCCACACGACCGACGCGACGCTCGACGCGTTCGAGAAGTACACCACGCAGACCGACGGCAACGTCGGTATCTGCGTGCAGGCGAACCTCCATCGGACCGAAGACGACATCGAGCGTCTCGCCGACCTGCCGGGGAAGGTCCGACTGGTCAAAGGCGCGTACGACGAGCCGAAGGAAGTCGCCTACAAGGAGAAGTCCCGCGTCGACGAGCAGTACGAGAAACTCCTCGAATACATGTTCGAGCACTTCGACGACGGCGTCGCGGTCGGCAGCCACGACCCGGAGATGATAGACTTCGCCGCGCGCCTGCACGAGGAGTACAGCACGCCCTACGAGGTACAGATGCTCATGGGCGTGCGCGAGGACGCCCAGGTCGACCTCGCTGCAGCGGGCGTCGAAGTGTGGCAGTACGCCCCCTACGGCGGGAAGTGGTTCCAGTACTTCTACCGCCGAGTCCGCGAGCGAAAGGAGAACCTGACGTTCGCGGTTCGGGCCGTCCTCGGGCGGTAATCACAGACGCATAGGAACAGAACCATAACCCCCCGGACAGATACCACGCTCATATATGTCCTCGTGGAAGCGGGACTTCGCCTCGGGTCTCATCGTCGTCTTGCCCATCCTCGTCACGCTGTTCGTCATCGCGTGGTTGTACACGCGTATCGCAGCCGTGACGCCGGAGAGAGTCATCGACGTGCAACTGCTGATGACGTTTGGGCTGGCCCAGCAGACCGCCGAATTCCTCGTCCAGCCACTGCGCGTGATGGCGGTCCTCGCCGTCTTCGTCGTCCTCGTCTTCTCCGTTGGCTACCTCATGCGGACTGCCGTCGGTGGCATGTTCGAAGGCATCATCGACGACGTGGCCAACCGCGTCCCAGGTCTGCGCGTCGTCTACAACGCGTCGAAGATGGCGGCCGAAACCGCCCTCGGCGGCACTGACGCCCTCCAGACACCGGTGAAAGTTACGACGTGGGACGGCATGCGCATGACCGCGTTCAAGACCGGCAAGACGACCGAAGACGGCCGCGAAGTCATTTTCCTCCCGACTGCACCGAACATCACTACCGGATTCGTCATCGAAGTCTCCCCCGACGAAATCACCGAAACCGACGAGAAGGTCGAAGACGCCCTCACCCGGATTCTCTCTGCCGGGTTCGGCGACGCCGACCGGATGGGTGGACAGGTCGGTATCGAGGAACTGGCCGGTGGCAGTAGCGACGACGACGAGTAGTCTACCCTCTCACGGTACCGAACGATTCTGGCTGTTGCTGCCAGACGACACGCACCCAAAGAGCCACACTCCTGTAGTCACATCGTCACAGCATGACAGAAAACGAACACACACCGAACGCGGTCGTCGACCGGCAACTGGCCGCGTACAACGACGGCGACATCGACGGGTTTCTCGACACCTTCGCGGAAGACGCTGTCGCCGCAAACCTCGACGACGGCGCGGTACAAGCTGCGGGACACGCCGAGTTACGTGAGGTGTACGGCTACCTGTTCGAGAACGCGCCCGACCTGCACTGCGAGGTTGAATCGAGCATCGCACTCGGCGAATACGTCGTTCATCAAGAACACGTGACCGGGCTGAAAGAACCGATGGACGCACTCGCCGTGTATCAGGTCACAGACGGGCTGATTCGGCGGCTCTGGCTCGGCGAAGCGTAGGAAGCGGGCTTACGCTTCGACGTCGACGTAGTCGAACCACTCGTCGTGGTCGTCCGTGCGGCGGTGGACCACGTCGAAGAAGCGCTGCTGGAGTTCTTCGGTGACCGGGCCGCGGGTGCCCGAGCCGATTTCGATGTTGTCGACCTGCCGGATGGGCGTGACTTCCGCGGCGGAGCCGGTGAAGAACAGCTCGTCGGCGGTGTGGAGTTCGCCGCGCGAGATGGTCGCGCCGTCGTGGACCTCGTAGCCGGCCTCCTCGGCGAGCGTGATGAGCGTGTTACGCGTGATGCCGTCGAGGATGCTCTCGGCCAGTCCGGGCGTGAAGATTTCGCCGTCGCGGACGAGGAAGATGTTCTCGCCGGGACCCTCGGCGACGTTGCCCTCCTTGTTGAGGACGATGGCCTCGCGGAAGCCGTTGCGGCGGGCTTCCTCACCGGCGAGCAGGCTGTTGACGTACAGACCGGTCGTCTTCGCGTTCGTCGGAATCTGGCTGGAGGAGTGCTTGCGCCACGAGGACACCTTCACCTTGATGCCGTTCTCCAGTGCGTCCTCGCCGAGGTAGGCACCCCACGGCCAGACGGCGATCATCGTTCGGGTCGGGCACTCACCAGGCGAGACGCCGAGGCTCTTGTAGCCGTAGTAGGCGAGCGGTCGGATGTAGCACGAGCGGAGGTTCTGGTCGGCGATGAGCGTCTTCGTCGCCTCGGTCAGTTCCTCGGGTTCGTGCTGAATCTCCATGTCGTACGGCTTGCAGGAGGCGTACAGGCGGTCGAGGTGCTCTTCCCAGCGGAACAGTGCCGGGCCTTCCTCGGTGTCGTAACAGCGTGCGCCCTCGAAGACGCCAGTCCCGTAGTGCATCCCGTGCGAGAGCACGTGAATCTGCGCGTCGTCCCAGTCAACGAACTCCCCGTCCATCCAGATTGTGTCGAGTGCGTCGTTCTCCTCGCGCATCTCGTCGAACGTAGCCATAGTCTTGAATGCAGACGAGACGGCAATAAAGATACCGCGATACTTGCCGCGGCACGAATCGCCCGATGGCGACAGCACTCACCAGTTACTGTTCCCGGGCTAACGGTTCAAGTACGATGGCGCGGCCAGCGTCGCCGTGCAATAACACTCGCCACGCGAGGGTCAGCGGGTGTGCGGCGACCCCTCGCGTGTTCCGTGCCACGTCGCCTGTTCGCCCCCCATTTCGGGTCCAGCAGAGCCGACACTACTCCTCGGCTTCGTCGGCCAGATAATCGTCCTGTACGGCGACGACCTCGGTCGAGTCGGCACACTCGGCGTAGCGCCGCAGTGGTTCGTCGTTCAGTTCGAGGAACGTCTCGCCCCAGTTGAACTTGGCCAGAATCTCTTCGGCGTGCTCTCGGTCCCCGAGGATGCAGAGCGCCGCGGCCAGCGCCTCGACCGTCGTCAGCTTGAACGGCCGGCCGAAGTTCACCGGATTCGCTGCGACGAGGAACGGGAGCGCACGGTGTTCACCGCGCATCTCGAACATGGCTGCCTCGGCGGTCTCCCACGAGCAGTCGAGCGCGACGACGTTCGTCACGTCCGCGTCGGCCGGCGAGAGCGCCTGCTCGGCGTGCGGATTGAGCACGACCCCGTACGGCGTCGCCCGGTTCGAGCGGTGCAACTCGGCGAGGTCGAACCGCGCGAGCTTGCGCGCCGTACACTTCTTCGGGTCGTCGTCGCCCTCGTAGCGGACGTGCAGGTTCACAGGAGAGCGTATCCAGTCGAGGGAGAAAAACGGCTCGGGCTGGCGAGCGGCGGCACTGTTCCGTGCCTGCTCACCTGACCTGCTGGCGGAGGTCGTGGAGGTCGACCAGCACCTCGTCGCGTTCGTGGATGGTGTCGATGTGGTCGTCGCGGTCGCCGACGGTCTGGTCGTCGAGCTCGGCGAATACTGCGCCAAAGAACGCTTCCAATGCCTCGCGGAGTTCCTCGTAGGTCGTCTCGACCTGGTGAAGTTGGAAGTCGACGACGATTCCGCTCCCGAGGTCGGTCACTTCGTAGCCGAGAAATCGTGGGTGCTGGGCGCGCTCCAGATGTGCGAGGTCGTACAAGCGGAGCAGCGAGTGTAGCGAGCCGTAGGTCTGAAAGCGCTGGTCGGTGCCGGTGACGACGCCGAATTGGACGTGGTCTGACGGCCCGGTCACGGCCGCTTCCCAGCCGCCGTAGACGCCGACGAGTTCGAACCGGAGCATGTCCGGGCAGACGGAGGCGGGGAACAAAAGCGTCGCGTCAGTCGTCGCCGCACTCACTGTCTGGCGATGGCCGCCGCCAGCATGAGTGACGGCACCAGCGAGAACAGGACGAACCAGCCGAGGAACACGAGGACGAGCAGGTTCAGAAAGCCGATGGTGGCGAAGGCGACGACTTTCTGGCCGAGCGACATCATGGCCGAGACTTGTCGAGTGCCTCGGAAAAACGTTCGCCTCCGTCAGTCCTCGTGGATGGACTCGCCGCGGAGCAGGCGCGACGCGATAGTGTACGTCTGCTCGGCCTCGCGCCGGGTCGGGAAGTGCGCCACCATGTAGCGAGCGACGGCGACCATCGCGACTCGGCCGCGGTTCTCGTCGTCTGCGAGGTCGAACTGGCGGAACCCGGCTTCGACGGCCTGCAGCGTGTGGAAGTTCGCGTCTTCGCGAAGCAGGCAGTGGCCGAGCCGTCGCTTCAGGTCGGACGGGTCGCCACCCGCGTCGAAGAACTCACCGACGAGTTTCCCGGCCGTGTTCACCTCGCCTTCCGTGTCGAACGTCGCCGCGAGGTCGTCGAGAATCTCGCCGGGGTCGCGGTCGCTCTCGCCGGGTTGCGGGATGTCTGCGGGTGGCGTGTTGAGGAACCGGTCGAGGTAGACGTTCGTCGCCGCGTCGAAGACGCCCCGGTACAGTTCGGTCGCGTCGATGCGCCGGGTCGCCTGGTGAACCGCGTTCGAGTATGTGAACGTGTGGTGCACCGTGTTCCAGTCCGAGAACTCGTTGCTCGTGCCGAAGCGGGCGACTCGGGTGACCGCGGCGTGGGTCACGCTGTGGGCCAGTTGCTCGGTCGTCGCGCCCGCGGTGATGGCCTCCGTAAGTGCATCGACGATTGCTTGCGGGTCGTCGCCGAGCAGGGTGTCTTGGAAGTCGTCGGGTTCGGTCCACGACTTTCCGTCGCCAGCGGCGACGAACTCGTCCAGTTCGTCGAACGCCTCGTCGAGCATCGTCGCCAAATCGACCGGTTGTCGCCACGAGGAGCGCTCTTCGCTGCGTTCTGCCTGCGTCAGCGCGTCGACCAGACTCGCCAGCGTGTCGTCCGCGGCGTCCCAGCCGACCGTGTCCAGCGTCTCGACGGCCTTGTTCACGAAGTCGAGCGTGTGGCCGGTGTCGAGGTAGCGGTGGTCGGTCGCCGCGGCGAACAGCATCTGCTCGACCTGTTCGCGGTCACAGGTCGCCACGGCAGTCCGGAGGACGCGCTCGGCCCCGTCAGAGTCGCGGACTTCGACGTTGTCGCGGAACCACGATTCGAGGCGCTCGGGCGAGACATCGCTGGTCGAAAACGAGGGCTGTTCGAAGTTCGGGGCTTCGCCCGAGCAGTCCATCGCGACGTGTCGGAGACCGGTGTACAGCGCGCGCTTTCGGTCCTGCTCGTCGAGGGTGGGCAAGAGGTTCCCCATCGCCGCGAGGATGGTCAGGCCACTGCCCCACCCCATCGTGCGGAACCGCGTGCCGAATTCCACACCCTGTGCGATGGGGTCAGTCGGGTCGACGCCTTCGTCCAGCAGGCCGATGGTCGCCTTCGCCACGACCAGCCGCAGGTTCTCCTCCAGACCGGTTTCGAGCCGGTTCGCCCAGTGCGCTGCCGGTGGTTCGTCCGGCTCGGGATGCGGGTCGACGTACACCTGTCCGTCGCGGATTTCGACCGGGTAGGTCAGCACGTCGTCGGCCCACGGGTCGAACGTATCGCCACAGGAGAGCTCGAAGCGCGCGTGATGCCAGTGACAGGTGAGCACGCCATCGTCGACGGTGCCTTCGGTCAAGGGAAAGCCCATGTGGGGACAGCGGTTGTCCACGGCGCGAACCTCGCCCTCGTGGTAGAAGAGGGCGATTGCGCGGCCGGCTTCGTTGACTAACTTTCGGCCCTCGGTCTGGAGGTCGTCGAGGGACGCGATGGGGACGTACGTATCGTCACTCGTTGCCATACATCGAGGTTGGGCCGGTTCGGGGTTAACGGTTCCCTGAAATGAGTTACTGTACGCTGGTTGAGGGAAACTTGCGTCGACGTGGAGTGGGGCTTTCACGAGCAAACGTCATCCAAACGACCGGCATGGTGCGCGCTGGTTCGCGTGTCGGAGACCGCGAACTGGTATCGCGCGAGGTCGTCGTGAGCCTGCGAACGACGGCAAGTGAGCGCTTGCTCTCACCCGGGATGAGGACCGCAGGCCGGAGGCCGAGGACCGGAGTCGGTTGGGGAGGGTGTGGCGGCGGTCATGTACCGTCGTGATTCGTGAACTGCTTGTTGAACGGGAACGGGACGATGGCAGGTCCGAGATTCGCGACCTGTTCACCGAGCAGAACCACCGAAGCGACAGCACAGAGACTACCGACTCTCGTTCCGGCAACGAGTGAAAACGGCGACCAGAGCTAAGTTCACTGACACAGAACCGACGGCCATGCTTTCGGTTGGCTCAGAAGCCCCCGACTTCTCCCTGCCCGGCGTCGAGCGCGGCTCGCTGGACGAGTTCTCGCTGACAGAGGCGTTGCGCGAGGACGTCGTCGTGCTCGTGTTCTACCCCGCCGACTTCAGTCCGACTTGCACCGCCGAACTGTGTACGATGCAGGACATCGACCTGCTCAACCTCGATACGGACCTCACGCTGTTCGGCATCTCCGGCGATACGGCGTACAGCCACCGCGAGTTCGCCGACGCGAACGACATCACCTACCCGCTGCTGGCGGATTCAGTCGGCGAGGTCGCCGCGGAGTACGGCGTCTGCATGGCCGACTGGCGCGGCCACCGCAACATCCCTCAGCGGTCCGTGTTCGTCGTCGACGACCGACAGCGCGTCCGCTACGCGTGGACGACCGAGGACCAGACCGTGGTGCCGGACCTCGGCGAGATTCGCGCCGCGGTCGACGACGTGCGCGACGACCGGACCGCAATCCAGCGGTACGCCCGGGCCTACGAACACCACCGCGGCGGCCGCGAGCGATTCGAGACGGCGTGGTCGCTCTACGAGGAAGAAGCGTGGGAAGGTGCCGAGGACGGCTTCGACGAAGCCGTCGCGTACTTCGACGCGGCGGCGGAGAGCTTCCGCTCCGCGAAGCGGTTCTCGGAGTCGGACGAGGTCGAAGCGGCCGCCGAGGCCGGACGCGACCGGAGCGACGACTACCGACGTGCGGCGAAGTGGTACGCGACCTCGGCCGAACACTTCGCGGCGGACGAACGAGAACTCGGCGTCGAGTACCGCGGCGACGCCGAGGCTCCGCACGAATCCGCTGGGACAGGTGCGGCACTGCGGAAGCCGAGCAGTCTGTTTCCGAACACCTCGTTCGAGTAGCGGGCGGCCACGACGCGGATAGCCCGACCGTTCTTTGCGCGCGCCACCGAAGCGGGGGTATGGACCTCGCCGAGCCAGTCGCCACGTACTACCGCGCCCTCGACGAGCACGACTACGACGCCCTCCGCGACGTGCTCACGTCCGAGTTCACCCAGCAGCGACCGGACCGGGCCTTCGACGACCGCGAGTCGTTCGTCGCGTTCATGCGCGACGACCGCCCAAATCGGGAGACGAATCACGAACTCGACGCCGTCTTCGACGGTGAGAACGGTCCCGCGGTCAGGGGTCGCGTCGTCGAGGGTGACGAGGTGCTCGTCCGCTTCGTCGACGTGTTCGAACTCGATGGCGAGCGAATCCACTCGCTGCAGACGTACACGCGATAGCGACGGCAGAAAGGGAGACTCGCTATTGGTCGTCGTGTTCGCGTTCCTGCACCTCTCGGGCGTCGGTCGCGTCCGGCGCACGCTCGTCGCTGTAGGGGTGGTCGGACCCGTTCTCTGGCACGGATTCCTCGTTCTCCCCGAACAACGCGCTGCGGCCGATGACCGCCGCGACGAAGACGACGGCGGCCGAGAAGCCGAACACGACGAGGATGACGAGGACTTCTACCGCACCGATTTGCAAGACGGGTGCCCACATTGTCGGTTCGTGATTCGGCGCCTACCGGGATAAGCATCGGCATCGTGTGGGTCGCGCCAGGGTTCCAGTCTGCTGTCGACGGTAAAAATCGTCGTCGACCTAAATTTCATGGTCTCTGAAATATTACTGCGCTCCTGTTCTCCATCGTGTATGGAACACGGGGACTCCCATACGCTCCTGCTCGGCGGCATCTTCTCACTGGTGGCGGTGCTCGGACTGGGCCATCTGGTCGTCACCGGGCAGGAGAGCGAGACGATCTCCCGGGAGGCGGCACTGCTCCACGGTGGGGTCGGGATACTCTTTCTCTCGAGTTATTACTCGCTGACGGTGAGTGACCTACTGGACTCGGTCTTCAGTACGCGCCCGGTCCAGTTGCTAGCGTTGCTGTTCGGACTCGGGCTCACCTATCTCGGTGCAAGGCTGGCGATACCACTCTTTACGGGCACCCTGTCCACTGCCGAATCGATGGCGCTCGTCTACGTGGTCTTCCTGTTCGGTGGTGGTGGACTCTCCATCGTCGTCGGAGTCGCGTGGAACTATCTACCTGGCCGGTAACTACGACGGACCTTCAAGAATGTCTTCCGCGCGAACGGGACGAAGTCGTGCGATTTAGAGTCGACGCGGGTCTGCCTACTCGCCCTTGCCGAGCGCGCTCTCACCGACTTTCTCGTGGCCTTCGATGACTTCCTGTCCACCCATGTACGGGCGCAGGGCTTCGGGCACGTCGACGGTGCCGTCCTCGTTCTGGTAGTACTCCAGAATCGCGACCATCACGCGGCCGACGGCGGTGCCGGAGGCGTTGAGCGTGTGGAGGTACTCCGCGCTCTCGTGGTGTTCCGGCCGGTAGCGAATACCCGCGCGGCGGGCCTGGAAGTCCTCGAAGTTCGAGGCACTGGACACTTCGAGCCAACGGCCGCCGAGGCCTTCGGGGGCGTCCTCGCTCTCGGTGCCGGGGGCCCACACTTCGAGGTCGTACGTCTTCGCGGAGGCGAAGGTGAGGTCGCCCGTACAGAGCGTCAGCACGCGGTAGGGAAGGCCGAGGCGTTCGAGCACGACGGTGGCTTCGGTCGTGAGTTCCTCCAGTCGGTCGTAGCTCTCGTCGGGTTCGACGAAGTTGACCAGTTCGACCTTGTTGAACTGGTGGACGCGGACGATGCCGCGGGTCTCGGTCCCGTGTTCACCGGCCTCGCGCCGGAAGTTCGGGGTGTACGCCTGATGCTTCAGCGGGAGGTCCTCGCGCAGGAGGATGTCGTCGCGGTACATGTTCGTGACTGGCACCTCTGCGGTGGGGCAGAGCCAGAGGTCGTCGCCCTCGATGCCGTACATGTCCTCTTCGAACTTGGGCAACTGGCTCGTCCCGGTCATCGACTCGGAGTTGACCGGCACCGGCGGGAACACGTCGACGTAGTCCTGCTCGCGGTGGACGTCCAGCATGAACTGGATGAGCGCGTGTTCCAGTCGCGCGCCGTCGCCCTTGAGGAAGTAAAAGCCCGCGCCGCTGACCTTCGCGCCGCGTGCCTCGTCGATGATGTCTAAGTCTTCACCGATGTCGTAGTGCGGTGTGACCTCGTCGGGCAGGTCGCGCAGGTCGTCGAAGCCCCAGCGGCGCTCCTCGACGTTGTCTGCCTCGTCGTCGCCGACGGGCACGTCTTCGTGCGGAATCTGGGGCAGTTCGAGCAGGCGCAGGTCGAGTTCTTCGTCGAGTTCGTCGGTGCGGTCCTCGATGTCCTCCAGCTTTGCTTTGAGTTCGCCGGACCTGTCGATGGCCTCCTGCGCTTCCTCCTCCTTGCCCTCCTGTTTGAGCTGGCCGATTTTGGAGCTGACCTCGTTGCGTTCGTGACGCAGGTCGTCACCCTCGGCTTTGAGTTCGCGCCACTCCTCGTCCATGGCGAGAATTTCGTCGAGGTCCACGTCGTAGCCTCGCTGGTCGAGGCTCTGGCGAACCACGTCGGGATTCTCCCGGATGTACCGGCGGTTAAGCATTTGCCGAATCGTTCACGAGGCCGGCGGAAAACCGTATCGGAACCGTGGTCTCGCGTGGCAAAGCGACTGTGCGTTTGAAGTAGCGTTTACGTCTGATGTAACCTATTGTGGGTTCGGCTGTGCTGTCGGTCGTCGTTTCGTGAGTCGTCGATTGTGGTGTTCGTGCTCGTCGTTTCTGGTCTCGTGTTCGACGAGCAGTTCCCGACTGCTGGCGGAACATGACCGCACCACCCCTCCCGTCCCTCGCCACAACCACCCCAACCGACTCCTCACACCACTCGCTTCGTTCGTGCTGCTCGTCATCCCTCGCGCGCTCCTCACGGTCGCGCCGATGGCGCGACACGTTGGTCAACCCGCGCCATGCCGGTTGGGTCGACTCGAAAGACGCTCGGGTTCCAGCCGACCATTCGGCGCACATTCATGTCCCCTCCGGCAGACGTTCAGACGAATGCGCCGACGAGACGTACTTGCGGGGGTCGCCACGGCCGCACTGACTGGCTGTCTCGGCCAGCAGTCGGGGGCCGGCGGTGACGGTCGGATTCGCGGCAGTTGGCCACAGCGGGGCGTCGACGCCCGGAACTCGGGCTACCTCGACAGTGCTCACGGTCCCCGACAGAAGCCGTCGGTCTGGTGGTCGACTGACCTCGACGGGGCAGCACGGGCCGGTCCGGTCGTGACCCACGGGCGAGCGTTCGTCCCGACGGCTCAGTCGACGGTCGCGGTCGACACGGCCGGTGGCGACATCACGTGGTCGAAGCCCGCGAAATCGGTACCGGGTGCGACCCTCGCGGCGGCCTCACAGCGGGTGCTGATTCCCGGAGCTGACGGCTCGCTCCGGTCGCGCTCTCCCACAGATGGAGCCGAGCAGTGGACCTTCGACGCGGGTTCGCCACTGGTGACGGCGGTGAAGACGACGGGGCCAGTGGCATACGTCGGGACCGAATCGGGGACGCTCCGGGCTGTCGACGCGAGCGGGAACGAGCGCTGGCGGTCGTCGCTCGGCGGCGAACCGGTGACTGCGCCGGCGGCCCTCGGGGGCGTCGTGTACACCGGAACCGCCGCCGGTGACTTGCTCGGTCTCGAAGCCGGGTCCGGCGAGGTGTCGTGGCGCGCGAGTGTCGGGGGACGTCCCGGTGACCCGGTCGTCGCTGGCGACCTCGTCCTCACCACGGTCGGGTCCACACTGCTCGCGCTCGACGCAGAGACGGGCCAACAGATTCGTAACATCGAGACGGGGACCAGCATCCTCGGTTCGCCCGCAATCACGGACGGTGCGCGACTGTTGACTGGTGAAGACGGTGTCCTCCGGTCGCTCGCGCCAGGTGGTGAGCGCAACTGGACTGCCGACGTGGGTGCCGCCTCGGTCCCTGTCGTCGCGGGCGACGCGGTGTACGTCGGTACCGAGTCGGGCGTCGCCGCGGTCGCGCTCACTGGCGGCGCGGTCCGCTGGTCGGTCGACCTCGATGCAGTCGTCGAGTATCCGGTCGTCACGCTCGACGGCGCGGTCGTCGCCGTTACGGGGGCCGATTCAGTCGTCGCGCTGACAGCCTGACGGCGTGCCTTGCACCCCCCGAGTCAAACTTTTTCCCCGCAGAGCGCGCGCGAATAGGTATGGACCCAGGCGACATGCAGGAAGTCACGACAGGCGAGTGTACTGACTGCTACTACCTCGATACAGGCATGTACGGCACCACGGAGTACGGTGCGGTGTACATCCTCGACGCGGCACAGCCGGCCATCGTCGACACCGGCATCGGCACCAACTACGAGTACATCCTCGACGCACTGGACGAACTCGATATCGCACGCGAGGACGTCGAATATCTGATTCCGACGCACGTCCACCTCGACCACGCTGGCGGGGCTGGCTACCTCGCTGAGGCGTGCCCGAACGCGACCGTCGCGATTCACGAGCGCGCGGTCCGGCACCTCGTCGACCCATCGCGACTCTGGGAAGGCACGAAGTCGGCCGTCGGCGACCAGATAGAGTGGTACACCGAGCCGAAGCCGGTCCCCGAAGACCGCATCCAGGCGCTCGAAGACGGCGACGTCATCAAACTCGGCGACCACTCGCTGCACGCGACCGAGGCACCCGGCCACGCGCCACACCAGCACGTCTTCTACGACCCGGACAACGACGCCGTGTTCACCGCCGACGCGGCCGGTATCTACGTCCCAGCTATCGACGACGTGCGCGAGACGACGCCGCCGCCGCAGTTCGACATGGAACAGGCGCTCGCGGACGTGGAGACGGTCCGCGAAATCGACCCGTCGACGCTCCTGTTCGCACACTTCGGCCCGGCCCCAGCCGACGACCTGCTCGACGCGTACGAAGAACGACTCCAGTCGTGGGTCGGAACCGTCGAAGCGGTCCGTGCCGAGCTCGAAGACGACGAGGCAGTCGTCGCGCACTTCGCCGACGACCCGGAACTGCTCGACGTCTGGGGCGAAGAGAAGGCGTCGGGTGAGACGGCGATGAACGTCCGCGGCGTGTTGCGGTATCTGGACGGGCAGTGAGCGCATCGGGCGCGAGCCCGATGTGGGCAGTCGCGGGCCGACGCGGACAAACCGACACATAGTTCATTGGTTTTTATCTCCCCTGCGTCCTTGCCCCGTGGTATGAACTGGCGGGACGCAGAACTGGAGTACGAGGACGAGGTCGTCGGCCGGACGACACTCGCCCGGATGTTCGAGGACGCGGCCGAGCGACACGCCGAGCGACCGGCCCAGATGTACAAAGGCGGCGTGTACCATCGCTCGATGACCGAGTCGGTCCTCCCGAAGGTGCCCGACGAGGAGTACCGAGCCATCAGCTACGACGACATGCGCTCTATCGTGCGGAACCTCGCTGCGGGGTTCCGTGACCTCGGTGTCGAAGCCGACAGCCGGGTGGGTATCTTCGCGAACACTCGGATGGAGTGGGCACAGTGTGACTTCGCACTACTGGCAGCGGGCGCCGTCGTCACGACGGTCTACTCTGGCTCGTCGAAGAAACAGGTCCAGTACCTGCTCGACGACCCCGACGCCGATGGTGTCGTCGTGGAGGACGCCGACGCGATGAACCGCGTCCTCGAAGTCGAAGACGACCTCGACCTCGGCTTCATCGTCGTGATGGACTGGATCGAGGGCTACCACGACCGCGAGGACATCTACACGCTGAACGAGGTCCACGACCGCGGGGCCGAAATCTTCGACGAGGAGGCTTATCAGGGCTGGATAGACCAGCGAGAGTGGGACGACCTCGCGAGCCTCATCTACACGTCGGGGACGACCGGGAAGCCGAAGGGCGTCCAGTTGACCCACGGCAACTTCCGGGCGAACGTGAACCAGATTCGGAAGCGGTACGGCCCGCGTCCGGACAAGAGCGACCTCCCGAGCATCGACGCGACGACCAGAACCGTCTCGTTCCTCCCGCTGGCACACGTGTTCGAGCGCCTTGCCGGGCACTTCGAGATGTTCGCGGCCGGTGCCTGTGTCGCCTATGCCGAGAGTCCCGACACCCTGCAGGCCGACTTCTCGCTGGTCAAGCCGAATTGCGCGACGAGCGTGCCTCGCGTGTACGAGAAGATATACGACGCCATCCGCGAGCAGGCCGAGTCGTCCTCGACCCGCACTCGCATCTTCGAGTGGGCGACCGACGTGGGCAAGGAGTACCACACGACCGAGGACCCCGGCGTCGCCCTGCGAGCGAAAGCACGCGTCGCCGACAAACTCGTCTTCCAAAAGGTCCGTGACGCACTCGGCGGGAACGTCGAGTTCCTCATCAGCGGCGGTGGCTCGCTCTCGGCCGAACTCTGCGCGCTGTACCACGGGATGGGGCTGCCGATACTGGAGGGCTACGGCCTCACCGAGACCGCGCCCGTCGTCTCCGTCAACCCGCCGGAGGACCCGAAAATCGGCACTATCGGTCCGTCGCTTCCAGATGTCGAGGTCGAAGTCGACGAGTCCGCCGTCGAACAGGCACCGTTCGCCGACGACCCGGGCACGGTCGGCGAACTGCTCGTGAAGGGACCGAACGTCACCGACGGCTACTGGAACAAGCCAGACGAGACTGCGGAAGCGTTCACCGAGGACGGCTACTTCCGCACTGGCGACGTGGTCCACCAGCGCCCCGACGGCTATCTGGAGTTCCGCGAGCGCTCGAAACAGCTCATCGTGCTGTCGACGGGGAAGAACGTCGCACCGGGTCCCATCGAGGACGAATTCGCCGCCTCACCCATCGTCGAACAGTGCATGGTCGTCGGTGACGGCTACAAATTCATCTCGGCACTGTTCGTTCCGAACTTCGAGCGACTGCGGACGCAGGCGGCCGAAGACGGTGTCGACCTCCCGGCAGACGACGAGGCCATGCTCGACCACGAGTACGCCCGTGAGGCGGTCGAAGCCGAGGTCGAACGCATCAACCACGACCTCGACAAACACGAGCGCATCAAGAAGTTCCGCCTCGTCGCCCCGGAGTTCACCGAAGACAACGACATGCTGACGCCGACGATGAAGAAGAAACGTCGCAACATCCTCGGCCACTTCTCGGTCGAAGTCGACGAGATGTACGGCCAGTAACGGCTGACGACCGGCCGGTTTGCGCGTCGCCGCCACGTCGTTCGATTCGCCGACTTTTCTGTCGAACTGCGGCCTCAACGCTTATCCCTCGCTGTACTGTTCAATGGAATAATATGAATTGGCGGGAGGCCGAAGCAGCGTTCGACGGCGAGACTCTCGGCGAGGACTCGTTGCCGCGGACGTTCGAGCAGGCGGTGGCGAGACACGGGACGAAACCAGCACAGCGGTACAAAGGCGGCATCTACGACCGGTCGCTGGTCTCACACGGGGCGGTGGGTGCCGCTCCCGAGGGCGAGTTCGCGTCCCTCGACTACGAGAGCATGCGAGACGTGGTTCGGAACCTCGCCGCCGGCTTCCGCGCGCTTGGACTCGAACACGGCCAGCGTGTCGGCATCTTCGCCGATACGCGCATGGAGTGGGCACAGACAGACCTCGGGCTGCTCGCGGCCGGCGGCGTCGTGACGACGGTGTACAAGTCCTCGTCCCCGGCACAGGTCCAGTACCTCCTCGGGGACTCCGGGTCGGTCGGGGTCGTCGTCGAGAACGAGGAACTCCTGCAACGGGTCGAGGAAGTCGCCGAGTCGCTGGACGTGCGCTTCATCGTCGTGATGGACGACATCGGCCCTGAATACGACGACCGAGACGGGATTTACACGCTCGGTGAGGTGTACGAGCAGGGACGACAACGATTCGACGAGGAAGCGTATCAGGGCTGGATCGACGAAATCGAGCAAGCGGACCTCGCCAGCCTCGTCTATACGTCGGGGACCACCGGCCAGCCGAAAGGGGTCCAGCTGACCCACGGCAACTTCCGGGCGAACCTGAACCAGATGCTCCGGCGCTACGGTCCTCGTGACGACCGACCGGACTCGATTCCGTCGACTGGCGGGGCACAGACCATCTCGTTCCTCCCGCTGGCGCACGTCCTCGAACGCCACGCCGGCCACTTCCACATGTACATCGTCGGGGCCTGCGTCGGCTTCGCCGAGAGTCCTGATACGCTGAAAGAGGACTTCGAGAAGCTCCAGCCACAGGTGATGCTCGGTGTTCCGCGCGTGTACGAGAAACTGTACGATGCGATTCGAGAACAGGCACAGGAGTCTGCCGTCAAAGCACGCATCTTCGCGTGGGCGACCGAGGTCGCTCGGGAGCAGTATCGGACGGACTCGCCGGGTTTCGGCCTGAATCTGAAGGGTGCAATCGCCGACAAACTCGTCTTCTCGAACATCAGGCAAGCACTCGGCGGCAACGTCGAAGCGATGCTCTCGGGCGGTGGCTCGCTCTCGCCGGAACTCGCCGCGCTGTACAACGGGATGGGCCTGCCGGTGTGGGAAGCGTACGGGCTGACCGAGGCCGCGCCCGCCGTCACCGGCAACCCGCCGGAGGAGCCGAAAGTCGGTACCATCGGCCCGACGGTCGAGGACACCGACGTCCGCATCGACAAGTCGGTCATCCCGGAGGGCGAGTTGAGCGACACGCTCGGCGAGACGGGCGAACTGCTCGTGAACGGCCCGCAGGTGACCGACGGCTACTGGAACAAGCCGGTCGAGACGCGCGAGGCGTTCACCGAAGACGGCTACTTCAAGACGGGCGACATCGTCACGAAGCGCCCCGACGGCTTCTTCGTCTTCCACGAGCGCTCGAAGCAACTCGTCGTGCTGTCGACGGGGAAGAACGTCGCGCCGGCACCC
The DNA here is from genome assembly GCF_051207395.1 of Haloarchaeobius caseinilyticus. Classification (NCBI taxonomy): domain Archaea; kingdom Methanobacteriati; phylum Methanobacteriota; class Halobacteria; order Halobacteriales; family Halorubellaceae; genus Haloarchaeobius; species Haloarchaeobius caseinilyticus. Next base: position 1,545,995 of record NZ_JBPJZC010000001.1, on the reverse strand, counting down.
ATCGAGGACGCCTTCGCCGAGAGCGAAGTCATCGAACAGGTGCTCGTCATGGGCGACGGCGAGAAGTTCATCTCGGCGTTGGTGGTCCCGAACACGGAGACGATTCGCGCACTCGCAGCACAGGCCGGCGTCGACGTGCCAGCCGACGATGCAGCACTCTGCGACCACGAGTTCGCCGTCGATGCGGTCGACGACGCGGTCTCGCGTATCAACGAACACTTCGAACATCACGAGCGCATCAAGTCGTTCCGGCTGGTCGCCACCGAGTGGACCGAGGAGAACGACATGCTGACGCCGACGATGAAGAAAAAGCGAATGAAGATTCGCGACCGCCACGACGACGTCGTCGCGGAGATCTACGGGACGGTCGAATCGTCGTCTGAAGAACCCGCCACCGCCGACTGAGGGCGGACTCGACGCCGACTTTTCTCTGAAATTTTACATAACCTTTTATTATCTTCTCCGCCTGCGTAGTGTCAACACTATGGATTGGCGGGAGTCTGAAGCGGCGTTCTCCGACGAGATAACGGTCGAGAACACGCTTCCCGAGATGTTCGAAGCGACGGCGGACAGACACACTGGGCGACCGGCTCAGCGATACAAGGGTGGGGTCTACGACCGCTCGATGACGGCGACGGGGGCGCTCGATGCGGCCCCGAGCGGCGACTACGCCGAGATAACGTACGGCGAGATGCGCGAAGTGGTCCGTGACCTCGCCGCCGGCTTTCGGGCACTCGGCGTCGACCACGGGCAGCGTATCGGCCTGTTCGCCGACACACGCATGGAGTGGGCACAGTGTGACTTCGCGCTGCTCGCGGCTGGCGCGGCCGTCACGACGGTGTACAAGTCATCTTCTCCCGAGCAGGTCCGCTACCTGCTCGACGACCCCGGCGCGTCGGGCGTCGTCGTCGAGAACGAAGACTGTCTGAAACGCGTCCTCGAAGTCGTCGACGACCTCGACGTGCGCTTCATCATCTCGATAGACGAACTGCCGCCGGAACACGCCGACGAAGACGGTGTGTACACGCTCGGCGAAGTGTACGAACAGGGTCAGCAACGCTTCGACTACGAGGACTACCAGTCGTGGCTCGACGCGACCGAGATGGACGACCTCGCCAGTCTCGTCTATACATCGGGAACGACCGGCCAGCCGAAGGGCGTGCGACTCACCCACCGTAACTTCCGGTCGAACGTGAACCAGGTGTACAAACGATACGGCCCACGTCCGGGCAAGCCAGCCGGCTCGCCGACGGTCGACGAGACGACTGAGGGCGTCTCGTATCTGCCGCTGGCACACGTGTTCGAACGCCTCGCTGGGCACTTCCTCATGTTCGGTGTCGGTGCCTCTATCGCCTACGCGGAGAGTTCCGACACGCTGAAAGAGGACTTCCAGCTCGTCCAGCCGACGACGGCGACGAGCGTGCCGCGCGTGTACGAGAAAATATACGACGCCATTCGCGAGCAGGCGTCGGAGTCGTCGTTCAAACAGCGCGTGTTCGAGTGGGCGACAGGTGTGAGCCGCGACTACTACGAATCCGACCGACCCGGGGCGCTGCTCAAGGCGCGCTACTGGCTGGCCGACCGCCTCGTCTTCAGCGACGTGCGCGCCGCCCTCGGCGGCAACGTCGACTTCCTCATCAGCGGCGGCGGCACGTTGTCGGCCGAACTCTGTACGCTGTACCACGGGATGGGCCTCCCCATCTACGAGGGGTACGGCCTGACCGAGTGTTCGCCGGTCGTGACGACGAACCCGCCGGAAGAACCGAAAATCGGCACAATCGGACCGGTGCTCTCCGGCGTCGACACCCGCATCGACACGTCGGTCGTCCCCGAGGGCGAGTTCGACGACGCGCTCGGCAAGTTCGGCGAGTTGCTGGTCAGCGGCCCGAACGTCACCGACGGCTACTGGGACCAGCCCGGTGAGACCGCACAGTCGTTCACCGACGACGGCTACTTCCGCACCGGCGACATCGTCCAGCAGCGACCGGACGGCTACCTCGTCTTCCGCGAGCGCGCCAAGCAGTTACTCGTGCTCTCGACGGGCAAGAACGTCGCACCAGCACCTATCGAAGACGCCTTCGCGGCGAACCGCTTCATCGAACAGGCGTTCGTCCTCGGCGACGGTGAGAAGTTCGTCGCCGCGTTGCTCGTGCCGAACATCCCTGCCCTGCGCGAGGAAGCCGCAGCCGTCGACCTAACGCTGCCCGACGACCCCGAGGCGCTCTGCGAACACCCGCACGTCCACGAAATCGTCGAAGGCGAGGTCGATGCGGTCAACGAACGATTCGAGAGTCACGAACAGATAAAGCGGTTCGAACTCGTCCCCGAGGAGTTCACCGAGGCGAACGACCTGATGACCCCGACGATGAAGAAGAAGCGCCGGAACATCGTCGAGCGGTACGACCACCTCGTCGCGGAGATGTACGATAGGGGACAGGCCACCGACGTGACGCAGACCGACGACTGACCAAATTCGGAAACATGGGCAATTTATTCTGGTATTAGTGAAAGAACCGTCGTTTCCACACCGATAATCCCAGATAGAGCATCGAATTTTCACGACGGCAAGCGGTTCGTTTATACCGGATGGGGCCTTCGTCCAGCGTACATGGTCTTCGACCGAGGTGTCCCCGAATTCGCCCTGGCCGTTGCCGCTGAGAGCCACGGGAGCGACTTGCTCACGCTCGTCGCGCTCATCATCGCACTCGGCGTCGTGGCGCAGGTGCTCGGGGACCGCTTTCGCGTTCCCAGCGTCCTGTTCCTCATCATCGCCGGCATTCTCGTCGGCCCGGAAGGCGCGGGATTGGTCACGCTGGAGACGTTCGGCGGGGCTGGCCCGTTGTCGGCTATCGTCGGGCTCGCCGTCGCCATCATCGTCTTCGAGGGCGCGTTCCACCTAAAACTCGATAAGCTCCGGCAAGCGCCGTCAGCGACCATCCGGCTGGTCACTATCGGGGCGGCCATCTCGCTCGTCGGGACGGCTATCACCGTCCACTACCTGCTGGGTGCCAGCTGGGGCATCTCGTTCCTCGTCGGGTCGTTGCTCGTGGCGACCGGACCGACGGTCATCACGCCGATTCTCGAAGTGGTCGCCGTCCGTGACCGTGTCGAGGCGGCGCTCGAAACTGAGGGCATCGTCAACGACGTGACGGCGGCGATTCTCGCCATCGTCATCTTCGAGACGCTGCGCGTCGAGGAGCCGGGCGTCCAGGAGTACGTCCGACTGTTCGCCGAGCGCCTCGGCACCGGCTTGCTGGTTGGCGTCATCGTCGCAGGCGTCATCTGGTACCTGCTTCGCCACGTCGACCTCTCGCCAGACAACGCGCCCCAGAACGCGCGACTGTTGACGCTGACCGGGGCCATCGTCGCGTTCGCCACCGCGAACGCGGTGTACTCAGAGGCCGGGGTCGCGGCGACCGCGACGGCCGGATTCCTGCTCGGCAACGCCGACCTGCCCTACGAGGAGCAGATAGAGGAGTTCAAAGGCGACGTGACGCTGCTGGTCCTCTCGTTCGTGTTCATCGGACTGGCGGCGTTGCTGGAGTTCCAGAAGCTAATCGACCTCGGTTGGCAGGGACTGGCAGTCGTGTTCATCGTCGCCCTGCTCCTCCGGCCCGCGCTGGTCCTACTCAGCACCACTGGCGACCGGCTCACGTTCGACGAGCGTATGTTCATCAGCTTCGTCGGCCCGCGCGGCATCATCCCCGCGTCGGTCGCCACGCTGTTCGCGCTCACCCTGCAGGACCCGACGGTCGCCCCCACCAACCAGGTGGGCGCTAACATCCTCGTCGGCACCGTCTTCCTCACCATCCTGCTCACGGTCGTGTTCGAAGCCGGACTCGCCCGGCAGATTGCGGAGTTCCTAGATGTGATTCCAATGCGTGTACTCGTCATCGGCGGCGGCAAAGTCGGCAGACAACTCGCCGCCCGCCTCGAAAACCGTGGAGAGAACGTCGTCATCGTCGAGAAGAACCCGGACATCGTCGAGACTGCTCGCGAGTCCGGCTTCGCAGCCCGCATCGGCGACGGCACCGACACCGACGTGTTGCGTGCCGCCGGTGCGGACAACGCGAAGATACTCGTTGCCGCGACCGGCGACGACGACGCGAACCTCCTCGTGGCACAGCTCGCAAACAGCAAGTTCGACATCGACACGGTCATCGCCCGGGCGAACAACCCGGACAACGTCGACGCGTTCGAAGACCTCGGCGTGCGGACTATCTCCGCGACGATGGCGACGGCGTGGGCCATCGACAACGAGATAGAACGCCCGGCGCTCGCCAACTGGATGACTCACATCGGCGACAGCGGGGACGTCCAAGAGATAGAGGTCACCTCGTCCGAACTCGTCGGCCGCACAGTGCGCGAAATCGGCCCGGAACTGCCCGAGGGCTGTCTCATCGCGCTCGTGAGTCGCAACGGTGACACGCAGGTGCCCGACGCCGACTTCACGGTGCAAGAAGGCGACCGCCTGACGTTCATCGGTCGAAACGAGGGCGTTCGACAGGCGATGACGTTCTGTCACCCCTCGGACGAATAGTCGGATTTTCGGCTCGTCCTCACTTTTGCAGTCGATGTGCCAGCAGTGCGAACAGGGTCAACGTGACGTACAATCCTGCGCTGAAAGCGAGAAACGAGACGAGTCTGTCGAAGACGACGCCAGCGGTGCCGGAAACACCGAAGAAGTCAGTCGACGCGCCTGCAAAGATTGGGTCCAGTACTGCTGACGTCGCGCCACCGAGTCCGGCGTAGAACGCGCGCCAGCGGTCGACGAGTGGCGGATGGTGGTCGTTGTGGGACTGTTGTTCCGACATGGGGGACTCGACCAGTTCTTCTCACCGATACGACAAAATTGTTCGGTGCGACCGGTCGGCAGCGTCGCTTCGGAACTGAGAAAAACCGCGGGCGAATCTCACACCCGGTCGAGGGTCGTGTACAGGCCGTAGGCGACGCCGACACTGACGACAACCGCGATGACGAAACCCAGTTGACCGCCTAGTTGGCCGTGCGGCCGGAGGGGGCCGAAGGTGGTCAACCAGAACACGACGAGATACGCGACGACGACCGAGCCGAGCGCGTTGAGTACGTCCAGCCACGGAATCGTCTGGCGATCGTTCATACACAGAACATGTATGAGTTATGTCATAAATCTGTCGGTGATTTGCGGCCAAACCGGGGACGACGTGGTCGTCTTCCAGCACGTCCACGGCAGACGTGTCACCGTCGGCCGAGTCTCGCAACAACGTTTATCGGGAATTGCCCGCAACAGTGGAGGTATGAACCACTCGAAGGGGCCACTGCTCACACTCGACGTGAGCGCACGTGAGGCACGGGAAACGGACATCGACGACGTGCTGTCGTCGTTCATCGGCGGTCGCGGCGTGGCAGTGAAACTGGCACACGAGCGCGTCCCGTTCGACGCCGAGCCGTTCGGCCCGGAGAACTCGCTCTTTTTCGCGACGGGACCGATGCAGCACTCGCAGATGTCCTTTACCGGTCGGATGAACTGTACCGGTATCTCGCCGCTGACCGGCGGCCTGCTCTCGTCGAACGCGGGCGGCTTCCTGTCGCGGAACTTCACGGGCACGGGCTACAGTGCAGTCGAGGTCACCGGGAAAAGCGACGATCTGCTCGCCATCCACGTCACCGACGAGGGCGTCGAGTTCGAGGACGTTTCCGACCTCGAAGGCGCGACGACGTCCGAGGTCTCCGAGTATATGACTGAACAGCACGACCTCGACGAGGACCAGGTGGCCTGTATCGGCCCGGCCGGTGAGAACCTCGTCCGATTCGCGTCCATCCTGACGACGGAGACGCGGGCGTTCGGCCGCGGCGGCCTCGGTGCCGTCCTCGGTTCGAAGGGTGTGAAGGCGCTCACCTTCGAGGGCGACTCGACCCGCGAAGTCGAAATCGACCCCATCCAGATGGACGTCCACCGCGAGGCGGCCACGACCGACCACATCATGAAGCGACAGGGGACCTCCAGCGTCACCGAGTTCGCGAACCACGTCGGCGCGCTCCCGACGCGATACTTCTCGGAACTGGAGTTCGAGGGTGCGGCTGGCATCGGCGGCGACGCCGTCGAGGAGAAGAAGTACAAGAAAGGAACCTGCTCTGCGTGTGCCTTCGCGTGCAAACTCCCGACGAAGGACGAGGAATCCGGCGTGGAAACCGAGGGGCCGGAGTACGAGACCGTCATGGCGTTCGGTTCGAACGCGGGCGTCGACGACGTCGTCGACGTGATGAAGTCGAACGAACTCTGCGACGAACTCGGGATGGACACCATCTCCGCGGGCGACGTCGTCTCGGCCTACCTCGCCAGCGAGGACGCTTTCGGCGACGCCGACCTGATTCACGAAACGGTCGAGAAGATAGCCGCCCGCGAGGACATCGGGGACACGCTCGCCGAAGGAGTCGCGCGCTGTCACGAGGAACTGGGCGTCGAGAACTGGTCCGTAAAGGGACTGGAGTTCCCGGCTCACGACGGCCGTACGCTGAACGGCCAGGGCCTCGCCTTCGCCACGTCGAACCGCGGCGCGGACCACATGTACGCCGAGTTCTACGCGCTGGAGTACCCACTCGTCGGGAAGGACGAAGCAGTTCCGAAGGAAGGACTGGAGGGGAAGGCCCCGAAGGTCGCCTACAAGGAGAACCACAACGCGGTGCTCGACTCCGGCGTCGTCTGCAAGTTCTCGCGTGACTTCATCAGTGGAGAGACGCTCGGGAAACTCCTCGACGAGGACTACGACGACTTGCTCTCGGTCGGCGCGCGCATCGTCGAACTCGAACGCCACTTCAACAACCAGCGTGGGTTCGACCGCGGCGACGACGTTCTCCCGTACGACATCCCCGACTTCGACGACGCCCTCTCGGCGTACTACGCCGAGCGCGGCTGGAACGACGACGGGACCGTCCCGGACGACAACGTAACTGGTCACGCTGTCGCCGACGACTGACGATGAACTCCGCGGTCATCTCCACGTTGCCCGACGAGCACCACCAGCGCGTCCTCGACTGCTGGGATGACCTGCACGACGAGTTCGGTATCGACCCGGCGGGCGAACTTCCACCGCCACACATCTCCTACCACGTCGCGGAGAAGTACGACGCCACGACGGTCGAATCGCGACTGCACTCCGTGACCTCGGAACTCGACGCCTTTACCGTCCGAACCGGTGGCCTCGGCGTCTTCACGGCCGCGCCTGTCGTCTACCTCCCGCTCGCGCGTTCGCCGAGTCTGGCCCGACTCCACGACAGCCTCTGGACGCGCCTCACCGACTTCGCCGAGCACGCCGACGACTACTACCACCCCGACCGGTGGTTCCCGCACGTCACGCTGGCGTACTACAGCCTCGACCACGAAGTGCTCGGCGACGTGCTATCGTACCTCTCTGCGAGGGAGTTCGACTGGGAGATGGAGATTACGGATATCGCGCATCTGGAGTCGAGCGATGGGGAGACGCGCATCTGTTCGCGCGTCGAACTGTAGCGGGACCTCGTTTTTCACACCGTCAACTCGGCGAAACGCTGCCCAGCGTGCCAGTACGCGACGCCACCGACGGCCGCGAGTAAGGCCACGTCGCCGACGACAGCGAGAACGCCGACGAGGTTCGGGAGCGCGACGAGACCGCCGAGGCCCGGCGCGCCGACGAGGAACATCGTGAACATGTAGGCGAAGACGGCTGCCCGGGTTGGACTCGTGGCCGACCCGTCGGCCAGTGCGTCGAGCGATGGGAGGACGAACCCGAGACTCGTCGAGATGGCCGCGCCTGCCGCGGCGACGACGAACCCCCACACCACAGCACAGACGACGAACAGCAGCGACAGGTCGGCGAGGAACTGTGCGACGATGGCCGCGAGCAGGAGCGCCGGGCCGGCCCCGAGGAGGCCAGCGAGGACGTAGCCACGGACGACCCGTCCGCCAGCGACGGGCGTCGTGAGCAGTGCGGGAAGCGCGTTCCCCTCCAGTGCGAGTGGGTTGAGTGTCAGGGTCAGGCCGCCGCTCGCGGCGGCGAGCAAGACGATGAACGCGGGACCGATGCGAGAGTCGATGCTCCCTTGGAGCGCGACGCTGACGAGGATGAACGGTGGCAGTGCGAGCTGGACGAGTGCCCGGGGATTGCGGAGCATTCTGAGCCACGCGCGCCGGGCGACCGCCCGAGTGGGGCGGGTCGTCACTGGTGCGGCGAGAGAGACGATTGCGGCGGTGGAGCGACTGCCGACTGTCGTGCCGCCCTGCTCGCCGCCACTGCTGTCACCGAACCAGACGCGGTCGGCCGCACGCTCGGTGCAGAAGACACCGATGGGGAGCACGACGAGCGTTCCCACGAGGGCCGCGCCAGCCCGTTGGAGCGAGCCGCCGCCGGTCCCTACGAGGAACCAGTCGGCGTACCACCCCGGCGGCAAGTCGGCGAGCAGTGGCCGGACCAGGTCGGGGTTCACGACGGTGAACACGACTAGCACCACGGGGACGACGGCGACGACCTGTGGGTAGCGGTTCGCGACTGGAACGCGCCGGAGGAAGGGGCCAAGCCCGATACCGAGGGCTGTGCCCGTGACGGCGGCGGTCGTGGTCCCGACCACGGCGGCGGTGAGACCGAGCAGCCCGGCGGCCGGGGCACCGCCGAGGACGCTCTGGACGAAGAGCGCCACACCGACGACGCCGGCGAACACGCCGTGTTCGACCGTGTGTGTGAGCAACGTCGCGTGGACGGTCTGGCGGAGGCCGACCGCAGGTAACACCGCGTTCCCTGCTCGCACGTCGTCCAGCGAGCGCGGTGCGCCGAGTGCGGCTGTCAGCGCGATAAACGTCCACAGGCCAGCGGCGACCATCCGGGCGTCGGCGGCCGCTGGCTGGCCAGCGAGCGCGTCGCCACTGACGAACGACGGAACGACCAACGAGAGGAGTAAGAGTCGAAGCGCCGCACTCTTCGGGTGGTCGCGGATTCGCCGCAGGGTACAGCGGAGTTCGGTCGCCGCGACGGCCGCGGCCTGCATCACGCCTTCATCACTCGATGTCCGTCGTAATCTCGAGGAAGGCGTCCTCCAGACTGCGGGTCTGGCTCGCGGTCGCGCCGTCGCCGGCGCCACCTGCCTCGGCCGTCTCTGCACGACGTTTCAGGTCGTCGGGTGCGCCTTCGGCCACGATGCGGCCGTCGTGGAGAACACCGATGCGGTCGGCGAGTTCGTCGACGACCGGGAGGATGTGTGTCGAGAGGAACACGGTCATCTCCTGGTCGGCGAGGTCGGCGATGGTGTCGCGCATCGTCCGGGCGGCCCGCGGGTCGAGGCCAGAGGTCGGTTCGTCTAAAAACACCACGTCGGGTTCGTGCAGGACCGCCTGAATCACGCCGGTCTTCTGGCGCATCCCTTTCGAGTACGCGTCGATGCGTTTGTCGGCGTCCTCGTACAGGTCGAACCGCTTGAGCAGGGACTCGATGCGCTCGTCGGCCGCGTCGTCGGGGATGTCGCGCAAGCCAGCGATGTACTGCAACTGTTCCATGGCCGTGAGTTCGTCGTACAGCGGCGGCTCCTCCGGCAGGTAGCCGATGTGTGGCGTCACAGCGTCACGCTGGGTGATAGGCTGGCCGGCGACGCGGGCCTCACCCGACGTGGGTCGAGTGAGCGTCGTCAGCATCCGCATGGTCGTCGTCTTGCCCGCCCCGTTCGGGCCGAGGAAGCCGTACACCTCCCCGGACTCGATGTGGAGGTCGATGTCACGGACTGCCGTCTCTCCATCGTACGCTTTCGTGAGCGAGTCCGTCTCGATGGCGGGCTGGGTCATGGTCGCCGCTTCTCTGGCCAACAGTATGAAACTTCTCGAATGTGTTTTCCCGGAGAAAAAGTCGGTCCCTGCGCGGCGGTCAGTCCGCGATGAGTAACCGGTCGGCGCGCTCTTCCAGTTCGTCGAGTCGGTCGGTGACACTGACGGCTGCCTCGCCCTCGCCGTGTGGGGCCACCCACAGCAACTCGCCATCGTCGTCGTACGAGGCGAGTGCGACCAGCGGGAGGATCTGCATGGTCACCGGCTGGCTACCACGCTGGAGCACCGCCGTCCGGGAGAACGCCCGGAGGTCGTTCTCGGTGGCTTCGGCCCACTCGCGGTAGCTGGCGAGTCGTTCACTCGCCTTCCGTTCCGAGTCCGTGGTGGCGTCGTCGGGGGCGATAGGTGCGTACTTTCCCCACTGTTCGACGTGGACCTCGTCTACGACGCCACTCGCTTCGAGTCCCTTCGCACACTCGACGAGGCCCTTCTCGTGTCTGCACATCCACTCGCACGACGGGCGCAGCCATAGCTCCAGGCGCGTCCCGCTCGGGTAGTCTTCTGTCATGCCTGTACAGACGGTGCGAAGGTATCTAAGGTGTGTGGGTCTATGTCACACAGTGGCGTGTCAGTACGAAACGACGACGCCAGTCGGCGAACCAGCCGTTATCCCGACACAGTCGTTCGGTTTTTCGCGGACGGTTCGGTCATACGTTTCAACAGAAAGATACTGTCAAACGTCCTCATTGGCTGACAAACGTCGTGTTCGTGCGCGGATATTTCAGCGAACAGTTCACTCGGCACTCGATGATATAGAAATCGAACAACTCGGCGAAGTGAGTACTGCTGTCGGCTGGCAAACTTGTTTGATAGTTACCATCTCAATTGCCGAGTGTACTCATTTTCAGTCACCTCAGAAAGACAGTAAATGTGTACTGATAGTGAGTGATGCAGATACCCCGATACGACCGCTTCAAACGGCCGGAAACCGGGCCGAAATCTCTCCGATTCCCCATCACTGTGAACGGTCCGAAAACAGACTATCGAAAAACAGACCTGAACGAAACGAGGGAACTCTCGCGAACTGTGTCGCCTTACTCGCTCTCGACGTCGAACTCGATGGCTGCGCCCTGTCCGAAGCCGACACAGAGCGTGGCGAGACCGCGGCCGCCGCCGCGCTTTCGGAGTTCGTGGATGAGCGTCACGGGGAGGCGAGCGCCGGAGGCCCCGAGCGGGTGGCCGATGGCGATGGCCCCACCGTTGACGTTGAAGATATCCTCGTCGATGCCGAGTTCTTCACGGGCGTAGACGGTCTGACTGGCGAACGCCTCGTTGAGTTCGACGAGGTCGTAGTCGTCGATGTCACGACCGTTGCGCTCCAGCAGGCCACGGGTCGCCGGGACCGGGCCGATACCCATGACGGTCGGGTCGACGCCAGCGACGTTGTTCATGCCGACCTCGGCGAGGACTTCGAGGTCGTTCTCCTCGGCGTACTCCTTCGACGTGACGAGCAGTGCGGCCGCGCCGTCGGAAATCTGCGAGGAGTTCCCGGCCGTCACGTCCTTCATGAACGCCGGCGGGAGACCCTGCAGATCCTCGAAGGTGGTGCCGGGGCGGATGCCTTCGTCTTTCGTGACCGTGCCGTCGTCGGTCTCGATGGGGACGATTTCGTCCTCGAAGCGACCTTCTTCGGTCGCCTCGTGGGCGCGCTGCTGGCTCTGAGCCGCGTAGCGGTCCTGTGCTTCGCGCGAGATGTCGTACTCTTCGGCGACCTTCTCGGCGGTCATGCCCATCGAGAGTTCCGCGACGTTGTACATCTCGAGGAACGCGGGGTGGAAGCTACGGCCGTCCATGCCGCCTTCCATCGGGACGTTCGTCATGTGCTCGAAGCCGCCCGCGATGAGGCAGTCGCGGTTGCCCGCCGCGACGGCGTCACTGGCGGACATCACGGCCTGCATCGAGGAGGCGCACCAGCGGTTGATGGTCGTCGCCGGGACGTTCTCGCCGAGTTCGGAGAGCAAGGCGATGACGCGGGCGACGTTGTTGTCCTGATGGCCTCGCTGCTGGGCACAGCCCCAGAGCAGGTCGTCCACGTCGTCGGAGTCGATGCCCGTCTCTGCGAGAATCTCGTCGATGAGTGTGACGGCGAGGTCTTCGCCACGGGTGTCGGCGTAGACGCCACCCTTCTTCCCTTGCGGGGTCCGGAACGCTGCCGCGATGACCGGCGTGTTTGCTGCCATGGTGAGACACTGGGAGTGCGTCCCCTTAAATCACTGTAGAACCCAAAGTAATCGCAACTAGAGTTTATGTTCTGGAGTCTGTTTTCGACGACGACCGCCGAATCTGCGGTTTAGGGGCGACACAGCGAGGGTGATTCCGACACGGACGAAATTCAACCCTGCTGAAGTTGCGGAGGGCAGAGGCCCTCTCGGGTGTCTGCTGGCACCCACTGACCGCCCGCACTTCCCCTCGTTTCGCGACTGTGTCTCTCCCGGTGAAACGTGTGCATCAGCCGACGAAACCCAAAAAGCGTATACGCGCAGTCTCGCTGTAAGCGACTAATGTCAGACGAGTCCCCGCGCTCGCCCGACGAGCCGCCGGCCGACGCCGCTCAGGCCGACGGTGGGTCGTCCTCCACGACCGAGTCGGCCGAGTCTTCGGACACTGCACCGCCGTCATCGAGTGCAGCGGGTGGAACCGCCACACTCGACGAGACGGCCGCGGACGAGTCCGTCGGTGCCGCCGACGGGTCCACGACGACCACCGACGCGACCACCGACCGAAGCCGGCTCGTGCCGTTCTCCTCCAGCAACCGGACGCTCGGTGCGCTCGTGGTCATCGCGCTCCTCGGACTGGCCGCGCGACTGGTGTGGCTCGGCCAGCGCGTCGCCCATCAGGACGAAGGTCGCGTCGGCTACTGGATACTTCGCTACCTCGAAAGCGGCGTGTGGGAGTACCGGCCCATCGTCCACGGACCGTTCCTCTTCCACGTCAACAAGTACGTCTTCCAGTTGCTCGGTCCCTCCGACTTCACGGCTCGGCTCGTCCCGGCCATCATGGGTGCGACGCTGCCGTTGGCCGCGTGGCTCTACCGCAAGCACCTGCGTGACGTGGAACTCGTCGCCCTCGGTGTGCTGTTCGCAGCGAACCCCGTCCTACTCTACTACTCGCGGTTCATGCGCGAGGACATCCCGCTGGTCGTCTTCGCGGCGTGGGCGTTCGGGTTCTTCCTGCGCTACACCGACGACGACGGGAAGCGCTGGCACCTCGCGGCCGGTGTCGCAGCCTTCGCCCTCTCGCTGACGACGAAGGAGAACGGGCTGCTCTACCCGCTGTGTTGGCTCGGTGCTGCCTACCTGCTGCTCGACTACCGGATGATTCGCGCGCCGGGGTCGGGCGACCGAAGTCCGATGGGCGTCCTGTTCGACTTCGTCGACCGCACCGTGCCATTCGACCTGCGCGGTTGCTGGCCCTACGCCCGGCGATTCGACGGCGGGACCCTCATCGACCGCCACCTCCAGTGGTGGGAACGTAACTTCGTCTCGGTGGGCTTCGCGGTCTCGCTCGTCGTCGAGTTCTTCGCCATCATCGTGCTGTTCTACGCGCCGCGGGGTGGCGGGTTCACCGAGGACCCGCCCGGTGCCGCCGACAACGTCTCCGGCTTCCCCGGCCCGGAACAGGCGGGGATGGACATCGGTCTGTGGCGAGCCATCGAGACACTCGACATGAACATGTTCGGTGCGGTCGTCTGGGAGGCGACCGTCGGCTCGTGGGAGCAGTTCACCGGTACGTGGGCCGGTGGAAGTCATCAGGACCACCCGTTCCTCTCGTTCTTCGAGCACTACGTCGACGTGCTGGTCGCGGGGGCGCTCATCATCCTCGTGTTCTCGGTCATCGGCTTCGTCGTCGACCGGTACTCCAACCGCGGCCAGCGTGACCTCGTCGCGCTCTGTTCGTACTGGGGCTTCGTCAGCATCCTCGGCTACCCCATCGCAACGGACATCAAGGCCGGATGGGCGACTGCCCACGCCATCCTCCCGCTGGCAATCCCGGCCGCGGTCGGCGTCGGTATCGTCCTTCGCTGGGGCATCGACTCGTTCACCGACGACGACGGTATCGGCGTCGCGCTCTCGGTCATCATCGTGTTGCTCCTGCTCGGGAACATCGGTGCGGCCGCGTCCGACCAGGTGTACATGAATCCGCAAGACCCGGACAACAAACTCATCCAGTACGCGCAGTCGTCCAGTACGGACCTCAAGGCGACGCTCGAAGACGTAGAGCGCGTCGGTCACCAGGAAGGTGGTGTGAACGACACAGACGTCATGTTCTACGGGAACGAGTACTACGTCTCGAACGAGTCGGAGAACTTACAACCGAACGCCGGCGGCGGCTACTTCGAACGCCGGACGCTGATGTGGTACATGGAGATGTACCGGTACAACGCCATCCACGACGACGACGCCGCGACGGCGTTCAACGTCGACTCCACCATCTCGCTGTCGAACATCAACGAGACGCGCCCGCCCGTCGTGATGGCCATCGGGAACGGGAGCAACGGGCAGGACGCCGAAGACATCCACCAGTGGATGCTCGACAACGGCTACGATGCCCGTCAGTTCCAGCGGTTCCGCTCCGTCGACCGCACCGACGAGGGGTACGGTCCCGGAACGCCGTTCATGATTTACATCGACGAGTCGGCGCTGAACGAAGCCAACGGCAGTACGTCGAGCGACGACGCAACGAACTCGTCGAACCTCGTGGCTGCCGCGGCAGACGCCGCCCCAGCGTGGACCGTTCCGGATTTGGCGACACCGCCTGTCTGGAATCAGGTGAACCGGCTTCGCGTCGCTGGCTGATTCGACCGTCGTCGACACCCCAACGCGTCGATTTTTTCTCACGTTCGTACTCCCGTTCGCTCCACGTCTCCGGTTCTCGGGGTCGATTTCTGTGCTTCGACGGTCTTAAGCGCGTGTGGGGAGTACGCTACCGGGAATGAGTACAGCGGCGCTCTCTGTCGTCGAGTTCCTGCTGACGGCGAACGCCTACACCGAGAACCGAGAGTTGGACGAGAACGACCTACCGCCTCGCTACCGGCGGGTCTTCTATACGGATGGGGAGGTGGAGCGACCGCTGGCGGTGACGAACAAGACGACCCGCGCAGCGACCGGCATCGACCACCCCTGGGAGGCGATTTCGGACCTGCTGTTCACCGACCGGGACGACTTCACCGGGAAGCTGAAGCTGACCCAGCCGGAGATGGCCGAGAACTGGTTCCTCGACCGTGTCGACGTGGGGACCATCCAGCAGAACCCCGTCCTCGCCAGCGTGTACGACGGCGAGGTCGAGGGCGTCTCCTACGAGGCGGCACGCGACGCGAACCGGCCGATTCAGGCCGACCGCGTCTGGATAGACTCGCTCCTCGACGAGATGTTCGAGGACGAGGAAGAAGAGGAGATGCTCGACCTCGTCGACATCCGCGCGCCCGAGGAAATCGACCAGACGCTGGACGACATCGTCCTCACGCAAGAACAGGAGAACGAGATTCAGAAGGTCGTCAAAGCCATCGAGCACCGCGACTACCTCGCCGAAATCGGCCTGCGCGAGATCGGTAAGTTGCTGTTCGTCGGCCCGCCGGGCACGGGGAAAACCTCCGCAGCGAAGGGCCTCGCGTACGAACTCGACCTGCCCTTCGTGGAGGTGAAACTCTCGATGATTACGAGTCAGTACCTCGGTGAGACGGCCAAGAACGTCGAGAAGACGTTCGAGGTCGCAAAGCGACTCTCGCCGTGTATCCTGTTCATGGACGAGTTCGACTTCGTCGCGAAGACTCGCGGCGGCGACGAACACAACGCCATCAAGCGCGCCGTCAACACCCTGTTGAAGAGCATCGACGACATCTCGCTGATTCAAGACGACGTGTTGCTCATCGGCGCGACGAACCACCCGGACCAACTCGACGCCGCGGCGTGGCGGCGCTTCGACGAAATCGTCAACTTCCCGAAGCCAGACCACGGAATGCGTGCGGACATCCTCCGCATCATCACCCGCGCGATGGACATCGAGGAGTTCGACCCCGAAGCCATCGCGGACATCACCGAAGGCCTGACCGGGAGCGACCTCCGACTGGTCATGCGCGAGGCCGTCCTCGACGCGCTCACGGAAGAACGGATGACGCTCACGCAGGACGACCTCGAAGCCGCTGTCGCCGACTTCGAAGAGCGTGACAACCTGAAGAACCTCGACATGATGGACGACAGCGACGCCCTCGTCGCTGGGGATGGGTCTGGACACGACCACGACCACGACGATCACGACCACAGCCACGACGACCACGACCACTGAGCCATGGAGGTGACGCTGCTCGGGACCGGCGACACCACGGGAACCCCGACCGCCGGTTGCGACTGTGACACCTGCGAGGCAGCGAAGCGCCGGGGTGTCGAGCGGACCCGTTTTTCGGTTCACGTACGCAACGAACGAACCGACGAGTGTCTACTCGTCGACGCCAGCCCCGACTTTCGCTACCAGTTCCTCCGCGAGGAAGTTCCCTTGCCGGACGCGGCGGTCATCACGCACATCCACTTCGACCACTTAGACGGCCTCGGGAACGCCTACCGACTGTTCGACCACCTCGACGTGTTCGCCGCGGACGAGGTCGACCCGGTGACTGACGAGAGCGTCGCCGACACCGTCTCACGCAAGTACGACTACCTCGACACGGTGACAGTCCACCCGCAAGCGCCGCTTTCGACGTTCGAAACCTGTGGATTCGACGTAACGCTCGTGCCGGTGGACCACCCGCCGCTGGTCTGCTACGGACTCGTCGTCGAAGACCCCGAGAGTGGCGCGAAGCTGTCGCTCTCCGGCGACACCAGTTACGACGTACCCGCCGAATCGCGCGAAGAACTCCGTGATGCCGACCTGCTGCTGGCCGACGGCATCGTCCCGAGCGAACTCTGTGAGTACCACCCGCTCGGCGGCCAACACGGGAGCGAGACCGAAGACGGGGTCTTCCACACGTTCGGCACTAAGCACATGACTCGCGAAGGCGCGCTGCAACTCGCCGCCGACCTCGACGCGGCGGAGACGCGCGTCGTCCACGCCGCACACTTCTATCCCGAAGCGCAGGCGTTCGCCGACGAAATCGCGGTCGACGGCGAGACGTTCACGCTCTGACGACGCGGCCACGCTGACGGAAGCACTTTCTCTCCGGCAACCGCTGTTCCGGTCGTGTCCATCGCGCCCGACGTACTCGTCTTCCCCGCGTTCGTCCACGACGCCGACACGCTCGACGAACGCCAACCGTGGCTCGACCGCTACGACTTCGACCACGCCCTCGACGTTTCGGGGGTCCCCGAGCCGCTCCAGTACACGGACGCCGAAGGTGGCCTCGTACTCCTCCCGACTGGGATGGGTAAGTCGAAGACGGCGAGTACTGTCACAGCCGCACTCACGACCCCCGCGCTCGACCTCTCCGACACCCTGTTCCTCTCTGTCGGTGTGGCGGGTGGGCCGCCGACTCGGACGACGCTCGGGTCTGTCGTCGTCGCCGCCGCCGTCGTCGACTGGGACGTGAAGGTTCGCTGGGACGAGCGCGAAGGCGATGGTGGCGACGACGTGCCACTCGCGCTCAATCCGTACCGCGAGAACGACCTCGTGTACCGGCCAGACGACGAGTTACTCGACTGGGCGACGGGTGTAGCCCAGTCTGTCGAACTCGCAGACGACCCAGCACTCGACAGTCACCGCACCCAGTTCGGCCAGTCCGCAGCACGCAGTGACCCCGGTACCGTCGTCGGGACCAACGTCTGCGGCGACGAGTTCTGGCACGGCCGCGTGCTCGCCGAACAGGTAGAGTGGCTCTGCGAGCAGTACGGTGCCAGCCCGTACTGTGCGACCGAGATGGAGGACGCGGCGACGGCGACCGTCCTCGACCGGTTCGGCCGACTCGACGACTACCTGAGCGTCCGCGGCGTCGCTAACTTCGACAGACCGGCACCGGGCGAATCTGTCGCCGAGAGCCTCGACGGTGACCTCGAAGCCGGGTTCGACCTCGGACTCACGAACGCGGTGGCCGTGGCCAGCGCGCTCGTGGACCGGCGACGCGACTGACCGAGGGTTCAAGACGGAACCGGCGGCCACTGTCGCCGTGCCCTGACGAGTCATCGTGGGCGGGTCAGCGGGTGTACGGCGTCCCCGTCCACGTCTCCGAGATTTCGCCGTCTGTTCGCCACTTTCAGAAGAACTGGTCGAGTCCCGACTGTCTGCGCGCCCGACCGTCCGGGTCGGCGACCCAGGGTGTCTGCTGCTCGCGCTCGGCAGCGACGGCCACGTCCAGTGGGTCGGCCGCCTCGAAACCCGGGCAGTCCTGGCCGCACTCCGAACCGGGGTCGACGACGCGTTCGTGCCAGTCGCAGTAGGGGACACAGCCGCTCTCGGCCAGCGTCGTCTCCGCGGCGCGCGCACACCCCGGGAAATCGTAGGTCCGCCAGCCCTTGCCGTAGGCACGCTCGGCGAGTGCCCGGCGCGCCCGTGCCTTCGCTGTCGCGCTGGCGATTCGCACGTCGGTCCGGCCCGCGTGCGTCTGGACGATTTCGACGCCCGGCTCTGCGACTGGCAGTGGCATCGGTTCTCGAATCACCGCCCTCGTCGCCGATTCGGTATCCACTCGCCACACGCCGACTTCCTCGGGGATACGGTTCAGGTGTGCGCCGGTGACGTAGCTCTCGGTCGCCAGCACGACCTCGTCGACCAGGCCGAGTTGCACGTCCTTGCGGAGTTGCATCTCTAGGTCGCCCGGCGTCCCGAGGTCCGGTTTGTTCTCGATGGCGACGAGTTGCCCGAACCAGTCGGTCGGGTAGCGACAGCTCTGGCGGACGTAGTCGCGACTCCCGCGACGTTCGCGTTCGAAGAAGCCGAGTTCGACCGCTCGGTCGACCACCTCTCGGATGTGGTCGGAGCGCCCGTCGAACGCGTCGCGCCAGTACCGGGCCTGTCCGGTACCGACCTCGCTCTCGATAGCTGCCGCTGGAATCGTTTCAGGTGTGATGGCTACGCGCTCGTCGAAGTTCGGGCCGGGTTCGACACAGACCACGTCGAGGACGCGGCGCGCGCTGTGGACGCCGCCGCCGAGTTGTCGCGCCACGACGGCCTCGTCGTCGCGTTCGAGCAGCGCGCAAACATGGAGTTCGAACCCGAATTCTCGCACGACCGAGGTTCGGTGGTCGGTCGTCCTAAACCTTCGTGCGGTCAGTCCATCGCCTCGCCGATTATCTGGACGAGGAGAACGGGGATGCCGATGGCGAGGCCGAGGACGGCGACCCACGCGGCGATGGCCAGGTAAATCCCGAGTTCCGGCAGCACCCAGAGCAGCACGAACAGGCACGCGGCGGCCACGACGACCGTGAGCAGTGTCAGGCCCGCGAACCCGAGGACATCGACCGTGTTCGAGCCGTGCCGAGCGACGGCCTTTCCAGTGGGGAAGGTGATGCGGCGCATACGTGAGAGTACGACGAGGAGCGAGAAATCGATGTATCCCGGGTAGAACGTCGTTTTCGCTGAACAGGTCGGTCCGAGAATTCGTGCGAGAAGAAAGCGCCGGTCAGCGTTCGCGCTCTCGTTCCACGCGGGTCGCATCGAGCGAGTCGTCGAACGTGACACGTAAGGTCTCGTCGTCGAGCGTGACCGAGACGACGACTTCCCACGGGTCCTGCGAGACGACTTCGGTCGAGTGGTCGCTCACGCACCACGGCAGGTTCCAGTAGGGCGTGTCTTGGAGGTCGATGCCGTGGTCACGGTGGAACGTCGCGGTGTCTGACTGGTCGAGCAGGAGGAGGCCGAACGCTGAACAGAGCGAGTGGCCACACTGCTGGCAGGTGTGTTCGACGCGAAGGTCGAGGCCGATACAGCACTCGCCGCCGCGTTCGATGGTGCTCTGCATCTTTCCGGCGCACTCCGGGCAGACACCGTCGGCCGCGAGGCAGTGGAGGTGACGCACGCGTTCGTCGAAGGCCTCCATCACTTCGTCGCGGGTGCGGTCGTTGAGCCCGCCCGGCGGGAACGGGTATTCGCCGTGGGCGTGGCTGCAGTCGGGACACTCGATGCGGATGTTCTCGTCTTCGTACTCGGCGAGGAGCGTCGTATCGCAGGCGACGCAGCGACCGTCGATTTCGAACGGCTCCCAATGCGGGTTTTCGGTGAAGTCGCCTGCGAGGACCGCGCTCACGACCTTCTCCCCGGCGTGGCGGAGATCGTACCCGTCCGCACGTTTCACGACGAACTGGTCACAGAGTTGCTGGAGGTGGTAGTTGAACTGTGCCGAGTCGCGCATGCCGACGGCACTCCGCAGTTCGGAGAAGCGCACTGGGCGCTCGTCGGCGCGCCAGAGTGCTTCGAGGATGGAGAGGCGCGTTTCGTTGGCGATGACGGCGAACGCCTCGGCCGGCGTGACCTCGTCCACGGCGTCGGTGATGGTCGCCTTGCTCATGTCGTTTGTATCGCACTGGTGGGGTAAAGTCGTTCACTGAAACGAGTTTTGGTAAAATTTCTCACAGGTTGTGGTTCTGGTGAGGGTACTTATTTTTCCTACACCCGAGTACGCCAACGTATATGGCCACGTCCACGCTCACCACATCGATGCTCGTGGTGTTCGCCGTCACCCTCGCGGCGCTCGTTCTGTTTCTGACAGAGGTCGTCTCACCGGACGTGACCGCCCTCGCAGTACTCGTCTCGCTCGTCGTCCTCGAACCGTGGACGCAGGTCGACGCCGAGACGGCCATCCTCGGTTTCGCCAGTTCTGCGACGGTCACCATCATGGCGATGTACATGCTCAGCGAGGGCGTCCAGCGAACTGGGGTCGTGGAGTGGCTCGGCGTGTTCCTTCGGCAGGTCACTGGCGGCGAGGAGCGATGGGTCCTCGCGGCGACCGTCGGCACGACTGGGCCGCTGGCGGGCATCGTGAACAACACGCCGGTCGTCGCGGTGTTCATCCCGATGGTGACCGACCTCGCCGAGGACAGTCACCTCTCGCCGTCGAAACTCTTGCTCCCGCTCTCGTACGCGTCGATGCTCGGCGGGACGCTGACGCTCATCGGGACCGCGACGAACATCGTGGCGTCTGGTCTCTCCGCGGAGATTCTCGACCACCCGATTTCGATGTTCGAGTTGACGCCGCTCGGTATCGTGGTGCTCCTCGTCGGGAGTGTGTATTTGCTCACCGTCGCGCCGGGGCTCATCCCGGAGCGTATCGAACCCGTGCTCGACATCACCGACGCGTACGAGGTGAGCGACTATCTCGCACAGGTTCGGGTCCGCGAGTCGTCGTCGCTGGTCGGGCAACGCCTCGACGACGCCTTCCGCGAACTGGGTCGCGACCTCGACGCCCTCCAACTGATTCGCGACGACGAGGTGTTCATCGCGCCACGGACCGACCGCGAAATCATGGCTGGGGACGTGTTGACCGTCCGGGCGAACCTTCGCGAGGTGAACAGTTTCGCCGAGGAGTACGACCTCCGACAACTCCCACGCGAAGAGGTCACGGGCGACAGCCTCGACGCGCCGTGGATCCGTGGTGAACTGGTCGAGGTCGTGCTGCCACCGGGTTCGGCGTACGTCGGCGAGACGCTCCGAGAACTTCGGTTCCGAGAGCGCCACGACGCATCGGTGATGGCGGTTCGGCGTGGGAACACGGTGTCCCACGAAGGCCTGGCCGACATGCCGCTCGACGCCGGTGACTCACTGCTGTTGTACGCGACCACCGAAGCGGTCGACCTGCTGGCGGACATGAACGACCTCGTGGTGACTCGGGGCAGTCGAGACAACGGACCGCGTGAGCCACCGGAACTCAGCACGAAGACGCCGCTCGCACTCGGCATCATGGTCGCCGTGGTCGCCCTCGCCGCCGTCTCACCGTATCCAATCGTCATCACGGCGCTCGGCGGCGTCGTCGCCATGGTCGTCACCGGCTGTCTCGACACGAGTGACGCCTACGACGCGGTGTCGTGGGACGTCATCTTCTTGCTGGCCGGGATTCTGCCGCTATCGACCGCACTTCAGGCGACGGGGGCGGCGACCTACATCGCCGACCTGGTCGTGGCGAACGTGGCGATGCTCGTGCCAGCACTCGTCTTGCTCGGCCTGTTCTACTTGCTCACGAGCCTGCTCGCGAACGTCGTCACCCCGGTCGCGAGCGTCGCTCTCTTGATTCCCATCGCCATCGACACCGCCCAACAGACGGGTGCGGACCCGTTCTCGTTCGTCCTCGCGTGCACGTTCGCCGGGTCGACCGCGTTCATGACCCCTATCGGCTATCAGACGAACTTGATGGTGTACGGACCGGGTGGCTACCACTTCACGGACTACCTCCGTGTCGGCGGGCCGCTGCAGTTGGTGTTGCTCGTCGTGACGACGCTCGGCATCGGTTTGTTGTGGCCACCGATGGGGTGAGTGGAGGCCCCTACCGCCGGGAGAAGGTCGCGTGCGAGAACGGTGGGTTTATCAGGCGCACAAGGGTAGACGTAGCCAAGATTACTCTCGATATGGCAGGAACCCACCAACAACCGGAGGTGAACATCGGTCTCGTCGGTCACGTCGACCACGGCAAGACGACGCTCGTCCAGGCACTGAGCGGTGAGTGGACCGACCAGCACTCCGAAGAGATGAAACGCGGTATCTCTATTCGTCTCGGCTACGCGGACGCGACGTTCCGTCGCTGCCCCGAGTGTGACGAGCCCGAGTGTTACACCGTCGAAGACACGTGTCCGGAGCACGACGTCGAAACGGAGGTCGTCCGGACCGTCTCGTTCGTCGACGCACCCGGTCACGAGACGCTGATGGCGACCATGCTCTCCGGCGCGTCCATCATGGACGGTGCCGTGCTGGTCGTGAGCGCGACCGAGGACGTCCCGCAGGCCCAGACCGAAGAACACCTGATGGCGCTCGACATCATCGGCATCGAGAACATCGTCATCGCGCAGAACAAAGTCGACCTCGTCGACGCCGAGCGTGCCCGCGACAACTACGAGCAGATTCAGGAGTTCGTCGAGGGAACCGTCGCCGAGGACGCGCCGGTCATCCCGGTCAGCGCGGGCCAAAACGTCAACATGGACGTGCTCATGCAGGCCATCGAGACGTACATCCAGACGCCGGAGCGCGACCCCGAGGCCGACGCCCGGATGCACGTCGCTCGCTCGTTCGACATCAACCGTCCCGGCACGAAGTGGGACGGCCTGCTCGGCGGTGTCCTCGGCGGCTCGCTCGTCGCTGGACAGCTCCACACGGAAGACGAACTCGAAGTCCGCCCCGGCCGTGAGGTCGACGAGGGCGGCCAGACCGAGTACCGTCCCATCACGACGAGCATCCGGTCGATTCAGGCCGGTGGCGAGTCCGTCGACGAGGCGTCGCCGGGAGGCCTGCTCGGCGTCGGGACCGGTCTCGACCCGTCGTACACGAAGGGTGACGCGCTCGCTGGCCAGATCGCTGGCCCGCCGGGGTCGCTCCCACCGACGTGGAACAAGTTCACGATGTCGGTCGACCTGCTCGAACGGGTCGTTGGCGACGACATGGCGGAAGTCGACGAGATTTCGACCGGCGAACCGCTGATGCTGACGGTCGGCACGGCGACGACGGTCGGTGCCGTCACCTCCGCCCGCGACGGCGAGTGTGAGGTCAACCTGAAGCGACCGGTCTGTGCGGCCGAAGGCGCGAAGATAGCCATCAACCGCCGCGTCGGCGCACGCTGGCGGCTCATCGGCGTCGGAACGCTGCAGGAATAGATGACAGCCCGGGTCGCTATCGACACCAACGCGCTCATGATGCCCGTCGAACTCGACGTGCGGTTGTTCGACGAACTCGACCGCCTCCTCGGGATGTACGAGGGCGTCTCGCCGCAGGCGGTGGTCGAAGAACTGCGCCGCCTCTCGGAGAAAGGCGGACAGGAAGGCACTGCCGCGACCGTTGGCCGCGACTTGGCGACCGAACGCTGTCTCATCGTCGATACCGAAGAATCGTACGCCGACGACGCAATCGTCGAACTCGCTCGCGAGGGCCACGTCGACTACGTCGTCACGAACGACCTGCCGCTGCGTGACCGGGTGCTCGATGCGGGTATTCCGGTAATAGCTTTACGTGGCAGGAACAAACTCGCAATCACTCAACCATAGATGTACAAGCGCGTTAGGCTGAAGGATACGGTCGAGGTGCCACCGAAGGAACTGGGAGCGGTCTCTCCCCAACTCGTGAAGGAACTGCTGCAGGACAAGCTCGAAGGGCGCATGGACGAAGACGTCGGCAGCGTCGTCACCGTCACCAAGGTCCACGACGTGGGCGAGGGGACGGTCCTGCCGAACCGCCCGGGCGTCTACTACGAAGCGGACTTCGACGCCGTCACGTTCGACCCGCAGATGCAGGAAGTCGTCGACGGGACGGTCGTCGAAGTCGTCGAGTTCGGTGCCTTCGTCGGCATCGGGCCGGTCGACGGCCTGCTCCACGTTTCGCAGATTTCCGACGAGTACCTCGCGTTCGACGGCGAGAACCAGCAGCTCTCCTCGAACGAGTCGAACCGCACGCTCGGCGTCGAGGACGCCGTTCGGGCACGCATCGTCACCAAGAGCATCGACGAGCGCAACCCGCGCGACTCGAAGATCGGGCTCACGGCGAAACAGCCGGGCCTCGGTGGCCACGTCTGGCTCGAAGAGGACCGCCGGTCTCGCGAAGCACAGGCGGGTGACTGACGATGGCGTCGAAACGTCTCGTCTGTCGCGAGTGCCATCGGGTCAACGAACCGGACCACGACCAGTGTGAGTCCTGTGGTTCCACCTCGCTGACCGAGGACTGGGCGGGCTACGTCGTCATCGCCCACCCCGAAGAGTCCGAAATCGCCCGTGAGATGGAAGTCACCGAGCCGGGCAGTTACGCCCTGAAAGTCCGATAACGACCGTGCCCGAGGACGACCCGGACGGGACGGTTCTGCTCACGCTCCCTCGCGAACTCCGGAGCGCGTTCAAGGACCCGATGGGGCCGGTCGAAACCGACGCCGAGATACTTCTGGCGGACGTGGACGGGCCACTCGTCGCCGTCGGCGACATCGTCACGTACCATCTGGTTCGCGCGGGCCGCGACCCGGACGTGGCGCTCGTCGACGAGCAGACGAAGCGTGAGCGAGTCGAGGACGACGTTCGTGAGACGGTCGCCGTCGAACCCGACGTGCGCGTCCCGAACCCGGCCGGAACGCTGACCGAAGAACTCGTGGTCGCGTTACGTGACGCGCTCGCGAGCGAGGGACCGACGACGGTGTTCGTCGACGGCGAGGAAGACCTCGCGGTCCTGCCCGCGGTGCTCGCCGCGCCGGTCGGTGGGAGTGTCGTGTACGGCCAGCCGGACGTGGGAATGGTCCACGTACAGGTGACAGCCGCGGGACAGGCGGAGATTCGGGACCTCATCGAGCGGATGGACGGCGATACAGAGCGCTTTTTCGACCTCTTCTAGCCACTTTCGCCTCTGGCTTCGAAATCCTTTTACCCGCGACGAGGGGAAGGTATAGGTAACTGGATATCATGGATATCGAAATCCTCTCCGAACAGGAGAACCCCATGTTGCACCGAACGGACGTCAAGTTCGAAATGGTTCACGACGAGGCGACCCCCTCGCGTCTGTCGGTTCGAGACTCTCTCGCGGCCAAGCTGAACAAGGACGCCGACGAAGTCGTCGTTCGCAAACTGGACACCAAGTTCGGCATGCGAAAGACCGTCGGTCTCGCGAAGGTCTACGACTCGGCCGCGCGCGCCCAGGAGGTCGAGCAGGAGCACATGCTCGAGCGGAACAAGATCGGCGCCACCGAAGAGGGCGAGGAGGCATAATGGCGCGCTACGAGTACTACGACGACGACGGTCAGCCGACCAAGGAACAGTGCCCGCGCTGCGGGGACACCTTCCTCGGCGACTACGGCGACCGCAAGCACTGCGGCAAGTGCTCCTACACCGAGTGGGAGTAACGCGACGACCGATTCCCAACTGACCGATTTTCGGTTCGTTCTCTCGCCTATCACTCCTCGCTGAGCCGTAGCCGTGTCTCTGCGTTCGCTCGATACCGAAGTCGTCTTTTCCGTCCACGTCCGACTCCGTGACGACTGACCAATGCGACGACTGGTGCGTAGCGACGGACGAGCGGCGAGTGCAACTGGCCGGCGAGCCGTCGGCAGGGTGGTCTGAGTGCGCGTCCTCGGCATCGAAGGGACAGCGTGGTGTGCGAGCGCCGCGTTGTACGACGACGCGACCGACGAGACGACCATCGAGTCAGACGCGTACGAGCCCGAAAGTGGCGGTATCCACCCGCGTGAGGCCGCCGAGCACATGCACGAGGCGATTCCCGAAGTCGTCGGGATGGTCCTCGACGAGGCGCGCGCGACCCACGACGGCGACGGTCCGGCAATCGACGCGGTGGCGTTCTCGCAGGGACCCGGCCTCGGACCGTGTCTCCGCACTGTCGGAACTGCCGCGCGGGCGCTCTCGCAGACGCTCGACGTCCCGCTCGTCGGCGTGAATCACATGGTGGCCCACCTCGAGGTCGGGCGCCACCAGTCCGGCTTCGACTCGCCGGTCTGTCTGAACGCGAGCGGTGCGAACGCCCACCTGCTGGGCTACCGGAACGGCCGCTATCGCGTCCTCGGCGAGACGATGGACACCGGCGTCGGCAACGCCATCGACAAGTTCACGCGCCACGTCGGCTGGTCGCACCCCGGCGGGCCGAAGGTCGAGGCGCACGCGAAAGACGGCGAGTTCTGTGAGATGCCGTACGTCGTGAAGGGGATGGACTTCTCCTTCTCGGGCATCATGAGCGCGGCGAAGCAGGTCTACGACGACGGCGAGTCCGTCGAAAACGTCTGTTTCGGCCTGCAAGAGCACATCTTCGGGATGCTCACCGAAGTCGCAGAGCGTGCCCTGTCGCTGACGGGCAGCGACGAACTCGTCCTCGGCGGCGGCGTCGGCCAGAACGCGCGCCTTCGGGAGATGCTGGAGACGATGTGCGACGAACGCGGTGCCTCGTTCTACGCGCCGGACCCGCGCTTCCTGCGGGACAACGCCGGGATGATCGCCCTGCTGGGCGCGAAGATGGCCAACGCGGGAGACACTATCGCCGTCGAGGACTCGGCGGTGAACCCGGACTACCGTCCCGACCAGGTGCCAGTGACGTGGCGTGGGGCGACCGAAGACGTCCACGTGAGTCCGGAAGCGGGCGAGACGGTCCGTGGTGCCGAGGCAGTCGTCTCGTTCGAGGACGATACCGTCGTGAAGCGACGCGTGCCGAAGTCGTACCGCCATCCCGAATTGGACGAGACGCTGCGCCGAGACCGGACTGTCCTCGAAGCCAGACTCACCAGTCAGGCACGGCGTGAGGGCGTCCCGACGCCGGTCGTCAGGGACGTGGACACCGCAGAGGCGAGCATCACCTTCGCGTTCGTCGGCGACCTGGACCTCCGCGAGCACTGTACCGAGTCAGGTGTGCGCGACGTGGGCCGACACCTCGCAGCCATCCACGACGCCGGTTTCGTTCACGGCGACCCGACGACGCGGAACGTCCGGGTCGCGGCTGGTTCTGACGGTGCCGACAACGGGGCCGAACCGGGCCGCACCTACCTCATCGACTTCGGCCTCGGCTACCACACCGACCACGTGGAGGACTACGCGATGGACCTACACGTGTTCGACCAGAGCCTCGTCGGGACGGCCGACGACCCGGAACCACTTCGGGAAGCCGTGCGCGAGGCCTATCGGGCTGCCAGTGGGCAAGCAGACACCGTGCTCGCCCGGCTCGAAGCGGTCGAAGGGCGCGGCCGGTACCAGTCCTAGCACCGGGCTGGCGGCCCCGGGGTCGGCTTGAAGGGGATTCGACACGAAGTCGTCCACACGAATGTCGTCGATTCGCCGCCTCGTCCTCGACGTGATGAAACCGCACGAGCCGAACACGGTCCGGTACGCGACGGAGGTCGCGGGGCTCGACGGAGTCGAAGGTGTCAACGTCGTACTGGTCGAGACGGACCGACAGGTCGAGACGATACAGCTCACGGTCGAGGGGGCGGACGTGTCGTTCGAGACGGTTCGTGAACTCGTCGAAGACCTCGGTGGATCGGTCCACTCCATCGACGAGGTGGCGTGTGGTGATCGATTCATCGAACAGGCAGAAACCCCACAGGACTGACCATGGGCCGACTCGACGCGTTCAGAGCGGTCGTCGGCCGTCCTGACGTCCGATCCATCTCTCGCCGGTACTTCGTCTCCAACGGCTTCGACGGGACACTCACCAGTATCGGCGTGGCAACCGGCGCGTACCTCTCGGGCGTGCCGGATGGTCGGACGGTCGTCCTCGTCGGCGTCGGTGGTGCGGTCGGTCTGTGTACGTCCGG
The DNA here is from genome assembly GCF_051207395.1 of Haloarchaeobius caseinilyticus. Lineage (NCBI taxonomy): Archaea > Methanobacteriati > Methanobacteriota > Halobacteria > Halobacteriales > Halorubellaceae > Haloarchaeobius > Haloarchaeobius caseinilyticus. The sequence goes on along the minus strand of NZ_JBPJZC010000001.1, from coordinate 1,517,835 downwards.
CGTGTGGAGCGTCTGGGAGATAGAGCGCGCCGAGAAACTCAGTGAGCGCCGCGAACTCGAACGGGCGATGCTGCGCGACCTCAACGACACGCGACTCCACCGCGAAGACCGCGCGGCTCGGACGGTGAACGCGCTCGCGAGCGGGTTCGGACCGCTCGTCGGGACGTTGCTGCCGCTGGTTCCCTTTCTGTTCGAGGGCTGGTCACTATCACTGCTACAGGCGACACTCTGCTCGGTCGGCGTCGGCGTCGGCCTGCTGTTCGGGTTCGGGGCCTACATGGGCTCTATCGCGGAACTTAACTGGCTGGTGACAGGGGTCAGGATGGCGCTCGCCGGACTGCTCGTCGCTGTCGTCAACGTCGTGTTGCCGGGCTGAGAGGAGGTACGTTTTTACCCACAACGAGCATACAGTTCCGTATGGCCGACAAACCGACCTCCGGTGAAATTCTCGGTATCCCGTACAACTTCGAACGCCCCAGTATGAGTCGTATGATCTCGTCGTACTGGGAGCCAGGCGAGGGAATGCTCGTGAAGAAGCCGTTCGGTATCGGGTACACGCTCAACCTCGCCAACTGGCGCTCGTGGGTCGTCCTCGCCGTCGCTGGTGGGATGCTCTGGATGGAGCGTGGCAAGTCGAAGGGCGGCGAAGACGTCGAGGACGAGCCGGTCGAAGTCGTCGTCGAAGACTGAACTACCGGTCGACTTCTCCCATTATCGTATCCAGACTCCCCAGCGACGCGACCAGGTCGGGCACGTACTCGCCCTCGGCCATGGTCGGGAGCGCGGAGAGGTTCGAGAAACACGGACTGCGAATCTTGAAGCGCGCCGGCGAGTCGGTCCCGTCCGCCCGAATGTAGATACCGAGTTCGCCCTTCGCGCCCTCGACGGCGCGATACGTCTCGGTGTCGGCGTCGGGTTTGAGCGTCCGGGGAACGTTCGACTGGATGGTTCGGTCGTCGTCGGGCCACGATTCGAGCAGGCTGACACACTGTTCGATGATCTTCGCGCTCTCTTCGACCTCTTGCAGGCGGACGAGGACGCGCGCGAAGTTGTCGCCCTCGGGTCGCGTCGCGACCTCCCAGTCGAGGCGGTCGTAGAAGCCGTAGGGGTCGTCGCGGCGCAGGTCGTAGTCGATGCCAGAGCCACGAGCGACCGGCCCCGTACAGCCGTGTTGCTTCGCCTCTTCGGGCGAGAGGTAGCCCGTGTCGACGGTCCGAACCTGGAACAGTTCGTTCGCAGTGAGCAGGTCGTGGTACTCCTCGATGGCTCGCGGGAAGGTTTCGAGGACGGACCGAATCTTCTCGAAGAACTCCTCGCGCGGTTCGGGGAGGTCCCACGCGACCCCGCCGAGTCGGAGGTAGTTGAACATCATCCGCTGGCCCGTGAGGTCTTCGAGCAGGCCCAGCACTTTCTCGCGGTCGCGGATACCGTACTGGAAGACGGCCGTGAACTCGCCGTAGACGTCCAACGCGTAGGTGGCGACAGCGAGCATGTGCGAAGCGATGCGGCAGAGTTCGGCACCCATCGTTCGGACGAGTCTCGCGTACGCCGGCACGTCGATGTCCGCGAGGTCTTCTGCCGCGCGGGCGTAGGCCCACTCGTTCAACAGGCCCGACGAGGCCCAGTCCCAGCGGTCGGGGTACGGCATTATCTGGTGCCGGTAGGTTCCCTGCTGGCACATCTGCTCCTCGCAGCGGTGGATGAAGCCGATGTCCGGTTCCACGTCGACGACTGTCTCGCCGTCGAGGACCGTCTCGACGTGGAGGACGCCGTGGGTCGACGGGTGGTGTGGGCCGATGTTCAACAGCATCGTGTCCTGCTCGCGGTGGTCCGCTTGCAGTGGATTTGCGTGTTCCTCCAGTGGCACGACCTGTGGACTATTCTGGTCGTAGTCCTGCGAGAGGGGGTGGCCCTGCCACGTCCGCGGGAGGAGGATTCGGCGCAGGTCAGGGTGGTCCTCGTACTGGATACCGACGAGGTCGTACGCCTCTCGCTCGTGCCAGTTCGCGGTTTCGTAGACAGGCGCGGCCGACTCGCTCCGCGGGTCTGCAAGGCTCGTCGGAACGACGACGCTGACCTCGTCGGTCGGGTCGTCGTAGGACTTCAGGTGGTAGACGGTCTCGAAGCGGTCGTCGTACTGCTGGGCGGTCACACACGAGCAGTGGTCGTAGCCCGCCTCGGTCCGAAGCGTCGAGAGGACGGCCTGCACCTCATCCGGCCGGATGACGATGGCTGGCGCGTTCAGGTGGTCTTCGTGGTCGAGGACGTAGTCGCCGAGGAGTGCGTCGAAGTCTGCTGGGGTCTCGCAGTCGGGTCCCGACTGCTGCTCGGCAACTATCTTCGGTGGCTCTTGCTGATTCATCGGTGTCGGCCCCACACCTCGTCACGTCTCGCTGGTGTCTCGTCGCGTCTGCTCGCTAGTCGCATACGCGAAGAAGGTGGGCGCTCGAACACGGCGTTTCTGCGCCACTGTCTAGGCCGTTTAAGTGTCGGGCGGGCGAGTAGTCTCGACGTGAAGTACCTCCGCGTCACACTCGGACACTCGTCCGAGACGATTCATCCGATGCACGAGTTCGTCTGCGACCACGGCGGGTACGACCAGTACCGACTCGTCCACTGGAACCACGCGACCGAACCGGCGAACACGTTGCTGTTCCACATCCGTGGCGACCGCGAGGCGTACGAGCAGCGGCTCTCCGAGATACCGTCGATTCGGGAGTACGAGGTCGCTCCGCTCGGTGACGACGAGTTCTACGTCTACGTCTTAGACGAGATGGACGAGACCGGCGAGCAACTCATCGGCGCGTTCTCGAAGCTGAGTCTGGTCCCAGTCCCGCCGCTTCGCTACCACATGGACCGCACCGTCTCGTTCGGCATCGTCGGCGACCCGGACCGCATCCGTCAGGCGTTCGCCGCCACGCCCGACGACATCTCCGTCTCGGTCGACCGCCTCGGTGACTACGAGGCCGACCCGAGTGCGGTCGGTGCCGGGCTGACCGACCGCCAGCGCGAGGCCGTCAGAACTGCCCAGCGCCTCGGCTACTACGACGTGCCGCGTGGTGCGAGCGTCGCCGAAGTCGCCGCCGAGATGGACTGTGCGCCCGGGACCGCGACCGAACACCTCCGGAAAGCCGAGTCCGCCGTGATGGGCGACCTCGACTGCTGACTTCTGTGGACACTCGACCAGCAACCGACGCCTCTTTGCCGCGCGCCACCCGCCTCTCGCACATGACGATTCGCTTCGTGACGAGCAACGAGGGAAAGGTGCGCGAAGCCCGTGAGTACCTTTCTGAACCGGTCGAGCAGGTGAACTACGACTACACCGAGATTCAGAGCGACGACCTCGCGGACATCGCCGAACACGGCGCACGCGAGGCCTTCGAACACCTCGGTGGCGAGGAGCCCGTTCTCGTCGACGACTCCGGCCTGTTCTGTGACGCCTTCGACGGCTTCCCCGGGCCGTACTCCTCCTACGTCCAGCACACGCTCGGCGTCGAGCGCGTGTACGACCTCGTCGACGCCGAGGCGAACGACCGGGCGTACTTCCGCACCGTGATGGTGTACTACGACGGCGACGAGAGTGTCTCCTTCGAGGGCGCAGTTCCGGGCCGCATCGTCGCCCCGCGCGGCGAGGGCGGGTTCGGCTACGACCCCATCTTCGAACACGACGGGCAGACGATGGCCGAGATGACCGCCGAGGAGAAGAACGCCATCAGCCACCGCGGGCGTGCCCTCGCCAAGTTCGCGGACTGGCTGGCGGCGGAACCGGCCGAGCGAAAGGGCCCGCGCTGAGGGGCTGCCACTTTTTCGGAACTATCACTCTGGCGCGCGCTGGTGAGCAATTTGAGCGAGAGCGAGACTGCGAGGCGTAGTCGCGCGAGGGATGAGCACCGCAGCCGAACGAAGCGGAGCGAGTGAGGTGAGGAGCGGAATCGGATGGGGAGGGTGTGGCTGCGGTCATGTTCCGTCGGCATTCGTGAACTGCTCTTCAGAATCCTCAGTCTCGTCGACGACCGCAGATTCAAGTACGAAAACGCGGCCAGCCAGCACATCCTCTAACGACCATCGTGGTCCGGCGAACTCGGCGGGTGAGCGGTGCAACGTCGGACCAGCGTCGACGGCCAGCACCGCCTGTTCGCCATACTCCACACAGCACACTGTCAACCGGAAACCGAAGGATTACTCGCCCGGAACCCGGCGACTCCACCATGAACCGCGACACCGCCCTCATCACGGGTGCCTCCGCCGGTATCGGCCGCGAACTCGCCCGACAGTTCGCTCGCCACGGTCACGACCTCGTCCTCGTCGCGCGCCGCGAGGCAGTCCTCGACGAAGCCGCAGACGAACTCGAATCACGATACGGCGTCACAGTCACGACCATCGTGAAGGATCTCGACGACGACGACGCACCGCAGGAACTCTACGACGAGGTCCACGAGCAAGACCTCGACGTGGGGGTCCTCGTCAACAACGTCGGTATCGGGACGTACGGCCCGTTCGCCGAGTCCGACCTCGACCGGGAACTGACACAGCTCCGGCTGAACGTCACGACGCTCGTCACGCTCACACGGCTGTTCCTCGACGACTTCACCGCCCGCGGCTCGGGCAAAATCCTCAACGTCGGCTCGGTCGCGGGGTTCCAGCCCGGGCCGTTCATGGCCGGCTACTACGCCAGCAAGGCGTACGTGAACTCGTTCACCGAGGCACTCGCCGAGGAGTTGCGCGAGAGCGACGTGAGCGCGACCGTTCTCTGTCCCGGGCCGGTCGACACCGAGTTCCAGTCGCGAGCCGGGATGGGTCACTCGACTGTCGGGTCGACGTTCACGCACTCGGTCGAACAAGTCGGCAAGGCCGGCTACGAGGGCACGATGCAGGGGAAGGCAGTCGTCGTGCCTGGGTTACCGATGAAGGCACTGACGATGCTGGCTCGGGTCACGCCGAAACCGGTCCTTCGGCGACTCACCCGTCGCGTGAACGACGACCGGTAATCAACATTCTTACCTGTTCGGTTTCGCATAGCTTCGCGCATGGCAGAACAGTCCCTCCCTGCAGGTCTCGGTCCCGACCAGTTCGCGCTGCTCGCCGCAGGCGGTGGCGCGCTGATGCTTGCCATCGTCGCGTTCACGTTCGAGTTCGGTTCGACGATGTTCTGGCTGGTCCTCGCGATAATTCCGGTCGATTTCGTCGTCGTGTACACCCTGCTGCGCCGCTCGTTGAAGCAGTAGGTAACAGCCTGCGAATTCTCACAGTCGGTCAGGCGCGGGGGTCCCGGTCCGGTCCGGGATACTCGCCGCCGACGACTGCCTCGTACAGGCTCCCGGCGTCGAACAGCCGCGCGAAGGCATCCGGCGAGCGAACGCTCACCGACAGCCGCGAGTTGAGCGACGCGCCAGCCTCGACACTTCTGAGGTTCTCGTCGAAGCTGAGGACGTGCGCCGCCTCGCCGCGGTAGGCCGAGGCCAGCGCCGGATGGTCACTCGCCGGGTGCTCGACGAGTTCGGCCTCCTCTTCGATGCGCTCGCGCCAGTCGGCCGCGAGGTCTGTGTCGGCGAGGTCGGCGATGACGGCCTCGGCGTCGTCCAAGAGGTGCTCACTGGCGACGAGCGTCACCCACGAGTGCTCGCGGACGTGGTCGAGCGCGTCGCGGCTGGCCCCACCGACGAGTAAGTCGGCAGCCAGTACGTCGGCGTCAGCGACGACCCGCGCTGCGGCGTCAGTCATCGGCCTCGCGTCGCTGCTTGAGCGCAGTCTCGATGTCCTCGACGGTCACGTCGGACGAATCGACACGGTCGAACAGTTCGCGCCAGGTCATACGCACGACGACGGGGTGCCGGGAGAAAACGCTACTCGTCGAGTGCGACGACGCGGGCGTCAGGAAGTGAGACGGCGACCGTCTCGCCGACTGCCGGTGGCTCTTGTACCAGCGCGTCGATTCGCGTGCCCTCCACGTCGAGGGTCACCCGAGTTGCGGTCTCTTCGCGGACGGCGCGCTCGACTTCGCCGCGTAACTCACCCGCACCGAGTTGGAGGTGTTCCGGCCGAATCGCCACGGTGTCGGCGTCAGATTCGACGAGGTCGCCTGGCAGGACGTTCGCGCCGACGAACCGCGCGACGAAGGCGGTTCGCGGGCGTTCGAACACCGACTCGGGCGTGCCGACTTGCACGACTTCGCCACCGTCCATCACGGCGACGCGGTCACCCAGTGCCCGCGCGGTCGTCCGGTCGTGCGTGACGTAGCAGGCCGTCACGTCGTCGAGGACGGCTGCGAGGTCGCCACGAAGGCTTCGACGCGTCGGCGCGTCGAGTGCCGATAGTGGCTCGTCCAGCAACAGCACGCCGGGGTCGATGACGAGCGAACGAGCGAGCGCGACGCGCTGCTGTTCGCCACCGGAGAGCGTCGTCGGGTAGCGGTCAGCGAGGTGGGAGACGCCGAGTTCGGCCAGTTGCTCGTCGGGGTCGCCCGATTCGTCGTGGTAGTCGGTCCCGAAGGCGACGTTCTCGCGGGCGGTCATGTGCGGGAACAGTGCGTAGTCCTGAAAGACGAAGCCGAAGCCCCTCGTTTCGGGCGGCGAGTCAGTGCAGTCCACTCCGTGGTTGACGACGCGGCCGTCGTGCGGGTGGTGGCCGCCGACACACTCCAGCAGGAGTGTCTTGCCGCTTCCGCTGGGGCCGAGGACGACGAGCGTCTCGCCCGTCTCGACGGTGAGTTCGGCGTCGACCGTGAACGGCTCCGCGCCGGGTGCGGTGAAGCGTGCCTGCACGGCGAAGTCGAGGCTCACGACGCACCTCCGAGTTTACCGAAGCCGAGCCAGCGCACGAGCAGGAAGATACACGCCGAGAGGACGAGCAAGATGAACGCGACCGACCCCGAGGCGTCGAGGCCGGCCTGATTGTACTGCTTGTAGATGTACACCGGCGCGTGCGTCCCCGGAACCGTTCCGCCCGCGGGCGGGTAGAAGAAGTCGACCGTGTAGGCGACGACGGCGACCGCCCCGAACTCGCTCACGCCGCGGGCCCACGCGAGGACACCGCCGGTGGCGATGCCGCGGCCGGCCAGCGGGAGGCTCACGCGCCAGAACGTCTGGGCGCGACTCGCCCCGTGACTGCGCGCGGCGTACTCCAGTCGCTCGTCGACCGCCTCGAAGGCGTCGCGGGCGGCGTTCACGGCGAACGGCGCGGCGACGAAGGTGAGCGCGAGTATCATCCCGAGCATCGTACCGAGCACCGAAAAGCCGGGGAAGATTCCCCTTCGACCGAAGCCGAACAGGATGAGGATACCTGCGACGGAGTGTGGGACGACGAGCGGGAGGTCGACGAGCGCGGCGACGACGGACTGGCCGGGGAAGCCACGCGCGAGCAGGTAGGCGAGTGGGACGCCGAAGAGGAGCGCGCCGACCGCCGCGACCAGCGGCGCGTACACCGTCAGGTAGAGCATCTGGTGGACGGCTGGGTCGGTGACGGTGTCGGCGAGCAGGTCCGGCTTCTGTCTGGCGACGAATAGTCCGAGTGGGAGCGCGAGTGCCAGCAACAGGACACTTCCGAGGGTGGCGGTCGCCATGCCGAACCAGCCACGCCCACTGGCGTAGCCGAGGCCGGCGGCGCTGGCGAGCGCGACCGGGACGTACAGCGTCGGCCGGTCGACGAGGACGAAGCCGGCGAAGACGAGGAGTTGGACGGTCGCGACGGCGAGCGCCAGCGAGCCACGGCCGATGCTCTCGGTCAGTCCGGCCGTCGTCGGTGTGGCGTGGTCTGTCGACATTGGGTGGGCAGTGTGCGTGGAGTGGGTCTGTTGTTCGTGGTGAGACGGTAGGGAGTGAAAAGTCGCGCGCTACTTCGACAGTCCGAGCGGGCCGAGCGCCTGTTTCGCCTCGGCGTTCGACATGATGTTCTCGGGGACCGAGTCCTGCATGCTCTGCGGGACGACCAGCGGCGAGACGGGCGAGAAGCCGTTGTCCGTCAGAATGCCTTTCCCCTCCTCGGAGGCGAGGAACTCGACCCAGTTCGCGCCGAGGTCGGGATTCTCGGCCACGTCGGGGACCGTGATGCCGTAGGCGATGGGCGCGCCGGTGTAGGTTTCGCCGCCAGCGTTGACCTCGGCCTTCGCGTAGTGTTCGGCGTGTTTCTGGTCGGCGACGGCGAGGTTGACCGCCGGCTGGAGGTCGATGACCTTCGTGTCGTGACTGGCCGCGGCGGACTTGTAGCCCCAGGCGTAGTCGAGTTCGCCGGATTCGAGTTGGGCGAGGAGTTCGGTCTCGGTGCCCGAGGGGATGGTCGCCTTCTCGACGAGTTTGTCCGCCGTCGACTGGTCGTACAGCGCCTCGCCCTCGAACTCCTTCGCGCCGAGCTTCATCGTCATCACGGAGCGGTAGCCGTTCGGGTCGACGGCCGGGTCGCTGTGGGCGAAGTTCACGTCGTCGCGCGCGAGGACCTCCCACCAGGTGTCGGTCGAGAACTCGTCCGCGCCGGTCGATTCGTCGGTGTAGGCGATGGCCATCGCGTTCGTCGCGAAGATGCTGTACCAACTCCCGAAGTCGGGGACGACCATGTCACGGATGAGTCGGAAGTCGGAGACGCCGAGGACTTCTGCGGCCTTCTCCTGCTCGGTGATCTTCTTCGTCGAGCCGACAGACCCCTTCGGCTCGCGGGCGACCTCGACGTCTTCGCTGTCTTCGAACGACTTTTCGGCCGTTTCGAACGGGGCCGAGAGACTCCCTGCGTGGAAGATGGTCATCGAGTTACCGCCACTGCCACCAGTGAACGAAGAGATACATCCCGCGAGTCCTGCGGTGGCTGTCGCCGCTGTTCCGGCGAGGAACCGTCGCCGTGACGTGCGTTGTTCCGACATAGATATAACGCGATTCTTACCGACGTGACATAACGGTTTTCCCACTTCTGGGCGACGAGGGCATATGGAAGGCGAGTTCGAGGCAGGACTGCGTGTCGATGGGTTGACCTTCGGGCCACACGACGCCGCACTGCTGCGAGCCATCGACGATGCGGGGTCGCTCAACCGCGCAGCCTCGGACCTCGGCCGGTCGTACGCCCGGTCGCTCGACCGCTTGCAATCGCTCGAAGGAGCGTTCGGTTCACTGGTCGAGCGCCAGCGCGGGGGCGCAGGCGGCGGCGGGAGTCGGCTCACGAGTCGTGCGCGCGACCTGCTCGCCCGGTTCGACCGTCTCCGGACCGAGTTCGCCGGCGTCGCTACGGCCGCGGAGACGGTCCTCGACGGTGAAATCGTCGCGCGCGATGGCGAACTCGGCACCGTCGAGACAGCCATCGGGCCGGTTCGGGCACTCGTCCCGCCCACGGGAACCGCCATCCAGGTGTGGCTCCGGGCCGACGCCGTGACGCTGCACGCGCCCGACGACGCGCCGGCGGCCGGTGGGACGAGCGCGCGAAACCGGTTCGACGGGACGGTCGTCTCGATGGACGTTGGCGAGTCGGTCGCGACGGTCACGGTCGACGTGGGTGCGGACACGACCCTGTCGGCACTCGTGACGATGGACAGTGTCGAGCGACTCGACCTCGCAGCTGGCACTGCGGTGGTCGCCACGGCGAAGGCGACGTCGACCCGGGCGGTCGCGGTCGACCCGGTCGCCGGTTCAGCCGCGTCAGAGCGCGGTGTCGAGGAGTAAGGCGAGTTCTGCCCGGGCGTCCTCGCCGACCGGTTGGAACGGTCGCCGGGTTCGGCCGGCCGGTCGGTTCCGGTGGTGCATCGCGGCCTTCAGCCCGGGAACACCGTAGCGGGCCGTGACGGCCCGGTTGAGTTCGACGAGTCGCTGGTTCGCCTCGCGAGCCGCGGCCTCGTCGCCCGACTCGTGCAGGTCGAATATCTCGCTCGCCTCCCGCGGGACGACGTTTGCCATCGCGAGCACGCCGCCGTCTGCGCCGTGTTCGAGGCCCGCGGCGTAGATGCTCCCGCTGCCGACAAGGACGGAGAAATCGTTGTCCTTGGTCGCCGCGACGGTTCGCTGGAGGGCTTCGAGGTCGCCGCTCGAATCTTTGAGTCCGTGGATGTTCTCGTGGGCGGCGAGTTCGCCGAGCGTCTCGGGTTCGAGAACGGTTCCAGTGTACTTCGGGACGCTGTAACAGTAGACGGGAATCGGGCTCTCGTCGGCTACGTCGCAGTAGTAGGTCGTCAGCGTCGCCTGGTCGTGCTTGTGGAAGAAGGGTGTGACGACGAGCGCCGCGTCGGCACCGGCCTCGGCGGCCGCGACAGTCTGGTCGAGGGTCTGCCCCAGTCCGGGATGGCCCGTCCCCGCGACGACGGGCAAGTCGGTCTCGTCGGCGACGACCTCGACCACGCGGGTTCGTTCCTCGGGTGTGAGCAACGCGGCTTCGCTGTTGGAACCGCACGGGACGACGAAGTCGACGCCCGAATCGGCGACCCACGAGACGAGTTCGCGCAGGGACGACTCGTCGATGGATTCGTCGGCGTCGAACGGCGTCACAAGGGGGAGTCCGGTGCCTCGCATAGTTCGAACGTCTCGGCGGGTGCCGATAAGGCTGCGCGACCCGGCAGGGCTGGCACGGCTCCGCCCGAGACGTGTTGGAAGTCTCTCTGTTCCCGGCTGTCGTCGCTCGGTGAAGTCGCTGCTGTGACTCGCTGACGGTGCGTTTCAACGTGTTTTACCGTTGAAGTATGACGAACGTCTGACGTAGGTTTAAGCTACTCGACCGTTTGCCTCCATCCGGGCGCGCTGTCCGACGGCCTCGAGAATCCCATCCTCACGCGGCGCGCGCCCGGAATACGCTCTTCCCCCCCCCCTTTCCCCCAACCTTATCGCTGTCCCCCTTTCCCCTTCCCCCCGGCACCCAACCGACGAACAGCGGTGCTCTCCGAGTGTGACTACCAACTCCTCGAAAATGTCGCTATTCCCGGCTCAGACCGCTGCGAGCGCGTTCTGCACGTCCTCGACGCCCTCGGTCTCGACGACGACGGCGAGTCTGTCACCGGCTTCGATGGTCGTCGACGGCATCGGGATGGTGAGCGACTCGTTCCTGTGTCCGTGCGCGTAGACCCGGGCGGTCTCCGGCAGGTCGACCTCGACGACACGCTTGCCGACGAGCGGCGAGTCTGCGGGCACCTCGAACACGGAGAACTGCATCGTCTCGGTCACGTCCGCGAGGGCGTTGAAGTCGCCGCCGAGCATCGCCGTCTTCGCGCCCGCCGCGCCGAGACGCTCGGGGTAGACGACTTCGTCCACGTCGCTCGCGTACTTCTCGTAGATGTCCTCGCGGTAGTCCTCGTCGATGCGCAGGACCGTCCGCGCGCCGAAGTGTTTGCCGATCATGCAGGCGGTGAAGTTCGCGTTGAGGTCCGGCGTCAGCGCGGCGATGCCGTCGGCGTCGGCGATGCCCGCCTCCTCCAGTACGTCTTCTTCCTCACCGTCGCCCTCGACGACGGTGAAGCCGTCGCTGCGTGCGCGTTCGGCCTTGTCGTGGTCGTTGTCGACGACGATGACGTCGTGGCCCTCCTCGGAGAGGATGCGGCACGTTCGTGTTCCGACTCGACCATAGCCCACGATAACGAACTTCATACCTGACCGCTACGCTGGGGGAGGGTAAAAAGGCACGTCCCGCTCGGGTCTGTCGTGTCTGCACTGGATTTTACTGTTCTTTCGGCGGTCGCCGCCTCCGCCACAGCAAAGACACTGCTGGCAGAACGTTCGGACAATGAGTGCTGGTGACACAGAAACCTTCACCGCTGCAGCCGCCGACACGGGCGCAACGGTCGAGACCGTCCCCGCGACAGGTGTGATGGACGCGGTGGCTTCCGCAGCCGACGAGCCCGCAGTCGGCGTTCCACTGCCGTTCGAGGGCGTTTCGCTCCCCAAAGACGTAGAGACCGCCCCCACACCCGCCGACCTCGACGCCGCCGAGACGGGCATCACGCCGGCCAGACTAGGCGTCGCAGAACACGGCAGCGTCCTCGTTCGCTCGGCCTCCGAGGGCGACGAACCGCTGAGTCTCTACCCGACGAAACACGTCGCCGTGGTCGCCGCGAGCGACATCGTCGCGGACAATCGCGCCGCCGTCGACTGGTTAGCAGACGAGTTCGCGGCTGGACGAACCTCGTACGTGTTCGCCACTGGCCCGTCGGCGACCGCCGACATGGGCGGACTGGTCCAGGGCGTCCATGGCCCCAACGAGGTCCACATCGTGGTGGTGACAGACAGATGAGTGCCGAGCGACGGCGCAAGGCGGCCAAGATTCGTGAGTTGCTGGAGACGGAGGGCCCCAACATCGGTCCGAGCGTCCGCAACAAGAACACCGAGCGCTACGCCGCCATCGAACGCTTCGACCGCTGGGAGGCGGCACGCGGCGAGGCACGCGCCATCAAGGAAGACGCCATCTCGAACTTACCTGACCTCATCGATACGCTCCGAGACTCGGTCGAGGCGAACGGCGGGGCCGTCTATCTGGCCGACGACGCGGCCGACGCGAACCGCTACGTGCAGGAGGTCTGCGAGGCCGAAACCGCGGAGACGCTCGTGAAGTCGAAGTCGATGACGACGGAGGAACTCGACCTGAACGACGCGCTCGAATCGGTCGGCGTCGACGTGTACGAGACCGACCTCGGCGAGTTCGTCGTCCAGTTGGCCGACGAGTCGCCGAGTCACATCGTCGGGCCAGCACTGCACAAATCGCGCGAGGAAATCGCCGACCTGCTCAACTCGGTGTTCGACCCCGAGGAGGAACTGGCAACGACCGAGGAACTGACCGCCTTCGCACGAGACTATCTCGGTGAGCGCATCCGCGAGGCCGACGTGGGCGTCACCGGTGCGAACTTCGTCTTCGCCGAGTCGGGCACCATCGCGCTGGTCACGAACGAGGGGAACGCCCGGAAGTCCGCGGTGACCCCCGATACCCACGTCGCGGTCGCCGGCGTCGAGAAGGTCCTTCCCTCGGTGTCGGAGTTCGGTCCCTTCCTCGATCTCATCTCGAAGGCGGCGACGGGACAGGACATCTCGCAGTACGTCTCTTTGCTCACGCCGCCGACCGACTCGCCGACGCTCGACTTCGAAGACGGGGCGGACGAGCCACTGGACGGGGCCAGTGCCGCGGACCGCGACTTCCACCTCGTCCTCGTCGACAACGGCCGCATGGCGATGCGCGAGGACGACCAGTTGCGCGAGACGCTGTACTGCATCCGCTGTGGTGCGTGCTCGAACTCGTGCGGGAACTTCCAGAGCGTCGGTGGCCACGCCTTCGGCGGCGAGACGTACTCCGGCGGCATCGCCACCGGCTGGGAGGCGGGCGTCCACGGCCTCGACTCGGCAGCCGAGTTCAACGACCTCTGCACCGGCTGTAGTCGCTGTGTGAACGCCTGTCCAGTCGAAATCGACATCCCGTGGATAAACACGGTCGTTCGTGACCGGTTGAATCAGGGCGAAGGCTCCGACCGATTCGACCACCTCGTCGACGGCCTCACGCCGGACGAAGAACCGTCCGGTCTCGCCCTCGACAAGCGGCTGTTCGGGAACTTCGAGACGCTGGCGAAACTGGGCAGTACCACCGCGCCGGTGTCGAACTGGGTAACAGAGGCAGGTCCGGTCCGGGCCGCGATGGAGCGTTTTGTGGGTGTCGACCGACGGCGCGACCTGCCGAAATTCCGTCGCGAGACACTGGTCGACTGGTTCGACTCGCGCGGGGCCACGGTTCCAGCCGACGAAGCGACCCGCGAAGCCGTCCTCTATCCCGACCTCTACACGAATCACGTGCTGGTCGAGCGCGGGAAAGCCGCGGTTCGGGCACTCGAAGCCCTCGACGTGCACGTGCAGGTCCCCAAAATCCGGTCGTCCGGGCGCGCCCCGCTCTCGCAGGGGATGGTCGCTACGGCCGAGGACCACGCTCACGACGTGTACGCGGGGCTGGCCGAACACATCGACGCGGGCCGTGACGTGGTCGTCGTCGAACCCTCTGCCCTCGCCATGTTCGAGCGCGAGTACGAGAAACTGCTCGCGGCGCAGTCACACGAACGACTCGCCGAGGCGAGCTACGAGGTGATGGAGTACCTGTACGGATTGCTCGAAAACGGTGGGTCGGCCGACGCGCTGGCGTCGCCGCCCAAACGGGTCGCCTACCACAGCCACTGCCAGCAGCGTACCCTCGGACTGGAACCGTACACGGTCGCCGTCCTCGAAGACTGCGGCGCGACGGTCCGCACCTCGGACACCGAGTGCTGCGGCATGGCCGGGAGCTTCGGCTACAAGACGGAGTACTACGAGTTGAGTATGGATGTGGGCGAACCACTTGGTCAGCAGTTCGCCGACGAATCGGTCGTCGTCGCCAGTGGGACCTCCTGTACCGAGCAGTTAGGCGACCTGCTCTCGCAGGGGATTCGACACCCCGTCGAGTTATTGGTTCGCTGAGGCGGTCGCGGTCGTCGCCACAGTCGAATTAGTCGACTCCGTGCTGATACGCGGATACAGATTCGACAGGTCGGCCGAGCCCGGCCCGTTCACGACGGTCACTCGCTGGCCGTCGACCGTGATGCCGAAGGAATCCGAGAAGGGACCGTCGTCGACGACGTACGCGTTCTCGCCAGTCTGTGTTGCGCCCTGATACGCCAGGAGTTGGCGGTAGGCCTCGGCGAACTCCGTCGCTTCTGCCGGAGACTGCCACGCGGTCTGCCAGACGTAGCCCGTCTGGTCGCCGTTCCGGTACGCGTAGAGTTTGTCGCCAGTCCAGCCCGCACTCGGTGCGAGGTCGTAGTTTAGCGGGGTCGTCGCGTTCACCGCGCCGGAGTCGTCGGTGTTGAGGAAGTCCTCACGCGCGACCAGCGTCCCGTCGCGGTCGTCGTACAGCGTGTACGCGAACATCGTGGCGATGCCCGCCTCGCCGACGGTAGTGCCCGGTTCGCCGGCGGCGACGCGCTCCCACGACCCGCCGCTTCGGTCGGCGAGGGTGACTTCGGTCGTCTGCCGAGAGCGGTCCTGATGGATGACGGCCGCGCTCGACAGCGGCGGGTCGCCGTACAGGTCGTCGACGCCGTCCCAGCCCTCGTCGTCGTGGATGTCCCGAACGAGTTCCTCGCCTTCGGCGTAGGGGAAGTACGAGAGCAGGTAGAGGCCCATGTGGACGTTGCTGCCGGGCTCGTCGGTGTCTGGGGCAGTGTCGTCGTCGGCTCCAGCTCCGGCGTCGCTGTCGCCATCTTCGTCACCTTCTGTCGGGCCATCGTCGCCGAGGCAGGACCACCCCGACTCACAGCGCTGCTGGTAGCGCGCGTCGACGAAATTCGCGTCACCTTCGACGAGCGAGATGAGGCCGGTCACCTGATCTTCCGTGGCGTTCCGCGGGAACGGCGTCTCCCGAAGTGCGTGGCGGAACTGGTGGGCGTGGTAGAGCTCTTGCGAGAGCGTTATCTCGTCCATTCGGGGCGTGGCAGACTCGGAGACGACGACGATTCGGTCCTCTCGCGTGTCGTAAAAGCCCTGCACGGTCGCGGCGTCGTTCTCGGACTGCTGTTTCCCAGCGTCGGTCGACTCGCCGACGAGGAACAATGCCTCGTACCTGGCGGCCTGTTCGGCGGCGGCGGCCGCTGCGCCGGCATCGCCGCTGCCACCAGCGCCACTGGCCGACCCGGACCCGAGTGAGTCACGGTACTCGCTCCGGCTGAGGAGCGAGACTTCGACCGGGCGAGCGAACTCGACGCCGCGAACTGTCTCCACGCGAGCCATCCCACGGGCGACCACGGCATCGAGTTCGGACTGGTTCAGGCCGTCCTCGGGAGTGACGTTCAGCGTCTCGTTCGCCCAGAAGCCGCCTTCCCAGCCGAGCACGTCGGACTGTGGGTCGGTCACCGAGGCGTTGCCGGCGAGCGAATCGTCCGCCGCTGCCGGGTCGGTTGCGTCCTGTGCACCGATGTGAAAGGCACTGCATCCGGCGAGACCACACAGACAGACGAGCGCGAGGGCGAGCAACGGGAGACGGCGCATTCCTCAGACGGTTGGGGGTGGGGCGGTAAAAGCCGTGTGCCCGTCGGTACTGCCGTTCGCCGCTGCTGGCACTCGCCAGATGTCGGTGGGGTCTCAGGTCAGTGCGTCCAGTATCCGTTCTTCCTGCTCGCGGAACGGGCCGTTCTCGGTCCCGTCGCGGTCCGAATTTCGGTGGTCGGTCGCCGTCTCGGCGTAGGCGGTCTGGAGTGGCGTCGAGTCCCAGCCGAGGGCAGCCAGTTTCCCGGTCGCGGCCAGCATCGGCGACGCGGTGTACAGCGGGAAATCCCCCGGAGAGAGGTCGTAGGCCGTGAGTTCACGTTCGCTCACGTGGACCAGTTCGACCTCGGTGCCGAGCGAAGTCGCCGCGAGTTCGAGCCACCGGTCGAGCGTCACGGCGTTCCGGTCCGCGACGTTGTACGACTCGCCCGGTTCGCCGTCTTCGGCGACGAGACGGAGTGCTCGCGCCACGTCCGTAACGTAGGCGCGGTGGAGCAGGCTGTCGCCGTCGCCGGGGACCAGCACCCGGTTGTAGGTCGCCACGCGGTGCAGCCAGTAGTCTGTTCGTTCGGTGTAGTCGTGTGGCCCGTAGACGAGCATCGGTCGAACCGACATCGCGTTCACGCCTCGCTCGGCCGCGGCGAACACCCGCCGGTCACACTCGGCTTTTCTGGGCCCATAGGTCTCCCACGACTCGTCTTCGGCCTGTTCCGGCGAGCAAGGGTGCAGTCGTGTCTCGCCCTCTCGCATGGGCACGTCGTCGTCGGCGTAGGCCGACCCCGACGAGACGAACACGTACGCCTCGGCGTCTTCGAACACTTCGGTCGCTATCTCGACCTGTCGCGGGAACATCCCACAGAAGTCGACGACGATGTCAGGGTCGACCGCATCCCGGGCGGCTTCCAGTGCCTCGCGGTCGTTCCGGTCGCCCGTCTCGCTCGACACCCGGTCGTCGTCGGCGAACGGGTTCTCCGACTGGCCGCGCGAGAACGTCGTCACGTCGTACCCCGCGTCCGCGAACTCGGCCACCGTGTGGCGACCGATGAACCGCGTTCCCCCGATTGTGAGCAGCGTCGGCATGTGTCGAAAGTCGGATGGAACGGGGATAACTGTGCTGTCCGTTCGTGTGAGGAATCCGGAGAAGGCACGTATCACGGCCTGACGGCCCGGTGACATCCGCTGTCTGCTCCTTCACGTAAGTGTGCTGACCGGGAGAAGACACTTACCAGACAGGAGTGACGGTCACGCACAGATGCGCCGCCGCCACCTCCTCGCACTCGCCGGAACCGGGCTGTCGCTGTCACTCGCCGGCTGTCAGGAAACCTTCGGTTCTGAAGCGACCGCCGAGGCCCCGTCGTACGACTGCGAGTCCGCCTACCGGCCGCCGCCGACTGCCCCGGGCACCGACGACGGCCAGACGGTCGCACCGCTCGACTATCCCGACCGACCAAACTCACTGTCGAGCGACAGTGACGCCATCGCCTACGTCGAAGACTACGAGCGGGCGTACCAGCGGAATCGGCTCCTTCAGCGGCACGGGTCGGAACTCCACCAACAGAACACGTCGATAGAGCAGTCGTGGACGTTTGCGGCACCTGCAGACGCCGCCATCGTCCGTGTGCAGTTTTCGTACGGGACGGCAGTGGAATATGGTGACGAGCAGGCGGCATACGGTGACTCGTGGGGCGAGTACGCCACGTACTACGTCGACCAGTCCGCAGTCGTACGGACTGGTGACCGCGGGGAGAAAGACGACCCAGCGGACCTCGGGTCTGACCCGTGGGAATCGGCGTCCGTGCTGGAGTGCTTCGAGTGACAGAGTGAGTCCGAACTACCACGTCACCTCGAAGGCCAGTCGCTCGTCTGCCGCCGTCGCCGCCTCGTACTCTTCTCGCGTAATCGAGAACCGGTGCTGGTCGGTGACGGTCCCGTCCGGATGCACCGACCCGAAGTTCCGCAACAACCCCTCGTACCGGCCACCGTACCGGTCGACGACCTTCTCTATCATCCGCCGCGACTGCTCGTTGTCCCCCGCACAACTCGTACAGTAGGCGTCGAGGTCGAACGTCTCGAACGTCAGTTCGACGAACGTCGACGCTCGTTCCGGGCCGTAGCCTCGTCCCCAAAATTCCGAGGAGAGGACTACATCCGACGTAGCGTAGCGTTTCTCCCACTCCGGCACGAACGACGTGGTCCCGACGATGGCTCCATCTTCGTCCTTCGACCGGAGCAGGTACCGCGCTCGCTCGCGGTCGGCCCACTGCTGCTCGGCCACGTCGACGAATCCCGCGACCTGGTCGAGTCGCGCCAGTCGAAACCAGGGCATGTGCTCGGTGGCGTCGTCTTGCCACTCGTCGCGCTGGACGAACTCGTAGAACTCGTACGGGTCGACGGTTTCGTGCGAGAAGCGCTCGAACAGAAGTCGGTCCGTCTCTAGCTGTGTCGGGAAGATGTCGCGGGACATTACGAGTATTCGTTGTTCGAGGGTGTTTCAAGGGCTGTCGCTACCGTCTGCTGTCGCCGGTAGACCTATGCGTATTTATCGAGAAGTGTGAATTGGAAGTATAGTGCGAGAGGGGTTTCTGTGGTGCTGTCCGATTATCTGAATCCGTTTTTCGTTGCTCACTGGCATCGAGACAGACGTTCAATCCGTTGCGTCTTCAGTGCGCGATACCGAGATATTCGGTCGGAGATTCGTGAAAAAGGGAGAGCCTCTGCTTGACGCGTGAATACGTGAAAATGTGTCGGCCGGGATTTGAACTCACTCGCAAATCAGAGATTTGCTCGCTGCTCAAATCCCGGGTCCGGCTTTCGTTCACTCTGCACCCCTCGCTATCGCTCGGGGGTTGAGTTCACAGAAAGCCTAGGCCGGGATTTGAACCCGGGCTCTCGTCCTTACCAAGGACGCGCTTTACCGCTAAGCTACCCAGGCACCGTACCGCGTTCGGCGCATCTTATCGTTGTCCGGTCCACTCTTTAACCCCTTCGAT
Source organism: Haloarchaeobius caseinilyticus (assembly GCF_051207395.1). Taxonomy (NCBI): domain Archaea; kingdom Methanobacteriati; phylum Methanobacteriota; class Halobacteria; order Halobacteriales; family Halorubellaceae; genus Haloarchaeobius; species Haloarchaeobius caseinilyticus. Next base: position 1,498,907 of record NZ_JBPJZC010000001.1, on the reverse strand, counting down.
TCGCCGTCACGAATCCGTCGCCGACTGGCGGACGTGGTCGTCCGCGCTGCCGGCCGAATCGCTGGCCGTGGCACCGATTTGGAGGTCCGTCGCCGCCAGCAAGCCGTCGGGGTCGATGTCCAGACCGAGGCCGGCGTCGTCGGCGGCCGCGCCGACTTGCTCGAACAGGTCGGTCGTCGGGGTCGCGCCGACTGCAGTGACACCGGTCGTGGCCGCGAGTTCGAACACGTCGCGTTCGAGCGTGCGGTCGAGTGCGTCGGCGTCGGCCTCGGGGTCGCGGCGGCGGGTCTGGTCGCGGCCGAACTGGCGGACCGTGCCGACCGCCTTGCTCGCGGCGTCGCTGGTTGCGAGGAGGTAGAAACCGCGGGAGACGAGGACGGTCGCAGCGAGGGAGTCGAGGTTGGCCTGTGTCTCGTCGTCGGCGTCGGCCCACGGTTCGTCGTGGGCGAGTGTTCGAGTCAGACGGAGGCCGGAGTAGATGAGCTGGACGCCGGCAGCAGCTTCAGCGAGGGCAGCGGGGTCGACGCTCTCGTCGCAGGCGCGGGCACAGCGAAGCGTGAGGACACCGGGGGCCATCGACTCGGCGTCGAGTCTGGCCTGCAGGTCGTCGCGGAGCCGATCCGGATAGATGTCCTGTAGCGCCTTGATGGCGGCTTGCCGACACGTAGCGGCCTCGTCCATTGGCTGCGACTAGCGGGGGGAAAGCCAAAGACCTTTGGAAACGCCGACAGACGCACGCCCATGATTCGAAGCGAGGTCGACGATGGCGTGACGCTCGTGACGCTCGACCGGCCGTCGCGTCGTAACGCACTGACACCCGAGGGACTGGACGCGCTGGCGGCCGCGGTCGACGACGCGGACACGCCAGTCGTCTACCTCACGGGTACCGGCGGCGCGTTCTCGGCCGGGGCAGACTTCTCGGTCGTCGCCGACCTCGACCGGGAAGGAGCCAAAGAGTTCGCCCGGCACGGCCAGCGCGTCGCACGAACCATCGAGACCGCCGAGTCGGTCGTCGTCGCCGGTATCGACGGCCCGGCCCGCGGCGGCGGTGTGGAACTCGCGCTGGCCTGTGACATTCGCGTAGCCACTCCCGAGGCGACCTTCGCGGAGACGGGCGTCGCACTCGGCCTGTTCGGCGCGTGGGGCGGCACGGTCCGACTCCCACGCGTCCTCGGCGAGGGCGAAGCGATGGACCTCGCACTCTCTGGTCGGGTCGTCGACGCCGACGAAGCCCTGCGGATGGGACTCGTCTCGCGCGTCGTCGACGACCCGCGGACAGTCGCCGTCGAGGTCGCTGCCAACGAACCGGACGCACTCACCGTGTTGAAACGTCGGATGCGCGACGACGCGAAGCGCGAAGTACAGGAATCACGTGAGGCAGCCGTATTCGCGGACCTCGTCGAAGAACACGCCGACGACCTGCCGAGCTGACTGTCCGTCGAACTGGCTTGGTCTCCCCATGCAGAAAACGACTAGTGCCTCGCGGCCCAGTCGACGAGCGTGCACGACTGCGAGTACTGCGACGAGTCGTTCGCGGCGGAGGACGCGTACCTCCGCCATCTCCGCGACGAGCACGCGGCGTCACTCGGTCGAATCGAGTCCCGCCGTGTCGCGACACTGGACGATGACGAGACCACCGACGCGCCGGAGACCAGCAAACTGGCACTCGCGGGGGCGGTCGTCGTGTTCGGTCTCATCGTCGCTGGCTTGTTCGCCCAACTCGGCGACAGCGGACAGCAGTCCGGCTCGCTGACGGACGACGCCGTCGCGAAACCGTCCGGCGTCGGCCCACAGTACGACGCGGGGACGCTCTCGGTTACTGTCGGCGGCGACGCCATCGACTTCAGCGGGGACCGCTATCAGCACCGGAGCCAGGCGTTCCACTTCCAGGCGGGCGACGGTCGTCGGTGGCACGCGCACGGCGATGGTGTCACGCTGGAGTTCGCACTGGAGACGCTCGGTTTCGGCGTGGCCGAGGGTGGGTTCGCGGCGCAAAACGAGACGTACGTTCGGTCCGATGGCGACCGCGTTCGCTACGCGGTGAACGGCGAGTCGGTCGACCCCGAGCAGTACGTGCTCCAGCCGGGTGACCGGGTCGAAGTCGTGGTGCGTGAGGACTGAACCGGAGGACGCGCTGGCGACTCAGAGCGTGAGCGGTGCCGGTGCGGGCGGCATGTGGCGCTTGTGCTCGCTGACAGTGTAGAGTTCGCGCACGCGCTCGACGTCCGACTCGTCGATACCGAGTTCGCGTGCCGTCGCTGTCGTGGACGCGTCGCCTTCGATGTGGAGTGCGATGACCGCGTCGACTGTGTCGTAGTCGACGCCCATCTCGTCGGCGTCGGTCTGGTCGGCCCACAGTTCTGCGGTGGCTTCCTTCTCTGCGAGGTCGTCGGCTGCGCCGAGGTAGCTCGCCAGTTGGCGAACTTGCTGTTTGTACAGGTTGCCGATGGGGTTGCAGTCGACTGCCTGGTCGCCGTACTTCGTGAAGTAGCCGGTCATCGCTTCGGCGCGGTTGCCCGTCCCGAGCACGATGCGGTTCTCCTCGTTGGCGACGTAGTAGTTGACCACGCCGCGCAAACGTGCGCGAGCGTTCCCGACCGCCACGCGGTCGCGGTCTGCGCCCGGAATCGTCTCGACCAGTTCGTCGACGATGGAGCCGATTTCGACCACGTCGTAGTCGATGCCGAGTTCCGTGGCGACGCGCTCTGCGTCGCTCATGTTCTCGTCGCTGGAGACGGATGCGGGGAGGACGAGCCCACGGACGTTCGCTGTGCCGAGGGCTTCCACCGCGAGGTAGGCCGTCGTCGTGCTGTCGACGCCGCCCGAGAGTCCGAGCACTGCCCCATCTGCCCCAGCAGCCGCGACTGTCTCTTCGATAAACGCGACGATGTGGTCGCGTTGTGCAGCCAGTTCAGCGTCCGAGAACCGCAGGTCTAACATGGGCGATGGTTGGGAGTGCAGCGGTTAATACGTTGCCTCACTGGGAGAAACGATGGACGTTCGTCCAGTTCGGCGGACACGGTGTTGGCGTCGGTCGTCGCCTCTCCGTCTGGTGAAACGCTACGTTCAAGTATGCCGATGCGAATAGTTTGGGTACAGACACTCGGTTCGTCGTCGCCGGATTGCGAGGTCCGAATTCCGGGGCGAACGAGCGCCGTTGGTCCAGTGGTAGGACATTAGCTTCCCAAGCTAATAGCCCGGGTTCAATTCCCGGACGGCGCATGTTTCGAACGCAAGTGAGAAACATCGCCGGAGGGCGGTTGAACCCTGTGAGTCGCGCACAGCGACCGTAGGGTGCGAGCACGTCTCACTTCGGTTCAATTCCCGGACGGCGCATCCTGCGACGAACGAACGTGAGGAGCGGAGGCGTTCTCGGGGATTGAGTCAGAGAGCAAACGGAGTGAGCGACCGTGGTTCAATTCCCGGACGGCGCATTTCTCGGTTCGATTTCTTCGCCGGTATTCGCTATAGCCCGAAGAACGGCAGAGTACACCATTTCGTCCCGGCCTGAAAACACGACTAGTGGCCGGTTACCGCGGACTTAGCGAGACATTACCTATAGCCTTGTTGGCCGATAGACATCTCGGGGAGATTGGGAATGAGTTTCGATATTCGACGCGCCGTCGACGCCGACACGCTATCGGTACCGGCGACGCTCGACGCACACCACGACGGCGCTGTGTTCAGCCTGCACTACGACGACGACTCCATCGCGCTTCGGTGGCCGCAGTTGGCGCGGGGGTACGGCGAGAACGACTTCACCTCGGTCCGGGCGACGGTGTTCGCAGACGTGGACACCGTGGACCACCCGGACCTCCACACGGAACCAGAAGACTGCCTTCGGCTATGTGAGGACGCGTGAGATGCGCTTTCCGATCATGGTGCGCCTCGTCGTCGGGATGGTTATCTTCGCCGCGGCGGCGCTCGCACTCATCTGGGTGATGGAGGGTTACGAGTACGCACTCGGGACCGTCGGACTTGTCGTCCTCTCTGTCGGGCTGGTCGTCATGTTACTCGAACCCGAGTTGCGGGGTCGGTCGTACTGAGTGGCCGTCGAAGAATCCGTCACGGTTCGTGTCCACGTCAAGCACTTTCCTTGTTGGGTGAGAAGCGATAGCTATGGCAGATTCGATACGTGAAGCTGACGGTGACTGGGAGGAGACCGAACACGGCGAGACGTATTTCCGGCGCAAGCGGCTGTCGGCGGCGACGGACGCCGAGGCACTCGGTGCGAGTCTGTACGAACTCCCGCCGGGCAAGCGTTCGTGGCCCTTCCACTTCCACACGGCGAACGAAGAGGCGCTGTACGGACTCGCTGGCTCGGGGACGGTACGACTCGACGACGACGAAATCGCGCTCGACCCCGGGACCTTCGTCTCGCTGCCGGTCGGCGAGGCAGGTGGCCACCGCGTCGTCAACACGGGTGCGGAACCGCTTCGCTACCTCTGCTTGTCGACGATGCGAGAACCGGACGTGACGGTGTATCCGGAGTCGGAGAAAATCGGTGTCTTCGCTGGGTCACCGCCGGGCGGCGACCCATCGGAGCGAACGGTCGGCGGCTACTTCCAGCGCGAGTCGACGGTCGACTACTGGGAGGGGGAAGATCGGTAGTCGGAACTCGCGACGGACACTGTGGTGTCGGATTCGATCCACGCGTCGAGGTTCTCTCGGTCGTAGATGATGAGTCCGTTGACGGTCTCGCGGCCGACGTAGCGCTCCTCTTCGGTATCGGTCGTGTTCATTCCACTCGAAAATTGCTACTCGCGGATACCGTATAATCTTGCTGGCCCTCCCGGGCCGAAACGGCTTTTAGGCTGCTTCTAACGGCCGAAAACCCTATATTTGTGTCAACGAGGCTGCGCACTCCCGACAGTACCGGAACGTCGTGTCGGGTTCGTTCTCCGCGCCGCAGTGTGGGCAGGGTCGCGTCCCGACGTGCGCGCTGCTGCCCTCGGTTGTTCGTGCCCGCGTCGGCCCGTCACCGTCGCCGACCGGGTACCCCTCGCCGTCGAGTAGCGGGCGTGAGCGTGCCTCCTCGTTCTGCCGGACGTAGTACAGGTATACGGCCAGCTGGAGCACCGCGAACACGAGCAGGTAGCCAACGGCCCAGTTCCAGACCTCCACCATGCTGTGCCATAGTGTGTCATGGTACTTCACTGTTGGCTTCCACCACCGGCGAAATTGTGTGCTGGCTGTCCAACGAGCGTCACTCGTCGTCGTCGAATCTTGCGTCTAGCTGTCGTCTCTGGTTTCGTATGAAACGAGCAGTCCACGAATCACGACGGTAGAGACCGCAACCACACCCTCCCCACCCGATTCGCGCGACTACAGCTCGTGGTCTCACTGGCTCACGGGTCACTTCACTCCCCGTTCGCCTCGAGGCGACTGCGCCGCCTCGCTCTCGACACACGAGCCAGCGCGCGCCAGAGCGGTTGTATTGGCTCGAATCGCCATACATCGGCGGGTTCACGCACCAGCCTGTCGCCGATTCGACGTGTGACGGTTTCCGTCAGAGTTAGGCCCCGTCAGACATACGGCCCGGTATGGAACGACGGTCCCGCGTCCTCGCGCTCGCTGCCCTCCTCCTGTGCGTGACGGCGTTTCTCGGCCTGCAAGCGGTGTTCGCCGCCCCAGCGGCGTCTGCCGGGCCGAACGCTGCCACGAACAACTCGACGAATCAGTCGGTGTACGAAGCCCACGCCGGAAACACGCTCATCGGCGTCCAGAGTTACGGCGACAAGTACGAAGGTCGCGCCATCGAGGTGACGCCCGATGGCGATGTCGTCTGGGAGTACACGCCCGAGAACTCCCGTGTCTTCGACACCGAACTGCTCGCGAACGGAAACGTGCTGGTGTCGGTCGCGACGAAACGGCCCGCGAAGGCGTGCCCGGACGAGTTCGACGACGGCGGTCAATGTGTCCACAACCGCGTGGTCGAACTCGACTACGAGACGAACGACGAGGTGTGGAACTACTCGTGGTACGACGTGTTCGTCCACAACCACGAGGTCCACGACGCCGACCGCCTGCCGAACGGCGAGACGGCCATCGTCGACATGGGGAACAACCGCGCGTTCACCGTCGACCAGTCCGGCGAAATCACGTGGGAGTGGCACGCCCGCGAGCATCTCGGTGAGGGGACGAAGTTCGACGAGGAGTACGACAGTCCCGACTACACCGGGCCCGAGGCCGACTGGACGCACATGAACGACATCGACCCCGTCGGTGACGGGAACTTCCAACTCTCGATTCGTAACTTCGACGTGGTCATCGAGGTGAACCGCTCGACCAAAGAGGTCGTGAGCGTCGTCGGAAAGCCCGGCAGCCACGACATCCTCCACGAACAGCACAACCCGATGCGGCTGAACGGGACCGTGCTGGTCGCCGACAGCGAGAACGACCGCGTCGTCGAGTACGACGTGGAAAACGGCTCGAAAGTGTGGGAGTACAGTCAGGGTGTCCTCTGGCCCCGCGACGCCGACCGACTGGAGAACGGGAACACGCTCATCGTGGACACGTTCAACAACCGCGTCATCGAGGTGAACGACGAGGGTGAGGTGGTCTGGCAGTACGGCGGTATCATGATGCCGTACGCGGCCGATCGCCTCGACGCACCCGAGGAGTCCGGCACGGACGTGACCGGCCAGAACTTCACGAGCAAAGTCGAAGGCGAAGGCGTCGAGAAACAGGTCGGGACGTACGTCGCCTGGGCACGCTTCGTCGTCCCCGGTTGGGTCAGCATGGAGCAGTTCGGTGCAGCACTGCTCGGCGTGCTCGCTGCGCTCGTCATGGTCGCAGATCTCGCGGTGCTGGGTGTGCGACGCTGGCGAGCGACGAACTGAGAACCGGCCGCTGCTACTGTTTTCGAACGATAGCGCGATTCGTCGAGTGACGGGCTACGGCGGCCGTGCGCGATACACTACGTCGTCGGTCGGCGAGGGTGTGCCGCGACCGTCCTGGTTGCTCGTCGTGAGGTAGAGGTGACCGTCTGGGCCGGTGAACGCCGTCCGGATGCGCCCGCGGTCGGTGAACAGTTCTTCTTGCCTGACGGCTTCGCCGTCTTCGACGACGACGCGCCGGAGGTGTCGCCCACCGAGCATCCCGACGAAGAAACTGCCCTGCCACGTCCGGATGGTGCCGTCGTAGTAAGTACAGCTTCCGGGGGCGAGCGTCGGCGTCCACGACGTGATGGGGTCGACGAACCGGTCGCCATCGCTCGGGCCGGCGACCGACGGCCAACCGTAGTTTCCGCCAGCCGCCACACGATTCAATTCGTCACCGTGGTCCGGGCCGTGGTCGGTGAGGTAGCAGTCGCCGTCGACGAACGTCACGCCCTGCGGGTTTCGGAAGCCGTAGGCGTACACCGCGTTGTCGAACGGGTTGTCCGGGTGTGGGTCGCCGTCGCGGGTGAGTCGGAGGAGTTTGCCCGCGAGTGAGTCGGTGTCCTGCGACTGACTCTCTTCGCCAGCGTCACCGGTCGTAACGTACAGCGCGTCGTCGGGGCCGATGGCGAGGCGGCCGCCGTTGTGGATGGACGACGCTGGGATGTCGTCGAACAGGACGCGACTCACGGCAAACTCGCGGCGCACGTCGAGTTCGAGAATTCGGTTCGTCAACCCGCCGTCGTTCTCGTGGGTCTGGTAGACGAACGCGCTGTTCGAGTCGGCCGGGTCGAAGGCGAGTCCGAGGAGCCCACCTTCGCCGCGTTCGGCCGTCTCGTCGGCCAAGTCGCGGACGAGTCCCGTGTCGTCACCGGTCAGCTTCTGGATGCGCCCGGGGCGCTCGGTGACGTAGAGGTCGCCGGTGTCCGGGTGGAACGCTGCGCCCCACGGCGTGTCGAGGCGCATCCGGACGCGTTCGAGTCGGAGCGGCTTCGGCTCGTCCGTCGACGGCGTCGACGTGGCCGGGTCGAGGTTCAGACAGCCACTGCTGGCCGCGACGGAGGTACTGCTGAGGGCGGCGAGGAACCGGCGACGGTGCATCTGTCTACCCGGCTTTGGAGCGGACTCGGTAAAAATCTGTTACTTCGGGGGCGACAGGTCGCGTCCGAACTCGTCGAAGGCGTCCAGGTCGTCCGGAAGTGTGTACTCGATTTTGCGCTCGGCCTGTCGGTTCACGTTGGCGTCGTCGAGCGGTGCAGCCTCGTCTTCCCAGCCGGGCTTTATCTTCACGCTCTTGGCGGGTTGGCCGACGGCGACGTGGTGAGCCGGGACGTCCGTCTGCACGATGCCGCGCGCGCCGACGACGGCGTTGTCTTCGACCCGGCAGCCGGCACGGACCATCACGTCGAAGGTGAGTCGCACGTCGTCACCGATGATGGTGTGGAAGTTCTCGACGGCGGTCTGGTCGACGACGTCGTGGTCGTGGCTGTACACGTGGACGCCGTCGGAGATGGAGGTGCGGTCCCCGATAGTCAGCTTGCCGCGGTCGTCGAGATGCACGTCGTCGTGGACGACGACGTTGTCGCCGATGGCGATGTTGTGGCCGTAGGTGAACGTGATTCCCTTGAAGAACCGGCAGTTCTCACCGACCTCCTCGAAGAGGTGTTCGGCGAGCATCTTGCGGAATCGCAGCGCGAACTCGACGTTGTCGGCCATCGGCGTCGCGTCGAACTGCCGCCAGAGCCACTGGAGGTGTTTCGACTGCTTGAACGCTTCTTCGTCCTTCTCGGCGTAGTACTCGGATTCGAGGGTCGTGTTGCACGGGTCGTAGCCCTGCAGGCGAACGCGCTCGGCCGGGGAGACGTCGTCACCGTTTTGCCACCGTTCGTAGGCGTCTCGGTCGCCGTGGAGGTCGACGAGGACGTCCGTGACGACTTCGCAGGTGTTCTCGTCCGACGCGAGTCGTTCGTCCACCTCTTCGATGAAGGCGCGGACCCCAGCCTCGGCCCCGTCCGGGAGGGAGACGTGACGTTTGGTCATGCAACTCCGTTCGACGCCACTGATTATTAAATCGAAGCCCAACTAGCGAAAGTTCGGGGCGAAACACTGCGTCTTCAGCAGCGTCACCCGGCTGGAAATCGCACGACCGGTTGTTACACGGGACCCGAACGGTCTCACTACTGAGGGTGGCCCTCGCTCGTCTGGTCGACGACTGGTCCGTCAACGTGTGCGCCGACAGCGTCTGCGCGCACCGGCCCCGGCGGGCGTTGCCGCGAGTAGGTGGTTCCTTGCCGGTCGAACACGTCCGTATCGGATATGACCGACCTGTCGCCACGACGCGAGACACCCGCCTGGACGCGAGAGAGCGCGGCGGGCATCGCTCGCAGCGAAGAGACCGTCACGCCCATCATCTACCCACCGACGACCGAGACCGACCCGGACTACCACGTCTGGGACACGTGGCTCCTCAGAAACCGCGACGGGAGCGTCGCCACACCTGGCGGCTATCGCGTCATCTTCTGTCTCTCTGCGCCCGCACACCTGCTCCCGGGCAAGCGTCACGACGTGGCCACCATCCGGTACTTCTACTCGCGCGACGGCGAGACGTGGCATCGCGGCGGCGTCGCCATCGAACCCGACGAGGCCCACGGGTCGCGCCAGTGGGCCGGCTCCGCACTGCTGGACGACGACGGGACGCTGTACCTCTACTACACCGCCGCAGGGTTCAGTGCCGAGGATGAACTCACCTACACCCAGCGACTCGCCTGCGGCTCCGGTGGGCACGTCGAGACAGACGGCACGGCCGACCCGGAATCCGGCGAGGCCCTCTCGCTCGTCGGCCCGTGGGACCACGACATCCTGCTCGAACCCGACGGCGACCGCTACGAGACCGAAGCACAGTCCCGCGGGATGACCTACACATTCCGCGACCCGTGGTTCTTCGAGGACCCAGTGAGCGGGAAGACGTACCTCCTGTTCGAGGCCAACACGCCCGTGCCCGAAGGCAGTGACCGCTGCGACGGCGATTCGGCCCAGCAAGAATTCAACGGCAGCGTCGGCATCGCGGAATCGCCCTCCGGTGACCCGACCGACTGGCAGTTCCGTGACCCACTGGTCGACGCCGTCGGCGTGAATCAGGAACTCGAACGCCCACACTTCGTGGTCGACGATGGCACCTACTACCTGTTCGTCTCCAGCCACGTCCACACGTTCGCGCCCGGGTTGTCGGGGTACGACGCGCTGTACGGCTTCGTGGCGGACGACCTGTTCGGCGAGTACGAGCCACTCAACGATTCGGGGCTCGTGCTGACCACGCCGCAGAACGCACCGTTTCAGGCCTACTCGTGGCTGGTCTACCCGCACCGCGACGAGTTGCTGGTGACGAGTTTCGTGAACTATGTCGAGTTCGACCAGCCGTCGCTCGACGACGTGGCCTTACTCCCTGATTCCGAGCAACTGCGCCGGTTCGGTGGGACGCTCGCGCCGACGGCCCGGCTCGGGTACGAGGGAAGCGAGACGTGGTTCCGCGGTGTCTTGGGCCATGGGCACCTGCCGGTTTCGGGCGAAGAGTTGCCGCCTGCGGACTTTCACGACCGGCACGGCCATCGTGATTCAGCGGATGCTGATTCTGGCGAGTACTGATTCTGGTTCGAGTGGTCGATTTCCGGCCTGAATCGTCCGTCGTCGTCTCTCACCGATTCGAGACGCTGTCCACGAACACCGGCGGAACACGACCGCTGTGTGTTGCTGTCTTCGGCACCGGTGGTTCGTTGGAGAAGCAGTTCACTAACGCCGGCGGAACATGACCGCATCTCCCCAGCACCCCCCGCCACAACCTCCCCATCCGATTCGTCAGTCGTCACTACGTTCCGACTGACTCATCCCTCGCGCGACGACACCTCGCGGTCTCGCGGAGCGAGACACGCTCGTCAGCGCGCGCCAGACCGGTTGTGGCGACGACGTTCGTCGGCAGAAAATCACCCAGCAGACGAACCCTCTTGCCCACTCCGTCAGCGGCCAGCAGGCCAGACGCGCTCCATCGCCCACGCTTTCACGTCCACGTCGACCGGCCCACCGAGAGAGTGGACCGAGACGCTAGTGGCGTCCTCCCGGGTCGGATAGACTCGGCTGGTCAGGCAGTGGCGTTCGTTGGCGAACAGTTCGACGATTGAGCCGTCGACGAAGACGCGCAGTTCCAGCGGGCCGTCGTCGGGAATCGGCATCCGTTGTTCGTCGTCGGCCGCCGCGGGGCCGCGACTGCTCGAAGACCGGTCGACGACGAGTTCGTCGCCGGTGTAACGAATGGCGGTTCGCTCGGAGAGCGCTGGTGACTCACACACACCGAGTTCGAAGACGGCGTCGGGTTCGGGGTCGACCCACAGTTCGAGTTCGAGCGCGCTCCCGTCGACTGAGAGTTGCCGATGCGCCTCGGTCGGCAGGCCGAGTTGCCGACCGTCGAGTAGGTCACCACGGAGCGAGGCGACTTCGGCGGCGGGGCGCTGGCGCAACTCGCCGTCGTCGCCGATGTCGATTTCACGTGGGAGTGACATGAGGCCGGACCAGCCAGCCTCCCACTGCGCGTCGAGGCCACGGGCTTCCGGCAGCCAGCCGAAGGTGAGTTCGCGCCCGTCCGTGGTCGTGAGCGACTGTGGCGCGTAGAAGTCCCCGTAGTCGAGCACGCCCTCGTGTTCGACCTGAAATGCTGGGGTTCCGAGGTCGGCCTCGCCGACGAAGTATCGAACCTCGTCGTAGTTCGAGACGTGGAGGACCTGCTCGTCACCGAAGTCGAGCAGTTCGGGGCACTCCCAGACCGTCCCGTGGCCGTCCTCGCCGGTCAGCAGCGGGCCGACGTAGGTCCACTCCGCGAGGTCGTCGGCGCGGTAGAGCAGGACTGTGCCGCCAGTATCGGTCACACCGGAGCCGATGAGCTGGTACCAGCAGTCGGCTTCGTCGTCGTACCAGACACAGTGGTCGCGGAACTCGGCTTCCCAGTCCTCTGTCGAGAGGATGTCGAGGTCGTCGGGCGCGGCCGCGATGACCGGGTTTCGCTCGTCCTTCGTCCACGACTGGAGGCCGTCGTCGCTCGTCGCCAGACAGGGCAACTGGACGTGGCCGTGGCCGCCGGTGTACACCAGTGTCGGCGTCCCGTCGTCTATCACTGTGCAGCCGGACCAGCAGCCGTCGTGGTCCGGGCTACCGGGGGTCGGTTCGAGCGCGACCGGTTCGTCCCGCCAGTGGAGCAGGTCGTCGCTCACAGCGTGGCCCCAGTGGATGGAGCCGTGGAACGGCCCGCTCGGGTTGTACTGGTAGAAGACGTGGTACTCGCCCTCGTATTCGACGAGTCCGTTCGGGTCGTTGAGCCAGTTCGCTGGCGGCGAGAGGTGATACGCCGGGCGGTGGTGGTCGTCAGAGAGTTGCTCGCGCAGGCGAGCAAAGCCATCGCTGTCGGTCGGTCGCCCCCACGTGTCGGCCGGTCGGGTGCTTCCAAGCGCACCGAGGAGATTTCGCGCGAACTGTTCGTGGTGCATGGCCGTTTCGTAGTCGCCGGGGTCGAGGAAGCCGAGCGCGCTCCCGGCCCCGATGACGCGGCCGCTGCCGGGTCGCCACTCGACCAGGGTCCGGTGGCCGACCAAATCCTCGTCGCCGCGGACCGAACAGGCCAGCACGTCGCCCTTGCCCGGCGCGAGTCGCTCGTACCGGGCGAACGACTGCTCACGGTTGGGTGCGCGAGTGAACACCCGCGAGCCGTCGAACGTCTCGAAGGCGGGATGGGCGTCGTGCAGCGACCGGCGCAGGACGCCAGCCCGCCCGTGAATCTCCTCGACGCCGGTGGAATCGGGGGCGACCGAGTCGAAGCCGAGGTCGGCGACGGCTTCCATCGCGCGCAGACTCAACAGTAGCCCGCCGCCGGACTCGACGTAGGCGCGCAGAGGAACCCGTGCGCCCGATACGTCCACGTCCAGTGGTTCGTCGCGATGCCACCACACCACGTCGTACGCGGTCAAATCGACTGCGCCGTCGGCGACGACTTCGAACGAGAGACGGTCGGCCCGGGCCGCCGCGCCGGCACACCAGTCGTAGGCGGCGCGCTGTTCCTCGCTCAGGTCCGCGGCGGTGAGACACGCCACGCGGACCGGTAGCTCGTCCATTTGGCGGGTGTTTACTCGGGAGCGAGATAAAGGGCACACCTTGTGGCAGAACTGAACACGGCGGTTCAGTCGGTTGCAGGCGCTGCGCGGCAGTTCTCACTGTCCGGGAACGAAGCACACGCGCTAAGTGCCCCGATTCCCAAGCCGTGGATATGCAGTACCGCGAACTCGGCGATTCCGGACTGGAGGTTTCGGAGATCGGTTTCGGCGCGTGGGTCGTCGGCACCGACTGGTGGGGCGACCGCACGGAGGAGCAGGCCATCGAGATGGTCCAGTACGCGCTGGACGCCGGTATCACGTACTTCGACACCGGCGACGTGTACGGCCACGGCCGCAGCGAAGAACTCATCGGCGAGGCACTGGGCGACCGCCGCGACGAGGTCGTCGTCGCCACCAAGGTCGGCTACGACTTCTACAACAACCCGCAGGCGGGCCACGGCGAACTCCCGAAAGAGCTGAACGCCGAGTACATCCGGACCGCCACGGAGCGCAGTCTGGAGCGACTCGACTTCGACACCATCGACGTGCTCCAACTCCACAACGCGAACGTCGACGAGGTCGACGCGGACGTACTGGAGACGCTCGACGAACTCCGCGAGGAGGGTCTCGTGAACGCCATTGGCTGGGCGCTCGGCCCCTCCATCGGCTGGCTGGCAGAGGGCGACATGGCCATCACGGAGGAGTTCGACTCCCTCCAGTTCGTCTGGAACGCACTCGAACAGGAGGTCGGCAACCACTTCCTCGAAACTATCGAAGAGACTGGTTCCCCGACCAGCCTCATTCCGCGTGTGCCACACTCCTCGGGCGTCCTGAACGAACAGGTCACCCGTGACACCGAACTGGACGAAGGCGACCACCGGGCGTACCGCCCCGACGCGTGGTACGAGACAGGCTGGGAGAAAGTCGACAAGCTACGATTCCTCGAGAAGGACGGCGAGCGAAAGCTGTCGCAGGGGACCCTCCAGTGGCTCCTCTACCACGATTCGGTCGCCTCGATTACGCCGACGTTCCGGACCACCGAGGACATCGACGAGTGGGCGGCCGCCAGCGACGTGCCACCCCTCAGCGACGAGGAGTACGAGCAGGTGGCGGCCCTCTACGCGGACGGATTCGACATCGACCGGAGCGATGGGATGGACGTGCTTCGCTCCTCGGTCGGCGGTGAGGACATCGAAGACGCCGATATCGACAAACAAGTCGCCTGAGCGGCCGTTTGCGGCCGTTTTGGCCGGCACCGAACGGGCGATTAGCTTTACTGCTCCAGGTGCTATTTATATGTGCTCTCGGCGAGGTCCCTCGTGACTGAGAGCGCACAGGAGTGGCTCCGGGCCGCGACTAGGGCGGATTTGCTGGTATTGGTCCTGGTCGTCGTCCGAGTCTCTTACAGGTTCGACTCTCCGCCCGAGACGACGTGATTCCGTTCGTGTTTCACCGGTTCGACCACTCGTCCAGCGCGGTGCGTGTCGAAATACGGGCCGATGCCTGTCCCTGTCGTCCGTACCGTCCCGACCGCACGAGCCCCCCAGAGTGCAGTCGGGGCCGTCTGCCACGTTTCCGCAACCCCCCGCGGGTCGGCAGGCGATGGCATGCAGGAGTCGGACACGTTTCTTAACCGTCTCCTGTCGCCTTTTTATCGGTCCACGTGAGAAAGAGCGGCGCGTGGTGACCGGGTGGCGGCTTTTCAGGCCAGGAAGACGTGTCGCGGGCGGTCCGCGAGCACGTCGCGGCCCCAGTCGACCGTGTCCGAGAACGCATCGGAGCGGAAGAAGGCCATGGCGTCCTCTTTCGAGTCCCAACGCGAGGCGATGAACATGTCGTTCTCGTCTTCGACGTTGGCCAGCAGGTCGGTCTGCACGTGGCCGTCCATGTCGGTGAGGACCTCACCGACGACTGCGAACTTCTCGGTGAAGTCCTCGCGGTGTTCCGGTTTGACCGTGTAGAACATCCCCATCGTCCCCCACGTGTCCGACTCCGCGTCGTCGCCAGCCTGCCGGACGATACCGGGCAGGTCGGTGAGGAAGCCGCTGGCGGTGTCGGCCGCCGACTGCGTCTCCCAGATGCTCACGATGCCGGTCGGCGCGTCGCCGTCACTGGTGTAGACGGCCGTTTTGACGTGCGAGTCGTAGTGGTCGAAGTTCCCGCGCAGACCGTCGACCTCCTCGAACAGTTCGTCCTCGTCGGCCTCGGAGTAGAGCACGACAGCGTACACGTCCTCGCCGTGGGGCTGGCCGCCGTAGACACCGCGGTCTTCGAGCGTCTCGCGAACGTCGGTGCCCGGTTTCTCGTCCTGTCCGGCGTCGCCGTGGTGGCCGCCCTCTCCGTGGTGGTGGCCGTCATCGTCGCCGTGTCCGTGGCCGCCGTGATGGTGACCGCCATCGTCGCTGCCGTGATGGCCGTGTCCGTGGCTGTCTCCGTGGTGGTGCCCGCCGCCCTCGGCCGGGACTGCCTCGCCTGCGAGGAACGCCCGGAGGTCGCTCGGTTCCATCCGGCGACCGAAGTAGAACGTCCCGAACTCGGCGAAGCGACTCGTCGAGGGGTCGAAGCGCATCTCGTACAGCAGGTCTTTGAGTTCGGTCGGCTGGTCGGTCCAGAGCGTGACACCCCACTCGTAGTCGTCGAAGCCGACGCTGGACGTGATCATCTGCGAGACCTTGCTCGCGTAGTCACGGCCGATGTCGCCGTGGCTCGCCATGTGCTCGGCGCGCTCGTCGTGGGGCAGGTCGTACCAGTTGTCCTCCGGCCCGCGGCGCTTGCTCATCGGGTAGAACGAGACGTACTCCTTGTCCGGAATCTCCGGGTAGAGGCGCGAGCGGATGTACTGCGCCAGTCCGGAGTCGTCGTCGACTTCGCCCTCGAAGTACTCCTGGGCGCGCTCGGTGTAGCCCGACGCTTCGGTCACCGAGACGTACGAACTCGTCTGGTCGGTGTACTCGGCGAGTGCCGTCGTCTCGAAACTCCGTTCGAGGCGGTCGAGGTCCGCCATCGACTCTCGCAGGTGAACCACGAGCAGGTCGGCTTTGTGTCCGATTACAGAATAGATGGCCGTGCCGCCGACATCGGGGTCGCTGTGGGCATCGAAGAACGCGACACCCTCACCGAGGACGCGTTCGCGCTCTCGCTCGGGGGCGTCGCGCCACGCGTCCCAGTCCACCGTCCGGAAGTCGTGCAGTGCGTACCAGCCTTCCTCCGTCATCGGAGGTTCGCGTCGCTCCATGTCCGGACCTTCGAGCGAGTCGGTTAATGGCTTGTTGTTCTCGTCGTCGATGGGTTCCTCACTTCGTGAAGACGCTGTCGACGTGTTCGCCGGTTTCTGGGTCTACCCGGTAGTCGATGCCACACCAGCTGTACGCCCATAACTCGCCGTCTCGGTCTACGACGTCCACATAGGTGTTGTTCGGTCCAACGGCTCGGTCGATTCGCCAAATCCGGTCACCCCTCCCGTCGAAGGCCCAGACGTTCCGCCGAGCGTCGACGGCCTCGGTCGAGGAGTCGAACCTGACGAGAACAACCCTGCCGAAGCGTCGTACCTGTGCCGGCTCCGCGGGCAGTTCGACCGAAACGTCGCCGATGTGCAGTGTCCGTCCCTCGGTTCGCACGTCCATCGGTTCTGTACCCGTCCAAAATCCACTGACATAACGGCTTCTCTGACACCGTCGACATCGCCCAAGACTGCCAAAATCCTGACGCACACTCCCTCCCGTGAGTACCGAAACCCTTTCCCTTCGACCAGAGCAATGCTGGAGCAATGCGGAAAAGCGGACCGCCGAAAGGACTCATCGCCTACCTCGTGCTCGAACTCCTCGCGGAGAAACCTCGTTACGGGTACGAGATACTCAAAGAGATACGCGACATCTCCGGCGGTCACTGGGAGCCCTCGTACGGTTCCGTCTACCCCATCCTCTACAAGTTCGAAGACGAGGGCTGGGCCCAGCGCATCGAGCGTGAGGACGAACCCGACCGGAAATACTTCGAACTAACCGAGTCTGGGCAGGAAGAACTCGAAAACCGGCGCGTGGAGTCGGCCACGAAGGCCCGAGAGTTCGCCGACGTCATCCTCGGCTTCTACCACGTCTACGTCGCCTTCGCCACCGACGAGCGATTTTCAGTCCCGGCGAAAGACGGCGAGTGGCGCTTCGACGACGAGTTCTCTGGCTGGATCGTCGAGCAGATGATTCGCCATCACGAGCACTACTTCGCCGACGACTTCGACCGTATCACGGACACGCCGGACGAGTTCTACGCCCGCCACGGCATCGACGACGACGAGGAGTGAGTCGCCCGCCAGAAGGCGACCACGAACAGGCAGACGTACACGAATAGCGCCACGCCGACCAGTAGCGACACCGAGTCACCAGACAGCGCGAGCCACGCGGTTCCAGCGAGCAACACGAGCGTCAACGCGCCGAGCAGGAGCCACCACGCGTACTGGCCGAACCTGCTGTCGTCGTCGGCAACGTGCTGGGCGACCGTGAACAGCAGCAGAACGATGGCCGGTGCGACGAACGGTTCGAGCGTTTCGAGACCGACCATCGACTTACCCGGCGAGCAACTGCGGCCCCATGACGAGCGTGAGGAAGCTGAACAGCATCGTCAGCCCCACCGTCGTCGTCACCAACCGGACGCGACCGCGGGTCGCCTTGATGGGCAACCGCGACATGACTGCCTCGGTCGAGGTCCGAAGGATGTGCCCGCCGTCGAGCGGGAACGCCGGGATGCAGTTGAAGAAGCCGAGCTGGACGTTGATCCAGCCGGTCCAGAACAGCAGGTTGGCGAGCAAGAACACGCCGCCGCCCAGGAACGCGAGCGGGCCGTCGACGACGAAGAAGTTCGTCATCTCGCCGGTGAAGCCCGCGAAGTTGTACGGGAGCGAACCAGCACCGCCGGAGGCGACGCCCGCGACGGGGAGGATGAGGGTCAGGAGCATCTTCCCGAAGAAGGACTGGGCGAACTGGTTCAACCCGGACTGGTCACCGCCGCCGAGCAGTGCGAGGTAGTTGTTCGACGGGTAGAACTGGAGTCCGAGGTCGGTCACGACCAGCCCCGTCGTCCCCTGCGCGATGCCGAGGACGCCGAGATGTGACGACCCATCGCTGTCGCCCATCGTCACCTGATACGTCTCTTTCTGGCCGTCCACGTAGGCGACGATCGGGACAGTCTGGCCCGGTTCGGTGTCGTCGATACCGGCAGCGAGTGCTTCCCAGTCGGCCGTCCGCTGGCCGTCGATGCTCGTGACGATGACCGTCTCACCTTCCGGTGCGCCAGCGTCTGCGAGCGGACCGCCAGCCTGTATCTGCGTGTACGCGCCAGCGACAAAATCGGTCGTCTTCGTCTCGCCGTCGGGCGTCTCCGCGGTTACGGTCACCGGCCCCGACGAGTTCGCGAGCGCCCGTTTGAACTCGTTCGTCGTCGCCACCGGCGTCCCGTTCACGGACGTGATGGTCGACCGGATGTCTAACCCGGTTGGGCCGTCCTGTAGCGACTCGGTCACCAGCACCGAGCGCTCCATCGTCCGCGTGTCCGCACCGTTCACCTCGATTTGGACCGTCTGCTGGTCGGTCGCAGAGAGTAACTCTCCGAGGTGTGAGTTGTTCTCGACGGCCGTGCCGTCGACCGCAGTCACTCTATCACCGAACTGCAAGTCGGCGTCGGCGGCCGACGACCCCGGCAGCGTCCCACCGACGTGGGCACCGCTTGCGAGGGCGATGGACCCAGAGACGGGGCCGAACAGCAGCGCGAAGACGATGAGTGTAATCGCGAAGTTGTTCGTCACGCCCGCGGCGAACATCCGGGTCTGGCCGCCGCGATTCGCTTTCCGGCGGTCTTCCTCGTCCGGTTCGACGAAGGCCGCGATGGGTAGGATTGCGAGCAGGCCGACGCCCATCGACTCGATACGGATGTCCTCGACACGGCAGAGCAGGCCGTGGCCGCCCTCGTGGACGACGAGGCCGACCAGCAGGCCGAACAGGATTTCAGGGGCAACCGACAGCGGGAGGAAGTCGTTCACGCCCGGGATGACCAGCACGTTCTTCGGCTGGTTCACCGCGCTCGGTGCCGGCGGGTTCTGGATGATGGCGATTGCGCCCTGCAACAGGAAGAGGAACGCGCCAGCCATCACGACGAGTGCGATACCCACCCCGATGTTCGCCCACGCTCGCCAGAACCGTTTGGGGCCGGCGAGCCATTCGAGGAACTCCTTCCCTCGTTGCGTGTGCAACAGCAGGATCGGGCCCTGCGTCGACACGTACGACGGGAGCAGTCCCTCTCGTTTGGCCAGAATCACCGCCATCCAGTAGGCGAGGAGGCCGACGAGAACCAACTGCAGCGTAGAGACCATTGGCTGTCACTCGGGGTGGGACGGGCAAATGATTTTGGTTTAGGGAGGGTTACCCGAACCGAGCCGGGTTCGGAGCCCGCGAACTGTCCACCGAATCACCTCACTCACGGGAGAATTGCGACCTGTGCGGTCGACCGCAACCTACTCGGGCGAGGCCATCCACATCCTACCAGTGTCACCTACGGTTCACGCGCTCCGCAACGAGATTCGGGTCACTGTCGGGCGGTACGAACGCATGGAGTCCACCGGGTTCACGAAAGAGTCACTCGCGGCAATCTGCGAGGCCGTCGGTGCCGACGTCGACACCGATGGCCGCCCATCGAAGTCCGAGATGCGCCACGGGATACGCGAAAACGTGGCCGACCTCGACGCGGCCGACAGCGGGTCGTTCCGAAAAGCGGACCTCACCGCCATCGCGGTCGAACTGCGCGACGAGTAGCGACTCGCCGCGAGTAGTACCTGCTGCTCAGGCTTCGCGCCGAAGCCGTTCGACGACGAACTCCGTCTCTAACTTCGAGAGGAACTGGCCGAGTTGCGGCCCTTGGTCCTGTCCGAAGAACAGCTGGTAGCCCGCGCCGAAGAACGAGCCCATGTCCATGTCGCGGCGCTTCGCGGACTCGTAGATTTCGCCCTGAATCTCGTCGCCGGTGTGGCCTTCGGCGACGAAGTCGGCGAGTTGGTCGAGGGCCTCGCAGGTCTCCTCGTCGAAGTCCACTTCGGGCAGTTCCTCAAGCACAGTGTAGTTGTACTCGTTGTTGGTGCGCTGTGCCCAGTGTTCGGCGCGTTCGACGCGCTCGAAGGCGGCGTCGATAGCTGCGTCGGAAGCATCCTCGGGGATGTGCCCCTGCTTCTTCGCGTGTTCCAGTCGCGTCTGCTCGTCGGGGAACATCGAGAGGACGGCCGCGAACGTGTACGGTAGTCGGATGCGGTCTTCGTCGACCTCGTCGACGACGAACGGGTAGACGCGCGCTGCGCGCTCGGTCTCCTCCTCGGTGCCCTCTTCCTCGCCGAAGTACAGGCGCTCGAAGCGGTCGAACTCGTCGACCAACTGGTCGAGGCGCTGGATGGAGAAGTCCCGAGCCTTCTTCGGGTCCTTCGCGAAGAAGTACCGGACGACTTCTGGCTCCAGCAGTTCCAAGACTTCGTGGACGAGGATGACGTTGCCTTCTGAGGAGGAGAACGCCTTCCCGTCGAGCGTGAACCACTCGTACACCATCGGGACCGGCGGCTCGTTGCCCAGCAGGTTCCGCGCGATGTCGTCCCCGGAGGGCCACGAGCCTTCGGCGTGGTCCTTGCCGAACGGCTCGAAGTCCACACCCAGAACCTGCCACTGGGCGGGCCACTCGAAGCGCCACGGGAGTTTGCCCTCGCGGAAGGTGGCCGTTCCTTCGTGGCCACAGCCCGAGATTGTGTTGTCGCCTGCTTCCATGTCGGTACAGACGTAGTCGACCGTGCCAGCCTCGGTGTCGATAGCCGTCACCGTCTCCGTAATCTTCCCGCACTCCTCGCAGATGGGGTTGAACGGAACGTAATCCTCGTCGACCTTGTCCTGATACTCGCCCAGAATCTCGCGGGCTTCGTCGGCGTGGTCGAGGATGAACTCGACGACTTCGTCCATCTCGCCGGACTCGTACAGGTCCGTGTTGGACTCGATGTCGAACTCGACTTCGAGCAGTTCGGCACTGCGAGCGATGAGGTTCGAGAAGTGGTCGCCGTAGGAGTCACAGCAGTCGAACGGGTCCGGAATGTCGGTGTAGGGGTGACCCAGATTCCGGCCGAGTGCCCCGGCGTTCACGTCGCCGAGGTCGACGATTTCGCCGTCCAAATCGGCCAGCTTTCGCGGGAGCTTGCGAAGCGGGTCGCGGTCGTCCGCGGTGAACACCTGTCGGACCTCGTGGCCGCGCTCGCGCAGTACTTCGGCGACGAAGTAGCCGCGCATGACCTCGTTCATGTTCCCGAGGTGGGGCACACCAGACGGCGAGATGCCGCCCTTGATGATGATGGGTTCGTCCGGCTCGCGCGCTTCGACTACGTCCGCGATGCGGTCGGCCCAGAAGACGTGTCGTTCGCCGTCGCCCTCGTCGGCGGAGAGGGTGTACGGACTGGTGGCGTCGTCGCTCACCGGTCGCTCACCCCGAAGCGTGTCGATGTCCGTTGCATGGTCGTGCGTACCGCTGTGTCGCTCTTAAGGGTTGTCAAGCAGTGAAAATGGGTCGCAAAGAGAGACTCGGCTACCGCGTCACTCGGCCCAGTACGTCAGTTCGTCGCCGACGCCCTCGGGGATGATGTCGGTGCCCTCGTGGCCACCGTGGCGGACGGCCTCCAGTACGCGCCTCGGTTCGTTCCCGTCGAGGACGATGGTCCGCATGCCCGAGCGCTGGATGATTTTGGCGGCGAGCAGGTCGACCGGTGCCGAGGAGCCAGCGTTCATCTCCAGTCCGGCGATGGCGTCGACGAGTTCGTCCGCGGAGAGGCGGTCGAACTTCTCGGCCGTCTCGTCTTCGTTCGGGTCGGCAGAGAACACGCCGGGGACCGACGTCGCGTAGACGAGCAGGTCCGCGCCGACGTACTCGGCGACGGCTGCCCCGACGGCGTCGGTCGTCTGTGCGGGTGCGACGCCGCCCATCACGCACACGTCGCCGTTGCGCATGACTTCGCCGGCCTGTTCGTAGTTCTTCGCGGGCGCGGTGACGACGTTCTCGCCGAGCGCGGCGATGAGGAGGCGGGCGTTCAGCCGCGTCACATCGATGCCGAGCTGGTCGAGTTCGATTTCGTTCGCGCCGAGTTCGCGGGCGGTCCCGATGTAGTCACGGGCGACGCCGCCGCCGCCGACGACGGCCGCGACCTGGCACCCGTCCGCGACGAGTTCGTTGACGACATCGGCGAACGCGGAGACCCGGGCCGCATCGAGTTCCGGCGCGAGGACGCTGCCACCGACGGAGACGACTACCTTCATGTTATGCCGGTGTAGCCGACTACGTCTCTTAAGGGTTGCCAAGTTCGTGGCGTCTCTCCGCGAGACTGAGTGATTCGGCGGGCTCAGCCCGATCCGACTACGCCGGTTTCCGGCGCGAAGCAAGCTAACCCTGCTGCGGCTAAACAACCGCTAACAGCGGGTTAGGCGGTTCATATGGGCGTTTGAGCCCGTGAACCAACCGTCTCTCTTTTATGTCAACGACGCTATTGTTGGGGTATGCTCGGGATGGTCGTCGCGTCCGTTGCTGGCCTCGCATGCTGTGGCGTCATCGGCTACGCCGCACAGCGTCGCATCGACGGGACGCTCTCGACCACGGACCTTCGGCGGGTGGTGGGGACGACGTTCGCGGCACTCACGTTCGTCGCCATCGCGTTCGGGGCCGAGACCGGTCGGGCCGAGGCAGGCCGACTCGTCGGCGGGGTTTTACTCTGTCTCACGCTCGTCGTCGCCAAAGATTCGTTGTTCGCGGTGTGTGTGCGACTGGTCCTGCTTCCAGTCGGTGTCCTCAGAGTCGGCTGGCTTCGTTCGCTCGGCTGGCTCCGGTCACTCAACCTCGCCTGGAAACAGTTCTGAACGCAACCTACAAGCGCGTGCCGTCCTTCGATCGTTCTATGTACGTAGTCGGTGTCGCCGGGCCAGCCGATGCAGGCAGGAGGACACTCGCCTCGCAGGTCGTCTCGCACCTCGCCGAGACCGGCCGGGTGGCGACCGTCGAGGAACACGACGACTCGGCGTCGACGGCGGCCGACCGTGGCGGTGCGGGCGTCCACTACGCGCTCGGCGACTCGTCGTGGTCGGCGACGGGCGACGAGCGGACGCTTTCTGAGACGCTTTCGGACCTCGCACCCGCCTACGACTACTGCGTCCTCGACGGGTTCGCCGACGCAGTTGTCCCGCAGATTCGTCTCGGCGAGGACGCGCTCACCGACGAGACGGGCACCAGCACAGAAGCCGACAGCGACAGGCTGCTCGCGACGGCGGCACGCGCGGAGGATGTAGACGTTCCAACTGTGTGTGAAGAACTCACCGCCACCGATCCATACGAGTGCCTCGACTCGCTGGTCGCGCAAGTGAAGCGCTCGGCAGACGCCGAGAAGGCAGGTGCCATCGCCACGTTCACCGGGCGTGTCCGCGCGAAAGAGGACGACGAAGACGACTTCACGGAGTCGCTGACGTTCGAGAAGTACGAGGGCGTCGCTGCAGACCGAATGCGCGTCATCGAGCGCGAACTCGAAGCCCGTGACGGGGTGTTCGAGGTCGTCATGCACCACCGAACCGGCGTCATCCCCTACGGCGAGGACATCGTCTTCGTCGTCGTCCTCGCTGGCCATCGTGGCGAGGCGTTCGAAACTGTCGAAGACGGCATCAATAGGCTCAAAGACGAAGTGCCTATATTCAAAAAAGAGCGAACGACCGAGGAGTCGTTCTGGGTTCACGACCGTCGATGAACGAAAATTACCACTTGCAGTCACCGCCTGAACGACTATGTTCCGAAAAATAGAACGAGAAATTATCTGTCTCTTTGCTGGATGTGCTATACCGGTTCTAAAGCATTAGAACCGATTTTAAAATTTCTAACGGTTTCTGGTGCCGTAAGAACTGGTGCAAAATCACCCGAAAAACACGTTACTAAATCGATTTATCTCGAATCGTGGAAAAACAGCTCAAAGCATCTGCCCCTTATACCATCCCACAGTGGATAGGATGGAGTGAGGCGAAAGCAAATGAGCGCAACCCAGAACCCCTCCACCGAAAGCGAGCCCGTGAACAAAGAGACACGTCTTGCCGACTACCTGCGCGAAAAGGCAAACGAAGGCGAGATGTACTTCAAGTCCAAGTTCATCGCCGACGACGTCGGGCTCTCGCCGAAAGAGATCGGCGCACTGATGGTCAAGCTCCGTGACTCCGCGGTCGACCTCGAAATCGAGAAGTGGTCGTACACGAGCGCGACGACCTGGCGCGTCGAGTCCGCGTAAGCCCTCACCACGCGGTCGCCCCACGCCGCCCCAACGCTGGTCACCCGGCACCCCACACCCCATCCGGGGTCCCACACCAACTCCACCAACACTCCCACGCCGGCCCGGTGACGACGCATCGTCATCCCACACCTGTCGTCGCCAGTTCGTCGGTCCCCGCAGACGCCGCGTCGCCCTGACGCGGACTCCCCACTGCTGTCTCTCTTGAAGCGATGCCGTAGAGCGACAGCACTGCTTCGGCCCTCCACCTCCTTGCCCCGGCAGAGTCACCGTCGGGTGAGTCGATTCCGCCCTCGTTGCGAAGCGACCGCCTGCCCGCCGTGGGTTTTTACGACAGGCGGCCGTAGAACGAGCAATGGCTGCTAGCGACCCGTCATCGCCAGAACGGGGTCCCCCACTCTCGGCGTTCACCGAGGATTTCTACGTCGAAGAGGTGCGAATCGACGGTGAGACGCTGTACTATTACGGGATGCCGCTCAAACCGCCCGAGGTCGTCATGCAGAACGTCTGGCAGGCGTTCTACGACACTGGGCTCGAGCCACAACTCACCACGAAATCGGGTCGCTACGTCATCGTCGCCGAGCCGAAATCACACGGTATCGACGGGTTCCCGTGGAAGAACGTCCTGTTGTTCGTCGCGACCGTCTTCTCGACGCTGCTCGTCGGCGCACAGTGGTTCTACGTCGACCCGATACAGGAACCGATTCGTGCGATAACCGTCGCGTGGCCCTTCTCTGCGGCCATCCTGTTCGTCCTCGGGACGCACGAACTCGGCCACTACGCGATGAGTCGCTACCACGACGTGGACGCCTCGTTGCCCTACTTCATCCCGTTTCCGACGCTCATCGGGACGATGGGTGCGGTCATCCGGATGCGTGGGCGGATGCCCGACCGGAAAGCACTGTTCGACATCGGCGCGGCGGGACCGCTCGCTGGACTGGTCGCGACGGTCATCGTCACCATCGTCGGTCTGCAGTTGCCGCCAGTGTCGGCTCCGCCGGGGTTCGACCCTGGGCCGGACCCGGTGACCATCGAACTGATGTTCCCGCCGCTCATCAAAATTCTCGCCACGCTGACGAACCAGCCGCTGACGTATCAGGACCCGCTGACGAACGTCCATCCGGTCGTCATCGGCGGCTGGGCTGGCTGTTTCGTCACGCTGCTCAACCTCATTCCGGTGGGGCAGTTAGACGGTGGGCACATCATGCGGGCGATGTTCGGCGAGCGCCACGACACCGTGGCGACGCTGGTTCCCGTCGGCCTGTTCGGCCTCGCGGGCTACCTCCACTACATCGAACACTACTCGCTGAACAACGTGTTCATCTGGATATTCTGGGGTGGTCTCGCCGCGTTCGTCGCCGCTGCCGGGTCGGCCCGACCGGTGCGCGACGACGACGACCTCGGGACGGCCAGGATGGCCATCGGGTTCCTCACGTTCGCGCTCGGGTTGCTGTGCTTCATGTCCGTCCCAGTCGCGATTGTGAACTGAGTCTGCCAATCGCGGTCCGGAGCGTCTCGCAACTGGACTTCTTTCCGACGAGTGCTGCTCCTCTGCCGAGTAGACCACTACTGCTGGTGCAGATGACCGCAGCCACAGCCTCCCCAACCGATTCGCTCGTTTCACTCGCTCATCCCTCGCGCGGCTACCGCCCGGGGTCTCACTATCGTTCGACACCCGGGCCAGCGCGCGCCAGAGCGGTTGTGACGCCCCAGTCGCTACTCGAAAATCGGTCGTCGAAGTTCCAGATTGCTTGGCTGCCCGGTCACTCGCCGTGCGTGAACCCGTCGTCGGGCAGCGGGTCACCGTCCATCGTGACGCCCGATTCGGTCACGTCGCCGATGACCGAAAACGGGGTCGGACAGGCGTCGCGGGCGGCGTCGAGGCTGTCTCGCGGGAGCGTGAACACGAGTTCGAAGTCTTCGCCGAAGGCGCAGGCCATGTCGCGTTCGTCGGCTTCGTCGGCGGCGAGTTCTCGCACTGCGTCGTCGACCGGGACTGCGTCGTACTCGACGGCGAAGCCGCAGTCGCTCGCCTCCGAAAGCTGGTGGAGCGAGCGTGCGAGGCCGTCAGAAGAGTCCATCATCGCGGTCGCGTGTGGCGCGAGCGCGCACCCGGCGGCCACGCGCGGTTCGAACTGGAACAGGTCGTTGGCCCGTTCGACGTCGCCTCGTTCCGTGTCGCCGCGCTCGAACAGTCGGAGGGCGGCAGCCGAGCGCCCGACTGTCCCAGTGACGCAGGCGACCTCGTCTTCGTCTGGGTTCGCACCGGAGCGCCGAATCGGGTCGTCGGTCCGGCCGAGCGCGGTCGTGGCGACCGTGAACTCGGAGTGGGTGTCGAGGTCGCCACCGACGTACTCCGCGTCGACAGCCTCGCAGACGTCACTCGCGCCGGTGACGAACGCGAGCAGGTCGTCTTCGACGAATTCCGGGTCGGCGTACACCGCGACGGCGGCCGTCGCCTCGGCTCCCATCGCGGCCACGTCCGAGAGCGACGCACCGACCGCTCGCCAGCCGGCCGTGTAGCGGGTCGTGCCGGGTGGGAAGTCCGTTCGCTCGTGGAGCATGTCCGTGGTGACGACCTGTCCGTCGACGACGGCCGCGTCGTCGCCAGCGCGTCCAACTGCGTCACCGAGGAGGGAAAGCGCCGCCCGTTCGTCCATACTGCAGGATTTTCGAGGGTACGCTGAAAAATCGACCGGTCGACCGTCGCGTACCGCGAGTGCGTGTCACGCCGCCGGTAAGTCGGTGGGTTCAAGCCAGTCGTGGGCGACGAGGTTGGCATGGCCGGTGACTGGGACGTTCGCGCCATGGTTGCCGGATTCGGTGGCGCAGTTCTCGTCCTCGCGGTGCTCCTCTGGTTCGTCGGTGTCGACGCCGTCATCGAGCAACTCGCCATGGTCGACCTGCGCATCTTCGCGCTGTCCATCGGCGCGTCGCTCGTGTGGCTGCTCGCCTGGGGACTCGCGTTACGCTCTGTTCTCTCGTCGCTCGGCATCCATATCTCGGTGCGGAAAGTGTTCCTCGTCTACGCGGCGGCGACGTTCGCCAACAACGTCACGCCGTTCGGACAGGCTGGCGGCGAACCGTTCAGTGCCTTGCTCATCTCACGAGTTACGGACAACGAGTACGAGACGGGGTTGGCGGCCATCGCGAGTGTCGATGCCATCAACTTCGTCCCCTCCGTCGGTTTCGCGCTCGCGGCCATCGCGTACTACGCCGCGACAGTCACGCTCACCGACCGGCTCGCCGACGCGGCGGTCGTCGTCGTGCTCATGACTGTCTGTCTCTCCGCCGGCGCGTACGTCGGCTGGCACAATCGATACCGTGTCGAAGAGGTGGTCGTGCGAGTCGTCTCGCCGATTATCCAGCGGGTGGGCCGCCTCATTCCGTCACGGTCTCCCCCGACGCCAGACGCGATTCGTCACCGTATCGAGGGCTTCTTCGCCACCATCGAACGAGTCGCCACGGACCGTGTCTCGATGCTGGCCACGCTGTCGTTCTCGGCCATCGGGTGGCTCATGCTCATCGTCTGCCTCTGGCTGTCGATGTACGCACTCGGCCTCCGGGGTGAGGGGCTGTTCGTCGCCGCGATGCTCGCGGTCCCCCTCGGGAGCGTCGCCAGCGTCACACCACTGCCGGGCGGACTCGGCGGTATCGAGACCGTCCTGTTGATGATTTTACCGACCGTCACTGGTGTCGAAGCAGCGACTATCAGTGCGGCCATCTTGCTCCACCGCATCGGCACCTACTGGGTTCCCGTCCTCGTTGGGGGCAGTGCCACAGCGGCCCTCGGTGCTGCCGACCGGGGGTAGTCTGGGAAGAAGACGATGGCCTTTTAACCCGCGCGAGGGAACGACACGTCAATGACGACGATGTACGACGTTCCGGCGGACGCGCTCATCGAGGCGCTCGCCGAAGACCTCGAGGGACGACTCGAGGCACCCGAGTGGATCGAATTCACGAAGACAGGCGCAAACCGTGAACTGCCCCCGGAGCAGGACAACTTCTGGGCCATCCGCGCAGGCTCCCTGCTGCGGAAGGTCGCCGACAACGGCCCGGTCGGTGTCGACCGCCTCTCCACCGAGTACGGTGGCTCGAAGAAGGGGTCGACGCGCTACCGCGTCGCCAAGGCACACAGCGCCAGCGGCTCGAAGAAGGTCATCCGGACCATCCTCCAGCAGCTCGAAGACGAAGGTCTCATTCAGACGCAGAAGGGTCAGGGCCGCAATATCACCGACGAGGGTCGCAGCCTCCTCGACAACACGGCGGACCAGGTCATGGAAGACCTCGACCGTCCGGAACTCGAACGGTACGCCTGAACACGGACTTCTCCGTTTTACAGCGTCGGTAGCGACTGCCATCTCGACAGTCGAAACGATTTTCCTGCTTAATCGACTACGTGCCCACATGAGCGGAAGTTCCGACGAGGACGAACTCGAACGGCTTCGACGCGAGAAGATGGAACAGATGAAAGAACAGCAGCAGGGTGGCGGCGCCGACGCCGAAACGCAAGAGGCCATGCAAGAGCAGGCCGAAGCACAGAAGCAGGCTCTGTTGCGTCAGTACCTCACCGCCGACGCGCGCCAGCGGCTCAACTCGGTGAAGATGTCCAAGCCGGACTTCGGTGAGCAGGTCGAACAGCAAGTCGTCGCCCTCGCCCGCTCCGGTCGCATTCAGGGTAAGATAGACGAAGACAAAATGAAGGCCCTGCTGCGCGAGCTCAAGCCCGACTCCAAGAGCTTCAACATCCGTCGCTGATGCGGCTCGGACTCCTCTACAGCGGAGGGAAAGACTCCACGCTCGCTGCACTCCTCTGCTCGGAGTTCTACGACGTGACACTCGTCACCGGTCACTTCGGCGTGACCGAGGACTGGGAACACGCCCGTGACGCAGCCGCGGCTGTCGGCTTCGACCACGAGCGACTCGAACTCGACCGGTCGGTCGCCGAGTCCGCAGTGGACCGACTCGTCACCGACGGCTTCCCGCGCAACGCCATCCAGCACGTCCACGAACACGCACTGGAACGCCTCGCCGAGGCGGGCTTCGACGCCATCGCGGATGGGACGCGCCGTGACGACCGAGTTCCGACCGTCTCGCGTGCGCAAGCCCAAAGTCTCGAAGACCGCCACGATGTGGACTACATCGCGCCGCTGTCTGGCTTCGGTCGTGGTGCGGTCGACCGACTCGTCAGGGCGGAGCTCGACGTGACTATCGGGCCGAGCGAGGAGATTCGTCGAGCAGACTACGAGGCCGAGTTGCGTGCGATTCTGGCCGAACGCGAGGGGGAAGGCGCGATTCACGAGGTCTTCCCGGCCCACGACCAGACGTTCGTCACCGGAACGCGCTGACCTCGTTTTCGCCCGGTCTCCTGTCGGTTACTGTCAGGAATAATTTATAACACCGCCGGGTCTGCTGTCGCATGGACCGTCGACGCTTTCTCGCAGGTGTCTCTGTCTCCCTCCTCGCCAGCAGTGGCTGTCTCGGCCGCTCCGATTGCTCTCACGTGACGCTGAAGACGAACTTCGCCCCGCCGGACTTGCTCTCGTCGACACCGACCGACCAGCCGTGCGCGTCGGCGATGGACGCCACGATGGCGAGGCCGAGTCCCGACCCATCGGCCCCGGTGTGGCCGCGCTCGAACACCTCGTCTCGTTTCGATTCGGGGATGCCCGGTCCGTCGTCGGCGACGTAGAAGCCGTCGGCGCAGGTCCCGACTTCGACTCGCACGTCGTCGCTGCCGTGCTCGATAGCGTTCCGGAACAGATTCTCGAACAGTTCCACGAGTCGCGAGCGGTCAGCCTCCAGATTGCCGCCGTAGTCGACCGCGAGCGTGGCTGCTTCGGTCTGGACGTTGTCCCACGCGGCCGTCGCCGCGCCGTCCAGCGCCACGGACTCGCGCTCGCCGACGACTCTGCCCTGTCGGGCGAGTTCGAGCGACTCCTGAATGAGGTCGTCCATCCGGTCCAGCGACTGCTTCACGCCCTGCAGGTGCGATGGGTCACCGGTTCGAAAGGTCTCTTCCAGTTCGGCGTGTGCGACGCTCAGTGGGTTGCGCAGGTCGTGACTCACCACGCTGGCGAACTCGTCGAGTCGTTCGCGCTGGCGTTCTGCCTCTCTGGCCGCGATGCGCTGGCGGACCTCGCCTGCCCCGGCGACGGTGCCCGCCCCGACGCCGACGGTCCCCGCGACCAGTGTGAGATACAGTGGGTCGGAGACGTCTACCCCGTCAGTGAGCAGAATGAGCAGGTGCAACGAAGTGACCATCGCGGCGACCATGAAGCCGAACAGCGCGTAGGCGAAGACGGTGAACCGGTCGCGGGTGCCGACGCCATCGCGCTTTAGCTGGCGGTCGACGGTGAGGACGACGAGGCTCGCAGCCAGCGGGAGTGTGCCTTCGAGGACGTCCCGGACCAGCGGTTCCCCGTCGAAGGTTGCGCGTGCGAGGATGGTGACCGCGAGGACGACGCCGAGGGCCGACAGGGGCGACACTGGCAGGTGCTCTGACACCTGCACCAGCCACGCCGTGTCGGTCCGGTCCTCAGTGGCCATGTTCATCGGCCGTTCCGGCCGCGACACTATAACTCTCGGGGGCTAGTGAAGCCGTTCTTGGGAATCAGCGATTCCGACACGACCACTCTGGCGCGCGCGTCCGAGCGTGACTGAGCGGTAGCGAGGTCCGCGGCGGAGATATCGCGCGAGGGATGAGCACCACAGCGAACCGGAGGTGAGCGAGGAGCGCAATCGGGTGGGGAGGACGTGGCTGCGGTATGTACCGTCGTGACTCTTGGACTGCTCGTCGCCGCCAGCGACCATTACACAAGCAGAATAGTGATTCGTGACCTTTGTGCTCGAAACGGTCCTCACATCGACGAACCCTGACTGAACACTTTCCACACCTACCAGCTACCCAACCAAGACCGGCCGCGATGAAAGCTTTCAAGCGCGCTCTTGCCGAACCGCGGCGTATGTACGAGGGACTCAAGGGTTTCCGCGATTTCTACCCCGCCGAGATGGCCGCCTATCGGGAGGTCATCGACACCGTCGAGGAGACGGCCCGGGGCTACGGCTTCCGCGAAATCGCCACGCCCGCGCTCGAACGCGCCGAGATGTGGACGGACAAGAGCGGCGACGACATCGTCGACGAGCTATACGCCTTCGAGGACAAGGGCGGCCGCCTCGTCACGCTCACGCCGGAACTGACCCCGACGGTCGCGCGGATGGTCGTCGCCAAACAGCAGGAACTCTCGAAGCCTATCAAGTGGTTCTCGACGCGCCCGTTCTGGCGCTACGAGCAGGTCCAGCAGGGTCGCTTCCGCGAGTTCTACCAGGCGAACATGGACATCTTCGGGTCGTCCGAACCGGACGCCGACGCCGAGATTCTGGCCTACTGCGCGGACATGCTCACGAACCTCGGCCTGACGAACGAGGACTTCGAGTTCCGCGTCTCGCACCGAGACATCCTCGGCGAACTCCTGAACGAGTTCGACGCAGACGTGAACGAGCGCGACGCCATCCGCGCGGTCGACAAGCGCGCGAAGGTCGAGGAGAACGAGTACCTCGACCTGCTGTACGAGGCCGGCCTCTCCTACGACCAGGCCCGCGAGTTCGACGACCTGCTCCTCGCCGGGAACGAAGACCTCGCCGAACTCACGGCGTGGTCCGACAGCGAGGCGGTCCACGACGCCGTGGCCAACCTCGAAAACGTGCTCGCCGCGACCGAGGACTTCGGCGTCCGCGAATACTGCGACGTGTCGCTGACGACGGCTCGTGGTCTCGACTACTACACTGGCGTCGTCTTCGAGTGCTTCGACTCCGCGGGCGAAGTGTCTCGCTCCGTCTTCGGCGGCGGTCGCTACGACGACCTCATCGAGCAGTTCGGCGGCCAGCCGACGCCCGCCGTCGGCGTCGCCCCCGGCGTGATGAACTCGACGCTCCCGCTGTTGCTCCAGCGCGCTGGCGTCTGGCCCGAGGAAGCGGTCTCGACGGACTACTACGTCCTGCAAGTTGGCGACACGCGCCCCGTCGCGGCACAGGTCGCTCGTGACCTGCGCGAGGCCGGAAACGTCGTCGAGACGGACGTCTCCAGCAGAAGCTTCGGCGCACAGATGAACTACGCCGACTCCATCAACGCGGAGACGGTCGTCATCGTCGGCGAACAAGACTTAGAGAACGACGAGTTCACCATCAAGGACATGCACTCCGGCGACCAGACGACGGTCCCGGTCGACGCGTTCCCGGGCGAGTACGACCGCCCGACGCTCGCCGACTTCGAGTAAGCTGACCCGGCCAGTGTCGGCGTCGGTCAGTGAGAACGAATCGCGCACCTGACAAACTGTTTTATCCCTTCCATTCGTCGATTGTGCTGATGTTCGTCATCCTGACGACCGTCCCCGTCGACCCCGACCGACGCGACGAGTTCTGTTCACTCGCCGAAGCACTCGCGGACCGAAGCCAGCGGGAGGCAGGGACCATCGAGTACCGCGTGATGGCCGACCTGACCGACCCGAACACGGTCCGGTTCTTCGAACGCTACGAGGACCAGACGGCGCTGGAAGCCCACACAGAGAGCGAGGAGTACCGAGCGTTCGTCGAGGCACTGCCGGCACTCAGCGACGGCAAGTTGCACAACGTGCAGTTCGAGGTCGACGACGCCATCGACGAGTTCGAGTTCCCGGCAGAAGCGGCGGTTCCAGAGGAATAGTGAGTCGGTCGACGGTTCTGTCCGAGTCGTCTTTTCCAGTCCGAGCGTTCACAGCAACGGGTCGCTGTCGCCGTACACCGCCAGCACCACTGCCGTCGTGTACGTTCCGGGGTCGACCGACGCACTCTCGACGCGAACGTGCGGGTCAGAGAAGTCCCAGTCGCGAAGTTCCTGGCCAGCGGCGAGGCCGCGACGGACACGTTCGTCGATATCTGCTTCGTCCGTATCACCAGACGCTTCGTAGAACAGGCCGCCGTCGGGCGACTGTGCCCAGCCGAGGCCGGCGCTCACGTGGCCTGGTTCGGTACTCGTGGCGCGAGCCTCGACGACGGTGAGGCGCTCGCCGACCGGGCCGAGGTCGGGCGCGGTGCCGACCGGTTGCACCTCGGCTCCCTGCGGGATGACCGAGGAGACGGCGACGAGGTTGTAGTTCTCGACCCCGGCCGCCGCCAGCGCGGCGTCGTACGACGACATCTTCGTCGGGCCGGTCGCGTGTCCCCAGACGACGCTAATCGGGTCCATACTGGCAGCAATCGACGGCGAAGAAAGGGCGTTGCGGTTCGTGTCCTTGGAGTCCGACCGTGAGTCCGTGTGTCCCTGGGTCAGTAGTGATACGCCGCGTGGCCCGCCGAGGGGACGTGTTCGCCGCTCGAATCGCCCGCCTCTATCTTGTCGAGTGCCTCGTGGAAGTCCGTCTCGCGGACTTCGGTGCGGCCGTCGCGGATGGCGAACATGCCGGCTTCGGTGGCGACGCTCTCGATTTCCGCGCCGGAGAAGCCGGTGGTTTCGTCGGCGAGTACCTCGAAGTCCACGTCCTCTGCGAGGTTCATGTTGCGGGTGTGGATGGCGAAGATCTGCTCGCGGCCCTCGCCGTTGGGCTCGGGCACTTCGATGAGACGGTCGAAGCGACCGGGGCGCAGAATCGCGCGGTCGAGCATGTCGTAGCGGTTGGTCGCGGCGATGATGCGGACGTCACCGCGGGCTTCGAAGCCGTCCATCTCGGAGAGGAGTTGCATCATCGTGCGCTGGACCTCGGCGTCGCCGGAGGTCTTCGACTCCGTGCGCGTCGCCGCGATAGCGTCGATTTCGTCGATGAAGATGATGGCGGGTTCGCGCTCGTGGGCGAGTTCGAACAGGTCGCGGACGAGGCGCGAGCCCTCACCGATGAACTTGCGGACGAGTTCCGAGCCAGCCATCTTGATGAACGTCGCGTCGGTCTCGTTGGCGACGGCCTTCGCGAGCATCGTCTTCCCGGTGCCCGGTGGGCCGTGGAGGAGGACGCCCGACGGCGGCTCGATGCCGACCGCTTCGAACTTCTCCGGATCGACGAGTGGTTCTTCGACTGCTTCGCGGACCTCACGGAGCTGTTCGTCGATGCCACCGATGTCCTCGTAGACGACGTTGGGGCTCTCGTCGACTTCCATCGCCTGCGCTCTGGCGTCGGTCTCTTGGGCGAGGATGGTCTGGATGGAGAAGGAATCGTTGACGGCGACGCGGTCACCGGCGCGGAGTTCTTCCGAGAGACGCCGGGAGACGTCCGTGAGGACCTCCTGGTTGTTACCGTGCTGTTTCACGACGGCTTCCTGCTCGTGTTCTTCGAGTTCTTCGACGGTCGCGATGTACAGCGACGAGGTCTTCAGGGCCTCGTTCTCGCGCTCTGTTTTGTCGACTTCTTCTTTGAGTTGTTCGCGGCGGTCGTGGGCAGCGTCGAGCTGCGACGACAGCTGCTCGTGTACCTCCACCACGTCGGCGAAATGCTCTCTGAGTGCAGAGAGGCGCTCGTCCTCGGACATCTCCGGGTCGAGGTCGAGCCGCGGGCGGTCAGGCAACGAAGGACTCCGGGACATGAGTTATCGGTCGTATGCGTGGCGTGTAAAATAGCCTTTGGGTAACGGAGTGCGCGAGAAGATTGATAAGTGTGCAAAAAATCGCATGCAGGCGTCGGGGTGTGTGCTGTTCTCACGGTCGAGGGTGGAACAATATCGATGTCGGTACCGTTGGGCGAGAACCGTGTCACACACCGGCGGTCACGGGGTGATCGTCACGCTTCAGCGGTCGAACGCGTAGACGACTCCCTCGTCGCTCGCGGCGAACACGCTGTCGCCCGTGAGCCGCGGTCGACTGATGAGTGAGTCGGGTGCGGTGTAGGCCGTCCGCACCTCGCCGGTCGCGCGTTCGAGTTCGACCAGTGCCGTGTCGTCGTAGTCGGTCCCGACGAACACCGATCCGCCGGTGAGTGCGGGTTCTGAACACTGGAATACGTCACGGTAGCCGGTGAACACGGCCCACTGTTGGTCGCCACCGGGACCGACTGCCTCCAGTTCGTCCCCGTTGATGTCGACCGAGCGCTCGGCGACGACGCCCAGCCCGTCGGCCGCCATGGAGACGATACTCGCCCCGCGGTCACCACGCCACGAGATAGCCCCGCTGTCGGTGTCCATCCCCACGACGCGCCCCTCGACGGCCGCGTACAAGTTGTTGCCACCGCTGGCGACTGCCGTCGCCTTCACCTCGGTCGACCAGCGAACCTCGCCAGTCGCGGCCTCGAACGCCCCCAGTCCGTCGTCGACCGCGGCGACGACGGCACCGTCGACGAGGACCGGGTCCCGGTACGGCGAGTAGGCGTCACCACAGGGTGCACCGCCACGCCACTGAATCGCGCCCGTCGCCGGGTCGAGCGCGAACAGGCGTCGCTTGGTGTCGACGTAGAGACTCGTGTCGCCGAGGACCACGCCAGTCACCGACGAGTGGAACGCCTCGCTCGTCCACGCCACCTCGCCGCTGTCGCGGTCGTACGCGGTGACACCGTACTCGTCACCGAGGTACACGCGCTCGTCGTCGTCGACCGGTCCGGCGGCTGTCTCGTCCGTGACGGTGGTCGTCCACACTGGAGCGCCATCGTCACCGAGGACTGCTAACTGGCCGTCCATCCGGACGTTTTCGACCAGGACCGGGAGGTCGTCGTGGTAGCCGCCGAGCGTCGCGTCCGTCGGGTTCGCGCCGTCGGGGCCGGGGAGTTCGCGTCGCCAGCGCCAATCGGTCGTCTCCGTTTCGTCTCGGCTCGTCTGCTGGGTCGTCCCAGCACCCACGGCTGCAGTCGCACTCGCACCGAGTGAGGCCGCGCCACCCGCGGTCGCAAGCATCTGGAGGGCCGTTCGCCGGTCGTATCGAGGACCGTGCGTCATGAAACTGTACAGACGCTGCGGGGTGGTTAGTATGGAGTTGGAAAACGGAGGGACCGACTGGGAGCGACCGATTAACCCAGACGTAATCGAAAGCTGAGAGGTCAGCGATACGAGACGGCTGCGCGGCCGTCGACGGTCTCAGTGGACGAACCGGAACACGTAGCCATCGCTGCTCGTGGCGTAGTGGCCGTTGTCGCCGTGGCGCACGTGTCTGTCCAGCGGGTGCGACTCGTCCGGCGCAGACGTGTTCACCAGTTCACCAGTTTCCTGGTCGATGTGCAGTAAGACACCGTCTTCAGTGCCGCCTGCGACGGAAGTTTCGGAGTCGGGGGACTGAACTGCTGGCGCGGTGAGTTCGTAGTAGTCGTCTGCGGCCCGCCACTGCTTGGTGCCATCGTGGGAGAAGCCTTCGTAGAGGTCACCTTCGATGTCGATAGTCCGGCCGACGACGACGCCGTAGTCGTTGGTCGCAATCGTCTCGACGTACGCGTCGTTGTTCTCCCAGCGTTGTTCACCGGTGGTGGCGTCGAAGGCGGTTATCCAGTCGCGGTGGCCGACGTACACCGTCTCTTTGTGACCATCGAGCGCCATGACGTACTCGGCCTCGTCGAACGTCCACAGTTCTTCGCCAGTGGCCCGGTCGTAGGCGCGAAGTTCCGTCTGGACCGGCGTGACGACGGCCGTGTCGGTCACGGCCATCTGTCCGACTTCGTCCATCTCGTT
Organism: Haloarchaeobius caseinilyticus; assembly: GCF_051207395.1. Classification (NCBI taxonomy): domain Archaea; kingdom Methanobacteriati; phylum Methanobacteriota; class Halobacteria; order Halobacteriales; family Halorubellaceae; genus Haloarchaeobius; species Haloarchaeobius caseinilyticus. The sequence continues at coordinate 1,461,981 of NZ_JBPJZC010000001.1, read as the reverse complement.
CGCACAGCGCGGTCCGGTGTTCCACATGGGTTCGCCGGTGGCTGTGTCGAGCGCCCAGAGGCGACCTTCTGTGTCGACGAACAGCGTGCCGTCGTCGACGGCCAGCGCGTTCACCGAGGTCTTCAGGGTGTCACCGGTGACCGACCACATCGTTTCACCTGACTGACGGTCGATGGCATAGACACCGGTCTCGTCTGCAGTGTACAGGTGCTCTCTGTCGGCAGCGTGGCCGTAGACCGCACTGTACGAGTTCTCCCAGAGGACGTCGCCGTCGGTGCCGAGGCAGCCGACGATGTGCGTCTCCGGGTCTTCGTCCGTCTGGAAGTGGTACGGGAACGTCCACTCTCCGTCGAGGTTGGTTCTGTCGTCCACCGGACCGAGCCAGCCTGACTGGCCGACTACATCGTCCGCGACTTGCGTCTCCCACTTGGTGTCCGAGACCTCGTCTGGGTCGAGTGCGGCGGCGACGGGACTGCCGAGGAGCGCTGCAGCCCCACTGCCTGCGATAACTTTCAGGGCGGTACGTCTGTCGGCGGAGGGTAGTTCCGACATGCAGATGGGACGATAGGTCCCTGGATATTAGCTATCCAGCGACAAACTCGTGGGATGGGTAGAGAACGTACGGTTTTAGATAACTTAATTCTGTGATACTGCGCCGATTCTGCGTGAAAAAGTACGGAAAACCAAAACGAAGGGCGCCTACAGCAACTCGGCCATCTCGTCGAGATACTCGCCGTAGACGTCCAGTGCGGACTGGATGGGTTCGGGCGACGACATGTCGACACCGGCTCCCTGCAACAGTTCGAGCGGGTATTCGCGCGACCCGCGAGCGAGGAAGTTCAGGTAGTCGTCGACTGCGTCGTCGTCGTCCTCGTCGAGGATACCCTGCGAGAGGGCGACGGCGGCGGAGATACCTGTCGCGTACTGGTAGACGTAGAACGAGTAGTAGAAGTGCGGAATGCGCATCCACTCGCGGGCGATGTGCTCGTCGACGTTCGCAGGTTCGTAGAACTCACCCTTGAGGTCGCCGTACACTTCGTCGATGGCGTCGGGCGTGAGCGGCTTGCCCTCTTCGACCATCGTGTGGGTGCGGTGTTCGAAGTCGGCGAACATGGTCTGGCGGTAGAGCGTCGACCGGAACCGTTCGAGGTACTCGTTGAGGACGTGGCGGCGGAACTGCGGGTCCTCGACGGTGTCGAGCAGGTGGTGGGTGAGCAGCGTCTCGTTGACCGTACTCGCCACTTCTGCCACGAAGATTTCGTAGCTGGAGTAGACGTAGGGCTGTTTCTCGCGGGTGTACTCACTGTGGAGCGAGTGGCCCAGCTCGTGGGCCAACGTAAACATCGAAGAAATATCGTCCTGCCAGTTCATCAGGATGAACGGCTGAGTGTCGTAGGTGCCGCCGGAGTACGCACCGGACTGCTTGCCCTTGTTCTCGTACACGTCGACCCAGCGCGACTCCAATCCGTTGGCGACGCGCTGCTGGTAGTCTTCGCCGAGTGCGGCGAGCGAGTCGACGACCCACTCACACGCCTGGTCGTACGGCACGTCGGGACTCTCGGTCTCCGTCATCGGCATGTAGAGGTCCCACATCTCGACTTCGTCCACGTCGAGGGCCTTGCCCTTCAGTTCGGTGTGGCGGTGGAGTTTGTCGACGTTGTCGTGGACCGTGTTGACGAGGTTGTCGTACACCTCGGTCGGGACGTTCGGGCCGTCGAGCGACGCCTCACGTGCCGTCTCGTAGTTTCGGGCCTGCGCCGTCTTCACGTCGGCCTTCGTCGAGTTCTTGAACGTCGTGGCGACCGTGTTGCGCACGTCTGCCCAGTCCTCGTAGAACGACTCGTGGACGGTCTGTCGGAATTCACGGTCCGGATTCTTGAGCAGCGTCGTGAAGTTGTTCTGCGTAATCTGGACTTCCTCGCCGTCGGGCTTTTCGACCGTCGGGAACTCCAGGTCCGCGTTCGACAGCATGTTGTACGTCTCGCTGGCGCCGAAGGTGACCTCGCTCAGGTCGGCCAGCAGTTCCTCGACCTCCGCAGACCGCGTGTGCGGCTTCATGCGGATGACGTCGTCGAGGTAGTGGTCGTACTGTTCGAGGCCGTCGGTGGACTCGATCATCGATTCGAGTTCGTCGCGCGTGAGCGACTGAATCTCGGGGTCGATGAACGACGCCGTCGCGGAGGCGTCGGCCATCAGGGACTGCGAGCGGGCCGTGAAGCCCTGGTACTGCTGGTCGCGTGTGTCCTCGTCCTTTCGCATGCGGGCGAAGGAGGCGACCATGGACACCTCGCGCATAATCTCGTCACGAAGCTCCATCACTTCGAGCAGCGTCTCGCCGTCCTCGGTCGTCCGGCCCTCGTACTCGCCGAGGTCCTCGATGCGAGCCTCCACCGTCTCGAAGGCTTCCTCCCACTCCTCGTCGGACGCGTAGATAGACTCCAAATCCCACTTGTGTTCGGTGTCTATCTCGGACCGTTCAGGGACTGAACTCATGGGGCGGGCTTCGAATCGAAACGACCTAAGCCTTGTCACCTGCTCCCTCGCACCGATGGACAGGGCTGTTCGTCGATGGGCCAGTCAGGGGATTCGACCGAAAAGCAGGACGATGATTCCGCGTGTTCACGTAGCTGGGTGTGTCGTCGCTGGTGTGTCACTCGCCCCAGGCGGCGTCCGCGTTGCGAACCATGTCGGCGTCGCAGTTGGGGCAGGAGACGTTCTCGACTGCACCCTCTTCGGAGTCGAACACGGTCTGACAGACCTGACACTCGTACGTGTGCTGTTCTTTCTGTCCGCCGCGCAGTGCGCTGGTGATGGACTTGATGACTGACATCTGTGTTCTCCACCTGAATCTGGGGAGACGAGCACTATCAACCCAGAGCGTCGTTCAGACGGTTGCTCGACCGTTGCACGGCTGAACAGTGCTGTTTCGGTCGGTTCACCGACGCTACGACGGGCGAGGCGGTGCCCGAAACGGCGTGTTACACTGTCCCACACGAATCGTGGACTGTTTCAGGGGCTGCTCGTCCAATCGGCACTGCTTGCCACGCAAGGTTTTCTCGCCGGGGTGCGCAGTCACTGCCATGCACGACGACGGCGACGAGGCGGCAGTCGACGCGATACTCGGACATCTGTGGCGCGACGACACGCCGTGGCAGGTCCTCACCGACCTGTGTGAGATAGAGAGCCGACTCGCGGGCCACCCGGGAGAGGCCCGAGCAGCCGAGCGCATCGCGGATGCCTTCGAGACGGCGGGGCTGGCCGACGTGACGCACGACACGTCGCCCATCACCCGCTGGACACGGGGCCACACCACCTTCGAAATCACGGACCCGGTCGAACGGTCGTTCGAGGCGGTCGCACTGCCGTACTCGCCAGCGGGCGACCATCGCGGCAGACTGGTCGACGTGGGCTACGGCACGCCAGAGGAAATCGCGGAGACCGACGTCGAAGACGCCATCGTCGTCGCCAGCACGAACACGCCCGCCGACCAGCGGTTCGTCCACCGGATGGAGAAGTACGGACACGCGGTCGACGCCGGGGCCGCGGCGTTCGTCTTCGCCAACCACAAACCCGGACAGTTGCCACCGACCGGGTCGCTCCGCTTCGACGAAGAGGGCGCGATTCCGGGCGTCGGCGTCTCCTACGAGACGGGTGAGTGGCTCCGCGAGTACGCCGAACGCGACGGTGAAGTCCGACTGGCAGTCGACGCGACGACCGACGACGGCGAGACACACGTCGTCCACGGCACCGTCGGCCCGGACACCGACGACGAGATTCTCGTCCTCGCACACTTCGACGCACACGACGTGGGCGAAGGTGCGTTCGACAACGGCTGTGGCATCGCCGTCGTCTGCGGGGTCGCCAGCGCACTGGCCGAACTGGACCACGACTGTCGGGTCAGAATCGCCGGCGTCGGCGGTGAAGAGGTCGGTCTGCTCGGGAGTGAAGCCCTCGCAGAAACGCTCGACACCGACCGGATTCGGGCAGTGATCAACGTCGACGGCGCAGGGCGGCACCGCGACCTGCTCGCGTACACCCACACACATGAGGGTGTCACAGAAGTCGCCGACGCACTCGCCGACGAGACCGGCCATCCGGTCCACGTCGAACCCGACCCGCATCCGTGGAGCGACCACTGGCCGTTCCTCCGCGAGGGCGTGCCGGCCCTCCAACTCCACTCGAAAAGTGCCGAGCGTGGGAGAGGTGTAACACACACGCGGGCGGACACGAGAGATAAGGCGGATTCCCGAACGTTACGAAGCCACGCGATGCTCACCGCCTTACTTGTACGTATGCTGGAACGTAGAAACCTCAGTCGGCTGGACCGAAGCGACCTCCTCGACGCCCTCGTCGAGCAGGATTTCGAACCCGGAATGCGAGCGGCCGGCGTGTGGCCGCAGTAGGTCGGTTTCGACTTCGTTACGAAACGAGTGGTGAGGAACCAACTGACCGACACGTCATGCCGTTACTAGTTTTACTCTCAAAGATTTTATTCGTTAACTCCTAACTGATTTGCATTAATCATCCAATTAAGTTAAGATATGCTTACCTACTAACCACGACGTAGCTACGGTGCGAAACGCGATTTGCCCGAGCGCGCAGGGGGGTGCGCGCGGCGATGGTGTCGTTTCGCGGCACCAGAGCAATAGCTACAATGAGAAAAACGAAGACTACTGTCAACCGGCGTACTGTTCTTACGACACTCGGTGCGGGGGGCCTCGCCCTCGTGGGGGGCACCGGGACTGCGGCGGCACGTGGTGGGTACGGCGGCCGCTATGCTGGGCCACTCGCGGACCCGTGTGGGACGTGTGCTGAGCCGGAGACGTTCAAGTACGACGTGACGATTCGGAACCTGACCGAGGGGCAGCCCTGGACGCCGCCGATGGTGGCCATTCACGATCCCCGTGCGCGACTCTTCGAGGTCGGCGGGTCACCGTACCCCGAACTCGTCTCGCTCGCGAAGGACGCAGACCTCGGGCCGATGAGGGACATGCTCCAGAAGGAGATCGACTGCAATGGGAGCGTCTTCAGTCTCCACTTGGACGACGACGCACTCGTCGCCGACTGTGACCCGCTCCAGACCGGACTGTCGAGCAAGACGACGTTCACCATCGAGACCATCGAACCACGTGCGGTCCTCTCGATGGCGAGCATGATGCTCGCCACGAACGACGGGTTCGCCGGTGTCGACTCGATGAGCCTCCCGGCTCAGTGTGGGCAGACGTGCACCGCGCTCATCGAACCCTACGACGTCGGCTGCGAGTGCAACACCGAAATCGGTGCTGACCTCGTCGAGGAGGCGTTCCTCCTCGCGGACATCCCGCAGTCCGACCTGCAGGCGTCGTCTGCAGACGCCCTCGTCGGTGAGGGCTTCATCGACAACCACCCTGGCATCGGTGGCTACGCTGACCTCGATACGACGGCCCACGGCTGGAGAGGTCCCGTCGGCCTGATGACCGTCACGATGGTCGACCCGTGCTGCCCCGAAGAGGTCGCAAGCCCGTGCCAGTCGTGCCCCGAGGTCGACCCGTGCGCTGACCCGTGCGCTGAGGATGTCGACCCGTGTGCCGACCCATGCCAGGAGCAAGAGGCCGACCCGTGCACTACCACTGCCTGCCCGAGCGGTACGAAGCAGACGGGCTACAGGCCTCGCCGAGCGTTCCCCTACTGAACGCGACTGAGAACTGACTGAGACGGGTCGCGCAGCGAGCGCGACTGTCTTCGACTGTCACCAGAATCTATCCGTGAGTCGACCGTTCTGAGCCGGTCGTTCCACAACTCCGTCTGTCACTCCCGCACCCGGCTCACCGCTCGGGTGCGATGACGACCGGCTCTACACGTCGGTTTCGTCGTGTTTTCCACCGACAGCTTCGACCCGTGAGCGGACGCACCGAGCCATCCGCGCCGTCGTCGCCGCGGTCGCCCGTTTCTCGCCGAACACTTCACGAACGCTCTCGATGCCCTGGTCGTCCGGCTCGAACGTGATTCCCTGGTAGTGCGCATCGACCAGTACCAGCCCCTCCGGCGGTGCCGCCGGCACGCCCTCGTGTCCCGGAAGCGGTTCCGGGTCGAGGACGCGCTCGACCTTCGACAGTGGTGCCTGCCCGGTCGCCACCGCCCGCACGAGCGACCCGATGCGCCGGACCAGTTCCCAGAGGAACCCGTCGGCGCGGAGCGAGAACACGAGGAACTCGCCGTCGACTTCGACCGTCGCCGTCTCCAGCGTCCGGACTGTGTCGAATTCTGCGTTCCTCGAAACGGCGGTGAGGTTGGCGAAGTCGTGTTCGCCTGCCAGTTTCGCCGTCGCTGCCCGGGCGAGTTCGGGGTCGGCTCCCGGCGCGAACAGGTGGTACTCGTACGCCCGACTCTCGGCGTCGTAGGTCGCGTGAAAGTCGGCCGGCACGTCGGCGCTGGCCCACGCTCTGACGTGTGCCGGTAGCTGCGAGTCGAACGCCCGCGGCGTGAGCCAGTCCGGGCACTCGAACGCGACGGTCTGGGCGACGGCGGAGACGCCCGCGTCGGTCCGCCCAGCAGCCGCGTATCCGGGCGGTTTGGCAGCCTCCTCGGCGAGTACGTCGAGCTTCCGGAGCGCATCGAACAGCGTCTCCTCGACCGTCGCCACCGCTGGCTGGCGCTGGAAGCCGTGGAACGGTCGACCGTCGTAGGCGACCCGGAAGGCGCGCATGTGTCGATTTCAGGACGAAACGGTTTGTAGCTGCCGCGTTCGGCTCAATCGGTCGTCGTTGGGTCGTCGGTCGTCGGCTGGTCGTCGGTGGCCGCCGAGTCCGCGGGTTCGACCACTGCGTTCGCCTCGTCCAGTTCTCGTTCGGCAGCCGGAACCAGCCACCGTGCGAGTGCCAGCAAACCGAGGTCGAGCAGGCCAAAGACGATGCCGACGAGCGCACCGACGAGGAAGGCGAGCGCGAAGACGAACGCGAGAATCAAGAGCAACCCGAGGGTCGGCAGTGCCCCCGCGGAGTTCACGGCGATTGTGAGAACCACACCAGCGAGGAAGGAGGCTCCCGTCACTCCGCCCCACACCGCGCTCGCGGTGAGAATCGCAGACTTCGTCGACCGGGTCGGCCCGAACAGCGTGACTCGCTGGAGAACCGCTGTCGCCGTCCACATCGAGAGTCCCCAGAGGAACAGGAACGCGGCGAAGCCGACGGCTGTACTCAATCCCTGTAGTAGGTCACCGACCGACCCACCGAGGTGGAGACTCAGCACCCCGACGACGGTCAGCGTGACTGCGTGGAACGTCCCGAAGCACCATGAGAGCAGCGTCGGTCGGGGCCAGCCTGCCGACGATTCGGCCACAGTGTGGTCTTCAGCCATGCGCCAGCACCTCGCCGAGCGAAAGCAGCGCGAGCAACGAGAGCGTCGTCACGCCGTACGCCGTCTGGAGAGTGTGCGTGGCATCGGCGCTGTCGACGCTCCGGGCGCGAATCACCACGAGCGACCGCACGACGGACAACAGGACGAACGCGAGCAAGAGGACGAACTTGCCGGCGAGGACGGTGCCCCAGCGAGTATCTGGAAGCGGGACACCAGGGGCGAGCGACCCGAGATTGCCCACGCCGGTCATGGCGACCAGCCCGAGCGCGCCCCAGAACAGCCACTCGTAACCGGTTGCTGCTGAGAGGAGGTGGCCCTCCGACTCGCCCGTCGCCGTGCGAAATTGGAGCCAGACGACGGCCGCGCCGCCGCTGAGGAGCGCGGCTGCCAGCACGTGCAGCAATCGAACGAGGAGAGCCATACCAGAGATTGTCCGGGTTTCGATATAGAAGTTCGCACTGTTTCTGACAGGTCTCGCCCGAAACGCTTAGACCGACGGCCACCCAGCCACGCCCATGGAGACGTATTCGGGGTCGGATGTCGCCGACCTCATCGGACCGGGGCTCGCGCGGGCACTGGGTGTCGCCGACCGCGAGTTCACCGAGGCACAGGTCAAATCGCTCACGCTCGTCTTACAGGAGAGTACCGCGCTCGCAGAGGCCGTCGGCGACGGCGACACGGACAGCCTCCCGCTTTTGTTCACGCCCGGATTCATGGCGGCACATACTGACTTCGACGACTTCGCCGCGTTCCACGCGGCCAGCCCGTGGGGTGCGGACGTGGCCGGTGCCTTCGCGGCCCGTGACGCCGACGCGCAGGACGCACAGTCCACGCAACACAGTTCGTTCCTCTCGCGAACCACGGCGTTCGAGACCCCGGGCGAGATGGTCCAGACGGCAGTCATTGACCGGACGCGCCGACAGGTCGACGGACTGTGAGGGCGGTCACCCGGCCGATTTCGGTCTCCGCAGCCGAACACTTTTTAACCGGCGCAGTGCGTACGTTTGCGTAGCGAGTTTTTATGAACGGAAACACACCGTACGCCGGCCGTCCGGGTGTCACGCAGGCAGGGAAACGCTCGAGTGCTGACGTTCCCGAACTGTCGACTAACCAGAAACGGGCGCTTCGAGCGGAGGTGTCGGCCATCGCTTCGCGCACCCGCGAGTTCCTGCCCGACGAGTATCTCGTCGACGGCGACGTGACGCAGGGTGTCGGTGGGCCACAGGCGACCGTCGCGGTCCAGCCGCCGGTCGGTAGCCCCGTCAGCGCTGGCTTCACGCCGGATATCGACGACCTCGAAGGTGACCACCTCATCGACCCCGACGACCAGGCGGAGGTTGCCCGTGGTCTGGCCGCCTCGGCCGCGTTGCAGGTGAAACTGGCCATCTCCGACTCGGTAACGCCGACGGCTCGGTAACCACAGCAGGACACATCTCGTCTCGATTCGCGCTCTGACGAACGCGTAACGTCACGTTCTCCGGACAGGAACTAACCTAACGTCCCCGTAGCAACCCGCTGGGAGGACACGAGATATTTCTCTGGCACTCCATTCTCTATCCATGACACGGGGGGAGGAGTACGCGATCGTGGCGTCTGGGCTTCGGAAGGTGTACGGCCCGGTCGTCGCCGTCGAAGGACTCGACCTCGCCGTGCCGCGAGGGGCCGTCTACGGGTTCCTCGGGCCGAACGGGGCGGGCAAGACGACGACCATGGGGATGTTGACGACGCTCGTCCCGCCGACGGCGGGCACGGCGTCGGTCGCTGGCGTCACTATCGCCGACCGAGAGGCACTGAAACCGCGGGTGGGCTACTTACCCGACGAGCCGCCGCTGTACGACGAGTTCACCGCACACGAACAACTGGCGTTCGTCGCGGACCTGCGCGGGATGGACCCCGACGTGGCAGCCCGCCGTATCGACGAGCTGCTGGCTCGGGTCGGCCTCAGCGACGTGGCCGACGAACGAATCGAGTCGTACTCGCGGGGGACCAGACAGAAGGTGGGGCTGGTGCAGGCGATGCTGCACGACCCCGAAGTCCTGTTACTCGACGAGCCGACCTCCGGGCTGGACCCGCGGGCGGCCCGCGAGGTCTTAGACCTCATCGACGGACTGGCGGACGAGGGGACGACGGTCTTCCTCTCTTCGCACGCGCTGCCCGTGGTCGAAGAACTGGCCGACGTAGTCGGTGTCCTTCACCACGGTCGGCTGGTCGCGGAAGGCCCGCCGGCAGCACTCGTCCAGCGCGTCGCCGACGGGGAGCAGTCGCTCGAACGAGTGTTCCTCGACCTGACCGCGGACCGGTCGGAGGCGACGGCGTGAGCCGCGGCGTCGTCTGGCGCATCGCCAGCGCCGAAGTGCGGCGCAACGGTCGCCGGTACGTCAAGAGCCGCCATCACGAGGCACTGCTCGCGCTCGCACTGGTGCTGCTCGCGCCGGTCCTCGTGGTCCTCGTCCAACTCGGACTGGCCGTCGGCCGAGCGCTGGCGGCGGGCGATACGTCGCCGGTCCACGCCGCTCGATACTACCTGCCCGGGTTCGTCCTGTTCTTCGTCGTCCTCGGCGCGTTGCAGGCGGGGCGGCGAGTCCTCTCGCTCGACGCCCGCGAGATGGTGTTGACGACCGTGCCGACCCCCACGCTGATTCGTGGGCTCGTCCTCGCGGACCTGCTGGAGTGGTCGGTCGCGTTCCTCGCTCCGGCGACGTTGCTCGTCCTCGTCGTCGCGGTCGGTGCCGGGTCACCGATTCTCGCGGTGGTGGGCACCGTCGCCATCGCCACGCTGTTCGTCGCGGCCATCCTGTTCGGGTACGCAGTCGGGCTCATCGCGCGACTCGTCCTACGACGAGTACCGCTGCCACAAGCCGTCCGACAGGTCCTCGGCGCGCTCGGTGGTGTCACAGCCGCCGTCGTCGCGGGTGGCTTCGGCGCGCTCGTCGGGAGCAGTGCCGCAGGCGGCCACTGGCAGCCAACCGTCAGCGGTGGCTCCACGCTCTCACCCGGGAGCATCACTGCACCAGTCCTGCCGGCCGGTGACCCACTCTCACGACTCGGCTGGTACGCAGACCTGCTGTTCGTCGGGACGCCCGCGGTCGAAGTCGTGACGACGGCGACGGTCGTCGCCTGTCTCGCCGTCGTCCTCACCATCCCCGGCACCCTGACGGTCATCGCCCTGTTCGCCCCCCGGTTCTGGTACGCCGACCCGCCGCATTCGGCCGACCGCCGAGTCGATACCCGGTCACAGCGGGCCGAGTCGCGCTCGCCGATTCGTCGAGTCGCGACCCGCTACTGGTGGCGTGCAGTTCGGGCCCCGCACCGGTTCGTCTACGTGTTCTACTACGTGTTCGTCCTCGGCCTCCTGCTGGTTCCAGCGGTAGTCTTCCCCGAGTACGCACTCGTGCTCGTCGGCGTCTCGCTCGGGCTGCTCGGCGTCTGGTTCGCTGGGGCGCTGTTCTGCCTCAACCCGCTCGGCGAAGAAGAGGAGATGCTGGCGCAGCTGTTGCTCTCGTCGACATCGGCACACACTATCCTGCGCGCTCGTGTCCTGCTCGGGGTGTCGGTCGGCGTCCCACTCGTGCTGGGTGGCACGGTCGCGCTACTCGCCGCCGGTATCGCCCCGCTCGACGCCGTGGCGGTCGGCAGCTTCTGGGCGGTCCTCACGCTCGCGAGTGCCACTTTCGCCCTCGGCGTCGGGACGCTCGCACCCCGATTCACGGCCACACAACTGTTCGACCGGGTCGAGAGCGTCGCCCCGTCGTTCACCGCGGTGGTCTACCACCTCGCGGTCACGACGTTGCTGGCAGTCGTCGGCCCCGCGCTCTTGCTCGCGGACTTCGACCCACTCATCGTCGGGTGTTTCCTGCTCGGCCTGCTCGTCCTCGTGACCGATGGCTCGTATCGGTACGCCGTCGAATCGTTCGAGGGCTACGGGAAGCCACCGGACCGATTCCGCTGGTCGCGACGGCTCGCCGTCCACCTCGCGGTGGGCGTCGCGGTCCTCGGCACGTTAGTCTCTTCGGCGGTCGGGCTGGCCGCGTTCGTTCTCGTCCCGCTGGAAGGCGTCGCTGGGTTCGTCCTCATCGTCGTCGCTGGCTACCTCGGCTACCTGCTCGTGGCCGTCCTCGTCGTCGAGGGCTTCGGCGAGGGCTTCCGCGGGCTGGACGTGTACGTCCCCTCGCTGACGGACTTCTCGTACATCGTGCTGGGCATCGCGGCGACTGGTGCAGTCGAGATGGGCGTCGCCGTGTTCGTCTGGTACTACGACCTACCGGTCGCGAGTCACACCATCACGGAGTACGCGGCGACGGGCGGCGCTGGCCTGCTCGTCTCGCTCATTCCGCTCGTGTTACTCGTGAACGCACCCATCGAAGAACTCCTGTTCCGCGGCGTCATCCAGCGCAACCTCGACCGCTCGTTCACGACGGCAGGGGCGGTGCTGGTCGGCTCTGCGGTGTTCGCGGTCGCGCACATGCCGGTGTACACCGGGACGACGGCGGCCATCGGGATGGCCGTCGCGCAACTCTTCGCCGTCTCAGTCGTCTGGGGGACGGTGTACGCGCGGACGCACAATCTGCTCGTCCCCATCCTCTGTCACGGTGTGAGCAACGCGCTAGCGGTCGCGCTGCTGTTACTGCTGTGACTACTTCGACAAATCGGCCGCCGACCGCGGCAACAGCACCTTCCGAAGGACGGAGTCTGTGCCACGTCTGACCCGCTCTGACGCTGCCTGCTGGCTGATGCCGAGGTCGCCGGCGATATCCGCCAGTTTGACCCCTCGCGGGACGCCGAAGTAGCCGCGTTCGACCGCCGTGACGAGGGCTTCGTGCTGTTCCGGCGTCAAATCGAGGACGAAGCCCTCGTGTTCTACTTCTTCGAGCGTGTATATTCGCTCGACTCGGAACTCGATTTCTTGCTCCCGACAGAGGTTGTGGAAGTCTTTCAGCCCGCTGTGGTCCTGAAAACGAAGCCGGAACTGCCACGGGTTGTTTCCGTGTGCTTCGAGGATGGTCGCGCCCGTGGCGGAGAGAATCTCGGTCAGGTTCGACACCGTGTCACCCCAGACGACGTGGTAGAGGATGCGGTCGTCGACCTTGGTGAGCGCGGTCAATCTTTCGACAAGTTTGTTCTCCCGGACGTGTCGCTCGAACTCCTCGAAGTCCGTGCCTCTCGCCCAGAAGAACGGCATCACTTCGCCGCCAGTCGGCACCACACGCTCCAGTTCGAGGTGGATGTCGTCGGCGACGGCGGTCACGCGCCCGAGGTCGAAGGCGTCCGGGGGTATACTGAGTTCAACGATGACAGCCATCACAGGATAGAGTACCACGCGAGCGTCGATAAAGCCCTGTACGAGGGACGAATCCGCCGGGGTGGTCTCGCGAACTTCCTCGTGCACGACACGGCAATCGTGGTCGAAACCGACCGGCCCTAAGTACTACCGTAGTGTGCAAGCGTTAGTACATTCCCAGTGGCGATAGAATTCACCATCAGGTCGCGTCGTCTCGTTCGCGACGGGGCCACGACGAGTGGACGGCTATCGACGATGACGCTTCACACGTGCTCGATAAGGGGGGTGCGTGTTTGTAGGTCCACTTACCGTCCACAACCTTTCGCCTTCACGAAAACAGCCCGCCAGTGTCTACGCCGTCTCTCGGTTCGAAGCGGCCGTCACTTGCCCCAGAACGGGTCTATCTTACGCCGCTTCTCCAGGTAGAACGAGAGTGCCTCGCGCTCGTCCATCGGAATCTCCTCTTTCAGTTCCTGTTCCAGAATCTTCGCGTGCTTCTCGGGGAGTTCGATCCAGAGTTCGTCGTTCTCGTTGATCTGGCGGCCGACCGTCGGGCCGTCGATGGCGACCGAGACACGGTCGCCCGCGCGAGCCTCGTCCACGTCGTCACCCTGCTCCTGAATGCCTTTGAGCTGGCCGACGCGTTTCGGGTCGTTGCCCTCGAACTTCACGACGTTCATGTTCTTCTTCATCGTCCCAGCCAGCACCTCCACACCGACGACGGCGGGGTTGTTCTGGCGGAACGTGTGGTCGGGGAGAATCTGGAAGCGAGCAGGTCGGGCGATGTTCTCCATCACGGTGTCCTGCTGGGCCTTCTTCGTCTCCGCGACGTACTCCTCGTACTCCTCGATGAGCTGGTAGATGACGTCGTCCGTGTAGATGCGCACGCCGTCGATGTCGGCGCGGTCCTCGGCGTCCTTGAGAACGTCGACGTTGAAGCCGAGGATGGTCTTGTGGAGGTCGTCCTCGGCGGTCGAGGCGACGGAGATGTCGCGCGGGGCGATGTCGCCCACTTCGGCGCGGACGATGGGAATCTCGGCTTCTCCGAGCGCGTTCGCCATCGCTTCGAGTGACCCGAGCGTGTCTGCCTTGACGACGACGCCCTGTTCGGCCGTCTCGACGGCGACTTCGGCGAGTTCGGCTTCGACCTCTGCGACGACTTCGTCGAGGTCTCGGTCGCGGACGACGCGGACCGGTGCGCCAGCCATCGCTTCGTCCATGTCCGGTGCAGCGATTTTGATACCGGATGCGGCCTTCACTTCGTCGACGCGTTCGAAGCGGCTCTCGGTGCGAATCTCGGCCAGCGGGCGGGGCTGGAGCAGCGCCCGCACGTCGGTCACGATGGGGCCGTTCTCTCCGCCGACGACGATGGTGTCGTCCTCGCGGACGATGCCGTCGTACAGTACCACGTCGAGCGTGGTCCCGAAGCCGCGTTCTTCCTTGACTTCGAGGACGGTCCCGACGCCGGGGCCGGTCACGTCGATGGCCATAGCCTCCTTCATGTAGCGCTGGGAGAGGCCCATCATCACGGCGAGCAGGTCCGGAATACCCTCGCCGGTGAGTGCGGAGACGGGGACGACACCGACGTTCTTCTGGAAGTCCTGTACCCGCCAGTACATGTCCGCAGAGAAGCCGTTGTCAGAGAGTTCGCCGATGATGTTGTACAGTCGTTCGTCCACGTCCTTGCGGACGCGGTCGGACTGGGACTCGTACACCTTCTGGATGGGCGCACCCTCCTCGGAGCGCCACCCGGGGACGGTGTCGACCTTGTTCGCGGCGACGATGAACGGGGTCGCCGTGTCCTGCAAGATGTTGATGGCCTCGATGGTCTGGGGCTGGAAGCCGTCGTTCACGTCCACGACGAGGATGGCGATGTCGGCGAGTGCGCCACCGCGAGAGCGAAGCGTCGTGAAGGAGTGGTGCCCTGGCGTGTCGATGAACAGCAGGCCGGGCAGGTCGAAGTCGGTCGGGTCGACGAGTGACCCGGCGATCTCCGACACCACGTCCAGCGGGACCGCAGTGGCCCCGATGTGCTGGGTGATGGCCCCGGCCTCGCCTTCGATGACGGCCGAGCCGCGTATCTTGTCGAGTAAACTGGTCTTGCCGTGGTCGACGTGTCCGAGGACGGCGACGATGGGTGTCCTGAGGTTTCCACCGCCTCCGTTCGGTTCAGAAGTATCCGGATTCGACATGAGTTCCACCTGAGAAGGTCGTTACCGAATCAGATTCTCGCGCCGCGTATAATTCCATCGTAACCGTGTCGGCGGTCCAACCCACGATTATTCTGGTCTTCCGACACGTCTGACCCCGTGGCGTTTAATAGTCGCGCATTGGAAGGGGGTGGTATGTCCGACATACTCGCCGAGAACCTCTCCGGGAAGTCCGTCATGGGCTCTGACGGGACGGAACTCGGGATGCTGTACAACATCACGATGGACCTGAAGAGCGGCGAACTGTTCGACCTCGTCATCGAACCCGACGAGGAGACGCCGACGCGAACCATCGACTTCGACCAGGACGAGAACGGCCGCTTCCGTGTGCCGGTCGAGCGCGTGCAGGCAGTCAAAGACTACATCGTCGTCTCCCGGTAGATGCACGTACTCGACACCTCCGCGTTCATCCACGAGTACCACACGACGAACGACACCGCCACCGTCCCCATGGTCCGCGAGGAACTGGAAGGCGACAACGTCTACCGGTACGACGCGATGGAAGGTGCGGGGATGCACATCCACATCCCGGACTCGGAGACGACCGACCGCGTCCGACGCGCCGCGAAGGAGACCGGCGACTTAGACGTGCTGTCGGACACCGACATCAGACTCGTCGCCGCGTCGTTCGAACTCGACGCCACGCTCGTCACCGACGACTACGCGATGCAGAACGTCGCCGAGCGCCTGAACGTCACCGTCGAAGCCATCGCCAGAGACGGCATCGACGAGCGGCGTGACTGGCTGTTCCAGTGTCAGGGCTGTGGTCGTGAGTTCGACGAAAACAAGGACCGCTGCCCCATCTGCGGGAGTTCGCTCTCCCGAAAGAACCCCTCGAACTGACCCCTCAGTTCTCGCACTGTTCGAGGCCCCGCGCGATGAGCTGTCGGAGTACTGCTTGCTCCGTGAGGCCGTACTCGTGCGCGAGTCGGTCGATCTGTTCACCCACGTCGTCCCCACAGACGAGTGAGTACTGCTTCGACATGCAATCAGACACACGGGCTACCTGTCGAAAAAGGTTTGTCAGACAATCGTAAGACGAAGACGTTCGGAGCATGAGGTGTCCTGCACGGAGTTTGTACGGACAATCGGGTCGTTTTCGAGTGTTTTTCTCCCGACACTCAGAACAGAGTAAACAGCGTGACGAGGGCTTCGGTGCTGTCGTTCACCATCTGGGTGTACGTCGCGTAGAACGACAGCGCGTTGTACAGGCCGTGGATGAACGCCGGTACCAGTATGTTGCCAGAAAGGGCGTAGCTTCCCCCGAGAACGAGCGAGAGCACGAAGATGACGAGCAGCGTGCTGCCGACGGCCGCCCAGCCCGCGCCGCCCGCGGCGTAGGCGGGGATGTGGACCAGTGCGAAGATGACGCTCGCGACGCCGACTGCGGCGGGCTTGCCGAGCTTCGGATACAGCGACTTCTGGATGACGTTGCGGTAGAGCAGTTCTTCACCCGGGCCGATGATGAGCAGCGAGAGCGGAATCAGCGGGAGCAACAGCGCGGGGTTCCCCGACTGCGAGGCCGATTCCGTCGTGCTGTGCTGGGCGGTGTTGATACCGAGAATCGTGAACAGTTGCGTGACCGCGAAAAAGCCCAGCAGGAGGACCACGAACCCACCCAGTGCGAGACCGACGTCACGGAGGCTGGGCCACTTCAGGTCGACGAACGACCAGTCGAGGTCGGAGTACCTGATGTACAACGCCGCGAGTGACCCGGTCGCCAGGCCGAGGCTGAGGACGGAGATGACCTGCGCGGCGGCTGACCCGGTGTCGATGCTCCCGAACGTCGCCGTCGCGCCGACGTAGAGGACGATCTGGTAGACCAACAACACGGCCAACGAGCTGAACCCGAGGAGTGCGAGCTGTAGGACCGACTTGATGGTCCCGGCTACGGACGTCTCGGGACCACTGCCGGGTGAGCCGCCGCCCTCCCCCGACGCGAGGGAATCGTTCATACCTGCTCTATCTGTCGAAGCGATATAGGCTCTCTGCTACGTGTGTAGGCTCTCCGCGACGGACGCAGGCGTCTGCCAACTCACTCGATACGGAGTTCGACCTTGTCGGCGACGGCCTCGGCTTCCTCGAACTCGCCGCCGCCGAGCAGGCCACGGGCCGCGTTCTTTCCCCACTCTACCGCCGGCTGGACGAACGTGTCGACGCCGTACAGTTCGCCGGCGAGCACGCAGGCGGCCTCCATCGCGTAGAGGAGCGAGCCGATGCCATACTCGTCCACGCGGTCGAGTTCGACCCGGACGTTCGCCCGGCCCGCCGCGGCCAGACTCGCTTCGGTCGCCTCGAACTCGGCGTCGAGCAGGTCGCCGAGGCCGTGGTCGCCGAGGTAGGCGATGGCCTCGAACTCGGTGTCCGGAATCGGCGTGTCGTCGTAGTCGGTCGGGCGCACGAGCGTGACCAGTTTGTCCCGCGGGCCGGCCCGGTACAACTGCAACTGCGAGTGTTGGTCGGTCGCACCCAGTGCCCGCGCTGGCGTCTGACCGAGGCCGTCCTTACCCAGACTCTCGGCCCACAGTTGCGCGAACCACTCGGCGAAGGTCTCCAGCGACTCAGCGTAGGGCATCATGGCGTTGACCGACGCGCCGCGAACGTCCAGTGCGTACGAAATCGCGCCGTAGGCGTACGCCGGCGAGTCGTAGAGCGACCCGGAGAGTTTCTCCTTCTGGTCGGCTGCGCCCGCCACGAGCGCGTCGAGGTCGTGGCCCTGAATCGCGGCGCAGGCCAGCCCGACCGTCGACAGTGCCGCAAAACGGCCCGGAACGCCGTCGGGGACCGGCAGCGAGGGGAGGTCGTGGCGGTCCGCGAGCGTCCGGAGCGGGCCGGACTCGCCAGTCGTCACGAAGGTTCGCTCGGTCCAGTCGACGCCTGCGGCCTCCATCGCTTCCTGCACGACGAGGAAGTTGGCGAGCGTCTCCGCGGTGGTGCCCGAGCGCGAGACGACGTTGACCGTCGTTCTATCGAGCGGGAGGTCCGCCAGCAGTCCTGAGACGTGTTCCGGGTCCACGTTGTCGAGGAAGTAGGCGTCTACGTCGCTTTCGAGTGCGTCGGCGATGGTCGCCGCGCCCAGCGCGCTCCCGCCGATACCGACGTTCAGGACCGCCTCGCTGTCGTCGAACGGCGTGACTGCCGACTCGATAGCGTCAGTGTCGACCGTGTCGGGCAGGTTCAGTGCCGCGTAGCCGTGTTCGTTCTCGGCCATCCCGCGCTCGATGCGCTCGTGGGCGGCCGCGACCTGTGTGTCCAGTCGGTCGAGCGCGTCGCGTGAGATGCCCGGCGAGGCTTCAGAAGCCAGGGCGTTGCCGATGTCTACTCGCATACTCTGGCTGTCTCGGTGGTTCTTGAAAATCGTTCCTGTAACTAGTAGTGTGGTTTCGTGGTGTTCTGTTCGTCGTCGCTGTGGCTGTTGTCGTGTTTGTCGTAGTTGTGATTGCTGTCGTGTTCGTCGCTGTGACTGCTGTCGTCGACGAGCAGTTCACGAATCGCGTCTCTGCTGTCACGATTGCTGGGTTCGACAAGCAGTCCACGAATCACGACGGTACATGACCGCACCGCCGTCCTCCCACACTGCCCTCGCCACACCCTCCCCATCCGATTCGCCAGACTTCACTCCGTTCAGTCTGGCTCATCCCTCGCGCGATTTCGGCTGCGTGGGCTTCACTTCGTTCAGCCACACTCGCCAGCGCGCGCCAGACCGGTTGTTTGGGTTCAGTCGTCCGGGCCTCCGCCCAGTCGCTTCTCGCGGCCTTTTTAGCCACGCGGCCGATAGCCTCACTCGATGAGCGACGAATCGGTGGGCAGATACAGCGTCGTCGTGCGGTCGTTCCGCAACGGCGTCCGCAGTGACTCGCGCCTGCTCAGACTCTACACCGTCATCAGCGCGCTGACCGCGGTGTTCGTCGCGCTGTTGCTCGTGCTGGCGATTCCGCAGTGGGTGAAGTGGACGCTCGGGCAGGGCGAACTCAACACCTTCTCGCGGGCGATGCTCCCGTGGATCGGCCTGCTCTTGCTCGGTCCGATGCTCGCGCCGCCCTTCTACGCGGCGCGTCGAGTCCGTGACGAGCGGTCGTCGCCGCAGACCGATTTCCTGCTCGCCGTGGCAGGATTCTTCTTCCTCCTGTCGCTGTACGTCGCGCTGCTCATCTCCGCGCCGGCGGCGTATCGCGACCCAGCACCGGCGACGCCACTGCTCGGTGCGACGATTCAGTTCCTGTACGACCTGCCGCCGCTGGCGGGGCTGGTGCCGCCGGTACTGGGCGCGCTGGGCATCCTCGGCGTCGAACGCGGGTCGTAACCGAGGACGAAACTCGAAAGGGGCTCGGCGCGCTACGACCGGCTATGCCAGCGAAGACCGCGACGTTCCTGGTCACAGAAGCGGACGAGGGGTCGGCCATCCTCCGCGACGTAGAGACCGGCCAGATTCACACGCTCGACGAGAACGACGGCTACGAGCGCCTGATGGTCGTCGGTGCGACGCTCGAATCGGTCCCACCGATGGACGTGGTCTGGGCGGTCGAAGAAGAGGACTTCCGCCGGACCGTCGACGTGGTCGACAGCGACCTCTCGCCGACGAAACAGGCGTTGGACATCGCCGAGGAGCAAGAGACCGGCGACATCGAACGCGTCCAGCGTGCCGGAACGGGCGAGGTTCACGTGCTGTCGGTGCCGCCAGCCGAGACCGAACAGGCCGCACAGGACGTCCTCGACGACGACGAGACGGTCGCCCGCGCGGCCAGACTCGACGCGGTTCGCGTCGAGGTTCGACGTTCTGTCGAACACGGTGTGTTGAACGTGCGATACCTGCCGGACTGAGCGAATCGACGCGGCTCTTCAGTCGTTCTCCGGCCCGGCCTGACTCTGTACTTTCCAGCCACCTTCGATACCGCAAGCCTCGCGTGTGGTGTACGAAATCTCCGTCTCGGGAGCCATCGCTGTGCCGCCGTCGACCGATTCGACTTGGAGGGGTACGTCGTAGGTACTCCCGCAGCAGCCAACGTCGACGAACTCTTCCCACACGTCACCGACGGCGGCCGTCTCGTGGCTCTTGCGAAGCCACGCTTTGAAGTGGCCCGTGTCGACTTGCTGACGCCCCCAGCCGGAGAGGTCCTCGGGATACGAGAGGACGACACGCGTCGCAGTTCGAACCATATTGGAGGATACGGCCAGCGCGGGCAAAAGCGTGTGGCGGTCCTCTCAGTGCAGTGGTGGATTCGTGCAAGCATGTGAACAGAAGATAAGAAGGCTTAGGTGGACCGATACCGGACCGGTCGCCATGAGCAAGTTCGAGGTACCGGAAATCGACTACACCCGGTACTCGAACCGCCAGCTAGCGGCGGTCCCCCTCGCGCTCCTCGCCGTGGCGCTGGTGGTCATACTCGGGTGGTATGTGATGTTCGGGACACCGGTCGGGCTCGGCACCGACTTCACCGGTGGCACGGAACTCACGGTACAGACAAGCACACCGCGTGGTGAACTCACGTCGACGTTCGACGCCGACGTTCGGTCGGTCCAGCAGGTTCGTGGACCGGACATCCAGCAGCCGACGTACATCCTGACGTTCGGGCCGGAGGCAGACGGCACGACGCTTGCAGACACCGCACAGCAGAACCTCCAGCAAGCCTGTGCTGACTGTGACGTCGTCCTCTCGCGGCAGTCTACCTCGGCACGGTTCGCGTCGAGCGCACAGACGACCGCTCTCTACGGCATCGTCGCGGCCTTCGCCGGGATGAGCATCCTCGCGTTCGTCTTCTTCCGCTCGTTCGTCCCCTCCATCGCCATCGTCATCTCCGCGTTCTCGGACATCGTCATCCCGCTCGCGGTGATGAATCTGGTCGGCATCAAACTCTCGCTCGGCACGGTCGCCGCGCTGTTGATGCTTATCGGGTATTCGGTGGACTCGGACATCCTGCTGAACAACCACATCCTCCGTCGCTCCGGTGACTTCTACGAGAGCACGCGGCGCGCGATGGAGACTGGTGTGACCATGACGGTCACGTCGCTGGCCGCGATGGCCGTCATGGCCGTCGTCGCCTACCTCTTCGGTATCGACCTGATGGCCTCCATCGGGCTGGTCCTCGTGCTCGGACTGGCCACCGACCTCGTGAACACGTACATGCTCAACCTGAGTCTCCTTCGCTGGTACAAGCTCGGGGAGGTGACGCCGGAATGAACCTCCGCGAGAACTGGCGCGTCATCGTCCTCACACTGTTGCTCGTCGGGAGTGGCACCGTGTTGCTCGCGCCCGGCATCATCGAAGGTTCGACTGGGCCGACCAACCTCCAGTACGGGCTGGAACTCGACGGTGGGACGCGCATCCGCGCCCCCGTCGTCGGTATGACGGCTGCGGACGTGAACGTCGGACAGACTCCCGACGGTCTCCGTGACGCCGTCGCAGACAACCTGAGCGTCCCGACCCGTGACGTGTACGTCCGACCACAGGGAGGCACCGTCGAGGTGTTCAACGACAGCGTCTCGCAGTCGGAGTTCGCGACCGTCCTCAACGACCAGGGCGTGACGACCGCCGACGGGTCACAGGTGACGACCGACAACATCGAGAACCGCGTCACCGAGGCGACGCGCCAGCAGATGCTCGAGACGATTAACCGGAAACTGCAAGAGACCGGGTTGGCTGGCGGGTCCGCAACCGTAGCTACGACAGTCAACGGCGAGAAGTACATCGTCATCGAAGCGCCGAACCGCGGTGCCGAGGAACTCCGGAACCTCATCAGCGACCGTGGTGTCGTCGAGATTCACATTCGGTATCCCGGCGAGAACGGGACGATGACGCAGGAGCGCGTCCTCGACGCCGAGGACTTACAGCGCGTCGGTGACCCGGAAGTCGGCCCGAACGGCGAGCATCAGGTTCCCGTCAGGCTCACAGAGAGCGCTGCTCCAGAATTCGTCGAGAAGATGAAACAGTCGGGTATCACGACGACTGGCGTGGGCCAGTGTCCGCGCAGTGCCGGTGAGGGACAGCCCAACGAGCAAGGGTACTGTCTCCTGACCCTCGTCAACGGCGACGTGGAAGCAGCACACTCCATGAGCGGGAGTCTCGCCAACCCGATCAACAACGGCGAGTTCGAACAGGACCCCGTCTTCGTCATGACGACGACGAACGCCTCCGAAGCGCAGTCCCAGGCCATCAACCTCCGCGCCGGTGCCCTGCGTGCCCCGCTCGACTTCCAGAACGCGCAAGTGTACACGCTCGAACCGTCGCTCGCCGACCGGTTCAAGCTGAACTCGCTGCTCACCGGACTCGTGGCCGTGCTGGCCGTCAGCGGCGTGGTCTACCTCCGCTACGGCGAGCCGAAGGTCGCGCTGCCGATGATCGTCACCGCGCTCTCTGAGGTCGCGCTGTTACTCGGCTTCATCGCGGTCGTGCGACTCCCGCTCGACCTCTCACACATCGCTGGCTTAATCGCGGTCATCGGGACAGGGGTGGACGACCTCATCATCATCGCCGACGAGGTGATGTCCGAGGGCGACGTGAGTTCCGCCCGCGTCTTCCAGTCACGCTTCCGCAAGGCGTTCTGGGTCATCGGCGCGGCGGCGGCGACGACCATCATCGCGATGTCGCCGCTCGCGGTCCTCTCGCTCGGTGACCTCCGCGGGTTCGCCATCGTCACCATCCTCGGTGTCCTCATCGGGGTCCTCATCACCCGTCCGGCCTACGGTGACATCCTGCGGGCGCTGACGACCGGCGACAACTGACGCGGTTTCGGGTTGCGTTTTGCGTTCACTGTTTCCTGCTTCACTCGTCGATTAGGCCGACTGTCTTTGCGTCCTCCTGCGATACGCTTCGGTATGAAGCGCGGTCAGACTCGCCGCCGCGTCTGTGGTCTCGTCGCCCTCGCCGGATTGTCTGGCCTCGGCGGCTGTCTGACGACGGACATCGGCGTCGAGACGCCCGGTATCGAGTCGTCGGACGTGTTCGAGTCGGTGACGCGAACCGAATCGTGGGCGACATCGACGACCCGTGTCGACGTGACGCTCACGACGCAAGCGACGCGAGACCTCGGCGTGGCCGAACTCGTCGTCATGAAAGACGGGAGTGACTTCTACACGACCGAACTCAAACCGACGGCGACGGCTGCGACTGTCGTGTTGCCGACGACCGGCACGGCGACCGTCGTCGCCGTCGACGGGCTGGGCTCGGTCGTCGCCGAACAGGAGATGTCGGTGACCGGCGGCCGCTTCCCGTAGTCGGTGGCGAGTGGGCAATTCGTGAATCCTGTTCAGAAGTCGCCCAGTCCCGACTGTTCGTGTGCGGCCAGCACGTCCCGGCAGGTCGACCACGAGGTGCGGGCGAAGGGTGGTAGTTCACCGTGGTCGGCGACGAATTGGGCGAGGAATTCCCGCGTCGTCCCGTCGCTCGGGTAGCCGGAGCCGACTTCGCCGAACTCCTCGGCGAGGCGCGCCATCTGGGCGTCGCGTTCGACCTTCGCGACGATGCTGGCCGCGGCGACCAGCGGGTAGGTTTCGTCTGCGCCGTGTTCGGCCGTGATGTCCACGTCGGCGCTGGCGGCTTCGGTCACGCGCCGGGCGAATCGAGATTCGCTCGTGTCGCCAGCGTCGACCTCGCCCGCGAGGCCGTCGACTCCCGCGTCGTCGATGGCCTCGGCCTGGGCTGCCACAGTCAGCGTGTTCATGTCCGTCTCGGGGTCGTCGATTCGCTCGGGCGTAATCTCGGCGACACCGACGCGCAGGCGGTCGTCGTCGCGGATGACGGCCGCGAGTTCTTCGCGTCGCTCGGGGCTGAGTCGTTTCGAGTCGTCCACGCCATCGGGGACGGCAGACTCGTCGGGGGCGACCACGCAGGCTGCCCACATCGACCCGAACACTGGTCCCTTCCCGGCTTCGTCGACACCGAATCGCATTCGTCGGTGTGGTTGTTCGTGTGGTGTCTTCTAGGGCGTGGTTTCGTGTGGAACGTGTGAATTCGGAGCGCGAGAAGAGTCTGTGGACGAGCCTGTTCTGGAATCGTCGGTACTGCCACTGGTTTCGAGAAGCAGGGTACGACTGCCGACGGAACACGACCGCGACCACACAGCACCGCACCTCGTCCTCCCCAACCGATTGCGGTGCTCGCCTTCGGCTGTGCTCCTCATCCCTCGCGCGGCGACGACTCACGGGCCTCACTTCGTTCGACCACGCTCGTCAGCGCGCGCCAGACCGGTAGTGTCTCTGAGCGACGACGGTCCAAAGTGCAGCGCAGACGAAACCGTAGAAGAAACCCGCACCGAAAAACGCGGTCGTCAGTTCTCGTCGCGGATGTACTCGGGGTCGTCGAAGTCCTCGTCTTCGCCTTCGACGGCGAGCACGTCCAGTGCGGTCACGACCGCGTCGACACCGAGCAGGCCAGCGAGCGACGGCTCGGTTCGTCCCTCGTCGCCACTGATGAGTTCCTTGATGTAGAGGCCGCCTTCGCCGTGAATCTCGACGGTCGCGTGGGTCGAATCGACCTGTTCGGCGGAGATGTCGTAGACGGTCCGGATGCGGTCGAGGCTCGCCCGGCGGTGGTCGACGCGCTGTGGGGTGTGCTGCGTGATGGTCGCGCCGTCGAGTTCGTCGACTGCGGCGGCGAGGTCCTCTTCACCGACTTCGTCGCCGAACTCTACTTCGGCGCGGTAGGTCTTCGAGGCGTCCAGTTCCTTGACGCGCTCGACCATCTCGTGGGTCGCCAGTCGGAGGCCCTCGACTTCGACCGACTCCGCGGCGGCCTCGTTGATTTCGGCTTCGAGCGCTTCAACGTCGGGTGAGCGCGCCCGCGGCGTCTTCACTTCGACGACGAACGGCCGGCCAGTGCCGAGCATCAGCGCGTCCACGTCCTCGCGGCCCGCACCGTGGAAGACGGCTTCGTCGCCGTCCATCGCCTCCAGCACGTGCGGTGCGACGAACCCCTCGACGCTGTCGTCGTAGAGGAAGCCCGAGCCACCGCAGTGTTCACACGGCTCGTCGCCGGTCTTCGTCGAGAGTTGGACACCGGTCGCGCCGCACTCGCGGCAGGGCCACTCGGTCTGGGGAATGTCGCGCTCCAGTTTCCGGTACCGACCGTAGACGAACGCGGGGTTGACCTGCACGTCGACGGCGTGGTCGGACGGGTCTTCGCCCGCGCGTTCGAGGTCGAGGATGGCGAGGACGTCCGGGCGCTCGAAGTCGACCTCCGTTTCCGTAAGATGACCCACGCGCTTGCCGACCTCGCGGTTGAACTCGGATTTGAACAGTTCACCGGCTTCGGGGTCCATCCCGGCGTCTTCGCGGAACAGGCGCTCGTTCTCCTCGACGAGCGGCGGCGCGCGGGTCCCGACCTGATACGTGCCGAAACTCACGTCGGTCAGCTGTTCGGCGACGAGTTCGGCGTAGTCGTCGAAGCGGTCGGTGTGGCCTTCACAGACCCAGCACGCTTCGCGTTCGGGCGACTCGTACGGTTCGTCGTCGGCCAGTGCGATGCTCACGCGCAGCGACTTGCCGCGTTCGGCGTTCGTCAGGCCGAAGCTCCGGTCGGCGAACGGGCGACCCAGACACGGGTCGCAGACGGGACCGGTCGCGACCAGCTTTCGGGCGATGTCGAGTACGTCCATTACCGGGTTCCAGACGCTCACTGGCTTAGTCCCTTGCCATCTCGTCGCTTCGCCCACACACCGGCCAGTGCCGCGCCGACGACGTAGCCCACGAGGGCGAGTCCGAGGAGCGTCCAGCCAGCCGTGCCGGGGCGAGGAACCAGAAACGTGTACGCACCCATGTGCGGCCAGAGCGAGGCGACGACGAGTGCGAAGCCGAAGCCAACTCTGAGCCGAGGCATGAGGGTCACGACCGCCAGAAAGACGGCCGTCGCGGTCAGTCGGCGGCGGTCGTCCCGGTCGCTCCGCCACGCCACACCGGCCAGAACGAGACACACGAGCGTGACGAGGAACCACCGTCCGCTCTGCAAGAGGATTCCGACGAGTGCGCCCGTGACGACGACGCCCGCGAGTGCGACGCCGTGTTCCGTCGCGGTTCGAACCGGGTCGAGGCGCGGACGTGGCCGCGACTTCGGACCGGCCTCCTCGTGCCGCCGAAGTGCCCACCACCCGGCCGCCACCCCGCCACAGACCGGTGCGAGTCTGGACGGCGAGAACGGGTCGTAGAACGGCGACAGGCCAGTTACGGCGGCGAAGCTCACGAAGAACACCAGCGCGAGGAGTTCTGCCACCAGGCCGACGCCCACGGCGCGCCACGACACCATAGACGCTGCAAGGGTTCGACCGGCTTTCAACCCGCCGACGGATTCAGGACCGACAAACACGTCTGTCAGGCCGTGAACAGGCGTCGACTGCTTACCGGTCTCGGTGGCTTCTCGGTCACCGGGTTGGCAGGCTGTCTCGGTCGCTGTACCGTGACCGACTCGCCCGGCCCGCTCGAAGAGCGAACGCTCACCCACGACGGCCGAGAACGGCGGTTCTTCGTCTTTCGGCCGGTCGACGCCACCGGGCCGCTCCCGACCGTACTGATTCTGCACGGCGGCGGCGGCAGTGCCGAGCAGGTCGAGCGCGACACGCGATTCCGAGAACTGGCCGCCAGCGAAGGCTTCGTCGCGGTGTTCCCCGACGGCGTCGACGGCAACTGGAACGACCTGCGGTCGACCGACGTGACGACGGCCCACCGCGAGGGTATCGACGACGTGGGCTTCCTCGCAGCCGTCATCGACCGACTCGTCGACGAGGAAATCGCCGACCGCGAGAACGTGTTCTGTACAGGTATCTCGAACGGCGGGATGATGACGCTCCGACTCGCTACAGAACGACCGGACCTGCTCACCGGTGCGATGGCCGTCTCGGCGAACCTGCCCGTCTCCGACGCGAGCGACCTGCCAATCGACCCGGCACCGCTCCCGATGGCGTTCGTCCACGGCACCGCCGACCCACTGGTGCCCTACGACGGTGGCGTCGTTGGCTTCGCTCGCTCCTCGGAGGGACGCGGCCGGGTCCGCTCGGCCGACGACACGGTCGCGGTCTGGGTCGACGCGAACGGCTGCGACCCGAAGCCCACCGTCACCACGCAGGACTGCGCAGACGACGAGACGAGCGTCGAATTTCGAGAGTACGGTGGCGGCACTGCTCCCGTTCGCCACGTCGTGTTGCATGGTGGCGGCCACGGCTGGCCCGGGGCCGACTCGCCCTGGTTCGACATGCTCGTCGGGCCGACGACGCAGGAGGTTTCGGGCGAGGAGTTGGCGTGGGAGTTCTTCGCCGCACGCTGATTCCGACGCGACTTTGACCACGAATCGTCACTCACCAGTATGCGCCAGTTCATCGTCGTGGGCCACGACGCCCCGACCACGGCCGACTTCTCGCTCGACGCGCTCGCCAGCGAGGCCGGCCGCATGGACCTGCTCGCCCGCTGTCTGAACGCCGCCTTCCTCGCCAGTTACGGCCTGCGCGAGGACGTGCGTGTCCATCTCGTGCTCGCCGACGAGTACACCGTGACGGTCGACGGCAGCGAAGTCAGAAATCTCCACCCCGACGAACGCTCCATCGCCGCGCTCGTCAGGAACGCATTAGACCACCGCGAGAACGCCATCGGCCATATGCCCGCGGAGGCGTCGCCAGGTGTCTCCATTCGTCGGTTCGGCTTCGAGACGATACTGGACGAGTGTGCCCGCGAGGGAACCATCGTGCAACTGCACGAAGACGGTGAACCGCTCGCCGACGCCGAGGTGCCGGAGAACCCGGTGTTCGTCCTCTCCGACCACAACGACTTCACCGACGAAGAGGAGGCACTGCTCTCGGAGGCGGCCGACATGCGCGTGCGACTCGGCCCGCAGATTCTGCACGCCGACCACTCCATCACGGTCGCGCATCACTTTCTGGATACTGCAGGCTATCGGGAGTTCTGAACTCTCTGAGTTCGATATCGGGTTTCTGTTTGGTTCGGTTTTTTTCGTCGGATGTCGTCGTCGTGGGCGATTTTGGAGACTCGACCACGAATCGCGACGGAGATACACGCATCGCTCTCTCTCCAGCATCTTCGCCTATACTCTCCCCAACCGACTCGAAGCGTCGAGCGCGGACCGAAAGTTTACACCAGGCGTAAACCTTAGCGGTTGGGCGACCCGAGTGGTGGTTGCTCAGTCGTCGTCGGCCGGTCTGGGTTCGCCGTCGTCTTCCACGCTGTTGCCCGGCGGTTCTACCGGCATCACTTCCGCATCGGGATTCGCCCCGAGCGGCGTTATCCGCACGCTCGACACCTTGTACTCGGGGATGCGCGAGGTCGGGTCGAGTTCGTGCTGGGTGAGCGTGTTCACCGCGCCGTGGGCGAAGTGCATCGGGATGAAGACGACGCCGGGGTCAGACACGTCCTCGACGTTCGCCTTCACGACGATTTCGCCGCGCTTCGACTCGACGCGGACGTACTCGCCGTGTTCGATACCGAGTTGCTCGGCCATCTTCGGGTGGATGCTGACGAAGCTCTCCGGGACTTTGTCCATCGACGCCTCGTTCCGCCGGGTCATCGTTCCGGTGTGCCAGTGATACAGCACGCGGCCCGTCGTGAGCATCAGCGGATATTCCTCGTCCGGTAACTCCGGTGGCTGGGCGAAGTCGGCCGGGACGAACCGGGCTTTCCCGTCGTCGAAATTGAACTCGTCTTCGTACAGGAACGGCGTGCCGGGGTCGTCGGCGTCTTCGCAGGGCCACTGAAGCCCGTCGGGTTTCGACTGGAGTCGGTCGTAGTTGATGCCGCCGTAAATGGGCACGAGGCGCGAAATCTCGTCCATCACGTCGGCGGGGCCGGCGTAGTCCCAGTCGTAGCCGAACTCGCTGGCGAGGGCACAGAGGATGTCGAAGTCGGTTCGGGCGTCGCCCGGCGGGTCGACGGCCGGCCGGACCATCTGGACGCGGCGTTCGGTGTTCGTGTAGGTGCCGTAGCTCTCTGCACCAGAAGCAGCCGGGAGCACCATGTCGGCGAACTCGGCCGTCTCGGTCAGGAAGATGTCCTGCACGGCGAGGAAGTCGAGCTCCTCGATTCCCTTCTTCGCTTCCGTGATGTCTGGTTCCGAGAGCGCCGGGTTCTCGCCCATGATGAACATCCCGCGTATTTCGCCATCGAGCATGGCTTCGTACTGTTCGGGCAACCTGAGGCCGATTTCACCCGGCGGGCGCTCGCCCCACTCGGCTGCGAACTTGTCCAGCACGTCCTCGTCCTCTGGGTCCTGATAGCCGGGCAGGTTGTGCGGGGCCGGGCCCATGTCGCCGCCGCCGCCCTGGACGTTGTTCTGGCCGCGGAACGGCGAGACGCCAGCGCCGGGCTTGCCGAGGTTGCCCGTGACGAGGGCGAGGTTCGTCACGGCGAGCAGGTTTCGCGTGCCGTGGGCGTGTTGGGTCATGCCCATCGCCCAGCCGAAGATGCACGTGTCGGCGGTGGCGATGGTCTCGGCGGCGTTGATGAGTTCGTCCTCGGGCACGCCGGTCAGTTCTTCCACCTTCTCGGGCGTGAACGGTTCGACCTTCTCGACCAGTTCGTCGAAGTGCTTCGTCCGTTCCTCGACGAACTCGGCGTCGTGCAGGTCGTTGTCGACGATGTAGCGAATCATCCCGTTCAGCCACGCGATGTCGGTCCCGGGCTTGGTCCGGGTGTACTGCGTGGCGTGGTCCGCGACACCGACTTTCCGCGGGTCGAAGACGAACAGGTCCGCGCCATCGCGGACGTTCTGCTTGATGCGCGTTGCCAGCACGGGGTGGCTCTCGGTCGTGTTCGACCCGGTGATGAGGTAGCAGTCGGTCTCGGCGATGTCTTCGTTGATGCGGTTGCTCATCGCGCCGTAGCCGAGTGTCTGCTTGAGCGCGGAGACCGTCGAGGAGTGACAGAGCCGGGCGCAGTTGTCGACGTGGGGCGTGTCGAGCACCTGCCTGGCGAACTTCTGGGCGAGGAAGTTCTCCTCGTTGGTACACTTCGAGGAGGAGGTGACGGCCACCGAGTCGTCGCCGTGTTTCGCCTGAATGTCGGACAACTCCGACTCGATTCGTGCGAGTGCTTCGTCCCACGTCGCCTCGCGGAACTCGTCGCCCTCGCGAATCAGGGGCATCGTGAGTCGGTCGTCGCTATCGACGTAGTCGTAGCCGAACTTCCCCTTCACGCAGGTCGAGAAGTCGTTCGCAGGGGTCGCCTCGGGGTCGGCTGGTCGGACGCCGAGCACCGAGCCGTCTTTCCCGTACATCTCGAAGCGACAGCCGACCGCGCAGTAGCTACAGGTCGTCTCGGTTGTGTCGATGCGCGAGAGTCGCGCCCCGGAGACGACACCGGCGATGTCGAACATCTGGCTGGCGGTGAGCATCCGCGACGCCAGCCCTTCGGCGGTGTGTTCGACCGCTCGAACCGTGTCGGTTTTCGCCCGGTTGGCCGTCGCTGTCGCTCGCTCTTTCGCCTTGCGCATGAAGCGTGCGACACCCGATTCTTCCGCTATCTCTGTCGCCGTCTTCCCGCCAGCCTCGGCTGGCACGTCGCGATTCGGCGCGGCCGTCTCGTCGGCGGTTTCGGGCGGTTCCTTCGACTGCACTTTGCCGATGGAGTTCTTCTGCGTGAAGCCCGGCAGCGGAATCGTCGTCGCGTCGGCCATACCCTTCTCGACGAGCGAGCCGGTCGGGCAGACCGTCGCACAGTGGCCACAGGAGACGCAGGTTGAGTCGTCGAACGCGTCGGCGTCGTTCTGGAAGCCGATGCGGGTGTCCTCACCGTGGCCCTCGATTCGAAGGACGCCTTCGACCTGTACGTCGTTGCAGGCCTCGACACAGCGGTTGCAGAGGATGCACTTGTTGCGGTCGATCTGGATGACCGACGAGGTGTCGTCGATTGGTTCGTACTCGTCACGGTCTTCGAAGACGCCGTATCGCGGTTCGTCGACGCCGTGTTCGATGGAAGCATCCTGTAGCTCACAGCGACCGTTCTGGCCGCAGGTCGTACACCGGAGGTTGTGGTTCGACAGCACGAGGTCGAGATTCACGTCCCGGGCCTCGGCGGCCGCCTCGGTGTCCGTCCGAATCGTCATGCCGTTCTCGGCTGGGTAACTGCACGACGGGACCAGTCCGTGCTCGTCGGTGTCGACCATACAGGTCCGGCACTCGCTCCGCGTGCCGATTTCGTCGGCCTGCTCGGTGTCGCGGTCGTAGTAGCAGACAGCAGGCACGTCGCCCTCGGTGTCGAGCGCGTGCACCGCGTCGATGAGCGTCGCACCGGGCTGGAGTGCGATTGGTTGCCCGTCGACCGTGACGTGGGTCATCTCGTCCGCGTCGGCAGTCGAACCGCCAGCAGTACCGAAGTCAGGGTCGTTCGCCGTGCCTGGTCGGAAGTCCTCCGTTACTGGCGTACTCGGCCGCGGGTCCTCGAAGGAGGGGACGCGCGGGGTCGGGTCCCCGCCATCGTCACTACGGCTCATTGCCCACCTCCACAGGCCCCGGCCGGGCAGCGACCGTCGGCGTGTGCGCGGAACTCCGTCTCGAAGCGGTCCATCGCGGTCGTGACCGGTCGCGGTGCGTGGCGACCGAAGTCGCAGGTGCTCGTCTCGCGCATCACCCGCGTCAACTCGCGGATGCCGTCGCCGTCGTAGGTTCCGTCGTAGATGGCACGAAGTTTGTTCGTGAGCTGTTTCGAGCCTTCACGACAGGGAACACAGCGGCCACAGTTTTCGTCCTTCGCAAACCTGCCGCGGTGACCTGCGACGGCGACTGCACACCGTTCGTCGTTGCAGACCTGCACCACGCCCTCTGTGCCGAGGTCCGCCGCGGCCAGCGCTGGCGCGCTTGGCGAGCAGTCGAGCGACTGCGTGAGGCCGCCGAAGCGACCGCCGACGCAGGCCATCTTGAACCGGCCGTCGACTGCCACCGCCTCCCGGGCAGTCGCCAGCGACCCACCGGTCGGGAGTTCGAGCGTCACCCGCGATTGCACGTCGCCAGTCACGGTCACGAGTCGCGTGCCCGGGTCGGCGTCTGCCGGATCGAACCGTGTGGTGTCCTCGGGATTCTGCAGCAGGTGGCGAACCTGCGCGAACGTCCGCGGCGTGTGAACGACGGTCGGCCGCCCGTACAGTCCGTGAGTCGCCGGGCCGGGCGGGCGCAGGCGAGCCTCCAGTCGGTCGTTACCCTCCAGCGACTCCAGTGCCATCGTCGGTTCCCCCGCGATGTAGCGGTCCGGGCCGGTGACGACTGCAGGGACGATTGTCCAGTCGTCCTCGGCCATTGCCGAAACTGCACCCTCGACGCGGCGGCGGACCACCTCGTCGGTCTCGTTCAGGTAGACGACCACGTCGTCGGCGTCGATTACGTGCGCGACCGTGACTGCGCCGTCGAGGACCGCGAGCGGCGCGCTCCCGAGCAGCGTTCTGTCGGTTCGATTGCCTCGTTCGGACTCGTTCGCGTTCACCACGACGACCGACTCGCCGTCGGCGTCGCGCGCGGTCTCCCACGCGGGCGCAATCGGGTCGTCGACTCGCGCGTCGCCGCGACCGCGACCGAGCAGGCCGACACGGCGTACGGTGGCGAGCGCAGTCTCAGGGTCATCCTGGACCGTGGGCGAGACGAACTCGCCGTAGTCCTGGGGGACCGTCGGCGCGACCCAGCCGCACGGGCCGAGAACGTGTCGAGTGCCGTGCGAGAGCGGGCCCTCGGCTGGCATCGGGAGTGTCGCCTGGCCCGAACCGTGGTCGACGACTGCGAGCGCGTCGTCGGTCGGAAGCGACTCGTCGTCGACCGCAGCCACGAGCGTTCGCGCGCGGTCCGGCGAGACGGCCGCGTGGTACACC
Organism: Haloarchaeobius caseinilyticus; assembly: GCF_051207395.1. Classification (NCBI taxonomy): domain Archaea; kingdom Methanobacteriati; phylum Methanobacteriota; class Halobacteria; order Halobacteriales; family Halorubellaceae; genus Haloarchaeobius; species Haloarchaeobius caseinilyticus. The sequence goes on along the minus strand of NZ_JBPJZC010000001.1, from coordinate 1,429,379 downwards.
GTCCGGCCGTCACGGGTCACCGCGACCAGCGGGTCCAGTCCGTGGACACCCGTCGTGCCGACTTCGACGACTGGCACGCCGGTCGCAGCCTCCTGCGCGGCAGCGAGCACTGCCGCGCCGTCTGTGGAATCCGCCATGATGCGGACGACCGTCTCGTGGTCGACCGCGCCGGAGTTCCTCGTCATGACGCGTGCTACTCTGTGACCCTGCAAAAGCGTGGCTCCTAACACGTGTCCCGCGACCACGATATCTTTCTCACCCAACAGTTCCCCCGTTGCGAGAACGGTCGAAATTAAGTGGTGGGCCGTGGGATGGGAGAGACGATGACCGACGTCACGACCACGCTGGATTCCTGCACGTTCTGTGACAGGGAAGTCGAACCCGATGCACACGCCGATTGCCACTCGCTCTGCCACCGCCGTCTCGACATCGAGACCGGGGCTGACGCCGTTACAGAGCGATTCGCCTGCCCGCACTGCTTCGGTGAGATCCTCTCGCTCACTGGCGACATGATGGCCCGCGATGTGGACGCGACCGACACCGACGCGCTGGCGGCGGTCGCCGACTGTAGCTTCTGTGGCAACGACTTCGACGACGATGCGAGCCTCGAACTGCTCGCCGTCGACGACACTTGTTACGTCCTCTGTGCCGGCTGTTCCAGCGTCTTCGACCAGTTCTGCTCGAACGTCCCCGAGTCCGAACCCGAGGGCGACGTCGTGGTGGCAGCCGACGGCGGCGACGAATCGGCTGCCGAAGACGCAGAAGCATCGGACGCAGCGGCTGAGTCGGACACCGAGGAAGCAGCAGACGCCGCAGAAGACGAGTCGGCCGACGTGAGCGACGAGTCGGAAGCGGTCGAAGCGGCTGGTGAGACAGAGGCGGAGGCTGAGGACGCAGAAATCACCGACGAGGCTTCGGACGCGGTTGCCGACGAAGTCGCGGAAGCAGCCGACGATACTGCTGACGAAACTGTCGAACACGTGGCCGACGAAGCTGACGAAGTCGCCACCGACGAGGCGGCGGAAGACGAGGCCGGTGCTGACGACACCGACGACGAGTACCTCCACGACGCCGACGAGGCCGCGACGGCCGCCGCCGCAGCAGACGCTTCCGACCTGAAGAACGTCCTCGACTCCGGACTCGACGATGTCGAGACCGACGACCAGGTCCGCTTCGATATCCGGCGCGACTCGCGCGACGGCTCCTCGGAGATTTCGACCGTCGATGGCACGGTCACCCGCGCCGAGACCAGCTACATCGGCGGCTCGACCATCTACGTCGACGGCGACGACGGCGAAGAGTACCGGCTCGAGTCGAGTTTCTCCTCCGAAGCCGTCCGCATCTCGACGGTCGCCGGGCACGACCTCGACTTCCGCGGTCACCTCGATGCCCTCGCCCGAATCGAGTGACGACGGCCGGTTCCTCGATTCGCAAGCGTTAAAAGTATACCGCACATTGTTTAGAGTGCGGGCCGGTGGGGTAGCTTGGTATCCTTCGGCCTTCGGGTGGCCGTAACCGCGATTCAAATTCGCGCCGGCCCACTTCCCGCATATACTTTTTCCACCTTCTACTGATAGGTATCGGCCTATCTGGAGGTGGTCTCAGTGGTCGCTGAGTCACCGCACCAGCGCCCATCATCTGCGTATTCTGATGGTTTTCTCGACCAGCTGAGCGAGAGCTGTTCGACGCTCGATTGTGAGGTGTCCTGGCGATGAGCGCCGAGGACATCCTCGGCGGCATCGACGCCGAGACCCTCCGTCGTCGCTACTACTCTCGCCCCAAGCCGAACACGGAGCGAGAGTTCCGCTGTCCGCACTGTCACGCTCGCTGTACCCGACTCACCGACGGCGTTCGCGAGGCCGGTCATGGGCAGGACTGTCCGCGTCGGCTCCGTCGAGGCCAGCGGTCGCGACGAATCGCACCGAGCTACGACGACCTCCCGGACACGCACGGAGGTGATGTCTGATGCCGCGGTGCGACGAGTGCCAATCGCAGGTCTCGCACCCGCGGGAGAAGGTGTACGTCCGTGGTTGGGACGACGCCAGAGACCGGGCAGACGTCCTGATTCTCTGTCCGACCTGCCGGACGAAGTATCGTTACGACCGGCAGTACACGCCGCGGAATCTCCCGCGAGGTGGTCGGCGTGTCTGATCACGAAGCCGATGCTCGGCGGTTCCTGTCGCTACTGTCTCAGCGAGAGCTACGGAACGGGGACTGGAAGAACGGCCTCGCCTACGCGAGAATCCGAGGTATCCGACGAATGGCGGTCCTCGAAGCGTGGTTCCGCGTCGAGGCTGACTTTGGTCACCGCGGTCCCGTCGTCGAGGCGCTGCGAGAGCAGAACACAGACCTGCTCGAAGACTCGCCCGCCGAACTCGGCGCTCGGTCGCCCGACAATCTCCGCGAAGCCGCGGTCGAACTGGCCGAGGCAGCTGGTGAGACTTCTGTCCGGTGGACCGACGAGGACGGCAACGAGTACACGCCGAAGCCGGTCACATTCCGGAGTTCCTTCGAAAACGGCAGCACAGGGAGCTTCGTCAGCGGGACCAGCCCGGTCTACGAGGTCGACGACACTGAGCAGACGACTTCACAGTCGACGCTCCTCGCCGACGGCGGTGACGACCAGTGATTGCCCGACTACTCCTCGGGCTCGCGCTGCTGGTCGGTGGTCCGACCGCGTTCCTCTGCTGGGTGATTCTCTCGTGACGTACGTCGAGACGGCCCCGCACGAGTTCGAGGGCTACCTCCACTACGCCACGAACCGCGACAAGCCGTACTGGGCGCTTTCGTCAATCATGCAGGCGCACGACGCCGGTTTCGACGCCGTCGAGCGAGAGCACCCGACCACGGGCGAGACGTGGCAACTGTCGACCGGCTACCGCGCTGGCTCACTCGTGCCCCGTGCGACCGACCCGATCAACGTCGAAAAACTCGCCGAGTGGAAGATCATGCTCCGCGGCGAGAACAAGCGAAAGGCGACCTTCTTCGTCCGTCCTCGCTGGAAGAACATGGAGTACCGGAAGGACGACGGTAGCACGTCGTCGCTGCACACCTGGTGCGAATCAGATAGACACCCGGACGCCGGCCTCGACGTGGAGGTCGACGGCTCGAACATCGAGCCAGAGGAGTACCCGAAGCTCCTGTGCTGGGCGGCGCGCGAGGTCGCGAACCTCGCTGGTACGAACCTGAACGAGCGCTACTTCCACCCGCGCGGTGTCTACGTGACGAGCAAGGTCACGGCCTACGAGCGCTACGTCCGGCTTCGAACCGATGTGGCGAAGAAGCTCATTCGGATGTCCGGCCTGTTCGGTCGGTTCCATCTGCTGCTGGGCGACGAGCGCGGGACGAAGTACACGTACAAGGTCGACAACACCGACATCGTCGGGAAACTCCACGCGCTCCAGTTGCAACCGAGCGCGGCTCGCGAACTCCCCGGCGGGCGCCGTGGGAAGCAGTTGAAGCACTACCACCTGAAGAACCGCGACGCCGAGAACGCCGATGACCGGCTGAAGGACCCGAAATTCGGTGTCCTGCTGAAGAAGCGGTTCAACGGCGGGCAGGCGTTCAACTGGAACGACCTGGAAGACCTCACGCGGGAGATCGACGAGACGCTCATCAACTGCCTGTCGTGGGCGAAGATTCCGACCCGCGGGGCTGACCCGACCGTCTTCGGTGAGGACGATGTGTTCACCGGCGGTCCGCGGTCCGAGGACGCGCCGACGGTGACGCGGTACTCCGACCCGACGCCGAACCTCGAAGCGAAGCAGGAGAACCTCCTGGTGCGAACGCTTCGCGACCTCACCGACGCCGACGACGATGTTCTGCGAGCGATGACCGACGGCGGGAAGAACGACGGCGTACACCCCGGCGAGATAGCCGAGGAAGCCGGCTGCTCGATTCGAACGGTGTACCGCGCGCTGTCTCGCCTGGACGAACTCGTCGAGAACGACAACGCCGCGGTTCGGTTCCGCTCCGAGAAGATTCGACAGGAGCTACACGCGGTGTACGAGCGCATCGAGAACACGGTCGAGAACGGCGCGAAGGCGATGTGTCGCGTGCTCGACCTCGACCCCGAGGTCGTGAAGCAGAACGGCGGCGCGTTCGAGCGCTGGCTCACGCACTACGCCGCGGACGTCGTCGAGGACTCACCCGAACAGATGCTCATCAAGATCGGCGCGACGCTCTCGCGGTACATGGCGGGCAACGGCGAGTACGTCGGCGACGTGCTCGACTACCTCGACAAGGCGCTCGCCCGGGCTGGCCTGGACATCGACCGGTCGAAGATCGTCGTCGAGTGGAGCGACGGGAACACCACGTCGACGATGGGCTGGTTCAGCCGCGTGCTCCGTCAGGCACGCGACAAGGCGGGCACGACCACGCGGTAGCGCTGCCCAGTTGAGTGGCAACGCTCTCCGACACCCTCTTTTCTGCAACCCTGATTGTACACACTTCGGTAGTGTTCTGGTCTACTTGTGTTAGTGGCCACACTCCGAGGTGGTCTGGTCGTCGAGGAACCGCACCGGTGCGTGTGCTTGTGCCGCTGGGCGGCACAGCCCCCTTAGCGGGTGTCGCTAAAGCGACCCGCTGAAAAATATACCCCCACCTCCGCACAGCTACACCGGAAGGACGGTCCCCGAGGTCGCCCGTGGTTCGGTGTATCTGTCGAAAACCGGTTTCCTGGCTTCTCTATCCGAACCGAACCCCTGTTTCGCGTGGAGTCAGTTCACTTGAAACACTTGCAGGGGTGGCTGATTCTGCTGTACCAACCGATAGTGTTGAGTTACCAACTACCCAGTCACGAATATGACGGAGTTGTTGATATTCGTACCACCCGTATTATCAGCACTGCTTGGTGCGGTAGCGGTAAAAGGTGTAGATAGTTTGAGTAGGAAGCGGTCTTCTATTTCGGCGATCCAGCATGGTCTCACTTCCAATTACTGGCGTCTGGAGGGGGAGATTCAAGATATTCACAGGGATGACTGGTCAGAAAGCTATTCCAGAGTAGTACGGTTAGACATGATTGAAGCGGTGAGGACTGGTTCTCCAGGGGACTACATCGAGATTTTCGAGAGCGTTGAGGACCTCACTCTGGCTCTCGCAGAGCTAGAGTTTATCCAACGAGAGCAGTACGAGTCGAAACGGCCGGATGCGTATGTCGCAGATTCAGAGGAGGAAATCGTCGCGCGACTATCCGAGATTCAAGACTTGATTGTTACTGCAGAAGAAAATTTAGATGACTACTTGACTGAGAGCCTGATTCGAAGGGTCCTGTTCGCAGGCGCAACTAAGGAGTTCGAGAAGGCGGATTGAATCTTCATCAGCCGAGAATCGCGTCGACGAGGTCCTCGGAGAGGTAGATGTTGTGCTCGGATATCGTCGTGCCCTTGACGCCAGCGACGGACTCGAAGAACGCGGCGAGTTCCTGGTGGTAGGCGTCGGTGCGCTCTTCGCGAATCGAGTAGCGGTGACTCGGTCCCTTCTCGCGTTCGACCGCGCGGTTGTACAGGTAGATTCGGCAGAACTCGCGCTGGTGGAACTTGAACACGCCCGGGAGCCAGCTGGGCAGCGTGATGTCGGCGGTGTCGTTCTTTTCGCCGACGGGTGCGCCAGCAGCGGCGAGGAGTCGACCGAGAAGCGTAGCGTCCTCAGCGGGCCGGACTTCGGTAGCGCGGCCTTCGTCGCGCTGGACGACCTCGGGCTCCGCGCCGAGTTCGTCGAAGGCGGTCTCCAGCATCGAGAGGTCGACGGTGTCGGGACCGCCGAAGTCGCGGATCGCGAACGTCGGGACGAAGTGTTCGCGTGCAATCGACCCGCCGGAGTAGATCCACGCGACGAGTTTCACCAGTCCGCTAGCCTTGTCGGTCCCGGCGGCGATGTCGAGCCAGCCGAGTTCACGGGCGCGCTCGATGGCCCGCACTGGGTCCGGCATCCCGTTGCCGTCGACCCACGACCGGATGCGACCGCGGGGAAGTTCGAGGGCGGTCGAGACCGCGCCGCTACCTTTGTTCGGGTGCCGGGAAGCGTACGACTGAACCTCGCGATACTCGACGACGCGCTCCCAGGGGGTGAAGCCGTTCCGGAGCGGGAACGTATCGGCGAGGTCGCGCTCGGTGACGAGTGCCATGGGTGTTCTCTGTTCGTGCAAACGCTGTGCTACCCTTATGGGTTTGGCGACTACCGATAGAGATGGGCGGGGCGCACCATACGACCTCGCTATCGTATCCCACACGATATTTTCACTCTCTCTTTCTGTGGTCCAACGTCAGACGAGCGACGAAGCCGATGTGCGCGCGAGTTGTTGGCCAATCAGCAGTTCGAGCGTATAATTAAGCCTGTCGGCCGTGGGCGTAAGCAGTCAATCATCGTACCATTCACAGCTGCCGAAGTTATCACAGCCGATAATAATGCGGTTTCCGGAGTTTTAAACTATCTATCTGCATTTCAATGGGGGCTTGATAGCATGCAAGTGGGTGCTGAAGGTGGTTGCTAATGGGCGATTACCGTCAGTAAGATTTCATACTCCGGTACCTTTATCCCGAACGAATGGGGTGAACTGGATAACACCTGACGGTGCGAGGTGGGATACCTGCCTCCTTCCCCTTGGCAGGAACTCGCAGCCGCAAAGGTGTGGGATACACGCAAACATGGAACTGAAAAACCTCTTTACGGAAGACGATGCGGTTTCGCCGGTCATCGGTGTCATTCTGATGGTCGCGATAACCGTCATCCTCGCAGCAGTGATCGGTGCGTTCGTACTGAACATCGGTGGATCGCAGGAGCAGGTCCCGCAGGCCAGCTTCACTTGGGAAAACAACAGTGGCCAGCTCGACATCGTCCACGACGGCGGTGACGACCTCGATACGAGTACGCTTTCGGTGACGGGCGACTTCGACAACAGTTCGATTTCCGCTGGTGGCGATGGAAAGTTCTCGGGCGGTGAAGTTCTGACCAACGTCAACAAAGGTGGCACTACTGTCGACGACGGTCTTGAGGGTCGCCTCGTCTGGACCTCGCCGAGCGGTGGCGGCAGCAACGTGATCGGAGAACACACCTTCTGAATTCCAATGGAACTTAAAAACCTCTTTACGGACGACGACGCGGTCTCACCGGTTATTGGCGTCATTCTGATGGTCGCCATAACGGTGATTCTCGCGGCTGTAATCGGTGCATTCGTGCTGAACATCGGCGGGTCGCAGGAACAGGTTCCGCAGGCCTCGTTCGGATTCGAAAACGGTAGCTCGGTGAACATCACGCACGATGGCGGTGACGACCTCGAAATCGCGAACATCAAGCTCTCTGGAGGCATTTCGGAGAACGCAAATGCCACGGAGATTGGAAACAACGACGACACTTGGTCTGGTGGGGAGACCTACTCTACTGGCGAAGCAGTCTCGTCCTCTGGTACTGATGTCCGCATCGTGTGGTCGTCGCCCTCCGGTGATGGCTCGAACGTCCTCAGCGAGTGGACGTCTCCGTAACCACGGATTAACGGGATCCATTTTTTCATATTTCAAATCTGTCAGCGGCAGCACCGGGTGAGAACGTAATCTCTCGGTCAGACTGGCCAGAAACCACCTTGTTCAAATCGATGTTGCCATGGACAGCTACAGCCACGCCACTTTCTCACGCTCCCTGAGCCGCGCCTCTGGTGAGTGCGTCCCTCTGTAGTGGTCGAGGAACGTCTCTAAGTCGTTCCAGCCGCCCCAGTCGCAGACGACCATCGCGTCGACGTCGGCCGACCGTAGCGACGTCGCCCACGTCCGACGAAGATCGTGCATCCCGACGTACTGCCAGCCGGGGTCATCGGTCTCGTCGAGGAGCGCGTCGGTCGCGGTCGCCATCCACCGTCGAAGCGTGCGCGTCGAGACGGTTACCACAGGCGCGTCAGCAGGAGCGTCGCGGTGATGCCCGATGGTCCGGATGGTCGTCGCCAGGTCGCTGGGGATGGGCGTCTCGCGGTACTCGCCGGTCTTCGCGCCCTCCCAGACGCGGAGCATCGTGCCAGCGTCGGTGTCGGCGACGTGGTCCGGCGCGACGTCGAGGACCTCCGCGCTGCGGAGCCCACACCGGACCGCGAGCGCGACGGCGATTCGTGCTTCGCTGCCCGCGTCGAACTGGTCGAACAGGAGGCCGACCTCGCTCTCTGAGAGCCAGGCCCGCATCCCGTCTTTGTCGGCGTACGGTCGCAGGTTCATGTCCGTGATGCCGGGGTCGCGGTCAAAAATCCACGAATCGAGCGCGGTTCGGGAGGGATTCGGTGGTGATCGAGGGCGACGGTGTCCGAGTCTTGGCTGAGAGTCGGACACAACTGGCCAGAGATTATTTATGGAATATTATGTAAAATGCGGGTAGTATGCGGCAACGCTCGATAAACCACTTCCTCGGGTCATTTTTCAGCAAGCAACTAATACTGGCTTATGGAATTGCCAACGGATTCAGCACATCTGTGCAGTTGGTAATGATATTGGTTGGTAAGGCCGTATGGACCAGAGACACAGAGGGCCTCATTATGGTATTAGAGCTATATGTAGAGACGCTCTATCCTCGATTTATCGGAGGTCTCACCCAGTGGAACATGGTTATGATACTGCTGAATCTGGTGGTTGCGGTCACACTTCTTGCGCACTGGTCGCTCAAGTATGACCGCGCCTTTTGACAGAGAGTCGGGCAAGAGGCAGCCCAGTCTAAAGTCTACAATTCTTGGAAATATCTGAACACACCATATCCAAACAGGATCCACCCAATGAAAGTCGCAAACAGACCAGCTGCCGCCAGTCCCGTGGGTCCGATGAACCAGATTGAGGTTTCGAAGGCCCCGAGGAACCCACCTGCCCAGATGAACAGACTGGAGATAAGGATACTTCCGACACCGAGAGCAGCGTACCCCACAGAATCTTTGTCGAAAAACTCAGAAACAGTGAGTTCATCGTTTTTTGCCTCTACTACTACGTCACCTGGAACTGGCCAATCCGATTCTTCGTTATTCAACCAGTAGAGATCCCCTGCCGAGGTTCGATCAATCTTCAAGATTTGGTCCTCGCACAGTTCATCCAGTCTGGCCTTCACGGTGTCTTTCGTGAACTCTTCGTCCAACTCTGCCTCTACCTGGCGACGGGTGAAGAATGGGCGATCATTTTCGACAAACACCTCCACGACTGGCCGATACTGCAAAGAGAGGTCTGCGTTCGGTTCAATTCGGTCTTCAATCCAGTCTGGAAGCTCCGACATTGTCATTCTTCGGTCGACGAATCACTCCTCTTCGGTAGGCGAAATACGATTCTGCGACCGTCGAATGGGGTGACAGGTTCGGGTAATATGTACCTACTGGCCCTCTAACCTGTTGATGCAGGAAAGCATCAAACTGGAACCGAGAAATACGCAACCCGCAGTTGCGTTTTGGGGTATGGATCATGACTGACTCTGTAGGAGTTGGAGTAGCAGTATCCGCGTTCATCTTCGGCGTAGTTGGGTGGCGTGAGCTATCTTCAGCCGTTCCTGTAGGAGTACCGCTATCGGTGAACCTGATGGCACTGGCAGCACTGTGTATTCTGTGTCTGCTACTCTATTCGAAGGTGGATCCGAAGCGATAGCAATCTCCTGCCACCTCTGTTTTAATGAAGATGGATTGTGACGAACTCAGAGTTTTACCTGTGGTTCAAGATACTGATGAGAAACGCCCGGAAACTCTAATAGAGAGGTGACAGATTCCCTTGTATGCGAGAGTTTGATGAAGCACTAGGGAACCTTGTCAGCTGTTGCTCTACGATGAGAGCCTCTTTCGAAGGAGTTTGGGACCAAGATCAATACAGAATATTTGTCGAGCATAGGGGCAGACCTTTCACAATCTTTGGGAAGCCCTCTGATGGATACTTTAGGATAACAACGACCAGGCGACTCCTAAATATCGAAGGGTTCGAAATCAGCCAGAGCACACCGGTAGTCAATATCAGGACCGAACTCAATCGCCTATACAGCAGCTTGGATATGAGGAACATAGAGATATTTGAGATTACTGAGACAAAATCGAATGACCCAGTAGAATATTTTGATGGATTTCGAGCCGTTGCCCCCATCTTTGTGTATGAGGATCGGTTTGGTCCAAAAAGATTCGATGAGTCGCTCTGTCAGATTGATAGAGTTGTGACTGACGCTTTCCAAGAGGCTGTGGATATTATCGGAGTAGATATAGAAGGTATTGAGGAGACAGTAGGAAGTGATGATACCGAGGTCGATACTGGTGGGCGCGCTTTCCAATAATTACCTTCGAAATTGTTGGAGTACGGCCCCAGCCGTCGATTCACCGATTCCGTGGATAGTGATTAAATCATCGTACTTGGCCTTCTGAAGCTGATACATCGTCGGAAACTCCTCTGCGATTGCCGCACTGGTGTCCGGCCCGATGCCGCCGATCTCCTCGACAGTCGCCCGGACCTCCTGGGCGTCATCGTCGAGGGCGAACGATAGCTCTCGTTCGAACTCGGCGTCGGTGAGGTCGCCGTCGACGTAGGCCCGCCGGATAGCTTCGGCGTCGTCGAGGTCGTCTTCCTCCTGGACGAAGCCGATGGCGAGGTCAGTACCGGAAACGAAGAGGACGACGATGGCGGCGCCAATGTAGAATCCCCACGTCTGGATGGCGATGAACGTTATAACGCCGACGAAGGTAGTGACTTTGACTGACTCGCGGTCTGGAAGTCTCATCAGCCGACCACTCCGAGAACTTCGATGTTCGTGAGCGTCAGCTGGGCACCAGCGACGAACAGCCCCAGCGGGATGGCGTGCTCGACGCCACCGAGCCAGTAGCCGTACCGGGCCCGAACCACGCGAGGCGCTCGCTGATGGATGGTCCACAGCGACGCGAGCACGACGAGTTTGATGGCGACGACGCCAGCGATGCCCGCGGCGTCGAGCGCCCAGGCGTTGATCGGGACGGCCTCGTACGCGAGTGGGTGGCCGATGCCGGCCCACGTCGTCACGGTGTCGCCGACGCCCCAGGTGAGCGTGGCGAGACACCAGAGGTAGGCGGTGAGCCAGCGCTGGCGGAAGGCCGGGTCGTCGAGGCGGGCGAAGCGGCTACTCGTCGCCACGGTCGTCACCTCCGTCAGTCACGAGCGCGTCTTCTCCCAGCTCGTCGTCGCTGTAGATGAGCTGGATGACGAACCCGCCGAGGAACAGCACGGCGAAGCTGTACAGCGGCATGGCCGACGGTACAGGCTGGTAGCGCGCGTCGACGAACGTCTGCCCGCCTTGCTCGACAGTCTCCTTCGGTACGTCGAGGGCGGCGTCGGGCACGAGCCAGAGCCCGATCCACATCCCGGCGACGAGCGCGACCGCGCCGACGCCGACGACGAGTGCCTTCTCTCGCTTCGAGAGTTCGAAGCTCGTCATCGTCAGCAAGTCACCCCCTTCATTTCCGCTGCAAATCCGGGTGAATCTCGATTTTCGACCGCCGGTTGGGGCCGGGTGTCCGCGGATTTCCCCGCCGGGTGGGGCACTATGTATATAATTATGCTCCCGCCGGGGGGTGTGTGGTGGTGGACAGCCGGGCGTCTGGACGCAGTCATGCGGTTTCCTCCGTCGGGTCGTCCACGATGTCTCGGTGCTGTCCGTCCGTCCACTCGCGCACACGCTCGCCGACCCAACTCTTCGACTTCGGCACGAGTCCATTGCTCTCCTGCCCGTCTTCGCTGGTGTCGGCTATCTCGCGGTAGGTCATCCCGCCGTCGTCTGTCCACGGTTTCGCGGCCCGGACCGCGGTCTCGATGTAGGTGTCGCGCTGCACGTCGGCCGCGCTGGGTCCGTCGTCACTGTCTGGTTGTCGGACTGTGCGAGTGCTGGCTAGCTGGCGAGCGTTGCGGCTCCGAGGGTCTTGAGTAGAGTGCGTCGTTTCATCGAAAGATGGGTCTGGTGGGTTAGTTGATGAGGTCGTTTCCGCTGTCTGCGGCGAGTAGGGCTATCGCGAGGAGCGCAATGAGGCCGATTCCGAATGCACCCCCGAAGCCACCGAGACCCCAGTCGCCACCGCCACTGCCGCCTGAACCGTAGTTCTCGGTCGCCTGGCTTCGGTACTCGATGAGGAGTTCGATCTCCTCTCTCGTCGAACTCGCGTTCCAGATCTGGTGTGTCGGGTCGTCGAGCGTCATGCCGGCCCACTTATCCCGCATTTTCACACCCACGTGCGATGCGTACTGGGTGACCGCAACCACGTTCTCACGACCCTCGCGACGGAAACGCCTCGACGATGTCCCGGGAAACCGCCAACTCGGTGTGTTTCACACGCCTGAATAGGCTCCGAAACGTGTAAATTCAAATTTAATTAAAAATTAGAAATGTAAGGTGGTATGTTTGGCCCTGTGCACCCCTGAGCAAAGTCGAGCATTCGCCACCCGAGTCGTCGACGACAACGTGACGAGCGCCCAACCTCTCATTTACATTGTCCGGTCCGGTACTGCACGCAGGCCGGTCTAGCTTCGTTCCACGGACGTGGAAACGACGTGCTTCCTTACATCGTTAAACCGCGACGGTGGAGTTAAGGCGGTCGTCGCTACACACTGTGACATGACGCACGCCGACATCGACCACGTCGCGGTCCTCGGAGCGGGGAGCATGGGTCACGGAATCGCGGAGGTCGCCGCGCTCGCCGGGTACGAGGTCACGATGCGCGACATCGAGGAGGATATCGTCACAGAGGGGTACGAGAACATTGCTTGGAGCCTCGACAAACTGGAGGAGAAGGGCCGACTCGACGAACCGGCCGAGGACGTGCTCGCCCGAATCGAGACGACCGTCGACGTGGCAGAGGCCGTCGGCGACACCGATTTCGTCGTCGAAGTCGGGCCGGAACAACTCGACATCAAACACGATATTTTCACCGAGGTGGCAGCGCTGGCACCCGACGACGCAATCCTCGCGTCGAACACCTCTAGCCTCCCGATTACGGATATCGCCGAAGCGGTGGAAACGCCGGAACGCGTCGTCGGCGCGCACTTCTTCAACCCGCCGGTGAAGATGGACCTCGTCGAGGTCATCTACGGGGAGCACACCAGCGACGCCACCGCGGAACTGGCGTACGAGTGGGTCGAGTCGCTCGACAAGACGCCCATCTACGTCCGCAAGGACGTGCGGGGGTTCGTCGTCAACAGCGTCCTCGGGCCGTTCATCGACGAGCCGGCGTGGATGGTCTCGAACGGCGAGGCGACCATCCGCGAAGCAGACGCCGCGATGGTTCACCGTCGTGGCTACCCGATGGGTCCCTTCGAACTCGGTGACCTCACCGGTATCGACGTGGGCTACCACGTCCGCAAGGAGAGTGGGCGGCCCATCTCGCCTGTCATGCAGGAGAAAGTCGACGCTGGCGACCTCGGCCGCAAGACCGGCCGTGGCTACTACGAGTACGAAGACGGTTCCGGTGCGGACTACGAACCGGACGACGCGGGCGACTTCGACACGCTCCGGGTCGAAGCCGTGATGGTCAACGAGGCCGCGAAACTCGTCGGCGACGACGTGGCCACGCCGGAGGCCGTCGACACGGGGATGCGACTCGGGACGGGCTTTCCCGAAGGTCCCTGCCGGCGAGCCGATAAACACGGCCTCGATACCGTCCTCTCGGTGCTCCGCGACCTGTACGAGGAAAGCGGCGACGAGCGACACCGGCCGGCCGACTACCTCGTCGAACTGGTCGAGGCGGGCAAGATTGGCGAGGACGCAGGTGCGGGCTTCTACGAGTACGACACGGGCGACGGTCCCGGGAGCTACCGCCTGCTGAACTACGAACTGACCGACGACGGCCTGCTCGCCGTCGAACTCGACCGACCGGAGCGGATGAACGCGCTTTCGGGCGACCTGCTCGACGAAATCGACGACCTACTCACGCAAGTCGACCCCGACGACGTGCTGTGTGTCACCTTCGAGGGTGCAGGTGACCGTGCCTTCTCGGCAGGTGCGGACATCGGCGGCTTCGACGACCGTTCGCCGACTGACGCGATGCGCGTGACGCCCGCCTTCGAGACGGTGAACGAGTTCCCACGGCCCGTGTTGGCCAAGATAGACGGCTACTGTCTCGGTGCGGGTCTCGAACTCGCACTGGCGTGTGACCTCCGCATCGCCACCGAGCGGTCCACCCTCGGCGCACCCGAAATCGGACTCGGACTCATCCCCGGCGGTGGCGGCACCCAGCGACTTCTTCGGCTCCTCGGAGAGACGCGCGCCAAAGAACTCGTCTTCCGCGGCAACCACATCGACGCCGAGCGCGCGGCAGACTGGGGGCTGCTGAATCGGGCAGTGCCGTCCGAGGAGTTCGACGACACGGTGCAGGACTTCGTCGACGACATCCTCGCTGGGCCCCCGCTCGGACTGGAAGTCGCCAAGACGGTGATGAACGAAGGCGCAGACGCCAGTCTCGACGCGGCGCTCGCGATGGAGAGTCAGGGCTTCGGCCTCCTCATGAGTACGGACGACGTGCGTGAGGGGACGGCCGCGTTCGCGCAGGACCGTGACCCCGAGTTCCGAGGCGAGTAGGGTGGACGACCTGCCGCCACTACCAGACGAGGCCGTCGACGTGATGGAGGCGTACATCGCCAGCCACGGCTACCTCTCGTGGCTCGGACTCGGCGTCGAATCGGTCGAGCGCGGGCGCATCGTGATGTCGGTTCCCCACGACGACAAGTTCCAGAACGTCGCGCTCCCGGGCCAAGACGCGGTCGAGACGACGCCGGTCCACGGCGGTATCCTCGCCACCTTGGTCGACACTTCGAGCGGGTTCGTTCTCCGGACGACTTGGGAGAACCCGGCGAACGCGAAACTGACGACGACCGACCTCGACGTGAAGTACCTTCGGCCCGCAACCGGCGACTTGACCGTCACGGCCGAGGTCGTCCGGGCCGGTGGCTCGATGGGCGTCGCAGACGTGACCGTCGAGAGCGTCGACTCCGCCGGTGACTGCCGGGAGGTCGCAGTCGGACAGACGAGCTATCGGTTGTTCCGAGAGTAGCAATCACGACGGCGGCGAGCCCCGACCGCTGCCCGCTGTCTCTGTCGGCAGTCGTCGCCGGTGTGGACTACTCTTCGGTCTCGTCGTCCAAGCTCTGGAACACGCTCGGGTCGGTCCGGAACTTGAGGACGTTGTGGATGACCGAGTTCCGGAGATTCGAGATGACCTTCCCGTGTTCTTTGTAGAACTCGTGAATCCAGCGTGACTCCTGTTCGCGCGTTCTGAACATCATCACGGACTTCCACTGGTACTCCCCGTCGGAGAGGAAGTAAAAGAGCGTGTGCGGGTCGTCGCGGATGGTCGTCATCGCGTCGTACCACTCGTCGGCGAAGTGTTCTGGGTTGAACTTGAACTCGAACAGGCCGAAGATGAAGTACTCCTCGTTCGGGATGATCGCCTCGCGGAACACGCCTCGTTCGCGCATCTTCCGGATGGTCTCACTCACGGTGACGTGCGAGACGTCGATGTCGTACTCGTCGGCTAAGATACGGGCGAGGTCGCGGGACGACAACTGCGGGTCCGCCGCGAGCTCCTGTAAGATGATGACGTCACGCTCTTTGAAGGACCACTCCGGTGGCGTGCCGTCTGTCATTGTGGGTACGTGTGCTGGCGGTTTTCCTGTGTGTTTCGGTCGATAGTCGCCCGGTCACTCGCGTCTGCGTGGCGTAGTTGGTCACTCCCGAAGAGATTTAATGACTGACTGACACTCTTCGATGGATGGAGTTCGAGGACCTGTTGACCCTCGTCGACAGGCGATACGAGTACCTCGTCCGGTTGGCTCGGTCGCCCGCGTACAAGCGTGACCTCGTCGAAGAACTCGACGACTCGCGCTCGACTGTCGATAGGGCGATGAAGGAGTTGACGGCGGCGGGGTTGCTGGAGCGGGGGTCTGACGGCCAATACGGGACATCGCACGCTGGGGACGTCCTTCGCCGAACCGTCGACGAGACGCGCGAGACAGTCGCGACTATCGACGAGGTGAACAGCGTGCTGTCGCACCTGCCGACCGACGCGGCACTGCCGCCGGCACTCTTTCGGGGTGCGGCGGTCCACTCGGCGACCGGCCCGGCACCGATGGAGGCGATCCAACACGCGACCTCGGTTCTCGTCGACGCAGACACTATCCGCGGGCTCTCTGTGGCCGACCACGAGTCGAAGGCGATACGCGACCTCCACGAGCGAAGTGTCGTCGCGGGTGAACTCGACGCCGAGGTCGTGTTCACGCGACCGATGACCGACCGCCTCTTCTCGGCGTACCCCGACCTGACTGCCCAAGCTGAAGAGAGCGACAGCGTCCGATTGTACACCATCGACGAACTCCCGTTCGGCCTGTTCATCGCCGAGCGAAATGGGACGGAACGGGTCCTGTTCGGCATCTACGACGAGAACCAACTCGTTCAGGCTATCGTCGAGAACGACTCACCCGACGCCGTCGCGTGGGCGAACCAGGTGTTCGAACAGTACCGCGACGCGGCCGACGACCTGTTTTCGGCGCAGTAGCAGCGGCAGCATCGTGGACGGTCGACCGACGAGACACGCAGTCGTTATGCCGGTCGCCCGCCACCACCCACAGGATGACCGATGGGGTAGATGCGACCGTCGATGGCACCGAAGACGCGGCGGCAGAGCGCGACGCGCTCGTCGCCGAGGTCCGTGAACACGCCGGGACCATCGCGCGTGAACTCGCGCTCTTGCAAGGCGGCGACTACGGCCGTGCCGACTTCGACACCGACGACGGCCAGTGGACGGTGAAGTACGAGGGTGGCGCGCTGGAGTACCTCCGGTTCTCGCCGAAATCCGGCGACGACATCTACGTCGTCTCGACGAAACAGCCGCCGGCACACGACGACCTCACGGACGCCATGGGCGACTACGAGGCGTTCGTCGCCGCGTACAACGACCACGTGGCCTCGCTCTCTGGCGTCCTCGACGACGTGTCGACCGACTTCCCGTCGGTCGCCTCGACCGAGGACGTGACCGCCGAGCGCGACCGCATCGTCGCGCGAATCCGCGAGGTCTGTGACGAGATGGCCGGGCAACTCCACCGCTACGACGGCACCGACTACGGTTCGTTCAAACAGTCGGTGAACGGCCGCCGCTGGGAACTGAAACGCGACGGTGCTCGTGCCTCGTATCTCCGTGTGGGAGGCGAGGGTGGGGTCTACCTGCTGTCGCAGTACGAACCGCCGGCGGCCCCGGTCGTTCGTGAATACGCCGAACCGTTCGCCGAGTTCGTCGCCGCCTACAACGACCACGTCGACGACCTCGAAGCGAACCTCGAAGGTATCTCCTTCGACTGAGCGCCCCGAGAGACGTTTCCGTACATTCATGAAGGGGTCGCACTACGAGTAGGGTGAACAGCATGTCTCCGGGACGGACTGGATACGACGAGTGCGCTGGACCGGCGACAGGGGGCCACGAGCGATGTTAGTCATCGTCTGTGGACTGCCGGGCGTCGGGAAGACGACGGTCGCCGAGGACGTCACCGAACGCCTCGACGGACAGTTACTGCGGTCCGACGTGATACGTAAACAGATTCTCGACGACCCAGAGTACACCACCGTCGAGTCGTACATGGTGTACGAGGCGTTGTTCGAGCGTGCCAAGCGACTCCTCGACGAGGGTGAGGCGGTCGTCCTCGACGCGACGTTCCAGCGCTCCAGCGACCGACTCCGCGCGAAAGCCATCGCTCGGTCGCTCGGCGTCGATTTCGACCTCTACCGTGTCACCTGCGACGAGTCGGTCGTCGAACGGCGCATCGCCGCCCGTGAGGGCGACGCGAGCGACGCCGACTTCGAAGTCCATCAGCGCTACCGGGAGATATTCGACGACATCTCGCTCACACACGAGCGCGTCGACAACTCCGGCAGCGAGGTCGAGACCGCACGACAGGTCGCGGCCCTGTTTCAGGAGCCGGTGTCGATGTCGCCCCACTGATTCTCACATCACCGACTGTTTCACACGAGAAAGCGGTACAGACACTGGTCTCGGAGCGCCGAGTCACCGCTCACTCAGATTCGCGTCGATAGCGCCATTGCGTGTGACGAGGTCGACACTACTCGATTCAGCACGGGCAGAACGGCTTCGTCACGTCGTCACTCGAAAAATGCCGGTCGTGGTGGCCGACTCAGAGGAACTCGCCGGGCAACGGCGGCTCCTCTTCTTCTTCTACCGGCTCCTCTTCTTCCATCGGTTCCTCCTCCTCCAACGGCTCTTCTTCTTCCAACGGCTCCTCTTCTTCCATCGGTCCCTCTGCACCGTCCTCTTCGGCTTCGACCGCGATGGCCAGCGTCTCGAGGAACGTCACCGCGGCTTCGATGTCACGGTCGTCTTTGACCGCGACCAGCGCGATGAACAGGCCGTCTCCCTCTTTCGGCTTCCCGATGAACTTGAACACGAGGCCCTCGCCACCACCACACTGGTCGTGGATGGAGACGGTGCCCGTCAGGCCCATCTGGTTCTCGTACTCGGTGCTGTGGAACTGCGTGCAGTTCATCGGCACGTTCTCGGATTCGGTACTCAACTGGGCCGGGTCGCCCGTTCCAGTCGGGTTCCAGAGGACGAACGCACCCGGACTCTCGATGGTCGACGTCTCCGCCTCGAACGAACTGTTGAACGCGTCGAGGTCGGGTCCCACGGCGAACATGATGCCGTTCTCTGCATCACCGAGTGAGGCCGTCGCGGTCCACTCCGTCGGCACGTCGGCGCTGATGACGCCGGCGTCGTCGGTGGTCGTCGTGAAGGACGTGTACCCTTCTTCTTCTTGCTCTTCTCCGCCGGTCGGGGCCTCTTCTTCCATCCCGGTCGGTGTCGAGTCGTCGCCGGCGCTGACTGCGGGCGCGAAGAAGACGGTTGCGCCGAGGATACCAGCGCTGACGAGTACGTGACGACGGCTGACGGACGGTCCTGTTGTAGGTTCGGTTGGTGTCATAACTCCCCTCTGACTGCTAGACGAACGACGTGTAGCGTCTGTGTGCCCACGACAGTTCCTGCGTGCTAGCAGTGAACGTACGATAGCTGACGGAATAACGCTCGGCCCTGATTTTACTGCAACACTCATGAACGTGAAAATACCGGTGTGGCTGACCATCTGCCCCGCTTCGGTGTAGATGGATAGTCAGCCCTCAGGTAGTTGCCATCGCCGCGTACTCGCATCACACGCCACTGAACTCGAAGCGTGCGCCGTGTGCGTCAGTCACCGGTTGTCCGTCGTCTGGCGCAGCGAGTGCCCCATCGTTCGTCGCCCCAGTTTCGGCTGCCGTGGTCTCTGCGCGCTCGTCGACCGTCTCCCTTCTAGGGACCTCGTCGTGGCTGTCGGTCACCTGCACGTCCCACCCGTGTGCTTCGGCTACCCGGTCGACGATAGCGAGACCGAGGCCGGTCCCGCCACCGTCGGAGACGCCGGACTCGAACAGCCGTTCCCGGTCGGCGGCGGGAATCCCGCGGCCGTCGTCTTCGACGAAGAATCCTTCCGGGTGGTCGCCGACACGGAGCGTCACGGGGCCGTCGTTGTGTTCGACGGCGTTGCGAAACAGGTTCTCGAACACCTGCTGGAGTCGGGTGGGGTCTGCCTCGACGATGCGTTCGGTGTCCACTGCGAGCGTCGACTCGCCGGTGTCGACGACGGTCCAGGCGTTCTGGGCGACCATCGACAGCGGAATCGGCTCGCAATCCCCGGCGTCGATTCCCTGCTGTGCGAGGACGAGCAGGTCGTCGACGATGCGTTGCATCCGGTCGTGTGACTCGCGGATGGCCGCGAGATGGTCGTCGTCGACGTCGGTCGACTCGCGCGCGAGTTCGAGGTAGCCGGCGGCCACAGTGAGTGGATTTCGAAGGTCGTGGCTCACGACGGCAGTGAACGCCTCCAGCCGTTCGTTCGTCCCTTCGAGCTTCGCGTTCGTCTCGGCCAGCTCGTCGTTCGCTCGCTCTAACTCGCGCTCTCGCTGTTTCTGGGCGGTGATGTCGGTCAACACGGCGATGCGGCCAGCACGCTCACCGCGACCGTCGGTCAAGTTCGAAAGTCGGACCACGAAGTGACGGGTCTCACCGTTCAGATTCACGGCCAGTTCATCGGTGACTTCCGACGTCGTCCTGTATCGCTCGACCAGTTCCGTGTCGAAGACCTCGTCGGCAGGCAGTCCGACGACCGTGGACGCCTCACAGTCGAGAAGTCCACAGGCGGCCTCGTTCAGTTCGACGATGCGGTCGTCGCGGTCGAACACGATGACGCTATCGTCGAGTTGCTGGACGATACGGTCGTGTGCGACGGGCGCGAGGTCGAGCAACCGGTAGCGATACAGTCCGAGCGTCAGCGCGACGCCGGTCACGGCGAACGCGAGCGGCGTCAGGTCGAGTGGGGTCAGGGCGAGAACCGCAGCCGCGCTGGCGGCCACGGGGGCGAGCACACCGACGACGATAGTCGCGCCCTGCCAGCGGAACACCGACCGCCGCTCGATGCTGAACTGCACGAGCAATAGGGTGCCGACGAGGAACAGCACGTAACTGAACAGTACGTGGGCGATGGTGCCGACGTGTGGCTCGGCGGATGCGATGACGACCGGGCCGCCGATTGGCGCGGAAACGGTCTCCATCGTCACGTCTCCCCAGAGTAGCTCGTGCGACCGATTCGTGACGAGCAACACGAGTCCAGCGAGCGGTTCGAGCGCGAGCAGCGTCACTAACTGGTCGGTTCGCGCTCCGTCCCGTCCGGTGTACGCGAGTGCGAACGCGACCCACGCGACGGGAACGACGACTGCACCGATCCACTGGAGGTCTGCCCAGAGTTCGCGTCGTCCCGGGTCGGTCGCGGCGAGTTCGAGCGCGTGGAACGCGAGCCACTGCGTGACGCCGAGCAACATCACCGAGAGTGAGGTCGCACCGGTCGCTGGTCGATAGCGCCACGCTTTGGCGGCGACGACAGCCGAAGCGACGGCTGTTACGAAGAGAACGGCCGTGTACGGGTGCGCGTCGGCTACCATCGGTTCGTCGGTCCCCCTGTACCCACGATTCGTCCCTGGGTGTGTTCCGCGCCGTCTTATGGCTATTGGCCCAACTCGTTAGGGCCACTCGTCTCGCGTCGAAGGGTCGAGTCCGCGAGCCGAAACTGCAAAAAGTCGAAATCAGACCGTTCAGACCGCGTTCCCGCGGCACTGCTGAGCACTGAAGGTCAGGCCGAACTCGTAGCTGTCCGTCTGTGCGATGTTCACGTTGGGTTCGAGATAGCCACGGGCGACCAGTTCGTCTTCGAAGTCGAACCCGTTGCTCTCGACGTCGACGAACTGGATACCGAAGCTGTTGCCGACGAGCACGTCGACGTTCGAACTGAACGTCGAGAGGTCGTCGGTGGTCGTCGGCAGTCGCCAGCGTAACTGGTACACGTTGGCGATGTCGGGGGCCGAACAGTTCGGGTCCGACGCGGTGGCCGAGATTGGAGCCAGCAGCATCGGGTCCAGTTCGAGGGCCTCGAAGAAGCCGGTGAACGAGCCCTCGTACAGCACGTTGCTCCCGTCGAAGTCACCGGTGAGGCCGGGGTCGGCCGAGACCTGGAGGTACGTGAAATCGGGGAGTTCGCCGTCCTGCTCGCCGAGTGCGGTAATGTCGTCACCGGCTTCGACTTCTGGCTCGAAGACGCCGTTCTCCTTTCGTCGCGGGAGCGGCCCCTCGTCGTCGGCTTCGAGCAGCGCCGTCGAGACGAACGACGGGTTGCCACAGGTCGTGGCAGCGATGGTGAGAAGCCCACTATCACCCGGCTTCACGTCGTTCAGTGCGACGACGAGGCCATCCACGCCGTCGACGAGGTCGACCCCGTCGGCGCAGTGGTCCATCATTGTCACGCTGTCGAGCCAGTCCAGTAGTGAGGGGCTGAACGACGCGTCAGTCGCGTCGAACAGTTCGGGTTTCGAGGCCTGCTCGAACTTCATGTCGTCGCCGGCGACCGGTCGTACCTGCCCGGCGAGCGGGTCGTCCGGCTGGAGTTCGAACCGCTCCCACGGTTCGTACAGGCTCCTGAACGCCAGTTTCGTGTCCACCCGACCGGCTTCGTACCAGCCCTGCAGTCGCTCGCTGTCACCGAAGAAGGCCGTCGTCCCCAGCCCCGCGCCCGCTGACGCGACGCCGATAGTTCCGAGTCCGGCGAGGATCGCTCGCCGGGAGAGCGGCTGTGTCGTATCGTTATCGTTGGTCATCCCTGTCTCCGTATATCCCCTAAAAGCACGCCGTAGTCGTGCGATGTGGGTGAGAGGCGGGTTCGTCGGGTACCGGCTTACTTACGGGTTGCTTACGTGTTCGGAACTGAAAGTTCGGGCGCGACACACGGTCGCTTATCCGGCACCGAACGGGTCGTTCGGGCTGCGGTATGGACAGCTTGGGGGCGTCGATGTCGCCGCCGTCTACCGCCTTCGACGGGCTTAACCGACGACTCACCCGACTGCTCGGTAATGACCCACGCCATCGAGGTGTCGAACCTCGTGAAGGAGTACGGGGAGTTACGGGCGCTCGACGGGCTCTCCTTGCAGGTGGAGTCGGGCGAGTTCTTCGGACTGCTCGGGCCGAACGGAGCGGGCAAGACGACGTTCATCAACATCCTCGTCGGCCTCTGCCGCAAGAGCGGCGGCGAGGCTCGCGTGTTCGGCCACGACGTGGTCGCCGACTATCGCGACGCGAGAGACGCCATCGGCCTCGCGCCACAGGAGTTCAACGTCGACCGCTTCTTCCCCATCGAAGAAGTGCTCGTTCACAAGGCGGGCTACCACGGGATTCCCGAGGACGAGGCACTGGACCGGGCGCACGAAGCCCTGAAGCGCGTCGGCATCTACGACAAGCGAGAGGAGCGATTCGACTGGCTCTCGGGCGGGATGAAGCGACGCCTGTTGCTCGCAAGAGCACTCGTCACCGACCCGGACCTGCTCATCCTCGACGAACCGACCGCCGGCGTCGACGTGCAGTTACGCCACGACCTCTGGGAAGTCGTCTCGCAACTGAACGACGACGGGACGACCGTGTTGCTCACGACGCACTACATCGAGGAGGCCGAACGACTCTGTGACCGGGTCGCCATCGTCAACGAGGGGTCGAAAGTCGAAGTCGCGACGCCGGACGAACTCATGCGGCGGGGCACCGACACCATCACCGTCACCCTGCGCGACCCACCCGCGAGTGCCCCCGACCTGAACGGGACGCTCGACAGGGTCGAGTCGGTCGACCTCGACGGCGACCGGTTGCTCGTCAGAGCGAAAAACGGCGGGGCCGTGACGCCCGCACTCCTGAACGAACTCGAAGCGATGGGGCTGGAACCGATAGACCTCGACATCTCGCGGACCTCGCTCGAAGAGATATTCGTCGAACTGACGGGTGACGGCCGATGATGGGCCTCTCGACCGGGACGTGGGCGCTGACGAAGCGCGAAATCCTCAGATACGTCCGTCGACCCCGGAACACGTTCCTTCCGCCGTTCATCAACAACGTGCTCTACTTCGCCGTCTTCGGCGTCATCCTCGGAAGCAGAATCGGCGAGTACGCCGGCGGCATCCCCTACATCACGTTCGTCCTTCCGGGGCTGGTCGTCCTCGGAGCCGTCTCGAACGGATTCGAGAACGCCTCGTTCTCGATTTTTCACGGGCGCTGGAACGAGTACATCCACGAAGTGCTCACGTCGCCGCTGTCGTACCGGCAACTCACCTTCGCCTACGTCGCTGCGAGTACGCTCCGCGGTGTCCTCGTCGGCGTCATCATCGCGGTTATCGGCGTCGGCTTCACGCTGCTGAACCCCGACTACGGCATCGTGTCGGTGGCCCATCCGGTCTACCTCGCAGTCTCGCTCGTGCTCGTCGCCGCGCTGTTCGCCTGTTTCGGGATTCTGGGTGGCCTCTGGGCGAGAGATTTCGACTACCTGACCGTGCTCAACCAGTTCATCATCCGGCCGCTGGTCTTCTTCGGCGGCGTGTTCTACCCGCTGTCGGCGCTCGAAGGCACCGGCATCTGGTACGACCTCTCGTTCCTGAACCCGATGGTGTACATGGTGAACGCGGTTCGCTACGGCTTTCTCGACTTCGCGGAAGTCGACCCGCTGTTCTCGCTCGGCGTCCTCGCCGTCGTGACTGGAGCCATCTTCGCCGTCGACGTGATGCTGATTCGGCGCGGCTACGGGCTGATGGAGTAGCGACTCACTCGTCCCTGCGGTGTCACCACCTGCGCTTTTCGTCCTGCCACCACCACGTCCAACCATGACTGCGGACTGGTCCCACAAGCAGACCATCGTGAACGACGTGCGCCTCCACTACGTCGAGGCTGGCGACCCCGACGACGAGACCATCGTGCTGGTTCACGGCTTCCCCGAGTTCTGGTACTCGTGGCACCACCAGATTCCTGCCCTCACCGACGCGGGCTACCACGTCGTCGCGCCGGACATGCGTGGGTACAACCGCTCCGAGAAACCGCACGGCGTGGCTGCCTACCGGATTTCGGAACTTTCGGCCGATATCGCCGCTCTCTGCCGGGAATTCGACGCACCGGTCCACCTCGTCGGCCACGACTGGGGCGGCGGCGTCGTCTGGGACGTGGCTGCGCGCACGCCCGAAGTCGTCGAGACACTCACTGTCCTCAATGCGCCGCATCCGGGTGCGCTCGAACGCGAGTTCCGGCGACCGAACCGCGAGCAGTTGCGCAAGTCGTGGTACATGTTCTACTTCCAGTTGCCGTGGCTGCCCGAGTGGTACATGACTCGCGGGAACTGCAAAGCACTGGAGGCGATATTCCACGGCGGCGCAGTCAGCGAGGACGCGTTCACCGACGAGGACGTGGCTCGCTACAAGGCCGCGTTCGAGCGACCGGGCGTGGCGACCTCAGCCATCAACTACTACCGGGCGGTGATTCGCGAGAGTGTCAAAGATTCGCTCCCGTTTCTCGACAGCGACACGGCCGCACAACACGTCGACGTGCCGACGCTGCTCGTCTGGGGCGAGGGAGACCTCGCACTCGTCCCTGAACTCACCGAGGGACTTGACGAGTGGGTGTCCGACCTGCGAATCGAGCGCCTGCCTGACGCCGGCCACTGGGTGCAGTTCGACGCGCCGGAGCGCGTGACCACGGAGATTCTCGACTTCGTCGGAACCTCTCAGTGACGACGAAGAGACGGCTAAACCCACTGCCAGCGTATTGTAGGTATGGCACGACACAACCGCTGTAACCTCTGTGGTCGTGACTTCGACGACGGGGGGAGTCTGAAAGACCACGTGAAAAAGCGGCATCCGAAAGTCGACGTTCGCTGGTGGATGGTCGCCGAAGACCCGGCGAAAGACCTCCAGTTCGAAGCCAGATAGTCCGGACACCCTGAAGCCGTACCTTTTCTACTCGTGGGCGCGACCAGCCGACAATGAGCGACACGCCTGACGCACCCGACACGGACGCTGCTGACGAACTCGCGTGGGACGTGACCGACTCGTGGGTCGGCTACGAGTGCCCCGGTTTCGACGTGGTTCACGACGAGGTTCGACTGCCGAACGGGACCGAGACTGACTTCGACTACGTCGACGAACCGCACGCCGTGGTCGTCCTGCCGTTCACCAGCGAGGGAGAGGTAGTGGTCATCGAGGAGTGGCGACAGGCCGTCGGGACGGTCAACCGCGGGCTCCCGGCCGGAACGGTCGAACCGGACGACGACGACCTCGCGCTCGCGGCCCATCGCGAACTCACGGAAGAGACCGGCTACGAGGCCGACCGCGTGGAACACCTGACGACCATCGAGCCAGCGAACGGCATCGCCAACTCGGTCCACCACCACTTCGTCGCCTACGACTGCGAGGACGCCGACGCCCAGGACCTCGACTTCAACGAGTCCATCCGGGTTGATACGGCCGAGTACGACGACCTGCTGGCCGACGTGCAGTCGGGTGACCTCCGCGACGGGCGTGCCCTGACCGGACTCATGTACTACGAACTGTTCGAGTAGGACTGGTCGGAAGGGCCGTCACGACCACTTTGGCGCGCGCTGGCGAGTGTGTCGAACGAAAGTGAGACCGCGAGATGTAGTCGCGCGAGGGATGACGAGCGAGCGGAGCGAGTGAGGAATCGGATGGGGAGGGTGTGGCTGCGGTCATGTACCGTCGTGAGTCGTGAACTGCTTCTCAGAACCAGAGCCCGCGGCAACCCTGCCGAGAATTCGTCAGTGTGAGTCTTCAAGTACCAACCCGGCACCAGAGCCAGCATCCGATAACCGTAATCACCGGGCGGTTCGCGGGTGTGCGACGCCCCGCCCGGTGCCCACGACCGACAGCGTCGCCTGTTCGCCATCACCGCCAGCCCCCGGCCATCGCGTGCGAGAAGGTGGCACAGTAGTTATCTCCCCCCAGCCCCTAGAACTGTCCGTGCCAGCGACGTTCCTCACGTTCCGACAGCAGTTGGTCGTCCGACTGCTGGGGTTCGTCCTGCTCCTCGTCTACGGCTTTCTCACTGGGGGCGGTCTTTGGTTCGCGCTCGCAGCGACGGCGTCGGTGTATCTGGAGATTCGCCGGCCCGGACTGACCAGATTCGCCCGCGCCGAGCGACGCCATCGCTGAGTGCCTCGCTCCATACGCCACCGTTTTCTCGTGGACGACGCGACCCAGTCAGCGCGCCTAAACGACACCCTTACCGGCGCTGCCCGGATAGCCGAGGCCAATGAGAGACCACTTCGAGCTTCGGGACACCGACGCGGCCGGCCGCATCGGGGAGTTGACCGTCCCCCGCGCGGGCGTCACCGTCGAGACACCGGCGCTGCTGCCGGTCATTAACCCGAACATCATCACTATCCCGCCGAAGCGACTCGAAGAGGAGTTCGGCGCGGAAATCCTCATCACGAACTCCTACATCATCAAGACGACCGACGACATCCGCGAGCAGGCCCTCGACGACGGCCTGCACGACCTGCTCGACTTCGACGGGGCCATCATGACCGACTCGGGGAGCTTCCAGCTCGCCGAGTACGGGCAAATCGACACCACGACCGAGGAGATTCTGCAGTTCCAGCACGACATCGGGAGCGACATCGGGACGCCGGTGGACATCCCGACGCCACCGGACGTCTCGCGCGAGCAGGCCGAGGAGGAACTCGCGACGACGCAAGAGCGACTCGAACTCGCCGAGACGGTCGACGTCGGCGACATGCTCGTCAACGCGCCGGTGCAGGGGTCGACCTACCCAGACCTGCGCGAGCAAGCGGGCGCACACGCGGCCAGCACTGACCTCGACGTGTTCCCGGTCGGCGCGGTCGTCCCGATGATGAACGACTACCGCTACGGCGACATGGTCGACGCCGTCGCCGGGGCCAAGCGCGGTCTCGACGAGGACTGTCCGGTCCACTTGTTCGGTGCGGGCCACCCGATGATGTTCGCGCTCGCGGTCGCCATGGGCTGTGACCTGTTCGACAGCGCGGCCTACGCGCTGTACGCTAGAGACGGTCGCTACCTGACGGTTCGCGGGACCGAACACCTCGACGAGCTCGACTACTTCCCGTGTTCCTGCCCGGTGTGTACCGAGTACGACCCGGCCGAGATGCGCGACCTGCCCGAGCGCGAGTGCGAGGAGGAACTCGCCGCGCACAACCTGCACGTCACGTTCGAGGAGATTCGCCGCATCAAGCAGGCCATCCGCGACGGCGACCTGCTCGAACTCGTCGACGAGCGCGCACGCTCGCACCCGGCGATGCTCGACGGCTACCGGGCACTGACAGACCATGCCGCACAACTGGAGGAGACGGACCCCGCCTCGAAGGGGTCGTTCTTCTACACCTCGAACGAGAGCGCCGCGCGACCCGAAGTCCTCCGGCATCAGGAGCGACTGGACCGGCTCTCGCCCGAAGGCGACGACGTGTTGCTCACGGAAGGGTCGCACTCGAAGAACTACGACGAGTCGTGGGCGGTCGTCCCGCCGTTCGGGCCGTTCCCGAAGGCACTGCGCAACACCTACCCGCTGACCGCGGAGATTCCGGAGCGACTCGACCGCGACGCCTACGAGCGTGCGGCCCGCGGTGTCGCGCGACTGGTCGACCTGAATCCCGAGACCTCGTTCACGTTGGCCCACGCCGACTGGCCGGAGAGCGCCCTCGCGAGCGTCCCCGACGCTGTCGAAGTGGTCAACCTCGTCGAGCGTAGCGAACGACTGCCCTGACAGGTTCTCTACGTTACCTGATTGACTGTCTGCGTTCTCTGACTGCTGTCTCGCTCACTCGTTCTCGCAGCCGTTCTGTATCCCACTTTCGAGGTCTGCCCCCGGTTCGACGCGCAACTCGACTCGACTGCATTCCCGTCGTCGGTCGAAAAAGGGGACGCGAAATTTCTGGGTACGTTCCGAGTCGGCCGACCGGGCGTTCTCGTCGACGAGTGTCGCGAAAACGGTGAAGGAACCTCGCTCGTCGGGGAGGGCGTCGCCGATGGTACCACTCGCCGCAGCCGTCGTTCCACCGTCTTCGTCCCCGTCTGAAGACGCTGGCGCGAGGTCGACGGTTCGCTCGACCAGCGTGTCGTTGCCACCGTCGGTCGAGACCTCGATTCGGAGTGTGTGTCGCTCGTCGGTCTGGTTGTGGTACGTGAGTTCGGTCAGTCTCGTCGTCGCCTGCGGTGTCCCCACGAAGGTGCCGAGACACCCGGCCGTACTCGCGAGGACACTGCCTGCGGTGGACGAAAGAAGGGCGCGTCTAGTCGTATTCATGGTTCTCGGTGAGTCGACGTATCGTCTCTCATCTATCGAGTCGTCGGTTCGGTCCCAAAGGGGGGAAGGGGAAAGAATCGAGGTGGGGTCGACACCTGCCGTCGACCCTGTACGATACCGGGTGTGAAACGTGTGGAGAGCGGACTGCGATGGTTGTCAGCCCACGGTTGCCTGCTTGCTGCCGTCCGCATCTGGTCTACCGAACGCCCGCACCCACTTCCACCAAGTGTCGATTGGACAATCATCCTGTCCGTTCACAGTTCCACACTTTAGGTGGGGGAGGAAAGCAAGACTGTTGAGCGTGGGTCACTGAGACGGGGCTATGACCGAGTACTTCGAAGTACACGAGCGCGATGGGGCGGCGCGACGGGCGGAGTTGCGCCTGTCCGAGCCGGTCGACACCCCGGCGCTCGTGGACGACGTCGTCACTGACGCCGGGAGCCTCTGGCCCGCAGAGCGCGACCTGCCCGAGGGCGACGAGTCGACACTGACGATTCTCCCACACCGCGGCCTGCCAGCGGGGACCGCACCCGAGGTACAGGACTCCTTCGCGGTCGACTACCCCGAAGTGGACTACCCGAGCGCAGTCGCCGTCTCGACCGACACTGCCGCTGACTACGGCGCGGACGCGTACGTCGTCTCCGACGCGCAGGGGTCGGTCGGCCACGGCGCGGGTATGAAGGACGCCATCCTCACGGTCCGTGACGCGATTCCGGACGACACCGCGCTCTTCCTCTCCGGCGTGGCGACACCGAGGAACGTGGCAGTCCTCGCCTACGCTGGCGTCGACCTGTTCGACGCGACGAAGGCCATCGTGAAGGGGACCGACGGCGAGTATCTGACCACGGACGACCGGTACTTCCTCGAAGACCTCGACGAACTGCCGTGTTCCTGCCCGGCGTGTCAGGTGCCCCGCGAGGAGTTCGACCGGGCCGCCTGCGCCGAACACAACGTCAACGCGCTCTCTGCGGAACTCGCACGAGTTCGCCGCCGCATCCGCGACGGCCGCCTGCGCGACTACATCGAGGGCCAGGCCCGACAGGACCAGTGGCTCACCGCACTCTTCCGCGAACTGGACCAGCAGTACGGCTACCTCGAATCTCGCACGCCCGTCTACCGCGAGGCCGATCTCGATGCGACGACGGAGGACACGCTTCGACGCGTGGAGATTCAGCGATTCGCCGACCGCATCACGTCGCGGTACAACAACCGGTTCGATGGCCACCCGCTCGTGCTCGTCCCGTGTTCGGCACGCAAGCCCTACAGTGAGTCCCAGAGCCACCGCCAGTACATGGACGCGATTCAGTTCCGCGGCCACGTCGTCTCGATGACCTCGCCCATCGGCGTCGTCCCGCAGGAACTGGAGACGACCTACCCCGCCCAGCACTACGACTCCGTCGTCACGGGCAGTTGGACCGCGGGCGAAATCGAGTTCGTAAGCAAGGTGCTTGGGCGCTACCTCGACCGCAACGACTACCCGAAAATCGTCGCCCACCTGCCCCACGACTACCGGCCCATCCTCGAACGCGTCGAGGACGACATCGACACGCCCATCGAGTACACCGTTGCCGAGCACCCGACCGACGACGAGAGCCTGTCGAACCTGCGCGACGCCCTCGCGGGCGAACTGAAGTACTCGAAGCGTGAGCGCGAACACAACACGGTCCGGGCCATCGCCGACTACCAGTTCGGCGACGGCGCGGGCGACACCGTCTTCGGGGACTTCCAGACGACGAGTCGCTACCCGAAGATTCAGGTCCGCGACCCTGAGGGCACGCAACTCGCCACGCAGGTCCCGCAGTACGGCACCCTGTCGCTGACGCTCGAAGGCGCGAAGATGTGGGACGAGTCCGATGTCCCGACCAAGACCGTCGAAATCGACGGCTTCGTCCCGCACGGGAGCGTCCTCGCGCCCGGTGTGGTCGACGCCGACGAGGACATCCGCGTCGGCGACGAAGTCGTCATCTCCGGCCCGAAGGCGTTCGGTATCGGCCGCGCACAGATGCACGGCGACGCGATGGTCGAGAGCACGCGCGGCGAAGCGACCTCGGTGCGTCACGTCGAAGAACTGTAACTGCGCGACGAGTTTCGACGTAACCACTCTGGCGCGCGCTTTCGAGCGTGCCTCGCGGAGCGAGGCCGCGAGGAGACATCGCGCGAGGGATGAGCGAGTGTAACGAGCGAATCGGTTGGGGAGGGTGTGGCTGCGGTATCTATCGCCGGCGTTCGAGAACTACCGTTCGTCAGTCCCGGAAGCGACGCTGGTCGGAACAGCTCGTGAGAAAACGGGTGGTTGAGTGGCTCGTTGCTCCCAGTTCTACGCTCAGTTTTCGTTCTTGCAGGCCACCTCGATGTATTCCGTGAACGTCCTGACCGTCTCGTCGGTCTCAGCGTCGGTCACCGTGAGGTGGAGCTGGTAAGAGCCCTGATTTTCGAAGTCGGTCTGAAGCGTCTGCCCGGTCGTGTCGACCGCGTCTTCCTCGCAGTCGGCGTCGACCAGCCAGTGGAAGTCGTATTCCGACGCGTCGGCGTTCGTAGCGGTGACTTCCGCCGTCATCGTCTCGTCGGTCTCTAGCCGATTCGGCGTGACGGAGAGTTCGAACCGTGGTTCAGGTTCGGGCTCCGGCTCCGGTTCGGGTTCTGGCTCGCTGGGTACCGAGTCGCAGACGGCAGCCGGGTCGATGGTGAGCGTCTCTTCGACGGTCCGACCGTTGCGGTCGTAGGCGACCAGCGTGACCGACTGTTCGCCCGACCCCTGCACCGGCAGCGGCCCGCTGGTCGTGTCGAGGCCGTCCGAGTCGTCGACGTCGAACGCGACGTGGGTCTTGCTCCAGTACGCGTCCCGAGAGTCGGCACTCTCTGGCGTCCGAACCGAGACCGGTACGTAGGTCGTCTCGCCGTCTGTCGTACAGGCGGCATCCTCGTTCACCGAGAAGGTGGGCGCGACTGGGCCGTCGGCCTGCGGCGTCCCACCCCACTTCAGGGAGGCAGTGAGCGGTTCACCGGGACCGCTCGGGAGCGTGGAGAACGTGACCACGACGTGATCGTCGACGACGGCCGGACGGCGAATCGACGGCGGCGGGGTGAAGCTTCGCTCCATCTCGGGCCACCAGTAGTAGGTCGAGATGGCACCGGTCTCCGCGTCGAGACTCGCGACGTCCGGGGCGGCGTCGTCACCGACGTACGCACCGACGACGACGTATCCGTCGCCGACCGTGGGAGCCGTTACTGGGTCGAAGCGGGCATCGACGTACTCGGTCGTCTCCCACTGCTTCTCGCCGGTTTCGGCGTCGAGCGAGACGACCGCGGAGTCGGCCTCCTCGTCCGTGCCGGTCGCGACCGTGGCGTAGACGCTGCCGTCGCCAACAGCCGGCGGCTCGGTGTGCAGGCTCGTGTCGTACGAGTACGAGATGGCACCGGCGAACGCGGTCTCCCAGCGGACCGTCCCGTCCGCGGTGTCGACGGCGTAGATGGAGCCGTCGGTGTCCGTGAACGCGAAGCCGTAGACGGTTCCGTCGGCGACTGTCAGGTCCCGGTCGATTCGAGACCCATCGTCGGCCGTCAGGTCCCAGCGAACGTCACCGGTCGCGGTCGCTCTGACCACTAGTCGGTCCTCGAAGCGACAGAGGAGGCCGTCGGCGACCGTCGTCTCGACCCAGCCAGTTCCCGCGGCCGTCCAGCCGGCATCGCCGGTCTCGGCGTCGAGGGTCGCGATATCGGTCTCCGTCGGGTCGTCGTCGTCGCCGACGACCTGCACGACGTGCCCGTCCGTGTAGTGCGCGTCGTAGACGTCCGTCGTCTCGCGTTCCCAGCGAGCGGTCCCCTCCATCTCGTCGAGCGCGACCACTCGCTCTATCGTGAGTGCGGGGAGGTCAGGGTCGGCTGGCGGGGCTCCTTCGAGTGGGCCGGTGAACACGTACACCGTATCCTCGTCCGTGACTGCCAGTTCAGAGCCGATATCGCGCTGCCAGCGGATTTCACCGGTCTCGCGGTCGACCGCGTAGAGTGTGAACAGCCCGGCGACGTAGACGGTCTCGTCGCCGAGGACCATGGTCCCGAACTCCGTCGGCGGGTCGAAGGCGAGTTCGGTTCGCCACAGTTCCCCGTCGGCCACGTCGTAGGCCTCGACCACTGGTGCTCGGTCGCCGTCGTCGCTCTCCCCGTAGTCGGTGTTGTACACGACACCGTCGGCGACGACGGTCTGACGCTGGTCGGCGACCATGTCTCGGCCGTTGACCCACTCGCGTGCGAATCCGGGTGCAGTGGCCGGGACGGTCTGGGTAGTCCGGGTGTTCGTGGTGCCGGCGTCGGCGTCAGTCGTCGCGGCGGCGAGTCCGTTCGCGACCAGCGAGCCACCACCGAGGGCGGCGAGGCCGGTCAGGACTTGTCGTCGATTGGGTGTGGAGGACTGTCGTCCCATTGCAAGTTCCCCATCGAACGTGGGGTAAAATCATATATTGTTGGTAATCAGTACTCTTCTACCCGAAATGGTCGTTGTACGTTACTTACTTCGCGAATAATCGGGCGAAGGCCACCACAACAGTCGGGATATCGCCAGACTGCGTCGGGGTCTACCCGAATTTATGGACCGGTTCGGTAATAGCCGACGTCGTCAACCGTGCCGGCGATTCGGCAACGAACGCCCCGATTGTACTGTTTTCCGTCACTCTCGACGCGGGGTCGGACGAGTGTCGCCAGCCGAGACTGACTCACTCCTCGTAGTCATCTGCTGTAGGCGGACCCAGGACTGCAACGAAAATCTCGGGTATCGACGCTGCACGATACCCAGTCGACGGCTTCCGCTTCGCCGTGTCTTTTTACGCCCACACCCCTACCACGAGGACATGGACGACGTCTCACTCGGTGTGCCACGACAGATTCTCGAATCGCTTCCCGAAGACGGCGACAACGCGGGCGCAGACATGCAGCGAGCGGTCGCCAGTTGGGAAGACCGCATCAACCGAGCTTTCGGTGAGGCCGACGACGACCGCGAGGCCATCCGATTCGTCGCCGACGCCGTAGAGCGCATGGAAGAGCGCGTCGAGCGATTCGACGACTTCGTGCCGGAACTGCGCGCGTGGGGCCAGTCGCCCATCTACGCCATCGCGTGGCGGAACCTCTACGCCGACCTCGTTCATCAACTGTACGAACACGAGGCCGTGGCCGAGGAACTCGACCGGGAGCGAAACGCGCGACTGGTCGAAGACGGGATTCGCCTGAGCGACCGATAACGCGACTGTTCCTCGGTGCTGGTTTTCAGTCTGTGCAGGCCACCGCTGCTTGGCGAGCGACGTATCTCGCCAATGCGTCGGGTTCGAGATTGACGCGGTCACCCGGACGCAACTCGGCCAACGTCGTCCGCGCGGCGGTTTCCGGAATGACTGAGACGCTGAAGGTACCGTTGTCGTCGTCGAGCGACGCGACGGTGAGGCTCACGCCGTCGACGGCGACACCGCCGCCGGTGATGAGCAAGTGCTCGAATCCGTCGGGGATGGCCACTGCCAGTCGCCACCCAGCGCCGGTCGACTCGACCGACCGAACCGCGGCCGTCGTCTCGACACAGCCACGGACGAGGTGCCCGTCGAGTGTGTCGCCGACGGTCAGTGGTGATTCGAGGTTCACTGGATCGCCGGGTTCGAGGTCGGCGACGGCGGTCTTCGCGACCGTCGTCTCGCTGCAGTAGGCGTCGAACCACCCGTCACCGACGCACTCGGCGGTCAGACAGACGCCAGAGACGGCGACACTGTCTCCGGGGGCTGGTGCGACGTGGTTGTGCGTCTCGATACGGAGTCGATACCCCTCTTGTTGGGGTTTGGCAGCGAGTACCGTCCCGGTACCCGCGACGAGTCCTGTGTACACGACGAATCGACCTGCTCACCGACCACACAAACCTGTTACCGTTCTCACTTTTGGAAGGACGTCGTCTGGCACGGCACCAACTGGTTGCGGCATGTGCTTATACGGGTAGACGATATCTAGGCGAGCAATGAACCTGGAGTTGCGCTTTTTCGCCAACTTCCGCGAGGCAGTCGGCCAGAAGACCATCCACCGTGATTTCGACGAGGGATCGACCGTGGGCGAGGTGCTGGCCGCACTGGAGTCGGAGTTCGACGGGTTGGAAGGGGAACTCCTCGAGGGGGGAGCGATACGGCCACAGCTCAGTATCTTCAAAAACGGCCGTGACGTGGTGCACATGGAGGGGACTGAGACGACGCTGGCCGACGGAGACGCCGTCTCGGTGTTTCCGCCGGTCGCCGGTGGCGGCGGATGACCGAAGTCGTACGGTCTTTCCGCGGCATCTCACAACGGCTGGCTATTCACTACCTCGAAAACCTCGGCGGCGAGCGTGTCGACGACGCGACTGTCGCGGGCGACGGGTGGACCGCATCGCTCTCGTCTGAGACGGTCGACGTCGGCCCGACGCTCCAAGTCACCGAAGTCACCGTCGAGTTCGAGGGCGACGACTCGACGCTCGATTCGCTCGTCGAGCGTTTCGCACAGAAAGCCATGCGGGCGGGTGGCTGAGATGGACGGCTACCCTATCGACGGTGAGGCACTACTCATCGCGGCGGCGAAGGCGAGCGTCCCACCGAGACGCCTCCCGGAACTGGTCGACCTCGTGCAAGCAGACCTCCGACTCCGACTCGACGACTACCGGACGAACTACGAGTCGGTCGTCGAGTGCGAGGACTACGTCGTCTTCCTGGTCGAGTCGGGACACTGGGAAGGCATCGGGAAACGACTCGACGTGACGCGACAGGCCTACGACGCGGTCCAACGTGCCCATACCGAGCAGCTACACCGCATCGGCTACGACACCGACCGGAGTGACGAGTTCGACACGGCACTGGAGATTCGAGAGTGTGTCTTCATCGGGAAAGAGGAAGCGTGTGAAGGTGCGAGACCCGCACACAGGACCGACCGTTGACGCCCAGCGAGAAGCCGACGCCGGTTCAGGCGGAAGCCAGAACAGCTACTCAGTAGCCCTCGTTTTGTCCGCCGTAGGCCCCGTTCCCATTCTTGCCCCTGTTCTTCTCGCTCCCGCTGTTCTTCCCGCTGCCGTTTCCGTCGCCGTCTGCGGGAACGACGCCTTCGGGCGTGATGCGAACCCTGTCGCCGTCGAACGTCGTCAGTGTAAAGCCGTCGAACTGGTAGCGTTCATCGTAAGTCCGCGTCCGGTCGACGAGAAACGCGAGCGCCACCGCTTCGCCGAGACCATAGCCCGAGTTCGCATCTTCGCAGTAGTGGATGCCGGACCAGTCCCGACCGATAGACATGTTCTCGGCTAATTTGTGCAGTTCGCCACCGACAGTGAGGGATTCGTCCGTCTCGCCGGGCGTGTCGACGGCGACTGGCATCTCGATGTCGGTGTCGAAGTACGCCTTGAGTACCGTGACGCACGCGCCGGCGAGCGTCGAATGTCCGGCAGGATAGGAGGGGTGCGTCGGCGATCCTTCGGGATACGCCTGCGAGAGCAGGTACGTCCCCTGTTTCTGGAAGACGTTTTCGAGGACTCCATCGTTCGCGGCGGTCGCGAGCAGGTTCGCTGGCAACATCTCACTATAGTCGGCTGCACCAGTGAGGTGCTGGTGAACTCGGCCGCCGAACGCCTCGGGACGGAGTCGTCGGTGAACGAGCCATTTCTGGACCCACGCAGCGTGCAAGGCTGGCTGTGAGACGGCGACGACCGCGTCCAGCACGTCGACGAATCCAAGGTCGACGAACAGCCCGGTCTTCTCGAACGAGGGGACGTTCTCGTCGAACGGGACCCCGAGTCCGAGCAGGATGAGGGCGGCGTCTAGATACGCCTGTGCGGGGTAGTCTCGGTGGACGTACGTGGCGAGGTCCCGGCCGGTCTCGAGGTGTCGAGGCGTCTCCTCGTAGAAGTCAAGCGACTGTGGCGACTCCCCACGTTGGACGGCGAGCCACTCGTCGACGGTCGTCATGTAGTCAGTGTCGGCCTGTAACACGTCGTACTGCTGGACCTGTCTAAAGCCATCACCCCGTGGAACCTCGTGGTAGAAGAACTGCGAGAGGTACGGACCGACTTCGCTGCCAGCGAGGCGGCCACGGAAGGCGAGATGGGGCGTCACGCGTCCCGACTCGTCGGTCGCGCCAGCGTACCCGCCGATGTCGCTCAACTCTGCGGCGGCGGCCGCCACGAGTTCGTTTCCCTCGTACTCGGCGAACGGCACGTCGCGGAGCAACGACTGCCAGTAGAGTGTCGCCATCTCCGCCCCGGCCTCGGGGCTGTCCATCGCCGGCGCGGGCGGGATCGCCAGGTCGTGCGAGTCGGCTCCCGAGATATCGAACGAGTGTGCAGCCTGCGGGTTCGCCAGGACGCGGTCGCCACCGAGCGGAATCCCTTCGAAGTCCCCATCACCGTACAGGGCCGCGAGCAACGCTTCGAACGCGTCAGCGTCGCCGACGCCGAGGTCGTCGTGTGGGAGTCCCTTGGTGAACGCTGCACGCGTGCCGAAACGACGCTCGTCTCGATTCGGTGTCCACTCGGCCGGGTCGTGACCCAACAACTGTTCCCTCGCCGCGTTCTTCCGACGTTGGAACGCCGCAGTGAGCCGTTCTTGCGGCGAATCGAGGTCGTCTCCCGACACGTCGGCGGCGACGGGGCCACCGCTACTGCGACCGTTCTTCCCACCGTTTTTCGCGGTGACAGTTCCTGCGATACCGAGTGCTCCCAGTCCGGAGAGGACCGTCCGACGGAGGACGCCAGAAGACCTACTGTCTGTGTTCGTCATGATATGCCAGCAGTGAGACTACTCCCACCCTGTCTACACCTCACTAGTCGATATTCGGAGATAACTCTAGCTTACTGATACATCACCGACGGAGTCTCCGGTGTGTCTCGAAGCGAGTCACCGGCTCCTCACTGGACGGTAGCACGACACGTCATGGTCGCTGCGTCGACGCCGACGCGAAAAAAGTCGAGTCGCTGCCGCAGTTCAGTCGTCTGCCGGTGCGCTGGAGTCGCCCGAACTGACGCCGGTGCCCGGGCCGATGTCGATGCCGAGTTCGTCGAGTTTCTCGTCCGGGACGACGCCGTCGACCCAGCCACGGTGTTCGTAGTACTCTTCCTTCATCTGGTCGAGTTCACAGTACTCACCCTCGCTCGCGCCCTGTCCGGGGACGCCGTCTTTCAGGAACCGGTCCGGCAGGGAGTCGTCGCTGCCGTCGAAGCCGGCGAGGTTGTTGTAGTACCGTTCGAGGTTGTAGATGCGCTCGCCCGCGGTGAGCATCTCGTCTTCCGACCAGTCGAGACCGGTCATGCCGTTGAACTGCAGCACGTACTCCTCGATGCCTTCCGCGAAGGCGTTGAACTTGCAGATGTCGAAGGAGTCGGAGATGCAGTGCATGTCCTGGAAGACTGCGGTCAGTTCACCCTTGCCCTCCCACTCGTAGGGGTCGACCTTCTCGGGGAAGCCGAGGATTTCGGCCGATGGCGTGTACGCGCGCAGGTGGCAGGCACCGCGGTTCGAGGTCGCGTAGGCGATGCCCATGCCCTTCATACAGCGCGGGTCGTACGCCGGAATCGTCTCGCCCTTGACCGCGAGCGAGTTGTCGTGGGCGTCGTGCTCCTCGGCGATGTGGTTCGCACCGCCGGCGAGCAGGTCGGCGAGGTCGCCGTCGCGGTTGGCGATGTCGGTGATGAGGTCGATCATCGTCTCTTTGTCGCCCCATTCGAGGCCCTCGACGTCCGCGTCGTCGAGTTTGCCCTCTTCGGTCATCTCCATCGCCATCGCCATCATGTTGCCGACCTCGATGGTGTCGATGCCGTGGTCGTTACAGCGGTCGATCATCACGGCGATGGAGTCGCGGTCGTCGTTCATCGAGTTCGGGCCGAGTGCGAACGCCGACTCGTACTCGAAGGACTCCATCCGGACGTTCATGTCCTGGCCTTTGTGGTTGTACGTGACCTCTGCTTCCTTCTTACAGGCGACCGGGCAGGAGTGACACGTCGGTTCGTCGACGAGGATGTTCTCGCGGACGTTCTCCCCGGAGACCTTCTCCGAGTCGATGTTCGGCTCGCTCGGGTCTTCTTCGGCCTCGGAACTCGTCGAGGTGTAGTGACCGTTTCGCGTCGGCAGGCCGTCCATCTCTTCGGTGATGTTCATCAGGACGTTCGTCCCGTACATCGAGAGGCCGCCCTCGTTCGGCGCGGTCACGTCGGACTCCTGAATGACGCTCATGGCCTGCTGGTGGCCCTTCTGGAACGTCTCGGGGTCTTTCGGCTTCGGCATCTTCGTGTTCGACTTCACGACGATGGCTTTCAGCTTCTTGTTGCCCATCACGCAGCCAGTGCCGCCGCGGCCCGAGGCGCGGTCGTCCTCGTTGACGATGCAGGCGTACCGGACCTGATTCTCGCCACCCTCGCCGATGGCCATCATGGACATGTTCTTGCCGTAACTGCCCTCGTGGCGCTCTTCGAGCGTGTCGCGGGTCTCGTGGACACCCTTGCCCCAGAGGTCGGAGGCGTCGTGGAGTTCGATTTCACCGTCTTCGACGACGGCGTACACGGGTTCGTCCGCCTGTCCCTCGAACAGCAGGCCGTCGAAGCCAGCCCACTTGAGACGTGCGCCGGACCAGCCACCGTGGTGGCTGTCGGTCACGGTGTTCGTGAGCGGCGATTTCGTCACGACCGCGATTCGGCCACTCATCACGGTCTGTGTCCCCGTGAGTGGCCCGTTCACGAACGCGAGCAGGTTGTCCGGGCCGAGCGGGTCTACGTCTGGTCCATTGTCGAAGACGTACTTCACGCCGAGGCCGCGCGCCCCGATGTACTTCTTCGCGTCCTCGTCGTCGATTCCCTCGTAATTGACGTCCCCCGACGACAGGTCGATTCGGGCGACGTGGTCCTGGAAGCCACCGATGTCTGTCATTGTAAGGTCTAATAGTTACATAGGGACGCGACCATGTTGGTTGTTGGCAAAGAGGGTGTAACTGAATGTGGTTACTCGCCGCCGTCTCGCGATTTTCTTCCACGCAGGGCGCCGACGAGCATTTCGGTTCGGGGGCCGTCGCGTGGGTATGGACAGGCAATCGTCCGAGTCACGTCCGCTGGGCACGGCGACGGTCGCTGTCCGGCGGTGGCTCGTCGTCGCAGTGCTCGCGCTCACCGTGTTCGTCGCGAGTGTCATCACGCCGCCGGGCACCGGGTCAGCAGGCGACAGCGTCACGAGCGGGACCGGCCCGCTCGGCCTCGTGGGTGCGGACAAGTGGTTCCACGCGACTGGCTACGCGACGCTCGCGGTGGTGGCGGCGACGGCGAAAAAACCGGAGTCGTGGTGGGGCCACGCGACGATACTCGTCGCGGTGGCCGCCTTCGGGGGCAGCATCGAGGTCGTTCAACTCTTCTTGCCAGCGCGTGCCTTCGACCTGACCGACGCGGCGGTCAATACGGTAGGCGCGGCGCTCGGTCTCGGCTGCTGGCTCGCTTACGCCAGACTGGCGTCGAGTCGGTCGAGGTAGTCCTCGACGATGTAGGTGACCAGTCCCTGAATCGCGGACTCGCCCAGGCCGGCGAGTGGCCCGGCCACGCCCGCGCGCGCGGACCACTCGATTTCGGTTCCCTCGGGGTGGTCCGCGACGGTCAGGACGGCCCGGGCGTCGAACGAGCCCATCGCCCCGTCACCGCCGACGGTGGCGACCATGCACGGGAAGCAGTGGTCCTCGACGGTGCAGTACGTGTCGAACGACATCGGG
Source organism: Haloarchaeobius caseinilyticus (assembly GCF_051207395.1). NCBI lineage: Archaea > Methanobacteriati > Methanobacteriota > Halobacteria > Halobacteriales > Halorubellaceae > Haloarchaeobius > Haloarchaeobius caseinilyticus. The sequence goes on along the minus strand of NZ_JBPJZC010000001.1, from coordinate 1,388,995 downwards.
AGGCGTTCGACCGGCGCCGACAGCGTCGCCGTGTACGTCTCTCCGGCGGCGATGGCCTGCTGTGTCGGTGCGGACATCGCGCCGGCGTCCGCGACGGTCCCGCCGTCGGTCATGGGTCGTCCGGCACTCACGTGTTCGAAGTCGCTCATCACGGAGAGGGTCTCACGGAGGCGTGCCGTGTCGGAGATAGCGACCCACGTGACGTGCGGGTCCGCACTGACCGTGCTACTGACGCTGAACTCGATGTCTTCGATGCTGCGGGGCATACTACTGGATACGAGAGCTACCACGTTACAAACCGTCCCAAGATAGTTGGGGTTCCAATACAATCTCGCCAGATTACAGGATGTGGTTGCCGACTCTCTTGATGTCGCCGGTCAGCGTGCTGGCAGCCGTGCCCGGAACAGCCCCTTCTCGTTGCTGAAGGACGTGATTTCGTCGTCCTCGATGGTGACGCCGTACACGTCTCGACTCTCGGACCGTCGGACGAGGTCGTCGATGGCTGTGCGCTGGTCCGCGGTCTGCGTCGTCCGGTCGCGCCACGATTCGTAGTCCAGTTCCTTGCGCATCGTCACAGCCTCTTCGACGGAGAACCCCGCAGCGGTGAGCGTCTCGCGCCACCACGACACCGGGTAGGCGTGGCCGTGTGACTCGTCACGGTGGCCTTCGACGCGATTGAAGTAGTCCGCGAGGGCTGCGTCTTCGGGCGCGACGTTGTCCTCCAGCGCGAAGACGCCGCCGGGTGCGAGGACGCGCGCGACTTCGGCGACGAACGCGGCCGGGTCGGGAAAGTGGTGGGCAGCGATGCGACAGGTGACCACGTCGAAGCTGTCGTCCCGGAACGGGAGTCGCTCTGCATCGCCCGTGACGCCCGGCACGGCGAACGCCGCACGTGCCGTGCGGACCATCTCTGCGGTCACATCCACGGCGACGACTTCGGCGACGCCCGAGTCCGCGAGCGCCCCGGCGACGTGCCCTGCACCACAGGCCACGTCGAGCGCCCGCTCGGCGTCGTCACTCCACGACGCGAGCAACGCGAGGTCGCGGCCCTCGCGGTGGACGGCACTGTCGAGGTACTGGTCGGCGACTGCCGAGAAGGAGTCCACGTTCCGCCGTTTCTGCTGGGCGTCGTCCATGTCACGAGTCGACTCGCCAGTGCGGTAGGCGTATCGCTCGTGTCAGAATCGGCCGTCCGTGTCAGAAATCGCCGACTGTCTCAGGTACTCCCTGTAGAGGAGTCGGCGCTACCGGCGTGCGAGTCGACCAGGGTCTCGATAGCTTCGAAGTAGCGGTCAGCCTCCCGGGCGAGGACGGGCTGAATCGCGCGTTCGCTGACCTCGGCGACTTCGCCGGCGACGTTGGCGACGAGCGACCACTCGACGGTCGTCCCCGTCGGCGTCTCCTCGACTTCGACTTCCATCCGGGCGTCGAACGACCCGTGGTCACCGTCTCCACCGATGGCGACGGCCAGCCGCGGGAAGCGGTGCTCGCCGACTGTGGCGTACGTCTGGAACTCGGTCGGGAACCGGTCGAGCGGCGATGCGATGACCATCGCGTAGCGCTCGCCTTCCTCGATCGATTCTTCGCCCGTCACCACGCTTCCTGCCCCGAGGCCGTCCGGAACGAGCCCGTCGCTTGCCGTCTCCGTCGACCGGACGGCAGGGAGCGCGTCTCGGGCCACTGCCGGGTCCGAGAGCACGGTCCACACCGCACGCGGCCTCGCGTCGTACTGGTGAGTCACCGTGACGTGGATGTCTTCGATACTGTGGGGCACACCTACTGCTACTCGGTGGAGACAGTTACGTCGCCGACCAAGATGCATCGGTCACCGGCAATTCTCGGGCGTAAACTACCATTGGATACTGTCCGGCGGGGTCAGTCGCCGGCAGCGTCTCTCGCAGGGTGAACCCGCGGGCCTCGTAAAACGAGCGACCGATACTGTTGCGCTCCGGCGTCGTCAGCACCAGTGCGGTCCGGTCCACAGGGAGTGCGCCACAGACAGCATCGAGGAGCGTCGTCCCGACGCCCTCGCCCCAGTGCTCGGGGTGGACGTACAGTTCCTTCAACTCGGCTTCGGTGTCACCGACGAACGGCGCGGTCGAACCCCAGTCCGCGTACGCGTAGCCCACCACGTCCTCCTTTACGGTCGCCAGTAAGAACCCCGGATGCGTACACATCTGATTGAACCGAGACTCGACCCACGGCTCTTCGGGTGGCACGTCGACCTGTTCGAGCACCCGTGCCGGAAACACGTCCCCGAATGCCGCCGTCCACGATGCCCGGTTCACGTCGTCGGCCGCCCACACGTCTTCGATTGCCGATACACCTCTGACAGCTGCTAACATAGGTGTATATCAGGAGTCAGACGTAAATAGCCCTTCTGTGACCGACAGGTCGTTACCCCGTCGTTACCAGTTCGTGGGAACGACCGACGAAACCCGAACGAACTTGGTGGATGCGCGAGCAGTCCCAGCCAGTGAAGCCGCGCGACCCGTCCGGTGGGGACGACCCAGAGTTCCAGGCAGTCGTCGACGCACTCGACGACGAGGCGTGTCACGCCATCGTCGAGGAGTTGACGGAGCCGATGACGGCCAGTGAACTCTCCGAGGCGTGTGACATCCCGCTCTCGACGACCTACCGGAAGCTGGAACTCCTGACTGATTCCTCGCTCGTCGCCGAGGAGACCCAGCTCCGCAAGGACGGCCGCCACACGTCACAGTATCGCGTCGACTTCGAGACCGTCTCCATCATGCTCACCGAGGACCACGCACTCACACTCAGTATCGAACGGCCACCCGAAACGCCCGAGGAACGCCTCGCCTCGATGTGGAAGGAGGTGCGCAAAGAGACATGAGCGACGTTACCCCACTCGTCGTCGCGTTCAAGACGCTCACACTGGTGATGGGCGGCCTCATCACCTACATCTCGCTGAAGGCCTACCGCCGGACCGGGTCGCCGGCACTCCGGGCACTCGCTATCGGGTTCGGTATCATCACCACCGGGGCGGCCATCGCCGGCGCGCTCGACCAGTTCCTCACCCTCGGCGATAACTCGACCGCGCTCATCATCGAGAGCGCACTCACGACGGTCGGATTCGGCGTGATTCTGTACTCGTTGTACGCGGAATGAGACGCTGATTCTCGGGTCTGTTCGCGGTGTGTTTTCGGTCAGTTTGTCGTTGTGGCTGTCGGTCGGTGTGTCGTCGTGATTGGTGTCGTTCTCGACAGACAGTTCACGAATCACGACGGAACAAATCCGCACCTCCCGTCCTCCCGCCACTACCTCCCCAACCGATTCGCCGCTCGCCTCCGGCGAGGCGGCTCATCCCTCGCGCGGCTACACCTCGCGGGCTTCACTTCGTTCAGCCACGCTCACCAGCGCGCGCCATGCCGGTCGTGTCGGCGTCGTCGGCCTCGGTAAATCCGGCCACCACCACAGACCCGAAGCCGATTTACGCGCACGGCCGCTGGTTCCTGCCAATGAGCAAGCCGACGCCCGAAGTGTACGAGCAGGGCAAGGGCATGGACGCGCACAACAAGGTGATGCGCGACATCCGCGCCCAGAAGGACAAGACGTACGACCCGCACGAGCCGACGCGGGTCTGGCTGGACGAAGACAACACACCCGGCGGTGTCTACCAGTCGCTGACCATCATCCTCAACACGGGCGGTTGCCGCTGGGCACGCGCGGGTGGCTGTACCATGTGTGGATACGTGGCCGAATCCGTCGAAGGCGGCTCGGTGAGCCACGAGGCGCTGATGGACCAGATTCAGGTCTGTCTGGACCACGAAGCCGAGGAAGCGGACGAGAAATCGGGCCTCATCAAGATTTACACCTCCGGCTCCTTCCTCGACGAGCGCGAGGTCCCAGCCGAGACGCGACAGGCCATCGCGGAGACGTTCGGCGACCGCGAGCGCATCGTCGTCGAGTCGCTGCCGGACTTCGTGAGCCAGGCAAAGTTGGAGGAGTTCACCGAGCAGGGACTGGACACCGACGTTGCGGTCGGTCTCGAAACCGCCACGGACAGGGTACGCCACGACTGCGTGAACAAGTACTTCGATTTCGAGGACTTCGAGGCGGCGGCCGCCGAGGCCCGCGCCGCCGACGCCGGTATCAAGGCGTATCTGCTGATGAAGCCGCCGTTCCTCGCAGAGCCGGAAGCACTCGAGGACATGATTTCTTCGGTCCGGCGCTGTGCCGGCGTCGACGGCTGTCACACCGTCTCGATGAACCCGTGTAACGTCCAGCGCTACACGATGGTCGACGACCTGTTCTTCCGCGGGGGCTACCGCCCACCGTGGCTCTGGTCGGTCGCGAAGGTACTCGAAGCGACCGCCGACGAGGACGTCATCGTCGTCTCCGACCCGGTCGGTCACGGCTCCGAGCGCGGCCCGCACAACTGCGGCGAGTGCGACGACCAGGTGCAAACGGCCATCAAGGACTTCGACCTGCGACAGGACCCGACCGTGTTCGAACAGGTCTCTTGCGAGTGCGAGGCCTCGTGGGAGGCGGTCCTCGAACACGAGACGACGTACAACATGCCGCTCTCGCGGTAACACCCGCTGTCGCGGTAATCTCTCTCCTTCTACACTCGTCTGAAGTCTGTTCCAGCCCGGTTGGCGGTCACTTCGTCGCTGTCCGAGTCGCCGACGAACAGCGTTCGCTCCGGCTTCGTGTCGAGCGCAGAAACGGCGGCGAGCAGCGGTTCGGGGTCTGGTTTTCGCGTCTCGACGGAATCGCGGCCGACGACGGCTCCGACCGACCGCTCGACGCCGTGCGCGTCGAGCGCCTCGTGACACGCCGCCTCGCAGTTCAGCGAGCAGATACCGACCGGCACGTCCGACTCGACGAATTCGTCGAGCATCGGCAGCCGCTCGGACTGGCGTGCGCCCTCGACCTCGGCCGCTTCGAGGTGAGGGTCCACAGCCGCTCTCGCGTCCAGTTCGTCGGCGATGGGGAGCAAGTCGAGCGCGTCGTTGGCGTCGCCATCCCAGCCACGGTCACGAAGAATCGGGGCGATGGTCTCGGCTGTCGCTTCCCAGTCAACGGCGAGTCGGACGAGTGTTCCATCTAAGTCGTAGACGACGGCGTCGTAGGCGTCGGTCATGTCGGTCCGGTTCGACCGGCCGACGCGAAAACGTATCCCCTAGTCGTCCGCCGAGCGCACGAGTTCGTCGTCGACCGCCAGCGGCACGGTCAGCGTCACGACGGTCCCGTGCGGGTCGTTCTCCGCGAACGACAGCGTCCCGCCGGTCTGGGTGACGACCCAGTTCACCAGCCAGAGGCCGAGTCCACTCGCGTGTCTGAGCTGGGTTATCTCCTGTTCTTCGGTGATGAGTTTACGCTCTTCGTCCGGGATTCCCGGGCCGTCGTCGGCCACGACGACGCGGAGCGAGTGCCGCGAGTCGGTGTCGGTCGACACCGAGATGTGGGCCGACGCGTCGTCCGGGTCGTTGTGCTGGAGCGCGTTCTCGATGACGTGATGGATGGCGGTCCGCAGGAGGTCGTCGGCGCGTGCTTCGGCCTCCTCGGGCAGGTCCGTCGTCACGGTCGCGTGTGGGTACTCCTGTTCGAGGCGTGAGACCGAGGTCCGGACGCTGTCACAGACGTCGACGGGACCGGTCGCGGTCTGGTCACGGTCGAGCGTCCGTTCGACCGCGCGAGTGTTCTCGGCCAACCCGATGAGTTCGTCCGCCCGCTCGATGATGGACTCGGCGTAGCCTGCCGCGGTCGTCCCTTCGACGACGTCGCCGAGCATCTGTGCCGACCCCTTGATGATGTTCATCCCGTTGCGCAGGTCGTGACGCAGGACGCGATTCAGAATCTCGACACGTTTCTGGCGCTCTTTCCGTTCGGTGATGTCGGTGTAGACGCCGAACGTTCGGGCAGCGCCGTCGCCGATGTCGACGGGCACGACGGTCATCAGGAAGTCCCGAAGCCCGTCCGTCGTCCGGCGTTTGACTTCCGCGTCGACGAGTTCGCCGTTCTGCGAGCGGCTGTTGATGCGGCTGGCTTCCGCGTCGCGGGTGTCGGGGACGATGTAGTCGTCGAGATGGTCACCGACGATTTCGGTCTGGTCGTAGCCGAAGACGCGCTCGAACGCGGTGTTCACCTGCACGACGACCGGTTCGCCGTCCTGATGCACGGCGTAGACCACGGGGTCGGGCACGTTCTCGAACAGGGCAGCGAAGCGGTCGCGTTCTTCGCGCAGTCGCTCCTCGAATGCGGTTCGGTCGAGTGCGTCCTGTACGTGACTCATGAGGAGTTCGGCGAGTTCGAGGTCCGTCTCGCCGAAGCCGCCCGGCTCGTTCGACACCGCCTGAAACACGCCCTCGTCGCCGATGGGGACCGACAGCAGCGACCGATACGTGCCCGCTTCTGGCGTCGCTTCGTTGTCGCCCTGAATGTCGTCGACGAGGTACGACTCGCCGGTACGGTGGGTCTTTCCGGCGATACCGTCCGAGATGTGCGCCCGCTGTTTGTACTCTTTCGGCTCGACTTCGGACGAGAGTGCCTCGGAGACGAGGTACTCGCCGTCGACGCTGTCGACACAGCAGATGTCGAAGTCGAGGACGCCCTCTGCCGCTTCGACGGCGAGTTCCCACACGTCGTCTTTGCTGTCGCAGTCTTCGAAACTGGAGGCGACGTCGTGGAGGTTCTCGATTTTTCGCTTCTGTTCGACGAGTTCGTCCGCCATCTGTTGTCGCTCGGTGATGTCTCGCATCACGAACGCCGTCCCGTCGAAGCCGGTATCGTCGGGGAACAGTGCCATCGTCCCCTCACACGGGAGTTCGCGGCCGTCAGCGGTGTGAACGGTCACGTCGAAGCTGTACACGTCCGGGTCGTCCGCTTCGAGCATGTCCGCGAGCGCCGCGCGGCCGCGCTGGTAATCTCTCTCGTCGATGACTTTGGTGGCGTGCGACCCGAGTAGTTCCTCGCGGTCGTAGCCGGTCATCTCGGTCATCACGTCGTTGACGGTCCGGAAGGTCGCGTCCTCACAGAGCGCGAACACGGCGTCGCCCGCGGCCTCGACGATGGTCTGTTGGCGTCTGAGTTCTTCTTCGCGCTCGCTCTGGTCCAGTGCCGCGGTCGTCGCGGACGCGAGGATACTGGCCATGTGGGTGTCGGTCTGGTCGAAGGCATCCAGTTCCTCGGTGCCGAAGAAGAGGACGCCGTGGTCGCCCAGCGGCATGAAGATGCCACTCTCGATCGTGTTACCCGCTGGTGCCGTCGAGGTTCGGGAGACGCCTTCGGGCTGGATGACGGGCTCGTTGGCAGTGAACGCCCGCCACGAGTAACTTCCCTCGCGAAGGACGCCGTCCGGTTCGAACACCCGTCGAAGTGGTTCGGTCGCCGCCGTCGGGACGAGTGCGTCGCGGTCCTCGTCGTAGAGGAAGACACCGGCGTACGGTTCGTTCAAGACGGTACGGGCCGCATCGACGGCGAACTCGGCGACGTGGTCCCGACTATCGACCGTGATGAGTTCGCGCGTCGTCTCCTGCAGGTCTTCGACGGTCTGGCGCTGGGTCACCCGTTCGGTCACGTCCTGGACGAACGAGAGCGCCCCCACGACGTTCCCGTCGTGGTCGGTCATCGTCCGGTTGAACCACTCACAAGTGATGGTCCGGCCGTCGCTGGTGACGTTGGCGTTCACGTTCCAGTCGATGTCCTCGTTCGCCATCGCGCGCTCACACACCGGTGTGACCTCGTTGTGTATCTCTGGTGGGACGAGCGTCTCGATGAGGTTCGTGCCGAGGACCGCCTCGCGGTCGTAGCCGAACAGGTCGGTCGCGCCGTCGTTCCACGCGACGATGTCGCCCGACGGGTCGGCTTCGATGATGGCGAGGGGAGCCTGTTCGTAGACGAGTTCGAGTCGGTCGCGACGGCTCTCGACGGTCAGGTCGCCCGCGTCGAGGGCGGTCTCGATGCGGTCGACGAGCGTCGCTGGGCCGTCGCTCGCGGGCACGTACCCGTCGATGCCAGCCGCCAGCGCGTCACCGGCGAGCGATTCGCTCCCGGCTTCGGCGTAGAGAAAGCAGGCTACGTCCGGGTGTCGTGACTGGACAGTGCGAAGTACTGAGAGTCCGTCGCCGTCGGGAAGGGTGTCACTGACGACCACACAGTCGACTGCTGCTGTCGTCGCCTCGCGCACCGCCTCGGCGGTCGAAACGGTCGCTACTGCTCCCGGCACTGACTCGGTCACCTTCGCCGTCACTTCGGGCGACAGCCCGACGCAAAGTGTGTCAGTCTCTCGTCCTGTCATGCGAGTCGCTGAGGTAGCGTACTACCTCGGTTCACCTCTACGCAGGTGATGCATACTCATTAATCTTTGAGCCGTTCCCTGACTCGAATCGAACCGTGAGCAGCGCCAGAACGCTCATTGCGCCCTCGGGTGAATCACGGGGCGTGTCCCCTCCGACCCGCCGCTCGTTTCTCGCCGCTGCCGGGCTTGGGGCGCTCGGCGTCGGTTTCAGTTCTCGACCGACTGTCTCGCTCCGGGTCCACGTCCATCCGGACGACTCGTTTGGCTGGTCCCCACTCACCCGTCGCATCACTCGTGCTGTCCACCGCGGGGTCGAACAGGTCGCGTTCCGGGCGGACCGCCGACTCGACGCAACGGTTACGGCCGAAGTCGTCCAAGGGCAACCGGTCCCGCCCGAGACGGTCCCGACCGCGTCGTCACCCGCACTCGTCGACACGCTCGAATCGTGGCTCCGCGACCGCGACGCCTACGACGACGGCGCGACACACCTCTATCTGGCGAACGAACCGTTCAACCGTGCTCTGGGATACGGCTGGGCGGGCGGCCACGTCGCCCGCGACCGTGCCGTCGCGTTCGCCAACCTCGGCGCGACACAGTTCTGGGACGACGAGCACGTCTCTGCGAACCTCGCCGTTCACGAGTGGCTGCACACGGTCCTGACCGGTGACGAAGCCGAGGCCGTGAACGGGTCACGCTGCGAACACGACCTCGGAACGGTCGCCATGCGCGAACTGGGAACCGTCGTCGTCACGCCGCTGGCGACCGCCTACGCGGACACGACGGTCCTCGGCGGCGAGACGCGCTGGCACGGAGGCGGCTGCTACCACCACGGCCAGTTCGCCCGCCACGATGGCCGGGAGTTCACGCCTCGACACTGGGAGCACACGTGGGTACTGAGTGAGGCGACGTTACAGGCGACGACGCGATTTATCGAAGAACGACTGTTGTGAGTGCTTTTTGCGGTTACTGCGGCTGTGCTCTGTATCACCGCATGCAACTCAGTCGGTGTTGCCGAGCAGGTCACAAATGCTGGTGCACATGACCGCAGCCACAGCCTCCCCATCCGATTCGCTTCGCTCACTCCGTTTCACTCGCTCATCCCTCGCGCGCTCCTCGCGCGCCAGACCAGTTGTGGCGGTCCTTCCGCCACGCCACGACAAAATTCTCCAACCATCCACCTTTGCTACTCCATCACGTACCCCAGGTATGAACACCAGACAGGGCCGCCGTCGCTTCCTCCGGACGACAGCAGCTGCGGCCGTCGCCGGCATCGGCGTCGGTTCGGGGTGTGTCGGCGCGTCGTCTCGCCTCCAGACCGGTGCGACCGTGCGACTCGAACCGGTCGCAGACGGGTTCACCGCGCCGCTCGCCGTCGAGTTCGCACCGGGTGACGACCGGCCGTACGTGGTCGACCAGATCGGGACGATTTCGCGTGTCGACTCGGACGGGGAGGCGACGACCGTCCTCGACGTGCGCGACCGCATGGTCTCGCTGTCGGGGTACGAAGAGCGTGGCCTGCTCGGACTCGCCTTCCACCCCGATTTCGAGTCGAACGGGCGAGCCTTCGTCCGGTACAGTGCGCCGCGGCGGGAGGGAACGCCCTCGAACTACTCGCACACGTTCGTGCTCTCGGAGTTCACGGTCGACGGCGACGGGTTCGACCCCGACAGCGAGCGGGCTATCCTCGAACTCCCACAACCGCAAGGAAATCACAACGCTGGCGCGGTCGTGTTCGGCCCCGACGGTTTCCTGTACGTGGCGACCGGTGACGGCGGCGGTGCGGGCGACCGCGGCACCGGCCACGTCTCGGACTGGTACGAGGCGAACCCCGGCGGGAACGGACAGGACGTGACCGAGAACCTGCTCGGGAGCGTACTCAGAATCGACGTGGACCGCGAATCGGACGGAAAGCCCTACGCGATTCCCGAGGACAACCCACTCGTCGGCCGCGACGGCATCGACGAACATTTCGCGTGGGGCTTTCGCAACCCGTGGCGAATGTCGTTCTCCGGCGGGGACCTGCTCGTCGCCGACGTGGGCCAAAATCAGTACGAAGAGGTCAGCCTCGTCCGGTCGGGTGGGAACTACGGGTGGAACGTCCGCGAAGGCGCGCACTGCTACGACGCCTCGAACTGCCCGAGCGAGACACCGGACGGCGACCCGCTGGTCGACCCGGTCGTCGAGTATCCGCACGAACGCGACGGCGAGACGCTCGGAATCGCGGTCGTCGGCGGTTACGTATACGACGGAAGTGCGATTCCCGCACTCCAGGACCGCTACGTCTTCGGCGACTGGCGCGGTGGCTCCGGCGGGCGACTCTACGTCGCCGACCCGACGGCCAGCGACGACGCCGACGGTGGCGCGTGGCCCATGTCGAGCGTCGCAGTCGAGGGACAGGGGACGACCCTTTCGAATCTCCTGCTCTCGTTCGGCCGCGACCACGACGGCGAACTGTACATCGGGACGACGGACAGTGCGACGCTCTCAGGCGAGAGTGGACAGGTGTTCCGACTGGCTGCTGTAGACGGTGAAGCCGACACAGAGACTGGGTCCGCCGGAACGACGACCGGTCAGTCGGTCGAGTCTGCGACGGACAGTGAGGAGACGGCCACCGTGGACGAGACAGGAACGGACACGAACGCCAGCGGCGAGACACCAGGATTCGGGTCGCTGGCGGCGCTCCTCGGCCTCGGCATCGGACTCGGGAGTTACGGACTCGGAAGAATCAGTCGTCGTCGCTGAGTGCGCCCATCGGAACGTCTGAGGGCATGTCCTCGGCGTCACCGAGTGCCGCGAACGGCGGCATATCCTCGGGCCCGAAGTCGGGGTCGAACAGCTGGAGTGCGGTGTTGATGGTCGACCAGTCGTCGTCCGCGGCGGCGTCGCGCAGACTCTTCGTCGGCGCGGCGAGCAACTGCCCGACGAGCGCGTCGGCCATCGACTCGACGACTTCGCGCTCTTCGTCGTCTAAATCGAGTTTGGCGAGTGCAGTCTGGACCTCGCGGCCCTTCACGCGCTCTGCGGACTCGTACATCGAGGCGATGACCTCGTCGGCGCGCTTTCGCTTGTACTGGTCGAGTAAGTTCTCGAACTCGGCGTCGATGAGTGCCTCGGCCTCACTTGCGGCTTCGCGGCGCTGTTCACGTGTCTCGCTCGTCACGTCTTCCAGTGTATCGAGGTCGTACGCGGTGACGTAGTCGAGGTCGCGGGCGTCGGTCGTCACGTCTCGCGGCTGTGCGAGGTCGATGACGATACGCTCGCGGCCGTCGTCCAAGTCTGCTGCTCGAAGCACTGGGTCGTCGCTCCCGGTCGCGGTAACGACGATGTCGGCTTGCGAGACGACGGTCGGGAGTGCGGCGAGTGCGACCGCCTCGGCGGGCGCATCGACTTCGTCGGCGACGTGCTCGGCGTGTGGGAGCGTCCGGTTCGCCACGACGAGTTCGGCCACGTCGCGGCTCGCCAGCGCCCGCGCGGCGAGGGTTCCCATCTCGCCCGCGCCGACGACCAGTGCGGTCGCGTCGGTCAGGTCGCGCTCTGCGGCGACGAGTTCGGCCGCGGCGGACCCGAGCGAGACGACGCCTTCGTTGATGTCCGTCTCGGTGCGGACGCGCTCGCCGACGTGAATGGCCTTGAGGAGCGCGTCGTCGAGGACACGACCCACGCCGTCTTCGGCGCGGGCGTCTTCGTAGGCGGTGCGGATCTGGCCGAGTATCTGGTCTTCGCCCAACACGAGCGATTCCAGCCCGGCGGCGACTCGCAAAAGGTGGCGGAGGCTCTCCTCGTGGCCCATCTCGACGACGGCGTCTTCATCACCCACGTCGCTGGCGTAGTCTGCCAATGCGGCCCGGCCGGCGTGCTCGTCGGTCGTGACGACGTACGCCTCGGCCCGGTTGCACGTCTGGAGGCAGTACGCCTCCTCGACGCCGGACTCCGCTCTGAGCGCGGCGACGACGGCCCGCTGGGACTCACCACTGGCTGCTGCGATGTCGTCGACACTGGCCGTGTCGTGCGTGACGCGAACGCCGGAGATGACTCCTGTGCCTGCCATCATTCGTTGAGAGGGTCGTGCGCTGCGAGAACCTCGCGCGCTATCTGGCGGGGATTAGTGTTACCTGTACGTAAAACTGTCCAAACGTCGTCCGACCGAACGACATCTCGCACCACGGCCCGCCGCTCGGCCGGTGGCACGTCGCGCGAGTGTAGCTCGTCGCGGAGGTAACCGGTGAGTTCGGCCATCGCGCCTGCGCCCGCCAACTCGTCCTCCAGTCGCTCGCGGAGGTGTTTCGAGAGCGCTGGCGAGGCTCCCCCCGTCGAGATGGAGATGGTCACGTCGCCGTCGCGGACCGTCGCCGGGACGACGACGCTCCCGCGGTCGCGGCTTCCGTGCGTGTCGGTCCGATTCACGAGGACGCCACGCTCCCGGGCCTCGGCCTCGATGGCCGCGTTCAGGGCTGAATCGTTCGTCGCCGCGACGACGAGCGCCGGGTCGAATCGGTCGAGCCAGTCCGGCACGTCGTCGGGTTCGGGGGCTGCCCGAACGAACTCGGCGTCGCCGAAGTCTTCGTCCGCGAAGTCGGGACTCACGACGACGACCTGGGCTTCGCGGGCGAAGCGTCGGGCCTTCCGGGCACCGACGCGGCCACCACCGAAAATCAGGACCGGTTCGTCGGTGAAATCGTGGAGGAGTGGAATCATGTGGACTGGACGTGCTTGCGACGCTGCTTGGCGATTCTGGGGAGCGACGAGGGAAAAAGACACCGTCCACGGGCGGAATCTGCCGTGTTCGTGGAGAAAGTACTTACCATCGACACGAATTGCCGACGGTATGCGTTCTCGCAGACAGTTCCTCGCCGCGGCCGCGGCGGTCGGCGTCGCTGGGTGTCTCTCTGACGCTGACGACGGCGCGGCAACCTCTCGGTCCGCGACTCGGACGCCAACAGTGACGAACACGGCGACGACGACCGAGGGAACGTCGTTTGAAGACCGCGAGACGAAAGTATACGCGACGACTGAGGCGACCTGCGAACCCGTCGTTTTCGAGGGCCGGGCAGTCGAACTGAGCGACGAGAAGTTGCAGTGGATACGCCCCGTCGAGTACGAGAAACTGGATTCGTCGCTGCAACGGGTTGCGGACACGGCCATCTCGATGGGTATCGACGAGTGCTACCCGGTGAGCGAGTCGACCGACCGGCTGATAGACGACTGTGTCGAGCAGAGTGGCGAGCAGGCCAGTGCGTACCTCGACGAAACAGGCGCGACCGGGCTTCCGTCGTACGTCGACAACGCCTATCTCTCGAAAGATGAGGTGCTGTACGCATTGAAAATCGTCGTCATGGACGAGGTGGAGTCTGACGGCAACGTCCACTGAGGGGTCCAACCGACCGACTGAGAGACGAACGTTTCGAGAAGAGCGGGAAGCAGGCTGAGGTGTATCTCGACGAAACAAGCGCGACTGGGCTTGCGAGCCTTGGTGAACCACTAGTACTCTCAATCCAGATTTGATGCGTAGTACTCAACTGTTGATGGGGGCGTTATCTTCTGAAGCAATCATTCCTTCCCTTTCCAATGCTTCTAGTGCTTCATTGAAGTTTTTCTCTCCACCCAAAATCGAATGGTCAAATCGAATTCTTGTGTCCTTTGACCAACTATCTGAGTCAGTCTCAATTTGAATGTAGGGTGGATAGTATTTCCCCTCTTTCCATCGAACGTTTTCTATCGAATCTTTTGAAATATTGAATTTAAACAGCCCATAATATTTTCCGACACAGTAAATTAAAAACCCAATGAGATATATCGCCACCATGGTTGTATAAATAAATTGGAACGGGGATTGTTGAGTGAATTTGTAAAATGGGAAGGCGAAAGATAACAGATAGAGGAAAAAGACCAATGGATTTATCTCCCACCCTCTTTTAAAGAATTTAACGAGTCCATGGTTGACTTCTATTCCTTTTTCCGTGATTATGATACTACCGACCATGGTGTCGATCCCCTCCATTAACCTATTTTTATCTAAGAAGACGATATAAATAATGGCGGTACCAAGATGGTGCGGGAATCTACTACGTCATCGTATCTTCTTTTCCTACCAAAGAAACAATCTTTTCAGAAATTAAATAGGTTGGCCTCCCTGCTCCTACTACTGCTGCTATGCACAGAACAGGAATCCCGGTATCTGCTAACGCTATCACTGCAAAAATAGTAAACGGCATCAACAGAGTTGACTTCCGTCGTACGTCGACAACGCCTACCGCTGCAAGGATGACGCACTCTATGCGTTGAAAATCATCGGAATGGACGAGGTAGAGTCCGACGGCATCGGTGACGTATCGGTCTACGCCCGAGAGCGGTCCCACTCTCCGGAGACCAGTCCGCCAACTCGCGTCCAAAAACCGCCTCACTCGGTGCCGACGACCGATTCCGACTCCGCGTCTTCACTGGCCGACTCGGCCTCCTCGTCGGCCGTTTCTGCCTCGTCTTCCGTGTTCGCCTCGGCTCGTTCGGCCATCCGGATACCGGTCTTCTTCAGGATTCGCGTCGAGAACAGACTGTCCCAGTCGTCCTCCTCTACGTCCCAGAACTCGGTCATCTTCTCACGCACCTGTTCGATGCGCTCTTGACTCTCTTCTTCCGACTGTCCGTGCGTCATCGCGAAGAAGTTGTACGGCCAGACGCCGTCGTGGCGCGGGCGCTTGTAACAGTGGGTGACGAACTCCAGTGCGGCGATTTCGGGGCCGACTTCATCGACCACGTCGTCGGGGACGTTCCAGACGGTCATCCCGTTCTCCGTGTAGCCGAGTGCGTAGTGGTTCGGGATGACGCCGATGCGGCGAATCTTCCCTTCGACTTCGAAGCGTCGGATAGTCGAGAGCACCCACTCCACGTCTGCCCCGATGGCCTCGGCAACGTCGGCGTAGGGCGTCGCCGTCACCGGGAATCCGTCCTGAATCTCCAGGACGAGGTCGCGCTCTTGGGGCGTGAGCGTGGTCCGGCCGGATGGGTCCTCGTTCGGGCCGAGTCCGCGGAGGTCCACCGACCCGCCCTCGATGACGGAGTCGACGTAGAACTTGGCCTCGACGCGGAACTCGCGCTCTTTCGGGAGATTGTACGTCTGCTGGTTGGTTTCGTCCTCGATTTCGGCCAGCACTTCGTCGACGCGGTCGGAATCGGCGACCGAGACGACGAACCACACGTTGAGGTGCGGATGCTCGCGCTCGTAGTTGTGCGCGACCTCACGGTGCGAATTGACCAGTTCGGTGATCTCGTCGAAGCGCGCTTCGGGGGCGTGCATGGCGACGAGCGTCGCGGTTCCGCCGATCTCCTGTGCGTTGATGAGCGGTCCGAAGCGCGTCAGCACACCCTCGTCGTCGAGTCGGCGGACGCGCTCGACGAGGTCGGCTTCGCTCACGTCGACACCGCGGTCTCGCAGGGCGGCCGCGGCCGGGTCGAACGGCCGGCGGACGACGGGGAACCCACCCTGAAACGCGTTGACTATAGCACGGTCCGTGCTGTCCATTTCGTAGTCCACCGCCCGTGGCATGCCCGGGAATCGGGGACGGGGTCGTATAAGGAACGCGGCTTTCGGTCGAACAGGTTTCGCGGCTTACTCGCCGCGTACGCCCGTCACGTCGAACCCGAGGTCCTCGATGTCGGCGAGGATAGCCTCGTGGTCGGCGCTGGCTTCGTAGTAGATGACGATGTCGAACGAGCCGTTTCGAAGGAGTTGCTGGCACTCCCAGACGAACTCCTCGCCGTCGATGGTCAGCCCCTGATGCTGGTTCGAGGAGAAGTCCGGATCGTCGTTACCGGAGTGGACGAACACGTCTTTCGGGTCGTGGCCCGCGTGCTCGGCGATGATGTCGCCCGTATCGAGCGTCGCCTGCATCATCTGGACGTCCTCTTGCCCGTCGAACTCGGTGTGGACGATGGCCCCGTTCAACTGGACCTCGCCGGGGTCGAGCAGTGCTTTCGTCCGTCTCTTCAGGTCGTCGTCGATGGTCTCGCTCATGGCGAGGAGTCGTCTCGCGCCACTCAAAGCACTCACGGTCCGTGGTCGCGCCGGCGGTCGCGAATCGGTTGCCAGAGCCAGCGCAGCCGCTCACCACGTGAGAAAGTGAGTGTTGCACGGCGCAACGGAACCACCCGCCACCACCGGGAACTGGACTCCCCTACAGTTTCGCCCGCCTACTCGGACAGACGTTTACAGCCGTTCGAGGTTCTCCGCCCGCGGACCGTCGTCCGTCTCCGCGATGTCGAATTCGACTTCCTGGTCCTCTTCGAGGTCAGGGCCGCCGACATCCTCCATGTGGAAGAACACGTCGTCCTCGTAGTCGTCCGTCGCGATGAAACCGTAGCCGCCGGATTCCTTGAAGAAATCCACCTTACCTTTCGCCATTGCAACTGTGGGTCACGAACCCATACCATAAAAAGATACGTGAGGGTCAAGCAATCAGTATAAAAGTAATCGGCGGATATCGGTCCCGTCGTCGCTCGTTTTCCCGAGTCGTCGACACACGGACAACACAAGAACCATTAGCCGGACTGTCGAAAGACCGGTCAATGTACTCGTGGGTCCGAGAACGATGGCGCATGGCCTACGAGCGCCTGCTCAGGCGCGAGATTACCGGGTCGCCGACGCACGTCGCGGTGATTCAGGACGGAAACCGTCGCTACGCCCGGAATCAGGGCGGCGACGCTCCCGATGGCCACCGGGCCGGTGCCCAGACGACCGAGCGGGTCCTCGGCTGGTGTCAGGACATGGGTGTCGAGGAGTTGACGCTCTACACCTTCTCGACGGAGAACTTCGACCGGCCACAGGAGGAACTCGACCCACTGTTCGACTTACTGGAGAACAAACTCCGCGAGTTCGCCGACAACGAAAAGGTCCACGAGAACGAGGTCGCCATCCGCGTCCTCGGCGACGTGGACTTGCTCCCCGAGCGTGTCCAGGCTGCGGTGCAGTACGCGGCCGAACGAACTCGTGACTACGATGAGTTCGTCCTCAACATCGCGCTGGCCTACGGCGGCCGGAACGAACTACTCACGGCGGCGCGCGGCGTCACCGAGGCGGTCGCGGCGGGTGACCTCGACCCCGACGACATCGACGTGTCGACCATCGAGGAGCGACTGTACGGCCAACCGGTTCGAGACGTGGACCTCATCATCCGGACCGGCGGCGACGAGCGAACCTCGAACTTCCTCCCGTGGCACGCAAACGGGAACGAGGCGGCGGTGTTCTTCTGTACGCCGTACTGGCCGGAGTTCTCGAAGGTCGACTTCCTGCGAGCGATTCGGACCTACGAGAACCGCGAGCAGTCGTGGCGGCGGACCCGCGCTCGTCGCGGTCTCGCCCTCTTGCGGGCGTTCGGTTCGACCGAACTCGAAGAGGCTCGGTCGGTCGTCTCGCGCTTCCGTGACTCGCTCACCGGGGACGAACGCGACGAGGCGAACCGGGTCGCCGAAGAGCCATCGGTGGCGGACTGACTCCCAGTTTAGCCGAATTCCTCACACTCGACTTCTCGGTGGAAAAGACCGAACGAGTCGTTCGACTTCCCCTTTCGACGAGAACGTTAACCGAGTACGCGACCTCTGTTAGCACATGACGAAATCTCTCTCGAAGAAAGACGCACCCGTCGAGGTCCGCACCATTCAGGGCCAGGAGACCCGGGTGTGGCAAGAGCCCGAGGAGGTACACGTCGAGTGGCGACCGTCCCGCCCGGTGTTCTTCCACGTCCGCATCGGTGACGTCGTGAAAGACGCCGACCGAGACGTCGAATCGCCGCTCATCAAACGCTGGACGGTCACCGAAATAACACCAGACCACGTCGTCGCAGAGGGTGTCGTCGACGGCGAAGTCGACATCCGGGAGTGGGACCGCGAGGAGTTCGAACGAAAACTGGTCGTCCGGAGCCTCGCTACCACGCTCTCCGACTTCGAGCGCGTCACCATCCACCAGTTCGGAGAGTGGGGACTCGACGAGGTCACCCACAGCGAACACACGTTCGTCGGCGACCCCTACGTGATGGCACTGGCCTACGGCGACAACGGCGAACGATACGGCTTGCGCTATCACTTCGTCGAGCGAGGCAACGAGCGGGACGTGAACTTCTGGCGCCACGACCACGCTGTAGGGAATCTCGCACCGACGATGCGGGAGAAACTCGACACGCGAGTCGCCGAGGCGCTCGCCGGTGCAGGCTACCACGTCGTCGAGTGAGAACAGTCGCCGTCACGTCGTCGAGTGAGAACAGTCGCCGTCTCGTTTTTCGCTTCGGTCGCCGCTTTCTACCGCCCGAACCGTCGATTCCGATTCTGATACTCTCTGACCGCACGGAGGAAGTCACGTTTCCGGAAGTCGCGCCAGTTCACGTCGGTGAAGTACAGTTCCGAGTACACCGATTGCCAGATCATGAAGTCGGAGAGGCGCTCCGCACCGGTCTTGATGACGAGGTCGGGTTCGGCGGGGAAGACCAGTCGACCCTCGATGTCGGCTTCGTCCACGTCTCCCGGGTCGAGATTACCCGCTGCGACCTCCTCGGCGACGCCCCGAACCGCGGCGGTGAACTCGTGTTTCCCGCCGAGGCCGATGCTCACCTGAATCGGCGCGTCGGCGCGTTCGGCGTCGCCGGGACCGCGAACCGCGACCTCGCGCGGGGTGTCGAGGTCGTCGAGTTGGCGGGCGAGGGTCGGGGCGGCGGCCGCGTCGAGGACACTCACGTAGACGGTGACGCGCGCTGCGCCGAACTCGAACGCCCACTCGAACACGTCCGTTAGCGTCTCGTACGCGCCCTGTTCGAGCAGGTCGCGCTCCGTGATGACGAGCGCGACGTGTTCGGGCAGCGTCGTCTGGTCTCGTCGCACTCGCGCGGCGAGATACCGGTCGTACAGTCGCACGACCTGTCGTTGCCACGCATCATCCCTGTACTTGTCGCCTCGCCACGAACCGCTGGCTTCGGAAACGGTAAGTAACCGCCGGGAATAGGGGGACTCGCGTGACTACTGCAGTCCGGAGAGCAGGGGCGTTCGCCGCGGTGGGAACGCTGGTACTCGTCGTTCCGGTCTTCGGTGCGGCCGTCGCCGCACCGCTGGCCGTGGCGATACTCGTGGGTGCCGCGTTCGTGACCAACGGCCCTGTGTTCGAGTTGTTCGCCAGACCCGGTGACCGCGAGGAGAACCGCCTGTACGGGCTCATCGGCTTCGTCCTCGCCGTCGCCGGCCTCGGTCTGTTGACCACAGCGTCCGTCCTCACCACGGGTGATGCACCTGAGCTACCACTGTCGGTGTTCGTGGGTACGGTCCTGTTGCTCGTCTACGGCAACCTCTGTTCGGCCATCGTCAAGCAGTACCGGCCGGACCCGTTCGCCGTGAGCACGGCGTTCGTCGCCGGTGGCTTCCTCGCCGGCGTCATCGGACAGGTCGTGACGGTCTGGCTGGTCGATGGGAGTCTGGCAGGCGCACCACTCCCAAAAATCGCGTTCCTCGCCGCCAGCGGCGCGTTCCTCGGGGCGTTGCTCCGAGCCGCACTGTTCGAACACGACGACTCGCTCGTCCTCTTCTCCGTCGGACTGCTCACTTGGCTGCTCACCGAACTCGCCCCGGAGGTCCATCAGCAAGACGTGGCGGCCGCAATCGCGGTCACACTCGCGCTGGGCTACATCTCCTACGCGCTCCAGACGGCCTCCGTCGAGGGCATGCTGACCGGTGTTCTCCTTTCCGTACTCACCATCGTCCTCGGCGGTATCGGCTGGTTCGCGGTCCTCATCACTTTCTTCGGCGTCGGCGCGCTCGCGACCAAGTTCAAGTACGACGAGAAGGCTGACCGCGGTGTCGCCGAAGAGAACGACGGGGCGCGCGGCACCGGGAACGTCCTCGGTAACGCCGCGGTGGCCCTGTTCGCGGTGCTCGGCTACGCCGCCGCCGACCCGGAAGTCGGCCTCGTCTCGGTCGAACAGGGTATCTTCCTCTACGCGTTCGCTGGGTCGCTGGCGACCGCACTGAGTGACACCCTGTCGAGCGAAATCGGCTGCGTGTACGACGACCCGATACTCGTGACGACGCTCGAACGAGTCGAACCCGGCACCGACGGCGCGGTGACGTGGCAGGGTGAAATCGCCGGTCTCACCGGGGCAGCGCTGGTCGCCGCGGTCGCTTTCGGCGCGTTCGAGGCGACAGGCGCCGGGTTGCCCGTGTCGGCGACTGGGGCAGCCGTCGTGCTGGCCGCGGGCGTCGCCGGGATGACCGTCGACAGCCTGCTCGGCGCGACGCTCGAAGGCAAAGTACTGGGCAATCAGGGCGTGAACTTCCTCGCCACCCTCTCCGGGGCACTGGTCGCTGCCGCGGCCATCGTCGTCACCGGAGGCCTCGCGTGATTCGACCGGCGACCAGTGCGGACCTTCCGGCGATTCGAGCACTCCAGTCCTGTCTCACCGACCCCGCGAGTGACCTCTTCGACGACCTCCCACTCGGCCTGACGTTCGTCTCGGTTCCGACCGACCGCGACGGCTCCATGCCGGTCGGGTACGTCCACGCCTTCACCGGCAACCCCGCGTACGTCTCCGAACTCGCCGTCGCGCCCGCACACCGACGCGAGGGACACGGGCGACGACTTCTCTCGCACGTCCTCACCCGACTGGAACGAGACGGCTATCCGACAGCGACGCTGACTGTCGCGACCGACAACGACGGTGCCCGCCAGTTGTACGCGTCGCTCGGTTTCGTGGTCGACGAGGAACTCCCCGGTTTCTACGATTCGGGACAGGACGCGCTTCGGCTCAGGCGAGGGTAACTGTCGAACCGAATACCTTGCGCGAAAAGCGTGCCGGAGTGTGGAGTCTAAAGTGCCGCGTGTTTCAGGCGTCGTTCCCGAGCAACTGTTCTGCCGTCCGAATACGGACACTCGTCGGGCGCTTGACAAACTCGCCGAGCGACCGGGCGACGACGTGGTCGACGCCGCGCTGCGCCGCCACGTCGAGGACGCGCTGGCTGAGTTCTCCGTCGACGACGACGGCGAACGGGACGGTCGCTGCGTCCCGAACGAGGTCGAACGCGTCCTCGGCGTCGCCGTCGTCGAGGACTTCGAACTCGGCGTCGAGTAGGCGAACCTGTCCGGTCGCGTCGCCGATTACCGCAGCGACGTGTCCACGGAGCGTCTCGGCGGGTGCAGTGTCCGAGCCTGTGGGAGTTGCGGACTCACTCGCTTCGGCCGCTTGGGCCTGGTCGGCCGTTTCTGGTGAGTCCGGGGTCGCGTCGGTCGTCGCGTCCGCCGTGTCTTCGATATCGACTGGCTCCGGCGATTCGGTTCCAGCCGTCTCGGCACTCGCTGTGGTCGTCGCCGTGACTGTTTCCGTCGGTGACTCGCTCTCGGATTCGGGTGCCGGGACGGCGCTCCCGTCGGTCGCGGCGACGGCTTCGTGGGGCACGTTCGTCTCCGAGACCACGTCGAACGGGACCTTCTCGCGCAGCGCCTCGAACACCTCGTGGTGGAGCAAGTCCTCGACGGACTTGCCGGCCGGAGCGAACGCCACGTAGTCGACAGCGGCGACTTGCGACAACTCCTTGAGGATGAGGTCGCCGCCGCGGTCGCCGTCCAAAAACGCCGTCACGGTCTTCTCCTGCGTGAGGTCCGCGACCGCCTCCGGGACGTTCGTCCCTTCGACGGCGATGGCGTTCTTGATACCGTACTTGAGCAACTGGAGCACGTCTGCCCGGCCTTCGACGATGACGATTGCGTCGGACTCGGTGACGTGTGGTCCTGCTGGGAAGCCTTCGTACTCCGTGATGTCCTCGACGCGGACGTGTTCGCGTACTTCGCGTAGAATCTCCTCCGAGGACATCACCGTGTCGTCGAAGGAGGTCGCGAGTAGCTCTTTGGCACGGTCGACGACCTCCCGACGCTTCGCTGCGCGAACGTCCTCGATGCTCTTCGTGTCCAGTCGTGCGGTACACGGCCCGACTCGTGTTATCGATTCGAGTGCGGCCGCGAGGGTGGCGGTCGCGACTTTGTCGAGGCTGGTCGCGATGGTGACTTCACCGAAGGACCGACCGGCCTCTGACTGTATCTCGACGTCGATTCGACCGACTTTCGAGGACTGTTGGAGGTCTCGCAAGTCGAGTTCGTCGCCGAGCAATCCCTCTGTCTGGCCGAAGATGGCACCGACGACGTCACTGCGTTCTACCACCCCGTCGGCCGCTATCTCCGCGTGAATCAGGTATTTGGATGTATCGTCCATTGATGATCTGCCCCGTCGCGGGGGCGAATGCTGATGAAGCCATGAATGTGTTCATGGACCGCACTACTACGTAGGGCTTCGTCGCGGATACTTGTTGTTATCGGCATAGGCAGCGCCTCGGGGCGGGAGAAACCGTGAACGGCGGGGAAGCGCGCGTCGTCTCGTGGTCCTCAGCGGGAGGCACTACTGAAGTACCAGAACCCCGTGACGACGAGCAGCACGCAGAGCCCGCCCGCGAAGAAGAGCGCGCCCGGCGGAATGGTCGAGAGGACGGCGTCGGTCCCAGAACTGGCGGCATCCGCTGCCTGTTGCGTGGTCTGGACGCCACCGTCGGCGATAGCTTTTCCGGCCTCGGTAACGGTCTGGTGGGTCGTGTCCTGTGCCCCGGTCGGTGCTTCTGTGGCTGCCTGCGTGGCTTCTGCCCCACTCTGCGTGGCCTGTGTTTGCGTGGCCTGTGCAGCAGAGGTCGACGTTCCGTCCACGTTATTGACGGAGGGACCGCCGCCGCCGCCACCACCGGTGCTCGCGTCGCTCACCGTGGAAGTCGAGGCGGTCGCGGCTTCGTCCGCGCTCCCGCCGCCCATGGAGGAGTTGGTGTCGCCGCCTCCGGCACCGCCGGAATCGCCGCCGCTCCCGATGTTCGTCGGCCCGCCGAGCAGTCGCGGGAGGGCGTACTGGACGAAGAGGCTCCCAGCGGCGAGTGCGCCGACACCACCGAGGAACCGGGCGAGGGCACCGCGGAGTCGTGACGCACGTTGCTCGTCGCCGGAGACGATGAGCGGGCCGGAAGTTGGCGCGTACACGTTCATCTCGTTGCCGCGCGAGGAGTACCACACGTCGACCACGTCGATGAGTCCGGCGTCTTCGAGCTTCTCGAGGTGGTACCGGACGTTCTGGATGGACGAGTCTATCGCCTCGGCGACGTCTGAGGGTGTGCGTGGCTCCTCGTTCAGACAGGTGTAGATTCGGCGAGCAGTGTCGGACGAGAGGGCACTGAACACCTTGTCGGCGTCGTCGCCTTCTAAGTCCACGACCCGTGGTGCCTGCTCGCCGGGTGTGGGCGTGTCGTCCGCGCGGAACGGGAGGAGCCGTGACATCGTACTCCACTGTATTTCCCCCGTAAGTAAACGGGTTTCGCAAGCTGAAACGCTGTTTTAACCTACCCTACCACGACGCAGTCTTGTGATTCGTAAATATTGGACCGAAACACTCGGTGCTCGGTAGGCAACTGTGATACGGTAGCTAAAACGCTCGTTGTCGTTCGTCGAAGAGGGTGAAAATCTCGTCTCAGTCAGTGACGAGTCCGCCGCGACCGGCACGCCGAAGACCATCGACCGACTACCAGCGAGCGATGCACGCACCCCGCGTCCCAGACGACCTGCTCGCGGACTTCGGTTGGACCCTCGCGCAGACCGAGAGCGAGGACGCACTGAAATTGCCCTTTTTCTCCATTACTGCACACAACGCCATCTACGAGGACACGGCGAGCGTCGACGCCTACGACGCCATCGCCGACCCACGGGTGACAATCGCTGGTCGAGCCTTCTTTACGACCGACCTGCAGTTTCGCCCGCCGTTGTCGAAGTTCGGCGTCGACCCAGCCTCGGTGTTCAACATCGCGGTCTCGCACGCGAAGAAGGAGTTCAGAAAGAGCATCGAAGCCGACGGACTGACCGACGTGCGACAGGTCGACGCCCGCGACTTCGACCGGCCGGGCCACGGCCCTGCCCGGATATTCGGCTACGAAGTCGACTTTCCCCTGCACGACGACGTCATCGAACAGGACGTGGTCGACGGCCAGTTCGTCCTGGAGTCGGAGTTGTGGGCGTGTCTGTGGCCGACCGAAGGCGCGTACGCGATGGCGGGCGGCATGTGGCCGGTCGAAGAGGTCGACGAGGCGATTCAGCGGCAAGCGTCGGGTGCACGACTGGCGACTGACGCGCGGGTCGACCCCACTCCCGAGAGAGACAAAGAGCGCGTGTTCGAGGCGATGCGGCGAGTGGAGTAATCGGTCGAGTCAGTCCAGTTCTTTGATGACCGCAGTAGGATTCCCGCCAACCACGACAGCCGGTGGCACGTCGTCGGTGACGACAGCACCCGCGGCGACGACCGCACCGTCACCGATGGTCACACCGGGGTTGACGACGGCTTGCCCGCCGATCCACACGTCGTCGCCGACGGTGACTGGCTTTCCGTACTCTTCGCCGCTGGCTCGTTCGTCGGCCTCCAGTGGATGTGTCGCGGTGTAGACGTGGACACCGGGGCCGAGCATGCAGTCGTCGCCGAAGTCGATGGCACAGACGTCCAGAAAGACGCAGTCGAAGTTGGCGAAGAACCTGTCGCCCACGCTGATGTTGTAGCCGTAGTCACACCGAAACGGTGGTTTCACCGTCACGTCGTCGCCGACAGCGCCGAACAGGTCCGCGAGGATGACGTTGCGCTCGGCCGTCTCGCTCACGTCGGTCCGATTGAAGCGCTGGCACTCTTCTCGTGCGTGGTGGTGTTCCTCAGAGAGAATCGGGTCCGACGGGTCGTACAGGTCGCCACGGAGCATCTTCTCCTTCTCGGTCGGCATGGAGTAACTGGCGCGGAGCGACGGGATAAATCCTCGTCAGCGCGGGGTCAGAACAGCGGTTCGCCCATCGTCTCCGCACCCAGTGCGAGGACGACGAGACCGCCGAGGACGAACGCGACGGCCAACGGGAGCAGTGCGACGAGGTAGCCTGTCTCGACGAGCAGGCCGGCGAGGATGGGGCCGACCACTGCGGCGACCTTGCCCACGCCGCCGGCGAAGCCGTTGCCGGTCGCTCTGGCCTCGGTCGGGAACAGTTCGGGTGTGTAGGCGTAGATGGCTCCCCACGCGCCGAGCGTGAAGAAACTCGCGGCGAGCAGGCCGCCGAGGAACGGCCAGAAGCCCGAGAGGCCGAGGCCGAAGAAGTCGACTCCGGGCATCGACGCGGCGAAGACGAAGGTGAACACGCCCGAGGCGACGAGGTACGAACCGAGGGTCGGCTTTCTTCCGATTCGCTCGACGAGGTAGGCCGCGCTCAGGTAGCCCGGAATCTGCACGAGTGCGATGAGGACGAAGTAGACGTAGATGCCTTCGAGGGTCGCGCCGCCGAT
This sequence comes from Haloarchaeobius caseinilyticus, assembly GCF_051207395.1. Classification (NCBI taxonomy): domain Archaea; kingdom Methanobacteriati; phylum Methanobacteriota; class Halobacteria; order Halobacteriales; family Halorubellaceae; genus Haloarchaeobius; species Haloarchaeobius caseinilyticus. The sequence continues at coordinate 1,363,381 of NZ_JBPJZC010000001.1, read as the reverse complement.
GCTGACGCTCTCGACGACGCCCGCCGCACCGACGGTCTGTGGCAGCCAGATGAACACGCCGTAGTAGCCGAAGTTGATGGCGAACCACGCCGTCGAAATCATGACGGTCTGGCGGCGCAGGTCCGGTTCGAAGAGTCTGGAGAACGAGGCTGCAGGACGAGTCTCGACCTGTGCCGCCTCGATGGGTGTGTACTCGGCGTCGTTTTCTTCTGCAATCTCGCGGATGCGGTCGTTCGCACCCTTGATGTCACCGCTTCGCGCGAGGAAGTACGGCGTCTCGCGCAGTTGCGACCGGATGACGAACACGAGCAGGGCCGGGAACGCGGAGGCGACAAAGAGCAGTCGCCAGCCGGCGACCTCGCCAAGTGCAGGAACCGCGACGGTTCCGCCCGAGGGCAGTACCGAGAGGAAGACCCACGCGAGCAGCACCGCGAGGAGGTTTCCGATGGGCCAGAAGGCGTCGAGGTAGACCAGATAGCGACCGCGCTTGTCGGTTGGCAGGTGTTCGGAGAGGTACGAGGTGTCGACGGCGAGTGCCCCGCCGAGGCCGACACCGGTCAGAAAGCGCAGGAGGAACCCGGATGCGAACCCGGTTGCGAGGGCGGTCAGTCCGGCGAACACGGAGTACATCAACACGGTCCACTGGAAGGCGTCGATGCGCCCGTGCTGGTCGGCGTACCAGCCCCAGCCCCAGTTGCCCAGAATCATGCCCATGAGGCTCGCAGCACCGAGTAGCCCCGCAGACAGGCCAGAGAGTCCCCACGCCTCGACGAGCACTGGAAGCGTGAAACTGATGACGATGACCTCCATCCCGTCGAAGGCCCACGCACTGCCGCAAATGGCGAGCAAGCGGCGGTGGAACCGTCCGACTGGGATTCGGTCGAGGACCTGGGAGACGGAGACGGTGTCCTCGGTCGCAGATTTCTGGGTCACGTTACTCAATGGCGTGTCCTCGAAACCGCATAAATCGGATGGGTTTTCCGTCGTTTAGCCGGTTCTCCCGTCGACGACGCCGGCGTGGTCGTCGTCGCTCGGAGCAGCAACCGGTCTGGCGCGCGCTGGTGAGCGTGTCTCGCTTTGCGAGACCGCGAGACGTAGCCGCGCGAGGGATGAGTGATACGAACGGAGCGAGGCGACTGCGTCGCCTCGTTGCGAACGGGGAGTGAAACGACCCGTGAGCAGAGTGAGTGGAGCGAATCGGTTGGGGAGGGTGTGGCTGCGGTCATGTGCACCAGCAGTAGTAGTCTGCTTCTCGAATCGAGGAGTCACGTCGACGGTCACAGTGACACGAGACGCGAATTCTGCGACCCAGCACACCGATAGCGAGTAATCAGATTGAAGCGCCCCACCAGCCAACCCACCCCCATGCAGACACACATCGTCCCGGTCGGGTTCGACTACGACCGGCTCATCGCGCCACTGGTCCGGGACCAGTTCGACGTGGACCGGGTCATCCTCCTCGAAGGGGCGGTGGGAAGCGAGGCCAACGTCGAGTACTCGAAGAACCTCTCGCGAAAGCTCGAAAAGGACTTCCAGAACCTGCTCGGGGCCGAAACGGAGCGCTTCGTCATCCCGGACGTGTACAACTACGACGAGGCGTTCGAGCAGGCGTACGACCTCATCAACGACGAGTTGGACCGCGGGAACGAGGTGTGGGTGAACGTCGCCGCGATGCCCCGGACGGTCTCGTTCGCGTACGCGACGGCGGCGCACTCGCTGATGGTCGAGCGCCAGGAAGACCGCGAGAAGATTCACACCTACTACACGGCCCCGGAGAAGTATCTGGAGACGGAACTCGCCGAGGAACTGCGGAAGCAACAGGACCTGCTTCGCGACCTGCAGGAGTCTGGTGTCGAAGACGACCGCGTGACCGAGCGACTCGACACCGCGACCGACCTGCTCTCGGAGTTCGACGAGCGTGGGACGACCATCGGGGCGAAGGAAGTCGGCGGCAGCCACATCGTCGAGTTGCCGGTCGCCTCGTTCTCGAACGTCAAACCGTTCGAGGAGGTCATCCTGTACAAACTCGGCGACGCGGGTGAGTTCGACTCGGTGTCGGAACTCGCAGAAGCGTTGGCGAAGGAGTTGAACGAGGAGTACACCGACTCGTTCCGCTCGAAGGTCATCTACAACGTCGACCGACTCGGCCCGGGTGGGAAGGGCTACATCGAGCAGGAGGACGCCGGGAAGTCCTACCGAACGCGACTGTCGCGCATCGGCGAGTTGTGGGTTCGAGCACACTCCGGCGAGGAGTAGTCGCCGACGCGACTCTGCTTGCGCCCGCTACTGGAACAACAAATCGTTCGAGCGAGCGAACGAGACACACGCCACCGCTGGCTTTTTACCTTCCCACCGACCACTCGACTGTATGGAGCATCCTGCTGTCGCCGTAGTACGTCTGTAAGGCCAGCCAGCGGTGCCCGACGTTTCTCTCGCGTCGACCGTCTCGCGTAGCGACGGCGTCGCGTCGTGAGACTGCATCGATTGTATTAAACGGCGATTGGACCACTGAACGCACAACGTACGGTATCTAGATTCACATGCCAGAGGGAGACTACGACCCGGAGACGACAGAGGAGAAGTGGCAGAATAGATGGGTGGACGAGGAGACGTACGCCTACGCACCCGAAGACGAGGAGGTCGACCCGAACACGGTGTTCGCTATCGACACGCCGCCGCCGACGGTGTCGGGCAGCCTGCACATGGGTCACCTGTACGGCCACACGCTGCAGGACTTCGCGGCGCGTTTCAAGCGGATGCACGACGGCGACGTGATGTTCCCGTTCGGCTACGACGACAACGGCATCGCGTCGGAGCGCCTCACCGAGGCAGACCTCGGGATTCGCCATCAGGACTTCGAGCGACGCGAGTTCCAAGAGAAGTGCCGCGAGGTCTGTGCCCAGTACGAGGCGGAGTTCACGGACAAGATGCAGAACCTCGGAATGAGCATCGACTGGAACCGGACGTACAAGACCATCAGTCCGGAGGTCCAGCGCGTCTCGCAGCTCTCGTTCTGTGACCTGTACGACCAGGGTCGCGAGTACCGCAAGAAGGCCCCGGCCATCTGGTGTCCCGAGTGTGAGACCGCGATTTCGCAGGTCGAACAGGAGGACGCAGAGCGTCACACGCACTTCAACGACGTTCGCTTCGACCTCGCGGAGCCCACGGAATCGGGCCGCGACTCGTTCGTCATCGGCACCACGCGCCCGGAACTGCTCCCGGCGTGTGTCAGCGTCTTCGTCCACCCGGACGACGAGCAGAATCAGGAACTCGTCGGCGAGACCGCCACAGTGCCCATCTTCGGCCACGAAGTCCCCATCATCGAGGACGACCGCGTCGACCTGGAAAAGGGCACGGGCGTCGTCATGTGCTGTACCTTCGGCGACCAGAAGGACATCGAGTGGTACCAGGCACACGACCTCCCACTGCGCGTGGCTATCGACGAGTCCGCGACGATGACCGACCTCGCGGGCGAGTACGAGGGCATGACCACGCACGAGGCACGCGAGGAAATCGTCGAAGACCTCGACGACCTCGGCCATCTCGAAGGTCGCGAAGAACTCACGCACACGGTGCAGGTCCACGAGCGATGTGAGACCGACGTCGAGTTCCGCGTCTCGAAGCAGTGGTACATCGAGATTCTCGACCACAAACAGGAGTACCTCGACGCCGGGGCCGAGATGGAGTGGTACCCCGAGAAGATGTGGACGCGCTACCAGCACTGGATAGAGGGCTTAGAGTGGGACTGGCTCATCTCGCGCCAGCGCGACTCCGGAATCCCGTTCCCGGTCTGGTACTGTGGCGACTGCGGCCACGAGGTCCTCGCCGAGCGCGAGTCCCTGCCCGTCGACCCGCTCTCGGACGACCCGCCGGTCGACTCGTGTCCCGAGTGTGGCCACGACGAGTTCGAACCCGAAGACGACGTGCTCGACACGTGGGCGACCTCCAGCCTGACGCCGCTCGTCAACTCGGGGTGGGACTGGGATAGTTCGAAAGGAGAGTTCACCTTCGAGAACCCCGAACTCTACCCGGCCGACCTGCGACCGCAGGGCCACGACATCATCTCGTTCTGGCTCTTCCACACGGTCGTCAAGTGCTACGAGCACACCGGCGAAGTCCCGTTCGACTCGGTCATGATCAACGGCCACGTGCTGGACGAGAACCGCGAGAAGATGTCGAAGTCGCGTGGAAACGTCGTCGACCCCGCTCGGGTCGTCGCCGACTTCCCCATCGACGCGATTCGCTACTGGGCCGCGAGCACCGCCGTCGGCGACGACTTCCCGTTCAAGGAGAAGGACATCGTCGCGGGCGAGAAGCTGCTCCGCAAGCTCTGGAACGCGTCGAAGCTCATCGAACACCTCGCGCCGGAACCAGTAGACGAGCCTGACGAGTTGGACGACCTCGACGAGTGGCTGCTGGCGGAACTCGACGCGACCATCGAGACGCTGACCGACCACTTCGTCGCCTACGAGTTCTCGAAGGCTCGCGACCACCTGCGCGGGTTCTTCTGGAACACGTTCTGTGACGACTACCTCGAAATCGCCAAACAGCGACTCGACGAGGAGGACAGCCAGTCCACGAAGTACGCGCTTCGCACGGCCCACGAGACGTTCCTGCACCTGTTCGCGCCGCTGATGCCCCACATCACGGAGGAACTGTGGCAGGACATGCACGCCGAGGACGAGGAGAGCCTGCACCTGCAGAGTTGGCCCGAACCGGCGGGCTACGAAGCGAACCTCGACGCCGGGGAGAACGCCATGGCCGTCATCGGCGCGCTCCGCCGGTACAAGTCCGAACACCAGTTGCCCCTGAACGCGGAACTCGACCGCGTGCAGGTGTACGGTGACATCGGCGGCTTCGCCGAGGCCATCGCGGGCGTCATGCACGTCGGCGAGATGGAATTCCTCGACGAACCACCCGAAATCACGACCGAAATCGCCGACATCAGTCTGGAGTACTCGGTCCTCGGGCCGAAGTACGGCGGCAAGGTCGGCGAGTTCGACCAGGCCATCGCACAGGGCGAGTACGAACTCGCGGGCGACGAACTCCACGTCGCGGGCGAGGAACTGGCCGCCGACGAGTTCGAAGTCCGTGAGGAGCGGACCTACTCCGGCGAAGGCGAGATGCTGGAGACGGACGACACGCTCGTCATCGTCTCCTGAGGCGCGTCGTCTCGTCCCTCGGCAGCGTGAGGTGACACCTCCTCTCGACGTTTCTTTTCTCGCTACAGCACCTAGCAGGCGCATGCGTTCGTTCGTTCCGGCGCAGACGGTCCCCGGTGTCCCCGTCGAGTATCAGACGGTCCTGTTTACACTCGGTCGGTTCGCACTCGGATTTCTAGCCGTCTATCTGGTCGGCAAGTACCTCGTCCTCCCGTCTGTCGTCCGAATCGTCCGCGCCCGAAACCGGAACAATCCGACGGTACAGGAGGCGGTCTCCCGGTACGTCTGGGTGCTCGTACTCTCTGTCGCGGCGGCGACTGCACTGGCGGTGGCGGGATACGGCGCGTGGTTGACCAACTCCGCTATCGTGCTGGCGGCGGTCACGCTCGCGCTCGGTGTCGCGGGTCAGCAGGTCGTCGGTGCCGTCATCAGCGGCCTGTTCCTCGTCGCGGACCCGTACTTCAACGTCGGTGATTGGATATCGTGGAACGGCCGCGAGGGCGTCGTCGAGTCGATAACGCTCCGGACGACTCGGGTTCGGACGCTCCAGAACGAAGTCATCACGGTGCCGAACACCGAATTGACCGCGAATTCGGTGGCCCGCCCGCCGTACGGTCGTGGGCGCTTTCGCATCACCGAACACGTCGGCATCAGCTACGACGACGACGTGGACGCCGCACTGCGCCTGCTTCGTGAGGCGGCGAGCGCGGACCCAAGTGTTCTCAGAGACCCTGCACCGGCGGCCTACGTCGTCGCGTTCGGTGGCGACGCCGTCGAACTGATGGTACAGTACTGGCTCCCCGCGGACACCCGCCGGAACCTGCTCTCGATTCGGTCGAACTTCGCGCGGCGACTGAAACGCGAGTTCGAGCGCGGTGAGATCACTCTCAGCCCGGCGACGAAGCGCGAACTGCTCGGGCAGGTGATCGTCGACCAACTAGCGGAAGTCCCAGAATTTGGGCGGTGACGAGCGTCGATGTTGCCCGGCGACTCACGACCGCTGGTCCAGTCGTAGCTCCAACTTCTTCACCCGCGTCGACAGCGAGAGGAACGTCGCCAGCAGTGTGAGCGCGAGTGCGCCCGCGGCGGCGACGCGGTGCGGTCCCGGCGTGTGGATGACGCCGGTCGACGTAATCTGTTCGGCCGGGATGAGCGTGTGGTGGGGTGTCCCGACGATGGGGACGAAGTAGTCCACGAGGTCGTTGAACCCGTACCAGAGCAGCGCGACGGCCACGGCTTTCACCGGAAAGTCGGTGATGCGGTGCAGGACGAAGCCCTGCAGCACCATGGCGAGGTGGCTCCAGAACAGGAAGTTGTACATCGCCCAGTGGACGTACGAGAAGTCGGCTTTGAACGCGAGCAGGACGAACGGGGTCCACGCACCGAGTTTGAAGCAACCGAAGAAGGCGAGTGCCGAGAGGTAGTCGTTCCGGCGCCCCATCGCCCACGCACCGAAGGCAAGCGCGATGAACAGCGTCGCAACGGGGCTGTCGGGGACGAACGGCCACATCACGAGGGGTTCGATGGCGAACTGTCCCTCGATTACGAAGCCCGAAAGTGTCGGGGTCAGCCCGTAGTAGTAGAAGCCGAAGGCCGTCCCGACGAGGTTCGTCAGGACGACGAGCCACACCAGTCGTAGGCCGAGGTCCTCGATGGCCTCCGGGACGGGTGCGACGTACCACGGCAGCGACTCGCGCTCGGGCAACGGGTCAGTGAACCCTCGCATCGAATACGAGAATGGACGGGGGTTTCAAAGCCATGACGGTTCACGGTGGGGAAGCGTGCCCGGCCGCCGCCGACTGCACCTGCTGGTCCTGTCTCAGTCCGCTCTCGCCCGGTCGGCGACGCTCGGCCGGTCGGTCGTCGCGAGTCGGCGGGTCACCGGCATTTCGAGGAAACTGACGAGTGCGTACAGCGAGCCGAACTCGTTTGCACCGGCTTCTTGCGCCCGTAACTGCTGCTGGACGCCGTCCCAGTCGAGGAACGGGAGCGTCTCGAACAGGTCGCGGTTGCGGTCGACGCAGTCGTGGACGAACTCGCGCTCGCGGACGAGGTCGTCGTGGGCGGTCCAGGGGCCGTGCGTGCCGTGTGCCACCGGCGGGGCACTGGCGCGTTTTCGCTTCAGTGCGGTCAGGTACTTGCCCGCATACTGCGCCGGGTACGACCGTGAGAGTGGCTGGCCAGTCGCGCCGTGGGGAATCTCGGCGAGGGCGGGGGACAGGCGCTCGACCGCGGCGTTGACTAGCCCACCGTGACGAAGGAGCGAGCGTGGAATCGTCAGGAACAGGTCGACCAGTCGGGTGTCGAGGAACGGCGTCGTCGCCGGGATGCTCTGGGCCGTCCCGAAGTAGAAGAACTGTGAGGTCCCGTTCGTGAGCGGACTGCGACTCGCCAACAGTGCCTCACGGATGGAGTCGTACTCGACGCCGTGGTCGACGACTCGACCGTCGACCGCGTGCATATTCTCGGCCAGAATTTGCCGTGGCGACCGCCCGGCGAGGAACGGCGGGGCGTCGCTCGCGCGATGGTCGACGTACTCGTCGACCGTCTCGATAGAGCCGGTGGGGACCGACATCTCGCCGAGTGGGCCGAGCGAGACCGTCTTCGAGGGGAGATGGTTCCCCTTGAACAGCATATCGCCGTAGTGGCCGGTGAGCAGGTGGTCGACCCGACCACGGATTTCGTCTTCGAACCCGGCGGCGTGGGCCTGATTGAAGTAGCCGACGAAGTTCATCATCGCAGGGTTTCGTTCGAGGGCGCGGGCCTGATAGTCGGGGTCGCGTCGACAGAAGACGAACTCGTCGTCGGTCGTGGCGGCTGATTCGCGCGCGATGTCGTACTCGGCGTTCTCCCACTCGTTCAGGTGGAACATCGTCGCGTCGCGGCCGAGCGAGTCCAGTGCCGCGAGGACGAGTCGGGAGTCGCTGCCGCCGCTGAGGAGGACACCGGTCCGGCCGCGGTCGCTGGTCCGCTCTGCGACGGCTCGCTCGAACCGGTCGGCTAATTCCCGCACGAAGTACGACTTCGGCCGGTCGACCGGTCGATGGACCGGCCGCCAGTACCGCTGGTGGGCGAGTGCGCCGTCGCCGCCGGGGTCGACGACGCTCACGGCTGCGGGCTGCGTCTGCGTGACGCCTGACAGTGGTGTATGGACACCGTACGCGCGCTTGCACGCGAGGTATTCCGTCACGAAGTCGGGGTCGAAGCCGGTCGTCACGGCGGGATGACGGTCCAGCGACTGGATGTGCGTCGAGAAGACGACGCCGCCGTCGATTCGGGTGTAGTAGAACGGTCGCGTGCCGAGGCGGTCCGTGACGAGTTCGACCCGGTCACCGCCGCGGACGACGGCGGCGAACAGGCCGTTCACGTCGGCGAACGCCCGGCGGCCCCGTCGGTCGTACAGTTCGGCGATGAAGTCGGCGGGGGGTCGGTCACACGAAACGTACCCGGTTGGGCCGTCGTACCCGTACACTTCCCCCCAGCACCAGACCGTCACGTCGCCAGTGCTCGCCGGTTGTGGGTCGGTACTCGCTGGATGCGTGGCGACGACGACGCCGAGACCGTCCTCGCGTGTCGCCTGTATGCGCTCGTCGCCGGTCCACTGGAGGTCACTCGCTAGCGCGTCGACGGCATCGGAGCCCTCACCGACGACGCCACAGATACCAGCCATACGTTGGTCTATTGAGTGATACCCATACAGTTATCAGCAGAATAAGTAGATAAAATAACCCGTTACCCCGCTGGTAATCGCTGGGACGGGCTGAAACGGTCGTCGCGGTGGTGTCTCGCTACGCGGACGCGGGAGTTCTCCGTTCGCTGATGTCCGCCCGACTGGAACCGTGCGACGACGCTGCGACTGGTCGACCGACGACGACCGACCTCATTAAGTGGAGGTGGGCCTAAGTCGGCGGTATGACCGACGAGACTGACCTCGAAGAACTCAAGCGTGGGACCGAACTCGTCAAGCGCGGGTTCGCTCGGATGCAGAAAGGCGGCGTCATCATGGACGTCGTGAACGCGGAGCAGGCGAAAATCGCAGAAGAGTGCGGTGCAGTCGCCGTGATGGCGCTCGAAGCCGTTCCGGCCGACATCCGAAAGCGCGGCGGCGTCGCCCGAATGGCCGACCCCGCAGACGTAAAGGAGATCATCGACTCCGTCTCCATCCCGGTGATGGGCAAGTCCCGAATCGGCCACCACAAGGAGGCCCAGATTCTGGAGGCCATCGGCGTCGACATGATCGACGAGTCCGAAGTCCTCACACCCGCGGACGACGCCTACCACATCGACAAGCGCGACTTCACGTCGCCGTTCGTCTGTGGCGCGCGTAACCTCGGTGAGGCGCTTCGCCGCATCGACGAGGGCGCAGCGATGATCCGGACCAAGGGCGAAGCCGGCACCGGCGACGTGAACCAGGCAGTCCACCACCAGCGCACCATCAAGGGTGCGATTCGCAAACTCGAAGGCATGAACTGGGAAGAGCGCGAGAAGTGGGCCCGCGAGCACGAGGCACCCGCCGAACTCGTCCACGAGACGGCCGAGATGGGCCGCCTCCCCGTCGTCAACTTCGCGGCCGGCGGCATCGCGACGCCCGCCGACGCCGCGCTCATGATGCACCACGAGTGCGACGGCATCTTCGTCGGTTCCGGTATCTTCGGCGCAGAGGACCCCGAAGCGATGGGCAACGCCATCGTACAGGCGGTCAACAACTGGGACGACCCCGAAGAACTCGCAGCGATCTCCTCCAACATCGGCAAGGGCATGAAGGGCGACGCGAACGTCGACCTGCCCGAAGAGGAGAAGATGCAGGGTCGCGGCGTCTGAGTCGGTCCCGACGTTCACTCACGGTTTTCTGCGACACACTGCCCGCTAGCCGACGCCATAGACTTCGAGTGCCCGCGACTCCCCACTCCAGCCGTGGGTTTCGACCTACCGGGCTCGGTTCTATTCTAGGCTCTTCACGCTGGAGCCAGAAGTAGGTGGGAACTAGATTTAGACATCGTTCCTATATTTTTTCACTGCTGGTGAATAGATTTAATATCTCGTCTGCTGTTGTATGAACGAAAGGGTTGCGCCATGTGGTCGCCACACACACATCGAGACGCCACCAATCGCGGTGTCTCAGAGATTACGGGGGTCGTCATACTGGTCGGCATCGTCGTCGCTGGCGCGGCGATGCTGTTCGTCAGCGGGACAGCGGTCAGTAACGGCGTCCAGGACAGCACCGAAGTACAGTCTGCGGAGATGGTGATGGAAGACGTCGACGCACGTCTCGGTTCACTCGCGCTTGGTTCCTCAGCCGCAGGAGACGAACTACAGCTCGGCTCGATGTCGCCGCCGGATACGGAAATCGTGCAGACGGGGTCCATCGCCCTCCGGGTGAACGACTTGCCAGCGTGTGAAGCAACGCTGCCGCTCTCGGCGCTCGAATATCGTCACGAGCGTGGGACGACCATCGCGTACGAAGGCGGTGCAATCTGGCGCTCGTCGGCGAGTGGGACGGTCGAACTCGACGCGCCCGACCTGCGCTACCGCGACGGGACACTCCACCTCTCCGTCGTCCACCTCGCTGGTGCCGTCGACGACGAGACGCTCGCCGTCCGTAAGAACACGACGCAGTCGCGGCAGATGACTGCCCGCGTGAAGGAGAACCTCTTCGCCGGGTCGTGCGGTCAGGCGCAGAACGTCGACAACATCACCATCACGGTCGAGAGCGACTACCACGAGGCGTGGCGGACGCACCTCGAAGCGGAGTTCGAGGGTGCGACGGTCACGACGCCGGCTCCGGACACGGTCCGCGTCGTGGTCTCGAAGTCGATGCTCCCCGACCGCCTCGACCACGGGTCGAACGAGGTCGTCGACTTCACCAATCCCGACACGACGGACGGAGACGTGGCGACCGTCCCGAGCGACGACGACCGGCTTTCGGTCGACAAGGGTGCCGGCAACGAGTACGACGTGAGTGTCGAACTGCTCGGGACGGCCAACGCCTACACCGAGACCGCGACCACGCGGACGAACGGGCCCGGCGACCCACTCGTCGGCTGGAACAACTCCACGCTCGCGTTGCCGGGAACTGGTTCGGTCTCCGTGCCGTACGAAGTCCCCGTCTACGAGACGGTCTGGAACAACACGACCAGACGCGAACACACGGACGCGGTCCCGCCGCTCGAAGTCGTCTTCGTCGTCGACGAATCCGGTTCGATGCGTGGCTCTAAACTCTCGCACGCGAAGAGTGCGACGCGCCACTTCCTCGACACCGTCCGGCGGAACCAGTCGCACGAGGTCGGTGTCGTCGGCTACTCGACGCGGTACCTCTGGGACTCGACGCCGCAGGAACGCTGGTGCTACCAGCAGGGTAACCCGTACGAGTGTCCGATATTCACCCAGCGCTATCAGGACCTGACGACTAACTTCGACGGTGCGAAGGCACAGGTTCAGCGGCTCCGGGCCGACGGCGGCACACCCGTCGGTGACGGCCTCGCAGACGCCATCAACATGCTCGAATCGCAGGGCGACGGCGCGGACAATCAGGTCATCGTCCTGCTCTCAGACGGGCAGAACACACAGCAGACGACCGACCCGCGCTACGCCGCGACGCTCGCCGCCCAGCAGAACATCACCATCCACTCGGTCGGCGTCGGCTCAGGGGTCGACGCGAGTCTGCTCTCGGACGTGGCGACGACCGCGGGCGGGAACTACTACGACGTCGACCGGTCGACCGAACTCGACGGCTTGTTCGAGCAAATCGCCCGGAACGAGACGACGGAGATAATCCACGTCAACCGCAGCGAGCAGGTGTACCGCGGAACCGTGGTCCGCTATCACGAGTGGGACGAGACCGACGCGGCGAACGCCGAGCAGTTGGTCCAAGACGTCGAATTCACCGCGTCGGTCGAACGGACGCTCACCGCCGACGAGGCCGCGAATCTCTCCGTCGGTGACACCGTCTCGGTGACCGGCACGAACACGACGACCGTTTCGGGCACGGAGCGAGTGTCGGTCGACTTCACTCGCACGACGTTCGACGAGGCGACGATGCAGAACGTGACCGAGACCGTCTCGGTGCCGATGACGCTCTCGTTCAGCGAGACGCGCACGGTTCCCGTCGACGATTCGGTAGTCCTACAGTCGCGCCACTTGACCCCGACGACGACCACGAGCGGTCGGTATCTCGTCCACCGACCGACGACGCTCACGGCGGACGTCGGTGGGACCACGAAATCGCTCTGGAGCGGCCAGAACCTGAACAACTGGACTGCAGGCCAGACGTACCCCGCGGTCGGATTCACGGTCGACGACGGCCAGACGACGACTCTTTCGCCACAGTTCCGCGACTGTCTGGCGAACACGACGACCGGGGGGTCGACGACCATCGGCGGCGAGACGTACGAAGACGCCGCCTGCACCCAACTCGGCGGGCTGAACCTCACGGACGACGAGTCGACGGTGCGCTTCTACGCCAACGACACGGTCATCGCGGACACGAGCAGCCTCGCGTGGCAGGACTCGCTCTCGTCGATGCTGACGACCCGAAGCGGCGACCAGTACTACCGCATGGATGGCGGCACGATGCGGACCGCCAATCTCTGTGCGAACGAGGTCATCGCCGTCGTCTCTGCGGAAGACCGTGGCGGCGTCACGGACGCGAACAACCTCGTGTTGAAGCTCTCGGTGGGGTCGTGTACCGAACAGCCAGACTCCGTACTGACCGTCGACGTGAGTCAGGTCGTGACCGAGAACGACAGCCGACTCGTCACACCCTCGGTCGTCTCGTCGCCGACGGTCGAGGCTGTCGGCGACTCGGCGCGGCTGGTCTCTTCGGGCCCAGCAGGCACAGTCGGTCCCGTCGCGCCGCGTGCCCGACTCGCCTGAAAGGACAACCGGTATCAGGTCCCGATACGGACTCCCTCGTATGACCGACGCGCCGACGCTCGCTTCTCGCGTCCGCGAGGGCGACTTGCGATTGCACGAACTCGAAGCACACGCCGACGACGCCGACGTGGCGGCGGCGGCACGCCGACTCCTTCTCGAAGACGAGACCGATGCCTCGCTCGACACCGTAGGTGACTACGCGTTCGACGCGGCCGACGCCGAGTCGAACATCGAGAACATGCTCGGGGCGGCACAGCTCCCGATGGGTGTGGCCGGTCCCGTCACGGTGAACGGTGGCGCGGCCGACGGCGAGTACTACCTGCCGCTGGCGACGACCGAGGGGGCGCTCTTGGCGAGCGTGAACCGCGGTCTCTCTGTCGTCGAATCCGCGGGCGGGGCCGACGCACGCGTCACCAAGAACGGGATGACTCGCGCACCGGTGTTCCGTGTCTCGGGCATCGTCGAAGCGGCCGAAGTCGTCGAGTGGGTTCGTGAGAACACCGACGCACTGCGCGAGGCCGCCGAGTCGACGACGAGTCACGGCGAACTGCTCGACGTGACGCCCTACGTCGTCGGCGACTCCGTTTACCTGCGATTCCGCTACGACACGAAAGACGCGATGGGGATGAACATGGCCACCATCGCCACGCGCGAGGCGTGCGAAGTCGTCGAGGAAGCGACGCCAGCGTCGCTCGTCGCCCTCTCGGGCAACCTCTGCTCGGACAAGAAGCCGGCAGCCGTCAACGCCGTCGAAGGCCGCGGTCGTTCCGTGACCGCCGACGTGCTGATTCCTGGCGACGTGGTCGAAGAGCGTCTGCACACCACCTCCGCAGCCATCGCCGAGGCGAACACACGCAAGAACCTCGTCGGCAGCGCGAAGGCGGGCGCACTCGGCTTCAACGCGCACGCGGCGAACACCGTCGCGGCGGCGTTCCTCGCCACTGGACAGGACGCCGCGCAGGTCGTCGAAGGCAGCAACGCCATCACGACCGCGGAAGAACGCGACGGGGACCTGTACGTCTCCATCTCGCTCGCGTCGCTGGAGGTCGGGACCGTGGGCGGCGGGACGAAACTCCCGACGCAGTCCGAGGCACTCGACGTGCTCGGACTGGCTGGCGGCGGCGACCCGGCCGGGTCGAACGCCGACGCGCTGGCAGAGGTCATCGCGGTTGGTGCGCTGGCGGGTGAACTCTCGCTGCTGGCTGCACTCGCGTCGCGTCACCTTTCGTCGGCGCACGAGGAACTGGGCCGGTAATCGCGCTCACGCGTTTTCGTGGTGGCTGTGTCCTCGTTACTCACTACTGTCGAGTATCGTCGAGAGACGACTTGCCTCAGCGAGTCCGGTTCGTTGCACTGCGACGGAGGACACGACCCTGATGCACGGTACCCGAGAGTACACCGAGCAACGTACTGTTGTGGCTCGAATGTCAGGCTAACTGTCGGCCAGCGGCCCGTCCTGAGGTATCCGGTCGCCACCTTATCCGCCTCGGCCGCCTCTTTCAGCGTACGATGGCAGTCTCCAAGATTCAGGTAACAGTCGAGGACATGAAGTGTAACGGCTGTGAGGACACGATTCAGGACGGACTTCGGCGCATCGATGGTGTCGAGCGAGTAAGCGCCAATCACATCGAAGGGACCGTCGAGGTCGTCGGCAGTGTCGACCCGAACGACGTCGTTAGCGCCATCAACAAACTCGGATTTACGGCGAGTCGGTAGCTGCCGCTGGCGGACTTCGTCTCTTTTAGGCCCCCGGGCGAAACTGTATCACGGTCGGCTGTGAGGGTGTGGTATGGAACACGTTCCCACTGAGTCGGTCGAGTCCACCGAAGCCGTCGACGGCGTCCACCTCGCCATCCTCGCTGGCGGCGAGGGGATGAACGTCCAGCACTTCGTCATCGAACCGGGTGCGACCGTCCCCGAACACAGTCACCACCACGAACAGGCTGGCTTCGTCTACGAGGGGACGCTCACCTTCATCGTCGACGACGAGGATGTCCTCGTCGCGGCCGGTGATTCGTACTCGTTACGGAGCGACGAACCGCACGCAGCGGTAAACCGCGGGGACGTGCCTGTCCGTGGCGTCGACATCTTCAGTCCGCCGCGAGAGAATCCGGACTGGCAGGAGGACTGAGTCCGCCCCGGTCGGTGCACGACCCAACGGAAGATTGATATGTTTCTGTCATGTAGGTGATGTATGGCACTGACCGCACTCAAACCGTACGTGCTACGGTACACCCTGCTCGTCGGCCCGGTGTTCGCCGCCGTCGTCCTTGGCGTGTCCGTCGCCGCAGGCGCGCCACTGACGGGCGTCGCGTTCTTCTTCGGCGGTGCGATGCTGGTGGCCTTTCCGACTGCGTTCGCCACGAGCGACGCCGGCCTCGACTCGGCAGGCGCGTCGGTCTCGGGTGGCTTCGACGTCACGAACCCGTGGTCGGTCCAGCCGAAAGGCGGGCTTTCCAGCCGCTTCGGCGTCGCCTTTTGTTGTCTCGGGGCGGGGCTCACCTCGATTGGGGTGTTCCTCGTGACGAGTGGCGTGTTTGGCTGAGGAGAACAGGGGTGGCAGTCACTCGGCTTAGAGCAGTCGATAGCGACCACGACTCTCAGAGACCTCACCGCGTCGTGCCAGTTTGTCGAGTGCCTTCGTGACGTAGGATTCGGGAACACCGTGGTCGGCGGCGTACGCGACGATGTCGTCTTCGGTCGGGTGGTCGAGCTCGCGGAGGGCGGCCTCGACGGTCTCCTTTCTGTTCATCGTCCGGGTCGTCTCGCTCGCTCGCTTCCCGGCGTCGTTCACTTCGTCGGTGTCGAGCCCCGACGCTTCGAGGAACTCCTCGTCGTCGACGACACCGTCTTCGACCGCCGATTCGAGTTCGGTGAACGAATCGACTTTCGCGAACTCGTCGCCGTGGCCCTGCCGGTTCGCCAGCATCGATGCGCGGACCTCGCGGGCGTGGTCGAGGTCGTCGGTCTCGACGAACGACCGGACCTTCTTGAACTTGCGGCGGTGTCCACATCGCCCGCACTGGGTCGTCTCTGGCCGTCCCTCGATGATCCGCAACGCACTGCACTCACGACAGCCCACCACGTGGTACATAGCTGTGGCTGGGGCCGCCTACGTGTTGAACGTTCCCAACGGCTGCGCCGAAATCTGGCATCGGCTCGACGAGGGTCGTCGCCGCGCCGCAAAAGTGTTAGAGTGCGTAGCCTTCGCGCTTCAGAATATCGCGGACGCGGTCGATCTGGTCTCCCTGAATCTCGATGGTGTCGCCATCGACGGTGCCGCCAGCGCCGACCGCACGCTTCAACGTCGAGGCGAGGTCTCGCAGGTCGGTCCCGTGCGGGAACCCTTCGACGATCGTCATCGGCTTCCCGTACCGGCGTTTCTCGACCCGGACAGAGAGCTTGGTGTCCGCGCGGTCGAGGTCGCCGATGAGGTCTAAGTCGAGGTCGTCGAATTCTGTGTGATTCTCGTGTCCCACGGCACAAATACGGTCTCAGGCGATATAGCGGTTGTCTCGTCGACCATCGTGGCGATTCCGCCAGTTACCGCGGCGTCGTCGACTGTACCGGTGACTCGTCGGTGAGGACGACCGCGTTGGCAAGCCGGTCCATCGCGCGACGTACCCGCTCGCCCGCGGCCTGTTCGCTGATGTCGAGCTCTGCGGCGAGGTCGGCGAGCGTCGCCCGTTTTGGCACTTTGAAGTAGCCGAGTGTGGTCGCCAGCGTGAGTGCCTCGTGCTGTTCGCCGGTCAACCCGAGTTCGCTTCGGGAGTCGGTCGCGTCGGCGAGGGAGTGCAATCGTCGCAGGCCAATGGTGTAGTCGTTGTCTCGACACCACTCGCTGAACTGTGAGAGGTCGGCGTGGTTGGCGAACCGGAGTTTGAACTGCCACTCGCCGTCGGCCTCGGCCGTGAGGACCGTCGCACCGCGTTCGGCGAGCGCCGTGACGAAACTCTCGACCGATGGTCCCCACTGGACTTGGTACAGCGCAGACCGGTCGAACCGGGCCAGTTCGGTCAGTTCGTCTACCTCCTCCAGCGACTCGACCGACCGCTCGAAGGCATCGAGGTTCGCCCCCGTCACCCATATGAACGGCAGCGTCACGTCCGTCGTCGGGACGACTCGCTCCAGTTCGACGCGCACCGACGGCTCGGCGAGCGAGACGCGGCCGAGGGGGAACGCCTCTGGAGCAATCGTCACCTCCGCGATGATGGCCATGGTGTGGTAGATGGTGGCAAGGGGGTTAAGCGTGTGTACGGCTCAGTTGGCACTCGGTGCACAACGTGATGACCGGCGGAAAAATGGTGTGTTGCGGTCCGTCAGCGTCGACGGGGGAAGCCACTTACGCCAGTTCGTGAATGTTCTCGACGATCTTGTCGGCGAACTCGCTCGTCGCGAGCTTGTTGCCGCCTTCGATCTGTCGTTCGAGGTCGTACGTGACGTCGCCCTCGGAGATGGTCTTCTCGACGGCGTCACGGACGAGCTGACCGGCGTCGTTCCAGCCCATGTACTCGAGCATGAGACGGCCGGAGAGGATCATCGCGGTCGGGTTGACCTTGTCCTGGCCGGCGTACTTCGGGGCGGAGCCGTGGACCGGCTCTGCGAGACAGCGGGCGGTACCGAAGTTCGCACCGGGTGCGATGCCGAGGCCACCGATCTGCGCGCCGGCGGCGTCGGACATGTAGTCACCGTTGAGGTTCATCGTCGCGATGACGTCGTACTCGTCGGTGCGGGTCAGGAGCTGCTGGAGCATGTTGTCTGCGATGCGGTCCTTGACGACGAGGCTGCCCTCGGGCTGCTCTCCGTCGTACTCGTCCCACAGCTCGTCCTCGGTGATGACGTCCTCGCCGTACTCCTCTTCGGCGACCTCGTAGCCCCAGTCACGGAAGGCGCCCTCGGTGAACTTCATGATGTTACCCTTGTGGACGAGGGTGACGGAGGGACGCTCGTTCTCGATGGCGTAGTCGATGGCCTCACGGACGAGACGCTTCGTGCCGAACTCGGTGATCGGCTTGATGCCGATGCCGATGGGGCCGTCGTGCATGGTCTCGTCGTAGCCCATCTCCTCCTCGACGAATTCCTTGACCTTCTGGACGTCGTCGGTACCGGCTTCCCACTCGATGCCGGCGTAGACGTCTTCCGTGTTCTCACGGAACGTGACCATGTCCATCTCCTCGGGGTTCTTGACCGGCGACGGGACGCCGTCGAGGTGGTAGGTCGGGCGAACGTTCGCGTACAGGTCGAGCTTCTGACGGAGCGCGACGTTCAGGCTGCGGAAGCCAGCACCGACCGGCGTCGTGAGCGGGCCCTTGATTGCGACGTTGAACTCTTTGATTGCCTCGACGGTGTCGGCGGGCAGGTTCTCGTCGTACTTGTCGCGGGCGGACGAGCCAGCGTAGACGCGCATCCACGAGATGGAGCGACCGGTTGCATCGGCGGCGGCGTCGAGCACCTTCTGTGCGGCCGGACCGACGTCCGTGCCAATGCCGTCGCCGTGGATGATGGGGATGATGGGGTTCTCGGGAACGACGAGTTCGTCGTCCTCGACCGTGATCTGCTGCCCCTCATCCGGCACCTCAACCTTGTCGTAGTCGTAGCTCATATCGTCTAGTTCGTCGGAAGTTGCGCCTAAAAGACCTCCCATTTCGCCCGGTGGCAAATATTGCGAAATCGCTCGTGAAGGCCGCTACACACCGGCTGTGTGCCCTATTGACATAGTGGTGTGTCAGTTCCACAACGCACCGACGAGTCCGCGAAATTGTGTGACACCGTAGTTCGCGAGCGTGCGAGGGAACCGTCGTCGTGCACCAGTCACTGCGTCGGTCAGTGCGGCGGTCGCGTCATCGAACACGCCCGCACCGTGGCCGACGAGGATGCGTTCTGGGTGGCGGTCGACGAAGGGAGCGACCGGTGGCGCAGGTCGAAGCAGGAGGAAGAAGCCGACTCGTTCGTCCCCAACTGTCGACCCCATGACGGTCCCCAGCACGTCGGCGGCGTACAGCGTCTCGTCGGAGTCGCGGTAGGCGACGGCTTCGTGCCAACCGGGGAACGGGTCGACACGGCGGACTTCGAACCCTGAAGTGCCGAGGTCACGGTCGTATCGGACGACGTCGACCGACTCGTCGGCGGCGTGCAGTTTGTCCGCCACGCGGTCGAGCCAGGAGGGAACGAACACGGGCACGTCGTGTCGGCTCGCGAAGACTGCCGCGTCGCGGGTGTGCCAGTCCGAGAAGACGGCGACACCGGCGACCGGCCCGAGTTCGTCGTACAGCGACTCGACACCGGGTGCGTCGAGTGGGTCGAACAGCCACACGTCACCGTTCTCACCGTGAATCGCGTGACTGGCGCGGCGACCCTCCTCGTCGGGATGGGCGACCCAGCCCACACCTGCCTCCCACTCGTCGATGACCTCGAACTCGGTCGCGCCCCCACGGTCGTACACCGGCATGCTCGCGGCTACTCACGTCGCCCTCTTTCGCTTTTCGACGGGATTGAAGACGACTCGGGTGCCAGAAAGCGGTATGCACGTCATCGTCCACGGCGGCGCTGGTGCCGACCCCGACGAACCAGAGCCCCGACAGGCAGTCCTCGACGACGCGGCCGACGCGGGTGCAGCAGCCGACACACCGCTCGACGCGGTCGAACGCGCGATTCACGTCCTCGAATCCTCGCCACGGTTCAACGCTGGCGTCGGCGGCGCGGTCCAGTCCGACGGTGTCGTTCGAACCGACGCCGGTGTGATGACCGACGACCGCGAGGCTGGTGCAGCCTGTTCCATGCCCGGCGTCGAACACGCCGTCAGCGTCGCGCGCGTCGTCATGGAGGAGACGCCACACATCTGTGTCTCCGGTGAACACGCGGTCTCGCTCGCCGAGGACTTCGACGTCGAGACCGGCGTCAACCTCTGGAGCGACCGGACCCGCGAGCGATGGGCCGAAGAGGACGTTCCCGAGGGCGGCCCGCGTGAGCACCTCGCCTATCTGCGCGAGCGATTCGGGACGACCGACCCGGACGGGAACGAAGCGGATGAGGCCACGTCCGCCGGCGTCGGCGACGAGTACGACCACGATACGGTCGGCGCGGTCGCCCACGACGGGGAGTCGTTCGCTGCAGCCACCTCGACGGGTGGTCGCTGGCTCGCGCTGGCTGGCCGCGTCGGCGACGTGCCACAGCTCGGCAACGGCTTCTACTGCGCCCCGGCTGGTGGTGCGTCGGCCACGGGTGCGGGCGAAGACATCGCCCGGGTGACGCTCTCGCGCCGCGCCGTCGGCTACCTCGAAGCGGGCTACAGCGCACAGCAGGCGGCCGACCGCGCCATCGACGAGTTCGGTGAGCTCACCGGCTCGTCGGCGGGCGTCATCGTCCTCGGCCGGGACGGGAGCGTCGGCAGCGCGTACAACTCCGACGCGATGCAGACTGCGGTCAGTCGCTGACTGCCAGTCGCCGACCGGAAGCCACAGCCCACTCACCGGGTTTCGACGGTCGCCGATGGTGACCGGCGGCTGTGGTACGGGTGAGACACGCGCACTGTCGGACACTCACCCGACGAGGCAGGACTGGTCAGGGGAGAGAAAGTGATACAGAGACACACGATTTTCGTCATTTGTCGTAGCCGACATTTATTGTCGTCGAACTCCATATGGCTATCATGCTCGAACAGCCACAACACGGTGCAGCCAGAACTTGCCCGGAGTGCGACACAGAGACGGTGAACGTACAAGGAGTCGACGCCTGCCCGGAGTGTTCCTGGGTCGAACCGCAATAAAACGAGTCGCAGCCGAACGAATTGCTGAACCAGTGAGTCAGTCCGACGAATCACGGGTGCTGTCGTCAGTTTTCGGGGCAGTTCCTCACGCGACGCGCTTCGCGGGCGGTGTGACGATTTTCGAGTCCTTGCGACCTTTTCCGTCTCCGTCGAGCGAAACCGCGACGAATTCGTCCTCCCAGTAGCTGTAGGCCGTGAGTTCCCCACCGTAGACGCAGCCGGTGTCGAGGCCGACCGCGTGCCGGCGCTCGACCGGCGATTCGAGGACGGTGTGGCCGAAGAACACGCGCGGGCCGTCCGCGTGCTCTTCGAACCAGTACGGCCGGTCGTAGCTGCCGTCGGGCGCGAGCGAGCGCATGTTCAGCACTTCGTTCGGCGTGTGGTCGTCGAGCGGTTTTCGGGGGTCGATGCCGCCGTGGACGACCAGCGCATCGTCGAACGAGAGTGCGACGGGCATCTCGTGGATGTAGGCCATGTCCTCGTCGGTGAGTTCGGGAAGTTCCTTGTCGCCGCGGATGAGCTTGTCCTCGTTGTTTCCGCGTACCGAAATCATGTTGTCCGCTTCACGGACGCGTTCGACCACACCCTGACTGTCCGGTCCTTTTCGCACGAGGTCGCCGACGAAGACGACGAGGTCGTCGTCGCTAGGGTCGAGTTCGGCCAGCAGTTTCTCCAGCGCGTCCAGGCAGCCGTGGACGTCACCGACGAGGTAAATTTCGTCCCAATCGTCCGCGTCGACCGTCTGATGCCGCGCGTCGTCGTCGTCGGGGAACGAAGGTGCTGGTGTACTCATAGTTGAACTGGCTGGTAGCAAGAACTCGGGGCCATAAAACCTTTCTAACATGTCTATATAGACCATGGTTTGCGAACCGCTAGCAGGCAGCCGAGGCGGAACCTCTTTTTCCGTCGTGGGCGAACTGCAGGCCATGAGCGAGACGGAGGTCGACCTGGAGGCCGAACAGTACGAGAAACATCGGGAAGCGGGTCGCATCCTCGCGGAGGTTCGTGACGCCGCCGCCGAGATGGTCGAAGTCGGCGCGAGCCACCTCGAAGTCGCGGAGTGGGCCGAAGACCGAATCCGTGAACTCGGTGGTGAACCGGCGTTCCCAGTCAACATCTCTGTGAACGAGGAAGCAGCCCACGCCACACCGAGCATCGACGACGATTCGACGTTCGGTGAGGACATGGTGAACCTCGACATCGGTGTCTCCATCGACGGCTGGCTGGCCGACACCGCCATCACCGTCGACCTCTCCGGCAACCCGGAACTCGCAGAAGCGAGCGAGGAGGCACTCGCCGCAGCACTCGACATGGTCGAACCCGGCGTCGACACGGGCGACATCGGGGCCGAAATCGAGGACGTCATCGAGGGCTACGGCTACAACCCGGTCGTCAATCTCTCGGGCCACGGCCTCGGCCATTGGGAACAGCACACCGACCCGAACATCCCGAACCGCGCCGTCTCGCAGGGGACGACGCTCGAAGTCGGGCAGGTCGTCGCCATCGAACCGTTCGCCACCGACGGCTCCGGCAAGGTGACCGAAGGGGCCGACGAACAGATTTTCGCGCTGGAGCGCGACGGCTCGGTCCGCGACCGCGGCGCGCGGCAGGCCCTCGAACAGATCGCCGAAGAGTTCCGTACGCTCCCGTTCGCCACGCGATGGCTCGACGTCCCGCGCCCGGAGATGGCACTGCGCCGGCTCAAGATGAACAACATCGTCCACGGCTACCCGGTGCTCAAGGAAGCCGATGGAAAGCTCGTGAGTCAGAAAGAACACACCGTCATCGTCACCGAAGACGGTTGCGAAGTGACCACCCGGTCGCGCTGACCGGCCGACCCGTTATCTACTGAAGCCGCTGCGGTACCCACCGAAGCCGCTGTTTTCACGTCGATACACCCGTCGCGATAGCCACCGCACGGCGGGCACCACCACCCGCCGGGCAACCGCACCACAGCCCGCGTGGGATACACCACATCTCGTTTCCATCACCGCGTGACGCAGACCACCACGTCCGCGTCACCACCATACCGCGTGGCACACGCCGGCGCGGACCACCACGTCCGCATCACCAGTGTGCCGTCCGTCGTACGTGACTCGGGCCACCACGCCCGTGTCACCAGCCCTGGCACCGTTCGCCTGCGGCCACGCAGGCGTCACCCGGACCCACTCAGGCGTTGTTCATCCGCGTGCTCTCGCGCGTCCCGCACGCCTGGCACTCGGTCACACGGTAGGGTTCGCGCGAGAACTGTGCGTTCTCTTTCTTCTTGCTCTCGGTCACGAGCTGCACCGACACCTGGTGGACCGTGTCCGTTTCACAATTGTTGCAGCGTTCGGTTCTCCCGTCGATTGCGTTGTCAGTCGTCGCCATCCAATATCCTCCAGAGTGGGATACCCTATAAAAAGAACCGACCGTTTAATCGGTTGAACTGACCGAATGTGATAGCGATTGGAGGAATTGTGTCGAAATCGATAATCTACCGGTTTCGAAACGTCTGTCGGCCGAATTGCCGGTCCTTGTAGTCTCGAAATTAGTACTTGAAGCAGGGATAGCACCCCAATCTCATACGGAAGCTGATAGTTGCGCGAACGGGGCTTTCAAATCGGTCGCTCACGAGTGGGAACTATGGACCAAGTGTTCGCTCCCTGGCGTATCGACTGGGTCGAGCGAGACGGTGGTGACGGCATCGACGGCTGTCCGTTCTGTGTGCTCCCCGAGCGTGAGGCGGACCGAGAGAACCGTATCGTCGCGCGGTCGGAGCACGCCTTCGTCTTGCTGAACAACTACCCGTACAATCCGGGCCACGCCATGGTCATCCCCGCAGCCCACGGCGGTGAGTACACCGAACTCGCCGACGAGGTGCTGTTAGACCACGCGAAGCTCAAACAGCGGACGCTCGACGCACTCGCCGACGCGATGGGTCCTGACGCCTTCAACACCGGCTTGAATCTGGGTGGTGGGGCTTCAGGCGGTTCTATCGACGACCATCTGCACACACACGTGGTTCCTCGTTGGAACGGTGACACGAACTTCATGCCGGTGGTCGCAGACACGAAAGTCATCGTCGAAGGACTCGAAGACACCTACGACCGGCTCCACGCCGCCTTCGCGGCTCAAGACGGTAGTTCTGTCGTCGACGAGGCCACTGCAGTCCAGTTCTGACCGGGCCCGATTTCGCCGGTGCGCGCTGGCGCGCGCGGTCACATCACGCGTCGGCCGCGCACCGACGGCGTGCCTGCGGCCCACCCCGACAACAATTTTTTAGGCAACCCAAAATTTTGTTCTTGAAGTGAGAAGCACTATGGTGGTCCGGCACCGAGATTCAGCTACCCATGGCACTCGTCGAGAATCTCGTGCTGGTGTTCGTCGCGGGGCTGATAACCGCACTGGCCACCGGACTCGGCGCGGTGCCCTTCTTCTTCCTCGACGACATCAGCGACCGGACGAACGTCCTCCTCTGGGGACTCGCCTCCGGCATCATGGTGTCTGCGTCGGTGTTCGGTCTCATCTTCGAGGGCGCGGCGAACGGACAACTCCTCGGCGTCGCCGGGGGGATGGTGGCCGGTGCTGCGCTCGTCGTCGTCGCACACGAGGTCATCGAAGAGTACGAACCGGACCCGGGCGAGTACGCCGAAGCCGACTTCAAGAAACTCGTGCTCATCCTCGGGATTCTCACGGTCCACTCGTTCCCGGAGGGCGTCGCCGTCGGTGTCTCGTTCGCCGACCTCAACCTCGCTGACGCAGAGACGCTCGGCCTCCTCAGCTTTGGAGTACCAATTCTCGCCGTGTTCATGACGGTCGCCATCGCCATCCACAACATCCCGGAGGGCGTCGCTATCTCGATTCCGCTGCGCGCGATGGGCGTCAGCGAACCGAAGATGGTCTGGTGGGCCGTGTTCTCCAGTTTGCCACAGCCAATCGGCGCGGTCATGGCCTTCGCGTTCGTCCGCGTCGCGCGTGAGTTCCTCCCGTTCGGCTTCGGTTTCGCCGCGGGTGCGATGATCTTCCTCGTGGCGACGGAGTTCATCCCCGAAGCGCGCGAACTCGGCGAAGAACTCCCCGGCGGCGGCACGCGCGAACTCCTCTCTGGGCTGGCACTCGGGTTTGCGGTGATGGTTCCGCTCGCGTTCATCTGAGCTATTGCCGACAGGCCCTTTTACCACTCCCCTCGTAGGCGAATCCAGCATGAGTCGGGCGAACGCGGTGCGTCGCGTGGGACTGGTCGTCGTCGCCACGAACGTCGTCCTCGCACTGGCGAAAGCGGTCGTGTACGCTGAGAGTGGGAGCCTCGCCGTCGGCTCCGAGGCCGTCAATAGCCTCTCGGACTCGGTGTACAGCATCGTCGTCCTCGCCGGACTCTACCTCACCACGCAACCACCCGACTTCGAACACCCGCACGGCCACGAACGCATCGAACCGTTCGTCTCGCTGTTCGTCGCCGCGGGTGTGTTCCTCGCCGGTGGCGTCGTCCTCTGGCAGTCGGTGACGACGCTCCTCTCCGGCACCTACGTCTCGCACTACTCCACGATGGCGGTCGCCGTCCTCGCTGGCTCTGCGGTCATAAAGCTCGGTCTCTACCGCTACTGTCTCACCGCCGGAGAGAACGTGAACTCACCCGCACTCGTCGCCACGGCGCTCGACAACCGCAACGACGTGCTCACCGCGCTGGCGGCACTCGTCGGTGTCGTCGGTGGTGGACTCGGCTTTCCCGTGCTCGACCCGCTCGCCGCGGTCGTCGTCTCGTTCGCCATCCTCTGGACCGGCGTCGAAATCGTCCGCGACAACGTGAACTACCTCGTCGGGGCTGCCCCGCCGGAAGACCTCCGCGCAGAAATCGTCGAGCGGGCGCTCGAACACCCCGAGGTCCACGGTGTCCACGACGTGATTGCGCACTACGTCGGCCCGGAGATAGACGTCTCGTTGCACATCGAGGTCGAGGGGGACCATACGCTGTTCGAGGCGCACGACATCGAGTCAGCGGTCGTCCAGTCGATTCAGGCCATCGACGAGGTCGACGACGTGTTCGTCCACGTCGACCCGAAAGAACTCGGTGAGTGGAAAGAGGACGAAGACACCGACCGATTGCTCGAAGGGGCCTCACCGGACGAGTAAGAAGAGTCGAGTGACTCGGCGATTCGACGACTCAACAGTCGCAGTACGCCGGGTCTGCGGGTGTCACACAGTACTCGACCGGACAGTCGTCGTCCGGACAGTTCGTGTCGGTACAGTCCATCACGCGGACGAGCGATTCGAGGTCGGCCAGCACGTCGGCCAGTCGGTGACCATACTCGGTGAGTCGATAGCTGGTCGTCGGTGGCGTGGTCGCGTGGACCTCCTTTTCGACGAAGCCGAGACAGCGCAACTCTGCGAGGCGTGCCGAGAGTGTCTTGGCGGTCACGTCGCCCACTTCCCGCCGTAACTCGTTGAACCCGTGTTCCTCGTCGGCTAGCGCAGCGACGACGTGCATCGCCCACTTCGACCCGACGACCGACCGGAGGCCGTGCCACAGTTCCTGCGACGACTCGTCCATACCGCCCGTTCGCCCCCGGTAGGTTTCAACCCTGCCGCCGAGTTTCCCGCGAGAAACCACCCATATTTCAGTAAATTGCTAATTTATGGTCGACCGGGTCGTCCATCCTCCTGTGATGTCAGAAGACACACCGACCGAGAACTGCTGTCCGACCGATTCGTCCGCACCCGTCGTCGTCGTGCTGTCTGGGTGTGGCTGCCGTGACCGCCGACGGACCGACTGCTGCTGTGGCTCCGGCTGCTGTTGTTGTTGTTGTTGAGCGGGCGAATCGGGCGGGAGGAAAGGAATCGAGACGGAACGAGTCCGAGTCGGGTCCGAACTACACCGGCGTCGCGAACGCGTACACCGTATTGTGACTCGTCACTTCGAGGTCTACGAAGTCACCGGGTTCGAGGCCGTGGTCGGAGGCGTTCCGAACGATGAGTTGTCGGTAGGCCGCGTCGCGGCACTTCACCGAATCACCCGTTCCTTCCTGCACCACGAGTACGTCCTCGAACGTCTCGCCGACCATCGCGTCGTAGGCGTCGCCGACCACGTCCATCTTCAGGTCGGACATCTCCTTCGAGCGCTCTTTCTTCAGCGTGCCACCGAGCCCCTTCATGTCGGCTGCATCCGTGTTCGGGCGCTTGGAGAAGCGCGTGACGTTGATCTTCTCCGGGCGGGTCTCGCGCAGGAGTGCGAGGCTCTGTTTGTGGTCTTCGCCGGTCTCGGTCGGGAAGCCGACGATGAAGTCCGTACTCAGGGTCCAGTGGTCGAGTGCGTCGTCGAACGTCTCGACGACTTCGAGGTACTCGGAGACCTGGTGCTGGCGGCGCATGTCGCCGAGTACGTCGTCGCTGCCGGACTGGACGGGCGCGTGCAGGAAGTTGTACAGTTCGTCGTGTTCGGCGAACACTCGGGCGAGTTCGTCGCGGATGCCGTGGACACCCTTCGGGTTCGCCATGCCTACGCGCACGCGGAAGTCACCCTCTATCTCGGTGCAGATGCGCTCCAGCAGCGTGTGCAACTGGCGTTTGCCGGTGTCCCAGCCGTACACGCCGGTGTCCTGTCCGGTGATGCGTATCTCCTTCGCGCCCGCGTGGACGAGCGCGCGAGCTTTCTCGACGTTCGCCTCGACCGGTGGGCTCTCTATCTTTCCGGTGGCGTGCTTCGTGATGCAGTACGAGCAGTCGCTCATGCAGCCACGGGCGATGGGCAGGATGCCGACGATGCCGTCCAGGACGGGTTCGACGCCCGGCCCTGGCGTGGGGCACTCGCCGTTCGTTACGGCTTCGGGGACCTCGTCCCAGTGGAGGATTTGCGCGTCGATCTCCTCGTCGCGGAACTCCTCACCCTGTGCCAGCGCCATACAGCCGGTGACGATGAGGTCTGCGGTCTCGGCTTCGAGTTCTTTGGCCCGGCGGAGCATGTTTCGCTCCGTCTTCTCGACCACCGTACACGAGTTCATGATGGCGACGTCGGCCGCCTCCGGACCGTCCACGCGGTAGTGGCCGGCGTCGCGGAGTGCCGACTCTATCTGTCGACTCTCCCCACGGTTGGAGGTGCAACCGTACGTTTCGATGTGGTACCGGGCCATACTATCACTCGCTACCGTGTCGGCGGGCAAAAGGGCCACGAAACGCGATTACTCACCGGCGGGCGACTGCCCGATGGTCTCGTTTCACACGCGCTGGTCGATGGTAATCCATCCGAGTTATCCCGGGGTGCTACGCGTATGCACGGCCATAGACGAGAACGGTAAGTCGACCGAGTATGCCGATTCCAGCTCAAAATACCCATATTGAGAGAATAATCAGATTACAGACCAGACCGGGAGAGTTATATTCCCGGAACCGAAAGACTCGCGCGAATGAGAGATAGCTTCAAATCGGCGTTCGTCCTCGCCGTCGCCGCCCTCCTCGTCGGGAGTACCGTCGGGTCCGTGGCGATGGCTGGCGGACTCGGCCAGTCCAGCGAGGACTCGGTCCAGCCGGCTGACGAAATCTACGTGCAGGAAAACGGCGATGCGATGCTGGTGTACCGCGACGACCAGTCGTCGTCGACGACCACCGGACAGTACGGTATCGACGTGTCTGAAGGGCTGCTCCACGCCTTCGTGCAGGACAACAGTTCCACGGACTCGAACGTCACTGGCAACGCGTCGTTCGTCATGGGGCCGGAGTCGCTCTCCGGCGAAGGTGACTTCCAGATGCCGACGCCCGACTCGGTGTCTGACCTGACGGTCGACGCCTCGCTCACGCAGACGAAGAAGGACGCGAAGGCGTCCGCCTCCGTCGACGCGACGTTCCAGAGCGAGTCCGGCACGGTCGGACAGGGTACCTCCATGCTCGAGTCCGTCTCCACGCAGGGGACGTTCACCTCGACCGCCTCCTCGTTCGCCACGGACGGCTCCGTGACGGCGACGTTCGAGCAGGCCCCGGCGTCGATGGCGAACCAGCACCACGAGTTCACCCTCGAAGAGACGAACGCAGGCTACACGCTCTCGATGGCGCAGAACTACGAGGTCGGCTCGTTCGGCAAGAGTTCGTGGGAGACCCGCGAAGCCGCACGCCAGTCCCTCGAAGCCCAGTTCAGCATGATCGGGCAACAGCTCGGTGGTGACGTGTCGGTGAACATCAAGTCGCACTCGTTCGACAGCGCGACCAACCGACTCGACATCGAGTACGTGGTCGAGTTCAGCGGCGTCGACGAGATGCTCTCCGAGCAGATCGCGCAGTCGCTCGCGTCCTCCCAGCAGATGGACCTCTCCCAGTCCGAAGCGGAAGACCTCGCCCAGCGCATCCAGAAGCTCGAAGTGACGAAGGTCTCTGCGACGCTCGACGTGACGGACACGGAGGCGACGGCGTCGTGGGACGTCCAGCTCGACGAGTACGACGAGGCTGCGAAGGCGATGCTCGACATCGCCGAAGCGACCGAAATGCAGGACGACGAGGCCATCACGCAGGCCCGAAAGATGTTCGAGGCACAGCAGGCGGCCGAACTCGAACAGACGGCGACCTGGAACGGTGAACTCACGTCGCCCGACGCAAACTCGGCACGCATCACGTTCGACGGCTCCTACGAGACGGAGAACTGGGGCGCGTACATCTCCGAACTCGAATCCCGTGGCATCGACGACATGGGTGAGACGACGGCCGAGTTCCACGCGAAGACGGAGAACGGCGAACTGCAGACCTCCTTCGAGGCCGAAGTGGCTCAGGAGGACATGATTCGCGAGGCAATCGACGGCATGCTGAGTTCCGCACAGGGCACGACCGGCGCGTCCGAGGACTCGCAGGCGCGGAAGGTCCTCGACGCGTTCAAGAAGTCGAACTTCGAGAAGGCACGGATGGACGTCTCCGTCCAGAAGGACAGCGTCACCTTCGAAGCCGGTGCCTCGTTCGACAACCTCTCTGCGTTCTCTGACGTGCTGAAAGACGAGTACGGCGGCATGAACGTCGCCAGCGCCTACGGCGAGGTCGAAGACGGCGAGTCGGTTACCTACGTCCGCCTGAAGGGCGCGACCGGCGAGAACCCGGCCGAGTCCGACGTCCGCGCGCTCGCGGCCGTCGACGCCGAGACGACCGTTCACCTGCCGGGCGACTGGAGTCAGGAAGAACAGGACTTCCCCGAGATGGACGCCTCCGAGGTGAAAGGCTACCTCCAGACCGACGAGGATGACGGTGGCTTCCTCGGCGGCATGCCCGGCTTCGGTGTCGGCGTCGCACTCGTCGCGCTCGTCGGCGTCTCGCTCGTCGCACTGCGGCGCGACTGAACCGGACTCTCACTGCTGTTCTCTTTCGTCTCTTCGTGGTGAGCGTCGCACCGGTCGACAGATGTATCTTCGAACCGCATCAGTCTCGGTGAGATTCAGATGCTAGCTGGGGATAATTGCGAATTACGCTGCTGCGGGCTCTCGGTTTCGTTCCGCACGACTCCTCTATTTGGAGACTCCCAAAAAGTGTCAGATTACACGCGAGTGTTATTCTGCTGTGCGGCTAACCTCTGTTGTAATGCCGTCTCAACTACGGACTGCGGTCGTACTCGCCGTCGTCGCCATGCTCGTTCTGAGTGGTGGGATGACGAGTGCGGTTGCCAGTTCTGATGACACACTTGCTACTGCAGCAGACGAGATTTTCGTGTACGACAACGGCGACGCGGTACTGCTGTACCGGATGACAGACGCCGACGCGACAGGGCAAGGAACGTTCGCAATCGACGTTCCGAGCGGCCTCGCTCACGTCTTCCTGACCGACGAGGTCGACCCCGGACTCGACGCGAACGCGGAGTTCGTCGCAGAGCCCGACTCACTCATGACCGACGGTGAGATCACGTTCCTCCAGCCCGAGGACATCGAAGCGCTCGACATGCACGCCTCGATGGTTCAGACGAGGGACGAAGCGAGCGGGTCGCTCTCACTCGATGCGACGATTCGCACGCCCGAGAGTGGGGAGATGGGTGAGATGGGTGACGTCGGTGAGGTCGGAGACGAGTCCGACACCGCCCACGCCGACACGCAGATGACCGTCACCAGTGACGGTTTCGTGGTGGTCGGTTCGTCGCTCGAAGCCGCCGGTCAGATGGTCACGACCGTCACCGGTGCCGCGACCGACGACGAGGCAGCCGACAGCTACCTCTCGATGATGCTGACTGAAACTGAGGACGCCATCGTCATCACCGTCGAGAAGAGCGCGATGCTCGAAGACTTCGAAACCACCGACTTCGAGACCGAAGAAGCGGCCCAGCAGGCGCTCGACGAGCGCTTCACCCAAGTCGCCGACTCGCTCGGTGGCACCGCCGAGGTGACCATCGACTCCTACGCGTTCGACACCGAGACGAACCGTCTCGACCTTCGCTACACTGCCACGCTGACCGACGTCAAGCCCGCTATCGCGATGGAGATCGCGAAGATGATGGCCGACGACCGTGACATGACCCTCACCGACGAGGAACTCGGCGAAGTCGCCGCCCACATCGAGACCGCTCAGCTGACGGAGATCTCCTACGTGATGGAGACGGTCGGCACCGAGACGTTCTTCGACTGGACCCTCCAGATCGACGAAATCGACTCGCTGATGGAGGCGAGCCTCACGCTCGACTCGTTCGCGCCGGACGCCGACGAAGAGGCGCTCGCAAAACAGGCCGCCATGCTGGAGGCCAAGAAGAACGCCGACCTCGCCGCCACACTGTCGTGGAGTGGTACCACGACGACCGAGGCCGAGACGACGACCGTCCAGCTCACCGCCAGCTACGAGACCGAGAACTGGACCGACTACGTCGACGAACTCGAAGCGCAGGACATCGAGTTCCGTGAGTCCACTGTGACGCTCGACGCCACGACCGACGACGAAGGGGCCATCACGGTGACCATCAGCGTCACGCTGAACCAGCGAGACGTGGTCGACTCCATCGTCGACAAGATTCTGGCTGGCGCAACCGCGATGGGACCGGGCTCGGGCGACGAGAAGCAGGGCTCGGGCGACGAGAAGCAGGGCTCGGGCGACGAGAAGCAGGGTTCGGGCGACGAGAAGCAAGCAGAGATGCTGGAGATGCTCAGAGACGCTGGCTTCGAGAAGGTGAAGATGGACGTCTCGATGGCCGAGGGGACCATCACCTTCGAAGCCGCCACGAAGTTCGAAGACCTCACGCCGCTGCAGGACCACCTCGCAGAGACGTTCGATGGCCTCGCCGTCGAGCGCATCACCGGCACGATGGCAGCGGGTCAGCAAGTCGTGTTCGTCCACGTGACGGGTGCGACCGTCGAGAACGCGACGATGGACGACGTCCTCGCCATCTCGGAAGTCGACGACCAGACCATCGTTCACCTGCCGGGAACCTGGGACGCTGAGACCGCCGGCATCCCCGAATTCGACGAAGCGTCAGTCCAGACGTTCCTCGCCGACGGGGACGAGTCACCCAGTACCGCTCCGGGCGACTTGCCCGGCACCGGCACGGGTGTTGCACTCCTCGCCGCAGGAGCAGTCCTCGGCAGCGTGCTCATCGCTCGGACTCGGAAACGCTGAGCCGCAGCGGCTGCCGAGCTGCGCTGCCCGAATCGACGAACGAACTGACGGCCCGACCCGAACGGGCCGTTCCTAGCGCTACCGCGCTACCGCACTACGGCGCTATTCTGCGTTCTGTTCGAAGTCGTCGACGATTTCGACGCCACTCGACGCACCGATACGGACCGCGCCGACGTCGAACATCGCCTTCGCGTCCGCCCACGAGCCGACGCCACCGCTGGCCTTGACGGGCAAGTATTCGCTCATGAGTGCCACGTCGTCGACTTCCGCGCCGCCGTCGGCGAAGCCGGTCGAGGTCTTCACCATCTCCGCGTCGGCGTCTTTCGCGGCCTGACAGGCGGCGTGTTTCTCCTCGTCGGTGAGCAGCGCCGTCTCGATGATGACTTTGACCGGAATCGGGACCGCGGCGACGAGTTCGGCGAGTTCGTCGCGGACCGCGTCGGTGTCGCCCATCTTGAGTCGGCCGACGTTGATGACGACGTCGAGTTCGTCAGCGCCGTCGTTCCACGCTTCGACGCCTTCACGTCGCTTGATTTCGGGGACGTGCTGGCCGTGCGGGAAGCCGACGACGGTCGCGAGTGTCACGTCCGCGGCGTACTCGGCGGCCTCTTCGACGTAGCACGCCGGGATACAGGCGTTCATGCCGTATTCGCTGGCGTCGTCGAGGACTGCTTTCACGTCGTCGAGTGTCGTCTCGGGGCCGAGGACCGTGTGGTCGATGCTGGCTGCGAGATCGTCGCGGTTCATGGCCCGGTGTTGTGTGTCGACGGTAAAATACGCCGTGTTCTCTATTCGTGTGTTCGGTGTCGGTCGCTGTTTCGGGCGTGGTTGGTGTGTTGGTGTCGGGCGTCGTCGCTGATTCAGGTGGCGACAACACGACCACGAATGCCGACGGAACATGACCGCACCGCGACCCCCGCCTTCCGCCACTACATCCCCATCCGATTCGCCAGACTCCATTGCGTTTCGTCTGGCTCATCCCTCGCGCGACTACCGCTCGTGGGCCTCACTTTGCGAGGCGACTGCGTCGCCTCGTCGTTCGGCCACACTCACGAGCGCGCGCCACGGCGGTCGTTCGACTCCCTACGTCTCCCTAATCCTCGATACTCCCGGGTCCGGGCACTTTTTGGTTGCTCCTGCGAGAGGTTCAGCTATGAGCGAACACGACGTTCACCCCGACGTGGCCGAGACGGCCGACGATATCGCCACGATGGAGATTCGTGGCGCGGCGACCATCGCCAACGCGGCCGCCGGCGCACTGGCGACACAGGCGCGCGAGAGCGACGCCGACTCGCCCGAGGCCCTCCTCACGGAACTCCGAGAAGCGGCGAAAGTGCTGTACGAGACGCGACCGACCGCGGTCAGCCTGCCGAACGCCCTCCGGTTCGTGATGGCGCACATCGACGGCGACACGGTCGAAGCGGTCCGCAAATCGGCCGTCGAGAGCGCTGCGACGTTCCAGCGCGACCTCGACCACGCGCAGGACCGACTCGGCGAGGTCGGCGCGAACCGTCTGCGCGACGGCGACACCGTGATGACGCACTGCCACTCCACGGACGCACTCTCGTGCGTGAAGGCGGCGCTCGACCAGGGCAAACACATCGAAGCAATCGTGAAGGAGACGCGCCCGCGAAAGCAGGGTCACATCACCGCAGAACAGCTGCGCGAGTGGGGCGTCCCAGTCACGCTCGTCGTCGACAGCGCGGCACGACGCTACCTCAACGACGTGGACCACGTCCTCGTCGGTGCGGACTCCATCGCCGCGGACGGGAGCGTCATCAACAAAATCGGGACCTCGGGATTGGCGGTCAACGCCCGCGACCGCGGCACGCCCGTGATGGTCGCGGCCCAGACCATCAAACTCCACCCGGACACGCTCACCGGCCACACCGTCGAAATCGAGATGCGCGACGAGACGGAAATCATCTCCGACGAGGAACGCGAGGCGATTCAGGGCGACCCAGACGGGTTCACGGTTCGAAATCCGGCGTTCGACGTGACGCCGCCGCGGTACGTCGACGCTATCGTCACTGAGCGCGGACAGTTCCCGCCGGAGAGCGTCGTCGTCCTGATGCGCGACCTGTTCGGGAGCGAGACGGACCGGCCGTGGGAAGTCTGAGCGGTCGGTTACTGGACGACTGACCCGGGTCCCCTCCTTTTCTTTTCGGCCGGACCGACCGGAACCTTCTTTCTACTCCCCATCACGATATGGGACCATGGTGCTGTCAGCAGGGGGTGCGACTCCCCTCTCGTCCACGTCTACGCTTCTCCTCCAGTCTTCGGGGGTGCTGCCAGCGGGTGCCGAAATTCCGCCGCTCATCTACGCCGTCCCACTCGTCCTCGCGTTGCTCGGGGTCGCTGCGTTCCTGTGGGCGATTCATCCACCGGTCACGGACTGGACCGCTATCGCGTTCGGGCCGTGGATGGCGACCGGTGCGGTGTTGCACGTCCTCCACCAGATGGGGGCGTATCCCGAAGCGGTCGCACCACTGTTCGGAACACTTTCGGTGTACGTGACGACGGCGACGGCCGCCGGACTGGTCTGGATCGTGATGACGTTCGCCGCCGCGGTCCGGTCCGACTTCGACGTGGACCGTGGCGTCGGTATCGTCGGCACGGGATTCGCGGTGATGTTCACCATCTTCGCCATCTTGCTCGCGGTCAACGGTGAGACGTTCACGCCGTTCTGGTCTGTCATCGGTGCGGTCGGTGCGGGTATCGTCGCCGCGGTCGCGTGGCTCCTGTTGAGCCTTCGCTACACAGAAATCGCGGCACACGTCGGCAAGACCGGCGCGTTCGTCGTCTTCGCACACACGCTCGACGGCGTGACGACCGCTATCGGATACGATATCCTCAACGCTGGCGAGCGCGTCGCACTCTCGAAGTACCTCCTCGAAGCGGGAGAGCGACTGCCGACCGCCGAGTACATCGGCGCAGGCTGGCTGTTCGTCCTCGTCAAGGTGCTCCTCGCGCTGGTCATCGTCGCGGCGTTCAAGGAGTACGTCGACGAGGAACCCCGACAGGCCAGACTGTTGCTCACGCTCGTCGCGGCGGTCGGGCTCGGGCCAGGCGTCCACAACCTCGTCCTGTTCGCGGTGTCCGAGAACGTGGCCGCCGAAACGCTCCCGTTCGCCATCGCCACGCTCGTGGGGGTGTTCTGAGTGGTGCGCGTCCTGACTGCGGGCCACGTGAACTGGGACGTGACCCTACGCGTAGACCGCCTGCCCGAACCCGACGGCGAGTCGCGCATCCACTCGCAACGCTCCTCGGGCGGCGGTAGTGCCGCGAACGTCGCCGTCGCGCTCTCGCGTCTCGCGGTCGCGACCGGCCTCATCGGCAGTCTCGGCGACGACCAGCACGGGCTGCTCGCTCGACGCGAACTGGACGGAGCCGACGTGGACACCGGCGGGCTGAAGACCGTCGAAGACGCCGAGACCGCGGTGAAGTACCTGCTCGTCGACGAAGTTGGCGAGGTCGCGGTGTTGGGCAACGACGGGGCGAACGAGGCCGTCACACCGGCCGATGTCGACGCCGAGTACGTCCGGTCGGCCGAGCACGTCCACCTGACCAGCCAGCGACCCGATACCGCGGCACGAATCGCAGAACTGGCCGCAGACGCCGGTATCACGGTGAGCTTCGACCCTGGTCGTCGCCTCGCAGACCGCGACTTCTCGGCGGCGCTGGCCGACGCCGACATCGTCTTTTTGAACGACAAGGAGGCGAAGTCGGTCATGGAGGGTGAGTACCACGAGTCTCGCTTCGCCGACCGCGTCCTCGTCATCAAGCGCGGAAGCGACGGCGCAGAGGTCTACACCCCCCGCGCGAGCTACGGACACCCCGGCTTCGGCATCGACCCTGTCGACACGACCGGTGCCGGCGACGCCTTCGCTGCGGGCTTCATCTCGGCGCTGCTCGACTCCGACGACTACGAGCGAGCGCTCGAACGTGGCAACGCCTGCGGAGCCATCACGGCGGCCGAAGAGGGCGCACGCGTCGCTCCGTCGGTGGACGACCTCGAAGCGTTCCTCGACTCGCAGTTCTAAGTCTGCTGCCTACTGGCGGCTTCCTGCCGAATTGTACCGAAAGCCAACAGGTATTTGCACCAAGAGTGTCGATTCTGTCCAATGCGACGACGGGCGTTTCTCGGTTCCACGGTGGGGTTCGGGGCCGCTGGCTGCCTCAGGCTCAACTCCAGCGATGGAACGACGACGGATGGCAACGCGGCAGTACCGAGCGAGACCAGCGGCGGCACTGACCAGGAAGCAGTGACGGACACGGAGACGGCGGCGGCCGAGGCCGGACCGACCACTGCCAACTGGCGGATGTTGCAGGCCGACGCCGCCAACACTGGCCACCATCCGGGGACGACGGGACCGAAAGACGACGTGAAGGTATCGTGGGCCCTGCCCGGTGGCCAGGGTGCTTCGTCGTGGCTGACGCCGGCCATCGTCAACGGAACGGTGTTCACTGCGAAGCGCGGCACGCAGTTGTTCGCCGTCGACTACGCGGACGGCGAGGTCCACTGGAAGCGACCGTTCGAGGGCCACCTCGTCTCGTCACCCGCCATCGAAGACGGCCGATTGTTCGTCGGCGACACCGAGGGCTATCTGTACGCCATCGACCCAGCCGATGGAACGACGGTGTGGCAGAGTAATTCGCTCGACGGACACCCGACCTCTCCGGTCCCACTCGTCAACAGTGTGTACACCGGACTGGACGACAAACTCGTCTCGCTCTCGATGGACACTGGTGGAGTCGAGTGGGAAACCGAACTACCGGGGCGCGTCTGGGCACCGGCAGCGACACCGGGCCGGGTGTTCGCGACGGCGACCGACGGCGGCCGACTCTACTCGCTCGACGCGGCGACTGGCGACGTCGAGTGGGAGTACACGACCCACACCCGGGTCTTGGAACCGCCCTGTGTCGCCGGTGACCTGGTCTACTTCGCCGGGCGCGACGGGGTCTGCCACGCAATCGACCGCACCGAGGGGACAGAGGTGTGGCGCTACGAAACCGGCGGCGGCGACCGATTCACCTACAGCGACGGCTCGCAGCGCGAAGGCACGTCCTCGCTCGCCGTCGCCGATGAAACGCTCTATCTCACACACCGACTCGACGGTGTCCATGCACTGGATGCCGCGACTGGCGAGGTGCAGTGGACCGCCGAGACGGACGCGGCCGTGACCGTCGCCCCGGTCGTCGTCGACGGCGTGGTCTACCTCGCCGACGCGAACGGGAACGTCACTGCCGTCGAAGTCGATGGCGGGAGCACGCTGTTCACGGCTGAAGCCGGGAGCAATCGCCCGGTGTTCCCGCCAGCAGTCGTCGACGGTCGCCTCTTCGTCGGCGTGGGCGACTTCGTCGCGCTCGAACCGCGCTGAAACAGAACCTCGGCGAACGATTCTCGTCTCGCCCGTCGCTGCTTCGCCCGTCGCTCAGGCGCCGCGAGGACCAGCGACCGGCGGTTCGACCTTCGACTTCGCGGTCTTTCGTGCGCCGTTGGCGACGAGGACGGCGGCGACGCCCGACGAGATGAGCCCCAGCCCGAACAGGAGACCGAGCGCCCAAGCCGCGCTGCTCGGGAATTGGAGGAACGCGAACACGGAGAGGACGACGGAGACGATACCACTCACCGCGAACAGCAGCCAGTTGTCGTCGCCGAGAATACTGAGCGCCAGGAGTAGCTCGAAGACACCGCTGAAAAAGAGGACCCCTGCCACTGCGAACGTGACCGAGACGATGCCGACCTGAGGATTCGCCATGAGAAACACCCCGGCGAGGACGAAGAACGTCCCCAAGAGCAGTTGTGAGAGAGCGCCTTTCCAGTCCCGGTGTCCGGTCGCGTGACCGATTTGAAGTACTCCACCGAGTATCAGTGCCGCCCCGAACAGCAGCGAGAGGAAGAGGCTGGTCAGGGCCGGAACGAAGACCGCAATCACCCCCAGGAGGATAGTCGAGACACCCACGATCATGAGCCCTTCCCAGTCGTCACCGAGCGTCTTCTTCAGCGGTTCTACGTATACGCCTGTGCTCTCTTTGGAACTCATCGATAACTCACCTCGCTTCGCACGCGTGGTTGTGCCGAAACCAATGCTAGGTGGTTGAAAAAGAAATCTTCCGTGGGAACGATACTGCCCAGAGACTCGTTCTGGAAACGCGTCGTTAGTTCCTCGCTGCCGATGTTCTCTCCGCTTTCACGCTCGCGCGAAGTTGAGTTCGTCGTCGGTGTCACACGGACCACGACGCCGTAATTGTCGCTGGGGTATGGTGGTATCGAACGAGTCACTCGTCGCCCCGGGGGACCGGGTCGTCCGCGGTCGCAGCGCCAGAACGGTCCTTTTTTCTCCCGCTTACGCGAAGCGCGCACCATGACACAACCGCACCTGCTTGTCGACGAGGGCGACGTACACGATATCGCGCTGATTCCGGGCGACCCGGGTCGCGTCGACCGCATCGCCGGCCACTGTGACGAGTCCGAAGTCGTCGCGGAGAACCGCGAGTACAAGGTCGTCAACGCCACCTACGAGGGCGTCGACCTGACCATCTGCTCGACCGGTATCGGCTGCCCCTCGGCGGCCATCGCCGTCGAAGAACTCTCGCGCGTCGGCGTCGAGACGTTCATCCGCGTCGGGACCACGGGCGCACTGCAGGAGTACGTCGAAATCGGTGACATGGTCGTCGCCACGGGCGCGGCCAAGAACGAAGGCACCTCGAAGCGATACGAGGCCGTCGAGTACCCCGCAGTCCCGGACTTCGACGTGATGAACGCGCTCGTCGCCGGTGCCGAAGCCAACGACGAGGACATCCACGTCGGCCCCATCGCGTCCGACGACGCTTACTACGCCGAGACCGACGAGTACGTGAACAACTGGGAGAAGGCGGGCATCCTGAGCGTCGAGATGGAAGCCGCGACCGTGTTCACCCTCGCGCGCCGGAAGGGCCTCGCCGCCGGTGCCATCTGTACCGTCGACGGGAACCTCGTGCTCGGGACCCAGAAGGGCACCGACACCGAGGACGACGAACTGCCGGAGAAGGCGAAGAACAACGTCGGCCGCGCCATCGACATCTCGCTCGAAGCCGTCCGCGAACTGAAGCAGTAAGTCGCCTCGGGCGATTTTCGGGCTCTTTTCGCTGCTCCTGCGTTTTCACAACCGCTGTGGCGCGCGCTGGTGAGTGTGCCTGAGCGATAGCGAAGGTCGCGAACTGGCATCGCGCGAGGGATGAGGACCGCAACCGAACGAAGCGAAGCGAGTGAGGTGCGGACCGGAATCGGTTGGGGAGGGTGTGGCGGCCGTCATCTGCACCAGCAGTCGTAGTTGCTTCACCAACCCAGTAGCAGAAACATCGACAGAGACGACTGAAAACGGCTAAAACGACAGAAACGACAGAAACGACAGAAACGACTGAAACGACTGAGACGACAGAAACAGACGAGACTTACGAGCGTTCGTCGGCGTACATGCCGAGCTTCATCGACCAGTCGTACGGCTTGAAGACGAGTTTCGGCCGCTTTCCGACCGGGACCACGTCGTACCGCTCCAGAAAGTCCACGGTACCCGCTTTTCCGCGGAAGTCGCCGCGGTACCACGAGAACAGCTTCGGCACCCGAACCACACCACGAGCAGTCGAGTCGTACTCGCACTCGGTCTCCAGATACGACCGCGTCGCCGTATCGAGTCCGTCGTCCAGCCCCGCAGCAGTGTACGCCGCGATAGGCGGACACGAACCCGCGCCGCAGTTGAGCGCGAAGTGGATCCGCGGGTCCGGCACCGCCACGCGATTTTCCTGCTCGAACGCGCCCGTACGCAGCCGTGGCAGGTAGCCGAGGCCAGCAGCACTCTTCGAGCGGCGCAACAGCCCGTGTTCGATGTCGTCGAGGCTCATCGTGTGGCCAGCAACCGTCACGAGGCGTTTCGAGAACAGCTTCGGCACCGGAATCAGCGTTCGATGCTCCCAGAGGTCCGGGTCGTCGCGGAGCAACAGCTGGGCGAAGCCGTTGTACAGATTGGTCCAGAACGCCGTCTTCGCCCGGTCGTCAGCGAGGTCGCGCCCGAGACGGTCGGGGTCGAGCGCGGCGAGGGCACGGCGCAGGTCCTCGGCAGTGGCGTCGTCGTCGGTTTTGACTGCGCGGAGGAACTCGACCGAAGTCTCGACGAGGTCGTCGGCGTGCTGCGTCGCCATTGCTGGCAGTTACGACCACAGTGCGATAAACCGCAGGCAACCGGTTGGTAACCCAGACCGGAGTCACAAACCCACTCCCGTCGACGTGTCCCGAACGAACTGCTTTACTGGGTGGCCTGGGTAGCCGGGGGTATGCTCGACGAGTTGCGCACCTGGTACTACGCCGCCGTCGACCGGTTGCGCCGGGCCGAGCGTCGTGAAGTCAGAGACTTCCGGCGCTGGGTCGAGGACACGAACAACCTCGTCCACCTGTCTGCGCTCCTCCTCGTCCCGTTCCTCATCGCGGTGGTCACTGCCATCGCCAACAGGGAGGACCTGCTGCCCTTCGTGCTGTTTCCACCCTTAGCGTCGGGGACGTACTCGCTGTTCGCCGACCCGGAGGGGAAGTACGCGTCGGCACCGACGTTCGTCGGTGGCCTGACCGCGGGTGCGTTCTGTGGGACGGCAGCTATCTGGGTCGCGCTCCACACCCCGTTCCACAGTCCACTCGGGTCGTCCGAGTTCATCATTTCGCCCGCGACTGCCGCAATCGCCGTCTTCCTGACCGCCGGAGTGACGTGGGCGTTTCACCTCGAACAGCCGTCGGCGTTCTCGACGGCACTGCTGGCGCTCATCGCGCCTGCCCTGAGCGAGACGACCGACTTCGTGACGTTCCTGTTCCAGTACACCGGGTCGGTGTTCGCTGCGAGCGCTATCGTCGCGGCTGTGTTTCACGTCTGGAAGCGCAACTTCTACCGACGGCGTGCTCGGTACCTCTATCAGACCACGAAGGGCGACGACCACGTGCTCGTGCCGGTCCGTGGCGACCACGTCGAGGAGACGGCGATGTTCGCCGGGCGCATCGCGGCCGCCCACGACGCCGGAAAAGTCGTCCTGCTCGACGTGGTGAGCGACGACGAGATTCAGGCCGCCGAGAGCGCCATCGCCGACGCCGAAGCGGCGGATTCGGAAGCCGCAGCTGCGGACGCCGCGGCGACTGTCACCGCAGGCACCGGCGAGTCCGTGGCCGAAACGGATGCAGCGGGCGAAGAAACCGACACCGCCACCGAAGCCGAAGAACAGGTCGCGGGACAGGCTGCGATGCGACTTGAGCGACTCGCCGGGCGCATTCGGACGAAGCTGGGTGTGCCCTGTGAAGTCGTCGTCGCCACCGAGTCGGCGAACCCGGCGAACGACGTGTTACAGACCGCACAGGAGGCGAACTGCGACCTCATCGTTACGCCGTACGAGGAGTCTCGCGGCAGTCTCTCGCCGTTCGTCAAACAACTGTTCGACGACCCACTCGACGTCATCGCGTTCCGGTCGTGTTCGGGCAACACTCGCTGGCGGCGCGCGCTCGTCGCAGTGGCGCGGGCAGGT
The DNA here is from genome assembly GCF_051207395.1 of Haloarchaeobius caseinilyticus. Lineage (NCBI taxonomy): Archaea > Methanobacteriati > Methanobacteriota > Halobacteria > Halobacteriales > Halorubellaceae > Haloarchaeobius > Haloarchaeobius caseinilyticus. Next base: position 1,321,510 of record NZ_JBPJZC010000001.1, on the reverse strand, counting down.
GAGAACGCACACGCGATGCTCGACTTCGCCCAGCGCGTCACCGGCCGCGCGGGTGAGTTGAGCGTCTGCACCTGCATCGATACCGAAAGTCGTCGCTGGCAAGCCGAACAGATGTTGCACACGCTGGTCGACCCGTTCGACGCCACCTTCGAGACGCGGGTCTCGCGCACCTCGATTCGGCGCTTTCTGACCGCGAACGCGCCACAGTACGACCTCGTCGTCGTGGGCGCGAGTACGGATCGGACCGCCGCCTCGCGCTTCATCGCGCCGCCGACGTTCGAAAAGATTCGAGACGTCGAGGCTGATGTGGCCATCGTCCATCGCGGGTCCTGAGCCAGCCTGTCGTCGTCCTCGTCCTCGTCGTCTCGTCGGCCGGTCGACAGGTCCAGAGACGAACTAATCTCGTCTCGACCCCTACTGAGCACATGGTTTCCATCGCACCACCCAGAGAGGAACAGATTGTCGCTGCCTGCCGAACCGGGTTCGGTGACGTACTCCGGTCGGTCGTCTCGTTCACCCCGACAGACTGGGAAGTCCTGTACACGAGAGCGGACCTCGAAGAGGACCCAGCGTCCTTGGAAGCCCGGAAGGCACGGATGGTCGAGAACGAACGCCTCGGCTTCGATTCACAGGGGACGTACCGGTCGCTGGCGAAGCGAGACGACATCGCCGCAGCGTTCGGCACCTACTACCTGACCATCCGCGCGTTCGAACACGGCTACCTCGGCCGCGTCATCGTCGGCGACACGGGGGTGTTCGTCACGACCGACGAGATGAACATCGACGCCTTCGAGGACGTGGCGAAGACCCTGCGGTCGATTCTCGGTTCCTGAGCCGCCATCGGCTCATTCGTCCTGTTTCTCGTCTAAAATCTCCTGTGCGATCCGCTCCGTGTCTTCGCCGCTGAGTGCGGACTCGACGAGCAGGTGCCCGCCGATACTGGCCGGCGAGATGACGGTGTCCGCGCCCGCTCGCTTGAGTTTGGGGACGTTCTCTGCGTCGGTCGCAGCAGCGACGATGCGGATGTCCGGTCGGAGTTGTCGCGCCGTCAGCACGGAGAGTGCGTCTTCGGCGTCGTTGTTCGTGGCGACGACGACTGCGGTCGCGTCGGCGAGTTGCGCTCGATTCAAGGGTTCTTCGTCGCTCGGGTCCGCGGTGATGACGCTCATCCCGCGTTCGGAGAGTTCGCTCGCCCGGTTCGGGTCGGGCGTGATGACGACGAACGGGACTTCGCTGTCGGTGAGTTCGGTCAGTATCGGTTCGGTCAGGTCCCCGTAGCCGAGGACGATGACGTGGTTTTCTAAGAGTTCGAGCTGTGATTCTGTCATTCTACCGAGTGCTTTGGCGAAGCGTGCTTCGATGAGTGGGGTGAACAGCGAGGCGAGTGCGACCGCGAAACTCGCGGTGCCGAGGACGACGACCGAAATGGCGAAGAGTTGGCCCGAAACCGTGTCCGGACTCGGTGTCACGTCGCCATAGCCGACCGTACTCGCCGTCACGATAGTGAAGTAAAAGGCGTCGAGCAGTGCCTCCGAGCTACCGTCGGACGCGATGCTGGGGAACTCCTCGCGGAGCGTATACCCGCCGACGGTACCGTACAGTTGGACGCCGATGAGCGAGAGGCCCGCTGCCTTCTGAGTCGACGAAAGTGCCACCTCTCGGTCGAACCGACGACGGTTCCACAGGAGCGCCGGCATCGACAGCAGCGAGAGTGCGACGAGTGGGTACGAGTACGGACTCGCCTGAACGAGTCCCTGTGCGGCCGTCACCGGCAACAACACCAGTGCCGAATACCACGCGAATCGCAGACCGCGTTTGAGACCGTACGCGCTGACGAGCATGACGAAGCCGGTCAGCGCACCGGTGAAGCCGGCTGTCTGTTGGACCGAAACCGGGACGTACGCACTCAACACCCCGGTCGTCGTCTCCGCAGAGCCGATGGCCGTGATACCGGTCACGATGGAGAGTAAAGCCACCGCTGTCGTCAGGACGAACGGGGCACGCGCACCGACGAGTCGTCGCGGCGACTCCATATCGCGGTACTCGGGCGCCATCGTGGATAAACTATGCGTCACGTCTGCGGTGCATCACTACCTCGTGGCGGGTGTCATCGAGCGCGGTCGTGGGCCGGGGGAAGACGTCGTGGGTCGCAGGAAGCCGTCGTGACCCTCGAGTGTCCGCGACGTGTGGGGATACTGGTTTGTAGGTCGTCGCCAATGAACCACTATGGCGTCACTACCGGCCGAAGTTCTCCTCGGCCTCTATCTCGGGCTGCTCGCCGGTATCATCCCGGCACTCGTCTCTGGGACACTGGGCTTCGTGTTCAAGTACTTCACCGGGGTCACACTCCCCGGGCTCGGTGTCGTCGTGTTGGCGACGGCAGTCGCGGGGGTCAACGGCGGGCTGATGGGGCTGCTCGAAGAGAACATCAAACACTCACCACGGCTCCTGATGGCGACCATCGTCGTGATGATGCTCGCGCTGTGGGCGCACAATCAGGGCGACAAATTGGGCGCGAACATGCCGCGGCGGTTCTCGCTTTCGGGCATCAGGAAACGGACGCTCTCAGCCGACGTAGTCGACTTCGTCGGTGGCGTCGGCAAGGTCACACTGCGGCCGACCGGTCCGGTCCGGGACATGGAGGGCTACCCGCCGCTTCCGGCCGACCTCCGGACGACAATCGCCACCGGGTCGTGGCAACTCCCGGCCGACCTCCCGCTCTCCGAACTGGAGACGCGCCTCGTCGAGCGACTCAAGACGGAGTACGACCTCGCCGACGCGGCCGTCTCGCTGGACTCACAGGGGCGTGCGAGCATCACTGCCGCACCACCTGCCAGTGGTCTCTCACGGCGGATCCCGACCGGCCAGCGCGCCGTCTCGGTGCAGGCGCTCGTCCCGACCGGCTGCGCTCGGGGCGACGACCTCACGCTCCGGACGTCCGACCGGACCATCGAGGGGACACTCCTCAGCGCCGATTCCAGCGGGGATACGCCAGCCAAAGCCACCGAGGTGGCCGAGGCGAAAGCGGCAGAAACTGACGGTGGAACCGACGAAAGCCCCCCGCCAGCGGTGCCGACTGCACCGACGACGACCGGTGGCGACGGCCGCGTCACCGTCGCCGTTCCGCGGACAGCCGCCGACACGTTGCTCGGGGCCGACCGGGCACGAGTCACGGTTCGGTCGCGCGGAACCCGCCGTGAGTTCGAACTCGTCTCGCTGCTCCGGCGGTCTGGGAAACGCTTCCGGAAGGTGTCGGTTCGGGCCGAAGGACCACTCGACGGCACGACACTGGGCGCGGCGAGTGTCCGCGACACCTACGACGTAGCGGTGTTGGCAGTCAGACATCCGCCGACCGAGGCCTCGGCCGATGCGCCTCGGCGCTGGGTGTTCGCACCGAGTGGGACGACCGAACTCAGTGCTAGTGACGAACTGTTCGCGGTCGGCCGCAGACAGGCACTCGACGACTTCGCGGGGGCTGTCGCATGAACGCGGCTGAACTCGCCGCACAGGCTGGCTTCGTCGCACAGGTCGTCTGGCCCGCCGTCGGTGTCACGACCGCCGAGGTCGTCGCCGCCGTCGTCACCGTACTCGGCTACGCCCTGCTCGCGGCCGCTGCCGCCGCCACGGTCGCCGTCGTCTACCGCTGGTACAGCCGCGAGCAGGTGCCCGAGGGCGTGGCGATCCTCGTCGGCCTCGCGGCCGTTGCCCTCGTGTTGAACGCCGACCAGGCGTTACAGAACGGCATCACCGGTGCGAACGAGGAAGCCACTGTCTCTCTCACCTCGGCGGTCACGACGGTCGCCTCTATCATCGCCAGTGCCATCGGGGCCGGACTCGGACGGCGGTTCGGTGACAGTATCGCGGCGAACGCCTTCGCCGTCACCGGTGCGGCCAAACTCGACCGAGAGGTGTCCCAACTCGTGCAGGCGGTGGGCCGCGTGGTCACCGTCACGCTCCCCGAGGACATCGAAGAAATCGACGGCTACGACCCGGTCGACCCCGAAACGAAGGCCGACCTCGCCGAGACAACGTTCGTCTTCCCGCGGCGCATCACCGTCGCGGAGTTGCGAGACCGCGTCGTCACCCGCCTCAAGGACGACTACGGCGTCGGCCACGTCGACGTGGACATCGCCGAAGACGGCACGGTGGAGTACCTCGCGGTCGGCTCGCGGGCGGCCGGGCTTGGACCGACGCTCGCGCCCGGAACGGTCGCCACCGCGGTCCAGGCCGACCCGGCCGACGCGGCCAGTCCTGGCGACGCGGTGCAAGTCGTCGAACGAACCGAGGACGGCCTCACCCGTCACGCGACGGCCGAACTCCGTGCGACCAAGGACGACGTGGTGACGCTCGCGCTCGACGAGACCGACGCGGAACTGCTCTCGGACACGACCGAGTACCGTCTGGTCACGCTCCCGGCCGAAGCCAGCACCGACCGCGAGTTCGCCTCGCTGCTCCGGGCCGCCGACGAAACGATGGGCGCGGTCGCCGTCGACGATGGGTCGCCGCTCGTCGGTCTCACCGTCGGTGCGCTCGACGTGACCGTGGCTGCAGTTCGGTCGCCCGATGGGACCGTCACTGCTCTTCCACCACGCCAGACGACTGTCGAGGCTGGGGCGACGATCTACGTCATCGCCCGCCCCGACGAACTCCGGGCGTTCGAAGCGGCCGCCAAAGACGAGGCCGGTACGGAAGCCATCGCCTCGGAGAACGTCTAAAGACGACACGAACACTCTGGCGCGCGCTTTCGAGTGTGCCTGCGCCCTCGGCGCAGGCCACGAGGCGTTGTCGCGCGAGGTCGTCGTAAGCGTGCGAACGACTGCAAGTGAGAGTGCGCTCTCACGAGTGACGAATCGGATGGGGAGGTAGTGGCTGCGGTCGTGTTCCGTCGGTATTCGTGAACCTGTTCTCGAAGCGACCACTGAACCCAATTGCGAGAGGGCACAAATCTCCCGACGACCAGCACAACAGCACAACTCCTTTGCTCCCCGAGACCCGCGCTTTCGGTATGTACTGGAAGCTGTTCGCCGACCTCGCCGAACTCGCCGGTTCGAAAGAGGTCTCGGTCACGGTCGACGCCGCCGACCCGACCGTCGGCGACGCGCTCTTCGCCCTGTTCGACGCCCACCCCGCGCTCAGAGACCGCGTGCTGGACGACGACGGCGACCTCGAACCGCAGTTCAACCTGCTCGTCAACGGCGAGACCGTGCTGGTCGACGGGGCCGGTCTCGACGAACCCGTCACAGAAGGCGACGAACTGGCGCTGTTCCCGCCGGTCAGCGGTGGGTGACGACGGCGGCCGACGCGTCTGCTGCGAAGATTTCCACACGTAGACGAGCGATGTCTCTCTTCGTCCGGGCGGCCTGACGATACCACTGCACCGGTCAGAACCGACCCGGCAAATTTGGGTCTCCGTGTCAGTCCGTCAGCGCAGGTTTTCGAGTCGGTGAGTGGGCGCGCGCCTGACCGCGACGACGACTGTCTCGTCGCAGTCGCTCGGGACGCCGCGCCCAAAATAACATAAAGAAAACGTCATGTTGTCCAGTAGCGGCAAGAAACGGTTATAACTGCTGCTTACTTCGCTGTTACAGCGCCACTAATCGACGATTACGGTTTCACTACTGTACCGATTCCGCCTACGTTTTCGACGTTCCGAAGAAATTCAGCGTGAAAAAAGAAAATATTAAGTCATCCCGACCCTCGGATGGTGCCATGGTGCGACACAGCAGACGTGACGTTCTCAAGCTCAGTGGTGGACTACTCGGCGGCATTGCAGTTGGCGCTACGGTGACGGTTGCGGCGTCGACAGAACGCTTCATCGTCAGCGAGAAGAAGCTCAAACGAGGGGACCTCGACGGCCTCTCCATCGTGCACGAGATGGACCCCGTCGACTTCGTCGTCGTCGAAGGAACGGAGTCCGCGGTACAGGACCTCGGCGTCGACTACGCGCCGGACATGTCGATGCAGCTCGAACTCCCCGGCGAGCGCCAGGACGTGGAGCCGTCGATGGCCGACGAGCCACTGTACGGACTCCAGTGGGACAAACAGGTACAGGACGTGAGCACGTGCCACGAGACGACACGTGGTGAGGGTGCACGTGTCGCAATCATCGACAGCGGTGTCGCGGCGGGCCACCCAGACCTCCAGCACGCGGTGAACACCGACCTTTCGCAGAACTTCACCGGTGACGGCTACGGTGCGGGTGTTCCCGCGGGCGGCTACCACGGTACCCACGTCGCGGGCATCGTCGCCGCGAACGACCAGAACGAGGTTGGGGTCGCCGGCACGGCGCCTGGTTCCGAACTCGTCGACTGCCGCGTCTTCTCGCAGGGTCCCGGTGCGAGTTTCGCCGACATCTTCGCCGCGGTCGTCTACGCAGCCGAGATCAACTGCGACGTCGCCAACATGAGTATCGGGGCGTACCCCGTCTCGCGCAAGGGCTTCGGCTCGTTCTACGGCAAGGTTATGAACTCCATCATGAGCTACGCCCGCCGACAGGGAACGCTCGTCGTCGTCTCCGCCGGCAACGACGCCGCCGACCTCCAGCACGACGGCCGCATCTGCGTCGAGGACGAGGAGACCGGCGAAGTCGAGTGCTTCCCGGCTATCAGCGTGCCGAACGAGGCGTCGAACGTGATGAGCATCTCCGCGACCGGGCCCGTTGGCTTCGGCCGAGGCGGGGACGGGATGGAAGAGCCCACGACGACGCCCGCCATCTACACGAACTACGGCACCAACGCCATCGACGTGAGTGCGCCCGGCGGCAACTACGACCCCACCATCATCCCCGACGACGACGAAGTACTCGAACCGGGTGAAGACCCCCTCTGGTACTACGACCTCGTCCTCAACACCGTCGCACTCCCGGTGTTCGAGAACATGCCCGAGGAGGAGCCCCCGAGTGGCGAGTACTTGGGTGCCCAGTACACCTACAGCTGGGTCGCTGGCACCTCGATGGCCGCACCGCAGGTCGCCGGTGCAGCCGCACTCGTCGCCAGCCTGATGGACAGTCAGCACGCGAACAAGGTCCGGAACACGCTCCGTCGCACTGCGGTCGACGTGGGTGAAAAGGAGTATCACGGCGCGGGCTTCCTCGACCCCGTTGCGGCGGTCGAAGACGTGAAGTAATCTGGAACAGGAATCGGTGGCGGCCGGTTATCGGCCTTCGACCTGCCCCAGACCCGGAATCGCGACGCTTCTTTCGTAGTAGCTCATCAGTTTCGTCGCCGTCAGCACGAGGCCGATGTACATGATGGCGACGACGGTGAACATCGCCGTGTAGCGGAACGTGTCCGAGGCGATGGCGTCCGCCTCCTGAAACAGTTCGGTGACGGTGATGAATGTCGCCAGCGACGAGTACTTGATGAGGTAGACGAGTTCGTTCGTCCAGCCGGGAATCCCGTAGCGAAGCGTCTGTGGCAGGACGACGTGGCGGATACCCTGTCGCTGGGTCAGCCCCACCGACCGAGCCGCGGTCAACTGGTTGGGGTCGACGCTCTCGATGGCGGCCCGAATGTACTCCGCCTGATACGCCGCACTCGAAATCGTGAAGCCGACGATGGCGACCCAGAGCGCGGGGTCCAATTGGATAGGACCGAGCGAGGCGACGCCGCGGAAGTACTGCGACATGTTCAGCCCGTAGTACAGCACGTACAGCTGGGCGATGAGCGGCGTCCCGCGGATCAACTCGGTGAACCCGAGCGAGACGTACTTGCTCCCGCGACCGTACACCCGCGTCACCGCCAGTGGCACTGCGATGACGAGGCCGAGTGCCATGCTGACCACCGTGATGACGATGGTGATGTACGCACCCTCGGCCAGACTCGGGAGCGCGCCGGCCGCGACGGCCCAGCCCTCGGTGAGGCCGAGACTCGCCGGGTCGACGAGCGGTTCGCCCGGTTCGCCGATGGGGAGCCAACCCCACTGGATGAGCCAGCGAAGCACGAGGTAGCCCCAGAACACGACCCCGGCGGCGACCAGTATGCCCGAGCCGACGGACACGTCGTCGAAGCGGTTTCGGGTCGCTTCCGTGGTGCTCACGGGACGCCACCACCGTGCATGCTCGTGATGCGTTCGAGGAACTGCCGGGTTCTCGGCTGCTCCGGCGACTCGAACAGTTGCTTCGGCGGGCCGCGCTCGACCAGTTTCCCGTCCGCGAGGAACATCATCCGCGAGGCTGCCTCGCGGGCGAAGCCCATCTCGTGGGTGACGACGAGCATCGTCATGCCTTCCTCGGCGAGGTCACGCATGACCGCGGTGACCTCCCCGACGAGTTCGGGGTCGAGCGCACTGGTCGGCTCGTCGAACAGTAGGAGTTTCGGGTCCATCGCCAGCGCGCGGGCGATGCCGACGCGCTGCTTCTGTCCTCCGGAGAGTTCTGCCGGGTACGACCCAGCCTGGTCGGCGAGGCCGACCCGTTCGAGGTGTTCCATCGCCTGTTCACGGGCGGTGGCCTTCTCGACGCCCTTGACCCGGCGCAGGCCGAGTGTGATGTTCTGGGCCGCGGTCAGGTGGGCGAACAGGTTGAAGTCCTGAAACACCATCCCGACCTGTTTCCGTAACTCGTTCACGTCGGTGCCCGGTCCCGACACCTGCTCGCCGTCGAGATAGATGGTGCCGGAGTCGATTTCGGTCAGCCGGTTCACGCAGCGAAGCAGGGTGGACTTGCCAGAGCCACTCGGCCCGGCCAGCACCTCCACGTCGCCTTTGTCCAGTTCGAAGCTGATGCCGTTCAGTACCTCCTCCTCGCCGTAGCTCTTGTGCACGTCTTCGACGCGCAGTAGTGGGTCACTCATGCGTTCTCACCCGTGGGGATGCCGAAGTGGTCGCCAGCGTAGTCCAGTCCGCGGTTCGTCACGAAGGTCAACACGAAGTAGATGGCACTGGCCGCGATGATGAGTTCCAGCGCCGCGTCGGTTCGCCCGCTCTGTAAGAACAGGTCCTCGGTGACGCCGAGCAGTTCGGTGACGCCGAGGATGATGGCGATACTCGTGTCCTTCAAGACGATGGTGAACTCGTTCTGGAAGCCCGGAATCGACCGCCTGAGTGCCTGTGGCACGATGACGTGGCGAATCGCCTGGAACTTCGACATGCCGACCGCGCGGGCGGCCTCCATCTGGCCCTCGCTCACGTTTCTGAGCGCCCCGCGGAAAATCTGGGCCTGATACGCGCCGCTTCGCAGGCCGAGTGCGATGATGGCTGCGAGGACGGCGTCGTTCGACACCGAGAACACGTAGTACATGAAGATGAGGATGACCAGTATCGGCACCGCCCGGAGGACGACGCCGGCGGCTGCCACCGGTCGCTTCAGCCACGGGTTCCCGTACACCTCGACGATGCCCGCGGGCAGGCCCACGGCGAAGCCGAGGAGGATGGAGAAGGCCGTCAGTTTCACCGTCAGTACCGCCCCGTCGAGCAACACGTCCCAGTTGTCGAAGACGTAGGCCCAGTCGCTACTCTGCAGCGGGGCGGTCGACGGGACGAGTTCGAGGCTCATCGCTCGACTACTGGAACCACTTCTTGGTCAGTTCTTCGTACGTGCCGTCGTCCTTGACCGTCTGGAGTCCGCCGTTGAGGGCCTCCTGCAGGTCGTCGTCGTCGGTCCGGACGCCGAAGCCGTACTGCTCGCCCGTCTCGTGGGTGAACGAGACTTCCACGTCGCGCTCGCCGGCGAACGAAGCGGCGACCGGTTCGTCGAGGATGACCGCGTCGACGTTGCCGTTTTCGAGGTCGGTGACCGCGAGGACGTAGGTGTCGTACGCCTTGTAGTTCGACTCCTTCATCGTCCCGTCCTCGATGAGGCCCTTGATGACGCCCTCACCGGTCGTCCCCTTCTGGGAGCCGACGACGTTGCCCGGCAGGTCTTCGAGCGACCCCGGCTGGAAGTCACTGCCAGCTTTGACGAGGACGGACTGGTTCGCGCTGTAGTACGGGTCAGAGAAGTCGATGGTGTTGTCGCGCTTGTCCGTAATGGTCATCGCCGCGGCGATGACGTCGATCTTGTTCGTCGTCAGTGACGGGATGAGCGAGTCGAACGAGTCGAGGTCGCTCCACTTCTCCAGCGTGTAGCCCTCAGAGGCCTCGACGACGGCTTCGAGCAGGTCGATGTCGAAGCCCTGCAGCTCGCCGTCTTTCTTCAGTTCGAACGGGGGGAAGCCAGAGGCCGTCCCGGCGATGATCGACTGCTGTTCGCTGCCACCGTCGGTTCCGGTCTCGTTCTCTTCGTTGTCGCCGTCCTCGCCTTCGGTGTCGCCGTCACCCTCACCGCCGCCACCGCCCGACGAGTCGAGACAGCCAGCCAGTGTCAATCCTGCGAGTGCTGCACCACTGCCTTTCAGATAGTCACGTCTGTCCATACCAGCCACCTTGTAGCCGCGATATAAAACGGTTCCTCGATAGCGGAGGAATTTACCAACGGAAATCGACGGAGCGGGCCAGTTTACGGCGTATTTGTCTTCAATTCTGACCAGTCACCGAACAGAAGTCCAGAAATTCTGAAACTCCGTTTACACCGAATCTGCGAACCACTGCTCGACCGTTTCCTTCGCTGTGGGTGAATCCGTGTGCGTCGAGTGAGGGAGAACAGGGGCCGAAAAGCGCAGTACTGCGTCAGTACGGAATTATCTCGAACCCCTGGGGCAGAACCATGCCGGCGACGAGTAACAGGAGTGCCGTGATGCCGGCCGTCAACAGCGCATACGGTATCTGACTCTTGACGTGGACCATGTGGTCCGAGCCACTGGTCGACGACGCCAGCACCGTCGTATCGGAGATGGGCGAGGTGTGGTCCCCGAAGATACCGCCCGAGAACACCGCACCGATGACGAGCGGGAGGTTCGCACCCGTGGTGAACGCGACGGGGATGGCGATGGGGAACATGATGCCGTAGGTCGACCACGAGGAGCCATCGGAGAAGCTGACGAACGCGGTGACGAGGAACACCGCCAGCGGGATGATGAACGCGGGCACGTTCTGGAACCACTGCGTGACGAAGTTCGAGATGCCGAGCGTCGACACCGAGTTCTGGATGCTGGACGCCATCATGAGGATGACTGCGGCGAGGAAGATGCCCTTGAACCCGTGGAGCATCGCGTCGGTCGCGTCGTCGTTCGAGGGGATGTCACCGCGCAGACGGAACAGGGCGAAGGCGACGACGAGGGCGGTCATCGCCGCGAGTCCGAGGCGGAACGACCCCGGCGCGAAGCCCCACGTCCCGCCCGCCGGCACGAGGAGTTCGTAGCCACCGACCAAGAACAGCGTCGAGTACGAGTCTGCCGTGATGACTGGCGCGGCGGTCCAGAACATCGAGCCGAGGGCGACGACGACCATCACGCCGATGGGGATGGCGAAGTTCTGCCAGCGCGGCGTGGCCGTCTCGGCCATGCTGTACTGGTCCATCTCCTCGGAAATCATCGGGTCGTGGTCCTCGCCGAGCACTTTCCCTTCCTCACGAGCCCGTTTCTCCTCGCGCTTCATCGGGCCGAAGTTCGGGACGACCTGCCAGGCGACGCCCGCGGCGATGGCGAGCGCGACCCACGAGTAGAAGCCGAAGAAGATGGTGTTCAGAAACAGCGGCCACACTTCGTTGACGACGGCGGACGTCTCCTGGCCCGAACCGGAGACGGTGCTGCTCAAGTGGTTCGGGAGGTTGCCGTCGCTCTTCGCTTGCACCAGTCCTTTCCCGAGGAAGCCGATGAGCGCGACGCCCCACGTCGAGTAGAACGCGAGGCGGGCCGCGGGCGACCCGGCGCTGTCGACGTAGTACGCTAACTTCGCCCGGGACACGTCGTACTTGTCCGTCAGCGGGCGCATCATCGAGCCGACCACGAGACAGTTGAAGTAGTCGTCGATGTGGACGGCGATACCGGAGAGGAACGCGGCCTTTTCGGCGTCTGCGGCGTTCTCGACGCGTTTCGTGAACACTTCGAGGACGCCCTGAATCGCCCCGGCCCGAATCATGAGTCCGATGACGCCGCCGATGGCGAACAGTGCGAGCAGGACGTTTTCGACGTACCACGAGTCGGCGAACAGCGGTGCGGTGGCGATGAGGACTGGCACCGTCTTCAAGCCGAAGACGGCTCCATATACGTGTCCAGTCGCTCCGCCTGTCAGATTCGCCGGCACGCCGACTGCGGCAGGCTGGAACGCGCCGTAGATGGACCCGGTGACGAGGACGCCCAGAAAGAGGCCGATGAGGGCCTCTCGTGTGTACCACGCGACGGCGATGGCGACGAGGGCTGGGACGACGGACCACGCACCGGCACTTATCTGTTCGAGAGCCATGCGCCCAGTGCGTACGCGAGCGATAAGAAAACCCAGTCAAATCGGTGTTCGCGTCCCGAACAGTTCGGAAATCGGTAGTGGGCCCGGTCGTCGCAGTTCAGTTCGATGTCGCAGTGCGGTCAGTCGTCGGCTTCGAACCCTCGAGCGCGAGACACGCCCGAGTTACTCGGGCCGCTCTCGAACATCCAGGCCGTCGCCACGAGCAGGCCACCGAAGATGACCAGTGCTGCGCCGTGGTGGATGGTCTGGACCAGTGCGGTGTAGGTGACGACGGTCTCCCGGCCGAGGAAAATCTGGACCGGCAGCGTCACGATGGACAGTGCGACCGCGGCGTGGATACGACGCTGGTCGAAGGCGGTCCAGGCACCGTAGGCAGTGCCGAGGATGAAGAAGCCGGTTATCGAGGCGACGAGGCGGTGCGTCCACTCCGGAATCGAGGCCACGTTCGGCGGAAGCAGCCCGAACAGCGGGCCGCCACACAGTGGCCAGCGACCCTGACAGGTGAGTCCCGTCCCGGTCGCGGCGGTGTACACCCCGAGCAGGATGAGCAGGAACGTCAGGCCGGTCGTGATGGCGGCGAGGACGCGCACGCCGCGCCTGCTGAGCGCTTGCATACACGCAGTTCGGGAATCGCGCCATATCAACTGTACGGAACTCGCCGCGGTTCTCAATCGATGGGAATCGGACTGACAGTCGTGCCGAAACACATATTCGAACCGATGTGTTCGACGAACGTCGAACTGTTCTTTCGATTAGCTTTTTGTCGCCCCCGGTGGTGGGTCCGAGTATGGGACTCGACGAGGACTCACTCGACTATCACGAACAGGAACCGCCGGGGAAACTCGAAATCTCCACGACCAAACCGACGAACACACAGCGAGACCTCTCGCTCGCGTACTCGCCCGGCGTCGCAGAACCGTGCCGACGAATCGCGGACAATCCCGACGACGCGTACAAGTACACGGCGAAGGGGAACCTCGTCGGCGTCATCTCGAACGGGTCGGCCGTCCTCGGGCTCGGTGACATCGGTGCGCAGGCCTCGAAACCGGTCATGGAGGGCAAAGGCGTCCTGTTCAAGCGCTTCGCCGACATCGACGTGTTCGACGTCGAACTCGACCAGAAGGACCCCGAGAAGATCATCGAGGCAGTACGCGCGATGGAACCGACCTTCGGGGGCATCAATCTCGAAGATATCTCCGCGCCGGAGTGTTTCACCATCGAGGAGACGCTCCGAGAGGAGATGGATATCCCCGTCTTCCACGACGACCAGCACGGCACCGCCATCATCTCCGGTGCGGCCCTGCTCAACGCGTGTGAAATCGCTGGGAAGGACATCGCCGACCTCGACATCGTCTTCTCGGGTGCTGGCGCGTCCGCGCTGGCGACCGCTCGCTTCTACGTCTCGCTCGGTGCCACCAGAGAGAACATCACGATGTGTGACTCCTCGGGCATCATCACACAGGAGCGCGCCGACTCCGGCGACGTGAACAAGTACAAACGCGAGTTCGCCCGCGACATCGAGGGTGGCGGCCTCGACGACGCCATGGCAGACGCCGACGTGTTCGTCGGCCTCTCCATCGGTGGCCTCGTGAGCCAGGAGATGGTCGCGTCGATGGCCGAGAACCCCATCGTCTTCGCCATGGCAAACCCGGACCCGGAAATCGGCTACGAGGCAGCGAAGGAAGCCCGCGACGACACCGTCATCATGGCGACCGGACGCTCGGACTACCCGAATCAGGTGAACAACGTGCTCGGCTTCCCGTTCATCTTCCGTGGCGCGCTCGACGTCCGCGCCACCGAAATCAACGAGGCGATGAAGGTCGCCGCCGCCGAGGCGCTGGCCGACCTCGCCAAGCAGGACGTACCGGACGCCGTCGTCAAGGCCTACGGCGACCAGCCGCTCCAGTTCGGCGCGGACTACATCATCCCGAAGCCGCTCGACCCGCGCGTGCTGTTCGAGGTCGCACCCTCGGTCGCCCAGGCCGCGATGGACTCCGGTTGCGCCCGCAAGACGCTCGACGTGAACGAGTACGAGGAACGGCTCGAAGCCCGCCTCGGCAAGTCCCGCGAGATGATGCGCGTCGTCCTCAACAAGGCGAAGACGGACCCGAAGCGCATCGCACTCGCGGAAGGCACCGACGAGAAGATGATTCGTGCGGCCTACCAGTTGCAGGAACAGGGCATTGCAGACCCCATCCTCATCGGGAATCCCGAGCGCATCGAGAAGACACGAAAGCGTCTCGGACTGGAGTTCACGCCCGAAATCGCCAACCCGCGCGAGGCCGACGGCGAGTACGAGGACTACGCCGACCGCCTGTACGAGATTCGCCAGCGCAAGGGCCTGACGAAGAACGAGGCGGTCGACATGATTCGCCGCGACACGAACTACTTCGGCAGCGTGATGGTCGAGTGCGGCGACGCCGACGCGATGCTGACCGGCCTGACCCACCACTACCCGTCTGCGCTACGCCCGCCACTGCAGGTCATCGGGACCCGTGAAGACGCCAACTACGCGGCCGGTGTGTACATGCTGACGTTCAAGAACCGCGTCATCTTCTGTGCCGACACCACGGTCAATCAGGACCCCGACTCGAAGGTGCTGGCAGAGGTCGCAGAGCACACCGCCGCGCTGGCACGCCGGTTCAACGTCGAACCGCGCGTCGCCATGCTGTCGTACTCGAACTTCGGCTCGGTCGACAACCCCGGCACCCGGAAACCTCGCCGGGCCGCACAGATGCTCCGCGAGAACCCCGCGGTCGACTTCGCGGTCGACGGCGAGATGCAGGCCGACACGGCCGTCGTCGAGGAGATTCTGGAAGGCACCTACGACTTCGCCGAGTTCGACGAACCGGCGAACGTCCTCGTGTTCCCGAACCTCGAAGCAGGTAACATCGGCTACAAACTGCTCCAGCGCCTCGGTGGTGCGGAGGCCATCGGGCCGATGCTCGTCGGCATGGACAAGCCGGTCCACGTGCTCCAGCGCGGCGACGAGGTCAAGGACATCGTGAACCTCGCTGGTGTCGCGGTCGTCGACGCCCAGCAGAACGAGTAAGCAGCCTGTCGCGGCTGTTCAGCCGACTTACCCGCTGGCGGGCACGTCGTCGGTGCCCGTGACGAATCGTCGATTATTGCCGTATCGTACGCGGCGGCTGGCCTACCCGACTGACGACACACCGAGGCCAGTCCGTCACAGCGTATCTCAAACGATTCTTTGTGCTTTCTGTATCCTTTTACTGGTTCGAACGGATGAACAGGTATGCACCGCCGACGGTTCCTCGCACTCGCCAGTTCGGTCGCTGGCGCTGGCTGCCTCGGTGTCTCCCTCCACGGTTCCTCTGGCGACGCGGCCCCCCGCGAGTCGCTCGACGCCGGTTCCACGTCGAGTCCGAACGAGGACCGGTTCGACTCGACCGCCACCACCAGTGAGCCGGCGGCCGACAGCCAGCAACCAGCCCAACTCGAAGTCCTGTCGACGACGTCAGGCGAGACACACGTCCAGCTCCGACTCACGAGACTCGAAGACCTGCAGACCGTCTACAACCGAAAGCGGACGCTCAGTTACGGTGAGCGCGCGTTTCTCAGCGGCCAGCTCCTGCCCGACACCGACTACCGACTCGACCTCACCATCGAGGGCACACACGAGTACCACCGCACTATCCGCGCCGGTGAACGACTCGTCTTCGACGTGCGGAGTCCGCAGAACGTCATGCTGGTCGAGTGGGAGCAGTTAGACGACGAGTAGAGATCGGCCGACGGGTAGGAGACTGGCCGACGAGACGCGAATTCTGTTTCGAGAACGTGAGAGTTACCCCTGCTTCCGCGAGGCGAGCGGCCAGTGCCTCGGGTCAGTCCGAGGCGTGCCGGTCAGCGCGCGACGGCGGCGGGTACTGTGGCCCGCTCGGCTCTGCTGGGGCGAGCGGTTCGGGCAGCACACAGCGAGCGGGCTCGTCGTTGACGTGCGCGTACTGCTCGGGCGCGTTCGCCAGCGGATGCGCTGGATTCTGGTCCGAGTAGATTCGCGCAGCGCGGACTTCGCCGAACCGGCTTAGTCGGGCACGGATGCCCCGCCAGTGGTTCGCGCTGTTTTGCGGGATTGTGAACGCCTTCGTCGGCTTCCAGTCCGGGTGGCGTGCCGCGAGGACCGCGTTGTTCACGTTCGCCGCGAGGTCGTCGTGGTCGACGAGGATACCGACGCGAGCGTCGGGCGGCGCGCGGGCGGCGAGTACGTCGAGCCCCAGGTGCAGGGCTCGGTACTCGGCGACGTTGTTGTCGGGGGACGAGTCACTGACGGAGACGCGAGCGACGCGGGTGCCGTCTCGCGCTTCGATGACCGCACCTAGTCCGCCGACACCGGCGGCTCTGAACGAACCGTCTGTGGCGACGTAGAAGTCCCTATGATGGGTAGTTGGTGGGTGGGCGATGTGCGGCGTCGGCGACTCGTCGAACAGGTCCCGCAGTGCGGACCGGCCATGAGAGGCCATGTTTTCGATTTGGCCACAGTTCTTCTTAAAGTATACGCCCACACTGGAAGTGGTTGACACATTGTCTATATTTGACACACTGGTGGTGGTGTCTCGATTCGAAACGTTCAGGGAGCGGCGCGGTCACACATTCTTCGTGACCAGATACCGGAACACCGTGCTCTTTCTCGTCCTCGCCGCGGTCTGGGGCAGCGCGTTCATGGCCATCAAGGCGGGTGTCGAACACATCCCACCCGTCCTGTTCGCCGCGCTCCGGTACGACATCGCGGGCATCCTCATGCTGCTGTACGCGATTTTCGTCGTCGACGACTGGGTCCCGACGACGCGAGAAGGTTGGCTCGAAGTCGGTATCGGTGGCGTGTTCATGATCGCCGCCTACCACGCCTTCCTGTTCGTCGGCGAAGCCGGTCCAGTCAGTAGCGCGGCCGCGGCCGTCCTCATCGCGCTTTCACCGGTCCTGACGACTGCGTTCGCCCGACTGTTGCTGCCCGACGAACCGGTCACGCCCGCGACGTGGCTCGGCATGGTCCTCGCGCTGGTCGGCGTCGGCATCCTCGTCAACCCCGACCCCTCGAACCTGCTGACCGACGCGGTCGTCTCGAAACTCCTCGTGTTCGCCGCCGCGGCAGCGTTCGCGTTCGGGAGCGTCTTCACCCGCCGCATCCAATCCGGCCTCCCCATCGAGACGATGGAAGCGTGGTCGATGCTCCTCGGCGCGCTCCTCATGCACGCGGTGAGCTTTGCGATGCCATCGGAGTCCTTCGCCGCCATCGAGTGGACTGGCACTGCCATCGCCTCACTCGCCTACCTCGCGCTCGCGGCCAGCGCGGTCGGCTTCCTCATCTACTTCGACCTGCTGGAGCGACTCGGTCCCGTCGAGATAAACATGGTCTCGTACGTCGCGCCGGTGTTCGCCGCGCTCGCGGGTCTCCTCGTCCTCGACGAACCCATCACGCTCTACACCGTCGCCGGGTTCCTCGTCATCTTCGCCGGCTTCGTCGTAGTGAAACACCGCTCCATCTCGACCGAACTCGACGGCGTCCTCTCGGGTGTCTCGGGCGACTAAGGTTCGTAGGCGTGGCCGACCAATAGCGCGACCAAGTTGACCGCGAGCAGTGCGAGAAACAGCCCCCAATGTCCCGGTGTCTCGATGCCGTACGTGAGCAGGCCGACGTGTGCGAGCGGCAGCGAGATGGCTGTCCAGAACCCCGCTCGCTGAATCGGTCGCAGGACCGACCGCAGATTTCCCCCGCCGGTTCCACTCGCTCCCCCATCGAACGATGCACTCCCCATAACCTACACGCACATACGCGGTGTGCGAGTATATATCCGACAGATAGTTCGTCTCGATTCACGTCACGTCGCGTTCGACCGGTCAGAACGAACGTTCGGTTCGGGAAGAGACAGTCACCGGTGGAGTGCCGCCCCCGAACAACACGGCGAAATCGGAAGCCGTCGACACAACCGACAGACCGTGCAATCCGTCGATTAAGCGACGCTTTCCGTTCGCCAACGACTCGTTTTCTCCCACCTCGATGGTCGAACTCGCCTCGCCTTCCTCGGCAGTGACGCGCTGGTCGTAGGTGCCGGGTGCGAGCGACGGCAGTTCGCCGGTGAGCGTGACCCGGGCCGACTCGCCGGGCGCGAGCGAGACCGACGTGGTCGCGAGGGAGTGATTTCCGACCGAGTACCGCACGGTCGTCGACTCGCGAACGTTTCCGTCGTTGGTGACGGTCGCGTTCATAGTGACGTTCTCGCCAGCCTGCGCGAATTCCGGGGCGTCGAGCGCTGAGACGGTGTACTCCGCGCCCTCGACGGTGAACTCCCGCGTCGTCGAGCGGTAGCGAGTCGTCCGGTTCTCTGCCTTCTGGCCGACTGCCGAGACCGTCGCCGGCGTCTGGAACGCGACGCGGAGTCGTCCCTCTGCATCGGTCACGTACGGCGTTCCGTAGAGGACGACCGTGCCACTGACCGGGTCACCGGTGTCCGCCCGGCGCAGGACGAACGTGACGCGCTCGCCCTCTGGGGCTGGGTCTGGCGTCACCGACAGTTCGAGACCGACCAGCCGTGGGCGCACGTCGAGAGTCGCGGTCGCTGCGGTGAACTCGACTGCGGGTGTCTGGGCCGCAGTCGCACGAACGTCGTAGGTCCCCGACAGCGGGAGGCTGAGGTTCGCAGTTCCGTCCGGGCCGGTCACGAGCGTCTCGTTTCCGGCGGTGACCGTGGCGTTCACCGCGTCGCCCGTGTCGCTTCTGACGACCGTGACAGTGACCGATTCACCGACTCTGGTGCGGTTACTGTCGAGTTCGACCGACAGCGGGACCGTCCGTCGGTCGACCGAGACGGCCGTGGTTGCTCGCTCGAACCGCTCCGTCTCGGTCGCCTCCTTCGTCGCGCCGACTGTGTGCGACCCGGCCGTCTCGAAGCGCACCGTGGCCACACCGGTCTCGTTCGCCTCGTAGGTTTTCGGCCCGACTGCGACCGTCCCAGCTACCGGTTCACCGGTGTCTGCCCGAGTCACCGTGACGGGAACGGCCTGCCCGGTCACTGGCGTCGACGTGTCGGCCGACACGGCGAGTTCGACGCGATACTTCCGAACCCTGACGGTGACACGCTCGACCGATGCCGCGGTCTGCTCGGTCTGTGCGACCGTCACCTCGTACGAGCCGGGGTCTGCGAACGTCCTGACGACGGTTCCGTTTCGGTCCGTCGTGACCTGCTCGCCAGCGACGGCGACCGTTGCGTTCGCCACCGGTTTGTCCTTCGCCGTCACGGTGAACTGCACTGCACCACCCGGGTCGACCGTCGTCCGATTCGCCGACAACTCGAGTGCCTCCGCGTCCGGTCGCTTCTCGCCGTCGTAGTCCCAGACCGGGAACACCGGGCCGTTAGTCTCGTTGTCGTCGCCGAACGGCGGGCCGGTGTTGAGTCCGCCCGCCATGACGGCGAACGTCCCGAGGACGATGACGACGAGGAGAAGGATTTGCGGGTCGCGATGTGGCTTGTACGGCCCATCCTTGCGAGTAGCCGCAGGGCTTGGGGCCGACGACGAGCCGTGAGACGCCACCTGCATCTGCTGTTCGGTTCAACTGTATCTGGGACCGACTTAAATGCGTTCGCCGTCGGGCGATACGATAGCGTGGTCGATGCTACCGAACAACCGCTCTGGCGCGCGCTGGTGAGCGTGGCGTGCGAGGCGGCTTTGCCGCCTCGAAGCGAACGGGGAGCGAAGCGACCCGTGAGCCGAAGCCCGCGAGCCAACATCGCGCGAGGGACGAGACGGTCCGCCGAAGGCGGCCGTCGAGTCGGTTGGGGAGGCTGTGGCGGCGGTCGTGTGCACCAGCATTCGTGACGTGCTCGTCGACGCTTCCGACACACTCGACGAACATTCCAGTCACAGAAACAGCGACACACGCGAGAAAATCACAGCCAGAACGAAAAACCAGAAACCCAGACCGAGTTACTGGAAGCCGATACGGCTCGACTGCCGGTCGTGGCCGACGTCGGCCGTGCCGCCCTTGAACTCCTCTTTCATCTGCTCGTAGTAGTCGAGGATGTCTTCCGTGATGGTCGGCCGGACCGACTCCATCGCGGCGCGGAAGTGGCGCATCTCGACGACGTCTGCGTCCTCGTCCTCGCGCAGGGCCTCGATGGCGGCCTCGCGCGCGATGGACTCGAGGTCGGAGCCGACGTAACCGTCGGTCAGCTCTGCGAGTTCGCGCAGGCTCACGTCGGCGGCCATCGGGATGTTCTCCGTGTGGATACGGAGAATCTGTTCGCGGCCCTCGGTGTCGGGCTGGCCGATCATCACGAGGCGGTCGAAGCGACCCGAGCGGATGAGCGCCGGGTCGATCATGTCCGGGCGGTTGGTCGCGCCGATGACCATCACGTCGCCCATCTCTTCGAGCCCGTCGAGTTCCGTGAGGAGTTGGTTGACGACGCGCTCGGAGACGTTCGACCCCATCTCGCCACCGCGGCCGGGCGCGAGCGAGTCGAGTTCGTCGAAGAAGATGACCGTCGGGGCCACCTGTCGCGCCTTCCGGAACGTCTGCCGGATGGCCTTCTCGGACTCACCGACCCACTTCGACAGCAGCTGCGGGCCACGCACCGAGATGAAGTTCGCGTTCGTCTCGTTGGCGACGGCTTTCGCCATCAGCGTCTTCCCGGTCCCGGGCGGGCCGTAGAGCAGGACGCCCGACGGCGGGTCGATGCCCATCCGGGTGAACTTCTCGGGGTTGTTCAGGGGCCACTCGATGGACTCCTGGATGTTCTGCTTGGCCATGTCGAGGCCACCGACGTCGTCCCACGATATCTTCGGGAGTTCGACGAGGACTTCGCGCATCGCGCTCGGTTCGACCTCGTTGAGCGCGCCGCTGAAGTCGTCGCGCTTGACGATCATCCGGTCGATGAGGCTCGGCGGGATGTCCTCCTCGTCGAGGTCGATTTCGGGCAGGTACCGGCGCAGTGCTTTCATCGCGGCCTCTTTGGTGAGGCTCTCGATGTCGGCACCGACGAAGCCGTGGGTCTCGTGTGCGAGGTGGTCCAGGCTCACGTCGTCGGAAAGCGGCATCCCGCGCGTGTGAATCTGGAGTATCTCCTCGCGGCCTTCCTCGTCCGGAACGCCGATCTCGATTTCGCGGTCGAAGCGGCCGGGACGG
Organism: Haloarchaeobius caseinilyticus; assembly: GCF_051207395.1. Taxonomy (NCBI): domain Archaea; kingdom Methanobacteriati; phylum Methanobacteriota; class Halobacteria; order Halobacteriales; family Halorubellaceae; genus Haloarchaeobius; species Haloarchaeobius caseinilyticus. The sequence goes on along the minus strand of NZ_JBPJZC010000001.1, from coordinate 1,300,092 downwards.
CGGAGGGCGGGGTCGACGGAGTCGACGCGGTTGGTCGCCGCGATGACGATGACCTGACCGCGGGCTTCGAGGCCGTCCATCATGGTCAGCAACTGGGCGACGACGCGGCGCTCCACCTCGCCGGTCACGTCCTCTCGCTTGGGCGCGATGGAGTCGAGTTCGTCGATGAAGATGATGGAGGGCGACTCTTCGCTCGCGTCCTCGAAGATTTCGCGTAACTGCTGTTCGGACTCACCGTAGTACTTGGAGATGATCTCCGGGCCGGCGATAGAGAAGAAACTCGCAGAGGTCTCGTTGGCGACCGCTTTGGCGAGGAGGGTCTTCCCGGTCCCGGGCGGGCCGTGAAGCAAGACACCCTGTGGTGGCTCGATGCCGAGTTTCTTGAAGATCTGCGGGTGCTTCATCGGCAACTCGACCATCTCACGGACGCGCTGAATCTCGCCCTGGAGGCCACCGATGTCTTCGTACGTTATGCCGCCGCCGGTCTTCTCGAAGCCCGAAATCGGCTCTTCACGGAGTTCCACCTCTGTATCCTCCGTGATGAGGACGACGCCTTCGGGCTGGGTCTCGACCGCGATGAGGGGGATGGCCTGGCCGGGCGAACGCATGAACGGGTGGTTCGTGCTGGACATCACCGGCACGATGTCACGCTCGACGACGGGGCGCTTCAGAATCTGGCGCTTGACCATGCCGGCGGCGTCGGAGCCGAACTGGACCGACGCTTCCTCGGGGGGAGCGAGGACGAGCTTGTTGGCCTTCGTGGCCTCCGCTTTCCGGATTGTGACGCGTTCGCCGATACCCACGTCGGCGTTCTGGCGCGTGAACCCGTCGATGCGGACCGTATCGGTGTTCCAGTCCTGCCGGTCCGCACGCCACACCTTCGCGGCGGTAGTGTCTCCACCTTCGATTTCGATAATGTCGCCCGGACTGAGCTTGAGATGTAAGAGCGTGTCCGGGTCGAGCCTGGCGATTCCACGACCCGAGTCGTTCGGGTACGCCTTGGCGACCTCCAGTTGAACTTCGTTCATGATTTTAAAGCTGCGGGGATGGTTGAAATGCGCTTCGTGCCCCGATATGGTTTTTGGTACCGGGGGGTGTCAGTCGACACACCGTCAGTTCGTGTTTCGTGCTAACAGTTCAAGTTGGTGCTGAAGGCTACTAATCCTACCGGCTTCCCCACTGTTGTCGGCGGTGAGGCCCCAGCGCTGCGATTGTAGCCGGGTGAACGTGTGCCACATACACATGAAGAACTGCATTGCACTATTCTCAAACCAATGGAGTACCCCACAAAGTTAGTTCTCCTTGTATACTTTATATTGGCCTTAGTCGGCTATATGCATCTGGACCTAGCCTTATATGGTATGCCTCCGTTGATTGGGGTAAGGCAATGACGGCATCCGACACCACCACCGGAGACGAGAGCGAGACAGTGGAAGACACGCGCGAATCGTTCTACGACGACCACCCGTTCACGTTCGGCATCTGGCGCAACGCCGAACCCGTCGTCGACGCGAACGAGGCGAACGAGGCAGACGAAGCCGAGACCGAAGAGGCAGAACCCGAGAAGAAGCCGCTCGTCGCAGACGGGGGCGTCGCCGTCGCGATGGCGTGCCCGTCCTGTGACGGCTCGCTGGTCAACGTGCAGGGCGTTCCGGCCTGCTCCGACTGCGACTGGACAGCGCAGTAACACCGGACGAAACGAGGCGAGGCGCTGGGGTCGCCTCTCGGTGCGCCCGTCGGCCACGACACTACTTGCTCTCTTTTTCACCGTCGCTAGCGTCAACTGTGTCGTCTCGTCACTGCTCGGTCGTTCGCTACTCCTCGTCTTCGCCCTTCCCGGCCCGCTTCGTCGCGCGGTGTCTCTCCAGTGCCTCTTCGATGGTCAACTCACCCGAGGCGACCAGCCGAGCGAGGTCGGCGTCGATGGCCCGGTTCTCCTCGGACTGCTCGCGTGAGCGATTCTGAATCACCTGTAACTCGCCCGAAGTCGGCTCGATGTCCCGGTTGTCGATGACCTCGCCCTCGATACGGGCGATGTTCACCGCCGCGAGCACATCGCCCATGCCGCGCGCGCCGGTCCCCAAATACGGCGTCGTCCCCGTCTCGTCGACGAGTTCGACGCGCACGTCTTCCAGTGCGTTCACGATGTTCGACCCCTCCAGCCGTGCGCCGTCGCCAACTCTGACGATGGGGTCGACCGCGTCCTCGACCTCGCGCTTGACCACGGCGACCGTGTCGTCTAGTGGCACCTGAAACGCGGCGACGACCATCTCACCGGAGAGGACGGCGATGCCCGGTCTGCGACCGGGGTCGACGCCGACGATGGTCTGGCCGCCCTCACCGCGGAGGTGGACAAGTGCGGCGTCGACCGCCCGCCGGGGGTCGTCCGGGTCCGCGTTGACGACGTGCGGACCCTCGACCTCCTCGTCCGGGCCGGTGATGACGACGTTCGTCCGCTCGGGCAACTCGTCGTCCGGTTCGATGGTGGTGAACGTCACGCCACGGTCTCGCAACTCGTTGACGACGCCGTGGTAGACTTCGAAGTCCTCGGTGGCGACGACTATCACTCTCCAGCATTCGTCGGGGGCCGTGATAAATATCCACCCCCGTGCCCACCATCGGGCCGGTGTGCGATTCGAGCCGTCACGACCGGCATGGCGCGCGCTGGCGAGCGTGCTGAAAGCCGCGAGTCAGCATCGCGCGAGGGATGAGCACTGGACCGGAGTGGAGCGAAGCGGAACGGAGGGAAGCGCGCAGTCGGATGGGGAGGGTGTGGACGCAGGGCTGTGCGGTCGCGGTCATGTACCGTCGTGATTCGTGAACTGCTTCCTGAACGCCGCAACTGCGACATACACGACGACGAACAGCAACGACGAAGACCACGAACGACACAGCAAACACGGCTGACACAGCCTACCCAGACGACGGTCAGAGACCTTTTACCCAGAGACGACAGAAGGCCCACTGTGCAAGGGAGTATCTCTACGGGCTGTCAACCGCTGGACGACCTCCTCGGGGACGGGTTCGAGCGTGGGACGGTCACACAGGTGTACGGCGCACCTGCCGCCGGGAAGACGAACGTCGCGCTGTCGACCGCCGTCGAGACCGCGGCCCGCGGCGGCACTGTCGTCTACGTCGACACCGAAGGGTTGTCGCTCGACCGCTTCCAGCAGGTCGCCGACGCCCGGGCGAACCAGTCCGAGGACGAGACGGTCGAGGACATCACGGGCCGCATCGTCGTCGAGGAAGCACTCGACTTCCAGGAGCAGGAGGAAGCAGTCCGCGACGTCGACGGATTCGCAGAACGCGCCGACTTCGTGGTCCTCGACTCCGCGACGGGGTTCTACCGGCTCGAACGTGGCGAAGGCTCCGAAGGTGGCCAAGCCCTGCGAAAGGTCGGTCGACAGGTGACCCACCTGCTGTCGCTCGCCCGCCGTCACGACTTCGCCGTCCTCCTCACGAATCAGGTGTTCGCCGACATCGACAGCGACCGCACGCGGGCGCTCGGTGGGAACACCCTCGAACACTGGATGGGCAGCGTCGTCCGCATCGACCGGTTCCGGGGTGGGAACCGACGCGCGACGCTCGAAAAACACCGTGCAAAGCCCGCCGGTGAGACGGTCCAGTTCCGCATCACCGACGGGGGCATCGTCGCTGGCGAGGCACCCTAAATCGGTAGTTTCGGGACGAAAAAATCGTGACGCCGCGAACGACCGTCTACAGTTCGTCCAGCTTCCGCAGGAGCTGGCCGCGGTACTGTTCGTCAGACCGGTAGTTCTTCATCTCCAGGACGTTCCGTTCGAGCTTGTCGAGTGCGACGCGGAACGCGGATTCGGCACCGTAGCCCTCACCGGAGCCGGCGACCTGTCCGTTCGTCGTGCGGACTCGAATCTGGCAGTAGATGAGCGGCGTGCCGCGGAGCTTCTCCTTGTGCTCTTGGAAGCGGACGTGGACGTGCAGCACGTCCATCTTCTGGTACTTGCTCAGGACTTCCTCCAGCGAGTCGTGGATGTTGTCGCGGGTGATGGTGTCGAGCAGGCTGATGTTCGTAATCTGGACGTCCATGCGCTCTTCCTCGGTGAAGGTGAGCGCGCGGAGGACGTCGGTCTTGGTTACGACGCCCCGGACGAGTCGGTCGTCGTCGCTATGGACGACGACGAGCCCACCGAGGTCGCGTTCGAGCATCCGTGAGACGGCGTCTTCGACCGATTCGCCGGTCGTCGTGGTTTCGACGGGACTCGACATCATGTCGTAGACGGACATGTCGAGGACGCGGTCGGAGTCACCTGCTCGCTCGCCCGTCGTCATCTTCGACATGTTCCGGATGACTACGTCGGCGATGTCGTGGCGCGTCACGACGCCGGTCAGGTACCCCTCGTCGTTGACGACCGGGATGCGCGAGATACCGTGTTCACGGAGGAGGTTGATGACCTTCCCTAGACTGTCCTCCTCGTGGACAGTCACCGGCTCGTCGGAATAGATCTGCTCGACGATGAGTGCGTCAAGGTTGTCGAGGACGGCGTCGAGGATGTCGTCGGCGGTGACGATGCCCCACAGTTCGTCGTCTTCGAAGACGGGTGCGACCTTCACGCCACCCTCGACGAGGACGCGCGCCGTCTCGCGCACGTCCTCGTGCCGGTCGACCTTCGGCGCCGGTGCGTTCCGGCTCGGTTTGATCAGCGCCGCGACCTTCGCGTCGTCCTCCACGTGCGACTGGAGAATCTCACGCTCTGAAACCACCCCCTCGTACTCGCCGTCCCGGGTGACGATGATACCCTTGGGGTTCTCGTTCTCGAACAGCGAACGAACCTTCCCCAATCGTTCCTGCACGTCGACATCGATGAACTCCCGGGTCGCGATATCAGAAATATCCATAGTACACCGTATGAGTTGACTGGCATCGCTCTTCAAGATACCGCCAAGACAGCTTCCCAATCCCGTCGCCGTCCGTGGAATTTTTCCGATTCGGGGTTCTTCATGGGGTATGCTGCCAGATATCACGATTTTCGGGCCGTGGACCTACCTCGTCACGGAGGCGGTCTTCGGTACAATCGCGCTCGCGCTGCTCGTGCGCGCCGACGCGCTCCGGCGAGCGGGCCGCACCGTCATCACGTGCTACCCGCTCGGGTTCGTCTGGGACTGGTACACGCTCTCCGTCGGCGTGTTCGCCATCGAGTTACGGACCGGCGTCGACCTGCTGGGCATCCCCATCGAAGAGCACCTGTTCATCCTCGTCGTTCCCTCGTTCGTCCTCGGTGTCCACGAGACGTTGCACGCTCGCGAAGCCGCGGAACCGACGAGTTCTGGCCGGGGCGACGACGACGCGACGGACCCAAAGACGTAATCCACCATGTCGACAATCCCACAGCATGACCACGCGGTTCACGACGGGGTTGGAGACGCTCGACCGACTGCTGAGCGGGGGTATCCCGCCGGGGAATCTCGTCGCACTCCTCGCGCCGCCGGAGAGCCAGAGCGAACTGCTCGTGAACATGCTCGTGGAGAACCACGAGACGCTCTACCTCTCGACGAACCGGACGCCGTCAGCCGTCTCAGCGGGTCTCGGAGCCGCGGCCTCGAACACTGAGACCGTCTTCCTCGGCCCCGACCCGAGCCCAGAAGACCTCTCGAAGGCACTCCCGCACGTGCCCAAGGGCGGACTGGTCGTCCTCGACCAGCCGAACCCGCTCGAAGCGTCGAGTCGGAAGGAGTACGTCGGCCTCCTCAACGCCTTCCGTACCCGACTGCGCGAAGCCGGGTCTATCGCGTTGCTGCACTGCACCGGCGACGGCGACACGACGCCCCGGCGCGGGACGACCCTCGCCTCGGCCGACCTCGTCTGGCAGCTCGACCTGCGTGTCACGACCTACGCCATCGAGAACCGTCTCGCCGTCACGAAGTTCCGTGGCGGCACCGCCCTCAGAGAGCCCATCAAACTCCAGCTCACGGACGGTGTGCGCATCGACACCAGTCGGGACATCGCGTAGAAACCGGGCCGCTTTTCGCCTCGCTCACGCAGGCACCTGTATGGACGCGCTTCGACGCTCGATTCACGAGGCTCCCATCATCGACGAGGACGGCTACCGCTACCTCGTCCACCCCATCAGTAACGGCATCCCGACACTCGACCCGAAACTCATGCGTGAGGTCGTCAACGGCATCTGCCGCGTCGCCGACCTCGCCGACGTCGACCTCATCGTGACGCCCGTGACGATGGGTGTCCACGTCTCCACCGCCGTCTCGCTCGTCGCCGACATCCCGCTCGTCGTCATTCGCAACCGCGAGTACGGCTTCGAGACCGAGGTTCCGTTCGACCTCGATGGTGAGGACTACTACCTGAACGACGTGGAGTCGGGCGACAACGTGCTCGTCCTCGACGACCTGCTCAACACGGGCGTCTCCGTCGCCGCCATCACCGAGGCGTTGGAGGACGTGGGTGCGAACGTGGCCGACGTGGTCACCGTCATCCGCCGCGTCGAAGCCGAACAGGTCGAAATGGACTACGACGTGAAGAGCCTCGTCGACGTGCGCGTGACCGACGACGGCGTCGAAATCGTCGACTGAGTCAATTCGTCACAGGCCCGTCTTTTCGCCGACGTTGCTACCCGGACAGGAAGTGGCGACTGTCGTCTCCACAACCGGTCTGGCGCGCGCTGTCTCAGAATCGCTTTGCGATCCTGATGGCCAGTGAGAGCTTGCTCTCACGCTGGCGAGCGTACCTGAGCGGTAGCGAGGCGACGAAGTCGCCTCGACGCGAACGGCGATAGCGCGGAACTTCGTTCCGCGAACCATTCGAGCGGGCCTGCGGCCCGCGAGAAGGAGCCGCGAGCAAGCGAAGGTCGCGAGGCGTAGCCGCGCGAGGTTTGAGCATCGCAGGCCGGAGGCCGAGAAGCGTTCACGAGACGCCCGCGTCTCGTGTGCCCACCAGAAATCTCTGATTTCTGGGGACGCAGTCGGATGGGGTGGATGTGGCGCGGGGTGCGTGGGAGGCGGCGGTGCGGTCGTGTACCGTCGTGATTCGTGAACTGCTCATGAACTATATCGCCGCTTCAACAGCCAGAATCGAACCAGGAAACCCACCCGAATCACACGAACACTCGCCTCGACACAGACCTTCATCCGCCCAGAACGCAACCACACGGTATGGTCACGACTACGCTCCTCTGGGCCAGTGTCGCCGCCGTCACCCTCCTACTCGCGTGCAGCGCCTTCTTCTCCAGCAGCGAGACTGCCATCTTCTCGCTCCCGCTGTCGACCGTCGAAGCAGACGCCGCTTCGGGCGACTCGCGTTCGGCCCGCCTCGCAGAACTCCGCGGCGACCCGCATCGACTGCTCGTCACGCTGCTCGTCGGGAACAACCTCGTGAACATGGCTATCTCCAGCGTCATCACGGTCGTACTGGTCGAGACCGTCTCGGCCGGGGTCGCCGTCACTGCGGCGACGCTCGTCGCCAGTTCAGCAGTCCTCGTCTTCGGTGAAATCGTCCCGAAGTCGTACGGACTGGGCAACGCGCGCCGGTGGGCACGCCGGGTCGCCAGACCGTTGTACTTCGTCGAACTCGCACTCCTTCCGGTCGTGGTCGTGTTCGACGTGTCGACGCGACGACTGAGTGGACTCGTCGGCGGTGGCGACACGCTAGAGCAGCAGTACGAGGGGGAGTCGAAATCGCGGTGACGCGTCTCAGACGACGTTCATCGCTGTCTGTCCAGCAGTCAGACCGTCGTCGGGACCGCGTCTTTCACGGGCCCACCGGCAGCTTCCCACGCCCGGAACCCGCCTTCGAGTGTCGAAACCGGACCGACGCCCATCTCTGCCGCCCGCTGTGCTGCGAGCGTCGCGCGGTCCCCGACCGCAGAGACGAAGACGAACTCCGCCTCGGCCCCGAAGCCTGGGAGGAAGTAGGGGCTCTCTGGGTCGATGTGGAACTCCAGCATCCCTCGTGAGGCGTGTATCGACCCCGGGATTCGGCCGTCTCGCCACAGCTCCGCCTCGTCTCGAACGTCGACGAAGATGAGTTCCGGCGTCCCGTACCGGGAACGGGCTTCCTCGACCGAACACACCGTCACACTCGCTTGTGCCGCTTCGACGAGGTCTTTATACCCCTTCCAGATACCCTTCGCTGTCCGTCCAGCCGTCGTCACGCTAGTCATACACATATCTCACAGGACGGCGAACATATTAACGGTATTCTACGAATTACCGACACTGTGGGCCCTGTAACCGTCTCAGTCCTTCTCGACCATGATTTCGGTCGCCTTCACGACGGCGTCGACCTCGTCGCCCACCTCGATGCCGAGTCGGGTGACCGAACCACTGGTGATGATGGCGGTGACCTGTTGTCCGTCTGGTGTTTCGACGACGACTTCGGCCATCAGACCGGACGTTTCGACGGATTTCACGGTGCCGTGGATACGGTTTCGTGCACTGAGTGCCATGCCAGAAAGAGGGTTCGAGTGATGATATGTTCTCCGCAGGGGATACGAGTAGCACGACCAGGTGTCTGTCGCGACGGGCCGTCGCGCAGGCTCAGCGTCGCTGTCTTCGACGAGTAACACTCGTACCGACCCTGAACCACTCCGGTTAGCTGTCCTCGACCCGCGCCCGAATCGAGTCCAGCAGTTGCGAGTCGGCACTCAGTTCGGGGTGGTCGCGTGAGACGTGCGTTTCGACCTGTGCCAGCACCGCTGGCTCCGTCGGCGCTTCGAAGACCGCGTCGCAACCGGTGATGACGCACTCGACTCTCTTGGGCATTGTTGGCCGGTGATTGGGGAGTGACTCGTAAAAGGACGGCGAGATGGTGAGGCGCTCCGCTCGTCGTCGTGACTTCGGTAGAAGCGGGTTGGGGCAGATTTGAACCTCACTCGCAGCGCGATGCGCTGCTCGCTGGTTCAAATCTTCCCGTTACAATTTTCGATTCCTCAGACTCCTCGCTTTGCTCACGGCTTCGCCGTTCGCGCCCGAGGTCGCAGAGCGACCTCGCAACTGCTCGTCGTGTGAGGAATCAGAAAATGGGTTGGGGCAGATTTGAACTGCCGGCCTCCTCCATGTCAAGGAGGTGTCATAACCAGACTAGACCACCAACCCAGTGGTGTACTGGTCTGCTGCTTGCCTGCATTCCCTCGTTTGCCGCTGGTATAAAAAAGGGTTTCGAATCGACTGCCGTGTGACGTGTGCGCCCACACGCCGCCGGGACACGGTTTTTGCCCCGATTACGGCTCGGCGACGACGACGAGGCGACTGGACTCGCGCTCTAGCACCGACCCGTCGAGTCCCCCGTAACACGACACAGACGAGAACCCGGCGCGTTCGAGCAGTCGGCGCAGTTCCGCGGGCGCGTACAGGCGAAGGTCCCACGAGAGTTCCCCGATGGTCTCGTAGTCGTCCTCGGTCTCGCGGAAGAGGACGACCTCGCTCTCCATGCGCCCGGTCTCTGGCGTGTACTCGCGGCGCTCGGTGTGTAGAACCCCGTCGGCGAGCAGGGCGGCGGAGTTCTGGTAGTTCGCCATCGTGGCTTCCTTGTTCGCCAGTTCCATCACGAGGATGCCGTCGTCGGCGACGCACCGTCGGAAGCCGCGAGCGACCGCTTCGTTGGTCGCGTCGTCGAAGTAGCCGAAGGCGGTCCATAGGTTGGTGACGAGGTCGTACTCGCCGCCGACGGCGTCGAGTTCGCGCATATCGCCGACCACGAAGTCGGTTTGGCTGGGGACGCCCGCGTCCGCAGCGCGGTCGCGTGCCGTCTCCACGTACGCGGGAGAGATGTCCAGGCCACGAACCGCGATACCTCTGTCTGCGAATTCGACCGCGTGGCGGCCGATGCCGCACGCCACGTCGAGGGCTGTCTCCGGGACGACGCCGTGCTCGGCGACGAGCGACAGTAAATCCTCGACTTCGTCGTCGGCCTCCCCGACGCGCTGGTGCAGGCTCACCGCGAAGGTCTCTGGGCGGTCGACGAACGCGTCCTCGGTCCAGTGGCTCATCGCTCCGGGCTACGACGGCGGAGCGGAAAAAGCTGGATGCCCCGTGCTAGCACGAACCGTCGAATCGGCGTCAATCTTAAGTCGATGTACGAATTTGTACATTGTAAGACGGAATACTACATTGGTGTCCACTATGCAGGAATTCATCGAACGGGTCACGGACGGGGGCGATCTCTCACAGACGGAAGCGAGAGAGGCAGCACGACTGGTATTCGAGGAGGCGACGGAGGCACAGATGGGCGCACTGCTCACCGCACTCCGGGCCAAAGGCGAGACGGAGGCCGAAATCGCCGGCTTCGCACAGGGCATGCGCGACGCGGCGCGAACCATTCGACCGAACCGCAGTCCGCTCGTCGACACCTGCGGGACCGGTGGCGACGACTACGACACGATCAACGTCTCGACGACGAGCGCCATCGTCGCGGCTGGCGCAGGAGTCGCCGTCGCTAAGCACGGCAACTACTCGGTCTCTTCCTCCTCCGGAAGCGCCGACGTGCTCGAAGTCGCGGGCGTCGACGTCGAGGCGGAACCGGCCGCCGTCGAGGCACGAATCGAAGACGACGGCATCGGCTTCATGCTCGCGCCGGTGTTCCACCCCGCGATGAAGGCCGTCATCGGCCCGCGCAAGGAACTCGGCATGCGGACACTGTTCAACGTCCTCGGTCCGCTGACGAACCCAGCAGGTGCGGACGCACAGGTCGTCGGCGTGTACGACTCTGAGCTCGTTCCAGTGCTCGCACGTGCCCTCGCACGCATGGACGTGGAACGTGCGCTGGTCGTCCACGGCGACGGGATGGACGAAATCTGCATCCACGGCGAGACGGTCGTCGCGGAGGTCACGGGCGACGAAATCGAGGAGTACACCCTCACACCGGAAGACCTCGGCATCGAGCGCGCACCGGTCGAGGCCGTCGGCGGGGGCACCCCCGAAGAGAACGCACAGGACATGCGCGGCATCCTCACGGGCGAGGTGACCGGCCCGAAGCGCGACATCATCCTCGTCAACGCCGGCGCAGCAATCTACGTGGCCGGACTGGCCGACACACTGCAGGACGGCGTCGACCAGGCCCGCGAAGCCATCGAGTCCGGTGCGGCGGCCCAGAAACTGACCGACCTCACTTCGGTACCGGCACGATGACGCGCGTGAAAATCTGCGGCCTCACCCGCGAAGACGACGTGGCTGCGGCTGTCGACGCCGGGGCCGACGCCGTCGGCTTCGTCGTGGACGTGCCGGTGGACACCCCACGCGAAATCTCCGCGGCCCGCGCCGCCGACCTGATTGCGCGCGTCCCACCGTTCGTGACGACGGTCCTCGTGACGATGCCGACCGACCCGCGCGACACCGTCTCCCTCGTCGAACAGGTCGACCCCGACGTGGTCCAGATTCACAGCGACCTCTCGCCCGGTGACGTGGCCTTCCTCGGTGGGGCAGTCGACGCGGCCGTGATGAAACACGTTGACGCGGCGACGCCCGAAGTCGCCCGGCGATACGCCGACGTGGCCGACGCGCTGCTCGTCGACTCGGTCGGCGAGGACGGTGCGGGCGGGACCGGCGAAACCCACGACTGGGACCGGACTCGTCGCGCCACCACCGACCTCGACGTTCCCGTCGTCCTCGCCGGTGGGCTCACGCCCGACAACGTCGCGGACGCGGTGGCGACGGTCGACCCGTTCGCCGTCGACGTTGCCTCGGGTGTCGAGGCCTCGCCGGGTGTAAAAGACCACGACGCGATTCGGCGCTTCGTCGACGCCGCGACCCGCGAACGGAGGCCGCTCCACGCATGACCGGCGCGAACACGCTCGACATCGACCGCGAGAAATTCGTCGAACTCGTCGACGAGGCTGCGACACCAGGAACGCCTGCTGTCGTGCGCGTCGAAGCGACCCTCGACTGCGAGGTGTCGCCACTGGGCGCGTATGCCGCGCTCGCCGAGGCGTCGGACTCGTCGCACTCGTTCCTGCTCGAAAGTGCCGAGAAGACCGCCTCCAGCGACCCTGCCGGAGCCTTCAGTGCCAGCCCACGCGGCGGCCTCAGTGCTGCTGGCGCGACCGCTGGCGATCGCCACGCACGGTACTCCTTCGTCGGCTACGACCCCGCGGCCGTCGTGACGGTCGGTCCCGACGGCCCGGCCGTCGACGTGTGTGACCCGCGCTACGACGGACTGGTCGACCCCGGTGAGGGCGACACGCTCGACACGCTTCGGTCGGCGCTGCCCGACGCAGAACCAGTAAACTTCCCGCCGCACGACCGCCAGCAACTCGACGGCGGTCTCGTCGGCTTCCTCGGCTACGATGCGGTGTACGACCTGTTCCTCGACGAAGTGGGGCTCACGCGACCTGACTCGCGCTTCCCCGACGCCGAGTTCGTCCTGACGACGAACACGCTCGTCTTCGACCACGCCGCAGACGAACTCTCGCTCGTGTGCACGCCCGTCGTCCGCCACGACGAGGACGCTGGCGCGGTGTACGACGAACTGGTGGCCGAAGCGGCCCGCGTAGCCGACCTGCTCGACGCGGCCGACGAACCGACGCCGGGCGGCTTCGTCCGACACTCGGAGACCGCCGGCTCGAAAGCCGATTACGAGGACGCGGTCGCACGGACGAAAGAACACGTCTTAGACGGCGACATCTACCAGGGCGTCGTCTCGCGGACTCGTGAACTCGTCGGCGAGTGCGACCCGCTCGGCCTATACGCCTCGCTGCGCGCCGTCAACCCGTCACCGTACATGTATCTGCTCGCGCACGACGACCTACACGTCGTGGGTGCGAGTCCCGAGACGCTGGTTTCGGTCGGTGGCGGCCGCGTCGTCTCGAACCCCATCGCGGGCACCTGTCCACGCGGGGACAGCCCCGTGGAGGACCGCCGCCTCGCCGGCGAGATGCTCGCCGACGAGAAGGAACGCGCCGAGCACACGATGTTGGTCGATTTGGCCCGCAACGACGTGCGCCGGGTGTCGAAGCCCGGAACCGTGCAGGTCGAGGAGTTCATGAACGTCCTCAAGTACAGCCACGTCCAGCACATCGAGTCCACGGTGACGGGCGAACTCGCCGACGAGTTCGACGCGTTCGATGCAACCCGCGCGTCGTTCCCCGCAGGGACGCTGACTGGTGCGCCGAAGATTCGCGCGATGGAGATTATCGACAAACTGGAGACCGAACCGCGTGGCCTCTACGGCGGCGGCGTCGGCTACTACTCGTGGACCGGCGACGCCGACGTGGCAATCGTCATTCGCACGGCGACGGTCGAACGCGGCGCGGTCCCGGCCGACGACGCGACGACGGGCGCACTGGACAGAGTGACTGTCCGCGCTGGCGCAGGAATCGTCGCCGACAGCGACCCGACCAGCGAGTACGAAGAGACCGAGAAGAAGATGGGTGGCGTCATCGACGCGCTCCGGCGCATCGAGCGTGAGCCGGCGGACGAGGGAGCCACGGTCGAACCGGAGGTGCGCTGATGCGGGTCCTGTTCGTCGACAACTTCGACTCGTTCACGTACAACCTCGTCGAGTACGTCGAATCGTCGCTCTTGGCTCGCGGCGACGACCCGACCGTCGAAGTCGTCCGGAACACCGCGACCCTCGACGAGATTCGTGCGTTCGACCCGGACGCCATAGTCGTCTCGCCCGGTCCCGGCCACCCCGAGAACGAGCGCGACGTGGGCGTCACGCTCGACGTGTTCCGCGAGCTATCGCCCGAGATTCCGACCCTCGGCGTCTGTCTCGGCCTCGAAGCCGCGGTGTACGCCTACGGCGGTGAAATCGGGCGTGCGCCCGACCCAGTCCACGGGAAGGCGTGGCCCGTCCAGCACGACGGCCGCGGCGTCTTCGCCGGGATAGAACAGGGCTTCTCCGCGGGCCGGTACCACTCGCTCGTGGCAACTGCGGTGCCCGAGTGCTTCGAGGTCTCGGCAACCGCGGACCACGCGGCCGGTGCGGCCAGTGCGGCGAGCGTCGTGACCGACGGCGGCGAACGCGAGGGTGACGAAGCTGCGCAGTTGCTGGCTGGAGACGGTCAGTCAGAGACGCTCGTGATGGGCGTTCGCCATCGTGAGTACCCCATCGAGTGCGTGCAGTTCCACCCGGAGAGCGTGCTCACGGCCTGTGGCCACGAGATAATCGAAAATTTCCTCGACGGCGTCTGAATCCGTTCAGTCGCCGTCTGCGCGGTCCATTTTCCGAGTCGTTACCCGAGCAGCGCCAGCGACGACCCGAGCGTCGACGCGGGCAGGTCCAGCGGGTTGAACCCGACGAGTGCCAGGCCGTACATCACGATGAGGAACGCGACAGCGATGACGACGATCTTGATGGCGATACCGAACGCGAGCTGGATGGCCTTGTACACCAGCACGAGCGCGAGGACGAGCAGGAGGACTCCACCAACGGCCTCGACCTGTAACGGGAGTAGCGACGGAAGTACCGACATACAGAAATTGGGGAGCGGTGACAGTATAAGCCTGTGGGACAGGCGACAGCTGTGTGACTGAAAACGACGGTGAAACTGAATCTGTAGAGAACCCGTACCCGGCAGTGACTTCGCTCGACCAACACTTTCACTCCGCTTTGGCCGGAGTTAAGGCGACCCGTCCATTCCCTAGGAAACGGCCGCAGTTACGCGACCCTACAGAACTGTGATACGTTAGCACAGTGGCGACGCTGTAGGGGACAAGTGCGGTTGCACTAGGACAATCAAACCGTAACCCGTCCATTTATGGCGGGGTATCGAGTAACCAATTTCCAGCTACGAACGATGACAGCGAACCACCACGCTGACGACGGATACGGCCGCACAGGGCTCGACGCGGCCGGGGAGGGGACCGCATGAGCGAACAGGGGCTTACCGCCGACGACCTCGAACTACCGATCAAGCGCACCACGGGAGAGACGCTCGCGGACAGGCTCACCGCGAACGCCTACGACAACATCCTCCCCGCGCGCTACCTGCGCAAGGACGCCGATGGGGAACTCGTCGAGTCGCAGGAGGACCTGTTCGTCCGCGTCGGGAAGAACATCGCGCTCGCCGAGGCCGTCTACGAGGCGCGCAAGCACGACGTGACGATCACGGTCACGCCGGACCAGTTGAAGCCGGACCACCCGCGCCGCGACGAACTCGCCGAAGAAGTGTTCGGGATGGGTACGAGCGTCGAGGACGACACCGAGACCGAGCTTTCGGTGTACAACGTCAACAAGTTCGCCTACGACACCGTCGTCCCGGAACTGCCGGAAGACATCCGTGCACACGTCGAGGACACCGCCGAAGAGTTCCAGTCGATGATGGACCACCTCGACTTCATGCCGAACTCGCCCACGCTGATGAACGCGGGCGACGAACTCCAGCAGCTCTCGGCGTGTTTCGTCGACTCGCCCGGTGACGACATCGACGACATCCACCAGACCGCCAAGGAGGCGGCACAGGTGTTCCAGTCCGGCGGTGGGATGGGCTACGCCTTCTGGAAGCTCCGCCCCTACGGTGACGCAGTCGGGAGTACCGGCGGTATCGCCTCCGGCCCCATCACCTTCATGCGGACGTTCGACCAGATGTGTGAGACCATCGCGCAGGGTGGTGCCCGGCGCGGCGCGCAGATGGGTGTCATGCGCATCTCGCACCCCGACGTCATCCAGTTCATTCACGCGAAGAACAAGGACGTCTCGCTGGCGCAGACGCTGCGCCTGAACGACCCGGACGACTACACACATACCTCGTTCGCGGACGCGCTGGAGGAGGCCCGCGAACTCATCGACGGCGACGGCAAAGTACCGAAACACCTCCGTAACGCCGTCGAGGGTCACCTCTCGAACTTCAACATCTCCGTGGGCGTCACGGACGACTTCATGGCGGCGCTGAAGGCCGAGGAGGAGTTCGTCTTCACGAACCCGCGCACCGAGGAACCCCACGTCGCCACGCCCGAGACGAAGGAACTGTACGAGATGTACGGCCTCGGTGACCACGTCGAAGTCGGCGAAGTGCTGTCGATTCCGGCCGCCGCCATCTGGGAGCACATCGTCTCTGGTGCCCACGAGAACGGCGAACCCGGCGTCATCTACCTCGAGCGCGTCAACAAGCAGCACTCCTTCGACGTGGAGGAGCACCCGGACCACCGGATTCTGGCCACGAACCCCTGTGGCGAGCAGCCGCTCGAAGAGTACGAGGCCTGTAACCTCGGCCACATCAACCTCTCGACGCTCGCTGACTTCGACGCGCCCGACTGGCGCGTCTGGTCCGCGGAGCACGCCGACGAGTACGACTCGCACGAAGACGCCATCGCGGTGTTCCTCGACGAAGCCATCGACTACGAAGAGTTCGACCACCGCATCGCGTACGGGACGCGCTTCCTCGAAAACGTCGTCACGATGTCGGACTTCCCGGTGAAGAAGATCGAACAGAAGGTCCGCGAGATGCGAAAAATCGGTCTCGGTGTCATGGGCCTCGCCCAACTCTACATCCAACTGGGCATCAAGTACGGCTCTGAGGAGGGCAACGAAGTCGCCCGTCAGCTGATGCGCCACATCAACCACGAGTCGAAGTGGGCCTCCCACGAACTCGCCGAGGAACGCGGTTCGTTCTCGGACTGGGACGACTCCAAGTTCGCGAACCCGACGCAGTACCCCGACTGGTTCGAGCACCACACCGGTCTCGACCCCACCGAGTGGGAAGACGGCTTCCACATCCGCAACCACAACACGACGACCATCGCCCCGACCGGGACGACTTCGATGGTCGGCAACACGACGGGTGGCTGTGAACCCATCTACAACGTCGCCTACTACAAGAACGTCTCCGACGACGTGCAGGGCGACGAGATGCTCGTCGAGTTCGACGACTACTTCCTGCGCGTGCTGGAGGCGAACGACATCGACGTCGAGCACGTCAAGCAGGAGGCACAGGAGCAGATGGCCACGAACGAGTTCGACGGCGTCGAGGGCCTCGATACGGTCCCGGACGCCATCGGCGAACTGTTCGTCGTCACGCAGGACCTCGCTGGCAAGCAGCACGCGGCGGTCCAGTGTGCCTGCCAGCAGGGCGTCGACTCCGCCATCTCGAAGACGTGTAACTTCCCGAACGACGCCTCGATGGAGGACATGGACGAGGTGTACCGCTACATCTACGACCACGGCGGAAAGGGCGTCACCGTCTACCGCGACGGCACTCGCTCGAAGCAGGTCCTCACGACGCGCGCCGACAACGCGGACTTCGCCGACGAGGGCGAGGCCGCAGAAGTCATCGTCGACCAGATCGAGGCCGCATTCGGCGGCATCGAGGGCTTCCTCGACAACGAGGAGGTCCGCGCGAAGCTGGAAGCCGACGTGGCCGACATCGTCGGCGGCACGGCCCGCACCTACGCCGAAAAGAAGGAGCGCCCGGACCAGCTTCACGGCGTCACCCAGCGCATCGACACGGGCTACGGCAAGCTCTACGTCACCATCAACGAGGACCCGCAGACGGCCGAACCGTTCGAGCTGTTCGCCAACACCGGGCACTCGGGTGGCTTCACGAACTCGTTCACCGACGCGCTGGCGAAGACCATCTCCATCGCACTCCGCTCGGGCGTCGACCCGAACGAAGTCGTGGACAAACTGCAGGGCATCCGCTCGCCGAAGGTCGCCTGGGACAAGGGCGAACAGATCAACTCCATCCCGGACGCGTTCGGGACGGCGCTGC
The DNA here is from genome assembly GCF_051207395.1 of Haloarchaeobius caseinilyticus. Taxonomy (NCBI): domain Archaea; kingdom Methanobacteriati; phylum Methanobacteriota; class Halobacteria; order Halobacteriales; family Halorubellaceae; genus Haloarchaeobius; species Haloarchaeobius caseinilyticus. Next base: position 1,282,459 of record NZ_JBPJZC010000001.1, on the reverse strand, counting down.
GGCGCTACCTCGACGACGAAATCGACCGGACCTACCCGCAGCAGAAGACGCTCGACGAGACGGCCGAGGAGGCCGCAGAGCGTGAGGCAGCCGCCCACGAGCCCGACGGTGGTACCGCGGCGGCCCAGACGCCGGACGAGGACGCCACGTCGACCAGTGACGCTATCGACGACCTCATCGCGGCCGGTGAGAGTCCCGAGTGTCCCGACTGTGGCGCGCTCTCGCTGTACTACTCCGAAGGCTGCAAGACCTGCGAGTCCTGTGGCTGGTCTGAGTGCTGAGTCGTCGTTGAGAGACTAACAGGCTGAAACGACGGTCGTCGGGACCGCAATCTTCTTTCGTCGCTTTACACTCCTTGCAGACACATCGAGATGGTCGACCGACGAACGATTCTCCGTAGTTCTCTCTCGACGCCACTCGCCGCACTGGCTGGCTGTCTCGGCGGCGACGATGGCGACGAGCGTACCTGTGACCCACCGATAGACCCACCCGCGGACGCGACGCTGTCGGCGTCGTGTGACGACGCAGGTGAGACGGTGACCATCACGCACGAACGAGGCGAGCCAGTGCCACTGACGCACGTCAAGCTGTGGGCAGGAGCCGAGAAGTTCGAAGTCGAAGGTGTCGGTGAGGAACTGGAGTCCGGGGAGTCGTTCGAGGTTCCCTCGCGACAGTACGTCGAAGGGCAACTGGTCTGGGCCGGTCCGTGTGACCGTGACTGGTCCATCGACATCGTGCCGCTGCGCTGTGCGGACGCGTAATTACTCGACCTCGACTTCGACGGCCTCGCGTTCCCAGACGTACGTATCGTTGTCCAGTGCGCCGAGCTGGTAGTACAGCTGGAAGGCGGCGTCGACGGCCGTGGCGGCGAGCAACACGCCGAGGATGCCGCGGTCGAGTTCGCGGTCACGGACGAGCCGGCGGACGAGCAACGCGATACAGAACAGTCGAAGGGCGTGGTACGCCTTCTGGTTGCTCTGTCGGAGGACGGCGAGCATCCGGTCGTCGAGGTCGGTGTCCTTCATGTCCGGCTGTTAGGTCGGCGCGGTAATAATTGCTCTCTCGACAGCTTCAACTCGCTCGCCACGGAAGCCGCGGTATGGCCGACACTGGTGACGAGTCGACGGTGGCTGGTGACGAGACGCCCGCACACGGGGGACGACCCTGTCCGATGTGCGGCGACCCGCTGTACAAGCGTCACTGCAAGTACGTCTGCGAGCGACACGGTGTCGTCTACGACTGCAGCGACCCGTTCAACTGAGTTGTAAAAAGGCTGTGGCCGGATGGCCGAAAACCATAGGATGGCTCGTCGCCTGTTCTCCGAGCGACCGGAGACACATGGAGAATCCGACGATACTCGTAGTCGACGACGAACGCAGCCTCGCCGACCTCTATGCGACGTGGGTGGGCGAGGAGTACGAGACACGGGCCGCATACGGTGGCGAAGCAGCCCTGAACGAGATGGACGACTCGGTGGACATCGTCCTCCTCGACCGCCACATGCCGGACATGTCCGGCGACGAGGTCCTCGCCAGGATTCACGAGCAGGAGTACGATTGCTGGGTCGTGATGGTGACCGCAGTCGACCCAGGACTGGACATCATCGAGATGGACATCCACGACTACCTCACGAAGCCGGTGTCGCGCTCGCAACTCACACGGCTCATCGAGTCGCTTCGGGTGAAAAATCGCTTCGACACTGACCGCCGCGAACACGACGAAGTGTCGAACAAGATGGAGACCCTCGAAGACGACTTGGACCTCGACGACCTGACGAACACCGACGAGTATCGCGAACTGGAAACCCGTCTCAAACACCTGAGCGACGACCTGGCGCAGGAGACGGCAGAAGCCGAACAGAAGCTCTCCGAACTCTACTCCGAGGACTGATTCTCCGAGCGCTATTCCGAGGACTGATTCTCCGCCGACTGGACGAGCGTTTCGTACGCCGGGCCAGCCAGTAACACGCCCGCAGAGACGACCATAGCGACGGCGAGTGGCAGCCCGACCGCACCGAGGCCGTCCGTCGAGATGGTGTCCGCCGAACTGCCCACGACGACGGCCGCGACGGTCCACGGGAGTTCTCCGACCATGGTCGCCGCGACGAACGCGGGCAGCGAGACACCGCTGACAGCGGCCGTCGCGGTCACGGCGTCGGCCGGAATCGGGGCGAGCCGTCCGGCCGTCACGCCGCGGAAGTCGCCGGTCGTCTCGAAGTATCGCTTCGCCTTCGTGCGGATACGGCCGACGGGCGCGAAGCTGTCGAGGACGCCGTCACCGTCGACCCAGCGCGCCCCGAAGAACACCGGCAGCGAGGTGAACGCGGTTCCGACGAGGGCTATCGGGAACCCGAGTGCGACGCCATAGCCGTAGCCGACGGCGATGGAGAGCAACGTCGTCGGCCACGCGACGAACGGGCGGAGGACGTAACAGACCAGCAGGGCACCGGCGAACAGCCACGGGTCGTCCGCGACCGATTCGACCCACCCGAACACCGTCTCGGGCGAGACGAGCAGGCTCACGACCACGACGGTGAGCACGGCGAGGCCGCCGACGGCGGCGCGGTGGTGGGCGTCCCAGCGCATCGTGACGACTTCCGCCTCGTGGCCCTAACGCCCTTTCGGTCGTTCGGTGGCGGTCACGGTCGGCCGGTGGCAGTCGCGGTCGACCGGTCGCCGGACGTCGCGCGCAAGGCTTAATCGCCTGGCAGCGGGAGTCAGCACCGATGGACGGGGATACGACCGACCGAGGAGACGACGACCGGGTCGAACTCGGTGTCGAACTGCTCTCGAAGCTCGAAGACCCGGAGCTATCGCTCGCGGAGGCGATGGACCGCATCGAGGTAGTGACGACCGACCCCGCTGCGGTCCGCGAGATTCTCGACACGGCGGTCATGCGCGGCGTCATCGAACGCGAAGACGGTGTCGTCCACACGACCGGCAGTGGCTACGTCAGCCAGACGAGCGGCGTCGTCACGCGGGATGGCGACTTCGAGTGCCGTCGCTGCGGAACGGGAATCTCGACGGGACACTTCATCAAGTTGGATGCAGGAGAACTCGGCCCGTTCGGGTCGTCGTGTGTGCGAAAAGTGACCGGCCGGGAAGACTGACTCGGCTGGAAAAACTGACTCGGCCGGGAAGACCGGTTACTGATTCTTGAGACCGTCGACGAGTTGCTGAATGAGCCGCTGCTGGCGTTTCAGCAGGTCGTTCTGCCGTTCGACCGTCGACTCTAGGTCGTCGAGTCGTTCGAGAATCTCGTCGTCGGTGTCCATCGCCGGCTCGAAGCCAGCCTTGGCGAAGCGTTCGTCCGCGACAGAGACGGTCTCGTCGTCTCCCTCGGGGGCTTCTGTGACTGCCTCGTCGACCGTCTCGAACCCCTCGTCGTCGGCGTCCAGTTCGGCCGCCGCACCGCTCGCATGTCCCGCCTCGGTCGCAGTCGGCCGCTCGGACGATGGGGCCGACGCTTGCTCGGCTTCCGGTTCCGGCTGCTGTTCTCGCGCTGTCTCGCGCCGTGGTTCGGTTTCCGTCGACTCGGCCGCCGCGGACGCAGGTTCGGGAGCAGTCTCGTGCGAAGCCGAAGTCGGTTGCTGGTCGCTGTGTGCCTCCCCAGACGCCGCGTACTCGTCGGTCTGCGGTGCAGCCTCACGAGTCGCGGACTCGTGTGCAGGCTGTCGTTCCTGACTGCGGTCGTCACGTGGTCGGCCCTGCTGGTCACCAGTCGACTGCCGCGGCTGCGTCTGGCCGGCAGCGGGCTGGTTCGACAGCCGGTCCCGAGCCTGTGAGTCGGACTGGTCTCGCGATTGTGGGTCCCGTCCGTCCGGTCGCTGTGGCGCGTCCGTCGTCTGTTCGGTGCCGGCAACGCGCCCAGATTCGGGCGTCTGTTCTGTCTCCGGTTCCGGTGTGCGCCCCGACTTCGGTGCTTGCGCTGGTTCGGTGTCCCGCTGTCGTGCTTGTGGCTGGTCGCTGGCGGCCTGTTCGCCCTGGGCCGGTTCGCGTGCCTGCGCCGGCGAGTCACGCTGACTATTCTCCGGCAGTTCTGACTCTGGCTGGACGGTGTTACCCGCGTCGAGCGGGTCGACGCCCTCGCCGAAGTCGACCGGATTCGGCCGTTCGTCTGCCTCTTCCTCGTCCGGCTTGACTGCCTCGTTCAGTGCGGCCAGCGAGGACACGTCGTAGTAGGCGAACAACGCCTGCTTGAGGTACTCCTCGACCTCGGCGGCACGGTCGTTTGCGATTTTGATGCGCTCCGGTCGGCCGTCGACGCGCATGACGACCTGCGTCGCCACACTGCCCGGCTCGAAGTCGAGGCTGGTCAGGTCCGCGTAGTGGTACTCCTCGTAGTCCTCGTCCCACACGGCGCTGCCGACGTGTTTGACGAGGCGTTCGGAGGTGATGATGAGCGTGAGTTCCGAGAACCGGAACGTCCGGCTCACCGTCTCGCCTGCGTCCGTGACCCCACTGGCGTTCAACACGCCCGCGAGGACCGGATGTACGACGCGCTCGGTCACGTTCGCGGGCACGGTGAAGTCCTTCTCGCCTTCGAGCGAGTACTCCAGTGTGATACGGGTCTTTCGTCGACCCTCTTTGATCGTCATTCGTTCTGCGTCGTGCGGGTACTCGTCGACGGATTCGTCGCTCAGGAAGCCTTCTGACTGGTAGATGAGAGTACGAGTCGGGGTGACGTACAGTACGTTTTCCCCACCGAGAGAGACCTCTGCCGCGACGTCCTCGCCGCCAAGTGTCGCCTCCACGATACCCGGAACGTCCATGACCTCTGGTTTACCATCCCATGCTATAAAACCGTGGGGCTGGGTTGACCCGTCGCCGCCGTCGCCGTATGAGACTGCCAGACAGGGCCGGGGCAGTTGAGAAGGCTTAAGTTTCAGACCGGAAAATGAGGGAGTGAGGCCGGGTGGCTTAGCTGGACATAGCGCCGCACTCATAGGGTTTCTGAGATTCGGTGCGGTAACGCCTGGGAAGGCTCACGCATGCCCCCACGGGACTTCGCCAAGTCTCGATACCTGGGTTATGCGGAGATCGCGGGTTCGGAGCCCGCCCCGGCCATGTTTCTACTCGAACTGGGAGCGAAGCGACCAGTGAGACGAGAAACTGGCCGGGGCAACGCGACGAACCCGGAACGGTTCCCGCCTAGTCGTGTTCTCGGTCGTCGTCGCTCTTGTCGTAGATTTCGTCGTTCTGTTCGTCGTCGCTCCTCCTGTCGGTTTCGAGAAGCGGGCCACGAGTCACGTCGCTGTTGTCGGGGTGGCTAGTGTCGAGAAGCAGGTCACGAATGCCGACGGTATATGACCGCAACCGCACAGCACCGCATCCACAACCTCCCCATCCGATTCCTCACTCGTCGTCGCTTCGCTCCGACTCGTTCGTCATCCCTCGCGCGACTACACCTCGCGGGCTTCACTTCGTTCAGCCACGCTCGCAAGCGCGCGCCAGAGTGTCTGTCAAAACTGTCGTCGCCGATTCTTCCCACGACTCACCTCACACGATGCGGTTCCGGAACTCGCCGTCGCCACTGGCCAGTACTTCGTAGTTCTCGGCCAGAATCTCGGTCCAGCGTTCGACCTTGTTCGGGTTCGACCCGGCCATGTGCGGCGTGATGACGACGTTCGAGAGGTCCCAGAGGGTCGACTCCTTGGGGAGGGGCTCGGTCTCGAACACGTCGAGGGCGGCCCCGCCGACGACGTGGTACGTCAGGGCGCGCACGAGGGCATCCTCGTCGACCACGCCGCCGCGGGCGATGTTGACGAGAACGCCGTCGCCACCGAGCAACTGGAGTTCGTCCCAGCCGATGAGGTCCTCGGTTTCGTCGGTGAGCGGGCAGGCGAGCACGAGGTAGTCGGCGCGGTGGCAGACTTCGCGGAGGTCGTCGGGACCGAACAGTTCGTCGACGCCGTCGGGGGTTTCGCTGGTGTCACGCTTCGTTCCGATGACGGTCATCCCGAGCGCACTGCTGAGTTCGGCGATGCGGCCACCGATTGCGCCGACGCCGACGATACCGACAGTTTTGCCCCGCAGTTCGCCGCCTTCGAAGCGTTCCCAGTGGGAGTCGGCTTGCTGGCGCTGGCCGACGTGCATCTTGCGCTCGAAGGTGAGCATGTACCAGAGCACCTGTTCGGCGATGGGTTCGGCGTGGATGCCCGACGAGTTCGTCAGGACGATTCCTTCGTCGGCGACCGCATCGAGGTCGTATCGGTCGACGCCCGCGCTCAGGACGTGAATCCAGCGCAGGTTCGCGGCACGCTCGCGGGCTTCGGCGTCGAGGTGGTAACCGACGTAGCCGTCGGCTTTCGGGAGCAACTCGTCGGTCTCGGCCGGTGTCGTCGTCACGCGAACGTCGGCCTCGGGCAGGACTTCGAGCAGTTCGTCACGGAGGGCGCTCGCCCGGTCGGGACCGACACGGTGGGGAATCAGCAAGAGTGGATTCGACATAGTAGGTCGAGTCTGTGCCACCGAGAAAAGCGTTCGTACCGGGGCAGGCCGCGGGCGATTCCTCAGACCGACTCGTAACTCCGGGGTAAGCGCGCCAACTTGCGCCCACAGGCCGTATCGGACGCATGGTCAACAAGGACGCGCACACGCCGCCAGAGGAGCCACTGGCACCCGATACCGGGGATACTGGTGACACTGGCGAGGACACACAGCTACCGGAAGGCGTCTTGGCCGTCCCCGACGCGCTCTCGACGCCGGAATCGTGGCTCGACCCGTTCGACTGGTACGCCGAGATGCGAGAGACCGAACCGGTCCACTGGGACGCAGAGCGCGAGTGCTGGGACGTGTTCCGGTACGACGACGTGCGGGCGATACTCACCGACCACGAGACGTTCTCCTCGGACCCGCGTAAGGCTAGCAATCCGGCGCTTCGCGAGGCGAGCGAAGACGTCGAACTCGACACGATGCTCGGGAACGACCCGCCGAAACACGACCAGTTACGCGGCGTGGTCGAGGAGTTCTTCCGTCCACGGGCGGTCGCCGACCTCGCGCCCCGTATCGAGGAAATCGCCAATGACTGTCTGGACGACGTGGTCGACAGCGGCGAGATGGACCTCGTCGACGACCTCGCGTACCCGCTCCCGGTCATCGTCATCGCCGAGTTGTTGGGCGTCCCGAGCGAGGACCGCGACACGTTCAAACGCTGGTCCGACACGCTGGTCGAGACGCCGACGGAGCAGACCGAGGAAGCCGCCAAGGAGGTCGCAGAACGTCGCGAGGAGACGCTCGACGAACTGCGTGATTACTTCGACGACCTCATCGAGCAGCGCCGAGCACACCCCGAGGACGACCTCATTTCGGACATCGTCCAGGCCGAGGTCGACCACCGGCCGCTGACCAGAGGCGAACTGCTCGGCTTCTGTACGCTCTTGCTCGTCGCCGGGAACATCACGACGACCAACCTGCTGACGAACGCCGTCTGGACCCTGACCGAGAACCCGGGTGCCCTGCGAGAACTCGACGGCAGCACCGGGGCACTGACTCGGGTCGTCGAGGAGACGCTGCGGTATCGGTCGCCCGTGCAGGCACTGGCCCGCGTGGCGACGCACGACGTGGCGCTCGCCGGGCAGACGATACAGAAGGGCGACGTCATCATCCCATGGATAGGGTCGGCGAACCGCGACCCGAAGGCGTTCCCGCAGGTAGACCAGTTCGTGGCCGACCGGACACCGAACCAGCACTTCGGCTTCGGGCGGGGCGTCCACTACTGTCTGGGTGCGCCGCTGGCCCGACTGGAGACGCGCATCGCCCTCTCTGTTCTGCTCTCCCGCGTCGGCGACATCGAGGCGGCCACCGACTCGGCCGACCTCGAACCGGTCCCGAGCGCGTTCATCTACGGCGTCCAGTCGTTCCCCATCCGGTTCGTCGCCCGCGAAGCAGGTGTAGAACGGCGGCCAGTCGCCTGAGCGCACACGTCGGAACGGACCGACCGAATCGTTCGGTATGGCACCATACACCACTGTAGAAACGGATTTCAAGCCTTAAGCCACCCGACGCGCTTTCTCGTTCCAATGAGTTACAAAATCGGTCTCGTGGGCAAGCCATCGGTCGGCAAGTCCACGTTCTTCAACGCGGCGACGATGAACGACGTGCCGGAGGGCGCGTACCCGTTCACGACCATCGACCCCTCCGTCGGCGAGGCGTACGTCCGCGTCGACTGTGCAGCCCCGGAGTTCGAAGAGACGTGTACACCGGACACCGGCTACTGCGCCGAGGGGACACGCTACGTCCCGACGAAACTCGTCGACGTGGCCGGACTGGTTCCCGGGGCACACGAGGGCCGCGGCCTCGGCAATCAGTTCCTCACCGACCTGAACGAGGCCGACGTGCTGGTCCACGTCGTCGACTTCTCCGGCACGACCGACATCGAGGGCGAGAACACCGAGGGTCACGACCCCCGCGAGGACATCGACTTCCTCGAGAACGAACTCGACCAGTGGTACGTCGGGATTCTGGAGAAGGGCATCGAGAAGTTCGAGAACCGCTATCAGGGACAGGACGAACTCGCCATCGAGGTCGAACTCGCCGAGCAGATGTCCGCCTTCGGTGTGAACAAAGACGAAATCAAGAAGCTCATCCTGCGACTGGACCTCGAACTCGACCCCGGCACGTGGGAGGCAGACGACCGTGAGGCCCTCGCTGAAGAGATTCGCAAGTACACGAAGCCGATGGTCATCGCGGCGAACAAGATGGACACGCCCGCAGCACAGGAGAACTGGGACGAGATTACCGAGGACTCCGACTACGACCACCTCACGTTCGTCCCGGCCAGCGCGCACGCCGAGAAGGCGCTGAAGAACGCGGCCGAGCAGGACATCGTCGACTACGACGCCGGCGACGAGGACTTCGAAATCACCGGCGACATCTCTGACGAACAGGAAGAGGGCCTCGAACAGATTCGCGAGTTCGTCACCGAGTTCGGCGGCACCGGCGTCCAGCAGGCCATCGAGACCGCACTGTTCGACGAACTGGGCGTCATCGCCGTCTTCCCCGGCGGGGCCGAGGCGATGGGCGACGAGCAGGGCCGCGTCATGCGTGACTGCTTCCTCCTGCCCGAAGGCGCGACGACCTCCGACTTCGCCTACCACCTCCACTCCGACATCGGCGACGGCCTGCTCCACGGCCTCAACTGCCGGACGAAGCGCCAGATGGGTGGTGACACCGAACTCGACCACCGCGAAGTCGTCGAACTCGTCACGACGAGCTGAACAGGTCCGACGAGGGTTCAAGTACGAACAGGCGGCCACGGCTGGTGTGTTCTGACCATCGCCGCGTGACGGTCTTGCGGGTGCGCGACGCCCCGTCATGCGACTTTCGTGACCGACGGTTCGGCCGCCCGTGTCGCCTGTTCGCAACACTTTCTCAGCTTCTCGCAGCCAGATAGACGACGCCGAGTTCGTGCAGTGCCGGGTGCGGAACGGCGACTGGCCGCGCTGCCTGCACGCGGTCGAGTCCCGCCAGAAACGGCTCTTCCTGCTCGACAGCGAGCGCCGTCGCCAGCACTGCTGCACTCCGTGACACGCCCGCTTTGCAGTGGACGAGCAACGAGCCAGCCTCGGCCAGAAACGCCCGTGTCTCGTCGACTGCCGCCGCGAACTCGGGCCAGTCCGTCTCTGGACCGTCGACGAGCGGATGGTAGTGCGTCGTCTCCGGCTGTCGTTTCTCCGTCAGCGACAGCACTGCATCGAACGAACGGGCAGTCGTCGCGTGGACGTTCCCGATGAAGACACTGGCGTCGTCGACTTCGCAGACGACCGGATACGGCTCGACGTAGCCGAAGGGTCGGACGTGGAGGGTCTCCTGTTCGGACACGGAACCGACGATCAGCCGATGGGGAACAAGTCTTCCGCTCTCGTTCGGGTTTCTCCCTATACTGGTGCAGACCCTACACATCGTCAATGACACGAACGGTCGCAGTCGTCGGAGCCGGTGCCGCAGGCGTCGGCGTCGCAGACGCCCTCCGAGCCGAAGACGACACCACGGTCACGCTGTTCGACAAGGCCAGAGGTATCTCCGGTCGCGCCGCGACCCGCCGCAAACACGGTTGTCGCTACGACCACGGCGCGAACTACCTGAAACCGGGCGACGACGCCTGGCTCTCTTCCCTCCTCGACGACCTCGACAGTGACGGCCTCGTCGACATCGAGGAACCGGTCTGGACCCACGATGCGGATGGAACCATTGCGGAAGGCCGCGACGACGACTCGCCGAAGTGGACCTACACCGAGGGAATCACGCAGTTCGCCAAGCGCATCGTCGCCCGCTCGGACGCCACCGTCGAGACCGAGACCAGAATCGAGGAGGTTTCGAGGACGGCCGACGGCTGGCACCTGACCGACACCGACGGCGACGAGTACGGCCCGTTCGACGCGCTCGTGCTGACGCCGCCAGCCCCGCAGACTGCCGACCTGCTCGCCGCCACAGATTGGGACGACGACCGCCGCGAGCGGCTGCACCGGGCCGTCGACGCGGTGCCGTATCGGACGGTTCGTACCCTCGTGCTGCACTACCCGTTCGAAGTCGACCGGCCGTGGTACGCACTGGTGAACCCAGACCGAGAGCATCCGGTCGGCTGGCTCTCGCGGGAAGCGTGCAAACCGGGGCACGTCCCAGACGGCCAGAGCCTACTCGTCGCCCAGATGAGTCCCGACTGGTCGGTCGACCACTACGACGACGAGACCGAGGATGCGGCTGCCGAGGCCGCCGACCTCGTAGCCACGCTCCTCGGCGACGACCGACTTCGCGAACCGGACTGGGTCGACTCGCAAGGGTGGCGCTACGCGCTGCCAGACGAGGCAGTCGACATCGAGGCTGCTCGCTGTGCGGAGGATGCTGGCCTGTTCGTCGCCGGCGACTGGGTGGTCGGTGAGGGCCGAGTACATCTCGCGTTCGAGAACGGCCGGTCAGTCGGGTCGCGCCTCGTTGACGCGTTACAGTGAACAGGCTGTTGCGTCGGGCAGCAGTCCCAAAAATACGTAAAACCGCTCGCGTCTGCATTCCTGCTGTCCATGACAGGCCGCATTTCGGGGCTGTCGACACGGCGCGTCGCTGCCCCACCAGCGACGAACCGCGTCTCGTCGACAACCGTTCAGCATCAGTAGCTCCGGCTGGAACTCGCCTAAAACTCCCGAGGAAATCGTCGGCCGAATCGCGCCTCGAAACGAGACTCGTCAGCGAGCGCATCGGAGTCGGTTGCTGTTCGTCTGTTCAGACCCAGTCCGAGAGTTGGACCAGATACGTCGAGGTCGTCCCGTCGTCGAAGGTGAGCGTCACGAGTGCCGAGTCCCCGGATTCGACGGTCCCCTCGAACCGGAACGAGACGGCCGTTTCGCCGTCGACAGTCACCGGCGTCGCGAGGTCGGAACTCGCGTCTCCGAGTGCGAGCGTCGGATTCCCAGCGTCGCCGACGACCAGTCCAGTCGGCTCGTCGCCCTCGCGGTCGGTGTAGAACGCGTCGAAGCTGGCCGCGACCACGCGTTTCGTCTCCTCGCCCGCGGCAGGAGTGAACCGCACGGTTGCGGTACCGTCGACTGGTGCGTCGACGCTCGCGAGGAACACGCCCGAATCGCGGCCCTGGTCGAGTAGGTCACCAGCCGCTGCGCTGGCGGTGTCGCCCACCACCAGCGAGAACGTCGTAGACTTCACCGGGTCAGTCTCGTCCTCGCCGAACCAGAACGTGATTGCGATGGTCTGGTCGATGTCGCCCGGTTTGTAGCTGAACGTCGCGGTGCCGTCCTCGTCGGTCGGCCAGTTGTTCGGCGTCAATTCGCCGGTCGGGTAGGTGCCTCGGACGATGACGCCTTCGACCGGGTTGTTGTACGCGTCGAGCACCTGTACGACGAGTTGTTCGGTCGACCCGGCGGGGACGAAGCGGTCGCCACCGGCCTGTTTCACGATGTAGGCCGGCTCACCGGCCGCGGCCGGCGTGTCGCTGTCGCCGACCTGCACGCGGGCCAGTCTGAGGTTGTAGAACTTCCCGTCGGCCAGCGTCACGGTCAGCGTGTTGACCGACTCGCCGGACTCGAACGTGTAGTCGGCGACGTTGCCACCGTTACTGACGAGTTCGCTCGCGAGGATGTCGTCCCAGCGTGCCTCGTCGAGCGTGGTCTGGACGGTCAGCGTGAGTCGCTCGCCGACCGTGTTGATGACGGTGAGTTCCCGTGCGGGTGCACTGACTGGCCCGACGCTGAACTGTGCCGCGTCGACGCCCTCAGCAGCGATGTCGGCGTCGACACCGACGAGCGTGAGTCTGTTGCCGCTGATGAAGCCTTCGTCGGCAACGAGCGTCGTCTCACCCGAGCCATCGCGCGTGAAGACGACACCAGGTTCGTACACCGTCGCCGGGGCGTCACGGTACTCGTTGTAGTGCGGTTCGTAGACGAGTGCGCTGGAGTCGACCCTGATGGTGCCATCGACCGACGCGAGGTACTCGGCCACGTCGGGGTCCAGTGCGGTCGCGTGCTGGAGTTCGACGCCGAGTTCGGCACTCGTGAGCGACCCCGACGACGGAGCAGGATTCGAGAAGAACAGCCGAGACGGGTACGTCGTCCCGAGCGTGACTGTCGCGGTTTCCGGTGCCCCACTTCCGGCGACGCGGTAGGCGCTGCCGTGGAGTGCCGTGAACTCCGAAGCGACCTGCGTCGCGTGGTCGCGTTCTACCTGTGCGTTCGCCGTCGAGACGGTGTCCAGTTGCGTGACGGTGACGAGAGAACTCACGAGCAAGACGGTGACGACGACCGCGATGACTCGGGAGGTTCCCCACTCCTCCAGTCGAGAATACATGTGAGTGTAACGACGTGAAGGACTATAGCACTTTCTGCGCAGAAAGAAAGTAGCACTTTCGTTACTGTCTTCGCCGCTTCCGGTAGGCTAAGGGCTGGACGGACCGTCGACCTCGGCGTGAGCGACGAGTTTCTCGTCTCCGGGCTAGCGATTGCCGCCGCCTGCATCTGGGCACTCTCGATGACGCTCCAGAAGCGAGGGTTGGCCGCCGGCGGCACCGTCTTGCAGGGGTCACTCATCGTCGCGGTCGTGGACGCCGTCTGCTACTGGACGGTCATCGGTGGCATCACCGTCACGACCGGCCACACGCCACCGATAACGCTGTTCGTGCTGGGAATCTTCTTCGTCTCGGGGACGGTAGGCACCGCCGTCGGTCGGCTATTCTCGTTCGTCGGCATCGACCGCGTCGGCGCGAGTGTGAACTCGGCAGGTATCTCCACTCGGCCGCTTTTCGCCGCGGTCCTCGCGTTCCTCGCCATCGGCGAGGTCGTGAACGAGTTGACCGTTGTGGGAATGGTCGTCCTCGTCGTCGGTCTCGTCGTCCTCACGCTCTCGGATGGGGGCGACCTCTCCGGCTGGGAGCCGTGGGAACTCGCCTTCCCGCTGTTGGCGGCCGTCGCCTACGGCGGCAGCGACGTGGTTCGGCGCTTCGGTCTGACCGAGACGGCCGTCTCACCGCTGGAAGCGGTCGCACTGCACGAGACGTGGGGTGTCCTGTGGCTCGTCGGTATCCTCGCCGTTCGCGTCGGTCGTGAGGCCATCGACATTCCGCGGCGGGCCCTCGGCGTGTTCCTCGTCGCCGGCGTGTTCAACGCCGCATCGCTGTTCCTGTTCTTTCAGGCGCTCTCGCTGGGGAACGTCGCCGTCGTCTCGTCGCTCCTCGGGACCGCACCGCTGTTCGTCGCGGTGTTCACGGCACTGCTGCTCGGCGACCTCGAACGTGTGACACGCAGACTGGCTGTCGGTGCGGTACTGGTCGTCGCGGGCGCGACGCTCATCACACTGGCGTGAGTCGCCACGGTGTCTAACACAGTGGACAAGTCAGGGGCTAAGGGTTTTGCTGCTGGCGCGCCTCCACTGTTGCATGGCAGACCGTCGCCACTACGAGTTCGAGGGAACTGCACCGACCGTCCACGAAGATGCGTACGTCGCCCGCGACGCGACGCTCGTCGGCGACGTGACCGTCGAAGCAGACGCGAGCGTCTGGCCCGGTGTCGTCCTGCGTGGCGACGTCGGCCCGGTTCGCGTCGGTGCGTCGTCACACATCGGCGACACCGCCGTCCTCCACGACTCGCGAGTCGGCGAACGAGTGATGGTCGGACACGGTGCAGTCCTGAACGACGCAGACGTCGGGAGCGGTTCGCTCGTCGGTATCAACGCGGTGCTCAACTCGGACGTCGAGGTCGGCCAACGGTGTATCGTCGCGGCCGGGACGGTCGTCCCGGACGGTTACTCCATCCCGGACGAATCGTTCGTCAGAGGCGTCCCCGCCGAGGTCGTCCCACTCTCTGAGACCAGTATCGACCCCGAAGAGATCGCAGACGCGTACTCGTCGGGAGCGTACACCGACCTCGCGTCGAGACACGCGGACCTGTTCTCTCGCGACTGAGTCGGCACCGGCCGTCGCCTGCAGTCGCTACTACTGCCAGACTCGTTCTGAAAGAAGGGGATGCCGGGTCGATTCCCACCTGAATCGACGCGCGGCAGAATCGTTCGTCAGTCAGTCTCGCCGAAGAGCGACGAGTGCCGCCCCGAGGAGTGCAACGAGCGCCACGCCGACACCGAAGCCCGGCGAACCGCCGCTGTCCTCGCTCTCGTCCGTCGCAGTCTCGGTCGTCGACTGGACAGTGTCCGTCGTCGGCGCCGTCGTCGACTGCGCCGTGGTCGTCGTCTCCGACGTTTCTTCGTCGCCGCCGTCGCCCGAACCCGCCTCGATTCCTTCGACGGTCACGCCGTCAGCGGTCACGGAGCCGTTCTTGGCGACGAGTTGGACGTCACCGGCCGATTCGATGGTGACGGCCGCTTCGCCGTCTGCGTCCGTCGTCGCAGACGAACTACCTGCAGTGACCTCTGCGCCTTCGACGACGTCACCGTATTCGTTGGTGACCGTCACGCGGACGGTCTGCCCGACGACCACCTGGTCGTTGTCTGGTTCGACGGTCAGTTCGGGGGTCCGTGAGATTTCGTACGTCAGGGTGCGGTCGTCTTCGCGAACGTTCAGTTCCTGCGTTCGCGTCTCGTACCCGTCCTTCGTCACCGTGATGGTGTACTTGGTGTTCACGTCGAGCGTGAGTGCGCCGCCGCCGTTCGCGTCGGTTCGGACGGAGCCAGCGGTGCCCGAGTCGTCGGCGACCTCGACGAGCGCTTGCAGCGGCTTACCGTCTATTCGCGGGTCGACGACGTTGAATTCGACGCTCACGCGGCCCTGTTCGACGTCGATGGTCTGGTTGGTCTCGCCGTCGAGTGTCAGGGTCGTCCGACGGTCGAGATAGCCAGCCTTCTGCACCCAGACGGTGTAATCGCCAGCCTCGAGGTCCGTCGCGGTGAATACGCCGTTGTCACCGGTCTTACTCTGGGCGGCAGGGACGGACTGTCCCGACTTCTGGAGCGTCACGACCGCACCCGAGACCGTGCCGTCACCGTCCTCGACGGTCAGCGTCGCCGTGGACTTCTTGTACATCGTCACGGTCTCGTCCGTGTCGCCCTGTACGTTCGAGAGGGTCTTCGGGTGGTTCCGCACGAGGGACGGGTGTGACACCTCGATGGTCACGTCCGATCCCTGCGGAACGTCGAAGAGTACCTCACCGTTCGATACTGTCTCTCTCGTGTCGCTCTCGTCGCCGTAGGTGATGGTCACCTCGGCGTTACCCAGGCCGTCGCCGTTCGCGTTGACGACCGTCACCCGGAGCGTCACGTCTGCGGCCCCACCAGCATCTGCTGTGGCCGCCACCGACGCGGCCGGTGCGAGGAGCAGGAGGAGACCTGCTACGATGGCTGTCAGTCGCATCGGCTCTGTGTCACTCCCGTACTCACTTAAATTTCGCTGGTTCTGTCGCTGTTGCTGGATGATTCTTGTTCCGAAGAAAATAGCACGTGACCGGTGTCGTGGTGACCAGTCTCGTCGTGGCCGGCGACTCGGCGTTCTCAGGCCGTCGCGACTCGGACTGGACAGTCCGCCCGCTGGAGGAGCGAACCGACGTGCCGGTCGAGCCCACCGTCGGCGGCCGCGTCAGTACTCGCCGAACAGACGACGTACTCGTCCGCGGTTACGTCGTCGGCGACCGCGAGCAGGTCGTCGAGCGTCTGGCCGTCCCAGTGCGCCGTCGTCACCTCGATGTCGGTGCGGATGCCTTCGATGGTCGCCGCGGCCGACGCCGTCGTGGCGGTCGCGTCTTCGTCCGCGCCCAGCCCGACGACGTGGACGGCGTCGTCGGCTTCCAGATGGGCTGAAAGGTACTCACAGGCCGCTGCGGTGGTTCGCGCCGAGTCTGTCGCCAGCAGGTATTGCATGACAGTTAGACACACGTTCCCGATATCGGAAAAGCGAGGCCCAACAGACAAAGGGTTCGCTTCCGAGAATTAGCAATTCGGGCCAGTATTTTCGCCGGGATTTCGGACTCTGGCTGGTCAAACCGGTGTTCTCGGTCAGTATCATAACCTCCCAAACATTTACGCGCTAGCCACGAGGGGAAACGAGCATGGACCGCCGTAACTTCCTCTTCGTCTCCATCGACGGCCTCGTCGGTGACCTCGCGTGGCAGGTTCGACAGGAGGGCCACGACGTTCGCTACGCCATCGACAACGAAGACGAGGGCGACATCGCCGACGGATTCGTTGCCAAGACCGACGACTGGGAGGCCGACGTGCCGTGGGCGGACGTAATCGTCTTCGACGACGTGTTCGGGCACGGAACCAACGCGGAACGCCTTCGAGCCGAGGGGAAAGCCGTCGTCGGCGGGACGGCGTACACCGACCGACTGGAGGAAGAGAAGGGCTTCGGACAGGAAGAACTCGCTGACCACGGGGTGAACATCCTCCCGCGACGCCAGTTCAGTGACTTCGGCAAGGCCGTCGAGTTCGTCCGCGACAACCCCGCGCGGTACGTGGTCAAACCGTCGGGTGAGGTTCAGAACGTAAAGCGCCTCGTCTATGTCGGGCAGGACGACGACGGCAGCGACGTAATCGACGTGTTACAGGCGTACGAGAAGGCGTGGGGCCATCGGATGAAGTCGTTCGAACTCCAGCGGCGGGCCGACGGCGTCGAGGTGGCCGTCGGCGCGTTCTTCGACGGAGACGCGTTCGTCGAACCGGTGAACGTCAACTTCGAGCACAAGAAGTTGTTCCCGGGTAACGTCGGCCCGGCGACGGGCGAGATGGGTACCTCGATGTTCTGGACCGAACCGACGGCGCTGTTCGAGCGGACCTTACGCCCACTGGAGGACACACTCGCTGAGGAGGGATACGTCGGCTACATCGACCTGAACTGCATCGTCAACGGCCGCGGCATCTACCCACTGGAGTTCACCTCCCGCTTTGGCTACCCGGGCATCTTTATCCAGCAAGCAGGGATGAAGACGCCACTCTCCCGGCTGCTGGCCGACATCGCCAACGGGCGGGACCCCGACCTGCAAGTCCACCGTGGTTTTCAGGTCGGCGTCAGGGTGTGTCTCCCGCCGTTTCCTTTCGACGACGAGGCGACGTTCGTCGAGAACTCGAAGAACGCGGCGGTCGTCTTCCGTGAGGCGTTCGAAGGCGAACGTCCACCGGGGGTCCACATCGAGGACGTGAAACGCGTCGGCCCGGACGGCTCGACCGAGGGCGTCACCCCGGCCGACGGCCAGTGGCGTGTCGCCGGGACCTCCGGCATCCCACTGGTCGTCATCGGCCGGGGGGCATCGATGCGCGCGGCACAGGCGCAGGCCTACCGCCGCATCGAAGATATCATCCTCCCGAACATGTACTACCGCGACGACATCGGCGACCGCTGGGTCGACGACGGCGACCGACTCCACTCGTGGGGATACCTCCGATGACGGGCGGAGTAGTAGCCGATGCACCGACTGGCAGTGGGTACCTAACAGGTTGTGCACGCAGGCTATTTCCTTTCCTGTCGTATCGTTTACTACGCAACGCCCTCTGGGCTTTTCGCGACTCAGTCAGACAATGAACGACACACAGGTCAGTACGGGGAAGGCGATTCAGCGAAAGACGGGGAAGACGTTCCACATCGCCACGAAGCTCCTCCCCGAACGCATCCGCCATCCGACGTACGTACTCTACGGGTTCTTCCGCATCGCCGACGAAGTGGTCGACGACCCGGGCGACGCCACACCCGCAGAACAGGCCGACCGACTCGACGAAATCCGGGCGCAGGCCCTCGGTACCGTCGAGACCGACGACCCGGTGCTCACCGCGTTCGCCGAACTCCGCGAGCGCCACGACATCACCGACCAGTGGGTGAACGAGTTCATGGACGCCATGGCGGCGGACATCGACACCGACTACTACGAGACCTACGCCGACCTCGAGACGTACATGCGCGGGTCGGCCGCGGCCGTCGGCGTGATGATGACCGACATCATGGAACTCGACGAGCGCGAGTACGAGCGGGCGCTCCCACACGCCATCAAACTCGGTGAGGCGTTCCAACTGACGAACTTCCTGCGGGACGTGCGCGAGGACGTGGTCGACCGCGACCGGGTGTACCTCCCAATCGAGACGCTCCACCGCCACGGCGTCAGCATCGACGAGATTCTGGCACTCGAACCGAGCGACGGCGCGCGTGCGGCCGTTCGTGAAGAACTGCACCGCGCCGAGGACCTCTACCGCGAAGGCGTCGCCGGGATTCGGTACCTCCCCGAAGACTGCCAGTTCGCGGTGTTGCTCTCGGCCGTCCTCTACGCCGAACACCACCGGCCCATCCGTGCCGTCGACTACGACACCGTCACGCACGAACCGAGTCTCTCGCTCGCCCGGAAACTCTCGCTGGTCGCCAAGACTCGCTGGCACTGGCTGTGGAACAAGGACCCTGAAGCCGTCTTCCACCGCGTGAGTGCGGTGCCCGACAACGACGACGCCGACCACCACGGGCACGGGAAAGGGTGGATGCGCTGGCTGCCGACGCGGTAATTCGTTCTCACTGTCGTTCGTGAACGCTGACCTCGCCGTGGTGACTCCGATTTACGGAGACACACCCGGGTAAACCCCGGCAGAACGAGCAATTTCGTGAGGTTAACCATACTTACCATCGTGGCTAGTCTACACTCGATGAATCCCTTTGACTCGCAGCGACGTGTTCTCGGCGCCGCCGCGCTCGTCGCAACCATCGCGACGGCTGGAAGCCTCTACTTCAGTTTCGGCATGGGGCTGTTCCCCTGCGAACTCTGCTGGTTCCAGCGAGTCCTGATGTACCCGCTCGTCGTCGTCCTCGGCGTCGCAGTCGCCGAGAATCGGGCGGAGATATATCGCATCGTCCTCCCGCTCGCGGCACTGGGATGGGTCATCGCCGCGTACCACTCCTATGCGCAAGTGGTAGGAAACACGCTCGTGTGTTCGGGCTTCTGTACGACGGTGCAGTATCAGCTGTTCGGCGTGTTGACCATCCCGAACCTGTCGCTCATCGCCTTCAGTGCGATTCTGGTGCTCGTTGGGTCTCTCGCGTACGATGCGCGGCGGGCGGCGCCTGCAGGTGCGGCGATCCGCTAACGCATCGAAGTACTGGGTGAGACGGAGAACTGGAACGAACCGTATTTTCGTCGTCGCAGAATCAGTCGACAGGGTCGACGCCGAGACGGAGGCTGTAGAAGTCCCTACTCTCAAAACCCACGTCGAACCGTCTTCACCAGCGCACTATCACCGACCGCGAAGTCGAAGCGGTCGGTCTGGAGCAGGCCGACGCCGAGGCCGACCGCGAGCGCAGTCGGGACCCAGTTCCCGTAGACGGCGTTGATACCGCCCCAGAGGAGCACGAAGCTCACCAGGTCGTCGAGCATGAAGTCACAGGAGTCGAGGCGGGTGAGCAGGGCGGTTCTGGAGAACGCCACGTCGAACAGGACGACGGCGACCGTCGCCGAGAGCATCCAGCCGAGGTAGTTCGAGACCGGCACGCCGTAGTAGCCGCCGACGCCGCCGGGGTACGCCGCGTACTCCCAGAAGTTGACCGCGACCGCGCCCGGGTCGAGGACGAGGTCGGTCACGAGCACGGCCGCGATGGTGGCTGGGACTCGGCGAAGCGCACTGGCTGCCTGCTCGCCGAGGAGGAGTAAGACGAGCAAGTAGGCGTTGAGGACCAGTGGGAAGAAGAACACGGGCAACCCGATGGGTACCTCGCCGAACAGCATCGGCCCGAGCGAGATTTCGTACTCGAAGTGGCCGTACGGCCAGCCGGTTCTGACGCCGAGCAGTTCGATGGCGTAAGCGTAGAGGGTGAGCAGGCCGAGGCTCGCGACCGCCTTGCGACCGACCAGCGGGAGTAGGCCAGCGACGAGCGGGAGGCGCATCACGACGACGCCGAACAGGATGAAGAAGGCGTTGTACGTCAGAAATTCTGGGAGCAAGCCCTCGGTACTCGCCACCAGCGTGATTGCGCCGACGAGTGGGAAGACGACCGCGATGGTGAAACGATGTTCCCTGACGAGTTCGTCCAGTCGGCCTTCGACCTCTCGTCGGTCGAGTTCACCCATAGAGCATCACCCAGAGCCCGCCCATCGTCATGAGGAACCCGACGACCGTATTGACGAACGGGAACCACCAGTACGCCCGGTCGACCGCCACGTCGGAGACGGCGATGCCGGTGACGAACACGGGATAGACGGCCAGCAGCGCGCCGAGTCGCCAGTCGACCAGCGCGAAGGACACCGCAGCAGCGAGCCACACCACGCCGCAGTAGGCGTAGGTTCGGGAGTCGCCGAGGAACGTAGCCGTGGTGGCGATACCGGCCTCGCGGTCCGGGTCGATGTCCGGAATCGCGGAGAAGGTGTGCATCGCCATGGTCCACAGCCAGCCGCCGAGGATGGCCAGCGCGGGTGGGAACTCGCCAGCGATGGCCGCGAACGCGACGACGCCGGGCAGGATGTACAGCCCGTTCGAGAGCGAGTCGAGGAACGGGTTCGTCTTGAACCGGAGCGGCGGCGCGCTGTACTCGATGGCGAGGACGTAGTACGCCACGAGCGCGATGGCGGCCTCGATTGGGAGCACGAGGAAGAACACGAGACCGAGCAGGCCACTGGCGAGGATGATGCCGTCGACGAGACGGCTGCCGCGGTATCTGACTTCCTTGCCTGATTTCTTCGGGTTGTGTTCGTCAACGTCGTGGTCGAACACGTCGTTGACGCCGTAGAGGAACACGTTCGCGGGGAGCGTGAAGTACAGGAACAGTGCGACGGCGACGGGGCTGAACAGCTCTGCCGGATTCGCAGCGGCGTAGCTCGCCCCGACGACGACCGGGCCGGCGAGGTAGAACCAGAACCGGGGACGCGAGAGACGTAGGATGTAGCCGGAGAGCGTCTCGGCGGCCGGAAGCGCGCTGCTCAGTCGACTCGCCACGTCGCCCAGTCGCGTCGCCAGTTGACTCATCGCGCGTCGTGGTCCGCCAGCACGGCGTCGGCGGTGAGTTCGCCGCTGATGAGGCACATCGGGACGCCGATGCCTGGCGTGGTGTACGACCCGGTGAAGTACAGCCCGTCGACCTTCTTCGAGCGGTGGGGCGGGCGGAACAGCGCGGTCTGGCGCAGCGTGTGGGCCATCCCGAGCGCCGACCCCTGCATCGAGTTGTAGCGTTCGCCGAACTCCGAGACCGAGAAGATTTCCTCGGTCACGATGCGCTCGCGCAGGTCGGTACCAGTGAATTCGGCGATATCGTCGAGCACGAGTTCGCGGTACCACTCCCGGGTCTCTTCGTCGTCGTCCAGTCCGGGTGCGATGGGGACCAGCGCGAACAGATTGCTGTGGCCCTCGGGTGCGACCGAGTCGTCGGTCTTCGAGGGGACACAGAGGTAGTACGCGGGGTTTTCGGGCCACTCCGGGTCCTCGAAAATCTGGTCGAAGTGGCGCTCCCACTCGGTCGGCAGCACGAGCGAGTGGTGTGCCAGTTCCTCTACGTCACCCTCGACGCCCATGTACATGAGGAACGCCGACGGGGCGTAGGTTCGCGAGTCCCAGTAGTCGGCGTCGTACTGGCGCTTCTCCTCGTCGAGCAGGTCCTGTTCGGTGTGGGCGTAGTCCGCGTCGCTCACGACGATGTCGGGCGTGTACTTGCTTCCGGGCTCCGTCTCGACGAGAAAGCCACCGCCGCGACCCTTGATGGCCGTGACCGGCTGGTCGACTTCGAACTCGACGCCCAGTTCTTCGGCCATCGTGACGATACCGTCGACCACGCCGCCCATCCCGTCTTCGGGGTACCAGACGCCGAGGTTGAAGTCGACGTGACTCATGAGGTTGTACAGCGCGGGCGTGTTCTTCGGCGAGCCACCGAGGAACACCAGCGTGTACTGCATTATCTGCTGGAGCTTCGGGTGGTCGAAGTACTTCTCGACGTGGTCCTGCATCGACCCGAGCAGCGACAGTCCTCTCGCTTGGCGGGCGACGTCGATGTCCATGAAGTCGCGGAACGAGGCGCGGTCTTCGTAGACGAAGTGCTCCATCCCGACTTCGTAGTTCACCTCGGACTTGTCGAGGTAGTCTTCGAGGGCATCACCCGCGCCGGTCTCGTAGGACTCGAACACGCGCTTGGTTCGGTCGATGTCGGGCGTGATGTCCACCTCGTCGCCGTCTTTGAAGAAGATGCGATAGTGCGGGTCGAGCTGTTCCAGCCCGTAGTAGTCGGTCGGTGTGCGGTCGAACGCGCCGAAGAAGCGCTCGAACACGTCGGGCATGAGGTACCACGACGGCCCCATGTCGAACCGGAAGCCGTCGCGTTCGAGGACCGACGCGCGCCCACCGAGTTGCTCGTTCTTCTCCACCACGGTGACGGACGCCCCCGCATCAGCGAGGTAACACGCCGTCGAGAGGCCACCGAACCCGGAGCCGACGACGACGGCAGACTGGTCCGAGAGAGAGTTCATGTGGGTGTGTTGTGACGAGAGTGGGATAAACTCGCCGGGCACCCAGTTCGGACCACCGCGACCGATGCTTTCCTCTCCGTCCCCTCCTATACCGCAAACATGCAAGACACAACGGCAGTCGTCACCGGGGCGACGCGTGGCATCGGCGAAGCGGTCGCACACGAGTTCGCGGCGCAGGGGGCGCACGTCGTCGTCTGTTCGCGCGAGGCCGACGCGGTCGAGGCGCTCGTCGAAGACATCGAGAACGAGGGCGGCGCAGCAACCGGCATGCGCGCCGACGTGCGAGACGAGTTCGATATGGAACGATTGCTCGAAACCGCCTCTCGCGCCGGCGAGAACGGCGGCGTCGACACTGTGGTCGCCAACGCGGGCGTCTTCCACGGGACGCCGGGCGAGTCACCCACACCTGCCGATTCCTACACGGCCTTCGACGAACACGTACGGACGAACGCTCGGGGCGTCTTCGCCACCATCAAAGAGGCCCTGCCGCACCTGAACGAAGGTGCGCGAATCGTCGTTCCCACGGGGTCGGTCGCCCGCGAGACCAAACCCGGAATCGGCTCCTACGCCGTCTCCAAGGCAGCCGCCGAGGCCGTGGTCCGCGGCTTCGCAGCCGACACCGAGTACACGGTCGGGCTGGTCGACCCCGGGAAGGTGGCGACTGACCTCTCCGGTCCCGGTGGGCGTGACCCCGCCGAAATCGCGCCGCTGTTCGCGTGGGCCGCGAGCGACTGTCCCGCGGCGGACCTCGACGGGCAAGTCGTCGGCCTGCGAGAGTGGAAGTCGGCGACACGCTGACCGACCGAATCAGTTATTAACCGTGGTATTTTTGTTACTAACAACATGGGTACGACAGAGTCAGTTACTAACAATCAGAAGGGTGGGATGTCCTCGCTGGGGCTGGGGGCGACTGCGCTGCTCGTCGCGCTCTCGGTGGGCGCGTGGGCCATCGCCGAATCGACGAACGAGCTGAAGCCGGTCGGCATCGCGTGGGTCGCCTTCGGTGTGATGGCCGTGGCGATTCCGTTCGGCGTCCGCGCGAAAGACCAGCACGCGAAGCGACTGGTGTGGGGCTACGGGCTGGCCTCTGGTGCGATGGTCGTCAGCGCCGCGATGTTCCTGCTGCCACAGGCCTTCGGGCTGGCACAGGGTGCGGCGAATCCCGCCGTCGGGATGAAGTACGCTGGCGCAGGCGTCGCACTAGGGCTACTCGCCGGTTTCGGCTCGCACACCATCGGACACCGGTTCGCACACATCGACGTGGGCTTCGACCACACCGCAGTCGAACTCACGGCGCACGCACTCGCAGCAGGCGTCATCATCGGTATCGTCTACGGGACGATGCCGCCGCTCGGCATCGGTCTCGGTCTCGCCATCGTCTCGCACAAGGGGCCGGCCGGCTACGCCGCGGCGCGTCGCCTCGCGTCGAACGGGAAGGACGCGACCGCCCTACTGGTCCCCGCGTGTGGCGTCGGTCTGACGGCCATCCCAGCGAGTTTCTTCGACCTCTCGGGCGACCCACTCGTCACCGCGGCCGTCTTCGGCTTCGCCGCGGGCGTGTTCCTCCACGTGGCGATGGACTTCCTGCCGAAGTGTGAACTCGGCGGCGAAGTGTACGAGGTCGCGCAGGTGTCGAACAACGCCCACCACCTGCTCGACCGGCTTCGTGTCCACGCGGTCGTGAGTACGTTCTTCGGTGGCGTCGTCGTGTTCG
This sequence comes from Haloarchaeobius caseinilyticus, assembly GCF_051207395.1. Taxonomy (NCBI): domain Archaea; kingdom Methanobacteriati; phylum Methanobacteriota; class Halobacteria; order Halobacteriales; family Halorubellaceae; genus Haloarchaeobius; species Haloarchaeobius caseinilyticus. The sequence continues at coordinate 1,257,893 of NZ_JBPJZC010000001.1, read as the reverse complement.
TCGCGTGGCTACTGGTCGGGTAAGTCGTCCCCGTTTCCGTTCTCGTCGGCTGTGAGGTGTTCGTTCGCCCAGTCGGACAGCGAGTCCCAGCCGGTCTTCTCGCCGATGGCCTCGATGGCCTCGCCGAGCGTCTCGGTCGGTTCGAGTGCACGACCCGAGTCGTCCAAGCCGGTCTCCGAACCGTCCGCCTCGGGAGTGTCCGAGTAGAAGAACATCGATAGGTCCCGGTCGTAGTACACGTTCGTCCCTTGCGAGAGCAGGCCGACGTGTTCGAACTCGTCGCCGGAGTGGTCGTTCGGAGACCAGTCAGCAGTGGCCGTCGAGCCGTCGTGTGAACCGTCGCTGCTCGTAGTCATGTGTCGAACTTCGGCCCCGAGCAACGAGACGAACCGGCCTATTCCTGTTTGGCTACAGTGCGACGTCGCTCGTCGGGTCCTCGATTTCCCACAGCACCTCGGGCAAGAACGCGTCCAGATTGTCGATGACCTTCCGCTCGGAGACGTTCAATCCCTCACAGTGTTCGTGGGCTGTCTCGCGGATGTCGACGTGGATGTCGCCGTCTTCGATGGTGACGGCGAGCGGGTACACCGAACAGCGCGCCGGTTTCCAGTCGTGTTCGAGGTGGAGCGAGCAGAGGCCGTCTTCGTTCAAGAAGTAGCAGGCACGGCCGTCTTCGTCGACGTGGTCGTCGCGGTCTTTCTGCTCGGTCGTGACGAAGTCGTGGCCGCGGAACTCGGTCGTCGCATCGCTGAGGTTCGCCCGCTCGGCGAGGCCGAAGAAGTCCGGTTCGTACAGTAAGACGCCGTGGGTACAACACCAGGTACACTCCTCGACGCACTCGAACGTCAGGTCGGGGTCGAATTCGACCACGGCTTCCCGGCCGGGGTGGACCTCGACACGACGGCTGTCGTCCATCGATGTCGATTCCGGGTGCCACGCAGAAAGGTCACACGGTCTCGCCAGCCGAGGCCACGAGTGCGTTTCCAATTCACTTAGGCCGACCTTCGAGGTGACTGTATGTGCTACTCTCGGTAGCACAGCCCACCGATTCACGCAGTGATACACGCTTCCCCCATGACCAGCACGCACGCAATCGACCTGCCTGAGAATCCGACCGTCCTCGTGGCCGAAGACGACGAGGACCTCGCGGAGACCTACGATTTCTGGCTCCGTGACGAGTACGACGTTAGAGTCGCGACGGATGGCGAAGAGGCGCTCGAAACGTACGGCGACGAGGTGGACGTCGTCTTGCTCGACCGGCGGATGCCCGTGATGGCGGGTGACGAAACGCTCGACAGGCTCAAAGAGAAAGACCCGGCCGTCCGCGTCGCGATGGTGACCGCGGTCGAACCGAGCGTGGACATCGTCGAGATGCGGTTCGACGACTATCTCGTCAAACCGGTCGGACGTGACCAGATACGAGACACCGTCGAGGAGTTGCTCGTACTCGCCTCCCTCGACGAAGAGATTCGCAGCTACTACTCGTTACAGTCGACGCTCGTCGCCGCCGAAGAGAGCGCTGCGCCGACTCCATCCGAGGCACCCGAATGGCTGGTCGAACTCCGCCACCAGGTCGAGCGCGAGCGCGCGGCGCTGGAAGCGTCACTCGAGGACGTCGACGGAGTCGACAGCGGCGAGTTCGACGAACTGTTCGAGTGCGAGACGAGATTGTCTTAACTCTGTCCCGGAATCTCCCAGCCTTTTATACCCAAACGTCGAATTTGGCCGGTAATATCCACCGCCCAATTTGCTAGAAACAAGCTATAGAGGCCTCCTATCACCCGCTCAGCGACACTGCCAGCACGATGGATTTAACCCGCTGGCCGTGTGAAGACGGAGTAGGATATGGCCGACGAATTTAGCGTCCTCTACCTGACGACGGGGGAGCGAGGAACGACCCCCGACCCCGGGGGAGATGGGCACCCCTCCGTCGTCACCGAGGAGTCGTTCGCTGCACTCGGTGAGCGACTCGCGTCCGGGCAGTTCGATTGCGTCGTCGCCGGTATCGACGTCGACCCGGACAGCGGAGCGCAGACGCTACGTGCGGCCTGCGAACGCTTTCCGAAGACACCGTTCGTCGTACTCTCGGGTGATGGAAACGGTGTGGTCACGGAACCGGTCTCCGGCAGTGCCGTGGAGGACGGCGGGCCACAGATAACAGCTGACGGGTTCACGACGCTTCCCTCGACTGCGGTTCGGTCGGACAGTGCGATGACCGCTGGCAGTTTCGGCGTCTTCGCCGAACACGCCACCGACGCCGTCGTCACCATCGATGCAGACGGCAACATCAGTGGGCTGAACCCGAGCGCCACTACCCTTCTCGACTCGCAACCCGAGGAGTTGGTCGGCGCACCCCTCTCGGTCGTCTTCCCACCGGACGGCAGTCCGGGACCGGGCGTGCCACCGTTCGACTCGGACGACACGACACCAGTCCAGTGGCGGTCGACGCGACTCACGGCTAGACAGCCTGACGGTGAGGAGTTCCCGGTGGCCGCCACGTTCGGAACGTTCGAGCGGGCTGACGAGCGCCACTACGTCGGTATCGTCCGTCCCAGACAGCCTGAGTCGGCAGCTGAGGCCGACTCTTGGGCACCACGTACGCTCGATTCGTTCGTCGCACTCGACGACGACTATCGCGTTCGAACGCTCTCGCTGGAGGCCGCCGACACGCTCAGTCTCGACGCCGACACTGCAGCCGGTGAACAGCTCTGGGAACTCGTTCCCGAGACGCAACCGAGTCGCTTCCGAGCGCACCTCGAACGCGCGTTCGAGACGAAGACACCGGACCGCTTCGAGGCGTACGTCGACGCGTTCGATGCGTGGCTCTCGGTGCAGGTGTTCCCCTCGAACGAGGGGCTCACCGTCCACTTTCAGGACGTGACCGCGCAGCGTGAACTCGCCCGAGAACGTGACGAACTGGAGACGGTCGTCGAACTCGACCGACTCGCCGACGACATCAGCGACTCGCTGGTTACCGCCACGGGCTGGGCCGAAATCGCCCAACTGGTCTGTGACGGACTGGTCGAATCGCCGCTGTTCAGCTACGCGTGGTTCGCGCGAGGGTCGACCCCGACCGACGTTCTCGACCCGGCCGCGACTGCGGGTGACCAGACCTACGCCGACGATATCACCGTCACGACGGACGGCTCCCCGACCGGGCAGGGACCCGCCGGTCGAGCCGTCGAGTCCAGGACGGTCACCGTCGAGAACGACATCTTGGAGGCACCGTCGTTCGAGCCGTGGCGTGAGCAGGTACTCGACACCGGATTCCGCTCGTCCGCCGCCGTCCCCATCGTGTTCAAAGACACGCTCTATGGCGTCATCTGCCTCTACGCCGACCGCCCGAACGTGTTCACCGACGATATCGTCGAGGTCCTCTCGGGACTCGGCACGGTCGTTGGTCTCGCACTGAGTTCGAACGAACGCCGTGCTGCGCTCATCGCAGACCAGAGCGTCGAACTCAAACTGCGGATTCAGGACCCGTCGATCGAGTTCCTCGACACCACCGATGACCTCGGCATCGCGTTACTAGTCGACGGCGCGACGGCGGTCGACGACCACACCTTTACGTACTACTTCACCGCAGTCGGTCTCGACGACTTTCCGGCGTTCAAGTCCGCGTTCGAGGCACTCGACGGGGTCGACGACGTCGCCATCCTCGACCGGGATGACGACGAGACGCTCGTCACGATGACCGTCTCGGACCCACCGATTTCGACCCTGTTCGCGGAACACGGCGGGAGCATCTCCCAGCTAGAGTTCACGGAAGACGGCTGTCTCGTCGTCGCCGAACTGCCTCGTTCGGTCCCGATTCGTTCGCTCGTCGAGTCCTGTGACGCCCTGTTCGAGCGGACCGAGTTACTCGCCAAGCGAGAACACAAGCGCCCGGAGCGACGTGTCTCTGAGTACCGGTCTGCGCTCGAAGACCGGCTCACGGACCGCCAGCGCGAGGTCATCGAGACCGCGATGAACGCTGGCTACTTCGAGTGGCCGCGGCGCAACGACGCCGAAGACATCGCAGACGCCCTCGGTATCTCGTCGCCGACGTTCCACGAACATCTCCGGGCCGCACAGGAGAAGCTACTCACCGACCTCTTCGCTGGCGAGATGAAATACGCACACGACGTGGAGTAGGCCGACACCGGCTCCTAAACATATAGGGAATACGCTATTGCTATGGTTCGACGTAGCATCATGCGCCGGGAGAGAGCCACCCGGCGATAGGCACCCACCACCCCACCGCCTGCAAGCTACTACCTTCCGTTAGGAAGGTCGAAGCCCACATCTCTCTCTTTCCATCCCATCCTGTACACTCGACAGCGACGCGTCGAACAGGAGTCACGCGTGATTCCGCCGACTTCGTTCGGCCTCGTTCACTCACGAATCGGCGCAACTGTCTGTCGCGGAGTGAGTAACTGTCTGTTGCGGAGTGACCATTGTCGACCGACGTGCTATACGCTCTCGAAGAGAATGGGATGTCTGCCAAGGGGGGTGCCTGGTGGTCACAGTAGACCACCGGGTTCGTTCGTTGAGGACCGCCTGTGTGTGGTGTGCCGAAGCCCGATTCGGGACCCAGCCAGCTTAGTCTTCGTCCAACCAGTGATCGCGACACTGTTCGTCACAGAACGTGAGGATCTGGATGTTACCCTCGTCGTCGCTCTGTGTCGCGGCTGGATGCCATTCTGTCGTCTCTACTGAGTCCCCACAGACCTCACACGAGGCGTCCGTGGCTCGCTCCGTGTCGGCTGGAACGTTGTTTGTGTCTGCAGGGTCCATGATTTTCCTCACTTCTTTCTATTCACTGCGTCAGCCTAAGGATTGCACCTATCTGTGTAACCAGTTAGGTACGCCCGAGTCTATACATATAAAATGTCAGCGTTTGAACAACATTTCGAACAGTTTTCGTTCGCTAGCACGGAGGTGTCTATTGACCGTAGGCTGGGTCACGCCGAGGGATTCGGCGATTTCCTCGCCGGTGCTCTCCCGAGGCCACTCGAAGTAGCCACTGGTGTGCGCAGTCCTGAGTGTCTCCAGTTGTTTCTCGGTCAACGCTTCTTCGAGCGCCGCGCGGAACTCGCGTCGCGTCCGGGTCGGCTGGTCGATGTCTCGACGGGCCAATAATTCTGGCGTGGAAAAGTGGCGTTGGAGGTACCCGACGAACTCCCGGACCTGCAGTTCTCGAGGGAGTTCGACCCGCAGGGTCAACGTCGACCCGTCGGCAGATGCGCGTCGGACACGGGCACCGAAGTCACCAGCGACGACGGCGACGGTGAGCCCGCTCACCTGTAGTTCGAGGAGCGACTCGTCGTCCGCGTCGTCTGCGATGACGGATACATCGTCGATACCCACGAGTGACTTAGCCGTCGTCACGACCGTATCGACGCCGTCGTTCGGCACGATACAGTAGACGAATAAGTCGTCGTTCTCCCGGGGGACGAACTCGTCGAAGACTAGTGGCGTGTCGCTGGTCTCTGCGAGTCGGAACAACGCGGTGTCCGGTTCGGTGAACGAGAGTTCGAGTTCGGCGACCCGGTCCGACAACAACGCGAGTCGGGTCTCGACCGCGTTGAGCGCGTGACCGACCTTCGCACCGAGTTCGACCAGGACCGACTGGACCACGTCGTCGAACGTCTCGCTACTCGACGCGTAGACGGTGACCGCACCGTACTCGATGTCGCGATGCTTGAGTGGCACGCTCATGACCGCGTCGAATCCACGCGAGAGCGCGCCACGTCGCCAGGGGTTGGCGTGTAAGTCGGTTCCCACGTCGGTGACGAGCGTGGGTTCGCCGGTCTGCACTGTGTTGACCGTCGGTTCGTCGCCGTGGAAGTCTATCGCGTCGAGGTAGCCGTCTTCTGCGCCGACCCACGTTCGAACGTCGACACCGTCGCCGTCGCGTTCACCGACCCACGCGAACTCGATGCCGGCGAACGACACCAGCGCCTCGCAGACGTTCCTGTCTACCGCTTCGCGTGTGCGCGAGCGAACCAACGACTCGTCGACCGCACGGAGGACCTTCGTGACGTTCGTGAGCTGGTCGACCCGGTTGGACAGACTCCGGACGTCGCCGTCGCGGTCGTCGAGTTTCGTCTGGGCCTGGATTCGGTCGAACGCCGCACTGGCCGTTCGGGCGAACGGGGAGACGAGGTCCAGCGCCGCGTCCCCGCTTCTCGCGTCGCTGGCCGAGACGCAGACGCCGGCGTTGCCGAGTGCCTGCGCGTGCCCGGCGTCAGCTTCGTCGGTGAACAGTCGCCCGAGCGTCGTCTCTGTCAGGTCGGCCTCGTCGGTGAAGAACGCCTCCGTCACCGGGTTCTCTCCGTCTATCTCGAACGACGGTGGGTCGGCGACCAGTTGTCCCCCGGCCGCGACGGGTTCGAGCGACCGTGCGTCTTCATCGAACAGGTAGAGGACGATGCTCGGGCCGCCGTCCAACGTCGCCACCGTGTCGGCGACGATACGACACACCTCGGTCTCGCTGTCGACCGTCGCCAGCGACTCAGCGATTTCGCCGAGTGCCTGCAGCGCGTTCGCCTCGGCCGGCCGACGAGATATCTCTCTGACGGTCGCGACGACGCCACCGTCGGCGGTCCGCCGGAGCGAACTGTTCGCCGTGACGGCCGTCCCGTCCCGCCGCGTCGCCGCCATCGGGCCGTGCCACTCCCCCTCTTCGGTGACTCGTTGCAGGAGTTCGGCGGTGTCGCGGTCCTCGTCGGCGACGGCGTCCCAGTACGCGCCTTCGAGTTCGACCTGTTCGTACCCGAACTCGCTGGCGAACGCCTCGTTGACGTAGCTGAATCGGCGCTCGTCGTCGAGGATACAGAGTGGGTCGGCGCGGTCGGTGTACCGCTCACGGAGGTCTGCACGGCGCTCCACCTGCATCGTCACGAGCGCGCGTCGGGCCGCGAGCGTCGGTGCCGAGACGACCGCGTTCACGGGACCGCAGTCGTCAGGTTCGGCCGGACCGAACAGGACGACCGGTACCGCGGGCGACTGTTCCCTGCTAGTACTCGCCAGTTCGACTCCATCGCGCTCGCCGTCGAGTGTCGTCGCCGTCACGAGACACTCGGTGGATGGAGAAAGCAGCGAGATGGCCTCCTCGGCGTCGGTGACGGCCTCGACCGATACACCGGTGGCTCGCTGCAGTTCGGCAGCCCACTCGACCCCGGCCGGGTCGGCGAGAACGACCGCTGGTTCACTCATCGCCGTCCCCGCGTGTGTTCCCCCAGTGACCACCGGTTCGTCGGCCCATATTTATCTGTCTCATCTGACGGGAATTGACTCTCTACGGCGGCCTTGGCGATGACCGATATTCACTGTTCTCCCAACTTGGTTCGGGGTGCCCCTCAAAAGCGGGAGGAGACGGCGGCTATCCGGTGTTCTTCATTCCGGCTGCGATACCTTTCACCGTCAGGCGGAGCGTCCGCTCTTCTTCGTCGGTTCGGTGCGTCTGGTCGAGCAAGCGCGTCTGGAGCAGGTTGAGCGGGTCGACGTACGGATTCCGGCGGTCGAGACTCTCGCCGAACCAGTCTCGGACGTACAGCGACTCGCGGTCGGCGATGGTCGTCACGAGGTCGGTCGCGCGCTCGTACTCCCCGCTGACGCGCGGGAAGAAGCGCTCGCGGAGGTCGGCGTCGGCCAGAGCGGCGTAGTGTTCCGTCACGTCGAGGTCGGTCCGGGCCAGTGAGAGCGCGGCGTTGTCGAGCGTCGACCGGAAGAACGGCCACGACTGGTACATCTCCTGCAGCGTCTCGACGTCGCCGCCCGAATCGAGGTAGGCGTCGATACCGGTCGCGAGCGCGTACCAGCCGGGCAGGATACAGCGCGACTGGGTCCACGAGAACACCCACGGGATGGCTCGCAGGTCTTCGACCGTGCGCTCGCCCGAGCGCGAGGCCGGGCGCGAACCGAGGTTGAGTTCTTCGATGACGGTGATGGGCGTCGCCTGCTCGAAGTAGCTCACGAAGCCATCGGTTTCGAGGAGGCCACGATACTCGTCGCGGGCCGCGTCAGCCATCGTCTCCATCGCGTCGACCCACTCGTCGTGGACCGTCTCCTCCGGTTCCTCGATGGACCGCTTTCGCGCCCGCAACTGGGCGTTGAGCATCTGTTCGATGTTGCGCTTCGCTACTCTAGGATTCGCGTACTTCTCTGCGATTGCCTCGCCTTGCTCGGTGAACTTCACCTGTCCCGTGACAGTGGAGTTCGGCAGCGCGAGCAGTGCCTCGTTCATCGGGCCACCGCCGCGCGAGATGGAGCCGCCGCGCCCGTGGAACAGGCGCAGAGTCACGCCGTACTCGTCACAGATGTCGGCGAGGTTGCGTTGGTTCTCGTACAACGACCAGTTCGCCGCGAGGAAGCCGTTCTCCTTGTTCGAGTCGGAGTAGCCGAGCATGATCTCCTGCGTACCGAGGCCGTCCTCGGTGGCTTCCGCGTCGGCCTCCGCGCTGCGACCGCCGCGAGCCTGTAGCGACCGGGCGTACGCCTCGTTTTCGAACAGCGTGCCCATGATACGACGAGCGCCGGAGAGAGCGCTCTCGGTCTCCAGCAGGGGAACCACGTCGAGGCCCGAATACTCGGGCAGTTCGACGACCCCGGCTTGGTCCGCGAGGAACAGCACTTCGAGGACGTGCGACGGTTCTTCCGTCATCGAGATTGCGTAGGTGTCGACCGACTGCGTGCCGTACTCGGACTGCCAGTCGGCGAGGTGGTCGAAGCGCGTGAGAACGCGTGCAGCAGTGTCGGAGAGATCGCTCGTGTCGGTCACGTCGACGACCGACTCCTCCTGCAGGATGGCTTCGGTCAGCAGTTCGACGCGCTCGGCTTCGGACTTGTCGTGGTAGTCGACCCCGCTTCTGGCAAGCGCCTGTGCGACCGCCTCGGTGTGGTTCTCCTGATGGTCACGCAGGTCGAGACTCGCGAGCGAGAAGCCGAACGTCGCCACCTTCCGACACAGCGGCTGGACGTTCGCTCGGACGACCGACTCGGCCCCGTTCGCTTCCAGACTCTCGACGAGAACGTCGAGGTCGTCGGCGAGTTCGTCGGCCTCGTCGTAGCCGCCGGGACGGACGTCGGTCACGCGGTCGAGCTTCTCGCGCATCAACTTCAGCTTCTGGCGGTAGGGTTCGTCGGGATAGCGCTCCTGTGCCGTCTCTGCGACGCCGGGCAATCGCTCGCGGTCTGCTGCCAGCGACTTCTCGAACCGCGGCCCCGTCTCGACCCGGTCGCCGTCCTGACTCAGGACGCCGGAGAGCGACTTCAACTCGCGTCGATACCGGTCCAGCACGACGCTTCGCTGGCGTTCCAGCGTGTCGGTCGTCACTTCAGGCGTGACGAAGGGGTTCCCGTCGCGGTCGCTGCCGGCCCACGAGCGGAACTCGAACAGTTTCTCCACGTCGAGGTCGCCGACCTCCGCGCCGAGCACGGTTTCTAAGTCGTCGTACACGTCACCGACCACGTCGAACAGCGTGTTCTCCAGATACCACTGGACGTTTCGCGCCTCGTCCGTCGGGTGCGGACGGCGCTCACGGACCTGCGGCGTCTGCCACAGACTCGTGACTTCCGCCGCGAGGTCACGCTCGACCCGCTGTTCGTCCTGGTCGGTGAGTCGGCGCTCGTCCAGCGTTTCGAGGTGGCCCGCGACCGACCGGAGCTTCGCCTTTACCGTCTTCCGGCGCGCTTCGGTCGGGTGGGCGGTGAACGTCGGTTCGATGAGTACGTCGTCTAAGACCTGCTGGATGGTCGCGTCGTCGGCCTCGGCCAACTCCGCGACGGCGGCCTCGACGCCGTCTTCGAGCGCACCCTCTTGCTGGTCACGCCGGACCGCTCGGACGCGCTCGCGCTCTTCGGCGAGGTTGATGAGTTCGAAGTAGGTAGTGAACGCGCGTGCAACGACGGTCTCTAACTCCGGCGTCAGCGTGTCCAGTTCGCGTTCGAGTGCTGCGCGGGAGTCGATGTCGCCGCGTCGGTAGTCGATAGCCCCCGTTCGGACCGATTCGACGGTCTCGAACGCGGCGCGGGAGGTCTGTCCTTCGAGTACGTCGCCGAGAAGTGCGCCAAGCTCCCTGACGTCCTGTCGTACGTCCCTGCCGTGTAACGTCATACCACGCGGTACGTGGTCGGGCCGTATAATTGTCGAGTTACCTGGAGAAATTTGCCACTCGGTTTGTAGTAAACTATAGTTCGGGTCGACTCAGTTGTAGCCGCGCCACCGGTTCCCGCACTCGGTACACTTGAAGAACCGAGTCGGCGGCTCGTCGGCGGAGGCGGTCTGCTGGATGTAGTACCACGCTTTCTGGGTACCACATTGGTCGCACTTCACGTCGGTCGCGGTGGGTTTCCCCTCGAACTCCGCGTTCGCGTCGGTCTCGATGACCTCGCTGTCGGTCTGTGCTTCGGTCGTGACCATGTCGGCCTCGTCGTCGCGGTCACGTCCTTCTGACGCGCCGCAGTTCGAACAGACCCAGTCGTCGCCCTGTGCTTTCATCATCGAACCGCAGTCGTCGCAAAATTGCATGATTCAGACGTTCTCGAGTGCTTCGTCTTCTCGTACTTTCGGGCAGTTAGCCACTTCGAAGTGGTCGATGTCGGCCTCCTCGACGATGCGCGTTCCGTCGTGGCCACAGCCGACCTCGGGCGGTGCCGAGAAGAACTCACACCGCTGGCAGTATTTCGCCTTGGCGACCGTCCGGCGCGTCTCCGAGGGTGCTTCGGCCGGGCCGACCGGTTCGTCGGCGGCGACCTGGTCCCACAGTTCGTCCGTGTCGATTTCGCCCACGTCGACCGACTCGAACAGGTCGTCGTCGGTCGCGTCGCGTCGCCGTCTACGGCCGTCGAGTTCGGCGGCCACGTCACCAAGTGGGCCATCACGGCGGCGGTCCCTCGTGTCGGCCTCGGTTCCCAGCTGGGGCAGTGCCGACTCGTCGGCCGTCGATTCGGTCGATTCGGTCGATTCGGCGGCGTCGATCGACGCTGTCGTCTCGGACGCTTCGTGCTGTTCGGACTCGTCGGCGGTGAGTTCCTCGCGGAGCCCAGAGAGCGGTTCGTCGGACTGGTCGCCTTCGGCCGGGACGTCGTCGTCGGTCCGGTGGCCGTCTTCGGTGTGCTCGTCGGTCATCGCGTCTCAGCCTCGAAAGTGCTGTCGTCGCCCGCTTCGTCGAGGAACTCCTCGGCCAGTTGCTCGTCCATCGAGGGCTCAGCTCCCTCGGGCAGCGCCGGTGGGTCGCCGGTAAGCAGTCGATGCGTGCCGAACGGGCCGAAGGACGAACTCGGCTCTACGTCGCTGAACGAACTCGCACAGTGCGGGCAGGTCGGCTCTGTCAAGAGCGCGACCGTCACGTTCGTCTCGCACTCGTCGCACTTGGCGCGCTCGACGCCGGACCGGTTCGCGGCGAGTTTGAGCGCTTCGACCTCGGCGCGGCGTGCCTCCGCCGCGGCGAGTCGTGAGACCTCCGAGCGAACGTCGAGGGTGACTCGCGCGAGTTTCACGAGTTTCGCGTCGAGGTCGTCGCTGGTGTCGACGAGATACTCCAAAATGTCCTCGAAGTTCTCGAAGCCGCGCTCGACCGTCTCTTCGACCTCGCCGAGGTCGTCTTCGAGTGCATCGATGTCCGCGTCGAGGTCGTCGAGTCTCGCCGAGAGGTCTGCGTGGTTGTGGTCGGCTGGGGCCTTGTCGTCGGCCTCGTACTTTACCTGAATCACGCGGTCACGGACGTCTTCGACGTGGTCCATGAACTCCTCGTGCTGGGCGTCGATGCGTTCTTCGAGCGCCTCGTTGCCGCCGGGTGTGTCGAAGTCGATGCCACCGTTCGTCTCCGCGTGCGAGGAGACGGTCTGATACGCCGAGAGCAATTGCTGAACCAGTTCGTCCGGTTCGGCGTCCTGCTCGGTCGCGTGCTCGCGGACCCACTCCCCCAACGCTGGCGGGAGCCGTACCGAGAGGTCGACCTGCTCCTCGCTCGCCATTCAGCCGGAGTTAGTGGGGAATACCCTTAAGGATTGTCGCCAACCGAACCGGAACAAAGCGGTCGCCTTCACCTGATTTTGCGCACGTCGCTGATGTCGAACCCGCCGTCGTGAATCTCCGTCTCGAACTGGATGATGTTCTCGTCTTCGAGCCGAGAGAGCACGCCGCGGAACTGTTTGACGACGAGCGTCCGAGCGCGCTCGGAACCGCCGGTCTCCCACTCGAACAAGAGTGAGCCGTCGACGGCGTCCATCAGGCCGCCGAGTTGGCGCTCCGACAGCGCCTCGGTGTTGACCAGCAGGAGGATGAGGCCACCCCACTGGTACGACGCCTTCTTCAGCCCCTTCATCAGGAGGGTAATCTGGTTCCAGTCCATCTGCTCTTCGGCCGCGCTCAACAGGTCGGTCACCGAGTCGATGACGACCAGATTCCCCGGCGCGTGTTCGTTCAGGTGGTCGCCGAGGGCGTCGAGCGTGCTGCGGCGGTCGCGGTCACCGAGTGACGTGATGTCGCTCGTCTTCTTCGAGTACCACTCGCGGGGTACTTGCGAGAGTTGAAAGTACGGCTGTGAGAGGTCGGCGAAGTCGACCGGCCCGGTCCCGGCCGTGACGAGTTCGTCGTCCATCGCGTACCGCATCTCCTCGACCAGCGCCGCCTTCTCGGCGGTGAACGAGACGTAGTGGATCTCCTCGGGCACGGCCGCGTCACTGTGCAGACTCCCGTAGTAGAGGTCGAACAACTCGGCGTTCGTCTGTGCCAGCCCGTTCATCGCGATGCTCGTGTAGACGAACTCACGTGCGCCCGCACCCACCTCGCCGGCGAGGAGGACGACACTGCCCGGTGGTGCGCCCCCGCCGATCATCGAATCCAGCCGCGAAATCCCCAGCGGCAAGCGGTCCATGTCCCGGGAGTCGCGGTGGGCCGAAGAAAGCGTTACGGCAGTTGCCGTGTGGTCGAAGAACTGGTGGACCTCCGACTAACCGACCGAGGCCCGGCTCAGCGCCCGCGAAGGCCGATACCGGGCGCGTCGTCGAGGTCGATGTCGCCACCGGACCGAACCGGCCCCTCGTACGGGTCGGCGTCGTCGGCCAGCAAGAGCGACCCGTCGAGGTCGACGTAGTCACAGAGCGGGGCGAGTTGGCCGCCGGCGGAGATGGCCGCGTCGGTCTCGACCATACAGCCGAGCATGACTTCGAGTCCATGCGCGCGTGCGGTGGCGACCATCCGGCGCGCTTCGACCAGCCCACCGCACTTCATGAGTTTCAGCACGACCACGTCACAGCGGTCCGCGATACGTGGAATGTCGTCGAGTTCGACGCAGGACTCGTCCGCGGCGATGGGAAGCGGCGCGTGCTCGTACACGTAGCGCTGGCCCTCGGGGTCCTCCGCGGCGACAGGCTGTTCGACGAATTCGACCGGGTACTCCGCCAGCCAGTAGGCGTTCTGTACGGCTTCCTTCGGCGACCACGCCTCGTTCGCGTCGACGCGGATAATCGCATCAGGTGCGGCGCTGGCCACGGCGTCGATTCGCGCCCGGTCGTCGTCGGTGCCGACTTTGACCTTCAGCGTGTCGTAGCCTGCGCTGGCGGCTCGCGACGCTTTCTCGCCCATCGTCTCCGGATCCGCGATGCCGACCGTGTAGGAGGTGTCGGGCGCGGACTCAGGGTCCAGTCCCCAGTACCGCCACAGGGGGAGGTCGAGGTGCTGGCCGACGAGGTCGTGCAGGGCGATGGAGACGGCACAGCGCGCGGCCGGGTTTCGGCGGAGCGCGCTGGCAAGTTCGGCCTCGATTCGTTCGACCTGAAACGGGTCCTCGATTTCCTCGATTCGCGGCCGAAGCTCAGAGAGCGCGGCTTCGACGGTCGCCGCCGACTCGCCGTAGTGGACCGACGGTGCGGCCGCGCCGACGCCCTCGTACTCGCCGTCCGCGAGTCGGACGACGACGTTCTCGGCTACGTCTTGCGAGCCACGCGAGATGGTGAACGTCTCGGCGAGTTCCATCTCGATGCGCTCGACCGACAGGTCGAGACTCACAGAATCGCCTCCAGCAGTTCGTCGGGGTCGAACCGGACGATATCGGTCGCGGGGGCGTCCAGTTCCTCGGCGAACTCGTCGACCGCTTCACGGGCGGCCTCGTCGGAATCGACGTTCACGGTGTTGAGCGCGCCGCCGACGATTTCGGCGTTGTGGACCGGTGCAGCCAGCGCCTCGTACAGGTCCGCGTAGCGGTCCATCGGTAGCAACGGGTAGTCCTCGTAGCCGTGGACCGTCTCGCGTCCGGCGGCGTGACAGAGGACGAGTTTGTCCGGCTGGGCACCGTGGAGGATGCCACAGGTGACCGCGGAGTAGGCTGGATGGGTAATCGCGCCCTGCCCCTCCACGAACAGGTAGTCGTGGTCGTCGCCGATTTCGAGGATCATCTCCTCGACCGCACCCGCGGTGAAGTCCGAGACGACGCGGTCGATGGGGTTGCCCCATCCCTCTATCATGATACCCGTCTGGCCGGTCGGAATCACCGCGGCGTCGTGACCTGCGTTGCGGGCGGCCTCGCACAGTTCCATCGTCGCGGTCATCTTGCCGACCGAGCAGTCCGACCCGACGGTCAGGACTATTTCGGCGTCGACCTCGCTCGCGATACCCTGTGCGACCGTCAGGTCCTCGTGGGGCTTGCGCACGTCCCAGAGGTCACAGCCGTGTTCGGCCGCCAGACTCGCGAACTCCTCGTCGTCTTCGAGGAAGTAGTGCAGTCCCGAAATCACGTCACAGCCGCGTTCGAGCGCGGTTCGCACGTCGTCGCGCCACGTCGGGTCGAACCCGCCACCGATGGGCGCGATGCCGACGACCAGTGCGTCGCACTCGTCGGCCTCGGCCATCGAGTCGACGATGGGGGCGTCCTGTACGTCCGAGACGTGGTCGGCGACGCGCGACCCGGCCGAGTCGCGGTCGAGGACGGCGACGACCTCGTCGTCGGAGTAGCGAAGCAGTCCGAGCGCGGTCTTCGCCCGGTCGGGGAACTTCTCGTGCGCGAGAATCGCGATTCGCATGGCTCTGCGTTCACCGTGCCGGGAGAAAAGGCTACGCGATACGGGTGATTTTGTGACGTGTTTCGTGGCGGCCAGTCCGGTGGTCTCCTACCGACCCTTACAATCTCAGACCGACGACAGCGTCACGGTGAACAGGTCGTGAAACGCGTCGTCGAGCGCCTCTCGTGGGCTGCCAGTCGCGTCGACTGCCACAGTGATCTCGGCTTCGTCGGCGAACTCACTCACGAGTCGGCGGTCGCCGACGACGAAGAGGCGCGACGCCTCGCGGTCGGCGATGGCCTCGCGGCAGTCGTCGAGGTGTAACTCGATTTGCTCGTCGCGGATGCGCTCGAAGCGCGCCTGCGAGAAACCGCCTTTCGAGTGCTTGCTCTTCACGTCCGTCTCGAACCCCGTGAACTCGATGCGCTCGCGGCCGTCGTAGGTCCCGAGCGCGAACAGGTCGGCGCGGACCAGCGCTAGCGAGAAGGTGCCAACCGGCTCGAACCACGACCGGTCGACCCGAAACGAGTCGTTCCACTCGCAGAAGTCGTCCGGAGCCACGGCCGGTTCCAGCGTGGCACTGACCAGCCCTGCGTCGTCGGTGTAGACGAGACACGGCGCAGCGCGGGCGACGAGTTCCGCGCGCGAACCGAGTTCGTCGCGGACAGCCTCGGGCACCTCGTCTTCGTCTGCGACCATCGCCGACAGCGCGCCTTCCGGGCCGGTTGCGACGCGCTCTAATCGGTCGAGGACTTCGTCGAGTCGTTCACCCGAGAGCGATTCCTGTCGGCGGAAGTCGAGCGACACCGTCTCGTCGTCGCTGTCGGCTCGGTCTAAGTCACCCTCCAACTGGGCGATGCGGTCTTCGAGCCGGTTGACGCGTTCTTCGGCGTCCTGTCTGGCGCTCGCGGCGTCGGCCCGTCGCTCCTGTTCGGCCTCCAACTGGCGCTCCAGATGGTGTTTCTCGGCTTCGAGTTCGTCGATGCGCTCTTTCAACTCGGCGCGCCCGAGCAACTCGTCCAGCATCGACTCGAAAAGTGGTTGCCGCCGACTTCTAGGTTCCGACGCTCCCGCCGAAGCGGTCGCGGTCGAAGCCATCGCTCGATTCGTCGATGCCGAAGGGTTCCACGTCACGGTAGCCGGTCAGTTCGAGCAACTGGTCGGCGCGGTCGGCCTTCGCGAGGAACACCTCCTTGCGCTCGTGGGGGCCATCGACGCTGGTTCGGTCGAGGATCCGTCGCGGTACGGCGAGTGTGTCCGCCGGGACGGCGGCCTCGCCCGTGACGGCGAGATGGCTCTGGTCGACTTTCATGACGAGCGGGTCGTCGCCCGCGGGTGCGGGAAGCGTTCGCTCGTCGGACTCGCAAGTCTCGTCGGGGTACACCTGCCGACGGACGTGTGCGTACTGGTCGCGTTGCATCACTGGACGGTCGCCGTCGTACGGAACGACGTACATCCGCCCGAAGTAGTAGCCGCGCGAGAACTCCTCGAACATGCTGTACGATTCTATGGTAGGCAATGACACACAAAAGCCTGATGGGCTAATTACTTGTGGACTCGCAATTCGACTCGCCAGCCGATTTTCGTGGTCGTCGGTGATGTTCGTCGGTTAGAACGACCCACTTAGCAGGGGTAAACAGTTCTGACGCTGTGGCTGAACGGTGTGGACGCTGTGGTTGAACGGTCAGAACAGTATCCCCTCTTTTTAGGGTCGGCTGTCGTAGGGATGGACGATGCGGAGCATACTCGCCGTGGTGCTCAGTCTCTCCCTCGTCCTCGGGGCCGTCTCGGTCGCCGCGACGGAGGTCCAGCCCGACGTGGGAGTCGGTGTGAGTAGTGATGGTGTCGCCGAGATGGAACAGTCGAGTGCGAACGAGCCGAACCAGTCGATGGGCGATGCGATGTCGACGTTCATGCAGTCGAGCGCGACCGACGCGAACAATTCGGTCGACGCCGGAATGTGGGACGCAGCCTGGAACCAGTCGGAGAACGTCTCGCGCGAGGCGCTCGTCACCGAGCGGACGAACGAACTCGATGCGCGGATTCAGGCCATCCAGAAGCGCCTGTCGCGCCTGAAAGAGCGGAAAGACGAGCTGAACCCCGTCGCGTATCGTGCACAGCTGGCCGCGCTGACCAGCCAGCTGTCGGCCATCGCCGACGGCCTGAACGAGACGGAAAACCGTGCACAGACGGTCGGTGCCAACACGACGCGACTCGACCAGCTCCGTTCGCAAGCTGGTAACCTCACCGGCCCCGAAATCGCCGAGATGGCCGGTGAACTCGGCGGCAAGGGTAAGCCGGTGAACCTGCCAGGCAAGGGCAAACCGGCCGACACGCCCGGGAATGGCCCCGGTGGCAACAACGGAAGTGCTGGTAACGAGTCTGTCCAGCAGGGAAACGGGAACGACACCCCGGGCCAGAGTGGCACGCCGGGGAACGGTAACGCCAGTGGCGGACAGGGACCGCCGACTGACGCGCCTGCCAACGGTAACACGACCGGCGGCGGCAACGGTAACGGCAACGGCAACGGCGGTGGGAACGGTAACGGCGGCGGCAATGGAAACGGTGGGAACGGTAACGGCGGCGGGAACGGCAACGGTTCCGACGTGCTGATCCGTCCCATCGAAACCCGACGATAGCACAGTCATTCTTTTACGCGCCCCTCGCCAACGGTGACCTAGATGGATTCAGCGGCGCTGCTCGATCTCCTCGGGAACGAAAACCGCAGGCGTATCCTCCGACTGCTCGCACGCAAACCCTGCTACGTCACCGAGATTTCCGAATACCTGAACGTGAGTCCCAAAGCCGTCATCGAACACCTTCGCAAGCTCGAAGACGCGGGACTCATCGAGAGCCACACCGACGACCAGCGTCGCAAGTACTTCCACATCGCACGCAACCTCCGACTGGAAGTGAACGTCTCGCCGTACGGCTTCGCCACTAAGAGTGCGTATCCGGCGTCGAAGAGCCTCGACATGACGACGTGTCGCCACCTCAAACTCGACGTGCAGTACACCGAGGACCAGCACGAACCGCGCGACCTCATCGCCGACCTCTCCCGCCTCGAAGAACTGGAGAACGAGTTGTCGATGGCCCAGCGCTGGGTACAGGGCCGGATGACCGACGTGCTGGACAGAATCACCGAGACGGTCGGCGCAGGTGCTGATTCGCGCCTGTACGCGGACGTCCTCCTCGCGGTTCGCTCGTCCCCGAAGTCCGTCGTCGAAATCGCGAACTCTGTCGACGCGCCACCGGCGATGGTCGAGGAGATCCTCGCAGACCTGCAAGAGAACGGGCTGGTCCGGTACTCGACCGAGGGCTGGACGCTGGCGGACTGAGTCGGACACAGTTCCGTTCGCGCGGCGAAGACTTATCGGGGTAGTTGTACAAGAACAGACATGAACGGTCGCGTCGTCGCTGCAGTCGGTGCCCTCCTCACACTCGCAGTCCTCGTTTTGACGGTCGTCTGGACCGAACTACTCCTTGGCCTGCTCGTGGTGCTCGCCATCTGGCTTCCCTTCCAGTACTGGCGCGGGAATCCGACCGAAAACGGTCGGCTGGCACTTCTCGGTTGGTGGGCAGCCCTGCTGGTCACGTTTCTCACGGACACTGCGCACTTCCTTCTGGCCGTCGGCGTCACGGTCGTCTTGGCCTACGCTATCTGGACGTTCCTCCAGCAGAATCGTCGGATGCCGTCCTGACTCACCACGATGGTTCGTCGTCGAAGTCGTCGGGGTCCCCCGTGAGGCCGTTTCGCAGGTCACTCCCGAAGTAGTACCCGACGACGCCGCCGAGCAGGCCGAGGAACGCGCCGAAGGCGAGGAACCACTGGCCGTTCGGGAGGAACGCGAATTGCATGTTGTTGACGAGTGCGGTGAGCAGGCCAACACCACCTCCGGCCACTGCCGTTTCCGCATACCGGCCGTTCGAGGTACCCAACCCGTAGGCGAACGCGGCGATGACCATGCCGAACCACGCGCCGATACCGCCGAGTGGGGCGAACCCGCCCGCGACGAAGCCGACGGTGAGGAGGAGGCCGACCAGCAGGAACGACTTCGGGTTGAAGTAGTGCTTCCACCCAGCGTCACCGCTCGACGAGGACTGCTGCTTCGTCGCCTTCGAGCGGCTGTCGCCACCGATACCGAGGTCCACGTCGAGGCCGTCGTCGGCCTGCGATTTGCGGGACTGTTTTTGCTTCCGTTTATCTCGCTTCGAGCCGGTCTGTTGGTCAGCCGACCCAGTGTCGCCGCCTTCGAGGTCGGAGAGCAACTTGTCGGTCTCGGCGAGAATCTCCTCGGTGGACTTCTCTTTCGTCTTCTCGCCGGAGCGCTCGGACATATCCCAGAGTAGTGCGGGAACTGACAAGAGCCTTTTCGTGGTCGAGTGACAGGCGAACCGCGGTGTGTCTGGTGACTGATTCTGCCCGCGTCGATTCTGTGAACCATCCACTGTGGCGCGCGAGCGAGCGACCGCCACACGGCAGTGTGGCGTGTCGTGAATTCACGCGCGAGGGATGAGCGACACGAACGAAGTGAGTGGAGCGAATCGGTTGGGGAGGGTGTGGCTGCGGTCGTGTACACCAGCACACCAGCAGTCGTCCTCCTGTTGTCGAAACGGGACGCGGCGACGCCAGGACAGACAGCGACGTATTTCCTACGCGAACACCCGAGGACTGCCACCACTGACACGCCACCACTGCCACGCCGAAACGCGACTGTCGCCGAGAAGGATGCCTTTAGGTGCGACCGTAGCGAAGCGCCTCGCATGAATCCAGGCGACCGCATCCGCGTCACGCGGGCGGCGAGCGAGTACGAGGGCGTCCTCTTGCCCTCGTCGACGGCCGACCAGCTGGTGGTCAAACTCGACGGTGGGTACAACGTCGGTATCGACCGCGAAGACAGCGACGTCGAGGTTCTCGAACACGACGTCTACCAGATAGAGCAGGCCCAGAAGGACTCGGGCGAGACGAGCGAAGTCGAGTTCGACCCGGACCTCCCGACCATCGCGCTCATCTCCACTGGGGGAACCATCGCGTCGACGGTCGACTACCGGACCGGTGCGGTCACGGCGCAGTTCGACGCGGAGGACGTGCTCCGGGCGGTACCGGACCTCGCGGGCAGAGCGAACTACCGCGGGCGCGTCGTCGCCAACATCCTCTCCGAGAACATGGAGGTGCCAATCTGGCAGGACCTTGCGGAGGCCGTTCACGAGGAAATCGAGAACGGCGCCGACGGCGTCGTCGTCATGCACGGGACGGACACGATGCAGTACTCCGCGTCGGCGCTCTCGTTCATGCTCGACACGCCGGTCCCAATCGTCTTCACTGGCAGCCAGCGCTCGGCAGACCGCCCGTCTTCGGACAACGTGATGAATGCGGTCTGTGCCGTCGAGGCCGCAAAGGCCGACGCCGCCGAGGTCATGGTCTGCATGCACGGCTCCGAGAGCGACGACGTGTGCGCCCTGCACCGCGGCACGCGCGTCCGCAAGAACCACACCTCGCGCCGTGACGCCTTCCAGACCATCGGCGGTGAGCCACTGGGTATCGTCGACTACGACACCGAGACCGTCGAGTACCACGGCGAATACGCCGAGCGTGATTCGGTCGACCTCGACATCGCGGCAGACCTCGACTCGGATGTCGAACTCGTGAAGTTCACGCCCGGGATGGACCCCGGCTTCCTCGACGTCTGCGAGGGCAAATCCGGCGTCGTCATCGAGGGCACCGGCCTCGGGCACGTCCACACGGACTTCATCCCGAAAATCGAGGAACTGGTCGACGATGGCACCACGGTCGTCATGACCAGCCAGTGTCTCGAAGGCCGCGTCTGTGACCGCGTGTACGACACCGGCCGCGACCTGCTCGACGCGGGTATCGTCGAGGGCGAGGACCTGCTCCCGGCGACGGCGAAGGTGAAGCTGATGTGGGTGCTGGCGAACCGCGACGACAGCGAAGTCGCGCAGGCGATGCGCGAACCGCTCGCGGGCGAAATCACCGAGCAGTCCCGCCCCTGGAGCGCCTGATGCCAGAGGACGTGACCTACCGGCGGGCGACCCACGACGACCACGACGACGTGGTCGGGTTCACACAGGACACGTGGGCCGACCGCGGCGGGAGCGACTACATCCCGCGTATCTACCACGACTGGCTGGAAGACGAGGACGAGTACGACCGCCAGTTCACCTGCGCGGCCGAGGTCGACGGACAGGTCGTCTCCATCGCTCAGACCGTCCTCCTCTCCGGCCACGAGGCGTGGTGTCAGGGGATGCGGACCGACCCCGACTATCGCGGGACGGGCATCGGTCTCGAACTGACCCACCAGATGTGGGACTGGGCGCGCGACCAGGGCGCGACCGTCGCCCGCAACATGGTGTTCTCGTGGAACATGGCCGGGCTGGGCCACTCCCGCGGCGTCGGCTTCGGCCCGGCGACCGAGTTCCGCTGGATGCACCCGGACCCCGACGCAGACGCGTCAGGGCCGCTCGACACGACCGACGACCCGGCGGCGGCGTGGACGTACTGGACCGACTGCGACGCCCGCGACTACCTCAACGGACTCGGCCTCGCGATGGACGAGTCGTGGGCCGTGGTCGAACTGACCGAATCTCGGTTCGAGCGCGCTGCGGCCGAACAGTTGCTCGCAGCCGTCACCAGCGGCGACGGCCTTCGTGGGGTCACCTACCGCGTTCGCGACTACGAGCGCCCCGACGAGAACGACGAGCTGAAGCACTGGGTCGAGTACGGCGTCGCCGGCTGGGACGACCTCGACGCCCTGCGCGAACTGCTCGCCGCGATTCGCCGAGACGCGGCCGACCTCGGTGCGGACCGGACGCGGGTCCTCATCCCCGAGACGGTCGACGCCGTCTCGGATGCCTCGCTCTGTCGCGCGGGCATCTCCGACGAACCCGACTTCGTGATGGCCGCCGACCTGACGGCGGACTACCGGGCGAAGTTCGGTAACTGAGACCGCGGCACACAGCGCCCGAAAGCACTTTTACTCGGTCTTGGAAGTCGCCAACGACTATGGACGAGCGGCTCAGGTCGGCACTCCACGACGCTTTCCCGGACCGGACGGTCGATTCGACGGGCGCGTCCGGGCCATCGTGGAACGAACAGAACGAGACGGTCGGTGTCGAGTTCGAAGACGGCGACAGAATATACCTGAAGGTCGCGCTCGACGGCGACGGCTCACGAATCGCCCGCGAGTCGGCGGTACTGGCGTTCGTGCGAGCGAACAGTTCGGTACCCGTCCCGACTATCGCCGCTTGCGACCCCTCAGCGAGCGTCCCGTATCTGGCGACCGAGGAGGTAGAGGGCCGGCTTCTGCACCGAGACTGGGGCGAAGCAGACCAACCGGCGCGTGCCGCGATGGCCCGTGAGGTCGGCACGGCACTGGCGACGGTCCACGAACTCCGATTCGACGCGCACGGGCACGTGGTCGGCGGCGGCGCGTCAGGTATCGACCTCGACACGAAATCGTGGACCGACGTGCTCGTGGACACCATCGGTGAGATGCAGACGCGTGCCCCATCGGACCGATTCGACCACCACTTCGACGAGGTGGCGGCCGCCATCGAGACGAACCGCGACCTGCTGGACGACACACCGGCTGTCTTGCTCCACGGCGACCCGGCGATGCCGAACTGTTTCCAGACCGATGCGGGTGTCGGCTTTCTCGACTGGGAGATCTCCCACGTCGGCGACCCGGCCCGCGACGTGTACCGGACGCAGGACCAGCAGTTCACCGAGTCCAGTACCGACGACCCGGAACGGATGACGACGGCGTTCTACGACGGCTACCGTGCTCGGGCTGGCGGCCTACCCGACGGGTACGAGGCGCGGACGCCCATCTACGACGCGGTCCGACTGCTGGCGTACTCCGGGCACTTCGAGAACTACGTCGAGTACCTCGACGAATCGCGCGAGGAATTGGCCGACTGGGTCACAGCCGAGATGGCGCGACGACTCGACCGGATTCGGTGACTTCCGGCGGCGCGTCGACCCTCCGCGAACTATTTGCTCAGTCTGACAGACTCTCACTCCCTCGGACTGCTTGCTCCGGATTCCGAACAGTTCAAGACCCGATGTGAGAACATGTGGGCAGATGAGTGAGCGCGGCTTCGACCTCGCAGCGCGCGTCACGACGCGCAGGGACGCAGACCTCTATCGCGATATGGCCCCCGTCGACCGGGTGGCCGAGCGGAGTTACTTCGCGCCGGACCCGGGGGCAGGGATGGCGGTACTGGACGGCGAACAGCGACTCGTCCTCGCCTCGAACAACTACCTCGGTCTGACGCAGTCTGACAGGGTCCAGACAGCCGCGGCACAGGCCGCCGACGTGGTCGGGACGGGCGCAGGCGGCAGCCGCCTCGTCACTGGCGACACGCTCGTCCACCGCGACCTCGAAACACGCCTCGCGGAGGTCACGCGGACCGAGCGGGCACTGACGTTCTCCTCCGGCTACGCCGCTAACGTCGGCACCATCGCGGCCCTCTCGCCCGACGTGGTGTTCTCCGACGCCCTGAATCACGCGAGCATCGTCGACGGCTGCCGACTCTCCGATGCCGACGTGGAGGTGTACGACCACTGCAACCCGGCCAGCCTCCGCGAGTGTCTCGACGCCCGTGCCGTGATGGCCGACCCGGACGATTCGTGGCTGGTCGTGACCGACTCCGTGTTTACGATGGACGGGACGGTCGCGCCCCTCGACGCTATTTGCGACCTGGCCGAGGAGTACGGTGCGTGGGTCATGGTCGACGAAGCGCACGCGACGGGCTTGTTCGTCGACGGCGGCGGTATCGTCCAGCGCGAAGGGCTCTCTGAGCGTGTCGACATTCAAGTCGGCTCGCTCTCGGCGGCACTCGCCAGCCAGGGTGGCTACGTCGCCGGCAGCGAGGAACTGATTCGACACCTCGTGAACACCGCGCGCCCGTTCGTCTTCTCGACGGGACTCGCACCGCCTGCTGCCGCCACAGCGAGCGAAGCACTCCACATCGCCCGACACGGCGAGTGTCGTGACCGACTCTGGTCGAACGTCACGCAACTCCGGGCTGGTCTGCGCGGGCTGGGCTACGAGGTCTGGGGCGAAACGCACGTCCTCCCCGTGCTCGTCGGTGACCGGCGTGATGCACTCGCCCTCGCCGAAGCAGTCCGCGAGCGTGGCGTCGTCGTCCCGGCCATCCGTCCGCCGACGGTCCCCGAGGGAACGAGCCGACTCCGCGTGGCTCCGATGGCGACACACTCGAAATCGGACATCGAACACTGCATCGAGGCGTTCCGCGCGGCTGGTGAGGAAGTCGGTCTTCTCTGAGTGTCGGGACTCGGCATCGACGACTGCGACCGAAAAAGAACTGCTCTGTTGCTGTACTTACGCTGCGACGGGTGCCGAGAGCGACGTGGCGACGAGCGATTCGTCGCTGTCGTCGTCTGCCTGCACCGACGCGGTCTGGTCGGAGCCGGTCATCGTGATGGTCACGTCGGCGGTGGAGCCGGACGCGGTCGCCTGCGTCACGAACTGCTCGTGGCCAGCGAGGACGACGACGGTCTCGTCGCTGATTTCGACCATCCGGTAGGTGTGGTCTTCGTCCATCTGGTAGTAGCCACCCATGTCCTCACCACGGCTCTCCATCCACGACTGGTACGCGGACTGGAACTCGTCCTTCTCGGACGCATCGTCGAAGCGGAGCGTCCAGCCGAAGCCCTTCTTGTAGCTCTGGGCGTAGCTGGTGTTCTGGAACACCATCACCTTGTCCGCGCCCCAGCCTTCTGCGGCGGCGGCAGCGGTGTCACCGTCGAGTTCGGCGGTGAGCGACGAGCGGAGGAACAGTTCGCCCTTCGTCGCCTTGGAGTACTGGTTCCAGACGGAGTCGCTGCCCTGCTGGACCGACAGCTCCTTCGGGCGGTCCTCGTCGGGCATCTTGTTGTGCATGATCTGCTCCATCGAGATCGCCGGGTTGTCGTACAGCGTCTCGAACTGGGCGGTGGAGTTGACGCGGAACTTCGTGTAGCGCTCGCCCATCACGTACGGGCCGAGCGTGTACATCGAGAACGCGGAGGCGTCGGACCACTCTTCGACGGAGCGAGAGGTGGCCTCGCGGTCCATGTACTCCTCCTGGTACTCGCTCTCGAAGTAGACTGCGCTGCCTTCGACGAGGGAGGTTTCGACGTCACCGAGGTTCACGCCCTCGCTGACGAGGTTGCTCGCCAGACGGTCCTGACTGCCCTGGTAGAACTGAATCGCGTGGAGGAACTCGTGTGCGGCCGTAATCTCGGCCTCGCTCGCGTTCTGGACGCGCTCGGGGGCCGGCGCGCCGTCTTGCTTCGCGATGTAGCGCATGACGACGTTGACCTCGACGCTCCCGTCGGGGCCGGTCTGGGGCTGTGCGTAGCCAGCGACGTACACCTGCGGCGTCGACTCCGGTGCGATGCCCATCACGGACTGGAACGAGGCCTCACTGAGGCCAAGTGCCTCGGCGGAGTAGGGGTTGGTCTGTTCGGGCGTCTTCGACTGGATGGACGGCCCCTTGTCGAGGTCGGAGCCCGCCATCTCCAGCACGTTCCGGTACACCTGGTCGGCGTCGAAGCCGAGACAGGTACCGGACTCCTGGACGATGTCGTCGTCGCCGGACCCGGAGTACTCACAGACTTCCGCCTGTTGCTGTTCGGTCGTCGTCGCGGAATCGGTCGTATCCGAGCCACCGTCGGTGGTCTCGGACGTGGTCATTGCCGACGTCTCGTCTGCGGTCGGAGCGGTCGACTCTGGTGCTGAGGTCCCCTGTGAGCCGGTGTTACAGCCTGCAACCAGCAGCATGAGGGCCAACGTCAGTGCGAGCAGCGGTCGTTTCATCGGAAAACTACCTTGAAAAACAGGAGTTTGAGGACTTGAGTCTTGCGATAAAATTTCACATGGAACTGGTAGGAAGTTTTACTATGTTCCTACTTCACATCCAGTCGCCAAGACCGGACTGCCCGTCGTCTTTGGCTGCCGCTTCTGCTTTGTCAGTCTCGTCTTCTTCCGCGTCGGAGTCGTCGCCGTCGCCTGCTCCATCTGCGTCCGCGCCGCCGAGCGTTGCCTGGCCGTCGTCTCCCCCGGCGGATTCGTCTTCGCCGTCGGCCGCCGACGCGTCTTCGGCACGCGACGACCCCTCGGCGAAGCCCTCGAATGCGCCGCCGGAGTGTTCGACGGCGAGTTCCTCGCGGAGTTCTTCGGCGTCTTCGACGATGGACTGGACTTTGTTCGTGTCCGCGCCGCTGCCCGTGATGAACGACACTTCTTTGGCGTTCAGTTCGTACGCCGCCGCCATCTGGACCGTGAGTTCCCGGGGCTTGCAGTGATGCGTCATCGTCGAGAGGAACGGTAGCACGTCTCGCCGCGCCGTCGCCATGCTGAACCCGCCAGTCTCCGCGATTCGCCGGGCGATGGCGTCGCGCTTCTTCCGGGTCGCCTTCGACCGGCCGAGTTTCGACCAGTAGCTCGGCGGCCCGTAGCGCGTCCAGCCACTGTGGTCGTGACGACGGGCGGCCGCGACGCCCGCGGCGACGTTGTCGGTCGCGTACTTCCAGAACGAGTAGTCCTGTGTCGCCCGGACGCGCCCGAGCCACATGTCGGCCCGCGAGAGGTAGTCGTAGGCGTCGGCGAGTTCGTCGCCGCGGTAGTCCTTCGGGACGTTGTCCTCGACCCAGTTGAGCAGGTCGTCGGGCGTCTCGTCCACGTCGTAGGCCGCGTACAGCGACTCCTGTGCGCCCTTGTTCTTGATGACGTCGTCGAGGAAGTCGAAGATGCCCTCGGTCGTGTCGCGCTCGCCGGTCACCACGTCGTCGACGGTCAGCGGCTTGCCCGGCTCTGCCGCAGCCTGCAGGTCGTTCACGGCCGAGCGGAGGTCGCCGCTCGTGTTGTCGGCGATTTTGCGCAGGGCCTCCTTCTCGAACTCGATGCCTTCCTGCCGACAGATGTCGCGCAGGACGGGGACGATAGAGCGCGCCGACACGTCGCGGAACTGGATGTCCTCACAGGCGTTTCGCAGCCCGTTGCTCATGTCGTAGAACTCGTTCGCGATGAGGACGATCGGCTGGTTGGCGCTCTTTACGACCTTCGTCACCTCGCGCGAGCCACCGTAGTCCGCGTTCCCGTGGAAGTTGTCGGCCTCGTCGAGAATCACGAGCCGTCGGCCGCCGGTCCCGCCGGTCAGCGTACCGGACTTCGCCGCTTCGCCCGCGATACGTTCGACCACGTCGGCGGTTCGCGAGTCGCTCGCGTTCAGTTCCATCACCGGCCAGCCCATGTCCGAGGCCAGTGCGTGCGCCGCCGAGGTCTTGCCCACCCCGGGCGAGCCGTGGAGGATGGCCGCCTTCCGGTGGCTGTCCCACGAGTCCGCCCACTTCTTGAGCTGTCCGCGGGCTTTGTCGTTGCCCCGGACCGCAGACAGCGTCGATGGCCGGTATTTCTCCGTCCAGTCGGTCATTGGCGGTGATTGGAGTGAACCGCGTTTAGTGGTTGCGGAGACGCCGACGCGAGAGTCGAGTTCGAGTGTCGCGGTCAGACTTCGTCCTCGGCGATGCGCACGACCCGTAACTCGAACAGCGCGTTCAGTGGGACGATGAGCAACCAGCTGAGTATCGCCAGATCGACGTCCACCGCCGCGACGGCGATCGAACAGAGGAACACCGTCGGCGTCACGAGAAACCGCGCCGCCCGCGCTAAGACGAGTCGAGAGGTCAGGCCGTCTTCGACCAGATTCTTCCAGCCCGCGTACAGCCACAGCAGGGCGAGGGTGTAGCCCGTCGCGGCCTGTGTCACCGCGTAGAACGAGACGCCAAAGCGGTTCGGGTGGTCGGTGAACAGGTCGGTTGCGAACGGGAGGAACGCGACGAACATCAGGAAAAAGAGGTTGAGCCACAGGAGCTTGCGGTCGTGAGCGGTGACGTAGATGAACACCCGACGATGTAGCATCCAGTACAGGCCGATGACGAGGAAGCTGAGGGCGTAGCCGAACAGTTCGTGGCGCTGATCGAAGACGAGCGTCGGAAGGACACTGTCCGACGTGCCCGGGGGAAGCTTCGGGACGGTGAGGTCGAATACGAGTAAGGTAATCGCGATGGCGATGACGCCGTCGCTGAAGGCGACGAGTCGACTAGTCTCGGCGCGTTCGTACTCGGCCACCTTCGGCATGCCAGTTCTAGAGGCGGTCGTATCAGAAAACGATTCGCGTCTTCTGGATAGTTGGCAGTCGGTTTCGTTCTCACCTGTAGAGAATCCTATCACGGATTCATCGTCGTCGAGAGAGACGTATCGACTGGTGCTACACGCATGGCTACCATCCTCGTCAGCTACGCAACCGGTGAGGGACAGACGGCGAACGTCGCGGCCGCCATCGAACGCGACCTCGCGAGCCACGGCCACGCGGTCACGACGGTCGACATCGCCGAGTTGCCACCGACCCTCGACGTGGCAGCGTTCGACGCCGTGGTCGTCGGCGCCTCCATCCACATGGGGAAACACCAGGACAGCGTAGCGGCGTTCGTCCGTGCGAACCGGCCCGCGCTCTCCGCACGGCCGTCCGCGTTCTTCCAGGTGTGCCTCTCCAGCGCCGTCGACGACGACGAGCGACGACGTGAGGCCGAGGGATACGTCGAGTCGTTCGTCGCGGAGACGAGTTGGCACCCCGACCGGGTCGCCAGTTTCGGCGGCGCGCTCCGCTACTCCGAGTACGGTCTGCTCAAGCGCGTGCTCATGAAGCGTCTCGCGAAAGACGCGACCGGCGACATCGACACCTCGCGGGACTACGAGTACACCGACTGGGACGACGTGGACCGCTTCGCCGACGGTTTCGCGACGTTCGTCGAGGCGGCTCCGGGCCCGACCGAGTCGACGATAGACCGGTGAGTCGGTGTCCAGTGTTCCGAGACGGGTTTTTGCCAGTTCCCACCGTATACACAGTATGACTGACCTATCGGACACCGTCGCGCTCGTGACCGGTGCGAGTCGCGGCGTCGGCCGGGGTATCGCGGTCGAACTCGGGGCGGCCGGCGCGACCGTCTACGTCACCGGCCGGAGTGTCGCGGGCGACACGACCGAAGACATGCCCGGGACCGTCACCGAGACGGCGACACTCGTCACCGAGGCCGGCGGCGAGGGCATCGCGGTCCAGTGCGACCACACCGACGACGCGGCCGTCGAGTTGCTGTTCCAGCGAATCGAGTCCGAACAGGACCGTCTCAACCTGCTCGTGAACAACGTCTGGGGCGGCTACGAGGCACACGACGAGACGTTCGGCTTCCCGTTCTGGAAACAGCCACTCGACCGCTGGGACCGAATGTTCGACGCGGGCGTCCGGGCGCACTTCACGGCCAGTCGGCTGGCCGCGCCGCTCATGCGGAAACAGGGGTCGGGCCTCATCGTCGGTATCTCGGCGGGTGACGGCCAGAAGTTCCGCGGAAGCGTGCCCTACGACACGGCCAAGACCGCGGTCGACCGCCTCCATCAGGGGATGGCGTACGAACTCGAACCGGACGGCGTAACGTCGCTGGTCCTCTACCCAGGGTTCACCCGGACCGAGCGCGTCGTCGCGTCGTTCGAATCGGTCGACGAACCGCTTCCCTCGGACACGCACTCGGTCGAATTCGTCGGCCGGGCTATCGTCGCGCTGGCGGCCGATTCAGACGTGCTGACGAAGACCGGCGGCATCTACAAGGTCGGCGACCTCGCCCGCGAATACGACTTCCGCGACACGGACGGGAGCCAGCCAGTCCCGTACGAACTGGAGACGGACCCGCTGTAGAGACCACGCGCTGGGGAGCCTGCCCACAGGCGACTTTTTGCTGCTTCGGAACCAACACATCGTATGGAAGACATGCGTTCGGTCCGACTGTCAGACGAGGCACGAGACGAATTCCTGGGTCGTGGAGGAACGGGTGTCCTGTCGTTCGCCAGCGATGTCGACCAGCCGCCGTACACGATTCCGGTGTCGTACGGGTACGACGCCGAGGAGACGACGTTCTACTTCCGACTCGCGATGGGTGAAGACCACGGGAAGACCGAGTTCGTCGACCGCGACCGCCCGGTCTCGCTCGTCGTCTCGGACCGTACCGACGACGGCTGGCGAAGTGTCGTCGCCTCGGGGACGCTCAACGAAGTGACCGAAGGCGCGGTCGGAAACGAGATTCTCGACCGGATGGCGCGCATCCAACTCCCGCTGGTCGACGTGTTCGACCGGGACCCACGCGAGGTGACGTTCCGGTTCT
The DNA here is from genome assembly GCF_051207395.1 of Haloarchaeobius caseinilyticus. Taxonomy (NCBI): domain Archaea; kingdom Methanobacteriati; phylum Methanobacteriota; class Halobacteria; order Halobacteriales; family Halorubellaceae; genus Haloarchaeobius; species Haloarchaeobius caseinilyticus. The sequence continues at coordinate 1,227,670 of NZ_JBPJZC010000001.1, read as the reverse complement.
TCCGGCTCCGCCCGACCGAAATCGGCGCGCGAGCAGAAGCGAAGTCTGACGACTGATCGACGGAAGATTTCTGAACACGCGGGATAAATTTTATTTCGTGTTACAGTGGGTGTTACGTATGTTCCCCGAGACGCTGGAGACGCCGCGGCTTCGACTGACGGCACTCACCGCAGAGACGGTCGACGTACGGACGCTGCACGACGCCCTGTTCACCGTCGACCGGGAGCGTGTCGAAGACGAACTTCGCTGGCTCCCGTGGGAGCCACACCGCACACTGAAAGAGACACACGAGTACGTCGCCGAGTGCAGCCAGCAGTGGGCTGAGCGCGACCGCGCGACGTACGTCATCCGGCTGGGTCCAGGGTTCGACGACGAAGGTGACATCGTCGGACTGACCTACCTCGACTGTTTCTGGCCGCGTCGTACCGGGGAGATGGTGATGTGGACGCGCCGGGCGTACTGGAATCAGGGATTTATGACGGAGTACGGCCGGGCCATCTACGACCTCGCGTTCTGTGAGTTAGACCTCGACCTGATGATCGCCGACGCCATCGACGGGAACGACCGCGGGTACACCATCTTCACGCACATGACCGAGGTGTTCGACGGGCAGTACGATGGTGTCCTGCGCAACCGTCTCCCCGACGGCGACGTGGTTCACGACGTACATCGCTTCAGCATCACGCAGCCACAGTACCTCGTGGCGATGGGCTACGAAGCGGCCGAGGAACTGGAACACGGCCCCGACGCGGACCCGGAGCGAGCGGACCGCATCGACGTGACGCCGAAGACGCCCACCGCCAACTGAGTTCGAGCGAGTCTCGCCGTGGGTGCAGTTCTTCGACTTCGTTCGCTACTGTCGTCCTTGCTGGTCGTGCCGTAGCGGTTATGCGCTGGCCCGGCGAACCGGTCCGATATGGCCTACGACACCGGCTGGGACGTCCCGGCCAGCGCCGCCGTGTCGTTCGACCCGCCCGCGACGGCGGTCGGCGTCCGTGACGGCGACGCCTTCCGCGACGCCTACGCCGCGTTCTTTCGGGGGGAGCTAGCGACCGAACTCGACCGGACACTCGACAATGACGCCCTCCACCGCATCGCGAACCGACTGAAGACGCTCTCGTGGTCGCCGGCGTACGCCCGCTACGCCCACCCCGGGGACCAGCACGAACTGACCGGACTCACTCGCGTCGTGCAGGCGTACGCTCGCGCCGGAGCCGACCTCCAGTCCACCCGTCGCCCCGACTACTGGCGACATGAGGCGACGCGCGAGTGGGTGTTCGACACCGCCGCCGAGTGCGACGACTGTGACCTGCGTGACTGTTCGCTCGTCGACGGGACCGCGAGTATCGTCGTCTGCTGTGAGAAACACCACCGCGAGGCCCACCGCCGCTTCGTCGAGGCGACCAGTAGCGAGCCGAAACCGCCGACGCCCGACGAACCGTTCGACCTCGCCGAACGGTTGGACGCGGAGGAACTCCCGACCGGCGCAGCCCGACGGCTCACCGAAATCGCGGCCTACGACCCGCACGCCGTCCGCCCAGTCGTCGACAGCCTGCTCGCTGCGTGGGAGTCCCAGCGCGGCGCTATCGTGGTCTCACGCGAGTTCCTCCAGCCGGTGACGGCCGTCCTGACCCACCTCGGCACTATCGACAGTCGGGTCCGCGAACGCTTCGTCGCCTCGCTCGCGGACGATGACGCACCCATCCGCCAGTCCGCGGCGGCCGCCATCGCCTCGCTCGCGTGGGAACGCCCCGACGCGCTCCTCGACGTGGACGACGGCGCGGTCGTCCCCCGTCTCGTCACCATGCTCGACGAGGATGCCGCAGACTCGCGCGAGCAAGCCCTCTCCGCGCTCCGGGAGTTCGCCCGCTCGCACCCTCACCTCGTCGAAGCCTACACCGGCCGCATCGCCGCGTGCGTCACCGACGACGACCCCGGCTGTTCCTTCCTCGCCGGCGTCACCCTCGCAATCTTGACGCGTTCGACGCCCGAACTCGGCGCACGTCGCGTCGACCACTTTACTTGGCTGGCCGAGCGCGACGGCCCCGCGCGCCTGCCCGGCGTCGTCGGCCTGGCCACGCTCGCCCGGCACGGCTACGACGTACCCCTCTCTGGCGACCCGGTCGTCCTCACGCGCCAGTTCGCCGACCCGACGCGCTACCCCCAGCGCGTCGTCCGCGAAGCCATCTACGCACTCGGCACGCTCGGCGGTCCTGGCGAACTCGACCACGTGGACTGGGTGGACGACTGCTCGCGCAGTGACGCCCTCGCCCACGCCTGTGAAGAAGCGCGCGACCGACTGTTCGTCACCTGATTCTGTCGTCGCTCGCGCCCGTCACTGTCCGAGTAAATCCAGCCGGTCACCACCCTCTGGGTCGTCTTCCCAGTTCGCTTCGTCCAGTACGACCGTCGAGACCATCGCCGCGAACTCGCGCGCCGTCGCCTCGTCGTGTAGGTAGTAACAGCTCCCCATCGTCGCCCCGAACGTGTGGCGCACCTCCGTCACCGGGTTCGACGAATCGCCGACGATGCGCTCTACCTCCTCGGCTGCGATGTCCTGCAGCCGCGCCTTCGCGTCGTCGGTCAGGCGCTTGCCCGTCGGCAGCAGGTCGTACGCGAGCGAGTAGCCCGCGTCCTCCTCGTCGACGACGAACAGGGCTTCGCCCGCTCGCTCTGCCTCCTCGAAGGCCGCTTCGTGTTCCTCGGCGCTTCGACAGACTGGGACGGACTCGGCCGTATGCGTCTTCGGCATGCCCGACGGTAACTGACCTGCACCAATGAGCGTTGCCACTCCAGACGTGACGCACGTCGCGACAGCCACGTCTCTCGAGTGTTGGGTCCTCAGGAAGGGGGTTGGGGGGAGTATGGGGGTGGCGACAGCGCAATGCTGTGTTGCCAATTACTCCTATGGCAAGCAGGGCATTAACGATTGATTCTAATTGATGAGTGCTTTCCGGAACCCGACTCTAACTGTTTAGAATAATTTCTGGGCCGAAATGTCTGGAACGTCCGAATTCGGGGGATTGAGGCGTTCTATTGGTGATTTCGGATGGTTTCGGTTGGTCCGTGGAATACTCCGCTGTTGGGGCACCAATCGGTGTCGGCTGCGCGTGCCGTCGCCGACGTGTGCGCGTCGCGCTCGCCGTCGCGATGGCGTCCCGCCGAGGACGACAGACGAAACACCTCCAAGGATTTTCACGTACTCGGCCGCAATCGCGAAGCATGGCCTCCGCGAGAGAAGTGATCAGCGTCCTCGTCGCGCTCGAATTCGTCCTGCTGGGCGTCTTCGTGCTGTTCATCGCGCCGCTCGAATCCATACTCGGTGTGATTCCGCTGATGCTCGTGTTTACCGTCGCGCTGGTCGCATACTGGCGGTGATACGTGACCGCGACCGACGCACTCCTCGACGAGACCGACGACGCCGGCTGGCAGCACGTCGAGATGCACGATCTTCGTCGGACCTGGGCCATTTCTCTCACGTCGGCTGACGGCGAGGCTATGGTTGCCTGCGACTTGGGGACGGCTGGAACGACTTAGAGACGTTCCTCGACCACTAAGAGAGACGCACTCGCTAGAGGCGCAGTTGAGAGAGCGTGGGAAGATGAAGTGGTTGTAGGTCGTCAGCGCTGCCGCTAATCGGCGTGAAAAATGAAGGAAAGTGTTCCCGTGATTACGGGAGCTGGTCTTCTGCGATAATCTGACTGGAGTCACCCGAACTGGCGGTCCAAGTGATGATTACCTTATCACCACTGCTCCAGTCACTACCACTAGCGTGCTCTACGGTAGCGCTCGAGCCTGCTGACCAGCTAGTAATACCGGGCGAGGACGCCCAACGGGTCTCGCCTGCGGTAGAGTTCACCGTCGTTCCAGAGACGCTGAAGGTGAGCGTGGAATTATCCACAGTACCGCCACCATTGTGCTTAATGGTGACCGTTTCACCAGCCGCGTCCCAAGCCGCTGAGTCTGCTCCTGCACTCTTATCGTACGAGAATTCCCAGTTGGCCTGGGGTGCACTCTCTTGATTACCGCCGATGTTGAGCACGAACGCCCCGATGACTGCGGCCAAGATCACTGTTATAGCAACCATTAAGATAACACCAATAACGGGTGAAACCGCATCTTCTTCGGTGAATACGTTACGGAGTTCCATTTTCAGGGAACCTGCGATTCAGCGATGATTTGGCTGGAGTCTCCGGAGCTAGCCGTCCAGGTGACGCTCACAGTGGTACCAGAGGATGCGCCGCCGTGGGTGCAGGCACTGGTGTTCAGGAATCCACCAGCAGAGACACTGCCTTGGTCGAGGTCACAGTTCCCGGAGAGTGCGCCAGTAGCCGAAAGCTGGTCGGTGTTCAGCGTGTCACCGCCGCCGTGGGTGATTTCAACGTTGTTACCGCCCGGGTAGGCGAAGTCAAGCTGGGCCTGCGGAGCCGACTCCTGATTCCCGCCGATGTTTAGTACGAATGCGCCGATAACTGCTGCGAGGATGACCGTAATCGCGACCATCAGGATAACTCCGATAACCGGCGAAACAGCGTCGTCCTCAGTGAAGAGGTTTTTGAGTTCCATGTTTGCGTGTATCCCACACCTTCGCGGCTGCGAGTTCCTGCCAAGGGGAAGGAGGCAGGTATCCCACCTCGCACCGTCAGGTGTTATCCAGTCCACGCCATTCGTTCGGGATAAAGGTACCGAAGTATGAAATCTTACTGACGGTAATCGCCCATTAGCAACCACCTTCAGCACCCACTTGCGTCCCGTCAAGCCCCCATTGAAATGCAGATAGATAGTTTAACACCCCGGAAACCGCATTATTATCGACTGTGATAACTTCAGTCGCCGTGAATGATGCGACGATTGACTACTTTCGCCCACGGCCGACAGGCTTAATTATACGCTCGAACTGCTGATTGGCCAATAACTCGCGCGCGGAGCGGTGTCGTCACTCGTCTGATGTTGCACCACGAAAGCGACGGGTGAAAATATCGTGTGGGATACGATAGCGAGGTTGCATGGATACGCCCCCGCCCATTGCTACTGGTAGTGGCCATACACATAATGGGGTGACAGTAGTTGCACGTTCTGAGAAGACCCCTCGGCACACACGACCGGCGTCTGTGCAGGTCGGCGTCGACGACGGGCTTTCTGCCGGGCTGTGACGACGCTCGGACGTAGAATTGTCGCCATCGAGGATCGGCACTGCTCGTCGTCCGGTCAAAAATCGGCTTCAGAAGGTTGTACCACGGTACAAACCTGCCGCTTACGAAACTGTTCGCCGCAAAAGTTAGTGGGACCGCCGAGGTCCGCAGTTCGGGTTCTGCGCAGACCGTCCTCTCTCGCGGGTCACTGCTCGTCACCTCCGTCGTCGAGGAAGTCGCGACGAGACTGCATCCGGCGGAGCGGGTCAGGGTGGTCGTAGTGGTTCCGGATGACCTCCGGCGTCGCGTTCACACGCTCCGCGACGACCTCCGGCGGCCAGCCCTCGTCCCGCATGTGAGTAATCGCGCCCGACCGGATCGGGTGCGGGGAACGGCTCGACGGGCACTGGGCTTCCAGACCGTGCTCTAACGCCTCGCAGGTCTGGGTGTCTCGGCCGTGCGGACACACTCCGTAGTGGCACGGCTGGGTCATGATGTAGACCTCCCTCCGAATGCTCGATGTCGACACACGCGCGTTCTTGCCCTTCTCCGTCGTGAATAGCGGTCGACGGCCATCCTCGTCGGTACGTTCGACGCGGTTGACCTCGATGTACTCCTGTAGCCAGTCGGCGACCTCGCGCGACAGGGCGACAGGGCGTTCACCGTCGAACTTGTTCTTCAACGGCGTCTCCGGCGGGCGGTGCCGGAAGTAGAGGAACGGGAGTTCGACGTTCTGCAGGGCTTCGGCGTCGATGTCGTCCTGATGCTGGAGTCGCTCCAGGTCGGACTCCTCGAAGAAGCAGTCGTCGAGGTCGAGTGCGCGAGCGCCCCCGAGTCGGCAGCCCGTGTGCCAGACCGTTTCGAACTGCACGTGCTTCCGAGACGCGCGTTCGTAGCGCGCCAGCTTCTTTCGGATCGTCTTCGCGCGCTCGTGTGGGAGCTTCTCCTCGGAAACTCGGTCTGCGAGGTCGGCCGACGGGACCTCGACCTTTGCTGGGAGGTTGTCGTCGACAGCGTCGATGCGCGCGCAGAACTGGATGAAGCGCTTGAGCGTCCCCATCTGGTTGTTCAGCGTCGAGGCAGCGAGTCCCTCGGCGCGTCGGGCGGAGTCGTACCGGAAGATGTCTCGGCTGGTGAGGTCGTTCAGGTTGTCGACGTTGCCTTCCTGTTCGCACCAGCGGATGAACACTGCCAGACGGTAGCGGTAGCTGCTGATCGTTTGCTCCGACCGCGTCGCTGCCATGTGGTCGAGCCACATTTCGAGCGCCTCGCGCGGCTTGATGGGTTCGAGGTCGCTCATCGCGGAAGCACCTCCATCGCGGCAGGCGTGCCGTCGTCATCGTCGTCGAAGTGGTCCAAGTGGTCGAGGTACCACTGGACGCGGCGGTGTTCGGTGAGCCACTCGCCGAACGGGGTGAGTTCCCACGCGGTCTCTCCGGCGTCTTCGTCCCACCAGGCGTTCAGAAGTCCGGCCTGCCAGAGTCGCGTGAGTGAGTCGTGGACTGCGTGACCGGGTTCCAGTTCGCTGAAGATTCGCGAGTCGCGGAGTTCGGAGAGGTCGCGCGTCGGTGGTCGAGGCGGAGCGTCGTCGGACATCACGCACCACCCCGATGGTCGACGACGTGGGCCTTCTCGGAAGGTTCGACCAGATAGGCTGACCGAGCGGAGAAACGACGGGCAAGCGCCTCGTCTTCTACTCGGCAGACGAGGTCGCCGTCGAGGAACACGTCCCACGCGGTGGCAGACGCACAGTTGGAGTCGGTCATTGGCTTCGTCCTCCGTCGGTGGCGAACTCCATCAGACTGGCATCGCCCCAGTTCGACGGGTTGCAGTCCTCGTGGAGCCAGCCGTCAGGGGAGCGGTCGGCGCAGGTCGCATCGAGAGGCAGCCCGCAGCGGGCGCACTCGCGTTGAGACCACGGCTTGACATCGAACCCGAAGCCCGTGACCTCAATCGAAAGACCCGTCACGGGGTCTTTTCCATGTGGGTCCCGCTGACTTGGCAGGTCTTCGGCATCGACGAGTGTGAGCGTCTTCTTGCCCGGGAGCCGCCCAATTGCCTCTCGGTTTCGGTCCGGGACTTTTCCGAGGTTTGGGATGCAGAGACGGTGTGCTTCGTTTCCAAATCCGTCGTGGAACGACGAACGGAGACACGCAACACCGAAGTCCGTCATTATGTAGAACGAGAGGCACGGGCGTGGGTCCTCCTCGGCGTTCACGTCGGGACAGTTCTCGAACTGTGAGTCGTAGACGCGAAGTGCAGTCGACTCGTCGACGTCGTCGAGCGTCGGGCGCTCGGTACTGTTCGTCGATGTAGTCGACTCAGCGTGAGAGTCAGTCATCGTAAATCGCCCTCCAGTAGCAGTCCCGGTTGCAGTATGGCCCTTTCAGCAGACCGCCCGCCTGCATGAACTTGTGGTCGTGGTCCTCGTCGGGAACATCCCGGCCGCAGGTGCGGCACATCTTCTGTTCTAGGACCTGCTCGTTGTGCTCGTCTATCTCGCGCTGCATCTTCTCGATGCGCGCCTTGCCGTGTTCGTTAGACATGGACGGCCCTCCGGAACCGCGAGAAATCCTCTCGACGAGTCCAGGGTCGGACGACGGCGGCTCCGGCGCCGTAGGCCCAGACGGTCGCACCGAGCAGGTGTTCTCGTGCGATAGCGCAGCGTGACTCGCTCATGGCAGCAACCTCCGAATGAGCGACTTACCGGGCTCAGTTCTGTCGGGGGGTTGTTCGGCGGCTTCTGCTTTTTCTGCTGCCTCTTCGAGGGCTGAAGCGATTTCGCGGGCCTGCTCAGGAGTGAGTCCGTGGTACGAGTAGAGGCTCGGTTGCTCGGTTTCGGAGTAGGTCGTTCCCGCGCTGAGTCCGATGTCGGGGCCGTCTTGGTGAATCTCGATTCCGGCCTCGATGTCTCCGCGGTAGGCGTCGAGGACGCCACGGAAGAGGTCGCACTCGATGAGGGCACGGTTGTATCCGCTGGGCGTAATCGACAGGATGTCGACGGGCCTGTCGTCGGTCGAGTCGCTCATGCGGAATCACCCAGAAGCGCGTCTTTCGCGGTCTGCACGCGTTTGAATTCGTCTTCGCTGCCGCCCGCGTCGGGGTGTGCTTCGGCGACGCGTTCGCGGTACGCGGACCGAACCTCGCTGGGCCCAGCATCTCGATCGACGCCGAGGACGGCGTGCGCTGGGGGTTCGCCTGCGATGGCGTCTTCACCAGCGCTGGGGAGTCGTGCCGCGGCGTACTCGTCTTCACCCGTGCGCACGGGGCGTTGGGCGCGCATCCGCGTCTCGTGAAGCCAGAGGTAGACCTCGCGGACGTTGTCGCGGAGGTCGGCGTAGTCGTCGCAGCCGACAGCGTACTGCTCGCCGTCTTTGCTCCACTGGAGGACGAACCCGGGGTCGTCGGGGCGCGCGTTGTGGAGCGGCAGACCGTTCGACTTCGTGTGCTGGTTGCCGGTCGAGCACCGCCAGTCGTCGGGGTCGAGCCGGTCGAGTTCTGTCGCGAGGTCCTTCGTCGTCGAACCGAGCGACGCGCTGAACTTGCTGGTCTGGGAACGCTCGCCGGGTGGCGTGCGGTCGCCGAGGCTGGCGGGCCAGTCGAGCGACATCAGGCCTCACCTCGCTCGTTTGCGTTCTGTCCGCAGTTGGGACAGATGACTCCGTTCTGCAGGTCGACGGTGAACTGTTCGCCGCAGTCGCAGTCGACTGTGTCTGGCGTGATGTTCGAGACGCCGAGGGAGTAGCCGAGTTCGCGGTTGATGATGGACTCCAGTTCCTCGACGCGCTGTTCAAGGTCGTGGATGCGGTCCTCGTTGCTGTCGTACATCACGCGGTCACCTCCTCGGCCTCGTCGAGTTGGTCGACGTGGCGGTGACAGACGCCGAGTGCGGGGATAGCCGGGTTACCGCAGCGGTCGCCTCTGACGTTCGTGGCCCGGCACTCAGGTCGGTCGCTCACTGGTCGTCACCTCCGGCGCCGTCGCAGGGGAGGTGGTTCGGCATGTTCCCGAACTCTTCGCCACAGTGCGGGCAGGGGTGGCGTTCGTGTTTCGTGCCCTTCGAGCGGTGTCCGGCCTCGCTGGCCAGGATACCGCTCGTGAGTTTCTTCCCACCGTCGGTCTCGACGCGCCGGACGGTCGCCCACCGGCCGAGTTCCGTCTCGATGCCGTCGTCGGTCTCGGGCAGCTCGCTGACGACGCCGTCCCACATGATGCGGACCGGCCGGAGTTCGAGGTCGACTTCGACGCTCGACAGCGGGCGCGCGCCCATCGTGGTCTCGTTCAGGTCGGCGACCGTGCCGTACTCGGTGACGACGTTGCCGCTGTTGCTGTGGTACTCGACGGCGACCTCGTAGCCCGTGGTGAGCGTTTGGATGCCTGCCGGGTCACGGTAGTCGTTCTCCGGGTGAGCCGGCGCAGGATGGGCGTCGAAGTCGCTCGCGCGCTGGAACTCGTCGACCGCCATCAGTTCTCACCTCCATCGGTGAAGAATGGGTGCCGGTCGTCGAACTCGCGTTCGAAGCGTGCTGCTTCGCCGACGAAGGCCTCGTCGGTCCACCCGCCAGCCGTCCACTGTTCGGCGAGGTGGGTCAGCAGCGAGTTCTGGTAGGACAGCATGTCCGCGACATCTTCCAGGGCATCGGCCTGTCGCTCGGCTGCGTCGGCCAGTCGCTCGCGTTCGTGGCCGCCGTCCGTTGCGACTTCTTCGACCCGGTAGAGTTCGGGTTCTTCGCCGTAAATCTTGAGCAGAGCCTCGTTCTGGTCGAGTTCAGGGTTCGTCGGATTGCGGTCTTCGTCGTCGCTCGTTCGAGTGCGGATGGCGTAGTCTTCGCCGTCGCAGCCTCGCATGTCGCTGGTGACGTACCGGAGACGAACGACGAGGTTCGGTGCCTCGATGTACTTCTCGGGGAGGTAGAGCCTGTGTTCGTCCGCGGTGAGCGTCCCGGCGTACTCTCTGCCGCCGTCGGTCGCGGTCTCGCGCACGGTCCAGCCGCAGGTGTCCGCGAGGTGGCGCGTGCGGTTCTCGACGAGTTCGCGGGACTCGTCGTTCAGAGTGTACTCGTAGGTTCGCTTGTCCAGTTCCGTCTTCTCGATGAGCGCGAGGTTGTAGAGTGCGTCGAGGTTCGAGTACAGTCGGCCGTGGTTGATGTCCTCGGCGTAGAAGTCGTCGAGTTCGTCCTTGATGGCGAGGCCGTAGGGCGTCTCACCGTCGGACTCCATCCGGTAGATCGAATCGAGGAGGTCACGCTGGAATCCGGTCAGGTCACTCCACGCGACGCCGCCGTCGGCGAGAATCTGCTGGTGGTCGGTAGGTTCTTTGCGAGTGGTGTCGGTGGTTTGACTCATGGTGTTCGTTGAATGTCTGCTGTGAGTGGTCCGTGCGCGCGATGCGATGAGCGAGAGGCGGTCGTTGAGCATCGCCTGGGGATGCACGACGTGACGTACCTGGCCGAGAATCACGGCGGCCCGCGGCCGCCAGGTGGTTTGCTGGGTGCGCCGCTTTGCGAGCCGTGCGTGAACGAGTTCATTCGACTCGATGGCGTCCGCCCGGAGCAGTACCGGGCGGTGTTGGCGGAGTTGGACGTGTCGCGGCTTCGAGACCGTGCGGAATAGGGCGTTCACGCGGTGTCCTCCGTGAGCGTGAGCGTGCTGGGGTCGACGCGAACGATTTTCTCACAGCGGTGAACGCTGGTTGTGTCGTGCAGTCCGACGTCGAGGAGCGTGTCGTCGCCGAGCACGCCGCGGATGATTCCGCGTGCGAGGCTGAGGTGGTCGTTGGGCGGGACGTGCGTGGTTTCGACGAGGAGGACGCTCGCGGCGAACTCGCCCGCGGGCTGGTAGGGGTCGCCGGTCTCGTACGCGACGTGCCCTGGGGAGTATGGTCGCAGGCCGAACAGGGCGTGCTGGCCGTGGTGTTCGGCATTGAACTGGAACGCGGGCAGTTCGTGCTCGGGGGCCTGTGTGGTGGCGAGTCCGCTCGGTACGGTTTCGACCGTGACCGCCCACGTTCGGTCGTCGATGTCGACCGTGGTGGTGTGGTCGTCGAGACTGCCGTGGTCGTGCGCGGTCTGGTACGCACGCACGTCGTCGGCGAACACGAACCGCGCTCGGAACTGGTGCGGGCGTTCGAGCCGCAGACAACTCGGGCACACGACGCGCCCGTCGAACTCGCGCAGTCCGGCCCGCAGTCGCGTCCGCCCGCAGTCATCACACGTCCCGTACTCGTCACTCGCGTGTTCGGGGATCGGCGTGCCACCGTCGGTGAGCGTGGTCTGTTCGGTGCTGTCGGTCGTGGTCGCGTCGCAGTCGGTGCAGGCGTCCTGCCACTCGAACACGACGCCACCGCACTCGGGGCACTGGCTGGCGTAGTCGTTTTCGAGCAGGCTCAGTTCCTTCGAGGAGAGTTCACGGCCGCCGTCCGCGATGAGGATACCGTCCTCGACGAGAATCACTGCGTCGTCGTCGTTCTCAGTCTGTGCGCTGTCGGTCGATGCGGGCGATTCAAGACCCGCTGGGTCGTTTGCGTACATGGCTTTCGTGCCTGTATCACGAAGGCCCACGCAGGCCGATGCTCTAACATCGGGCCCGCAATTTTCCTGCGAACCCGTGCTCGGAGAGCGGCGGGTCCGCGCGGAACCTTCGTTAAGCACAGAACTGTATTCGGGGTATATAATTCTTAGGAACAGTTCTATGCTTCTGCGATACAGATAGATGCTCATGAAACCGTTCATGAGAATAATAATGTCGGCCGATTCTGCACTGTGGCTTAATGCGCCCTCGTCTCGCTTCGTGGATGACTCCAGTTGATCGAGCCATTCTGGAACGGCTGAAGAACGAGGGGAACGCAGAACTTGTCCTTGCCCCCCGGCCAATTTCAGACAACACTGATTACGCGCGAAGCACCGTTCGAAGGCATCTCCTTGAACTGAAAGAACACGGGCTCGTGGAATATTACGACGAGTCTGCTTCGATATACAAACTGACCGACCTCGGCAGAGCGTACCTGAAGGGCCTCGTCGACGCCGACGAACTGGAAGACGACAAAGAGTGACACGCACCGGGCATCGGTTTTGATAACGCCCGGTGAATTTATACCAAATTGATACTAGTGTCGGCGCATGGCGCGACGTAGTACGCATCAAGTGACAGTTCGGGAGGGAACGGGCGAGAAATACTGGTACACGCTGGCGGGCCACGCCGCCGGTACTATCCTTGCAGCGGCATACATCGCGTGGGTCTTGTCGGGGTCGCCGAATTCGAGCGTCGCCGGGATGTTCTCGGGTGTGATAATGCTCGGGCTCGCGGTCGTGTCGCTCTCGATCTACCCGGCGCTGTTCAAGGACTCGGCGTACCTTCGTGGAACCCGCGCCCGTTGGAAGCCGGAGTGGTGGAAGTACATGGCCGGTGGGCTTGGTGCGCCGCTGGTCGTGTACTTCGCGGGGAAGGCAGCAATTTGGGGGGCAGATGTTGCCTTCGCGTTCGCAGTGTTCGCGTTCGTGGCGTCGTCGTTCGCGGTCTCGGTGTCGTACCTGTACAACCGCCACCAGTACGTCGGCGTCCCCTAACGTCGGATGAAGTGGATATGCGACGCGTGCAGTGAAGTTCACTCGGCGAATCCGTCGGAGTGCAAGAACTGTGATTCGACGATTTTGACGCAGTATCGCGAGCGACCGGCGACGGAGTCGCAGGCGGGGACAGTGTCCTCGACGCCACCCCCACCGGCCGATATTGAGTACTCGGACCGGGTCGAGAAGGTTGCGTACTGGACCGAGAGGCTGGTCTATCTGTTCGCAGCCACGGCGTTCGTTGGGCTGGTTGCAGTCCTGCTTTACTGGCAACTCGTCTGAAGAAGGGGCTTTCACGCGAGTCCCTCCAGTCCGAGCTGTCGCAGTGCGTTTTCTCCCCAGGCGGGCACGTCGCCGCTGGTGAGTTTGTCGGCGATGCGGCCCTGTGAGTTCTCGAAAACGCCGAACTCGTAGCTACGGCCGTCGTTCTCGATGCGGACGATGGCGTCGTACCCGCGGCCGTCGTCGGGCAGGATTTCGACATCGAGGTCGTGGCGGTCGCGGCGCTTGTCCGACACAGTGAGCGTCGTCTCTCGGTACATTTCGACCGGGAGTCAGAGACCCTACGTAAAAGGCAAAGGGCGGGCGTCAACGGAAAACACCCGATAATGGCTCTCGCGCGTGTTCGCTGGCAGTAGGAGCCGTCTACTGCCGTCAACGGAAATCATCGGAAGTCAACGGAAGGCCGCCGTCTTGCGGTTTTCCCGTCAACGGAAACGGACGAGAACTCTGTCTGGGAGTACACTTTTCTAGTTCCGGACACTACTGTGATATGCCGCTGTGCGAGCAGCAGCGGCGATCCAGACGAAAATCTTCAGGACTTTCTGGCCGGAGATGCCACCCGGCCATCGGCACCCTCTCAATCCGTTCTCGAATCAGGTGTTGTAGGCGGTGTCGTAGGTCTTCCCGCGACCGCGGCCCTCCGTCTCGATGAGTCCTTCGCGTTCCATCGAGGCGAGCCAGCCGCGCCGCGTCGAGGACGCCCGCGGGCTCGTGGCCTGTTCGATGTAGGTCGCATGCAACTCGGTCGCGCCGACCGGGCCATGTTCACGGATGATTTCGTACATGAGTCGCTGGTGCGTGCTGAGTTTCTCGACGTAGCGCGTGGCGATTTCCTTCTGGGCGTCGTCGACGATGCTGTCTATCACGTCGATGTCGATGGTCGCCAGTCCCTCTCGGCGACCGTGGCGAGCAGCGCGGCGGAGGATGCCGATTCCGAGGCGGGCGTCGCCTCCTGCGAGCAGGGCGACGTACTCTACGGTTTCGCGGTTGACGACGCCGGGTGTGAACGCCCACTTTGCACGGGCCCAGAGGATGTCGAACATCTCGCTCGTCGTGTATGGGTCGAGGTCAGCCGTAACGCACGAGCGAAGTCTGGAGACGACACGCTGTTCGGCGCCTCGATAGAACGCGTCGCCGTTGACACAGACGAGGAAGAGGCAGACGTTCGGTAGCTCGTAGAGTGAGAGCAGGACGGTCGGGTCGTCGAGCACGTCGACCTCGTCGATGACGGCGACGAACTGGCCATCGAACTCGCGGAGACGCTCGACGAACGTCGAGGCGGGCGTGCCTTCTTTGCGTAGATCGCCGCCGAGTCCGCCATCTCTGAGTAGCGAGTAGAGTGCGGAGGCTTTCGTCGATTCGGTGACGCAGTTCACGTAGCCCCAAGACACGTCGAAGGTTTCGCGTTCGAGCTGCTCGCAGGTGTGTTTCGCGAGCGTGGTCTTGCCGGTGCCGCTGGGGCCGGTGAGAAGGATGTGGTCGCCGTGGCCGCCGTCGACGAGTGGGGAGAGTGCGGCTGTGAGAACGTCGATTTCGCCGTCCCGGTGGTAGAGGTCGTGCGGGACAACTTGGTCACGGAGTGCCCGCGCGTCGTCTATCATGTCGACACGGTACAAAGACAGGACAGGTAACAGTTAGCCGGGCAGGGTGAAAGTGGTCAGCCGGGGAGAACTGGTGGGGCCAGGTCGATGATGAGTCTGGCGGCAGGTTCTGAAAAAACCGCGAGCCAGAATAGGCAAGATACCAGCATGCCGCAAGCGAACCGAATAGCCAATAACTGGTTCCCCGAGGCTGGTTTGACTACGCGGACGACCGATGTCGTAACAGCGTAGTATGCCATCGAGAAAAGGAGAAATGCCACGAAGACCGCGATTATCGAGACGATTCCTGCACCTGCTATCATGAGGGAGCCATCCGAGACGATGTCGTTGAAGAGCCTATCGAGAGCCCACGAAACCATCTCCCAACGACCGGCAATACGGGAGTTAAGCGTGAGTGCGAGTCCTGCGCCACACACGACGTACCCGAGCATGAATTCCAGTCCGTCCTCGAAGTTCTGGAATCGGATTTCGTTATCTTGGGCGGCCATTGCGACATGATTGATTTCGAGATGTTTATAGCTTGACGCTGGTCATCGAGTCGATGATGTTCTCTTCGGTCGGTGCGGCGAGGTAGGGTTCGATGGCGTCGTAGCTGCTCCAGCCGCCGAGTGCCATGACGATGCGTGGGCTGACGCCTTCCTCGACGAGGAGATGGTTCGCCCAGCAGCGCCGGAGGTCGTGACTGGAGGTGCGCTGGTAGTCGGCGTCGCCGGTCGTCTCGGCGGCTCGCCTGGCGGCCTTCTCGACCCAGTTCTGCAAGGTGCGTTTCGAGCGGTCGACGAGTAGATCGTCGCGGTCGAGGTCGCGCTCTTGGACGTAGCGGTTGATGAGTCGCTCCAGTTCTACTGGAAGCCAGGTCTCGCGGTGCTTCCCACCCGTGTATTCCCCAGTCGTGTCTTTTCCGGCGACGACTTCGAGTTCGTAGCTGCGGCCGTCGGTCATCCGGTCGATGTGCTGGGGTTCGACATCGAGGACTTCGGCGACGCGGAGGCCGCAGTCGCCCATCAGTCGGATGGCGATTTCGTGCTCGAAGTCTTCGGCAGCGCGTGGGAGTTCGCGGTACTCGTCGCGAGTCATCCAGACGTTCCAACTGCTGTCCTTGTTGCGCTCAGTTCGCATCGTCGTCCCTCTCCAGCCGCCAGCCCCAGACGACATCCATTCGGCGGTTCGCTTCGTCGAGGTCGCGGGTTCCGGTCTTCTTCTCCATCTGGTCTTTCAGCCACTCGCGGTCTTCCTCGGAGATGGTGTCCTTCTGTCTGATGCTGAGTGCGATGCTGGATGCGCGTTTCGCGTTGTCGAGGTGTTGCTGGTCTTCGGGCGTCATCCTTCGCCCTTCTCTTGGGAAAGGTGCAACATCGCGATGTGGTTGAACAGGGGGGTGGATAGAATACAGCGGAAATCGAGGGTCTGACGGTCCGGCTACTGTCGCATTTTCACGCTTGTGTGCAAACGTGCAATGCCTGACAGCGTGCCCGGTTGGTGAACATCGTTCACCAATCCGTGAATATCTACCCCCTTGTTCAACATCGTGGCCAAGTGTTGAACAATACTCATCACTGCCATGGCAGCGAAACGCGGTGCGACGGTGAACGACCTCGACGAGGAACCAATCGAACGGGTCAGTGGGAAAGTGAACGGTGGGTCGCTGCGAGCGATTCTCGGCGTCGACGTGTGCCGGGAGTTCGGCATCGAACCGGGTGAGATGAGTTCTGACGACAAAGTCGTCTGGCTCGCGAGTAAGTCGAAGGTCGTCGACGGCCGACTCGTCCTTGACCTCGTGGAGGCCCCCGAATGAAGGGCCATCGTCGCCGGGACGTGTGGCAGTTCCTGTTCGGCTGCTGGCTACTGGCGAACGGTATCTACGGACTGGCGTTTCCGAGCGTCCTTCCAGACGTGGAACCGGCGGCCCAGTATGGAGGTATCGCGCTCTGTCTCATCATCGGTTTCGGAGTCATTGGGTACGTGAGACTGAAAGCCCGCGTGCGTGCTGCCCGCCCACCGCGGCCAATCGAGTTGGGGAGTGGCGATGAGCAGTGAACGCGAACGGACTCGTGTCGACTTCGAGACGAAAGAGGTCGAGACGACGGTCATCGACTACGAGACGACCGAAGTCGAAACCACCGTCTACGACTGTCCACTGTGCCCGAGGGAGTATCCCGAGGAGGAACTCGTACAGGTTGACCTCTCAGGTGGTGACGGGTCTCACAGCGACATCGCATGTATCGGGTGTGCAGAAGAGATTTGGGGAGTGTCGTTCGAGCGCTCGAAGAAGGAGGTCGTCGTCGACACGCTCGAAAGCGTTAGCTGGGCTCGGGTCGCGAAGTCAGCACTGCCGTGGGTGGTATGTATCGGGGGACTTCTGCTGGCTGGAATCATCGCACTCGATGTTCTCTCAGAATTAGCCAACAGTCAACCAGTCCAAATACCGGAGCCTGAACAGCCGAGCGCTGACGGGTCGTCAGGGGAGCCAGAGGTCACTCCGTTCAGCGTTTTCGCGGCGGAGTTTGCATCGGCGATTCCGGGATTGGTAATTCTGATAATCCTGTCTACGATGATGATGTCGTGGGTGAATCGAGAGTTATGAGCGGTGGTTCAGAGGCAAGCCGTTCAGACCGTGGGCAGGTGAGAGTTGAGACGCTGCCAATCGCACTCGCGGTGATGGCGTTGCTGTTCACGTACGTCGTTTACCATGTGGTGATGGCGGTATGAGTGAAGGGGACGAAAACGAACTCAGGGGAGCATACGAGAACGGCCTCGAAGAGAACTTCTGTATCGAACGGAAATCTGTCGCGTTTCTCGGCGGGGTCGCTTTTGCTGTGCTGATTGTGGGGTTTCTACAGGAGGTGCTGAACCTCGCACCGACTGAGGCAGTGTTCGTCACCGTGCTATTCGCGTGGTCAGTGAAGCCGTTGGTCAGGTGGGCTCTCGATGAGTAGTGGCGAATCGCAATCGACTGCAAATCCACTTTCGTTCTCGGAGGCTCTGGACTACGCCGGTGAGCTGCCGCTCTATGTCGCTGTGCTGTGGTTCGCGCTGTACGTCATTCTGAGAATCGTAGTCTGGTGGCGAGACACGATGAGGATGAAGGCCAGTGACTGACCACAGTATCTGGTTTCGTCGTCGCCACGCCCTCGCGTTTGGTGTTGCGGGGTGTGTGCTCGCGGCGGTGTCGACGTCGAGGCTGCCGGTGACGGCGACCGCGTCGATGGGGCTGGCCGCGGGCGCCACGATCGGGACGGCCCTGGACAACGGGAAGGACGCGTCGCCGTCGTTCTTCGTCGTGACCGGTATCGTCTCAGGGCTGGTCGGGGTCCTCACGCACCTGACCGTACTCGAGGTCGTGGCGACGGCGCGGGCGGGCCCGGTGCAGCTCGCGTTGTTCGCGGCGAAGAACATCGTCGGGCTCGGTGTGGTCTCGGCGATACTGAGTCTGTACTGGCACCATGTCGGGGTGGGGGTGGCAGGCGTCGGTGTTCAGCTTCGCGCGTACGCGGGAAAGGGAGTGATGGCTCTGGTTGTGCTGTCCAACCGTGTCTCTGCTGTTGAGCGCTGGGCGGAGGAGAGCGGCGAGAGATACGACGCTGACTGGGGACGTGATATCTGGCTTCGCTGTTACGAGTCCGCGAAGAAAATCGTGGTCGCACTCGCGGTCGTGTTCGTCTACTTGTTCCTGGCGTCGCCGCTGGTCGCCGCGTACCGTGGGTACTGTATCCTGCGTGAGTTCGGGAATCGACTGCGCTGATTTTCTGAGCGGACTGGTCGTCGGGAGAACTCAAGTTGTCGTCGAGCGAGCCGAGCTGCTGGTCGAGCCAGAACAGAGTTTTTCGAGCCGAGATCGGCGCGGACCGGTCGGGGTCGACCACCCCCCTCGACGTGCCAATCCCGCCGCGAGAAGCCTTACGCGTGTATATTATTATAGGTTAAGTCGGTGTGGTTGTTGGTTGCTGTTCAATAATCGCAGGACGTAGCGGTGATGCAGGGTACACCGTTGACCAATTTAGTGGTTCTCGATAGTCGTGACCTTAGAGCCCTCTGTCGCTTTTGACGTTTCCGACGGTGGTTTGCGAAACGTCGGCGATATCGCCGATGGCCCACTGCGGAATATCGGCGAACTTGGGATGCTCCAGGGCGCGAGCGATGATGTCGTCGCGGACCTCGCGACGAATCTCAGTGGCCTGCTTCTGGAGTATCTTTTCGTGGTCCTCGCGGGCCACGAAGTTGCCTTGCTCGCCGTTCTGTCCGGGGTTTCGCAGACGCTGTTGCTTCTCCTGGGTCAGCGAGTCGTACACTGGGTGTCCGTTCTCGATGTCGCTCCACTCCAGGCGCTGGACTGGCGTGGGGTACATCTTCTGCTCGAAGGGGTTGTTCTTGAGTTGGTAGACACGGGCGAGTCCGCGGCGCTGGACGAGTATCCAGTAGTGCGCGAGGTCGAGGATGTTCTTGTCGATGTGGTTCGATGCGGGCATGTTCAGCACCACGTACTTCTCCTCGACCCTCGCCATCGAGACGATTTCCGAGAGCATCCGGTTGATTTTGGTCATGGCCTCGCGGGCACCGATGCCGGCTTCGGCTTCGTCGAGGGCGAGAGACGAACCGCGAGGGTGTGAGGTGTAGCCGTCGATGAGGTTCTCGGGCTGTATCGAGGCCTTCGAGGGGATGAAGCCTTCCTCGGAGCGGTCCATCTTGTCGCAGAGGTCGATGGTGAGGACGGTCTTCCCGGTCCCGCGGTCGTTGTGGTAGTCGCTGATGAGGATGAGAATGTCCT
Organism: Haloarchaeobius caseinilyticus; assembly: GCF_051207395.1. Lineage (NCBI taxonomy): Archaea > Methanobacteriati > Methanobacteriota > Halobacteria > Halobacteriales > Halorubellaceae > Haloarchaeobius > Haloarchaeobius caseinilyticus. Next base: position 1,208,325 of record NZ_JBPJZC010000001.1, on the reverse strand, counting down.
GATTCTGCCGAACCCGCTTCATGAAGTCCTCCCAGAACGGGAGCTTGTGGAACGGCGTTCGTTCGTCGACGGTCGGCTCGACACCGACGAACTGCTCGGGGACGGTTGACGTTGGAGCGCGTGGGGTTTCGACGGTGGGTTGTGGCGGGCCGATCGGTGACCGGGGCGTCATCGCGGGGAGTTGCTGGTCGTAGGTGATGAAGTCGGAGACGTCGACGGTGTCGTCAGTCATCGGCGGGTTCACCTCCGGTGTCGCTGGCGGCGGTTCCTGGGCCGGGTTCGCCGACTTCGGGGAATTCGCCGCTCACGTCGTCGGGTGCGTCGTCGAGGCTGCCGACGGGGACGTCGCTGCCGGGTTCTGCGCCGAATTCGAGTTGGACGAGTGCTTCGTTGAGGGCGTCGTAGGCGTTGAGCGCGACCTCGGTCGGCATGTGAATCGGGTGTTCTCTCTCCTCGACCTCGTCCTCACCACCGAGGACGGGGGTTGAGTTCTGGACTGTGGTGTTCGCGAGTCGCCACTCGTCCAGTGACCGAAGGCCGAAGATGCCGACGTGCTTCTCCTCGATGCCACCGTTTCCGTCGCGGACCTGCTGCGTCTTCGGTTGTCCGTTTTCGTCGGTTTCGAGGAGTAGGGTCTTCGTTTTGGCGAGTTCTGGGACGTGGGCGAGGTATGGTCGGATTCGGTTGTAGAACATCATGACGGCGACGTGGAGGTCTTGCTGGCGGTCGCTCATGGTGTCCTGTTTGAGGTTGTGTTGGTGGGCCATGAGGAGGTCGTCGACGGCTTCGTCGGCGGCTTCGCGTGCTTCGTGGATGGATGAGAGCGATTTCTTCGCTCGGAAGTTTGCCTCGGAATCGTGATTTTTCGCCATGGGCTTGTTATACGCGTGGGGCTGGAAATCGCTATCTTGGACGATGTGTAGCAGTGGTGAACACTGCGCACCAACGATGTGTCAAACCCAAGATATTGTTTTGGATTCGGGAATGTATCGAGTTGGTATGTCGGTCGCATCAGCGACAGTCGACAGTTCGGAGGCACTCGCGAGAGCGGGACCTTCGGTGGAACAGAACCAGACCTACGACCTCGTCGAAGAGAACACGAGATCGCTCTTCGAGGACCTTCCAACCGGCTACACGCAGGAGTGGAGCGAGCCGGAACCGGAGGCTGAGGCCGGAGGCACGGAACGGAAACCCGAGGGGCGTCTCGCGACGTGGTTCACGGAAGTCCTCGACGACGAAGTCGTCGACGATGTCCGGCGCATCGCGGACTACTACGAGGGCTGGCAGGCTGAGAAGACGGAGGCAGCGGTCGGTTCCATCGAGGACACGACTGGCCTGCATCTGAACCAGGGCGCACAGGGCATCGTCGGTGTGGCGATGGGCATCATGGCGACGCTGATGATCGGAGTCGTCGTCCTCGGGAAGATCGACGGCTTCGGTACCGACCTCAGCGGTGGGTGGAATGAGACGTCGAACTCTGTCTCGACGCAGTCGCAGGACACGTTCGACTTCCTGAACCTCGTCCCGTTCCTGCTCGTCGCCCTGTTCGTGCTGGGCATCATGGCGAGCCGGATGTAAAGCGCGGCAACTCCCACACTCCCACTTCCATACATGACGCTACGTACTTTCGCCGGGGCAGTCGGACTGCTGATACTCGTCCTCACGATGACGATAGCCGCGCCTGCGGCTGTCGACCAAGAGGTGTCGAACACGTCGAACACGAACGCCGACGAAATCGCACGCACGAGTGGACAGATCGGCGGGACGCTCGCCAGCTACGCACCAACGTTCGCGGGACTGGCGCTGATTATCGGGCTCGCGGTGGCAAGTACGTAGTTTTCAGACATGCTAGTCGAAATCTACCAGTTGCTGATTCTCCTCGCCACGCTCGCCAGTTACAACGCGATTCGGAAATCGCGGAAGAGTGAGGCTGAGACGTATATCAGCGCTGGCTTTGCAACTTTCACATACGTACTCGTGTCGGTCGGCTCGGTCAACATCCAGAAGGACGTTGGCGGGACGCTGACCAGTGTTTCGAACGAGTACCTCGTGCTGCTGTGGGGCGCGATGGCCTTCGTGATGCTACTGTTCATCGTCGTCGCGGAGGTCGAGAACATCGCTGAGGCCGGCAGCGGCGCGACCGACTTTATCAGAGGGAACAACCGATGAGCCAAACTCAAACCAAATCGCAGTCAGGAGAGGAGAAGCCCGTCGCTCAGGAGCTTCGGGAGATTCTCTCGGGGTATAGTTCGGGCCGTGACGGTGACACGGACTTCTTGCAGGAGGTGATGCGGACTGTCGAGTCGGAGATCGGCGTGCAGTACCTCCAGCGGATGAAACCCGAGTTCAACCGAAGTCACGTCCTCGCGTACCGGAAAGAAGAGGAGGTGTACGAGGCGAAGTGGCTGATTCGCTTCCGGACCAACGCGTTCCTCGAAGAGTTCCCGCCGGAGGGCTCGAAGATGCAGGGGTCGTTCCGCCAGCTCGTCTACGGAGACTCGAACGGGTCGATGTCTGCGGAGGAGACTCGGGAGGTCATGGCTCTCGAAGAGGTGCTCCTGGCTCGGATTACGCAGTCGCGTGGGATGGAGCAGCAGAAGCTCATCAAGGAGATGCGCCAGGAGCAGTCGCTCCGTCGGGACACCATCGAATCGTCGAACGGTCTCACCAGCCGTCTGAAGAAGGCGTTCAAGTAAGAAATCATGTTCAGAAGTCTACCATCGCTGAAAGCATCGTTTTTCCACAAACTCTGGGAGGTCCTGATGAAGCCGCTGTGGTTCATCGCGATTCTCCTGAACGGCCCGACGTGCATCCAGATCGACGGTCGGTTGATTCGGTTCCTGCCGATGACCGTCCTCGATGACAAGGACGGCGTCATCGTCGACGGCGAGTTCGTCCCTGATGACGGTCCGGGGAGCTACTTCAGTCTGTACAACACGCCAATCGCGATTCACGTTGCCGACATGGAGTCACTGCTGACGCCCGCAGCACTCCAGGTCGACCACGACCTCCTCGCCGACATTCGTGGAGATACGCCGGAACTGCTCGTTCACGGGAAGACGAAGGCTCTCAAGCACAAGCTGGCGTTCCTGTGCTTCTTCGCAGCACTGGGAATGCAGGGCGCAACGAGCGTCCACGTCGACTCGTCGGGGAACCTGGCACCGAAGAAGATGAAGCGAGTGAGCGAGCCCGAAGACGGCGTCGTCGTCGGTGACGAGTTCAAGGCGGCGAACGGCGCTGGGTCGTTCTTCAAGCGCTGGAACGTCAGCGTCGCGTTCGACATCCACGGGATGGAGGGCCTGTGGAACCCGGCGACCTCGGAAATCCTGCGCGCGAAGGACGCGGCTGAGGAGCGTGGCATGAAGATTGGTGCTGGTGAGGACGAGAAGACGTGTGTGTCGACGCGGAACTCGACGCTTGTGAGCGCCGCTCGACTGGCGGATTACGACCCGTTCGCGATGAAGGACGGGACGTCGACGCGGAAGCAGCAGAACGCGGCGTATGAGGCACGTTCGAAGTTCACGGACCGAACGACTCTCGGGCGTATCCTCGGTCTGCTGTTCGCGTTCTTGCTCGGTGCGATTTCGCCGCGTCTGAACGGCCAGACTGCCGGTGGTGGCGGCGGTGGCGGTGGTGGGTTCAGTGCGCCGATTCCGTCCGTATCTCCGCCTGACATCCTACCTTTCGTCGACCTCGGCCCTGTCGCACCCGTCGCGATGGACGTGCTGACGGTGGTGGTGTGATATGCCGCGGATTCGTGACGACGGCTCAACGAGCGACCAACAGGTCCGTGAGCAAGCCGAGGAGGCGGCCCGGGAGAAGGCCCGCGAGCAGGCTCGCCAGCAGGTAAGCGACGAGGAAGCGGTTCGTCGCCGCAAGCAGGACCAGCGTCGGCGGTCGGTGCCGCGCCCGGACCAAGCCGACCCGCTGTCGCAGCCCGTCGACGGTGGGAGTTCGAACTCGAACTCGGGCTCGCGGTCGGGGGACCCACTCGCGGGCGGTGGCACCGGGAAAGAGATCGTCGGTGGTGCTGGCCGTGATACGACGCACTCGGACGGCACTGGCGGTTCCAGCGAGGACTCGGGGTCTGGGTCGTCACAGTCCGACCAGCAGCGAACGCCGGAGGGTTCGCAGTTCGGGAGCGACACGGGGCGTGGTGTTGGTCGCGACCAGATGGACTCCGCTGGCCGGGAGTCTGACACAGCGTCGGTGGAGCGACCGGAGAATCGGGCGCAGTCGACCGAGCAGACGCAGACGAACCCGAACCAGACGACGCGGTCGGGGCCGTTCGCGGGCGCGAAGAGTGGCCGTGCGGTCATCCAGCGCGGTGAGGACGATATCGACCCGCAGACCGGCGTCGAGGACGGCCCGGAGACGTTCGAGCAGGGCGTGGAGGACGGTGGTGCGCCGTCGGATGTCACCACCCGGGCAGAGGAGATCGAGGCGGAAATCGTCGGCTCGACCGATGGCGTGACGGAGGATGATGTCGCGGTTCGTGCCGAGCGAACGGGAACCTCGACGTGGGAGTTTTCCGCGGACGTGAACGAGGTCGCGGTCGTCGAGCGGTCGCTGCTGGAAGAGTACGGTGCACTCGACCCGGGTGAGGACTACAACATCGTTCGGGGCGAGGAAGGCTCGTACAGCGTCGAGTTCGCGGTGTCGGGCCAGAAGAAGTTGCTGGAGAAGCGAATGCAGCAGGAGTACGGCGACCTCCTGAGCCAGGGGAAGGACTGGCGCTTCGAGACTGACGAAGGCGAGGTGTCGACGTCGGTGACGAAGGAGGGCCAACAGAAACTGGCGGAGGACCTCGCTCGGGAGATGGAACGGGCTGGTGCGAGTGCGGAGACCATCGAGACGCAGACTGGCGTCGACGTGGACGGCTCGGGTGGTGTGACGTACGAGAAGCGTACGGACCCGTACGAGCAGTACACGGCTGGTGGCGACGTGGAGCGTGCCGTCGAGGACGGCCGGTTGGAGGACGAGACGACGGAACTGGTTCGTCCTGCGGTGCAGCAGCGCCAAGCCCAGGAGGCGGGTATCGAGCAGCGGATGAACCGGCTCGCGAGCGAGGTCGAGGCGGCGTCGTCGCTGGAGCGCGGTGAGGACTTCACCGTCGTTCGGTCGGACGACCGCCTGAGCGTTCAGTACCGGGAGTCGGGCTTGGAAAAGCTCGCCGAGCAGCAGGCGGTAGAGGGTACGTCGGCCCGGCCCGGTGAGGTCGATGCGCAGCAACTGTCGCCGGGGATGGCGCGTATCGCTCGCGCAGAAGGACAGGACGGTCTGTCGTTGGATTCGTCGACGGTGCTGGCTGACCGGAACGTGTTGTTGACGTTCAACTCGGAGTCGCGGAAGCGGATGGTCGTCGACAGCATCATGTCGAGCGACCGCGCCGAGGAGATCGAGTCGGTGTCGGTGACGGAAGACGCGGGTGGGTCGCTGTCGGTCGACATCGAGCGCGCCGAGCAGTTCGGCGACGACGGAGGGCGTCTGTTCGGTATCGGGGGGTTAGAAGAGCCGGTAGACGACGCAGCGGAATTCACTGGTGAGCTACTCGGTGCCTTCGGAAAAGGTGCTGGCCTCACAGTTGGTGTCCCTCTCGACCTCGCAGCAAGGCCTCTCGCAGGTCTCACAAACGTTCGAATTAAAAATCCGTTCTCGCGGACGGCCGTTGCAGGTGCACAGGGCGCAGCGCAGATGCTCAACGTCCCCGGTGCTGTGAGTGGTCTCGATGAGGCTGGGGAATTTATCGGATACGCCGCGGCAGAAGGAGTCACGTCAACCGACTTTGGACGTGATGTGGGCGAATTTGGGGCAGAAAACTTGTCGTCGATTGGTCTGCGGAAGTTCGACAACTTCGAAGCACAGAACGGGGACATAGCGTCGTTTGCTGGTGAAACCTACGCGGCCGTCGACAAAGCAGGAACGCACGCCCAGAACGCGTTCATGTCACGGCCGCTAGAATCGACGGCGATGCTCGGCGGTTCGCTCGCTGGCTCGTACGCGATAATGGGGAAAGCAGCGCAGATATCTCCTCGTGCGGGAGTCGCCGCTCGGTATGCTATCCAACCGGGTGAGGAGTTGTTCTGGGGTGGCGCGAACGCGGTCGTCGGTCGGACGGCGACTGGGTCACGTCTCATCTCGAAGATTCCGGGTGGAAAGCTCGACAACGAGGAACTCGGGATTCTACTCGCGCAGAAAGCGGGCGGGAAACTCAAAAGTGGGTATCGTGGCCTGAAGCAGACGCGGGTGCGCGTCGACTTGGAGAAAGCCGCTCTGAATATGGGCGACGAACGCGGCCAACTCGGAGGTTCGTCCGCGATTACGATTGAGCGCGAACGCCCTGCTGATGCCGAGAGCGAGTGGGAGGGCGGCGACAGTGGTGAGATGCCAGAAATCGTGCTGGGCGAGCCGGGCACGGTTGTCCCGCGGACGGATATCCGCGAGATGAACGAGGCGCTGGGCATCGAAATCGACGACCAGCCGCCGGTTCGTGACCCTCGTGAGACGGGTGACTACCCAGAGCCAGGGAAGCAGGCGGCTGAGTTCTCGCCGGAGGGTGACTTCACGCCCTCGGAGTTCGCTCGGATTCTCGATGAGAGTGAGGCTGTCCTACGCGGGTCTGAGCGCCGACTGTCGAGAGCAGAGTACCGCATCAAGGCGTTCGAATCAGAATCCGCGATGTGGCGCGACCTCGAAGCCGAATCGGAAACTGCGGTGGAAGCAGAGGCTGAAGTCCACGCCCGGCAGTTTGAGATGCTCACGCCGGAAGAAGTGACTGAGCAGGCGTTCGTTGAGTCGATGGGCGAGGCGTCGATGGAGTCGTTGCTGGACCAGGTCGTCGGTTCTGAGATGGTTAGCGAACTCGAACTGGAGCAGGAGATAGAGCGCCAACTGGAGGTCGAGCAAGAGTTCGAGTTGGAAACTGAACTGGAGCAGGAGTTCGAGCTGGAGCGTGAGCTGGAACGCGAACTGGAGTTCGAGCTGGAGACTGAACTGGAGCAGGAGTTCGAGTTCGAATACGAAACGGAACAGGAACGGGAGAACGAAGGCAACCTCCCCGGCCAAGAAGACCCTTGGAACCGTGACTCGTGGGCTGGGTTCGGTGGTGAGTGGTCGAAGCAGTTCGAGAACGACATCGCGTCGGCTGACGAGGTGTTGGACTTCGAGCTATGAGGGGTGAGCGTGGTATCGCGGTGCAGGCGATTCTGATGCTCCTGTTCTTAGCGGTTGCCGCGCTCACGATGGCGTTCCTGCTGTCGCCGATGGAGGACACGAAGGCTGTCGCCGAGGAGCAGGCAGAGGGATCGATTTACGAAAACCAGACCCACGAGATGACCAAGCGCACGTGGCAGGCGTTCTCACTACTGCCGGTCATCGGGACGCTGATGGCGGTGGTGTTCGGGGTCGTGTCGGCAATCGTCCTATCCTCAAGAGTATGATTCACACTCGTTCCCGTGCGTCGTCGCCGTTTCGCCCGTTCATCGTCCTCTGTTTCGTCATCTTCTCGGTGATGATGTACCTCTTGATTGGGCCCGCGATATTGGGCCCGATCGGCGAGGTCGCGAAGGACAGCGAAGGCACTGACGGACAGGGCTTCAGTGTCGGCGACGGCTACGTCGACCAGGCGGGGAGCATCGCGCTCGTCCAGATTCCGACGCTGGTAATCGGGAGCGTGGCTGTGTGGGCGTTGCTCGCGCTGCTGGTTGCGCTGGCGTACGTGGGGGTGGTCTGAGATGCGAGAGCGTTCTATCGTCGTGTTCGCGCTGTTCGCGTCGTTCCTCGTCGTCACGCAGGTACCCGCGTCCGCGGCTGCTGGCGCGTTGGCAACTGGCTCGATACACACGAACGCGTCTGATTTCCAGCAGGCGAGTACGCTGACGAACCTGACTGTGTCGGGTAGTGGGGACGACGCGAGTGTCGTTTTCCAGAGTGGGTTCTCGGACGGATTCGAGACTGGGTTGAGCGGATACGCTGGCCAAACAGGTGTGTTCGAGACGACTGCGAGTGAAGCGTATCTCGGGTCGTACTCCCTCTCAAAAAACAGTGGAGACCATGCGCACCATGGAGTGTACTCGGACTCAGATACTTGGAGTGCTGCTGAGTCAAAGACGGCCTCAGTATGGTATTACCACGGTGACGACAATAATCCTCGTGGTGGCGTCTTTCTGTCTGATGGCTCGGGTAACGGGTACATTGGGTACGTCGACCCGACGTATACTGGCGGTAGTGGTGGCTTGTCGATCGGGCGGGTGAGCGGGTCGAATACGTATGAGACGGAGTTAGTAGACACGAGCAGTCTTTCTCTTAGCAAGAATACGTGGTATAAAGTATTCTTGGAGCACGACGGTGGTAACGAATACACTGTCAGGTTAGAAGACACGGCAGGGAACACAGTTGCAGGGCCTCTCACTACCACTGATTCAACGTATTCACCGACCAGAATCGGCAGTTGGGCATACGACAGCGACCTGTACCTTGACGAACTTTCCGGGGACGGTGGGCTCTCGAATTCTGGACAGTACGTTGGTGGAGTTCACGACGTCTCGAATGCGGAGCAGGCGTTCGTAGACCTCTCGCTCTCGAATGTTGACGCGACGGTACGTGTGGAAGGGTCTGAGAGTGGGTCATCGTGGACGACCGTGGCAACGGACACGAAGAGCGCGTCGGGGAATTACTCGCTCGATATTTCGGGCACGAGCTACGAGAAGTGGCGGGTTCAGGTCGATTTTCAGGCAACTGGCCAATCTGCTGTGGCCTCACTCAACTCGGAAGGGATTGAATTCCAGTCGTCGATTCCAGAGGTTGAAGAGGCGACTGCGACTCCAAACGGAACGTCGGTGGATTCGTCGGATGTGAATCTCTCTGTTCCAATTTCAGATGCGGATTTCTCGACTGTTCAGGGCGATTCGCTCGATGTTGAGTTTTACGTCGATGGGAGCCTGTACGAGACGCAGTCGGTGTCGTCGAACCAGACGGTTTCGGCATCGGTGACTGAACTCTCAACTGGCAATCACACGTGGCACGTAGAGGTGGTTGACCAGTACGGGAACTCAGGGACGAGTTCGACGTGGAGCTTCGAGGTGAAAAACTACCCACCGGAGGTCGACAACACCCAAGCAACCCCCCAGTCTGGAACTCAGTTCAACAACGAGACTGTCGAAGTTTCGGTTCCAGTTTCAGACCCAAACTTCGCAGACCCAGTGGGCGAAAACGTGACCGTCGACCTGCACGTAGATGGTGCCGAGTACGATTCGACCACGATATCCTCGAATCAGACGGCCTCGTTTACTGTGTCCGGACTCTCGAATGGGTCGCACTCGTGGTACGTGACGGCTACTGACTCGGCCGGTGAGACGGCTACTTCGTCGACGTTCAGTTTCGAGGTACTGCACTATGCGCCTGTTGTGAACAACTCGGCAGCATCGCCACGGGACGGAGAGCCGTATCCGTCGGAGGCTATCTCGCTCTCGGTACCGGTGACTGACCGGGACTTCGACGAGGCGAGTGGTGACTCGGTCGAGGCGACAGTCATCTTGGACGGGCAAACAGTGGATACGCAGACCATCACGACGAATGGGACTGTCACGACGAACGTGTCTGTCGACGATGGCGGGCTGCACACGTGGTATGTTGAGTTCGAGGACGAGTATGGCCTCACGTCGGAGTCGGAGACGTTCACGTTCGAGTCGCCGCTAACGCTACAGGTTCACGAGGGTAGTGACACGTCGACGCTGGTCACGTCGGAGATCGACGTGGAGATATTCGGGACGGCACAGTCTTCGAACTACCGTGACACGCGGACGGTGACGAACGGACAAATAGCGTTCGAGAACGTCCCAAACGAGCAGTTGATGGTTCGGTTGAACGCGAGTGGGTACCAGCCCCGGCAGGTCATCATCAATGACCCGTACTCGAAGGTCGACCGGCACACGGTCCTGTACTCGAACTCGTCAAGCGAGTCCTTCGAGCAGTGCTTCGCGCTCGACTCGAAGGGAGCAGGATTCGCACCGGACCAGACGTGGCTCATCATGCAGAGCTACATCAATGACTCGTGGCGGGACGCTGGTGGGTCGTACTTCGGTGCAGCAAACGTCGCGTGCGTTGGAATGCAGGATGGAACCGAGTACCGTCTCCTCGTCGAGGACGGCGGCGGTGATCGGCGCGCACTCGGTGGGTTCACTGGCGATAGTGGGTTCAGCCAGCAGGTTATCAGTCTGACCGTGGAGGGTGTGTCGCTCTCGCTTGACCAGGGCGGCATCGTCCGCTGGGAAGTCAGTGCTGAGCGCATCGACTCGCAGTCGTTCGCTGGTGAAGGGAAGATATACTTCGACATGCAGCCGGGCGACGCGACCGTCGAAGACCTCCACATCCGTATCCACGAACGCGGCAACGAGAGCAACATCCTCGAAGAAGTCGAAGTGACTGGCGAGGTCGGCTCGTACTCGGGGTCGTTCCCGCTCAACGCGACGGAGGCGAACCAGACGTGGGTGGTCGCGTGGGATGCGACGGTGAACGGCGAGGTCGTCGAGGACTCCGACATCGTCGACATCCGCGGCCAGGCACTGCAGACGTTCCTCCCACCGGAGTACGAGATGTTGTTCGTCGGCGGGTTCATCATCCTCATCGGTGGCGTGTTCGGGTTCGTTCACGCGCCGATGGGCTCGATCGTCACCGCGGGGATGGCCGCACTCTTCCACATGATGGGCGTCCTCGACCTGCCGGGAGCGGCCGTCGTGTTCGCACTGACCATCGCCGTCATCGGGTTCATGGTCTCGAAGACGGGCACGGGAGGTGGTGTCTGATGCGGGCGACGAATCTCGCCATCGGGTTGATTATCCTCGTCGCGTCGGCGACGTTCGTGACGACGGCACTCGGACCCGTCTTCGGATTCGACATGGTGACGGGCCAGCAGGAGAACATCGAACAGACGAACGACAACGTCACCTCGTCGGACGCGAGCCTCTCAGAAAACGGGGAGGCATCGCCGCTGTCCGCGCTTGACCAAGTGTCGAAGATTCTCCGGAATCTGGGGAACGCGGACCGGATTCTCGTGAACCTCGGTGTCCCCGTGATTGTGGCGAACTGGATTACCTCGCCCCTCGCGGTGGCGATGGCACTTGCACTGGTCGCAGTCGTCGTGAGGTTCCGGCTATGACCGGAGACCTGCTCGTACTCGGCATCGAGTCCTGTGGGCACGACGCGTGGCTCGCGGGTGACTTCATCGGCGGGACGGTGTGTCCGTTCACGGAGGCGATGGGGGCGACGTGGCTCATCCTGATGGCGTTCGGGATGTTCTCGATGCTGGCCGTGTACACGCGACAGGTGACGCTCCCAGCGGTCGTGACGGTCATCGTGGCGGGGATGGTCTCGTCGTACCTGCCAGCACTCGGAGCGCGACTGTCGATGCAACTCGCCGTCGCGGTCTCGGGGACGCTGCTATTCCTGCTGTACATGCGGGTGCGATAGCGATGGCGATAGAGACAGCGGAAGCGCGTGAGATGGTTCGTGACGCGGCGGAGTTCACTGTCGGACTGATGGTGGTCGCCGCGGGCTTGCTCGGCGCTCGGACGTTCCTGCCGGGCTCTGATGCGGCGTTCCTGACGTACTCGGCGCGCTGGCTCGGGCTGCTCGCAGCGTTGCAGTTCTTCGCAGGGCTCGGTATGGCCACACTCGTCGATCGGGGCGTCCTACCTGAGCGCGGGGAGTCGGAGGCAAACGTCGTCGAGCAGGTGGCGTTACCGGTGACACTGGCGCACGAGGCGGCGCACGCGGCGGTCGGTGTGGCGTGCGGTGGGAGTGCGTCACTCCAGCGGCGCGAGGACGGCCGCCTCGGCGTCGACGTGGACCTGCGCGACCCATCGCGCGTCGAAGTGTTCACGACTGCACTCGCGCCGTCTCTCGTCGCGCTGGCGCTCCTCGTCTGGTACTCGGACTGGTTCGTCGCGGGGATGGTGTCGCCAACGGTCGGTGTCGGCGAGTCGGTCGCGCGTGTGCTGGCGTTCTTCGTGCTGCTCTGGTTTGGGTGGCCTTCCAGAGCAGACGTTAGAGGTTCATTGAAGTGGAAATAGCCGGGCTCTAATTGTAATAGCCAGTTCCGCGAACCCAATCTAGGATCACAACTGGAATGCTGACAACTGATGCCAAGACACCAATGGATGCGAAACTGACGATAACAGAATTCGCGATGATAGCAAGGTCAATTATTATTGGTACTGGCTCTGAAAAACTCAAGTTCTGAAGAGTAGTGAGAGTGAATTCTTGAGTTAGTTGGTATTGTGTGTACCGCGAAGCGAAACTCAGTACAAGGCAAATTAAGAACAATATCGGGATTCGAACTATTGGGTTCGATGGGATAGTGTCACTAAGGAATCCTAAGAATCGGAGGGTGAATGCGACCACTACGAAGGTGAAGACTAGTAAAAGGATCATGAAGAATACATCTTGTTGAATAAGTAGTAAATTAGAGAGTGAGGTGACAAGAACGAGAGTCAGTGAAGTGAATAGAAATAGAGATAGATTATCTAAGTACGTATGTTCGTGGAGCAATTGGTGGAACGAACCGGCCTGTTCTGCCATTTTCCCATATATCATGTACAAGACCAATAATGAAATTAAAAATGAAGATACAAAACCTGCCTTGGAAATAAGCTCAATACTCCCTTCATCTGGAACAGGTATCTTTGAGATATATATTGCTAATCCTGCAAAGACGCCGGAGATAGCAAACAACGGTGACCATTCTTTAAAGAACTCGGCTGTGTCAAATGAACTGTTGCCAGAATTTGGTCGCGTATCAGGTTTTGTCATAGGAGTCAATAATCAGAGTGACATACCCGAATAAAAATAATTTGGCCGAATTTTGATTCCTGGGTCCCCTTTCGATACTTCTTGCTCAGATAATCAGACTCACATGGTTTCGCCGACTTCGTAATCTCTCCTCGAAATGCCATACTCTTGTTTAATATCTAATTCAACATCAAGTACTGCATCCTTAGCGAGATCTGCAGTGTCATAGTACCTACCTTGTAACTCTGAATACTCTCGGAATTCATCTTTGAGTTCCTGTTCAATTAACGAATGTACGAAATTATCCTCAATGTCTTCTTCAAATTCGTCTTGGATGAAGGAGGGACGCAGGCGAATCTCTCGGATCGCCACAATCAGTGACTTCTTAATAGAAAATTCGTCGTGTTCTTCATGCTCTTTCAACTTTTGTTCATCTATGCCCATGGAGTAAATCTCTTCTAAGAGAGCCATCTCAGCTTTCAGGAGTTCTACGAGTAATTCATCATGGTATCGCATTCTCTGGAACGCAATCGGGTGCTCTTCCTGAAAATATTCATAATAGCCCTTCCAGTCTCTCTCACGAGATTGTACGAAATACGGAATCTTTTCAAACGTGAATTCGAGTGTGAGCAATTCGAGTCTACCTGCACCATTCCCGAGGAATTTGTTGCTTCGTGGACTCAATATCTTCCCTTGGTTGTTCTCGATGATTTGTACTGATGCAGAAACAATGTCGGCTAAGATATCTCGCTGCACCTCTCGTTCCCGATCACGTTGGGAGTGCTTTCGTTGTTGGATAAGCGTGACAACATAGGCTGACACAAGAACCACATTTGAGAGCGTACTAACCGCGACAATCAAAATTCTTGCAAGATCTGCAGATATCGTCCCATTAGAAAATGAGAACACGACTAATAACACACCCACTGCAATCACGGTTAGGAAGATAAGGAGCGATAGAATCTCTTTCGAGAGTGTTCGTTCGCTCTTCATTATTCACCGACAAGGACAATTCCTAGCTGGCCGGTGCTTCTGGTCCCCGAAAATCTCCGGTTCGGGTCCCGGAACTTGCCCCTGATCCGTGATCGGAGGATTGTAACATCATACAACATGACTGTCGCATGAGGGCGTGGTGTAATGAACCTACTCCTGTCAACCAACGCTGTTCAATTCGGCTAAAGACTACACGAGAACAGGGCGAAAGTAGTAGTCCGCACTCACACAAAGAGAGACCACAACTTCATCTGTTTCATCTGGAGCGGTGACTACGGAGGTAGGGGCGGGGTTGTGTATTTTTTTGGCCTTGTGGCCTTGGCCACACTGTCCAAGGGGATGTTCCCGGTGGGCGGGAACGGAGCCGGTGGGCTCGTCGAGGTCGAGGAACTCCACTGGAACCGGAGGGGCCGTAAAACAACTACAGTCGTACTGAACGCAAACAGCCACAATCTGGGTTGTTGAAAAGAAGGTGCAGAAAAGAGATGCCTCTCAGCCGTCGGCGCGTTACCCGGTGAGCGCGCCGAACACCCCGCTGGTCTTCTCGCCGTCGACCTTCGCGATGACCGTTGAGCCGTAGAGGTCGACAACGTCGTACCCGCTCTTGTGCCACGCCGTCCGTCCCTCGGCGAGCACGTCGTCGATACGCGGGTTGTTCGTGGACTTGAACTGCGAGAGCATCGTGTCGATTCGGACAGTCTGGACACTCCCGTCGTCGTCGACCTCGACCTCAGCGCCGTACTTGTTCAGCCAGAGCTGGAACGCGCTGCTCGACGCCTGTCGTGCGTCCATCCCGAGAATCTTCGCCGCTCGGTCAGCAGCGTTCTTCACGTGGTGCTCGGCCGATTCGAGGATGGCCTTGAGTTCGTCGTGGAACTTGCGCGAGGCGAACGAGACGGTGCCATTCTCGTTGTCGAGGACAGCACTGAGTCGCTGGAGCGCGCGGTAGATCGTGCTGACGCCGCGGCCGGTTCCCTCTGAAATCTCGGTGTAGTGCTGGCCGCCACCGTCCGTGACGAGTTGCTCCAGGACATCGACGTCCGCGTCGGTCATGTCCCGAAGTGAGGTGACGAGGATGTGTTCCTGTTCGGCCTCGATCTGTGGCGTCGGGTCGTCGTACATCGCGATGCGGTCGTCGCGAGCCGTCGGCTCGAAGTGGTCGTCAGCGATGAACGTCGTCGCGTCGGGTTCAGTCGGCACGTTCCCCCAGGCGAGGAAGTTCAGCAGATTCTCCTCGATTTCCTGCTCGGCGTCGTCGAGGTCCGCCCAGGTGATGGGGTTGCCACCGTTCCGTTGCTGGTTGATGAGTACGCCGACCTTCGGATGGTACAGCGGGTCCGTCGGGTCGCTGTGGACGTGCTTCGGGTGGTAGTGCTTGAACTGGAAGCCGTAGCGGTGGCGGGGAATCAGTTCGCGTGCGTCGGTCGGGCCGACCCAGAGTCTGTGCATATAGCCCTCGACCTTCTCGTTGTCCGCTTTGTACTCGGCCTTCGAGCCTTCGCGGTTCGCGAGCAGGTGCATGACTTTCATCATGGTGCCGCTGGCGAGGAGCTTCGACGCCATCGAGCGCCGGATGCGGATGTAGCGCTCGTACGCGGTGACGCGCGAGTGCTGCGGGTGTGGTTCGTCGCGGAAGTAGCTCGATTTCATCGAGAGGCCGGCTTTCTGCGCGACCGCGTTGACGACGCCGTGGAGGAGCTTCGGGACTTCGCTGGGGTCGACGTTGCTGGCTTTTAGCTCGACATCGACGCCCTCGCAGCCGAATCGCTGCCACCAGCGTTTACCGAATCCCAGTGGCTCACCGGTATCGCGGTGTCGCATCCCGTGGAAGCGCGGCTCTATCATCGGTGTGAACTTGCGTTCTCCTTCGCCGCGACAGGTGATGTCCCACGAGTAGAGCACATCGCCGCTGACGTTGTCTGTGGGTCGTGGTGCGATTCCGGTCTTCGAGTAGTTGCACTGAATGTCCCACGTTTCGCCGTCGATCTCCGTTGAGAACTCGGCGTAACCGTCGAAGCGGCCGACGATGGCGCTAGCCAGCATCCAGTATGGTCCGAGCCCGTACTGTGGGTACTTGAGGTACCCTTCGAGTTCGTGCGGGCTCGAAGTCGTCTGGCTCATCCGAGCACCACCCACAGGAAAAGCGCGGTGGGCGTTCCGACGAGGAGCGCGACTGCGAGGAGCAGGCGGGCTCTCATCGTTCGACCTCCGTGGGGTCGAAGATGCGACTCCAGGCTATCTGTGCGTAGTCACTGCGACCTTCGCCGCCGTCGAGCCAGCGCCTCTCGTCGAGGAAGTAATCGAGAGTGCGGGCTGGGACGATTTTCGCGGCGACGATGTTGCGCTCGGTATCCGCGCCTTCACAGACTGCGAAGAGATATGCAGCGTTCGCCTCGACGAGGAACTTGTGCTGGTTCGGTCGGAGGTAGAACTTTCCGCGCCGTCCGCTCGATAGACGGACGACTGCGCTCTTGATTTCGACGCGGGTTCCGGGTTCGAGGACGCATACGCTGACGAATCGGAGGTCTGGCCGTGGGTACAGGACGGAGGTGAGAATCGCGTCGTAGTGCTCGGAGACCTCATCAGGGACGAGGTGGAGCGGCGGGTAGCGGGCGGCACAGGCGTTTTCGGCGTTCGAGCCGGCCTGCTTGTTGCGAGCGACGGGCCCAGTGGCGTCCGTACTCATCGCGAACCACCTCCGCGCTGGTAGCGACTTGGCCAGAGGTCGCGGTACTTGTCGAGGTGGACGGACTCAGCCTTCTCGACCTTCTGTTCGAAGTACCGCTTCGTCTCTTGCTTCGGCCAGGTCTCGCGCCAGCAGAGAGCGCTGTGCTCGTTGACGAGCAGGACGTCGTACTGGTCACGCCCCATCGAGCGCGTGTAAGCAGTGAGCGGGCGGCTGCCGAACGGGACAGCAAGGACGATTCCGCGCTCGACGCTGGCGAAGAGGTCCGCGAAATGGATGCTCTCGCTGTCGGGGTCCCAGCCGGGGTGGGAACTCCCGGACATCAGTCGTCACCTCCGACGAGGTCGTCCCAGTCGGTGTCTGCGAGTTGGTCGGCGAGTCGTTCTGCGCGACCGTCGCTACGCGGTTCGTGAACGCCAGCGCGAATGAGCCAGTGACGGACGGTCCGGTAGTCGGCTTCGTAGTGCTGAGCGACCGCGGCAATGCAGCCATCGGCCGCTTCGTACCGACGTTCGAGTTCGTCGGTTCCGGGGGCGAGAACGCCGCCCGGAATCATGCTTCACCCCCAAGATAGTTGCACCGCTCAGAATTGAGAATTTTGGCTCGTTGAGTACCTAAGACTCTCGGATTTAGGCACTTAGATAATCGGAAGTGGGACCGCCGAGAATTGAACTCGGGTCCTACGGACCCCATCCGCAGAGGATACCACTACCCCACGGTCCCAGGGTGCATGTGAACCAATAGCCGTCTGCCGTTTAAGGGTGTCGTTTCGAGGGCCGTATGCCACGACCGCGCGTACCGCACTTAGACGAGCACGCGCTCCAGTGCGACGACTTCACCGGCGTCGGCGTCGGGGTCGCCGACGAGGGTACCGAGACAGACTGCGCTGCCTTGCGGTGCGAAGCAGGCGACGAGGTCGCCCTGCTCGGCGTCGTCGGCCTCGATGACGCCGGGGGCGTAGACGGGTGCGCCGTTGGCGACCTGTTCGGCCGCGCTGGGGGCGATAGTCACCTGCGGGATGTGTTCGAGGGCGCGCTCGGCGGGCAGGACCACGTCGCGGAGCCACGAGTCGTCGCCATCCTCGCGGTAGAACGCGAGGCCGTCCCAGAGGTCTTCGAGCGTGTGTAGCGTCGAGTCGTTGAAGGGGTCGGTCGCAGTGCGCCGAAGGTGGCCCATGTGGCCGCCGGTCCCGGTCGCCAGCCCGATGTCGTGACACAGCTTGCGGATGTAGGTGCCGGACTCACAACGCACGTCGAGCAGGGCTTGCCGCCCCGAGACTTCGAGCAGGTCGAGGTCGTACACTTCGCGCACGCGGAGTCGCCGGGAGACGGCGCTCTTTCGCGGCGGCTTCTGGTACAGCGGTGCCTCGAACTCGGCGACGGTCGCGTCGAGGTCCGAGGGCGGGGTGCCGTGCATTTCGAGCACGGTGACGTACTCCTTCGCGCCTTCGAGGAACACCTGTGCCATGCGGGTCGCGTCGCCGAGCAAGACTGGCAGACAGCCGGTGACTTTCGGGTCGAGCGTGCCCGAGTGGGCCGCCTGGTCGACACCGACTTCGTCGCGAATCCACGCCGCGACCTGATGGGCCGACGGCCCGGGCGGTTTGTCGAGGTTGACGACGCCGAACTCCAGCAGTTCTTCCGGCGAGCGGTCGTCTGGCGGTGCGCGCAGACTCATCTCAGAACTCGTAGTCGACGGCGACGGGGTAGGTTCCTTCGTCCGTCGCGGGGTCGTGTGCTTCGACGCAGTCGACGAGCAGGTCGACGACAGTGTCTGCGTCCCAGCGGGCGGTGTTCAGACACACGTCGTAGATGGAGAGGTCGCCGATGTCGATGCCGTAGTAGTCCTTGTACCGCGTCGCCTCGCTGGCTTCACGAGTTTCGGTCTCCTCTGCGGCCTGCTCGCCCGATTTCTCCTCGCGGTCGGCGATACGCTCGCCACGAACTGCGAGCGGGGCGTCGAGCCAGAAGCGGAAGTCAGCCTCGTCGCCAGCGAGCCAGCCCGCGAGTCGGGATTCGAGGACCACGCCGTCGCGTTCGACCGCGATTTCGCGCAGTCGTCGATCGAGGTCGCGGTCGATCTGGTCGTCCTCCTCCGCGAGTTCGTTGAACTCGGCGAGCGAGAGGTCGCGCTCGGCGGCGAGTTCACGGAAGATGTCGCCGCCGGAGACGTGGTCGAGGTCGAGCGCGTCGGCCAGTCCCTTCGCGGTGGTGCTCGTACCACAGCCGGGCGGGCCGGAGACGGTCAGTAACATACCTCTGCTCGGTCGGTCGCGGTAAAAGGAATTGTGACTTCGACTGGCCCACGACTGGCCGTCACTGTCGCGCTTACGTCGGCGTCGCGTCCATGTCGAGCGTCTTGCGGAGCAACTGGTTGAACCCCATCGAACAGAGGAAGTACCAGACGATCCACGCCGGCATCGGTCCGACGAGCGGGTCTCGCCAGCCGTGCTCGCCGAAGATAGGCACGATGAAGCTTCCCTCGACGGCCGTGTCGAGGTGGCCATCGCGAATCATCCAGTACATCCAGAGGAACGCGGGGATGGTGAGGAGCATGATCCACGCCATGGGGCGGAAGTTCTCCTTCATCATCTCGCCCTGGTCACCCAGTGCGGCCATCTTCTCTTCCTGAATCTTCTCGAGTGCAGCCTCGTCGTCACGCTCTTTGGCGGCCTTCTCGCGCTTCGTCAGGTCTTGCATCTTCTGCTGGACGCCCTTTATTTTGCTCTGGTCGACCATGTTCGCCTGCAACAGCGTCGTGTACAGACCGGTGACGAGCGCGATGGCGAGGATGACGGCGTAGAAGGGCATCACGGCGTTCAGCGGCTGGAACACTACGTCGATGGTGCTCCCGACCGTGTCGCGAATCGGTTCGAAGTAGTAGCCGGTCATCAGCGTCAGCGACACCAGTCCAGCGACCTTGTCGGCGGTACGCCAACTGGAGTCGTCGGCGTCGTCGTCGCCCTCGTCGTCTACCGTCGGTTCGCTGCTTGCGGTGCGGTTCCGTTCGAGCGCCTCCTCCACCGCATCAGCGTCGGTCAGTGCGAAGCCGTTCTCGCGCTCTTCGAGCGCATCGGTCTGGATGAGCCGCCCCCACGCGCCGCTGTCCATCCCGTCTTCGTCTTTGACGTCCTTCCACTCGATGGGCCGCTCGCCGCCGTTGCTCTCGTCCACGACGACGGTGAGTGGCTCGACCATGTCGGGGTGGTCTTTGAGGAACGACGTCGCGTCGTCGGCTGTCCAGGTCATCTGGACACGGCTTAGAAACCACCGAATACAAAGCTTGTCACTCGCGGTTGCAGTCAGAAAACGCAGAAGAACGGCCGAAGGAACGCCTTACGTCGGCGTCGCGTCGAGGTCGAGCGTCTTCATGATGAGCTGGTTGAACCCCATCGAGCAGACGAAGTACCAGACGATCCACGCCGGCATCGGTCCGAGCGCGCCACCCATCCACTCGTGCTCGCCGAAGATGGGCAGGACCATCGTGGTCTCCGCGGCGGAGACGTGGCCGTCGAGGATCATCCAGTACATCCAGAGGAACGCGGGGATGGTGAGGAGCATGATCCACGCCATGGGGCGGAAGTTCTCCTTCATCATCTCGCCCTGGTCCCCCAGTGCGGCCATCTTCTCTTCCTGAATCTTCTCCAGTGCGGCGTCGTCGTCGCGCTCTTTGGCGGCTTTCTCGCGCTCGGTGAGGTCCTGCATCTTCTGCTGGACGCCCTTGATCTTGCTCTGGTCGACCATTATGGCGCGCAGCAGCGTCGAGTACAGGCCAGTGATGAGCGCGATGGCGAGGATGACGGCGTAGAACGGCAACACGCTGTCCAGTGGCTGGAACACGATGTTCATCACCTCGCCGACGGCGTTGCGGATGGAGTTGACGTAGTAGCCAGCCATCATTGCGAGGGCGACCACGCCAGCCAGTTTGTCTTCGGTTCGCCAACTGGAATCGCCAGTGTCTGACGAGGTCGTCGGCGGCGACGAACTAATCGTCAGGTCGTCGTCCAGTGCCTCGCGCACGGCGTCGGGGTCTCTGACGGCGAACCCGTCGTCGCGCTCGACGAGCATGTCCGTCTGGATGAGCCGGCCCCACGCGCCGCTGTCGATTCCACCTTCGTCTTTGACGTCTTTCCACTCGACTGTCTCGTCACCGTCGTCGCTCACGTCCATCACGACAGAGAGCGCAGTGGCGAGTTCCGGGTTGTCGTCGAGGAAGGATGCGACGTCCTTCGCTGTCCGAGCCATTTGATTTGAGTAGGGAACCGTCGGTTACAAACGTTGTTACTGCGCCTTCGACTCGATGGCCTCGCGGACGTCCGCCCAAACGGCGTCAGGGGCCTGATTCCCGTCGACTGCGACGAACGCGTCGTCGCCCTCGTAGTACTCGATGACCGGGACGGTGTTCTCCTCGAACACGTCGAGGCGGTTGGCGACCGCGTCCTCGGTGTCGTCGTCGCGGTGGTGGAGGTCACCGCCACACTCGTCACAGACGCCCTCGGTCTCGGGCTGGTTGTACTTCACGTGGAAGTTCGTCCCGCATTCCTCGCAGACGCGGCGGCCGGTGAGCCGGTCCATGAGTTCGCTACGGTCGACGTCGAGGTGGAGAATCACGTCGAGGTCGGTCATCCCGGCGAGTTCCTCGGCCTGGTCGAGGTTGCGCGGGTAGCCGTCGAGCACGTAGCCGTCCGCCGACGAGAGCGCCTCTTCGACGATAGCGTTGACCACTGCGTCGGGGACGAGGTCGCCCTGCTCCATGTACTCGCGGGGCGTGTCGTACTCGGTGTCCATGTCGCTGATGTCCATGTCCTTGTTCCCGCGAAGCGCGTCACCGGTCGTGACGTGTTCGACGCCGAACGTCTCGACGATGTGCTTCGACTGTGTGCCCTTACCGGCCCCGGGTGCGCCGAGGATGAGGATGTGCGGTTTGCTCATGTGGGGGGCAACACGACCCCTGCATAAAGAATTAAAGAAAGCGGCTGCCGGAGAGGCAGCGAAAATGGAGCGGTAGACGGTTGGACGGACTGTGAGACCGCCCGGGTGCATGGGTGGTGACAGGCTGTTCCAGCTGGTAGGGGATGCAGCTGTTCGCGGTCGTTACTGGTACTCCGTGATGGTCAGGTCGTAGCTGCCCGACCCGGAGTAGGAGTCCACGTCGATCTGGAGGTCGGTGGACGTGTCGGGGTTGTCGATGGTGACCGTCTCCTGACTGTTGGTGCTCGTCGAGGAGTAGTCGTAGTTCGACGGGCTGGCCGCGGTCGTCGTGCCCTCGTTGACGAAGAGGTCGAAGTCAGCACTCGACGGGCCGGAGAGTTCGATCTTGATCTGGCTCGGGGAGCTGTAGGTCCACGACCACGAGTAGTCGTCGTAGTCCCAGTAGCCCGAGAGCGACCCGCTGACCGTCTCGGTCGTCGAGTCACCGCTGCCGGGGTCGTCGGGGTCGTCACCGCCGCCACCGCTGCCTGGTTCGGTCGTGACTGCGGCGTAGGCGTCGACCTGTCCGCTACCTTGCTGGTCCGAGGAGAGACCGATGTCCTTTGCCGTGTTCTTCAGGTGCGTACGGAGTTCGTTGTTCGCGAGGCTCGACCACTTCGCGAGCGTGAGCCCAGCGACACCGGAGGTGACTGGGGTCGCCATCGACGTGCCCGAGAGCTTCTCGTAGCTGCCACGGGTCTCCGTCGTCGTCGAGAGGACGTCGACGCCGGGCGCACAGATTTCGACCGAGCTACCGTACTGCGAGAAGCTGGCGAGGTTCTCGTTGGAGTCGACCGCGGAGACCGCCATACACTCGCTGTATGCCGCCGGGTACGAGACCGAGCCGGAACCGTTGTTCCCGGCTGCACAGATGATGAGCGAGCCGTTGTTCTGTGCGTAGCTCACGGCGTTCTTCATCGTGGACGTGTAGCCACCGCCGCCGAGGCTCATGTTGATGACGTCCGCGCCCTGGTCCGCAGCCCACTGGACCGCGTCCGCGATGTCGGCCGTCGAACCGCTGCCGCCCTCGTCGAGCGCGCGGCCGTTGATGAGCGAGGAATTGCCCTGACCCGAGACGCCCGTGCCGTTGTCGACGACTGCGGCCGCACAGCCGGAAACGTGCGTACCGTGGTACTCGTCGCTCGGGACGTCCGGATACGGGTCGGAGTCGTCGTCGGCGAAGTCCTTGCCGGGGTTCGACTTGTAGTTGCCCGCGAGGTCCGGGTGGTCGTACTGTGCGCCCGTGTCGACCACTGCGATGGTGACCGACGAGTCACCGAGAGTCTCGTCCCACGCTTGGTCCGAACGGACCTGCTGTGGGGCGTACTGGTCGCCGAACTGCGGGTCGTTCGGCGAGAGCATCGTGGTGTGCGTCTCGTTCTTCTCGGCGTACTTCACGCCGTCTTTCTTCGTCACGGTCGAGATGAAGTTCTCGCGGGCCACGTCCGAGGCCTCGCTCGGGAACTTCACCGCGACGTAGCTGAGTTTGTCGTTCTCGTGGACGATCTCTGCCTTGCCCGGGACGGCGTCGAGCACTTTCGCCTTGCGGTCGGCGACGCTCGCCGAAACCCCGACGAGAACTTCGTCTTCTTTCGCGCCGGGTTTGCGTCCAGGTGTCGCACTCACGACACCACCGAGGGCGGCTGCGCCCGCTGCTGCACCGGTTGCTTTTACGAAATCACGACGGCCAAGTCCGCGGTTGTCATCGTCTGCCATGAGACGATTTGGCTGACTGGATGGAGGTGTATAAAATTTGTGCTATCGGTGATGGACATATGCAATTTCCAATGGCGATATCTTTCAGATGCTTAAAGGCAACGTTTGCCAACCAAGGACACATTATTCTTGCTAGTAGTATCGGGGAAAAATTAGGAAATAGTGTGTAGAAACGCTCGTCGGTCCCGATGGCGCGCGGAGCCGAGCGATTACCGACCCAGTTCTTCGACGGACACCGTGTAGCTACCCGAGCCGGAGTAGGAATCGACGAGGACGCCCAACTGCTGTCCGGGCGACACGTCGTCGAGGACGACCTGCTCGTTGCTGTCCTGCGTGATGGAGCGCTTGTCGTAGTCGTACGACGACGGCGTGCGGCCGTCGGTCGTCACGAACAGGTCGAAGTCTGACCAGTAGCCGCCTTCGAGCGAGATGGTGACCTGACACGGCTCGTCGAGGTCCAGCGAGTACGTGTAGCGGTCGGAGTCGTAGTAGCCGTACAGGTACCCGTCGGCGGAACCGCCCGAGGAGGCGTCACCACAGGAGCCGCCGGCCTCGGTGACCGTGATGGCGACCGAATCCGAGGAAGACGCGCCGTCGTCGTCCGTGACGGTCAGGGTCGCGGTGAACTCACCTGCGCTCGCGTACGCGTGCGAGACCTGTGCGCCCGAGGCCGACGCGCCGTCGCCGAACGTCCACTGGTGGCTGGCGATGGAGCCGTCACTGTCGGACGACCCGGAGCCGTCGAACGTGACGTCCTGTCCGACCTGCACGGCGACCGCGCTGGCCGAGAGGTCGACGACAGGTGCCTCGTTTTCCGGCGGGTCCGGGTCGGGGTTCGAGCCAGCGTTGACGAGGTTGAGCGCGTCGACGCGGCCCGAGCCCTGCTTGTTCTCGGAGAGGCCGATGTCGACGGCCGTCTCCTTCAGCTTGTTCCGGAGTTCGGTGTTCGACCACTCGGGGTGGGCGGCGAGGCCGAGCGCTGCGACACCGGCCGCGGCGGGCGTCGCCATCGAGGTGCCCGAAATCTTGCGGTAGGGCTGGTCGGTCCAGCACGAGAGCACGTCGACACCGGGGGCGACGAGTTCCAGTTTCGGCCCGTACTGCGAGAAGTTCGCGAGATTCTCGTTCTCGTCGATGGCACCGATAGCGATACACTCGTCGTAGGCCGCCGGATACGAGACCGAGCCAGAGCCGTCGTTGCCGGCTGCACAAATGAGTGTGACGCCCGCGTTCGCGGCGTAGCTCACCGCGTTCTTCATCGTCTGGTTGAAGCCACCGCCACCGAGGGACATGTTGATGATGTCGGCGTTCTGGTCCGCGGCCCACTGGACTGCGTCTGCGATGTCCGCGGAGGAACCGCTGCCCTCCTCACTGAGCGCGCGCCCGGAGAGGAGCGAGGAGTTGGACATGCCCGCGATGCCGTCGCCGTTGTTCGTCGTCGCGGCGGCGATGCCGGCGACGTGGGTGCCGTGGTACTCGTCCGCCATCGAGTCCGGGTACGGGTCCGAATCGTCGTCGACGAAGTCGTAGCCCTTGTTCGAGCCGAACCGGTCCACGAGGTCCGGGTGGTCGTACTTGACACCCTGGTCGATGACCGCGATGGTCACGTCGTCACTGCCGAGCGTCGTGTCCCACGCCTGCGGCGCGTTGACGAGTTGCGGTGCGTACTGGTCGCCGAAGCGCGAGTCGTTCGGCGTCGCGAGCGCGTGAACCGTGTGGTTGTCCTCCGCGTACTTGACCTTCGGATGGCGCTCCATCGACGACTTCGCGTTCTCTTTCGCCTGCATCGAGACCTCTGGCAGTTTGACCGCCATGTAGCCCAGTTCCTCGTTCCGGTGGACGACCGACGCGCCCTGCGGCAGGTAGTCGTCGTCCTGCGCCTCCGTCGCGACGCTCGCGACGCTTGCGGAGTTCGTGATGCCCACGAGAATCTCGTCTTCCTTCGTGCCCGGTGCCCGACCCGGCTGTGCCGACGTGATGCCCGCGAGTGCTGCTGCCGTGCCAGCGGCCCCAGCCGCCTTCAGGAAGGTTCGCCGCCCCCAGTCAGTGCTGCTATCTTCTGCCATGATACGATACGTCACGACACGACCACTGGGCTTAAATTTATCTATTTTTACCTACTAATTTTAGTTAGCTACCAAACTGAATTTTGGTGTCGTGGCGTTTGTATCCTCGAAATCATGTTTTCTCACTGGGGCGATGGCACGCCGTCGTCGTCACTTCCCTGACTTTGGGCCTCGGTCACGCCAACCGTGAGAACAGCTTTCACAGCCGAGCGACACGAGTTCGCTCGGCGTCCACGGTCAGTGTCCGTGCCCCGACGACGACGGAAACCGCCACGGCTTTCCCCGTCAGCGCGCAACTCCGGCCAATGAACGACCGGTTTCGACGGCTCCTCCCGGGCACCGAACCGTACCCCAGACCCCGAATCGGCCTGTTCGTCGACGGCCCCAACGTGCTGCGCGACGAGTTCGACGTGGACTTAGACGACGTGCGCGAGGCCGCAAAGCGCGAGGGCGACCTCGCCGTGACGCGCCTGTACCTCGACGAACACGCGACGCCGGGGCTCATCCAGGCGGCAGAAGCACGCGGCTACGAAGTCGTCGTCACCAGCGGCGACGTCGACGTGAAACTCGCCATCGACGCGACCGAAGCCGCCGTCCTCGAATCCATCGACGCGCTGGCCATCGCCTCGCGCGACACCGACTTCAAGCCCGTGTTAGAGACCGCGGGCCGCCACGGCCTGCGAACCATCGCCATCGCGCCCGGTGAGTACGGCCGCTCCGACGCGCTTCAAAACGCCGCGAACGATGCGATGGTCTTGGACGAATAGGCTGTCAGGCAGGGAATTTTCTGGGTTGCGACGCCACTCGGCGCAGTCATTCTGGCGCGCGCTGGCGAGCGGTGCAAGGCGACGCAGTCGCCTCGGTGCGAACGGGAAGCGGAGCGACCCGTGAGCATGGCCGAACGAACGTGAGGCCTGCGAGCCGAAATCGCGCGAGGTCGCCGTGAGCCTGCGAACAGGGTCCTCACAAATCACAGATTTGTGGGATGCTGCGAGTGCGAAGCACTCGCCCACAACAAGTGGGAACTCGTTCCCACGAGGGATGAGGAGCGAGGCGAACGGAGTGAGCCAAGTGACGAATCGGTTGGGGAGGATGTGGCCGCGGTATGTACCGTCGTGATTCGTGGTCTGCTCGTCGCAGCGAGCAGTGTCCCTCGGTACCGCCTCCTGACCTGCCTCCCGAGCGTGAACACTGCCAGCAGCAGCTAGCACTCACTGATACAGTACACACCGCAAAAAAGCGCGAAGTGGGAGCGTGAACCCCAGATGACGAGTCTATCGATTCCGATTCGCGTGTGACGGGGAAATCGTCGCGCGTGCGACGAACTTACTGCCCGAGCTCTTCGACGGACACCGTGAAGTTGCCCGAGCCGGAGTAGGAGTCGACGAGGATGCCGATACTCTGGCCGGCATCGATGTCGTCGAGGATGATCTGTTCTTGGCTGTCCTGCGTGATGGAGCGCTTGTCGTAGTCGTACGTCGACGGCGTGCGGCCGTCGGTCGTCACGTACAGGTCGAAGTCAGCGCCCGACGGACCGGACAGCGACACCGTGGCCTGGCACGGGTTCGCGAGGTCCATCGTGTAGGTGTACGACGCGGAGTCGTAGTAGCCGTACAGGTAGCCGTCGGCGGAGCCGCCACTCTCCGTGTCGCCACAGGAGCCGCCGCCACCGCTGGACTCGACGGTGACCGAGACGGTGTCCGAAGAGGACGCGCCGTCGTCGTCGGTCACGGTCAGTGAGACGGTGTAGTCGCCCGCGCTGGCGTAGGCGTGCGTCGCGGTCGACCCGGAGGCCGTCGCGCCGTCGCCGAAGTTCCACGAGTAGGAACTGATGGAGCCGTCGGAGTCAGACGAGCCGGTACCGTCGAAGGTCACGTCGTCGCCGACCGTGATGGTCGCCGAGGACGCGCTGATGTCGACGGTCGGGGACGAGTTGCCGCCACCGCCGCCGCCGGCGTTGACGAGGTTGAGCGCGTCGACGCGGCCCGAACCCTGCTGGTTCGACGAGAGGCCGATGTCGACGGCCGTCTCCTTCAGCTTCGAGCGAAGCTGCGTGTTCGACCAGCTGGGGTTCGCGGCGAGACCGAGTGCCGCGACGCCGGCCGCTGCCGGGCACGCCATCGACGTGCCGGAGATCTTGTTGTAGTACCCGCCGTACTGCGAGACGTTCTCGGTCCACGCGGAGAGGATGTCGACACCCGGGGCGACGACGCCCTGCTTGCTCCCGTAGTTGGAGAAACTCGCGAGGTTCTCGTTCTCGTCGACCGCACCCACGGCGATACACTCGTCGTAGGCGGCCGGGTACGAGACCGAACTCGCGCCGTCGTTACCGGACGCACAGATGATGGTGACGCCGTTGTTGGCCGCGTACGAGACGGCGTTCTTCATCGTGTTCGTGTAGCCACCGCCACCGAGGGACATGTTGACGATGTCCGCGCCCTGGTCCGCTGCCCACTCGACGGCGTCTGCGATGTCTGCGGTGGAACCGCTGCCCTCCTCACTGAGTGCCCGCCCAGAGAGGAGCGACGAGTTGGACATACCTGCGATGCCCTCGTTGTTGCCAGTCGTACCGGCTGCGATGCCGGCGACGTGGGTCCCGTGGTACTCGTCTGCCATCGAGTCCGGGTACGGGTCGGAGTCAGAGTCGACGAAGTCCTGCCCTTTGTCGGAGCCGAACTGCGCGGAGAGGTCGGGGTGGTCGTACATGACGCCCTGGTCGACCACAGCGATGGTGACCGACGAGTCGCCCAGCGTCGTGTCCCACGCGGAGGGCGCGCGGACCTGCTGCGGGGCGTACTGGTCACCGAAGTCCGGGTCGTTCGGCGTCGCGAGCGCGTGGTGCGTCGTGTTCTTCTCGACGTACTTCACGCCCGGCTTGTTCTTCATCGCCGATGCCACGGCGGAGTTGGCCTGCGCCGATGCCTGGTCTGGGAGTTCGACGGCCATGTAGCCGAGGTTGTCGTTGCGGTGCGACACCTTGGCGTTGGCAGGAACGGCGTCCATGATGTCGGCCTCCGCCGTCGACATACTGGTCGACGCCGAGATCCCGACGAGGAGTTCGTTCTCTTTCGGTCCTGGAGAGCGGCCGGGTGTCGCGGCGGTGATGCCCGTCACCGCTGCTGCAGCGCCAACTGCACCGGTCGCTTTCAGGAAGGTACGTCGTGCCCAAGATTGGCTGTTATCGCCTGTCATGACACACCACAACAGACTCGCTTACCCCATTTATATTTTTATGATTCTGGCGTAAATTTATGCCGAACTGAAACAATTTGTGCTATGGGTAGCCAAAAATTGTGTAACTTTGATGGTGGCAACTATTCAAAACTCTCTCTCGGTTTTGCGAAATCGCCGCGGAGCAGGCCTGTGGATACAATATCCAGTGGAGCTCACCAGCGGCACTTATTTGTATGGGCCACGACACTCGCTCGCACGTCTCGTGCGGGAGTGGCGTCGGCTATCAGTCAGGTTCACTTGAACGTGACGACTGTCCCGAATCCGGGAACGAAAACGGGTGATGGACCCGGAATGTCGAGGGTGTCACACGGCGTAACCCCGACAGATACCGCGCGCCATCACCGACCGCTGCGCGCCGTCAGTTACCGAGTTCTTCCACGTCGAGCGTGAAGCTGCCAGAGCCGGAGTAGGAGTCGACGAGGATGCCGAGTTCCTGTCCGCTGGAGACGGTGTCGAGGACGACGTTCTCCTGACTGTCCTGCGTGACCGAGCGCTTGTCGTAGTCGTTCGTCGACGGCGTGCGGCCGTCGGTCGTCACGTACAGGTCGAAGTCAGCGCCCGACGGGCCCGAGAGCGACACCGTGACCTGGCACGGCGTGTCGAGACTGAGCGTGTACGTGTACGAGGAACTGTCCCAGTAGCCCGAGAGCGAGCCGTTCGCCGACCCGCCAGAGGACGTGTCCCCGCAGGAGCCACCGTCGTCACCGCCATCGTCGCCACCACCGCCCGCGGCGTCGACGATGTTCTTCGCGTCGACGCGGCCCGAACCCTGTTTGTCCGCGGGTTCGCCGATGTCGACGGCGGTCTGCTTGAGTCGGCTCCGGAGTTGCGTCGGCGTCAGCTCCGGGTCGGCCGCGAGGCCGAGCGCCGCGACACCGGCTGCGGCGGGCGTCGCCATCGAGGTGCCAGAGATGGTGTAGTAGTCGACGCCGCGCGGCGTGTCCGGCCACGTAGAGAGGACCTGCTCGCCGGGCGCGATGACGTCCGTCTTCGGCCCGTAGTTCGAGCCACCGGGCGCGTTCGTCCAGTCGTCGACGAACTCGTCACCTTCGCGCGAGGCCGCGACCGCGACACACTCGTCGTACGCGGCCGGGTAGTCGACGCTCGAATTGCCGGCGTTCCCGTTCGCACAGATAGGGAGTGCGCCGTTGTTGACGGCGTAGCTCACCGCGTTCTTCATCGTGTTCGTGTAGCCACCACCGCCGAGGCTCATGTTGATGATGTCCGCGCCCTGGTCCGCGGCCCACTGGACCGCGTCCGCGATGTCTGCGGTCGAACCGCTGCCCTCGTTCGAGAGCGCGCGCCCAGAGAGCAGCGTCGCGTTCGAGATGCCCGCGACGCCGGTGCCGTTGTCAGTGGTCGCGGCACAGATGCCGGCGACGTGGGTGCCGTGGATGCCGCGGTTGCCCGCATCCGAATCGTTCAGGCCCTCGGGGTAGGGGTCGGAATCGTCGTCGACGAAGTCGTAGCCCCTGTTGGACCCGAACTGCGCCGAGAGGTCCGGGTGGTCGTACGCGACGCCCTGGTCGATGACCGCGATGGTCACGCCGTCGCCCATCTCGGTGTCCCACGCGGAGGGTGCACGGACCTGCTGGGGTGCGTACTGGTCCGAGAAGCGCGGGTCGTTCGGTGTCGCCATCGTCGTCAGCGTCTCGTTTCGCTCGACGTACTTGACCGCGTTCGCGCGCTCGATGGACGACTGCACCGACGCCATCGTCGTCACGACGTCCTCGTCGACCGAGACCGCCATGTAGCCGAGGTCGCGGTTCTCGTGGACGACGTTGGCGTGGCCGGGGAGTTCGCGCTCGACCTGCGAGCGCGCGTCGGCGACGCTCGTACTCGCGGCGATACCGACGAGGAGTTCGTTCTCCTTGGGGCCGGGTGTTCGCCCGGGCGTCGTCGCCGTCGCGAGGCCGGGGAGCGCCATCGCGCCCGCGGCGAGGCCAGTCGTCTTCAGGAACGTCCGTCTGTCGGTCTGTTCGTGGTTGCTATCGTCTGCCATGACCAATTGGAGCTACTGGTGATTACCATTTATATTTTCTCATTTGATTCAAAATTATATCGAATCGGGCACTGTATTTGCAACAAATATTGCTGGAATTTCTTTGAGTGGACGAACGTCCCATTCGTCACGGACTGGTCCTGCATGCCCGGAACGGTGGCGGCGACGAGCCTGGTGCTGGCCGCCGTCGAGTACTTATATTTTTCACCCGCGCTCGCGCACACACGAGAGATGACAAACCCCGAGTTCGACACGCCGGTGCTCGACAACCACCTGCACCTCGACCCTGACCACGGCAGGGGTATCGCCGCCGTCGAAGACTTCGCCAACGTCGGCGGGACACACCTCCTCGTCGTGAACAAGCCGTCGTGGCACCTCGGTGACCTCCCGCGCGAGCGCTCGGACTTCCGGCACGTGTTCGAGACGACTATCGCCGCCGTGCGCGACGCGACGGAGGTTCTCCCCGGGCGCGCGTGGCCCGTCCTCGGCGTCCACCCCGGCCTCGTTTCGAAGTTGGTCGACGCCGGCCGTTCGCCGAAACAGGCACGCGAGACCATGTGTGCCGGGCTCGACCTCGCCGCGGAGTACGTGGACGACGGGAGCGCGCTCGCGCTCAAGTCCGGCCGCCCCCACTACGACGTGTCCGACGCGGTGTGGGACGCCTCGAACGAGGTGATGCGCCACGCGTTCCACCTCGGCGCGGAGAACCGCTGTGCGGTCCAGCTCCACACCGAGGGCAGCGACGACCTCACCGAAGTCGCCGAGTGGGCCGAAGCCGCCGGGATGGACCGCACGAGCGTGGTCAAACACTACGCTGGCGGCCAACTCGCTGGGCCGGTCCCCAGCGTGATGAGCGAGAAAGACCGCCTCGAAGTCGCCGCGAACCGCGACGACCCCTTCCTCATGGAGACCGACTTCGTCGACGACCCGGACCGCCCCGGTGCCGTCCTCGGCCCGAAGACTGTCCCCCGCCGCGTTCGCTGGCTGCTCGACGAGGGCTACGACGAGGCCGTTCACCGCGCCCACGTCGAGACGCCGAAGCTCGTCTACGATATCGAGACGACTGACACGTTACAGCCTGAATAAGCCCTGATGGGTCGCCTCAAGGCCGATGTGTGTCGTCACCGCACGGAGTCCGACGAGAGAAAGGCATTTGACGTAGCCGGGGAACGTTGAAGCATGAGCACGCCCCCGACCGAGTACTACTCGGAGGAACGCTGGCAGAATTGGATCGACCGCATCAAAGACGAAGAGATCGACCCGGAGGACCAGGACACCACCCGTGTCTTCGACCTCATGCAGGACGACACGGCCATCGCGGCCGCGAAAATCGTCTCCTCGCACGACGACGGTGAACTCGACGAGGAAGGCGCCTCCGAGAAGATCAACGAAATCGGCGACATCGTCTTCACCGAGCCCGACTTCGGCGACGAGGACAAACTGTTCCTCGTCGGCAGCGTGCAGGAGAGCCTGAGCATCGTCCTCCACTCCTGCATGGAATACATTCACGCGGGCGCGGCCGACGAGGCCACCATCGAAGACTACGTCGCGGCCGCCGCCGACGCCGAAGCGAACGAGGACATCGAGAGCGCACGCGGCTACCTCGTCAAGGCGGGCACGCTCGTCATCGACGGGAAGAAGCTCTCGCCCGAGGTCGGCCAAGACATCGAGTTCGGCCCGGTCGCCGAGTGGCTCAACGGTCTCGCCAGCCTCCAGTCCGCCATGGAGGACCCCGAAGTCGTCGAAGAAGAAGACGAGTGAAGCGGTCAGGGCAATAAGGGTTTTAGTCTCCCCGCGGAAAGAGTCCGCAAATGGGTATCCGTGGGGATGAGCGCGCCGTAACGGTACAGATTGGTGCCGTCATCTTACTCGCGTTCGTCGTCATCGCGATTACGACCTACCAGACGCAGGTCGTCCCAGCGCAGAACGAAGAAGTCGAGTTCAACCACAATCAGCAGGTCCAGCAGCGGATGCAAGACCTCCGGGACGTGCTGGTCTCGGTCCCGGCGACTGGCTCTGGCGGGGCGGTCTCGGTGCCACTCGGGACGACGTATCCAGCACGTTCTATCTTCGTGAATCCACCACCTCCTGGCGGAACACTTTCTACCGTAGGGACGACGAACGACTCCGTCGCGTTCGCCATCGGGAACGCCACTGCGACGGACGCCGAAGTCGGCAACTACTGGAACGGGTCGACACACGCCTTCTCGACGGGCGCGCTCGTCTTCACGCCGAACTATCACGCCTACGAGAACCCGCCCACGACCGTCTACGAGAACTCGCTCCTGTACAACCGCTTCGACAGCGCGAACCTCACCCTGACGGGCCAGACCGTCGTCGACGGGAAGCGACTCACGCTCGTCGCGGTGAACGGCAGCCTCCGAGAGGGCTCGGGAACGGCGTCGGTGACCGTGCGACCGGTGAGCGCGTCGACGGCGGGAATCGCGGTGCGGAACACGTCCGGTGAGCGGCTCACAGTGACGATTCCGTCCACCCTGTCCGCGAGCGAGTGGCAGACCCTGCTCTCGGAGTCTGGCCAGTACGACGGGACCGGTTCGTCGAGTAACGAGGCGTACGTCCACGCAGTCCGGGCCAACGGGAGTACGACCGTTCCGGGGACGAGCCAGCGACTCCACTTCGTCGACATCGTGATGGAAGCAGACGAGACGTACAGCCTCCGGCTGGCGAAAGTCGGCGTCGGCTCCGGCGTCACCACGCGTGAAGACGGGGCCTACCTCGCCCCAGTCGACTCCACGTCGAGACAGGCACCGACGGGCGGGTCTGAGACCCTCACCGTGCAGGTCCGCGACCGCTTCAACAACCCGCAAAGCGGCGTGACCGTGAACGCGAGTGTCGTTTCGGGCGGTGGCTCGGTCGCCAGTCCGACGCAAGTCGAAACCGGCGACGACGGCCGGGCGACGTTCACCTACCAGGCACCAGCGAGCGCGGGCACCGCCGAAGTCCGGATGAACATCTCCGGCGGGGCCAAATCGTGGGAACTGGTCAACTTCTCCGTCTCCGTCCAGGCGACCGGCGGCGGTGGTGGCGGCGGCAACGGCGCGTATCAGGTGCAGTGGCAGGACCCGTCTGGCCAATCTGGCGTGGACTGCCCGAGTGGGCCGGACGCCACCTGTACCATCACTGGTGGGACAACCACCGTGGACCTCGTGATGAACACGAACCCGACCGCCGACGGCGCGAGCGTCACCTACGCCGTCAACAACTCGATGGTCAGCAGTCTCTCCCGGACGTCGGGCACCACGAACGGAACGGGCGAGAACGCGACGACGCTCTCGCTCGCGGAGAACGGGACCGTCGTCGTCTACACGACTAGCGGTGCTGGCGGGGACAACATCAGGTTCGAGGTGAGCGGTCTGCCGGGTGGCGGCGGTGGCGGTGGCGGGAGTTCGGCGGACGCCGTCGACCAGGTCGGGGGAAGCGGGGCGGCCTTCGGTGGCGGCTCCGGTGCCCGGTTCACTGTCGAGAACACCGGTGGGAGTGCAGTCACCATCACCGACATCGCCGTCGATGTAAGTGGTGGGGGCAGCATCAGCCGTGTGCAAGAGGGTAACGGTGGCTCTCTCAACTCGTTCCAGCACGAGGTGTACATCGACGCGTCGACCGATGGCGCGTACGAACCGGGTGGGAAACCGTACCACAACGACAACGGCGCGCCGTTGCAACTCGGAACGACAGTCACACTCACCGACTCGGCAACCATCAACGCTGGAGACAGTGCAACTATCGAGTTCTATCAGTTCCAGAACAACGGCGGCAACAGCAGGAGCGTCTCTGACAAGCAACTCTCGGTCACGGTGTACTACAGCGACGGTACCAGCGAGACGTTCACCTTCACGCCGCCGTGAGGGCCAACATCTGAGCGGCAAACGGCAACAACGGTTATACTTTCGACCGCACAACAACTGCCAAATGCGGAGTCGTGGGTACAGGGGGAGTGGATTGACTGGTGAGCGCGCGTGGGCGACGCCCACGTCGCCGCGACCCCTCGACGGCACTCACGAATGATTCGGAACCCGAGCGACGACCGGGCGGTCACGGCTCAAATCGGGTTCATCCTCCTGTTCGCGTTCCTGTTGCTCGCCGCGACGGCGTGGCAAGTGTCGGTCGTGCCCGACCAGAACCAACAGGTCGAGTACAACCACAATCAGCAGGTCCACGACGACCTCCAGCAACTGCGAAGTGCAGTCGTCTCACCGGGTGCGACGAACCGGGAAGTGCCGGTCAGACTCGGGACGGCCTACCCCGACCGAACGCTGTACCTGAACCCGCCACCGGCGGGTGGGCGGCTCTGGGGCGTCAGCGGGCGGAACGTGACGACGAACGTGACGAACGCGACGGCGGCGGGGAAGGCTGGCGACTTCTGGAACGGGAGTCTGATTTCGTACGACACGACGCTGCTGGCCTATCAGCCGTCGTACAGCGAGTACCAGAACGCACCGACGACGTACCTCGACAACACGCTGCTGTACGACCGATACCGGTCGGCGAACTTGACCCGTACCACGCAGTCACTCGTACAGGGGAACCAGCTTTCGCTCTCGCTGGTGCAGGGAAACCTGAGCGTCGCGCGGTCGGGCGGGTCGTCGTCGGTCCCGCTTCGGGTCGAACCGACGAGTTCGTCGACGAACACGGTGACACTGACCAACCGGAGCGGGCCGATAACGCTCACGGTAACCTCTCGGCTCCCGGCCAGCCGGTGGGCGAAGTTACTCGACGAAGGTGGGGAGCTGGCGAGTGACGGTGGCTACGTCGACGGCGTGGTCGACGCTGGCTCGCTGACTATCGGAAGCGAGCGGTTCCACCGCGTGGGCGTCAGGCTCGTCCCGAACGAATCTTACCAGTTGCAGGTGTCGACGGTGACGCTCCAGCGAACGTCGTCGGGTGCACAGGCGGCATCGCCGCCGCCAGCGTACCTGCTGCCGGTCGAAGGGAACGAGAGCGTCGTCGAGGAAGCAGACGACCAGACGGTGACGTTCGAAGTGCGTGACCGGTACGGGAACCCCATCGACGGGACGGTGAACGTCACGCTCGACGGCGTCGGCACGCTGTCGCACGACGGCGGCACGGACCTCTCCAATCTTCAGACGCAGGACGGCCGCGTGACCCTGACCTATACCGCACCGAACGACGTGTCCGGCTTGCAGACCGTCGACATCGACATGAGCCTCACCGGCGACCCGGAGGTCGGGTTCGACGGCAGCGCACCGAAGAACGCGTCTGCGCGGTTGTTCGTCTCGGACGCTGGAAGTGGTGGCGGCGGCGGTGGCGGCGGCGGTGGCGGTGCTGGCGGCGGTGGAAGCAGTGATAGCGCGTACATCACGGAGTGGGACGGCCCGTCGACGATTACGGTCGACTACTCGACGACGCAGTCGGTGACGCTCACCGCCCGAATCGCTGAAGGACTGGCGAACCAGCCGATTTCGTTCGTCGTCAACGACTCTTCGGTCGTGAGCGTCCAGTCGCAGGACGCGCAGACGAACGGGACCGGCGAGGCGGCGGTGACGTACGACCTCACGGGCCGGTCGTCGTTCCTGGCGTACGTGACCGGCGGTGGCACCGGTGACCGCGTGCTGGTGCAAGTTCTCAGCGGTGCCGTCGAGTCACTCCTGTGGGAGACCCCGGGCGACTGGGACGCCGCCGCGGCCGAGTCGAACGTCGTCCACGAGAACTACGGCGACCACGACGCGCGGGCGGTCCAACTGGGCTACCCGTCGTCTGGGTCCGGCCTCGTCGCGTACTACCCGCTTGACGAGAACAGCGGGTCGACCGCCACGGACACGACCGGTGGGAACGACGGGACCGTGAACGGGGCGGGACAGGGGCGACCCGGCGTGTTGAACACCTCGTCGTACGAGTTCGACGGCGTCGACGACGCGGTCGTCGGGCCGACCGACCTCGCGCCGTCGCTCGGCACCAGCGGAACCGTCTCGGCGTGGGTGAAGACGACGCAGACGGGCTCCGATACGATGTGGCAGGCACCCGGTATCGTCGGCGTCGAGAGCAACGGGGACGGGAACGATGTGTTCTACGGGTGGCTCGACGCCTCGGGCAACATCGGCGTAATGGCCGGGAACGACTACGGCGCACAGAGTTCGACCGAGGTGAACGACGGCCGATGGCATCACGTCGTCCTCGTGCGCGACGCAACCTCTGGACAGACGCGGGTGTACGTCGATGGTGTGCTGGAAGACACCGCCGCCTCGGAGACGGGGGCGAAGAACTCTGCGTTCGCCAGTCTCGGCGTCATCGAAGACACGGGTGGAACGCCCGAATACTTCGACGGGCGACTCGACGAAGTGCGACTCTACGACCGGGCCATCTCCGACGGCGAGGCGCGGGCGCTGTACGAGGCGACCCGAAACGGCACGCTCACCACCGGCGCGAAGACGACCGACGCACCGGTCGACCCACAGCGCGTCAGACTGGAGAACGTGAGCGCGTCGGTGCCGCCACAGACCGACCTCACGGTCTTCCTCGAATCCGACCCCGAGGCCGACGGGACGTGGAATCGGAGCGCACCCGTCACCATCGTCGACGGACAGCGGTCCTACGCGGTCGGCGACGGCTCGCTCGGCACGCTCTCCGACCGGTTCCGGCTGGTCGTCGAGATGAACTCGACGCATCCGGGACTGAGTCCGTGCCTCTCCGGCGTCGAGGTCAAACCGGATGGGTCGAGCGGACAGTCGGTGTCGACAGCCTGTCCATCGGACACGGCGAGTGGGGCGCCACCGACCGCCGACTTCACTACCTCTCCGGCCGACCCGAGCACGGCCGACGACGTTCAGTTCGACGCCAGTGGGTCGTCTGACCCTGACGGTAGCATCGACTCCTTCCTGTGGGACTTCGATGGCGATGGCACCGTCGACGAGAACACGACGAGTGCAACGACGACGCATCTGTTCGTCGACAACGGGACGTACGATGTCACGCTGACTGTGGTGGACGTGTCCGGCGCGACCGACACCGTAACCCAGTCCGTGCAGGTCGAAAACGTCGCTCCGAGTACGTCGCCGACTGCGACGACGAGCGACCCGACCACGGCCGACGATATCTCGTTCGTGGCACGGGCGAGCGACCAAGACGGCTCGGTCGTCGGCTACCAGTGGGACTTCGGCGACGGGAGTCCGAACGCGTCCGTCGAGAACCCGAGTCACGCCTACGACACTCCCGGCACCTACACGATTACGCTCACCGTGACCGACGACGACGGTGCGACGACGACGGCGTCCACGATGGTGACTGTCGACCGCATCCGTGTCGCTGTTGTCGACGACTCTGGTGGATACGGCGACCAGGTTGTGTCTGCGCTGGCCCAACAGCTCCCCACGAACTACTCCGTCGTTCAGGCGACGCTGAACGAGGTGACCGCGAATCCGGACGCCTACGAGGTCGTCG
This sequence comes from Haloarchaeobius caseinilyticus, assembly GCF_051207395.1. NCBI lineage: Archaea > Methanobacteriati > Methanobacteriota > Halobacteria > Halobacteriales > Halorubellaceae > Haloarchaeobius > Haloarchaeobius caseinilyticus. The sequence goes on along the minus strand of NZ_JBPJZC010000001.1, from coordinate 1,170,456 downwards.
TCGCACAGGACCTTCCGAGCGACGGTACCGCCGTACAGGCCTTCGTCGATGCCACCGACGACCGGAACACTGCCGTCGTCTACCTCGACCAGTGGAGCGACGACGGATACAACCCAGAGAACAGCAACGCCATCTCCGAACTCTCTGCGACGACCGGGAACCCATCGAGTACGGGACAGCGGTACGGGGCCGGGGGCAGCCTCGTGGCAGTGATGCACATCGACCGGAACCACCCGCTGTTCGATGGTATCGGGTCCGCTGGTGACACGTTCACCGTCCACGACGCGTACTACTCAGACCACGCCTGGTTCAACGGGTTCAACAACGTGACGCTCGCACGGTCCGGCGACTCTAACGGATTGTCTGGTCCGGCGGTGGCAGTCGACGAGCACGACCGGACGATACTGCTCGCCTCGTTGGGCCGCGAGCCCGACGTTCAGAACGACGATTACACCGACGACGCAGACGTACTTCTCCGGAACGCCGTCACCTACGGCGCAGAGGGGTTGGCCGGAGTCGGGCTGGAACCGTCTGGGCCGGATGTCGGCCTAGTCGGCGATGGGACCGCAGTTGACACTGATGGGTCGGGTTCACGCTCTGCCGTCCAGTTCCACGTTGGAAACGGTCGAGCGACCGCCGTTCGGGTGACAGATATCCGTGTCGACCCCGCGAACTCGAACGTCGCTCGCCTCGACGACCCGATCGTCGGCGAAGGGAAGTACAGCAGCGAGTTCTACGTCGAAGTCGACGGTACCGGTTACACCACCGACTTCGCTGGTGGGTTCAGTGTCCCGAGAACTGTCGACCTGAGCACGGCAGGAAACGCGAACGATGAACCCGTGATTCCGGCGGACGAAGTGGCGACGTTCTCTCTCTACCAGTTCACCGACGGTGCCAGCAACGAGTTCGACATGACTTGCGAGACCGTCCAAGTGACGCTATACTTCTCTGATGGCACGCAGACGGCGTTCACTGTCACGGCCCATGGGCCGACCGCGTGCTGAGGCCCGGTGTGTACAGCCTGAAACTACAGCAGAGACGAGACATTTCGACGACCGTCGAACTCTTAGTCGACAATAACTTATAGCCCCTGCACTCAGACGGTAGTAGCATGACAACCGTCGGTATCGACGCAGTCGAGGTTTGGACAGGCAAGTTGAAACTCGACCTGCCCAACACGTTCGCACCGGAGAAGGGCGAGGACCCGGAGAAGTACACGAAGGGACTGGGCCTGAACGCCTCGTCGTTCCCGGATTCGTACGAGGACATCGTGACGATGGGAGCGAACGCGGCGAAGAAGCTGCTGGACCGAAAGGGACTCGAACCCGACGACATCGGTCGCATCGACGTGGCGACGGAGTCGAGTTTCGACAACTCGAAGCCGATTTCGACGTACATCGCGGGCTGTCTCGAACAGGTGTACGAGGGTGACTTCCACCACGCAAACAAGGGCGAGCGAAAGTTCGCCTGTATCGCCGGGACCCAGAGCATCGACGACGCGTACAACTGGATTCGCGCGGGCCGCAACCGTGGCCGTGCCGCGCTCGTCATCGCCACCGACACCGCGCTGTACGCCCGGGGCGACGCCGGTGAGGCGACGCAGGGCGCAGGTGCAGTCGCGATGCTCATCGACGAGGGCCCGGACCTCGTCGCGCTCTCGACGAATCAGGGCTACGGCTCTGCAGACGAGACGGACTTCCTCAAGCCGAACCAGCAGTTCCCCAGCGTCGACGGGAAGCGCTCGGTGAAGGTGTACCTCGCCCGAATGCGCGAGGCACTCGAAGACTACGAGTCCGTCGCGGGCCGCATCCACCCCGACGACTTCGCTTACGGGCCGTTCCACACGCCGTTCCCGGGCATGGTCCGCAAGGCCGCCCTGCTCGCGTACCGTCACACCATCCGCGACACCGAAATCGAGGAGGAACTCGCGGCGGAAATCGGCCGCCAGCCCCGCCGCGAGGAGTTCGACGACGAGGGGTCGTTCACCGACGCGCTCCGTGACTACATGGACTCGCTGAAGGGAACCGAAGCGTACCAGAACTGGTACGCACAGGCCATCGAGCCGACGCTCGGTGTCTCCCGTGACGTGGGTAACTGGTACACCGGGTCGGTCCACATCGCCCGTATCTCGGCGCTCCGTCACGCCGTCGCGAACGACCGCGACCTCGAAGGCGACAAACTGCTCGTCGGCTCCTACGGCTCCGGCGCGCAGGCCGAGATCCACACCGAGACGGTGCGAGAGCACTGGCGTGAGGAGATAGAGGCGCTCGACATCGACGAGCAGGTCGCCGCGCGCTACGACCTCTCGTGGGACGAGTACGAGGAGGTCCACGACCGCCACAACCACGAGAAGGACTCCGACCTCGAAGAGTTCACCGCGCCCGATTCCGAGTTCGTCTTCGACGGCTGGGGCCGGATGGGCGAGCGCAAGTACCGGTTCGTCGAGTAAGTCTCTCCGACTGGCCACTGGTTTCTTTCTCGCTGCTTCTCTCAGACCGCTTGGGAAACGTATTCCACCCTTCCACCTGAATCCGTGTTCCATGCACGGGCACGAGACCGACAGGGGAGCAGTCGGTCTCGCGGTCGCGTTTCTCCTCGGTGTGCTCGTCGCCCTGCTCTGTTGGACTCTCGTTCTCGGGATTGGTCCCCCCACTGCCGACTTCGCGCTGTTCGGCCCGACAGCACCCACTCCAGACGCCGACGGCGACCTCCTCGCCGACGACTGGGAGCGCGCAGGTGAGACGCCCAGTGGCGCGCCGTTGCCCGACGCGGACCCGAACCGAAAGGACGTCTACGTCCACATCGCCTACGGCGCGAACGTCGACCCGCTCTCCGCCACCGAACTGGCCAGACTGGAACGACTCTGGGCCGACATGCCCGTCGAGAACCCCGACGGGACGACCGGTATCGACCTGCACGTCGTGACACAACAGGCACTCGGCGAACCGGTCGCCTACGAGAACGTCTCCGCTGGGGACGTTCGCGGACAGTACACCGAGACACGACTCGGTGACGGTTTCTGTACCTACTACGGCGTCACCCTCGGGAGCATCGACGACGGCGACCACCTCGGCTTCGCCGACGCGCCCGGTTACGCGAGCCTCGTCCACCGAAACACGCCGTGGTACGCCCACGACGGGAACGGCGTCGCGGGCGTCGTCACGCACGAACTGCTCCACAGCGTGGCCGGACAGGTCGGTGAAGGCGGCCACACCGAGCGCGGGTGGCTCTCCGGTTCAGCTACTGGCCCACGGGATTTCCTCTCGGCGACGACTACCGACCGATTGAACGAGCGAGGGTTCACCTTCCCCGAGACGACTCACCGCCACTACGCCGAAACCTGTAGTGTCTGACATGGTCTGTGGCGGCTGATGCGGTACGTGACGGCTGACGCGGTCCACGACGCTGAGAAGTGTCGAAATCTGACCCCTCAGCGTGCAGCAGTTCGACAGATAACTGACCAGAACGATTCTACGCGTATGGAATCACTCCGCAATCGATTCGGTGTCGACGCGCCGTCGGACTACGACGTGAGTACACTGCTACTGCGCCTCGGCCTCGGGACCATCATGATGGTCCATGGCTTCGGCAAGCTGACCGGCATGGGTCCCTCCGGTTCGGGTATCGACGCTTTCGCCGGGATGCTCGGGTCGCTCGGTGTCCCGCTTCCGCTCGTGGCAGCGTGGGTCGTCGCGCTCGTCGAGTTCTTCGGTGGGCTGCTCGTCCTCGTCGGCCTGTTCAGTCGCGTCGCGGCGGCCGGCATCGCGCTCGTGATGATCGGCGCGATCGTCCTCGTCCACCTGCCGCAGGGCTTTTCGGACTACGAGTTCCCGCTGCTCCTGTTCCTCGTCGCGACGGCGCTGACCCGCATCAGTCCCGGGAAACTGTCGCTCGAACACTGGCTGGCGACGCGTGAGACGCGCGAGACGGCCAGGCCGACGACGTAAGAACGAGAGACACAGCTGCTTTTTCCAGCACTGGCAGTATTCACGGACAGCACGGTTATCTCCACTCGCGTCGTCGGTCCGACACGAGATGCAGTCCACGAGACGCTGTCCCGACTGCGACGTACGATTGGACGAGATGGACATGCGGACGGGTGATGGGTTCGCGCTCTATCTGATGACGGACGAACCGCGACCGGGGATACTCGGTGGTCTCGGCGCGAAGGAGAAGGTACGGGCGACGGTGATGGTCTGTCCGAAGTGTGGCCTCATCCGGCACTACGCAGATTTGGACGGCGACGCCTGAACGCCCGCCTCAGGGCAGTTGCCGCAACGCCTCGACCATCTCGTCGGTCGACATCTGGGTCACGGCGAGCGAGAAGCCGTCGGCGCGGGCGAGTTTCTTCGCGTGTCGCCACAGGTTCTCCTCCTCGATACCGTGGAGGACGACGGCGTTCGGCGTCGGCGTGACGACGCGCATCGCCACCAGCGGGGACTCACCGCGGGTGATGTCGGTGAAGATGAGCGCCCGCGAGGTGGACTGGCCGTACAGGCGGTAGAACTCCTCCGATGAGAGGCGGGTGATGGCCGCGATGGAGTTGATCACGGTGTGCCCAGAGATGTGGCCCTCACCGCCGGATTCTATCTCCGTCGCGTCGATGGCGTCGTAGAAGCGCGACAGCGGGATGGTCGCCGGGTACTCGCGCAGGTCGTGGACGATGTCACTCTCGAAGCCGGCCGAGATGACCCGCGCGTACTGGCGGATGTGCCCACCGCCGCGGGTCTCGTCGATGTCGAGCAGGCCGGTGACGACGCGGCTGACCACGCCGATGCCGGGGTTTTCGCGTCGCCCGCTCTCGTAGTCGGAGATGACCGACGACGACACGTCGAGTTCGCCCGCGAGGTCGGTCTGAGAGACGCCGAAGTCGGTACGCCACTTCCTGAGGGTCGCGCCGGGGTCGTCCGAGAGCGTCACCTCGCCGGCGATCTTCGTAGCGAGGTTCTGCCGTGGACTATCTGTCATCGGCGTGCAGTCGAGTGACACGGGGGAAAAGCGTATCGAACTTTGGGTTCGACGCATGTCGAACCCGAAACACTTTGCCGCATGCCAGAATGTAACGTATATGCCTTCGACAGTGGTTCACGTGGCACTGGCTGCCATCGTGGGGTGTGCACTGCTCGGGCCGGCCTTCTCCGGACGCTCGTTGCTGGTGGTGCTGGCGGTGACGGTGTTCGTCGACCTCGACGTCCTCGTGGGGTTCGCCGTGGTCGGTGCGCACCGCGCCGCGTTTCACACGCTCCTGTTCCCAGCAGTGTTGCTCGTGGTACTGTACTACGATATCTCTCGACGCGAACGGTCGTGGTTGCTCGACCGGTTCGGGCCGCACGCGACGCGGACCGGGTTCGTCTCCGTCATCGCGGTCACGTTCGCGGCCATCGGCCCCGACCTGATGACGAACGGTGTCAACCTGTTCTGGCCGCTGCACGACCAGTTCTACGCCTTCACCGGGAAGTTCCACCTCTCGGACCAGCAGGGCATCGTCCAGACGTTTATCGAGTTCGACAAGGGCAAGCCCGCGGAGTCGGTCGCCCGCGGGTCGACGAAGGAGGTCCAGTACTACACCGGCGTCGACACCGACCCCGGCCGGACCGGGAAACCGGTCGTGAAAGAACGTATCTTCCCCGTCGTCAGTTCCGGGATGCAGTTGCTCATCGTCGCGACTGGCGCGTTCGTCTCTGGCTCTCGGCTCTGGGAGGAGCGCCGGTCGAACGCTGCAACCGCAACGACTGCCACCAGCGCGACCGACCGCAACCGTGAGGAAGACGCGGCCTGAAGCGGGGGTATGCCACGACCGTACGACCCCGACACCGATTCCGAGGCGCTATGGTCGCTGAAACGCGGCTTCGAACTCGGCCTCGGGACGGGCACTGGCGGCGACGAGAAGCAGTCTCTGTACGAGGAGAAACTCACCGACGACTACCGTGCGGACTGGCTCGACTGGGTCGGTCGCTGTGTCGCCGACGACGAGCGCTGTGTCACTGTCGCCGAGGACGACGGCGACCTCGTCGGCTACGTGTTCGTCCTCCCCGAGCGACTCGCCTTCGTCTGGGATGCCGCCGTCCTCAACGAACTGTACGTCGCGCCCGACTACCGCGGGACCGACCTCGCGGACGACCTGATGGCCGCCGCGGTCGACCTGGCGCGCGACCAGTCGCTCCCACTCGACCGCCTCGTCCTCGACGTGGACCGCGAGAACGCGAGGGCGAAGGCGTTCTACGACCGTCACGGGTTCGACCACTGGGGCGAGATGGTCGCGCGAAAACTGTAGACTCTGTTCTCACGCGGCACTCAGACCGACTGCTCGACGAGGCTCGCCGTCAGTCCACCCAGCGCACCGAAGACGACCGGGTAGACCAGTCCGGCGATGATGACCGCGTTGACGACCGGAACCGACAGCGATGCTGGTCCGGCCGAATACGCGAACAGTGGTGCGCTGATGAGCACCAGCAGGAGATAGCCGGCGAAGACGAGCGCGCCGCTCGTCGCCGCCGTCGAGGCCGTCCCGGCGAGGCCAGTCGTTCTGGCCGCGAGGAAACCCGCGCCGAACAGCAGTAGCGGCGGCACGAGGTGGACGAGCGTAATCAGGCCGCCGCCGGCGAAGTCGAAGACGTTCACGTACCCGGCGATGAGCCGGCCATCGTAGAACAGGTCCACGTAGTGGACGTTGTACACGAGCATCCCGGTGACCATCCAGTCGGGGACGTTCGCCCGGATGAGTGCGACCGCACCCCGGAGTAATAGGTCTTGGACCGAGTTGCTCTCAGGGAGTTCCATCTGCGTCCACACGAGGAACGTCAGGACGTAGGTGACGGCGAACGACCCGGCACCGAGGGCGGCACTCCGCAGGACAGCGGCCTTGTCGACGCGGGCCGCCGATTCGGTCACGTCACGCTGCTTGCCGCGTTCGAACGACATGCGCCTCCTAGGTGCTTCGTCGGGAAAATCGTACTGCGGCCGGTCGATTCGTCGCTATTTCTCGGTGAGAAAACGGGCGGGTGGTCCGCCGACAGTTACGCGCTCAGATGGGCGACCAACCCGCCGAGGCCGCCACAGAGTAGCGGGTACACCACGCCGGCGACGACGACGGCGTTGCCGAGCGGAATCGAGAGCGTGGTCCCGTCGTTCGACGCCGCGAACAGCACGGCACCGACGACTACCAGCACGAGGTAGCCCACGGCGACGAGTGCGCCCGCGAGCACCGAGTTGGCGAGGTCGTCGGTCAGCCCGCTCGCTCTGGCCGCGAGCAGGCCCGCGACGACGAGGAAGAGCGGGACGACCACGTACACCAACTGAACGAGACCGCCGCCCGCGAGGTCGACGAGGTTGAACGACCCACTGGTGAACTGGCCCTCGTAGGCCAAATCGACGAAGTGGCCGTTGTACAGGACCATCCCGGCGGCCTTCCACGTGGCGACGTTGTCGCGCACGCTGGAGACGATGGCCTGTTCGAACGCTTCGCCCAGCGAGTCGGGCTGTGGGAGTTCGGTCATCGCCCACAGCACGAACGAAAGCAGGTAGCTCGCTACGAACGCGCCAACACCGATGCCGGCGCTCTTCGCGGCGGTCGCTGCGTCGAGACCGGTGCGAGTCGCCTGTGTCGTGTGTCTGCTGTCGGTGGACATCGTATCGTCCCTCTTCCGTTGTGAAGAAAAGAATCTCGTCCCTATGCAACTCGGGAAAATTCTCAATTCAGTTACTTGAATGCGTTTCAGCTTATATACTTGTGGCTGCGAGGCCTCGCCTCACTTGCACATGACGGATTACGAACTGTCGCCGCTGCCGTACGACTACGACGCTCTTGAACCGCACGTCTCCGAACAGGTCCTCACCTGGCACCACGACACCCACCACCAGGGCTACGTGAACGGCTGGAACTCGGCCGACGAGACACTCGCCGCGAACCGCGACGAAGGCGACTTCGACGGGTCCCCCGGTGCGATTCGCAGCGTCACGCACAACGGCTCCGGTCACGTGCTCCACGACCTGTTCTGGCAGAGCATGAGCCCCGAGGGTGGCGACGCGCCCGAGAGCGACCTCCGTGACCGAATCGAGGCCGACTTCGGCTCCTACGAGGCGTGGGAAGGCGAGTTCCGCGCCGCCGCCGGGAACGCCGGTGGCTGGGCGCTCCTCGTCTACGACTCCTTCAGCAACCAGCTCCGCAACGTCGTCGTCGACAAGCACGACCAGGGCGCGCTCTGGGGCGCACACCCCATCCTCGCGCTGGACGTCTGGGAGCACTCGTACTACTACGACTACGGCCCGGCCCGCGGCGACTTCGTCGACGCGTTCTTTTCGGTCGTCGACTGGAACGAGCCGGCCAGCCGCTACGCCGACCTCGTCGGCCAGTTCGAGTAGGACTGCCGACTGACTGGCTGACTACGTCAGCCTCGTACTGCCACTGCGACCGGCCGACCGCCGTGGGCATCACCCGGTCGGTCGTGCCACGACCTATCTACCCTGCTTATCCCCGTTTTCTACCCTGACTCCACTGTCGGTACTCACTCGTCCGCCGACTCGTACCCTGCCCGCGAGATGCTGTAGCAGTACACGTCGTACGCGCCCGTCGAGTCCACGTCCTCGTTGCGGTCGAGTGCGTCGCGCTGGCCGTCGAACCGTGCCAGATACTTCCCGATGGCACACTGTGACGGCTCGTTGTCCACCCGGGTCGTCACCCGAACGTGCTCGCAGTCGAAGGACTCGAACGCGAGTTCGAGGAGGGCGACGGCGCGCTCCTCGCTGTAGCCCCGGCCCCAGAAGTCGGTCCCGAGCATGACGCCGATTTCGGCGAGTCGCTGGTCCCACAGCGGCCGGAACGACACGAACCCCGCGAATCTGCCAGCACCGGCTTGCCCGGGTTTCGGTCGGAGAACGTACGCCACGGCGGTTCCTTCGCGTTGGCTCTCGGCGAAGAACTGGAGCAGGTCGCGTGCCCGGTTCGGCGTAGCGACGAGCGTCGGCGAGACGTGTTCGAAGACGCGCTCTGCGTCGGCTTCTTTCGAGAACGCGCGGTAGAAGTCGAGGGCCTCGGTCGCGTCGTCGACGCGTTCGAGGACCAGTCGCTCCGTCTCGATGCGCGTCGGAAAGAGGCCGTCGTCCCAGTCGAAGTCGGTCATGTCGGTCTGTGTCGGTCCCTGTCCCCTCGCCTCAGTCGTGGAACGTCACCGTCGGGTCGACGGTCGCCGACTCGTAGTTTTCGCGTGTGATGCTGTACTGCTGGAGGTCGACCGGGTCGCCGCCGTCGGGCGACGGCCAGTTGCGGACTCTGGCGTCGTGCTGGCCGTTCCAGCGGTCGACGTACTTCCGAATCGCGCGTTTCGAGTTCTCGTTGTCGACCGTGTGTGATACCCGAACTAGGTCGAGGTCGAGTCGCTCGAACGCGCAGACGACGAAGGCGTCGGCGCGCTCGCCGGAGTAGCCACGGCCCCAGAATCGCTTCCTGAGGCCGAAGGTGAAGTACGCCGCGCGGCGGTCCCACATCGCACCGAGTTCGGCTTCGCCGGCTGGTTCGCCCGCGCCGTCTTCGCCGTCTTTCGGCCGGACGACGTAGATACCCGAGTCGCCGCTGTCCCAGCGCTCGTTCCGCGAGGCGACGTAGGCGCGGGCGGTGTGGGGCGTCTCGAACGGTTCGACCGGGATGTGTTCGTACTCGTCGGGGTCGGCGTTCTGGACGCTCATCGGTTCGTAGCGCTCGAACACGTCGGTCTCGGCGAGCGACTCGTGGACGAGGTTCAGGCGCTCAGTCTCGATTCGCTCGGGAAACAGGCTACTCACGACTGGTAACCTCGCGTACCTCACCTACCTCACTCACGCACCGCCACCTCGATGTCTCGGCCACCAGCGACCGCAGCCTCGTACTGCTCGCGGGCGATGGTGAACCGGTGGACTCCCACGGGCCGGTCGCCGTGAACCTGCAAGTTCCGGAAGTAGCCGTCGTGCTGGCCACCCCAGCTATCGACGTACTTCTCGATGGCGCGTTTTGACCGCGTGTTCTCGTCGACGACAGCGACGGCGACGAGGTCGAAATCGAGGCGGTCGAACGCGATGGGGACGAACGCGTCGGCGCGCTCGCCGGAGTAGCCTCGTCCCCAGAATCTCTTCCTGAGCCAGATACCGAATGTCGTGCTGCGTTTCTCCCAGTTTGGGTGAAAACCCGCGGTGCCGGCGAGCTCGCCTGCGCCGTCTTCGCCCGCTTTTGGGTAGACGGCGTACACCGCTCCCTCGGCCTTCGCGGCCGCCTCGCCCATGTGCTGGACGAACTCGAACGTCTCCTTCGGGTGCTGGTGTGGCTCCCACGTCATGTAGCGGGTGGCCTCCTCGATACCGTCCTCTGTGCTGTAGTACGGGTACACTTCGTGCGCATCGAGTGTGTCTGGACTCACGCGCTCGAAGCGCAGGCGCTCGGTCTCTATTTCGGCGGGAAACAGGTCGGGCATGCTCGATTCACTCCTCGCCGTCGCTCTCGCCACCGTCGCCACTGCCGTCACCGACGGTCAGGTCGACCGTCACGTCGGCGTCCTCGTACTGCTCGCGGGTGATGGTGTACCGATGCAGGTCACGCGGTTCGTCGTCGAGTACGACCCAGTTCCGGAGGATACCGTCGTACTGGCCGCCCCACGTTTCGACGTATTTCTCGATGGCGCGCTTCGAGCCCTCGTTCTCGGTCGTGTGCGCGGCCGCGACGAGTTCCAAGTCGAGGCGGTCGAACGCGAGTTCGACCAGTGCGTCGGCGCGCTCGCCGGAGTACCCACGGCACCAGAACTCCTCGCGGAGCCAGATTCCCAGGCGAGCCGTCCGGCGGTCCCACAGCGGGATGAGCGAGGCGACGCCGGCGAACTCGCCCGCGCCATCTTCGTCGTTTTTCGGGAACATCGCCCAGTTCGCACGCTCGGCGTCGTCCCACTTCTCTTCGGACTCACGGAGGTAGTCCCACGTATCCTTCGGCGTGTGGTGGCGCTTCTTCGAGATGTGTCTGGCGACGAGTTCGAAGTCGGGGTCGCTCATCACCCCGTACAGGTCGAACAGGTCGACTGTCTCTCTATCCAGTCGTTCGTAACGGAGGCGTTCGGTCTCGAAGGTGGCGGGGAACAGGTCCATGGCTGTCGGATTCCCACAGCGAGAGCAAAAGGGTTCGGGCGGCGTGACACTCCCTCACGCGGGCGACCAAACAGTCGAGTATAGTCTTTTGTCCCCGACGGCCGAAGCACGGACGAACCCGTGTCGACAGTGCGCACCGACCAGTCCACCAGTGGGAACCTCGCAGACCTGCTCGGTCTCCTCGCGGTCCCGCTGCTCCTCTGCGCGCTCCACGTCGCCACGCCCGCGGCCCGGGACGTCTTCGCGCTCCGGCACGACGACCTCACCGTCGTCACGCTGTGGTCGTCGGCGTTCGTCCACGCGAACGACGCCCACCTCTACTCGAACCTCCTGGGGTACAGCCTCGCCGCCGTCCCGACGTACCTGCTCTACCTCCACTGGAACCGCCGACGCGCGTTCTGGGTGACGGTCGCGGTCACGCTCGTAGTGGTCCCGCCCATCGTCAACGTCGGGAGCGTCGTCTACTTCGACTCGCAAGGGTTCGGCCCCGACACCGTCTCGCGGGGTTTCTCCGGTGTCGTCGCCGCCTTCGCAGGACTGGGACTGGCCGCGGTCGTCTCGTTCGTCGCCGAGTCGTACGGACTCCGCCGCGCGTACTGGGTCGCACAGGCGCTCACCCTCGTCGTCGCGGGCGTGATGCTCGCTGGCCTGACTGGCGGGGTCGTGGCGTTGCACGCCGGACTGGTCGGCGTCGGTGTCCTGCTCTCCGTGACTGGCTTGCTCACCGACGAACCCGACCCGCTCGCTGGTCTTCGGGACCACCGGATGACGGTCGTCGTGGTGAGCTACGTCGTCGTCACGCTGTTGCTCGTGGTCTACCTGCTGTTTCCGGCCGACGTGACCGAGACCTCCCACGTCACGAACCTCGTCGCCCACGCGGTCGGCCTCGTCGCCGGTGTCGTGTTGCCCGGGCTGGGCCGATTCGCGTCGTGAGTCCCGGCGTCGTTGGTCTGCTCGAACTGCTAGTCAGGAATACCCTCACACAGTGGCCACAACGTTCATCATCAGATACTGTTTCAATAATTGATATGAACTGGGGTTCACGGACTGGGGAGTCCCGGGGTATCTCGTCGGTCATCTCGACCGTGCTCATGGTCGCTGTCGTGCTCATCATGGCCGTCTCGGTCGGCGTGTTCGTCTTCGACATTGACGACGCGCTGAAGGAGCCGTCGCCGAGTGCGGTGTTCGAGTTCGAGTACACGGACGCGACGAGCGATACGCTGAACGTCTCGCACCAGGGTGGCGATACCGTCGACGGTGACAACGTGTACGTCGTCGTAACGGGCGCGACGGTGAACGGTGGAACCTCGGCAGACGGTCGTTACAGATGGACCGACCCGCCCCTGAACGGCGACGAAGATATCACCGCGTCGTCGACCGCCGTCGGTAACCCGGGTTACAACCTCGACCTCAGTTCCGCCAGCGTCGTCCTCGTCTACGACGACCCGGACACCGACGAGTCGTACGTGCTGGACTCGTGGGAAGGTCCCGACAGATAACGTCGCTTGGTAGCACTCGACACGCTCTTTTAAGTCGTCGCTCGTCGTCGTCACCACCAATGATGACCCGGTAACGCGCCGTTCGCTTCCTTCGCCCGCCCTGCGGTGAGCACGCCACTCGCCGTGGGCCGAGCGCCAGCCATCGGGTCGGCCCGTGCCGCGAGCACTCACCCAGCGACCGCTGGCGGCGCGGAACCACACACGACATACGGACCAAACAGATGCGACACCACACGCGACAGACGCACGACGCACAGCACACGACCGACGCAGCGACCGTGAGTCGGACCGACACCGACCACGAGACGGAGGCACGCCGATGAGCGACCAGCGCGACGACCCAGACGTCTACCCGATGCCGGCGTTCACCCGCCTCGCCTGCACCGATCTCGACGAGAGTGCCGAGTGGTTCGAGACGGTCGCCGGCTTCGAGACGGTGTTCTCGATGCCCGGCCTCTCGCACCTGCGCTATCGCCGCTACGCCGACGTGTTGCTCGCCCCGGCGAGCGGCGACGAGCAGGTCGGGAGTGGCGGCGCGACCCTCTGCTTCAACGTCGTGGACGAAACCGTCGCCGACGTAGCCGAGCGCGCCCACGATGCCGACTGGCCGGGCGTCGACGGCCCGACCGAGACCGCGTGGAACACGCGCGAGGTCACGCTTACGAGTCCCGATGGGTACGACCTGACGTTCTCCGAACCGGTCGACACGAGTCGGGACTTCGACGAGGTGATGGGACTAGACGGGGAGTAGACTCGGGGACACTGCCCTCGTGTAGTTCTCTCGATTACTTTTCTTCGAAAGTTGCAATCGTCGTGGTCTGTTTGGGACGGAATCGTGATTCTCGACTGGTCGTCGTCGTGAGTGCTGGCTTCGAGAAGCAGTTCACGAGTCACGACGGTACATGACCGCCACCGCACAGCACCGCAGCCACACCCTCCCCAACCGACTCCTCACTCACCTTCGGTTCGTTCGTCGCCCCCTGTGGAAGCAAGCTTCCACAAGCCTTCCTTCACAATTTCACGAAGACCTCGCGCGACTACCGGGAGACACGCTCACGGTCGTTCGCGCGTCTCCCAAGCGCGCGCCAAGCCGGTTGTTGCGGTTCACGTCGCCCTTCTCCGGTTCACAGGAACGCCGATAGCGCGGCGTCCCGGCGTTCACGCAGGTAGCGCTGGATGTCGTCGCGGTCCCAGCCGAGCGGCGAGACGACGCTCTCGGCCGCCCGGAGCGCCAGTTCCGCGTAGTAGTCGGCGTCGTACTCGTCGGGGGCTTCGAAGTCGAGGCGGACGCGTTCGGCGTTTCTGGCTTCGTTCGCGACGACGACGTACCGGACCGCCTGCCCCGGGTTTCGGTCGACGCCGTGGCGCTCGTAGCGCTGGAGCGCGGCCGCGGTGTGGGTCGCCTGGTCGTAGTCGGCGAGTCGCTTGCCGGCGCGTTTCGTGACGACGAGCGATTCTGGGTCGACTCGGCCCGCCCGGAGGTCACAGAGGTGGACCCGCAGTCGGTCGATGACGGGGCCGGGTTCGCGCTGTTCGTCGAGCACGTCGACGAGGTCGCGCTGGCAGTCGGCGAGCCACTCCGGGGTCGAACGCTGGCGGGCCTCGATACCGCGCAGTTTCGTGTTCCCGTGTTCGGTTCGGCCGAAGTACTTGGTGAGTGCACCTGCGTTCGTCCCTCGACGCGGGACGAAGCAGACCCAGTCGTAGGCGGCCTCGTGTTCGAGTTCGATGCTGGTCTCCGCAGAGATTTCGGCGGCGAGTTCGTCGAGTGGCTGCTGCTCGCAGCCCTCCCGGGCGGTCACCCACAGTGAGTCGACGATGCCGTGGACGAGTCGCCAGCCGCCGGCTTCGAGGACGTCCTTCGCGTCGAGCAGTATCTCGCGGGCGATGGCGTTGATGGCCTCGTGACACTCAATGCGGCCGAACTTCGCGTTCCGGTAGCCCTGATAGCCGAAACAGGAGACGAGCACCCACTTGATGGCGGCCGACCGCGATTCGTCCGCGCTCGTGTCCTCGTCGGCTGCTGCCTCGCGGATTCGCCGTTTCGCCGCGGCTCGGTCGTCCAGCAACGGCTGGAGGACCTCGGGGAGGAAGCCGTCGTCGTCGCAGATGCTGTAGCCCAGTACGGGCACGTCCTCGCGCCCGTCGTGACAGGCACAGCCGACGGTCTCGGCGCTGATGTTGTGCTGGCAGATGACGTTCGGGTAGAGCGAGGCGAAGTCGAGTTCGTGCACGTCCTCGTGCAGGCCGACTTCGGGTGCGAGCGTGGTGCCGCCGCGGTCTGCCCGTTCCAGCGTTCGGGCGTCTTTGAACGTCTCCGGCTCCCACTTGTTCCACGGGACGAGGACCTTCCGGGCGTAGGCTTTCTTGGTCTGCATCGCGGTGAGGACGGTCCCGATGCTCGCCCAGCCCGTCTCCTGAATCGGTCGCCACGACTTTTCGACCATGTACTCGATGCCGGGGAAGCCCGCGGCGTTCCAGAGGAAGCTATTCCCGGTGACGAGGAGCGCCCGCCCCGGCACGTCGTACCGGGCGGCGGAGTAGCCGACCTGCCCGTAGCTCTCGTACGTGTTCTCCCCGGCGAGGCGGGTCCAGCCGGGCCGGCGGCCGAGATCGAGGTCGACGCCGCAGTCGGTCGCGGCGTCGTAGAGGGCCGGGACGAGGTCGCCGTGACTCACCAGCAACACGTCGGGGTCGACCCGGTCGAGTCGCCGCGCGAGCGTTCGCAAGGCGGCGGTGTCGGTCCCGCCGGCCGGTTCGTCCTCGATTCGCAGCGCGGCGAGGTCGCCGTGCGCCAGCGATTGGTCGTCGATGGCCAGCCGGAGCGTCCGCAACTCGTGCTCGGCCGGCGTCACTGGCGACGTGCCGGTTTCGAGGCAGTAGCGGAACTGCGGCGCGAAGTCGACGTTGTACAGCCGAAGTGTGCCGGGCGCGTACGACCCGCGCTCGTGGTGGTGGCGAATCTCGCGAGCGAGTGTTCGCACCTCGTCGACTCTGGCGCAGTCGATTCGCAGGACTGGACTCGGTTCGTCGGCGTGCAGGTCCAGGTGCCACGTGTTCGGGACGCGAACCGTCTCGACGACCTTCGGGTCGGCCGCGAGCGCAGCTTCGAGGTCGGCACGGGCTTCTGCCGGGCCGGCGACGTAGATAGTCGGGTGGTAGTCCTCGACTTCGACCGCGTCGACGCCATCAGCGGTCCGGTGCCACTCGACGACTCGGTCGTCGAGGAAGTCGACAGTGAACATCAGTCGGTCACCTCGTCGCTCTCGACTGTCGCCGTCTCTTCCGCCAGTTCGGTCAGTCGCTCGCGGAGTTCCCGAATCTCGGCTTCGTGCGAGACCAGCATCGACAGCAGCGCGTCGACCTCGTGGTCGGTCCCGTGCTGGTAGCCCGCGGCGTGAGCGTGGCCGTCGGCGCGTTCGAACAGGCGGTCGAAGTCGCCGCGGTACTGTCGCCGGAGTGCCCGGCGGAACGGCTGGTACCGGTCTTCGAAGTCCCGCAGGTGGTCGCGGTAGGTCGGGTTCGTGCGGCCCATCTTAGGCTACCCCCAGCAACTCCGCGACGCTCGGGTCGGCGTCGAGCGCGATGCCGGATTCGGTGACGGCCCCGCACAGGTCGACCCAGTACGGGATGGTCGTCTGCCAGCCACCGTCGACTGGGTACACTTCGGTTTCGAAGCTGTCACCCTCGTACCGGAAGCCGAACCGAGTCCGGGTACAGTTGAGTTCGCAGTCGGCGACGCGGGCGACGCGCTCGTACGAACCACCTCGAGCGGTCACGAGGACCGGCACGTCACAGGCGGTGGCGAGGTCGGCCAACACGGTGACACTGGCGTCGAGCAGTCGCGCCGATTCGGTCTCTGGCACGTCGTCGTCGCGGTAGAGCGCGCCGAGGTTCGGACAGACGACGAGGCTGGTCCGGGAATCGACCCGCCGAACGAGCTGGCGGACGAGTTCGTGGTGCTGATAGGCGGTGAACGCCCGGGCGACTTTCGTCCGGGCGAGGAGTCGGCGCGAGTCGGCGAGGTCGGCCAGTACCGCGACCGCGGCCGTGTTTCGAGCGTCGACCCAGTAGACTGGGCCGGTGTCGGTCGTCGCCGTCTCGACGACGAGTCGGTGCAGTGCGGTCGAGCGTTGGCCGGGCGTTTCGAGCAGGGTCACCCCGGTGTCCAGGGTCGGTCTGGGATCCATGCGAAGGGGGAGGTCGAGCTATCACAAAAGCTACAGAGTGTGCGTTCCGGAAGTTCCGGAAGTCCACGAACCGCCGAAAACGAGCGTTTCAGGGCCACGAAAAACCGGAACGGCCGCGTTCCGGAAAGGGGCCGGAAAGCGTTCCGGAAAAATTCCGGAAGTGATTCCGGCCGAGACGACGGCTCTCAGTTGGTCACTCGGTTCGGCGCCGCTCAGTAGTCGTCGTTCTGGGTCGACCCTGGACCGGGCCGGGGCCGTGGCCGCGGTTGCGGGCCGGGCTGCGGACGTGGTCGCGGTTGCGGGCCGGGCTGCGGACGCGGCCTCGGTTGCGGTCGCGGTTCTGGCCGCGGCCGTGGTCGTGGTTCAGGCTCTCCGCGACGCCGGCTGCAGATGTACGCGTTGAAGCGCTGGCTGTACCGGCAGTTGAACCGGTTCGCGTCCGGCCCGTACGGTCGTCTCCGGCAGACGTACGCGTTCAACCGACGGTTGTACTGGCAGCCGCGCATACCGGAACCACCGCCGCGGCGACGGCAGATGAACGCGTTGTAGCGCCGGCTGTACTCACACTGGAACCCTCTCGAATCAGGGCCGTACGGCCGTCTGCGGCAGACGTACGCGTTCAGCCGTGAGTTGTACCGGCAGCCGCGAATGCCCGTGCCACCGTCGTTGTCCCAGCCACCGCGGCAGATGTACGCGTTGAAGCGACGACTGTACTGGCAGCTAAACCCGCCGAACTCCGGGTCGATGGGGCGCTGCCGACAGATGTACGCGTCGAGTCGACTGTTGTACTGACACCCTTGCAACCCTGATCGTCGTTGCTGTGGCGACACCGGGTTCGAACCGCCTGCAGCCTCGGCGGCGACGACGCCGCTACCCAGCCCCAGACAGATACTCCCGACACCGATTGCTCGAACGAGGTCTCTCCTCGTGACGTTTCGTTGGTTCATGGCTCTGGAAGAGGTACTCCCCCTCACTGTGAGGTACGCGACTGGCGAGAATAGCCTCGCGGCGAAGTGGAGGTAACCCGGCAACCACCGAGTTCCTTTACGTTAGGTGAGTTCGTCCGGGTAGGTCAGATACGACGACGTATCCTCCGGAAGCCGTCGACGGCCGTTCGTCGACCCGACCCTACATCGCGCCAGCTGGCACGTTGTCGGTGACGTACAACGTGAGGTTGCTGGCGACCCACAGCGTGGTGACGAGGACGACGACCGCCCAGCGCGGGAGGTTGATACCACGGCGAGTGAGCAGTCGTCGGCGCGTCGGCGGGAGCGAAATCGTGCCTGCACTCGTCGCGAAGAGCCCAGAGATCGCCAGCCCGAGGCTCAGTTCCCCGACCCCGAACATGAACACGCTCACGCCGGTGAACAGCGCGAGTAGGCCGAACGCCCACGCGACGACGGTCGACAGGGTATCGAGCAGCCCCGAAAGGACGCCGAACAATCCGCCCGACGACGGTGCCGGGTCCTCCCAGTCGCCGGCGGTTTCGGTGACCTCCCGAATCGCCGCGAGGTCGGGTTCGCCGCAGTTCTGACAGACCGGGTGTTCGTGCTGGTGCAACTCGCCACACTCCTTGCAGAGGTACTGCACCGACGGGTCGGCCGGCTGCTGTTCGGTCACCGTCTGCTGGGTGTCGCCTGTCCCCCAGCCGGTGTCACTCGTGTCGCTCGTGGCGACCGACTCGAACCGGGAGTCGTCCCACTCCGACTGCGTTGATTCCTCGCGGTCCTGCCCGTGCCCACTGGCGGTGTCGCCACCGAACTCGTCGCTGGCGGCGGATTCGCCGCCGGTGGCGTCCCCGTCTGCACCCACGCGAACGAGTCGCTCACCGGCACAGCGGAGACAGGGCGGGTTGTACGACTCGTGTATGTGCCCACAACTGGCACAACGCCATTTGTTGTCGTCGTCCGCAGTGTCCATACCCGTAGCGTATGACCGCGGCACGACAAAGGTTCCGCCTGTGGCAGGTCGGTGCCGCGGGGCAGTTTCACCCGTCGCCAGTCACGGACTCGGCGCGGGTTCGACGACCCGGTACGTCCGGGCCCGGCCCTCGCCCGACTTGGCGAGCAGGTCGTACTCGCAGAGTTTGTTCAGGTGTTTTCGCCGGGTTCTGGCGACGTGTGGCTCGTCGACGCGCGACTCGTACGCCTCGTGAAGGGCCGCGCTCGCCACCTCGCCGCGGTCGTGGACGATTTCGTAGAGCACGCGCTGGTGGGCCGTGAGCTTCGAGAGCGTCTGGCGGCGAACGTCGTGTTCGGCCGCCGGGACCGCGCTCGTGACGTGTTCGGCGACGATACGTTCTGCCCCGCGCTCCTGTGCGGTCTGGGCGGCGGTTCGGAGGATGCCGATACCGAGGCGGGCGTCGCCGGCGGCCGCGTCGGCGATTCGCTCCAGTTGCTCGGTCGAGACGGCCTCGGGCTCGAAGCCGAGTCGGACCCGGTCGGAGAGGATAGCGACCAGTTGGTCGGTCGCGTACGGCGACATCCGGATGGTCGTACACGTGCGAAAGCGACTCTGGAGTCGTGGGTCGAGACTGGCGAGGAACTCCTCTTCCTGATTGGCGACGAGGACGAGCGAGACGGCCGGCAACTGGTAGAGGTCGTACAGCACGGCCGTGTCGCGCAACACGTCCACTTCGTCGAGGATGACGATTTGTGGCTCGCCGTGGTCGCGCAGTCGCCGGACGAGTTCGTCCACCGGCGTCGTCTGCCGGTGGAGGTCGGTCGTGTCGCCGACGTTTTCCAGTACGCGTTCGAGGACCGCGAATCGCGTCGAGTCGGTCCAGCAGTTGACGTACTGGGAGTCGACGTCGGGGACCTCGCGGCAGAACTGCTCGACGATGTACTGCGCAGAGCAGGTCTTGCCCGTCCCCGGCGGGCCGTGCAGGAAGGCGTTGCCCGGTCGGTCGTCGCCCTCGCCAACGGGCCGCAACGCCGTCGAGAGTTGGTTCAACTCGGCGTTGCGGTGGCGTACCTCCGAGGGAACCCACTCGTCGCGGAGGACCCGGGGGTCCGTAATCATCGGGCGGTCGTTCTCACCGGAACACCGTAAGTCACTCGCTGGCCGTGGTTTCTGTACTGAATCTTGCGAAGGCTACAAGTAGTTGTTTAGTTGGCACTTCGGGTGAGTGGCTGTCGTCGCTGTGACTGCTGGCGTCGACGAGCAAGCCGCGAATCACGACAGTCTATGACCGCACCGCACCTCCCCCGCTCCCCGCGTCCACAACCTCCCCAACCGACTCCTCACGCGACGAACCTCTGGTTCGACTCGCTCGTCGTCCCTCGCGCGATGCCGACTCGCGACCTTCGCATTTGCTCAGGTACGCTCGCCAGCGCGCGCCAGTGTGTCTGTGAAACCACCACACGCGACAGTGATGCTCGAGTGTCACGTTGGGCAATTCTGCCATCAAGTACTTGGCTGAGCAACACAACCCGTCGCTCGTGCACTTCGATTCGGGAACCGCATACGTTGACGCCGGGGTGGGCGTGAACGAAGACGTTGCGACACTGACGAACGACGCGGCGTGGGTGTTAGACGGCGCGACGGGATTGACTGACGAACAGTATACGCCGTGTGAAACGGACGCGACGTGGTACGTCAAGCAGGTGGACGCCTACCTCCGGGCGCACGCCTGCGACGACGCACCGCTGACCGAGATTCTGCGCGACTGTGTCGAACACGTCGCCGCCGAGTTCGCCGCGCTGGTCGACGACCCAGATGCGGTCGACGCGGCGGACGAGCCATCGGCAGCCATCGCCCTCGTTCGGTGGGACGAGGAGGGTGTCGAGTTCGTCGTCCTCGGCGACGCGAGCTTCGTGGTTCGGCGCGGGCGCGAGTTCGACGCGACGTTCGGGCAGGGACCGCGACACATGGACGAGTCGGCGCTGATACAACTGGAGCGACGGAAGACTGCAGACGGAAAGACCCACGCCGAGGCGTTCGAGGCCATCCTGCCGACCCTCGAGACGATGCGCCGGGCGAAGAACACACTCGATGGCTACTGGACGCTGAGTCTCGACCCCGACGCGGTCGACCACGCTCGCTCGGGCGAGCGACCCGGTGTGAGCGACTGCTGTCTGTTCACGGATGGGTTCGAACCGCTGGTCCGCCCCTACGACGTGTTCAGGGACTGGGGGAAGGCAAGCGCGTTCATCCGACAGGAGGGACCGGCTGCGGCGATGGACCGCATCCGGACCATCGAGCGAAACGACCCCGAGTGCGAGCAGCATCCGCGGTTCAAACAGTACGACGACGCGGCGGTCGTCTCGGTGTCCTTCGACGCGCAGTGAGGCCGGATGGTGGCCGAACGAGCAGTGACTCACCGACAGTGCTAAGACGCTGAGCAGTCCTCTATCTAACAGCTTCGACCGAGGCAAGACGTGTCATCGACGCATCGATTCACCGACGTTCTCTCAGACGAGACGCTCGCGCGCCACCGGAACCTGTTGGTCGCCGGGCCGAGTCCCGAAACCGTCCGAACCGTCCCGAGTCGCCTCCTCGACAGAGCGGCTGAACCGGGCGACGGTGCCGTCCTCGTCACGACACGCGACGCCCCGAGGACCGTCCTCGACCGGATGAGTCGTGCGGCGACGACGCTCGGGCGCGACCGCCTCGGCGTCGTCGACTGTACGCCGACGCACGACGTGGTCAGGTCGTCGCCGCGTGACCTCCACTGGAGCGTCCCGTCGCCGACCGACCTGACTGGGACGAGTATGGCCGTCCACGAGTGTCTGGAGACGTTGTGGAAGCGCGACGTCGACAGACGACATCTCGTGTTCGACTCGCTGTCGACGTTGCTCGTCTCGGCCGACTCGGAGACGGTCACTCGCTACGCCCACCAGTTGCTCTTGCTGTCGGAATCGCGCGAAGCGTGTACGTTGTTTCCCATCTACACGAACGTCACCGACGGGACCGACTTCGAACGCCTCAAACACCTGTTCGACGGCATGATTCGGGTTCGCCGTCGCAACGGCCAGCGCCAGGTCCGCTGTGTGGGAATCGATGGCGCGCCGACCGGTTGGATGACGCTCGCTTCGACGTCATCGCCGTCGAGTGCCGACGCGTGAGTACCGGCCCAGAAACGGCTGACTCGGCCGGTCAACTCGGTAAATTGAGACACGCGCTGGCTTATATGTGAATGAGGACTAGGTAATCACGTGGTTGAAATCGAAACCGAGGAGCAAAAGTCCCGGGCCGAAATCGCCGCGTGTCTCCGCGTACTGGCCGACCAGTTCGAGCGCGACGGTGAAGTTCGTCTCGTCCTCGGGGGAGAAACCGTCACGTTCGACCCGACCGAGACGTTGACCGTCCGACTGGAGACCGAGTCGGACTGGTCCCCGCGCTCGGCGCGGGTATACCGGCGTGTCGGGTTCGACCTCGAATGGATACAGGACACGGCTCACGACAATCGAGTAAACGTCGTACCGACCAGCGAACTACCGAACTCTGAACACAACGTCCGATAAACCGGGTGACTGACTGACGTTGTGGCGTTTTAGTGGCTTTCCCTGACTATTGTGGAGTCGACACTACGGGCAGTGATGAGTCGTGGAGACTCGTCCGAGACCGACGCGGACGGTCTGCCGTCGGCCGAGTGGGCGAGTCGTCGGCCGGTGCGCGTAGGTTCTCGATGGCCAGTGCAGCGGACTGCTCGACACGGTCGGTGCCTGCCGCGGCGTCGTCGCTGACAGTCACCTTCACGATGAGCACGCCGTCGTTCTCGTACACCTTCTGGTAGCGGTCGCTCTGCTCCAGTGAGTGCACCATTCCCGAGGACTGCTGGTGCGACATCCCGCGGACGGTGTAGTGGCCCTTCGGGACGTAGATGTACTCCGGGTTGTGCCCAGAGTCCTCGAGTTGGCTGGTGATACAGGCTGCCCGGTTACAGGTCGACGTGTCGCGGAACATATTCAGGTGGTGTTCGTACTGGGCGGGCGTGGTCCACTCGACGCCCCACGGGCCGACGAGGATGGTCCGGTCGGTGTACAGCGGGAACCACTCCGCGGCGTCACCCAACACGACGAAGTCCTCTCCTTCGACGGTGTTCGCCGCGGCCCACTCCATCGCGTCGACGTCGTGCTCGTCGACGAATGCCGGTTGCGAGGGGGAGCCAGCGTGGGCGTCGACGGCCCCGGCCGCGTAGGCCGACCCGGCGACGAGAGCCGAGAGCGCGACGAGTCCGACGATGACGAACGAGAGGGTTGCGCGCCAGTCGGGCATGGCGTAGTCGTCCACCCGGTCGGCGAGGCGCGGCGCGAGTTCGAAGACGAGAATCGCGATGAGCAGGCTCGCCGCGAGGAACTGGAAGCGGAGTTTCCCGAGAACGTACGCCGAGACGAACAGCCAGACGGGAAGGAAGAACCGACGCTTCACGAGTGCGTACAGGCTGCCAGCGTACGCTGCGAGGAAGAACGGCGTCTCGACGTTCTTGTCCGTAATCGGCTGGACGAACTCGTCGTACAGCCGGCCCGTGCCGCCGCCGAGGCCCGAGTGGGTGCCCGCTGCGCCCGTGAACACGTCGAACCCGTGCGTGCCGGCGACGGTGAGCCACCACGGCGCGGTGACGAGGACGCCGCCGAGTGCGACCACCGCGCCGTGGACGAGACCACGGGACGTCCGGTCGAAGGCGGCGTACAGCAGCAGGTAGTTCAGCCCGAAGCAGACCGCGTAGGTCGGGTGCGTCAGGATGGTGAGCGAGAACAGGCCGAGTGCCGGACCGAGCCAGCGCAGGTCGTCGTGGCGGAACAGTTGAATCCCGGCGTAGACGCCCGTGACGACGAGGAAGAACGCCGGCGCGCGGTTGAGTCCACCAGCGGAGAGGTGCCACTGGAGCACCGGCGGCGCGACGGCGAAGATGAGCGTGGCGAACGCTGCGCGTCGGTCGGTCGCGAGGAACTCACGAGCGACGTAGAAGTACGGGACGACCGTCGCGATGACGACGAGTCCGGGGAAGATCGTGGCGAACAGCATCGCGTCGACCCCGGTGAGGTCACGGACGACTGCCGTGAGGTAGAACATCAGTGGCGGATACGCGGCCGGGACGCCACCCTCGGTGTAGCCCGGTACCGTCGCGGGCAGTGCGTAGCCGTTCGCGCTGATGGTGTCCGCGATTTCGACGTACAGGCCGGCGCCGAATGCCGGATACGGGTGGGTCGCCAGATAGCTGACGTAGACGACGATAGCTGCCAGTAGCGGGATGGCGAGCCACGTTCGCTGACTGAGCGAAACGGTCGCCAGTCGTGTGCCGATGCGGTTCGTGCGGGATTCGTGCGAGCGGTGTGCCATACGGAGCGGGGTGGGGTGGGGTTGCGAGGTTGCGAAGCAACCGCGACGGTGTCAGTCGCGGTGGAGTCTGAGGGGACTGTGCAGCGAGACGCTGTAGGGTGCCCAGTACAGTTCGAGTGGGACCCAGACGAGCAGTACGACGATGGCGAGTAGGCTGGCGAGTATCTCCGCCGGGCCCATCCAGAGCGGTTTGACGTACGAGACCGCCTGCGACACCTTCGACGGCATGACGTCCTTGATGCCGCCCCAGATGCTGGCGAAGACGCCGCTCTCGCCGCCGGTGCCGCTGTTGGCGCTGGCGCCGGCGATGTTCCCGGCACTCGCGGAGACGTTCCCGTCCGAGTCGTCCTCGGTTCGGGACTCGCCGTTCAGCGACTGCATGCTCTGGCCGCCGGTACTCTCGTCACCGGTGCCGAGGCGCTCTGACTCGTACGGGAACGCGATGTCGACGCTCCAGACGATGTTGCCGTTCTGGTCGACTTCGAGGACGCGATTACCGTTCGAGTCGGTGATGAGTGTGTTCCCGTTCGGGAGGCGGTCGCCGTCGCGGGGCCACTGGAGTCGCGCGTCGGTGTAGCGCCAGCTTTCGGTCCAGTTGCCGTCCTCACCGCGCTGGTACTCGATGATGCGGTTGTTCTCGGAGTCGGCGACGATGGCGGCCGGCCCGCCGTTCGACTCGTTGATGTAGTCCGGGTTGTGCTGTTCGTAGATGGTGTCGTGGTCGCCGTCTTCGCCGAGCGTCATGTTCTCGACGAGGCCGGTCTCGCGGTCGAGGAAGACGACCTGGTCCTGATTACGCAGACTGGCCATCAGCGTCCCGTTTTCGAGGACTTCCACGTCGTTGACGTGCGTCCAGTCTTCGGGGTAGGGACCGCCGCCGGAGAGCGGGTAGTCGGCCTGGGCGTCCCACGACCACTCGACGAGTTCCGTGCTCGTGTTCACGACGAACACGCGGTCTTTGGCGATGTCGGCGATGGCGTACTCCGTCTCGGAGATGCGGTCGCCGTCGTGCCACCGGGTCGAGTGTTTGCCCGGCGTTACTCGCGAGTATATGTCTGTTACTTCGCCGGTCGTGAGGTTGACGCGCTCGATACCGTTCTCGGTACAGACGGTTTCGGCGTCACACGCTTCGGGCGTGAGATGGTCTGCGTACAGGTACTCGACGGTTGCGTTCGTTCCCTCGACCGGGTCAACGTCCCAGTACCGAGTGTGCGAATCGTTGTAGTACATGACGCTCCCGTTGGGTGCGAACGCGACGAGCTCGGCGCGCGAGCGGGGACCACCGCTCGCATCCCCGAGCCAACTGTTGGAATCCGTTGCAACGACGGTTATTCCGTCACGTGGCTCGGCAGCCGACACGTTTGCGTCGGCCGTCGCGAGGTCTGTCTCGGTGTCCGCAGTCACCAGTCCGAACGTTACAGTCGCCACAGAGAGCAGCAAGGCTGCTCCGAGGACGATACGGAGGGCTCGTCTCGACGGCATCTATATGACTAGACGCGCGCGCCGGGGTTTACTATAGAGTCGATAACATCGGGAGAAACGAAAGTCGATGGGCGTGATGGAGGCATTGTAGAGGGGTGGGTCGGGACGGACCTAACACTTAACCCCTACATAATTATCCCCCTCCCACTGGTAGACTGCGAACAGATGACAGGGTCATCGCGTGTCTCCCGCAGCCGGTTAGTGTTGCTGCTCGCGCTGCTGGTGGCTGTCGCGATGGTTAGCTTCGATAGCGGGTCGACCGCGAACTCGGACGAGTACAAGTCCCCCGACGACGTGAAGCTCGTGACGGTCCACGAGGACGGCCAGAACGCCCTGTGGCCCTACACGAGTCGGTCACAACGCTTCGAGACGCTCACGCTGCCGTTGAACGTACTGGTCCACGAAGACCCCGACCTCGTTCAGGCGATGTTGACACGGCAACTCCCGGACGCGACCGTCGACGAGGCCTCGAACGAGAGCGTGCTGCCGGCGCTCGACGGCGCAGCGTGGGACGCGACCCACGGTGCGACCCGCTACACGTACGTCCGGCAACTGGACGACGGAACCGGTACCTGGGCCGAAGAGTACAGCCAACTCCACGTCGGGTCCTACCTCGGCAGCCGGCAGCACGTCCGCCTGTACGAGGTGCCGACCGACGGGGCGGGCGCGACCGCGATTCAGGCCCACAACGAACACTGGGACTGGTTTCGACTGCGCCACACCGTCGGCAGCACCGCCGCCGGACAGGTGTACGTCGAACAGCAGTTCTACGGCGTTCCGACGGTCGAGCGCGTGAGCCGCGAACGATTCGCCAACGGCGGCATCCTCGACTCGGACGGCTGGGTCACCGTCGTCGATGTGCGAGACGGCAGCGTCCCACCCATCGGTGTCGACGCGACCGGCAACCAGCAGTCGGTGGTCGCCACCGACCAGCCAGCAGGTGTCCGTGACGGGCCAGCCCAGTCGACCGACAGTCACGGTGCGTGGTCGCTGTTCGTCCTCACGGGCGCGACGCTCGGACTGGGCATGGCCACCGACGAACTCGACGAGTTACAGACCGGACTGGGAGACCTCCAGCAGGAAGCGACCGACGCGCTCGAACAGTTCCGTGCCGAGTGGAGCGTCACTCGCAACCACGTCTTCCTGTTCGGAACGCTGGCCGTATTTCCGCTGGCCGTCCGGGCTGGCAGCGTCACTGTCGAGACGTGGCAACTCGTCGAGAACCCAAAGTACATCGCCGCCGTTTTTTACCCCCTGCTGGTACTGGGTATACCCATATGTGCGTACCACTTCGCGGCCGGACTCGGGTTCGCCGAGAGTGCCCTCGTCGCAGCACTTGGGCTCCTCACTGGCGTCGTCCTCGACTACGGCCACATGGGAATCGCGGTGATTCCCCGGTACGTTATCGTCCAGCGACTGGCCCTCGTGGTCGCACTCACCGCCGTCGCAGCGGCCGGCAGCGTCCGGCACGAACGGCACTGGCGCGCGAACGAACTCCTCGCTGCTGGGGTGGTCTGCTGGACCGCCGCGGTAGTGTGGCCACTCCTCGATTTCCTCTGAATCCATGCAGAACCCGTTCACCTCCCCTCCATCGGTAGACTCGGCGGTCAGTCGTCGTCGCGTACTCGCCGGCCTCGCAACTGCGGGTGCCGCGTCGAGCGCCGGCTGTGCGAAGCAAGCACACTCGATGCTCAACCGGTCCGACCCGAGTCAGGTATCGCTCACCGTCAAGACCGTCCCAGCCGACGACGACCCGGTTGCGACGCGAATGGCGCGCTATCTGGCGACGCGACTCCAACACGTGGGTATCGACGCCTCGGTCGAACTGATGCGTCGCGAGAACCTGCTCATCGACGTGTTGTTCAAGCAGTCGTTCGACTGCTACGTCTGGCGATTCCCACCGATCACTGACCCGGACGCGCTCTGGTCACTGTTGCACTCGAAGTTCGTCGTCGAACCGGGGTGGCAGAACCCCTTCGGCTACTCGACCCTCGGTGTCGACGACCTGCTCGACCGACAGCGTCGCCTCACTGGTTCGCGACGCGGGTCCGTGCTCGCGACGCTGCAACAGCGGCTCGCGCGCTCGCTCCCGTTCGTCCCCATCGCGTTCCCGAACCAGGTCCGGGCGGTGCGAAACGAGCGCGTCCACTACGAGAGCGACGGGCTCCTCCACTCGCCGGTCGGCTACTGTACCCTCGACGCCGGAGACGCCGCCGGCGGTGACACCCTGACGGCGACGCTCGACGACGGCCGGCCGACGGAGAACCTCAACCCGATCGCGACCGAGTACCGTGGCGACTGGGTCGTTCCGAGTCTGTTGTACGACTCGCTCGCACGCGAGGTCGGCGGACAGTTCCGTCCGTGGCTCGCCGACAGCATCGACTGGCAACAGAACTCGGCGGCCGGGACGCCGACCGCTATCGTCACCCTCCGCGACGAGTGCGCGTGGCACGACGGCGAACCGGTGACGGCCGAGGACGTGGCGTTCACCTACGAGTTCCTACAGGACACGTCGCTCGGTCGCATGGAGAGTCCACTGCCGGCACCCGCGTTCCGCGGCCGAGTCAGCCTCGTCGAGTCGGCGTCGGCGATCGGCGACTCGCAGGTCCGCCTGTCGTTCGGTGAGTGCAGTCCGCGCGTCGCCTGGCGCGCACTGACCGTCCCGGTCCTCCCGAAACACGACTGGGAACGCGCGAGCGAGCAAGCGAACGTTCCGGGCGTCCAGAACGGTCCCGTGACGCGAGCACTCGTCCGCGAGAACATGAACCCGGTCGGCAGTGGCCCGCTTCGCTACGAGTCGCACGCCACCCGGAATTCACTCACGCTCTCGCGCAACGACGACCACTTCCTGCACCGGGAGGACCGTACTGGCCTCCCCGACCGCGTCGACGGGTTCGACTTCGAGAAACTCCACTTCCGGGTGGTCCCCTCTACGGCCGTCGCACGCCGACTCGTCCTCCGCGGCGAGGCCGACGTGTCTGCGACGTCGCTGTCGGCTGAGGCGGTCGAACCAGTCGGCGGTGCAGCCGACGTGCGACTCCGCGTCACTAACTCGCCGTCGCCGTACCACGTCGGCTTCGACGTGCGCTCGGCTCCGTTCAGTAACATCCGCTTCCGACAGGCGGTCGCCGCGTTGCTCGACCGGTCGTACATCGTCGACGAGTTCATGGGCGGCTTCGCCCAACCGACGGTGAGTCCGCTCCCGATGGACCAACTGGTCCCGAAATCGCTCCAGTGGTCTGGCACCGACCCGAACTTCCCGTTCCCGGGCGAGGACGGCGAACTGAACGTCGAGCGAGCGAAGCAGGCGTTCGTCGACGCCGGCTATCGCTACTCCAACAACGGGGCGTTGCTCTCACGATGACGGGGCGGGCGGGTGAGCCACGATGAGTCTCCTCGCCGTCACGGGGAGCGTCTTGCTCGGCACGCTGTTGCTGTACGTCGTCGTCGGCGTCGTCCTGCTCGACCGACGGTCACTGGACGTCGCACGCGGCGGGATTCGGACGAAAGTTCGCGAGTTAGTGCCCTACCTCGTCGTGCTCGGCGTCGTCTTGCTCGTCAATCGGGTCGCCCGTGAAGCCGGTCCCGACCTCTCGTGGGTCATCGGCTGGAACGTCACCGACGAACTGTACGCCGTCGAGGGAACGCTCGTCGCCACCGTCCAGTCCATCCAGACACCGTGGCTCACTAGCTACTTCTCGTTCATCTACCTGCCGGGCTACGTGTTCTTGCTCACGTTCCCCGTCGTCCTCTACGTCGCACTGCGCGACCCGCGCCCGCTCAAAGAGACCATCCTCTCGTACACGCTGAACTACTCCATCGGGCTGGTCTGTTACATCCTGTTCATCTCGTACGGGCCGCGGAACATGCTCCCGGACATGGTCGACCCGCTGCTGTACTCGACGTATCCGGACACCCAGCTACTCACCGGCGAGGTGAACTCGAACTCGAACGTGTTCCCGTCGCTGCACGCGTCGATGTCGGTGACGGCGGCGACGCTCGCGATTCGGCATCGGGACGGCTACCCCCGCTGGGCGTGGATGAGCGTCTTCGGCGCGGTGAGCGTCTGTGTGGCGACGATGTACCTCGGCATCCACTGGGCGACGGACGTGGCTGCGGGTGTCGTACTGGGTGTCGGGAGTGTCGTGTTGGCGGCGCGTGTGGTCGACTGGGAAGAAGCCCGCTAATCGTCGTCGCGCCAGGAATCGTCGGCCGTACACTGGTCCGGGCCGATTCCGGAGGCGTAGGCGACGCTGTCGTCACGTTCGACCGAGACGAGCGCCCGAACACAGCCGTCTTTCGCCGTGAGTTGGTCGCTGGTGAGCTCGTGTGCGGTCGATTCGTCGTCGAGTCGTGCCCGGATTACCCAGTGGCCAGCGACCGACTCGAAGTCCGGCGGGGCGACGTTCGCGTTGTAGATTTGCTCGTCGGTTCGGCCGCGAACGGGAATCGATTCTTCGAACTGGCGCTCGTCGTCGCGGGACAGTTCGAGGTGGAGCGTATGTGCTGTCTCGCTCTCGTTCTTCAGGTACACTTCAGTCAGTCTGACCGACTCTGGCGCGTCGTCACCGCCGCCGAGACAGCCTGCGAGTGTGGCGGTGGCCGTCGCTGCTGCGGCGCTCGTGAGGAGGGCACGCCGCGATAGTTGTCGCATGCTGCCGTGTCAGATGAGTGTCGTGGAAGTAAGCTTTCTCTCGGTCGCGATTCTCAGTCGTCGTCCCAGTTCAGGCGGTGGAGAGCGTCGTCGCAGTTCACAAGATAGAGAAACAGGTCACGAATGCTGGTGCACATGACCGCAGCCACGTCCTCCCCAACCGATTCGACGCACCGCAAGCGGCGCGTCTCATCCCTCGCGCGGCTACGGTTCGCGGTCTCACTGCGCGAGGAACGCTCACCAGCGTGAGAGCAGGCTCTCACTGGCCATCAGAATCGCAGAGCGATTCTGAGACAGCGCGCGCCAAACCGGCTGTGAAACCTCCCATCGAACAGAAAGGACCCGAACTCAGTCCCGTTTCACGGCCGGGTTCGTCACCGCACCGTTCGCGGCGGACCCGAAGTCGCGGCCGTACTTCGCCAGCACGCCGGAGGTGTACGCCGGTTCTGGCTCGTCGCGAGCGTCCAGCCGTTCCTCGATTTCGTCGTCCGAGAGGTCGACCGAGAGTTCTCGGTTCGGGATGTCCACAGTCACGACATCCCCGTCTTCCAGCGCGCCGATTGGCCCGCCGACGTAGGACTCGGGGGCGACGTGGCCGACCATCGGGCCGCGGGTCGCGCCGGAGAACCGGCCGTCTGTGAGCAGCGCCACGTCGTCTTCGTGGCCCGCGCCGACGACGGCCGCGGTGACGCCGAGCATTTCGCGCATGCCGGGGCCGCCGCGGGGTCCTTCGTTCCGAATCGCGATGACGTCACCCGATTCGATGTGGCCTTCCTGCACGTACTGCATCGCCTCCTCTTCGTTCTCGAAGACGCGAACCGGGCCTTCGTGGTGGAAGTTGTCCTCGCCGGTGACCTTGAGGACCGCGCCGTCGGGTGCCAGATTCCCGGTCAGAATCTTGATTGCGCCCTCCTCGTGGAGCGGGTCGTCGGTCGGGTAGAGGAAGTCCACGTCGATGGCTTCGTCGTCGGGGAGGTCACCCTCGCGTTCGAGGTGGGTGATTTCCTCGGCCATCGTTCGACCGGTCACGGTCATGGCGTCGCCGTGGAGGTAGCCGCCGTCGAGCAGTCGGCGCAGCACGACCGGCACGCCGCCGACCTCGTGCAGGTCGTTCATGACGCGCGTGCCGCCGGGTTGCAGGTCGGCGATTTTGGGCGTCCGATGGCTGATTTCGTCGAACTCCTCGATGGAGAGGTCGATGCCTGCCTCGGCCGCGAGCGCGAGCAGGTGGAGTACGGCGTTCGTCGAGCCGCCGATGGCGACCTGCAGCATGATGGCGTTCTCGAAGGACTCCTTCGAGAGGATGTCCGATGGCTTGCGGTCTGCTTCGACCACGTCGAGCGCGAGTTCGCCGGCGCGCTCGGCGACCTCGTAGCGTTCGTCGGACTCGGCGGGCGGGCTGGCGCTTCCGAGTGGGGCCATGCCGAGCGTCTCGGCGATGGAGGCCATCGTGTTCGCGGTGAACATGCCGCCACAGGAGCCAGCGCCGGGGCAGGCGTGGCGTTCGAGGTCGTCGAGTTCGTCCTCGGTCATCTCGCCGGAGGCGACCGCGCCGACGCCCTCGAAGACGTTCTGGACCGTGACTTCGCGGCCCTCGTGCTCGCCAGGCATGATGGACCCGCCGTAGAGGAAGACGCTCGGGAGGTCGGTCCGGATGGAGGCCATCAACATCCCGGGCAGATTCTTGTCACAGCCCGCGACGGTCACCAGTGCGTCGACGCGCTCGCCGAAGGAGACGAGTTCGACGGAGTCGGCGATGACTTCGCGCGAGATGAGGCTGGCTTTCATCCCCTCGGTCCCCATCGAGATGGCGTCGGAGATGGTGATGGTGCCGAACTCGATGGGCATGCCGTCTGCCGCTTCGATGCCGTTGATGGCCGCGTCGGCCACGTCGTCTAAGTGGACGTTGCAGGGCGTCACGTCGGCTGCCGGGTTCGCCACGCCGATCATCGGCGACGAGAGGTCGGCGTCGTCGTAGCCCATCGCGCGGAACATCGCCCGGTGCGGGGCGCGTTCTGGTCCCTCTGTCACCTCGCGGCTTCGGAGGTGTTCGGGTTTCTCGTGTCGGTCGCTCATGTGCGGGAGGTGGCCACGCTGGGTCATAAGTCCCCCCGACGGGACAGATGTTGCTGGCGATTCGATAGGTGCGCAGTGATTCTCGCCGAGCCGCTGTACTACATGGCCGAGACGTTTCCACAGTCGTGGCAGTTGGTGGAACAGTTGGCTATCAGTCCACTAACGCCGATGGAAGATACCGCAGTCACACCCTCCCCATCCGACTCGTCGTCAGAAATCGCAGGTTTCTGCCTCCTCGCCCCTCGCGCGAGTTCTCCTCACGGCCTTCGCGTTCGCTCAGGCACGTTCGCAAGCGCGCGCCAGACCGGGTGGGTAGGAATCGACGTAAGCACCGACAAAATCCCCACACTGCGCGGGGATATGACGCACCGAACTTGCCTCGGAATTCAAAAACTTCTTGCGCACCGCGAAGTGACGTTCCTCCATGGACCCCGTCGTCGCCGTCGCCCACTATCCCGAAGGAGCAGGCCACGCCACACGGATGCTCGCCGTGGCGCAGGCCCTCGAAGACGAAGGTGTGACGGTTCACCTCGCCGGAGGCGGCCCCGGCCAGAAGTTCGTCGAACTGCAGGGCTACGAGGAGTTCGTTCCCGCGGTCGTGGACTACATCGGTGACTATCAGGACGGTGGTAACTTACTGCGCGTCCTCACGCACAGCGTCCCGATGAGTGGCAAGCGCGTCTTCGACTACGTGGGCTGGCTGCGCCGACTCGAACCCGACGCCATCGTCACCGACGACATGTTCGCGGCGATGGCCGCCGCCATCACCGACACGCCGCTGCACGTGCTCACGCACAACTCGCCGCACTTCTACGACGCGGTCGTCGAAGAGCTGTTCACGTGGCTACTCACGAAGTTCCAGTTGAACGCGGGCGAGCAATTCCTCTACCCTGCTGTGTGGCCGCCGTGTGAAGACGACCCCGTCGGTGTCTCACACATTCCGCCCATCGCCCTCGAAGGCGACGGCGAGGCCGACCCAGACCCGACCGATGCACTGCTCGTCCCGAGTCACTACTCCGCCTGCTTCGACGAACTGGAAGCACGCCTCGAAGCCGACGGCCACGACGTGACCCGTGTCGGGGGTGACGACTGGGACGCCGTCCCGGCGATGCTCCCACACCTCCGCGCCGCCGACGTGGTCGTCTGCTCGGGCTACTCGACCGTGATGGAAGCGGCCGTCGCTGGTACCCCGTGCGTCATCTGGCCCTTCACCGACGAACAACACGGCGTCTCGCGAGTCATCGAGAAACAGGGTATCTGTGGCTTTCAGGTCGAGCACTCGGTGCCCCACGTCGCCCGCGCAGTGAAGCAACCGCCGGAAGCACCCGAGTTCGAGAACGGCGACGAAGTCGCGGCCAAGCACATCCTGCGACACCTCTGAGCGCGGCGTCGGTAGTCGCTACGGGACAGAGGACAGCGCCACGGCTACCGACACCGGACACCGTTGCCACCGCCGCAACCGTTTCTGATACACCACCGTACTCACAGGTATGGCAGTGGTCTCGACTGGTGCCCGACTACACGTCGGGTTCCAGAACCTCTCGCTCGCGCACGACCGACTCTACGGCGGTATCGGCTTCGGCCTCGCGGAGCCGCGGGTGCGCGTCGAGGCCACACGTGCAGACACGCTTCGCTGTGCTGACCCCGACGTGCGGCCGTACGCCGAGCGGGTCGTCGAGGTACTCGACGTTCCCGGTGCGAACGTGACCGTCGTCGAGGACCTCCCACGACACGTCGGCCTCGGCAGCGGGACACAGCTCGCGCTCGCCACGCTGGTCGCGGTCGGGGCCGCCTACGACCGCGAGGTGGACGTCCGTGAGTTCGCACCCCAGCTTGGCCGTGGCGGCCGCTCGGGCATCGGCGTCGCCACGTTCCAGGTCGGCGGCTTCGTCGTCGACGCAGGACATCCGACCGAACGCTTCACGACCGAGCCACCAGCCGATGGCGAGTGGCGGGTCCCGGCGGTCGCTGCCCGCCACGACCTGCCCGACGACTGGCGGGCCGTCATCGCGGTTCCGGACGTTCCTGCTGGTCGCAGCGGTGACCGGGAGAACGAGAGCATGCGCTCGGTGGTCGAGCGAGCGGATGCGAGCATCGCGGACGAAATCGCTGGGGTCGTCACTCGGCGACTCCTCCCGGCCGCAGCAGAGGGTGACCTCGACACCTTCGGTGCGGCCATCACCGACATCGAGCGACGAAACGGCGCGTGGTACGCCGACGAGCAAGGCGGCGTGTTCCGGCCGCCGGTCGGTACCATCGTCTCCCAGTTCGGCGACGACCCCGCCGTGGCTGGCGTCGGCCAGTCGTCGTGGGGACCGACGGTGTACGGCCTGACCGACACAGCACACGTCGACCGAGCCCAAGACGCCGCACGGCACGCGCTCGACGCTGCTGGCGTCAGTGGCGAGGTTCGGGTCTGTGCGCTGGCAAGCGATGGCGCACGAATCGATGCGACGCCGACCGACCGGGTCGACGTGGAGAATCGGTGAGGCGGTCGCTATCCGACAGTGACGAACAGACGGCGAGTGGCGACGCTCGCGCGAGGACTCGCCGTACACCCGTTGCCCCTCGCGCGACGACTGTCAGGGCACGACGGGCGTGGCCGCCGCTCCGTACTTGAACCGTGACCTGCACCGAGAGAAGCAGTCGTTATGCGAGTAACGAGGTCGCCATCGCAGCCACGTCCGCCGGTTCGGTCGACGCGATACGGCTGACGCGCAGGCGGAAACTATCCTCGGCCAGCACGCCTGCGGCGACGAGTTCGGCTCGCCGCGCGTCGAACGTCGCCGGACTCGCCAACCCGGTCCGGGCCGCCCAGCACCGAACGTCGCGCACGTCGTCCTCGTTGTAGGCCGAAGCGAGCAGTCCGATGGTCAGCACGTCCGGTGCGGGAGTGGCGTCGCCGCGTGCGGTCGCCATCGCCGAGCGGATGGCGTCGAAGTCGGTAGCCGTCGGTTCGCCGACCGTCGCGGCGAGGTCGGTTCGCGCATCGCCGGCAGTCTGGCCCGTCTCAGAGACGGTTTGGCCCCGAACCGGGAAGCCGAGTCTGACGTACAGGCTGTGGCCGAGCAGTGCGCTCCCGACGAGGAACGTCCCCGTGAACAGTCCTTTCTGCAGCGGCGGGGTGCCTGGCATCGTGAGGAGGACACCGAGTAACGCTCCCGCGATGCCGACGACGACCATCTCCAACCACGCGATTCCGAGGTTCGCTGTGACTTTCGGGTCGAACGAGAAATCGTGGTCACGTCGCGTCACGAACCGTGGTGCAGCGAAGAGTTCGTCGTGCGCGCCACTAGTCGACTGTCTGGTCCGACGGAGCTGCCACGTGCCGATGGCGAGCAGTGCGAGCAAGCCGCCCTCGATTGCGCTCCCCAGCATACACCTTGAGAAACCAAGTACTCCACATAAGTTGTTCCGGCCGATTTGAGCGTGGTAAAAAGCTGTTACGGCCGTCTCTCGTCTCCCGACTCAGTTGCCGGGGAACTGTGGTCGCCGTGAGAGTCGGCGCGGGAGGTACCGCCGGACGCGCGGAAGTCCGTCGATTTCGGCGGCCACTCGCTGCTCAAGTTCCGGTGGCGTCAGTTCCGCTTCCGCTCCGGTCTCTCGAACCGCGACCTTCAGGGTGTCGGCGTCGACTTCGCGGTCGCCGACCACGGCGTAGTACGGCACCCAGTCACGCTCGGCTTTCGAGACGCGTTTGCCGACCGACTCGCCCGTTCGGTCGTCGATGTCGACGCGGATACCGGCGGCATCGAGGTCGTCCGCCAGTGCCTCGCAGTGATGGCGGTGTTCTTCGCGAACAGGGACGAACCGGACCTGCGTCGGCGAGAGCCACGTGGGCAAGCGGGGTCGGTCCATCGTCGCGGCTTGCTCCAGCAGTGCGGCCATGACGCGCTCGATACCGCCAGAGGGCGAGAAGTGCAGCAGCGTCGGGTAGTGTGCCCCCTCGTCGTCGGTGTACGTGATTTCGAACCGTTCCGCGGACTCCACGTCTATCTGGACCGTCGGGTTCTCGATTGGCCGCCCGAGGCCGTCGATGGCGGCGAAGTCGATCTTCGCGGACCAGTAGTGGTGACGGTCTGGGAGGACTTCGAGCAGGACGGACTGGTCGAGGTCCGCGACGAGGTCGTGGACCCAGTCCTCGTTCGCGTCGTAGAACTCCCTGGTGACGCGCATCGCGGCGACGTAGTCCAGTCCGAGGTCGTGGCTGGCGTCGAGTGCGAGGCGTGCCTGTGCGGCGAACTCGGTCTTGGCTCCTTCGATGTCCGCGGCCGCCGTGTGCATGTCGGGCATCGTGAACGCGCGGAGTCGTTTCAGGCCCTGGACCTCGCCGTGTTGCTCGCGGCGGAAGGAGTACGTGCTCATCTCGTACAGGCGAAGCGGGAGGTCGGCGTCGGCGATGTGCATGTCGCGCATCACCGAGAACTGACCGAAACAGGCCGCGAAGCGCAGCATCATCTCGCGGTTGCCGGACTCGAAGCGATACTGGCGTTCGCCGAACTTCTCCGAGTGCTCTCGAACACAGCGTGCGCCGAGGTCGTACATCACGGGCGTCTCGACCGGCATTCCGCCGTAATCGACGACACGGTCGGAGACGTACGCCATCAGTGCATCACGAATCAGTTTCCCCTTCGGGTAGTACCGCAAGTTGCCCACGTCGGAAAGGTCGTCGTGGTCCGCGATGGACTTCTCGCGCATCAGTTCGAGGTGGGGCGGTTCCTGTCCCGGATTCGCCGTCTCGCCGTCGACCTCGGCGGCGACGAACGCCTGCATGTCTGCCGACAGGTCGTCCGCCGCGTCGTGCGGGTCCTGCAGGTCGCCCCCAGGCGTGAGCAGGAACCACTCGCTCGGTTCACGTAGTTCGTCGTCGTCGTCCGGTCGGCCGGGCGTGACGTGTCGCGACAGTTCCGACAGTGGGTGGCCTTTGCAGTGCAACTCGAAGGACTTGTACCAGCCGAAGGGCGCACGCAACACCTCGAAATCGCCTGCGAGTTCGTCTTCCATCCCCTGCAGCACCGATTTGGCGACGTCCGGCGGCGCGAGGTCGTCGCTCAGGTGCGCGTAGGGGTACAGCACCACCTTGCGCGTGTTGAGCTGTTCGGCAACGTCGCGCAACTCGTTGGCCGCGTTCGTGACGACGCTCTCCGGGTCACTCACGTCACCCGTTTCGACGCTGATGAACGTCGTCAGGCAGTCGTCCAGTTCCCCCGCTGTCGGGACACCCTCGGTCTCCGCGTCGGGCGTCGCTTCGGTCGTGGTTTCGAACGACAGATGGTCGGAGTGAACGAACAACAGTCGCATGATACATCGTCACGCGGAACGGACAAAATCCTGCCGCCTCTGCTTCTCGCTTCCGAAACGTATCAGTCCCAGTCCACTTCGTCCGTCCGGTCGGTCTCGCGGAGGATGAGCGGGCCGATGGAGAGCGTCCGCTTCGTAATCGTCGCGATTCGCAGCACGTACGACAGCATCAGGGCGAACGGGACGATGGCGATAGTCGTGGTCAGGGCGAGCAACAGGAGCAACTTGTCGATGCCGAGTATCGACCCGGCGAACGCCGATGCATCGGCGTCGAAGAAGACGAGCATCGCACTCGTCACGACCAGCGCGGGCACCGCCGCGTACGACATCCCGCGCGAGAGGTCGACGAGTTCCCACTGGAAGTACAGCGTCTTGATGTGCTCACGGGCTGGCCCGAACAGTTCGAGCGTGTCCACGAGGTCGTCGAACGCCTGTGCGGCCTCGTCGTCGAGGGAGTCGACGTGTTCGCGTTTGACCCGACGAATCGCGTAAATCTTCCACGAGTAGTTGTAGTCGAGCGCGGCGAACAGCACGTCGAACGTCCCGAAGTTCGACCCGTCGAGTCGTTCCTCGACGCCGTCTGCGTTCTCGACGAGGCCATCGACGACCTGGTCGACCTGTGATTGCAACTCCTCGTTGCCGCCGTCGGCGACCGTGTCTCGGAGCGTTTCGGCCCGCTCGCGCGACACGTCGACGAGCGCCCGAAGGAACGCTGCAGGTTCGGCCGGTGCGACGGGAGCCTCGACGACGTCGGCGAGGTCGTCACGGAACTCCATCGCACCCTGCATCCGTTCGCGCTGGTCGCCGACCGCCCCGAGCTCTTGCGAGAGGACGAGCTGGTTCAACGTCAGCACGAGCGTCACCCCGGTGATGATGGCCGTGACGAACGCCTGAAACAGCGTCTCGATTGGGTCACCGTCGGCTAAGAGCGCGTGGGTATCGGATGGATGGAGGATACCGATGACGACGAGAGAGACGAAGACGAACGCGGCGATACCAGCAGTGAGCCACAGGCGGTTCACGTCCATCAGCAGTCTGAGTTTCAGCGAACTCGCGTCCGCCCGCTGTCGCATCGTGTCCCGCGGCTGGTCGCCACTACCACCGTCGTCTACCATATCGGGTGGAACTCTACCGACACCGAAAAGGGTGTAGCCTATCGCGGTCCGTCCGTTTCGCCTTCGAGTGATTCGTCGGCAGCCGTCACCGACGCTCCACTCGGTTCGCCCGTGGTTGCGTCTTCGTCGTTTGCCGTCTCTGCTGCGAACCCGATACCCCGTACCTCGAAGCGTGCACCACCAGTGTCGGACTCGGTGAGCG
Source organism: Haloarchaeobius caseinilyticus (assembly GCF_051207395.1). Lineage (NCBI taxonomy): Archaea > Methanobacteriati > Methanobacteriota > Halobacteria > Halobacteriales > Halorubellaceae > Haloarchaeobius > Haloarchaeobius caseinilyticus. The sequence continues at coordinate 1,131,553 of NZ_JBPJZC010000001.1, read as the reverse complement.
AGACGGTCCAGCCGTGGGCCTCTGCGATGGACTGGACGATGGCGAGTCCGAACCCAGTCCCCTCCTCAGAGGTGCTGTAGCCGTACTCGAACACCTTCTCGCGCTCCTTCTCGGGAATCCCCACCCCGTCGTCTTCGACGAAGAAGCCGGAGTCGTCGTCGAGCAGGCCCACGCGGATGGTGCTGCCACCGTCGTCGTGTTCGGTGGTGTCTGCGGACTCGTTCTGACTTCCGTTCGAACCGTGTTCGACAGCGTCCTCAGCTTGCTGGGGGCTCGTGGAACCATGTTCGACAGCGTTCCGGAACAGGTTCACCAGTAAGTCACTGAGTCGGGGCTCGTCTGCGAGAATCACCGCCGAATCGACCAGTTCGAGCGTCGCCGTCCCGCTGTCGACGTTCGACCACGACGTTTTGACCGCAGACGAGAGTGAGACTGGTTCGACCTCGCCGACGACCTGTCCCTTCCGGGCCAGCGCGAGCAGGTCCTCGATGAGGTCGTTCATCCGCCCCAGTGCACGGTCGACCTTCTCGAAGTACTCGTCGTCGCCGGTGTCGCGCCCGAGGTCTAAGTTGAGGTTGGCGACGGTGAGGGGGTTTCGGAGGTCGTGACTGACGATGCTGGCGAACTTCTCCAGCCGTTCGTTCTGTCGAGTGAGTTCGCGCCGGAGCGCACGGTCGGTCACGTCACGGCCCATCCCGACGACCGCAGGACGCTCGTCGCCACTGTTTTGCAACCGTGCAGCGGTGAATTCGTAGGGGACATCCAGTCCGTTCTTCGCGACGAACGTCGCCTCGACCTGTGCTGTCCCGCCGTCGCTGAGAACGCGCTGGAAGCTCGAAACGACCACCTCTCGGTCGTTCTCGGCGACGATTTCCTCCAGCGACAGCCCCGCGAGTTCCTCGTCGGTGTAGCCCGAAACAGTCGCCAGCCGGTCGTTCCATCGCGTAAGTTCGAGTTCGTCGTTGAACACGTAGAACACGTCGGGAAGTGCTCGGAGCGCGCTCTCGGTGAAGGCTCGCTCTTGCTCTATCTCCTGTTGTCGTATCTGCTGCAGTTCGAGCGACTGCCAGCGGGCGGTCAACAGCGTGCTGACCCGTGCGCCGAGTTCGGCCTGACTCGTCGGGATGACGACACTGTCGTCGATGAGTCTCCACGTATCGTCGGTCAGATGCGACCGCTCGCGTTCACGCACCACGAGCAGATACGGAAGAAACAGTGGTGCAGCGTTCTTCTTCTGTCGTTCGAGTGCTTCGTGGTGGTGTCGGAGCGTCGCTAAGTCGATGATACAGAGGTCGAACGTCTCGGGAAGTTCCCCCTCCTCTGGCATCTGGACCGAGAAGTGTTCGGAGAGCCATTCGGACAGCAGTTCTCGATTCCGCCGGTGGACGAGGAGGAGGACGACCGTCTCCTCTGTGTTTTCCTCGTGGTACGTCGCTCGGACCATCAGTCGTCCCCGGCCATACCACTGTCGTCGGCGAACATATCGTCCATCTCGGGGATGTCTTCGACCCAGCGTGGCGTCCCGGTGAGGATGCCGTGGAGTTTGCTCAGTTTTCGGCCGACTCGGATACCGTCTTGCGAGATGTAGAACTCGTGAATGTCGTGGTCGAAGTCACCGGCGCGCTTTTTCAACACCCCGATGGAGCGGTGAAGCTTCGCGGATAACTCGAAGTAGCCGAGGAAGAGGATGTTGTCTGCGAGGTAACTCGCACGGCGACTGGTTGGCCGGAACTGTCCCGTGATGGTCTCCATCTCGGTCGTCAGGAACGTCGTCACGCCGACGTTGCGGAGGTAGCCGACCAGCGCGTGCAGTCGTGAGATGAGTTCCTCTTCGCCACCGTTGATGGACGCGACGTAGCCGTCGATACCATCGATCATCACGTACTTGGTGCCGTTCGACTCCACCTCGCGACGGACCTGTCCGGAGAACTGTTCGGCGGAGTGTTCGTACGCTTCCACCTGCATGACCGACAGCTTCTCTTCTTCGGCGAGCCGTTTGATGGGGAAACCGATGGACTCGGCCCGAAGGACGAACGTGTTCTCGGACTCCTCGAACAGGTAGATTACGGCTCGTTCACCGCGCTGTGCAGCCGATATCATGAACTGCATCGCCACCGTCGTCTTGCCGACACCGGTCGGGCCACTGATGAGCGTCGTCGTGCCTCGCTCGATGCCGCCGTTGAGCAGGGCGTCGAGGGTTTCGTTCGTCGAGGGGAGCAGTTCCGGTTCGAAGTCGACCTGGAACCGACCCGGCCGCAAGAGCGAGAACACCCGCATCCCGCCGTCGCCGATTTCGAGGGTCTGCGGACCGTGTTCGAACTCTGTGCCGCGCATCTTCGTCACCTCGATGTGGTGCAACACCTCGCCGTAGTAGAGGTGGATGTTCCCGTCGCTGACGAACTGCAGGTCGTCGTCTGGGAAGGTCCGCGTCGACTGCGACGTGAACAGCGTGGTGCAGCCTTCTTCTTTGAGAAACTGCAGGAACGAAAGCACCTCTTCACGGAACTGATACTCGTCCGGCGAGAGGTAGCGGAACTGGGTGAGTGGGTCGACGAAGACTCTGGTCGGCTGGAGTTTCCGCACCGCATCGGAGATGACCTCGGTGAACTCTCCACGTTCGACCTCCGCAGCCGTGAAGATGTCGTACATCTGATTGTCGACGAAGAAATCCGACGCGGGACTCAGGTCGAGAATTTCGACGCCCGTCAGGTCGAGGCCGATTTCCGCCGCGTCGGACCGAATGTCGGCTTCCGGGGCACCGAGATTGATGAACAGCGACGACTCTCCGTTCTCTACGCCGTCGACCAGAAAGTGGAGGCCGAGCAGCGTCTTCCCGACGCCTGGCTCTCCGCGTACCAAATAGCTCCTGTTCTTGACATACCCGCCGTGTAGTACTTCGTCGAGACCCTGCACCCCCGTTGTGACCCTCTCAGCCATGACACTAGTCGTACGTGTGGAGTGGAGATGATTGTTTCTAGCAACGCCCCCTGATAATCTCTCTTACTGTCACTAAAGTGGCTAGTTCGCCGTCAGAACAGATGTCGGCCCCGACTTTCGATACGCCAGCGTCGTTCCCAGCGTCAGACTCGATATCCCGAGAAGCAAAAGGCGTCGTGACGACGCTTCGTCAGCAGCGATTTCGCTTACTTCTGGGTCTCGGCGTCGTCCTCTTCTAAGTCGTCGAGTTCTGCCTCGACGTCGTCTGCGCCGCCACTGGTGCTGCCGCCACTCGTCGCTTCGGCGGCCTCCATCTCCTGTTCGAGTTCGTCGAGCTCCGCGCTCACGTCGTCGTCGCTCACCTCGCTTTCGGTGTCGGTTTCGGCCGGCTCGCCACCCTTTCCCATCTCGGCTTTGAGGGTGTCGAGTTCGGCTTCGACTTCGCTGGAGGAGCCGAGGTTTTCGAGTTCGCGGTCGATGGAGTCCTTGTCCGAGAGCGCGTCGTCGAACGCACCCTCGTCGTACAGTTCGTCCATCGCGGCCGCGCGGGCTTCCATGTCCTCGGTGCGCTCTTCGGCGCGCTCGATGGCCATGCCTACGTCTTCCATCTCGTCGCCGACGCCGGTCATCGCCTCGGAGACACGGTTGCTCGCTTCGGCCGCCTCGTAGCGAGCCTTCATCGTCTCTTTCTTCGTGCGGAACTCCTCGATACGGTTCTGGAGCTTCTCCTTCTTGTCGAGCAACTGGTCCTGCGTGTTCTGGAGCTGGTCGATCTGCGAGTCCAGTTGCTCGATTTGGGTCATCTTCGTCTTCTTTTTCTCCAGCGCCTTGCGGGCGAGGTCTTCACGGTCCTGGCGGACCGCCTCGCGGGCCTGTCGGTTGTGCTTCTCGACGTCCTCTTCGAGCCGGCGCTGTTGCATCTCCAGTCGCTTCTTCTGTGTCGTCAGGTCCGCGATACCGCGTTTGACCTGCTGCAACTGGTCGCGCATCTGCTCGTAGGAATAGTCTAGCGTCTCGGTCGGGTCTTCGGCCCGGTTGAGGACCGAGTTGATTTTCGACCTTATCACGTACGAGGCCCGCGACAGTATTCCCATAACCGTTACCTTGCTTCCACGAACTTAAAAACGTCACTGTACGAATGTATCGGTATGCACGATGACATCCTCGTCCCGGGTGCGCGGGACGTTCGAGCGGTTCTCGACGCCGCTTCCACCGACGCAGATTCCTGTGTCGTGACCTGTCACCCGCATCCCCAGCACGGTGGGAACCGGACCGACCGCCGACTCACCGCGCTGAGCGACGTACTGACCGACGCGGGTATCGACTGTCTGCGCTTCGACTACGGCGACTGGGACGAGGGCTACGGCGAACTCGAAGACGTGCGAAACGCACTCCGCTGGGCGGCCGAGCGCTACGACCGCGTCGCACTGTTCGGCTACAGCTTCGGCGGCTGTCTCGCGCTGTTGGCAGCCTCGACCGCCGATGTGTCCATCACTGCGGTCTCCGTCCTCGCCCCCGCGGACCGACTTGCCGGCGACCTCGACGCAGTGGCCGCGCTGGGCGATATCTCGTGTCCGGTACAGGTGTGTTACGGTGAGCGCGACGACCTCGTGAACTGGGAACGCGTCGTCGACCGGGCGACCGAACTGGGCTTCGAGACGCACGCCTTCGGTGCGGACCACCACTTCGTCGGCCAGCACGAGAAGGTCGCCGACGTGGTCGGCGGGTTCCTCGTTCCGAAACTCTCGGTCTGATTCCGTGATGCAGGTCTCTACCGCATCCCAAGAGCCTACTCGGTCGGCCCCGTAGCCGGGGACGATGCGACGGGTGGTGGCCCTCGTCTGTGTCGTCTGCTGCGTACTGACCGCCGGGTGTGGGTCGTTCGCGGGCGAGCAGACGACGACCCGCCAACCGTTCGATGTCCCGACGACGACCGAACCGCCTGCGCCCGAAATCGTTCCCGGGCTACGCGCAACGGGCGTGACCGACCCGGCCGCACTCGCGGCACGACACCGTGCCGTGGTCGAAGACACCTCTTACGTCCGCCAACGCGTGACGACTGTTACCGGCCGAAACGGGACAGTCCGTGAACGTGAGATTCGAACCCTCTCCATCGGTTCAAACGGGTCGGCGCTCTACACGATTTGGTCGAGCGGCGAGCGACTGGCCGAACTCGGACTGCTCGAACGAAACGTCTCCATTTGGACGAACGGGTCCGTCACCGCCGTCCGGACTGGAAACGACGGTGGTGAGGCGAGATACGAGGTGCTCGACGGTCGCCAGCGCGTCCCAGACGACCCGACCGGGGCAGAACTCGTTCGAACGACGTTCGCGGCGGCGACTCAGGTGAACGTCACGACCCAGTACTGGAGCGGCGACTCGTACTACACGGTGAACGCTTCGCTCGCCTCGGCGTATCCCACCGTGTTTCCCAACCGGTCACAGTTTCGGCTATCCGCCGATGTAGTCCACAAAGGCGTCGTCGCGGGCCTCTCCGTCCACACACTGTTTAGCCGAAACGGCACCGACTACGTCCGCGACTACGACCAGTCAATCCGGGCGGTCGGGTCGACGGAAGTCGACCGGCCGAGTTGGGTCGCCGTCGCGCTGAACACGACCGCCCGAAGCCGCATGCCCGCAGAGACAGAACGCCTTTGGTCCGACCCCGAGAAGCGCCGCCAATGACCGGAGTCGCTCGCCGCTGGCTGCCAGAACTCGCTACCTCCGCCCTGTTCGTCGGCCTGCTCGTCTCACTGTGGGCGCTGTTCGCGCCTGGCGTCGGCTGCCGGGCCGAAGCACTCGACACGTGGCAGTTCCAGCTACAGGTGACTGGCACCGACCTCGTGCTGCTACAGTGCGGCGCAGCACCGTGGACGCTCGACCTGCGACTCGTCGGCCTCGGCGTCGGACTCGTCGTCCTCGGTGGAGTGGTCGCACTGCTGCTGCGGGACTGACTCGGCGAAAAGTACGTGGGTGAGCCGACGTTCAGGCCTCGGCGGTCAGTTCGCCGATGCGGTCGGCGGTGTAGCCGAACACGGTCGGGTAGCCGTCGGCCGACAGCAACACCGGGTAGAACGGTTCGTCCGCGACTTGCGGTTCGCCGTCGACGGCGGCGAACGTCGTCCCGGGTTCGACGTACGCGAAGTTCTCGACGAACACCTCGTACTGGTCGGCTTCGAGTTTCGGAATCTGCTCGCGGAGTCGGTAGTGTGGAATCGGTTTCGGCGGTGCGTCGCCCGGGAGCACGCCGGTCGCCGTGAGGAAGGCCCGGGTCAAGCGGTCGGCGTTCTCGACGGCACGGTCACTCCCCTGTAGCCCGGCTTCGACCTCGACGACGTCGAGCGACGTGAACAGTCGGCCATCGACCGACGGGCCAGTCTCGACGACGGTCGCGACCGGCAATCGGGGGATGACCTCGCGCACGTACTCGGTCATCTCGTCGAAGACCGCGAACGGTTCGGCGTGTGACCGGGTCGAGTGGATGGAGAACGTCAGGCAGTCTTCGACGGCGGCGTACAGTTCGGCCGCGAGTCTGCCCTCGTGGGTGTCGGCGTCCGGGTCGCCCGGGAACGCCCGGTTCATGTCTTCGTCCAGATACCGCACACCCTGTGCCAGCGCCTCTTCGTTGGCGACGACGAGTTTCACGGGTTTTCGGACCGGCGGTCGCTCGTCGAGCAGTCGCTCGACCGCGTGGACGCCACACGGCTCGTCGCCGTGAATCGCCGCGACGACCGCGATGTCCGGTTCACCCTCGCCTAGCTGTTCGACTCGCATCGGGTGTATCCACCGGGTACGCAGCAAAAAACGACTCGATTCGACGGTTCGATAGGATGCCGACGAGAAAACTCACTCGTCGTCGGCATCGGGCTCGTTCGCGCCGAGCGACGAGAGTTTACCGAGCCGAGTGGCACCGAAGCCGACCATGTCGTCGTAGCCGTCGGTCGACATCAACACTGGGTAGAAGTCCGTCTCGGCGACGAGTTCGTCGTCGCCGCGCCGGGCGAACGGCGTCCCACGCTCGACCGCGGTGAAGTTCTCGCCGAGGAATTCGTAACCGGTGCCAGCGACCGTCTCGGTCACTTCGAAGACGGTCGGGTCACCGTCGGCGTGGCGGCGGTCGACCACGCCGAACGCCGCGAGGACGTTCCAGATGAGGTCTTCCGCGGCGTCGACGGCTGCCTCGCTGCCCTTCAGGCCACACTCGACTGCGACGCCGTCGACACAGCCGACGAGTCCACCGGGGACGTGGCTGATGTCTACCGCGTCAGAGAGACCGGTCGCCGCGAGCAGTCGCCGCGTCGTCGGCGTAAGCTGTTGGTACAGCGCGAAGGGACGCGGTGTCGAGAGCGTCGAGTGCAAGTCGATGACGGGGAGGCCATCGAGTTCGGCGAGTAGTTCGGCCGCGAGTCGGCCCTCGTGGGTGTCGGCGTCGCGGTCGCCCGGGAACGCTCGGTTCAGGTCCTCGTCGACGAACCGGACACCCAACTCGTGGGCTGCTTCGTTCGCCACGACGGCGAGGTAGGGTCGCCGTACGGTCGGGTCGGCCGCCAGAATCCGTTCGAGCGCCTTCGACCCACACACCTCGTCACCGTGGACGGTGGTCACGACCGCGAGTACCGGGTCGCCCGTACCGACGTGTTCGACGCGCATCGAGTGGAGGACTGGGTGGCTGCCGACAAATCGGTTTCCGTCGGCAGGCAATAATTGCCGATTAGACCGGAAAAATAATGTGAGAAATCTAAACATACCGCCGGGACAGTACTGCCTTTTAATACCGCTTGCTGGTATCTACGGCCGTGATGCGTGAAACCACGTCACGGAGGAGGTTCCTGAAGCGTGCCGGAGTCAGTGCTGCCGCCCTTTCGTTGGCTGGCTGCACGACCGGTGGGGATAGTGAGGGAACCGAGTCCGACGCGCCGACCGAGACTGGTGGTGGCGAGGAGACCGACAGTGGCACCGAAATGACCGACGACGGGACGGAGGTGAAAGGTGACTTCGAGGTCGCGATTACACAGGGGAACATGCCGTCGGGGCTGGACCCGCACGACCACCGTGAGACGCCGACGGACGTCGTCATGCTCCACGCGTACGAGGGACTACTCACGCGTGATGCAGACGGCAAAATGGTCGAAGCTCTCGCCACGGGATACTCCCGTGTCGACGGCGAACCGGCCGTCGAGTTCGAACTCCGCGAGGACGTGACCTTCCACAACGGTGATTCGTTCACCGTCGACGACGCAGCCTACAGTATCAACCGCATCGTCCAGGAAGACGTCGGCTTCGCCAGCCCGCAGAGCGACCAACTCGCGGGTGTGACCGAGGCCACCGCCAGCGGCGACATGACGTTGCGCGTGAACACCGACGGGGTCAACCCCATCGTGTTCTCCGAGTTTGCGACGTACTGCGACATCGTCCAGCAATCCTGGATAGAGGGACTGGAGAAGGCAGAGATTTCACAGGACATGAACGGCACTGGGCCGTTCAAGCTCGACTCCTACACCGAGGACGAACAGGTCGTCCTCGTCCGCAACGAAGAGTACTGGCAGGAGAACGCCGACGTGTCGAAGCTCACGTTCAAGGCGGCGAGCGAGTCCAGCACGCGTGTGAACCAACTCGTCTCCGGCGAGACCGACATCGTCGTGAACGTCCCGCCACAGGAGGTCTCACGGGTGAACAACAACGACGGCACCTCCGTCAAGGCGGCCCCGAGTACGCGTATCCTCTACAACGCGATGCGCTACGACGTCGAACCCTTCTCGTCGAGAGAGTTCCGGCAGGCGATGAACTACGCCATCGACTTAGAGAGCATCGTCAAGAACATCCTCGGCGGATTCGGGAGACAGACCGGCCAGCCGACGCTCCAAGAGTTCGTCGGCCACAATTCGGACGTCGCGCCGTATCCGTACGACAAGGCCGAGGCCGAGTCGCTGGTGGAGGCGAGCGGACACGCTGGCGTAGAAATCGAGCTCCACACGCCCTCGGGCCGCTACCTCAAGGATTTAGAAATCGCACAGGCGGTCGCTGGCTACATCGACGAACTGTCGAACGTCTCCGCGACGGTCAGACAGCGCGACTTCGGGTCGCTCGTCGACGAACTGCTCACTGGCGAGATTACGGACAAGCCGAACTGGTACCTCATCGGCTGGGGTGAGGCGACGTTCGAAGGCGCGCTCGTGATGCAGGCGCTGCTCGCAAGCAACGGCTCGCTCACCACGTGGAACAACGAGGAGTTCGACTCGCTGCTCGAACAGGCGGCGGGCCAGACCGGCGACGCCCGGATCCAGACGCTCCAGCAGGCGAACAAACTGGCGCACGACGAGTGTCCGTGGATCTTCCTGAACCAGCAGTTCAGTGTCTACGGCGTCAGTGACCGGGTCCAGTGGGAGCCACGCTCCGACGAGCGCATCGACGCCTACGCGATGAGTCCCAACTGACCACATGTCACTCGCCCGGTTTCTCGTCAAACGAGTACTGCAAGGGCTGCTCGTCGTCTGGGGCGTCATCACGGTCGTGTTCGGCCTGCGAGTCATCGCACCCGGCAATCCGGCGAACGTGCTGTTACCGCCAGACGTCGGACCGGAAGTTCGCCAGCAAGTCATCGAGGAGTTGGGGCTGAACGAACCGTTGCACGTTCAGTACCTCCAGTTCCTGTTGGACGTCCCGACGGGTGACTTCGGCTCTTCGCTGACGACGGGCACCCCGGTCGCAGCACGCGTCGGGCGGACGCTCCCAGCGACGCTCGAACTCGCTGTCGCGGCGACGCTCGTCGCGGTCGTCATCGCCATCCCGCTCGGCGTGGTCAGCGCGACCCGACGCCACGAGCCGCCGGACTACGCAGCGACGCTGTTCTCACTGGGCGGCATCTCGACGCCGAACTTCTGGCTCGGTGTGATGCTCGTCATCGTCTTCGCCGTCCAGTTCGAGTGGTTCCACACCAGTGGCCGTGAGGTCGGCTTCCCGGCCGTCGTCGGTGTGTTGCTCGCTGGCGAGTTCGGGTCGGTGATTCCCAAATTCGTTCAGTGGCTCAGCTACATCACACTCCCGGCCATCACGCTCGGGACGTACTTCACCGCGCTCATCACCCGACTCACGCGCAGTGGGATGCTCGACGAACTCGGGAAGTCCTACGTCCGCGCGTCGCGGGCGAAGGGGCTGCCCGAGGTGCTCGTGCGGTACAAGCACGTGCTCCGGAACACGCTCATCCCCATCATCACGGTGGTCGGCCTCCAGTTGGGGTCGCTCATCGGAGGCGCGGTCATCACCGAAGCGGTGTTCGCCTGGCCGGGACTCGGGAGCGTGCTCATCAAGAGCATCAACGCCCGTGACTGGCCGATGGTACAGGGGTCGCTCATCATCATCGCGGTCGGCTTCGTCCTCGTGAACATCGCCGTCGACACGCTGTACGCGTACATCAACCCGCGGGTGAGCTACGACTGATGATTGGAGACGACATACTCGGTGCGGTGTGGAAGGGCCTGAAATCGGCCGTCCCATCTGCCCGGACGAAGCAGAACTTGCAGAACGAACTGCGGCGAAACGCGCTCGCCAAAGTCGGCATCGCCATCGTCGCGGTGGTCGTGTTGACGGCGGTGTTCGCACCGTTCGTCGCGCCGTATCAGCCGACGAAACAGAACCTCGACGAGGCGCAGTCGCCGCCGCTCGGGTTCTCGACGACCTCGACCGAGGAAGTCCAGGTCATCGAGAACGGGAGCGTCGTCATCGAGAACGGCGTGATACAGACGGAGAACCAGACGGTGTACGAGAACGCCACGCTGGCGCACCCGCTCGGGACGGACTCGAACGGCCGCGACATCCTCTCGCGGCTCATCTACGGTGCTCGTGTCTCGCTGCTCGTCGGCATCCTCGGGACGACGCTCGCCGCCGTCATCGGCGTCGCCGTCGGTCTCTCCGCGGGCTACTACCGTGGTCGGGTCGACGACGCGCTGATGCGCGGCGCGGACGTGATGCTCGCGTTCCCCTCGCTCGTGCTGGCCATCGCGCTGGTCGGCGTCTGGGGACAGGCGAAACTCACCGTCCCCGACCCGTTCGTCAGCAGCGGCGCGGCCGGGGCGTTCCGTGACCTCGTCGGTCTCTCGGGCCAGATGCCCGACCAGACCATCGTCCCGGGAACCGTCGTCGTGGTCGTCGCACTGGTGAACTGGGTGTGGTTCGCCCGGGTTTCCCGTGGCGAAGCACTGAGCCTGCGCGAGGAGTCCTACGTCAAGGCGGCCCGGTCGATGGGGTCGAGCGACCGCTCGATTCTGTTCCGGCACATCCTGCCGAACGCCGTGACGCCCATCCTCGTGCTGGCGACGATTCAGGTCGCGGCCATCATCCTGTTGGAGAGCGCGCTGTCGTTCCTCGGCTTCTCGGCCGCGAACATCTCCTGGGGCGGCGACATCGCCCTCGGACGCGACTACCAGACATCGGCGTGGTGGATCGCTGCCATGCCCGGACTGGCCATCGTCGTCACCGTCGTCGGCCTGAACCTCGTCGGTGACTGGCTCAGAGACGCACTCGACCCCGGTATCGAGGGGGAGGGTGGCGTATGAGCCGAACGACACAGCGAGCGGACGACCTGCTCCGCGTCGAGGACCTCTCGACGCGCTTCTTCACCGAAGAGGGCGTGGTCAACGCTTGCGAGTCGGTTTCATTCGACGTGCGCGAGAACGAGATTCTCGGTATCGTCGGTGAGTCCGGCTCAGGTAAATCGGTCACCGCGCTGTCGGTCATCGACCTCGTGGACTCCCCGGGGCGAGTCACCGACGGCCGGGTCTGGCTCCGGAATCCGGACCTCGCGGACGAGTTCCGCGGCGACCGTCCCGAGGCGGTCGACGGCGACTACGTCGACCTCCGACAGCTGCCGGAAGGTGTGCGCCGGTCACTCCGCGGCCCGACGTTCAGCACCATCTTCCAGGACCCGATGAGCACGTTCAACCCGTCGCTCACCGTCGGCGAACAAATCGCCGAGGCCGTCGAGGTCCAGCGACGCGCGTCGTCGAACCCGCGAAGCACTCGCTCGCGGAGTCAGGGCTACGGCCTGGCCAGCTACTTCGTAGATAGCATCGTCCCGGGTCGTGACTACACGTCAGAGGAGAGCCACGCCCGCGCGGTCGAACTGCTCGAACAGGTCGGTATCCCCGACCCGGCCGAGCGCGCCGAACAGCACCCACACGAGTTCTCGGGTGGGATGCTCCAACGCGCGATGGTCGCCCAGGCGCTGGCTGGCGAACCGGACGTGCTCATCGCGGACGAGCCGACGACCGCACTCGACGTGACGATTCAGGCCCAGATTCTGGACCTGCTGCGAGACATTCAGGAAGAACGCGGGATGAGCGTCGTGCTCATCACGCACGACCTCGGTGTCGTCGCGCGGATGTGCGAGCGCGTCGCCGTCATGTACGCGGGTGAAGTCGTCGAACGCGGTTCGCTCGAAGCCATCTTCGACCGGCCGACGCACCCCTACACGCAGGGACTGCTCGGCTCGTTGCCGGACCTCGACGAACCTGACCCGCGACTGCAACCCATCGAGGGGAACGTCCCCAGCCTGCTCGACAGCGAGATGGGCGAGCGGTGTTACTTCGCCGACCGCTGTCCGCAGGCGATGGAGTCGTGTCTGAGTCACCCGCAACACCACAGTGTCGACGGCGACCCGGACCACACCGCCAGATGCGTGCTCGCAGACGGCGAGTTCGACCCGAGCGACGCCCTCGCAGACGACTACTTCGAGCGCGAGGACACTCCTGGCGGCGACGCGACTGCCGAATCCGGAGGTGCCAGCCATGAGTGACTCACTGCTTCGCGTGACCGACTTGGAGAAGTACTACTACGAGAACGACACGCTGCTCGACCGCATGCTCGGCAACGAGAAACAGAGCGTCAAAGCCGTCGACGGCGTCTCGTTCGACGTGCACGAGGGTGAGACGCTGGGCCTCGTCGGCGAGTCTGGCTGTGGCAAGTCCACGACCAGCGAAACCGTGCTTCGCCTGCGCGAAGCCACGGGCGGCACGGTCGAGTTCGCCGGACAGAACGTGTTCGAGATGGACAAGCGCGAACTGAAACAGTTCCGCAGGGACGCCCAAATCGTGTTCCAGGACCCGTTCTCCAGTCTCGACCCGCGGATGACTGTCGGCGAAATCGTCACCGAGAGCCTGCGTATCCACGGCGTCGCGAACCGCGAGGAGCGGATGGCCGAAGCGGCCGACCTGCTCGAACGCGTCGGTCTCTCCGCGAACCACGTCGACCGCTACCCACACGAGTTCTCGGGTGGCCAGCGCCAGCGCGTCGGTATCGCGCGGGCCATCGCCATCGACCCCGAGTTCATCGTGCTCGACGAACCGGTGTCGGCGCTGGACGTGAGCGTGCAGGCGCAGGTGCTCAACCTGCTACAGGACCTGCAAGACGAGTACGGACTGACGTACCTGTTCGTCGCCCACGACCTCTCGGTCGTTCGGCACATCTCCGACCGCGTGGCGGTGATGTATCTCGGTGAAATCGTCGAGACCGGACCAGTCGACCAGATATTCGACGACCCGCAGCATCCCTACACGCAGGCGCTGCTGGAGAGCGTCCCGCGGCCGAGCGTCGACGAGTACGGTCGCCGCGGCGACGTGCTGTCCGGCGACGTTCCGTCGCCCCGGAACCCGCCGTCAGGGTGTCGATTCCACACGCGCTGCCCGCACGCCACCGAGGCCTGCACGCAGCAGTCTCCGGCCGCGTACGAGGTCGGCGAACGCCACGAGGCGACGTGCTTCCGACTCGACGCGACTCACGAGTACTGGGACAGCGACCCGCTGTCACACGCCGAAGCATCGGCCGTCGAGCAGTCGACGGCACAGAGCGACGACTGAGCGCTCAGTCGAAGCTCACGTTCTCTCGCAATCGATACTCGTACTCGACTCTGTCCTCCGCTGTCGGTTCGGTCTGTTGTCTGTCGACGTACCCAGCACGGTACACGTCGGCCAGAATGCTCGACGCCCCGCCTGCAGAGTACGCGCTGGTGTTCGCGACGTCGTGACAGGTCATCCACGCCTCTTTCGAGAGTGCTTGGCAGATTTTTCCGCGGTGTGAGTCCCGTTGGACGGTAGGCATGCGTCGATGGTTCGGTAGCCATCATGAAAAGTATCAGACCTGATACTGCTACGCCGTGGGTCTCTGTCGTGCTCACACTACGGCTTCGAGGTACGAAGAATCCGGAGGTCGGGATGGTTTGCCACCTGCCTCCGGTCGAGAGACTGGCCAGTAGCGACCGCGTCCCGCGTCGCTTGCCACTCGCTGTGGCGACAGAGGACCAGCACTGGAATCTCGGCGACGCCGAGAACGTCCGCCAGCATGAACCGCGTGTAGCCCTCGTACCACAGCACGTCGCCCTCGCGGCCGATGGCGACCAGCGGGTCGAGGCTGCTGGCGTAGGCGGTCCAGTCGGCGGGTTCGTGGTCTCTCTCGTGGTTCGGCCGCCAGCCGTGGGCCGCGATGGACTCGTACAGGTCGTCGACCGCGGGCAGGCGCTCGTTCTCGAACGTCTCGAAGTTTGCGAAGCCGCGGGGGTTCTCGCCCGCCTCGAACCGCGATTTCACGTCGTCGTAGTATTCGGTGTCAGCCCAGTCGTGGCCCTCTTCGAAGCGTTCGACGAGGCCGCGGTATTTGGCGTTCTCGCGGATGTGGTCGCAGTGACGGTCGCGGTCCCAGTCGCCGTCCTGCACGCGGCCGAGTCCCCACGGGAGTTCGAGACCGGTGGTGTAGTGGTCGACCTCGGCGGGGTCGACGTGGATGAAGGACCAGGGTTCTGTCTCGGCGTCGTATCGGACACGGTTTCGCAGGCCGGTGAGTCGCGTGTACAGTTCGAACTGGTCGGCGATAGGAATTGGTGGGTCTCTGAGTGCTCGCTGCCGAAACCGCGTTCGCAGTTCGTCGCGTGCTGACTGGGCCAGGGCTGTGAGACCACCCTGCTGGACGAGTACCGGCGACAGGAGGTCGTCGAGTCCCAGCACGACTCAGGGGAGCGGTTTCGCGTACTTCGCTCGCTTCACGTCGAACTGTTCGTCTCGGACCGTCTCGACGTGTTCGAAGCCCACTGCCTCGTAGAAGCCGACGCCGGTCTCGTTGTCGGCGAGGACCGACACCAGTAGTCGGTCGAAGCCGCGCGCTGCGAAGACCGACTCCAATCTGTCGAGGAGCGCGCCGCCGACGCCGTCGCCCCAGTGGTCGGGGACGATGTAGATGCGGTAGAGGTTGGCGGTCTGGCCGTCTTCGTCTGGGATACCCTCGACGAAACCGACGACTCGTCCGTCGACCTCGGCGACGAAGAACGGCCGCTCGTCGGGGTCGATGTCGTCGGAGACCAGCGTCTCGGGCGCGTACCACGTCTCGACGATTTCGGTGGTCCGGTCGCTGCCGAATATCGAATCGTACACCGCGTGGCACGAGTCGCGGGCGACGCGCTGGATTGCCTCGGCGTCGGCCCGAGTCGCGTCGCGGAGGGTCACGTCGTCGGACACGGCCGGGTGTTCCGCTGCCCAGTACGAGAAACTGGTGGTCCTGTGGGACCGACTCACACGCCGTTTTCGCCCCGTCTTCTCGGTTCCTTTCGTCCCGCTGAAAGACAGCGGTTCACAAGTCTGGCTCTCTCCGAAACCGTTTTGAGGAACTCTCGCGCACAGTCAGTATGCCGACCGATTCCGAAACGGGGTACGACCCCACACTCGGGAACAAGTTCATCTTCGTGACGGGCGGCGTGATGTCCGGATTGGGCAAGGGTATCACGGCCGCGAGTACAGGACGACTTCTCAAGAACGCTGGATTCGACGTGACCGCGGTCAAGGTAGACCCGTATCTGAACGTCGACGCTGGCACCATGAATCCGTTCCAGCACGGCGAGGTGTACGTGCTGAAAGACGGTGGTGAGGTCGACCTCGATTTGGGGAACTACGAGCGCTTCCTCGACATCGACATGACCTCGGACCACAACGTGACCACCGGGAAGGCGTACAAGCACGTCATCGAGAAGGAGCGTGCTGGCGACTACCTCGGGAAGACGGTGCAGGTCATCCCGCACATCACCGACGACATCAAGCGGCGCATCCGCGAGGCAGCCAAGGGAACCGACGTGTGTATCGTCGAAATCGGCGGCACCGTCGGCGACATCGAGGGCATGCCCTACCTCGAAGCCCTGCGTCAGTTCGCCCACGAGGAGTCCGACGACGACCTGCTGTTCGTCCACGTCACGCTCGTCCCGTACTCGAAAAACGGCGAGCAGAAGACGAAGCCGACCCAGCACTCGGTGAAGGAACTCCGGAGCATCGGCCTCCAGCCCGACGTGCTCGTGGGGCGGTGTGAGACGAAACTCGACCCCGAGACGAAGGAGAAAATCGCGCTGTTCTGTGACGTGCCGACGAAGGCCGTCTTCTCGAACTCGGACGTCGAGGACATCTACCACGTGCCCCTGATGGTCGAAGAGGAAGGCCTCGACGAGTACGTGATGGACCAGCTCGGTCTGTTCTCGCGCGCCCTGCCGAAGCGAGAACGCGACAACACGTGGCGGAACATCGTCACCAGAGACCGCTCGGGCGAGGTCGACATCGCACTCGTCGGGAAGTACGACCTCGAAGACGCGTACATGTCGGTCCACGAGTCGCTGAAACACGCCGGACTCGACCAGCGCGTGGACGTGAACGTGGTCTGGGTCGACGCCGACGAACTCGCCGCCGACGGACAGGACAGCGAGCACTACGAGCGCTTGCGCCAGTGCGACGGTATCGTCGTGCCCGGTGGATTCGGTGCCCGCGGGACCGAGGGTAAGATAGAGGCGATTCGCCACGCCCGCGAGAACGACGTGCCCTTCCTCGGTCTGTGTCTGGGCTTTCAGATGGCTGTCGTCGAGTACGCACGGAACGTCCTCGGCTACGAGGACGCGAACTCGGCCGAGATGGACGGCGATACGCCGCATCCGGTCATCGACATCCTGCCCGAGCAGTACGAGATCACGGACATGGGCGGCACGATGCGCCTCGGTGCCCACGAGACGGACATCAAGCCGGGCACGCTGGCCGAGTCGGTCTACGGCGGTACCTCGTGCACCGAGCGTCACCGGCATCGCTACGAGGTCAACCCCGAATACTTCGAGGACTTCGACGCCTCGGACATGGTGTTCTCCGGCACCGCCGGGAACCGCATGGAGATACTGGAACTGGACGGCCACCCGTACTTCTTCGGGACCCAGTTCCACCCCGAGTTCCGCTCGCGGCCGGGTCGAGCGTCGCCGCCGTTCGTCGGCCTCGTCGAGGCCGTCCTCGGTGAGGAGCGCGTCGCTGACGAAACAGAGGTCGAAGCATAATGGTAGACACAGACGAGTTCATTCCCGAAGCAGTCGAAGAGATTCAGAACGAAATCGGCGACTCGAAGGCCATCATCGCCCTCTCGGGCGGGGTGGACTCTTCGGTCGCGGCCGCACTGGCCTACGAGGCCATCGGTGACAACCTCGTGCCCATCTACGTGGACACCGGGTTGATGCGTAAGGGCGAGACCGACCAGATTCGCGAGACGTTCGACTACATGCACTCGCTCGACATCGTGGAGGCACAGGAGCGCTTCCTCGACGCGCTCTCGGGCGTCACCGACCCCGAGGAGAAGCGTAAAATCATCGGCGAGCAGTTCATCCGCGAGTTCGAGCGCGAAGCGAAGGAAGTCGGCGCAGAGTACCTCGTGCAGGGGACCATTTACCCCGACCGCATCGAGTCTGAAGGCGGCATCAAGTCCCACCACAACGTCGGCGGCCTGCCCGATGTCCTCGACTTCGAGGGCATCGTCGAACCGGTCCGTGACTTGTACAAGGACGAGGTCCGCGACGTGGCCCGCGCGATGGACTTGGAGGAAGTCGTCGCGGAACGGATGCCGTTCCCCGGCCCCGGTCTCGCCGTGCGTATCATCGGCGAAATCACCGAGGAGAAGTTGGAAGTCGCGCGCGAGGCGAACCACATCGTCGAGGACGAACTCGAAGAGTACGAGCCGTGGCAGGCGCTCGCCGCCGTCATCGGCAAGGCGACCGGCGTCAAGGGTGACAACCGCGTCCACGGCTGGGTCGTCTCCGTTCGCTCCGTGGAGTCGCGCGACGGCATGACCGCCCGCGCACAGGAACTGGACTGGGAGACGCTCCAGCGCATCCAGTCGCGTATCACCGGCACCCACGACCGCGTCGCCCGTGTCGTGTACGACGTAACGCACAAACCCCCGGCGACCATCGAGTACGAGTGAGACGATGACGAAGGCAGTATTCACTGGCCCCGACGAGCACGCGCTCGTCGCGGCGCTCGAAGCTGAGGGTATCGAGGTCGTCGTGATTCCGGACGTGGCGAACCGTCCCGCGCTCGAAGACGCGGGCATCATCGACGCCGACCTGTTCGTCCTCACGGACACCGCACAGGCCACGTCCATCCCCATCGCGAAGACGATGAACGAAGACGTTCGTGTGGTCGTCTACACCACCGACTCGTTGCCGGACTTCGTCAGCGGGCAGGAAGTCCTCGCCGTCGACCCGGCACTCCTCGACGCAGAGACCGTCGCGGAAGAACTCGCACACGGCTGAGGGTACGTCGCCCATACCGTTCGGCCGGGTGATTTTTCAGCCCACCGGATATTATTATCGTAACTGTGGTTCGCTGAAGAAATTCCTATCCAGTTACAACGCTTCTCTCAGCACGTCATGGCTACTCGCAGAGACGTGATGAAGTCTGTTGGTATTGTGGGAACGGCAGCTGCGTTCGGTGGGGTCAGCGGGGCAGCCGACGAGAACGCGGTCGCATCGACGGCGCAGGGCGAGACAGCGAGTGTTCGGACGCTCCATGCCGTGCCCGACGCACCGGCGATAGACCTGTTGCTGAACGACTTCGAGGTGCTGGACGATTTTTCGTTCAAAGAGATTAGCCCGTACGCTCGACTCCGAAGTGGGCTGTATCAACTGGAGGCGGTCACAGGCCGGGGTCGGGGGCGGGGTCGTGGCCGGAGAAATCGCGGTGGCATCGACGAGACCGACTACTTCGACGAGGGTGACTACACGGTCGTTGCGACCGGGTCAATCCAGCGTGGGCCGGACCCAAACCTCCTCGTCCTCGAAGACGATAACTCGCCGGTCGCCCACGACGAGGCGAAGGTCAGGGTGGTCCACCTCTCGCCCGACGCCGGTGAGGTGAACGTCCGTATCGTCGGTCACGGCCGACTCGCGCGTGGCTTGGCGTTCGAGGACGACTCGGACTACGTGACTGTCCCCGCCGGAACTGTCGACCTCGTACTGGTGAAACCCGGCGAGAACAGACAGCGGCTCCCGGTCACGCTCGCACTGGCTGGCGGGGCGACGTACTCCGTCTTCGTGGTCGGGTTCCTCTACGACGAGGATGGGGAACGCTCGATCGGTGGGGAACAGGGGCTCACCCTGTTGCCAGTCGTCGACGACATCACGCTCCGTCAGCGGCCGTTCCTCTCGAACGTCCACCCGCGTTCTGGTGGCGGTGACGGTCGCGGCGGACGGGGCGACCGTGGTGGTCGCGGTGGCCGCGGTGGTCGTGGTCGCCACGGGTGGGAAGACGACCGTGGTGAGTGGGACGACGACGGTCGCGGCGGCTGGGACAACGACGATAGAGACGGCGGGCGCGGTGGCTGGGGCGACGGTGACGACGGACGAGGTGACCAGGACGACGACGATGGGGACCGCGGCCGCGGTCGGCCCGGGTGGCGCTTCCCCCGCGGCGGCGAGTGGTTCTGAGCCCACAGCACGCCCGTCGTTCTCCGTTCGCCCACTGGGCTGTGGCGACTAACGACCCAGTCGGCGCACCACCTCCCCACACAGTCCTGTCGTGGGTGCAGTGTGACGTGGCAGGAACCGACTGCCCCCGACTGGACCGGGATTCGGCCGACGTGGCGGCGGCGTGAACGCCGTATTCGGTGCGCGTCCCTTGGTCGTTATCCGTGCTGACGGGGTGGCAGTAGCCGAGAACATATCGCGTACCGACCGTTCACCGTCCCTTCGTGACGGCCGTGTTACCAACGTCGGCAGAACGGCGTCGACCCGTGTCGAAAACGACCGAAAAAGAATTGACAGAGAACTGCTCTTTCAGTCGGTTCCCGACTATTTTCCCAACCCAGTCTATCGTATTCACGAACGAAATAATCTGTCTGAAAATGAGTTGTTCGACGCGTCGAAGAGAACGGCCGCTTACCTATGCCGCCATCACGCCTCCCTACATTCGCTATGGTAACGACCAGACGCACGGTCCTTCGGACTGTCGGTATCGTGGGGGGAACAGTCGCATTCGGTGGCTTCGCCTACGCACAGGAGCAGGAGGAGCAAGAACAGGAGAACGGTGGGCAGGGAATGGACGAGGGGAAAAAAGAGAAAGTGAAAAAGGCCCTCGCCATCCGCGCCGTCCACGGTTCGCCGGACGCGCCGAACGTCGACGTCTTCGTCGACGACAACAAGGTACTGTCGGACGTGTCGTTCACGACCGTCAGTGAATACATGAGTCTCGAACCCGGGATGCACCGGCTGAAGATCACCCCAACAGGTGAACCGGAGACGGAAGTATTCGCGACCGAGAAAGAGATCGGTGAAGGGCGGTTCACGCTCGTCGCCATCGGCAAAGTCGAGGATGGCTCGCTCCAGGTGCTGGTAGTCAAAGCCGTCGAGACGGAGAAACTGCAGGAGGCGAAGGAGAAGAAGGCCGCCCTCGTGCGTGTCATCCACGGCTCGCCCGACGCCCCTGCCATCAAGACCATCATCGGTCGTGTCAAAGAAGGCAAAGAGACCGGAGAGGCACCGGCTGCCGGCGGCTCCAACGACGAAGCAGCGTCGGAAGACACGACGGAAGAAGAGACGATGAGCACCGACACGCTCGAGTTCGGTGACATCAGCGAGTATCTCACTGTCCCGGCCGGAACCAGCGTCGCACAGGTCATGCCGGCCGACGACACCGAGGCGGACGCTATCTCGACGCTCGACCTCGACCTCGAACCGGGTACCGCGTACACCGTCTTCGCGCTGGGCTTCCTCAAGCCGCAGGGCGAGCAGCCCGGCCTGTCCCTCATCGTCGCAGAGGACGCGACGGCTGAGGAAGAGGAGATGGGTGAAGACGAAGGTGAGGCATCGGAAGAAGAGCCGTCCGAGGGCGAGACTCCGGCTGAGCAACCTTCCGAGGGCGAGACTCCGGCTGAGCAACCTTCCGAGGGTGAGACTCCGGCTGAGCAACCTTCCGAGGGCGAGACTCCGGCAGGGCAGCCCGCAGAAGGCGAATCGAAGAGTCGCGATACCATCGAGTGGATCAAGAGCTAAGCTACTCCGCTCAGACAGCCGACTGCGTCGTCACCGAGCCCCGTCAGGCGACCACCAGCGGTCGCCGCGGGCAACTGCGTAGTCGAAGAGGTGTCAGACGAAGTGAAGACGTACCGCCTTCACCATTCTTTTTCGACTTCAGCAGGGACTATTGCGGTCGGTTGCAGATTATTTATTTCCGGGCTGAAGTGGCGGGAAACTGTTTCAGACGGTTTAACACCGTGAAATTTCGTGGACGGTGTCATCGGTTCAAGTAGGTGTGGCTCCCAGAGAGAAGTGGAGGTCACCCACCTCGCGAACGTCAGGCACCCCGCCATCTTCCGACGACAAGTGGCCTCCCGACGACACCACCTGTCGTCTCCATCCCACACTGCGGCGCACCCGCCGCATCCACCCACCACGGTCGCCTGTCGCCCCCACCACGCGACAGGCACCACCCCCACCCATCCGCCGGCGGCACCCACCATGCCGCGGGCGGTTCCCACCACAGACACAGCGGCCCACCACACGGCTCACCACCGTGCCGCTGTGTCTACTTTCATTCCCCCATTTTCATCCCCGAGAGAACGAGTCGTTCCTGCGTGGCACCACCATCCCTATGTCGAGTGGTCACGCAGTCGCTGGTATGGCACTCGACCGCTATCCCACGCTCGACCCAGACGACGGCGAAGTCGTCGATGCAGAGGTCGTCGTCGCCGACGACGTCCTCGTGAAGGCGTTCGCACTCGGCCCTGGGGCCGAACTCTCCCCGCACGAACATCCCGAGTCGGCGAACGTGTTCCACGTCGTCGAAGGCACAGTGACCGTGATTCAGGACGACACGGAAGAAGCAGTGACCGCACCCGGTGTCGTCTTCCACGACCGGGGTGTCGCCCACGGTGCGCGAAACGACGGCGACGAACTGGCCGTTATCACGGCGACGCTCGCGCCCTTCCCCGGCTGATTACTCCTCTTCTTCGTCGTCGTCCCGCCGAGCGAGTCCGGCCAGATGCGGCGCTTCCGGGAGGACGATGTCTTCGACGCCGAGTTCGACCGCGGCTCGACTCCCCGGCAGACAGAAGACGGGACAGCCGTTCGCGACGCCGGCGACCGCTCGCGTGGCGACGACCGTCGTGCCGATGTCGTCGTAGGAGAGTCGGCGGAACAACTCGCCGAACCCGGGAAGTTCCTTGTCGAACAGCGGTCGCACCGCCTCGACGGTCACGTCGTCAGGTGTGACACCAGTCCCACCGGTGGTGACGACGATATCTACGTCGTCGCGTTCGACCAGTCGCGCGACGGTCCCCTGCACGCCGTCGAAGTCGTCGCGGACGAGTTCGCGGACCACGACCGTGTGGCCAGCGTCTTCGACGGCTGACTCGATGGCGTCACCAGACGGGTCGTCGTCCATCGAGCGGGAGGAAGAGACCGTGATGACGCCGACGCCGATGTCGGTGAGGTCGTGGTGGTGATGGTCGTGACTGTGCCCGTGATCGTCTTCCTCGTGCCCCTCGTCGTGTCTGTGACCGCCGTCCTCGTCTTCACCGTGGTCGTGTTCGATGTGGTTCTCGCGCTGGTGGGCTGCGTTTCCGTGGCCGTGGCCGTCGTCGTCGTGTCCCTCGTCGCTCATGCGGTTGGATTGCCACGCGGGGCACAAAACCGCGGGTGGTTCGACAGCTGCCGAACTACTGGCAAGACATTCGACGTACACACAGGGTTTTGACTGGTCCGTGTGACGACTTCTCCATGCAAGCCGTTCAGTTCAGCGAGCACGGCGACACAGACGTCATCGAGTACGGCGACTACCCGGACCCGGAGCCCGACGCCGACGAGGTGCTCGTCGACGTGAAGGCGGGCGCGCTCAACCACTTGGACATCTGGACACGTCGCGGCCTGCCGGGAATCGACCTGGAGATGCCGCACATCCCCGGGAGCGACATGGCCGGCGAAGTCGTCGAAGTCGGCGACGACGTGCGACGGTTTGAACCCGGTGACCACGTCGCCCTGCTCGCGGGCGTCAGCTGTGGCGACTGTGAGTTCTGTCGCTCGGGCGAACCCGCACTCTGTGCGCGCTACTACATCATCGGCGAGCACTCACGAGGCGTCCACGCGGAACAGGCTGTCGTCCCCGCGGAGAACCTCGCGCCGGTCCCCGACCATGTCGACTGGGAGACCGCGGCCGCTGCGCCGCTCGTGTTCCAGACCGCGTGGCGGATGCTCATCGAACGCGGCGACCTCACGCAGGGTGAGAAGGTTCTCGTCCTCGGTGCCTCCGGCGGTGTCGGACACGCCGCAGTCCAGGTCGCGGCCCACGCCGGGGCCGAGGTGTACGCGACGGCCTCCACCGAGGAGAAACTGGAGCACGCGAAAGAGTGCGGGGCAGACCACGTCATCGACTACGAGAGCGAGGATTTCGCCGCCGAAATCCGGGAACTGACGGGCAAACGCGGCGTCGACATGGTCGTCGACCACGTGGGCGACGCGACGTGGCACGACTCGCTGAAGTCGCTGGCGAAGGGCGGTCGAATCGTCACCTGCGGCGCGACCACTGGCGGCCGCCCCGAGACCGACATCAACCGCATCTTCTGGAACCAACTTTCGGTCATCGGCTCGACGATGGCGAGCCACGGGTCGGCCGAGAAAGCACTCTCGCTCGTCTGGGACGGCACTTTCGAACCGCGCATCCGCGAGACGCTCCCGATGAGCGAGACGGCGCGGGCGCACGAGCTGCTCGAAAACCGTGAGGGCTTTGGCAAAGTAGTCGTCATTCCAGATAGTGAGCTCTGAGCAGGAGACAGACGGCGGGTACGTGCATCGCCCGGACGACGCCAGCGACGTCCACCCGGCGACGGTCGACAGAGAGTTTGGTCGTCGCGGCTGGGTCGTCGTCGCGGTACTCGTCCTTTCGCTGCTGGTCGTGCCCACAATCGTCCTGCTGCGACCGCCGTTTCTGCCGTACTGGGTCGCCCTGCTCGCGTTCCCGATGCTCCCTGCATTGCTGCTCGGCGCGGTCGCGGTGTGGGCGACGACCCGGCCCTAACTCGGCAGCGGCGGGTCGCCGTATCGCTCGCCCAATCGTTCTGCGACCGTCGTCGCGAGCGTCACGTCGGCTGCTGGCGTCGCATCCCCCGCTGCGTACGTCAATAAGTCTCGTCGGAGCCGCCACGCCTCGTACTGTGTGAAGGTACACGAATCAGCTTCGAGTTTTCGCACGATGTCGTGTGCCCACCACGGTGGTCGCTCACCCATGGCCGTCTCGCGCGTGAGCTGTTCGACCATCACGTAGTGGACGACCCACTCCTCCGCCCGGGTCAGTCCGAGGTCGGTGGTGGTCGTCGGCTGTGGTTCGTGTGCGGTCGACATGATTCCGGGGAGATTCCCCAATCTGGAGGAACGACTAACGAGGACATATCTCTTTGGGCTGTGCTAACACTTGACGATAAGGTGCCGAAAACGGAAAACTCGTTACTCGAAGTCGCGACGCATCGCGATTTCGAACCACGGGCAGAGACGGAGTTGCCGGTAGAACTCGGGGTGGTCGTGGAGGTGCTCGTACGGGACCCACATCAGACCCTCGACCTCTTCCGGGTCGGGGTCGAGGTCGGTGTTCGTCAGGGTCAGCTTCAGAACCGCACAGACCTCGTGTTCGACGCCTGCGTTCTCGAAGTAGCGCTTGTACTCGAAGCGGTCCGTGAGCCGAAGGTTGTCGTACTGGTCGGGCGAGATGCCGAGTTCCTCTTCGAGTCGCTCGCGGGTCGCGGCCTCCTGAGACTGCCCTTCGACCGGGTGCGAGGCGACCGTACCGTCCCACCACGTGCCCCAGAGGCGCTTGTCGGCGGCGCGCTGGGCGAGCAGGATGTTGTCGTCTTCGTCGAAGACGAGCGAGGTGAACGCACGGTGGCGGATACCCTCGCCCGTGTGGGCGTCGAGCCGGTTGACGAGGCCCTGTTCGGTGTCGTCGGAGTCGACGGCGATGACGTCCTGTGCCGCGTTCTTGTGCGGCAGGTCCTCGACGGCCTCTTCGGACCGGTCAGGTGTACTCATGGCTGAACAATCGGTAACCCCCTAAAAATGAATGTCGACTTTCCTCACGGGACGGGGCGGTAACGCTCCCCGACGCAAAAGCGCAGACAGCCCACTTGTGAGCGCGCCGTGAGTTCGTCAGTCGCGAGCGCCTCCCCGTCCAGACTGAACTGGGCCTCACGGTCGTCGTGAACCGTGAGGTGGAGGTACGGCGCACGAATCCTGGTGAGGTGGTTGGCGTCGCGACGGAGGAACCGGCGAATCGCCTCGTCCGTCGCCAGCGAACTCGCCGGTCGGTCCCGGATGAGAACCACGTTCAACAGTCCGTCTTCCATGTTCGCCTGCGTGCCCAGTTCGCCGACGAACCGCCGACCGTTGCCGACGAGGACGCCGATAGCCTCGCCGGTCCACAGTTCCTCGCCCGCCGCGTCGCGCACGTCCACGTCCAATCCCTCGAAGTCGCGGTACTCGCGCATCGTGGCGATGACGTACGCGAGGACGCCGAACTTCCGCTTCATCTCCGGCGTCGTCGCCACGCTCGCGTCCGCGGTCAGTCCGCCGACGCAGGAGTTGACGAAGAGTCGCCCGTTCGCCTCGCCGAGGTCGAGCCAGCGACGCCGGCCCGCGTCGAGAACCTCGAACGCGTGTTCGACGTCACGAATCCCGACGCGTTCGGCGAAGTTGTTGCCGGTCCCCGCCGGAACGACGCCGAGGACAGTTCGCGACAGACCCTCGGCGTCGTCGACTCCCGAGACGACTTCGTTGAGCGTCCCGTCGCCGCCGGCTGCCACGACCATCTTCGCTCCTTCCGCGGCGGCCGTCTCGGCGATGGTGCGGGTCTCGCCCGGTCCGCCCGACTCCCGGACGACGAAACCGTGTTCGGCCGCGAGACGGCGGGTCTGGGCGGCACGTTTGCCACCCCCACTCTTGGGGTTCAACACGAGGACGCGGTCGGTCATAGGACTCTGTTCGGGGGCAACGACAAAGGCGTTGGCCCGCGATTCCCGCCTGTGTTCACGCTCGACCTGCACACACACACGCGGTTCTTCCACGGACGCCGTCGGCTCGGCGACCGGTTCGATCCGGTCGGCGTCCGATTGCTCTCGCTCGCGGCGCGTCGGCGTGGCCTCGATGCTCTCGCGTTAACGAACCACGACTACTACACGTCCTTCTCGGGTCGAGACCCCGTCTTACTCCCCGGTATCGAAATATCGACTACGCGCGGACACGTCCTGGTCCTCGGTGAAGACCCGCCCCGCGAGACGACCGCTGGCGCGCTCACGCCGACCGAGGCAGTCGACCTCGCCCACGCCCGCGACTGCGTTGCAGTGATGGCCCACCCGTTCAGAAACGGCGACATCCGCCACTCGACGGCGGATTTCGACGCCGTCGAGTTGAACGGGAAACACCCCGAGAACCAGCCGCTGGTGCAGGACATCGCCCGTGAGCGTGACATCCCGATGGTCGGCGGCAGCGACGCACACTTCCCGTTCGAGGTGGGTCGCGCCTACACGGTCGTCGACGCCGACGAACCGACTGCCAGTGCAGTCGTCGGGGCGATTCGAGACGGGCGTGTCACGGCGAAGACCGATTTCGGGCCGATACACGACGCGCTCAATCGGGTGTACACGCTGGTCCACAGACGAAAGGGACACCTCCCACCCGCTGAGCGTCGGTGATGGCGGATAGCGAGGGCACTGTCGACCCGTGAGAAGCGTGTGAAAAACGCCGCCGCGACCGTGGCAGACACTGGGGGATGCTGCCGAATCCAGTGCGACGTCAGTCGTGCCGGTTCGGCTACCAGTCGTTGTTACCAGTCGTTGTCGTGCCCGCCGCGTCGCGACGGCGCGAGCGTCGATTCCACGCGACACTCTACCGCAATCGCCGGGAGTCACCCGGCACCCCCACATGGCCACCAACCCCGTGTTTCGTGTCTCAGTTCCTGTGGTTCACGCGCTCACTTCGACGGTCTGTTGCATGAGGGTCCGAATACCGCCATACAGCCCGAGGACGGCCGCCCCGGTGAAGAAACCGCCAATGGCCGACATCAATCGAACGTCCTGCGGAATGCCGAACGCGGTCGGCCACAGCGTGATCCAGAACGTGAACAGTAACACCATCTGTGCCAGCATCAGCATCACGAAGGCAGCGCCTGTGTCGACGTTGGCTTCGAGAGTGACCTGGTCGTCACCGAATCGTTTGCTCGGGGTGGCCATGTGAACCGAGTGGGGTTTTCCTTGGCCATCAAATATATCTATCTGTTGGTTTCCTACTAATTATCGGTCTGTATAAAGTATTTCTGGCCATCGCTTTCGGTAAAAACGCCAGACTGCGTCGGCCTGTAATTGCAGGTTAGACCGATTTAGCCACTCGTTATCGTAAGAACCTTGTGGCTATTTTTGCTGATTCTCCCCTCGACAGCCGATACTCTTCGAAGACGAAACTGGACCGCCAGTTCGGTTCGGAAAACGAGGTTTGCGGCTCACGAATTTCGGACTCGTCTGTTTGCCACTCCCCAACTGTGCGCGACTCATGTCATGTTCTGATTTGCGCGCGACACCAGTACACGGCGACACGAGCACACGGCGACACCAGTCACGGTGTGCGCGACGGACCGGCGTGCTGCGTCGACGGTGCTGCGTCGACGACGCTCGTCACCCGACGGGGTACTCACCCAAGCCGCTCGTCCAGAATCAGCCGAGTCTTCGTCGAGACGACTTCCTCCATCTCGCGTGCCTGCGTGATGAGTCTATTAACACCCTGTGTGTCGGCACAGTCGACGACGAGCACGATGTCTTCCTCCCCGGAGACCTGCCATACGAAGTCGACCTCTTCCCACTCGGCCATCCGGTCGGAGATGTTGGTCGTGTCGACATCGACCGCGACGCCGACTTCGATCATCGCCTTCACGTTCCCGGTCCGGGTCGCGACGGTGAAGCGTTCGATGACGTCCTCTCTGGTCATCCGCTCGACGCGGTTACGAACCGTGCCCTCGCTCGTCCCGACTTTCTCGGCGATTTCGGTGTACGGTGTGCGGGCGTCGCGTCGGAGGATGTTCAGTATTCGTCGGTCGAGTTCGTCCATGGAGATACGATTGTAGCGACCGGCGAAACTTGACCGTTACGAAAATCGTAATCAGATTTCGAAAGTAAGACTTATTGGGCTCGGTGAATACGTATCTCGTAATGACGGATGCCTACGTCGCGCTGGAGGGTGGCCACGTCGTCGAGGCACGTGGTCGCTCACCAGGCACAGCCCGTGGCGAACTGGTTTTCACAACAGCCTACACCGGATACGAAGAGAGTCTCACTGACCCCTCGTACGAGGAGCAGATTCTCACCTTCGCGTACCCGCTCATCGGCAACTACGGTGTCCGACACGAACGCTTCGAGTCCGACCGCGTCCACCCCCGTGCGGTCGTCGCTCGCGAACTGACGGACGACGTGGCCGACTGGCTGACCGCCGAAGGCGTTCCAGCAGTCGACCACCTCGACACCCGTGACCTCGTCATCGACATCCGCGAGAGCGGTGCGATGAAGTGCGGCATCGCCGTCGGCGACGACGTGACGCCGCAGGACGCGCTCGACGAACTCGCGAAGTGCAAGACGATGAGCGAGCACACCGACATCGGCGCACAGGTCTCCGTAGACACCACGACCGTCTACAACCAGACCGGCGACGGCCCGACCGTCGCGCTCGTCGACTGTGGTGCGAAGCAGTCCATCATCGACTCGCTCGTCAAGCGGGACGCGACGGTCCACGTCCTCCCCTACGACGCCAGCGTCGACGACGTACAGGGCGTGAACCCGGACGTGCTGTTCATCTCGAACGGCCCCGGCGACCCTGCGAATTTCGAAAGCGCGGTAAATCTTGTCGACGAGTTCGTCGGCGAAGTGCCCATCGCGGGCATCTGCCTCGGGCAGCAGATCGTCGCCCGCGCGCTCGGCGGCACCACCGCGAAGATGGACTTCGGCCACCGCGGCGTCAACCAGCCGGTCCGCGACCAGCGCACTGGGAAGGTCGTCATGACCACGCAGAACCACGGGTACACGGTCGTCGACCCCGGTGACAAGCTCGAAGTCACGCAGCTCAACGTCAACGACGACACGCCGGAGGGCCTCGACAGCGAGGAACTGAACGTCCTCACGCGGCAGTACCACCCCGAGGCGAACCCCGGCCCGCACGACACCTTCGGCTTCTTCGACGAGGTACTCGGCATGGTCGACACGACGAGTGGCCGGACGCTCGCCGTCGCTGACGACTGATTTCGAACGGTCTGGCCGCTATTTTTCTCACTCTCCATCCGTAGCACTATCGAGAAGCGGAGAGATGGGAACTCGCTCGTTCGGCCGCCTGACCACGCGCAAGTGGTCGACGTACCGGCTTACGACGGAATCGAGTAGTCAGAGCGGATGGCGACGAGTCCCGACTCGGGACCGCGCCAGTCGAACGTCACGTGGTCTTCGACGCTTCCGGAGACGCTGTCGGGCGAGACGGCTTCGAAGGTTCGATTGCGTGCTTCCGGGGTCGTCAGTGCAGCCGTCATGAGCCACGCCGCGTCGGCCGTGGCGATGCGTCCCGAGACCGCGTCGCCGCCCTCTGCGACGACCACGTCCTCGGAGCGTTCGCCACCGACGAGTCGGCCGTATCTGAGGACGGTGAACGGCAGCCCGGACTCTTGCAAGGCTCGTTCGGTGTTCTCTCGTTCTCGCAACACGCGTCGGTACAGTAGTCGCCGTGGGAGCGACAACTGCGCGCGCGAGTCGCCGACGCCGATGGTCGATTCCAGCACGAAGTACGAGACACCCGCGCGGGCCGCAGCGTCGACGAGTGTCCGGGCACCCGCGCCGACGGCCGGGGTGCCCCACAGCAGGTCAGTCCAGCGAGTGTCGACCGCACAGAGGACGCCGTCGACGTCCGCGAGTGCGCTCGCGACATCGTCCGGATCGAACAGGTCGCCGACGACGACCTCGTCCGCGCCCTTTCGACGCAACGATTCGTTCGGATTCGGCTGGTCGACGAACGCGCGCACCGTGTAGTCGGTCCCCTTCAGGTACTCCAAAAGCGCAGCACCAGTGCCCCCGCCTACCCCCGCTACGAGTATCCGATAGGTGTCGTGGGTCACACTCACACGGTACGGAGTGCGAGCGGTTAATCGTTCCGCGCACCAAAACTTTGACACGTTGGGGTTTCAACAGGTGTCCGTAACAGCGCAGGTTCGACACCCTTGGTAGCGGACCGACGATGGGTCGAGCAGCGCGAAAAACCGGTGTCCGTTGCTTACGCGCTGACGCGCTTGTACGCCGCACGGTAGCGCGATATCTTCCGGTAGAGGAAGTAGCCCACGAGCCCGTCGAACGCGAGGACGAACCCGAGGAAGGCGACGACGCTAACGACGCCGCCGAACGCGCCAAAGGGCAGCAGTGCTGTCAGTGAGTTGTAGGTCGCGTGGACGACCGCCGCGACGAGCAGTCCCTTCACGACGATTGGTCCCCAGTGGTCGTTCGCGAACTTCGCCAGTCCGAGGTAGTAGCCCGCGATTGCCGAGTACAGGACGTGGCCGGGGCCGACGAACGCGCGCTGGGTCGCCGTGCCGATGGCGGCAGTCGTCGGTTGACTCGCCTGCAGCGTCCCCGCCTCGATGAGTACCTTCGAGATGTACAGCGCGTTCTCGATGGAAGCGAAGCCGAGACCGGCGACCGCGCCGTACACCGCGCCGTCGACGACCGCGTCGAAGTCGTCCGTGTTGTAGGCGTACGAGCGAATCGCGAGCCACTTCACCGTCTCTTCGACGGGGGCGACGACGAGGAAGAAGAAGCCGACCATCCCGACGAACGGGAGCGCCGTGACGAGCGGCTGGAGCGCGCTGTTGGCCGTCGCGGCGAAACTGGCGAACAACACCGCGAGCAGGAACGTCACCGAGAGCGTCCACACCGGTTCGCGCATCGTCGGGTCACCGTACCAGATGATGCCGACGAGGACGAACGCCGGGACCATGGACGCCAGCGTCAACACGCCGAGACCGGGCCGGGCCGCGAGCGCGTAGAGGACGAGGCCCATCTGTCCGAGGAACAGCACGAGCGCGACGAGGACGACCAGCCACTTCGCCACGCCGGTCAAGCCGGTGTGCAGCGAGGAGGCGACGGCGTCGAGTCGGCTGCGCTCGTCCCAGTCGGTGACCTCGTACTTGCCGCCCAGTTCGCGCTTCACCGGGTCCTGTGTCTTCTCGCTCCCTGCCATTCGTGTGGACGAGTTGGGTATCGACACGTGTAGGACTGCAGCCAAGACAGTTAGCGATGTGCGGCGATGCTGGAAGTGATCGTTTTGGCAAAAGAGATTTGCCACGGTCCTGAGAAGAGGGGCTATGGCAGACCACCTCTTCGACCGTCTCTGGCGACGGTTCGAACAGAGTCAGTTCCTCGTCGCCGTCGGAATCCTCGCGGTCCTCGTCGGGTCGGTGGCAGCAGAGTTCTTCATTGCGGCTACTGGTCCACTCGTCGGTGGGGCCGGCGGTGTCCTCGTCGCGGCTGTCGTACTCTTGGTCGGCATTCGCGCCGTGAAAACGTTCTGAGCGTCCGAGACGTTCTGGCCGCCCGCTACTGGTCGACTTACAGGCCCCACTGCGCCACGCGGCGCGGGCGATCTGCGACGGCCATCACTTCGAGGTCGCCGTCTTTCGCGGCGAGTCCTTCGAGGTAGGCGTGTGCGCTCGCCTCCGTCGTCAGGTAGGGCACGTCTTCGTCGACGGCCGTCTTCAGCGTCTCTAGTTCGTCGCTCACGACGAACTGGACCTTGCCTTCGCGGATTGCCTGCGGTGTGTCGTCGAACGTCTGGACGTCGAAGAACTCCTCGAAGCCGTCGACCGGGAGGTCGACGACCGCGACGCCTTCCTCGACCGCGTTCATCGCGGCTTGCTGGGACTTCCAGTAGGCCATGCCGAAGTCGCTCGCAGTGCCCATGACCTCACCCGTGGACTTCATCTCCGGGCCGAGGCGCGGGTCCGAGTTCGGCAGGCGGTCGAACGGCAGGACGACCTCCTTGATGCTCGTGTGGTCCGGAATCTGCTCTTTCGCGTCGAGGTCGGCCAGCGAGTCGCCGGCCATGACCTTCGCGGCCAACTTGGCGATTGGGACGCCGGTCGCCTTCGAGACGAACGGGACGGTACGCGAGGAGCGCGGGTTCGCTTCGAGTACGTACACTTCGCCGTCCTTCACGGCGAGCTGGACGTTCAGCAGCCCGATGGTGTCGAGCGCGCGGGCGATGTCCTCCGTGACCTCACGGACTCTCGACAGTGTCTCGGCGTCGAGCGAGCGCGGCGGAATCATACACGCGGAGTCACCGGAGTGGACACCGGCAGACTCGACGTGTTCCATGATGCCGCCGATGAGCACGTCCTCGCCGTCGGAGACCGCGTCCACGTCGAGTTCCACCGCGTCCGCGAGGAACTCGTCGATGAGGATGGGCTTGTTCGGCGAGACTCTGACTGCTTCCTCCATGTACGTCTTCAGTTCGTCGTCGTCGTACACCACGTCCATCGCGCGGCCGCCGAGGACGTAGCTCGGGCGCACGAGCACCGGGTAGCCGATGTCGTGGGCGAGGTCGAGTGCTTCGTCCTCGCTGGTCGCGGAGCCACCGCTCGGCTGGGCGATACCGAGGTCGTCCATCAGCCGGTTGAACCGGTCGCGGTCCTCGGCGAGGTCCATCGCGTCGACACTGGTCCCCATGACTTTGCAGTCGAGACCGCGGCGAGCGAGTTCTTTCTCCAGTGGCTCACCGATGTCGACCGAGGTCTGGCCACCGAACTGGACCATCACGCCGTCGGCGTTGGTCTCCTCGATGACGTCGGCGACCTCTTCTGCGGTGATGGGTTCGAAGAACAGGCCGTCGGACGTGTCGTAGTCGGTCGAGACGGTCTCGGGGTTGTTGTTCACGACGTGGGCGTCGATGCCCATCTCGCGCAGGGCCTGTACGGCGTGGACTGCACAGTAGTCGAACTCGACCCCCTGTCCGATGCGGATGGGGCCGCCGCCGACCACGACGACGCTCTTCGCGTCGCGGTCGACCTGTACTTCGTTACGTGTGCGCCCACCCATCTCGGCGGGGTCGCGCGAGGAGTAGTAGTACGGTGTCGAGGCAGCGAACTCGCCCGCGCAGGTGTCGACCTGCTTGTACGAGCGTTTCGGTGCTGCCTCCTCCACGTCGTCGACGGTCGCCTCGCCGCCGTCGGGGGCCGCGAGTTCGGCGACCTCCGCGTTCGTGAAGCCGAGTGCGGCCGCGCCGGTGAAGTCGCCGTCCTGTGCGGCGACCGCGGCGTCGGCGATGTTCTTGTAGCGCTCGACGTACCACTCCTCGATGCCGGTGAGTTCACAGACCGTCTCGACCGTGTAGCCGCGCTCGAACGCCTCGAACATCCCGTAGTGGCGGTCGGGCGACGGGCGAATCAGGTACTGCTCGTCGAGTTCCTCGTTGGACACCTCGTCCCAGTCCACGTCCGGGTCGTACTCGGTGGAACGCAGGGCCTTGAGCAGACTCTCCTCGAAGGTTCCCCCGATGGCCATCGCCTCGCCGGTACTCTTCATCGCCGTCGAGAGCGTGAAGTCCGTCTCGGGGAACTTGTCGTTCGGCCAGCGCGGCACCTTCGTCACGACGTAGTCGATGGCCGGTTCGAAGGCGGCCGTCGTCTGACCGGTAATCTCGTTCGTAATCTCGTGCAGGCGCTTGCCGAGGGCGACCTTCGCCGTGACGCGGGCGATTGGGTAGCCGGTCGCTTTCGACGCCAGTGCGGACGAGCGCGAGACACGTGGGTTCACTTCCACGACGCGGTACTCGCCGCCGGGTGTGCCGTCGTCGCGCCACGCGTGCTGGATGTTACAACCGCCCTCGATACCGAGTTCGCGGATGACCTTCAGCGCGGAGTCGCGCATCGCCTGATGGCCATCGTCGGGGATGACCTGCGAGGGTGTGACGACCGTGGACTCCCCGGTGTGGATGCCCATCGGGTCGATGTTCTCCATGTTGCAGATGATGATACACGAGTCGTCGGCGTCGCGCATCACCTCGTACTCCAGTTCGACCCAGCCCGCGATGGACTCCGTAATCAGCACCTCACTGTTGCGCGATAGGCGCAGCCCCTTGCGGACGCGCCGTTTTAGTTCGTCCATGTCCTCGACGACGCCGGACCCGCTCCCGC
The DNA here is from genome assembly GCF_051207395.1 of Haloarchaeobius caseinilyticus. Classification (NCBI taxonomy): domain Archaea; kingdom Methanobacteriati; phylum Methanobacteriota; class Halobacteria; order Halobacteriales; family Halorubellaceae; genus Haloarchaeobius; species Haloarchaeobius caseinilyticus. The sequence goes on along the minus strand of NZ_JBPJZC010000001.1, from coordinate 1,097,108 downwards.
CGAGCGTGTAGGTCGTGCGCGAGATGACGGGGAGACCGCCGACCTCCTCGACTGCTGCCTCGACGCGGTCCGCGATTGCCTCCTCGCTCAACTCGGAGACTTTCTCGCCTTCTTCGAGGCGGATGGTCGTCGACTTCGGGACGGGTTCGCCGATTTTCTCCATACGCTGGCGGAAGAGGTCGCGGTCTTCCGTCGCGTAGATGGTGTCGAGCGGCGTGCCCATGACCTCCACGTCGTACTCTTCGAGGATGCCCTCCTCGGAGAGTTCCGCCGTGACGTTCAGGCCGGTCTGGCCACCGAGTCCGGCGATGACGCCGTCGGGGCGCTCTTTCCGGATGATCTCCGCGATGGCTTCGGTCGTAATCGGTTCGATGTACACCCGGTCGGCCATCTCCGGGTCCGTCATGATGGTCGCCGGGTTCGAGTTGACGAGGACGACTCGTGCGCCTTCCTCTTGGAGCGCGCGACACGCCTGCGCGCCGGAGTAGTCGAACTCTGCGGCCTGTCCGATCTGGATTGGGCCGCTGCCGATGAGGAGGATAGTACGTCCATCGCCTGCGTCAGTTTTCCCGCCGGTCATGCTTCTCTGTTCAGTGCAAATTCGTACATCGTAATAAGGTCCACGATTACCTACGAGAAACGTAGTGGTTTTTCGAATTTCGAACTTGTCGGTCGATAACAAGGCTCGTCGCGTGTCGCTATCGTATTTCTCAGTCGTGTAGACGCCGCTCTCGCCCGTTCGCGCGCCTTCGCGTGCATGCGCGAGGTGAAGACGATACCAGTAAGTACCAGTACCAGTCGAAACGGCCGCCGTCACTTCCGATTGGCCGTCGTCGCTTCCGACAGGTACCTTCCCAACTGGCACGTCGACGAGACGGTGACGCCTGTCTACCACTGGCGAACACCCTTCTGGGTTGGGGCTGAATCCCGACCATGGCCAGTCGTTCCATCACGACCAGTGCAGTCGGTGTCGCGAGCGAACCACCGGACGAGGTCACGATCCAGTTCTCCGCCACAGCAATCGAGCCCGACATCACCAGTGCCCGCCGTACCGTGGCCGAAACGGCCGCCGACCTTCGGCGACTCCTCGACGCACGGGGAATCCCGGCCGACCGAACTCGGACGGTCCGGTTCAACGTCCGAGAACACCGACCTGCGCCGAACGAACCCGACGACCGAGAGGCGGACCAGTATCTCGCGACCGAGGTCGTCAGCGTCTCGCTTCACGCACTCGACGACTTGAGCGAGACGCTCTCGACCGCCGTCGACGACGCTGGGGTCGAAATCGGGGACGTGACGTTCACGTTTCAGACGCCGACCCGGCGGGCACTGCAGCGCGAAGCCATTGCTGACGCGGTCGAAACGGCACGCGGAAAAGCCGAAGCTGCAGCAGCAGCTGAAGGGCTGACCGTCGGCGAGGTAGTACAGATGCAGACTGACGGTGGGTCCCAACCACGGCAGACGGGGTCCGGACTGGTACTGGACACGGAACAATCGCGTTCCGGCCCGGAAAGCGGGCCGATAGAGACACACGTCACTGTCGAAGTCGAGTACGAGTTACGAGATTCGTAGCCGGTGCGCGCGACCGAAAATCAGTTCGACACGTTCGACTGTTCGAGAATCCGATACTGGTAGGGCTGCTCGCGGATGACCTCGACGTTTCCGTGTTCGGCGTGTCGACCGAGTATGGTCGCGACACGGTGAGCGCTCCCCACGTCTTCGCCGTGGGCTTCGAGGAGGGCGACGATTTCGCGCGCCGACAACGGCTCGTCTGCGTCCGCCTCCGCGAGGACGGCCTTGATGCGCTCGAACTCGCTCCGGCGGTCTTGCATGTACGGGAGAACAGAACGTCCAGTGGCATAAAACGAACCCAGTACAATGCAGACAAGTGTCACACAGAGACGACGATAGGTCAGAGCGCGGTGTCGTGTTCTGACGTGAACTCGCGCTGCTCGCGGTACTCGGCGACGAACTCGCTCACGTCGAACTCCAGCATCTGGCGTTCGAAGTCCGTCATCGTCGCGTCGTCCTCAGCGTGGCTGACGGCGTGTTCCATCATCTCGACGACAAGTTCCACGATTATCTCGTGGAGGCGCACCGCGTCGAACTCGGTGAGCCAGACCATCGAACAGCCGATGGTCCCGTCGTCGGAAACGTCTGCACTCGCGACTTTCTCGGGGAACTCTTCGAGCACGATGCCCATGAGGTGTGGCGTGCCGAACTCGTCGAACTCGTCGGCCGTCTCGACGGTCTCTCTGAGTACCTGGACCAGCGACTCGGGGAAGAAGCGCGAGGGCGGGTGGACGTCCATCACGACCGCGTAGTGTTCGCCGTCCTCGACGTACTCGCGCATCCCGAGGTCGATGGTACTCACGTCGACGGTCGGGCCGTCCGGGAGGGAGAGTTCGGTCCCCGGCCCACCCGGTACGCGTGGTTCGCTCATGCAGGGGTCTCGGCGACCGGGAGCAAAAAGTGGCGCGCTCTGGTTCCGGTCTCAGGGCCAGTCGTCGCGCACGGGTTCTTCGGCGTCTTCGTCCTCGTCTTCGCTCGCCAGTTCCCAGCCTGCGGCCTCGGCCGCGTCGGTCACCGGGAGGTACTCCCAGCCGACTTCGTCGGCGAGGTCTGCGTCCTCCTGCGTGGTCGAGACGAAGACGTGGCGGTCAGTATCGAACTGGTCGCCGACGCTCTCCAGACTCTCTGCTTTGCCACGCGGTCCCGAGAAGAAGTCCTGTCGGATGCGGTTCTTGCGCGTGAAGTTCGTCACGACGTAGGTCGGTTTGTCCGAGACGACACCGACGTACTTGCTCCAGCGTCGTGCGTCGTCGAACACCACTTCGGGGTCGGCCAGCGCTTCGAGTGCGGACAGCTCGAACGCGAGCGTCATCGTTCCAGAGTTCCCGCCGTTCATGCCTGTGAGTCGCTTCGGGGCCGGGAAAACGGTGTCGGAAGTGGACCGACGGCCTCTCGGGTAGGGGTGCTCGCGCGGTTAGCGCAGTTCGACCTGCAGGTACTCAGTGAACACGATGATTTCGCCGTCTCTCAGGTCGGCGGCTGGGCGATCCGGTAGCATGTTCGGGCCGTCGTCGGCCAGTACACGGACGAGCTGGTCGAACGCTTCCTCCGAGAGCTGGTCGGCGTGGCGAACGGTCGCTCCCGCAGGGACGGCGTCCACTGCGGTGAAACGGAGACTACCCGATAAAGTGTCACTAACTGCCATAGGTCGTGGTAACGTATGTCACACTATGGGATAAAGCTTCGCCTTACTGCAGCAACCAACCGGAAAAATTCAGCTCCAGTTCGCGTCGGACTTACTGTTCCTGTGCGGGCGCGTCGAGCATCTCCACGTCGAAGTCCTCTTCGAGCAGGACCTCCTCCTGGCCGGTGAGGTCGCGCTCCTCGCGGATGATGCGCTTGAACGTCGACTGCAGCTTCAGGTCGCCGATGAGGACGCCACCGATGAGCTTGCCGTTCTTGAACGTGAGACGACGCCACTCAGTATCGGAGTACTTGCGCTCTGCGTCGTCGTCGCCGATGGTCGGGTGACCGAACGAGACGAACGGGAGGTCGTCGAAGTGCGAGATGGAGTACGAAGAGACGTGCCGGAACTCCTCGGGCTCGTCGTTCGCCATGTTCTTCGCGGCGATGGCACCCTGCTTCTTCGCGGAGTCCCACGAACCGTTCTGGGCGTGCTCTTCGAGGATGACGTCGTAGAACTTCGTGATGTCACCGGCGGCGTAGACGTCCTCGACGTTGGTCTCCATGAACTTGTCGACGACGATGCCGTTGTCCGTCTCGATGCCGGAGCCACGGAGGAACTCGGTGTTGAAGTTCAGGCCGATGGCGACGCCCACGAAGTCGCCGTCGTACGCTTCGCCGTTCGGGTCGACCGCACCGTTGACGACGCCGTCGTCGTCGGTCGTGAAGTGGTCGACACCGGACTGGAAGACGGGTTCGACGCCCATCTCGCGGAGGGCCTCGTGGATGATTTCACCGCCGTCCTCGCTGAGGGCGTAGCGCCACCAGCAGTCACCACGCATGAGGTACTTGGCGTCGATGCCGCGGGCCCCACACACTGCGGCGAAGTCGATGCCGAGCAGGCCCGCACCGACGACGATGCCGGTGTCTGCGGCTTCCGAGCGCTCGGCGATTGCACGAGCGTCCTGGAAGGTCCAGAAGTGGTTGACACCCTCGGCGTCTGAGTTCTCGACGGGGAGCTGCGTCGGCGTCCCACCAGTCGCGACGAGCAGACTGTCGTACTCGTACTCGTCGCCCGAGTAGGTGTGGACGACGTGTGCGTCGGTATCGACACGCGTGACGTGCGTGTTGAGTTCGAGGTCGATGTCACGCTCCTCGTACCACTCTTCGTCGTGGAGGAACAGTGGGTCCTCCATCGGAATTTTCCCTTTCGCGTACTCTTTGATGAGAATACGATTGTACAGCGGTTCACCCTCGTCGGTCAGGACGGCGATGTCGGCGTCGGGTGACTCCTCACGGAGTGTTTTGGCCGCGGAACCACCGGCGATACCGTCGCCGATGATGACGTACGACTCACTCATACGCGCAGGGTTCGGTACGGGGGTTAAAGTGGATTGCCATTCAGTCGTTTTCCGCGACGTATTGTGATATGATACCACGTTGACTCGTCGTCGACCGTCCGTCGGTCACCTCGACATCGGATGGCTACGCCTCTCGTACTGCTGGTGGCGGGACGTTCAAGGCGGTCCACTCCCAACCCCGTCCACGATGAAGATACGCCAGAACGTCAAACACTTCGCGTACAAGGCGGCGCTGTCCGCACCGGTCCTCGGTCCCGTCGCGACCGAGAAACTCGTCGACTTGCACACGCGCATCTTCCTCGAAAAGGCCGACGAGGCCCACCGCGAGGAACGCCGCGAACACCTCGACGACTTCTTCGCGGCGACCATCGACACCTACCTCGCCGCGCTCGACCACTACCCCGAGGCTGAGGCACGCGAGATTACGCACGTGCAGGGTAACTTCGACTTCTACAACCACGGCTGGACCGAGATGATGGAGTTCCCGGCCGACGAACTGGAGACCCACTACGAGCGCTACGAGTCGTTCTTCCGCGCGAACGACATCACCATCGACGACCCGCTCGGCGCGTTCCGGCCCGCCGACGGTATCGCCGAGGCACCGTCGACGCCCGAGAAACTGGAGAACCCCGAACACCCCCACGCCGAAGGCGGCTTCGCCGACGACGTGTACGTCGAGACGGCCGACGGCGAAATCGTCGTCGGTGGGCAGGACGAACCGGAGGACGTGGACCCGTCAGAGACGCTCGGCATCTCGTCGGACGAATAATCCCGTCGTTCTCGACGACGCTCGTTCGTGGCGGCCCGCTTCTCGATTCGCTCGACAACCGCTCTCACCAGCCTCTCGCCTCTGTCCTGCGTGTTCTCAGAACCATGTGCCATGTTACCGCACAAAATGGTTATGTCCTCCCCGGTCGTACACTAACTTGCCCACCGGGAATCACGGGGGCACACCGGACGCTTCGCGCCCTGATCGAACCGGTCTTGAACCGGACGAGACGGACGGAAGTAGGGGACAACACCAAAGAATCCGTAACACGATTACGAGGTCACGACTCCGAAGGAAGACCGTACCGGACCAGTGTTCGGCCGCCATGGCGGTCGAAGGCGAAGGCCAAGTATCGGAGTACCTGTAAAGGGACTTCGGGAATATCTCGGCATGCAGGTGAGAATCCTGCCAAGGTCGGCTTCGGTCGACTGAGTCGGTGTAATTCCGACGAAAGCCAGGCATGGCCGTGTGGTCTGGGGACAACGTTTCCCGTCCGGGTCCAAGCCGTGGTTTCCGGGTTTTGCGTTCTTTACATCCGAGAGCGACGAGTTCGCGTCTCGGGCCGCTGTCTGTTCTTCACCGAGCCGGCGCTCCGCCGTGCCGCCTACTCCGCCACCGACGACTCGACCGACGATTTCGACTCGTCAGCCGCACGCTCCAACGCGAGGTCGGCACACTCGTATCCTGCCACGATTGCCCCGTTGAGCGAGCGCTCCGGGTACTGCGCGAGCGAGGCCATCCCGGCGTAGTAGACGCCATCGCCGACCTCGTCGCCGAGGTCGTACGGGACGACCATGTCGAGGTAGCCGCGTTCGTACACGGGTGCGGTCCGCGGGTTGCGCGCCGTCTCGACCCAGTTGACCATCTCGGGGTCGAAGTCGGGGAAGAGGTCCTGAATCCCGTCCTGCCAGTACTGTTCGACCTCTTCGTCGTCCATGTTCCACAGGTCTTCGCTCGGGTCCTGGACGTAGCTCGCGGTGTAGTAGAGGTGCTCGCCGCCGTAACGGGACTCGTCGATGAAGTTCGTGTGTTCGATGAGGACGCCGAAGGGTGCCTCGTCCTTGATGTTGAGCCAGTAGGTGTCCGTCAGCGACCCGGCCATGCTCCAGACGGAACAGACCGTCCCCTGGAAGTCGATGTCGCACTCGTAGCCGGTGAGGTCTTCGAGCACGTTCGGCATCGCGGCGACGACGACCGACTCGACCTTCTTCGTCTCGAACCCGTCGTCGGTCACGACCGTCAGCGAGGACACGTCACCGCCGGCCATGCCGACCTCGGTCACGCGTGCGCCGGTGGTGATGTTCTCCCGGCCGACCGCGTCGACGAGTGCGTCGATGAGCACCGCGAACGAGCCGTCGAAGTAGCCCAGTTGCTCGCCCTTGAGCAGGTCGCGCTCGCCGCGGAACTTGATGCGTCCGAGGAGCCATGCCGCGGAAACGTCCTCTTTCCGACTGCCGAACTTCGCGTCCAGCAGCGGTTCGAAGAAACTCTCGTAGACGTTCTTCGTCGTGTGTTCGAGGACGAAGTCCTTGATGGGAATCTGCTCGAAGTCCTCCAGTCGCTCGTACGTGTCGAACGACGGGATGCCGCCGCGGATGTCGACCTCCATGGTGAGCATCCCGAGACGGAACTTGTCGTAGAGCGAGAGGTGCGGATACGCCGCGATTTCCCACGCCTTGTCCATCGGATGGACGACGCCGTCGACGTAGTACGCGTCGGACTTGTACGGCCACTCCAGTCGGTCGCCGACGCCGAGTTCTTCGGCGAGTTCGACGATGGTCTCCTCCGACTTCGAGAGGTGGTGGTAGAACTTCTCTATCGGCTGGCCACTGGTCTCGTAGACGGCCGCGAGGCCGCCAAGGTCGTCGCTCGCCTCGAATATCTGCGCGTCGTACCCCTGCTGCTGGAGTCGATGCGCGGCCGCGAGTCCGGCGATACCGCCGCCGACGATGCCGACTGTCATTACCACCGACTCCGGGGCGACGAGCGAAGGGTCTTTTGGATACTGGCCAGCAGCGTTAACCGTCTCGCCAGTCAACCACTGTCGAGTCTATGGGCTTACAGTGGACGCTGCTGGCCGTGCCGCTCTTGTTCGGTGCCGGTGTCCAACTCGTCGTCGCCCTCGCTGTCCTCAGCAGACGAGAACGGTACGCACACGTTCCAGGGTCCCGCGTCGCCGCCGCGTTGCTCGTCGCCGTGAGCGTGATGATGCTCACGTACGCGGTCGAACTCGCAATCACTGGACCCGATACAGCCGGTGTCTACGACGCCAAGGTGCTGTGGAACATGGCGCAGTACCTCGGAATGGCCGCGGTACCGGGGCTCTGGTTCTGCTACACCGTCCGTTTCACGCGGTACGACGGAGTCCCGCGGGCAGTTTGGGGACTGATCGTCGCCGGTGCCGTGTTGACTCCGGTGGTCGTCTTCACGAACTCGTTCCATCACCAATTCTGGCCCAGTGCGTCACTGGCGACCGACGGGCCAGTCCCAGTTCTCGTCAACGAGCACGGCGTCGCCTTCTACGCGTTCGTCGCCTACTCCTACGCGCTCGTGCTCGCCGCAACTTCGCTGCTCGTCCGCGCCTACGCCGGGTCGGTCGGTCTCTATCGCCGACAGACGCTCGGGCTGCTCGTCGGGTCGCTCGCTCCGTTCGTCGCCAGCGGCGTGTATCTCGTCGGGCCGACGCCGCTTCGCGAGTTCAACTTGACCGCCTTCGGCTTCGCCGTCACTGCGGCGGCCGTCGCGTGGTCGGTCCGCAGGCACCGACTCCTCTCGCTCGCGCCAATCGCGCGCCGAACGGCCCTCGAACAGATGGTCGACCCGGCGGTCGTCCTCGACCCGGACGGTCGCGTGCTGGACAGCAACCCCGCAGCCAGTGCGCTGTTCACGACCGCGCCGGTCGGCCACTGTGCCACGAGGGTCGCCGCCGTTCCGTTCGATACTGGCGGCGAGGACGACAGCGACGAGGCGCTGGTCACCGTCACCGACGACGGCGCGGACCGCCACTTCGAGCGGACCCGGACCGACCTCACCGACGGCCAGCGCGTCATCGGGACGCTCGTGGTTTTCCGCGACGTGACCGACCGGGTCCGGCGCGAGCGCGAACTCCGTCGACAGAACGAACGCCTCGACCAGTTCGCGAGCGTCGTCAGTCACGACCTGCGGAATCCGCTCGGTGCCGCCGAAGGCTACCTCGACCTCTATCGCGAGACAGGCCAGTCAGTCCACTACGATAGCGTCGTCCGCGCACACGACCGCATGGAAGCAATCGTCGACGACCTGCTCGCGCTGGCCCGCGACGGCGGCGACCTCGGCGAGACCGAACCCGTCTCGGTGCAGACGGCAGCGGCCCGCGCATGGGAGAGCATCGACGCCGAAGACGTGACGCTCGAACTAGGCGGAGAAACGCAGGTCGAGGCCGACCGTGGCCGCATCCTCCGTCTGTTCGAGAACCTGTTTCGCAACTCGATAGAACACGGCCAAGCAGTACCACCGTCCCATCCTGCGACCGATGGCGGGGCCGAACCACTGACCGTCTCGGTCGGCGTCCGCGACGACGGCCGTGGGTTCTACGTCGCAGACGATGGCGTCGGCCTCCCCGAGCACCTCCGCGAGAACGTCTTCGAGTCTGGCGTCACCGGGAGCGAGACAGGCACCGGCCTCGGACTGGCTATCGTCGCGTCCATCGCCGACAGCCACGGCTGGGCGGTCTATCCCGGTGAGAACGAGGACGACGGTGCGCGCTTCGACGTGATAACCGACACGGCCGGATAGTCACCGCAACCGCGTGCGCGAAAGCCGCGTCGTTCGCTAGTTTTTTACACGGACTGAGCCAATTCGGTGGCATGCTCACCGTCCGTGCACCGGCTACGAGCGCGAACCTCGGGAGTGGGTTCGACGTGTTCGGGCTGGCCCTCGACGCGCCAGCAGACGTCGTCCGCGTCGAGCGGGCCGACGAGACCACTATCGAGGTGTCCGGTGCCGGCAGCCAGTACATCCCGGAAGACCCAACCCAGAACACCGCGGGCGTCGTCGCCGCAGAACTCGACGCACCCGCGCGAATCTGCATCGACAAGGGCGTTCGACCGGCGTCCGGCCTCGGCTCGTCGGCCGCCAGCGCGGCCGCCGCCGCAGTCGCACTCAGCGAACTGTACGACCGCGGTCTCACGCGCGAGGAACTGGTTCACGTCGCGGCCGAAGGCGAAGCGGTCGTCTCCGGTGCGGCCCACGCCGACAACGTCGCGCCGGCCATCCTTGGCGGCTTCACCATCGCCCGCGACGACGGCGTCACGCAGGTCGACGCGTCGCTCCCGTTAGTCGCGTGCCTGCCGGACCTCGTCGTCTCGACGCGTGACGCTCGAAAGGTCGTCCCCGAGACCGTCTCGATGTCGGAGATGGTCGACACTGTCGGTAGCGCCGCGACGCTCACCGTCGGAATGACGCGAAACGACCCAGAACTCGTCGGTCGCGGGCTGGAAGAGGCGGTCGTTACGCCGGCCAGAGCTGACCTCATCACGGGCTACGACGCCGCGACGACGGCCGCGAGCGAGGCCGGTGCGACCGGGGTCACGGTCAGCGGCGCTGGCCCGGGCGTCCTCGCCATCTGTCGCTCGCCGGACGACCGGCGGGCGGTCGCGAGCGCCATGCTCGATGCGTTCGAGTCCCATGGCGTCGACGCGCGAGCGTACCAGACCAGCATCGGACAGGGCGCACAGATTTTCCGGTAGACGCGAACAGACTACCTCCGCTATCGACGACGATACCGACGTTCCGGCAGCACGACGCTCCTCTCAGTCAGAAACGAAAACGAGAGCGACAGGTACGCCCGGTAGTTAAGCCGCTGGAGAACGTTATGTGTTGGCATGGCAGCCAGTCGACCACCGTTTCAGTTGTCGCTCGCCAGCCACCCTGTCGAGCGAGTCGGCTGGCTCGCGGAACGAGGTGGTGCAGCACTCGCGCTCGTCGCGGGCCTCGTCGCAGTCGGAACTGGCGCCATCGCCGTCGCTGGTTCGACTGGCCCACTCACCCCAGCAGCGACCGTGGACCGACTGGTGACCGCCGCGGTCGCGTCACCAACGACGCTCTCAGGGGCCGCCCTCGTCTTCCACTGGGCGGTCGTCCTCGTGGCGGTCGGCTGTTGGTTCCTCGGCCTCGGTTTTATCCTGACCGGCTACCTCGACTAAGGTGATGAAGAGAGGGTCTGGTGCCGACGACGCTGTCCTCGCAGCGCTGACGCTGGCGCTCGTCGTCCCCATCGGCTTCGCCGCGGACGTCGACGTGTCGACGCCGCTCTTGCTCGCCGCGTTCGGCGGTGCGCTAGTCCTCGAAGTCGTTCTCGCGTTCCGTGCCGACCTCGTACGCCGACTCTGGACGCTGCCGAGCGTCAGGCCGGTCGCGGTCGGTGCGACCGTCGTCCTCGCGCTCGTCGGCGCGTTCGTCGCTCCGGCAGTCGTCTTCTCGGTGCTGTGGGGCGGTCTCGCCGGGTACCTGACGCTCGCGGCGTTCGTCGTCGCGGGCTACCTCCCGCCGTCGACAGAGTGGTTCGGCGAGGGGAGTGAACGGGAGCCAGGCGACCAGGAACCGAACTGAGCAGGCTAAAGCGTGCACCTGAGGAGTGCACTGGAGCGCACTGTGTTGCGGACAGGCGACACGCTCGACTCGCCGAGCGGTGTGTCGCACACCCGCTGGCCGCCCGGCGGCAGTTCGTCAGGACACACCGACCGTGGCTGCGCTTTCCTACTTGAACGTCGACACACCGATTGGTGTCGCCGGCCCCATCCAAACGTTTACCCACCCGCGAATCACCTGTCGAAGTATGACGGCACCGGCGGACCTCGTGCTGACGAACGCGCGGGTCCACACGCTTACGGACCCGGACGAGACACGAGAGGCGGTCGCGATTCGCGACGGCCACATCGTCCGGGTGGACGACGAGTTCGAGGTCGACTTCCTCGTCGGCGTCGAGACGGACGTGGTCGACTGCGGCGGGCGGGTCGTCCTGCCCGGCTTCGTCGACGCGCACACCCACATGCGAGAACTCGGCCAGTATCAAGTCCACGCCGACCTGAGCCAGGCCGACTCACCCGACCACGCGACCGATATACTCGCCAGTGACGCCCACGACGACCGCGAGTGGATACTCGGCTTCGGCTGGGACGAATCCGGCTGGGACGACGACCGCTACCTCACCCGGGACGACCTCGACGAAGTGAGCGGGGAGCGGCCCGTCGCGGCGATTCGCGTCGACATGCACACAGCAACCCTGAACTCGGTCGCGCTCTCGATGCTCCGCGACGAGATGCCCGACGAGGACGTGCAGACCGACGACGGCGAACCGACGGGTGTCGTCGTCGAAGACGCCATCGAACCGGTGTGGGACGCCATCGAACCTGACCCCGAGGAGACGAGCGAACTGCTCGCCGCGGCACAGTCGTTCGCGGTCGAACGCGGCGTGACCGGCGTTCACGACATGGTTCGCCAGAGCCACGCCCCGCGGGTGTACCGCGAGATGGCGGCCGCCGGCGACCTCGATTTGCGAGTGCGAATCAACTACTGGAGCGACCACCTCGGTGCGGTGCGCGAGGCTGGCCTCCGGACGAACCACGGCTGCATGAAGGTCGAGACGGGAGCCATCAAGTCGTTCACCGACGGGAGCTTCGGCGGCCGGACCGCGAAGCTCTCCGAACCCTACGCCGACGATTCCGAGGAGACCGGCACGTGGGTCGTCGACCCCGACGAACTGGACGACATCGCGCGCGAGGCCGACGATGCGGGCTTCCAGCTAACCGTCCACGCCATCGGCGACGAGGCCATCACGGCGACGCTCGACGCCTTCGAGGAGACCGGAAATCCTGGCGAGTCACGTCACCGCGTCGAACACGTCGAACTGGTCACCGACGAGCACATCGACCGCTTCGCCGACACCGGCATCATCGCCTCCTGCCAGCCGAACTTCCTCCAGTGGGCCGGCGAGGACGGCCTGTACGACCACCGACTCGGGAGCGAGCGGCGCAAACAGACGAATCGCTACCGCGACCTGCTCGACGCGGGCGTAAACCTCGCGTTTTCCAGCGACGTGATGCCGATGGGACCGCTCCTCGGTATCCACCACGCGGTAAACGCGCCGGAACCGAGCCAGCGCCTCACGGTGACCGAGGCTATCCGGGCGTACACCCTCGGTGGTGCGTACGCGGGCTTCGCGGAGGACAGGCTCGGGACGATTGAGGCGGGCAAGCTGGGCGACCTCGTCGTGCTGGACGAGTCGCCGTGGGAGAACGAGGACGCGATTCGCGACATCGACGTAGCGATGACGGTCGTCGACGGCGAGGTCGTGTACGACGCCAGCGTCTGAGCGTTGCGGTTGCTGGCGAAGACAGCCGTAATCGTCGGCGACACGCCAACGAAATCTCTGCTGGTACTCTTTTCGACGCCGAGCACGGGAGGTCGACGCTCCGTCGCTGCGCCGTCGCGTCGCGCTACACTCGCCGGGTGAACCCTTGCAGAGTCGTCCGTGTGACTTTGATTCTGTACGACCCGCGCCAGCACAAACGATTCGAGGACGATATTGCTGATTGTCGGCGTCCCGAACCTGCTATCGGAAATTCACGAGTAGTATTCCACCAGTAAGTCGTATCGAAGAGAAAATTTCTTCAATATGGGCTTCGGAGTGGCAGATAACTACAGGTGCCTACATCGTGCCAAAGATGGAAACTGCGAACTTCGAGACGGAGCTGAGTCTGTTCAAGTACGACAACTTGGAACAGCTGCCGCCGGAGTACCGCGAACTTACGGAAGACGAACGGACCGACCGCATCGAGGCCGCGAAAGCCGAACTCGGCGACGACCTCGTCATCCTCGGCCACAACTACCAGCGCCGCGAAATCGTCGAGCACTCCGACTTCATCGGCGACTCGTATCAGCTGAGCGTCGAGGCCGCGAACGCCGACGCGAAATACGTCGTCTTCGGCGGGGTGACGTTCATGGCCGAATCGGCCGACATCATCACCGACGACGACCAGACCGTCATCCTCCCGTCGATGGAGGCCTCGTGCCCGATGGCCGGGATGGCCGAGGCGCTGCAGGTCGACGCCGCGTGGGAAGAGATTACGAGCGCCGCGCCGGATTCGACCATCATCCCCATCACGTACATGAACAGCTACGCCGACCTGAAGGCGTTCTGTGCCGAACAAGGTGGGCTGGTCTGTACCTCGTCGAACGCCCACCGCGCGTTCGAGTACGCCTTCGAGAAGGGTGACAAGGTGCTGTTCCTCCCCGACAAACACCTCGGCGAGAACACGGCCTACCAGATGGGGATGGAAGACCGCATCGCGAAGTGGGACCCGTGGGACCCCGAGGGCAAAGACGCCGAAGAGGTCGCCGAATCGGACATCATCCTCTGGGACGGCTACTGCCAGGTTCACGAGCGCTTCCGCGTCGACCACATCGAACAGGTCCGCGAGCAATACGACGACGCACAGGTCATCGTCCACCCCGAGTGCCGCCGCGAGGTCGTCGAAGCTGCCGACGTGTCTGGCTCCACGGCAGCCATCTGCGAGACCATCGAGAACGCAGACCCGGGCGACACGTGGGCCATCGGCACCGAGATTCACCTGACTCAGCACCTCCAGCGCTGGCACCCCGAGGTGAACGTCCTGCCACTGTGTGGCGACGCCTGCATGGACTGCAACGCGATGCGCCAAATCGACCCCAACTACCTGACGTGGGTGCTCGAAGAACTGGTCGAGGGGCGCGAGCGCAACGTCATCGAGGTCGCGCCGGAGGAGAAGGAACTGGCGAAAGTCGCACTCGACCGAATGCTGGAGGTCTGACTCATGGAACAGACCGAAGTCCTCGTCGTCGGCACCGGCATCGCCGGCTGTGCGGCCGCACTCGGTGCGGCCCGGCAGGGCGCGAACGTCCTCGTCGTCACGAAGGCGAAGCGGCCCGAAGACGCCTCCTCGGACTGGGCGCAGGGTGGCATCTCCACGACTGGAACCGACCCAGTACAGTTCAAACGCGACATCGTCGCAGCCAGCGCCCACACGGCTGACGAGGCCGCAGTCGATGTTTTGGTAGAAAACGCCGACGCCGCGGTCGAAGACGTGCTCGTCGACACGCTCGACGTCGAATTCGACGCCGACGCCGATACCCACGAGTTCGACTACACGCGCGAGGCCGCCCACTCCGAAAAGCGCATCCTGCACGTCGACGCCTCGACGGGCAAGCACATCCTGCGGCCGTTCCTCAACTACCTCGACGGGCACGAGTCCGTGGAGATTCTGGAAGACACCGCCGCGCTCGAACTCATCACCCACGAGGGAAGAGTCCACGGCGCGATGGTCGACACCGAGAAAACCGGCGAACCGGTGTTCGCGGGGACGACGATTCTCGCAACCGGTGGCATCGGCGACCTGTTCGACCGGAGTACGAACCCAAGCGGTTCGACCGGCGACGGCATCGCCATGGCTGCACTCGCCGGTGCAGACGTGGCAGACATGGAGTTCGTGCAGTTCCACCCGACCGCATTTGCAGGTGAGGACCCCTTCCTTCTCTCCGAGGCAGTTCGGGGAGAAGGCGGTCTCCTCCGAAACGCCGCGGGTGAGCGATTCATGCCCGAGTACCACCCGGACGCCGAACTCGCGCCGCGCGACGTGGTCGCCCGCGCTGTGCAGGACGAAATCGACGCGACGGGCGAGGTCACGCTCGACGTGTCGACGCTCGACGAAGCCTTCGAAGTGGAGTTCCCGGACCTCGCCGCGAAGTGCGAGGAGCGCGACGTGGACTGGGAAGCCGGCATTCCGGTCGCGCCCTGCGAACACTTCCTCTGCGGCGGCATCGACGTGGACCACGACGGAAAGACGACGCTCGACCGACTGTACGCCGTCGGCGAGTGCGCCCGAACCGGTGTCCACGGTGCGAACCGACTCGCCAGCACGAGTCTGCTCGAAGGACTCGTCTGGGGCCTCCGAGCCGGTGAGGACGCGGTCGGTGTCGACCCGAAACCGGTCGAAGCACCCGAACTGCTGGACAGCGACCCGGACCTGCCGCCGCGCTTCGCCGCCGAGAAGTTCCACCGCCTGCGCCGCGTGATGAGCGAACGGGTCGGTCTCCGGCGCGACACGCGCGAACTCGGCCGCGCGCAGGCCGTCCTCCGGCGACTGAAGGGCGAAGTCGACGCCTACAGCCGCACCCGCACTGCGCGCGACCTGTACGAACTGCGCCACGCGAGCGTGACCGCGCTGCTCGTCGCGCGGGCCGCCGCCCAGAACGAGGAGAGCGTCGGCTGTCACTTCGTGTTGGACGACGCAGACGCCGAAGAACCCGGGGCGAAACCGCCCGCGGACGACTAACGCATGATTCACGATTCACAGGTCGAGAACTGGTTCCGCGAGGACCTCGGCCACCACGACGTGACGAACGACGTGCCCGGCGAGACGATTGGCCGACTCGTCGCCAAGGAAGCCGGCGTCGTCGCCGGGATGGACGCTGCTCGCCGCGTGTTCGACTACGTCGGCGTCGACGTGACCGAAACCGTCGAGGACGGCGACCGAATCGACGCCGGGGACGTGGTTCTCCGCGTCGACGGTGCGGCACGAGACGTACTCCGGGCCGAGCGCATCGCGGTCAACGTCGTCGGCCACGCCTCAGGTGTCGCCACGCGAACCCGCAAAGCGGTCGACGCGGCGCGCGAAGTCGACGACGACGTGCGAATCGCGGCGACGCGCAAGACCACGCCCGGACTTCGCGGCATCGAGAAACGTGCCGTGGTCGCCGGTGGCGGCGACACGCACCGCCTCGACCTCTCGCACATGGTCATGGTGAAGGACAACCACGTCGCCGAGATGGGACTCGACGGCGCGATTTCTCACTTCCGCGAGCGTGTCTCGTTCGCGACGAAGATAGAGGTCGAAGTCGAGGAGCCAGAAGACGCCCCGAAGGCGGCCGAGGCCGGCGCAGATATCGTCCTGCTCGACAACATGCGCCCCGAAACGACGACAGAAGCCGTCGACCTGCTGCCCAGTGGCGTGCTCGCGGAGGCCTCCGGCGACATCACGCTGGCGACGGTCCCCGACTACGCGACGACTGGGGTGGACATCATCTCGATGGGGAGTCTGACCCACTCTGCGGCGAGTCTGGACTATTCGTTCCGAACTGGAGAATGAAATAGTTGCATCTTGGAACGTTCGTGTCTGGTGATTTTTCTCGATATCGACCCAAATTAGTCCAAATACGAACATTTTATCGATGCGCGGTTCCAAAGCGGATGCATGTCCGCCACCGACTGGTCGAAAGCCGCTCGCGTCTTTGCGGTCTCGGCCGGCGCCCTCCTCCTCGTCGCACCGCTCGTCTATCAGAGCCTCGTCGGTGCGGCAGGTGTCGTCGCCAACTTGCTTCCCGCTGCGGTTCCGAGCAGTGCCATCGCGGTCGGTCTTGGCCGACTCCTCGCTATCGTCGTCGCGCTGTACACGGCATCGCTCGCCGTCGACGTCCAGTTTCGCGGATTCGACGTGTTCCGTGGCGAGGGTCGGCGCCACGCAGTCCGACTCGGTGCTGTCTGGCTGGTCGTCGGTGCCGTCGCGGTCGTGCTGCTCGACCTCACAGTGAGTCTGTATGTGTCCGAACTCGCACGAGAGGCCACGCCCGTGGCACTGTTCCTGCCAGTACTCTTGCTGCTGGCACTCGCCTTCGCGGCACTCAAAATCGTGTCGGCGTTTCGGACCGGTCTCGACGAGTCGTCCCGACTCATCCGCTGAAGTAACAGGCCCCAAACAATATTCCGTTTCAGGGAACGCCTTTTGGCGAAGACCGAGAGGCTTCGAGCGTGCACTGGTCCCCGCCCTCCCCACCGGTTCTGAAGTACTACGCCTACAAGGCGACAGCGTCGGCCGGGCTCTCGGTCCCTATCTGGGTTCTCTTCCTCCGCGCGAACGGCCTGAACTTCACCGAGATAATGGTCTTAGACGCCATCTGGTGGGTCGGGATCACGCTCGGCGAGATTCCGACGGGCTACGTCGGAGACCGCGTCGGCTGGAAGAACAGCCTCGTCGTCGGCAACGCGCTCCGGGCGGTCGCCGTCGTCGCCATGGGTGCCTCGGGCACCTTCTGGGCGCTCGCGGGCATCTACCTGCTCTGGGCGCTCGGGTCGACGCTCCAGTCTGGCAGCACCGACGCGTGGCTCTACGAGACACTCGACCGGCGCGACGACTCCGACGCCTTCGCCGGGGTCCGCGGCCGCGGTCAGTCGCTCACGCTCGCGAGCGGTGCGCTCGGCGCAGTCGTCGGCGGCTACCTCGGCGCGGCGAACCTCCGCTGGCCGTTCTACGCGACCGGCGCGCTCTGGCTGGTCGGCGTCGTCGTCCTCGTGACGTTCCCCAAAGTCTCGGTCGCGGACGACGACCGAATCACGGCGGCCGACGCGCTCCCGGTTCTGCGTGAGCGACTGCTCTCGACCGACCTCCGGGCGTTCGTACTCTGGGTCGCCGTGGTTCTCGCGGTGGCCACGTCGGTCAGTCGGCTCACGCAGCCAGTCGTGGTCGACCTGGGCGTCCCAGAGGCGTGGCTCGGCTGGCTCTACGGCGGGTTCACCCTGCTCGCTGCGGGTGCCAGCTACCGCGCCGAGTGGCTTCGCGACCGCTTCGGCGTCGCCGGCTGGCTGACCCTCGCGCCTGCCCTGCTCGGCGTCTCGCTCGCCCTCGTCCTCGCCGCCCCGCTCGCCGCGTTCCCGGCGTTCGTCGCGGTCCGTGCCGTGACCTCGCCGACGAACACCATCGCGACCCAGTTCGTCAACGACCGCGTCGAGACGGCCGGTCGGGCGACGGTCCTCTCCGGCGTCTCGATGGTGAACGCCGTCGTCGCCATCCCGTTCGGCGTGGCCGTCGGGCGCGTCGCC
Organism: Haloarchaeobius caseinilyticus; assembly: GCF_051207395.1. Classification (NCBI taxonomy): domain Archaea; kingdom Methanobacteriati; phylum Methanobacteriota; class Halobacteria; order Halobacteriales; family Halorubellaceae; genus Haloarchaeobius; species Haloarchaeobius caseinilyticus. The sequence continues at coordinate 1,078,894 of NZ_JBPJZC010000001.1, read as the reverse complement.
GATATCTCGACGTATCTGGCGCTGGGCGTGGCTGGTGTCGTGCTGGTCGGACTCACGGCTCTCGTGGCTGCACGAGTCACGCTCGCACCTGCCACGGGGATGACGAGTGAACCGTCCGACTGACCGTGACGAATCGGTCAGTGGTCGTGGCCCCGAAGGCCAAACACCTTGCCCTCGAATTTACCTCGCCAGCCTGCGATGTTCGAGTATGGACCGACGGTACTCCCGCCGCAAGCTTCTGGCTGGTTCGGCACCCACATTGCTCGCGCTCGTCGCCGGCTGCACCGGGCCCGGTGAAGACGGAGAAGACGGCGAAGACGGCGATGGAGAAGGCATGGAAGGCGGCGACGGCGAAGACGGTGAGAACGGTGACGGTGAAGGAATGGACGGTGGCGACGGCGAGGACGGCGAGAACGGCGACGGTGAAGACGACGAAGAGAGCGTACAGAGAGACCAGTTTCAGTAACGACTCGCAGGACGTCCTACTCGTCTCGTAGCAGATTTTCGCCCGTCATCGCGTCGGGCTTCGGAACCCCGACCAGTGACAGCAGCGTCGGCGCGATGTCACAGAGCGAGCCGCCTTCGCGGACGACTTTTCCGCCAGCGTCGCCGTCGGGCGTCTCGTAGATGAATGGGACATCGTTGTAGGTGTGCGCCGTGTGCGGACTCTCTTCGGTGCCCATGTCGTCGGCATTGCCGTGGTCGGCCGTGACGAGCAGGTGCCCGCCAGCCAACTTGACCACGCTTTCGAGCCGCCCAAGTTGCGTGTCGACCGTCTCCACGGCCTCGACGGCGGCGCGGTAATCGCCCGTGTGGCCGACCATGTCCGGGTTCGCGTAGTTGAGCACCAGCACGTCGGGGTCCTCTTTCTCGATGATACTGATGGCGGTCTCGGTCAGTTGCTTCGCGCTCATCTCCGGCTGCTCGTCGTAGGTCGCCACGTCCGGACTCGGGATGATTTCGCGGCGCTCGCCCTCGAACTCGACCTCACGGCCGCCGTTCAGGAAGTACGTGACGTGCGGGTACTTCTCGGACTCGGCCATCCTGAGTTGGGTCTTGCCCGCTTCCGAGAGGACTTCGCCGAGCGTGTCCTCGGGCTGATTCGGCTCGAACGCGACGGGCAGGCCGAACGTCTTGTCGTACTCGGTCATCGTCACGAGTCTGGTCTCTGGTGGTTCGGGCCAGTCGTCGAGCGCGTCGATGCCCCCGAGCATTCGGACGAGTTGGCGCGCGCGGTCGGAGCGGAAGTTGAAGAAGACGATGGCGTCACCCTCCTTCAGCCCGTCGTGGTCGCCGACCGTCGTCGCCTCGACGAACTCGTCGGTGTCGCCGCGGTCGTAGCTCTCGGTCACGGCTTCGACGGCGCTTTCGGCGTGGTGCGGTGCGTCGCGCTCGACGATGGCGTCGTAGGCCTGCCGCGTTCGCTCCCAGTTCTCGTCGCGGTCCATCGCGTAGTACCGGCCGCAGACGGTCGCCACGTCGCCGGTTCCGTACTGTTGGACGTGTGCGTCGAGGTCCGCGAGGAAGCCTTCGCCGCTCTCCGGCGCGGTGTCACGCCCGTCGGTGAAGGCGTGCGTCACCGCCGGCACCTCACGCTCGGCCGCGAGTTCGATGAGCGCGTACAGGTGCGTCAGTGCGGAGTGGACGCCGCCGTCGCTCACGAGGCCCATGAAGTGGACCCGACCGTCGTGCTCGTCGGCGTAATCGAACGCCGAGTTCAGCGCGTCGTTGTCGAAGAACGAGCCGTCCGAAACCGCGTCCTCGATACGGGTGTACTCCTGCAACACGACGCGCCCCGCGCCGATGTTCAAGTGGCCGACCTCCGAGTTGCCCATCTGGCCGTCGGGCAGGCCGACGCGCCGGCCGGAGACCGTGAGGCGACCGACCGCGCCGGTCCGTGTGAGTCGGTCGAAGACGGGCGTGTGGGCCGCTGCAACCGCGTCCCGGTGGTCGCCCGGGTCGTCGTTCAGGCCCCAGCCGTCGAGGATGACGAGTGCCGCGTTCATGTCTGTGGAGTCGGGGGTCGGTGCCAAGAAAGGTTCGTTCGGGGCGATGATTTTCCGTATGTCCGGTCCGTTCGATGGTTTACGTCTGAAGTAAACTATCTTCGTGAGTTCGGCCGGTCGTTGCTGTGGCGGCTGGTGCCGTCGTCGTCGCTGGCAGTGTTGGTGCTGGGGAGCAGTTCACTATCGCCGATGGAACATGACCGCAGCCACACCCTCCCCAACCGATTTCGCTCCTCGCTTCGCTGCGGTGCTCATCCCTCGCGCGACTACGACTCCCGGCCTTCGGCACGGGAGTCAGCGCGCGCCAGACCGGCTGTGTCAGCGCTGTCGAACCGCAAAATGCGACTGAGACACCGCGCCAGCGGTCACTTGAACCGAATACCGTTACTGGTGAACTCTCCGTCGATGACCTGCACGAACAAGGTATCGTGCGTCCCGTCGCTCCGTTCTTCGGGGTTCCACTCCGCCTCGTGGTGTTCGTCGTCGTACTCGACCGATATTCGGTACCTTTGGTCCGGTGGTACCCACGCAAGCGTGACGCTCCGATACGGGTACAGCCGCCCTTCGTAGGAGGCGACCAGTTCACCGGTGTCGTCCGTGACCTCGGCACTGAGACACAGTTCCGGTCGGTCCCGGTTGACGAGACAGATTTTGGGATAGTCCGGTGGGTCGAGGTCGAGGTCCTCGGTGGTGGAGTGCGAGACCATCGCGTACCGATACAAGACTGTCACAGAAGAATCTATCACCGGTTCGAAAACCCGTAAAACTCGTGTCGCTCACTCCAGTTCGAACGACGCGTCGCACTCGCCGCAGATGGAGATGGTGCCGGGTCGGGTCCGCTGGGCCGCGACGGCACCACAGTCGTCACAAACCATGAACAGGCGCTTCTCCGGCGGCACGCCCGCTTCGAAGGACATCTGGACCCACGCGTCGGGGTTCTCGGGGTCGTGGATACGCACGCCGTCGTCGGTCCGCGTCCAGTCGTACGTCGGCTCGGTCTCGGGGGAGTTCGTCTCGGCGGTTTCCCGCATCGTTTCGGGCTTCACGGCCCAGACGTATAAATTTCTTGAAAAATCTTATTTCGGAATCGAGTTAACCGTCGGCTTTTTCGGGAAGCGAAGTGAGAGTCGGGGTATGACGCTGGACCCGGTCCACTTCGAGGGCATCGCGCAGTTGGCGCGTCGCATCCGATACGACGTGGACGAAGAGGACCACCGGGACTTCGCACAGACGGTGTGGGCCGACTTCCTCGACCCACTCGTCGTGGATGGAACACGGCTACTGGAACCTATCGACGAACAGGGTCGCCACGTCGCGCCGGTCGAAGACGTGGCGCTGGCCGAGGTACCGTACGAGACGGTCCACGGCCTCGACTCGGGGACCATCAACCCGACGACGTTCACGAACGGACTGGTGCTCGACATCGCACAGGCAGCCATGTCGTCGACACCGTCTGACCTCGGCTTGCACCGGGCACGAACGCTCGTGATGACCGTCCACACGAACGACGCGACGGTCGACATGGACGAGTCCGACTGGGCCATGGCCGACGAGGGGTACATCCGCTCGCAGATTCGCCAGGCCCCGCACGTGAATCGGTTCGTCGAGGGCGTCGTCCACGCACTGGCGCTCTACCTCGCCGAGTCGAAACACGCGCTCACGCAGGCCGAGGTCGTCGACGACCTGCTGATTCTGGACGGCCCACTCTACCCGAAAGGGTTGTTCAAGTGGGCCGACCGACACCCCGAACTCGCGGCGCTGCTCGAAGAGGAGCAGCAGGTCGAAGAGGTCGTCGAGAATTACGTCGAACTAGTCGAGACGTTCGTCGCGCGAGACGTGCCACTGTGTGGCTTCGTGAAGAACCCCGCCGCGACGATTCTCACCCGGGCAGTCCGCAAAAAGGGCGGGCACGCGCCGTGGGTGAACGACACGGCCTTCTTCGCACGAATCCTCGAACGCGGCGAGTTCGACCACGACGCGGAGCGCTGGGAGCGCGACACGAGCGCGCTCACCTGCACGAACTGGTTCGTCTCCCGCGGCGGGGCAGACCACCCGCTGTCGTCGGCTGGCGACGCCCTCGGGGTCGACCGCCGCATGGACGCGGCCGAGTACGAGGTCACCTTCTGCGTCATCTACGACCCGCGAGAGGACCTCGTCTACCGCCTCGAAGCGCCCTACGCCGTGACGAAAGACGAGGAAACACGCGAGGACCTCCGACTGTACGCCCTCCAAGAAATCGCCGCCGAAGGCGGTCCGCCGCGGGCCGTCGCCAAGGCCGACGAACTCGCACGCATCAGTCGCGACGAGAAGCGTGCGCTCGGCGAGACGCTGGAACAGTCGTTCGACGCCAGACAGACGCGAGATTACGACGACTCACGCTGGGGCGAGTAGTCGGAAAACGGACCGGAATCGAGCCGGAATCAGACTGTCTCGGCTTTCTGCACAGAGATGTCGACCGTGTCTGGGTCGACGCCGATTCGCGCGAACTGCGTTCGGAGGTGTTCCTTCGCGGCCGTGACCGCCTGGTCTTTGGTGTCGAACCCGCGGGGCATCGGCGTCTCGAATGCGACGTGAATCTCCTCGCCGTTCACCTCCTGGACCGACCCGCCGCTCTCGACGGCGTAGAACTCATCGCAGACCCAGACGTAGGCGGCGTCCTCGTCGGGTGCGCCCTGGAACTGTGGCGAATCCTCACCACGTTCGTAGATGGTGCCCGTCAGCTCGGTACCGGCGGCGCTGCCACGGACCAATAACATACTCGAAATAGGGAGCGTGGACGTAAATGGCCTCCGGGGACGGTGCCGGGAGAGAGATAGCTCCGTCGGTGCGGCCGGAGGGGAAATCGGTTTCACGACCCACTGCATTGGCCCGGGTATGACCGACCTCGGCGACTTCGGGGACTTCGACGCGGACGACGAGTCGACGCCAGCGGCTGGCGACGACTCGGCCGCTGCGAGTGCGGACGCAGGCGACGAATCGGACGCGACTGCCGCGACGGCCGCGAGCGACGACTTCGAGACACTCGACGTGTCTCCGCGTGGAAGCGACCGCGGCATCGGCACGGTGGCCGTTTCCGAGGGCCTCCGAATCGCCGAACGCGAGGAAGACACTCGCCTGCGAGCCTACGTGACGACGGGCAACCGGCCGAACGTCCGTATCGGCAGCTATCTGCTCGCACCCTATCCCGACGGCGAGAAACTGTTCGCCAGAATCACCGGACTGGAGTACGCTCAGGCGTTCCACGCCGACGACGCGACCGAGATTCACGCCCGCAGAGCCATGCGCCGCGACGGCATCGACGAGGCCGACTACAAGTTCATGGCGACGCTCGACCCGATGGCCGTCCTGTTCGAGGACGGGGGCGAGTTGAAGCGCCGGATGGTCGACCGGGTGCCGAAACCGGAGACCATCGTGCGCGAAGCGACAGACACCACCGAAATCAAGACAGGCCTGAAGATGCCCGAAGACGGCGTCTTCCTCGGCCACCTCTCCGTCGGTGGCGAGAAGGTCCGCACGAACGCGGAACCGCCGACCATCGACTACCGTCTCAAAGATGACTACGACGCGGGCGACCCGCTCGTGTTCCGCCATACCCTCGTCGCCGGCGGGACCGGGTCCGGGAAGACCCACGGCGCGAAGAACATCCTCCGGCAGTACCTCGCCGAGGAACGTTCGTACCCGATGGAAGACGGCCGCGACGTGCGCCCGGCGATGGTCGTCTTCGACCCGCAGGACGAGTACGCGCAGATGCACGACGACAATCCGGGCATGACCGACGACTTCTCGCGAAAACTCGAACGCGAGGACATCGCCCACGGTGGCGTCGACGACACGCTCGCCCTGATTCCGAAAATCGGCGACTCCTCTTACGCGGCCGACCACCACCGCGCCGAACAGCGCGAGTTCACTATCCCGTTCTCGATGGTTCGCGGGAACCCGTGGCTCGTCGCTGGGAGCGGCCTGAACGAGAACCAGTACCCCGCGCTGACGAACGAACTCTTGCCACGGTTCTTCCGCACCCACGGCAACGAGGGCACCTACGAGCAGTTCCTCTCGTTCCTCGACGACCCGGCACTCAAGGAGGAACTAAACGAATCCGGCCGCGTCCACGAAGCCACCTTCGACGCCATCGTGCGCCGTGTTCGCGGCTTCGGGAGCGTGTTCGACCAGGCCGCCCAGCCCATCACCGAACTCGTCTCGGAGTTCGTCCGGCCCGGCGGCATCACGGTCGTTCCGACGTACCACGTCAACGACACGCGGGCGACCGAGGTCGTCGTCCTCGCGCTGTCCAGCCTGCTCGTCGACGAGAAACTGTCGAACGACCCGTTCTACGACCGCATCAAAGAGACGCCGGTCGTGCTGGCGATGGACGAGGCGCACAACTTCCTCACCGACGCCGACACCGTGCAGGCCCGCAAGGTCATCGGGAAGTTCACGGAAGCCGCCAAACAGGGGCGCAAAGAGCGACTCGGGCTCTTCCTCATCACGCAGGACCCGCAGGACATCGCCGACCCGGTCTTCAAGCAGGTCAACACCACGGTCGTCCTCAACCTCGGCGACGAGGACGCCATCAAGAGCGTCAACATCCCCGCGAATCTGGAGAGTAAGGTCCCCTACATGGAGAAGGGCCAGATGGTCGTCTACTCGCCCGACAACTCCGAACCCGTCGAGTGTATCGGTCTCTCGACCTGTGTGACGAACCACGGTCGCTGAGCCGGTTTATCTCCGCGCAGTGACACGGTTCGTTCCGGATTTGGGTACCTTTTAACCCACCTCGTGCGGTATCTATTACCAATGGCAGACCACGTCCTCGTCGCCTACGACGATTCACCCCAGGCAGACCACGCGCTGGAACTCGCGCTCCGCGAGTTCGGCGACGCGGGACGGCTGACAGTGTTGACTATCATCGACCCGGCCGAGGCTGGCTACAAACGGACTCTCTCACTCCCGAACTATCCCGAGGAGTGGTACGAGCGAGCGCAAGAGGAAGCGACCGTCCGACTCGACGACGCGAAGGCCCGGGCCGCGACCGAAGGTATCACTGTCGAGTCCGAGGTCGTCGTCGGCCGCCCCGCCCGACAGGTCGTCGAGTACGCCGACGAGCACGACTGTGACCACATCGTGATGGGCAGTCACGGCCGCTCCGGGGTCTCGCGAATCCTGCTCGGGAGCGTCGCCGAGACCGTCATCCGGCAGGCAGACTGTCCGGTGACGGTCGTCCGGTGACCACTCGACTGGCCAGGAACGTGTTACAGCAGCGAAATTTGCCAAGACAGCCCGTACCGGGCGTGCGCGGCCCGCGCGAACCCGGACGAGACTTCCGCCACCGTGGCTGCCTTTTCTGTGAGTCCGGTAGAGGCCCCCGATGAACTTCCAGCAGACGATAGAGAGTCGCCGCTCGGTCCACCAGTACTCTGACGAACCGCTCGACGACGAGACACTGGAGAACATCGTATCACTGGCCACAGAAGCGCCGTCCAGCTACAACCTCCAGCCGTGGGAGTTCCTCGTCGTCCGGGACGACGACCGACTCGAACAGATGCGCGAGTGCGCCTACGACCAGGAACACGTCACGGACGCCGCCGCGACGGTCGCCATCCTCGGCAACAAAGACCCGTCGGCGCACGCTGAGCGCGTCTTCGCCGACTTCCTCGACAAGGGCTACATCCCCGACGAGGAGACGAAGGCGAACCTCGTCGAGACGGCCGAAGGCATGGCCGAACAGTCCGAGGAAGAACGCGTTCGCTGGACGACGAACTCCACGGCACTCGCCGCGATGACGCTCCAGTACGCGGCGTGGGACGAAGGCGTCGCCTCGTGTCCGATGGGTGGCTTCGACAACGAAGCCGTCCACGAGACGTTCGACATCCCCGACGACTACGAGGTCGTCATGCTCGTCTCGCTCGGCTACCCCGAAGACGACGCTGCCGACCTGGAGAAGCCACAGAAGTTCCGCCGGCCGACCGAGGAAGTGCTCCACTTCGAGTCGTTCGACCCCGAAAGCGGGTCGGTATCGGAGTCTGCAACCGCCGACGGCATCGCAGCCGACGACGACTGAGTCGGATAGTGTAGCCTGTTTTCCGCTTCGTTTACACGCCCGGAATCCCGAACACGTCGAGCGTGACCCACCCGAGGAGGCCGAAGACGAACACGACGACTATCGCGACGGTCCACGCCACGAGACCGATCATGATCGCTTCGAACCACCCGCCCGGGTAGCGCCAGTTGATGACGCCGACCCACGCGACCAGTAGGAGTACGGGTCCGAGGAGCGGAATCCAGCCGAGGAAGAAGCTCAACACGCCCCAGACGACGGCCCCGATGACGGCCGTCAACGCCGCGTATCCGAAGGAGACGTTGGCGGTATCGAAGGTGGCGCGCGCACCGAGGAAGATACCGACCGTTCCGACCAGCCAGCTCACGAAGAAGACGACGAGCGAGTCGATGAGTCCCACGTCACTCACCTCCACTGCCGATGTTCACAGTCGGTACGCGAGTGTCGACACACGCAATCATACACGTTCTACGCGCCGAACAGCAATAGGTCGTGTTCGATATCCTCGAAAACGCGAGTGTTCAGCCAGTGCGGGCGCGCAGACAGCGTGTCGTGTGTTGTGTATCGCGTGTCGTGTATTGCGTCTCTCAGCCGGCGCTGGAGAGTTCGAGCGCCAGCGTCTCCGTCGGCCCGTCGGGTGTCGACTGTCCTTCGACGATGGCCACTTCGTAGCCGACCCTGCCCTGTGGCCGGACGGTCATCGTCTCGTTGGCGATGGGCACCGTGACAGTGTCTCGTTCCATCTCGAACTGGTCGGCGAGTTCTCTGAGTGTGTCGGCGAGTTCACTCCGTGAGAGTAAGGTCGTCGCTCGTGCTTTCTCCCCCATAGTAGAAAGATAGGGCCGAAGTGGGATAGACAGTGACCCCAGATAGTTAGCGAATCGACGCGTCGACTGCACCGGTTCAGAAGATGTTCGCCTGCCGGTGGACTGAGATGCCCTCGTCCGTAATCTCGTACGGCTTCGTCTCGCGTGAGTGATTCGCGTCGCGTATCTTCTGAATCTCGACGGCGAGTCGCGTCTCGCGAAAGTCGGAAGGCCGGACGTACTGGAGGATGAACACGGCGTCGGTGAGGTACTCGACGATGCCGTGGCGGGAGGCATAGGGCGAATCCTCACTGGCTTCGGAGGTCATCATCGTCGTGATGCCGGCTTCCTTCAGACTCTTCGTAAAGTCGTAAATCTCGTTGCGCCGCTTCGCCCGCTCGTCGTACATCATCTCCAGCAACGAGACGGAGTCTAAGACGAGTCGGCTCGCGCCGAACTGCTTGATGAGTCGTGGCAACTCGGAGCGAATCGAGCCGAGACTGTTGGCCATCTCGACCGGGTCGAGGTCGACGACGGCGAGCAAGTCCTCCTCGACGTACTCGTCGAAGGGCATGCCTTTCTCCGTCGCCGAGTCGATGACTCGCTGTCTGCTCTCTTCGAGCGTGATGAAGATGCCTCGCTCACCGTTTCGCATCGCGTGGTCGAGGAACTGGAGTCCGAACGTCGTCTTCCCGGTCCCGGCGGAACCGACGGCGACCATCAGGGACCGTTCCGGAACGCCACCCAGAATCATCTCGTCGAGGCCCTCGATACCGAGGTCGATGCGGGCTAACTCCGAGTCGAACTCGTCGTTGTCGAACTCGCTGCCGCCGAAGCCGCCGCCGCTGCCGAAGTCCATACCGCCGCCGAAGCCGCCACCGCCACCGAATCCGCCGCCACCACCCATGCCGAAGTCCTCGACGTTGCCGTCGAGTTTCCCATCCATGTCGAGGCCGGGGGGGCCGGCCGAGCCGTCTTCGTCGTCACCGAAGTCGGGCATCTGCACGTCGCCCATGGCCGCGCCGAAGTCGTCGTCGAACAGTGAACCGCTGTCGTCTTCGGTTGCTTCGGCTGCCTCGGTTGCCTCGGTTGCTTTGGTTGCTTCGGAATCGTCCGCTTCTTCGGCCGTAGCGGGTGTTCCAGGCTGTTCGTGTGATTTCTCGCTGGGACGTTCGGACGGGCGGTCGCCGCCTGACTGCTCACTCTCTGACTGGTCCTCGCCGGCGCCGCCGGCGTCGTCTGCTCCTCGCTCGCGTTCGCGAATCGCCCGCTCGAACCAGTCGTCGTCGCTCATGGCCACCCCCGTGTTGCACGGCGTCGCGTCACCGTCGTCGTCGTGAATCCGCCTCGCTCGTGCGTAGCGGGCAGGACGGTGGAATCGGTGGTGCGGTGAGAGTCTGCCATCTGGAGTGTGGTGTCGCGTCGTGCCGCCGCTCTGTGGCCACGGCGGTCGTTCAGCGCAACCGATGCCCCGCTGGTAAATGAAGCTTGTTGCCCACGACGAATCACCCGTCGGTGACGGGGGGTTTTTAGTCTCGTGGCGGGAAGCCACGGGCATGCAGGTCGGAGTGGTCGCCCAGAAAGACAACGCTCGCGCGGCCCAGCTGGCGGAGCAGATATGCGAGAGTCTCAGTGAGAGTGACGTTAGCGTCCTCGTCGACGAGGCGACCGCCGAGGCTATCGACGTCGACACCGGCGGTGTCCCGCCCTCGGCGATGCGCGAGTGCGACCTCGTCGTGAGCATCGGCGGGGACGGCACGTTCCTCTATACGGCCCGCGGGGCCGGCAGCGCGCCCATCATGGGCGTGAACCTCGGCGAAGTCGGCTTCCTGAACGCCGTCTCGCCCGACGACGCCCTCGCCGCCGTCGAGTCCGAGGTCGCCCACGTCCGCGAGACCGGCCGCCCGCGCATCCGCGAGATGATGCGCTTGCAAGCCAGCGGCGACGACTGGGAACTCGACGCGGCCGTGAACGAAATCGTCGTGCAGGGCCCCCAGCGCGGGCACGGCAACGGCGCGTCGTTCGAAGTCCGCGTCGACGGCCAACTGTACACTGGAAGCCAGGGTGACGGCGTCCTCATCGCGACCCCCGCGGGCAGCACCGCCTACAACCTGAGCGAGGGTGGGCCGTTCATCCGCCCGGAAGTCGACGGCGTCGTCGTCACCGAGATGTGCGCCAGCGAGTCGATGCCATCGCTCGTCTCGGCCGCCGACAGCGTCGTCGAAATTCGCGTCGACGACGCCGACTCAGCCTACGTCATCAGCGACGGCCGCGCCCAGCAGGTCATCGAACCACCCGAAACCATCCGGGTCGAACGGGCCAACCAACCGGTCCGGATGGCCGGCCCGCCGAGCGAGTTCTTCAAGGCGCTGAACAAGCTGGACTGACAGGAACTGCTTGTTATTTCATCACGCGCTGTCGCGAAGGTGGTCCAGTAGCGACAGGGCCGAACTTCCCGGTCGCTACTGCACTCGGCGCACAATCGGTTGGGGAGGGTGTGGCGCGGTGGCGGAGGCGGTAATTTTCAATCGGCGTTCGGGACCTGCTGGTCGAGACAGACAACCAATCAGTTCCCGGGGCATTGTCTAATTAGACGACTTCGAAGGTAGCGATGTCACGTGTTCCACTACTCATCCTCGGTATCTGAGGGCGGAACGAGCCACTTTGCGACTGATGCTTCGCTCCACTCGCCCTCGTGTGTCCTGTCCTTTATGTCTATTTCTGCCTCTGACAGTGCAGTCTTTACTTCGTCCCTTCCATACTTCCACTCTGTCGTTGGGTTGGCCGGGCTATCCTGAGAAACTACCATGATGTGGTCAGAGCCGGTCTCTCGGATTTCCCACGCAGGAGCAGAGAGTATTTCCTCCCGACCCAGACGGTTGACGGTCGCTGTCGAGAAGACGTTGAGCCAGTGAACCTCAGGAATTCTCCCAGATTGCAGGTCTTCCAGTGTCGGAACATCGCTCTTGTTGTCTGGCCAGGCGTGAGTCGCAAACACGTAGTCTGGATCTGTTGTACGAGTGATTGTCTCGACCAACTCGAGATACCATTCGATTCCGGGATTACCGGCCCTCAGCTGGACTTCGTCGCACCGCAATTCTAATACTGAAGGATAGCTAATAGAAATACTGTCTCCAGAGATTTCATCCTCCTCGGAGAGCGAAATGGAGAAATTTTCTCTATGAATGACGAACAACGGTTTTTCAGTGGATGTGAGTATCTGGACGACCGAATCTTTGCTCGGCGTCTCATCGAATTGGTCAATTATCATCTCCCCTGAGCCACTCCAGATGCGTTTTAGTTCCCAATGTGAACTAAGGAGTCCCTCAGCGACGGTACACAATAGACTGTCTTCTGGTTCGCTATAGAGAGCATACGTCGCAATTGAGTCTAGTGCCATTATTCTCCGTCTCCGAGATTCACATCGAGTTCTTTTACGACCCTTCGACTTACAACGTCGTCTCTGCTGTCGTGTAGTTCCTGACAGTAATCCTGCTGTGAGGAAAGTTAACTCTACCTCGTCTAAGTCGTTCTCTCGGCATTTGGATCGCTATAAACTCCCTTGTCCCTCTTTTTTGCCCAAACTCTCTGTGAGCAGGGCTGAGAAAAGCATTGGAAACGAACTCTCCACTTGTTCGTCGGAACAAACACGGACGAAACACGCAACCACCACCTCCAGCACACGATACGGGCAATCCCCCCGAGTTTCGAAAGCCCTAATCAGGTCCTCTCCTACCCTTCGACCAATGAGTGAGCAACTGCCGGACGTGCAAGCGTCCAGCCCCGACGTGACCGTCGGGCTGAGTCAGGTGGGGGTCACAGGGGTCGAGAAACTCGTCAAACTGCACCGCGACGGGAAGCGACCCATCGTGCTGATGGCCGAGTTCGAGGTGTTCGTCGACCTGCCGTCGTGGCGCAAGGGCGCGGACATGTCCCGAAACATGCAGGTCATCGACGAGACGCTCGAAGCAGCCACCCGCGACGAAGTCCTCCGCGTCGAAGACGTCTGTGGCGACGCCGCAGAGCGCCTGCTGGCCAAGCACGACTACACGAGCAAGGCCGAAGTGTCGATGGAAGCCGAACTCGTCACGCGCGAGGAGACGCCCGCCTCTGGACTGGAGACCCAGAGCGTCGTCGACATCATCGCCAGCGCGACGGCGACCGAGGACGGCACGCGCGAGGAAATCGGCGCACACGTCGTCGGGATGACGGTCTGTCCCTGCTCGCAGGGCATGTCCGCCGCCCGTGCTCGTCGCGTGCTGGACGACCTCGGCGTCGACGAAGACACCGCCGAAGAATTCCTCGACCGTGTCCCGCAACCGGGCCACAGCCAGCGCGGCCACGCGACCATCACCATCGAGTCGAACGGCAGCCCCGACGTGGACCTCATGGACATCGTCGAAGTCGCCCGCGACTCCATGTCGGCGCGCATCTACAACCTCGCGAAGCGCCCCGACGAAGACCACATGACCTACGAGGCCCACGCCGACGCGAAGTTCGTCGAGGACTGTGTCCGAGCCATGGCCGAAGGCGTCGTCGAGACGTTCCCCGACCTGCCGGACGACGCCGTCGTCCACATGAAGCAGTCGAACGACGAGTCCATCCACCAGCACAACGCACACGCTGAGCGACTGGTCGAGCTGGAGACGCTCCGGGCAGAACTGAACGGACAGCAGCCCTGAACGGACCGCGGAACCGAGCAGACAGCAGCACCGACCGACAGACGAATCGGGCGACGAGACGGCCACTCGGTGCGAACTACTTCTTCGCCAACAATCGCTGAGTGAGCGACCGCCGCGGCCCGTCACGGCTCCGACTCCGAAGCCGGCCGTGTTTCAGCGCGAGCGAGCCGCTCAGGTAGACGATTCCACCAAGTAACACGTCGATGACGAGGATGGGGAGCCACGGATGAACGCGATAGAGGCCGTCGACGACCGAGGTCGGCAAGACCGCGAGATAACGCCGTTCCGTGAGGAATCGGCGGTGATACCCCGTCTCGTCGTCGGCTTCGAGCGTCATCGTCGCGTTCGCCTGGCTGCGCCCGTCGACCCGGAGGTGCCCGGGCGCGATGTCGATGCCCTCACTCGCCGGTTCGAGGTAGACGTAGACCGGAACCAGCCCGCTGTTACTGACGCGATACGGCAGGTCGTCCGCGGTCCCCTGTTTGATGACTGTCGGTCGTTCCGAGTCGAATTCGGCACTCACGACCCCGTACTGCTGTGTGCCGGACGGGACCACCATCGCTGCCGTGGCCGAGACGACGACCAACAGCGCGAAGCCCGCGAGGAGTAGTCGCGTCGACGTGCCGTCGTCGCGGCTCCGTGACCGGGTTCGGGTGCGGCCAGTGTCGTCGGTGACGTACCAGTCGAGGGCGTACGCGACGACCGAGAGTCCGAACAGGAGCATCGCGAGCCCTTGCGTCCCGAGCAGTGACCGGGTCCCGAACAGGCCGGCCAGCTGGAACTGCGTCCAGCGGAGGACACCCTGTATCGACGTGACGACAGTCCCGAGGTGTGGGACGACGACCACGCTGTCACCGACCGTCATGGCCTGGGCGACGATTTGAGCGTCTTTCACCGGTGGCTCGCCGCCGTCCTGGTCGGTGAACGGGTTCGCGTCCCCGCGCGTGATGTACCCTCGCTCAGTCTCCTCGACGACGCGATGTGTCGTGAGCCCACCGCCGTGGAGTTCCTCTGCTCGGAACACGATGACGTCGCCGGCTGATACGTCACCCGCGACTGGCGACGGCACCGCGACGAAGCCGTCGCCGGGGTCCATCGTCGGTTGCATACTGCCGGTTTCGACGTAGCTCAACAGAATTGGCTGTCCGAGCAGCGATCCCGCGAGTAACGAGACGGCGACGAACACGACCAGTATGGTTGCGCCTAGCGACGCGACGCGTCGGAGCGTCACCACCCCCCTCCCCCCATTGTCGTCCTGTAACATGGTATCGTGCTGTAATGAAACCCCAGTCCGAGTGCCCCTGTCGTCACTGTCGTCGACCACCGAGTACGCCGAGACGTCGAGCGACTACGATGAACACGACGAGCGTCGACAGGGCCACGATGCCGACGGCTGGCAGCAAGCCGCCGCCGCTTCCACGCTCTACGACTCCGCGTCTCGCGCCAGACTGGGCGTTCTCGGTGGCGGATGGAGCGGTATCGTCGCCCTCGACTCCCTCGTCGCTCGTGTCTGTCGCTGGCACCGAATTCTCGGGGACCGACACCGGGTCGTCGGAGACTGTTGTCGGCCCTTCGGAATCCGACACTGGATCGTCGGAGACTGTCGCCGGCCCCTCGAAGACCGTCGCCGAATCGTGGGACGGCGCTCCCGAATCGTTCACCCGGACCGCGTTCACGGTGAACTCGCTCGCGCGCACGTCGACGATGACTTCGTCGGTCGTGTCGAACCGGACCCCGACTGCGAGATGCTCGCCGGGGTCGAGACAGATGCCGTTCGTCTCGGTCTCGATTACACTACCACGCGCGACGAACCTCCCCAGTGGATGGCCGCCCGATAGCCAGATTTGCACGCGGTGTGAACCGTTGTTCGTGACGGTGAACACGTCTGCCGCGTACGTCTGCGCTCGAACGTTGAGGCCGTCGCCTGCGATGTGCGGGTTCGAGGGACCGAAGTCGAGCGCCAACTCTCCGCCGGCGTCGTAGTACGCGTACTGCCCGTTCGGTCCAGGATGTGGGGCGAGTTCGATACCCTCACCGACCTCGTCGGTCTGCGTGAGTTCGAACGCGCCCGTACCTTGCAACACGAGTATCGAGCTGAGAAAGACGGCACAGCCAAGAACCAGTCGCAGTCGACGCATCACTACGACCTCTTAGTCTCTCGCCCGACGACAGTCGTGTTCGTGTGCGCCATCGCTAATGCAGACTCTCCGTCTGAAGGACCCACCGGCGGAGTCGAACCGCCGTCAGTCGGGTGCCGACGTGGGTCGAGTGTGGCCGACTACAGTTCGCTCGGCGTGACGGCCTTGACCGTCACGTCGACACCGTCGAGCAGGTTGCTGAACTGGTGCGTGTCGATGATGATGCCCGCGTCGTTGAGGGTGTCACCCGGCTTGAGCAGCGGTGCTGCTTCGTAGCCACCGGGATTGGCGGGGTCGTTCGCGTCCGCCGGGTCGTTCGGGTTCAGGTTGGACGTGTCGGAGAGCGCCCCCTGGTTGTTCCCCGTCCCGGTCATCTTGTAGTTCTCGCCGCTCGGGTCGTCGTGGAAGAACCTGATACCGTCGGGGCAGCCCTCGATCCAGACGTACACGTCCTGCGTCCCCTGGTTGGTGATCTTGAACATGTCCCGCACGATGGTCACCGCCTCGTTGTTGACACCGTACGCGCCGTTGTCTGTGATCTGGTTCGTCCCGCCACCGAAGTCGATCTCCATCGCGTCCTGGTTGGCGACGACGTACTGCGAGTTGGGCGAGTCTTCCGGGGCCAGTCCGAGCAGCGCGTCACTGTCCCACGGCGTGTGGACTCTGATTCCCCGGTCCGCGCTCACGCTCGTGAACGCTCCGGTCCCCATTGCAGCTGCCCCGCCGGCAGCGAGCGATCCCATACCGATGATGAACTTGCGTCGTTCCATGGTTCTGAATTCACCGCGTTCGCGGCGACCCCGTCGTGACCCCATACTCCCCTTCGGAGGGCGGTGTCGTCCCGGGCCGCGTCGATTCGAGAGAGGTGAGATACCGGTACTGTATTGAGGTGTCTGCCGAGCAGCAGGACAGGTCTGCCGTCGTGAACGGGCGCCTCCGACTCGGTCAGCGGAGCGTCAGCGAACACCTGAGAGCGGATAACCGCCCCATACTCCTGCAACCGTAGCCGGTTTCACACCAGCCGCTCGGGTCCCGTTTGTGGCCACTCGTCGTCCGAGGAAACAGAGCCAGCGAGGTCCTGCGAAAAAGTCGTGTGGAGGGAGTGCAGTGTCGGCTCGGTCCGTCGTCCGTCTTAGGGCCCCTTGCCAGCGTCGACGTAGTCCTGCGAGTACGCGAGAACCACGATTTCGCCCGTCACGTTCAGGTCCGATGGGTCGGCTGGCGTGTCGAAGATGTACCAGTCTGGGCTGAGGCTCTGTCCCGGTGCCAGCACGTGGTCGTACTGACTGGGGTCGAGCCCCGGTCGATTCGCCGAGTTCGACGGTGACGACCGATACGCACTCGGGAGTGCCTTCGGACCGTTGATGTCCTCCGTGCTGTTGTCGTCGTCGAACCAGCCGTTCTGGTTGAACCCAGCGTTCTGAAGCTGGTTGTACATCCCATCTGCGCCAGCCTCGGACGGTTGTTCTGCGTCCCCACTCCCGTTCTGGAACGCGTAGCTTGCGCTCCCTTCGTCGATGAAGATACCGACGTTCCGGTCGCTCTGATTCTTGATTCTGAAGACGTCCGTAATTTCCACGTCGGCGTTCGCGTTCAGACCGTCGAACTGCAGTGACAGCAGTCCGTCGCTGTTGTACCCGGCGTAATCGCTCGTCGGTTGTAGCTTCAACTGTGCGCTCGCGTCACCAGCCGCTCTGACGCGGACATCTCTGGTCGCACTCGTTCGACTGAACGCACCCGTCCCCATTGCAGCTGCCCCGGCGGCAGCGAGCGATCCCATCCCGATGATGAACTTTCGTCGTTCCATTGTTGGTTTCCGAGCGACCCCGTGTAGACTGAACGCCCCATACCCCCGGAGGCGGTGCCACATGGTTGTGCTACACTGAGTCGCCTATGCGAAGCGTCGGTGGAGGCCCGTACTGTATTAGGGAGGCTTCGATGACGTATCGTGACGTCAGAAATATCTCGGTCTGCTTGAACGCCCAACCTGGAGCGGCATGCTCGGTCTGACCTGCCACTATGTCGGTCGTAACGAACAAACGAGTCACTATCGCTGCATTTTCCGGCAATCGAGCCCAATCCAAAATTCCGGCAGTTCACCGGTCATGGGCGTCGATATCCTCGTCATAACCGTTCGTGACTGGCGATAATACGTTCTTATTTTCACCACAGTTCTTTCATCTCGGTTGAAAGGTCTGTCTGCTTTTTATTCTCGTACGACGAGTCGTAGACGACGTATGGGGGTTGCAACGCAAGCGGGGGACGGGGAGACAGGACTGCAGCGGTCGGTCTCCGAAGACGAACTGTTCGACGTGTTGGCGAACCGGCGGCGACGCTACGCCGTCCACGTGCTGAAGCGAGAGGAGCATCGGTCGGTCGATATCGGGCCGATGGCGGAGCAGATAGCCGCGTGGGAGAACGGCATCGACCTCGCCGAGGTCGGCTACACGGAGCGAAAGCGGGTGTACACTGCACTCCAGCAACAGCACTTGCCCACGATGCACGAGGCAGGTGTCGTCGACTTCGACAAGGACCGGGGCGTCGTCAAGTCGACGCCAGCGCTGGAGGAGGTCGACCTGTATCTGGACGTCGCACGCGGGAACGAGATTCCCTGGAACGAGTACTACCTCGGGCTCTCGGCGCTCTCGCTGGCGCTGGTGACCGTAGTCGGATTCGGCATCCCGCCGTTCACGATGCTCTCACCGCTGTCGTGGATGGTGTTCGTCGTCATCGCGTTCACCTGCTCTGCGGTCGCGCATCGACACTACGTGACTGAACTGGCCATCGGGTCGACCGAGGAACCACCGGAGTTAGAGTGATGGGACGACTCAAGACGACGAGCGTCGTCCTCGCGGTCGCTGCGGCGGTCGCGATGGCTGGCGGCACTGTCGCGTTCACCTCGATGTCGGCCGACCGAGGCGTGTCGGTGAACGTCGTGAACGACGACGAGGCGATGATCGGCTACGACGCCGGGGACGAAGCGACCGTCCAATCGGGTGCGACGGTCACTCTCGTCGAGGTGACGAACCGACTGCACAGTCCACTGGACGACGTGACGGCGACGGCCGACGCCGACGACATCGAGATTTCGAACGTGAGTAGTCCGCCATCGCTCGATATCGGCGAGGCTGGCACCGTCACCGTGACCGTCTCCTGTGAGGAAGCGACGACCGAGACGGTACTCGTCACGGTGGAAGTCGCTGGTGACGACGTGTCTGCGACCATCGATGGGAACAGTGCCGAGCGGTCGCTCACCGTCACCTGTACACCGGCCAGCCCCGGCGGAACGACGCAGCAAAGCGATGTGACGCAGGCGAACGAGACGGCCCAGGCGAACGAGACGGCCCAGACGAACGGGACGACCCAGACGAACGGGACGACCCAGACGAACGGGACGACCGGACACGATAGCCGATGAGCGACGGAACGCTTCGACTCCGGGCGTTTCTCGACCGGTATTTGCAGGCGGTCGTCGTGGTACTGGTCGTGCTCGCACTGGCCGGCGGCTGGATGACGTACGGCGCGTACGGTGCCACCGACGAGCCGACGACGACGCTCGACCAGCGAGAAGCGTGGTCGACGACGGGCTGGTTCGACCACTCGGCGACGGTCACCGAGGAGAACGAGGTCTATCCCGTCGGGACGACGCTCTCGAATCGGTCGGTCTATCTCTCGAAAATCGCCCCACGGCTCGACGGGAAGTATCTCTTCGAGTACGACGCCCGCGAAAGCGGTGACGTTTCGGGCACGGTTTCGCTCACGCTGTTGCTCCGCAGCGTCGACAGCGGCGGTGACGGCCAGAACCAGACCGTCCACTGGGAGAAACGACGACAGCTCCAACAGTACAGCGTCGAGTCGCTGTCGCCGGGTGACCGCGTACAGGTCCCCTTCTCGGTGAACACGACCGCGGTCGAAGAGCGGGCGGCGAACATCTCACGGGAACTTGGGAGTCCCGGCGAAACGACCGTCTCCGTGATTGCGACGGTCACCGTCGACGGGCAGGTGAATAGTGCGCCAGTCCAGCACGAGCAAACCCAGCCACTCGACCTGACGGTCGGCGGAAACACCTACTCGGTCACCGGTGAGTCGCCCCAGTCCGAGGCGTTCACCGAGGCGACGACGGTTCCGGTCGAACCCGAGCGAAGCCTCGCCGGCGCTGTCGTCGGGCCGACCATCGCTGTCGGCTCACTCGTCGCCCTCGCCGGCCTCGTCGTCGCTCGGCGACAGGACGCACTGGGTCTCAGCGACGGCGAACGCGAACACCTGTCGTTCGCGGGCGAACGGACGCAGTTCGACGAGTGGATTTCGACCATCCAGCTGCCACCCGAAGCGTTCGACCGACCGGTCGCCGAGGCCGAGTCGCTACAGGCGCTCGTCGACTTCGCCATCGACACCGACAACGCGGTCGTCGAGGACCCGGAAGAAGACGTGTACTACGTCGTTCACGGCGAGTACCTGTACCGCTATCAGCCGCCAACGCAGGACGACTCGGCCGACGACCTCGCGCCGACCGTGGGGCAAACACGGGACGACGTCGAGACGGACAGCCAGCGTGTCGAGGACTCGTTCGGGTGGGGGAGCGGCCAGGAATCGGTACAGCCCGATATGTCGCTCTGGGACGACCAGCCGGACCAGTCGGATTGACGAAACTACTCGATGCGTCGAGTCGGTCTCGAATCCGACACGCAGCGCTATCGGCAGAGAGAACGACCAGTGACGACTGGCTTCAGAAACTCAGCGGCTCCGCCTCGTCCCACGTCGGCTTGAACTCCCCGTACACGTCGGCGGCGAACTCGGGGTCTTTCAGGTCTATCATCGCGAACGTCTCGCCGTCGCCGAGCGGGTTCGGCACTTGAATGACGCACTCGATGTCGTCGACGAGGTTGAAGGTGCCCGTGACCTCCTCGCTCGTTCTGACCTCGAAGTCGGGGTTGCCCGACAGTCGCTCGCGGTATCGCTGGCCGACTTCCTCGGAGAGCGAGGCGACGAGTTCACGCGTCAGCAGGAGGTCGATTTCGACGCCACGTTCGAGTGCGGCTTCGAGTTGTTCGATGATCTGGTCGCCCAGTTCGGTCACGTCGAACTGCGGCGAGGGGGTCGACGCCACCATGATGATGTGGCGGTCGGCCGCGGTGAGACGTTCGAGCAACAGGTCGGTCGTCTCCTCTTGGCCGACGGCTGCGGTCCAGAACTGTTCTTCGACGGGTTCGGCCGCGTCCAGTTCCTCCGAGAGTTCGTCGACGATAGACTGGTACTGGTCGGCTTTTTCTTCGAGTTCTCGTTTCTTGTCTTCGAGCAGTCGGTCGAGCGCGGTCGCCGGCTCGACGGCGACGTATTTCTTGGGTCGGCTCGCGGTCTGACTGCGGACGAGGTTGTACTGTTCGATGCTGTTGAGGACGTCGTAGATTCGCCCCATGGGCACGTCGCTGGCCCGTGACAACTCTTTGGCCGTTGTCGGGCCTGTGTTCAACAGCGCGCGGTATGCTCTCGCTTCGTACTCCGACAACCCGAGGTCCCTGAGACTCGCCATAATAAACCAAATCAGAGTGGACAACCATAAACACAACGGTAGTTTGTCCCGACGACGCGGTGTCAGTGGAGCGAATCGGAAACTCTCTCTGCGAGTTCTGCCGGTGTCTCGGCGGGGTCGGCCGTGTAGTCGCCGACGTGGACGTAGGCCACGTCGTCTTCGACGTCGCTGTCCTCGACTACACCGGCGTCCGGCACGATGACCTTCTCGTGGTCGGCCATCCGGAGTGCAGCGCGGTGAAGGTCGCTGCCGGCCTCGCTCGTGACCTCGATGACGAGCGGGTCGCCGAGCAGGCGCGAGACGACGGACCCGTAGCCCGCGACGCGCACGCCGAAGCGGTCTGCTGCACCGGCGAAGTCGGCGAGCGTCTCGCTCGCGACAGTTCGATACTGGTCCTCGCCGGTCAACACCGCGAGGTCACAGAGTGCGTCGGCGAACTCGACGTTCCCGTCGAGTGGGCGAAGGGGCTGGTCGAGCAACCCAGCGCCAGTTCTCGGCCCGTCGACGAAGGAGTCGCCGTCGCGTAGTGTCTCGATGGCGTGGTCGGCGACCGCCTGCGCGGTGTCGAGCGTGTCGCGGCCGAGGACCTGGTGTGCGCGGGTGAGGGCCGCGACGACACGAGCGTGGTCGACGAGCAGACCGGTTTCGGGGCCGCCCCCGATGTCGTCTTCGTCTCCGTCTCCAATCGTCTGAAAGTGTGTCACCACGCCATCGTCGACCAACTCGTCGAGTAGGTAGTCGAGTGCTCGCTCGGCGTACTGTCTCGCTCGCTCTTCGTCCGTGTAGGCGTAGTAGGTGAGGAGGGCGTCGACTGCCAGTGCGTTCCAGTCCGCGAACACCGTCTCGTCGACGGGCGGCTCGTCTGCGGCGTCTCTGTCCTCGGGGTCCATCGCGTAGTAACTGCGATTCTCGCCCGCGGCCTGACTGCCAGCGAACGCCTCGCCAGTCCAGAGCGTCGTCGTCAGGAAGTCGACGCCGCGCTCGGCTGGCTGGCGGTACTCCTCCTTGCCTGTTGAGAGGTAGGCGTTGGCGAACGCGCGAACCAGCGCCGCGTTCGTGTCCAGCATCTTCTCGTGGTGCGTCTCGCTCCAGTCCGGGTTGGCGGCGAACCGGAAGAAGCCGCCGTCGAAGTCGTCGAGCAAGTTCGCGCTCACGGCGTTCAGTGACCGCAGTGCCTGCTCTCGCTCACGCTTCAGGGCGAACTCGATGGTCCGGGGCATGGGGAACTTCTCGGCTTCGCCCCAGCCACCGTTTCGCTCGTCGTAGCTGGCGAGCAACTGGCCGTCCATCATCGTCTCGACGTCGTCGGTCAATTCGCCCGCCGGTGGTTCGGTCCCCTGCACAGCGCGGGGGACGCGGCCTGCGCTCGCGCCCTTCGCGTCCCACACCTCACGTACCGAGTCGATGGCCTGTCGCATCCCGCCTTCACCGAGGTAGCCCGCGCCGGAGATGACCGTCCCCTCGTGGGTCAGGAACACTGTCGACGGGAACCCGCCCATGTTGTACCGGTCTCGCACGCGCGGGTGGCGGTCCACGTCGACGCGAACCGGCACGAACCCGTCGTTCACGTTCGCCGCGATGCGCGGTTCGTCGTACGTCTCGCGGTCCATCTCGTGACAGTGGCTACACCACGTCGCCGACAGCGAGAGGAGAACTGGTTTTCCCGTCCGTCGGGCGATGTCGAACGGTTCCTGTCCCCACTCGTGCCACTCGACGCGTGTCTGGGCCGCTGACTCGTCCATAGTCGTGGGTTCAGGCACGTGGGCCTAAGAGTTGCGCGATGGAACAAGGGCTTTGAACCAGGGACGGTTACTCCCGCCCATGCGAACGCTCCGGTACATCGGGCTGTTACTCATCATCCCGACGCTCGATGCCGCGTTGCTGTTGGCGATGACGCTGTTCCTCCCAGAAGTGACAGCAGTCATCGCGGCCGCACTCGTCGTCCTGACCGCGCTCATCGGCATGCTCCTCGTGCGCGCGGAGGGCCGACGCACCCTGCGGAAGATACAGCGCCAGCTCGCGTCGGGACAGGTACCGACGAACGAACTCATGGACGGCGGCCTGCTCATCGCGGCCGGGGCGTTCTTCCTCACGCCCGGGTTCGTGACTGACTTCGTCGCCCTGCTGCTCACCATCCCCATCACGCGCATGCCCATCCGGGCCGTGCTGAAGAAGTACATCGTCACGCCGTACCTCGACAAGCAGACCGGTGGCATCGCCTCCGGCAAGGTCTGGACCGTCGGCTTCCCCGGCGGCGAGTTCGGACAAGGTGCCGGCGACGGTGGCAACGGCCCGATGGGCGGCATGAACGGTTCGTCGTCTTCGGGTTCGAACAGCGACGACACGGTCGACCTCGGTGAGGATTCGTACCGCATCGACTTCGACGACGACGAGTGATACTGACTGACGCAGCCCTGTAAGAAAGAAACCCTTATACTTCCCACCGCACAACTCGGAAATGCGAACGACGGCGGGCCGATAGCTCAATCAGGTTGAGCGCCACTCTGATAAGGTGGAGGCTCTCGGTTCAAATCCGAGTCGGCCCACTATTTCTCTGCGAAGCTACGAACGTAGTAAGTACGCCGAGCAGTGAGTAGTGAATCCGTGAGGATTTGAGCCCTGGTAGTCACAGCCCGGAAGCGCAGCGAAGCGAGCATCCCGGAATGTCTACCTCTGGTTCGTCCGAGTCGGCCCACTTTTCCACGATTCTACGACCGTAAGTCGCCGGTGTGTACCGACTTGAGGACTGTCACGTGTGACCGCAACTCGCTCCGCCAGGAGTGTTAACTACGTGGTCGACGTACTGTGACTCACCGTGAGGTACGACGAGGTTTATCTTACTCTCGATAAGGACACCGCCCACGAACAGATAGTGAAGAAGGTCACCGACGTTCGGTCGACGACGACGGACGACAAGATACAGTATCGCTCTAACACCGGTGTCTTGTTGGCGACTCTCACGAACACGGTTCTTCCCTCCGGCGAACGTGGTTCGAAGCTTCGGTATCGGACGACGCTCATCAGTCCGGCACTGTCACACGCCCGGACACAGGCACAGTCGATACGACGGGCCGTCGGGGCCTATCGCACCGATAAGCCGACCAGTTCGGTGTGATTCGCGACGGCGGTCTCGATACCCGAACGTTCATGCTCGGTAGAACTATGTGGCTTCCAACACGATGAACTGCAAATGTCGAGCGTGCCGCGACTGACCGTCGGTGAAGACGAGCGCTCGCAGGTCTCCATCGGCATTCTCATCATGTTCGTGGCGATGGTCGCCGTCGCTGCACTCGCGTCTGGCACGCTGCTCGGCGGCGCGAACGAATTGCGCAAGGACGCGGCAGACCGGACCGAAGGCGCGTTCGAACACATTTCGGGTGGAGTCCAAGTGACCAACGAAGTCGGGCGAGTCGACCAGTCCGACGGAAGCGTCGGCTTCGCCAGATTGACGGTCAGACTCGGGGCGGGAATGAACGAGACGGACCTCTCGAACGCGACGATACAGTACGACGACGGGCAGGTGAACCGAACGCTGTACTGGAACGAGACCGGCGCGAACGCGTCGAACTTCACGACGGTCGCGCCCATCGACCACGACGGCTCTGTGCCGGTGTTGAACGACGAGACGGACACGGTCCACATCGTCGTCGCGGTGGCACAGATACGGGGTGGACCGGGTGGCAGTCAGGCAATCGGGCTCGGAAGTGAAGA
The DNA here is from genome assembly GCF_051207395.1 of Haloarchaeobius caseinilyticus. Lineage (NCBI taxonomy): Archaea > Methanobacteriati > Methanobacteriota > Halobacteria > Halobacteriales > Halorubellaceae > Haloarchaeobius > Haloarchaeobius caseinilyticus. The sequence goes on along the minus strand of NZ_JBPJZC010000001.1, from coordinate 1,053,966 downwards.
CGTGGCGCGGCTGACTATCACGACCGAACGCGGGACGCAGACTATCTCCGTGTTGACGGCACCGTCGGCGCTGACCGAGGACGAGTGGGTGCCACTATAAGAGACAGCTACGGCGGCTTATCCGCGGTCTACCTGTTCTGAACCGAACCCTGCGAGCGCCGCTGCCAATCTGTCGTCGGTGACCGTGTCCGGACCTGCTCGGAGTGGTGAGACGCTGACGACTCGGTCGGCGCAGGCACCAAGGTCGGTTTCGGGGTCGGGTTCGGCCGCGCGGTCGGGGCGAACGGGGTCGTAGAAGCGATTGTCGAAGGTGAGTTCGTCGCCGGTGTCGGCGTCGACGACACGGCGGTCGAACCCACCCGCAGGCCGGGTGAGTCGGAGTTCGTCGTCGACCGGTGGTTCGTTCGGGACGGTGACGTTGAAGTACCAGTTGTCCGTGACCCACGTCGCGTCGGCGAGTCGCTCGACCAGATACCGCGTGACGCGAGCGGCCTGTTCGAAGTCTTCGGGATGGAACTCGGGCAGGCCACCTTCTTCGGGGTCGTAGGCGGAGACGGCGATGCCGGGGACGCCGAAGAAGGCGGCCTCCATCGCGGCACCGACGGTCCCGGATTGGCTCAGTTTGTGCGCGCCGAGGTTCGGCCCGGCGTTACAGCCTGAGACGACGAGGTCCGGTGGGGTGTCACACCGGTGGAGTCCGACCGCGACACAGTCGACCGGTGTGCCGTCGACGGCCGTTCCCCGCTCGTGGTCGGCGAGTGTGACACGGTGTGACTTCCGGCGGCCGACACCGCTTCGGTCCTCGCTCGGCGCGACCACCGTCACGTCGACGACCGACCGGAGTGCATCGTGGAGGGCACCCAGCCCGGGCGCGTCGATACCGTCGTCGTTCGTGAGCAAGACGTGCGGTCGGGGCATGCTACGTTAGTCGCGACTGGAACGGAACAACTGTATCGGTCTCGCGACGGTGTGCCCACTGGTCACCACCTCACCACTCGACGCTGTCGACACTGTAGCCACCACACTCCGGACAGACGTGGTGTTGGACGTCGTACCCGGTCTCGCAACTGCGACAGACGTAGGTCTCTTCCCTTCCCCCTGTCAGGCCGTGGGTGACCGCCAGCAGCCCTCGCCTGACGCGGTCGAACGAGCGCATACAAACCCGCCGACGACGGGTTCTGATATAATTTTTCGGGCTGAAACGGTGCGAAAATCACTTTCACTTTCACTCCGCACGGGTCGGGCTTTTGTACCGATGCGTGCAACAGGCACACATGGACGAAGAGGTCCACGACGCGGTCGACGCCGCGCGACTCGCCGTCGCGAGCGACGACTACGACGCGCTGGAACGTGCCGGACTCGCCATCCTCGGACTGGCGCGCCGTCGGAAGCAAGAGTGACACCACGCCGAGTGAGTCGGTGGTCGGTCGTCCCGAGTCAGTTCACGCCCGAGCGGCTACCGAGCGTGACCGTTCGCTCGATTCGCTGCCCGTCGCGCAAGAGCGTCACGGTCACGGTGTCGCCCGGTTTCGTTTCGAGCGCGAGGTAGGCCGCGTACGCTTGTTGACTCGAAATTTTCGCACCTTCGATAGCGACGAGTACGTCGCCGCCGACGGGGACTGAGACGCCGCCGACACTCGTCGTCTCCGTCGCCGGCTGGATGAGGTCGTCCGACGGCCCGCCGTCGGCCACGCCGACGATCATCGCGCCGTCGGTGGTCTCGAGTTCGTTCACTCGTGCGACCGTCGGTGTGACGTTGACCATGCTGATGCCCATCGCGGCGTGGCTGTAGTCGCCGTGTTCGACGAGTTCTGGGACGACGCGGTTCACCATCGGGGCCGAGATGGCGAACGCGATGTTCTCGCCCCCACCGGAGTTGATACAGCCGACGACTTCGCCGTCGAGGCCGACCAGCGGACCGCCGGAGTTGCCGGGGTTGACCGCCGCATCGGTCTGGATGGTGTCCGCGATTTGCACGCCGTTGATGTTGGGCAAGAGGCGATTGACGCCCGAGACGATGCCCTCGGACATCGACCCCTCGAACCCGTAGGGGTTGCCGATAGCGACGACGCGCTTGCCGACTGGCGGGTCCCGTTCCATGAGCGAGAGCGGGGCCGCGCTCTCCGGCGCGTCGGGCACGTCGAGGGCGGCGAGGTCGCTGAATATGTCCGTCCCGTGGATCTCCGCGACGGCCCAGGTCCCGTCGTGGAACTGCACTTCGACGGCCTCCGCGTTCGCCACGACGTGGTGGTTCGTGACGAGCGTTTCTTCGTCGAACACCCACGCCGAGCCCTGACTCTGGCCCTCGGGAAGGAACGCCTTTACGAGTCCGACCGAGCTGATGGCCTGTTCGTACACGTCGGTGTAGACGCTACTGTCGGCGTGCTGGGGGCTCTCTCCTGTCCCGTCGTCGGTCGAGTTGTGAGTCCCCGTCGCCCCCTGCTCACCGACCGGCGTCCCGCCACAGCCAGCCAGCGACGCACTCGCGGCGGTGCCCGCCAGCGTGAGAAACTGGCGGCGACTGGTCGAATCCATATCCTCGATTGGAGCGCCCGCCCCATAATTTGCAGCCTCGTGGCGTTTTATCGTGCTCGGCTTCGCAGGACCGGACATGGCGACCGACCCCGGAACCGACCCGGCCGCGGCCGACGACCGGGCGAACTACGACTATCGGAGCGACGACGTGGCGCGACCGGAGCTACTGGCCGCGCTGGAAGAGCGCGTCGACGGCGAGGTGCGCCTCGACAGCTACTCCAGACAGCTCTATGCGACCGACGCGAGTATCTACGAACAGACGCCCATCGGCGTCGTCTTCCCGCGCTCGACCGCCGACGTGGCGTCAGTCGTCCGGTACTGCGCTGCCGTGGATTTGCCGGTCCTCCCCCGCGGCGGCGGCACCTCACTCGCGGGCCAAACCGTGAACGAAGCCGTCGTCCTCGACTTCTCGCGATTCATGACCGACGTAGTGTCTGTCGACCCCGAGGCTCGCCGCGCTCGTGCCCAGCCCGGCGTCCGCCTCGGTGACCTGAACACCCAAATCAGTGAACGCAGACTGAAGTTCGCCCCCGACCCGGCGTGGGGCGACAAGAGCGCGCTCGGTGGGGCTATCGGCAACAACTCCACCGGCTCACACTCGCTGCAGTACGGCAAGACCGACGCCTACGTCGAATCGGTCGAAGTCGTCCTCGCGGACGGGACCGTGACGACGTTCGAGGAGGTGACTCTCGACGAGGTGGCTGCTCGGGCCGACCCCGACGGCGACCTCGAAGCGCGCATCTACGCCGCAGTCGAGCGCATCGTCGAGGAGGACGCCGACGAGATTCGCGAGCGATACCCCGACCTGAAACGGAACGTCTCGGGCTACAACCTCGACTGGCTGGTCGAGGACGCGCTCGGCGCAGAACGTGATGTCGGCGAACCAGATGCACCGGGCGGGACGGTCAACCTCGCCAAACTGGTCTGTGGGAGCGAAGGGACGCTCGCCGTCGTCACCGAGGCTGAAATCTCGCTGGAGCCAGTCCCCGAGACGAAGTCGCTCGCGATGCTCTGCTATTCGGACCTCGTGACGGCGATGGAGGACGTGACCGCCATCCTCGAACACGACCCGGCCGCAGTCGAACTCGTCGACGAGGTACTGCTCGACTTAGCCCGCGACACGGCGGAGTTCACCGACGTGGCGAATCGACTCCCAGACGGGACGAACGCGACCCTGCTCGTGGAGTTCTACGCCGAGGACGACGAGGAGGGGCGGGAACGAATCGAGGCACTACTGGCGGACCGGTTGGCTGGCGATGCGGCAGCAGAGGAGGACGACGCTGCCGAAGACGATTCGTCCCCGGTTCGCGCCTTCGATGCCCTCGAAGCACACACAGAGGCCGAGCGGGCCAAAATATGGAAACTCCGCAAGTCCGGTCTCCCGATACTGCTCTCGCGCACGAGCGACGCGAAACACGTCTCGTTCATCGAGGACACCGCCATTCCGCCGGAGAACCTCCCCGAGTTCGTCGAGGGCTTCCAGGAGATTTTGGAAGACCACGACACCTTCGCCTCGTTCTACGCCCACGCCGGTCCCGGCGTCTTGCACATCCGACCGCTGGTGAACACGAAGACGGTCGAGGGCGTCGAGACGCTGTTCGGCATCGCCGACGCCGCCACCGACCTCGTGGTCGGGCTCGGCGGGTCGGTCTCGGGCGAACACGGGGACGGCCGCGCCCGAAGCCAGTGGAACCGGAAGCTGTACGGCGACCACCTCTGGAGCGTGTTCCGTGACCTGAAGACCGCGTTCGACCCCGACTGGTTGCTGAACCCGGGTCAGGTATGTGGCTATGCACCCGACGAGGAGCGCCCGGCGGCGGTTCCGAGACGGGCCGAAGTCGTCGACATGACCGAGAACCTGCGCAGTGGCCCCGACTACGACTTTGACGCTGGCTTCGACCCGGTTCTCGACTGGGACAACGAGAACGGGATGCAGGGCATGGTCGAACTCTGCCACGGCTGTGGCGGCTGTCGCGGCCCACAGGAGACGACCGGCGGCGTGATGTGTCCGACCTACCGCGCCAGTCAGGAGGAGGTCACCTCGACCAGAGGCCGGGCGAACATGCTCAGACAGGCGATGAGCGGGGACCTCCCCGAGGACGAGGTGTTCTCCGACGAGTTCGTCCACGAGGTCATGGACCTCTGTATCGGCTGCAAGGGCTGTGCCCACGACTGCCCGAGCGAGGTCGACATGGCGAAGCTGAAGACCGAAGTCGAACACGAGTACCATCAGCGTGAGGGGGCGAGCCTTCGCGACAAACTGTTCGCAGACATCCACCCGCTCTCGAAACTCGGGAGCGCACTCGCACCAGTGTCGAACCTCGGTACCCGACTCGGCCCGCTCCGGAAACTCGGCGAGAAACTGACCGGCATCGCCGCCGACCGGACCCTGCCGACGTTCCACCGTGAGACGTTCACCGACTGGTTCGAGTCACGCGGCGGGGCACAGGTCGCAGAAGACGAGGCGACGCGACGGGTCCTGCTGTTTCCCGACACGCACACCGAGTTCAACGACCCCGAGTCCGGCAAGGCCGCCGTCGAAGTCCTCGAAGCAGCGGGCGTCCACGTCGCGATTCCCGACGACGTGACCGGGACTGGCCGCCCGCCGCTCTCGAAGGGTTTCGTCGAGAAGGCCAGAGACCGTGCCCGAACGAACGTGGCGGCCCTCGCACCGCGTGTCCGCGACGGCTGGGATGTTGTGCTGGTCGAGCCGTCGAACGCCGTCATGTTGCAGTCGGACTATCTGGACTTGCTCGGTGGCGATTCGGTCGAACAGGTCGCCACGAACACCTACGGGGTCTGTGAGTACGTCGACGCGTTCCAACTCGACGCAGCAATCGACTTCGACGCGCCCGCGGAGACACTCACCTACCACGGCCACTGCCACCAGAAGGCGACACAGAAAGACCACCACGCGGTCGGTGTCCTCCGCCGCGCCGGCTACGAGGTCGACCCACTCGACTCGACGTGTTGTGGGATGGCCGGGAACTTCGGCTACGAAGCAGAGCACCAGGGCATGAGCGCGGGAATCGCGTCGATTCTGTACGAACAGGTCGACGACAGTCCGGGCGACCGAGTGGTCGCGCCCGGTGCGTCCTGTCGGAGCCAACTCGGCGACCGCGACGTACTGGCCGAGGATGCGGGCGACAGTCCGACCGAGGAGCCACCGACCCCCATCGAGTTGCTGGCCGCAGCACTCGACTGAGCGTCTGACCAGTCAGGTACGGTATTTTTGCATCGATGCGTGTTACCAACTGTCGGATGCGCACGCTCCATGTTCACCGCGAGTGCATCCACCCCTTGTCCGACCACGAACCGTGACTTTGACGCTTCTGTACTCGAAGAGATAGTCATGGCAGAGACATCGACCGCGGAGTCGAATATTCCGACCTCGAAAGCCCTCGTCGTCGGTCTGACGCTCGCGCTCGGCGTCATCCTTCCCGGTATCGGCAAGTACGCGCTGACTGCAGTCGGCTACGACACGCTCGGGACGGTCGTCTGGGTGCTGGGCTACGGTGGGGTCGCCCTCGCCTTCTGGTTCCGCTGGATTCGCCCACTCGACCTGACCGGCCCGTCGTAGCCACCTTTCGTTAGCGTTAAGACCGCTTCGTCGGGAGTATCACTCAAGGATGAACGCGCTCCCACTGCAAGTGATAGACAACTTCTTGCTGAGTTACAACGTCGGGCACGCGCTTCTCGCCGGACTCGCTCTCGCGTCTGTCGCGGCGCTCGTGCTCCAGTCGATGAAGGTTCTCGGCATCAACCTCACGCTGTTCGGCGCGTTGCTCGTACTCACTCCCTCCACGCTCGCTCCCCTGATGTTCACGAGCATCGGCGTCGCACTCCTCGTGGTCGGCCCGATGGTCTTCGTCATCGGCCGGAAGTAACGCGGTCCGTACACACACCGTCTTCTCGCAGTCTCGATTTCGAACACGGCGCACGACACGAACTCTGCGACAACAATGCTGCGACAGTAACCCTGCGAGAGGAATCTCGCGAGAGCAGTCCTACGACAGCAGGTCTTCGTACTGCGCGCCCGTCTGTTTCAGCGTCGCCGTCGAGTAGAGTCGCTCGTGGTCGAACGGGAGGTGTTCGCTCGCGAGTTCGTCCACCTTCGCGTCGACCGCCTCGGCCTCGCGGCCGTGAATCATCGTGAAGAGGTTGTACGGCCAGTCCTGCTCGGGCCGACGCGGCCGGTGGTAACACAGCGTGACGTACGGGAGTTCGCCGACGGCCAGTCCGCGCTCGTCGAGTTCGTCGTCGGGCACGTCCCAGACGACCATACAGTTGTTCGAAAAGCCGGTGACGACGTGGTTGACGACGCAGCCGACGCGTTTGATGCAGCCGTTCTCGCGCAGGCGGTCGATGGCCGCCAACACGTCGTCTGTTTCTGCGTCGAGCTCGGCCGCGAGGTCAGCATACGGCGTCTTCGACAGCGGAAAACCCGTCTGAATCGCCAGCAACAGGTCGGCCTCGAACGCAGTGAGGTCGCCAGCAGCCGTCTCGGAGATGCGCGTCGCCGACACCTCGGTCGAGTCCAGTGACTCACGAGCGAATCTGTCGGCGTTCACGACGGGGAACTCCAGATTGATGTAGAAGTCAGTCAGCATCGGGAGGTTCAACACGACACAGCCGGTCCGTTCCTCGATTTCCGTGAGGATGCGGTCGCGGGTCTCGCGCGAGCCAGCGGTCACGACGAACCACATGTTCCACTCGTGTTGGCGGCGGTAGTTGTGGTTCACCTGCTGGTAGCCGTTGATGACCGCGGCTATCTCCTCGAAGCGGTCTTCGGGAGCCTTCACCGCGGCGAGCGTCGACGACCCGATGACCGGCGGGTTCAACACCGCACCGAAGCGCCGGAAGACGCCACGATCGCGGAGTGCCTGCACGCGCTCGAACGCTTCGGCTTCCGAGACACCGAGGTCGTCGCCTACGGCGCTGAAGGGGCGCGCTTCGACCGGAAACCCGGACTGGTAGCCGTCGACGAGTCGGGCGTCGACGTCGTCGAGGTCGCTTCGCCAGTCGCCGGACGGAGTGCTCATTGCCCCGGTCTAGGGAGAAGTGGTAGGTACGTGTTTCGACTCGTGGATGGGGACGAGCGGACGTGGCGAGGCCGCACCGGACGAAAGCAGCTGCGGCTACGGTGTCTCGATGTAGGCGTAGCCGTCTCTGGCCTGTAGTTTGGTGAGTTCACCGACGCCCGCAGGAACGGTCTCGACGCCCGCGATGAGGTCGCTCTCGGACACGTCCAGTGCCTCCATCGAGTTCTCACAGACGCGGAAGGAGACGCCCTTCGAGATGAGTTCGCGCACCTTCTCGGCCTGGTTCGACTCTCCCTCGGTCAGGAGGTAGATACCCTTCCCGTTGGCGACGAGGACGACTTCTTCGACGTCCGTCGACTCGTCGGCCAGCAGGTTGGCGACGTTGGCGACGGCGTGATTCTGTTCTTCCGGCGGCTTGGCGAAGTGAAAGACGGTACTCATCGTCGGGTCCTCGGGTTCGCTAGTGGTCTCGTCGGTCGTCTCGGTCTCGGTCGTGGTCGCCGTGTCGGTCGCGGTCTCGGTTTCCGACTCGGTGACTGTGGTTCCGGTCGCGGCACCGGTCGACTGCTCGCCGGTACAGCCGGCGAGGCCGACTGCCGCCCCGGCACCGACCAGTTCGAGAAACCGACGGCGTGTTCGGTTCGAACCCATTCACTCGAACCGACGCCAGTGACGTACCTTGTTACTGGTCTGCTAAGCGCCGGGACTGTGTGGTACAGCCGATTTCGGGCATACGAAGAGTCGGAGTTCCCGTTCAGGTGCGAGTGCTGTCGTCGTCGGAATCGTCGGTCACGTCGATGCGGATGGCCTCTTCTTGGGACGAACTCTCCGCCTCCTCGTCGCTGCCGAGGAACTTAGAGCGCAGGTCGTCGGCGACCGACTGCACCTGATTCCGCACCGTATTCACCTCGTTTTCGAACTTCTCGACCGAGCGCTCGACGTAGTGGACGCGCTGAATCGGGATGCGTCGCACGAGGTCTCGGCCGTCGTCGTCCTCGCCGGTCTTCAGAATCCAGTGGTCCTGAAAGTAGGCGATGTGCTCGTTGTCGACCGTCTTCTCGACGGTCTCGCCGTCCGGGTCTTCGTAGACGATGACTGCCTGACCGAGTTCTTTGTCGACCATATCTGTCCGGACGAGCGCGACACTGGTAGGGTCTGGGGTCGCGGTCGGTGCGGCCGGGAGTCGGCGCTTCAGTCAGCAGTCGCCGGCCCATCGTGCTCGACACTCCCCGAGTCGTCCCGGCCTGCCAGTCTGCGCGTGCTCGCCCACCACAGGAGCGCTATCGAGCAGAGGCTGCCGACTGCGACGTTCACACCACCCGCGACGCCCGTCGCCCACGTCGGTCCATCGACCGCCACGTCGACGACGACCGGCAGGGGCGTCTCGCCGTAGCGCCAGATACCGACGTTGGCGAACACGTCGATGCCGGCGTGCAGACCGATGGCGAGCCAGAGTCGCCCCGTCAGGACGACCAGCGCCCCGAGGACGAGTCCCATCTCGACCCAGAACAGAAGTGCGAGGCCGGTTCCGGCCTGTGCGTAGTGGAGCAGTCCGAACACAGTCCCACTCGCTCCGACTGCCGCCCAGACCGCTGCCCGCTCAGAGACGGGGAGGAGGTCGGTCAGCGTGGTCAGCAGGAAGCCGCGAAAGTACCCCTCTTCCCAGACGCCGACGAGACAGAACGCCGCCACGAAGGCGACGAAGCCGACCGCAATCGAGCCATCGCCCGGGACGAACCAGCCATCGATTCGTCCCCAGCCGAGTGCCAGCAGGACGGCGAGCGCGAGCACGTGGACGAGTGCACCGACGGCGAAGCCAACGAGCAGGTCGCCGCGCCAGCCACGGTCACGGACCAGTCGGTACGCGGCGAGCGAGCGCCCGTCGAGACGCGTCAGCCCGGCGAGGAGCGCGAGGACGACGACTGTCGCCGCGGCGTTGGCCGCAGTGACCGAAAACGGGAGGGGGAGGGCTGCGTTCGCCAGCGAGGAGCAGACGAGGACGGCTGGCAGGCCGACGCTCACCCCGAGCAGGAGTCGCCAGCCAGCGCGGACGCGGTTCGTCGCGGAATCACGAAGCAGTCCGTTCAAAGACGGCATAGATAGATGACGAGTCGGAGCCGTGATAGGTGATTCCGATACCACGGTACTATAAAATTTCTGTCACAGTGTAGTCTCACGCCACTCCAACGTATTTGTCCTCCCGCTCACGAACGTGACACGTGACTCACGGCGACTCGTCCGACGATGGGCCGACCGGTGACGGTTCGGCTGCCGACGACTCGACCGCCCACTCAGTCCCGGTCGCAGACGACGACCCGACTACCGGTCTCGACCTGCTCGCCGAGGACACTCGCTTCGCCATCTTGCGAACGCTCTCAGCACACCAGCGCGACAACCGCGACTCTCGGGCACTCCCGTTCGCCGAACTCAGAAAGCGCGTCAGTCGCCGAGACGCGGGGAACTTCAACTACCACCTCCAGAAGCTGTGCGACCGCTTCGTCGAGCACGTCGACGACGGCTACCGACTCACGTACCTCGGGATGATGGCCTACGGCCGCCTCGCCGCCGGCACCTACGCCCCGCACGAGTCGGTCGGACCGGTCGACCTCGACACGGCCTGCCCCATCTGTGACGACCCGATGGCGGCGACGTACGAGGACTGCGTGATTACGGTGTCCTGTCCCGCCGGGCACGTCGTCCCGCAGAACTTCCTCCCGCCCGCGGCGGCGACCGACCGTGACCTCGGCGAGATGCTCGACGTGGCTGCTCTCGGACTGGTGCAGGACGCGGAAGCGGCACTCGCTGGTGTCTGTGCGTTCTGCGATGGGCCAGTCGACTGCACCTTGCGTGCGACGGACGACGAGACTGGCTGGGCCAGCCATGGCTTCGCCGGCACCTGTCGCGCCTGTGGCGTCCTGTTCCGGCTGTCGGCCCCAGCGGCTGCACTCGTCCAGCCGGATGCGACTGCGTTTCTGGCTGCCCACGGTGCGAACCCGCGAGACGGGTTCGACGAACTGGTGACCGCGCTCGCGGCCGCCGAGACTGTCGACTCATCGGGCGACCCGTCGTCGTCGACGGTCGCATTCTCGCTCGACGGCGACGAGGTTCGGGTTCGGGTGACCGACGCGGGCGTCGAATGTGTCGACACCACAGAGTGACGAGGACCGCCATGGACTCGGTGCGGACGGACCGGGCGACTTTTGCACCGACGTTCCCAACGCCCGCACATGGCGAAGGCGACACAGGACTACGGCGAGTGGCCGCTGAAACGGCTGATGACAGAGGTCTGTGGCTCCGGTCACAAATCCGCTGACGACCTGACCCGGGCACAGGCCCGCGAGGCGTTCCAGCGAATCCTCGGTGGGGAACCCGACCACACGACGCTCGGCGCGTTCTGGCTGGCGAACCGCTGGAAGCGCAACAACCCGGATGAACTCGCGGCGTACACCGACGTGATGCGCGAGGAGTCGGTCGTGACGGCCGAACCGGACTGCGACCCGGTCGACTGTGGTGCGAACTACGACGGCAAGGGCAGAAGCGCCATCTTCGGCGTCGGTGCAGGCGTCGTCGCGGCCGCCGCCGGGACGCCCATCGTCGTCCACTCGGGCGACCGCGTGCCGACGCAGAAACAGGACGCGTACAAGCACGTACTGGACGAACTCGGCGTTCGGACCGAACTCTCGGTACAGGAATCGGCCGACATGGTCGACGAGACCGGCTTCGGCTTCTACTACCAGCCCGCGTTCAACCCCGGCATCGACGCTTTGTTCGACCGCCGCGACCAGATGGGCGTCCGAACGTTCGTCAACACCATCGAGACGCTGGCGAACCCGGCCAACGCCGACGTGCACCTCGGTTCGTTCTACCACCTCGCGTTCGCGAAGAAGGTGTGTGACACCTTCGCCGCGAGCGAGCAGATGGACGTGGGCAAGGTCGTGATGTTCCAGGGAATGGAAGGCTACGACGACATCCGGCCCGGCTACACGAAGGTCGCTGAATGGACTGGTGGAGAGCTGTCGGACTACGAAATCGAGACGGCAGAGTTCGGCATGGACTTCGAGTCCGAAGACCTCGCGGTCGACGACGTGGCCGGCGACTCCGCAACCATCACCGAAGAAGTGCTCGCTGGCGAGCGCGACGACCAGTTCGCAGACGCCATCGCACTCAACGCGGCACTTCGGATTTACGCCCGTGACGACGTGGAAAATCTCGACGCTGGCCTCGAACTCGCCCGCGAAACCATCGATTCAGGCGACGCTGCGGCGGTTCTCGACGAAATGCGGGCCTTCTGACGCGCTCCTCGTATCTTTTTAACGGCGGTTGTCTAAGGATGGGCATGGACGCACGTTCGCTGTATGCTGCGGACTACGACCTCATCCGCGAAGCCGAAGATTGCCTCAAAGAACACTATCACCCGGAGCGCCACGACGTGGCCTCCGCACTCAGGACCGAATCCGGTGAGATGTACACGGCGATCAACGTCAACTCGCGCATCGAGAACGCCGGTATCCACTGCGAGGCGGTCACTATCGCGAACGCCCTGAAAGACGGGCACACGAAGTTCGACCTCTCCGCCGCGGTGTACTACCCGGAGAACGACCCCGAGAACGCCCCAGCGGTGACACCCGCCTGTGGGGTCTGCCGTGAACTGCTGTACGACTACGACGCGAACATGGACGTCGTCGTCCTCAAAGACGGTGACGTGAAGAAGGCAAGCGTCGCCGACTTGCTGCCCGGCCGCGTCTGAGTCGCACACACCGTTTCAGCGGCAAGTTCCCCGGAAATCGCCACAGCGACGGCCTCTCTCGACCGACGGTAGTCTTTTTGTCGTGTCGATTCACAGAACGAATTACGACTGCCCTCCACCGATGCTATCGAACTCCCTCGTCACCGATAGACGTACGTTTCTCGCCGGCTGTGCGACGTTTCTCGCCGGCTGCGGCGCGACCACCGACGACGAACCCGCCGACTCGCCGACGCAGACGACGGTTGCTGACCTCGACTGCCAGCGTGACCCCCCGTGGCCGAGCGTCAGACACGACGCGGCTAACACTGGGTACGCGGCCGACGTGACCGGCCCAGCCACGGCACCGGAACCGACCCCCCACCCGACTATCGCTAGTCCGGCCGGCTGGGTCGTCGGCGAACACGGCATCTTCGGCACCAGCCAGCCCCGAATCAGTAGTTTCAGTCCGAGCGGCGAGGTCGAACGCTGGTTCCACAAGCGCAGGGGCGGGTCGCGTCGCGGGAATACGTTGACACTCGGCTGTTCGGACCTGTTCGTCCAGTCGAACGATGGGCTGTTGCGCATCGACCCGGACAACGGGTCGAAGCCGTGGCAGAAGCAGACCTTCGACGCAGCCGCACTCCGGACCGATCCCGTGACGGACGGGAACGCCCTCGTGGTGGGAGTCGACGAAGACGTGGCTGTCCTCGACACCGGGAACGGAGAGACTCGCTGGCGAACGAGCGTCGGCGACGGTGCCAGTCCCGAAGGCCTCGCGCTGGACGACGACCGGGTGTACGTCTCGGTCCGTCGGCGAAACGGGCCACACACCACCCTCGCACTGTCCCGCGACGATGGCGAGCAAGTGTGGGAACAGTCCGGTCTCACGAGCTGGGACGCCCCAGCGGTCGACGGCGACCGCGTCGTCTGTACGGACGAAGACGGTACACTCCTCGTCCTCGACGCCACCTCGGGTGAGGTCACTCAACGACTCTCAGTGGTGGATGGGACGCCGCTCGGCCCGCCGAGCGTCCGCGACGGCACGGCGTTCGTGACCACGGCGGGTCTCCGCGGTGTCGTCGCGGTCGACCTCGCCGACGCGACTGTCGTGTGGGAGCAACCGTCCACGAACGCGACGGCCGCGCCAGCCATCGGCAGTGACAGAATCTACGTCGGCGGCGAGGGCCTGTGGGCGTTCTCACCGGACGACGGGACAGTCGTCTGGTCTCACAGCGAGACGAAAATCGAGTCACCGCTGTCACTGGGACACGGGCGACTCTACGCGACGGGACAGGTCACGGCCGAGAGAAACGGACTGCTCGTGTTCGCCGAGGAATCGGCGTGATTTCGGCGTGACGCGACAGCGACTCATTCCTCCAGCGGGATGGCGACGCTCGCCAGTCGGTCGCCGCCGTTGACGGTTGCCTCGCGGGTAATCGCGTAGAGGATGCCGCCCTGCGTGAACTCGGCGCGCTGGAGCGTCTGGTAGGTCGTCGGGTCGTAGACGGTGCCGATGGCGTCTCCGGCGGCGACTTCCTGCCCGAGCGAGAGCGACGGGTTCGGCCGGAACAGCCCCGAATCGGTGGCGTTCACCCGACCGAGGTGGTTCCGGGCGACACGAGGCTGGCCGCTCGGAATCGCTTGCCCGTCGAGGACACCGAGGTGCCGACAGACGTTGAGGACGCCGCGGACACCAGTGTTGACGGCCACTTCGACGATTTGCTTGTTGTGAGCGAGTTCCGGCGTGATGGCCGGGATATCTGCGTCGGCGGCGGCCACGCGTAACTTCCCGTCGAAGCTCCGGCGGTGCCACGCTTCGGGGGCGTCGTCGCCGGCCTGTTCGGCGAGTAAGAGGTCGGTCCCGAACGCTTCGGAGAGTTCTCGCGCCGTCTCGTCGCCCTCCATGAACACCGTGTGCGTGAGCATGTCCGGACTTCCGGTGTGGAGGTCGACGATGACGTCGGCGTCGCTCGCATACTCCCAGAGGGCCGCGGCCATACGTTCGTGAAGCGAACCGTCTTCGTTACCGGGCCAGACGCGGTTCATGTTCGGATTCACCGAGTCGAGGACTTCTGGTGTGGTGTAGGACACGCGGTCGAACGTGAGCGGGTTGGCGACGGGGACGACCACGACCTGTCCAGTGAGTTCAGTGGTGGGTAACTCGTCGTGCAATCGTCGGCACACCTCGGTGCCGTTTATCTCCCGGCCGTGCTGGGCCGCCTGGACGTACACGGTCGGGCCGTCTTCTGGCCCCTCGTAGCTGTGAACCGTCGTCGTGACCTCGACACCGGAGGGGAGTCTGGTGAGTGTCACGCGCTCTCTCCGATGGCGGGCCGAGCGGGTCATTCGCTCGATGGTTTCGGAGCGATAACTCTTGAATCCACGGGACGCGACAGGGGCTATCAGTCTACTGTCTGCCATCTCTGTCCCCGCCAATGCACAACGTTTTCCCCCCACCCGGTCGTGGGGGGTGGTATGAGCGACCTGACTGCGACGATTCACACGAACCGCGGCGACATCGAGGTCGAACTGTACGACGAGCGCGTCCCGAACACGGTCGACAACTTCGTCGGTCTCGCCACAGGCGAGAAGCAGTGGAGTGACCCGGAGTCGGGCGAGACCATCGAGGGTGAGCCGCTGTACGAGGACGTCATCTTCCACCGCGTCATCGAGGGCTTCATGATTCAGGGCGGTGACCCGACCGGAACCGGCCGCGGCGGCCCCGGCTACCAGTTCGACGACGAGTTCCACGACGACCTCGGCCACGACGGCGCAGGCGTCCTCTCGATGGCGAACGCCGGCCCGAACACGAACGGCAGCCAGTTCTTCATCACGCTCGACGCGACGCCGCACCTCGACGGCAAGCACTCCGTCTTCGGCAAGGTCATCGACGGCATGGACGTCGTCGAGGAGATCGGCAATCTCCCGACCGACGCCCGCGACAAGCCGACGAAGGACGTCGTCATCGAGTCCATCGAAGTCCACGACGAGTAAGCGTTTCACCGAGTAGGACCGATTTTCCTGTGCAGAGGCGAAGAGTGACATCGCTGTCTCCGGTCCCGACAGCAACCGACACACGAAAGTCCCTCGCTACCCGAACTCCCGCCAATGAGCGACGCCGACGACGCCCACGTTCCGAGCGAGATTGGCGAGGGGAACGCCCCGCCGGTCGCCGAGAAGCCGTACAAACTCATCTTCGAGGCGAACAAGTGCTTCGGGGCGGGCAAGTGCGCCGAGGTCTCCCCGAACTGGGAGATGGACATCACGACGGCGCTGGCCCGGCCGAACGAGTACTTCTTCGACGAAGACGAACTCGAACACAACCTCAAGGCCGCGGAAGCCTGCCCAGCCAAGAAAGGCACCGGCATCATCCACATCGTCGACCGCCGAACCGACGAGGAAATCGCGCCGAATCCGCACGGCGATGGAACGCTGAGTGTGGACTGGTAGACGGCCGTCTCTTCTGCGATTCTCGAACACTGGAGAGACGCATCTCGGAAAAATCGTTCTCACTTCCTACTCACGACCGGATGGGGTTGCCACAGCGACAGACCACCCACCACGCATCGTTGATGCCTTGGCCGTTCGCGTCGCCCGGCGATTCGTCACCGACGAAGCGATAGAGCGGCCAGCCGTTGGCCGTGACCTGCGTCGTGCCGTCGGCACGCTCGAACGACGAGATGCTGGCGGTGACGGTCGACGCAGCCGTCACATCGCCCTCGACGGTCAGCGGTGGCCAGTTCTCAGCGCAGGTTCCGGTGCAGGTGCTCTCGCCGCTCTCTTGAGTGTCTCCGGTGAACATGTAGAGCGTCATCCCGTCGCCGTCGACGAGAATCTCTCCGTGGGGGTCGATGGTCGCGGTTTGGAGCGTCTCGGTACCTGTCGCCATCTGCGGCTCGGTGTGAACGGTTTCCAGCGCGCCGGCAGCGACGCCGGCACCTCCAACGAGACCGAGTGAGGCGGCACTCGCGAGCAGTACGGACCGACGTGTGTACGCCATGTTCGAGGGTAGGCGACCGACGAGGATAGCGATTTTTTCGGTTCTGTCCGACAGTCGGGCCGAACCGACAATCGAACCGGGCAGTTCAGTCGACCGTGCTGTCCGGCTGACGCATCGTAAGCGAAACCGATTTTAAACGGGGTCGTCAATCGGTTGACTGCGCGAGGGTGGCTGAGCTTGGCCAAAAGCGGCGGACTTAAGATCCGCTCCTGTAGAGGTTCGCGGGTTCGAATCCTGCCCCTCGCATGCCTTCTCGAACGTCAGTTTGATGTCTGCGAGTTCCTGCTCGATTGCTGACTCGTCCATACAAATCGTGGCAGATTACTGGGGCGAAAGTGTTTCGTATCGGTGCTAGCGTTCGGAAACCGGCCTGTCAGTAGTCTCGTTCGGTCGGCGTCCCGCCGCTACCGCCACTTTCGGTTTCGGTCATCATCTCGTCGCCTTTCACTGGCGTCCCGTCGGGTCGGAGAACCCACCACACGTCGTTGACCCCCTGGCCGTTCGCGTCGCCGGCGGCCTGGTCGCTGGCGAAGTAGTACAGCGGCCAGCCGGCAGCGGCGACCTGCAGCGTCCCGCCGCCGCGGTCGAAGGTCGAGAGCGCAGCCGAGACGCCTTCGTCACCGGTCACGTCGCCCTCGACGGTGAGCGGAGGCCACGCGTCCAGACAGCCACCGGAGCAGGTGCTCTCCTTCGATCCGTTCGTGTCGTTGTCGAACATGTAGAGGGTCATGCCCTCACCGTCGACGAGGATTTCTCCGAGTTCGGGGTGGTCGCTGACCATGACGGTCGCGCCGGACATGCCGCCCTCGGTGGTGGTCGTCCCCTCCCCGGCTGTCGTCGTCATCTCGCCGCCGTCGGTCGTGGTGTCCGAGTTGTCGGTCTCGGTGTCGGTGTCGGTCGAATCGCCGTCACCGTCGCCGCCGAGACAGCCAGCAGTGAATACGAGCGAGGTCGTCGCCGCCGCGAGGACGGCGCGTCGGGTGCGTGCCATGGGGTACCATAGGTGAGGGACGGGAAAGAGCGTTTTCCGAACTGCGTCCAAAATTCGTCCACAATCGGCAGCCGTCTAGGGGTCGACGCTCACTGGAGCGTCAGCCGAGCGAGGAAGGCGAGTGCGACCAGTTCCAACCCGCAGAGCATGGTGACACCGATTTGCACGTCGGTGCCCGCGACTTCGAACCAGCCGATGAAGTCGGGGTGGAGGACGTAGAGGTACAGCCAGAGCAAATTCTCGACGAGGAGGAACGCGGCGAAGACGAGCAGGCCGAGCGTGTGCTGGGCACCGTGTCGGCGGTAGTTCCCTAGCCAGACCCACCCGAGCGCGAGCAGGACGACCACGTTCACGCCCGCGGCGACGCGGGCAGCCTCCAGCCACAGGGTCATCGTCTCACCGTTCCATCTCGGCCGGTATATGTGCTGTCCAAAATTCGTCCAGAATCGTGTCTCATGGGTCCTCCGTGTCGACGACTGCGAGAATCTCTTCGACGGTGTCCCAGTTCGAGCGTAACTGGTCCGTGAACAGGTAGACTGCGGCGTAGTCGTCGTCGGTTCGCCGCAGGACGTTGTTCTTCACGAGGATATCCGTGTGATGGCGGATGGTCGTGTAGTCCATGTCGAGTTCGGTCGCCAGTTCGTTGGCGTTCCGTGGCCGGGCGTCGAGTGCGCGGAGGATGCGGACCCGCGTTGGGCCACCTCGCGAACTCGCCAGCAAGTGCCAGAGAACGCCTTCCATCTGTCGGTTCTTCTGCGAGTGAGGTGAAAAAACTACGCGAACTGGTCGGCAGCGTCGCTCAGTCGGAACGAAGTGCTTCGTGAGAATCGGTTGTGCGGTCGTGAAACCGCCACCCACCGAAAGCGACTACCCGGGCATGGCGTAGGGTAGTCGCAGCGACCAACGCGAACAGGGTCATGACAGACGTCCGCTCTGGCCGTGGCCCCCGAACGCTCAGGAACCACTTCATACCAGAGTCTAATCAATAGTAAAAATTCCGGTTTGTGACAGGTCATCTGCATCCACTGTCGCGGAACCGATTCGATTCCCCATCGTCCGCGTGTGCAACACCGCGCTTATGGTCCTGGATGGGCGATTGTGTCCATGGCGACGTTGTTGAGCGAACGTGACGAGGACAGACTGGTGACTGCGTGTCGGACGACAGTGGGCGACAGTCTCCGGTCGGTGACGTACTTCACACGCGACGACTTCGGGCAACTGTACTTGCGAAGTGACCTCGAACAGGACGCCGACCTCTCGACGTTCGTCGGCCACGAGTGGCGCGAGTTCAAGACCACGCAAGCAGCCTACGAGACCTCCGAACTCGGCGACTACGACTACACGATTCGGAAGTTCCAGAACGGTTTCCTCGTCCGCGTGACGACGGAACGCGAGGGCGTGTTCGTGACGACCGACGGCCTGACGCTGTCGAACTTCGACGAGTTGGCGATGGCAGTCCGCGGCGTCCTCGACCACGTCGAAGACTGAGCGACCGACACGGGCTGAAAGAGCGCAACGCCCTTCCGGGCTGACTTCCTACCAGCGGCCGATGACGGATACGCCAGACGTGGTCACGCGGGCCTTCGACCGCCACGACGCCTTCACGCCGAGTACCGACGGCTTCGAACTCGATACGACCGTGTTCGATGCGGTCGTGACGGCCGGACCAGCCGACGGTGAGCGAGACGGGTCGTTCCACGTCGAGGTTCGACTCCCGACGCTCGACGCGGCGGTCGCCGGGGAGACGGTCCACGAGGCCGTCGAAGCGGGCTGGTTCGAGACCCTCGAACTCCGCCTCGAAGACACGTTCGACGTGGCGACGACGAGCACGCACGACGAACCGACGGTGGCTCGTGAGACAGAGAACGATGTCGTCATCGTCGAACTCGACTTCGTCTCGTGGACTGCGAGCGACGGTGTCGACGACGCCAAGGCACTCGTCGAGTTCGTCGAGGGGACGTACGCACAGGGCATTGTCCCGGGCTACGAGTACCATGGGCCAGCAGCACAGCTCCTCGAAAACGCAGTGCAGAACAGCGAAAACGCGACTGAACGCCACGGGCGCGGCCCAGCGCCGTGACCGAGTCGTTCGATTCGTTCGGATTCGTCGGTTCGATTCGTCGCCGCTATTCGATTCTCCGTCGCTAGTCCATCGCGATGTACGTCTGCGTGTCTTCGACGCCGCGGATACCCTGAATCTGGGTCGCCGCGATGTCTTTGACTTCGCCCGGTGTCTCGACGGTGACCTTGGCGATGATGTCCACGTCGCCGGCGACGATGTACGCGGAGACGACGCCGTCGATGGCTTCGACGTTGTCTCTGAGTCTGTCCGCCTCGCCCGTGTTCGCCTTGATCATGATGTACGCTGTGACTGGCATATCAGAGTCCTCCTGCGGGTGCTGCGCGGCTAGCGTCACCGACGATGAGCTGGCGCACGTCTCCGAGCACGTCGAAGTCCGCGAGGACGACGACGCGGTCGCCGGCTTCGAGCGATTCGTCGGGGTCTGGAATCTCCATCGGCTGGTCCTTCTTGCCGAAGGCGATCATGGTCGCGTCTTTCGGGAGGGCGACCTCTGCGATGGAGTAGCCACTCATCGGTGAGTCGTCCGCGACGGTCAATTCGACTAGTTGGAGGTTCTGGGCGATGTCCGCGATAGCGCGGATGTCTCCGCCCAGCAGGGCGTTCTTCGCACCGATGGCCCCGAGCCGTTCGGGGTAGACCACCTCGTCGACTGCGTCGGCGTACTTCCGGTAGATGTCTTCGCGATAGTCTTCGTCGATGCGCATGATAGTCCGAGCCCCGTGGTGGTCGGCGATCATACACGCCGCGAAGTTGGTGTTTAAGTCACCCGTCAACGCCCCGAGGGCGTCGGCGTCGGTGATGCCCGCTTCATCCAGCACGTCCTCGTGCGAACCGTCACCCTCTACCACCGTGAACTCCTGCTCACGGGCTCGCTTCACCTTCCGCTCGTCGGTCTCGACGAGCGTGACGTCGTGTCCCTCCTCCCGAAGGACACGCGCCGTGCGGAGACCGACTCGACCAGCGCCTATGATAACGAACCGCATATCACTCCATACGCTCACACCCCTTGAATAACTTACCCCGGTCGAATCCCCATCCCGTCTGGCGTCTTTGACCGCTTCGACCGGCTGATACGCCGGATTTATGGACCCTTCACTGTCGCTGTGCTGTCGCGTTCGCACCCGGACAGGGGTAGCGACCGAGGTCGTCACGGCGGGTCGAGTGCGGCCCATCGAGGATGACTCGCTCGTCGACGACCGTCACTCTGACCGAGACGAGGTCACGGTCGTGTTCGGCCGCCCACTGGCCACAGACGTAGTCCGCGTACGCGGGACGGAGGGCTGCGTATCCTGGTCGCTGGAGGTCGGACAGGTAGACGAGCCAGCGATGGGTCGGGTACGTCGACGCGGTGTCCGCTGGCCGCGTCCAGTCGACCGGGCCGCCGTGGCGGGCGTCCACTCGCGCTCCAGTTTCGAGTTGGCCGGACACGACGTACCAGCTACCGGTCTGACGCGGCTCCGGGGCGAACATGTCCCAACTGTGTTCGTCGGGGTCGAGCGTCGATTCGACGGCTGGGGGCGCATCGACGTAGCCGAGGGTCGCCGCGTTCCAGAAGACGATGAAGAGGACGAGGCAGGCCAGGCAGGCAGAACCGATTCGGGTCCAGTCGTGGCCACGAACGGTTCGCCAGTCGCGCCGAGATGCAGTCGTCTCAGTCGTGTCGGCAGTGGCCGTCCCGTCGGTGGCCTCGCTAGACCGGACAGGAATCGAGTCGGTCGCCGCCGACAGGCGCGCCGAAAGCTGGTCCCAGACACCCGGTGGCAGGAACACCAGCAACGCGGCGAAGGAGACCAGTGGGAACGGTCCGAGTCGGAGCGTCAGCGCCATTCCGAGGTGCATCACTGCGAGGACGGTAGCGAGCCCTGCACGTGTCCAGCCGGTGGCGAGGATGAGCAGAGGAGACAGGACGACCGCACCGAGCCAGGCGTACGTCGCCGCGGTGAGGAGCAGGGTCTGTCCCGCGAGGACGTCGCCGAGCAGGTACGTCAGTTCGTCGAGTTGCATGACGATGCGGACCGCCTCGCCCGACGGCCACGCCGCCCCACGGAACTTGAACAGCGCGTTCACGACGTAGACAGTGGTAACCTGCACGAGCAGGCCCGCCGTGGCGACGCTCACGACCCATGTGTCGAGTACTCGCGCTTCACCGGCTGTGGCCGCTCGCCGTCGCGCGTCGACCGACCAGTACCGACCCAGTGGCAGGAACAGCGACCAGAACAGCAGTCGCCGCAGTAGCGAGTCACCACCGTTGAGCAGTACCGGATTCCGTGCGTGGAGCGAGATGAGCAACACCAGCGAAACCGCGGTGGCGAGCCGTGTCCGGTACCCGGTGAGGAGGGCGACGGCTGCCAGTGCGGCGGCGACGAACAGGCAGCCCTGAAACCACAGTTCCCCGGAGAGTGTGTGAAGTGAGATACTCGCGAACGCTGGGAACTGCGCACGAAGGACGGCCCGAGGCATGACGCCTGCGTCGGTGTAGAACGCGGCCAGGTCCTGCGCACGGAGCGAGAGGTCCAGAAGCAGGAGACAACCGAGTGCGACCCGCAAGGCGGCGAGCGCTCGTGCGTCGACGGCGAACCGGCTGCTCACCGCGTGCCACAGGCGGGAACGAGCGTCGGCGTCCGTCGGGAGTCGCTGCTCGGCCATCGAGACGGTCACTCTGTGGTCGCTCGGACGATATGTGTCTTCTGAACCACACTCACAGACTGTCGGTGATACAGCACGTTTCGCCCCACGGCCGACCCGAAAACTCCCAGAGGGCGGTGGTGGTCGTCCAAACCTTTTTGCTGTGTCAGGGAGTACCACATCTCGGATGGTTCACGCGTTCATCATGGTGAAGACCGCCGCAGGAAAGTCCGAAGAACTCCTCGACTCCATCCGGGGTCTCGCGTCCGTCAGCGAGGCGCACATCGTCGCCGGGAACTTCGATATCATAACCGAGGTCGACGCGGACGAGGTGTACGACGTGATGCACACCGTCGCCAGCAAGTTACAAGGGCTCGATGGCGTCGCCGACACGAAGACGTACATCGCGCTCCACTGAGCCGATGCGACGGGACGAAACAGCCACAGCCAGCAGAAGAAAGTCAGTCTGAAACGAACCAGTCCGAAACCACTAGCCAGGCCGAAACCGGTCGAAGTAACCAACGCACGCGACCTGCGGTCGCAGTTCGACCGCGTGGCCGCCGTGTTTCTCGATATCGCTGCCAGCCTCAGTGCTCCAGTTCCTGCACGTCGTGCTCCTCGGTGAACGAGCGGAGCCACTCGCGCTGGTCGACGAGTTTCTTCGGCATGTCGGCGTACACCGACTCGAAGATTTCGTCGGGGTCGGCGGGTTCTTTCGCCTCGGCGCGCTCGACGGCCTCGGAGAGTTCCTCGTCTGCCTCTTCGTAGATGGTCTCGACGTACTCGTCGGTGACGACGTTCTGCTCGCGGAGGTACTCTTCGTAGCGCTCCAGCGGGTCAGCCGTGCGCCACTCGGGCAGGTCGTCGTCCTCGTCGCCGCGGTAGCGCGACGGGTCGTCGCTCGTGGTGTGTGCGCCCTGCCGGTAGGTCAGACTCTCGACGAGGACCGGTTCACCGTCTCTGGCGGTGGCGAGTGCGCTCTGGACGAACTCACGCACGGCGAGCGGGTCGTTCCCGTCGACCTGTCCACCCATGAAGCCGTAGGCCTCGGCCTTCGCGGCGATTGATGGCGCGGCGGTCTGCTTGCGCCGGGGGAGTGAAATTGCCCAGTTGTTGTTCTCACAGAAGAAGACGACCGGGGCGTCGAACACACCCGCGAAGTTGAGTCCCTCGTGGAAGTCGCCCTCGCTGGTCGCGCCGTCGCCGAAGTAACAGAGTGCGGCGGCGTCGTCCTCTTCGTGGCTGATGGCCATGCCCGCGCCCGCGGCGTGGGGAATCTGTGTCGCGATAGGGACGGCCTGTGGGAACACCGGCACGTCGTGGCCGGAGTCGTACTCGGCGCGGCCGCGCCGGAACAGCAGGATGTCGCTCATCGGGACGTCACGGGCGATCTGCATCGCGTTCGAGCGGTACGTCGGGAACAGCCAGTCCTCGGCGGCCATCGCGTGTGCCGCGCCGACCTGCGAGGCCTCTTGGCCCTTGTACGGCGGGTATCCACTCATCCACCCCCGGCGCTGGAGCGCGAGGGCTCGCTCGTCGAAGCGACGCGCGCGAACCATGTCGCGAAAGAGTGCGCGGGCCTCGTCGGGTGAGAACGGTGTCTCCGACAGGTCGCGCTCTCCGATGACTCGGTGCATATTTCTTGCAATTTGTGCCCACGTGAAAGCCGTTCCGATACCGAAAAGGGGGCCGACTGCCTAGGGCGAGTATGGTAGCACTGGTCGGCGTCATCGGCCTCGTCATCCTCGTGGTGGTCAACACCCTCGTCGCGGCGGTCTCGACGCGGTTCTTCCGGCAACGCCTCGACACGGACTGGGGGTCGGTCGTCTACGTCGTCGTCATCACGCCCGTCCTCCTGCTGGCGACGACGCTGGTCATCTCCGGCGCGTTCCAGTTCGGAACCAATCTCGGCTCGACGAACCTCGCCCTGCTCGTGGCTATCGCCCTCCCGCTGGTCCTCGGCGTCACCGTGGACTTCTTCTGGATGCCGGCGCCGGAGGACGTGGAATTGCCCGAGACGATGCGATGAGTCGACATGATTCGGCGTTTCTGGGCGCTGGACTCGAGTATCGTGCGTCAGACTGACCGCTCTCCAGCACCGAGAGAGTCGGTGACGACCGGTTCAGAAATGGGGGTTGGTTCGAGTGTGCTGTTCTGCGAGGTTACCAAGGTCGACCGACACGCGCCAGCATCTCCTCCAGCCGCGACTGCCGGACGCGGCGGCGTGGTGTGCTGACGCGTTCGTCGGCACTCCCGTCCCCGGGTGCGCTCGCGTCTACGACGGGCTTGAGTCGGAAGGACTCGTCACTCGGGTCGTCGTCGGGGCTGAGGTAGCCAATCGCGAACACGGTGTACGTGGTACCGCCTTCGAGCGGCACGTCGGAGACCTCGAACACCGCGTCACCCCCTGCACAGGGTCTGACTTCGACGTCGTAGGTCCCCGCCGGGACGGTGGTGTAGCCACTCGACTCTCCGTAGGCGACGTTGTCGAACACCGTGAGTGCGTCGTCGTCCACTGTCACGTCGACCTGTGGCGCGTCGGGGGACGCGTGTATCGCGCGAACCCGGGCCTCGTCGTCGCCGAGGTCACCCTCGTACGTGTCTTGGAACAGCGAGACGGTGAACTCGGAATCCTCGGACGTGACTTCACCGCGTGCGACGGCCGTGTAGTGCGCGGCTTCCAACTCGACCGCGACCGGCCCGAAGACGGTCTGGTCTGTGCCGGCGGCGTTGACCGCGACTTCGTACTCGCCCGGAGGGACTTCGAGGTAGTCCGTCACGGTTCCGAACTCCAGTCCCTCGACGACGGCCGAACCATCGACGAGAACGTCGACCGCGGGTGCGTCCGGTGACGCGTGTGCGACTCTGAGACCCGCGTTCTCCTCGGCCGCTCCGGCAGTGGCTCCCAGTGCAGAGCCGGTCGCGCCGGCGACGATGGCTGTTCCAGCACCGATACCTTTCAGGACCGTTCGACGTGGTATTTCTGTCATTTTCGACCTCAACGACGCTTAGGACCTCATCGGATTGAACGGAACTCCCAACTAGTAAGGTATTAGGCACTGATAAAGCCTGAGCGCCCCTCTACGTACAGAAATTGACGTAAGAGCCCTCTATGGGGCGATATTGGTTGATTCGATAACATCGAGATTGGTTACAACAGGGCGGATTTTCACGTGGCCGGTGTTCACAGTCAGATATGATTCTGATGCTGTCATAATCGGGGATTCGTGAATTCAGGCACGTGTTGTTCTCGACCGCGAGCGGGGCGGGGTTCGGGTGGTCGTTCGTGACCTGTGCGGAGGGGCTGAGCGACTCGGCGGGTTCCGGCGTATCGGTGTGTGGCTCGGTCGACCCCGGACGGTGTCGGGTCGTCTACCGGGGACTCACGAGCAAGCGAGCGAGAGCGCGAGAGTAGACTAAAGGGAGGAGTACGCACTCGGCGCGACGTTCACGGCGACCAGCGACTGAGATATCGACGTGGCAACGGTGGTGTCCCGCCGCGACAACGCTATTCGTGTTACTCGTCGGCCAGAATCGTCTCGAACACGTCCTCGACGCGGTCAAGCACTTCTTCGGGAGACTTGGTCGCGTCGACGCGGACGAACCGCTCCGGTTGCCACTCGATAAGTTGCTCGTAGTTCTGCTGTACCTTCGTCAGATACTTCGACTGCTCGAACTTGTTCGTCGCCCCCGAACGCTGCATGGCCGTTCGCGGGTCGACGTCGAGATAGATGGTCACGTCGGGCTGGACGGTAAAGGGTTGGTGGACGCCGCGGATGTACTCCATCGGGCGCTTGATGCGGCCGTCGAGCGTCGCGCCCTGGTAGGCGTAGCGCGAGTCGGAGAACCGGTCGGAGATGACGAGATCGCCGTCGCGCAGTGCAGGCTTGACCACGCGTTCGAGGTGGTCTGCGTGGTCGGCGATGAACAGGAACAGTTCGGCGAGCGAATCGGAGTCGTCGTCGTCGATGGCCCGATTCACCACGTCGCCGTACCACGAGTTCGTGGGTTCGCGCGTGAACGTCGCGTCCGGGTAGGTGTCGTGGAGCGCCTCCCACACCGTCGTCTTGCCGCTCCCGTCGAGTCCCTCCAGTGTGACGAGCATACTCGCGGTATTCTCGCGGGGGCTTTCTGTCTGTCGTCTCCTGTTCGTCGTGTCGTGGGCTGGGTCGGTCGGGTCGTTAGTTACTGGTTCAGTCGGGTTTCCGGTCGCGTCGACGACTGCTGACTCTGCCGAGCAGCCCGCGAATGCCGGCGGAACATGACCGCACCGCCTCCCCAGCATCCTCCCAGCCACGTCCTCCCCATCCGACTCCTCTCCAGAAATCAGAGATTTCTGTCGACTCGCACGTTGCACGGCTACATCTCGTGGTCTCACTGGCTCACGGATCACTCCGTTCCCCGTTCGCTACGAGGCGGCGATGCCGCCTCGCTCTCGTTCGACACGCTCGAAAGCGCGCGCCAGGGTGTTTGCGTCGGTCCCGTCGCCGTCTCTCACTGTCGCCCGTTGTTCGGGGATGCCTTTATCCAGCTACCACCCTATCTATCAGTTATGAAAGTAATCGTCACTGGTGGGACTGGCTTCGTCGGAGAGCGACTCTGTGCGGAACTGGCCGACCGCGGGCACGAGGTGACGGCACTCGCGCGACACCCCGACGACGGGGACCTACCGAACACCGTGAACACGGTGATGGGTGACGTGAGCGCGTACGAGTCCATCGCGGACGCCTTCGAGGGACAGGACGTGGCGGTGAACCTCGTCGCACTCTCGCCGCTGTTCAAGCCGAAGGGGAACGCGACCCACGACTCGGTCCACCGACAGGGGACGGAGAACGTCGTCCGCGCGTGTGAGGAACACGACGTCCGGAAGCTCGTCCAGATGTCGGCACTGGGTGCCGACTCGAACGGGCCGACGGCGTACATTCGCTCGAAGGGGCAGGCCGAAGAAATCGTCCGCAACTCCTCACTCGACTGGGTCATCTTCCGGCCCTCGGTCGTCTTCGGCGACGGCGGGGAGTTCGTCACGTTCACGAAGAAGCTCTCGACGCCGGTCGTCACCGGGCTGCCGGGTGGCGGAAAGACGCGCTTCCAGCCCATCTGGATCGACGACCTGGTTCCGCTGCTCGCCGACGCGGTCGAGGACGAGAAACACGTCGGTCAAGCCTACGAAATCGGGGGTCCCGAAGTGCTGACGCTGGCCGACGTGACCCATCTCGCCTACGAGGCAGACGGAAAGTCGGTCAAAATCCTCCCAATCCCGATGGCGATGGCGAAGCTCGGCCTGACCGTCGCCGGGCCGATTCCGTTCGTGCCGTTCGGTCCGGACCAGGCCCGGTCGCTCCAGATGGACAACACCGTTACGGACAACGACGTGACGGCCTTCGGTGTCGAACCCGACGAGTTACGGACGCTTACGGACTATCTCGGTATCGCCCGCGACGAGGCGACGGCCGAACCGGGTGCGGCTGCGGCTTAAATAGACTGCACACCTGTCACGGAATAATCGTTTGTCTGACGGCGGCGTTTTCGGGCGATAGCGCGGTCATCTGGCGGTTTTGTGCCTACTACTGACACATGTTAGAGAGACGTACCATCCAAAGGCTTATAGTGTTCTTCCCATTCTTGTCGAGTCAACGGAGACCCCCCTTCAATGAAACTGGCGATGATAGGCTTCGGTCAGGCAGGTGGAAAAATCGTCGACCGTTTCGTCGATTACGACGAACGGACGCAAAGCGGCATCATACGTGCTGCAATTGCGGTGAACACGGCGAAAGCTGACCTGATGGGGCTGGACAATATCAGGCAAGAGAACCGTGTGCTCATCGGCCAATCTCGCGTCAAAGGGCACGGCGTGGGTGCAGACAACGAACTCGGCGCGGAAATCGCCGAAGAGGACATCGACGAGGTGCAGGGTGCCATCGACTCGATTCCGACGCACGAGGTTGACGCCTTCCTGGTGGTGGCCGGGATGGGCGGCGGTACTGGCAGTGGTGGCGCGCCAGTCCTCGCGAAACACCTCAAGCGAATCTACACGATTCCCGTGTACGGACTGGGCGTACTGCCCGGGTCGGACGAAGGTGGCATCTACACACTCAACGCCGCACGTTCGTTCCAGACGTTCGTGCGCGAGGTCGACAACCTCCTCGTCTTCGACAACGACTCCTGGCGACAGGCCGGCGAGTCCGTCGAGGGCGGCTACGACGAGATAAACGACGAAATCGTGCGACGCTTCGGCGTCCTGTTCGGTGCCGGTGAAATCGGCGCGGGCGACGAAGTCGCAGAGAGCGTCGTCGACTCCTCAGAGATTATCAACACCCTCGCGGGTGGCGGTGTCTCGACAGTCGGCTACGCGACAGAAGACGTCGAGATGGACGACGACGGCGGCCTCCTCTCGCGCTTCACCGGCAGTGGCGACGAACAGGTCGACACGGCGCACACGACCAACCGCATCACATCGCTCGTCCGCAAGGCCGCACTCGGCCGCCTCACACTCCCGTGTGAAATCGAAGGTGCCGAACGCGCACTGCTCGTGATGGCAGGGCCGACGAAGCACCTCAACCGGAAAGGCATAGAGCGCGGGCGGAAGTGGCTCGAGGAGCAGACCGGTTCCATGGAGGTTCGCGGTGGGGACTACCCGCTCAACGAACCGCAGGTCGCGTCCTGTATCCTCCTGTCGGGCGTCAACAACGTCCCGCGTATCAAGGAACTGCAGCAGGTCGCAATCGAGGCACAGGACAACATCGATTCCATCCGCGAGGAAAGCGAAGAGAACTTACAGAACTTGGTCGAAGATGACGAGGATGAACTCGATCCGCTCTTCTAGGTGGGCAATCCTCGCGGTCGTCGCGCTCTTCGCAGTCGCGGCGGTGGGCACAGCGACAGCTGTGACGATTACCAACGAGGACGTCCCCGAAGAGAAGCAGGTGGGTGAACAGTACACGGCGACGGTGACGCTCAGCGAACTGTACAAGAACCCGAGCTACACGAACTGGACGCTGCAGGGTGAAACCGAACTGCAGGACGTGACGTGGACGGTCGTCACGGAAGACACCGACACCGGCAGTCAGATCGACCAACAGTCGTTCGACGGGCAGTCGTTCAACTACACGAAGATCGACGCCGAGAAGACCGACACGAATCAGGTGACGGTGAAGGTGACCGGGACGGTGCCCGAAGTCACGAACTACACCTACGCCGACGAGGAGCAGTTCGTGGTCGCCTCGCTGACGCAGGTCCGCGACGGTGGTACGACGAACGACATCGGGACCACGACCGCGCACCACTTCACGAGCGAGAGTCAATCCGCGCGTGAAGCACTGAACTCGGCCAAAGAGAGCATCGACTCGGCCGAGTCCAGTGGCGCGTCGGTCTCCGACGCACAGTCCTCGTTCGACTCCGCCGTCTCGGCGTACGAGAACGGGAACTTCGAGAACGCCCAGACCCTGGCGAACCGCGCCAGTGAGGAAGCAGGTAGTTCGGCCGACTCGAAGGCCGCGAACGAGAGCCGCAACCAGCTTATCATGTACGGTGCTGCGGCGCTCGTCGCGCTCCTGCTCGTGGGCGGTGGCATCTACTGGTACAGCCAGCAGGGCGACGACTACAGCCGCCTCGGCTGAGTCGCGCGGATTCTCAACTTCCTTTTATGCGTGTCGTCGTTCCGTACGCGCCAGACCAGCCGAAGTCTCGACTCTCGCCCGTCTTAGACGTCGACGAACGTGCGGCGTTCGCGCGGGCGATGCGCGACGACGTGCTCGACACGATTCGAGCGACCGGCTACGAGCCTGAGCTCCTCTCGACGCGGGAGGTCGACTGTGACGCCCCGGTGACGGTCGACGACCGGTCGCTTTCGGCGGCAGTCAACGGCGTGCTGGCCGAGTCGGTAGCCGGTGCGGCCGCTGGCGAACCGACGGAACCGGTCGCCGTCGTGATGGCCGACCTCGCGCTGGCCACGCCGAAATCCCTGAACCGATTGTTCGACGTCGACGGCGACGTAGTCGTCGCGCCGGGGCGCGGCAGCGGAACCAACGCGCTCGTCGTCCGCCACCCCGAGTTCCGCGTCGACTATCACGGCGCGTCGTTCCTCGACCATCGAGCGGCGGCCGCGGCCGTCGACGCCGACTTTCGCGTCGTCGACTCGCACCGCCTCGCGACCGACGTGGACGAACCGGCGGACTTCGTCGAGGTCCTCGTCCACGACGACGGCCACACTGGCGCGGCCGCGTGGCTTCGTGAACACAGCTTTCGACTCGAACGCGGAAACGGGCGCGTGAACGTCCGTCGAGTCGACGGCTGAGCCAGTACGAGTCTCTTTATATATACCCCGTGTTGCGTAAAACGCACGAGGCCTCGTGTTCTGGCAAACTCCACCACCATCCTTTTGGCTTTCTTGGGTGGCGGTGACGAGTGGTGAGACACGTTTTTGTCGGTTGCGGATAGACGACGAGTCGTGATTCCGGGCGCCGACGAGTACGACGTACAGCTATCGTTCGACGAGGACGACGTGGACTCGCTGCTAGCAGTGACGCCCGACGACGTGGAACCTGCCGAGGAACTCACGTTCGCGAGAAACGTCTTCTTGCCGCTGACGACCGCGTGTCGCTACACCTGTACCTACTGCACGTTCTTCGACCCGCCGGGACAGGCGACGCTGATGGACGACGAGGACGTGAACCAGACGCTCGACACGGGCGCGGACGCTGGCTGTACGGAGGCGCTGTTCACCTTCGGCGACGACCCGGACGACCGCTACACCGAGATTCACGAGCAACTGGACGCGTGGGGCTACGATTCCATTCACCACTATCTGCGGGCGGTGTGTCGCCACACGCTGGAGCGGGGTGTCCTCCCGCACTCGAACCCGGGCGACCAGACCCGCGAGCAGATGGCGCTCGTCGCGCCCTACAACGCCAGTATGGGTGTGATGCTGGAGACGACAGCGGACGTAGACGCACACGCTGGCCGCCGGGTCAAGTCGCCCGGGCAGCGCATCAACACCATTCGGAACGCAGGCGAGTTGCAGGTGCCGTTCACGACCGGTATCCTCGTCGGCATCGGCGAGGACTGGCGCGACCGCGCGGAGAGCCTGCTGGCGATTCGTGACCTCCACGAGCGCTACGGGCACGTTCAGGAGGTCATCGTCCAGAACGTCGTCCCGAACGAACGTTCGCGCTACGAGCGACCCGACGTGGAGACGATGCGCCGGGTCGTCGCGATGGCGCGGTACTGTCTCCCGGAGACGGTGTCGGTGCAGGTGCCGCCGAACCTCTCGCCGACCCGTGAGCTGCTCGACTGCGGTGTCGACGACCTCGGCGGCGTCTCACCCATCACGGACGACTACATCAATCCGGACTACGAGTGGCCTGCACTGCGTGAGTTACGCGACATCGCCGACGAAGCCGGTGTCCCGCTGCGCGAGCGACTCCCAGTGTACGAGCGATTCCTGCCAGCAGCACTCAGAACCGACGACTTCGACGGCGAGCCGGCCCCCGGTGACGGCTGGCTCTCAGACCCGATTCGCGACGCATTGACCGGTGACACGTCGGCCGGAAACCGATACCGGGCGGTGCTGGCGCGTGAGACGACTATCTGACTGGAGCGACGACGATAGTCGCAACTCCCGAGATGTCAATACGGCTCCTAGTCGAATTCATGTATGATTCTCACCTCTCTCTACGTGGATGGGAGAGAGTATCACAGCAGCCGTTCCGAGTGAGAAGGCGATTCTGAGCGCACTCGACGCCGTCCCGTCGATGCACATCGAAGAACTGACTCGCGCCGTCGACAGCGACCCTGTCGCAGTCGACCGGCAGTGCTTCCGCCTGCAACGCGCGGGGCACGTTCGCGCCCGGGAAGGAGGACTCTACAGCATCACATCGACGGGCGAACAGCGCTTGCGGGTGCTACTCCGCAAGGGTGTACAACGCCCGCAACAGATGCCCTGACCACGACCGCTGTTTTTTCGACCGGCTTGTGACACCGAGTACAGTTTCTTCTGTGGTGCCCACATAGTGTGCAGTGAGGCCATGTCACACACTATCGAACTCGACGGTGACCTGTACGCCCGCCTGAAGACCCATCTCGAAGAGGACGAGACGGTGCCGGAACTCATCGAGGAGTTACTCAACATCTACGAGAGTACACGGTTCGTGCAGGAAGGGTATTCAGAGTAGCGAGCGACCGAGTCGTCGCACGGTCGGCTGTGACGCGCCCAGCCGTGCGTACCCGGAACGGTTACGTACGACGGACGACCCAGTGGCCCTCGCCGTCTCGGACCAGCACCGAGGGTTCACGCATTCGAACCACGTAGCCCGTCGGGTTCGTCTGGACCGTGTGGTCGGCGCGGACACTGCCGAGGTCACCGAGTAGCTGCGCCGACGGCGGCTTCTGTGCCGCGCCGCAGTCGTAGATAGTCACCAGCCCGCGGCCCCCGTCGCGCTCGTACACGACGATGTGCGCGTGCTGTGGCAGTCGCCACTCGTCGTCGGTCTCGGCCGGTGCGAGCGTGTTCATGCCTCGCTGTTCGTGAGCCGACGATAAAACGGGTGTCGTTCGACTCACCACCACGGGAGGAGCGCCCCACCGACTGCGACGCCTCGGAGCGACGCGACCGAGCCGACCGCTTTCTCCCGCCGCGGTTCCGTCGGCCCGTCTCCGCCCTGTCGCCCGTCGACAGCAGCGTGCAGGTGTTCGAGAAAGCCCACTTCGATGGCCTCCAGACGGTCGTCGGTCGGCCCGCCGACGAGGGGGACGGATAGCGTTCGACTGCTCTCGGTGGCCTCGATTGCGAGTTGGACGTGGTCGACGGTCCTGGTGAACTTCACGGTCAGTTCGACCGCGTCGACGGCCCGGAGGGCGTTGGTACTCGCGCGGAGTCGCCGTTTCTCGTCGAGATAGGTCCGAATCGGCGCAAAGGCTTCCAGCGCGTCCTTGCACCACGCGCGAACGTCCTCGCGCGACCCTTCGATGGTCTCGTGTCGCACGAGTCCTCAGTCGTCCGCACTCGCCACGTCACCCGCCGTCTCGGGAATCTGTCCCGGTTCGACGAGCGGCGTCCCGTCCGCCTTCGGGCCGAGCATCGGACCGTGTGGCCCGTCGCCGGTGACGACCCGACGCTGCTCGTAGTCGGTCGAGCGTTCGACCGGCGTGCGACCGATGGCCCGAATCATCTCGACGTACTGGTCGAAGGTCCGGAACTCGCCGTATGCGCCACCTGCGCGCTTCGTAATCTCCTCGGAGAGGATGGTGCCCATGAAGTCGTCCGCGCCGCAGTTGAGCATCTTCATCCCGTACTCGTCGCCGTACTTCACCCACGACGACTGGACGTGGTCGATGTTGTCAAGGAAGAGGCGACCGACTGCGATCATGAGTTCGTCCTCGTCGCGGCTCGCGCCTTCGGTGACGACGCCGTGTTCGTACAGCGGCGTGTGTTCGTGGACGAACGAGAGCGGGACGAACTCGGTGATGGCGCCGTCGACGCGCTCTTGCAGGTCACGGAGCTTTTCGAGGTGCAAAATCCGGTGGGCCGCGTTGTCGACGTGGCCGTACATGATGGTCGCGGTCAGGCCGAGGCCGACGTTGCCCGCGGCTTCCATCGCCTCCAGCCAGTCGCCGGTGCCGATTTTGCCCGGACAGATGACGTCGCGCACTTCGTCGACGAGGATTTCGGCGGCGGTTCCCGGAACCGAGTCGAGCCCCGCGTCCTTGAGTCGCTGATAGACCTCCTCGTAGCTCCAGTCGGCGCCGCGCTTCGCGTGGTACGCCTCCTCAGGCGTCATCGAGTGCAGGTGGACGTCGTCGACCGACATCGCCTCCATCTGTTCGACGTAGGTGCCGGGGTCGGTGACGTACTGCTCGGGCGGTTTGTAGTTCGTCTCTTTCCAGTTCGAGTCCCGAAGAATCTCGTGGTGTTCGTCGTCGAGTGCGAACCCCGGGTGGAGACCGGAGACAGACGTAATCTCGTAGACACCGCGGTCGACGGCGTCGGCGACGATTTTGCGGGACTCCGCCGGCGTCTTGGTGAAGCCGTCGTTCTCGCCCTCGTAGCCCTCCTCGAACGTATGGGCCGTGTTCTTGAAGTTACAGAACAGACAGCCGGTGTTGCAGGCCGTCGTGACGTTGTTGTTCAGGTTGGCGACGAAGGTAACCTCCTCGCCGACGACGTCGCGTCGGCGCTGGTCGGCGACCTGTAGTACCTGTTCTTTGCGCTCCTGGTCGATACCCTCGGTGTCCGTGCCGGTCGTGATGAGTTCGATACCGTCTGCGACCGTGAGCCGGTCGCCGTCCCGGGCCGCGGCCAGTGCGTTCTCGAACGACTGGTCCGTCTGGGGGACGTGTTCGAAGTCGAACCCGTCTCGCGGCAGGTCGGCCGCGGAGATGTCGGGTCTCGTCATTACTCCAAACAGTCCACGCGGAGCGGTAAAAACGTCGCGGGACGACAGTCCCGGCTGTGACAGTCGGTCAGGCCGCCGTCGGTACTTCGGCCGTGTCCTCGTCCGTCGACAGTGCCCCTTCGACCGCCTCGCTGTCGAGTTCGAGCCCCTCGGCGATGCGCCCGAGCAGGACGCGTTCGTCGTCAGTGACTTCGCCATCAGCCGTCGCGACCTGTGCCGCGAACACGAGTGCGAGGCTGCGACCCTCGGCCGTCAGCATGTCCGCGAGGCCGGCGGCGACCTTGTCGGCGTTCGTCACCTCACCGGCGTACTGCTTGATGCGCTCCTCGATGCGGTCAGCAGACTGGTCCGGAAACAGTTGTAGGGCAGCGTCTCGCATCGTGTTCGCCTCTGCGTGGCTGAGCGACCCGTCGGCGAGCATGACGGCCGTCCCGAGTCGCAGGAGACCACGAAGCGTGAGTTCGTTCTCCCCGTGGGCCACCGGGTCGAACGCGTCGCGGTCGGTCAGCCACTCGTAGTCGACGCCGGACGTGTCGAGTGCGCGGGCGAGTTTGTTGCTCGGCCCGGCGTTGTACAGGCCGCGGCCGACGTTGTACGTGATGGTGAACGGGTTGACGAAGAGCGTGATGACGCTCCACCATCCCAGCACCACGTTCTTCCCTGCCATTCCGAACAGCCGTCGGCGGTTGCACTTGTGGCACCCGACCATGGACTCGGTTCGCCAGCGGTACGCCAGGAGCATGCCCAGCAGGCCGACGCCGGTCGCGCGCTCCTCGATAGGCCGCTCGCCACACTGCGGACAGGCTACGTCGACCGCCACTGCGTCGGCCGGGACCTTCGCCGTGCTCTGGTCGACGGCTCCTGTCGGCGAGTCGTCTGCCGGCCCGACCATGCCGACGAGCGAGGCGTCACAGTCCGGACAGTACGCCGCCGTGGGGTTCACGTCGACGCCACAGTTCGGACACAGCGCGTCGTTCACGCCGCCTTCGGGGACGAGGTCGAACCAGCGCCGGAAGAACAGCGGGAACAGTGCCGGCACGTCGTCGCCGAGTTCGGCAGCCCACGGCTGCACGATGAGACCGATGAATGTACCGAGGCCGATACCCACGCTCATTCCCGCCGGGATGTTCCAGAGGGCGGGCGGCTGCGACGCGGCGACTGCTGGCAGCACACCTGCGAACATCGCGCCGACGCCGGTCGTTCCGAGGGGAACACCACCGCGGGGGAACTTCCACGCGACGACACCGAGGGTCGCACCTGTGACCGCGCCGACGCCGAGGGCGACTGCCGTCCCTTGCATCGCGCCGGCGATGCCGGTTCCGACGAGGAAGCCACCGGACCCGGCGGCGACGCTCCAGCCGATGCGCGTGTCGGTGGTCCCGACGGCGACGCCGGCCGCCGCACCGAGTGCCCCGGCACCCAGTGCTGGGAGGCCGAACGGGAGCGTTAGCGCGATACCGACCGTGCCCAGCGCGACGCCCGCCCCCACGCGAGCGTCTCGCATCGTCAGCCAGTACCCACCACACGCGAAAACGAACCCGAAAAGCGACGCATAGCCCAGTACCGTCCCAATCGTGCTCACTGCGGCACCACCATCAGTTCCACTGTCATGTTCTTCTATCGAATAGAACGGCCATTATTTAAGCCATGTGGCCGGCTGGTTCGACACGAATTTCGGTGAAACGGAGACGGGAGCGACCGCCGGTCGGACCGACACCGGTACTTATGTATCCCTTCTAGTCGCCACTCTCAGTATGGACCCTCGAAGGAGGCGACTCGCATGACATCGGTCAAGGAGTTCCGTATCGAGGAGGCAGCGACCGCCGACGACCTCGGCCGCGGGTCGTTCGTCTTCACGGACGACTACTCCGTGTTCGACTGGGGGAAGATGCCCGACCAGATTCCGAAGAAGGGCGCGTCGCTCTGTTCGATGGGCGCGTTCAACTTCGAGTTACTAGAGGACGAGGGCGTCCCGACGCACTACCGCGGTGTCGTCGACGGTGGCGAGGTCGTCTCGCTCCGGGACGCCTCCAGTCCCCCGTGGGAGATGGCCATCGACCTCACACAAGTGCCGGACCTCCCGCACGAGGGCCGCGACTACGACTACGGCGCGTACCACGCCGCCGCGGGCGACAACTACCTCATTCCGCTCGAAGTCGTCTTCCGGAACCGCATCCCGGTCGGGTCGAGTCTCCGCCGACGGACGAAGCCAGCAGACCACGGCCTCAAGGCCGAGGAGTGGCCCGACGAAGCCATCGACCTCGACGAACCCATCGTCGAATTCTCCACGAAGTACGAGGAGGGCGACCGCTACCTCACGCGCGAAGAAGCCGACACCATCGCCGGGACGGCCGACATCGCCGACCTCGAAGCCGTCGCGCGCGACGTGAACCGTATCGTCACCGAACAAGCTGAATCCGGTGGGCTCACGCACGACGACGGAAAAATCGAGTGTCTGTA
This sequence comes from Haloarchaeobius caseinilyticus, assembly GCF_051207395.1. Lineage (NCBI taxonomy): Archaea > Methanobacteriati > Methanobacteriota > Halobacteria > Halobacteriales > Halorubellaceae > Haloarchaeobius > Haloarchaeobius caseinilyticus. The sequence continues at coordinate 1,017,115 of NZ_JBPJZC010000001.1, read as the reverse complement.
CTACGACGGCGAGATTCGCGTCGCCGACGTGGTCGGCACGTTCGACGAGAACCGCTTCAGCTACGAAGGTACGCAACTCTCGAAAGAGGTCATCCGCCAGTACCACAAGCGCACCCAGCCGGAGTGGGTCGAAGCGGTCCGCGAGGCGAAAGAACGCGCGAAGCGCGAGAACGTCGCCGACTGGAAGTCGCTCTGTGAGGTCGAACCCGAGCACTTGGACGACGACGTACTCGCCGTCGCCAGCGACATGTACACTGCCGGTGCGAACGCCTACACCGGCTTGCAACTGTTCGACGCGCCGCCAATCGATTCGGCTATCGGCGCTGTCAGTCGGCTGTAACGGCAGCAATCGATTTTTCAGGTCACTCGGCGCGAACGGAGAGTCGAGTCACCCGCTTGGGTCGACCAGTTTCGGGCCGTCCTGTGCCACGAGTCCCTTCTCGATAGCGGCGTCGACGATAGCCCGACACTCGTCTGGGTCCACATCGTAGGCACCGACGGCGACTTCCTCGATTTCGGCGCGCTCGATGGGGAAGTCACGGTTCTGGAGCAGGCGCATCACCTTGTTGTACGTCCGTGGGGACGGCATGGGTGCCGAGGCGGCGTCGGACTGCTCTGCCGCTTCACTCTCTCGGTTCGCCTCTGCACCAGCCGGCGTGTTCGGCGTCCTCGTCTCTGCTCGCGTCTGGTCAGTATCCGCGGATTCGGTGTCGGTGGGGTCCGGCGACGTGGTGGTCGACGTGTCCGTCGACTCTTCGAAGGTCACGCCGTCCAGTCCGTCGGTTTCGTCGACGGGTTCCGTCTCGCGCTGTTCGGTCGTCGTCCCCGAGGCTGCGAAGATGGAGTCGCCAGTTCGGGTGTCGGTCCCCGCCGTCGACTCTGCATCGAAGATTGTATCGTCGTCGTCGTCGGCGTCGTCACCGGCAGTCGACGTGTCGTCCGTGGACTCCGCCCCGAACGAAATCTCCGCCGCGGCGTCTTCCAGGTCGAGCGTCTCGTCCGACTCGTCGTCGGTCGATTCGAACGCTTCGTCGTCGCCGGAGACGGTTCCACCCTCTGCATCCGCAATCGAGGGCGATTCGACCGCGTCATCCTGCGTCTCGTCGACGTCATCGGTCGGGGAGGGGGTTGGAGATTCGACTGGCGGTGATTTGACTGGTGGCGATTCGACAGCGTCCGTCACGGGAGCCTTCGCAGCAGTGTCGCTGTCGTCGCCGGTCGCGTCTGCGGATTCGTCGAATCCATCCTCGTCGTCACCGGCGTCGTCAGCCACGTCGATTGCGGGTGCTGCCTCGGCCGAGGTGTCCTCGGTCTCGGCCGCAGCATCGTATTCGATTTCGAGGCGGACCGAACTGACCCGCGAGAAATCGACGGGTGCGGCGTCGAGCATCGCCTGCACGTTCTCGTACGCCTCGTCGGGGTCTTCGACCTCGATGGTTATCGAACTCATCGTGGTACCCCACTGGCTGTCGCCCTCGTCGGCGTCGCACGGGGTCCGTTCGCGTCTGTCATCGGAGTAAGTCACGGTCGCACCCTATCTAAAAGTTAGGTCGTTTCCGCCTCGACTGTATTTTGTTGCTAGAGGAGTGGACAGAAAATATGATGTGTGTGCGGTGCGGTAGTTCGGGACATGCAGGGAGATGGGAACGGGCGAACCAGCCTGTCGACCGAGTCGGTGCCCCCGGCCCTCGTCCACGACCAGTTCGACGGGAACGAACCGAAGACGACGGCCGAACTGGCCGCCACCATGGGGACCCCACCAGCGAGCGTCGAAGCCGCCTGTCTGGCCCTCGTCGACCGGGGCGACCTTCAGCGGAAACGATTGGAGGGGGAGCAGGAGACCGTCGTGGTCTGGTATCGGCCGATGACAACCGACGAAGTTGGAGACACACAGGAGTCGGTCGAGGACGTGCTGGCCGGGTTGTCGGTCCCCGGAACGAGTGAGATGATGCGCGACTGGCGACGGGACGCGGTCCGCGCGGCGTACGAACACCTCTGCGAGAACGCGCCAGCGACAGCCGACGACCTCTGCGCTAGCGTCTTCAGGTCTCACGCGGCAGGCTACGACGATGAGTCGGCGTGGCTCGCGTTCCTCGAACCACGCCTTGCGCGACTCCCCGGCGTCACTCCACCAACAGGCGAGCGTAGCCACTGGACTGTCGACGAGTAGCACGAGTAGCGTCAGTGCAAGTGGCGGACCAACTGTTTCTCGTCAGTAGATGAGCTCGTCGTCGCTCGCGACCATGTACAGTGCCCGCGCCGCGATGTTGACGGCGTGGTCACCGACGCGTTCTAAATCCCGAATCGTGAGGAGCAACTGCGACACGTCGTCGAAGACGACTTCCGCCGAACGGTCCCGTGACTTCTCCGACTCGACGAGGTCGCGGATGACCGCCTGGCTCGCCTGCTCACACATCGCGTCGAGTTCGTCGTCGCGCTCGGCGACCGCGTAGCACGCTTCGGCGTCTTCGTCCGCGTATGCGGCCATGGCGGCTTCGACCATCGAGGCCGCGTAGGTGCCGATTTCGGGCACGTCCACGTCTGGGTACGCGTCGGTCTTCGCTTCGATGGCGTAGCCGCCGACGTTGGTCGCGAGGTCTCCGATTCGTTCGAGGTCGGTGAGAATCTTGAACGAGGCGGCGACGAAGCGCAAGTCGCCCGCGACCGGCTGTTGCGTCGCGAAGAGGTCGATACACTCCTGCTCGATGTCGAGGTACAGTTGGTTGACCTCGTCGTCACCGTTGACCACCTGCCAGGCAGTCGATTCGTCGCCAACCTCCATGGCGACGAGTGCGGTGCGGAGCCGGTCCACGACGATGTCACTCATATACGACACCTCGGTTTCCAGCGAATCGAGCTTCGACTGGTAGCTCTCGCGGGGCATACACGTCGATTCTCACTGACAAACTATTGGTGTTTGGACTCGAAACAGAACGCTGACAGTAGTTTCGCGTGCCCAACCTGACGGCGTAGCGAATACCGCTCGGGACCCCGTCCGGTGGGAAGTTACACTTATGTAATATACTGGAATGACGTTGGTATGGCGTGGTACGAGCGCATACCCCAAGTCACCCCGTTCAGGGGGGCAGTGATTTACGCTATTCTTGGGGGGCTCTGGATCGTCTTTAGCGACAATCTCGTGCGGATACTCGCTCGAAGCCAATCGACGATTACGACCCTCCAGTCGATTAAAGGCGGTCTATTCGTCGTCTATTCGAGTATCCTCATCTATGGGCTGATCAAGTTGCAGTCCGAACAAAACCGGGAGTTCAACCGGCGACTACAGCGAGAAAAGCAACTCAACAGTATCCTCAATCGAATCCTGCGACACAATCTCCGTAACAAGATTACGATTATCGATGGGTATCTCACCCACGCCGTCGCTCCACAGTTAGCCGACGAGGAATCCGGGACGACTGACGAGATTCGCACAGCGGTGGAAGAGCTGAAGACGATCAGTGAGAAAGCGGCTCACCTCAACAGACAACTCGACCGTGAGCCGGTTCTCAGGACTGTTTCTGCACTCAACGAAGCCGTCTCTGAAACCGCCGAACGTACCGCTATGCGGTTTCCATCTGCACACATCTCGACGACCCTCGCCGATGAGAGTGAACAGAACGTCGTGCTTCCATCCGCGTTCGAGTGGCTGCTGGAAGAACTACTGGAGAACGCCGTCGAACACAACGATTCCGGGGTTGCACGAGCCAGTGTGGCCGTCACGACGACGAACGACGGCGTCCAACTGGTCGTGACTGACGACGGTCCCGGGCTTCCGGCAATCGAGCGTGAACTCGCCCTGCAGGAACTCGAAGACCCACTGACGCATTCGGAAGGTATCGGGCTCTGGGCCGTTCGTATCCTCATCGACCAGGCCGGTGGGTCGGTCCAGTTCACTGAGGCCGAGACTGGCGGCGTCGAAATCGTCCTCACGGTCGACTACCCGTCTCACAGCGACGCGATGGGTCGCGACTTCGCGTCGGTGTGACTGGCAAAACACTGTGGCTATCGGTTCGTCGTGTTCCGATACCAGCCCACGTCGTCACTGCCCCGCTCCGGTGAGCGGAGTCGAGAACGGCTTCTACAGGTGAGTGTGGCTGCTCCCGCGCGGCCGCCAGAATCCGTCGCGTCCGGACGGGCAGCGTCGTCTCACCGAATCAGTTCGTCGTCGTTCTCGATCATGTACAGCGCCCGCGCCGCGATGTTGACGCCGTGGTCACCGACCCGTTCGAGGTCACGAATCGTCAAGAGGAGCCGCGACACGTCGTTCATCACGGTCTCGATGTCGGCGTCGTGTTCCGTCTCTAAGAGGTCGCGGACGACGATTTCGCTCGCGCGCCCGCACTTCTCGTCGACCTCGTCGTCGCGCGCGGCGACCGCGTAGCAGGCCTCGGTGTCCCACTCGGAGTACGCGTCGAGTGCGTCCTCTATCATCTCGATGGTCTGTGCCCCGATCTCCTGAATGTCGACTTCCGGGAACGCGTCGCGCTCTGCGTCTTTCGTGTACTGGCCGAGGTTGGTCGCGAGGTCGCCGACGCGTTCTAAGTCGGTGATAATCTTGAACGACGCCGCGATGAAGCGGAGGTCGCCCGCGACCGGTTGCTGGAGCGCGAACAGGTCGATGCACTCCTTCTCGATGTCGAGGTAGAGTTGGTTCACTTCCTCGTCGGTCGTGATGATGCGGTCTGCGGTCTCCTCGTCCTTGTTCTCCAGTGCGACGAGCGTGTCGCGGAGTCGGTCGAGGACCACCTCACCCATGTAGAGAACGTCGTCTTCGAGAGAGTCGAGCTTACTCTGGTAGCTCTCGCGTGGCATGGACGAAGCCGACTGGACGAACCCTAAAGAACGTTCCGTCTAGCCAGGTGAATATCGCCAGAATAGCCAGAGAAAACGACAGTTCGTCTACCCGAACTTGCCCGTGATGTAGTCTTCGACGCGCTCGCTCTCGGGGTTCTCGAACACCTTTTTCGTGTCGGCGAACTCCACGAGTTCACCGCCGGTGAGGAAGACGGCCGTCTTGTCGGAGATACGGGCCGCCTGCTGCATGTTGTGCGTGACGATGACGACGGTGTAGTCCTGTGCGAGTTCGTCGATGAGGTCCTCGATTTGCGAAGTTGCGACGGGGTCCAGCGCGGATGCCGGCTCGTCCATCAGGAGGACTTCCGGGTCGGGAGCGATGGCACGCGCGATGCAGAGGCGCTGCTGTTGTCCACCGGAGAGGTCGAGACCGGACTCGTCGAGACGGTCCTTGACCTCGTCCCAGAGCGCGGCACGGCGGAGCGACTCTTCGACGATCTTGTCGTAGTCGCCCTCTTTGTTCTGAATCTTCAGGCCGTAGGCGACGTTGTCGTAGATGCTCTTGGGGAACGGGTTCGGCTTCTGGAACACCATGCCGACGCGGCGGCGGAGCGCGACCGGGTCCACGTCGCCGTCGTAGACGTTCTTGTCGCCGAGATAGAGGTCACCGTCGACGCGGGCAGCGTCGATGAGGTCGTTCATGCGGTTGATGCACCGCAGGAACGTCGACTTGCCACAGCCCGAGGGGCCGATCATCGCGGTGACTTGCTTCTCGGGCACCTGCATAGAGATGTTCTGCAGGGCCTGCTCGTCGCCGTACCAGACGTTCACGTCCTGTGCTTCGACGATGGTCCGGCCGGTACCGTCGGCGACTGCGGTGTCGTCGGTCGCCGCGGTCACGTCGGTCTGAAGCAGCGAGTCCGCGTCGTCTGCAACCGGGTCGTTCGTCGAGGTCGATTCCGCCTGTTCGTTACTCATTTCTCGTGTCATAGTTACGTTTCTCGCTCATACTTGTTGCGCAGTACGATGGCTACCCCGTTCATGGTTAGCAGCACGACGAGCGACACGACGACGCCCGCGGCCAGTGCGGTCGTGTAGAACGCTTCGCCCGCGTACTGGGTCGCCCACGCGTACAGTTGCATGGGGATGGCACTCCCACGCGACATGAAGCCGCTCGGCTCGGGCGCGACCAGCGCGTAGCCGATGAAAATGAGGGGTGCGGTCTCACCGATAGCGCGGCCGATGGAGAGGATGGTCCCGGTGAAGATACCGGGCATCGCCTGTGGCAGGACGACGTTTCGAACTGTCTGCCATTGGGTCCCACCGAGGCCGTACGACGCCTGCCGAGTCGAGTCGGAGACGGAGCGGATTGCCTCTTGCGAGGAGATGATGACGATGGGGAGGATGAGCAGGGAGAGCGTCATCCCGCCCACGAGCACCGACCCGATGGTGAGGTTCATCGTGTTGACGAACACCCCGTACCCGAGCAGGCCGTAGACGACCGACGGGACGCCCGCGAGGTTCGAGATGTTCACCTGGATGAGGTGGGTGAGGCGGTTGTCCGGTGCATACTCTTCGAGGTAGACAGCAGCCCCGACGCCGATGGGAAACGACGACACGACGACGACGACCATCAGCATGATGGAGCCGATGATAGCCGGGTAGAGACCGGCCAGTTCCGCGGTCGAGTTGTGCGGGCTGGTAAGGAACTCCCAGTCGACCCACGATTCCGGCCCGGCGAGGCCAAGGACCGGTGCCAGATACCGGATGCCGAGGACGCCGAGGATGAACGTCGCCGCGACCACGAGACCGGGGACCTGCGTGGGCCGGTCGCGGATGGTGACGAACGCGTACGCCGCCGTCGGCAGGACGACGGTCGTCGCGAGGATGACGCTCGGCATCGGGAAGAACCACAGGTACGGCCCGACGAACGCGGCGAGCAGGCCGACTGTGGCGGCGACGCCACCGGCGATACGGCCGGTCTTTGGGTCGTCGAGTTCACCGCCGACGAACCAGGCTACACCGGCTGCCATCGGCAGCGTGAGCGTGACCCACATGATGGCCCACGGGAGCATGTAGTACGGGCTGGCCGCGACGAGACCAGGAATCACCGCGGCGAACACGACGAACGAGACGCCCGTGACAATGACTTCACCGAGGAAGCTGGTCGCACCCCGTACGCGCCGCCACAGCACCAGTGTACCACCAGCGAGCACCATGGCCAGCCAGTAGCCGAGCCAGGTGTCTGGGGCCAGCACGTCGAGGAAAATCATCGCGAGCGCGCCGGCGAGGAACAGGCCCGCGAACGGGATGCCGATGCCGCCCAGTGCGGTCGTAACTGCGTCTTGGTGTCTGTTCCAGACCCAAGCACTCGTTCCGAGCGTCGGCAGGGCGAACGTGGCTGCGAAGAACGCCCACCAGCTCGGTTCGGCCGTGAACGGCTGAATCGCCTGTACCCCGACGTACGCGAGGAGCGCGCCGAGGGCGACGATGCCGAGGAGCGTCGACGCGAGCAGCAGGTACCGGAAGACGGTCCCGGTCCGGCGGCTCACTTGCCCGAAGCTTTCGATATGTTTGCGTTCGGTCGCCATTATTCGTACTCCTCCCTGTAGCGGCTGGCGATGAGGTCGCTAACGACGTTCATGACCAGTGTCATCACGAACAGGGTGAACCCGACGGCGAACAGTGCGTGATACGCGACACCGCTCTGGGGCATGTCCCCGCTCGCGATGTTGACCATCGCGGAGGTCATTGGGAGCACTGGCTCGAAGTAGATGGCGAGCGTGCCGAGGTTCGGATACGGAATCTGCATCCCGAGCACCGAGAGTTCACCGAAGTTCGGCATCGTCGGGCTGGACCCGGCCGCGATGGCGACAATCATCGTCTCGCCGATTGCCCGTGAGAGGGCGAGGATGAACGACGACGCGATACCGGAGACGGCCGCCGGGACGACGATGCCGACGGAGACGTCGAACTTCGTCGCGCCCATGCCGTAGCCACCACGGCGGAGGTCGTCGGGCACCGCGCTCATCGCGTCTTCACTGATGGACGAGACCATCGGGATGATCATGATGCCGACGATGAGGCTTGCGGACAGCGCATTGAACGTCCCGAGTTCGGGGAAGTTGAACACCGTCCCCGAGAGGACCGGCACGTCGTTGTTCAGCGCGGTGAACACGCCGCCGAGGAACGGCGTCACGTACGCGACGGCGAAGAAGCCGTAGACGACGGTGGGGATACCGGCGAGGACTTCGAGTGCGGGCTTCAACACTGCGCGCTTTCGCTTGCTCGCGTACTCGCTCAGGTAAATGGCGGTGGCCACGCCGAGCGGCATCGCGACGACGGCGGCCCCGATGGTGATGACGAGCGTGTTGAGCACCAGTGGGACGACACCGAAGGCGTACGGCTGGAAGCCTGCGGCCCAGTTGGTTCCGAGGAAGAACTCGCCGAGTGAGACTGCATCCCCGCCATAGCTTGTGAGTCCTGCCGTCAACTCGAAGAACTTCACCGTCTCCGAGGCAAGCAGGAGAACGATACTTACCGTCGTTATCACCGAGAGGAGCGCACAGCCGAAGAAGAAGGCGTTCATCACCTTCTCCTCGGGCGTGTCGCTCGCACTCTCCGTGATGTCCTGTGTCACCCTGTCCGTGCTCATTGAACTCAGTCTCTATAGGTTGGTATGTAGATGCGCCAAAAAGCGCTTCTATGCTCTGTCGTCGGCGTTATTCGAGATATTCCGACAGCTTGTCCATCTGCTTCTGCATCGTCTCCTCGTCGTTCGGAACGTATCCGACCGTATCCGCGACGACGGACTTCTCTGCCGACTGCTCGACGAAGAACTCGGCGAACGCGCGAACCTGCTCTTTCTCCTCCAGCGACTGCACACGCGGGTACGTGAACAGCGGGCGCGACAGTGGCTTGTACTCGCCGCTCTTGGCGGTTTCGAGCGAGGGCTTGACGCACTTGCCGTTCCCGTTATCGATGGCGAGCGCTTTCACCTTGTCCTTCTGCTCGGTGTAGTGTGCGAAGCCGAGGTAGCCCATGGCGTTTTTCGACCCACTGACACCGTTGAGAATCTGGGGGTCCTGCTCGGTCGCCGAGTAGTTCTGCGTGTGACTGTCCTCTTCGCCGACGACGACTTCGGTGAAGTAGTCAAAGGTTCCGGACGCGGATGTCGGACCGTACAGCTCGAACTCCTCGTCGGGCCACTCGGAGCGGACGTCGCTCCACTTCGTCGCGCCGTTGGGCTCCCAGATTTGCTTGAGTTCGTCGATGGTGATGCAGTCGACCCAGTCGTTCTCCTTGTTCACGACGACGGTGAGGGCGTCGGTGGCCACCTTGAGCTCGAGCCACTCGACGTCGTTGTTACCACAGAGTTCCTCTTCGGACTTCTTGATGGGTCGCGAGGCGTTGTTGAAGTCGGACTTGCCCTTGCAGAAGTAGTTAGAGAAGCCACCGCCGGACCCGGTCGAACTGACCGTAATCTTCACGTCCTCGTGGTCTTCGTTGAACTTTTGCTTCACCGCGGTCGCCAGCGGGAACACCGTCGAACTACCGTAGATGGCGATGTTCCCCGAGAGCGACGAGCCCTCGTCGCCTTCGTCGCCGGATGCGGTCCGTTTCGCACACCCTGCGAGACCGGCGAGCCCAGCAGCGCCGGCAGCTGTCACGAACTTCCGTCGCGAGACGTTCTCGAAGGGGGTGTCGGTGTTCTCGGTCATCATCGAAACGACATCCTGTTTTGAATAAATACCTCACTATGATAACTATATATCCGTAAATACCACAATGGACCTCGACATACCACTATCACTGTCCCGGTCGAATCCACGTTCACCAACGGCGGCGTAACCCACGAGAGAGCTGTATGGTGGACCGTGTGGCACTGTCATCACCTCTGCTTGAACGTGATTCCCCGTAGCTCCTCCGAATCAGTCGGGCTTGCGTAGTCATGGAACGGTAATCGCAAATGGTTCGCCGTGTCTGGCGCTATATAGAAACAATTACTTTTATTTTCTCCCTCCACTGAAGGTCCAGCATGGAAACGCGCAAGGTGCAAGTCACGGGTGGGTCGACGTTCACCGTTTCGTTGCCGAAGTCGTGGGCTACCGACAATGGCGTCTCCGCCGGAACGACCGTCGAGTTCTACCCGGAAGAGGACTCCTTACTCCTCACACCGAAGAGCGAGACACAGCGCACGGAGGGCACGCTGGACGTCTCCGACCTCGAAGGGCAGCGTCTCACACGCGCGGTGATGACGATGTACGTCTCGGGCTTCGACGTCATCTCGCTGGAGGCTGGGCGCATCACGACCGACCAGCGGCGTGCGATTCGGACTGCGACACAGAGTCTCGTCGGCGTCGAAGTCCTCGAAGAGACGAGTGACAGCGTCGTCATTCAGGACCTGCTCGACTCCTCTGAACTCAGCATCCACAACGCCGTCACCCGGATGCGCCTCATCTCGCAGTCGATGCTCAACGACGCGCTCACCGCGCTCATCGATAACGACGACGACATGGCGAAGGACGTGCGTGAACGCGACGACGACGTGGACCGACTCTGGTACGTCGTCTCTCGTATCTTCCGCGCGACGCTGCGTTCCCCGCGCGCCGCCGAGGAACTCGGCGTCCCCCGCGAGGTCTGTTTCGACTACCACTCCAGTGCGCGCCAACTCGAACGAATCGGCGACCACGCCGCGAAGATCGCCAACACAGCGGCACAGACCGAAGAAATTGACGACGACCTCGCCAAGGCCTTCCGGGAACTCCACAGCGACGCACACGACGTGCTGGAGAAGGCGATGGACGCACTGTTCGCCGAGGACAGCGACGAAGCGACCCACAACGCGAACGCGGCCCGCGAGATGGTGCTGGAGATGGACGACCACGCGCGAACCATCGACGAACTCCTGCGCGAGTACGACCCGCAGACCGCCCAGTCCCTCGGTCTCGTGCTCGACTCGCTCTCGCGGAGTGCCGACTACGCCGGCAACATCGCCGAAACCGCGCTGCAGAAGGCTGCCCCACGCCCGTAATCAGTCTTTTCTGTTTCTGTCTGTGGTCGTCTGCGTGTTCGGTATCGTGACTTCTCTGTCTGTGTTGTCGTCGCTGGGGGTGTCGTAATCGAGCAGTTCACTCACACCGACGGAACACGACCGCACCTCCCACACGCCCCCCGTCCACATGCTCACCAGCGCGCGCTAGACCAGTTGCGAACAGACGCGTCGCTCACCGGTTCGGTGCTCGAAAGGTGAAAATGCAGAACGATTTACTGGTCGAGGAGGACGGCGTTGACCTGTCCGTTCTGGCCGGGACGGGAGGTCACGCGGGCCTTGCCCTCGTTGGTCACGATGACCGCGCCCTTCGTGATGATGTTACGACGGACGTAGTTCGGGTTGGCGTCGTTCTCGGAGACGTCCTGAATCGTCGCGTGGACCGTCTCGCCGCCCTTGTTCACGTTGGCAACGTCGGTCGAGAGCGCGCGGACCTTCTCGGTGTTACCGCGGGTGTCGATGGTGCGGAAGCGGCCTTCGCCGACCTGCGTCTCGGTCGGGAGACGGCCGAGCTGGTGCTTCTTGCGCTTCTTGATCGGACGACGGCGACCACCTGTTCGCTTGCGGGTAGAGCGTCCCTGGTCTTGCATATCGGGGAAAAGTCTCAGGAGCTACTTGAATCACTCGACTTGTGACGCCGGAATCGCAGCGTTTAGGCCGTCGACTCTCCACGGCATGGACATGAGTCTGCGCATCGCCGTCGCCGCGCCGTTTCGCCAGCGAGGCAAGCGCGTGCTGCCGGAAAACGAGTTCGTCGTCGCCCTCTCGCTCGACCGCGACTGGTTCTCGCCCGACCAGGCGAAGCGCATGGTCGACGTGGCCACCGGCGAAGGATTGCTCGAACGTGACGGGAACGACCTGCGCTGTACCTTCGACCCCGCCGAGACCGAGATTCCCGAAGAGTTCGTCCCCGGCGACGACGTGCTTCGCTCGCGCTCGGCGTTCGAGCAGGTCCTCGACGACCTCGTCGCGGCTGGACACGAGAAACACGAAGTCGTGGGGACCATCAACCAACTCCAGCAGGAACTGGACGTGACCATCGCCGCGGCCGCGCTCGTCTACGCCCGCAAACAGGACATCGACGTGAGCGGCGTTCGCGAGAAGGCCGCGGCAGAACTCCGAGGTGAGGAGGCATGACCGAGCGTCGTGTCACCGACGGCGTCCGCATCGCTCAGTTGCTCTCCTCGGAACTCGACGGGCGAGAAGACGGTGAGTTCGACCGCTTCGCCGTGGTCGACGCCGACCCGGACGTGGAACCGACCGACGAGGGCGCGCTCGCCTATCGGGCGACCCGCGACGACGACCCGTTCGCCGACGTGTTCGTGCAGTCCGACCGAATCAGAGTCGAGTTCACAGTGGGCCTCGACGCCGCAGTCGAGGCCGCCAAAGCGGGCGACCTCCGGGTCCGACCGAAGGCGACCGACCCGCCGAAGACGCTCGTCTTCGTCGAGAGTGGGGCCGAGGTCAAGCGCGCGACGGACGTGTTCGATGCGGCGAGTCAGGCCGCAGAGTGAGCCAAAAACGGCGAATTTTCGGACAACTGGTGTCGTCGATTTCGAGACAACCGTGTGGCGCGCGCTGAGCCGACGGTCGAAGACCTCGGCTCGAAGTCGCGCGAGGGATGTGGCCAGAAACTGCGTTTCTGGCTGCCTGCCGGACGTAGTCCGGCAATGTCGTCAGAGGCAGAGCCGCTGACTGCTAACCGGAATCGTCGATTCCGGTGATGACGAGCGAGCGAAGCGAGTGAGGAATCGGATGGGGAGGGTGTGGCTTCGGTCATGTACACCAGCATTCGTGACCTGTGTCTCCCCGCCATCGACGAGAACGATGACGACCCAACAGATACCAGCGCAGCAATTCCAGAACCAACTGAATACAGCTACGACTCAGACTGACGAATCCACATATCGCTCGAACACAGGCGAAAACCGCATCAACACGGTCCCGAGCACGCTCATCACGAGCACGTACCCCACGGCAAAGCCCGGAATCAGCCCGCCAAGGTCACCAGTTCCGACCTGCAACGCCAGTGCCGCGAGTACGAGCGAGAACTCGCCGCGGGCGACCATCCCGAGCGCGACGCGAACCGACCGGCGTTCGCTCAGCCCGTACAGCCGACCGCTCCAGTAGCCACTGATGAGTTTGCTCGCGGTGGTCAGGACGACGGCGACGGCGAGCAGGACGAGCGCGCGCTGGTCGAGGACGGCGAGGTCGGTCTCCAGTCCGATGGCGAAGAAGAACACCGCGGCGAACAGGTCGCGGGCGGGGGTCAGCACCCGTTCGACCCGGTGGACCGCGTCGGTCTCGCTGACCGCGGTGCCGACGAAGAACGCCGCGACGGCCTCGCTGACGCCGAGTTCGAGGGCGATGCCGGCGATGAGGGCCGTACCACCGAGCAGGCCGAGGACGAGCAGTTCGTCGGAGTCCGTCCCGAGCGCACGCTGGAGAAGGGGCGTGCCGTATCTGGCTGCGACGACGAGCACGACGAGGACCGCGACCGCGATGGCGACCGAGGTTGCGGCCTGTGAGCCACCACCGCCGAGCGCGACCGCCGAGAGGAGGGCGAGGTACACCGCGATGACGAGGTCTTCGACGACCAGCCCACCCAGAATCGCCTCGCTCTCGGGGTCGGCCACCCAGCCGAGGTCGATGAGCGACTTCGTGATGATGGCCGACGAGGAGATGTAGACGATGCCGACGACGAACGCGGTCGCGAGCGGCGTCAGGCCGAAGACGAGGCCGAGGACGACGCCGACACCGGCGTTGATGCCGAAGTCGACCGCGCCGATGGTGGCCAGTTTCTCGCGGCGGGCGAGCAACTGGTCGATGCTGAACTCCAGCCCGATGAAGAAGAGCAGCGTGACGATACCCAGTTCGGCCAGCAAGTCGATGAACTCGCGGCGCTCGATGAGTGCGAACGAGACGCCGCCGACGACGGGGGCGTGCGGACCGACGACGAGGCCGATGACCATGTACGCCGGAATGACCGACTGCTTGAGTCGGTGGGCGAGCGCCCCGACGACGGCCAGCACGCTCAGGGCGACACCGGCCTCTAAGAGGAGGGCCGCCATCAGTCGTCGTGGACGAAGCTGCGGAACTTGCCCTGTTCTTCGCGTGTGCCGAGTGCGACGAGGATGTCGTCACCCTCCAGTGTGAAGTCTGGGTCGGGGTTCGCGATGGTTTCGTCGTCGCGCTGGACCGCGATGATGGACACACCGGTAGCGGTGCGCACACCGCAGCCACCGAGCGTCTGGCCCGCTAGTTGCGAGTCTTCGTCGATGGTCACCCACTCGATGATGGCCTCGCCGAGTGGCACCTGCGCGGTCCCCAACTCGACCGGCTGGAAGTACGCACCGCCGAGGATGGCACCCACTTGGCGGGCCTGCTCGCCGGAGAGACTGGCCAGTCTGGTGCTGTCCGCCTCGGGCGATTCTCGGTGATACAGTTCACGCCGGCCGTCGTGGTGGAGCAGTACGACCAGTCGCCCGTCGTCGTCGAGCTCAACCTCGAACTTTCGACCGACCCCCGGAACGTCCGTCTCGTACACCGTCATACTGGAAGTGGCGACTGGGCGAGACATAAATCCGACCCGTGGGTGCATTGAACAGGATACACCGACAGGAATTTCCAATAGTGTACGTTTCAGTGGCCTCTTCCGCATACTTTACCAGTATTGAGTGATTTTCACTATACATGTCACTGGGAGGGTCTGGAGATGAGACGGCATGCGGTGCGGTCTGTGAGGACGGAACGACGTGTGACCGGACGGTTACGATACCCGGTCGGTACTGCTGGCAACACAGCGAGTGGTCCGACTGAGGGTCCGGATACGTCGTCGACAGTCACGCCCTGGAAGTGTTACCCGCCGGGAAATACGGGGGAAGCGCGGTGGAGACGTGCTCGTTGAACCGGCTGGCTAGCACCCGAACCACTCGTCTCTTCGGCGGGCGGTAGTTCGACCCACGAGCGCTGGCCTTCGACGAACACGACTTCGAGGCGGAACTCACGGTCGTACGTGGCTTCGAGTCGGTCGGCGAGCTGTTTCGCGAGGTCTCGTGGTGGGTCCACGTCGGCCGCGTGGCCGACGACGACTCGTGCCGCGACTGGTTCGCGCAGGAGGTAGTCGATGGGCCGGTACTCGATGTCCGCATCCAGGAAGGCCATCCGGCCGTACTCGCCGGACTGGAACGTCTCGTCGAGGTCGGCGACGACTCCCTTCTCCATCGTCTGGAGGTCGTGCGTCGTGACGGTGATGAGTCCGAGCAACAGCGACAACACGGCGATGGCGACGACCAGTTTCGCGATGCGCATTCTGACCGCAGCCCTCGCCCGCTTCGCTTCCAGGAGCCGTTCTGGCCGGTACCCGGCGGACCAGAAGATGACCACTGCTGCGAGGTTGATGGCCAGCAGGTTGACGACGACGAGGGCGGTCGCACCGATCGCTAACAACAGGTCGCCGTAGGCGATGCCGATACCCGCGACGGCCGCGGGCGGGACGAGCGCGACGGCGATGGCGACGCCGACGAGCGTCGACCCCGACCCGCGCATGATGCTGATGGCACCGGCCGCGCCGGACCCCAGCGCGAGGACGAGCGAGAGGATGTTCGGCGAACCACGTTCGGCGATTTGGTCGACCTGCCTGACGGCGAGGTCGGGTTCGACGAGGACCGACTCTTTCAGCACGAACGCGAAGAGGAGCGAGAGCGCGATTGCGCCGACGAGGCCCGTCACCTGCAAGAACACGCCGCGACTGGCGAGGTCTGCGTCTTCGAGGATGGTGCCCACACTGGCCGCGATGGCCGGTCCCATGAGCGGGGCGACCACCATCGCGCCGATGATAGTCGCCGCCGAGTTCTGAAACAGCCCCGTCGCGGCGATGATGGTACTCAGAAATAACATCGGGAAGAACGTCTCGTTGACCGGAGCCAGTTCGTCGGCGATGGAGCGCAGTTCCTCCCGGGAGACACGCAGGCTCGCGTATTTCGCCTGGAGTGCCTCGAACTGCCGCGAGATGACTAACCCGACCGGGACGACGATAGTGTACGAATCCTCTCGAATCCCAGCGATGTGAAGCTGTTTCAAGACTGGTTCGAGGCCCCCCGAAGGGATGGGGAACTGGACCATCGCCTCGAAGTCGCTCCGACCCGTCTCCTCGAAGACGGCGTAGTCGATGCCTTCCTTGTCGAGGCGGTCGAGGACACTCGCCCGCTTCCCGTTTGGCACGAGGACCTGTACGAGTCGCATGCGAAAAGTAGGCGATTCGTGCGAATAAGCCGGTCCCGTGGTTGCTAATGGTTTCTCGACTCCCCTCGCAAGCAGGAAGCGATAGCAACCTTGTTAGTCGACCCCTGCACACCCACAGGAAATGAGCTTCTTCGACCGTCTCGGCGAGCGCATCCGTACGAAAGAGACCGTCCTCTCGGTGGGCCTCGACCCCGACCCGGACCGCATCCCCGCGTTCCTCGCGGACCACGACATGCCCCGGTGGGCGTTCAACCGTCGCATCATCGACGCGACCCACGAACACGCGGCCTGCTACAAGCCGAACGCGGCCTTCTACGAGGACGACGACGGCTGGGCCGCCCTGCGCGAGACGATGGCGTACGCCCACGGGAAGGACGTGCCAGTCCTGCTCGACGCGAAGCGCGCCGACATCGGCAACACGACGCGCCAGTACGCGAAACTGCTCGACTACGCCGACGCCATCACGGTGAACCCGTACATGGGTCGCGACTCGCTCGACCCGTTCCTCTCGCGGGCCGACAAGGGTGTGTTCGTCCTCTGTCGAACGTCGAATCCGGGCGGTGCGGACTTTCAGGACCTCGAACTCGCCACGGGTGAGCCGTTGTACGAGCGCGTCGCTGCCGTCGCGGACCTGTGGAACGAACACGGCAACGTCGGGCTGGTCGTCGGCGCGACGAACAACGACGAACTCGAAGAACTCCGCGAACAGGTGCCGGACCTCCCCTTCCTCGTGCCCGGTGTCGGCGCGCAGGGCGGTGATGCCGAGGCAGCCGTCGAGTACGGCCTCGCTGACGGGGTCGGCCTCGTGAACTCCTCGCGGGGCATCATCTTCGCCGGTGAGAACGCCCACGACGAGGACGGGTTCTTCGGCGCGGCCGGACAGGCCGCCAGTCGGCTCAAGAAGCGCCTGAACCGCCATCGGTAGGCGAACGGGGTCGGGACGATTCCGGTCCGTCGGTCGGCTCAGAACTGATACGTATCGCTGTGCGTTCCGGTCGGGTCGGCGCGAGTCGCACACTCGATACACATCCCGTGTTCTCTGTCGAAGTGTCTGGCACAGACGAGCGCTCCACACTGGTTGCAGTCTTGTTCCGCTCGGGCGTCCTCACAAATCTGGCAGAGTCCGGCGACACTCATGCGAGCCGTTACCACACGAAGGCACTTCACTCCCGCACCTGCGTATGCAGCCGTTCCCCTGTCGCCGATTTGGGCACCCGCAGCCACGACCGTTCCCACCACCTCACCGAGTCGTTTAGGATGGCGTAGCACGTAGCACATCGCGTGCGAGATTCGCCCCTCCTCTTCGGCCTCGCGGCCGTCTTCGCCGGGCTGACGACGGTGCTGGCAGTGGTCGCTATCGTGACCCATCAGCTCTTCGTCCTCGGCATCGCGCTTCCGTTCGCGGCGACGACGTACCTCATCTGGTTCCAGGTGAGCGGTCGCCTCATGGAGCGAGTACAAGCTGCGACACACTTCGACGGCGAACGCGAGCGTCGTCGAGCCGCGGAACAGAAGGCGAGAGAGGGCGCGAACCGCGGTCGGAGCCGGTTCGCCCGCGAGGCCCGCCGCGCCGCCGAAGAACGACGACGACGGGCACGGGCACAGGCGGCCGGAGGGGTCGGTGGTGGCCGCAGACAGCGCCGACAACAGCGCCAGCGACGACCACCGCGACCGAACACTGGTCCGACGCGTGCCGAAGCGCTCTCGGTCCTCGACCTCGAGCGAAGTGCCGACCAACAGGCCATCAAAGCAGCCTACCGGGCGAAAGTGAAAGAGGTCCACCCCGACACCGAAACCGGCAGCCAAGACCGGTTCAAGCGCGTCAACGAGGCGTACGAACGGTTACGAGAGGACTGACCGTCAGAACGGCTGTGTGAGGTCTGACCGTCCGAGTGACGGCTGAACGCTGGCCAAACAGCGATTCGAAGCCCGACCTATCGCGTCGGTCGAGACGAATTTTCTGTCGACTGCCGGGTTTCCTCGCGAAGTCAACGCGGCCATACAGACCGGTTCGCGGCAGTACTCACCGATATTGTGTTATATGTTGTCACAAGACGAGAAGGCTTTTGCTGTCAGTCTCCTATAGCGCGTCATATGAGCCCTGACCGGGCCGTGTTGGAGCAGGCCCTCGAACGCGGTGAACAAGAGGGCGGCAACGTCGAGTTCAAGGAACGGCTGACCCGAAACGTCCACCTGGCAAGCGGTCGGCGGGAGAGCCTCGCGGCGCAACTGCGCCACCGAGTGCTCTCGGGTGACGGCGAAGCGATGTACGTCGTCGGGGTGACAGACGACGGCGGACTGGCGGGCATCGAACCGCAAGTGTTCTCCGAATCGCTGGACGTACTGAGCCTGCTCTCCGAAGAGGCGGGTGCACACATCGCCGACGTGCAGACGTGGGGCGTCGGTGAGAGCGGCGGTCTCGTCGGCGTCGCCTCGATTCGTGAGGGTGCCGTACTGGAGACCGACGACCAGCACATCGTCGTCGGGACTGCCGGCCACGTCGACCACGGCAAGTCGACACTCGTCGGGTCGCTCGTGACTGGACAGGCCGACGACGGCAACGGGGCGACCCGGGCCTACCTCGACGTGAAACCGCACGAGGTCGAGCGCGGCCTCTCCGCAGACCTCTCGTACGCGGTCTACGGCTTCAACGACGACGGACCGGTTCACCTGCAGAATCCGCATAGGAAGCAAGACCGGGCGCGTGTCGTCGCCGAAGCCGACCGCCTCGTCTCGTTCGTCGACACGGTCGGCCACGAGCCGTGGCTCCGGACCACGATTCGCGGTCTCGTCGGGCAGAAACTCGACTACGGCCTGCTGACGGTTGCGGCCGACGACGGCCCGACGAAGACCACCCGGGAACACCTCGGTGTCCTCCTCGCGACCGAACTCCCGACCATCGTCGCGCTGACGAAGCAAGACGCCGTGAGCCCAGAGCGACTCGAGGAGGTCGAACGCGAAGTCGAGCGACTGCTTCGCGACGTGGGCAAGACGCCGCTGCGGGTCGACCGACACGGCGTCGACGCCGCCATCGAGGAGATCAGCGACATGGTCGTCCCCATCCTCACGACGAGTTCCATCACGATGGAGGGCCTCGACGTGCTCGACGAACTGTTCGAGCGCCTGCCCAAGACCGCCGGGGTCGACGGCGACTTCCGGATGTACGTCGACCGGAGCTACTCCGTGACCGGCGTCGGCGCGGTCGCCTCGGGCACCATCATGTCTGGCGAAGTCGAAGCCGGTGACGAACTCCTGCTCGGCCCGATGCCGGACGGGACGTGGCGCGAGGTCGAAGTCCGCTCCATCGAGATGCACTATCACCGGGTCGACCAGGCGAAAGCCGGCCGAATCGTCGGTATCGCACTCAAGGGCGTCGCCGAGGCCGACCTTCAGCGCGGGATGGCACTCGTCCCCCGGGACGCGAACCCGACCACCGTCCGCGAGTTCGAAGCCGAGGTGATGGTCCTCAACCACCCGACGAACATCGGCGACGGTTACGAACCGGTCGTCCACCTCGAAACCATCAGCGAAGCGTCGGTCTTCCACCCAGAAGGCGGGCAGTTGCTCCCCGGCGACAAGGGCCGCACTCGCGTCAGGTTCAAGTTCAAACCGTACATGGTCGAGGAGGGCCAGCGGTTCGTCTTCCGTGAGGGCCAGTCGAAGGGTGTCGGGACCGTGACGCGTATCTATCCCGAATAGACCGACCGAATCAGCTTCGACTCCGCTTTCTGCACGTGCTCTGCTGCGGTCGAGGCCGAACAGCCGAGTTCGGCAGCCACTGCGCCGATGTCACCCGTCCTCGGCACGTCGTAATAACCGACAGCGACGGCGACAGCGAGTGCTTCGTCCTGTCTGTCGGAGAGGACAGACTGTGGCGAATCGGGGGTCTGGTCGTACTCGCCGACGGCCTCGACTGTCGTGGGCATAGTGTCTGGGAGTGCGTCCACCGCGTGCTGTAAGTCCTCGTCTGCACCGACGACCGAGACGCGAACCTCACCGTCGCTGTACTCGACCGGCGGGACGATGAGGAGACTGCCGCTGGTGAACGCGGCGAAGATACTCGCTGTCACGGGGGTCGTCCGGTCGACCACGTGCACATACAAGCCGTCGCCCGCGGGCGTTACGTCGTATTGGAGGACTTCGTCAGCGCGCGCGAGCACGTCTTTCACGACCGCCTCGTCACCCTCGACGTAATCCATGATAGCGACACCGTCGTCGTGGACGTTCCAGTGTAAGCCCTGCACGCGCTCGACGTGTGGTGAGTGTGTCCAGCAGTCCACGACCGGGTGGACGCCTCGTGGCACTTGCACCCGCAATCGCACGAATCGCATACGGGCGAGTCGACGTCTCGGTACTTGAATCCCCCGCGCCACTGGCGCAGCACCGATAGGCCGGTTCCCGTCCATCTTCACACCATGCACGTGTTCGTCGCCGGCGCGACCGGTGTACTGGGGAAGCGACTCGTCGACCGACTCACCGACCGGGGACACGCCGTCACAGGACTCACGCGAGATGAGGCCGGTGCGGCCGTGGTTCGGGCGGCGGGTGGGACGGCCGTCGACGGTGATCTGCTCGACAGTGCGGCGACCCACGCTGCGGTCACCGCTGCCGACCCTGACGTAATCATCCACGCCGCGACCGCCATCCCGGCCGCGACGAAGACGACGGCGGCCGACTGGGAGCCGACGAACCGCCTCCGACGCGAGGGAACCGAGAACTTGCTCGCGGCCGCTGTTGCGGCCGACGCCGACCGGTACCTCCAACAGAGCGTCGTCTGGGTGGCGAGACAGCCAGATGGGTCCGGATTCGACGAGGACAGCGAACCACACCCAGACAGGACCACGCAAGCCGCGCTCGACGGGGAACGACTCGCCCGGGACGCCGGGCACGAGCACGACCTCGGCGTGACGATTCTGCGCTGTGGCTGGTTTTACGGGGCTGACGCAGCCCACACTCGACTCATCGCCGAAAACCTCAGAAACCGGCGACTGCCAATTATCGGGAGTGGGCTGCTCGGCCGCGGCGACGCGGAACTCTCGCCACTACACGCAGATGACGCGGCCCGAGCCTTCGTCGCGGCCGTCGGGGGCGATGCGACTGGGTTGTTCCACGTCGTCGACGACGAAACCGTGACCGCGGCGAAATTCTTCCGTGCGTTCGCGGACCGCCTCGACGCACCGACGCCGCACCGGATTCCAAGCTGGCTCGCCCGACCGCTCGCCGGCCGAGACTCGGTTCGCTTCTTCACGCGACCGATGCCGACGTCGAACGACCGGTTCCGTGCCGCGTTCGACTGGGCACCCGAACTGCCGACCTACCGCGAGGGACTCGACCGTGTGGTCGCGCAGATGATCGAGGAAGGGCGAGACCACGGCGAGACGCACCACGCCACGGCTCCAGACCACCGCGACGACGAACAGGTGACCACGTGACTCGTCGTCGACTGCTCGCGGTCGTCGCACTCGTCCACCTCCTCGCCAGCCTGACCCACGGCGTCGCACACGAGGTGGCGGAAGCTCCACTCACCGACACGCAGAACGCGCTCGTCGGCGGCTTCGTGTTCGTCCTGCCGGTGGTCGCACTCGGCTTGCTCGTCTGGAATCGACGACGGGCGACCGGGGCGACCGCAGGAAACACTGCCGCCGCAGCGCCCGCCGTGCTTCTCGTCGGTCTGGTCGGGTCTCTCGCGGTCGGAACCGGCTTCCACTACCTGCTGCCCGGCGCGGATAACGTCGCATCGGTCCACGGCCACGGACAGCAGTCGTTCGCGACGACTGCGGCACTGCTCACAGTCGTCGACCTACTGTGCGTCGTGGTGGTGGCTGCCTTCATAGTCGACGACCGACTGCATCTCGGCGTGACCGACACCGAGTCCCGGTAACTGTTTGCGCTCCCAACACTTACGAACACTCAGGAATGCAGTCACGTGGATTGGGCATCCGACTCCTGCTGGCCCTCGCCGGTGTGGTCCTCTTCGCCGCGTACCTCCTCGTCGGCGCAGCAGCCGTCAGCTTCGTGGTGGCGGTTTGGACACGCGGTGTCGACCCGTTCGTCTTCGTCGGGTCGCTCGTCGTCACCTCGCTCCTTTTCGGCTATCTGAGCTATCGCGGTGGCACCACCCAGTTGCTCGCGTCGCTGGACGCGACCGAACTGCCGCGCGAACGCGCACCGCAACTGTACAGTCGTATCGACCAACTGTGCGAGACCATGCGCGTCGACACACCGCGAGTCCTCGTCGCCAAGATGGCGACCCCGAACGCACTCGCCATCGGTGGTCGAGACGGCGGCGTGGTCGTCCTCAGTGTGAGCCTCTTTCGCCTGCTCTCGTCGGTCGAACTGGAGACCATCGTCGCACACGAACTGGCACATCTGGAGAGTCGCGACAGTCTGGTCCAGACGCTCGGATTCAGCCTCGCACAGACCGCGACCGGCTTCGTCTTCGTCTGTCTGTTCCCACTGGGGCTGTTCGTCGCGGGCCTCCGCCGAGCCTTCCGCCGGATGACGGGTCGACGGACGGAACCGTTCGTCAGGCACCTGCGACGGACACACGCGCAGGTCGCGAGCGTCGTCGTCATCGTGATGCTCGGCCTGACGCTCGCGCTCCGGGCACACTCCCGACGGCGCGAAATCGCCGCCGACGAACGGGCCGCTGCAGTGACTGGGAAACCGATGTCGCTGGCTCGGGCACTCGCACGCATCGAACGGGCGTCTGAACCGCCGGGGGGCCTGCTCTCGTCGCTGTACATCCACGGGCAGGAAGAGGACTCGCTGAGTCAGTTGCTGGCGACACATCCGCCGATGTCGGAGCGAATCCAGCGACTGGTCGACCGCGCCGAATCGGAGTGGCAGCGAATCGAGATTCAGTGAGCTGTCGGACTCAGTGAGCGAGGCGGACGGCGGACTCAGTGACCTGTCGAGGGCGTTACCGGCCGACTTCGGTCGTCTTCCACGGTGGCGTCAACAGTGCAGTCATCGAGTCGATTTCGTACGTCGGCACTGGGTCCGGCGTCGACCCGTCAGAGAGCCACGCCGCCCGGATGTCGGCGGCCTGCGCGCCGGCCACGTCAGAGCGAAGCGAGTTCCCGATGTGGACCGTCCGTTCCGGCTCCGCGTCGAGCAGGTCGAGGACGCGGTGGAACGCGCCCGGGTGCGGCTTCGACGGGGCGTCGTAGCCTGCACAGACGACGTACTCGAACGCATCCCCGAACGGGAGTGCGGACAGTTTCTCGGCCTGCATCTCCGGGTCGCCGTTCGTGACGACCGCCAGTCGGTACTCTGCCGCGAGTGCCTCGACGGCTTCGTTCGCGCCGGGAATCGGGTCGACGTTCGCGTGGTCACGCTGTTCGGCGTAGGCGGCCGCGACGTCGTGGCCGACAGTGGGGTCGTAGCCACTGCTCTCGGCGAGGTCGGCGAAGCACCGTCGACGCAGGTCGAGCATGTCGTCGCTGTCGTCGACGAACGTCTCGTATCGGTCGACGTAGTCGGTGGCGTCGAAGAACGGGTCGACGCCGACGCTGTCGAACGAGACGGAGAGTAGTTCCGACTGGTCGCGTCGGTACGTACAGAGGGTGTCGTCGAGGTCGAACAGGACCGTGTCGACGGGCTGGGACTGCATCGATTCGTGCTACGCTGGCCGACGAGAAAACTCGGTGGGCTTAGATGGTTCGGGACACCCCGCCGTGTGACGGATTCAGACTGTCCGGTGCGAAACCGATTCAGACCGCCCGATAGCCGTCGTCGGTCTTCTCGGCGAGGTCGAGCAGGACGAGCCAGTCGAGTTCGTGTTCGACCTTCTCGGTCCAGACGTGTCGCCAGTCGTTCGGGTGCTTGTGTCGTTCCCAGCGTGGGACGGTGTCCTCGAACCGGTCGAAGACGCTGTCGAGCGACAGCGGTCCGTCGCCCGCGTCGTCGGCTTCGCGAAGGATTTCGAGCACATCGGCGACGCCGAAGATGCCCTCGACGATGGCTTCGCGGAGGTAGTCTGCGGTGGGTTCGCGGCGAATCCGTGAGAAGCCGCGTTCGCCTTCCTCGGCCAATCCGAGCCCGCGCATGAAGGTGAGCCACGTCGCCGCGTCGTCTCTGGCCACGATGTCCGTCCGGTCGATGAGTCGGGCACAGCAGTCGTCCTCGCTGCCTGGGACCAACGGGACGGCACGCTGGGCACTCTCGACGAAGTCGAGCGAGTCGGGCGCGGCGGGGACGTGTTTGACCTTCACAGCTCGAACGATTCCGCGAGCAGCTCCTCGTTCGTTTCGCCGTGGACGTACGTCGGACCGCCGATGACGTCGATGGTGACCTTCGCGGGGGCGAAGACGCCCTCGTCGAGTTCGTGGAAGTCCCACTCGATGGTGTCGTAGATGTCGGCGAACGGCTCGCCGTACTGCTCGGCGGCGACCGAGGGCACCTCGTCGAAGCGGTCGAAGTCCTCGCGGACCGTGAGTTGGACCTCGCCACCGTACGCCAGTGCGTCGTTCGTCCGGGCCATGGCCTTCTCCTCCGAGGCGGCGATGGGCGCGACCGGTGCGGTACCCGAAGCCGAGACGATGTCGGTCGGGTCGTAGCCCAGTTCCGTGAGCCGGAACGCCGCCAGTTCGGCGGCACGGGCCGCGATGCTCACGCTGCCCGCGATACTCGCCGTGCGGAAGCCGACGAGGAAGACGCTCGACTCGTTGACCTCTGCGAGTTCTGCGACCTGTTCGGCGACGGCTTCACCGGGCAGGGCGTCGGACTCGATGGTGAGGACGGTCAGGTCGAAGGCGTCGTGGTAGCCGACGCGGTGGAACACGTCTTCGGTGCCGACCAGCGCGCGGGCCGGGCCGCTGCCGAGTCCTTCGAAGTCCTGCACGCTGAGTTCCCAGCCGGCCTTCTGCGAGCAGAGCAGCGCGAGGTCCGGGTGGTCGGTCGACAGTTCGACGTAGCGCATCGGCGCGCCAGCGACCTCGCCCATCCGGCTCTGGACGGTCGCCAGTCCGCCGGTCTGAATCTCGGTGAGGAGGATACCCGCCTCGACGCCGCCGTCGAAGTCGACGCCGAAGTCGAGGACGGTCGCTTCGTTTCCGAGTTCGTACGCCCCTGTCCCGAGCACGTCAGCGAAGTCGATGGCCTCGTCGACGAGTTCGATGGCCATCCGGTTGAGACTCTCCATGCGCGAGGGTTGTGCGTCTCGGGGTAAAGGGTTTCAGTTCTCGTCGCGGCCGGTCCCCGTCAGCGGGGGCAGTAGCGGCTACTCGTCGGCGTCGCTTCGTGCCGCCCGGCCGAGGTGGCCCTCGACTGCCGCGACCTTGTCGGCCGCCGTCGTCTCTTTCGTCCGCTTGTCGTCTATCTTCAGGAACGTCGAGACGCGGTCGCCGTCGACCGCTTCGTGTGCAGCCTGTGCGGCCGCGAAGACGGTCCCGATGTCGTCGGCTTCGATGGTCGTCCCCATCGGCGTCGTCTCGTACGTCACGTCGAAGTCGTCGAGCGCGGCGACGGCTTTCGCCACCTCACTGGCCATGCTGTCCTCGACGACCGGCGCGACCGAGAGGAATGCGACGACGGTCATTCGTCGTCGTGGAGTTGCACCGTGACCATCCCCTCGAAGTTGAGCATGACGCGCTGGGTCAGGTCACCGAACAGCGCCTTCCCACTTGGCGAGCGTCGTCGACCCGAGATGAACACGTGGTCGGCGTCCTTCTCGTCGGCGACGTCGAGGATGGTCGTCTCCTCGCGGCCGACGATACCGAGGATTTCGTACTCGATGTCGACGTCTTCGAGCGCCTTGCTCCCGACCTGTGTGGCGAAGTGTTCGGCCTCCATCTCCGCTTCGTCCAGCGAGAAGCTCTTGCTCTTCGTCTCCAGTCGCGACGACATGATCTCGTCGTACTCCTCTTCTGGGAGGACGTGAAGCAACACCAGGTCCGCGTCGACGCCCGCGGCGAGTTCTCCTGCCTCGCGGACGAGGGCTTTCGTGGTGTCTGAATCGTTACGGATGACGGCGAGTGCGCGTTCCATATCGACCACTGTTCGAGAGGGGGTGAAAAAAACCTTACCGCGCCGAGCCGAGGTTTCGCGTGTCAGTAGTACTCACGCTGGTCGTCCGATTCGAGCAGTCGCTTCACCACGTACTCGACCGACAACCCGACGAACATCACCGCACTCCCGATGGCGACGAAGTATATCGACACCTCCGCGACCTGCGCCGGGGGCATCGGCGACGCTGCCAGTCCGATGAGGAGCGCGAACGTCCCGAGGAGCAACATCGGTGCCACCAACCAACGAACGATTACGGACTCGCGGACGAACACCCACACCCGAGGCCGGGAGAGTCGCTTCATACGCCGTGTAGTCTCCCGAGAAGGAAAAACAGGAGGACCAGTTCCTACAACCGCTGCTCGACCGCCCGATACGTCGCTGCGAAGCCACTCGTCCCACGGAACGCGCCTGCAGCGAGTTGGAACACGTTCAGCGTTACGTCCGTCTCACCACCGTCGAGGACGACCGCCCAGTTCCCGCCTGCGGGCTTCTCCCACTCGCCGTCTCCGTTATTCAGCAGCGTCTCACCGAAGTAACTCCCGAGCGCGAGGACGAGTTCTTGGTCGGCCCCACTGGCCTCGAGGTCGTCCACGAGGTCGTCCAGTCTGGCGAGGGACTCCAACGTGTAGTCGAGGTCGTACGCCGGCCAGCGCTCGACACAGGCCGTCGCCTGTTCGCGGAACACGTCGACTCTGTCGCGCGGGTCCGGTTCGTCTTCGACGCGGTCAGTGGCCGCTGCCGCGTCGTCATCTGTAGCCGCCTCGCTCGCACTCGTCTCGGTGCGGTCGTCGTCGGCCGACGCTTCTCTCTGTCCCGGTGTCTTCGGACTGGTCGTCGCTGCAGTCGTCGCCGTTCCCTCGCCTGTGTCAGTTGTTCCGGGGTGACCGGCCGTTCCCGTCGTCGCCTCGGCCGTCTCCTCACTCCCGAAGATGCCCGTAATCCGCCGGAGTAGTCTCATCGTCTGCCATCGGAACGCGCCTGAATAAAAAGACGGACCGCGGAGTGAATGTGAAAATTTCGAAGTGGTTGGTGGAGAATGTTTTTCGGGTGATGGGTATCGGTGCTGGTGTCAGTCGTCGTAAACGGTAGGACCGGAGTGCTGGCTGGGATTTGAACTACTCTCGCTCGTTGCACTCGCTCGAACGTTCAACTCCCACCGTTTCGACTTCCTCTCACAACGTCGTCTTCGCAGTCGCAGAGCGACTGCTCACGGAGTTGTTTCGAGAGAAGTGCGCTGGCTGGGATTTGAACCGAGCCGAGACGGTTTCTTCACTCTGTTCGGAACTGCGTCTCGTCGGGTTCAAAACGCCAGCTGCGATTTTCCGAAACCTGACTCGTCGCTTCGCTCCTCGTCGTTGGTTTCGGAGAAATGCGCTGGCTGGGATTTGAACCCAGGTTGTGACCATGGCAAGGTCACGTGATACCACTACACTACCAGCGCAGTGCGACTACATTCTGACCGATGGCCCGCGAGTTTTAAAACCCTACGATATGAGTCGACGCCCTCGCCGGAATCACTCGGCCAACAGGGTCGGTAGCCCCTCGGGATAGAGCGTGTCGTCGCCGTCGGTAAACCGAGACATCGGTTCCCAGCGCGCCGTAAACTCCCCGCTCCCGTCGTCTTCGAAGCCAGCTAGTTCCTCGCACTCGTACACCGACCTGTCGGCGAAGTGCGCCTCGAAGACGAACACGACCTCGTGGCCCGGAGTCTCCTCGAACTCGAAGACGTTCTCTAACACGCCGAGTCGCTCGCCCGGCACGACCGCCTCGTCGAGTTCTTCGTCGAACTCGCGGACGAGCGCGTCGGCTGCCCGCTCGCCGAACTCCAGCCCGCCGCCGAGCGGCCGGAAGAACTGCTCGCCGTCGTCTTCGTAGCGTTGCACGAGAATCTCGTCGCCTTCCCGTCGGACGATTCCGAGCGCCGTCGGGCGAATGTCTCGCCAGTCCATGCGTCCCACGAGACGGTGAACTGCGAAGAAACCGTTGCCCAGTCACTGTGGCGACCGAGGCGAACTGACCGACCACCCGTACCCGCTCAGGGCGTCGTCGGTGGCGACGGCCGGAGAAGCCGGGCCAGCCGTCGACGGACCAGATACACACCGGTCGTGATGACGAGTGCTTCGAGCAACAGATACACTCCCGCGAGTGCGTACAACCCGAGCTCGTCGTTCAGGTCCGTGAAGAACATGTCCCGTGTCACGCGCGCGGCCTGCATCGCGAGGATGCTGAACGTGTCGTACCCGGCGAAGACGAGGCTGAAGAACACGAGAACACCGAAGACGATGAGTAAGTCCCTGAGGTACGTCCGCCAACCCGTTGCGACTTCGAAAGTCATCTCACCTGAACAGAAGGGAGAATCGGTGATACCGGTTACTGCGGCGTGATTGAGGGGTCAATCGGTAGGGACAACACCAGCTCGTGACGACGAATCCGAAAGAAGTGCGCTGACTAGGAGTCGAACCCAGGTCTCGACCGTGGAACGGTCACGTGATACCACTACACTACCAGCGCATCGTGTCTCCATTGACGACTGACTCGCGGCGGGGGCATATGTTGACACGTTGAGTAGACAAGCCGCTGTCGTGTCGCTGCAGAATCGGGGTGACTCAGGCAGTTCGTCGACGTCGTCGCGGTACGGGAGGACGATGAAGTGAACGACTTGAGCCGCCAAGAGAACTGGGCTGGGATTTGAACTTCTCTCGCTCACTGCGTTCGCTCGAACGTTCAAAACGCCAGCTGCGATTTTCCGAAACCTGACTCGTCGCTTCGCTCCTCGTCGTTGGTTTCGGAGAAATGCGCTGGCTGGGATTTGAACCCAGGTTGTGACCATGGCAAGGTCACGTGATACCACTACACTACCAGCGCCTGTCTGCACTCAATTCTAACCGCCGGCGATGATATAAGACTTCTGAATCGAGCGGTCTGCGGTAGGCCAATTCACCCCACAGCCCGGTGCCAACACACCAATTTTTGATTCCCGCACGCACGCGGGCCTGATTGCACAAGCATGACAACGCCAAACACGCTCTAGCGGGCGTGAGGACCCATCACAACCGGAAATGGAATCCGGCACCCTTTTAACCATCGTCAGAATAAATTCGCTACAGTCTAGTGACGAGGCGTCCAAGCGTCACGGCATGACCACTAGCGTGCTCGTGCCGTCGTCCCTCGTCCGGGAAGCCGAAGACAAACGCGAGGCAACTCGTAAGATCGGCTACGTCGCCCGCGCGGCGACGGTGTTCCGGGCAGACAGGCTGGTCGTCTTCCCCGACGAAGACGGCGAGACCAGATGGGGCGGCGGGTTCGTAAGCACCGTACTCGAATACGCCGCGACGCCGCCATACCTCCGAAAGGAGGCGTGGGGGCAACGCAGCGAACTGGAGTACGCCGGTATCTTGCCGCCGCTGCGCGCACCGTCGCAGACCGGCTCCGAATCAGACGATTCGGGGTCGATAAGACAGGGAATCGTGACCGAGGTCGGACCTGACAGGCGCGTCCGGGTCAATTGCGGACTGCAACACCCGATCTCGCTCGTCGTGCCATCCGATATGGATGTGCCCGGGGAGCGGGAGCGCGTAACCGTCAGGGTATCTTCGAGACGTCCGGTCCGTGCACGACTGGCCAACGAGCCCATATCCGGGTTCACAGTCGAACGCACGGACCTCCAGGAAGCGCTCGACCGTAACGACGCCGGACTCCGAATCGCGACGTCGCGCCACGGGGAAGAACTCTCCGTGGGGCGACTCGGGAGTCTGGTCGGGCAAATCGAGCACGACGGGATGACCGTCGTGTTCGGTTCGCCAGGTCGAGGACTGCCTGACATACTCGGAATCGACGTGGCCGATATACAGGCCACGGACACCGAGGACGCCACCGAACCCACCGCCGGCGGGTTCGACCTTTGGCTGAACTCGATTCCGCAACAAGGCAGCAAGGTCGTGCGAACGGAAGAGGCTCTGTTCGCTACCCTTGCCTGCCTGACACTCAGAGAGTGAACAACGATGCCACAACCAAGCAGACCACGTAAAGGCTCCATGGGGTTCGGCCCACGAAAGCGTGCGACCTCCGAGGTCCCGCGCTTCAACTCGTGGCCGGACGACGACGGACAGCCGACGCTGCAGGGCTTCGCTGGCTACAAGGCCGGTATGACCCACGTGGTGATGATCAACGACGAGTCCAACTCCCCCCGCGAAGGGATGGAGGAGACCGTCCCTGTCACCATCGTGGAGACACCGCCAATGCGAGCGGTCGCTCTGCGAGCGTACGAAGACACGCCGTACGGAAAGAAGCCGCTGACGGAAGTCTGGACGGACGAGTTCCACGACGAACTCGACCGCGTTCTGGACCTTCCCGAGGAATCGGACACCGAGGCCGCCGCGGACGAGCTCCGCGAGGCCGTCGAGTCCGGTGACGTCTCGGACGTTCGTGCGATTACGCACACCGTCCCGAGCGACGTCGCTTCCGTACCGAAGAAGAAGCCCGACGTGATGGAGACTCGAATCGGCGGCGGCTCCGTGCAGGAGCGCGTCGACTTCGGGCTCGAACTCATCGCCGAGGGCGGCGTTCACGAGATGAAAGACCAGTTCCGCGACGGAGAGTACACCGACGTCTCCGGCGTGACGAAAGGGAAGGGCACCCAGGGCCCGGTCAAGCGCTGGGGCGTCCAGAAGCGCAAGGGCAAGCACGCCCGCCAGGGATGGCGGCGTCGCATCGGTAACCTCGGCCCGTGGAACCCGAGCCGCGTTCGCTCGACCGTTCCGCAGCAGGGTCAGATGGGCTACCACCAGCGCACGGAACTCAACAAGCGCCTCGTCCAGATCGGCGACGACGAAGCTGTCGACGACGTCAACGTCGACGGTGGCTTCGTCAACTACGGCGAAATCAGCGGCCCGTTCACGCTCGTGAAGGGTTCGCTGCCCGGTCCGGACAAGCGTCTTCTCCGGTTCCGCCCGGCCGTCCGGCCGAACGACCAGCCGCGCCTCGACCCCGAGGTGCGCTTCGTCTCCACAGCATCGAATCAGGGATAAACCATGCAGGCAACCATCTACGACCTGGACGGCTCCGAGGCCGACTCGCTCGACCTGCCCGAGGTCTTCGGTACGCAGTACCGACCCGACCTCATCGAGCGCGCAGTCCGTGCCGCCCAGGCCAACCGAAAGCAGCCGTACGGTGCCGACGACTACGCCGGCATGCGTACCTCCGCAGAATCGTTCGGCTCGGGCCGCGGTATGGCACACGTACCGCGCTCGAACGGGCAGGGTGCCCGCGTCCCCCAGACGGTGGGCGGTCGCAAAGCACACCCGCCGAAAGAAGAGAAAGACCAGGGCGAGGCCATCAACAAGAAAGAGCGCAAACTCGCGTTCCGGAGCGCACTCGCCGCGACCGTCGACGCAGAGCGCGTCGCCGAGCGCGGACACCGCTTCGACGACAGCCTCGACCTGCCCCTCGTCGTCTCCGACGACTTCGAGGACCTGCTGAAGACGAAGGAGGTCGTCTCCTTCCTCGAAGCAGTCGGCGCACACGACGACGTCGAGCGCGCGGACGACGGCAAGAAAGTCCGAGCCGGTCGCGGGACGACCCGTGGCCGCAAGTACAAGCGCCCGAAGTCGGTCCTGTTCGTCACGTCCAGCGAGGCCGGCCAGTCGAAGGCCGCACGTAACCTCGCGGGCGTCGACGTCGCCACGGCCCAGAACGTGAACGTGGAAGACCTCGCGCCCGGCGCACACGCCGGTCGCCTGACCGTGTTCACCGAGGCCGCAGTCGAGGAGGTGGCCGACCGATGAGCGTCGTCAAGTTCCCCCTCGTCACTGAGAAAGCGATGAACGACATGGACTTCGAGAACAAGCTCCAGTTCGTCGTCGACGCGGACGCGAACAAGACTGAGATTCGCAACGACGTCGAGGAGCGCTTCGACGTGTCGGTCGCGAAGGTCAACACGCAGATGACCATGAAGGGTCACAAGAAGGCAGTCGTCCGACTCGGAGAAGACGACGACGCACAAGAAGTCGCCTCTCGAATCGGGGTGTTCTGACAATGGGACGAAGAATCCAGGGTCAGCGACGTGGTCGCGGTGGGCCGACGTTCCGTGCCCCCTCGCACCGATACAAGTCTGACCTCAAGCACAAGACGCCAGAAGATTCGGACGTCGTCAGCGGTACCGTCGTCGACATCGAACACGATCCCGCCCGGTCCGCACCGGTCGTGGCCGTCGAGTTCGAAGACGGCGACCAGCGCCTCGTGCTCGCGCCCGAGGGCATCGCCGTGGGCGACGAACTGCAAGTCGGTGTGTCCGCCGAGATCGCACCGGGTAACACGCTCCCGCTCGCCGAGATTCCGGAAGGGGTCCCGGTGTGCAACATCGAGCGCCAGCCCGGTGACGGCGGCAAGTTCTCCCGGTCCTCCGGGACGAGCGCCGACATCATCACGCACGACCGTAATTCGACGGTCGTCCAACTGCCCAGCGGCGAGATGAAGCGACTCGACCCGCAGTGCCGCGCCACGGTCGGTGTGGTCGCTGGTGGCGGTCGTACGGAGAAGCCGTTCGTGAAGGCAGGTTCGAAGTATCACAAGATGAAAGCGCGCGGCACGAAGTGGCCGAACGTCCGTGGTGTGGCGATGAACGCCGTCGACCACCCGTTCGGTGGCGGTGGCCGCCAGCACCCTGGCCGACCCAAGTCCGTCTCGCGGGACGCCCCGCCGGGCCGGAAGGTCGGTGACATTGCATCTCGGCGCACAGGCCGAGGTGGTAACAAATGAGCCAAGATTACAGAACTGGCCGCGAGGACGACGAGGAGTTCACCTACCGTGGCCACACGCTCGACGAGCTGCAGGACATGGACCTCGACGAGGTCGCAGAACTGCTCCCCGCACGACAGCGGCGAAGTATCGTCCGCGGCCTCTCCGTGGAGAAGGAGAAACTCCTGGAGAAGGCTAGCGACTACGACGAACAACAGAGCGCCAACGACCCGATTCGGACGCACCTGCGCGACATGCCGGTGCTCCCGGAGTTCGTAGACCTCACGTTCGCGGTCTACACCGGTCAGGAGTTCGAGCGCGTCAAGGTCCAGCCCGAGATGATCGGACACTACCTTGGCGAGTTCCAGCTCACCCGCTCGTCCGTCACGCACGGACAGGCCGGTATCGGTGCGACGCGCTCCTCGAAGTTCGTGCCCCTGAAGTGATACCATGGGAATCAACTACAGCGTCGACGCAGACCCGGAGAAGACGGCGAAAGCCATGCTTCGGGAGCGTCACATGAGCAACAAGCACAGCAAGGCCATCGCCCGCGAGATCAAGGGCAAGACGGTCGCCGAGGCGCAGGAGTACCTCGATGCGGTCATCGAGGGCGACCGCTCGGTCCCGTTCAAGCAGCACAACAGCGGCGTCGGCCACAAGAGCGACATCGACGGCTGGGACGCCGGTCGCTACCCCGAGAAGGCCAGCAAGGCGTTCCTCGACCTGCTGGAGAACGTCGCCGCCAACGCCGACCACCAGGGCTTCGACGGTGAGACGATGGAGATCGTCCACGTCGCCGCCCACAAGGTCGGAGAGTCGCCGGGCCGCAAGCCCCGTGCGATGGGTCGCGCGACGGCTTGGAACACACCCCAGGTCGACGTCGAGATAGTCGTCGAGGAGGTCGAGAACTAATGGCAGACGAACACCAGTTCATCCGAGACGGTATGCAGCGGTCCCAGATCGACGAGTTCTTCGCAGAGGAACTCGGTCGCGCCGGCTACGGCGGCATGGAAGTCGCCAAGACGCCGATGGGCACCCAGATCGTCCTGAAGGCCGAGAAGCCCGGTATGGTCATCGGCAAGGGCGGTGAGAACATCCGAAAGGTCACGACGATGCTCGAGGAGAAGTTCAACCTCGACGACCCGCAGATCGACGTGCAGGAGGTCGAGCAACCCGACCTCAACGCACGTATCGTCGCCGACCGTCTCGCCAACGCGCTCGAACGTGGCTGGTACTTCCGTAAGGCAGGCCACACCACGCTCGAACGCATCATGGACTCCGGCGCCCTCGGTGCCGAGATCGTCCTGTCCGGGAAGGTCACCGGCGCGCGTTCGCGCGTCGAGAAGTTCAACGACGGCTACATCAAGCACAACGGCGAACCCGCCGAGACCATCGTCGACGAGGGTCAGGGCGTCGCCGTCATGAAGCTCGGGACCATCGGTGTCACGGTGAAAATCATCCCGCCGGAAGCCGAACTCCCCGACGACTTCGAAATCTACGAGGGCGAGGACGTCAACGAAGTCGCCCCCGAAGCCGTCGAAGCCAACGAGGCAGTCGAGGAACTCCTCGACGAGCCGACCGAGGAAGAACTCGAAGAGATTCAAGAAGAGGTCCAGGAGGGCGAGCCCAGCGAGGCTGCCGAGCCCGCCGAGGACGAGGAAGTCGTCGAGGAAGTCCTCGACGAGTCCCCTGAAGACTTCGACGACGAGGAGGTCGAACTCCCCGGCGACGACGAGGACATCGAGGAGGAACTCGACGAACTCGACGACGCCGTCGAGGAAGAGGCCGCCGCGATGGTCGAAGAGATGGAAGACGACGAAGAGGAGGAGGAGTAATCCATGGCGATTCTCCACCCCGACGAGATTCGAGAGCTCACCGAGCAGGAACGCGAGGAAGAACTCGACGAACTCGAAACGGAACTGCTGAACGCGAAGGCCGTGCAGGCCGCCGGTGGTGCCCCGGAGAATCCGGGCCGCATCGGTGAGCTGCGCAAGACCATCGCGCGCATCAAGACGATTCAGCAGGAAGAAGCAGACGAAGAGTAATCCACCAACATGGCGCTCACACCCGAAACACTCCCGCGACACGAACTCAACGGCCTCTACGTAGAGGTCGTCGACGCTTCGAACCCCGACCTCGTCGGGATAGCTGGTCGCATCGTCATCGAGACGATGCAGACAGTCCACGTGGAGTGCGTCGCGCCCGAAGCGCGACGGCAGCGAGACGGCGACGAGTTCGCCGTCGAGCACGCGGACGGGGAGTCTCGGGTGCGCCAGGTGCCCAAGCAAGGAACGGTATTCCAGTTCAGACTCACAGATGAAACCGCCGACTTCAAGAAGGAGTCGGGGACTACGTCGAAACCGGGCCTCCCTACCGGCGACGACGTGGCCTACGTTACGGTGGATGGAGTCAGACTGCTCTCACGACCTGCTCTTCGCACCGAAACAAAAGGTGATTCGAAATGGCGATAGGACTTGACGTAACAAAGCCTCCGGAACCAGACAACCCGGAGGAGTACGACTATGAGAAGTGTCCGTTCTACGGCGAACTCTCCGTTCGAGGGCAGACCCTCGAGGGGAAGGTCGTCTCGACGGACATGGACAAGACCATCGTCGTCGAGCGAGAGTACGACGTTCGTGTACCCAAGTACGACCGGTACATGAAGCGTCGCTCGCGCATCCCGGCACACGTGCCGGGCGTGCTCGAGCCCGAGCTCGGTGACACGGTCAAGATCGCAGAGTGCCGACCACTGTCGAAGACGAAATCGCACGTGGTCGTTGAAGTAATCGACGCCGATGGAGGTGACGCCTGATGGAAGCTCTGAAGGCTGACGTCACGCAGGGCCTCGAGAAAGGCTCGCTGCTGACGTGCTCCGACAACACCGGCGCACGCGAGGTGAAGGTCATCTCGGTCGCTGGCTACCACGGCACCAAGAACCGCCACCCGAAGGCTGGTCTCGGTGACAAGGTGACCGTCTCGGTGACCAAGGGGACGCCCGAAGAGCGTCGCCAGGTCAAAGAGGCAGTCATCATCCGGCAGCGCAAGCCCATCCGACGCCCCGACGGCACGCGCGTGAAGTTCGAGGACAATGCGGCCGTCCTCATCAACGAGAACGAGGAGCCCCAGGGTTCGGAAATCAAGGGCCCCATCGCACGCGAAGTCGCAGAGCGATTCGGAAGCATCGCGTCCACGGCTACGATGATAGTATGACACGACAACCACGCAAACAGCGTAACCAGGCAGCACGCGCCCCCCTGCACAAGAAGCAGAAGCAGGTCCGCGCGACGCTGAGCGAGGACCTCCGTGAGGAGTACGGCCGTCGTCGCGCCCGCGTTAACGAGGGCGACACGGTCGAGGTCATGCGCGGTGACTTCGCCGGCGAAGAAGGCGAAGTCCTCGACGTCGACCTCAAATCCGCGACCATCTCGGTCGAGGAAGTCACGCTCGAGAAGGCCGACGGCGAGGAGGTTCCCCGCCGTCTGGAGCCCTCGAACGTCCGTATCACGGAACTCGACCTCGAAGACGAGCGTCGCGAGGCGCGTCTGGAAGGTGATGACGAATGACCAAACACCAGAAGCGACTCTCCGTTCCGAAGTCCTGGCCGGTCGAGCGTAAGACCGAGACGTTCACCGTGAAGGCCGATTCCGGCCCGCACGGCGAGGAGGGTGTCCCGCTGGTCATCCTGCTCCGCGACGTCCTCGGCTACGTCGACTCGAAGAAGGAAGCCCGCTACGCCCTGAATCAGGACAGCGTCCTGATCAACGGCAAGGCAGTCTCCGACGAGCAGCGACCTGTCGGGATGTTCGACATCGTCGCGTTCACCGAGCGTAACGAGTACTACCGCGTCTTCCCGGACGAGGGCGGCCGACTGGCCCTCTCGCCCATCGAGGCAGACGCGGCAGACTCGAAGCTCGGCAAGATCACGGGCAAGCGCCAGGTCACTGGTGGCGAGACGCAGCTCTCGCTCCACGACGGCCAGACGCTGCAGCTCGAAGACGCCAGTGAGTACAGCGCGAAGGACTCCATCATCGTCGACAACGAGTCGACCGAAATCGTCGCCCACTTCCCGTACGAGGAAGGCGCACTCGTGACCGCCGTCAAGGGCAGTCACGCGGGCGAAATCGGCGAGATTTCGGAGATCAAGGTGACAGCCGGCTCCGGCCACAACACCGTGTTCGTCGAGGGTGAGGAGGACTCCTTCGAGACTATCGAGGACTACGTCGTCGTCATCGACGAGAACTTCACAGGTGATGACGAATGAGCGAAGCCGAGTTCCACGAGATGCGCACCCCGACCATCGAGAAGGTCGTCGTCCACATGGGCGTCGGCGAGGGCGGGCGCAAGCTCCAGAACGCAGAAGGCATCCTCGAGGCCGTCACGGGCCAGCAGTCCGTCCGCACGCAGGCGAAGGCCACGCTGCCGGACTTCGGTATCCGTGAGGGCGACCCGATCGGCGCGAAGGTTACCCTTCGCGGTGAGTCGGCTCGCGAGTTCCTCGACACCGCGCTCCCGCTCGCGACGGTCACACCGTCGCAGTTCGACGAGACCGGGAACTTCAGCTTTGGTGTCGAAGAGCACACCGACTTCCCGTCGCAGGAGTACGACCCGAACGTCGGTATTTTCGGACTGGACGTGACGGTCAACCTCGTCCGTCCGGGCTACCGCGTCAACAAGCGCGACAAGCGTTCCCGCCAGATTCCGGCGAACCACCGCCTGGACCCCGAGGACGCCGTCGCGTTCATCGCATCCGAATTCGACGTAGAGGTGACTGACGATGAGTGAAAGTGAACAAGAAGAGACCGGTGAGCACGCAGCAAAGCGCACGGGTCAGATCGAAGACTGCCAGCGCTGTGGCCGTAAGCAGGGCCTCGTAGGCAAGTACGACATCTGGCTCTGCCGACAGTGCTTCCGAGAGATTGCCCGAGACATGGGCTTCAAAAAGTACCGATAACCATGACAGCGAACGATCCGTTCAGCAACGCGCTCTCCGGCGTCAACAATGCCGAGAGCGTCGGGCATCTCACCCACGAAGTTGAGCCCGCTTCGAACCAGATCGGCTCCGTCCTCGAGGTCTTCTACGACCACGGGTACATCGACGGCTTCGAGTTCGTCGACGACGGCAAGTCCGGTCGGTTCGAGGTCGAACTAAAAGGCGCGATTAACGAATGCGGCGCCGTCAAGCCCCGATACTCCGTCGGTGTCGACGAGTACGAGAAGTGGGAGAAGCGATACCTCCCCGCACGTGACTACGGTGCGCTCATCGTGACGACCAGCGAGGGCGTCATGAGCCACTACGAGGCACGTGACCTGGGCGTCGGTGGCCAAGTTGTCGCATACGTCTACTAAACAATGCGAGTAGAACTGGACATTCCGGACGAAGTAAGCGCCGAGATGGACCATCTCGACATCACCGTCGACGGTCCCGAGGGGTCGGTCACACGACGCCTCTGGTACCCCGACATCACCGTGAGCGTCGAGGACGACCAAGTGGTCATCGAGTCCGACGAAGAGAACGCGAAGACGCGTTCGACCGTCGGCACCTTCGAGAGCCACATCACGAACATGTTCCACGGCGTCACCGACGGGTGGGAGTACCAGATGGAGGTTTACTACTCTCACTTCCCGATGCAGGTGGCAGTCGAGGGCGAAGAGGTCGTTATCGAGAACTTCCTCGGCGAGAAAGCACCGCGACGAACGACCATCCACGGCGACACGGAGGTTCATGTCGACGGCGAGGAGCTGACCCTGAGTGGTCCCAGCAAGGAACACGTCGGGCAGACCGCCGCAGACATCGAACAGCTGACCCGCGTCAGCGGGAAGGACACCCGTGTCTTCCAGGACGGCGTCTATATCACACAGAAGCCCGCGAAGGGAGGTGCCTAACGTATGGCTGACGAACCACAGGAACTCGAAGACATCAGCGGTGTCGGCTCCGCAAAAGCCGACGCCCTGCGCGACGCAGGCTACGAGAACGTCGAAGACATCAAGAAGGCCTCGCAGTCCGACCTCGCCGAAGTCGAAGGCATTGGGAACGCGCTCGCTGCGCGTATCAAGGCCGACGTCGGCGACCTCGAAGTGTCGGAAGACACCGAGGCCGAGATCGAGGGCGACGAGGAAGAAGACGAAGCCGAGGCCGAGGCGGCCGAGGACGTCGAAACCGAACTCCAGCCACGTGGGCTGGTCGACAAGACGCCCGAACTCGACGAGCAGACGGAGCAGATGCTCCAGAAGCGTGCGCGCGACGGTAAGCCGGCGTTCAAGCGCCAGGATTACCACAAGAAGAAGCGCACGCCCGAGTCCTGGCGCAAGCCCCGCGGTGGCCTGTCCAAGCAGCGCCGCGGTATCAAGGGCAAGGGCCCGAAGGTCGAGGCTGGCTACCGCACGCCCACCGAGGTGCGCGGCAAGCACCCCTCGGGCTTCGAGGAGGTTCGTGTGCACAACACGGACGACCTCGACGGCGTCGACGGTGACACGGAAGCGGTCCGTATCGCCTCGACCGTCGGTGCTCGCAAGCGCGAGCGCATCGAAGAACAGGCTGAAGAGAACGAGATTCGGGTTCTCAACCCGACCTACGTCGAAGTGGAGGTAGACGAATGACTGACCTCTCCGCCCAGAAGCGACTGGCGTCGGACGTCCTCGACGTCGGCAAGAACCGTGTCTGGTTCAGCCCCGACGCACAGAGCGACATCGCGGAAGCGATTACGCGTGAGGACATCCGCGAACTGGTCGACGAGGGCTCGATTCGAGCGAAGGACAAGAAAGGGAACTCGAAAGGACGCTCCCGCGAGCGCAAAGCCAAGCGCGCCTACGGCCACCAGAAGGGCCCGGGCAAGCGCAAGGGTAAGAAAGGCGGCCGTCAGGACTCGAAGGAGGACTGGCAGCAGCGCATTCGCGCACAGCGGAAGAAGCTCAACGAACTCCGCGGCGAGGGCGAGCTCACGCGTACGCAGTACCGTGAACTCTACAACAAGTCCCGCGGTGGGGAGTTCCGCAGCGTCCAGTACCTGCTGAACTACATCGACAACAACTACGGTGACGAATAATATGGCGACAGGACCACGATACAAGGTTCCGATGCGGCGTCGCCGAGAGGTCCGGACTGATTACCATCAGAGGTTGCGTCTGCTGAAGTCCGGGAAACCCCGGCTCGTGGCTCGCAAGAGCAACAAGCATATGACGGCGCAGCTGGTCACCCCCGGACCTGACGGCGACAACACACTCGCGAGTGCGCACTCGTCCGACCTGGCAGAGCACGGCTGGGAGGCCCCCACGGGGAACATCTCCGCGGCCTACCTGACCGGTCTGCTGGCTGGCAAGCGCGCGCTCGACGCAGGAGTCGAGGAAGCAGTGCTCGACATCGGCCTCAACACGGCGACACCCGGTTCGAAGGTGTTCGCAGTGCAGGAGGGCGCAATCGACGCTGGCCTCGACATCCCGCACAACGACGACGTGCTCGCCGACTGGGAGCGAAACCGCGGTGAGCACATCGCCGAGTACGCAGAGCAACTCGACGAGCCGCTGTACAGCGGCGACTTCGACGCAACAGACCTTCCCGCGCACTTCGACGAAGTGCGTGAAACGCTGATGGAGCTCTAAACACATGGCCCGAAACGACTACGACAACGGCTGGGAGCCCGTCACGCGGCTCGGCAAGATGGTACAGGAGGGCGACATCGATTCGATGGA
This sequence comes from Haloarchaeobius caseinilyticus, assembly GCF_051207395.1. Lineage (NCBI taxonomy): Archaea > Methanobacteriati > Methanobacteriota > Halobacteria > Halobacteriales > Halorubellaceae > Haloarchaeobius > Haloarchaeobius caseinilyticus. The sequence goes on along the minus strand of NZ_JBPJZC010000001.1, from coordinate 976,593 downwards.
GCAGGCCCTCAACTCGGGTCTCCCGCTGAAGGAGCCCGAAGTCGTCGACCAACTCCTCCCCGGAATGGACGACGAAGTGCTGGACATCAACATGGTCCAGCGTATGACCGACTCCGGCCGCCGTGTGAAGTTCCGCTGTGTCGTCGCAATCGGCAACCGCGACGGATACGTCGGATACGCCGAAGGACGCGACGACCAGGTCGGCGCTGCCATCCAGAAGGCGATCGGTATCGCGAAGCTGAACATCATCGACGTGCCGCGTGGCTCCGGTTCCTGGGAGGACCGGTCCACCAAGCCGCACTCGCTCACGCACCGGACGTCCGGCAAGGCCGGGTCCGTCGAGGTCGACCTCATCCCCGCCCCGCTCGGGCTGGGACTCGCCGCGAGCGAGACGGTCACGAAGGTGCTCGAACTCGCCGGTATCGAGGACGCCTGGACGAAGTCCTACGGTAACACTCGTACCACGGTGAACTTCGCCAAGGCGACGTTCAACGCACTGGAGAACGCGTCGCAGTCTCGCCGCGCGCGAAACGTGGCCGAGGAGGAGGTGGCTGACTGATGCAAGCAGTCGTCCAGCTCCGTGGTGAAGTCGACCGGACCGGTTCCATCGACGACACCCTGAAGATGCTCAACGTCCACCGCGTGAACCACGCCACGCTCGTCCCCGAGACGGACACGTACCGTGGCATGCTCACGAAGGTGAACGACTACGTCGCGATGGGCGAGCCGAGCGCGGACGTCCTCGTGACGGTCCTCACGAAGCGCGCCGAGCCCGAGCAGGGCGAAGGCGACGTGGACGAGGAGTGGCTCGCAGAGAACACCGACTACGACAGCTTCGAGAGTCTCGCCGAGGCGCTGCTGGCCGAGGAGACGACGCTGCGCGAGCAGGGTCTCTCGCCGGTCCTGCGCCTGCACCCGCCGCGGAAGGGGCACGACGGTGTCAAGCACCCGACCAAGGAAGGTGGCGAACTCGGTAAGCACACGACAGAGGAGATCGACAAGCTCCTCAAAGCGATGCGATAACCATGACGAGCAAGAAACGACGCCAGCGAGGCTCGCGCACGCACGGTGGCGGTACGCACAAGAACCGGCGCGGTGCCGGTCACCGCGGTGGCCGCGGCCGCGCAGGTCGATCCAAGCACGAGTTCCACAACTACGAACCGCTCGGAAAACACGGCTTCAAGCGCCCGCAGGGCGTACAGGACGACGTCGTCGAGATTTCCGTCCAGAAGCTCGACGAGGACGCAGTCCTCTACGTCGCCGACGACCTCGCTGAGGAAGACGGCGACCGCTACGTCATCGACGCACGCGATGTCGTCGAAGACGGTCACGAGGCTGACGTTGTGAAAGTGCTCGGCAACGGGCAGGTTCGCAACGAACTCGAAGTTCACGCCGACGCGTTCACCGCGAGCGCACGCGGTCTCATCGAGGAGGCCGGCGGTGAGGCAGTCCTGACAGACCGCGCGGAAGAACCGGAAGACACTCAAGAAGCCGAGTCAGACGAGGAATAAGCCATGGGATGGAAGGAGGCTGCCGAACCGGTCCTGACGCGAATGCCCGCAGTCCAGCGTCCAGAGGGTCACGTCCCGTTCAAGCGAAAGCTGGGATGGACCGCTGGCGTGCTGGTACTGTACTTCTTCTTGACCACCATCACCGTCTACGGGACGCAACCGGTGGGGTCAGGAGGTGGGGACGCGTTCGGCCAGTTCCGGTCGATACTGGCTGGCGCGAATCGTTCGATACTGCACCTCGGCATCGGGCCGATCGTCACGGCGAGCATCGTCTTACAGTTGCTCGGCGGGGCGAATCTGCTCGGTCTCGACACGAACGATCCGCGTGACCAGATCCTCTACCAGGGCCTCCAGAAGTTGCTGGTACTGGTGATGATCTGTCTGACGGGCCTCCCGATGGTGTTCCTCTCCGGGGGCATCCTGCCCGTCGAAGGTGCGGCAGCCCAGACCGTCGCCGGGATGGTCGGAGCCGCGAACGCGAGCGCAGCCGTCAAGTGGCTCATCTTCGCCCAGATATTCATGGGCGGCGTCCTCGTCCTGTTCATGGACGAGATCGTCAGCAAGTGGGGCGTCGGCTCCGGTATCGGCCTGTTCATCATCGCAGGCGTGAGCCAGAGCCTCGTCACCGGCATCCTCCAGATGTTCGGTGACTGGTACGCCATCGTGGCCGGCCAGGCCGGCTTCAACATCCTGACGACCTCGGGCTTCGCCGACTTCCTCGGCAACGAGGGACACATCATCGCGCTCGCGACGACGATCCTCATCTTCACGATCGTCGTCTACGCGGAGAGTGTCCGTGTCGAGATTCCGCTCAGTCACGCGAGGGTCAAGGGCGCGCGTGGTCGCTTCCCCGTGAAGCTCATCTACGCGTCCGTCCTGCCGATGATCCTCGTCCGCGCCCTGCAGGCGAACATCCAGTTCCTCGGGCGCGGTCTCGACAGCGCGGTCGGTATCCCAGCCTGGCTCGGTCAGTACAGTAGCGGACAGGCCACCGGTGGGCTGTTCTACTACCTGGCACCCATCCAGTCGCCGTCTGACTGGATGTGGTGGTCGACGACCGGGACGGCTGCCTCGATGGAGGTGTGGCAGGTGCTCCTGCGCGTGGGTATCGACCTGACGTTCATGATCGGTGGCGGCGCGTTGTTCGCCATCTTCTGGGTCGAGACCACGGACATGGGTCCCGAGTCCACAGCCAAGCAGATTCAGAACTCCGGGATGCAGATTCCCGGCTTCCGCCAGAACGTCGGCGTCATCGAGAAGGTGATGGAGCGGTACATTCCGCAAGTCACTGTCATCGGTGGTGCCCTCGTCGGGCTGCTCGCCGTCATGGCGAACATGCTCGGTACGGTCGGGAGCGTCACCGGGACCGGGCTGCTGCTGACGGTCTCCATCACGTACAAACTGTACGAGGAGATCGCCGAAGAGCAGCTCATGGAGATGCACCCGATGATGCGCCAGATGTTCGGCAACTAATCGCTGTACACCGCGTACAGCACTTCTCTCGTTTATTCTCTCACGACTAGTGACGACGCCAGCGACGAGTCGACTGCCGTCACGCGGTCGGTCGTTCGGGCGACTTCGTTTCGGCCTCGTCGAGGAAGGAAATCTCTCGTTCGAGGACGCCTGCTTCCTCGACGATGACAGCGGTTTCGGAACTGTCGAAATAGGCTCGGGCGTTCTCGATGGAGTCCCACTCGAACAGGAAGACGAGTTCGTTCGGGTCGTCCGAGACGGTGAACACTCGGTAGCCCGTCGACGCTTCCATCGAACCGTGTTCTTTCCGTCGGTCCGCGGATTCGTGGAGCGCTCGCTTCCAGACTTCGATGTCCTCGACCGTCTCTCTTCCCAGTACTGTCACCATAGGGTTTCACCCATGTGGAGAGAGGGCGCCAGAGAGCTTGAAGAACGAGTTACGTGTATAGATTCAGACACACGGTAGATGTGGAACTGTCTGACTGTATCGACGGGAACCTCTCTAGGGACGGTGAACCGAACGGGTCGCCGTAGTGGGTTCGTTCGTCGTGGTGTTCTCCCCGGTATCGTCGGCCGCTTCGACAGTGACTGTGATTTCGTCGACCAGCGGCGTCGCCAGGTGCTGGCCGTTGCCGACTTGCAGCACGATGCGGTGTTCACCCGGTTCGAGGTCGAGCGTCGTTTCGGTCTCACCGTCGTCGAAGTGGATGTGCCCCTCGTCGTCCGGAATCTGTTTCCCGACCTGCACTGGGTCGTTGTCGACGAGCAGAACTGCGTGTCCCGAGTTTTGCCGAATCTCACCGGCCGGTTCGAGGGCGAAGTTCTCCGTCTCCCACGCGAAGTGGACGGGACTCGTCACGGTCGCGCCGTCTTCGGGTTCGGTGAAGGTCGCGATGGCGTCGTCTTCGACTCTGACGGTGACTTCGTCGGTGAGGTCGGTCGCGCGGTGGTTGCCGTCGCCCAACTGCAGGACGAGGCGGTGTTCACCGGGTGAGAGGTCGAGGACAGTGGCTGTGGACGCGTCGCCGTAGTGGAAGTGCGTCTCGTCGGCGGGGATGATTTCGCCCGCGGCGGTGGGGTCGCCGTCGACGATGAGGTGGAAGTGGCCCGCGCCGTCACGAGGCTGGCCGGCGGGTTCCAGTTCGACGTTTTCCGCCTGCATGACGACGGAGACGCCGCCACGGACGGTCTGCCCGTCGGTCGGGGTGACGAACGAGACGCTGGCGTCGTCGGCGTAGCTCGCTGGGCTGTCGACACCGGGGTCGCCCGCTGGCGAGGTGTCGTCCGTCTGTTCACCGGAGAGACAGCCCGCAGTCACGTAGACGGTGGTCGTTGCGAGTGAAGCGAGCAGTGCGCGTCGACGGCTGGCATCGACCGTGGCAGTTTCCGAACGTTTCGTAGTAGAGGACATGTCTTTGGTTACGAGAAAATAGGACGGGGACGTAGATGGAGCTGACGCCAAAACCGGCAGACTGCCGAGGGGTTATCGCGGCCCCACCGAGGAAGTCGTCGCCGGTCTGATACCCATCTTGTCCCGGAGGTACACCGTCCCGAACAGGGCGACGACGAGCGCGCCGAGGGTATCGAAGACGAGGTCGGAGACCGTGTCGTCGAGGCTGTTCTGTACGAGGGGTGTCGGCTGACCCAATTCTGTGGCACCGAGCGTGACGCCGTACTCGAAGAGTTCCCAGCAGACGCCGGCGGCCATGACGAACAGGAGCAGGTAGACGAACGTGAATCCGGGTGTGAGCCGGAGGTGTTCGCTATGAACGTCCATCGACCGTGCGGCGGCGTAGCCGACGGCCGCGACGACGGAGGCCGAGGAAGCGTGGGTCAAGTTGTCGAACCATCTGTATTCGACGTACGGACCGAGTGTCCCGGCGGCGTGGAGTACCACCGCACCGGTCACCCACAGGACGAGGTACACGTGCATGGTGAAGCGGCGGTCCTTTCGGAGGACGGCCGGGAGGAGCGTGACGCCGAGTGCGCCGAGCGCGTTGACGACGATACCGAGACTCGACTGGTCGAGGCCGACGAAGACGATGGCCAACAGGGCGAGTTGGAGGACGCGGACGAGTAAGCCTGCGGCACGTTCGACCGGGCCGAGTGGATTCATCGGCGCACCCCGCGCTGTCCCACTGGCTGCCGTCTCGGTGCGGGTCTCGCGCGACAGAAGTAGGGGCCGAACACGACCGCGACGAGGAAGCCCGCCAGCGCCGTCGTGGCGAACTCGTGCATGAGCGCCTCGTTCGTGGCGACGAAAGTGAGGCCGAACACGTCGGCGGTCGCCCAGCGCACGATAGCCCAGAACCCTGCGAGCCCCATCGTCGTCACGACGACGAACAGCATCCCGAAGCCGGTCGTCATCCGCAACCGGGTGAACGTCTGGACCTGTGCGACGACCAGTAACGCGATAGCCGCGAGTGCAGCCGCGTCGGCGAACGTCACGACGAGTTCGACACTGTCGCCGACGAACTGTGGCGTGACCAGCCACGAGAGTTCGAGGCCAGCGTCGGCGGCGTAGTCGAACGCCCGGCCCGACGCGTCGTCAGCGGTCCCGCCGACGGTCGCTGCCCCGAGCGTTCGGACCGTCAGTGGGACGCTCGCGACGACCAGCAGCGGCCACGGCGGAACCCGCGCGAGCGACCGGGCGACGAGTGCCGGGACGACCGAGAGGACGGCGACCACGACGATGAGCGACGCCCAGTGGTACGCCGCGGTCGCGTAGGCCGTCGCGGCGAGCGCGAGCAGGCCAGCGACGAGCGCCCACGCGACCAGTGCGTTCGTCCCACGGCGGAGTGTCCCAATCACGGGCTGGTCACCACCGCTCGTGCAGGTACCGTTGCTGTTGCTTCGAGTACGATACGCCGGGTTCTTCGAGATGGCTCTGGCTCTCTTCGATACATTCTCTCCCCCCGTTACTGCAGAGTAGACGGTCAGGCGGCTTGAGGATACCAGCGAGTTGGTGGTAACCGGAAACTGTACGGACAGTGTGATATCGAAAAATCAGCGGTGAGACGGTCGGCCCGTCTCGACTACTTCCGACCGAACAGCCGCTGGCGGACGCTCGTCTTTCGCTGTTTCTCTGCGAGCAGGACGGAGCAGTCCACGTCGTTCACGACTTCCATGACGAGCGAGCCACGGAGCAGCCGTGAGAGCAGGCCACGCTCGGTCGCCCCGAGGACGAGCATCGACGCGTCGCGGGCGTGTCGTTCGATTGCTTCCTCCACGTCGCCACCGTCGTCGACGATGTAGGTCGCGTCGGTGAGGTCGTGGTCTGCCGCCCAGTCGTCGAGGAACGCTTCGGCCTCGTCGTGAGTCTCGTCGTCCGGACGGCGGACGTAGAGCAACTCGATTTCGGAGTCGTACTGACGCTGCAGTGAGTGGGCGACCGCTGCCGAGAGGTCGGAGTCCGGACCACCAGCGGTCGGGACGAGGACACGATCGGGGTCGAACCCGCGGTCTTTCAGCACGAGGAAGTCACACGGCACGTCCTGCGTGAGTTCGTCCACGCGGGACTCGGCGCGGCCGTGCGAATGCTTACCCCAACCCATCACGACGAGGTCTGCGTTGTGGGTCTCGGCCGCGTCGAACACTTCCTCGAACGACCGGTGTGAGAGGATGGTGTGCGTCTCGACGGGCACGTCGAACGCTTCGGCGTGCTCACGCGCGTCGTCGAGCAGACCCTTCCCGGTCGCGTCGAGCTCGTCGATGTGGTCCTTCGCGTACGAGAGCGACGTCTGGTCGGGCACCTGCACGATGTGGGTCGCGACGACGGTCCCACCGCGCTGTTTGGCGATGGCGCTCGCCAGCGAGATGAGGTCTTTCTCGTGGGCCGGATTCGCCAGCGGAACCATCACGCGGTATTGGCCGCCGTCGGGAGCGACGGTGTTCGCGGCACTGACTGCAGCGTCGGGCATCTCGTCGCTCCGGTGGAGGATGTACTGGCTGAGAATGCCCTGTTTGTCGGTTCGAGAGCGGGCGTACAGCAAGTACCAGACGACACCGAACGCGATGAAGACGAGGCTCACACCGATTTCGGCAGGGTCCATGAAGTAGATGAGTCCGAACGAGAGGATTGCGCCCAGTATCGGCGTAAGTGGGTACAGCGGTACCGTGAAGTCCGGGTCGTACTCGTCGACGTTAGCCTCGCGCATCACGATGAGCGCGAGATTCAACAGGCCGTAGACCACCAGGTGGAGGACGCTTCCTGCCTTTGCCAATATTTTGATGTCCCCGAACGCGATGAACGCGAGGATGAAAATGCCGGTGACAACGATCGACCGGTACGGCGTCGAGAAGCGAGGGTGGATGTCGTTGAGCTTCGACGTGATGAGTTTGTCACGACCCATGGCGAAATTGATTCGAGAGGAGGCGAGAATCGACGCGTTCGCACTGGAGGCAGTCGCCAGCAACCCTGCGAAGATGATGAGGCCTGCACCGAGCCAGGCGATTTCGAACGCGTTGCCGAACGCGACCTCCGCCACGTCGACCACCGGCGTCTCGGAACTCGCGAGGATGTCCCAGTTGATGACACCCATCAGGACGACCATGATGATGGCGTACATGACGGTGACGATGACGACCGAACCGACGATTGCGAGTGGCAGGTTCCGTCCTGGGTTGCGTATCTCTTCGGCGACAGTCGTTATCTTTGCAAAGCCGAGGAACGAGACGAACACCAGTGCAGTTCCCGGGAGAATCGCCCCGTATCCACCAGTCTCTGGCGGTGCGAACGGGCGCAGCGTCGAGAGATCGGCACTGAAGAAACCGACGATGCTGAACAGCGTAAGTATCGCTACCAGCGTCAACACGATGATATTCTGTAGTCGTCCCGTCTCTTTGGCACCGGCGTAGTTTACGCCGATGAACACGAGACCAGCGAACAGCGCCGCGACCTGCTCCGACGACAGGGCGATAACCGCGAGGTCGACGCTCGGGACGTCCACCAACTGAATGAGAAAGTCACCGAACCCGAGCATGTAGAACGCAGAGGCGAACGCGAGACCGATCCAGTTCCCCATCCCGGCGATGGAGCCGAACAGCGGCCCGAGCGCGTGGTTCACGTAGTAGTAGCCACCGCCTGCTTTCGGCATCGCCGTCCCGAGTTCCGACGCGGAGAGTGCGGTGAACAGCGAGATGACGCCACCGACGATGAACGAGACGGCGATGGCGGGGCCTGCTTCTCCGGCCGCCTGTCCGGGGAGGACGAAGATGCCTGCTCCGATCATCGTCCCGACCCCGATGGTCAAGGCCGCGAGCGGGCCGAGGTCTTTGGCGAGTTCCTCGTCGCTCATTCGTCCTCACCGGGGAGTGCGACGACGGGCAGGTTTGCCTTCGTCACGAAATCGAGTGCATTGTCGCCCGACAGGAAGCGGATGAGTCGGTTCCCTGGCCGGGAGACGAACGCGATGGCCGATGCGTCGACTTCCGTGGCGATGTCGAACACCGTCTCTGGCACGTCGGTCCCGTACGTGAGCCGTGTCTCACAGTCGACGCCTGCGTCGGCACACCGCTGACGGACGAGTTCGAACGCTTCTTCCGCGTGTTCCTCGCGCTGTTCGACGCTGGCTTTGTCCGGGGCACCGCCAGCTTTCTCGATGACGTGGACGACCGTGATGTGGGCGTCCTCGTCGAGGTAGGGAAAGAGAGAATCGAGTGTCGCCGCGGCGTCGTCAGCGTTGGCGATTGGTACGAGAGCGTGACTGAACAGCGACATCACCCACCACCCCCACCCGGCACGGAGTAGTTGCATCGCCGTGATGGCGTGATGACGCTATCGTCGCGATACGGTTGTTGCATGGGGTGGCATTGAACCCCATTGCTGAAATAGTTCTCTTTCCCGGAATTAGATGACAGCGACCCGATTCAGACACCGACGACCCACAGTCGGTAGTCGTCCGGTCGACCGTACACGTCGGCGAACAGGCGGTCGACGAACTGGGCGACGCGTTCGTCGTCGGTTCGCGCCGTGATTCGTGCGTGCGTCCCCTCGGCTTCTTCCGGTTCGACCAGTTCGTCGACGGTCATCGACGGGAACTCGTCACAGAGCGACTTCAGGTGGTCGAGTTCGTAGTCGGTGCAGTCGAGCGCGAGTGTCGCGTCGAAGTACTGGACCCACGGTGCGCCGTGACCGAGTTCGATGTCGTCGTCGCTCGGGTCGGTCGTAAACTCGGCGTAAGGGCTCTGTCGCTCGCGATGGGCCACAATTGCGTCCTCGACGAGGTCGATTCGGTTTTCACTGCTGGTCGCGGCGAAACGGGTCATGGCGTGGTCGTGGGAGAGACGTGGTGCGTCGGAGGAATAGGCGCTTGGATATCGGGTCGTTCGAGCCGCTGCTCGGCACTTACCTGTCGATTTCGTATAGTGCCCCGTGGTGTATCTCTGAAACGCTTCCAGCGATTCCCCAACCGAGTGAGTCGTCGGCCGGGATACGAAAACATTACTTGCCGGCGAGAGACGGATTGCACATGGCCCTCAGGACACCGCCGTTGCGCACAGTACACGACGCAGCAGGCGCAAAGTTCACCGAGTTCGGCGGCTGGGACATGCCCGTCGAGTTCGAGGGTATCCGCGCCGAACACGAGGCCGTTCGCACCGCCGCGGGCATCTTCGACGTGTCGCACATGGGCGAGATCGAGGTGTCCGGGCCGGACGCGACCCGGCTGATGCAGCGGCTCACGACGAACGACGTCGAGCGACTGGACCCCGGCGACTCGCAGTACTCCTGCATCTGCCGGGAAGACGGCGTCATCATCGACGACACCGTCGTCTACCGCTACCCCGACGAGCAGGGCGAACCGACGTACATGTTCGTCCCCAACGCGGGGCACAACGAGCAGATGCACACGCGCTGGACCGACCACCGCGACGAGTGGGACCTCGACGCGACCGTCCACGACCGCACCGACGACTACGCGATGTTCGCGGTGCAGGGACCGGACGCCGAAGACCTCGTTGCCGACGAGGCCGCGGGCGACGTGGCCGACCTGTCGCGCTTCACCGCGATGCGGACGCCCATCGACGGCGTCGAGTGTCTGGTCGCGCGAACCGGCTACACCGGCGAAGACGGCTTCGAACTCGTGGTGCCGTGGGACTCCGCCGAGGACGTTTGGGAGGCGTTCGATGGCGTGCAGCCCTGCGGTCTCGGCTCGCGTGATACGCTCCGCCTCGAAGCGGGACTGCTGCTCTCGGGACAGGACTTCAACCCGGACGACGAGCCACGCAACCCGTACGAGGCTGGAATCAGCTTCACCGTCAAACTCGACACCGAGTTCGTCGGGCGCGACGCGCTCGAGGAAGCCGAAGAAGACGGCGTCGCAGAGAAACTGGTCGGATTCCGACTGGTGGACCGTGGCGTCGCTCGGCACGGCTACGACATCACCGACACGGACGACCACGTCATCGGGACGGTCACGAGCGGGACAATGAGCCCGACCTTGGACGAACCGATTGGCCTGGGCTACGTTCCGACCGAGTTCACCGACCCCGGCACGCACCTGCGCGTCGTGGTCCGCGGCCGGTCGAAGAAAGCCCGCGTCGAATCACTCCCCTTCTACAAACGCAACCAATGAGCTTCGAGACACCAGACGACCGGAAGTACGAGGAATCGCACGAATGGGTACTACAGAACGGGGACACCGTCCGAATCGGTATCACCGACTTCGCACAGGACGAACTGGGCGACGTCGTGTTCGTCGAACTGCCCGAGGTCGGCGACCAGATTACACAGGGCGACGCGTTCGGCGTCATCGAGTCCATCAAGGCGGTCTCTGACCTGTACGCACCCGTCTCCGGTGAGGTCACCGACGTGAACGAAGCGCTGTTCGACGCGCCCGAACTGGTCAACGAGGACCCGTTCGACGACGGGTGGATGCTGGAGGTCGCCCCCTCGGACGAGTCCGAGCTGGACGACCTGATGAGTGCCGACGAGTACGCTGACCAGGTCGCCTGAGTCGGCGTCCGGCGTCAGAATTCTTCTTTCAGTGCCGCAGAAGCGTCAGGATTCGTTGTGCTGTCGAGTAACTTCGCTGGGTGTCGCGACCGCACCGGACTGTTCCGAGACGACGACCTGTGAGAGCGTATCGAGGAACTCGGAGCGATAGCGCTCGACCGGGACGGCGTCTGCGTAGCCGGTCGAGGCACGGACGAACACGGCGATGACCGTCTCGTCTGGTTGGCCCCACTCGGCGTCACCGATGTCGACGACGACCTCGTGGTTGCGCTGGAGCCGGCGAGTTCGTCCGGCGACCTGCGTCTCAGACTCCGTGATGACGTCGACGGGTTCGTACGCCGCCATCGCACGTTTCACGACTGTGGCTGCTGCCGCGGGCTCGACGGGAAGGCTTCGCATAGCCAGAGACTCACACGGATGCGGTATATATTGCGTTCCCAATAGGAGTAGGCTCGTCGCTGTCGTTTCCCGGACAGCTACGCCTCAGCAGCCGACACGATTTCGGTTCGAAACCAAATCTATCATACCCCCCCGGTCGTAAGCCACGAACGTTGTGACCACGACCACCGTCGGTGAGCGGGGACCTGCTCGACGCGCGCACGTCGATGCACGGTCGCCGTCACCGACATCCCCCTCGACCGCGGGGGCTTCTTTGTAACTATGACCGGTAACCACACGACAGGCAGTCCGTTCGCGCCACACACCCCGGCGGAGACCGCCGCGATGCTCGACGAAATCGGTGTCGATGACGAAGACGCACTCTTCGACATTCCCGACTCGGTCCGCTTCGACGGCAAGTTCGGCATCGCCGCGCGGGACGAACAAACGGTTCGAGCGGAAGTCGCTGCGACGCTCGACCGAAACGACAACCTCGTCGAGTTGCTGGGACGGGGCCACTACGGCCACTACGTCCCATCGCTCGTCGACCACCTTTCTCAGCGCTCCGAGTTCCTGACCTCGTACACGCAGTACCAGCCCGAAATCACGCAGGGCTTCCTGCAAGCGCTGTTCGAGTACCAGTCGATGCTGGTCGAACTCACGGGCCTCGGCATCGCCAACTGTTCGATGTACGACGCCGCGACCGCGCTCGGTGAGGCCGCGACGCTGGCGGACCGACTCCGCCAGACGTCCGGTACTCGCGTCCTGATTCCGGAACAGTTGCAGGAAGGCCGCCGTGAAGTGCTGGCGAACTACGTCGCCGGCACCGACCTCACAGTCGAACAGTATCCGATGGACGACGGCAACGTCGACCTCGCAGCCCTCGCCGAGACGGTCGACGACGACGTCGTCATGCTCTACGCCGAGAACCCGACGGTTCGTGGCTGTGTCGAGGAAAGACTCGCCGACATCGGCGACCTCGCACACGACCACGACGCGCTGTTCACGCTCGGCAGTGACCCCGTCTCGCTCGCACTCCTGCAGGAGCCAGCGAGCGTCGGTGCCGACGTGGTCGTCGGCCCCGCAGACGTGCTCGGGATGCCGACGAGTTACGGGATGGGCCTCGGTCTGTTCGCCACGCGCGAGGACTACGTCCGGCAGGTGCCGGGCCGACTCGTCGGCGCGAGCGAGGACGGCCGTGGGATGCGTGCGTACACGCTCACGCTCCAGACCCGCGAACAGCACATCCGGCGCGAACGCGCCACGTCGAACATCTGTACGAACCAGGCGTGGGTCGCCCTGCGCGCCGCGATGCACGCGGCGTCACTCGGCCCGGATGGCCTCGCAGACCTCGCGAAGGAGTCCGTAACGACGGCCGAAGGCTTCGCCTCGCGCGTCGGTGAGGTCGTCGGCGTCCAGTCTCCGGTCCACGACCGCCACCACGTCCGTGAGTTCGTCGCCCACACCGACCAGCCCGCGAAGGCAATCGCCGAAGACCTCGAAGACGAGGGCTACGCGGTCCACGTCGTCGGCGAGCACCAGATACAGATCTGCGTGACTGGTGCGACGGACGTGCAGTTGGATGGATTCGTCGAGACACTCACGGAGGTGGCAAAATGAAGTACGACCAGGCACGCTGGACCCACGACGACACCCGGTACGAACCGCTCCTGAGCGAGAAGCACACGAAGGAGGCCGACCTCGACGACTCGCCGCTCCCCGACGAGTTGACCCGTGACTCACTCGAACTGCCGGACCTCTCGGAACCTGAACTGGCGCGACACTACACGCGCCTCTCCGAGATGAACTACGGCGTCGAGTCCGGTCCGTATCCCCTCGGCTCGTGTACGATGAAGTACAACCCGAAGTTCACCGAGGACGTGGCCGCACTCGAAAGCGGGGCAGTCCACCCGGACCGCTCGCCCGAGACGGTGCAGGGGAGCCTCGAACTCCTGTACGACCTGCAAGACTACCTCGGCCGCATCGGTGGGATGGACGACGTGACGCTTCAGCCGCCCGCGGGCGCGGCCGGTGAGTTCACCGGCGTCCTCGTCGCCAAGGCGTTCCACGAACACAACGGTGAGGACCGCTCGGAAATCATCGTCCCCGAGAGCGCCCACGGGACCAACTTCGCCAGTGCGGCACTCGCCGGGTTCGACGTGGTCGAACTCCCCGGCGGCGAGGACGGCCGCGTCGACCTTGACGCACTCGAGGCCGCCCTCTCCGACGAGACGGCCCTGCTCATGCTCACCAACCCGAACACGCTCGGGTTGTTCGAGCGGAACATCGAGGAGGTCGCCGAGATGGTCCACGACGCCGGCGGACTGCTCTACTACGACGGCGCGAACCTGAACGCGCTCCTCGGACAGGCCCGCCCCGGTGACATGGGCTTCGACATCATGCACTACAACGTTCACAAGACGTTCGCCACCCCGCACGGCGGCGGTGGCCCCGGCGCTGGCCCGGTCGGTGTCGTCGACCGCCTCGCCGACTTCCTGCCGCGACCGCAGGTCGAACGGAACGACGGTGGCTACCGACTCGTCGACCCCGAACACTCCATCGGCAAGGTCCACGGCTACCTCGGCAACTGGCTCGTGCTGGTCAAGGCCTACGCCTACATCGCGCGACTGGGCGACCCCGGCCTGCGCGACGCCAGCGCGAAGGCGGTCCTCAACGCGAACTACCTCGCCAGCCAAATCGAGTACGAGGTCCCGTACGGACCGTTCCACCACGAGTTCGTCGCCAGCGCGGGCGACCAGGACGCGGCCGACGTGGCGAAGCGGATGCTCGATTACGGCGTCCATCCGCCGACGACGAAGTGGCCCGAAATCGTCAGCGAGGCGCTGATGACCGAGCCGACCGAAATCGAGAACAAGGAGACGCTCGACCAGCTCGCCGAGGCGTTCAACGCGGTCGCCGGCGAGGACGACGACACGCTCCACGCCGCGCCCGAGCGGACGACCGCCCGGCGCATCGACCAGACCTCGGCGGCGCGCGACCTGCGCCTGTCGTGGCACGCGCTCACCGACGAGTAGTCCGGTCTCATCCGTAACCGGTCGTTCGCGGTTTTTCGTGTGTTCGTCGCCGAGCCGCGGCTGTCGTCTCCCGCCGATGTCCAGAATCTCGACGCTCAAGGCCTGCTCCCGTCAGTGCTCCAGCGCCCGTACTCGCCGACGAAACCAGATTTGCTATCGCAACATGCAGTTTACAAACCTCACTGGGGCGCGATTACCGCTTATACAGAAAAATCTCCTAGATGGTCATATGAGCGTTCGAACCTCTCGACGGTGGCTAATGCGTGGAATCGCTGGTGGACTCGTGACGACACTGGCGGGCTGTGTGGGAACGGTCGAAGAGAACACGGCAGATGGGGGCCGGGGCGTGACTGGAGCCCCCGCAATCGCAGTGCCGACACTTGGTGCAGTCGACGCACCGATAACGCTCGCCTCGTTCTCGGACTACCAGTGTAGCCACTGTAGGACCTACCACCTCGACGTCGTGCCAAAGATCGTCGAGAAGTACATCGAGCCCGGGCAGGTCCGCTACGAGCAACATGATTTCCCCATCCCACTCAACGAGTGGTCGTGGAACGTCCCCCTCGCTGCCCGAAGCGTCCAGGCGAACGAGGGCGAGGCGGCCTTCTTCGCCTTTTCGAAGGCGGCGTTCGAAGCACAGACCGACATGGGCTGGTCGACGATTCGTGACATCGCGAGCGACGTCGGTGCTGACTCGTCTCGGGTGGTCTCGGACGCGAAAAACGCCGTGTACGAGTCGGTCGTCGAAGCGGACCGGCAACGTGGCGTCGACCTCGGCGTCGAGGGAACTCCGACGTTCTACGTCGACGGAACGGAGTTAGAGCCGGAGAAATCGTGGTGGTACACCGTCGATACCGGGTTGCAGAAGGCGGTGCAGTCGCTGGAGACAACTACGTAATCAGAGAGAACGAACTCCAGAATCAGGCTTCAGACTCGCTGGTGTCGACGTTTTCGTCGATTTTGACGAAGCCGTAATCGCACTCGGTGCAGTGCCACTTGACTTTCTGACCGAGGTGCATCAGCGTACTCGCCGCGCGGTAGAACGTCTCGTCGTCCCCGCATTCGGGGCAGAAGTGCTCCATTTCCAGGCTCATACACGTCGCTCCGTGGCGACAGCACTTGATTCGTTCGGACCGCGGTCACCCGAACAGCTCGTCGATGTCGAGGTCGTCGATCGAGTCGTCTGCGTCCTCCGCGACGGCCGTCGTCGTGTCCGTGCGAACCCCCGCGACGAAGCCCTCGAAACCGGGGGCTGGCGTCGGTGCCGGTTCGGGTTCGGCGTCGGCGAGTGCCATCACTTCTTCTGGGGTGTCCTCCGCGAACGTCTCGAAGACCTCGTCTGGGGCCGCGCGGCCGGTCGGGAGTGCCATATCGAGACTGTGCGTGACACTCACACATCAAGTTTCGTCAGACGATTGGCAGACGATGGCCGGTTTCGACCTGCGAAGCTCTGTCGAGTGGATTGACTGGTCTTCGCTCTCGAACGGGCCAGCGAGCCAATCGGCTGCGGTAAACTGTATTCCACGATACAAAATATGGTGTCGCTCGACAGCAGTGCGAGGCCCGAAATCGGCTGTCGAGGTCGGTGCTACGGCGCTACGCGGAGGACGACGTGTTCTGCACCAGTGCGTCGTCGCTCGACCGTTCCGAACTGATGCAAGTGTGGCCGCAGGTCGAGGTCGCGATGGTGGACGAGGAAGCAGTCCCCATCAGGAGCGAGCACCGCTTCGATGCCCGCGAACAGGTCGGTCAGCACGCCATCGCCAGCATGGGTCGGCGGATTGCACAGCACCCGGTCGAACCGCTGGTCACGCACCCGAGCGAGACAGTCTCCTGTGACGACGGTGCCCTCGGCGTTCGAGGCTCTCAGCGTCCGACGTGCGCAGGTCGTCGCGAGTGCGTCGTCGTCGCTGAGCCAGAGGGAGCAGTCGGCGACAGCCCCGGCGTACGCTCCGACTGCACCGTAGCCACAGCAGAGGTCGAGGACTCGCTCGCCGTCCTCGACGGTGACCGTCTTTAACAGGAGTCTGGTGCCGTCGTCGAGGCCGCCAGCGGAGAACAGCCCGGGCATCGTCACGAGCGTGAGGTCGGTACCGTCGACTGTCGCGCGTCGTTCAGTCGGTGAGACGTAAGCGGGTGTGTCGAGTGTCGTGGGTCGCGTCGCTCGCAGGACACGGGCCCCTCCGTTGGTCGTGACCGTTTCGACCTGCGCTGCGATGTCTTGGAGGCAGGTTTCGTATCGCGTGAGACCAGTGTCGGTCGACCCAGCGACGACGCACTGCCCGCCGGGGCGAAGCGTGGTCAGCGCGTCGGCGATACGTTGCTTCCCGAGCGAAATCGGTGTGTAGGGCTTGGGCGCGTACGCGATAGTGTCGAACGTCGTGTTCGGGGTCGTGAGGTCGGCACAGAGTGAGACCGCTGCGTCGGCGTCGTTCGCACGGCTGTTCCGCTCACAGAGTCGAACCGCGCGGGCACTGGTTTCGGTCGCATGGACTGCGTCGGCCTGGGCGGCGAGGACCGTCGGGACGACCCCATAGTTCGCTTCGAGACAGCAGAGGTGACCCAGTTCTTCGTCCCAGAGCGCGTCCAGGAGGGCGAGTTCGGATGGCCTGAAGGAATCGGTCGAGCAGAGGCCGTCGGCCGTGGCGAAGCGATAGGTCGCTGGACCGGCGTCGACCCTCGCTTCGAGAGCGAGGTCGTCCGGTGTCCGGGTCATCGACCGACCTCCGGCGACTGCTAAGTGCGGAGTCGTCCTGTTCGCCGAGTCGTGGGTTCGGAGCGATACTGCTGGTCGTGCGCCTGTCGTGGCGGCGTTCGCGTCATTCTGGGTGGTTCGGCAGCTCAGTGGTCAGAAACGAGACGGCAGACGCTCCGCGAGCACTGTGTGACCAAAGAAGACACAGGCACGGCTAGCGGAGCGCGAACCTGATGCCGAGCAGCGTGACGCGCCGACGAGTTGCCGACCGGTCGAGTCCGTTCGGGTCGTCGATTCGCCCACAGTCGGCGAGCCAGCCGAACCGGGTCTTCGCGTCTACGACGCGACGAGTGCCTGATTCGGCCCAGAGACCTTGTTCAATCCGTTTCGACGGTTCGGCGAGAGGTGACAAAAAGGTGGCCTCTCTGCTCGCACTCATCGCGCGGAGATACCGAGTGGCCGCTGCCCGTTCCAAGTTAAGTACCGACCGCTCCAACCCCCGTACATGAAGATCTACACCGGTCGTGGCGACGAGGGAATGACTGACCTCAAGGACATGTCGCGCGTCTCGAAAACCAGCCCCCGTATCGAAGCGTACGGAACCGTCGACGAGTTGAACGCGCTCATCGGGACCGTCCGACCAACCGGGCACGACGACGTCGACGAGAAACTCGAAGGCGTCCAGAACCACCTCCACATCGTGCAGGCGGACTTCGCCAACCCGGACCCCGACGAGGACGACCCGATTGTCGACGAGGAACACGTCGAAACCATCGAGTCGTGGATCGACGAGTACGACGACGAACTCGAACCGCTCACGTCGTTCATCCTGCCGACCGGCTCCGAGAAGGGGTCGCGCCTGCACCACGCCCGCGCGGTGTGTCGTCGAGCCGAGCGTCGCGCGGTCGCGATGGCCGGGAACGAACGTGTGAACGAAGACGCGATTCAGTACCTGAACCGGCTCTCGGACGGGCTGTTCGTCTGGGCGCGCGTGGTCAACCAGCGCGACGGCGTTCCCGAGGAGAACCCGACGTACTGATACCTTCCTCGGTTTCTCGGGCCGGACCGACTTACGGAGTGCCGACCGAGTTCCGGCGGCAGAACCGCCTTACTGCGAGGCCACGGCGAACTTATTCATCCGCGACACCTCAGTTCGAACGTGAGTTCCCTGGCGCGGTTACTGCTCGTCCTCGCAGCCATCTCGTTCGTGCTCGCGATGAACCCAGCGTACCTCCCCGAGGAAGCCCGATTCGACACACCCGAGGCCGATATCGACGCCCCGGGCATCGAGTCGGCCGTCCACGCCGAGGTCAACGAGCTACGATTGGCTGAGGAGGTACGACTGCTCGTTTCCGACGACGAACTCGCCGCTATCGGGCGGTACCACAGTACCGACATGGCCGAGCGTGGCTACATCGGCCACGACTCGCCCGACGGCGAGGGTGTCCGTGACCGGTACGAGCGGTTCGACTACGACTGTCGTATCCGACTCGAAGGGAACGACGTCATCTACGGCGGCGAGAACGTGTTCGTCATCACGTTCGGTGGCGCGGGCTACACGAACGAAGACATCGCAGAACGCGCCATGGAGGGCTGGATGAACTCGACTGGCCACCGCCAGAACCTGCTCGCGGAACACTGGTACCGACAGGGCATCGGCGTGGCCATCCTCGAAGAAGGTGACAACACGTCGGTGTACGTCACACAGAACTTCTGCTGACTGTTTTCGGGCTCAGGCCTGTTCGTACACGTGTATCCCGCCAGCTTCGCGGCGGGTCACGTCGCCGCGTTCTTCGAGCACGTCGAGGTGGCCGACGGCTTCGCTCATCCCCGAGAACTGCTCGGTCACGGGGAGGTCGTCGAACAGGCCGTGCATCACGTCGACCGCGGTCGTCGGGCCGTCGACGAGTTCCAGCACGTCCTGCGAGCGGGACTCGTGGGCTTCGAGAATCTCGTCGATTCGACCCGGTGGGTCGGTGATTATCTCGCGGTGGCCGGGCAGCATGCGGTCGTAGCCCATCTCTCGCTGGCGTGCCAGTGCCTCGTTGTATCGTGGCAGGACGTGCGGTCGTTCGCCACCGGTCTGTCCCGGTGGCTGGAGCAAGGGATTCGGCGTAATCTCGGGGAGGACGTTGTCGCCGACGACGCCGATGTACGCACCCTCGTGCTCGTAGGAGAACGTGATTTCGCCGGGGGCGTGCCCTTCGACGCGGGTCACGTCGACGAGCGTGTCGTCCACGGTCAGGTCGTCGCCGTCTGCCAACACACGGTCGGTCTCGACGTTTGGCGCGTACTGGAGGAACACCTCGGGGAGTTCCGTCACCGTCTCCGCAGTCGAGCGCGCCATCCCGTTCGCCTCGAAGAAGTCGACGAAGAACGAGCGTTCGTACTCCCAGCGGCCGCTGAAGTCGGCGACGATGTCGGCACACGGCTGGCTGGCGAACACCTCCGCGCCCAGTTCGGCGAATCGATGCGCCGACCCGAAGTGGTCTGGGTGCGGGTGCGTGATGAGGACGCGCTGTACGTCTTCGGGCGCGAGTTCTCGCGTCTCCAGAGCAGAAAGTACCGTCGACCACGCCTCTTCGCTGTCTGGACCGGGGTCCACGATGGTCCGGCCCGCGAGGTACGCGTTGACCGGACCGACCTGAAACGGCGTCGGAATCGGGAACCGTTCGAACATACCGCCTCCTTCTCTGCGGGCCCGGGTAAACGCTTGGGGGCGTGGCGACTCGTCGGCGTGTGAGAGTCGGCCGGCGAGAAGCTGGAGTCGGGACGACCGAAGTGATGCCCACGGCAGTCCCGGCGCGCGCCGCACCTTCGACGACGCACGTAGCATGACTTCGCTATGGGAGCGCTGGTCTGGTTGTGTGTGCGCCGGCCGTGGTTTTAGGTGTGCCTAACAATTAGAAAAGTGCTGCGGTTTTGGTCTGCCTAAAAGTGAGGGGCTGATAACCTGTCTGCCACTTGTCAATGAGAAAGGGTTAAACTCGAATCATGCGTATTGACAGGCATGAACAGACATTTTGAAGACGCCCAGTACCACCTCAAGCGCGCCGGCGAACACACGAAAGCGGGAGTCAAAGAAGAGTTCGAAGGCATCCAGAAGAAAGTGAACGAGCTTCGAGGGATAGAGGAAGAACCCGAACCGACTCGCGTCGAGAAGATTCAGGCAGACCTCCGTGAATCGAAGAAGAAAGCCGAGGGCAAAGTGAAGACGAACGCCGCCGAAGCCCGCAAGAAAATCGGTGGCTACCGAAAGCAGCGAGCCTGATTTCCAGGCGCGCAGTGAGGCAGTCGGTCCCTCGGTCCATCGGCCCGGTTGGGTTCAGATCGCTCGATTCGCTCGGTTCGCTTTTTCGTCGCGTTAGTCGACTCGCGGCGTAGTTGGGGCTGTGTCCACGACCGCGTCTTGTAGCGGCTGTACTCGCTCGGACGAGAGCGGGCCGTCGGCGTCGACGTGGAGTCCACTCGCCTCGACGAGTTCGTACTCGCCGCGGAGTCGGAAGACCGGCGTGTCGTTGCGCTGGGTGACGTGCAAATTACGCACGACGAGTTCGACTGGTGGCCCCTCGTGCGGGTCGAGTTCGACACTCGGCCACGACGGGTGGCGGTTGTCGATTCGGAGGCCATCGAGGACGACCCGCTTCGGCGGCGGGTTGACGACCACGGGTTGCCCAGCGTGCTCTGGCGCGTCGGCCGTCCACCGGAAGTCACAGTTACGGAGGACCGTCGTCCCGCCCGGGTGCGCCGACTTCCCGCCCTCTACCCAAACCCCGCGCTGGCGGCGGCCGCCGCTCCACTGCTGGGCCGGGACAGGCCCGTCGTGGACGAACACCGAGTCCTCGACGAGACAGTCCCCGGTCGTCCGGAGGCCGACGTTCGTGTTCCTGAGTTCGAGTTCCCGAAAGACCGCGCGAGCATCTGGGTCCTGCCCGTTGCAGTACGTCCCGTACACTGTGTTCTCCGCCCAGCCGGCCATCGCCACGTCGTCGAAGACGACTGCGCCGTCGTTGTCTTCGAGGAACCAGCCCCGGCGTGCGTCCCGGTCGTTCGCGACACCGTCGCGCATCGCGATGTCTTGCAGCAGTGCCTGTGTCCCTGCGGGCACCTGCTTCACGGTGAACAACGAACACGCGCGCTTGCCGCTGTCCGCCGGTGCGTACTCGGGGCCGGCGCTCGCGTCCCCTGTCACGGTCACGTCGCTGATTCTCGCGTCGGTCCGGACGTGCCACGTCGGCGCGACCCGACAGCCGTGAACCTCGTACTCGAAGCCGTCGACGACCTGCTCGCGCCCGGCCAACGTCACGAACGCCTCCGGGTCGGTTCGGTCGTCGGGGACGAGCGTCGCGTCGGTCCCCCGGAGTTCGAGACCGTCCTGCGCGAGTTCGCCCAGTGACCCGACCAGATACCGGCCGGGGGGGAACGCGACGACGGCCTCCGGTTCGGCGACGTCTTGCAGGACTCGGTCAATCGGTTCGTCGCCGGTCGGGTCCGCACCGGCCTCGACGATGTCGACGGTCGGTTTCGCCTCGTCGGCCCTTCCGGCGTGCTGGCCGTCTTGGATGGCTCTCGTGGCGCGTTTGAGGAGGTCCGAGAGCGTCTGTTCGATGGATGGCGGGTCGTCGTCGGGCATCGGCTGTTTCGTGGTGGTGTAGGGGTTCGGGGAGTGTAGCGTCGCAGGCTACTCACGTAGGACAGGAGCGTGCCGACTGTCGGTTCCATACGTAATCCTTAAGTCTGGTAACCGGGTAGCCGATGGTGTACGCGGGTTGGTGGTCTAGTCCGGTTATGACACCTCCTTCACACGGAGGAAGTCGGCAGTTCAAATCTGCCCCAACCCATTAATTTTGTGCCGAACAACTCGTGAGGCACAAATTTGTTCTGTTGGGCAGTTTGAACTCGGGAGCGAAGCGAACGCAGTGAGCGGAGTGACCAAAGTTCAAATCTGCCCCAACCCGCCGGTTTTGTGAGACACGAATTCGGTCTGTTTCACAGTTTGAACCGGTGGTTGTAGTTCGATTCAGCCGGGTCACCTTATCCCCGACCTGAACTACAGCCGATGTCTATCCACCCAAAATCCTTCTTTCACCTAGAACGAAGCTTATGCCGGGCAGCCAACAACTCCCGGTGATGCCCTCCAGACGCAACTTCGTCGCGAGTGCGGCGCTCGTGTTCGCAGCAGGTTGTACCTCACAGGGAGACGACCCGGCGACGCAGTCGGACACCGACACGCCGACGGGGAACGTCGAAGACCCGCCGTCCGAGACCGGCACCGACGACCCGACCACCACGGAACCGAGCGACGACCCGCCGGAAGGCGAGGCAGTCCAGTGGACGTTCGAACTGGGCGGCCCGCTGAACGACGGACCGGTCTTGTACGACGGGACGCTCTACGTCACGGGTGGGACGAACGGGAACGGGACGCCGCCGGACGGCGGTTACATCGAACCCACGACCAGCCAGAACCTCTACGCGCTCGGGACCGACGGGAGCGAGCAGTGGCAGTATGCAGCCGACGCGGGCGTGTACGACCCCATCGCGACCGACGACGGCGTGTACGTCGTGACCGGCTGGAGTACCGGCCTGTCGGGGCGGGACCAGCGCGTCGAGTTCGTCGCCGGCGGCGAGCAGCAATGGGCGAGCGCGAAGAAGGACCGCTTCCTGTCGATACTCGGGACCACCGGGGACAGGGTGTTCGTCGGGACGGGGGACGACGCCATCGGCACGTCGGGCGAGACACTGTACGCGCTCGGCGCTGACGGGAGCCAGCAGTGGTCGGTCGAGTCGGGCGACATGCACGACGGCACGGTCCACGACGGGACCCTCATCGCCTCGCCCGGCGGGCGCACCATCGTCGCGTACGACATCACGGACGGGAGCGAAGAGTGGTCGCGCGGCGATAGTCCGGTCGGCTACGACGGCCCCGAACTGTTCGACGGCTGGTTCCTCGTCGACCAGGAGGAGCAGGACGACGACGGGAACTACCCGTTGCTGGCGGTCGACGCGGCAGACGGGACCGAGCAGTGGCGGTACACGAGCGACGAAGGTGACGAGGGACCGTTCGTCTGCCCCGGCGCGACTGTCGTCGACGGGACGGTCTACGGCGTAGAGTACGGTGGGCTGGTGTTCGCCCTCGACGCCGCGGACGGGAGCGAACTGTGGACCTACCCGGTCGACGCGGAGACTCGTAACGCTCCCGCCGTCGCCGACGGGACGGTGTACGTCCCGGCGTTCGACGGAACGCTGCACGCGCTCGACGCCGAGACGGGCGAGGCCCGCTGGACGAAGACCGTCGAAGGAATCGCTCGCGGTGTGTCGGCGAACGCGGACGGCGTCGTAACGTGGACCCACGGCAAGGCCGTCCCGGGCGTGTACGCGTACGGGGCAGACGGCAGCGAACGCTGGTCGTTCAGGCACAGCGGGGACCTGTCGCGGCCGGTCGTCGACGGGACGCGTGCCTACGTCGCTGTGGAAGGTGGCTACGTCGTCGGACTGGGCGAGTAAAGCCTGGCTCCCGTGGTTCTCGGCCTATCCACTCAGAATCCGAAATATATCCTTATCGACGCCTGTCCCCTCTGATTCTATGAGCAATCGGGGTACTGTCGAGATTATCGGTGCCACCGCTCGCAGGGGGAGTCAGAGATGTCACAACAGTTGCAGACAGAGTGGTTCGTCACAGACGGAAAGTGGAACGCAGTCATCGCGTGGACTATCACGGGAATACTGGTACTCGCGGCGGTGAACAACTTGCTCGACTTTAGACTGGTCGACCTGTTACTGGCCGGGACCGCAGTGGTTCTCGCGTCGATTCCGGCCGTCGTCTCCCGGTCGTGGACACGAACCGTTCCGTGGCCGCTGGTCTTCATCGCCGCGCTACCGATTCTCGTCGGGTCGCTCGACCCGACGTTCTTCAAACTCGCCGTCATCGGCGCGGGTGTCGCCGCACTCGGGATGCTCCTCGTCGTCGACCTGCAGTTGACGACGGCGGTCCGGATGACGCCCGGGTTCGCCGTCTGGTTCGTCGTGATGATGACGCTCGCGTTCGCGGGCGCGTGGGCTGTCTCCTCCGCGTTCGAGGCGGCGTACTTCGGCGGGACCTTCGTGCAGACGAACACGGAACTGATGAACATCTTCACGGCCGCGCTGGTGGGTGGCCTCGTCGGCGGGCTCGCCTTCAGGCTGTACTTCCGGCGGGAACTCCGCCGGCAGGCTCGGTCGACGCCCGGAGCTGAGGGGTGGACGGCATGAGCGTCGCCCGTCGGGTTGGCCTCACGCCGAAGCGGGAAGTCACGCTGGTCCACGCGCTACAGCTACTCATGTTCAGCATCTTCTCCATCGGCCTCTGGCTGGGCAACGCTGGTGTCGTCGTCAACGCGGGCATCGGCCTCGGCGTCACGATGCTGCCGGCGCTCCTCCGCAGGAACTACGGTTTCACGATGGACGTGGGACTCGTCCTCTGGATAACCGTCGCGATGTTCCTCCACGCGGTCGGGACGCTCCCGCTACCGGGGCTGAACTTCTCGACACTGTACGGGTCGACCTGGTGGTGGGACCACCTGACCCACGCGCTCTCGTCGTCGCTGGTCGCTGCGGTCGCCTACGCCACGGCGCGGGCCATCGAAGAACACACCGACGCCATCCACTTCTCGCCGCGGTTCATGTTCGTCTACCTGCTCGCGTTCGTCATGGCGTTCGGCGTGGTCTGGGAACTCATCGAGTTCTACATCAGCGTCGCCGCGCAGTTGCTCGGCACTGGGTCGGTCCTCACGCAGTACGGTCTCGACGACACCGTCCTCGATCTGACGTACAACACGCTCGGCGGTCTCCTCGTCGCACTGTTCGGGACGGCCTACCTCTCGGGCGTGTCGGACGAACTCGCCGGGCGACTCGACCAACGTGCTGACCGGCGGAAGGCGAAGCGATGAGCCTCGACCAGCGAATCCGCGTCGTGGACCCGGCGACGGTCGAGCAGGTCGAATCGGTCACTGGCCTCGTCGAGCGGACGGTGTTACGAGTCGGAGACGCTCGACTCCTCTTGGTCGTGGTCGACGACGAGTCGGCCTGGCATCGACGTGATGGAGTACTCTACGGCTGGGTCCGTGGCGGTGGCGGCCACGTTCAGTCACGGCTGGGTTCGGACAGAGAACTGGAGCCAGGTGACTTCGTCCGCGTTCCCGCCGATACTGCGCACAGGTTCGTCGCCGGCACAGTGCCGCTCGAAATCCTCGCGGTCGCCGCGGCTGGGTCGGCGACGCCGAGTGCCGACCCGCGGGTTCGCGTCGGAAGAGCATCGACGGAAACGGTCTCGGCGACGGACGGAGCAGAAATCGCCGTCGTCGGCTCGGACGAACTGTTCCCGACCGTCCAGTCGCCGCACCTGATTCGAGAGTCGCCGTTTCCCGAGGACGACGTCCTCCTGTTGCGCGTCACTGCAGCGGGCGGTGCAGCCGCGGGCTGGCACCACCACGGTAACAACGTCTACTTCGGCTACGCGGTCGACGGGCCGAGCGAGACAGAATACGGCCCCGGCGGCGAACAGGTCGCCCGCATCGAACTCGGGGAGTGTTTCCACGTCCCGCCGGGTGTAGTCCACCGAGACACGAACCCCACGGACGAAGCTCACACCGGCATCATCTGGCTCTGTGGTGGCGAGCCGTGGGTCGTGAACGTGGACGGGCCAGCGTGAGGCTCACAGTGTCGCGTCGACGACCGACAGTTCGTCGTCCACTGTCAGCGTAAGTGAGTCGTCACCGATGGTGAACGTGAAGCAGCCTTCGAACGGGTCCGTCGACACTACCGTCTCGTCGTACTCCCATCCCCAGTCGAAGCCCTTCGAGGTCACATTGAGCCCGTTACGACCGACGAACGCGAGTACCTCTGGCGTGGCGAGCAGCGCCATCACGACGGGACCGTCGAACGTGAACACGCAGTTGGTACAGTCGTAGGTCACTCGCACCGCCCGATTTCGGTCACAGGAAGTACAGCGACCGTCGCGTGTCGCCGACTCGTGTTCACCACAGGCGGCGATAGTGACCTTGACGGTCGCCGCACAGGAGGGACAGACACCGCTCGCGGCGGCGAGCGAGTCCATATGAATCCACGTCGCGGCGGCGCGCAACGCCGCCTCCGGCGACCGACCCACCATTCCTGCCGGTGGGAACGGCAGACGAGCGAGATTGCCGTGCTCGGGGTTTGCAGGATTCGTCGGCGTCGCCGGATTTCCGGCACAGGTTGGACAGTGCAACGCGACGTGCCCATCCGCGTAACTGACCTCGATGTCGTCGCCGCAGAAGTGACAGGCGTAGTCGATGGCGGTCGGTTCAAGGGCTGGCCCTTCGTCGACTGCACCTGCGAGGACAGCCTGCACGATGCGCCTCCCCGGCTCACGAAGTTCGTACCCTGCGTCGGTCTTCTCCACGAAGTGCCCGAGGAGTTTCGTGAGGTGATAGTTGAACTGCGTCCCCTGCGAGAGGCCGACGCGGTTGCGTAACTCAGTGAACGATACCGGTCGGCCCGCGTCGGCGAGGACTCGCAGGGTTTCGAGCCGTGTTCGATTACCGAGGACCGTAAACGCCTGTTCCGGGGTCGGGCGCTCGGGTCCGTCGCCATCCGTGTTCATACGCTCACGATACTGACAGACACAGTAAACGTATCTCTGTCTGTGGACGTATCAGAACAGTATCTTAACACCGGTTCAGACAGCGCCGCGACTAAAATATCATACAGAATATAGTTATCATGTCGCGGGGAGTCCTGTACTTCGACGATGCAATCGACAGCATACTGTAACAAACCGGTGACTGTAGCGTCTGCAGATGACGTTGAACCAGGGAACGGACGATGAGTGTCGCAGAAGACGCCCCGCCGCTGTTCATCACGGGTGGGAGCAGTGGCATCGGTGCCTCGCTCGTCCGCCACCTCGCTGGTAAGTACACGGTCCTCACCGCGGCGCGGCGCATCGACCGAATGGAGACCGAGTACGGCGACGACCCGTACATCCACCCGTACGAACTCGACCTCACCGACGCCGACGCCATCGCGGAGTTGCTGCAAGCACTGCTCGACGAGCACGGACACATCCCGTACGTCATCAACTGTGCCGGGGCGTGGAACCCGAAACCAGTCCTCGAACTCACCGAAGCGGACATGCTGCACGCGATGAAGGTCGACGCCTTCTCGCACGTCCACGTCATGCGAGAATTGTTGCCCGCGATGCGCGAACACGACTTCGGGCGCATCGTCAACATTTCGGGTGCGGGGTCGCTGGTCCCGACGGGCGGGTGGGCCGCCCAGTACGCCTCAATCATGGCCCGGAACGCATACGGCGTCGCGGCCGCGCTCGAGAACGACGACCGGGACATCAAGATAAACCTCATGGGCCCCGGCCCGAGCGACACCGAGATGTATCCCGGGCCACTCTCGCCGACCGAGTGTCACCCGACCGTGGATTACTTGCTCGGCCTCGACGCCGACGGCCCGACAGGCCGGTTCTTCTGGCTCGGGTACGAGATGCCGCTGTTCCCCGATATCGGGGAGAGCGACCCAGGACAGGGTATTCCTGACGGGGACCATCTTCGGCGGGTCCTCCCTGAGTAGTGCGGCGTTCACACTGGCTTTGGTCTGGTACGGCTCTGCCCGAGTCGTTCCGCGACGGCGGCGCTTAACCGTCTCGCGGCCAATGCCGGACCATGGCAATCGTCGCAGAGATTCTCCTCGCAGACGACACACTCCCACTGGTCGGACTGGCGAAGGCACTCCCGAGTGGGGAAATCGACGTCGAGAACTCGGTCGCGCTCGAAGACGGCAGGCACCTCGTCACGGTGAGGGTCGACACAGACTCCCGAGACGCGTTCGACCGAGAGCTCGACGCACAATCGGAAATTACGGACGCTGCGGAGATTGGACAGACGGCCGATGGCTGGTTCTATCAGGTAACTATCGACACCGACTCCGCACTGTTCGCCGCCCACGACCCGGAGGCGTTCGAGGGCGTGTTACTAGACGCGACGGTGACCCGCGACGGGTTGCGAGAACAGAAGGTGTTCTCCGATTTCGAGGCGTTTAGCACGCTCAGAGACCGGTGTGAGGTCCACGACATCCCGTTCGAACTACTGAACATCGCTTCAGACCCCGAGAACCCCGGCGAGCGCGACCGGTTCGGACTCACGGACAGGCAGTTCACCGCCCTCTCTATGGCCTTCTCCGGTGGGTACTACGACTCACCCCGCCAGATGTCGACGCAGGACCTCGCCGACGAACTCGGCATCGCTGGCCCATCCGCGTCTGACCTCCTCCGTCGGGCCGAGCAGCAACTCCTCAGTCAAACGCTCGGGCCGCAGCAGTACTTAAACACACTTGCCAATTAGCGTCTCACTCTCGTGGCTGCTGGTCGTACCGACTGGTGATGTCAGACCAGACAGCTTCGACGAGCGACACACGTGACACAGACGGACTCGCCGGCGGCGTGGCCATCGTAACTGGTGCGTCCTCCGGTATCGGTGAAGCGACTGCCCAAGCCCTCGCCGACGAGGGCGCGAGCGTCGTCCTCGCCGCTCGGCGTGTCGAGGAACTGGAGGAACTCGCGGACCGTATCGAAGCCGACGGCGGCGACGCCCTCGTCGTCCCGACAGACGTGACCGAGGAAGCCGATATCGACGCACTGGTCGAGACGGTCACCGACGAATACGGTCGCATCGACGTGCTCGTGAACAACGCCGGCGTGATGCTGGTCGAACCTCTCGAACGCGCCGAGCGCTCGAACCTGCGCCAGATGGTCGAGGTCAACCTGCTCGGCCTGATGAACCTCACCCACGCCGTGTTGCCGGTGATGCAGGACCAGGAATCGGGGCACATCGTCAACGTCTCCTCGGTCGCGGGCCGGCGAGCGAACGCCAACTTCAGCGGCTACAACGCGACCAAGTTCGGGGTCAACGCCTTCACCGAAGCGGTGCGACAGGAGGTCACGAGCCAGAACATCCGGACGACCATCATCGAACCGGGTGCAGTCGACACCGAACTGCCGACGCACATCACCGACGAGCAGATTCTCGAACAGTTCGGGGAGATGGAGTTGCCCACGCTCGAAGCCAAAGACATCGCCCAGTCCGTCGTGTACGCGACGAGCCAGCCCGAACGCGTGAACGTGAACGAACTCCTCATCATGCCGACCGGGCAGGAGTAGACCGGACGAGAGCACCCGACCGTCTCGCTTTTTCCCTCTCTTTTTCAGCGAGTCCTTACGCCACGAGCCGTGGTTCGAGGTCGAACGTCACGCCGGTCATCTCTTCAGAGACCTCCCAGAGCCGGCGTGCCGTCTCGTGGTCGTACGACTTCGCGTTCGAGGTGACACGGGTCGGGTGCCCCTGCATCTCTCTGAACCCGTCCGGGCCGAAGTAGTGGCCGCCGTCGACGTTCGCGGCCGTCGCAGCGTAGAGGGCCGGCAGCGAACCGTCTGCGGCTGACTGCGCGAAGACGGCGTTCGCCACGCGCCCGAAGATCCGGCGAGGGAGCGATGCCCCTTGCTCAGTGTCGCCGTCTTGGAGGCCGGTCGCGGACCAGCCCGGGTGGGCGGCGACGGCGATAGTGTCCGCACCAGCGGCGCGGAGTCGTCGGTCTAGTTCGTAGGTGAAGAGCAGGTTCGCGAGCTTGCTCTGTCCGTAGGCTTCGACCCGGCCGTACGACTCTCGGCGGTTCAGGTCCTCGAAGTGGATATCGCCGTTGGTGTGGGCCATACTGCTCTGCGTGACGACGCGCGTGTCGCCGTCGGTCTCGCGTAATTGGTCCAGCAGCAGGCCGGTGAGCGCGAAGTGGCCGAGGTGGTTGACGCCGAACTGCAACTCGAACCCGTCCGTCGTCGTCGAGTACGGCGGCATCATCACACCGGCGTTGTTGACCAGCACGTCGAGGCGGTCGAAGTCCGACTCGAAGTCGGTCACGAACTCCCGGATGGACGCCTGACTCCCGAGGTCGAGTTTTCGCGTCGAGAGCGACCCGCCGCGCGTCGTCGACTCTATCTCGCTCGCGGCCTCGTTCGCGCGTTCGAGACTGCGACAGGCCATGACGACGTGTGCGCCCTTCGCGGCGAGCGCCTTCGTCGCTTCGAACCCGAGACCGCTGTTCGCGCCGGTGACGACGATCGTCCGGCCCGACTGGTCGGGAATGTCCGCGGCGGTCCACTCCTTCGAGGATGTCGTGTTTGCCATTGTAGAGACGAACTCCCGCCACCGTGGTGAGTCGTATGCTAACCTGTAAGTAAATTTAAGTACTCGTCGCAGCGAGTGGCTCGCCACACGGTCGCCCTCGGGTCGATACCGACGGGGAGCGTGCTGCGTCTATCGCCGAAACGTGCGACGCGCGACGGTAACGATATGGCAGATTCGATAGAGCCGGTGAAACCGCATCGTACCGTCTTTGTCTGTGTAATCGCATCTGTCACTCGGTGAAATTGACCGAAAATTTATGTTTTTGAGTGTCCTATCTGACAGGGATGTCGGGGGTCGAAGAACTACTACTCCAACTGCTCTATCTCTTCGCGATAGCCGGCGTGGTCGGCATCCTCAGTAAACGATATCCGCGACTGCAGTACACGACCGGACTCCTCCTCGCTGGGTTGCTGGTCTCCATACTCGGCTCTCCGGTCGAGGTCGAACTTACCTCCGATTTCATCCTGCTCGCTATCCTGCCGGCGCTAATCTTCAACGACGCGATAAACATCGACCTCGCCGTGTTCCGGGAGAACCTCGTCCCGATTCTCGCGCTGGCAGTCGTCGGCCTGCTCGTCTCTATCGCGCTCATCGCCGTGGTCGGCGCCACGCTGTTCGGGTTCTCGCTGGCTATCGCGGTCCTCTTCGGCGCGATAATCATGCCCACTGACCCCGTCTCGGTGCTCGCGGTTTTCGAAGACCTCGGCGTGCCAGAGCGACTCTCCATCCTCGTCGAGGGAGAGAGCCTGCTGAACGACGGCGTCTCTATCGTCGTCTACTCGACCGTGCTGGCGGTCGTCGTCGAAGCAGAGTCACAGGGCGTCGAAACCACTGCCATCGTGACTCCGTCGGGGTTTCTCGCCGACGTCGGGGTCGGCATCCTCGGCGCGCTGGTCGGCGGGGCGGTCCTCGGTGCCACGGCCGGGTTCGTCGCCCACGAACTCATCGCCACGGTCGACGACGAACTGACGGCCGTGGCTGCCTCGGTACTCGTCGCCTACGGCGTCTACCTGCTCCTCGACCTCCTCGGCAGCAGTGGTGTCATCGGCACCCTCACGGCTGGCGTCTTCCTCGCGGCCCGACAGGGGCCGACGGGCATCTCACCGGAGACGCGCTTCACCGTCGAGACCGTCTGGGGCTACGCGGCCCTCGTCGCGAACACGCTCATCTTCGTCGCTATCGGCATCGTCACGCCGTTCGACCTCCTCCTCAGCTACGCCCCACAAATCGTCGCCGCGATCGTCGTCGTCTTCCTCGCGCGGGCGGTCGTCGTCTACCCACTCGTCGGCCTCCTCAATCGGTGGCTCGACGACTCGGTCTCGTTCGCCTACCAGCACGTCCTCTCGTGGAGCGGCATCCACGCCTCTACGTCAATCGCACTGGTACTCGGCGTCTCAGAGACGTACTCTGGCCCGCTCGCAGAACAGCTCTCGGCGCTCGTCTTCGGCGTCGCCGCGTGCACGCTGCTCGTCAACGGCACGACGATGGGCCGACTCATCGACAGGCTCGGAATCAGTACCCAGCGGCCACCGCAGCGACTGTATCAGGCGCTCGTCGGTCGCCTGCACGGGGTCGACGCCGCCCTCGAAACGGCCGCCCGACTCCACGAGAACGACGAACTCTCGACGAGTGTCTTCGACGACGTGACGGCCGTCTACCGACAGGAGCGAACCGAACTCGTCGCCGCCATCGAGTCGTTGCTCGACCGATACCCTTCCATCCGAGAACACGAAGAACACCTCGCTCAGCACCGTATCCTCGTCGCAGAACACGGGGCAATCCGCGAGGCGATACAGCGGGGGGAGATAAGCAGCCGCGTGGGCGACCGCCTCCTCGAAGACGTCGACAGCGACCTCGGCCGTGCACTGGCCGGCGAGTGGGACCTCACGGAGTCGAGGTCTTCCGGTCCCGAGCCGTTCTGGCGGCGGCAACTCGCCGAAGTGGAACGCGACCAGAAAGGAACCCGCGACCGTGACGAGGACGAGTCCGCCGCTCGGCCGCGGCGGTAACTCGGGTTTCAGAGACACTATCTACCAGAACCCCGGAACGCTCTGTAGAGAGAGAGTCGAGCGAATGACGTTGGCGAAGGTCGACCGATACGACGAGAGCCGGACGCAGTCCGTGGGGGAGCGGGCCGTGGTCGCCGGTGGAAGCATCGCCGGACTCTGTGCCGCTCGCGTCCTCGACGACGCATTCGACGAGGTCGTGATACTCGAACGAGACGAGTTCCCGAGCGAGCCGACGGCCCGCGACGGCGCACCGCAGACCAGCCAGCCACACGCGATGCTCGAAGCGGGGCGGGTGACACTGGAGGACTTCTTCCCCGGCTTCAGTGCCGACGTGCAGGCTGCCGGTGGGCTGGAACTCGATATGACCGAGGACCTGGTCTGGCACGACCAGGGCGGGACCATCACAACGGCGGCGAGCGAACTTCGCGCACTCTATGCGAGCCGTGCCCTGTTCGAACACGTCGTCCGCGAGCGCGTCAGAGACCGTCCCGCTATCCAGCTACGAGGCGGGTGCCACTTCCTCGACTACGAACACGACGACGCCGGAGGGCGGGTGACTGGGGTCCGATTCCGAGACGAGACTGGCACGGAGACGACGCTCGATGCGACACTCGTCGCACCTGAGCCACACCGACCGCGAGGTGCAGCGATGCTTCCCGCGGAAGGAAACCGCTGGGAAGTCCTCCTGCAGGGATTGCACGGTGAGCGAGCGCCGAGCGACCGCGACACGTTCCTCGACTGGGCCGACTCGCTCCCACTCGACGAAGTCGCCCGGCACCTCCGCGAGCAAGACTGGGTCTCGGAGGAGGTTCGACACTACCCCTTCCCGGCCAGCGTCCGCAGACACTACCACTCCCTCGACCGGTTCCCGGACGGGTTGGTTGTCACTGGCGATGCGATAGCCAGCTTCAACCCGGTGTACGGACAGGGAACGTCGGTCGCCGCACTGGACGCACTCGCACTCCATCACGAACTCAGCGACGGTCTCGACGGGTTGGCCCCGCGTTATTTCGACCAGACGACGGGACCGAAGCCGGTCGGAACCGACCTGTTCAACACCTACGTCGCGCGCCTCATCCAGCGAGCCCACGACGACGGGCACCTGACGGAAGCGTTCTTCCGCGTGTTCCAGCTGGAGAAGTCCGTGACCAGTCTACTCATCCCCGTGTCGCCTGGCGGGTCCTCCCCCCGCGGTTCGGGTCTGGATAACCGCCGTCACTGCAGGGACGCTATTCAGCAGGCGTGCTACTCCGCAGGTGCGAGTGCCTCGACGGTCTGCTCACGCAGGTCGTCGCTCGCGCCGATGGGGATGACGACGAGGATATCGTCGACCACGTCCCGAGCGGTCAGGTCGTCGAGCTGTTCACGTGCCTGCTCGGGCGAGCCGACGACCGCTAGCTGGGCCATCATCTCGTCGGTGACCGCCGCCCGAGCCGCGTCGCGGTCCCCATCTCGCCAAGCCGCAGCGACGCGCTCGGCCTGTTCCGGGAACGACATTGCGGCCGCGTTCTTGTATCCGTCACTGCTTCCGAGGTAGTACGCGAGGTGGTTCCGAATCGCCGCTTCTGCCTCGTCAGCGTCGTCGCTGACCGCACATGGGACGTACGGTGACACCACGATGTCGTCTGGGTCGCGGCCCGCCTCCCGGGCAGTCTTCGCCACGGTCTCGAACGCCTCGGACAACTCGTCGAACGGGATGTTGTGCGGCAACCAGCCGTCGGCGACGCGGCCGGTCGCTCGTCGGTTCGCGGGACCGAGCGCCGCGGCGTAGACGGGAACGTCGCAGCCGAGAGCGGGGAAGTCAGCCACGTCGAAGAGTTCTCCCTCGTAGCTCACCCGCCCGTCGCCAGTGAGGAACGCCTTCGTGAGTTCGATGGTCTCGTGCAGTCGCCGCGGTGGGTTGTCGAAGGCCATCCCGTGTAAGTCTTCGACCACTTTGGGCGTGCTCGTCCCGACGCCGAGGCGGACCCGGCCGTCTGCCACGTCCGCGAGGGTCGCTGCGGCCTGTGCCAGCGTCGCTGGCGAGCGACCGTAGACGTTGACGATGGCCGTCCCGAGGTCTATCGTCTCGGTTCGCTCTGCGGCGACAGTGAGCGCGATGAACGCGTCTCGGCCCCACAACTCTGTCGCCCAGACGGCGTCGTAGCCGAGGGATTCTGCACGTTCGGCGAGCGCTGCGAAGTCGTCGAAATCCTCCGGAATGAGGAGACCGGATGCCATGCTAGCACCGACTGATCGTGAAGACAAAACAACTGCGCCCGCCGACCTGACCATCGTCCCCGTGCGTTCACTCGGCGACTACTGCCGTCACGGCAGGTCGGTCGGGGAGACGTCGAACCGCTTGAGAAACGTCTGTACTGCCTCGTCAGACCCGACGATAGTCATCCGTTCGTCACCGGTGAATTGCCACTGCGGGTCGAGTGTGATCGTTTGTCCGTCGTGGTCCTCGATGGCGATGACGCGACACCCGGTCTGTTCGTATATGTTCGAATCCGCGAGCGTCGACCCGGCGAACGGCGTGGCAGGCACTCGGACCAGGCGAATCTGAATCGCCGGCGCGAGCACGTCTTCGCCGCGAAGTTCCTTGGCGACCATCCTGGCACTTACTCGCGCAACCGACAGGACGTAGTCGGCTCCGGCGGTGAACGCCTTCGGGGTGGCATCCGCGTCACTGACGCGGACGAGAACCTCGATATCTGGATTCAAAGACTGTGCCAACACCGTCGTGAGGAGGGCTATCGAATCGTCGGGCACGCCGACGATGATGGCACCAGCGTTCTCGACACCTGCCTCTTTCAAGACATCTCGGGAGCCACCGTTACCGACGATGTCCACCCCTGCCTTGTCTGCGAGGTCGATCGTCACGGTTTCGCCGCCGGACTCCTCGATGACTGCCCTGGCGGCTTGACCGACCTCACCCAGACCGACGAGAACGAGACGTTCGTGTTCAGTGAACGGCCGAGGTGGTCGGGTGAACTCGCTCAGTTCCTTGAGCGCGCTCTCCTTACCCGACACCAAGAGGACCGTGTTCGGACGGACGATGGCGTCCGGACTGGGGGGCAACTGTAACTCGCCGTCTATCCAGGCACCGATGATATTCGCGCCCGTTCGCTCCCTGACTCTGGTATCTCGGACCCTTCGACCGACGAGTTCGCTCGACTCCGAGACCGGCAGTTCCATGAGCTTCGTGTCGCCGCCGATTTCGACCGTATCCCTGAGTTCAGAACTGAACGAGGCGACAGCCTTCTCGGCGAGGCGATAGCCCAGGACACCGTGGGGCGACAGCACGGTGTCCGCACCGATTTGGTGCAGTATCTCTTCCATTTCACTGTCGTCGGTCAGCGCGATGACGTCGACGTCAGGCTGCACCGACCGCACGGTGAGTATCGTGTCGACGTTCGCGTCACCTGCGTCGGTGATGACTGCCCGTGCGGTGTCGATACTCGCTCGCTCGAACGTCTCTGTCTCCTGTGGGGACCCGTGTATCGCGGCGTATCCACGGTTCGAGAGTGCCTCGGCGTCCTCACGCGAGGAAGAAATGAGTACGTAGTCGATATCGAATTCTCTGAGCTCGTCGAGGAGGACCGCAGAGTCACGGCGGTACTCACAGATGATGACGTGGTCGTTTTTCGGACTGAGTCGGTCGTCGAGATTGACCTCCGCACCGGTGAAGAGGGGGATGATGATGAGGCGGAGGGTGAAGAAGCCGATAGCGATGCCAGAGATCTGAACCGAGGCGACGAACAGGAACATCAACGGGTGACTCCAGATGCCCGAGTCCTGTCCGTACCCCGTAGTGGTCATCGTCTGGACGACGAACTCGAAGGACGCGAAGATCGACTGGTCGACGCCTTCCAGTCGCGCCATCGCGTAATTGTACGCGACCGTGTACAGGAGAACGAGTAGCACGAGTCCGGTGAGGTAGTAGATGACGTGTCGGACTCGACGGCTCGGTTCCAGTTTGCGAAGTGACCGAGGAAGCGATACCATCGTCGGATGATATCTAGTGGTACCGAATCCGGAAAAACGTGCGCGTACCACTGGGTATTCCACGGACTGGGCGCTGGTGAGTGCTCGATTGGGTTTGGTGACCCGTCGACAGACCCACGCAGCGCTCGTCTGTCGACAGGCCGAACTGCATCGCCCCGTCTGAACCGTGCGAATAGTCGAGGCCCGTCTCCGAGACGAGTAGAACGTCGCCCGGAACACGACCGACCGAGAATCTACTCGTAGTTCCCAGCATCGACGACTGGCGATGAGGGACTCGGGTCGACATACCGATCCGTCACCACGGACGTCGTCCCGAGAGTCAGGACAGTCCCAGTACCCGGGAAAATTCCGGGAAATAAGTACAAATTCCAGACTCGCGTACCACTATCTATGTCTCATCGAGGCAACGCGGTAGCCACATACAGCATCCGAAAAGCGGTTGCGAACCGAGGAGGGAATCCATGACTGAAGAAGCACTGGTGGATTTCCTCATCCTTCGCATACTGGATGAGCCGGTGACCCACGCTGAGCGAGAACGTGCGAGCGAACGGTCCATCGCGGCGGCCGAGACGGCGCGGGAGAGCGGCGTCGGCATCGACTGGGTTCGCTCCGAGATAATGACGAACGAAGACGACGAAGTGACCGGCACAGTGTGTCACTTCAAGGCCGAGAGCGAAGACGCGATTCGTGACCACGCAGACTGTGCCGGGATTCCCGTGACGCGTATCGAACGACGAAGCACCCCCGTCGACGGGCCGTACCGCTCGGCCAACTCGTAACCAGTCGCCCGATTTCTTTCACCACTGACGAAGCGCGGTCCGGGACGTGTGTCACTCGGCCTCGGATCCGATGGCTTCTTCGAGTCCTGTCGGGTTGAATCGATGTAATTGGGTCGCCTCGCTCCAGTAGGAGTCGAAAATCGACTCGGCCCATTCACGTGCTTTGTCAGCTTCAGAGTCGACAAACATCCGAGGCACACCAGTCTCTGCGTCCCGAACACCGATGCCGACTCGGTCATCGAGGATGACGAGCCCGAAGGGAAGGTCGTCGTGCAACTTCATCGTGAGAAAGTCGCTCGCGCAGAGTTGGACGCACTTTTTGGGGTAGTTCTCGATGACGTCCGCGGCAACGTCGGGACGCTCGATGACGTTCGTCTCCAATCCGTCGAGAACTCGTCCGTGGATCTCGTCGATGTAGGTCGGTGCGATGGCGTACGAGTCGACCATGCGGAGTGACGCTGTCTCGCGGACCAGGGAGATGAACCGAGCCAGCGGCCCGAAGGGGTCCCCACTCTCCGCAGTCGTGACCGTCGCATCGGCGAAGACGCCAGTTGGGCACGCCGGAACGGTGTCAGAAACGGCTTCGAGCAGTGGTGAGAGCCGGGCAGTTGCGTGCATGTCTGCTTCGAACGTCCGCACCACGTCCGAGACTGCCCGCCCGAACGCAGTGAGAGTGTGTTTCCCGTCGGATCTCTCGAGCATGTCTCGGTCAGCGAGCGACCTCGTGTTCCGATGAACCGTCGAGTTCGAGACGCCGAGTCGGTCTTCTAACTCCCGACGAGTCATCGGCCCTTCGCGGAGGGCCGCGAGCATCGGCGCTCGCCTGACTACTTCGAGAAGAAGTTCTCTATCGACCGTTTCGTCCCCTGTCATACTCTAGCATGACTCCCTCTGTCTACATTAATCTGTGACGATGTCGCGGGTCTTTCGAACGGAATCGTCTCCGAGTAGAATATCGCCCGGAACACTAACGACCGGTATCATCCCGTGGCGGCGTGCCGCGTCAACCGGGAAACCCTCGTGCCGGGCGGACGGTGCTGCCAGAGCCGTCGACGTTCCGAACCGACCGAAGCCTGTTCGGCAGGCCGCGGATGCGGCCAGCAGTAACGATATCGCGTACCTGGGTTCTCCGCTTCGTCATCGCTGCCGAAATGGGTCCGCTCGGAGCGGGGACTAATGGCACGCAGGAGACCGTAGCCGGTCGGTGGGGTAAGGTCTTGCGACTCGCCTTCCAGCCCCGACCGTGGCCTCGGACTCAGACCGTGTACTGGTCTTCGCGGAACTGCACGTAGCCCGATTTCTTGATGGACCGCTTCTCACGCTTGTACTTCGCGAGCAGTTTCATTCCGCTGAAGCCGCCGGAAAGCTTGCTCTTGACGAGCGAGCCGTCGCTCCCGTCGCTCATGAGTTTGCGCGCGGCACCGAACGTGCTGTCCCAGTCGTCGGGGTCGTAGTCGCCGACGATGTCCGCGAAGGTGATGTTGCGGAGGATTTCGTCGCCGATGGCGTCCTTCCACAGGTCGTTGTACCGGTGGAGCGAGTCGACGGCGGCGAGGCGGCCGGCGAGTTTTCCGGTTCGGCAGGCGACGTGGTAGCCGCCCTCGTGGAACGCCGAGGTGGTGCCCATCGCGCCGCCCGCGACGGCGATGCCCGCCTCGGTCGGCGAGTCGATGGGGCGGGTCGAGGAGATGGGGTACGTCTCGGTGCCGCCGGTTTTCCCGCGGTCTTCGACGAGCGGGAAGTCCTCGTCGATATCGTACTCGTCGCCGTACTCGATTTCGAGCAGGCGGCGGATGTACTCGCCAGCGCGCGGCAGGCGCTCGTCGGCGGATTCGAGCAGCCGGTACCCTTCGGGGTTCTCGACGTCGTCGAGGGTCATCCCGATGGGCATCGTCAGGCCGATACGGGCGACGTTACCGTCGTTCGGGAAGACCCACGGGTACGCGGTCTCGCCGGGCATCCAGCCCCACCAGAACTTGAGGTTGGTCTCCTCGAACACTTCTTCGGGTACCTCGCGGTGCTCCTGATAGGCGATGTGGTTCGCCGTCGGCGGCGACATCACGTCGGCGATGCTCTGGCCGTCCGGGACGAACTGGTCGAGCGTCGGGATGGTGATGGTCCGCTGCGGGCCGTCCGCGAGCACGAGGTACTTCGCTTCGACGTTCTCGCCGTCGGCCAGTTCGACCGTGTGGCGGTACTCCTCGTCGAGGTCAGTCTCGACGTTCTTGACCGAGACACCGACCTCGTAGCTCGCACCCTCTTCCTCGGCGAGGTCGCGGAGGTAGTCGTCCATCCGCGCCCGCTGGAAGGTGTAGCCCAGTCGGTC
Organism: Haloarchaeobius caseinilyticus; assembly: GCF_051207395.1. Lineage (NCBI taxonomy): Archaea > Methanobacteriati > Methanobacteriota > Halobacteria > Halobacteriales > Halorubellaceae > Haloarchaeobius > Haloarchaeobius caseinilyticus. The sequence continues at coordinate 937,241 of NZ_JBPJZC010000001.1, read as the reverse complement.
GTACGACGAGTCGATGCCGGTGCTTTCGAGGGTGCAGGTCTCGGTCGGGCCGACGAAGTCGACCGCGTCGAGTTCTTGCAGCTTCACACCCTCGGGGAAGTCGGCCGGGTCGAACTGCATGATGTCGACCCAGTAGTCGAGCATCCCGGCCGCGTCCGTCGAATCCGGGCCGAGTCCTTCGCGGTCGGCACGGGGGACGCCCTTCTCCAGCACGAGGGCGTCTACCCCGTGCTCGGCCGCCTCAATGGCGGCACAGGTTCCTGCCGGACCACCGCCCACGATGGCCACGTCTACGCGCTTCATATCCCGATTGCTCTCGGTAGGCCCTATTAAACCCCCTGAAGCGATGCGGACCAGTTTGCCCGCCGAGACACCCGCCGACACACGTGCCCGCCGAGACACCCGCCGTCTTTTTCTCGGCTCCGGTCGCAGCCTGCATCATGTCCGACTCTCAGCCCATCATAGTCGAGCGAACCGACGGCATCGGCCGCATCACCCTCGACCGCCCCGAATCCTACAACTCGCTGGACGTCGAGACGGCCGACGCGCTCCGCGATGCCGCCATCGACCTCGCAAACGACGACGCGATTCGGTGCATCCTCCTCGCCGCCAACGGGCCGGCGTTCTGTTCCGGCGCGGACCTCTCCGCGTTCGAGGGAGACGAGACCGACGCGCGTCGACTCGACCGCGTCGCCACGCGACTTCACCGAACCGTCGAGACGCTCGCAACCGCGCCGAAGCCGACCGTCGCAGCCGTCGACGGCGTCGCGGCAGGTGGCGGCCTCGGTCTCGCACTGGCGAGCGACGTGGTCCTCGCGCACGAAGACGCCCGCTTTGAGTTCACCTACCCACGAATCGGACTCTCTGCAGACGGTGGGTCGACGTGGTTCCTCCCGCGACTCGTCGGCTACCGCAAAGCCCGCGAAATCGTCCTGCTCGACGAACCGATCTCGGCACCAGAGAGCGTCGAGATGGGACTGACGACTGAACTCGTCGGCGACGACGACTGGGACGAACGCGTCGAGGCAGTCGTCGCGGACCTCGCGGCCGGCCCCACCAAAGCGTACGCCACGAGCAAGCGACTCCTGAACGAATCGGACGAGCAGTCGCTGTCGACACAACTCGCCGACGAGAAAGACGGCATCGCACGCCTCGCTCGAACCGGCGACTACGAGCGCGGTTACGCGGCGTTCTTCGGGAAAGAAGAACCAGCGTTCGAGGGCGAGTAGGCGGTCCCGCGACAGCTATCGCAATTCAGTAGAGTAACACGTCCCACAACCACTCTATCGCCCATTGGTCCGTGGCGGGAGTCGCCCGGTCGACGGTTGCCCGAGTGGGGTTCTCTCCCCGATTCGTGTCTGCCTCCGCAGTGACCACTGCGAGGTCTGCTGGAGGTGACCCCGACGCGGTGAGGGAATCTGGACTGGGCGCGTTCGCCCCGCCTACGTCCGCGACTCGGACCGCCGTCACGCCAGAGACGAGGACACAGAACACGAGACAGACCGCGATGTACCGTCGTTTCTGGGTGAGTAGCGGCAACTCCTCGCGCGTAGCGACCCGAACCGGCGTGTCGCTCGCGGGTGCCAGGCGACACACCGTCGGCGAGACGGTGTACTCGAAGAACGCGAGGTGATAGCTCCGCAGATACGCCGCGAGCAGACCGCCGAGGACGACGTAGACGAACAGGCCGAACGGGACCGTCGCTGGCGCAGGGAGTGCCATAACCGTCGCGAGAAACACGAGCGCGAACACGGCGACCGGGAGCCAGATGCCGACGGCGTACCGGACGAGTGCACCGGGGGACGCCAGTACGAATCGAATGCTCGCAGCCCACGCCGTCGCTGGCCGTGCGGTGGAGAACAGCGACACAGTGTCGTAGAAGCGGAACGGGAGCGACCCGAGCGGGCGGGCGATGGCGACGAGCAAGCCGAGACCGAGGAGATAGGCGCTCGGTGCGGTCTGTAGCGGTGTGAGTGGCGTGTGGTAGCCGAGGAACTGGACTGGTGTGAGGAAGACGAGTACGGAGCCGGCGAGGGCGACGACGGTGAGCAGACTGCCGAGTGACGAGAGGAGTGAGAACGAGACTGTGGCGACGAACAGTGGGCGATAGTGCTCACGAGCGACCGCGACCACCCGCACTGCCTCTTCACGCCAGTCCGTCTCCCGGCGACCGTAGACGACGGTCTCACGCCCGAGAACGTACAGTGCGGCGATCGGTGCCGGCGCGAGGAGCAACCAGACGAGGCTGGCTGCGAGGAACCCCGCGAGCTCACCGCCGCCTACCGGTAGGTCGACGCTCGTCGCTACTGCTGCACCGACGGCGATGGCGAGTCCGTCGACGACGGCCAGACCGAATCCGGCCATGAGGACGGCAGGACGGCGGTTTACGACCCGAACCGCACGAGTCGCCGTGCGAAACATAGGCTGTCCAATGTGTTACCCCGTGATAAGCGATATGGCGGATATGGGGGAGGGGTTGTCGAGCCTCTACCGCCGTGACGCAGCAGAGTACCGGCAAGAACCCGCACGTCTCGAAACCAGTTAGCCGGTCCCCGGTGATGATGAACTATGAGCGACACGGCCGACGTACTCGTCCTGCGAAAGGGCTGTCACGGGATTCCGGTCGAAGCGTACGCGAAGGCACTCCGAGCGCGGCTACCGGAGCACGAGGTAGTCCTCGCGCGGACACCAGAACAGGAGCGCGAGTACATCGAAGACGCCGAAATCGTGACCGGGCACCAACTGCACGAGGACCGACTCGACCGCGCCGAGAACCTGCGCTGGTTCGCCTGCGCCTACGCGGGGACTGGTCACCTCCCGCGCGACCGACTCACCGAGATGGGCGTGACGCTGACGAACGCCTCGGGCGTCCACGGCCCGAACATCGGTGAGCACGTCGTCGGAGCCATCCTCGCGTTCACCCGGCGGTTCCACCAGGGGTTCGCCCAGCAGCAACGCAACGAGTGGCGGTCGTTCGAGGCGTACGAACTGGAAGGGTCGACTGTCACCATCGTCGGCCTCGGCGCAATCGGCGAGGCGGTCACCGAGCGATTGCAGGGCTTCGGCGTCAAGACGATTGGCGTCCGATACTCCCCGGAGAAAGGCGGCCCGACGGACGAGGTCATCGGGTTCGACGGCGCGGCATTCCACGAGGCACTGGCCGAGAGTGAGTACGTCGTACTGGCGTGTCCCCTGACGGACCTGACCGAAGGATTGCTCGGTCGTGAGGAGTTCGTGACGATGCCGTCGTCGGCCGTCGTCGTAAACATCGCGCGTGGGCCGGTCGTCGACACCGATGCGCTGGTCAGCGCACTCCAGACGCGCGAGATTCGTGGGGCCTCGCTCGACGTGACCGACCCGGAACCGCTGCCGCCGGACCACACCCTGTGGACGCTCGGAAACGTTCAGATTACCCCACACAACGCGGGGCTGACGCCCGAGTACTACGAGCGACTGGCCGACATCGTCGCCGAGAACGTCCGGCGCGTGGACGAGACCGGCGAGTACGAGGGACTCCGGAACGAGGTTCACCTGTAACCGCCTGCCTGCGACGACGACCACGACCGTGCCGGCAGGATTTTTCTCACAGCGCACCTCTCTAGTGACATGTCTCAGCCGACGACGGACTGGCAGCCGCCCGGTCCCCGTGGTCTGCCAGTACTCGGCAGTACACTCGACTTCAGACGCGACCCGCTCTCCTTCCGGACGAAGGTGGCACGAACCTACGGCCCGGTCGCGAGTTTCGACGTACTGAACCAGACGTTCTACCTGTTGACCGCGCCCGAACACATCGAGCGCGTGCTCGTCCGGGAGAACGAGAAGTACGTCAAAGGCGAGGTCTTCCAGACGCTCCTGACGCCGCTCGTCGGCCACGGACTGCTCACCAGCGAAGGCGAGCAGTGGCGGCGACAGCGCCACCTCATCCAGCCGTCGTTCCGGCCCGACGCGCTCTCGCACTACGCCGACATCATGGTCGCAGAGACCGCGGACGAGCTGTCGACGTGGCGACCGGGACAGGTTCGAGATATCCACGAGGACATGCTCCGACTGACCGGCGAAATCGTCGCCCAGTCGCTGTTCGGCGTCGACGTGAGCGACCGAACCGAGGTCGTGGCCGACGCGTTGGAAACCGTGATGGGCCAAGCCGAGAACCTGCGGGCGTCGATGGTCCCGAACTGGGTGCCCCTCCCGAGCAAGCGTCGCGCGCAGGCGGCGAAGTCGGTCCTCGACACGGTCGTCTACGACATCATCGACGAACGTCGCGCGAACCCCGGCGACGACGTGGTGTCGGCCCTCCTCGCCGCCGAGGACGAGGACGGGAACACGATGAGTCGGGAACAGGTCCGCGACGAGGTGATGACGCTCTTCATCGCGGGCCACGAGACGACGGCACTCTCGCTCTCCTTCACGTTCTTCGTGCTGGCACAGCACCCCGACGTGGAGGAGAAACTCGTCGCAGAGATTCGTGAGACGCTCGGCGGCGACACCCCGACCGTGGCCGACCTCGCCGCGATGCCGTATCTCGAACGCGTCGTGAAAGAGTCGATGCGACTCTACCCGCCGGTCCACGCAATCGTTCGGGAACCGACCGAGGACGTGGAGTTCGACGGCTACCGCATCCCCGCTGGGTCGCCCATCTCGATGCCGCAGTGGACGGTCCACCGCGACCCCGAGTACTACGACGACCCGATGGCGTTCCGCCCGGACCGCTGGACCGACGCGTTCGAGAAGGCGTTGCCGCGGTACGCCTACTTCCCGTTCGGCGGCGGGCCGCGGCGCTGTATCGGCGACCGCTTCGCCATGATGGAGGCACGGCTACTACTCGCCCAGATTCTGCAGGAGTACCACCTCGAACTGGTCTCTGACCCGTCGCTCGACCTCGTGGCGAGCATCACGACGCGGCCGAGGTCACCTATCGAGATGCGGGTGCACGAGCGGGAGAAGTAGCCGCCGAGCCTGTGTTCAGAGGTAGCCTTCGCGCAGCAGCAACTCACCGTTCAGCACGCTCGCACACGAGATTGAAAATGTCAGTCCTGAAGTGAAATTCTGACCTCACACGCATCCCCAACGTTTGGCAGTTCCGCTCGGTCGAGACTATCTCTGAAGTTTTGGCCGTTGAGTGCTAACGTACCGACCTCAACCGTTGCGTCCTCAGAAGTTACTACGAACGTGTATTCCTCTCCATCTTCGGTATGGTCGTACGGTTTCCGACGGACATCGTAGAGGACACCGTTGAGCGAAGTTCCACCTTTCTCGGTAACGGTCGTGGCTTCAGAGGGCTCGTTTATGTCGATTTGCAATTCGTAAAAAGGACCCTCAGGGTGCATGAGAGTTTCAGCAATCGACTTTGCGAGGGTCAGCCGGCCGGCTTCTATTTCTCTTCCTTCTGAATCCGTTGTGTTCGAATACCAGAGGTAGAACCGCCTCCGTGGTTCGTTCATATCTGGCCCGTCCTCAAGTTCATCTCTTCCAGCGGTAACGTCGAGCTCGACCATCCAATTTCTTGGTGCTGGATAGCGTGTCCTATTCGTTTCAGTATTGTGGCGTCACCTCAGCCACCGTGGTTGACTGAGACTGTGGGCTTTGCTGGGGGGTGTAACAGGACAGGTCAGTACAGGAAAGGATTCTTAGAGGTAGCCTTCCGACAACAGCAACTCACCGTTCAGCACGCTCGCACCGGCCGCACCGCGAATCGTGTTGTGTGCGAGGCAGTTGTACTGGAGGCCGAACGTCGACTCGCGGAAGCCGCCAGCGGCGACGGCCATCCCGTCCCCGAGGTTCCGGTCGAGACGCGGCTGCGGTCGCTCCGGCTGGTCGAACACGTGGATGAGCGGGTCTGGCGAGGACGGCAGGTCGAGGCTCGGGTAGTCGCGCATCGCCTGCTTCGCGCCGGAGGGCGAGATATCGTCTGCGCCTTCGACGAACACGTTTTCGAGGTGGCCGTCGAGCGTCGGGATGCGGTTACACGACGCCGCGACTTCGAAGTCGTTGAGCGAGAGTTCCGCGCCGTCGAAGTCGCCGAGGAGCTTTCTGGACTCGGTCTCCAGTTTGTCCTCCTCGCCGCCGATGTACGGGACGGCGTTGTCGATGATCTCCATCGAGGTGACGCCGTCGTAGCCCGCGCCGGAGACGGCCTGCAGCGTGGCGACGTGGATTCGTCGGAGGTCGTAGCCCGCGGCTTCGAGGGCGGCGAGCGTCGGGACGAAAGTGATGGTCGAGCAATTGGGGTTCTTCACGAGCGCGCCGTTCCAGCCGCGCTCGTCGCGCTGGACGTCGAGCAGGTCGAGGTGGTCGGCGTTGACCTCGGGGATGACCAACGGCACGTCCTCGGCCATCCGGGCGTTCGAGGAGTTCGAGGAGACGACGTAGCCAGCCTCACAGAAGGCGGGTTCGACCGCCTCGCCGACCGAGGACGGGAGCGAAGAGAAGAGCAGGTCCACGTCGTCGGGGACTTCGTCGGGGTCGGTCGCGGTGACGGTCGTCTCGGCGACCGACTCGGGAATCGGCGAGTCGACGCGCCACTTCGCGGCCTCGCGGTAGGACTTGCCCGCGCTGTCGTCGCTGGCGGTCAGGGCCGCGATTTCGAAGTCGTCGTGTGGTTCGAGCAGTTGGATGAGGCGTTGGCCGACCGCACCGGTCGCGCCGAGGACACCTACGCGTACAGTCATCGTTGCTGGGAATCGGCCCCGCCCGGGCAAAATCCTTCGGGTGGGGTCAGACGTTGCAGGTGCCGCGGACGCACCGACTGCGGGCTGTTGGCTCCCTGAGCCGGAACTTGTTTATCGGCCCCAAGCGAATCCTCGGTAGCGAATTATAGTAGCGTTTGCAACTGTTTTCACGACCGACTGCACGCAGTCGTACGGTCGAGCGTGTCACGACCTGCAAACGCTGCTATCGCTCTCCCGGACGGCGCGGGCACGACGACCGAGATACCTCCCATGGACCATACACCACCGAACCCGAACGAGCGAGACGGACGGCTTCGCACAGACGGCGGCGAGGACGAGGAGTCGGGGTCGTTCCCGATGAACCGCCGAGAACTGCTCCTCTCCGGCGCGTCGTACGCGACGATCGGCATCGCTGGCTGTGACAGACACCTCGTCTCGCTCGCGCAGGTCCGGCGGGCGGCCGAGGCCAGTACCGAAGCCGGGACTGCAGCCGCGGTCGCGAGTAGACGAACCGGTAATTCGGTCGCGTCGACGGTCGCCGACGCCGCGACGACGGCGGCGACGTTACAGGACGAAGACGACGAGGAAGCGGAACTCGCTGGTGACGACGATGGCGAAGACGGCGACGTGGAAGGCGGAACCGACGCTATCGAGGCTGGAGAAGACGGAGCGACGACCGCCGACACGACCACGGACACGACCGCCGACGTGGATGCAGTTCCCGGAGAAGACGACGAACCAGCAGCGGGCACCGAATCGCGGTCGTCATCTGTCGGGGAGTAATACAGCAGTCTGGGACGACAGGTCGAACTGATTCTCGAAAAAGTAGCGACAGCCGAGTGCCGACAGCAACTACAGCCGAGTGCCGACTGCGGTCAGGGCTGCGTGCCGAGCGCGTTGCCACCGAAGTCGTTCGCGGTCTCGCTCAGTACCGAGCCGTCTTCGGCGATGACCGCGTACCCATTGCCGTTGCTGAGAGTGCAGTTCTCCATGGTGAGCGACGAGCCGCGAATCACCGAGACGTTCGCCGGGTCGTCTGCCCACGAGTACGCGTCGGCACCGCCGTATTCGACGGTGACGAATTCGAGTCCGTTCTCCGCACGTGCCGTCTCGTCGAAGGCGAGCCCGTACCAGTAGCCAGCCGTCTTCTGCTCGCCGGTGAACGTGATGGGCACGTCGGCGGAGCCCTTCGCGGTCAGTGCGCCGGGACCGTCGCCCTCGCCCACGGCTGCCATCTTCGCGTCCTGCCCGAACTCGACCGTCGTGCCGGGGTCGACGGTCAGGTGGCCCTGAATTTCGACGTGGGTGTTCGCCTTCACCATGTACGGCGAATCGAGTGCGTCCCACGTCACGTCGCGGGTGATGGTGTTCCCCTGCAGGACGACGCGGTCGTCGTCGTTGCCGGTGTACGTCCCCGTGTCGGAGAGTTCGTGTGCCCGGTTGCTGGCGAGGTGTGCTGGGCCGTCGGCGTTCCTCGTGACGGTGTTTCGCGTGAAACTGTCGAGTTGCGAGTTCGCGCTGACGACGACCCCGTACGAATCGCTCTCACGGATGGTCGAGCCGTCGATACGCACTCGCGAGCCACGGGTCGCGACGATGCTCCCACGCTCCGGTGCCCACGCGAACTCTTCGCCACCTGCGTACTCGACTACGACGTTATTCAGCTGGTTCTCGGTCCGGTTGCTCTCGTCGAACTTGATACCCCGCCAGTAGCCGCGGGTCTGCTGTTCGCCGGTGAACGTGATGGGCTTCGACTCCTCGGTTTCGGGGTCGATACCGACGGCGGTGATTCGACCCGGACCCGAACCGAGCGTCCGCAGGGCGGCATCTTGGCCGAACTCGACGGTCGACCCCGGATCGATGATCAGGTGCCCGTTGACTGCGACGTCCGTGGTCGTCTGGACGCGATACGGCACGTCGATGGCGTCCCACGTGATTTCGAGGTCTTCACCGATTTTCTTCCCGACGACGAAGACGTGGTCGTGGTCGTTGCCGGTGTACGTACTCGTGTCCGAGAGGAAGTGGGCGACGTTCGCCGTGACGTGTCCTGCGGCTTCCTCGTTGGCAGACACGGTGTTCGCCACGAAGGCGTCGACCGTCGAGGTCTCGTCGAACGTGAATCCGTAGGCACCACTCTCGCGAATCGTCGAGTTGCTGATAGCGACCCGCGACCCGCGGGCCGTGGCGACGTTCGCTGCGGCATTCGCCCAGCCGTACTGCTCGCCGCCGCCGTACTCGACGACGACGTTCTGGAGTTTACTGGGAACCCGGTCGCTCTCGTCGAACGAAATGCCCTTCCAGTAGCCGCGGGTCTGCTGTCCGCCAGTGAACGTGATAGGCTTCGACGCCTCGGTATCGGGGTCGATACCGACTGCGGTGAGTTCGCCGGGACCGGCCCCGGTCACCTGCATCCCGGCCCGCTGGCCGAATTCGAGGGTCGCACCCGGGTCGATGGTGAGGTGCCCACCGATTTCCACCGTCGACCCGGACTGGACGGTGTACGGCACGTCGATAGCGTCCCACGTCTCTTCGTACTTGGTGCCGAGCGTGTTCCCGACGAGCCGGACCTCGTCCACGTCGTTCCCGGTGTACGTCGACGTGTCCGAGAGGAACTGCGCGCTGGTCGCGGCGACGTGCCCCGCGCCGTCGGCGTTCGCCGTCACGACGTTCTGCTCGAAGCTGTCGACCGTCGAATTTCCACCGAACGCGACCCCGTACGCCGCGCTCTCACGAATCGAGGAGTTGTCGATGCGGAGTCGTCCACCCCGACTCACGGCGACGTTGGCGGCGGCGCTCGCCCACCCGAAGTCGCTCCCACCTGCGTACTCGACGACGCTGTAGACGAGTTCGCTGCGAGTCTGGTCAGCCTCGTCGACGTGGATGCCTTTCCAGTAGCCTCGCGACTGCTGCTCGCCGGTGAAGACGATGGGTGCGCCACAGTTCCCGACCGCAGACAGTGCCGAGTCCTGCTGCACCGACAGCCCTGCGTCCTGTGCGAACCGGAGTCGCGTGCCCGGCTCGATGGTCAGCGTCGCGCCGTCCTGGACCGACAGCGAGTTCGTGACGGTGTACTCGCTCGTCTCGGCACCGAACGTGGTGTCGGACGTGATAGCCCCGCCGACTTCCATCGGTTCGTCGTCACTCGATTCCGAGCGCAGACACGGTTCGAGCCCGGCCGTGTCGCCGACTGTCCCACTCCCGGAGTCTCCGTCCGGGTCATCACCGTCGCCTCCCGTGGAGTCCGTCTCGCTCGCCGTCCCATCGTCAGTCGCTGTCTCGGTCGCCGACGGTGCTGCCGTCGAGTCGCCGTCGTCGATTATCGAACTACACCCCGCGATGGGGAGTGAGAGTGCCCCTGCGCCCATCGCCTTCAGCAACGCTCGCCGGGGAGTGTCCCCGACGGCCCGTTTGTCGCCTGGCATACCATGCAGAGTAACGTCCCTCGACAAAAGTCTTTCTGCGCTGAAAGTAACAAAATTTATATAACCTTAGGGTTGGCGGAAATTGGCGCTGAACAGGCTGTGAACGCGCCCCAAATACGATTTCACGATGTGAACATCGTTCGTGGAAGCGACACTTACCAGCGATGGTGAACGAATTCGCGTACCTGCTCGTCGTACACCGATTTGACGTGGTCGTAGTCCTCGAACGACGGCGCGGGCAGGTCGGCCGCGGCGACGTTTTCGGCGACGTGAGTCGGCGACGTGGTGCCCGGGATGATGGTCGAGACGGCCTCGAACGAGAGAATCCACCGAAGCACGAACTGGGCCATCGTCGCGTCGTCGGGGACCACCGGCCGGAGGTCTTCGGCCGCCTCCACTCCGACATCGAGCGGAATCCCGGCGAACGTCTCGCCCACGTCGAACGCCTCGCCCTCGCGGTTGAAGTTGCGGTGGTCGTCTTCGGGGAACTCGGCGTCGGCCTCCATGTTTCCGGAGAGCAGCCCCGATGCGAGCGGAATGCGGACGATGACGCCTACGTCTTCGGTCAACGCGGCGTCGAAGAACCGCTCGGTCGGTCGCTGTCGGAACGGGTTGAAGATTATCTGGACCGTCTCGACGCCCGGATACTCGATGGCCTTCATCGCCTCTTCGACGCGTTCGACCGAGACGCCGTAGTGGTCGATTTTCCCCTCGTCGCGCAGGTCGGCAAGTGCCTCGAACGTACTGGGCTGGTAGTACACGTCGGTCGGCGGGCAGTGTAACTGGACGAGGTCGAGCGTCTCCACGCCGAGGTTCTCACGGCTCCGGTCGACGAACTCTGAGAGGTGTTCGTAGTCGTACCCGCCAGCCTCGTGCGGGTCGAGTCGGCGGCCGGCCTTCGTCGCCACGACCGGCGATTCGTCGCGGTCGGCGAGGACCGACTGGATGCGCTGTTCGCTTCGGCCGTCGCCGTAAACGTCCGCCGTGTCGAGGAACCTGATGCCCTCGTCGAGTGCCGTCTCCAGTACTTCCTGTGCTGTTTCGTCGGAGACGTCACCCCAACCGCCGCCGAGTTGCCACGTCCCGAGTCCGATTTCCGAGACCTCGAATCCTGTCGACCCCAGCGTTCTCGTGTTCATGGTCGGACCCTCGTCGGTCGCGCAAAAAACCGTTCGCACGGCGGCAGCCCGTGGGCCAGAGTTTTGTCAACTGAAGCGTAAGGTTCGCTATATCGATGCCCTCCAGGCAGACGACGAAGACGCACCCCGACGACGAGCAGGAGGCAGCAATCGGTGTCAACACGAGCGACGACGACGGCTGGATCCGCAGAGAAGTCCTCGGCACGGCCGTGCTCGGTGGTGGCCTGCTCGCGGGCGGGGCCGCGACGATTCCGGGGCTGGAACTCTCTCTCCCGTTTCAGGGACCGAACAGTGGGTTCGAGGCGGTCACGAAGGCTGGTGAAGACCTCGTCGTGGTCGGCGAAGACAACGGCAAGCGAATCCTACTCGGACTACACGAAGACGGGAGCGTCCGCTGGCACCAGCGCACTGCACGACGGCAACCCGAGTCTTCGCAGTTGATTCAAACACTCACCGGCACCGGCTATGGCCGTGTCGTCGCCGTCGACCGAGAGACGGAACCCGAAACCGACCGGGCCTTCACCGCGCGCTATTACGACCACGGCGAACGGCGTTGGTCCCTGCAGGTCGGGCCGTCACGGACGACTGCCATCACCGACCTCGCCACACAGGACGATTCGGTGTTCGCCGTCGGCACCGTCGCCACCGCGAGCGCGGCCGGTCGGCTGTGGCATTTACCCCGTCTGCGAGCGGACGACTGGGAGACCCCGACAACTCTCGACGCGGACTCTGTCTCGGGCGTGGCGATGACCAGCATGGGCGGACTGGTCGTCGGCGCGCGGGAGGACCCGGTCCAGCAGAAGTGGGTCGGTGTCCTCGACGCCGACGGCGAACTCGACTCACAGCGGACACTCGACCCCGGAACGTTCGGACCGGTCGCCGCGACGACGGACGGCTTCGTCGCGGCTGCCGGTGGGTCGACCATCTCGTCGGGTGTCCGCGGGCTCACGCGCGACGGCGACACCCGCTGGGAGGCGTCGCCCAACTTCGTCGATGTCCACGACGTGCTCGGCTTCGGCAACGGCGGCTGGGCCGTGCTGGCCGAGGAAGGCAACGACCGGACGGTCGTCATCGCTGGCGACGAAGACGGAAACCTCTCGTGGCGACACCAACTCGACGACGCCATCGTCGCCGAGTCGTTCGCCGAAGGCCACCCACGGACGATAGTCGTGGTCGGGACCGAGCACTACGAAAACGGCTATTCCGGTGTCGCTGTCGCTGTCCGCGGTGGGAACGACACGTGGAAGACACGCTACTCGGACGTGTAGCGGTCAGCGGAGAATTCGAGTGGAGAGAGAACTACTCGCTGCGTACTTACTGCGCGCCGTTCGCGCCCTTCTTTCGCGTGACGTAGCCCGCGATGCGGTTGCGGACGGACTTGGATTCGATGTTCGTGAGCTTCTGGACGCTCTGTTTGTTGGTGTCGAAGTCCTCTGTGAACGCCTTCGGGTACCGCTCCAGCAGGATGGTCCCCGTCTTCTTGACGTAGTCGGGCTTGATTGCCATACCCGGATGTTTCCTAGTCGTCCCCTAAAACCATTCGTTCTCCGTCTTCCAGTCGGTGAGGCTCCCGATGCGGGCCATGGCCTCGCGCTCGCGCGGGCCGCCACACCGGTCGACGACCGCCTCGAAGTACGAGAGCCGCTGTCGGAGCGTCGTCGTGTCGTAGTTTGGCACGTCGAGTCGAGACGCCGCGACGGTCGCCTCGACGACTGCACCAGTCGCGCGGTTCATCGGTGTCACCGACTCGCGGACGACCTGTGACTCCTCGGGGAAGAGGTTCCACGCCGCCCAGTCCGTCGTCCCGTCGTCACCGGTCGTCACGTGTTCGACCGAACAGCGCGCCCACGCATCGGCGCTGTCGAGCACTGGGTCGTCACGCTCGAACACGGCCAGTGCGGCCTCGGTGAAGTGCAGTGGGTCACGAGTGAACTGGACGACGCACTCGCCGCGCCGGTCGAAGTTGATTCGGGTTCTGGTTCGGCCCCACGTCCGGGCGGTGACGGGGTCGCCGTCTTCGCCCGCGTGCAGGCCGAGTGCGGCGAGGTTCCACTTCCCGTTCGGTCCCTCGGTGGCGACGACTGACTCGGTGACGCCCGTGAGGTCGACGGGCCAGTCGTCGGTTTCTGCCACATCGTCGCCCGCATCCTGGGCCATCAGACGACCACCTCGTCACGTTCGAGTGCGACGAACGTCCCGGCGGCGACGATGTCCGCCGTCGTCCCGGGATTCACGCCACGCGAGACGAGGTCGTCGCCGAAGGCGTCGAGTTCTTCGCACGAGGCCGAGGCGTCGCGCAGTTCGGCGGCGCGCGCGGCCACCTCCTCCGCTGTGGCCAGTCCGTGCTGTTTCGCCACGAGCGAGTCCGGATACTCGGCGAGTTGGTCGAGGAAGGCGGCGGCGATGCGGTCGGGAATCGGTCCGTCGTCGGCCGCAATACGGTCCGCGACCGCGAAGCTTCTAGGGAATCCTTCGGCCCACTCGACCGCGTTTCCGTCCTCGGGCGCGCTCATCGTCATGAGGTCGTACAGCGTGAGGTTTCGAGATTCGACTGCCGGAATCGCGTCGCTCCCGCGTCGCGCGTCGAGGTCGTCGGCGTCCTCGGGTGGGTCGTCGACGAACACGTCGACGTGGTCGAACGCGCGGTAGAACCCGGCCGCATCGTCGACTGTCGTCTCCTCGGCCACGGCTGCGGCGTCATCGCGGGTCAGTTTTCGAGTGCTCGCGGCGCGTACCAGCGGGACGAGCAAGAGGAGAGCGCCGAACTGGGTGTTGCCGCCGCGCTGGTCGGCCATCCCGGCGACCGATTGCTCGAACGCCTCGCCGACCGGGTCGCCGCGCTCGGCGGCTCGCAGCCCCTCGCTCGACCCCACGGCTCCCGCGAGGAAGTGTTCGAATCGGAGGTCGTCGAAGTCGCGGTGCCGGTCGACGTTCCCCGGTTTGGGCGTCCCCGCGACCTCCAGCAGGAGCGCCAGTTCCGCGTTCTGGGCGGCGGTTCGCATGGCTGCGCGTTCGCGGCGAACCGTGAAGAATGACGCGCCACCGGAGAGGACCGCCGGCCGCAGTGAAAAACGAGCCTCGCTCAGACTTCGGCCGCGAACCACTCGTCGACTGCTCGCCGCACCCGCTTCATGACTCGCGGGTCGTCGCTCGGCCGGCCGACGCTGACCGCGTCCGCGCCGTAGTCGAGGTACTCGTGGACCGACTCGCGCCCGCGGACGCCGTTGTTCGCGACGACGAAGCAGTCGGTCGCGTCGACGAGGTCACCAACGACGAACTCGGAGTCCATCGCGTCGACGTGGAGGACGGTCGCACCGGCGGCTTCGACTCTCGCGGCGGTGTCGACGAGGTCGACGCCCGGCACCTCAGCTCGGAGTTTCACGCTCACAGTCGCCCCAGCGTCGGCTGCAACGGCGACGTACTCACAGAGTCGGTCGGTGTCGCGCAGCAAGGTTTCGCCACAGCCTGCCGCACAGAGTTCGTCCTGTCGGCAGTGTGCGTTCACTTCGAGAATCGCGTCGTGGTCGGCACAGATGGCCGCCGCTTCGCCGACGGGTTCGGCCGTCGCACTCCGGACGTTGAACCCGGCGCGAATCGGTGCGTCGGCGAGGCTGGCGAGTTGGTCGTCGACGAACGCGAGTGGGTCGTCGGGCAAGAACTCGTTCCGGTCTCGCGCGACCAGTTTCCGTGCGGCGTCTCTGGAGCCGTCGTCGAGTGCGATGCCACCCAAAAACGCCAGTCCGGCGTACTCGCTGCCCTGTCGTGCCCAGTCGGCGTCGGCTTCGCCACTCAGACTGGCGAGTGCGATGCGTGGTTCGAAGGGCTCGAATGTGTCAGTCACGACTGCTCACTCCACGACCTCATTCGGCCGCGTCGATGGCGCGAGCGACAGACTCGCAAACGCGCGCCGCGTCGCTCCTGTCGTCGATACGGATGTCTGTTCGCTCGGTCGGCACGTCGAAGTCGACTTCGTCGTCCTCGTCGACGACGAATGCGTCGGCGAAGGGATACGCCGCCGAGAGTCCCTTCGTACTCGGTTCGCCACCGACAGCCGACATGAGTTTGGAGGCTGGGCCGGAGAACGCCTCGTCGCCGAGGAACGGCGAGACGGCGACGACGGTGGTGTCGCGCAACGCGGCCCCGAACTCGGGAATCGACAACATGGGCCCGATGCTCGTCACCGGATTCGACGGCCCGATGACCACCGTGTCCGAGAGCGCGTCGAGCACACCCGGCGCGGGTTCGGCCTTCGACGAGCCGCGGAACTCCACGTTGGTCACGTCGGGTTCGCCGCCGTGGCCCACCCAGAACTCCTGAAAGTGCATCATCCCGTCGGGCGTGTGGATGAGGCTCGACACTGGGTCGTCGGTCATCGGGAGGAGGTCGAGTTGCAGGCCGAAGCCCTCCGCAAGCTTGCGTGTCACCTCGGAGAGCGAGTGGCCCGAATCGAGCAGACTCGTCCGCGTCAGGTGGACCGCCCGGTCACGGTCGCCGATCTCCATGAACTCCGCGACGCCGGAGAATCGCCGCCACTGCGCGAGGTCGCGGCCCGCGGTCTGGTACTCGTCGTCGAGATACTGTGGCCCTGTTTCGAGGCCCACTGCGTCCGCGATGTCGTGGAGCGCGTCGTGCGTGCGGGTCGTGTCACCGCGGATTCCCCACCACTTCTCGCGGTCGAGCAGGCCACCACCCTGGAAGAGGAGCGTGTCGATGTCGGGGCAGACGAACAGCCCCCCGAGTTCGATGTCGTCTCCGGTGTTGGCGATAACTGTCGTCTCGGCTGGCGAGAACGCGGCAGCGGCACCGTCCAGTAATTTGGGCGTGCCGGTGCCACCGGAGAGGAACGTCACCATACGGGGACCGTTCTGCGTGGGGCATATAATCAGTTCCGGCCCTCGGTTCGTTGAGGTGTTCTGTGTTCGTCGTCGATACCGAGGGAGAAATTTGCCAGTGTGGTTTCCTGGTGACGCTCGGCAGTAGACGTGGAGGAGCCAGGTTCGACAGGCAACTCTCGAATGCTGGTGCACGTGACCGCAGCCACAACCTCCCCATCCGATTCGCCGCTCGCCTCTGGCGAGACGGCTCATCCCTCGCGCGACTACGACTCGCGGGCCTCACCTTCGTTCGGCCACGCTCACCAGCGCGCGCCAGACCGGCTGGTCGGGAACCGTCGATGCCAGAAAAGCAGGTTTCGCCGCCCGTTTCCACTCAGGCCTGCGTCCGGTCCTCCCAGAACCAGTCCGCGAACGTCCCTTCGAGCAGGGTCTCGCGCTGGTGGTCGATGTAGGCGCGCTGAGCCGAGTAAATGGCCTCGTCGAGCTCGGCACCGTCGTCGACCGCTTCCCGAACTCGCTCGTGTTTCCAGCGGGCGGGCGTCGTCCGCTGTCTGACCCGTGTGCGGAGCGGGTAGAGGTAGTGCGCGGCTTCGTCGTCGCTCAGGCCGCGACGCTTCAGGCCTTCTTCGGCGTGGTCGAAGAGGTCCGCGAAGATGGTGTCCGTGTCGGTGGTCTGGTGGCCGTCGTTGGCAATCCACGTCAGGTCGGCGTCGAGGCCGTCGCGCATCGCCCGGTAGAAGTTGTCGTGCGCGAGTTGCCAGTCGAGGTCGGCGACGGGGTGTTCGACCTGCGGGAGGCTGGCCATCAGCCCAGCGAAGACGGCCTGGAAGGCGACAGAGTCTCTGACTGTTGGCTGGGCCGAGATCGGTCGGAACTCGATGCGGGCGTTCGCGGCCGAGCGCGTCGGCCCGTCGAACACCGGGCGAACCCACCGCCAGTACGTGCCGTGTTTCGTCCGGAAGTGCGCGAACTCGTCGTCGAAGCGGTCGGAGGTCGAGACGGGCATCGGCACGAGCGTGTCGTCCTCGGCGATGCGGTCGACTGCATCCTCAACGGTGTCGATTTCTCGCGGGAACCGCACCTTGCCGGCGGTGCCGTTCCTCGAGTTCAGCACGGTCTCGAACACGCTGATGCGGTGTTCCATCCACGCGTCAGAAAGGACCTCGTCGGCCGTCGCGCCGTCCTCGTACAGGTCCGGCGGGAAGAAGGGCGAGTTGACGCCGACGGCGAGTAGTGGCCCCGCGACGCGGATGGCGTACCGGAAGTACGTCGGCAGGTCCGCGGCGTGAGACACCTGATAGTGCGGTTGGATGGACGTGATGAGGCTCTCGGGGAGGACGGTGTCCGCGTCGAGGTCGACGTGGGGCGCGTCGAGGCGCATCCCGGCCGCCGTCGCGCGCTCAGTGTTGGCCATCGCGTGGTAGCGCGCGGAGTCGCTCATGTTCGTCCCGATTCGGACGCCGCGGTCCTCCACGCTGTCGGTGAGGTACTCCCGTGCGGTCTCACCCTCTGGCGGGATGGTCCACATCCCGTCGCTCACGAGCCGCATCCCCTCCGACTCCGTACAGTCGAGGGCGGTCCGGAGTCGGGACAGTACTTCGTGCTCTTGTGCGAGCAATCCGTGGCGGTTGAACGGCTGCGGGCTGGTCGACATCTCCGCGTTGTGGAGGCCGAGTTCCTTCTCGAAGCCGATGAACTCCAGTAGTCGCCGTGGGACGCGCTTGAGCGTGTACTGACTCGACGCTGCGGCTGTCTCCGCGTCGTCGTCCCCCACGGCGTAGAACTCGTACTCGAACCCCACGATGTCCTGCGGGTTGTCGAACGTCCCCGCCGCGAGTTCGGCTTTGATGGTCTCGGCGTCCGCCATGACCTGGTCCTCGAACGTCTCTCCGTCGACCGCGAGAACGTCTTCGACCCGGGTGGCGAGGTCGTCGTCCGGCATGGGCGTCACTCCGCGTGGAGAACTCTTGAATCCCGTGCCTTCGGCTCGTGGTCCGTCGTCACAGCCGCATCCAGTTCGTGGTCAACTCGTCTCTCGGGACGTGCCATCGATGCTGTGCACCGGTCGCCCCCTCACGAAGCTCTATCCAGCCGTCGAACACCTCGACGAACTCCGGCGGCACCTCGTCGGTGTGCACGTGGAAGTAGCCCATCCCACGGACGCCCCGAATCACGGTCGCGAGTGCCCTGACGAACGGCTCGTAGTCGAGGAGCGACCCTTCGTCGACGACCGACTTCAGGTCGGGAACGAGCAGCCGACACTGGCCCGCGCCGAGTCCACCCGCTCTGGTGTCGAAGCCGACGGCCGCCTCCAGTACGGCCTGTCGAAGACCATCGAGCGAGACGTAATCGCTCACTTGCAACACGCGTACGTCTGGGTCGCCGGGGGCGACGTCGCTGGGGAGCAACCGGTTCGCTTCGGCCTGGTTCGACTCGGTGACGACGATTCGCTTTCGGTCCGCGTCGGCCGCACCACCGAGTAAGCGAAACACCTGCGAGTGCGTTGCTTCACCGACAGTACCCGAGACGAGCATCCCACACCCCTGTCGCTTGAACTCCGCGAGGACCGAGGAGAAATCCGCCGTCTGCGCCGCATCCCGAAACGTCGCGCCGGCCAACCGTCGCTCGAACGCGACACGTTCTGGGTCCATGTCAGACTCGTTGCCGGTCGAGACGCAAAACGGTTCTTGCTACTCGACGAACTCTTCGACCGACGTGACGAAGTCGTCACGACGCTCGTACGCCCGCTGCAGGGCCTCGTCGAGGTCGGCGAGGAGCCGAGCCTGCTCCGTGTCCGCGAGTGAGTACGAGGGATAGCCATCACCCTCGTGTTTCTCCACCAGTTCGAGATCCAACAACGTCTCCCGGTGCGAGTGGAACGTACTCGCAGCCAGACCGGCCTCGGCCGTGATGGTCGTCGCACCCAGTGATTCGTCACGATGCTCGACGAGCGTCGCCAGAATCGCGACGCGAGCAGGATACTGCAACGCTCGGAGCAGTGCCGGTTCGAACGAGTCGTCTTCACGCATCGACTACCCCGTCTCCGTGTGTCCCGAAGTATCTTCTGGAGACCACTCTTCATTCACTGGAGACCACATTTTCTGACAAACGTGGGATATCCCGGGCTGAAAACCCTGCTGTATTGAACATACCGGCGCTAGAGCCAACATCTTTTTCACCCTCGGGAATTGCTTTCTCGCGTATGAGCTTCGGCCATCCCCCCGGCGGGATGGGAACGGACCAGACGGAGTGGGTGATGCAACGCTCCGCTGAACTCGACGTTCCCCCCGCTGTCGTGTGGGACTTTCTCGAACGAAACAGCGATTCTGCGGTCGTTTCCCCCGACGGCCGTCGGCGACGGCTCGCGAAACTTCTCAACGGGCACCTCGCCCGCCCCATGGTCTCAGACCACACACGCGTCCGACTGTACGACGGCCCCCTCGGCAGATACGACTACATCAAAGGCGTCCACTACGCACAGGACGTCTCCGGCGACGTCCGCCGGATGGTCCACGCCGTCGCCGCCGACCAACAGATGACCATCGAAGTCGACGGCGACGTCGGTGTCGCCGTCCGATTCGAGAACCCCGTCGCCTCCGCCGACGCCCACGTCGCCGACGAAATACTGCGACGTGCGTTCGAGGTAGACCTCGAAGAAGTGGACGAAATCGTCGAAATTCTGGACTACGACACCGTCCGCTCGTGGATGGAGGTCGAGTGAGTCAGTCGTCGAGCATCGCTTCGACGTCTTCGGGCGTTTCCGGCCAGTAGAGTCACTCCTTGAGTATTGCTTCGACGTCTTCGGGCGTTTCCGGCCAGTAGAGTCTGTCTTTGTAGCGTATTGGGAATTTTTGTTCGACCACATCTTCACAAACATCTACTTCTTTATACTTTCTCCGGGGGGTTTCCCCTGCGATCAACAGGAAGTCGTTTCCACTATCCATGTACCGAGTAAACTGTCCACCTAACTGAAACCCCCCAGTCATATACGTCTCCATTGAAGACGAGTATGTTCCTTCTTGTGGCCCATACAAGTGTAGTATCGTCGGTGATGCACCGCGACTTGCAATTACACGAGCGTTCCCGTCACCAATGACGAGATACTGAGAGCCCGCTTCGAGGCGTGTCGCTCCCTGTTCGACGGCCGCACTCATCGGGAAGCCGTCGCCGAGTAGTCGCGCGATGTTTCTCCCGATTCGAGTCGCGTCCACGTTCGCAATTCGTGTGTGTGTCGCGACACCAGCTACGCCGCCTCGCTGGACGAACTCCTTCGCCTGGCTGTACGTCTCACAGGCGTTCAACACGAAGAACCTCGGGCTGACGGTCTCGATGGACCCGATGTCGAGTTCCCCGTCGGTGCACAGGAGTCCGTCTGCGGTCGCGTGACCGATGTAATGGACGAGATCGACCGATTCGTCAGTGAGAACTGAGACGACTTCGTCGACGCTCGCCGCGGTATGGAGTGTGACGTTCCTGTCGATACCACTCGACTCATCGTACAGGGCGTCAAGCGACCTGTGTTCTTCGAGCATCCCTGTATCGGTACAGACGACGGCGATATCGACAGTGTCGGGCTTCTGTCTCTCACCGACTCCGTGCTGGTACCCCGAAAGGGTACCGCAGGTCCCGCCAACCGGTGTTCCGGGGCCGAACCAGGCATATTCGACCGCCTCCTCGTGGCGAATAGGCTCAATGTAGTGCTGGGAATTACCCGGAAACTCCGAACTTGGTTCTGTCTCTCTGAGGAACCCAGAAACTGTCTGCTTGACGTGTTCAGTGCGTCTTCCGTGTGGCATCCGGACGATGCCAAGTTTGTCGATTATGTACGGTAGTGCGCAGACTGATTCAGTAGTTGGCGGGAGATATGCGACGACGGACCATCGTGGAACTAGGTGTTCGACCGTCGAATGGGCGACGGAGAGGTACGCATCGAGCCGTGTGGCAGGGTCGGCCTCAAAGGCCCAGGCAAGGCCGAACGGCAACTGCTCCACGATACTCTCGTCGAAGAACGGATTGACTGGGAACACTCCCTCTGCACGAACCATACAGTCGAGAATGAACGTGTGTCGGAGTAATCGCACGAACTCATCCCCCAAAGAGCCACCAAAATGGTGGCATTTCTCATTTGTTACGAGTAGGGGCTCATCACCCACCTCGACTGTAGCACCGAGATAGTACACAAGCGGTGCAGCGGTCAACATGGGGGCGAGTCGCGGTGGGACGACGAGTCGGATACCTGTCTCTGGTGCGTTCGTTCCCTCAGGAATCCGTAGCTCGTCACTGAATTCGATCTTCGGGGGATGATTTCGCAACGTCGGCCAGGCTCGTTCCGGCGAGAGGGTGGTCAGCGAACTAGAAAGAGCACTGAGAACTTGTGCCAGGTCGGTCGGTGCAGGAGTGGTTTCGATTGTCGATTGCGGCGTCGTCCACGTCGAACGACAGCCGATGACCACTGACTTAGCTCGTTCCAACACTATTCGAGTTTGTTCCACTTCCCGGCTGACGGTCGGTGCTCCGTCGACTCGAAGATAGAACTTCAATGGACCGGTCGTATCGAACACGTACGTGCCTGCCGGGAGCGACGTCTGCTCTCGAAAACCCACTCTTTCGAGGACCTCCATCTCCTCGTTTCTGACGTGGATATCGGTCCCAGCGTCGAACGTGAGGTGGTCCGTCTCTACCGCAACCTTCTCTGTAACGTACTCCTCGAACGGGACTCTCGCAGTACTCACGGTGAACTCGTTGGACGAAAGTGAGAGATGGAACCCTGTCTGTGCCTGTGTGTCAACCACCTCGATACCGGTCGGATTCGTCGTCGGACGGAACTGCAGTCCCATGGTCGTTATTCGTCACCTGGACTACTTGCTACGCGGTTGAATACGTTTCCGCCGTCGAATGCGATTCCAGCAGGCATTGAATATAGATGTCTCAGCCTTCCAGCATGGATTCGATGTCTTCGTCTGTTTCTGGCCAGTAGAGCCTGTCTTTGAAACGGACTGGGTAGACCAACCTGCCGAGCTCTTCGAACACCTGAGAGCGTGAGAGCAGACGAACCGAACTAAGGCCAGCGCCGAGCAAGAACTCTTCCTCCCCTTGGCAGAATTGGGTGAAGAGACTCCCGATCTTATACTCGTTCGTCAGGAAGTATTCCATGGAGTACGCGTACGTCTCGTCACCACGGGGTTCGACGTGTTTGATAACTGGCGGGGTCCCCCGATTCGCGATGACCCGGGCGTTCCCGTCGCCGACGACCTGATACTGCGACCCAGCTTCGAGACCAATCGTCCCCTGTTCGACGGCGCCGCTAATCGGGAATCCACTGCCGAGTAACCCAGCAACGTTTCGGCCGATTCGAGTCGCATCTGAGTTTGCGACTTTCGCGTGCGTCGCAACTCCGGCGAGGCTTCCTCGCTCGACGAGTCCGATGGCTTGCCGGTTCGTTTCACACGCGTTCAGTACGAAGAACCGTGGTCCGATATTGTCCAACTCGAACACGTCCAGCGACCGGTCCTCACAGTGTAATCCATCCTGAGTGGCATGGCCAATGAAGTGAAACAGGTCGATATCACCGTCGCGCAATCGCTCAGCGAGTTCGTCTGCGGTAGGCTCCAGCGTGAACGACACGTCTCGTTCTAAGCCACCTGTTCCATCGTAGAGCCCACCAATGGAGGCCCGTTCGGCGAGCATCTCTTTTTCCGCACAGACGACGGCGATGTTCAACACATCTGTCTCTGCCCGGTTCCTGATGGCGTTCTCGTAGCTCGAAACTGCTCCCTGGCTCGCCCCGAACGGCGTCCCCGGACCGAACCATGCATGGGTAACCGCGTTCTCACTCCGAGCCGGTTCGATGGCCGGGACTTTGGATCGCGAACCTGATGGGATGTCGTTGGTCTCGCGAAGGAACCCGGAAACCACTTCACCGTTCGGTCTCACTGGCTCACCGCTCGGAATTCGGACCAGCCCAAGCCTGTCTAACACGTGTGGAAGGGCTCGGAACGAATCGGTGGTCGGTGGTAAGTATGCAACGAGAGACCATCGGGGTACTAACTCCTCTAGCGTCTCATATCCGACTGATTCGTAGGCGTCGAAGCGTTCTGCTGGGGTCGCGTCGAACGCCCACGAACGGTCGAAGGGCAGCTGGTCCACGATTGCTGGGTCGTAGAACTCCCAGTGGGGACACATTCCCTCTCCCCGAACCAGACAGTCGAGGACGAACGTGGACTGTACCAGCCGAACGACATCGTCCTCGAAGGGACGGTCCTGACCGAGCGGCCGAGTGCATCCACTCGTTTCGATTCTCGCATCGCGTCCGAGTTCCAGCGTCGCCCCGAGGTAGTACGCGAGCGGTGCCGCAGTCAATAGTGGCCCATACCGTGGGGGCACGACGATGGTGATTCCCGTCTCTGGTGGCGTGACTGTGGGAGGGATGTAGAGTTCGTCACCGAACTCAAGCGTAGGCGGGTGATTACGAAGCGACGGCCACGACCGTTCCGGCGAGACTGTTGTGAGGGAACTGGAAAGTGCGCTCAACGCAGTCGCGAGGTCCTCGGGTTCGGTTGTCGTCGTAATCTGCTCACGTGGTGTCGTCCACACGGAGCGACAGCCAGCGACGACAGACCGAGTCGTTCCGAACTGGAGTTTCGTCTGCTGCGGGTCGAGCACTAGCGTTGGCTTCCCTTCGACCTGTATGTAGAAGTTCACCGTCGTCTTCGTCTTGAAAACGTAGTTATCCTGCGGATACGTCTTCTCCTGATTGTAGTCCGCGTCGTCGAGAACTTGCAGCTCTGAGTCTCTAACAGTGACACCGAACGGTTCGTCGAACTCGATGTACTCAGTCTCGAATTCGACGACATCAGTGACGTAGTCCGAGAACGGCACGTCGTCGGTGTACTCGGTGAACGCGTTCGACGACGTACCCAGGTGAAAACTCGACTGCGCCAGCGTGTCCACCACCTCGATACCGGTCGGATTCGTCGTCGGGCGGAACTCCAGTGACATGCGGGATATTCGTCACTCTCACTAGCCGATACAGGGTTGAATACGTTTCCGCCGTCGTCGCGCTTTTCCCATCGCCACGCGAACTCGCGTGCATGACCATCAGGCACGACGGCCTCCAAGTGGACTGGCTCGGCTACGCGACGACACGCCTCGAAGCGCCGAACGGGACAGTCGTCTACCTCGACCCGGGTCGCTACGGCGTGCTGTCGGGCGGGTGGACCTCGCCGACGAACGAGGACCTGCCGCATCCCGAACCGCAGAACGAGTACCCGAAAGACGGCGACGTGATCTGTGTCACGCACGACCATCACTACGATTCGGACGCCATCACGCGCGTGGCGAAGTCGGATGCGACGCTCGTGGTGTACGAGGCGGTCGACGCGTCGAACATCGACCGCGACGTCGAGGCGGTCGAGGACCTGCCCTACGAGGTCGTCCGGGTCGGCGACGAGTCGTACCTCTCGGAGGCCGGGGTCGACGTGTGGACCGTTCCGGCGTACAACGAACCGGATGGGCCGCGCGTGAAAGCCGATGGAAGCGTCTCCCACCCGGAGGGCTTCGGCTGTGGGTTCAAAGTCGCACTCGGCGGTGTCACAGTGTTCTGGCCCGGTGACTCCGACGCGCTAGACGGCTACGCGGAACTCGACGTGTCGCTGTTTCTGGCGAACATCGGTGGGACAGTCGTCTCGGACCGCCACGAGTCTGCTGAACTCGCGGAGGCGATGGACCCGGACCTCGTGTTGCCGGTCCACTACAACACCATCGACATCCTCACCACCGACTCTGGCGAGTTCGCCAAAGACGTGGCTCGGCGGGGAATCCCGGTCGTGTTGGACGAACAGTAGCCAAAAAACCTCGTCAGCGAGTGATTCCTGTCGTCAGTTCTTCTCGTAGCTGACGAGTTCGAGTTCCATCGACAGCGTCCCGTCCTCCTCGTAGTACGCCGTGTAGGGTGCGAGGCCGAGTTGTGGCGCGAAGCAGCCCTCGTACATCACCGAGGAGTTGACCGTCATCTCGGAGTGGTAGCACTCGACGCCGGCGACCGTTTCCGTGCCGGTGACCTCGAAGCTCGCCGAGCCCTCTTGCGTGGAGTACGACCACTGGGTGCCCACTTCGAGGTCCTGTCCGGCGTACCAGGCACCGGGTTGAATCATCGTCGTCATGAGGATGATGCCTGCGGGGTTCATCATCATCTGACCCTGGACGTTCTCTTTCGTGCCCGTGAACGTCGATTCGTAGCGTTCCCCGGCCATCTCGTAGACGGTCTTCACCGTGATGGTGTCGCCGGAGACCTCCTGCACGTCGAGGACGAGGGTTCCCTCGCCGTCGCCCTCGGTGTACACGTCGTAGGTGTACTTCGCTGGCTCGTCGAAGTCGAACGGCTCCCACTCACCGGATTGGAGTGCGGAACTGTCACCCGCGCCAGCACCGGCGTCGTCGCCGGACCCACCGCTCCCACCGTTGTCGCCGCTGCCACCGGCAGTACCCTGAGCGGCGCCGTCGCCGCCGAGTCCACCGGTACAGCCAGCGAGGACGATACACGCCGAGACCACCAGCACCAGTAACAGGTTCCGATTCATGGAACGTGTATGATAGACATAGATATAAAATTACGTATGCTGGCTGTGCGAGCTGTAGGCTGTGTCTGCTGACTATCGGGTTCTCGGAGATTTCGACCGCAGGCAGCCGAATCTGAATTATTAGAAAAAATAGGATTTTGTTCCAACCAAAACGATTTACCCATCCAGTGGCCACGTTTCGGTATGGACTCTGGCAGTTCCCGCGGTGACGCGACCGCCCCACCGTTCTGTTCACAGTGTGGGTCGCGGCTCGGTCCTCACGTCAGGTTCTGCCCGCAGTGCGGGACGCAGGTCGTCGGCGAGCGCGACTCGCAACAGTCAGCGCACGACGACCACGGGGCGAGGTCACGAGAGTCGGTGCGCGGTTCGGAGTCGACGCGCGGGTCTGACTCAATGCGTGGTGCAGATTCGACCGACGGGTGGCGCGACCGTGCCGACGCCAGTCGCAGCGATACGTCGACCGAGCGCACGCCACCACGCCGCGAGCGACCGCCCGGGTTCGATTCCCTCCGCGACCGGGTCGAATCGCGACTCGTCGACGGGTGGGAGATCGAACACGATTACGGCGACCGCGTCATCATGGTCGACCGCTCCTACGGCGACACGGGAATGCACGTCCTTATCGCGCTCTGTACCGTCTGGTGGACCTCTGGCCTCGGTAACGCGGCGTATGCGGCGTACAAGTACTACGTCGACGCGGAGCGCCTCATCATCAGGTCGCGAGAGACGCAAAACGGGACTATCGTCACCGAAGACGTCCAGCAGTCGAACGACGGCGGGTCGCTCGTGACCGTCGCCGGGTTCATCGTCGGTGTCATGCTGTTGGTGACGCTCGTTCCGCTACTGCTCGTCTTCTTCGCACTCTCCAGTGAGATTGCGGCTGCGATGTTCGTCGTCGCGCTGCTGCTCGGCGCTGCGTTCGCCGTCTCGAAGGCGAGCGCGTCGGACCACGAGTTCACGGCGTTCGGCCGGGCGAAAGACGTCTCCGAACGAGTCGTCACCGACCCCGACCGCCCGTGTACCGCCTGTCTCGACCCCGTCGACACGGGGGTCGAGCGGACCTACCGTGACCAGTATCTGTTCGCTGGCTTCCCCGTCAAGACGTACGAGGTCGGCACGAACCACTACTGTCGGTCCTGTGCCGACGGGAACGCGGACATGTCGGTCGAGGACGAACTCGACGAAGCGTCGGTGCGCGACGAGCGCGAGGCAGAATCGGTCGGACAAGAGGAATCGAGGTCCGCGGCAGAGAACGAGTCGACTGCTGCGACCGAAGACGAATCGCCGACGGTGGTCGAAGACGACGACCGAGCAGCCGACAGCACGACTGCGGAATCGGCGGATAGCGAGTTTACCAGCGATGAGGCCACTGCGGGCGACGACGACGTCGATGACGCTGAAACGGAGGTCAGTGAGAAAACGCCGGAAGACGCTGTGTTCGAAGTCGACAGCGACGGCGAGTCGTCGTGAACTCGGTTCCTCCTTACGGACACGGATTCTGGTTCGTGTCGCCGTCGACGCGTTCGACGCTGCCCTCGGTCACGCGGTAGGTGGCAACCGAAATCGAGTCTGCCTGGTCTTTCTCTGTTTCGTACCAGTACGGATGGTGAACCTCGACAGACAGTCCCTCTCCGGTCTCTTCGACGACTGTCGCTTCTTTCTCTCCAGTCACTGCATCGAGTCCCCAGTCTGTCACGCAACTGGCGTTCTGAAACGCGGATTGTATGTACGCTGCTTCCGCGGAGAGCGCCCGCTCTTTGGCATCGTCTGCACGTTCCGGGTCGACTGTCGTCTGGACGGTGGTGGTCGACTCGGCCTGCGAAGTCGTGTCGCCCGCTGCTGTCGACTCGCTCGTCGACGCAGTTTCGCCGCTACTCGGTCCACCTTCCTCACCCGAGAGACAGCCTGCTGTGCCGACTGCGAGTGCTGTCGCACACTGCACGAGAAGCGTCCGGCGGGAGGAACTCGGTTTCATACCGACGACATGACGCCGTTCGGTAAATACTTTCTACGAGTACCAGCCGCCGATGGAGACGGCCTCCCTCAGATGACGCCCATGTCCGTGAGGCGCTCCGGCAGGTAGGTCTCCGTCACGAAGTCGAGACCACGCGCGGCGAGTGCCTGCTGTTCTGCCTTCTTGCCGATGTCGAGCTGGAGTTCGATCTGTTCCTTCCAGAAGTCGCTCTGGAAGCGTGGGTCGGAGAGTTCGCTCTCCAGTGCGTTCACGTCGGAGTCAGAGAGCGGGTCGGTCGGCAGGTCGTAGTCGACGATGTCCTGCGGCCGAATGCCGACGTACTGGGCGTCCGGGGTGGCGAGGTACTCGGAGAGGTGTGCGGACTTGATGGAACCGTAGGCGACCGAGCCGAAGATGCGGTACGACCACGGGTCACCGTCACAGAAGACGACGACCGGCAGGTCGAGTTCGTCGTGCAGGCGCTTCGTGATGCGCCGGGTGGCGCGCGCCGGTTGGCCACCGAGGTGGACGACGAGCGTGTTGTAGTCGTCGTCGAAGCCGTTCTCGACGAGTCGGTCGCGCATACCACCGGTCTCGACGCACATGACGAAGTCGATGTCGTGCTCGAGGAACTCGATGGTGTCTGGGTTGTTCGGAATCTGGTAGCCGCCCTGGCCCACGTCCAACTGGCAGTGAATCTCGCGGTCGCCGCGGTTCGTCTGCTCGCGGAGTTTGAGGGGACCCATGAGTTTCGCGCCGGACTCTTCCGGGCGCATGTGGAAGTCCTCGCGCTTGACCTCGCTGACGATTTCTAAGTCCTCGATGAGTTTGTTGGACTCGTCCTGGCCGTTGAACTGCGCTTCCTCGTTGTCCCACGACTCGGAGAGGTAGTACAACTCACGCAGGGTCGACGAGCGGTCTTCGTCGAGTTGCTGTGCGAGGAACTCGATGGTGTACACCGCCTTGAGGAGCTTTCTGGCTCCGCGGACGGAGTTGGCCGAGCGCGACGAGGTGCGGTCGCCGTACACCCAGACGTGCTTGTCCTCGTCGTAGATGATGTTGGACTTGGTCCGCGTCGGGAGCGTCATCGCGGGAATCTGGCCCCCCTCGAACTGGTCGTAGAACTCTGCGGCGAGGTCGATGAGTTTCTGCCGTGCTTGGGCGTCTGTATCGGTGCTCATTGGTTGACGGTGAGTTTGGCTGCCTCGACCTCGCTCACGGAGAGGTCGAACGATGCGTCGGCGGACACGGTGTATTCGAGGACTGCCTCGTCACCGCTTTTCACCGTGGGGTTCCACTTGACGAACCACTCGCCGTCCATCTCGACGACGGTCGCGCCATCGGACAGGTTCGATGGCTCGGCGGTGACGATGTCGGTCACGTCGGGTGACTCGTTCGTGCTGGAGTGGTTCTCGACGACGACTGTGACTGTCTGGCCGTCGCCGTTCTCCGCGGTTTCGCGCTCGACTAAGACGTTGTTCATGATGCGCGCCATCGCGTCGTCGATGTTCGGCGACGGCTGGCCGGTCACGTGGGCCACTTTCTCGGCCATCTGGGGCAGAATCTCCGCGAGGACGTTCTGCTTCTTCTGGCGCTTTCGCATCGAGCGCTGCTTCTTCAGATACGACTTCAACTCGCGTGCTGCCTCGCGGATGGCGAGTTCTACCTCGTCCTCTATGACCTCGACCGAGGCGACGGCGTCCTTCGACTCGCTCGTGAAGGGGACGTTCGTCGAGGCCACGTGGACCATGATGACGACCGGGCCGCTCGGCACACCTCGGCCACCGGGCTGGTCGAGGTTGTAGTTTCGCCAGCCGATATCCTTGATGACGCCCGTGATTGCGCAGCCACCGCGCTTGTAGACGAGCGGGACGCGGTTGGCGAAGCGCAACACGTCGGCCTGCCCTTCGGCTTCGAGGTCGCCACCGTAGGCGATACCGGCTTCGACGACGAACGGGTCGCCAGCGTGGACTTCGGCGTCGCGTGTCGCGGAGGCGTAGAACTCCGCGTCGTACACCTGCCGCAGGCCGGCTTCGACCAGTTCGGCCGTAATCGGCGAGAGACAGGAGGTCGGCGGGGCCATGATGTCCGTCTCGCGCATCGCGGCGACGAAGTCGCTCGTGCCGTCGCGGTCGTCGGCGAGTTCCCGGACTAACGGTGGGTCGTCCGGGACGGTGACCATCGCGTCCCAGATTTCGTCGACGATGTTCTCTCGGGCGGTGTCACCGAAGGTCGCTTCCTCACGCTCTTCGGTCATATCGGCCGCGCGGTCGACGTACTCGCGCAGTTCCTTCCGGGTGAGTCGGTTGCGAACGTCTTCGTCCTCGTCCGGGACGAACTTCGCGGCGAGGCGTTCGCCGAAGGCGGCGACGGTCGCGTCGTCCTTCTGGACGCTCGTCGCGGCGTCGGCGTGTTTGCGAACGTCGTCGAGAATGCGGTCCGTGCCCTCGGTGACGCCGTAGCCCGTGATGGCGCGCCACGTCGCGTCGACGACGTTCTCTTGGACTGTCTTACCGAACGTCGTGTTGATGGCGTCGGCTTCGGCAGCGGTCTCGACGGCCGCTTCGACGTGGTTATGTGCGACCCGGTCGTCGCTGGCGAGGTCGTGGAGTCCAGAGACGACACCCTCGGCGAAAGCGGCCTTCGCGTCGGCGGGCTTGTTGTTCACCGCGTCCGCGATGGCGTGGTGGAGTGCCTCGTCGTCGGGCATCGTCCACGTCATCTCGCGGCCGTAGTAGCGGTCGCGGAACGCGTCGACGATGCTGTCGGAAGTCTTGCGACCGACGCGGGTGAACTCGCCTTGCAAGAACCCGGAGACGGAGTGGGACTCCGACGCTTTGAGCATCTTCAGGACGTTCCCGAGTTCGACGCCGTGCGGGTGCGGGCGAATCTCTTCGGTCTCGGCCGGGAGTTCGTCGGTCGCGCGCTCGAACTTGAAGTGCTCCTGCGGCTCTTTCAGTTCGATGCGGGCGTGCGGGTTGACGACCGCGGTGTGTTTGATGTAGTCGTGGAGCTGCTGGCGGGCGCGCATGTTGCCTTCCATCTCCAACTCGATGCGGGTCCCGTGCGGGCGGTCCCACGACGCGGTACGCTCGGCACGAATCTCGGGTTCGTTCTCGTCGGTGTCGACGATGAGTTCGTAGTAGTTCGCGTCGGCGGCCCCCTCGGTTCGAGAGGTGATCCTCGCGGGTTTCCCACTGGTAAGCTGTGAGTAGAGGACGGCGGCGGAGATACCGATACCCTGCTGCCCACGTGACTGCTCGCGAGAGTGGAACCGACTGCCGTACAGGAGTTTTCCGAATACTTTCGGCAGTGACTCCTTGGTGATGCCCGGGCCGTTGTCCTCGACGATGAGGGTGTAGTAGTCACCGGACTCCTGAATCTCGACGTAGATGTCGGGGAGGATTTTGGCTTCTTCGGCGGCGTCGAGCGCGTTGTCCACGGCTTCCTTGACCGCGGTGACGAGCCCTCGTGCTCCGCTGTTGAAGCCGAGCATCTGCTTGTTCTTCTCGAAGAACTCGGCGATGGAGATGGCCCGTTGGCTCTCGGCCAACTCCTCGGCGATCCCCTCCTCCTCGCCGAGTGACGACTGGAATGAGGTCATTCTGTGGGCTACCGTTCCCCCCGCGTGGTTAAAAACCGTGTGCTGGCACGGTGAAAGTGAAGGGGGCGGCCAGTAGAGTCTTAGGGAGGACTATCGTATCAAATCGGTAACTGATGCCAGTGACAGGGACAACGGGGGCGGAGTACACGTTCGTCGTCGCTGCGGTGTCGTTCGCGGCACTGCTGGTGTCGACAGCGACCGTGTGGACACTGAAGAACAGTCCGTGGTCAGCTACCGGGAGCCGGCCCTGGTTCCTCGTGGGAATCGCCTTCTGCGAGGTGAACGCGGTGTTGCTCACGGCGCTGGCCGTGGTCACGCTGGTGACTGGCCGCGAGGCCTCGGGCCTCATGCTACTCATGGCGTTCGGTGTCTTCTTCGCCGTCGTCGGCGGCTACCAGCAGACGCGGAACGAACTGCTGACAGCGTACGACGTCGAAGACGTCTGAGCAGGTCGCTATCGCTGTTCTCCTCCAGTGTTGGTCATGGGTTGCGCTTATACTCGACCCGGTCTGGCTTTCGCGCGCGAGCGCACACGTGAGTTTTATAAGTACCCGCACTCTACTGCGGAACAGGTTTTCATGTCCGACGAAAGTGATTACAGCGCCGGTCAAATCCAGGTCTTGGAAGGCCTGGAGGCGGTCCGAAAACGACCGGCGATGTACATCGGCTCTACTGACTCCCGGGGGCTTCATCATCTCGTGTACGAGGTGGTCGACAACTCCATCGACGAGGCACTCGCTGGGTACTGTGACGACATTACGGTGACCGTCCACGAGGACAACTCCGTGAGCGTCGAAGACGACGGGCGCGGCATCCCGGTCGACACGCACGCCGAGTACGAGAAACCGGCGCTGGAGGTCATCATGACCGTCCTCCACGCCGGTGGGAAGTTCGACAACAAATCGTACCAGGTGTCTGGTGGACTCCACGGGGTGGGTGTCAGCGTCGTCAACGCGCTCTCTGAAAAGCTCGAAGTCGAGGTCACACGCGACGGTGCTGTGTGGAAGCAGACATTCGAGCGTGGCATCCCCCGCAGCGACCTCGAGAAGGTCCGCGACATGGAGGACGGGGAAGAGACGGGCACACGTATCCACTTCTGGCCCGACACCGACATCTTCGAGCAGACCGAATACTCCTACTCCACGCTCGCCAACCGCCTCCGCGAACTCGCCTTCCTCAACTCCGGCGTGAACGTCACGCTGGCCGACGAACGTGGCGACGAGCCGAAGTCCGAGACGTTCCACTACGAGGGTGGGATTCGGGCGTTCGTCCGCTACCTCAACGAGACGAAGACGGCGCTGCACGACGACGTCATCTACTTCGAAGACGAAGAAGAGAACATTCAGGTCGAAGTCGCCATGCAGGCGACCGACGAACTCCAAGGGAGCATCCACGCCTTCGCCAACAACATCAACACGCGCGAGGGAGGGAGCCACCTCACTGGGTTCAAGACGGCGCTCACCCGCGTCATCAACGACTACGGGTCGAGCAACGGCCTGCTCAAGGACTTAGACGACACGCTGAAGGGCGACGACATCCGCGAAGGGCTCACCGCGGTCATCTCCATCAAACACCCTGACCCACAGTTCGAGGGCCAGACGAAGACGAAACTCGGCAATTCTGAGGTCCGGGGCATCGTCGAATCGGCGATGCACGAACATCTCGCCACCTACTTCGAGGAGAACCCGACCACGGCGACGGCCATCGTCTCCAAGGCCGTCGAGGCCGCCAAGGCACGCAAGGCGGCGAAGAAGGCCGAGGAACTCACGCGCCGGAAGTCGGCGCTCGAATCGACTTCGCTCCCGGGCAAACTCGCGGACTGCCAGACCCGCGACCCGGACGAGGCCGAACTGTTCATCGTGGAGGGTGACTCCGCGGGCGGGAGCGCGAAGCAAGCACGCGCCCCCGAGTTCCAGGCAGTGCTCCCCATCCGTGGGAAAGTACTGAACGTCGAGAAGCACCGCCTCGACCGGATTCTGGAGAACGAGCAGATTCGTAACCTCATCACCGGTATCGGCACGGGCATCGGTGACGAGTTCGACATCGAGGACGCTCGCTACAAGAAGATAATCATGGCGACTGACGCCGACGTCGACGGGGCGCACATCCGTACGCTCCTGCTGACGTTCTTCTACCGGCACATGCGCCCGCTACTCGAAGCGGGCTACGTCTACGCGACGAAGCCGCCGCTCTATCGCATCCGCTACAACGGCAACACGTACGACGTGATGAACGAGGCCGAGCGCGAGAAGGTCGTCGAAGAGAAGTGTAACGGGAACCCGACGCAGGTCCAGCGGTTCAAGGGCCTCGGCGAGATGAACCCGAAACAGCTCTGGTCGACCACGATGGACCCCGAAAGCCGGGTCTTGAAGCAGATAAACATCGAAGACGCCGCCGCCGCGGACAAGATGTTCTCCGTCCTGATGGGCGACGCCGTCGAACCGCGAAAGCAGTTCATCAAAGAACACGCACCCGAGGCTAGCTGGGTGGACATCTAGATGAGTTCAGAAGCCCCCGAATCCCCCGACACACCGGCGGACCGCGTCGAGCGCGTCCGCATCGAAGACGAGATGGAGCAGAGCTACATCGACTACGCGATGTCCGTCATCGTCGGGCGCGCGCTGCCCGACGTTCGTGACGGTCTGAAGCCCGTCCACCGGCGCATCCTCTACGCGATGCACGAGATGGGCATCACGAGTCGAACGAGCCACCGGAAGAGTTCGTCCATCGTCGGTGAGACGATGGGTGACTACCACCCCCACGGTGACCAGGCCATCTACGACACACTCGTCGGCATGGCGCAGGACTTCTCCATGCGCTACCCCCTCGTCGACGGCCAGGGGAACTTCGGGTCGATGGACGGTGACCCGGCCGCGGCGATGCGGTACACAGAGGCCCGGATGTCGCCCATCTCCGAGACGCTCCTCGAAGACATCGAGAAGGACACGGTCGACTTCTCCTCGAACTACGACGACCGCTTGCAAGAACCCGACGTACTCCCTGCGGCCTTCCCGAACCTGCTGGTCAACGGCAGTACGGGTATCGCGGTCGGGATGTCGACGAAGATTCCGCCGCACAACCTCGGCGAGGTCATCGACGCGACCATCGAGGTCATCGACAATCCGGCGTGTGACGTGACCGACCTGATGGAACACGTCAAGGGGCCGGACTTCCCGACCGGTGCGAACATCGTCGGCCGCAACACGGTTCGAAAGGCGTACACCACGGGCAGAGGGCGCATCCGTGTCCGTGCCGAGTTCGAGGTCGAGGACTGGAAGAAGGACCGAAAGCGCATCGTCATCACCGAGATTCCGTATCAGGAGAACAAAGCCCGCCTCGTCGAGCGTATCGCCGACGACGTGACCGAGGGCAAAATCGAGGGCGTGACGGACCTGCGCGACGAGTCCGACCGCAATGGCGTCCGCGTCGTTGTCGACCTCAAACGTGGCGCGAACGTCGAGGTCGTGAAGAACCAGCTGGTCGAACACCACCTCGAAACGACGTTCGGCGTCATCAACCTCTCGCTGGTCGATGGCCAGCCGAAGGTACTGTCGCTCAAGGAGACGCTTTCGCACTACGTCGACCACCGCAAGGAGGTCGTCCGCCGACGGTCGCAGTACGACCTGAAGCAGGCCGAAGACCGCGCACATATCCTCGAAGGCCGGCTCAAGGCGCTCGACCACATCGACGACGTAGTCGAACTCATTCGGAACTCCGACGACCGTGACGCCGCGAAGGCGGGACTCGAAGAGACGTACGACCTCTCCGAGGACCAGTCCGAACACATCGTCCGCATGCAACTCGGCTCGCTCACCAGCATGGAGCGCGTCGAAATCGAGGACGAGTACGAGGGCGTGCAAGACACAATCGAGTACCTCGAATCGGTGCTCGCCAGCGAGGAGAAACTCCTCGACGTCATCAAGATGGAACTGCGCGAGGTCAAAGACCAGTACGACGACGACCGGCGCACCTCCTTCGTGGAGGACACCGGCGAGGTCACGCACGAAGACCTCATTCCGGAGGAAGACGTGCTCGTCGTCGTCACCGAGGACGACTACGTGAAGCGGATGCCAGTCGACGCCTTCGACGCCCAGCACCGCGGTGGCAAGGGCATCATCGGCGGCGACATCAAAGAGGGCGACCGCGTCTCGAAGGTGTTCCGCGCGAACACGCACGATTACCTGCTCTGCTTCACGAACCACGGACAGGTGTATCAGCTGAAGACGTACCAGATACCAGAGATGTCTCGGACGGCCCGGGGCAAGAGTGCTGTCAACATCCTCAATCTCGACGACGGCGAGGAGATCACCGCCGTCGTGACTACGGACGACTTCGAGGCGGACGAGGCCATCACGATGGCCACGCGTGACGGCTACGTCAAGCGGACGAAGACCGAGGACTTCCAGAACATCCTCTCGACCGGTATCATCGCCGCCAAACTCGACGACGGCGACGAACTGGTCGACGTGGAGGTCACGGACGGGACGAAAGACCTCGTCGTCGCCACCGAGAAGGGGATGACCATCCGCTTCGACGAGGACGAAGTCCGGACGATGGGCCGCAACACCCGCGGTGTTCGCGGTATCAAACTCGGTGCCGACGACCACGTCGCCGGGCTGGTCGCCACGGACGAAGCCGACGAGCGCGCGCTGCTGACCGTCACGAAGCACGGGTACGGCAAGCGCACGCTGCTGTCGAACTACCGCCGCCAGTCCCGCTACGGGAAGGGCCTCATCGACATCAAGACGAACGAGCGCAACGGTCGCGTTACCTCGGTGAAGGCGGTCGAAGAGGACGACCACGCCATCGTCATGTCCGAACAAGGGCAGATTATGCGGACGCGTGTCTCCGACATCTCGCTCCAGGGCCGCAACACCATGGGTGTGACCGTGATGGACGTAGCGGCTGACGACGCCGTCGCGACGGTGGACGTCCTCCCGGCAGCGACCGAGGACGAAGAAGACGACGCCGACGACGCAGACGAGGTAGACGAGTAAGCACCTAGTCAGGTGGCCGGGGTGCGCCGAAACACGGCCACTGCTCGCCGGCGTAACCGATGATTTTCTTCGCAAGATTGCGGCTATTCTCACGTTAGCTATCCTGCCACGGCGCGTTTGGAGAAGGCACGCGAGTGCCCGCGTGACAGAGACCATGCCGACAGTCACCCCCACTGCACAGACGGTCAGAGAGAAGCGCGAACACGCCTGCCGATTCTTCGAACACTGCTGGCGGACCGGCCGACTCGACACCGAACTGGTCACGGAGGAATATCGAGCGTTCGGGCTCCCGGGTGGCCCGCACGACATCGACACGGCACAGGCGGCAATCGATGCGGTTCGGAACGCGATTCCGAACCTGCGAGTCGTCGTCCGTGCGGTCATCTGCGAGGGCGACTTCGCTTCGATTCGCTTCGGCGCGCAGGGGACCCAGACTGGTGACCTCGCTGGGGTCTCCGGTGATGGGGACGAACTGACGACAGACGGTGTCGTCACGTACGCGTTCGAGAACGGTCGAATCGCCGAGTCACGGCTCTACCTCGACGTGCCGAGTCTACTATGTGGCCGAAGCGACTCGGTTTCGTCAGGCGACTCGGTTTCGTCGGTACAGTCGCCGTGACTGCGGAACGTCCGTCTTCCGACTGAATACTGTGGGGTCGGTTCGACCCTACAGGGAGAGGTTACACGTTTTGGTGATTCCCTCGCTACTCAGGTGACATGGACTACCCCTCGCACCTCGACCAGCACGAGGTCGCCGAGGAACTACCGCTCGTCACCTGTCCAGCGACGGTGACAGCGGTTCGAGAACTCGACGACAACCGAACAAGTGACGTCCTCGATGCACTTCGGACGGAACTCACCCCTCACGACCACGCCGACTGGGTCGAGAGCTGTGACGACACCGCGTTCGACTGGGACGAACTGTTCGCTCGGGTCGAAGACAGTGACGTCCCCGACACGATTCTCGACCGGTTCGAGACGCTTCGAAAACGCTTCGACCGTCCGTACCCGTCGCTGGTGACTCTCGACGTTTCGCCAGCAGAGTCGCTGTCGTTCACGCCCGGGCAGTACGTCACCATCGAGTTCAACGACACGCCGAGACCGTACTCGGTAGCGAGTTCGCCGAACGCCGACGACCTCGAACTGTGTATCCGTCGGGTTCCCGACGGCGAACTGACGAGCGAGCTGTGCGTCGAGTGTGAACCGGGCGACGACGTGACGGTTCGGGGACCGAACGGCCACATGGTGCTCGACGAAGTGAGCGGTCGGGACATGGTGTTTCTGTCGACGGGTACCGGCGTCGCCCCGTTCAAGAGCATGATCGACTTCACGTTCGAGGAGGGGCGCGACGAGCACGACGGACAGCCACGCGACGTGTGGCTGTTCCTCGGGAGTGCCTATCTGGACGACACCCCGTACTACGACCACTGGCAGACGCTGGCCGACGAACACGAGCACTTTCACTTCGTCCCCTGTCTCACTCGGGAGCACTTGCTCGGTTCGTGGGACGGGGAAGACGGCTACGTCCAGCAGACGCTGCTCAAATATCTCGACGGCGACGCGATTTCGTCTGGGGACGTCCCCGAAGACCTGCGGCCGTTCCTCGACGAAAAACTGGCAGTGACGACCGACGCGCGAATCGACCCAGACAACGTCGAAGTGTACGCCTGCGGCGTGAGCGCGATGGTGCAGACGCTGACGGAGGCCGTGACAGCCGTCGGTGTCGACGAAGCCGACTTGCAGGCAGAAGGATTCGGATAGTTCGGATACCCGATGCTCGGCGGCCGATTCAGAGGATTCGCTTGCCGAGTGCGCTCGCCGCCAGTTCGGTCGCGAGTTTCGCGGTCTGGTTGTGTTCGTCGAGCACCGGGTTCACTTCGACGAGTTCGAGCGAGCGAAGGACGTCGTCGTTGTTGCGGTCGAACTCGGCGACACGTTCGAGTGCGTAGTGCGCTTCGCGGTAGGTCGCACCGCCGTGGACCGGCGTCCCGACACCCGGTGCCTCGTTCGGCGCGAGCCAGTCGAGGTCGAAGCTCACGTGGAGGCCGTCGACCCCGTCCGTGGCGATTTCGAGCGCCTCGTCGACCACGTTGGCGATACCGCGCTCGTCGATGTCCGACATGGTGAACGCCGTCCCAGCACTGTCGCGGATCGCGTTCGCCTCGTTCTCGTCGATGTCGCGCAGGCCGACCCAGACGACGTTCTCCTCGCGCAAGTTGGGCGAGTTCGCCCATTCCACGTCCGCCCAGTCGCGGTAGCCCAGCGCGGCCGCCAGCGGCATCCCGTGGATGTTCCCACTGGGAGAGGTTTCGGGCGTGTTGTAGTCGCCGTGCGCATCGAACCAGATGGTCCCGATTTCGGCGTCACGGGACGCCCCTTTCAGCGACCCGATGGCGATGGAGTGGTCGCCGCCGAGGACGACAGGCGTCGACCCGTCGTCGATGGTCTCTGCGACCTGGTCGGCGAGTCTGGTACACACGTCTTCGACTTCACGGACGAACTTCGCGTCCCGGCCGGCTTCGTCGGGTTCGCGGACGGTTGGATCGCGGGTCTCCGCGGCCGGGACGAGGAGGTCGCCGGTGTCGACACACTCGACGCCCACTTTTTCGAGTTCAGCCGCGAGTCCCGCGTAGCGGATTGCCGATGGCCCCATGTCGACGCCACGTCGGTTCGCGCCGTAGTCGGTCGGTGCCCCGATGATTCGGACCTGTCTCGTCATATACACGGCTTCTCGTGGCGCTCGTATGAACGACGCGGTTGGCGACAGCACGGATTTGACATTGCAGTAATTTTAAATTAGAACGAGAACTACTCATCTGTATGAGAGTGGATAACACGACCCCGGCTAGCAACGAGCCGGGTCTCCTCTTTCGGTTCACTGTCTGGGTCCTCGCTGCGATCCTCCTCGGTCGCTTCTACGGAAACAACTCGCTGTACGACGTTCAACAGCTCACGTTCAAACAGGTCGCTATTCGGTTGGGGACGCTCTCGATTCTCGGCTCGTTCTTCTACTGGATTGTGTTCCTCGCCCGACACGACGTCACCGCCATCGTCGCGACAGTGGCTGGCGGCTACCTGCTCATGATGTTCGGTATCCCGGTGTTGTTCATCCGCATCATGACCATCGGCGCGGACAGCGAGGAACGCGCCGATGCTCGGCGATGGAAAGCCATCACGGACGACCGCGACTTCGACTGACGACCGTCGACCGTCCCCGAACAGTAGAATACGTTGTTGCTCAGTTCTAGTCCAGATACGGCGCGCAGACGCGTCGCATCCCTTCGTCGAAGCTGACTTCCGGCTCCCAGCCGGTTGCGTCGTGCATCTTCGAGAAGTCGGCCATCGTATGCTGGACGAACACGTCGTCGTCGATGGGGTTCTCGACGTGTTCGGGTTCGATGTCGGAACCGAGGAGGTCTGCGAGCGTCTCGATGATTTCGTTCGCGGAGTAGGCCTCGCCCGTGCCGAGGTTGTAGATTCCGGTCAGTTCGTGGTCGGCGGCGAGTTCGATACCGCGAACGATGTCGTCGACGTGGGTGAGGTCGCGGGTGTGGGTCCCGTCGCCGTAGACGACCGGGGCCTCGCCGTTCGCGATCCAGTCGGCGAACTGTGCGACGATATTGGCGAACTCGCCTTTGTGTTCCTCCGCGCCACCCTCGTAGCCCTGGTACACCGAGAAGAAGCGCATGCCAGCGACCGACATGTCGTGGTAGTTGGCGAAGTACTCCGCGTAGCGCTCGCGAGCGAGCTTCGAGGCTTCGTACCCGGTGTTGGCGTCGACGGCCATGGACTCCGGCGACGGGTCGGTTCGCGAGCCGTAAATCGACGATGTCGACGCGTAGACGACCGTGTCACACCCGTCCTGGCGGCACTGTTCGACCGTGTTGGCGAAGCCCTCGACGTTCACGCGAAGACCCGTTAGGAGGTTCTCTCGGGAGTCTTCGTGCATCTTGAGCGACGAGAGCGCAGCGAGGTGGAACACCACGTCGACACCCTCGGTCGGGAGGTCGTCGGCGAGGACGCTCGTCTCGTGGAACTCCACGCTGTCGTCGAGGTTCTCTGGCGTTCCCAGATAACAGTCGTCGACGACGACCACCTCGTTGTCGACGGCCAAGTGGTTCG
The DNA here is from genome assembly GCF_051207395.1 of Haloarchaeobius caseinilyticus. Classification (NCBI taxonomy): domain Archaea; kingdom Methanobacteriati; phylum Methanobacteriota; class Halobacteria; order Halobacteriales; family Halorubellaceae; genus Haloarchaeobius; species Haloarchaeobius caseinilyticus. The sequence goes on along the minus strand of NZ_JBPJZC010000001.1, from coordinate 896,922 downwards.
CAAGATTCGATCCGATGAAACCCGCACCCCCCGTGACGAGGACGCGTTTGTCCTGCATATGTAGTCAAGTAAGTCGGACCGTGGTATCTCTATCGGTCCTCACAACGTCGGTCCCTCAGCGACGGCGAATCAGCAGCCGTCGGCATCCCACGCATTTAAGAACGCGAATACCGAATCACTCTTCATGTCGTCGATAGAGCTGACCCCGAGCCAGAAGAACATCCTACAGGCCCTTATCAATCTCCATCGGAAGAGCGAAGACGCGGTCAAAGGCGAGGACATCGCCGAGCGCGTCGACCGCAATCCCGGGACCATCCGAAACCAGATGCAGAGCCTGAAGGCCCTGCAGCTCGTCGAAGGTGTCCCCGGGCCGAAGGGCGGCTACAAGCCGACCGCGGCCGCGTACGAGGCCCTGGAGATTCAGCAGATGGACGAACCGGCCACCGTCCCGTTCACACACGAGGGCGAGGAAGTCGAAGACGCCATCGTCGAGGAGATCGACCTCTCGTCGGTCCATCACCCCGAACTCTGCCGTGCCGAGATTCATCTGCAGGGGTCGGTCCGTGACATCCACGAGGGTGATTCGGTCGTCGTCGGGCCGACGCCGCTTTCGAAGCTCCGAATCAAGGGTACCGTCGACGGAAAAGACGACACCAGCAACATCGTTATCCTTCGCATCGACGAGATGGAGGCGCCCGCTGAAGAGCCGGAACACTAGACTGGCAACCTCTCGCACACCTGCCGGGGTTTCAACACCTTTGTATCGGTCGGTTTCTGACGTTCCCGTATGGCAACTAAGGTCGTCGTGCTCGGTGCGGGCTACGCTGGCACCGGCACTATCGCTGACCTGCAACAGAAGGTCGGACCGAACGTCGAACTCACCTGGATCGCGGACGTGGACTACCACCTCGTACTCCACGAGTCGCACCGCTGCATCCGCGACCCCGCTCGCCAGAGCAAGATTACCGTCCCTGTCGGCGACGTCGCCGACCGGAGCACGCAGTTCATCAAGAGTACCGTCACGAACGTCGACGTGGACGAGCGCGTCGTCGAACTCGAAGACGGTGCCGACGTGGACTACGACTATCTCGTCGTCGCGCTTGGCAGTGAGACGGCGTTCTACGGCATCCCCGGGATGGCCGAGAACGCACTCACGCTCAAGGGGCTCGACGACGCGCTCGATATCCACGAGCAGGTAAAACAGGCCGCCGAGGAGGCAACCCGCGACGACCGCGCACAGGTCGTCGTCGGCGGTGCCGGCCTCTCCGGCATCCAGTCCGCCGGTGAAATCGCGGAGTTCCGCGACAAGCACCGCGCCCCGATGGACATCTACCTCGTCGAAGCACTGGAAGAGATCTTCCCGCCGGGCGACGCCGAGATTCAGGGCGCGCTCAGAAAGCGCCTCGAGGACAAGGACATCGAGATTCTCACCAACGACCCCATCACCGAAGCCGACGAGGACACCATCCACTTCGACGAGGGCGAACCCCTCGACTACGACGTGTTCCTCTGGACCGGTGGCGTCACCGGCCGCGAGTGCATGGACGAGGTCGACTTGGAGAACGAGCACAACCGCGTCAACGCGGACATGACGTTCCAGACCTCCGACGAGCGCGTCTTCGCCCTTGGCGATTCCGCCGTCGTCGAGCAGCCCGGCGACATGCCCGCGCCGCCGACGGCACAGGCCGCCTGGCAGGCCGCCGAGGTCATGGCCGAGAACGTCGTCCGCGCCATCAACGGACAGCGTCTCCAGACGTGGACCTACGACGACAAGGGGACCGTCATCTCCGTCGGCGACGAGGCCGTCGCCCACGACATCGACATGCTGCCGATGTCGACGTTCGGTGGGATGCCCGCCGAGTTCCTGAAGAAGTTCATCGCCGCCCGCTGGCTGGCGAGCATTACGTCGTGGAACCAGGCACGGAAGTCCTGGGACGCGCTGTAAACAGGCTGTAGGCGAGCTTTCGGTTTCTTCCTACTCTCTTTCAACTCGAGTGCGAGAGTGGCTGCTCTTTTCACGGCATCTCGTGGTGTTCGTTCAGACGAGCAGCGTGCGACTACCGGTGAAACGTGACCACCACCGAACAGTACCGCTGCCACGTCCTCCCCAACCGACTCGATTCGCTCGCCAGCGCGCGCCAGAGCCGTTGTGGAGGCTCGCCTTCGACACCGGTCGCTCCTCCACGCCACGATTTTTACCTGATACCGCGGCCACACTCGGCATCACCTGAAAACGGTCGCGCGGCGAACTCGGCGGGTGTGCGACGAACCGCCGCGCGAGCGGTGCCGTCGTCGTCTGTTCGCCAACCCTGAAAAGTCGTTATTCGATGGACAGCCCAGCGTGCCAGCGGTCGACGCCAGCTTCAGCTTTGACTGCGTCCATCTTCGCCAGCAGCTTCGTCGCCAGCGACGCGCACTCGGAGGCACGAGATTCGCCCTCGGTGCGGAACTCGCCAGTCTCGCGGTTCGCGTAGACAGAGCAGACCGCGCCGGCGCGCAGGCCGTAGACGTTAGCGATGGTGAGGATGGCAGAGGCTTCCATCTCGATATTCTTCACGTTCGCCTCTTTGAGGTGGTCGACGAGTTCCTCGCCGCCTTCGGCCATGAAGCCCTCGAACCCGGGGCGACCCTGGCCGGCGTAGAAGGAGTCCGCAGACATCGTGATGCCGGTGTGGTAGTCGTAGCCGAGGCGCTCGGCGGCGGCGACGAGCGCGCTCACGACTTCGAAGTCGGCCGTCGCCGGGTAGTCCTCGCGGACGTACTCGTCACTGGTTCCCTCTTGCCGGACCGCGCCGGTCGTGATGACGAGGTCACCGACGTCCATCTCGGACTGGATTGCGCCGCAGGAGCCGACGCGGATGAAAGTGTCCACGCCGACGCGAGCGAGTTCTTCGACCGCGATGGCCGCGGAGGGAGAGCCGATACCCGTCGAGGTGACCGAAATCGGTGCGTCGTCGTAGGTGCCGGTGGCGGTTCGGTACTCGCGGTGGTACGCTCGCTCTTCGTGGTCGTCCCAGAAGCTGGTGATCTTCTCGACGCGCTCCGGGTTGCCCGGGAGCAACACGGTGTCGGCCACGTCGCCGGGACCGACTTCGAGGTGATACTGCACGTCAGCGTTCGGGTCTTCGCTATCGCCAGTCATGCCCCCAAATTTCGCGGGGACCGAAAAAGGTCTGTTCAATCACCTCGGCCGAGCGTCTCGGCGCTGATTGCGTTCGGCAGCAACTCGCCCAGCGAGTACGCCGCGATGCCGTCCTCGCCCTCGTCGCAGAGCACGACGAGGTCGTCGTCGCAGAACTCCGAGAGCGTCTGTCGGCACATTCCACACGGAAGGACGCCATCGCGGTTCCCGGAGGCCACGGCGACACGCTCGAACTCGGTGTGGCCGTCTTTGACCGCGTGCGAGATGGCGACTTCTTCTGCGTGGAGGCTATTCGAGTAGTTCGCGTTCTCGATGTTGCAGCCACGGTACACCGTCCCGTCGGCCGTCTCGATGGCCGCCCCGACGGTGTACTCGGAGTAGGGAGCGTACGCTCGGTCGAGCATCGTGCGCGCTTCGGCGACGAGGTCGTCGTCATCCATAGCGACAACTACGACGACGGGTTTGAAGTAGCCACCGAGACGGGAGCGTCGGCGATGGGCCGTTGCCGGGACTCTCCAGCGCGCTGAATATCTGCTCAAGGTCGACAGGCCCGTACTGTCAGGTATGTTCAGAGCACTCGTCTTCTGTCTCGGACTGATAGAGTTCCTCTTCCCGAAACGGTTCGTCGACTTTTGGACGCGAGTCGCCTACGAGACGCCGGAAGAGTTCGAAGTCAAACGGTGGGTAGTGACCTCGGCACGGCTCGAAGGCCTGCTGTTCGTCCTGTTGGCACTCGTCGGGATGAAACGGGGTCCGAGCGCGGACTCCGAGGGTGAAGTAGTGGAAGTAGAAGTCGCGTAACCGTCGAGGAGTGTCGCGTTACTCCTCGCCGGAGTCGTAGTGGTCCCCGGCCGCTTCCGGGATTCGGGTCTTCCCGACGAAGACCAGCACCACGATGACCAGCAGGTACGGGAGCATCGTGAACACGTCACTCGGGACGGGCACGGCATCCTGCGTCTGGCGCTGGAGTGCCGTGAGGCCCGAGAACAGGAACGACGCCCCGAACGCGCCGATGGGGTTGTAGTTCCCGAACAGGAACGCGGCGATGGCGATGAACCCGCGGCCACCGGTCGCACCCGTCGTGTATCGACCGATGTTCAGGCCGATCCACGTGCCGCCGAGTCCGGCGAAGAAGCCGGACAGGAGCACGGCACTGTAGCGGACGCGGTCGACGCTCACGCCGACCGTATCCAGTGCCTTCGGGTTCTCCCCGCTCGCGCGAACCCACGCGCCGAACGAGGTGTGGTTCAGCACGTACCACGCCGTCGGGACGGACGCGATCATGAAGAACACGAACGGGTTCGCCTCGAACAGGATGGGGCCGATACCGGGGATGTCCGAGAGCAGCGGAATCGACCAGATGCCGACGGACTGCGTCGTCGGCGTCGTCTTCTGTCCGTAGAGGACGATCATCGCGAACGGCGCGACGCCGAGGGCGATGAGCCAGACGGCGAGGCCCGCAATAATCTGGTCGGCCTTGAACTCGATACAGACCGCGGCGAACAGTAGCGCGAGCAGCATACTCGCAAGGACGCCACCGGCTGCACCGAGCCACATCGCGCCCGTCCCGCCGACGATACCGTTCGTGTCGAGCAGGTGGGTCACGATGACTGCGAACAGCGCGGAGACGATGAGCAGGCCTTCGATACCAATGTTGATGACGCCACTCTTCTCGGCGAAGATGCCGCCGATAGCGGCGAGCGCGATGGGTGTCGCCAGTCGCAGCGCCGACTCGTAGGTCGTCGGCCGCTGGAGTGCGTCGATGGCGGCCTCGGCGAACACCACAGAGATGGTGTCGCCGACGACGACGTCGAGCACGAGCAACACGGCGAAGAGGCCGATGAGTCCGGCACCGACGCGTTCGCGGGTACCGAGTTCACTCATCGGACTCACCTCCGCTGGTCGCAGTACCGCCATCGGTAGCCACGGCCCGGTCGTCGTCGTCGAGCGTCACGAAGCGACGACCGAGCATCCGGAAGAACTCCGGCATGGCGACGAATAGGATGATGAGGCCAGTGAGGACACCGAGTAAGTCGCTCGGCACGTCCGTCGAGGACTCGATGGCCGCGGAGCCACTCTTGAACACGCCGAACAGCAGCGCCGACAGTCCCACACCCAGCGGGTTGTTCCCGGCGAGGATGGAGACCGTGATGCCGTCGAAGCCGAGCGACGGGATGGCAGAGGCCCAGCGGCCCTGCAGCATCAGGACGTATATCGCGCCGCCGATACCGCCGAGTGCGCCGGAGATGGCCATACTGGAGACCATCGTCTTTTCGGCGTCGACGCCACCGTACGTCGCGGCGTCCGGTTGGACACCGCTCACTCGCAGGTCGAACCCGAATGAAGTCCGGGTCAGGACGAGCGTGACACCCACTGCGAGTGCCACGGCGAGTCCGAGTGCGAGCAGCGAGACGCCGTCGTTCGAGTCGAACAAGACGGTCGGAATCATCGCGTTCTCGGGGACGCTCTTGGTCGCCGTGAGACCGCTCGCGCCGGGGTCCTGGAACCAGATTTTGACGAGCGTGGTCGCCAGACTCAGCGCGACGAAGTTGAGCATGATGGTCGTGATGACCTCGTTCGCGTCGGCGTACGCCTTGAGCGCTCCGGGAATCGCACCCCAGATACCGCCGGCGACCGCACCGGCGAACAGGCCGACGGGGACGAGGATGAGCGTTCCGACGATACCACTCGGCGCGTACGGTGCGACCGCGATGACCGTCAGCGGCGTCGCGAGCGCACCGAGGACGAGTTGTCCCTGCGTTCCGATGTTGAACATCCCGGCGCGGAACGCGACCGCGACGGAGAGGCCCGTGAACATCAGCAGGACCGTCTGGCGGAGTAACAGTCCCATCGCGATGTTCGTCGGGCTCCAGCCGCCGCCGGTCAAGCCGACGGAGCCGAGGAAGAACTGCATGTAGACGTACACCGGATTGTAACAGAACGTCTGCCCGGCGATTTCCAGTCCCTGCGCGCACGACGCGGGCCAGCCGGCGAGGAAGACGACGACGCCGCCGACGACGACTGCCATGGCCAGCGCGGCCAGACTGATGAGCAGTCGTTCGCCGTAGGAGGCGTCCAGCAGTCGTTGGAGGTACGCTTTCCAGCCACTGTCGCTCATCGAGCGTCACCTCCGTCGGTCGTGGCCGTCTGTGTCGACTGGCCGCCGTCGAGTTGCTGCCCGGCCATCAGGAGGCCGATCTCTTCTTCCGTTACGTCGTCCGGGTCGACTACGTCCATGAACTGTCCTTCGTAGATGACTGCGAGTCGGTCCGAGAGCTGCTGGACCTCGTCGAGTTTCGAGGAGACGAGCAGAATCGCCTTCCCCTCCGCCCGGAGGTCGAGCAGTCGGTCGTGGATGAATTCGATGGAACCGATGTCGACACCACGTGTCGGTTGGGTAGCGACGACCACGTCCGGATCACGCTCGAACTCCCGCCCGACGATGAACTTCTGCTGATTCCCGCCGGAGAAGGATTCTGCCGTCGCGTCGGTCGACGGTGGTCGAACGTCGTACGTCTCGACGATGTCGGAGGCGTGCTCTTCGGCGTGCTTCCAGTCGATGCGTTCGCCGTCGGTGAACGCCTCGGTGTGCTGGTTGCCGAGGACACCGTTTTCGACGAGGTCGTACTCCATCACGAGGCCGCGCTTCTGGCGGTCCTCGGGGATGTAGGACATGCCCGAGTGAATCCGTTCGCGGCGAGACATGTCGGTGATGTCCTCGTTCCAGAACTCGATGACACCGCTGTCGGGTGTGTCGAGGCCAGTGACGGCTTCGATGAGTTCTGCCTGTCCGTTCCCGTCGACACCAGCGATGCCGAACACCTCGCCTTCGCGAACCTCGAAGTCGAGTTCGTCGACGACTCGCATCCCGTCGCTGTTCTCGACGACGAGGTCCGAGGTCGAGAGGACAGGGTCACCGGGTGTGGCCGGGTCCTTGTCGACTTCTAGCATCACTTCGCGCCCGACCATCGCTTCCGCGAGTTCCTCGCGGGTCGTGTTCGCCGCGTCGACCGTGGCGACACCCTTCCCGTCTCGCAGGACGGTGATGTCGTCGGCCGCCTCCATCGCCTCGTTCAGTTTGTGCGTGATGAAGATGACGCTCTTGCCACGGTCGGTGAGTTCGTCGATGACGCCGAGGAGTTCGTCGATCTCCTGTGGCGTCAAGACGGCAGTCGGTTCGTCGAGAATGAGGACTTCCGCACCGCGGTACAGTGCCTTCAGAATCTCGACGCGCTGTTGTTCGCCGACGCTCACGTCTTCGACCAGTTCGGTCGGGCTCACGTCGAAGCCGTAGCGTTCGCTCAGGGCGGCAATCTCTTCGCGGGCCCGCTCGTGGTCGACCGTCGTGCCGAACCACTTTCGCGGTTCGTTTCCGAGCGTGACGTTCTCGGCGACGGTCATCGTGTCGACCAGCATGAAGTGCTGGTGGATCATCCCGATGCCCGCGTCGATGGCGTCCGCTGGGGTGTCGAACTGCTGTGGCTCGCCATCGACGTATATCGTTCCTTCGTTCGGTTCGTACAGGCCGTAGAGGACGTTCATCAACGTCGTCTTCCCGGCACCGTTCTCGCCGAGTAAAGCGTGGACGCTTCCCCGTTCGACGTCGAGCGTCACCGAATCGTTTGCGACGACGCCGGGGAACCGCTTCGTGATGTCCTCGAGTCGGACCGCGGAATTCTTACTCATCTCGTCTCCTCCTCAGGGCTCTCATCGTTGGTCAGGTGCTACGCTACGTTACGGTTCCGTGGGGACGCTGATGTCGCCTGCGATGATCTCCTCACGCGAGGTCTTCAACTTGTCCTTGACGCCCTGCGGAATCTCCGAGCCGAGCGTCTGGCCGTAGACGGCCTCGACACCGTTCTTGTCGAGACCGAGGGTCACGACATCGCCGCCCTTGTAGTTGTCGTCGACGACGTTGCCGACGGCGGTGAGGACCGCTTCGTCCACGCGCTTGACCATACTCGCGAGGATGTAGTCCTTGAAGTCGGCCTCGCTCTCGGACTGGTCCGCGTCGACACCGATGGCGTAGCGGCCCTTCTCCTTCGCAGCCTGGAACACGCCGAGACCGGTCGCACCGGCGGCGTGGTAGACGATGTCCGCACCGTCTTCGTACATCGAGAGGGCGGCCTCCTTGCCACCGGTCGGGTCGGCGAAGTCGCCGACGTAGGTGGAACTGACGCTCACGTCGTTGCCTGCGTGCTCGACGCCCTTCTTGTAGCCAGCCTCGAACTTCTTGATGAGGGGAGCCTCGACGCCACCGACGAAGCCGACCTTCGACTCGCCGGACTTCGTGGCCGCCTTCGAGGTCTCGAACTCCTGGTTCGTCAGGAGGCCGGCCATGTAGCCGACCTGGAACGAGCCCTGGTGCTCCTTGAAGACGTAGTTCGCGACGTTGTCGGACTCGACGACGGAGTCGACGAGCATGAAGTTCTGGTCGGGGTAGTCCTTCGCGTTCGCTTCGAGTGCCTTCGTCTGGGCGAAACCGATGCAGCAGACGAGGTCGTACTCGGGGTCGGTCGACTCGGCGAACCGGCGCTGTGCCGGCTTGAAGTCGGGGTCGGACTCCGGCTGGCGCTCCTGGAACGCGATGTCGTACTCCTCTTTCGCGTCCTTGACGCCGCGCTGGGCCATGTCGTTGAACGACTTGTCGCCCAGGCCACCCTTGGCGTACACCATGCCGATGTTGGCTGCTGCACCGCCACTGCCGCCGCCGAAGCTACCCATACATCCGGCGAGTCCTGCAAGTCCTAGTGTTCCGATGCTTTTCAGGTACGTCCGCCTGTCACCCTTCATATATCGGTGTACCATGAACGACCGTGATTTAAACCCGTCGGAGCACAGTCGCTACCTCGCCAACTGGACAGAAATATTTAGCAATAATTAGTGTGAAATATTACTACTCGTACGCAATATCCAGGGGGAATATATATTTGCTTCGCGGCCGGAGGCTGGCACTAACGCTTGCGTCGGCCGTCGGTAGACACGCGCTTCTGTCTGTCTTGTCAACTTCGCCGGAACCGAAAATCTGTCCGACGGCGACCGGAACCACAGCCCGAAATTGCCGTAAAATTTTCATAAATTTGTGCCGGTTTCGGCAGTGAGTTGGGCGTTACTGTGCCGCGGTTACCGCTTCCTCGACCGTGGCGACGGCCGACTCGACGAGTGCTTCTACGTCTTCGCTCTCGGCGTACACGCGCACGTACGGTTCGGTCCCGCTGGGGCGAACGAGGACCCACGAGCCGTCCGGTCGGTCGACGCGAACACCGTAGTCGGTGTCGACGGTTCCCTCCGGGAACTGTTCGGGGAGCGTCGTCGCCAGTCGTTCCATCGCACCCGTCTTGGCGTCGTCCGGGCAGTCGACGCTGACCTTCCGGTACGGTCGCTCGTTCACCGGGGCTCTGAGTGCCGCGACGCTGCCGCGTTCGGCGACGAGTCGTGAGAGGACCGCCGCACTCACGACGCCGTCTATCCAGCCACCGAAGGGGACGTGAATGTGCTTCCACGGTTCGGCGGCGAAGACGACTTCGGTGTCCTCGTCACCTGCCGCTTCCTCCCGGGCGATACCCTCGTGGAGTGCGCCGAGTCGGACGCGCTCGACCCGCCCGCCAGCGGCTTCGACACGTTCGTCGATGCGAGCAGACGCGTTCGGCGTGGTCACGACCACGGGGTCGGCTTTGGTCGCCTGCCGGACGTAGAACTCGGCGAGGATGGCGAGGATGGTGTCCTCGTGGATGATTTCACCGTCACCGGTGGCGACCACGATGCGGTCGGCGTCGCCATCGTGTGCCAGCCCGAGGTCGAAGTCGCTCCGACCGAGGAAGGCGACGAGGTCGGTCAGCGTCTCGGCGGTCGGCTTCGACTCGCGGGCCGGGAAGTGCCCGTCGACGTTCGCGTTGAGTGCGACGACCTCTGCACCGAGCTTTCGCAGGACTTGCGGCGTGCCCAGACTGCCCATGCCGGTCCCGCAGTCGACGGCGACGCTGACACCCTGCAGCGGTTCGACGGCGTCGACGTCGGAGCCGTCTTGGTCACCGATACTGCGGGCGTAGTCTGCGATCGCGTCCTGATACTCGTCGAGAATAGCCTGCTGATAGCTGTCACCCCACTCGTCCCACGGCACGGTGGGCGTCTCGTCGGCGACACGGTCTTCGACCTGCAGCTCGGCGTCGCGGTCGTACTCGGTACCGTCGTCGAACACTTTGATACCGTTGTCCGTCGGCGGGTTGTGACTGGCGGTGAGCATCACGCCGCGTCGCCCCTTCGAGGCGTACGCGAGTGCTGGCGTCGGCACCATCCCGACACGGTAGACATCTGCCCCCGCACTCTCCAACCCGGCTTCCATCGCGGCGGCGAGCGCTGGACCGGTCTCGCGGCCGTCTCGACCGACGACGAACTCCCCTCCGTCGAATCCGACCGCTCGCCCGACGGCGAGTGCCAGCTCGGGCGTGACGACTTCGTCGACGGGGCCTCGAATCCCTGCAGTCCCGAATAGCGTCATTGCCGGGGATTTTGCCGGGGAGTACGTATGTGTTGGCATCCAGTCGCTCCACCCCACTCGGGCTGCGGCCATGGCAGAGAGCCCTGATTTCGGCCGATTCGACGGCCCGACAGTCGACGACACACCGAGCGATATCGACCTCGGGTTTATGCGGGAGTGCGGCGAACCAGTGGACGATGCGTTGGATACCGCCACGACAGGGAGCCGGTGAGTCGGGATGTACGACGTGAGCGACGTCCTTCCCGTGGCGGCGCTCAGGCCGGGGACGAACCTCCTCGTCACCGGCCCGCCGATGACCGGGAAGTACGACCTCTGCTGTGCGCTGTTGCGAGATGGACACGGCCACGGTGACAGTGGCCTGTTCCTCACCACGCAGCACGTGGACGACGACGTTCGAAGCGACGTGGACCGACCAGCGGACACGCCGCCGCTCGCCGTCGTCGACTGCGTCTCGCGCGAACGAGGCCGTGACGTGACCGACGACCACACGACGCGCTACGTCTCCTCGCCCGGTGACTTCACCGCGGCCGGTATGTCTTCGTCACGACTGCTCGATATCTTCGACCAGCGAGACGTCCGGACGCGCGTCGTCGTCGACTCCATCTCGACGCTGCTCGGGCAGGCCGACGTGAAGACCGTGTTTCGGTTCCTCCACATCCTCTCGGGCCGAATCAGCGCCGCCGATGGCGTCGGCTTCGCGACGCTCGACGCGACGCAACACGACGGACAGACGAACAATACGGTCCGGCAACTGTTCGACGGACTGGTTGAGACACGAAACGGCGAAGCGGGGCGAGAACTGCGTGTCGTCGGGCTCGGTGACGGGCCGACCGACTGGGAACGGTTCTGACTCGGCTGAGGCTGGTCGATACTGCTCGAAAATGGTGTCGCCGGAGCCGCCTCCTCAGAGTTCGACGCCGCTCGGAATCAGACTCTCGCCTCGCAGCAACTCGCCCGTCTGGTCGTAGACGAGGAACGTTCGTTTCTCGTAGGTCACGTACTGTTCACCTTCTATCTCGATATCGACCGTGTACAGGCCGTCACCGTCGTCGGACTCGCCGTAGCGTCGCGCCGCTCTGATAAATCGGAGTACGTCGTCGGCGTCCTCGTTCAGTTCGAGAATAAAGTCGCCCGTGACTCGGTTCGTGACGCTCACGACGCCGCGAGCGTCGTCGGCGTCGACGTTCGTCTGTAACCTGAACGCCACGTCAGTCTCTCGGGCATCGAGCGGGTCTTCGTCGTCGACTCCCGTGAGGCGCTCACGGAGTGTCGAGACGGGGCCTTCGAACTCGATAGTGACCGTCGGCTTCGTCGGTTCCCCACCGTCGTCGACCCAGGCAGTGTCGCTGACCTGCAGGGTGAAGTAGTCGCGCCTCATCAGTCGTACGCGGATTAGTACTCATGGCGTAAGAACGTGACGCTACCGTGAACCTCGATGTGCAGGCTTTCAAGTGTCGGGACGCCAGTTCGGGCCACGACTGGGGCCGGTCGGTGATTCGGTGAGCACCCTTCGACGGGGGCGGTTCGACAGGTTTTACGGTGGTCCGTGCGCGCTGTCGGTGTATGGTATGGATAAATTCGGAGTACAGCGAGGAATTCGCCGTCCTCTCGGCGTGGCTCTCGCTGTTGCTCCCGTGGTCGGTGGCCTACGGGCGTCTCTCCGTGACGGGTGGGGCCGAGAAGGAGACGACGGTCGTCATCCTGCGTTTTCCGCTGTTCGGGCTACGATACGTCCTTGGGTCGGGCATTTTAGACGGGACGACGTTGAAGACGCCGTGGGGATTCTTTCAGGAGACCTCGGGCCAACTCCCGGGACAGGCAGCGGCGCATCTCGCCTGGGTCGTCGCCGCCGCAATCATCCTCGTCCTCTTCGTGGTGAGCCTGCTGATGTACTTCGAATACGACGAAGCGAAGGCACTCCCCGGCAACGGCGTGTACGTCGTCGGTGCGTTGCTCGTCCTGCTCGGCGTCGTCTACACCGCGGCATCGCTGCAACTGAGCGCGACGCAGGGGACGAAGCTTCTCGGGCTCCAGCAGTTCCTGCCCATCGGTTTGCTCGGAACGCTCATCGTCTTCGTCCTCGGCGGGCTGAACCTGTTCGCAGACCGGACGTGAGCGGACATCTCGTCCGCGAAACGGCCATCTGATTTAAGTCGCGGGTCTGCTTACGTTGCCGATAACCCGGTCGTCCCCCGCCGAGTCGTCGATTCGTCTCGTTTCGACCCCGGTCCGACCGGTCGGTTACAATGTCAGGTGAAACGACAGGAAACGAGAGTCGGTCGGCCAGCGATAGCCGAGCAGCAGCGTCGGCTGCCCGGGCCGAACCGACCTCGCTCACCGACCGGATTCGGTCGGTTCTCCAGTTGCTGCAGGGGACGACCATCTCCCGCGAACCGTACACGCCAGCGAGTCACGGCCCGCTGGTCTCGTTCGACGGCCTCGACGGCTACGAGGAACGAAATCGGTACTGGGTGAACGCACCGTACGCCTTCGTCAGCATCAACCACGACGACAAACGGAACGAACACCTGTACCACGTCGTCGAACCAGAACTCGACGACTACGAACACGACCTGCTCGAAACGCTGTTCGAGGACATCCGCGACCCGCTCGTCTACCGACGCGACTTGGACGGCCGCGACGCCGAGGAAGTGCTGGACGACGCACTACACGACCATCTCGAAAAGTACGGGGCGGACGTGGACATGAAGACGTACCACAAGCTGTTCTACTACCTTTGGCGGGCGTTCCGGGGCTACGGGAAACTCGACCCCGTGATGCACGACCCACACGTCGAGGACATCTCGTGTGACGGCTACGAGCTCCCACTGTTCGTCTACCACGACGACTACACCGACATCGAGACGAACGTCTCGTTCGCACAAGAGGAACTGGACAACTTCGTCGTCCGGCTCGCCCAGCACTCCGGTCGCCACATCAGTATCGGCGACCCGATGGTCGAGACGACGCTGCCCGACGGCTCGCGTGCCGAACTCGCGCTCGGCGAGGAAGTCACGCCCCGTGGCTCGGCGTTCACCATCCGGAAGTACGCCGACGAGCCGTTCACGCCCATCGACCTGCTCGACTACGGGACGTTCAACATCGACCAGATGGCCTACCTCTGGCTCGCCATCGAGAACAACAAGTCGCTCATCTTCGCCGGCGGGACGGCGTCGGGGAAGACGACGAGCATGAACGCCATCTCGATGTTCATTCCGCCACGTTCGAAGGTGTTGACCATCGAGGACACCCGGGAACTCGCCCTGTATCACGACAACTGGCTCTCCTCGGTGACTCGTGAGCGCATCCACGAAGGAACCGACGTGACGATGTACGACCTGCTACGCTCTGCACTGCGTCACCGGCCCGAGTACATCATCGTCGGGGAGGTCCGTGGTGAAGAGGCCATCACGCTGTTCCAGGCGATGAACACCGGTCACACCACCTACTCGACGATGCACGCGGACTCGGTGCGGACGGTCATCAATCGACTGGAGAACGAACCCATCAACGTCCCACGGTCGATGGTCCAGAGTCTGGACATCCTCTGTGTGCAGGGCCTCACCCGACTCAACGGTGAGCGGGTCCGCCGGAACCGGACCATCGCCGAAATCGAGGGCATCGACCAACGGACCGGCGAGCTCGATTACTCGACCGCGTTCACGTGGGACCCGAACGACGACACGTTCGGTTCGTCTGGGTCTGAAGTCCTCGACGAGATTCGTGACGAACGCGGGTGGACCCAGCAGGAACTGCTCAGCGAACTGCGCAATCGCAGGCGGTTCCTCGAATACCTGTGGGAGCACGACATCACGGACTACCGTCGCTTCACCGCGATGATCAACGAGTACTACGCGGACTCGGAACGGGCGATGACGCAGGTCGACACGGTCGAAGACGACTCGACTTCGGCGGCCGGGGAGGATGGGGCGAACGGGGAGGCCGAGATGGCGGAGACCGACTGAAATGTCCTGGGCGAACTACGTCCCGCTCGTCGTCGCCATCGCGCTCGCACTGCCGGTCGTACTGGCTCCGTACTCGGTGCGGGCGAATCGCATCATCACGAGGCTCGCGCTCGTCATTTTCGGGAGCTACGCGAGTCTCCACGGTCGGAACAAGGCGATTCGGAAAGGATTCTTGCGAGCGGCCCACATCCCGACGACGTACCGGACGTACTCGGCGAAGACGTTGCTGTACGCGGGCGTGTTCGCACTCGTCGGGTCTATCTCCGGGATGTACTTCATCTGGTTCGGACTTATCCTGCTGGCCATCGACGAGGAGACGATTCGGTCCGTCTTCCCCGATAACCTGCACTTCCTGACGAACTTCGTCGGCCTCCCGACCATCTCCGTGTTCGAGTTGTTCGCGCTGATGGCCGTCACCAGCCTCACGCTGGGACTGGGGTTCGGGGCGATGGTCTACTGGTACCGCTGGTGGTATCCGCAGTACGTCGCCGACGAGCGCGAACGACGCATCGAGGCGTCGCTGCCGCGAACCATCGCGTTCATCTACGCACTGTCTCGCTCCGGGATGGAGTTCCCGAAGGTGATGCGCATCCTCGCCGAGAACCGGCACATCTACGGCGACTCTGCCGACGAAGTCCACGTCGCAGTCCGAAACATGGACATGTTCGGGCAAGACCTCATCACTGCCATCCACACCATGGCTCGGCGCTCGCCGAGTGGGCAGTTCAAGGAGTTCTCGGAGAACCTCGCCAGCGTCTTGCAGTCCGGCCGGTCGCTCTCTGACTTCCTCCACCAGCAGTACGAGGACTTTCAGGAGGAAGCCGAGGCACAACAGGAGAAGCTCTTGAGCAGGCTGGCGACGCTCGCCGAAGTGTACGTGACGGCGCTCGTCGCGCTTCCGCTCTTTCTCATCACCATCCTCGTCGTCCTCGGCATCGCCGTCGGCGACACGCTCGACCCGCTTCGCGTGTTCGTCTACGTCATCGTCCCGTGTGGGAACATCATCTTCATCATCTACCTGCTCTCGGTGACGGACACGCTCGGTGTGGGTCGTCGCTACGAGCAGGTCGACCCGCCCGTCGACGGCCTCGCGGGCATCAGGCGGGCCGGGCCGTCGCAGGTACAGCCCGACGGAGGCTACGAGACGGCGACCGAAAATCGCCTGCGTCTCGACGCGTATCGGCAGTTCCGTTGGCTCCGGGGCAAACTCGGGAACCCGGTCCGGACGGTCGTCGAGCGACCAATCGCCGTGTTCTGGGTAACGGTTCCGCTCGCCATCCTGCTCGTGTTGGTCCGGTTCCCGGCGAACCTCGGTCCGGCCGGGGTCAACATCCGGACGTTCGACGACGTGCTCATTCAGGCGCTCCTGTTCGTCGTCGGGACGTTCGCCATCGCCTTCGAGGTGCACCGCCGTCGGAGCGAGGCCATCGAGGCCGCGGTTCCGGACTTGCTCGACCGCCTCGCCAGCGTCAACGAGGCCGGGATGACCGTCGTCGAGTCCATCAAACGCGTCCGCGACTCCGAACTCGGTGCGCTCGACACCGAGATGGACCGCGTTTGGGCCGACATCAAGTGGGGTGCCGACATCGAGACCGCGCTCAAGCGGTTCGAAGCCCGGCTCAGGACGCAGATAATCTCTCGGGTCGTCACGCTCACGACCAAGGCGATGAATGCCAGCGGCGACCTCGCCACCGTGTTGCGAATCGCGGCCAGTCAGGCCAAAGCCGACCGGCGACTCCAGCGAACCCGCAGACAGGAGATGTCGACGTACATGGTCGTCGTCTACCTCGGCTTCTTCGTCTTCCTGTTCATCATCGTCGTCCTCTCGGTGTGGCTGCTCCCGAGTCTCCCCGACGGCGGCACTGCGACGGCACTGAACGCGAGCAACGCCGGCACCGGGTCGGGCGCAGCGAACGTCCCGGCCGTCGCTGGCGTCGGGCAGGCTGGCAGCGTCGACAAGGACGCCTACACGCTGGTGTTCTTCCACGCGGCAGTCTTGCAGGGGCTCCTCTCTGGCCTCATCGCGGGGCAACTCTCCTCCGGTGACGTGCGGACCGGCGCGAAACACGCCGCCGTCCTCGTCGCGCTCGCGTACGCGACGTTCCTCGTACTGATTCCCGGTCCCTGACTCGATACCGGACCCGGAGTCACTCTCTGCGTATTCGAGTCGAACCCCTTACTTCGCCGTGGTGCGACCAGTGCGACATGGACCGCTCGCGGCGCACGACTCGTGACACATACGACCGAATCTCGGCCCACTTCGCGAAGACGCGCGAGTACGCCTGGCCAGAGGTCGAGTCGTTTGTCGCCGACGCGCCCGCTGGCGAACGCGGACTGGACCTCGGTTGCGGAAACGCCCGCCACGCCGAGGTACTGACGTCGAAGTGCGACCACGTCGTCGGACTCGACCTCTCGCGTGGCTTGCTCGACACTGCTCGCGAGCGCGCCACGGGACGCGACTTCGCCGTCGACCTCGTGCAGGGCGATGCCTCCAGACTCCCGATTCGGGACGACAGCGTCGACCTCGCAGTGTACGTCGCGACGTTGCACCACCTGCCGACGCGCGAGGCACGTCGTGCCAGTCTGAACGAACTCGCTCGCGTGCTCACACCCGGCGGCCGGGCGCTCGTCTCGGTCTGGTCGACCGCGCACGACACCTTCGACCGCGAGGAGTCGTTCGACACCGAGGTCGACTGGACGCTCCCCGGCGGCGTCACTGTCCCGCGGTACTACCACATCTACTCGCCCGACGAGTTCGACGCGGACCTCGAATCGAGCGACTGTACTGTCCTGCATTCCGAACTTTCTTCCGGCAACTGTTACGCGACGATTACGGCGAGTGAACAGTAAAGCCCATAAGGCGTGACTGAGAACCGATAGATGCGCACACCCGTTGGTGTGGGAATCGCGTGCCGCGTTGGGCCCTCGCGCACGGCTCTACGCGGCGTCCTCGGCGTCGCATCCCGCGTCGCCCCGTTCGTGCGCCGGCAAGTCGTAGTGACCCCGGAACGCGGACGCGTGCAGGCACTTCTGCTGTGGACTTCGTCACGAGCGACGGCGCTCGACTCGTCGCCGGTCGACGAAATTCCGAAGTGTTTTGTGCCCCTCGGTGCGACTGTTCAAATGCGAAGACCGCGCACCGGTGGTCTAATGGCAAGACCTTGGCCTTCCAAGCCAATGATCCGGGTTCAATTCCCGGCTGGTGCACTTCTCTCGTAACCGCGACCGAATAGCGCCGCGACTGGCTGGCGTGGCGTTTCGCTCGGTCACTACATCGTCTCTGTTCGGCCTGTCGTCTCCGGAAGAACATCGACAGCGACGCGAGGAGCGTCACGACGAACGCAGTTACGCCGACAGTATTTCCCGTCGACGACGGCCCGAGAACGTTCGAGACACCTCCGGCGACCACGAACGCGACGACCACCGACAGCAGGAGCCAGCCAACAGTGTGTTCGACCGCTGTCTGCGCCCGTTCGGTGTCGACGTCGTCGCGCAAGAGGAGGTGGTGATAGAGCGCGAACGAAGCGACGAACGTCCCGACGAACGCGAGGGTCGCGACGGCTTCGGCCAGCAGCCGAATCGGACCGACGGCGGCGAGGTCGCGGCCGAACGCACCGACGACGAGCGTCCACGTGGTCATCGTGACCGCGAACGCAACGACTGCGACCAGTACGGTCAGGACCAGCCAGCCGAGGTTCCACGTCCCACTCGGTTCTGCCGACGACATAGCCAGAGGGAGGTCATGAACGCTATTTATCAGTTTCTCGGGCTAGCTTTAGGTCTGGAACCGACGAACCGACTGTCATGCCGACAGACATCTCCCTCGGCGGCCGGACGTTCGCAGGCGTCGAGAACGACGGCGGCGAGGTTTCTGGTGACACGACGATGCGCTTCGAACAGGACGGTGACCGCGTCAGCGCGACGTATTCCGGTGGGAGCATCGTCGAGGGTCACCTCGTGGGAACCTTCGACGGCGAGCGATTAGACATTCGGTACGTCCAGTTGCACGACGACGGCGAGACGGCTACCGGCCACTCCATCGGTGCGGTTACGCTCCTCGACGACGGGCGAGTCCGCATCGAAGACGAGTGGGAGTGGGAGTCGAAGGCCGGCGGTGGGTCGAGCGTGCTGGAAGAAGTCCGCGAGTGAGGAGACGGGAGACGCACTTACAACGGGAACTCGCCACTCGTGATGCTGTCCGCGACGAGCGCCATGTAGTCGACTATCGGTGCGTAGGACGACTCGCCGCCGGCTTCGACCTCTTGCCGGCCGAGGTCGGCCCAGACCGACGCGAGCAAGAACGCCGCGTGGGCGCGGTAGAACTGCTCGTGGTCGAAGGTGAGCCCCGTCCGGTCTTCGTAGCGGTCGACCAGTTCGCGTCGAGTCGGACTGCCAGGCTTCGACCCGAACGGTGAGAGCCCGTCTCGATGGAGTTCTCTGACGCCCGTCAGCGCATCCTCAGGGTACTTCGCTTCGATTTCGTCGAGTGACGGCCGCGGGTCGTCGTCGCGCCGGAAGTCGAGCAAGAGGTAGCCGAGTTCGGTCAGTGGGTCGCCGACGAGTGCGGCCTCCCAGTCGAGGACCGCGGTTATCTCTGGCTGGTCACCCGCGAAGAGGACGTTGCCGGCCCGGTAGTCACCGTGGACGAGACTCGTCACCGATTCCGTGGGTGCGTTTTCCCGGAGCCAGTCGCCAACGGCCCGGAGCGTGGGCATCTCGCGCCCGGTCACGTCCGTGGTCGCGTCGAGCCGTGCAGTCGCGCGTTCGACCTGCTTCAGCGGCGACCAGCGCGAACAGTGTGGCTCGTACTGCGCGACCGGCAGCGAGTGAATCTCGGCGAGCGTGTCGACCAGTCCGGTGGCGATGTGTTCGCGTGCCTCCGGGACCTGATACCGCTCGGGCAGGAACGACCCGCGGGGGAACGGCTCTCCGGGGACGTACGTGGTGACGAAGAACTCGTCACCCAGCACCGACTCGTCGTCACAGAACAGCACCGGTCGTTGTGTGGGAATCGGGGTGTCCTCCAGTTCACAGAGGAGCGCGTACTCGTCGCGCAGGTCGTTGAACACGTCGGTGTCGCGGAGCTCCTTCGCCTGGCGAACGACGTACTCGACGCCGCCATCGGCGGTCGTGACGGTCAACACGAGGTTGAGTCCGTCGCTGAGAACCGTCGTCTCGACGACGGCAGTGTCGATTTCCGTCGCGAGATACGATTCGAGTCGAGTGGTGTCGATGTCGGCGGAGGGCGTCGTCATGCTCCAACCCACTCCGGGACGACGAAAAAGGGTCCCGCTCGTCTGCGACCGTCACCCAGACCGCGCACTGTCGTCGTAGAGCCCCGCGATATCTCAGGCGAATTTCGGCTGCCGGTCGGCGAGAGCCCCGTGACGAGCCGCGAGGACGGTGTACAGCGTGTAGAGTGCCGAATCGCTGTAGTTGCCATCTCGAACCGTGCGACGAACAGCTGCGGGCGTGAACTGGTCTCCATCGTCGGCGTCGGTGAGTTGGCGAATCTCGGCCGACACGTCGGACTCGGTCCGTTCGAGCGTTCGAAAGAGGTCGACCACGGTCGTCTTGACCCGCGGGAAGCGGTCGAGCGCGTCGTAGGCGGTCTGTTTCACGCGGAACTCCAGCGAGTCGATGCTCGCGCCGAAGTCGGCGTACTCCACGGCGACGGCCTCGTCGGAGAGTTCGCGCAGGAACGACCGGTAGAGGTCCCGGCGAGACTTCTGGTCGGGGGGACACTGCATCGCGTAGAAGAAGAAGTCCGGTGCGTAGAACGGCGTCGTCGCCCACAGGTGGTTTCGTGTTCGCTCCTCGCCGTGATTGAGCCAGTTGATACCGCGCTCACGGACGAGGAAGTGGACGTAGCGGTCCTCCAGGGCCGATTCGGGGTACGAATCGATACGCGCCTCCACGCTGTCGACCAGTCGGTTCGGACTGATGCCCGCGATACCGGCCGCGTCCTCGACGGAGAGCCGATGCTGCGAGCGCAAGAGCGTGTCAACGAGGTCCGTTTTCGAGTCGAGCGAGTGCGCGGGCGTGAGGTCTGGGAGGGCTTTATCGCCGCCGTCACCGGTGACCAGTGTCGCGCCGGGGTGTTCGTGGGCCACCGATTCACAGAAGTCGAGGCCGGCCGCGTTCGCCAGACTGTTCATCCCCTGTGCCATGGCCAGCAACTCCTCGTGATGGCGATTGGTCGGGTCCGACGCGTACCAGCGCCAGTCCACGCCGACTCGGTCTGCGAGTTCGCTGGCGACGCGTGCCTCGCCTCGCTCGGCGCGGTGTGGCGGGCTGGACGTGGCTGCGAAGGCGACACCGTCGGCCGCCTCGTATCCGGCGAGTGCAGTGCGCGAGTCCATCCCGCCACTCAACGCGACGATGTTCTGGCCGCCGGCCGCTGCTCGCGCTTCGCACGCCTCGACGAACCGAGATTCGAGTGCTTTCGCGTTCGTTTCGCGGTCCTTTTCGGCGTGTCGGTCCCCACCGAGGTCGAACTGCTGCACTCGTTCTACCTCCCGAGAACCGTCGATTCGCAACACGCCACCGGGTGGTAGCATCGTCACGCCGTCGAACAGTGTCCGCGTCCCCAGCGGGTACCCAAAGAGGAGCAGTTGCGCGGTCCCCAATCGGTCGATGGTGAAACCGTCGTCCGTCTGGCGGGCGAGTTCTCGGACGAATCCGAGTTCGCGTGAGACGATGTGGGTCTCTCCGACACGGGCGTGGAACAACGGGAGCCGTGCGAACTGGTCGTTACACACCCAGAGCGTCTCCGATTCTGGGTCGACCACGGCGATGACGAACTCACCGTCGCGGGCCGCGATCCACTCCGCAACTGCTCTGTGGCGGTCCGCGACGAGCGAGGGAAGCACGTCGGCGACAGCCGCGGCCGTGTCCTCGACGCCGTAGAGGTAGCCTTCGAAGAACACGCGATAGCCGTCGATTTCGAACGACCGAACCGGGTAGCTCTCGTAACTCGTCTCGGCGACGCGCAAGCCCCCGGTGTCGAGTCGTGTCGTTCGCTCGTATCTGTCTGTGAAACAGACGGAGGACAGGGCCTGCTCGACAGTCTCGTCGACGACAGCCCCAGCGATGGCGGAGAGTCCGGGCATACATCGCTTGTAATTAGAGGTCGAATATAAGTAGTAACGATAGTCTTCCTTTCGACTATATCGAACGTATCAGAAAGAAGTTCGGAAATGTGCGATATTCCCGAATGCAGGACAGACGCTTAAACGAAAATCGACTGGAGTCGTTGTCAGCGACTACTGCCGACGGAACGCGAGCAGCGCCACCGAAGCGAGTGCGACGAGCGAGGCGGCGGGGCCGAAGCCAGGCGTGCCGTCACTGACGCCTTCGGTCGTCGTCGAATCGCCTGGAGCCGCCGTGCTATCGGTCGATTCGCCGGTCGTCGTGTCCGCCGTGGTTGGCGGCTGCGTCGTCGGGGGCTGCGTCGTGGTCGATGTCGTCGTCGTCGGGTTCTCGATGGCCGCCTGCAGGTCGCCACCGAAGATGGACTTCTCGAAGTAGCTGTGGTTGTACCCCGAGTCGTCGTACAGCCCGTAAATCTGGACCGCTCCGGGGCCATCGGCGAGCGTCTGCAGTGCCGAGTCGTCGAAGGTGACTGCCACCTCGTCTTCCATCGTCTCGACGGCCGTCGCGTTCACACGCGTGCTCGTGTCGGTCGTCGCGTAGAAGCTCCCGGCGTCGAACTCAGTCGCGTTCGGCGGCTGCTTGAACGTGAGTGTCGTCTCGCCCTCGCTGTCGAGGGTCGCCGTCGCGGTGCCGGCGAGGTAGTCGACGCGGCGGATGCGGTCGGCGTCGGTCGGCGAGACCGGCGACATCGCCTGCACGTATTCGAGCGTCACGGTGCCGTAGAGCGACTGGGTTTCGGAGACGCGCGTTGCGTTTTCGAGGACGGAGCCGTCCCAGCCGGCCATGTAGGAGTTGACCGTGACGGTGTACGTCTGCGAGTCGTTCAGCGGCTGGTCGCCGACCCACGCGTCCTGAATCCGCTGCTCGGCGGGGACGGATTCGTGCGGCACGTACTCGTAGGCGATACCGGAGACTTGCAGCGACGGTTCCGCACCGTACTGCGAACCGGTCTCGCTTTCGAGCGTGACTATCTGACTGGCGAGGAGTGACTTGACCTCGCTTCCGGTCAACTCGACCGTGACGAGCGAGTTCCGGAACGGGAGGACGTTGTAAATCTCGCCGACGGTGACGTTGCCGGCTTCGTACTGCGTGTTCGAGCGGATGCCGCCAGCGTTCGTGATGGCGATTTCGGAGTCCGCCTTCCAGCGGAAGGCGTCCGTAATCATGTTCCCGAGTGCGGTCTCGTCGTGGTAGTTCGACGAGAAGCGCGAGTCGAGCGGCGTCTCGGTGACACCGACGACTCGGTCGAGTTCGCTGCCGCGCGTCTCGGTGATGATGTCGGCGGCGGTCTGGTTGTACGTGGTGTTCTCGGTCACGTTCAGCAGGCGACCGTTCCACGCCGTGACCTCGCCGTTCTCGACCGTCAGGTTGAGTTCGGCGACGTGTTCTGCGCGGGCCTCGGCCTCCATGATGACCGTGCCGCTGGTCTCCTGGGGCGGGTACTCGACCTCGTCGTCACCGACGACGATGGCGTCGATTCGCTCCGAGTTCTCGGCGAGGTCCTGTGCGACCGGGACGCCGAAGTGCCCGGCGACGACGACCACGTCGACGTTCTCCTCTTCTTTGAGCTGTTGGGCGTACTCGTTGCCGACGTCGGTGTAGTCCTGCAGTTCGTACCCTTCTTCGTCGAAGTCGACCGCGGTCTTCGACTTGATCTTCTCGTCGGCGAGGCCGATGACGCCGACTTTCACGCCGCCTTTTTCGACGACGTGGTACGGTTCGGTGCCCGGAATCGGTTCACCGGACTCCTTCTGGACGACGTTCGCCATGACCCACGGGAACTCGGAGGCGGCAGAGAAGTTCTGGACTGCCTCGAAGCCGTAGTCGAGGTCGTGGTTCCCGATGCCCTCCACGTCGGGGTCGATGACGTTCAGCACCTCGATGGGCAGTTCCCACTGGCTGAGCGGCGAGAGCGAGTGCGGACTCACTTCGTCGCCGCCACCGATGACGACCGTCGGGTTGTCGTGCGCGGCGCGGCGCTCGTTGATGAGGTGGACCATCCGCGGGGCCGTGCCGTTCTCGGCCATCGCCGTCTGGATGTCGTTGTACGACAGGATGGTCACCGTCGTCGACGCCGACTCGTTCGCCTCGTCGGTGTCGGCGTTCCCCGTGCTGTCGGCGACTGCTGCCGGGAGTCTCTCATCGGCCGAGGCCGGTGTCGGTGCGTCGACTGCTGTGTCCGTGACTGCTGTATCGGTGCTGTCTATCGCGCCCGCGGCGGCGAGGGGCATCCCCGACGCGACGAGACATATCGCGAGTAAGACGGCTGTGAAGCGTCGCATACACGTCAATCGTCCACAACCACCATTGATAAAATCGGCTATGTGATGGCGTCAAGACAATAGTTGTCACAGTACCGGTGGCGACTAAAAGAATCGGGTAATTCGTTCGTACAATCGAAGAAATCCACGGCAGGGCCACGTCGGGGATAACTGTCTATGGCCATGGCCGACGGAAATATACCTGGCCGGATGAGTGGTTGTCTTCTGATGCCGACACATAGTTCGCTCGATTGCAGTCGGAGGCACCACCGGGCCAGAATCGGACGAAAGAGCGTAATACCCCGACGCCCTCACCTGTTATCGTGACAGCGGAGACGCCAGAACTGCTCGGATGGGAGGCCGAAGGTCCCACACTCCGTCTCGACTACCGACGGTTCAGTTACGCCGGCAAGTTCGTGATGTCGAGCACTGGCAAGGCGGTCATCCGCGGCGACCCGCCGACCGATACGCTCGACCGAGACCTCCCGCCCGAACTCCCGGACGCCGACGAGTACGACCAGGACGTGCTCGCGGCCGTCGCGTTCAACACCGACCGAACCGACCCGGGAACGCTCTGGCTCCGATACGTGACTGTCCGCAAGGACCACCGCGGCGAGGGGCTCGCGCCGGAACTCGTCGGCTTCGTCGTCGAGCAGGCGAGCGAGCACGGCTACGAGCGCGTCCGAATCGCGGTCAACAACCCGTACTCCTACGAGGCGCTGTACGCCGCTGGGTTCGGATTCACCGGCGACCGAACCGGCCTAGCAGAACTCGTCCTCGAACACCCCGCACCCGGCTACGCGACCGATAGAGCGGACAGCTATCGCGCTGGACTCGACGCGTTCGTCACCGGCGACGACCACGACCTCACCGAGCAGGAACGGGCGTTCGTCGCCGAAAAACGCGAACGTGGGCCACCCGGGTTTCCTGGGTAGTCCGGTCGGCGAGAACGACCGGGAGTCTGTGGGTCCCATCGTCGAACCACATCCCTAGAGTTGATACGCTCGGTCACCTAGGTCCGCCGATGGGTAACGCAGACCTCCGGGACCTCGCACACATCGAGGAAGTCCCGTTCGACGAACTTGGCGGCGGCGTCGTCGCGGTCGACGCGCACAACTGGCTCTATCGCTATCTGACGACGACGGTCAGGTGGACGAGCGACCACCGCTACACGACCGACGCTGGCGAGGAAGTGGCGAACCTCATCGGCATCGTGCAGGGCCTGCCGAAGTTCTTCGAACACGACCTGATTCCGGTGATGGTGTTCGACGGCGGCCCCTCAGAACTCAAGGCCGACGAAATCGCCGACCGGCGCGAGCAACGCGAGAAGATGGAAGAACGCCTCGAAGAAGCCAAGGAAGCGGGCGACTCGAAGGAGGTCGCCCGACTCGACTCGGCGACACAGCGGCTCACACCAGTGATTCAGAAGACGAGCCGCGAACTCCTCCGCCTGCTCGACGTGCCGGTCGTCGAAGCGCCCGCCGAGGGTGAGGCACAGTGTGCCAACATGGCCAAGCGCGGCGACGTGGACTACGTCGGCACCGAGGACTACGACGCGTTGCTGTTCGGCGCGCCGGTCACGCTTCGCCAGCTAACCAGCAAGGGCGACCCGGAGCGCATGGACCTGCAAGAGACCCTCGCGGACCTCGACGTGACCCTCGAACAGCTCATCGACATCGCCATCCTCTGCGGGACCGACTTCAACGAGGGCGTCCACGGTTACGGCCCGAAGACTGCCCTGAAGAAGGTCAAAGAACACGGCGACATCTGGACCGTCTTCGAAGAAGAGGACGTGTACGTCGAGAACGCAGACCTCGTCCGCACCCTGTTTCGCGACCCGAACGTCACCGACGAGTACGAGTTCGACACGGCCATCTCGCCCGACGTGGAAGCTGCCCGCGAGTACGTCGTCGAGGAGTGGGAGGTCGACCCCGACGAAGTTCGCCGCGGCTTCGAACGTATCGAGACCGGTGTCACCCAGACCGGCCTCGACCAGTGGACCTGAGCCGGTGACGCTCTCCATGACGCAATCCGTAAGGCACGGAGTGCCGTACTGCCGGACAGACAGATGACTCCGGACGAAGTCGCCGATCTCATCGAGGCCGGTATCGAAGACTGCGAAGCGACCGTCGAACGCGCTCGCGGCGAACACGACGACGACCACCTGCGCGCGACCGTCGTCTCGCCCGAATTCGCGGGGAAGCCACTGGTCCAGCAGCATCAACTCGTCTACGACGCACTCGGCGAGCACATGACGACCGACATCCACGCGCTCGAACTGAAGACGTACACACCCGAGGAGTACGCTGACCTGTAGCGCGGTACTGTCACGCGTCACTGTCGCTCGCCTCGCCGTACTGCGCGAGCGACCAGACCGCCACCCGGCGCGGAGCCTTTCACTTTTTGTCGGCGGACTGTCTCTGAAACGGTATGGAAACTCTCCACGAGCGAGTTCGCATCCAGTGGGTCGTCGGAACGGCCATCGGTGGGGTCGTCCTCGCTGGCGTGGTCTTTCTCCTCGGTAGCGTCGAATCGTGGTTCCCGCAGACGCTCGCAGCAGCCGGTGTCCTCGTCGTCGTCCTCGGCCTCGGTGTCGGACACGCCAGCGCGCTCTACCGCGACTGGCGGTTCGAACTCCAGGACGACGCGCTCTACCTCGAACGCGGTGTCGTGACGCGCGTCGAGACAGCGGTCCCCTACGTTCGGGTCCAGCACGTCGACACCCAGCGAACGCCGTTAGACCGCGCACTCGGCCTCTCCCGCGTCGTCGTCTACACCGCCGGGTCACGTGGGGCAGACGTGACCGTGCCCGGCCTCGTCCCCGAGCGAGCCCGCGAACTCCGAAATAAACTCCGCGAACTCGCGGTCGCCGCCGAGCCGGAGGACGCGGTATGAGGCGGCTGCATCCGCTCTCGGCCGTGACGCGGATGCTCCGCTACGGGGTGAACGGCTTCTCGATTCCGTTCTTCCTCTCGCTGTTCGGCGGGAGCGTCCTCAGTGAAGTCCTCGGCATCGACACGACTGGGACGAGCATCGACCTCGTGTTCGTCCTCGCGCCGGTCGGCTTCGTCGTCGGCATCGTGTACGGCTACCTCGTCTACACGCGCTTCGAGTACGAACTCACCGAGAACACGCTCGACGTGGCCTCGGGCGTCATCGGCCGTACTGAGCGAGAAATTCCCATTCGCCGTATCCAGAACGTCGACGTACAACAGAACCTCTTCCATCGACTGTTCGACGTGGCGGTCGTTCGAATCGAGACTGCGGGCGGCGGCGGAACCGAGGCCGAACTCTCGGTCGTCTCCCGGGAAGAGGCAGACCGGCTCCAGCGCGAGATTCGGGCGCGACGGAACGGGAGTCGAGAAGCGGCCGCAGTGACCGGGCGGACTGAAACGACCGACGAGACTGTCGCCCCGGCAGACCGTGCCGCCCCGGATGACCGTCCAGGCGCACCCATGGCGGGAGCCGAAGCCGACACGTCGCCGACGGAACCAGCCGAGTCGACCGAGACCGCGACGTCGGTCAGTGAATCGCCCGCGAGAGAGACGGGCACGGCGTCGGCGGAAGCCGAGCGAACGCTGTTCACGCTCTCGCCGGTCGACCTCCTCATTCTCGCGCTGGCCCGCTTCCGGTTCGGCTCGTTCGTCATCTTCGTCATCGCCGCCCCAATCGTCGGCGACGTGGCTATCGACGGACTGCTCCGGGTGCTCGGGACGTTCGGCGGGCCGACCACGCTTGACCCGGACACGATGACGGCCAACGACGTGTTCGTGACCGGAATCGTCGGGACGCCGCTCGTGCTCGCCGCGTCCTACGTCGTCAGCGCCGTCGTCTCGATACAGGAGTTCTACGGGTTCGAGCTGGCGCGCCGAGGTGAGGACCTCGTCTACGAGCGTGGCCTGCTCCAGCGCTACTCCGGGTCGATTCCGACCGACAAGGTCCAGACGGTCTCACTCACTGAAACCGTCGTGATGCGACCGCTCGGCTACGCCGCGCTCGGCGTCGAGACGGCGGGATACGCCGGACAGCGGGCCGAGAGCGGGAGTCAGTCTGCGGTCCCACTCGCACCGAAAGCACGAGTGCTCGAACTCGCGGACGACCTCGCAGACATCGACCTGTCTGGAGTCGAGTTCGAGCGCGCCCCGAAGCGGGCCCGGCGACGGTACGCAGTCCGGTACAGCATCGCCGTCACGGTCTTGCTCGCCCTCGCGTGGGGCGTCTCGCAGGCTGTCCCTGACTTCACGCTCTGGTACCTGTTCGCGGTGCTGTACCTGCTCGCGCCGGTCGCGGCACACTACAAGTGGGCGAACCGTGGCTACTACGTCGGCGAGGACCACGTCGTCGTCCGGTCCGGGTTCTGGAACCGCCAGACCGAAATCGTGCCGTACTACCGCCTCCAGACGGTCGTGAGCGAGGCGACCGTGTTCCAGCGACGCCTGTCGCTGGCGACGCTCGTCGCCGACACGGCGAGTTCGGCGACCCTGACTGGGTCCGCGCCGACCGCGTTCGACTTAGACGCCACGACGGTCGACGAGTTACAGCAGACGCTGCGTGAGCGGTTACAGACGCATCTGCACGGGTGAGTCGCAGCGAAAAAACGAAATTGCGGTTTCTGCGCCGAGACGAACTCAGACCGGCTGTCCGAGTGCTTCGACGTTCTCCAGCGAGCGATTTTTCAGTGCTTTTCCAGTCTTCGCGTCGAAGAGGTGGATGGCGTCCTCGGGAATGTGTGCGACGACCGGCTGGCCGGATTCGACGCGCTGCATCCCGCCGATGGTGACGATGAACGTCTCCGGG
This sequence comes from Haloarchaeobius caseinilyticus, assembly GCF_051207395.1. Lineage (NCBI taxonomy): Archaea > Methanobacteriati > Methanobacteriota > Halobacteria > Halobacteriales > Halorubellaceae > Haloarchaeobius > Haloarchaeobius caseinilyticus. The sequence goes on along the minus strand of NZ_JBPJZC010000001.1, from coordinate 868,104 downwards.
TCGGCCGCGCTCTCGTCGAACGTCAGGTAGAGGTTGTTCTCGTCGCCGGTCGGTTCGACCACGTCGACGACCGTTTCGAAGTCGTGGGCGTCGGCTGCCTCGGTACGAATCTCGATGTCTTCGGGTCGGACACCCATGCGCAGGTCGGTCGTGTCGCCGACGGCGTCGAGGGTCTCCTGCGAGACTGGGTAGGTGAATTCCTCGGCGTGGAGCTGGCCGTCGTCGACGGTCACGTCGAAGAAGTTCATCGACGGCTCGCCGATGAAGTCCGCGACGAACTCGTTGCTCGGCTCGTGGTAGCACTCCAGTGGCGTGCCGACCTGCTGGAGGATACCGTCGTCGAGGATGGCGATGCGGTCGCCCATCGTCATCGCCTCGGTCTGGTCGTGCGTGACGTAGACCGTGGTGACGCCGAGGTCTTCCTGCAGGCGCTGGAGTTCGGTGCGCATCTTCGCGCGCAGTTTCGCGTCTAGGTTCGACAGCGGCTCGTCCATCAGGAACACTTCCGGGTCGCGCACGATTGCGCGGCCGAGCGCGACACGCTGTTGTTGCCCGCCGGAGAGTTCGCCGGGCTTGCGGTCGAGCAAGTCACCGATGCCCATCATCTGGGCGGTCGAGGTAACCTTCTCGCCGATGGCGTCGTCGCTCATGTCTGTGGACTCCTCCAGCCCGAAGCTCATGTTCTCCGCCACGCTCATGTGCGGGTAGAGCGCGTAGGACTGGAACACCATCGCGATGTTTCGGTCCGCGGGCTGTTTGTCGTTGAGACGCTCGTTCGCGAGGCGGAGTTCGCCCCGGGTGACCGTCTCCAGACCGGCTATCATCCGCAGGGTCGTGGACTTCCCACACCCCGACGGGCCGACGAGGACGAGGAACTCGCCGTCGTCGATATCTACGTTCACTTCGTCGACGGCGACGATGTCGTCACCGCCGTCGTCGAACACCTTCGTTACGTCGTCTAAGTGTAGTTCAGCCATTGGTGTACCTCCGTGTTGTCTCGTTGGTAGTCGTGTTCACGTTGCGACCCCCTCGGCGAACTGGTCGCCGAAGAAGATGTAGACGAGGATGGTCGGGAGCGCCGTGATGAACGCGCCGGCCATCCGGATGCCGAAGCCGACTTCGGACAGACTGTTCCCGAGCGTCGCGAGCGGGACCGTCACGGGTGCGGTGCCGCTCGGCCCGATGACGATGAGCGCGAACAGCAGGTCGTTCCACACCTGCGTGAACTGGTAGATGAGCGTCACCGCGAACATCGGCCCCGACAGCGGGAGGACGACGCGCCGGTAGATGCGCGCCGTGCTCGCACCGTCGAGTCGTGCGGCTTCGATCATCTCGCCAGAGAGGTTCTTGTAGAACGTCCGGAACAGCAGCACACAGATGGGGATACCGTACGCCACGTGCGAGATGATGAGTGCGACGAGGTCACCGTGTGCTTCGGTCAGCCCCGGCAGTAGCCAGAACGGTTCCAGCCACACGCGAAGCGGGACGTAGGACGCCCAGAACTTCGAGAGCGGGATGAGGACCGCCTGATACGGGATGAAGATGCCCGCGATGAACAGCGCGAGAATCGGCGTCTTCCCGTCCCACTCCACGTTCGTCAGGCCGTAGGCGGCCATACTCCCGATGAGTGCCGACAGAATCGTCGCCGGTACCGTCAGGAGGACACTGTTCACGAGTCCGCTCTGCAACGCCGAGAACGCGCGTTCCCACTCGCCGAGGGTGAATCCGTCCGGCGTCGGCGGCAGAAACGGTGCCGACGCGAGTGGGTTCGACTTCAGCGACGTGACCAGTCCGATCTCGATCGGCATGAGATAGAACACGGTCATCGCGGCGAGTGACCCGTACAGGAGCAGTCGGCTCGTGCCGATGCCCAGGTAGCCGTCGGTCGTCGTCGTGTCTGTGGTTTCTGTACTCATAGCTCACCTCTGCGGTACTGGTAGACCAGATACGGCGCGACGATGGCCAGTGCCAGCAGGAACAGCATGATACCGATGGCGGCCGCGTACGCCCGGTGATTCTGGGCGAACGCCTGTCGAATCATCATCGTCGCGAGGATGTCCGACCCCTTCGGCGGGTAGTACGACCCCGTCAGCGAGAAGATGAAGTCGAAGGCCTTCAGGCCGAACACCATCAGCACGACCGTCGCGCTGATGGTCGCGCCCTTCAACTGCGGGATGATGATACGCCAATACATCTTCGCGGTCGACGCCCCGTCGACGCGGGCCGCCTCGAAGTGTTCGTTCGGAATCGCACGCAAGCCGGCGAGATAGACGACCATCGCGTAGCCGCTGAACTGCCAGATAAGCGCGAAGACGACCGCACCGAGCACCAGCGAGGGATTCGTAATCCAGTGGTGTCTGCCGAGTCCGAGCGTCGTCGTAACGGTGTTCACCATGCCGTCGTTGTAGTTGTACATCCACAGCCAGAACTGCGCCGTCACCACGAACGACAGGCTCATCGGGAGCAAGTAGATGGTGCGAAGCGTGTTCTCGAAGCGGATGTGCTGGTCGAGCAACAGTGCGAGGCCGAGGCCGACGACCAGACAGACCACGGTGAACGCGAGCATCAACACGAACGTGTTCCGCAACGCGCTGATGAACGCCGGGTCCCCGAACGCCTGTGCGTACATCTCGAAGTCGAGATTCGCGTAGTTCGGGTCGTTGAACGCCTGTAAGTCAGTCAGCGAGATGAGCGCGTTCCAGCCGATTGCGCCGTAGACGAACAGCCCGACGACGAGGAACGGCGGCAGCCAGAACGGAAGTGCGCCGAGGAACTCTCGGCTCACCGGGAGTGTCCGCCCCTCTGAGGCAGTGCCCCCGTCCGTCCGGACCGGCCGCTCGCCGTCCTCGTCGTCGTCGCCGACGACCCCGCGGACGGTTCGTAGTATGGATTTCATGATACGTAAAAACGACAGCCCTCGTTAGAAGGCCTGCGTGAACGACTTCGCGACGGCGCTCGCGGAGGACTCGGAGTACTCCGAGAAGTCGTTGTTGATTGCGCCCTTCAGGTTCGAGAGGACTTCCTTCGAGACGGCCAGGCCGTGTGCGACCGACGGCGGCTGGGCCTCGGAGTTCTTGAAGTCCTTCATCTGTTTGGCCTGGAACTCGGGGAACTCGTCCGGCGAGACGTCGCTCCGCGGCGGGATGGAGCCCTTCTCCTTGTTGAAGCGAATCTGGGCGTCCTTCGTGCCACAGTAGGCGAGCCACTTCTTCGCCGCCTCTGGCGCGGCGGACCCGCTCGGGAAGACGAAGCTGTCCATGTTCAGGGCGTAGTGTCCGTCCGTACCGGGGAACGGCACGTAGTCCCAGTCGTCGCCGTAGGCGAAGTCCTGACTCGCGAACGTGCCCGCGACCCAGTCACCTTGATGGATGAACGCCGCCTTGCCGTTGACGACCTTCCCAGCGGCTTCCTGGAAGCCGATGGTCCCGACGTCGTCGGTGTAGTAGTCGCTGTAGGAGACGAGCGTCTCGAACGCCTTGGCGATGGGTTCCTGACCCATGTTGCCCTTGGCGAACTTGTCGTAGCCGGAGGGGCCCTGCTGTGCGAGGAGGACCGTCGCCCACAGTTGGAGCGTCGGCCACGGTTTCTTGCCGCCCTGGGCCATTCCGACGGCGTCGGTGTTCTCGTCGACCTTCTTGAGCGCGTCAGTGAGCGACGCGGCGTCCGAGATGGACGACGGGTCGACGCCGGCCTCCTCGACGACCGACTTGTTGTAGAACAGGTTGTTCATCCGGTGGATGTTGATGGGGACGGCGACGAATTTGCCGTCCGGCTTGGCCGCATCCTTCGGCCCCTGCAGGTAGGCGTTCTTCATGTCGTTCTTGCCCCAGACGTCCTCCTCGATGTCGCCGAGGAGGTCTTCGCTCGTGAACTGGAGCAGGTTCTTTCCGGGCCAGTCGGCCCACGACCCCGGCGGGCTGTCGTTGCCGAGGCGCGTGTTGACGCGCTGGTCGAGGCTCGTGTTCCCACTGCCGCCGATGGACTTCGCGTTGATGTCCACGTCGCTGTGGGCCTCTTTGAAGCCTTCGAGCATGGCTTTGAAGGCAGCGGAGCCGTCGCCGTCTGCCCAGCCGTGGAGGACTTCGAGCGAGCCGGAGTCCTCGCCGTCGCCGCCGGTCAGACCGCTGAGACAGCCAGCAGAGAGACCGAGCGCGCCGACTGCGCCGGTCGTTTTCAGCATTGTGCGCCGCGAAACGTCTTGGTTCGAATCGTGACCTGTCATGCCACCACATGTCTCACGGTGTGAGACCTAGACAACGATACCGATGCCGTTTACTTAATAGTTCCCCAAATTTATTCATTAACGAGTGAATTTGAAGCGGTACAACGCCTGTTGTTGCAGATTTTCAGGAACTCGTTACCGGCTCTCGATTTTCGACCGGTCCAGAGAAGATGATGAAATCGTTCACAACAATCTCCGCGCGGACCGGATAAATAGTCGAGGAAAGCGGTGGATTCGTCTCGAAACGTTGGCTCTTTCGGGGACGTTACGCACGGCAGGCATGTCAGTCGGCGATAGTCGCCGCTCGACGACGTGTCTTCGGCGGCGCGAGACCGACGGCGGGACGAACCGGATTCGGTGGGTTTTACCCCCCGGCCAGCCGTCGGCTCAGGTATGTCCGACGACTTCCGAACCGAGCAGGACAGCCTCGGCGAGATGCAGGTACCGGCCGACGCCTACTGGGGCGCACAGACCCAGCGCGCGGTCGAGAACTTCCCCATCTCCGGTCTGACGTTCGGTCGCCGCTTCGTGCGCGCACTCGGCGTCGTGAAGAAGGCCGCCGCGCAGGCGAACCGCGACCTCGAGATGATTCCCGAGGACAAGGCCGAGTGTATCATCGAGGCCGCCGACGAGGTCATCGCCGGCGAGCACGACGACCAGTTCCCGGTCGACGTGTTCCAGACCGGTTCGGGCACCTCCTCGAACATGAACGCGAACGAGGTCATCTCGAACCGTGCGACCGAGATTTACGGCGGCGACATCGGCAGCCGCGAGATTCACCCGAACGACCACGTCAACTTCGGCCAGTCCAGCAACGACGTGATTCCGACCGCGATGCACGTCGCCGCGCTCGAAGCCGTCGAGAAGGACGTGATTCCGGCGCTCGACACCCTCCGCAAGGCACTGGAAGAGAAAGCCGAGGAGTTCGACGGTATCGTCAAGACGGGTCGCACACACCTGCAGGACGCGACGCCGGTCCGTCTCGGTCAGGAGTTCGGTGGCTACGAGACGCAAATCGCGAAGGGCCTCGTCCGCGTGGACAACGTGCGCGAACACCTCGCCGAACTCGCGCTGGGTGGCACCGCCGTCGGGACCGGCCTGAACACCCACCCCGAGTTCCCCGAGCGCGCCGCAGAGTACATCACGAAGGAGACCGGCGTCCAGTTCCGCGAGGCCGACGACCACTTCGAGGCACAGGCCGCCCACGACGCCATGTCCGAGGCACACGGTGCGCTCCGGACCGTCGCCGGCAGCCTCAACAAGATCGCGAACGACCTGCGCCTGCTCGCCTCCGGTCCGCGCAACGGACTCGGCGAACTCGAACAGCCGGAGAACCAGCCCGGGTCGTCGATCATGCCCGGCAAGATCAACCCGGTCGTCGCCGAAGCGGTGAACCAGGTTCACAAGCAAGTCGTCGGCAACGACGCCGCCGTCGCCGCCGGGGCCGCCGAAGGCCAGATAGACCTCAACCTGTACAAGCCGCTGTGTGCGTACAACTTCCTGCAGTCGGCCGAACTCGTCTCGAACGGGAGCGAGGTGTTCGCCCGGAAGTTCGTCGCCAAACTGGAAGCGAACGAGGAGCACTGCGAGACGCAGGTCGAACAGTCCATGGCGCTCGCGACGGCGCTCAACCCGCACATCGGCTACGACAAGGCCAGCAAAGCCGCGAAGACCGCGCTCAAAGAGGGCAAGACCGTCCGGCAGGTCGTCGTCGAGAAGGGCTACCTCAGCGAAGCGGAAGCCGACGAAATCATCGACCCCGAAGCGATGACGCATCGCGGCATCCTCGGCCAGGACGACTGAGCCCAGCCACCGACGAACCGAGTCGGTAGTCACGGTTCGGTCGCGATTTTCGACTGAACCTCCGCGGGTGGGCCGTTCACACACCTCACGGCGGCGCGAGCAGAATATCAGGGGAAATCTTTATTACCCAGTGGTAGCCGGACGAGCCGCAGGAAAATCGATAGACGGCACGAACTTACCGAAAGTGACCGATAGACGGCGCGACGGCGAACAATCCACGGGTGTTATGGGGAATGCGGTCCAAATTAGTATATGCACACCTGTCGCAACTGCAACCAATCGTTCAGCACAGAGCTTGCACTCGAGCTTCACCTCGACTCGTGCGAGGAAGGCCAGCTGTTCTGTGACAAATGTGGCGACCGGTTCTCGGAGCGCGTAAGCACACGAGACGGCTGGCACTATCGATGCCCGAACGACGACTGCGACGGCGAGGGACTTGGGGAAGACATTATTCAGATCGAAAATATTCGCGCAGCCACGCAATAACCCGACGAGCCAGTAGTTCTCACGAAATCACGACCCACCAGCGACGGCGTCTGGACGGACGACGACGGCCCCGCGATAGCGGTGCGTATGGCGGGCGAGTCGGACGACGCAATCGCGGCCGCGACTGGACGGTTTTTTACCCCTCCGACGCGGACCTGTGGCCAATGACCGACTACGACTACGAGGAACTGGGGTTGGTCGCCGGGCTGGAAATCCACCAGCAACTGGACACGGCGAGCAAGCTGTTCTGTGGCTGTCCGACACGGCTTCGGGAACCGGAAGACGCCGAACGCGAGTTCACGCGCTATCTCCACCCGACGAAGTCCGAACTCGGCGAGATAGACGACGCTGCACTCGAAGAGAGTCAGGTCGAACGCGAGTTCACCTACCTCGCGTACGACTCGACGTGTCTCGTCGAGGAGGACGACGAACCGCCGCACCGACTCGACAACGAGGCCCGCGAAGTCGCACTCGAAATCGCGCAACTGCTCGACGCGATTCCGGTCGACACGGCACACGTTATGCGCAAAATCGTCGTCGACGGCTCGAACACCTCCGGCTTCCAGCGTTCGACGCAAATCGCGACCGAGGGAGAAATCTCGACCAGCGAGGGCGCAGTCGGCATCGCCGACTTGATGCTCGAAGAAGAGTCGTGCCAGCGTGTCGAGGAGACCGAGGAGGGCGTCACGTTCAGCCTCGACCGCCTCGGCATTCCGCTCGTCGAAATCGGCACGAAGCCCGACATCTCGACGCCGGAACAGGCCCGCGAGGCCGCAGAGCGCATCGGGATGCTCCTTCGCTCGACCGGCCACGTCAAGCGCGGACTGGGCACCATCCGGCAGGACGTGAACATCTCCATCGCCGACGGTGCGCGTGTGGAGGTCAAAGGCGTCCAGAGCCTCGACGACATCGACGACATCGTCCGCAACGAGGCCGGGCGACAGGTCGAACTGCTCGAAATCCGTGACGAACTCGACGCCCGCGGCGCGAGCGTCGGCGAGACGCAGGACGTGACTGCAGTGTTCGAAGACTCCGAAAGCGGCGTCATCCGCGGCGCGCTCGACTCCCGCGGGAAGGTCACGGCCGTCCCGCTGTTCGGCTTCGACGGACTGGTCGGGCGGGAGATTCAGCCCGACCGCCGCCTCGGGACCGAGTTCTCCGACCACGCCAAGCGCCACGGCGCTGGTGGCATCTTCCACACGGACGAACTCCCGGCCTACGGCGTCACCGAGGACGAAGTCGCCGCACTCCGTGAGGCAGTCGGTGCGGGCGACGAGGACGCAGTCGCTATCGTCGCCGCCAGTACCGAAGTCGCAGAGAAGGCTATCGAGGCCGCCGCCGGGCGCGCGAAGACGGCCCTCGAAGGCGTCCCGGAGGAGACGCGCGGCGCGAACGAAGACGGCACGACGCGCTACATGCGCCCGCTGCCCGGCGCGGCCCGGATGTACCCCGAGACTGACGTGCCACCGGTGGACCTCGACCCGAGCGAAGTCGACACGCCGGAACTCCTGACCGAGAAGGTGGAGCGCTACCAGTCCGAGTTCGGCCTCGACGCGGGTCTCGCCGAACAGGTCGCCTACGGCCGTCGCATGCCCCTGTTCGAGTCCGTCGTCGCCGACGGCATCGACGCGACGCTCGCCGCGGGCACGCTCGAATCTACCCTGACGGAATTGCGCCGCGACGACGTGGCCGTCGAGCACCTGACGGACGACCACCTGCGCGACTCGCTCGCACTCGTCGACGACGGCGAGGTCCCGAACGAAGGGCTGAACGACCTGCTGACTGCGCTCGCGGAGAACCCCGAGCTATCGGCCGAGGAAGCCGTCGAACAGGAAGGACTCGGTGGCGTCTCCGAGGACGAAGTCCGCGAAGCCGTCGCCGAGGTCGTCGAACGCAATTCGGACCAGGTCGACGAACAGGGGATGGGCGCGTTCTCCGCACTCATGGGTGAGTGTATGGGCGCACTGCGTGGCAAGGCCGGTGGGGACACCGTCAGTGCCGCGCTGCGTGAGGAGATTCAGAAGCGGTCGTAAGCGGTTCGGAGCGATTCAGAGCGGTTCTTCTCGCTTCTCAATCTGCACCGCGCCCATAACCGCTGCCCGAGTCGTTCTTCGCTCGCAGCGCCTCCTTGATACGTGCTTCGTACGTCGCGGGGTCCGCGATACGCTGTGAGGCGTAGAACGCGATGCCGACGAGGACCAGCGCGAAGGCGGCGTCGGTCAGCCAGTGGACGCCGAGGTAGAACGTCGAGAACATGATGCAGACCGTAAGGAACCCCGTGAGTCGGGCGTACGTCTTCGTGCTGTAGCGAGAGTACACCGCCGCTAGCGCGGAGATGCCGGTGTGCAGGCTCGGGAACGCTTTGACGAGCGTGTCCGTCGACGTGATGCCCTGCGTGATGATGGGGTCGAGGTCGTACATCAGCGCGTGCATCACTCGCCCACCGCTCGCGGTGTGGCCGAGGTAGTCCGAGGTGACCGCGACCGGGAACGCGAGGAAGTACGGCAGCGCCATCAGCACGAGCATGGCGTAGGCTGCGCAGTAGCGTCGGGCCTGCTCGGGGTCGTGCGCCTTTATCTTCCAGTAACTGAACAGCGTGACGAACGGGAACAAGATGAGGTAGACGAACGTCATCGCGTACGTCAGCGGTTCCCACGTGAAGGACTGGAAGGCCATGACGGTGGTGCCTTCTAAATTGTAGATGACGTTGGTGTACGCCCTGCCGGCGTAGAAGTGGTGGGCCAGCGTGTTCACGCCGAACGTGACGACCCACGCCAGACCGAGGTACTTCCAGTCGGTCGTCAGCAACTGCTTGACGAACCGACGTGGGGAGGTGTCGGGGACGAACAGCCGAAAGCCCAGGGCGAACGTCAGCAACGTGGGCACAGCCACGAGGAGCGAGAACATCGTCCCGGGCGAGAGGGAGGGCAGTAGCTGTTCCATAGTTCTACATATCGATACTGTGCCAACTTCGTATTATCGTTTCGGTACGGAGGTCGCTGTACCGAAGGTGTAAGTCTGTCACGGTGGGCTCACTCACCAGACTATTACAGAGGCCCCCCGCCAGCATACTCCTGTCGTTTACTAAAGTGGTCGTTTGATTGATTGGTCCGAAACCACCAACGCCGCCAAAACCGTCGTCCCGGTCAGTCGTTGCGCTCGACCTCGCGGCCGAGGTCGTCGCGCTCTGGCCGGTTCGCCGCGCGGCGGAACACGCCGAGCAGGGTCCGGGCTTCGCGCTGGGTGAGGTGCGAACGACCGAACACGCGGCGGGCCATCCGCAGAGTCTTCGGACGTTTCTCTTCCGGGTGGTCTATGGCGTCGAGCAAGTCGTCGAACTGGTCGTACACGCGTTCGAACATCGCTTCCTCGGCGCGTTCGTGTTCGCGGTCCGGCAGTTGTATCTCGTCGACGGTCAGCCCGCGAAGTTCGTACATCGTGATGGTCGCGGACTGGCCGAGGTTCAAGACCGGATACTCGTCGCTGGCCGGGATGGAACACACCGCGTCGAGGCGCGCGAGTTCCTCGTTCGTCAGGCCGTCGGCCTCGCGCCCGAAGATGAGCACGGTTTCGGCCTCGACGTCGCCGAGGTGGTCCGTGAGTTCTTCCGGTGTGAAGAACGGGAAGCGCACGTGCTTGCGGCAGTCCTCGTTCGTCGTGGCGGTCGTGCCGATGGTGTAGTAGTTCTCGACGAGGTGGTCGAAGCTGACCTCTTTCGCGTTCGCCAGTACGTCCTCGCGCGCTCGGCCCGCGAAGCCCCACGCCTCGCTGTGTTTCTTCTGGACACCCTCTGGCGGGTCGACGAGCAATAGCTCCGACATCCCGAAGTTCTTCATCGCTCGTGCGATGGTCCCGATGTTGCCCGGCGTCTTGCCGTCGACGACGGCGACTGCTGGCGCGGTCATGTGTCCCTCGTCGGGTACTCTTTCGTGATTTCTAAGTTTCGCATGTCGATGCGCTCTTTCGGCTTCCCGTCGTCGACGCCCGCGTGGTCGCCGAGGTCGGACGGGTCCGGCAGGTCCGGTTTCGGGAGGTCCCGTGGGTCAGTGTCGACGTAGTCGACGCCCTCGTACCCGTCGGGTGCGCGACCGCCGTCGACGAACCACTCGTGGAACTCGTCTTCGAACGCCTTCGTCTCGGCGAAGTCGATGCCGCCCTCTTCACGGAACCAGTACATGAAGTCCGGTTCGTGCTCGTCGCAGACGACGACTTCGTTCAGCGGTTCGCCGTAGACGACCGTGGACGCGTTGCACTCGTTCAGGTTCGCGTCGCCGTGGATGAGCCAGCAGCAGTCGCACGGCCCGCCGTAGAGAACCCCGAGGCGGACGAGGCGTTTCTTCGTGTCCTCGTCCATCTCGTCGAACGGGACCACACCCCCGTCCTCGGTGAACACCTCCTCCTCGTCGAAGCGCCACCCGCGGAGGCCGATGCTGATCTTGGACATAGACGTGAGTATCGGGTCTGTGGATAAAAGCGACGCGTCTCCCGTCGAAAATCGTTGTCTGTTTTCTCAGCACTCGTGGTCAAGTTCTGGGTGTTACGCTCGGTTGTTACCTGCGCTGGTGGTTCTGTGGAGCAGTGTACTACTGCCGGTGGAACATGACCGCAGCCACGCCCTCCCCAACCGATTCGCTCGACTCTGTCTCGCTCATCCCTCGCGCGTCCTCGCGGTCGCACATTACGTGCGACACGCTCGTCTACGCGCGCCAGAGTGACTCCGACGGCTCACGTCGCACCAGACCAAATTCGGCTATGCACTGCACACAAGACATATACCAGACACAACTGATTCGAGGGTATGCGCCGCCGCTCGTACCTCGCATTGTCCCTCTCGACCGTCGCCGGGCTCGCTGGCTGTCTGTCGGGTGACGAACCGACTGTAGACCAAGCTACCGAATCGGAGACGGAGACGACCTCGACGACGAGGACGACCGAGTCGCCCACCGACCCGACCGAGACGACGACTGCGACGCCATCGCGGGAGGTTTCGGTAGAACACGTCGCGCTACAACCATCGCTCGTCAACATGAACACCGACTACCTGACGGTGCACGACGGGGGCCAGCGATACCTCTTTCTGCGAGTCTCGGTGACCGGTGACGCGCCCAACTGGGACGAGTTCTCGGTGCGACTCGGCGAACAGTCGTTCCGTCCGCGGGACCCCGGCGAACAGTACCGAGCCTGGCGGTTCTACGGCAATGAGGGTTACTCAGCGAAGACCGGTTCGGGGCTGCTCCTGTTCGACCTGCCGCGGTCGAGCGAAGCCGCGAGAGACGATGCGACTCTCACGTGGCCCGGCGGCGAGTGGTCGCTCCCCGACGACGTTCGGACGCGACTGGCGACGAAGCCGCCCAATCTCTCCGCCACCGCGGAAGTTCCGGCGACAGTCCCGGCCGGGACGGCCCCGACCGTCCGCATCACGGTGACGAACGACGGCGATAGTCCCGGACAGTTCGTCGGTGGGCTGAACCGGTACGGTCCGAGCGTCGCGTCGATGCCGGTCCAGTCGTTCTCAGAATCAGTTCCCGCCGGAGAGACGACGACCATCGAGTACGAGGAGGAGCGGCTGAGCCGAACGTGGGTCGACGAGGAGTCACGCGGTGACGGCCACACCGACTTCCGGTACGGGTTCCAGACTGCCGAAGGCTCGACCACGTTCGAGGTCGAATTCGTCGAAGACGAGAACTGACTGCGACTTTCCGGCATACCGCCCGGGGAACACGCCCCTTTTCAGTGACGGAACCCCGACGCTCTCCCAATGAGAGACGTAGACGCCGCCGGACTCGGTATCGGGGACGGCCACCCGACCCGAATCATGGGCGTGTTGAACGTGAGTTCGGAGTCGCCGTACTCCCCGAGCGTGTTCGACGACCCGGGCGAAGCCGCGGAGTACGTGGACACGGAACTGCTCGACGAAGGTGCGGACATCGTCGACGTGGGTCTCGAATCCGCGAACAAACGGTTCGACGTGCTGACGGCCGAGCAGGAACTCGACCGCCTCGACCTGGCACTGGAAACGCTCGAATCGACCAGCGGCGACGCAATCTGGTCCATCGAGACGCGCTATCACGAGGTCGCCGAGGCGGCCATCGAGGGCGGCTTCGACATGGTGAACGATATCTGTGGCTTCGCCGACCCGGAGCTTCCGCGCGTGTGCGAGGAGTACGACGTAGCCGTGGCGAAGATGGCGAGTCCGCCGGACCTCGAACGTCCCGGAGCGGTCGAAGAGACGCCGTGGGACGAGAGAAAGGGCGCAGGCTGGGCCGACACCGCGGACTACGTCGACATGGTGTACGAAGCACTCAAACAGAACGGGCTGACGGACAAGACCATCGTCGACCCGGCGTTCGGCGGCTGGTCGGAGGCGCAGACGACCGAGCAGGACCGCGAGACGTTCCGCCGCCTGCGCGAGTTCCGTGCGCTCGGTCAGCCGATTCTCGTCTCCATCAACCGGAAGAACTTCCTGCGAGAGTTGACCGAGCGCTCGACCGAACAGGCGCTGTCGGTGTCGCTCGCGGCGACTTCTATGGCCATCGAGCGTGGCGCACACGTGATTCGGACGCACGACGTTCGCGAGACGGTGGACGCCGCGGCGGTCGGCGACGCCTTCACACCAGCGCGGACCCGAGAGACGACCGGGGGCGAACTCGGCGACGTGACTGTCGAAGAACTCGACGTACAGACGACCGACGACGTGGCCCGCCACGCGGAACGCGTCGGTGCTGGCGACGTGGCTGCGGACGCGACGATGGTCGTCCTCGAAGTTTCGGGTCTCACCCCGAGGCAGGCGGACAGACTGTCGTTGCTGGCGGCGGCGACGAGCGCGACGTTCGCAAGCGGCACGACGCCTGCCGAGGACGCAGCGGCAACGTCCGGGTTGCTCGTCGGGACCGCGCGCGCGCTCTCTCGCCTCGCAGACGAGTCGCCTGGCGACGAGACGCTGGCGTGGGTGCTGGAGACAGTCGCCGCGACTGTCGAGTAAGGGTTCAGCACACTCTACCGAGGGATTGTTGGCATGTTGACTCGTTCCGGAGCGGTCGATTCCGCCGAATAAGTCGGTTAGCGTGAATCTACGGATTTCCGGCGCTTCACGTGCTCGTCACCACGATTTACCGCCCCGAACTCGCCGCCGGCCTTGTATTTCCCGGCCGCGTTCGATTCCTAAAGAGAAAACTTATACCAGTGGGTTCAGAACGAACGGGTGGAAGCCGGAAGGGCCTCTCGGGTAGGGGTACCTTGTAAGAGGCAATTCCGGCCCACACCAACGGTTATCTTGGAACTACTTGCACAGCGACAGCTATGGAGTTCAGCACATTCGAGCCAGTGTACGACCGAATCCTCCGAGACTTCGGTTTCGGCCGCGAGGGCGACGAGGCGGCACGTGACTTGCTCGCAGAACTGACGACACCGTTCGACGAGTCACGACTCTCGAAACTCTCCGGTGCGCGAGTCGCGGTCTGTGGCGCTGGCCCGTCGCTACGCGAGGACCTCGCCGAACTCGACACCGGCGAAGTGGACCGTGTCGTCGCGGCGTCGTCGGCAGCCGCGGTCTGTGAAGCGCTGGACATCCACGTCGACGTGTACGTGACGGACCTCGACGCCGACCCGGAACTCGCGGCAGAACTGTCTGCGGCAGGGATACCGACCGTCGTCCACGCCCACGGCGACAATCGAGAGGCGATTCGCGCGCTAGTTCCGGGACTCGACCGGGACCACGTGCTGGCGACGACACAGGCCGCGCCGGTCGCACACGTCCACAACTACGGTGGGTTCACCGACGGCGACCGGGCGGCGTTTCTGGCGGACCACTTCGGGGCGGCCGAACTCGTCTTCCCCGGGTGGGACTTCGACGACCAGACGGTCGACCCGATGAAACGAAAGAAGCTGGTGTGGGCCGAACGGTTGCTCTACTGGTTAGAACAGCGCCGTGGAGACCGATTTTCGATACTCGACGGGCGACGCGATGGACTCGAACTACCCTGAAACGGGTGCTGCTTCTGCTACTGACTCAGGGTTCGAGGACGACTTTCCCTGAGGACTTGCGGTCCTCGATGTACTGGTGTGCCTTCGCGGCGTCTTCGAGTGCGAAGGTCTCACCGACGACGACTTCGAGTTCGCCGGACTCCAGACCCTCGGTCAGGTCGGGCACGGCTTCGAGCACCTTCTGCGGTCGCGTCTGCATCGCCTTGCCGAGGTGGTAGCCGATTATCGACTGGTTCCGGAAGAACATCTCGGTGGTGTCGATGGTTCCCGGGACACCACTGGCAGCGCCGTAGGGAACGACGCGGCCGAAATCCTTCGTGGCGCGGATACAGCCGTCGAACACGTCGTCCCCGACACCGTCGAGCGCGAGGTCGACGCCCTCGCCGTCGGTGTGCTCGTGGACGACTTCGACGAAGTCCTCGCTCGTGTAGTCGATGGGGTGGTCACAGCCCAGTTCGGCCGCGAGATCGCGCTTCTCCTGCGTACTCGCGGTGCCGAACACTTCGGCCCCGGCGCGGGAGGCGAGCTGGACTGCTGCCGTGCCGACGCCGCCAGCGGCGGCCTGAATCAGGACTGACTCGCCTTCTTCCAGTCCGCCCCAGCCGAACAGGCAGTTGTGGGCCGTGAGGAACTGGACCGGGAAGCCCGCAGCCTCGGCGAAAGACATCCCGTCCGGAATCGGGAACAGGCTCTCGGCGTCGGTGACGGCGTACTCGGCGTAGCCGCCGACGCCGACCATCCCGACGACGCGCATCCCTTCCTCGTAGGCGACGCCCTCGCCAACGGCGTCGATCGTCCCGGCGGCCTCGAAACCAGGCCGGAACGGCACGTCTGGCCCGCCCGGGTAGTGGCCTCGTCGCTGCATGATGTCTGCGAAGTTGATGCCTGCGGCCTCGACTTCGATACGGACCTCGCCCGGCCCGGGTTCCGGAATCTCGTCTTCGACGACTTCCAGTGCGTCGCTCTCGCCGTACTCGGTGACCTCGATTACACGCATCGACATGGTATCTCGGTAGCCGCCCGACGATGAAAAGTCCGAGAGAACCGGCGAAACCCTCCACGAGTTCAGCGTTTTCTGAGAGGGAACTTTATTCGACCACCCGTCGCACGGGCACACATGACACACGACTGCTCGTTCCTCTCCGCACTCTCGCTCGCCGACGACCAGGTGTCGTTCGTGGACGCGACACGCGAGAGCCACTCGTCGGACTGGGGCACACCGGACAGTGCCGAGGTCGTCCCCGACGCTGTGGTGTTCCCCGAGTCGGCCGCCGACGTGTCGGCCGTACTCGAAGCCGCGACGGAGAACGACGTACCAGTGACACCGTACGCCGCCGGGACCGGCCTCGAAGGGAACGCGGTCCCAGCCCACGCGGGCATCAGTCTCGACATGACTCGGATGGACGCGGTCGTCGACTTTCGCCCTGAAGACTTCCAAATAGACGTGCAACCCGGCGTGATGGGCTACGTCATCGACGACCAGGCGGGCGAAGCCGGGCTGTTCTTCCCGCCACTCCCGTCGTCCGGCGACATCTCCACCATCGGCGGGATGCTGGCCAACGGCGCGAGCGGGATGCAGACGGTGAAGTACGGCGAGGTTGCCGACTGGGTGCTCGAAATCGAGGCCGTGCTCGCCGACGGCAGCGTCGTCTCCGCTGGCTCGAAGGCAGTCAAGACATCTGCAGGCTACAACCTGCGCGACCTGTTCATCGGGAGCGAAGGCACGCTCGCGGTCATCACCGAGGCGACGTTGCGGTTGGCCGGTCGCCCAGAGCAGGTGTGGGGCGGGCGCGCCGTTTTCGACTCGCTAGACGACGCGGCCGCGGCGGTCGCCGACGCGGTACAGTCCGGCGTCGACGTGGCCAAGATAGAACTCGTCGACGCGGAGAGCGCGACGATGGCGAACCAGTATTCTGGCACGGACTTGCCGGACAGTCCGCTGGTCTTCCTCGAATTCCACGCCGACCACGGCATCGAGCGTGAGGTCGAGTTCTGTGAATCCATCTTCGAGACCCACCACGTGCGCCAGTTCGAGGTCGCGCCTGAGGACGACGGGATGGCCGAGTTGTGGCAGGCCCGCAAAGACCTCGCGTACGCCGTCCAGTCCTACGACCCGAACCTGACGCCCTTGCATCCTGGCGACGTGACCGTGCCCATCTCGAAGTACGCCGACATCGTCCGCTACGCGAAAGAACTCGCAGAGGAGTACGACCTACTGATTCCCTGCTTCGGTCACGCCGGCGACGGGAACGTCCACTACTCGGTACTGGTCGACCAGAACGACCGCGAAGAGGTCGCTCGCGGGGAACGGGCGTACGCAGAAATCGTCGAGTTCGCCATCGACTGCGGCGGAACTTCGACGGGCGAACACGGTATCGGCCTCGGCAAGCGCGAGTTCCTCGTCCGTGAATACGGCGAGGCGAGCGTCGAGGCGATGCGGAAGGTGAAGCGTGCGCTTGACCCGACAGACACACTGAATCCGGGCAAGATGTTCCCGGAGACGATGGAGGGCAAGCGAGTCAGAGACGAGTAGCGCTGGCCGACTCGGCGGTTAGATTCAGTTATCGTACTCCAGTTCACGGTCGTGGTCGTAGTCCGTTTTCTGGTCGTGGTCACGGTCCGTTCTTCGGTCCCGGTCGACCCGTGCTCGGACGTCGCCGAGTGATTCGTTGTCGAGCAGTCGTTCGGTTCGTCGTTCGAACTCTTCGTCGGAGAGTTCGCCCGCCGCGTAGCGATTCTTCAGTTCTTCGAGTGGTCCATGTTCGTCCTCCGGAACCGATTGCGACCGCGAGTCGCGGCCGAACCACCGGCGCAGGTCGTCCTGCAGGATAGCGCTCAGCGGCAAGAGCACGGCGAACCCGACGGCAGCGACCAGTCCTGCCGCGTTGCCGAACCCAAGCGTTCCGAGGACGATGACCAGTCCGAGTACCCCGAACACCATCAGTGCGGGAAGCTTCTCGAAGAAGTCGTCGTGGTCGTCGCTCATACACCGAAATTTCTGTCGAGCGAAGAAAACCTTGCGCCAGTGGGTCAGTCCTCGACGACCACGTCGACGACAGATGGGCCAGACTCGTCGATAGCCTCGGCGAGTGTCGCTTCGAGGTCGTCGGCCGACTCGACGAGGTAGCCAGACGCGCCGTGACTCTCCGCGTTGGCCGCGATGTCGACGGCCGGGTCGAAGTCCATCCCGACGAACTCGTAGTCGTCCTCGTCGCCGCCGAACATGGCGAGCGTGTTGTCCTTGAGAATGCGGTAGTTGCGGTTGTCGGGGACGACGACGGTCAGGTCGAGGTCGTGGCGCGCCGCGGTGTACAGCGAGTGTGGGTAGTAGAGGTACGAGCCATCGCCGACGAAGCCGTAGACGGTTCGTTCCTCACCGTCGCCGTGGCCACTCGCAGCGCGCTCGCGTTCGGCCAGTGCCGCGCCGACGGCCGCCGGGAGACCGTAGCCGAGGCCGCCGCCCTTGTTGCCCATCCGTTGTCCCGACTCGAAGTCCCAGCGAGTGAGTAGAGCGTACCGTGAGGTGATGCCTTCGTCCATCACGAACGCGTCGGGGGCGACCGAGCGCATCGTGTCCACGAGGTCTGCCTTCGAAATCGTGCCCTCGGGCACCTCGTCGTCGCCCATCGAGTCCATCTGCTGGCTAGCGAGTTGTTTCATCGCGTCGACCTGTACGAGTCGTTCCTCGCGCGTCTCGTCGCTGACGCGGCTCGTGACCTCTGCAGCCAGTTCCTGCATGACGTGGCCCAAATCGCCCGTGACGACCGTCGCGGGATGGTTCTTCGCCCCTTCCCACGGTTCGTCGGTGAGGTCGACGATGGTCGCGTCGTGGGGGACGAGTGAGTCGTCGGGTGCCCACAGCGTCGTGTTCGTCGAACAGCCAGCGAAGACGAGCGTGTCCGTATGGAACAGCGTCTGGGCCAGTTGCTCGCTCGGCGGGACGTGGCTCACCCACTGCTCGTGGTCGGTCGGGAAGTTGACTTCGTAGCCCAGAATCTCGCCGTGCACTCGTGCGCCGGCAGCCTCAGCCAACTCGACTGCCGCCTCGACTGGGTCGACGCCCGACCACGCGCGATGGCGGCCCACGTGGTCACCGACGACCAGCACGGGATTCTCCGCTTCGGCCAGCACGTCGGCCGCATCGTCGATGGCTCGCGGGTCGCCGCGACCGGGATTCGGAATCGTCCCGCCGATTGGCTCCGGCGACAGGTCCGTCTCCTCGTTCATCACGTCGAGTGGTAGCCCAAGAAAGACGGGGCCGGTCGGCGGGGTACAGGCGACGCGGAACGCCCGACGGAGCATCGCCGGTAGTGCATCGACCGACAGCACCTCGTCGGCCCACTTCGTGAACTGGTCGGTCATCGTCACGAGGTCACCGGACAGAATCGGCTCCTCGTGGCGGAAGTGTCGCTCGTGGTTCCCTGCCGTGACGACTAGTGGCGCGCCGGCCATGTAGGCCCCGTAGAGGTTACCGAGGCCGTGGGCCATCCCCGGCGCGACGTGGAGATTGACGACGCCCGCCGGCAGCCCGTCCAGTTCGTCGGCGTACTGGCGGCGGACGCTGGCGTAGCCCGCGGCCGCGCCGACAGCCACGTCCTCGTGCAGGCCCAGCACGTACTCCACGTCGGATTCGCCGATGGCGTTCACGACGGGCAACTCGGTCGTGCCCGGGTTGCCGAAGACGTGCTCGATGCCGTACGATTCGAGCGCGTCGACGAACAACTCTGCACCCGTGCAGGATTCTGACATGCTTCGTGCAATGCGGGGCGGTGGCAAAGTCGTTACTCCGGCCGAGCGCTCGCCGGGCCGACGTTCAAGTACGATGGCGCGCCCAGACAACCCATCCTGTGAGAACGGCCGTCCGGTGAACACGGCGGGTGTGCGACACACCACTGGACGGAACTGCTTGGATTGGGTGTCGCCTGTTCGCAATCACACGCGTGCTAGCGACGGCAGAAGGGCTACCTATCACCGACTCGAACAGCGACAGTAGTGCCCGGAACGCCCGAACCCTCACTCGGTAGTCAGCGGGCAAACGCCAGCACCGCGGCCGTCCTCACCGTCGCCCTGCTCCTGCCGGCCGTGCTCCTTCGCGACGCGGCCCCCGCGGTCCCCCTCGCGCTCGGTATCGGCCTGCTGTACGCCGTCGTCTTACTGGCCGTCTGGGCGGCGGCCCGGTACGTGGCCGACGACTTCGTCTGGGACCTGCGCGACGACCCACGGTGGCCGGTGGCGCTCGTCAGCACTGCTTGGGTCGTCCTCGGTTTGCAGGCCGCGATTCCCGCCTACGGCTACGTCCGCTGGGGGCTGGTCGTCCCGCTGCTAGTTCTGGCCCTGGTAACGTGGTTCCTCACGAACGTCTTCCTCGGTGTCCGGGGTGAGTCAGACCCCATCGGCCTGTACGTCCTGTACGGACCGATGGTCACCGTGGGCCTCCTCGTCCTCGGTGGCCTCGAACTCGTCGCTCGCCACGGTGTCAGTCTTCTGTAAAAGAATGGCAGTCGTCGAACGGGACCAGCCTATTGCGGCGCGAGTGCTTCGAGCGTCTCGTGAATCTCCTCGCGCGACGCAGCCCGCGGGAAGCCGATGCTCACCGCGTCGACGCCGTCGATGTCCTCGAACTTCGCCAGTTCCTCGCTCGTGCGCTCGGCCGTGCCGGCCGCACAGAAGTCGTCGAGCATCTCGTCGGAGAAGATGTCGAGTGCGGCCTCGCGGTCGCCGTTCATCCAGTTCGCGGCGATGGCGTGGGCCTCATCCTCGTAGCCCTGTCGCGCCAGCGAATCGCGGTAGTACGTGCCCATCGCGCCGACGTAGAACGCGGAGTGTTGCTTGGTCAGTTCGCGTGCGTGGTCACCATCGTCGAGCGCACAGCACGTCAGTGAGAGCGTGACCTGCTGCTTCGAGCGGTCGCGGTCGCCCATCTCGCCGCCGCGCTCGAAGTCTTCGAGTCTGTCAGCCATCGTCTCGGGCGTGAACAGAATAGCGTGCCAGCCGTCGGCGAACCGGCCCGCGAGTTCGACCGCTTTCGGGCCCATCGCGGCCACGTCGACCTTCGGTTCGGGTTCGGGCGGGTCACAGCGCAGACGGAAGCCGGAGACGTTGAAGTACTCGCCGTTGTAGTCGAGTTCCTCGCCTGCGAGGACCATCTTGATGATGTCGACGTACTCGCGAGTGCGCCGGAGTGGGTTGCCGAAGTCTTCGCCGTGCCAGCCGCCGATGACGGCCGGACCGGAGGGACCGATGCCGAGACGGAATCGGCCGTCTGAGACCTCTTGGAGCGTCGCCGCCGTCTGCGCCAGCAGTGCTGGCGAGCGCGAGTAGACGTTCATGATGGACGAGCCGAAGCCGATTTCCTCGGTCGCGTGGGCGATGCTCGTGAGGATGGTGACGGCGTCTCTACCCCACGTCTCGGGCAGCCAGACGAAGTCGTATCCCAGCTCTTCGGCCAGAACGGCCTGTTCGACGAAGTCGTCGACGCTCTCCTGTGCGGCGACCGGCAGGTGGACGTGTCGTTCGGTCATGCGTTGTGAATCGATGCCACTCCGTGAACAAAAAGAGGGATGGAAGTTGTGTTCAGTTGAACGGCGTTTGGTAGTCTCGATAGTTTCTTTTCGACGACCGAATCAGACGTCGGGCGTCTCCATGATGTTCGGGACGCCACCGGCCGTGATTGTCTGGCCGACGATGTACGACGACGCGGGGGAGGCGAGGAACTGCGCGAGGTCTGCGATCTCCTCGCTCGTCCCGATACGTCGCTTCACCTCGCTCCGGTCGATGTCGTCCGCGGTCACACCCATCTGACTGGCGACGCCGGGAGTGGCGACGAAGCCGGGTGCGATGCAGTTCACCCGCACGTCGTCGTCGGCCCACTCGAACGAGAGCGTCTTCGTCAGGTTCTCGATGGCGGCCTTCGCCGCGGCGTAGTGGCTCATGTACGGCGCACCTTGGTGGCCAGCGACACTGGAGAGGTTGATGATTTTCCCGCTCGCCTCCTTCAGGTGGTCCTCGGCGGCCTGGACGCAGTGGTACGTGCCGGTTAGGTTGATGTCGACGATGGTCTTCCAGCCGTTCTCGGAGATGTCCTCGAAGTTCGCCATGAACGAGGCCCCGGCGTTGTTCACGAGTACGTCGATACCGCCGAACTCTTCGACTGTGGCTTCGACGAGTGCTTCGACCGCTTCTCTGTCGGTCACGTCGCACTCGACAGCGTACGCGTTGCCTGCGCGGTCGCTGTCGTTGATACAGTCCGCGACGGGTTCGACGTTCCCCAGTTCGCGCGAACAGACCACTACGTCGACGCCGTCGTCGGCGAATCGCTCGGCGATAGTGCGCCCGATACCGCTCGACGAACCAGTGACGATGGCGACGTCGCCGTCGACGCTGAACTGGTCGGTCGTCATCGGACAGCCTCCGTGCGTGTACTTCGCATACGGTGGGCTGGGTGCTAGATGGGGATAAACGTACACCAACCCCACGCAGTCGGCCGGAACTGGACAGCGTTCGCGGGTTCCTGCGTTGAAATAACCTACCACGGGCCGAATGTTGACAATCAAGTATAAACTCTGGCTCGTCGTAAGGTTCTCCTATCGAGGGGGAGAGTGTATGGTAAACCGACCAGACGAGACACGGCGACACGGCATGACGGTCGCACGGGACGGTGTCGTCGTCGAGAAGCGGTGGGACGTGGAGACGCTGCCGCTGCCAGCGGTTTCGTTCGACGTGGTCTCGGAGCGAGCCGAGCCGGTCGAGGTGACCGTCGTCGAGCGGCTGCCACCGGGGCTCTCGACCGACCGTATCGGGCTCCATCCGGCGATGGGTGCCGACGACTGGACGTGCTACGACGACGGCGAACTCGTCTGGCGAGGCGTCGTTCGGCCGAGGGAGCATCGGCGAACCGTGGTCGGTGTGTGGCTCGACTCGCCCGAGACGGCGACGTCGCTGTTGCATCCACCGACGGTCGAAGCCGTTCGAGTCGTCGACGACGCGGAGCCACAGGTCCTCGACGAGACGTTCGTCGAGTCGCCACAGCCGGGCCTCGCGGACATCCGTGACGGCGTCGCTGCTGCGGTGCCAGCGGACGCGCTCCGTGCGACCGGGGCGAGCGTCTCGCAGACGAGTGACCTGCCGGCAGCCGGAGAGGGCTTGACGCCGCCGACGGAGCGCGACCTGGACGAAGTCGTCGCCGCCGTCGTCGGTGGTGCAGCCGTGCCGTCACACGACCGGTTCTACCACCTTCGGCTGGCCGTCGAGACGGCCGGTCGAGGCGCGCGAGAGGTCTCCGTGTTGGAGGACCTGACGAACGCGTTGTCGGTGCTGTACGCCGACGCTGACGACCGCGACGGCGGCACGTGGCGAGTGCTCGACGTGGTCATCGGGACGAACTGGCAAGCCGAGCGCATCGTCACTGCACTCGGTGACGACCACCGTGTCGCCGGGCTGCTCGTCACGGAGTTGACTGGAGCGATCGTCGACGGACGACCCCGTCGACCGGGGACACGAGCCGACCCGAAGCCGGACGAACTCGCGTCGAGTATGTTCGGTGGGGAGTCGGCCACAGACGAGAATGCTGAGGAGGCCGCCACTGGGCAGAAGCCGTCTGGGCAGGAGACCAGTGTAGATGGGACGTGCAGCGACGCAGCCGACGCACAGGAACGAGGCGAACCCCCATTTACTGCCACAGGGCCAGTAGCTGCTGACACCGATAGTTCGGTCGACGAGCCGATTACGGCTATGCCGCCAAGCTCACGCGAAGGAAGCGCTGCATCCGACACAGGAGACACCACATCTGGGGTGGGAGACACGACAGCCGAGACAACAGACGCTCCAACCGAGACAGCAGAAGCCACGTCCGAGACGAGTGCAGTCGACGACTTCGGGGACGCTGGCAGTTTGGACGACTTCGGAACCGCCAGCAGTCTCGACGACTTCGACGGCTTCGAGCCAGTGAGCCAATCGCCAACGTCTTCGGACGCGGTCGATGCAGACGGCATCGAGATACTCGGCCCGACGCAGTACGACGACGACGGGCTATCGTTCGAGGACGGCGACGGTGCGGACGGCGATGGTACGGACGGCGACGGTGCGGACGGCGACGATGCAGACGACGACACGGTCGACGACGCCGAAGCGGCGTTCGCCGAACTCAAAGCCGAGACAGAGCAGGCATCGGTCGCCGACCTCGATGCGGAATTGGCGGATATGGTTCTCTCGCCCGACGATTCCGAAGAGTACAGTATCGCTGATTTACTGGCTGAGTAGGGCGATGCGGCGACAGCGAGTGACCCGCCTGCCCAGTCGAAGCTACCGGCGCGATGGACCGTGTGGTACCAGTCGCTCGTGAAACGCAAGAATCATGATGCTCGGGGGGCTGCTCAACTGTAGCACAGATGTTCACTCGATTGACTGTTCTTTGTGTCGATACCGACGCCGAGTTCCGGCGTTCGACGGCCACACTCCTCAAAGGAGCGGGGGACAGTGTCGAGTGCTTGACTGCCGACTCGGTCGAAGCAGCACTCGAAATCGTGGAGGAAACGACGGTAGAGTGTCTTGTCAGCGGCTACGAACTCCGCGACGAGACTGGACTCTCACTCCTTCGTTCAGTCCGTGACCGCGACGAGTTGCTCCCGTTTCTCCTCGTCCCCGAAGACGGGTCAGAACGGATCGCCAGTGAAGCCATCTCGGCAGGCGTCACCGACTACCTCGTGACTGACGACGGTCGTGCAGACGACGGACTATTGGAACGCATCGAGAGCGCCGTCGACCAGTACCGGTCGGCCACCACGATGCGAGACACACGGTCTCGACTGGAGCGACTGCACGAGAGTGCGGCCGACATCGCCGGAGCGTCGGACGTAGAGACCGCTATCGAACTTTCGCTCGACGCGGCGAACCAGATACTCGACTTCGACGTGTGTGGCATCTACCGAGTCGACGACGAGACGTTCGTCCCGGTCACCGAGGAGAGTTACGTCCCGGCGGGTCCACTGCCGACGGTCGACGAAGGAATCCTCGGCGAGACGTATCGCACTGGCGACTCGTTCCACATCGCCGACACCGACTCGAACCCGCACGCTGCGCCGGACCGACCGTCGTTCACCTCGGTTATCAGCGTCCCAGTCGGGGAGTACGGCGTGTTTCAGGCCATCTCTACGCGTCCCGGGGCGTTCTCGTCGAGCGACCTCGAACTCGCCGAGTTGCTCGTCACACACACGACGCAGGCGGTCCACCGACTGGAGTCCGAACGTGACCTCCGCCGGACGAACGAGCGGTTAGAAGCGATTCTCCACAACACGACTGCGAACGTCTACGTCAAAGACCTCGACGGCCGGTACGAACTGGTCAACGACCGGTTCTGTGAGGAACTCGAACGCGACCGGTCCGAGATACTCGGCCGAACCGACAGTGAGCTACAGCCGGGGTCGCACGCAGCGCGCGTCCAGGAGAACGACCAGCTCGCCATCGAGCGGAACGAAGCGATCGAAGTCGAGGAGACCGCCGAGTTCGGTGGCGAAGAGCGAGTGTACTACTCGGTGAAGGTGCCACTGACCGACGAACAGGGCGACCCGACTGGTGTCTGTGGCATCTCGACAGACATCACCGACATCAAAGAGCGTGAAGCGGCGCTCGAACACCAGAAGGAACACCTCGACGAGTTCGCCAAACTCGTGAGCCACGACCTCAAGAGCCCGCTCTCGGTCGCACAGGGCTATCTCAGCCTCATCGCGGAAGACACCGACCACGAGAACATCGTCGACGTGCAGCGCGCTCACGACCGAATGCAGTCCATCATCGAGGGGCTGTTGACGCTCGCCAGACAGGGCCAGGAAATCGGCGAGCGCGAATCTGTCCGTATCGGCGTCCTCGCGCGCAACGCGTGGTCTATCGTCGAGACGGCCGACGCGACGCTCGAAACACCGACCGACGCCGTCGTCGAGGCCGACCCGGGACGGCTCCAGCAGGCGTTCGAGAACCTGTTCCGAAACGCCGTCGAACACGGTGGGCCAGCAGTGACTGTCCGCGTCGGCAGCATCGCAGTGACCCGGCCAGAGGCACCAGAACGGGCGACGATGAGTGACGGCGGAATCGACGACAGGCACGCTGGCGAACCACGAGAGGCTGACGAACCACGGGAGACAGACGAGGTAGCAGGGTTCTACGTCGAGGATTCGGGTGCCGGGTTCGGCGACACGACCGACACGGACCCGTTCGAACTCGGTGTGACGAGCAACTGTGACGGCACTGGGTTCGGACTGGCTATCGTCTCGAAAATCGTCGAGGCGCACGACTGGGACATCTCGCTCGCCGAGGGCGAACTGGGCGGTGCCCGGTTCGAAGTCCGCTTTTGACCGTCAGCCGTCGAATCTGGTCAGACCAGCGAGTTCGTCAGTGTTCGGGTCGTCGAAGGCGTCTCGTGCGATACTCCGCAGGTGGACCTCGTCTGCCCCGTCGATGATCCTGAACGCCCGGACGTTCTCGTAGAAGTCGGCGAGCGGGAGGTCCTTCCCGATACCGTTCGCGCCGCAGCACTGGACCGCCTCGTCGATGGCCTGCTGGGTGACGCGGGCGGTGAACACCTTCGCCATGGCGACCTCGATGCGGGCCTCCCTCCCGTCGGCGATGGCGTCGGCGGCGTGGCGAACCATCGTCCGCGCGGCGTGGAGGTCGGTTCTGGCTTCGGCGATGGCGAACCGAATCGACTGTTTCTGGGCGAGGGACTCGCCGAAGCCCTCGCGCTCTGAAACGTACGCCGTGGCGATGTCGAGTGCGCGGTCGGCCATCCCGGCGAAGCGCATGCAGTGTGTGAGTCGGGCCGGGCCGAGTCGTTTCTGTGCGACCGCGAACCCAGCGTCTTCGGGACCGAGCGTGTTCTCGACGGGGACCCGGACGCCGTCGAACGTTACTTCGGAGTGGGTTTCTCCGACCGGTTTCCCGCCGACGTGCGGGATGTTCCGCACGACCTCGACGCCCGCCGTCTCGCGCGGGACGAGGATGATGCTGGTCCCCTCGTACGGATGCGCGTCGGGATTCGTGCGGGCCATCACGAGGAACACGTCGGCGTCGCCGCCGCCCGTGGTCCACCACTTGTGGCCGTCGATGACCCACTCGTCGCCGTCCTTGCTCGCACTCGTCTGCAACATCTTCGGGTCCGACCCACCGCCTTGCATCGGTTCGGTCATGCAGAAGCCGGAGTTCACCTCGCCAGCCGCGAGTGGTTCCAGCCACTGCTCTTGCTGCGCTTCTGTGCCGACCATTTCCAGCGTGTGCATGTTCCCCTCGTCCGGGGCGTCACAGCGCATGGCGGTTCCACCGAGCAGACTGCGCCCGGCCTCCTCGAACACGGGCAACATCGCCCGGAAATCGAGGCCCAGCCCACCGTACTCTTCGGGAATCTGTGGCCCGTACACGTCGTACTCACGGGCTTTCTCGCGCAGGTCGTCGACGACCGACTGCGGGACTGACTCGCTGCCGAGCCACTCGCGCTCGACCGGAATGACCTCCTCGGACACGAACTCGCGTGTTCGGGCGGCGACCTCCTGTCCGACCTCGGGGTCGTGGTACTCCATGGCACCGGCTTCGGGCCGTCGCGGGAAGTAGGTTGGCGAGGCGGCACTGTCGGTGGGTTCGGGCTGCGATGTGCGACTGGTCAATCACTCTGGCGCGCGCTGTGCTGGCCACCGAACACTGTGAGGTGGCCAGCAGGAAATCGCGCGAGGTCGTCGTGAGCCTGCGAACGGCGGCTTGTGGAAGCTTGCTTCCACAGTGGATGAGCACCACAGCGAACCGAAGGTGAGCGAGGAGCGGAATCGGATGGGGAGGGTGTGGCTTCGGTATCTGCCGTCGGCGTTCGGGAACTGGTGGTTTGAAAATTCAGAGTCGCGGACCGGAGCAGCATCCGGAGTCGTCGACGAGGGTACCGAGAACGACGGAACATCTCCGACCACAGTTTGCCTCGATACCCGACACCCGAGGCTATTCGTGCCCACGAGTCGACCGCTAGCGTATGACAGACGACTCCGCCGCGTACTTCGCGCGACTCGTCGACGAAGACGCCCTCCGAGCGTACCTCCGCGAAGAATTGGGCGACGCGGACACGTTCGAGGTCGAGCGCCATCGAGAGGGCCACTCGAACGAGACGCTGTTCTGCACCTGGGGCGAACGCGACCTCGTCATCCGCCGACCGCCGCCGGGCGAGACCGCCGACTCGGCACACGACGTGCTGCGCGAGTATCGCGTGATGGACGCGCTACAGGACACCGCGGTCCCACTGCCGAACACGGTCCTCGCCTGTGATGACCACGCGGTCCTCGGGAGTGACTTCTTCGCGATGGACCGACTCGACGGGGAAGTCCTTCGCGGCGAGGAACCCGACGCGTACGCCACCCACGCCGCACGCCAGCGCGTCGGCGAGGAACTCGTGGACACGCTCGCGGCGATTCACGAGGTCGACTACGAGGCGGTCGGACTGGGCGAGTTCGGCTACCCCGACGGCTTCACCGAGCGACAGGTGAAACGATGGTCGGAGCAACTGATGTGGGCGTTCTCGAAGACGAGCGACGAGCGCGAGGTGCCGGTGCTGTACGACGTGCTGGAGTGGCTACAGGACAACGTTCCGGAGGACTACGAGCACACGCTGGTCCACGGCGACTACAAACTGGACAACGTGCTCTATTCGATGGGCGACGACGGCCCGGACTTGGCGGGCGTGTTCGACTGGGAACTGAGTACGCTCGGCGACCCGCTGACCGACCTCGGCTGGATGCTGGCGTTCTGGCGCGACCCCGGCGACCCCGACCCGGCTGCACCGGGGCTGCTGGACCGATTCCCCGAGCGCGAGGGCTACCCGAGTCGGCCCGAACTCGTCGCGCGCTACGAGGCCGCGACGGGTATCGACTACGAGCACGACCGGTTCTATCGTGCGCTCGCGGTGTACAAACTGGCTGCACTCGGTGAGATGTTCTTCGCACGTCACCTCGCGGGCGACGCCGACGACCCGCTCTACCCGCAGATGCGCGAAGCTGTGCCGCGGCTGGGCGAGTGGGCGAAGCGCATCGTCGACGGCGACGAACCGCTCTGAATCGGGCGTAGGACTGCTGTTGCTGGTGTTGCTGCTATTGCTACTGTTGACTACTTCCTGACCGTCAGGACGGGAATGGGCGAGCGGTGAATCACGCGCTCTGAGACGCTCCCGATGAGGAGTTTGTCGAGGCCGCTCCGGCCGTGGCTACCGAGGACGACGAGGTCCGCCCCGGTGTCTTCGATGGTCGCGAGAATCTCCTGTGCCGGCGAGCCGTGCCCGATTTCGGACTCTGCGGCGATGCCGACTTCGAGGGCGTGGTCGAGGACTTCCGCGACGATTTCCTCGGCTTCGGCTTCCAGTCCCTCGACGAGCAATTTGCTCCGCCCGTCGATAGGGAGGAGGTCCTCGTCGACGACGTGAAACACCGTCACTCTGGCCCCGAATCGCTGGGCGATGGCGATACCGTGTTCCGCAGCTCGCAGCGACACGTCGCTCCCGTCGACAGGTATCAGGACGTGTGTGTACTCCCCTTCCATACACTCTCATTCGCGGTCTACGTGCTTCAATTCGTCCTCTGTTGGCCGTTCTGCGCCACCGAGTCGATCTGGTTCGGATTCATCTCTAATCCGGACAGGTATTAAAACAGAACGGAATATTATATACTTGTACTTCGATCAGAATAAATTAGGTGTTGTATATATGGCACTCGGCCGTGTGGGTTGTTCCCATGGGGGAGGCAACAGCGGTTCTGAGCAGTGGCACAGCCGTCACGGGCGCGACGATAGCAGGACGAGTAGACAGCTTCTGGCAGTTACCAGTCTGGCAGCGAGCGGTGGTCGTCGGTGGCGGGATGGTCGTCCTCTCCATTCTCCTCGTCGGCCTGTTCCCGAACTACGGCGTGCAGGGCGTCGAGCGGGTGAAGAAACACGCACTCTGGTCGCTCGTCGTCGGCACCGTCGTCGGTGGCCTATTCGGTACGAGCGCGCTCGTGTTGTGGGTCGCAGCGACCACCAACGAGACGGCGGCGTTCATCGCGCTCCCGTTCTTGGGCGCGCTGCTCGTCCTCATGCTGGTCTGGACGGCCTTCGGCTTCGTCGGGTTGAGTCACCTCGCTGCGAGTCGTGTCGGGCGTGACCACCTCGGCTACGCCGTCGCGGGTGCTGGCCTCCTCTGTGCGGCCGCGGTCGCCGTGCCGTACGCTGGCCCGGCACTGGCCGTCTTTGCGGCGCTCGTCGGTCTCGGCGCGGGTATCCGAACCAACCCGCTCGCAGGTGCTGCCAGTGAGCGCGTCGTGCCGCCGGACCGCAAGGTCTGAGTCCTCTATCCGCCCGTTGGCACGGCCTTCATACGCCTTCCAGCCGTCCCTCCTCCCGTGCAACTTCACTGGCACCGTGACGACCTGCGGGTGAGCGACAACCGGGCGCTTTCGACACTAGCCCGAGACGCCGACGAGCATGGGCCGGTCGTGCCGGTGTTCGTGTTCGACCCGGGCGTTCTCGAACACGCGTCACCACCACGTGTGGCGTTCATGCTGGATGCCCTCGCTGAACTCCGGGCGTGGTACCGCGACCACGGGAGCGACCTGCTGATTCGCCACGGCGACCCGCGCGAGGTGCTGCCCGAACTCGCGGACTCCTTGGATGTCGAACGCGTCGGCTGGAACCGTGGCTACTCCGGACTGGCGAAGGAACGAGAGGCGGCAGTCCGGCAGGCGCTCGACGCGGCGGGCGTCGCCAGAGTGGCTGTTCACGACGCCATCCACCACGAACCCGGTTCCATCACGACGAACGCTGGCGACCCGTACTCGGTGTACACCTACTTCTGGAAGAAGTGGCGCGACCGCCCCAAACACGACCCCTACGACGACCCGGCCGCTGACTCACTCGCCTCGGCGGACGACTTGTCGGTCGACTACCCGGACCTCCCGACGCTGGCCGACCTCGACTTCGACGAGCCAGAAGCCACGGTCCAGTCTGCGGGTACCGAGGCGGCCCGCGAGCGACTCGTCGATTTCTGTGACGGACAAATCTACGACTACGACGACCGGCGGGACTACCCTGCCGAGGGCTGCACGTCGCGGCTCTCGGCCGACCTGAAGTGGGGCACAATCGGCATCCGAGAGGTGTACGAGGAGACTGAAGCGGCCGCGGGCGTCGCCGAGACCGAACCCGAGCGCGAGTCGGTCCAAGAGTTCCAGAGCCAACTCGCGTGGCGCGAGTTCTACACACACGTGCTCTTCTACAGCCCGAACGTCGTCTCGGCGAACTACAAGTCGTACGAGCGCCCCATCGACTGGCGTGACGACCCTGACGAGCTACAGGCGTGGAAAGACGGCGAGACGGGCTACCCCATCGTCGACGCCGGCATGCGCCAACTCCGTGAGGAGGGCTACGTCCACAACCGCATCCGGATGATCGTCGCCTCGTTCCTCACGAAGGACTTGCTCATCGACTGGCGCGAGGGGTACGACTGGTACCGACAGAAGCTCACCGACCACGACACCGCGAACGACAACGGCGGCTGGCAGTGGGCCGCCTCGACCGGCACCGACGCCCAGCCGTACTTCCGTATCTTCAACCCGATGACGCAGGGCGAACGCTACGACGAAGACGCCGAGTACATCAAGGAGCACGTGCCCGAACTCCGCGACGCAGACCCGACCCTGATTCACGGGTGGCACGAGGCGTCTCAGATGATGCGCGAACAGGGCGCGCCGGACTATCCCGGACCAATCTGTGACCACGGTGACCGGCGCGAGCGAGCACTGTCGATGTTCAAGCGGGCCCGCGGCGACGAGTAAGACGAGTCTGTCGAAAGACATTTTCTCCGGACCAGTGCGTATCGGCAGTGGCGAGCGCCGCTACCACGTGGAGACTGGACTGTCATCGAGTGACCACGCTCGAGTGGCACAGCCGGGTAGTGACGACGACAGATGTGGGGCGTCTCGTCACACCATGCGAATTCCTAAAACGTTTATTTTAGCTTCGGAAGTAGAAATATCTAGAATTACTATTTCTCGCCGGAACCGGGAAAACTATCTCGATACCGATACACATCTCCATTGGCCTTATGAGTCAATCGAACGACCACTTTTCGGTGGGACACGTCGTCGGTGGGGTACTGAACCGGTCGGATAAAGACACCAGTGCGGCTGCGGTCGCGATTCACTCGTCACTGTTCGATGGCGCTATCGCTGCGACGAAGGTCGTCGTGGTCTGTCTACTCCTGTCGTTGCCGTTCTCGCTGTCGGTGGTACACGGCTTCCTCGTCGCTATCGCAGTCTACGGGTCGAACAAACTCGTCGACGACGAAGACGCGGTGAACTGCCCGGACCGCGCGGCGTTCGTCGAGCGCCACCGTCGCGGACTGACGATACTCACAGTCGGGAGCTACCTGCTCTCACTGGGACTCGCGGCTGTCGAGGGCGTGGCCAGTTTCGGTCTCGTGTTGCTGCCGGGTATCGCCGCCGTCCTCTACAGCGTCGAGTGGGTCCCGAACGACGGTGGGACGCGCCTGAAGGACGTCCTCTTCGTGAACACGGTTCTCGTCGCAGCGGCGTGGGCCATCCCGCTGACGTTCCTGCCGCTCACCTACGCAGACAAAGTACCGGGACTCGCGTCGTTGACTATCTTCGGCTTCTTCTTCCTGCAGACGGTCGTCGCCGGCGAAGTGATGAACGCCCGTGACGTGGCTGGCGACCGGCGCGAGGGCGTCTCGACGCTGTCGACCCGGTTCGGCGTCGGCGGCGCGCGCCGAGCTCTCTACGGTATCGACGCGCTGACGGTCGGACTCCTCGTCGCAGCCACGGTGACTGGCGTCCTCGGGACCGCTCAGTTGCTGGCGCTACTGCCGGCAGTCGGGTTCTCGCTCGCCGTGACGGCGATGGTCGGTCGGGACATCGACCTCTCCCGCCTGGCGACGGCGCGAAACGCCGAATACCCGCTCATGCTGGCTGGTGTGTTGCTTATTCTGTAAACGGCACAGCTTTCGAAATCACCAGTTCAGTTAAGACAGGGGGCAACAATGGTTACGCTGAATCGTCAATTCGAAGATGTCTTCGTCCCTCGTCGTTATGAGTGTGCTCTTGCCAACGGCTGTGGTCGCGGTACTCGTAGCAATGCTCGCGTATCAGCAGCGACCGAAGCCAGGAGCGACGTGGCTGACGCTCCTCCTCCTCGGTGTCGCGTGGTGGGCGGGATTCTACGCATTCGAACTGCTCGTAACCGACATCGCAACTCGCCGACCGCTGATGAAACTCCAGTGGCTCGCCAGCGCGGCGATTCCCGTCTTCTGGTTGCTGTTCGCGTTGGAGTACACCGGCCGTGACCGGTACGTCACTCGTCGGGTCGTCGCCAGCCTGTTCGTCGTTCCAGCGGCCGTTCTCGTGCTCGTGTTCACCTTCGAGCATCACGAACTCGTCTACCAGCAACCGGTGACCGTCGTCCAGACCGAAGGCGGCTACGTCGTCGACAAGGCCTTCGGTCCGGCGTTCTACGCGAGTGCGGCGTACTCGTTCGCGTGCAGCCTCGTCGGGTCGGCGGTACTCATTCCGATGCTCGTAGAGCGCCGCGCGACGCACCGGGAACAGTCGACGGCGCTACTCGTCGCCATCCTCGCGCCGTGGGTAGGGCACGCGATTTATCTGTTCGACGTGGACTTTCTGGGCGGCATCGACCCGACGCCGATGGCACTCCTCGTCTCTGGCATCGCCGCCTACGTCGCCCTCTCGCGGCTGGAACTGTTCGAGGCGATGCCCGTCCCCGACCACATCGCGCGGGAGTTCGTCGTCGACGGGATGGACGACCCGGTCGTGGTGGTCGATACACGGGGTCGCATCGTCGACGTGAACTCGGCGGCATCGACGGTCATCGGACTGCCATCGCAAACGGTCACCGGCCTCGACGCGATAGAGACGGTGCCAGGCTACCACGAGAACTCGACAGAGAGCGACACCGTGACTGTGGAGACGGCCCACGGCGTCCAGTACTTCGACATCAAGACGTCTACCATCACCGACGCGCACGACCGTGAACTCGGGACGGTCGTCACGATGCGCGACGTGACCGAACGAGAGCAGGACGAACAGCGCCTCACCGTCCTCAACCGGGTCCTCAGACACAACCTGCGAAACGAGATGAACGTCGTCTCGGGCTGTGCGGAGGAACTGGCGACTCGGGTCGGCGAGGACGACGTGGAACTCGCGACGACCATCGCCGACACGGCCCACGAGGTCGCCTCGCTCGGCGACACCGCCCGCCAGATAGAACGGCTGCTCGACGAGTCCGAAGACGCACCCATCGTCGACCTCCGCGAGGCGGTCGACGTGCTGTTGACGCGGGCAGAGTCGGAGTATCCGACAGCGACGTTCTCGGTCGAGTGGACCGTCCCCGAGGCGGTCGAGGTTCGCCAGACCATCGAACCCGTGCTGTGGCACTTGCTCCAGCACGGCGCGGCCCACGACGACGCGAACGTCCGCGTCTTCGTCGCGACCGACGGCGGCGGCTACGTCTCGGTGACGGTCGCCGATGACGGGCCGCCCATCCCACGGGCGGAGCGAGCGGTCCTCCAAACTGGGACCGAGACGCCGCTCGACCACGCCAGCGGCCTCGGTCTCTGGCTGGTCGTCTGGGGCGTTCGTGCGATGGGCGGGACGGTCGACTTCGAGAGCCACGCCGACACTGGTAACGCGGTCACGGTCCACGTCCCGGCCACCTCGACGCCGCAAGCGACCCGCCAGCGGGCGGATGTGTCGTGAGAACATTGGGCTTCCATACTTTTAAACGGATGTCGGCCGAATATCGATACTGGGTGATACAAATGGCTGAGAAATCCAACGCCGAACTTCCGCCACTTCCGTACGATTACGACGCGCTCGAACCCTCGATCTCCGAGCAGGTTCTGACGTGGCATCACGACACGCACCACCAGGGCTACGTCAACGGCCTGAACGCGGCCGAGGAGACACTCGCCGACAACCGTGAGTCGGGCGACTACTCCTCGACGGCCGGTGCGCTCGGGAACGTGACCCACAACGGCTGTGGTCACTACCTCCACACACTCTTCTGGGAGAACATGTCCCCGGAGGGTGGCGACGAGCCGTCGGGTGACCTCCGCGACCGTATCGAGGCCGACTTCGGCTCCTACGAGGGCTGGAAGGGCGAATTCGAGGCCGCTGCCTCCGCCGCCGGTGGCTGGGCACTCCTCGTCTACGACCCGGTCGCCAAGCAGCTTCGCAACGTCAAGGTCGACAAGCACGACCAGGGCGCGCTCTGGGGCGCACACCCCATCCTCGCCTGTGACGTTTGGGAGCACTCCTACTACTACGACTACGGCCCGGACCGCGGTTCCTTCGTCGAAGGCTTCTTCGATGTCCTGAACTGGGACAAGGTCGCAGAAGAGTACCAGAAGTGCACCGGGCACTTCGAGTAAGGACGCGCTGACTCCGTCGAACCACGACCATTTTTTCAGTCGCTCGCTCCGAGAGCGACGCGTCGACTGTCGATATCACCAACAGGCTGCAGAAGCGTCGCTCAGTCGACGACGCCTGTCGTTCAGTCGACCACGGCACCCGTGAACTCGATGCGGAATCCACCGTCGCTCGCGGCCGTGACCTGCACGCCCCAGCCGTGTGCTTCCGCCGTCGAAGCGACGATGGCCAGTCCGAGGCCGGTGTCGCCGTCGGTGGAGTACCCCGCTTCGAGGACGCGCTCCTGTGCGGCCTGCGGGATGCCCGGCCCGTCGTCTGCCACGAAGAAGCCCTGTTCGTCCGCGTTGAGCAACGACCCAGTCGAACCCAGCCCACCGACGCGGACCGTCACGTCTTCACCTGCGTGTTCGACCGAGTTTTGGAACAGCGTCTCGAACAGGCGGACGAGTCGCCTGCGGTCGGCCCGGACGTACTGGTCCGACTCGACCGTGAGTGACGCCGCTCGCGTGTCGAGGTTGTTCCACGCCTCGCGGGCCACGTCGCGCAGGGCGACGAACTCCTGGTCGTCGTCGGCGATGGTCTCGCCCTGCTGGGCGAGCGTCACCATGTCGTCGACGATTTCGTCGATGGTCGTGAGCGCCTCTCTCGTCTGGCGTAGCTGTCCCCGGTCGCCCTGCTTGAGGCCGCTGACGAGACTCTGCTCCGCCGTCGCCAGCGGTTCGCGCAGGTCGTGACTCACGATGGTGGTGAATCGCTCCAGTTGCTCGTTCTGGCGTTCGAGTTCCTGCTCGCGCTGTTTGCGGTCGGTCACCTCGCGCACGATGAACAACCGGCCGACGGCCTCGCCGCCGTCGGTCGACAGCGAGGACACCTCGACCTCGTAGTACCGGCGGCCGTCGTCGGTGTCGAGGGCGATTTCCTCGGTCACGTCGGTGGCATCGGCGTACCGTTCGTAGACGGCCGGGTTGTCGCCGAGCACGTCGGCGAACGAACGGCCGACAACTCGCTGGTCGGCGACACCCAGAATCTCTGTCGCGCGAGGGTTCGCCTCGACGAACTGGTCGTCGGCGTCGAGGACGAACACGCCGTCCGTGATGTTGTCGAGGACCGTGTCGTGGGCGACGGGGGCGACTTCGGTCAGCCCGAAGCGGAAGATGCCGAAGACGAGTGCGACGCCACTGATGGCGAACGCGACCGGCGTGAAGTCCGGCACGCGCGTCGAAGCGACGGCCGGCGTCAGGTCCGGTGCGGCCGACCCGGCGAGTCCGAGGCCGACGAAGAGGACGTTCCCGACGAGCGGGACGACAGCCGCCGTGACCATCGAGAACGCCTGACCGCGGTAGACGTTCTTCGAGCGAGAGACCTGCCGAAGGACGAACACCGCGCCACCGAGCGTGAGCGCGTATCCGTACGCCATGTACAGGTAGAACAGCACGCCCCAGTCGCCGTAGGTGACGACCTGCGAGGTGCCGGCACCGAAGTCGCTCCACCACAGCGTGTGCATCTCCGCAGTCCAGACGACGAGGTTCACGAGGACCGGGGCGGCCCCCAGCACGACGTACAACCCCGTCGAGAGGAGGTCGTCGCGACCCGCGTACCGCAGTGCGAGGACGAACCACGCCGTCACCACGACCGGAATGCCGAGGTAGGTCAGCTTCGTGCCGAGTATCGCCAACTCGGACGACCCACTCAGGACGCCGTAGCGATACACCAGTGTCCCGCCACCCCACACGACCGACGCCAGCATCATCGCCAGCAGTGGTTTGGCTACGGGCTTCCGTCGCTTCTGCCACGCCAGAAAGCCCACCGTTCCAGACGCGAGCATCGACAGGACGAGGACGACGTCGTACACCCCGAACGACGCGCCACTGATTGTAAACAACCCACTCATTGTGTGTTCATTCGAACGGTGTTTCTCCGTATTAGGTGCGTTGGCCGCTGTGAGACACGAATCATAAAAGACATATTAGAACTAAATAAGGTGTGTGGTGGGGTTGTGGCTCACTATTTCTGCAGCGAAGTCCCGTGTGTAACAGTGACGTATCGAGCGATGCGAGGGGGACCATCCCCCAAAATATATCCTTCTCGACAGTTTTATGGGCTGGGCTGGCCCTCTCTTAGATGCCGACAGTCCGAGACACACGAGTCGCGCAAAATCGCGACGGTACCTGTCACCACATCATAACTAATCTGTCATCCCGTGTCTCGACATCGGTGGCGGTGGGGTGCTATCACTCGCAGGCTGGTAGCATTTCCCTTCATAACCACCCTTCTACACGACGATGGACCGGACGGTTTAGGAACCGACCTGCCATAGCATCGTGTATGCCCGTTCCGAAGTCAGAATTCGACGCGCTGCATCCCTGTGACTTCTACACACCCGAGGAACTGTTCGACGACGACGAGATGTACACCGTCTACGAAATCGCCCGCCTCCTGCAAGGCCTCGAACCCGACGCGGACATCGACCGCGACACCGAGGACATCCTGCTCGACTGGGCCATCCCGTGGGTGATGCGCAACGCAGACGACCTCGTCGTGGCGACGCCCCGGAGCGACGACGAACCGGGGTACTACGGTCTGAAAGAGGAGTAACTCCGCGTTCTCCGAGCGACTACTGCTCGTTCACTGTCGGAACGACGACTTCGCCATCTGCAAGGCGAGTTCGACGTGGCCGTACGGTTCGTTCGTAATCGAGGGACCGTGGCCGACGTGCATCTCTCGCAGGTTCTCGTCGGTCGTTTCGGCGACGCGTTCGATGCTCTCGACGAGTGCGGCGTGGTCGCCCTCTGCGAGGTCGGTCCGACCGAAACCGCCGTTCTGGAAGACGAGGTCGCCCGCGAACAGAATCTCGGGGGCTTCGGCGTAGAAACAGAGGTGGTCGTTCTTGTGCCCCGGCGTGTGCATGGCGAGGTAGTCGTGGTCACCGATACGGACCTGTTCGCCGTCGGCGATGGCGTTGTCGACGCCGGGTTGGTCCGTGTCGAAGCCCCACGCCTCGACTCCGAAGGCTTCCTTCACGTCTTCCAGATTCCCGACGTGGTCCGGGTGCGTGTGCGTCATGACGACGGCGTCGATGCCGCCTCTGTCTTCCAGCTTCGACACCACGTCGAAGTTCGCACCTGCGTCCACGAGGACCCGCCGGTTGCCGTCGACGAGGAAGACGTTGCTCGTGAACGCCTGCACGTCCGCAGCGAGGTTCGAAATCATCTACCTCGTGCTACTCGCGGGAGGTGTTTCACGGTTCCGTTCGCGGTGTCGCTTGGCGAAGAAGGAGGACGCAACGACGACTCAGGCCGACGCGCCGACCAGCACCAGCTTCGTGGGTTCGTCGTACGGGTTGTGCAACTGGCGTGTCTGGTCGGCAGAGAGGCGGATGGCCTCGTCCGTCTCGATGGTAACCGTCTCGTCGGGGAGTTCGACGTCGACTTTCCCCGCGACGACGACGT
This sequence comes from Haloarchaeobius caseinilyticus, assembly GCF_051207395.1. Lineage (NCBI taxonomy): Archaea > Methanobacteriati > Methanobacteriota > Halobacteria > Halobacteriales > Halorubellaceae > Haloarchaeobius > Haloarchaeobius caseinilyticus. The sequence continues at coordinate 829,717 of NZ_JBPJZC010000001.1, read as the reverse complement.
ACACTTCCTCCTGTCCGTCGCCTGTGTGGTCGTGTTCTTTGCCCTTACAGCCCGGTTTCATCTCCATGACGGTGACACCGACGGCCTCGCAGTCGAGGGCGTCACGCAGGAACCACATACCGCCGTACTCCTCGTCCATAACTGAGTCCACGTCCGCGGTGCTCGCTTTGGTGTATGCCATACAGACACGTTCGCTCGTCCAGTGTATCAACGTCGGGAAACCGGCAGTGAAGAGTAGCCCATCGGGCCGGTCGGACAGTCCCGACCTGTACGACCACCACGTTTACCACGACCGACTCCCTACGAGAGAGTGCGATGTCTACATACTCGCACGAGGATAGAGGAAGTCACGGCGACGTGGCTGGTCGAGAAATTCCCCGACCACGATAGCTGCGCCGTCGTAGCCGACAGCCGCGGTCTGTTACTCGCCGTCGGCGACGAGACGTACGAACTGACCCGTAGCGAAGCGGCCGCGCTCCGCGAAGAACTGAGCGACGCACTCACGCAGACCCACGAGTTCGTCCACACGACGTGTACCCACCGCGACGACGGCGGGTACGTGGTCGAACGACGTGGCGCGAACTCGGCCGGGCACCGGAAGGTGTTCGACACTGAAACACAGTGTGAGCGGTTGTTTAACCGCCTCCCCGAGGAGTTCACCGCCGAGGACGTCGGCCGAACCGGCCTGACCGGCGGTCGCCGGCACATGCTCGTCTGGCACTTCGCCGAACACCCGAACTACGACTGCGAGCTGGTCTCGCGCCAGCCGCTGACGGTTCGAAAGGTAGCGCCGTCCGGTGACACAGGCGAGGCGACAGAGACAGCCGAGACCGCTGAGGCGGAGTCTGGCGCGGACGACGGAGAGACGACTGGAACCAACCCCGAGGTGATGCCCGCGGACTGAGGCCTCGTCGAACCACGTCGAACCGTGTTCTGTGTTACACAGACAACCGAGTAGCCTGCCGCCTGCCGTAGTCTTTTGCCGGTCGATCGCAAGTGCATCCGTATGCAACCACGACCCTCGACGTTCTCCATCGCTGCACGTGACCCCGAGACAGCCGCGGTCGGCGTCGCCGTCCAGTCGAAGTTCATCAGCGTCGGCGCGGTCGTCCCGTTCGTCAGTGCCGACGCCGGGGCCATCGCCACACAGAGCTACGCCAACGTCGCCTACGGCCCGGACGGTTTGGACATGCTCCGTGACGGTCGCACCGCCACGGCGGTCGTCGACGAACTCACCGGCGCGGACCCCGATGCGCCGCAGCGACAAGTCGGCGTCGTCGGACAAGACGGCTCGGTCGACGCCTTCACCGGCGACGACTGCTTCGACGTCTGTGGCGACGTACAGGGCGAGCACTACACCGTGCAGGGCAACATTCTGGAGAACGAGGAAACGCTGACCGCGATGGCAGAGACCTTCGAAGAGACCGACGGCGGCCTGCCGGAGCGACTCATCGCCGCGCTCCACGCCGGCAACGACGCAGGCGGCGACTCCCGCGGCGAGCAGTCGGCCGCGCTCTACGTCGCCAAGCCCGAGGGCGGCTACGACGGCCGAAACGACCGCTGGGTCGACGTGCGTGTCGACGACCACGAACACCCCATCGACGAACTGGAGCGCGTCTTCCGGCTCTACGACATCACCCTGCTCGCACGTGAGCAACCCGAGGACACTCGCGAACTCGACGGCGACACCGCACGCGAAGTGACCGCTACGCTCGCCGAACTCGGCTTTTACGACGGCGACGCGACGGACGACTTCGGCGAGACCGAGCGCGACGCTCTCGAAGCGTTCCGCGGGATGAACAACTTCGAGAACCACGCGCTCTCGGTTCTCGAAGACGCCATCGCCCGCGGCTGGGACGACGCCGACGGCGAGGGCGAAGACCGCATGGTCGACGCAATCTGGCACGGGTTGCAGCGTCTGGACCGGAAGTAAGGCAGGACTCGTTTTCTCCGCAGGCGGTCGTCGTCGATATCTGAACTTCCACTCTGGCGCGCGCTGGCTCGCGTGCCGCAGGCCGCGAGCGAAAATCGCGCGAGGGATGAGTGAGACGGAGTCGAGCGAATCGGATGGGGAGGTTGTGGCGAGGGCGGGAGGTGCGGTGCGGGTATTTTCCATCGGCATTCGTGAACTGCTCCCCGGAACCACAATCTGCGACGACGACAGAGCCACGCAGCGGTCGTGCTCCGTCAGCAGTCGCGAATTGCTTCTCGGAACCAGCACCAGCGGCGACGTGAACCGTTGTTCCGCCTCCCCGTAATTAGACCCGGCACAACTCTCAGACGCACAAGCATAGATTCAAAAACCAGTACCGTGACCACGTAGCCAACGGGGCACACATGGAAGTCACACTATTGGAGGCGACGCCGAACCCGGAGGAACTGATCTGCAAAGGGGCACGAAACGACTACTACGCGGACTTCGTCGGCGAGGACGACTTCGAGACGGTGATGGAGGGTGTCGACGGCGACAGTATCGAAGAGAAACAGCGCACCCTCATCGGCCACCTGATGACCCACGGCCACTTCGGGCCGTTCGAGCACCCGAACGCGACGTTCGCAGTCAAGGGCATCAGTCGCTCGTGCATGGCGCAGATTACGCGCCACCGCCACGTCAGCTTCGACGTGCAGTCGATGCGCTACGTGGCGTTCGACGACGTGGACCCGGAGCAGGTGGGCGAGGGCGAGTTCGTCGTCACGCCGCCGTCGGCGACGGATGCAGACTGGATCGGCCGCAACCAGAAGGGTGGGTCGGTCGACGAGGCCACCATCGAACAGCGCGAAGAACTGTTCCGCGAGTCGGTCACGCGCAGCGTCGAAGAGTACCAGGAACTGCTCGACCTCGGCATGCCGCCGGAGGACGCCCGCTTCGTCCTGCCCATCGGGACGAAGGTGAACATGGTGATGACGATGAACGTCCGCATGCTCATGCACGTCGCCGACATGCGCGCCGCCGCCGACGCACAGTGGGAGATTCGCGAACTGACCGAGTCGGTGCTCGACCTCGCCGCGGACTGGTGTCCACTCACGTTCGAGTACTACGAGGCAAAGATGCGTAACCGAAAGAACCGTCTCGCACCCTGAGACGGCCGCCTCTTCGACGTTCGAGAACACGGTCATCGACGGCAGTAGCGACGGTGCTTAGAGAGAGTGAGAGAGATAGAGACCTGACGGTGGCCGCCAATGCGGACGGACGAGCGAGTCCGCGGAATCGCGACCGAGTCGCTCGTTCAGTCGTCTGCGTCGTCGGCTTCCTCGTCCTCGCCGCGGACGAGTTGGGCCTGCTGCTGGGCACCAGCCTGCGGGTCGCTCGCGTGCGGCCCCTCGATGAGGTCACCGAAGTCGTCGACCTCGTCGTACTGGTCCTGGTACATCAGCGCGATTTTGCCCTTCTTCGTGACCTCGTACAGTCCAGAGCGGTCTGCCGGACCGATTTTGTCGACGAGGCCGTAGTCCGCGAGGACGGGCAGTCGGCTGTTGATGTTCTTGCGACTCTTGCCCGTGTGGTGGGCGAGGTTGGTCGCAACGTTGCGTCCGTTTGCTTGTAGTGCTTCCAAGATCAGGAAGTCGGTTGGTTGGCGAAGTCTCACAGTTTCACACACCCGGAGTTTCCGATGTATGTAGACCTTTGGTGCTCCTTTTATTTCTATCTAATGGCAATTCACCGATTCGATGGCCAATGGAAATTTGCGTCGGTAATTTTATTATGGGTGGGTGGGAAGTGTGTGATAGGGTGTGACAACAGCCCCGAACGCTCGGACGACTGTTGTCGACCACCCTGACTGGACGACCCCCCCCCCACCCACCACTTTCAGTCGCTGCCTCAGTCAGAGGCACTCCACGGAACCAATCACACACCCACTACCACACTTCGGACGTTCGCTCGTCCACCTCTCGGGTGACGGGCGGTCGTCCACTGGCTACTGAACTGGGTTCATCCGCGAGTCATCCTGCGGAGACCCAGACTTTTACCTGCGCTCGTCGAACGCGATAGTCGTGACGCAGCAACACGACGACGCCCCCAGTAACGCACCCGCGGACAACACCGGGTGGCCTCGATGACGACCCGACTGTTCCGCGACGCGACCGTCCTCGACGCCGATGGCGCCCGCGAGGCCAGCGTCCTCGTCGAGGACGACCGAATCACACACGTCGGTGCCGAACCGGACGGCGTCGACCCGGACGAGGTTCACCACGTCGACGGCGACTACCTCGTTCCGGGACTTGTCGACGCCCACGTCCACGTGATGATGGACGCTGGCCCGAACCCGGCGGCCGACATCGACCGGACGACTGCCGACCTGACGTTCCGTGCGGCCCGAAACCTCCGCGCGGCCCGCGACGCTGGCGTGACCACTGTACGCGACCTCGGAGCGGCAGACGGCATCGCGCTCGCTGCTCGGCGCGCCGTCGACGAGGAAGTCGTCCCCGGCCCACGTGTCCTCGCGTGTGGCCAGAACGTCGTCATGACGGGCGGCCACGGCCACTGGTTCGGCCGTGAAGCCGACGGCTGCGACGAGGTGACGAAGGCTGCGCGCGAGCAACTCAAAGCCGGCGCGGACGTGGTGAAGTGCATGGCGACTGGCGGCGTCCTCACCGAGGGCGCGGACACCGGCGGCCCGGAACTCACAGCAGCCGAACTCGGCGCGCTCGTCGAGGCGGCGAGTGCGAAGGGCGTTCCGACCGCGGCCCACGCGCACGGAAAACAGGGCATCGAGAACGCGGTCGCCGCTGGCATCGACAGCGTCGAACACGCGACCTACATGGACGAGGCGGCCGCGGCCGCCATGGCCGACGCCGGAACGTACTGGGTCCCGACCGCCAGCGCCCTGCACGGCATCGTCGACAACGCCGACGACGAGCGGATTCCCGGCTGGGCTGTGGAAAAAGCCAAAGACGCCCGAGACGCGTTCGAAGACGCCTTCTCGCACGCGCTCGGCGCCGACGTGACTATCGCGATGGGGACCGACGCCGGCACGCCGTACAACACCTTCGCCGACATTCCACGCGAACTGGAGTTCATGGTCGAGTACGGGATGACACCGACCGAAGCCCTCGAAGCCGCGACCGCGACCGCGGCCGACCTTCTCGGCGTCGACGCGGGCCGAATCGAGTCGGACAGCGCGGCCGACCTCCTCGTCCTCTCGACCGACCCACGCGACGACGTGACCGCGTGGCGCGACCCCGAAACTGTCTGTGTCCGTGGACGAATCACCGGGCCAAGTGCCTAGCGTTCATTAGCCCTCACCGAGAAGGGGGGGACGAATGCGTCGGTCACCCGGTGTCGAAACACTCGTCGTCCTCCTCGTGGTCACCGCCACACTCGTTGGCGCGGTCCCGGCCACAGCAGATGTGCAGACAGCGCCGTCGACTCTCGAGACGCCCGAAGGCGTGCTCGGGACGAATCAGCAGTTCGACCGAACCGAGTTCCGGATTCGCGTCTTCGAGAACGGCTCGGCACGTTTTACGATACACTACGAGCGTAACCTCAACGAGACTGAACGCGAGCAGTTCGAGGAGTACGCAGCACGATTCGAGTCCGAGGAGACCGACCTGTACGAGAACTTCCGGGGGCGTGCCAACAGTCTCGTCTCGACCGGCACGAACGCGACCGACCGCGACATGCGCGCGACCGACTTCCAGCGAGCGGCGTTCGTCAGAACCGGCTTCAACGACGTCGGCGTCGTCGACCTCTCGTTCCATTGGAGCAACTTCGCCGCCACCCAATCGGGCACCCTCGTCGTCAGCGACGTGTTCGAAGGCGGCCTCTACATCGGGCCGAATCAGGCACTCGTCATCGAGACCGGCGACGGCGTCCGATTCACCGCCATCGACCCGAACGGAAGTCTCTCCGGTAACAGCATCACCGACAGCGATTCCGTGACGTGGCGCGGCGAGAAAGAGTTCTCCGACGAACGACCACGACTGGAACTTGAACCCACCCGCGCTGGCGGTGCCGGAAACGGAACGAGCGATGGCACCGGTAGCACCACCGACGGAAGCGGCTCCGGTGACGGCAACGACGGCACTAACGGGGGCGACGGGACGACCGTGGCCGGCGTCAACGAAGGCGAGTCGTTCCCGATGATGCCACTCTTGCTCGTCGTCGCCCTCGTGGGCATCGCTGGAGCAGTCGTCTGGTGGCGGACCCGTGAGGACGACGGTCAGTTCCCCACCCCTGACACCTCTGACACCGGTGACTCACCGGAGATGGCTACTGGTCGGCCAGAGCAACCGATGAGCGACGTCGACTCGTCGGATGCCGGCGCTCCCGACCCCGAGACGACTGCTGCGGCCGCGGCTGGGACGACAGCGGTCGACGAGTCGGCCCCACCCGAGTCGTCCTCGCCCGCCATCAGCGACGAAGAACTCCTGACCGACGAGGACCGCGTCATCAGGCTGCTCGAAGACAACGGTGGCCGAATGCGCCAGTCCAACATCGTCGACGAGACCGACTGGTCGAAGTCCAAAGTCAGCATGCTGCTGTCCGAGATGGAAGACGAGGGCGACATCAGCAAACTCCGCGTCGGCCGAGAGAATATCGTCAGTCTCGCCGGCCACGAACCCGACGCTGCTGGCTCACCATTCGACGACGACGACGGCTTCTAACGGACGGTAAACCGCACCACAGCGCCCTCGAAACGCAAGGGTTTTTAATGTCCCTGCTAAACGAGTTAATGCGAAGAACGCACCGCTCCGTTGGTGTAGTCCGGCCAATCATCTTGCCCTCTCACGGCAAGGACCAGGGTTCGAATCCCTGACGGAGCACTTCTTCAATACCAAACCGACGAGCAGCAGGTCGGTCGTTAGCGTGGCTTCCCACCGACTCCCGAAAGTATATTCGTCGTAACACGTACGTTGGGCCATGGCAGATTCTGCGGGGTTGGCCGTCGGTGAGACGGCGCCCGAGTTCGTCGCACCGCTGGTTCGCCCCGGTGGCGGGACCGAGCAAGCGCGATTGACAGACCTTCTCGAAGACGGGCCGGTGCTCCTGTGCTTCTACACGAACGACTTCACGCCCGACTGTACCGGCGAGTGGTGTGAGTTTCGCGACTACAACTGGTTCGACGACGAGGCGGAGAACGTCCAGATTATCGGCGTGAGCAAGTCGCGACCGCTCACGCACAAGACGTTCATGCGGACGTTCGGACTGGACTTTCCGCTGGTTTCAGACCCGGAACTCGAACTCACGACCGCGTTCGAGGTGAAGTACCGGACGTTCAAACTGTTCCCCCGGTCACGTCGCTCGTGTTTCCTCATCGACCGCGACCGGACGGTCCGCTACAAGTGGGTCGGTGACCACGCTATCGACCCGACGATGGACACGCCGCCGGTCGAAGACGTGTACGAGGCGATTCGGGACGAACTCGACGACGTGGAACTCGGGCCGGCACCGGAAGCGGCGGGCGAGGACGACTGGGTCCTCTGAGTACTGGGCGGTCTTCTGAGCACGGGGGCCAAACATCGGGTGCGCACCGGGACGCGCACGAGCCGTTCTGGTTGGGAATCGGACCAATTTGGGTCGAACCTGGGTGACATTGCGGAAATAGCACATATCCTCTCGCCCGTTCGGTGTCGGTATGAGCGTCCAACGGCCAATTACCGTCGGTGTCACGCCGCGTCGTGACCTCGCCTTCCAGTCGACCATCGCAGGTCTCCTCTCGGGTATCGCACTGCTCGTCGTCGCCACCCAGACGACGTTCGGTGCGACTGCGCTTGGGACGAGTATGGAGTTGAGTACGGAGACACCGGACCTGTTCCTCTGGCACCTGCTGTTCGCTGGCCTGTTCGGCGGCTTTTTCGGTGTACTGGTTCACTCGCGGCCGCTCTGGCGGTACGGCCGGGGGTTCCTCGGGCCGGTCGTCGGTGCCGTCTTCGGTCTCTGTAGCTGGGCCGTCGTCGCCGCCGTGCTCGAACCGCTGTGGCTCATCGGGCACGGCATCGCGCCGCTCTCGGCGGTCCCGACGGTCAGCGTTCCGGTGTTACTCACCTACGTCACGTTCGGCGCGGTGGTCGGGTTCGTCTCGAATCTCTGGTTCTGAGTCCGCACTTGAGGACGAATCGACCGACTCGGCTGGAGTTCGGCACGAAGTTCCTTATCGGGGCAACTCGAAAGGCCGGGTAACATGAGTGCCGGTGCAGTGATGTCGGAGCCGACAGTGCTCGCGCACACGAAGCGCGCGCTGTTCCCACCCGACCGGGAGTCCTCCTATGCGGTCGTCGACACCCAATTCTCCATGGAGACGTGGCGCGTCGACGAGGAGATTCCGACGGCGGTCGCGGCCGAACTCTCGCCGTTCAACCACGTGCAAGTCGGGACGGGCTATCCGGACCTCGTCGGTGTCGGCAGACTCGACGACAGCCTCGTGACTGGGATAGACAGTGGGTCCGACGCCCCGCTCGTCGCGGTCGAGGCGAAGGGCTACCGGGCCGACGGCGTCGTCGACGCCGAACGAGGAATCGTGCAAGCACACGACCGGCTGACCGACGCGAACGTGGCATATCTCGCTGCGCCGGCAGCAGCGATCACGACGGGGACGCAGATGCTCGCCCGTGACCTGAACGTCGGCGTCCTCGGTGTCAACGACGACGGGACTGTAACGCCGCTCGAAGTCCCGCACGTCGTCGGCGTGCAGGCGTCGAGCGCCACGACCGCACTCCGGTTTCAGGCGACGGCGCAGGGCGTCGCCGACCAGTCGTTCGGTCTGAATCATCCGAAGAACTACCTCGCGTATCCACTGGCGTGTCACCTGCCGAGACCGACCGACGAACTCGTCGCAGAACACGTCGTCGGTGCGACGGACGGGGCGCGTGCCGGAGCCGCGTTCCTCGGCCTCGTCGACGATGGGCCAAGCGGTGTCGAGGTGACCGAGTTGGGCGAAGAGGTCGTCCGATTCGCGATGCGCGAGTACGGCGACGTCCACGATGCGCTCCGTGCCTTCGAGGACTGGAAGCGCTCTCGAAAGCGGTTCATCGAGGTCGCACCGAAGTGGGGCCAACTCGCCCGACGGGTCGTCTACGAGTATCCAGCGACGAAGCTACTCGTGCGGGAAATTCAGCAACTCCACCGGGGGGACAACCGTGAGCCGACGCTGCGAGAACTCGTCTGTCACCTCCACGAGACGGACCCGTCGTTCGCCGTCGAACTCTTCGTCAGCACGCGTGACGAGGCGCGGTCACGCGTTCTCGACGCCGACGGCGAACTCGACAGGGAGGCGCTCACGGACGGAGCGGTCTACCAGTCCGGCACCACGTTCCAGTTGAAGGCGATGCTGTACCACACCGGCATCGTGACCACGAGAGGCGCAGAGCCGTGCAACGTCGACCCGACCGCGGACGTGTGGGCACTCGTCGAGTCTGTCTGACGGCCCAGTCACCAGAACCGTGTCCCACGTGAGTTGGGAGAGACTGTGAACCGCCCAGTCGACAGCGGTCGGCGACCGTTCGAGCGGCGACGGCACCACGCAGTCGAAGAGATTCACTCCGTGAAAATATTCGTCGGGTAAGTACACTTCCCACGGGACCGATTGACATAGTACCGAGAGACGCCCCACACGACCGGCCCGGACCCACCGCGGGAAATCACCGTCGAGACAGACTGTGGTAGGTTCGACGCTGTGTCGATGCACGGGAGTTCGATTCTCGGGACCAGGTGAACGAGATGAAACGAGACAAACGGAACGTACCAGTCAGAGTCGACACGCCGGACGCCGTCGCCCGACAGCAGATGGATTTCGGTGACACCAGCGGGTACGGAGAACTCAGCGGGGAGTACTTCACGTTCGCTTCCGGAACGGACATCACACCGCTCTTGGCCGGGCTCGAAGACGACCTCTGTCAGTGTCCACACTGGGGATACGTCTTGGAGGGAACGCTCACGGCGAGCTACGCCGACGGCAGCGAGGAGGTAACCGAAACAGGCGACCTCTTCTACTGGCCGCCGGGTCACACGATTCGGGCGAACGACGAATCCGAGATAGTCATGTTCAGCCCGCAAGAAGAGCACGCCGCCGTCATCGACCACATACTGGCGAAGCTGGAGTAGTGTGCACGACGGCACCGTCCACTGTCCAGTGGGGCAGGGATTTCGGGTGATGCACCACGGGGGGTCGGATGGTCTCCCTCTCAGATATTTTCGCCCGGACGAAGGATTTTATATCCTGTATGTGATTTTCTAGCATGGGTAGCGCGATTCAGGCCATCGAGTTTCTGGCGCGGTCAGAACATCGTGTTGCGGTACTGGAAGTGCTCTCCGAAAGACGACACGACCGGCGTGACCTGCGCGCCGCGACCGGGGCATCGGACCCCACTATCGGCCGCATCGTCCGTGACTTCGAGGACCGCTCCTGGCTCGTGCGTGACGGCCGACACTACGAACTCACGCCGTTGGGCGAGTTCGTGACCGACCGGTTCCTCGAATTGCGCGAGGGGATGCGGACGGGGGAAACGCTTCGCGACGTCTGGCGATGGCTGCCACGAGAGATGGACGGCTTCAGCGTCGACTACTTCGAGGATGCCGTCGTCTCCTATCCCGGTCCGAACTATCCGTACAGGCCGGTCGAACGAGTTACATACCTCCTCGAATCGACCGACTCCATCCGGGGGCTTGGGACGACGATATACAAGTCGGGGAACCTCGAAGTGTTCTGTCAACGTGTAATCGAAGGCATGCAGATGGAGTACATCTACTCACTGCCGGTCCTCCGCGCGATAATCGACTGGAACCCGGAGCTGACCGCACGAGCGCTCGAATGTGACAACTGTACCGTGTTCCTGCACGACGACCTTCCGGACGACGACCGGTGCGGACTCAACATCATGGACGACTACATCGGGATTTGTGGCCACGACCCCGAAACCGCCCAGCTCGAAGCGGTAGTCGACACAGCCTCGCCAGAGGCCCGGGAATGGGCTGAGAGTGTCTACGCGGAGTATCGCGAGCAGGCACGACCGTTCGAGATACACGAGCTAGATGGGACAGACGGGCACACGCGCGAGGCACTGCTCAGCGTCGAGCCACGGTAGTTACTCACCGAAGTCGGGGGTGCGGGGCCAGAGTATTTACCCTTCGAGACGTGCGGTCGCCCATGACTGATACGGCGAACGACCGTGCGGCTGGCGCGTTACTCGGACTCGCCTGTGGCGACGCCCTCGGCCGACCGGTCGAATTTCGGACACCGACGAGCATCGAGACCGAACACGGCCGGCTGACCGACATGGTCGGCCACGGGACGCACAACCAACCGGCCGGAACTGTGACCGACGACACCGACATGGCGCTCTGTATCGCGCGCAGTCTCGTCGAATCCGGTGGCTTCGACGGGCGCGACGTCGCCGACCGGTTCCTGTCGTGGTACGAGAGCGGCCCGTTCGACATCGGCGGGATGACTGCGCGGTCGATTCGGGCCTACCGTGACGGTACGCCGTGGGACGAGGCCGGCCGACAGGTGTGGGAAGCGAGCGCCGAGGGGACGAACGCCGGTAACGGCAGCGTGATGCGCTGTGCCCCACATGCCATCGCGTACGCGGAGGACTTCGACCGGCTCGCAACAGTGAGTCGGGAGTCCTCCGCGATTACCCACGCCGACCCGCGGTGTACCTGGGGCTGTGTCCTGACGAATCTCACCATCGCTGCGCTCGTTCGCGGCGACGACGACCCGCTCGGGACCGCACTCGACCGGGTCCGCACGGACGCGCCCGACGAACTCGTCTCGGCCGCCGAGTCGGTCCACTCGGCCGCCGAGTCGGTCCAGACCGCGTCCGCAGCTGAGTTGCAGAACTCCGGCTACGTCGTGACGACGGTGCAGGCTGGCCTGTTCCACGGTCTTCGAGCCGATAGCGCCGAGGACGCCATCGTCGATGCAGTGGCGATGGGCGGCGATGCAGACACCCTCGGGGCGGTCGCGGGTGCAGTGGCGGGTGCCCGCTTCGGTGCGAGCGCGCTGCCGGAGCGCTGGCTCGACGCCATGGACTGCACGACCGAGTGTCGGGAACTCGCAGACGCACTGGTGACGCTCGACCCCGCTCTGTAGGGCGGTCTTTTTCCTGTGCGACGGGCCTCGGTTCGGATATGGCACCCGAAGCGTTCGTCGCCCTGGTGTGTCCCGATTGTGACCACGGCTGGGAAGCGAAGCCCCACAAGCTTCCCGACCCGAAGTCCGAATACGAGTGCACGGCGTGTTCCAACCGTCGCAGACTCTCCGAGTACCTGAAGACCCAGCGCGACCTCGAAGTCGTCGAACAGTTCCACACGGCCTGACGAATCGTCGCGCTGACTCACTCTTCTGGACGGTTTCACTGCCTGTCGCCGACGGTATCCCCCACTGACAGATGTGTCAAACGAGCGTTTTAGTTTGGGATAGGTAATTGCATCCGGGGGGATTACTGCAAGGTGTGCCCCGCAGCGGTTCGGCCCTCCACGCCACTCTCGCCCCCGCTTGCGCCCCTGATTGCCTCACTCTCGCGCCGCCTCCCCGGGACGGTCACGCCGCGAAGAGTCGGCGAAAGGCACATCCCCGCTGACGCCGCATCTGCATCCGAATCCGTGTCCGACGACGACCTCCCACCACCGTCTTCCGGGACCGACGCCCTCTACCCCCAGTCGCTCCCACTCGACGCCGCTGCTCCGACCCGAACCGAGACGGCGACGCTCGGACTCGGCTGTTTCTGGGGACCAGACGCACGATTCGGCGCGACGCCCGGCGTCGTCCGGACCCGCGTCGGCTACGCCGGTGGCTCGTCCCCTACCCCGACCTACCGCGACCTCGGTGACCATACAGAGGTCGTGCAAGTCGAGTACGACCCGACTGTCCTCTCCTACGACGCGCTCCTCGACCGTTTCTGGCGCTGGCACGACCCCAGAGCACGCTCGGCGATTCGACAGTACGACCACCTCGTCCTGTGGCACGACGACGAGCAACGTGCTGCCGTCGAAGCCAGCCGTGACCGAATCGAGTCCCGCCGTGGCCACGTCTCGACACGGACCGAGCCACTGTCGGGGTTCACGCCGGCCGAAGACTACCATCAGAAGTACAACCTCCGGGCAGACGACGAACTGTTCGACGCCATCTCGGCAGTCTACGACGACCCGACCACCCTGCGCGAATCGATCGTCGCGGCACGCCTCAACGGCTTCGCGGCAGGCGATGGGTCGGTCGCACTGCTCGACGACGAGGGAGACTCGTACGGACTCGGCGACGAGGTGCTCGCCACGCTCCGGTCGCGCGTCGAATAGATAGCTGTTCGTCGCGTTCTCACCGCATGGACGTTTCACTGCTCGATTCGCTCGACGGACAGGTCGCGCTCGTCACAGGCGCGAACCGAGGACTCGGCCGCCAAATCGCGGCTGACCTCGAAGAACTCGGTGCGACGGTGTACGCCGGAGTCCGCGACCCCGACTACGACGCCCCGGGGCACCAGCGAGCACTCGAACTCGACGTGACCGACGACGAGGCGATTCGTGCGGCTATCGCCTGTATCGAGGTCGAAGCGGGTCGACTCGACGTGCTGGTCAACAACGCTGGCATCGGGGGCCCACGAGCCTCGACGCTCGTCGACGACTCGGTCGAGGACGTCGACGCCGTGCTCGCGACGAACTTCCGCGGTCCGGTGGTCCTCACGAAGTTCGCCCTGCCGCTGCTCCTCGCTCGGCCCGGTGGCCGCGTCGTCAACGTCTCCAGCGCTCTCGGCGCACTCGGCGAGGGTCAATCCGGTGGCTGGGCTCCCTACCGTCTCTCGAAGACGGGCCTGAACGGCCTGACTGTGTACCTCCACGGCGAGTTCCATAGCGACGGATTACTGGCGAACGCGGTCTGTCCGGGCTGGGTCCAGACTGACATGGGCGGTGAGCACGCGTCGACGAGCGTCGAAGACGGCGCGGACACGCCCGTCTGGCTGGCCCGGTTCGCCCCGGACGCACCTGCTGGACTGTTCTGGCGCGAGCGCGAAGTCATCGACTGGTAACGCGACATATGTGAGACACCGTCTAACAGGCCGTTATCCCCGGTGACACGGGTGATTACCCATATCACCAGCCACCGTACGCTCCGTTATGGCGACGCGTATCCTCGTGGTTGGGGCGACCGGACGACAGGGTGGCGCAGTGGTCGACGAACTGCTCTCGGGCATCTACGGCGACTTCGTCGTGTACGCGATGACGCGGGATACGAAATCGGACCGCGCCGTCGAGTTGCGACGACAGGGCGCGCGTATCTGCATCGGGAATCTGGAGCGGCCGGCGTCGTATCGCCCGTACCTCGACGAGGTCGACGGTGCGTTCCTCGTCACCGACAGCGCTAGCTACGACTACGAAGAGGAGGTCCAACAGGGCGTGAGCTTCGTCGAAGCGGCCTACGACGCCGAACTCGGACACCTCGTCTTCGCCTCGGCGATGGGTGCGGACTTCTACGCGAACGTCGACACCCTCGACGCGAAACTGGAGATAGAGCGGCGCATCCGCGACCTCTCGCTCTCTGCGACCGTGATTCGTCCGGGTGTGTTCGTCCAGAACTTCGAGGCACAGCGCGACGACATCGAGCGCGGTGAACTGTCGTGGCCAATCTCGCCGAACACCGCGCTGCCACTGGTAGACGTACACGACGTCGGCGTCGTCGCCGCGAAGTCGTTCGCACACCCCGAGACCTTCGCTGGCGAGGAAATCGACCTCGCGGGTGACTTGCTCACCCTGTCAGAGATTGCGGAGGGCTTCGGTGCGGTCCTCGGCCGCGACGTCGAAGCGGTGTACATGAGCAACGAAGAAGCACGCGAGCAGTACGGCGACGTGGTCGCCGACCTGTACGCGTGGATAGACGGGATGGGCGGAATGCGCTTCGACTCGACCCACCTCGACCGGCTCGACATCGAACCACGCTCGCTCTACGAGGCACTGGTCGAGAACGACTGGCAGCCGATTCCACGGTTGCCCTGACGGTACTGGTTCGTATTTTCTTTCGAGAGACGCTCGCTTCGTCGTCGCGAAAATGCCGAAAGTCGAAGCCGTCGAGAATTACTTACTCCAGCACGACCAGCACGTCGCCCATGTCGACGCTCTGGCCCTCGCTGATGGCGATTTGGGAGACGGTACCGCCGCGCGAGGCGACGATGTCGTTCTCCATCTTCATCGCTTCGAGGACGCAGAGCACGTCACCCGAGGAGACTTCGTCGCCCTCGCCGACTTCGACCGAGAGGATGGTCCCCTGCATCTCGGCTTCGACGACTTCGCCGTCGCCGACGTCGACGTCTGCGGAGCCACTGTCGCCGCCGGAGTCGCTCGACCCACCGGCGTTCTGCGGACCCGACGCTTTCTTCGTGCCGCCGACCGGCATCGCGCCGCGCTCTTCTAAGTTCACGTCGAAACGCTTGCCGTTGACTTCGACGGTGAACTCGCGTTCGACCACGTCCTCGTCGTCGTCGCCGCTCGACGACTCGGTTCCCCACTGCTCCTGCGCTTCTGCGATTCGCTCGGGGTCGACCTCGTTGTCGAGGTAGTTCGTCGTGTGCGTCCCGTTGACGAAGCGCTCGTCGGTGAGCATCAGGCGGTGGAACGGCACGATGGTCGTCACGCCCTCGATGTCGTACTCGCGCAGGGCGCGCAGCGAGCGCTCGATACACTCGTCGCGGTCCTGGCCCCAGACGATGAGCTTCGCGATCATCGAGTCGTAGTCGGTGACGAGTTTGTCGCCCTGACGCAGCGAGTCGTCCATGCGGACGCCGATGCCGCCCGGCGGGTCGTACGTCGTCAGCTTCCCACCCGTCGCGGGCGAGAAGTCGTTGGCCGCGTTCTCCGCGTTGATGCGGAACTCCATCGCGTGGCCTTCGAGCTCGACCTCATCCTGCGAGAAGGTGAGTTCCGCGCCGTCGGCGACCTTGAGCTGCCACTTCACGATGTCGATGCCCGTGAGTTCCTCCGTGACGGTGTGTTCGACCTGAATCCGTGTGTTCACTTCGAGGAAGAAGAACTCGCCGTCCTCGACGAGGAACTCGACTGTACCCGCGTTGACGTAGTCGGACTCCTTGACACCGCGGCGGGCGGCTTCACCGATCTGTTCGCGCAGGTCGTCGGAGAGTGCCGGCGACGGCCCCTCTTCGATGACCTTCTGGTGGCGGCGCTGGAGCGAGCAGTCACGCTCGCCGAGGTGACGCACGTTACCCTGCTGGTCGGCGATGATCTGGACCTCGATGTGGCGCGGGGCTTCGAGGTAGCGTTCGAGGTAGACCGAGTCGTTGTCGAAGTAGGCTTCGCCCTCGCGCTTTGCCGACTGGAACTGGTCTTCGGCTTCGTCCTCGCTGTGGACGACCTTCATCCCGCGGCCGCCACCGCCACCCTCGGCCTTGATGGCCACCGGGTAGCCGTATTCGGCGCCGAACTCTTTGACCTCTTCTGCGGACTCGGCGGGGTCGGTCGTCCCGGGGACGATGGGCACGTCCGCGGACTGCATGACCTTCCGGGCCTTCGTCTTCTCACCGAGTTGCTCCATCGAGTGCGACGTCGGGCCGACCCACGTGATGCCTTCCTCTGCTTCGACTTTGGCGGCGAACTCGGCGTTCTCCGCGAGGAAGCCGTAGCCGGGGTGGATGGCGTCGGCGTCGGCCTTGTGCGCGGCCTCGATGACCGCCTCGTGGTCGAGGTACGAGTCGGCCGCGCGCGCCGGACCGATGTTGTACGCTTCGTCCGCGTAGCGCACGTGTCCACCGTTCTTGTCGGCTTCACTGTAGACAGCGACAGTCGAGATGTTCAACTCCTCACACGCTCGCATGACGCGGACGGCGATTTCACCGCGGTTCGCGACGAGAACCTTCCTGAACATTCTTACGCGAATCGTCTCACGAAGGGCACCTTACTTTGTCGGTTCACAATACTTGCCAGAGCTCGTCAACTTCTGTCCCATGCTCGGTTTACGTCTCTCCGTCGACGACACGTCGGAGAACCCTCGATTCGGCCTTCCGAAGGTGATTCGACGCCGTACTCGGCGCGCAGTCGAGTTCGTGCGCGACCGCTTCGAGCGAGGCGGCCCTCGGGACGTCGTAGTAGCCGAGGTCGACCGCGACTTCCACGGCCTCGCGCTGACGGTCGGTCATCGCGCCCGCGAGGCGCTGAAAGCGCGAGTCGAACTCACCGATTTCTTTCACCTCGACCTCGATGGTCTCGGGGAGACCGTCGAGCATCGCCTGTAAGTCGCTCGCGGCACCGACGACCGTCATCCGCATGGCGGCCTCGGCGTCGTAACGCACTGGCGGGACCACGATGAGGTTCAGCGCGGTGAACGCCTCGCGCCACGCGGCGTCTGCGTCGCGCGTCTCCTGACAGACGTAGACGTAGAACGAGTCGTCGTCGACCTCGGTGATGTCGTACCAGCGAATGGAGTCGACGGTGTCGATGGCCGTTCGGTACGCCGCCAAATCGGCCACGACGTAGAACAGTTCGTACTCGACGCCTCGCCCGGGGACGACGTTCCACGCGCGTAATTCCTCGTACTCGACGGCGTCTTCCTCCCTGATGAACGTCTGCATCGGATGGAGCATCTCGGCTGGTTGTCGCAGTCGCACGTCGAGATATCGCATCGGAGGACCTGCCAGACGAGAGACCAAAGTGGTTGTGGAAGCACCGATGCGGGTATAAAAGGGAGCTAGCCCATCCGACAGAACTGGCTTCGTGGCTTCCGGCCTCCGTTCAAACGAGATGCCTTCCACGACTCCGATTTCGGAGCCCGACGACCGTATCGCAGGCGAGTTCCCGCCCGGGCCCTCCGGCGTTCCCCTGCTGGGAAACGCTCACCAGTTCGTCGGGAACCCCGACGCGTTCTACGACCGACTCGCCGAGTTCGGCGACGTGGTCGCGTACCGCCTCGGCGGCATGCAGTTCTGTACCCTACTCCACCCCGAGCACGTCGAACAGGCCCTCGTGACCGACTCCGAGAAGTTCTCGAAGTGGAACCTCGGTGAGTTCGGGCCCGCGTTCGCCCCCGACGGTATCCTGTTCACCGAGGGCGAGCAGTGGAAGCGCCAGCGGACACAGGTCCAGCCAGCGTTCCAACTCGACCGGATTCGGTCGTACGCCGAGTCGATGACCGCCTTCAGCGAAGACATGGTGGACGGCTGGGCCGAGGGGGAGGTCGTCCCCGCGACCGAGGCGTTCTCAGACCTCACGCTGCGAATCCTCGCCAAGTCGCTGTTCGACCTCGACCTCGACGAAAGCGACCGCGCCGAGACCGTCACGGAAGCTGCCGACGCGGTCAACGAACTGGCGGACCCGACGCTCTCGACGCTCCTCCTGCCGAAGTGGGTGCCGACGCCGAGCACGCGTCGGTTCGAGCGGGCGATGCGTGAGTTCGAGACCGTTATCGACGACCTCGTCGCCGCGCGGAAACACAACCCGGGCGAGCACGACGACCTGCTGGCGATGCTCATGCGGACTGGCGACGACGGCGACGGGATGGCCGACACCGAACTCCGCGACACGATGGTCACGTTCCTGTTTGCCGGCCACGAGACGACTTCGCTCGCGCTCACGTACACGAACTACCTCCTCGCGACCCACCCCGGCGTGGCCGAGCGACTTCGCGCGGAAATCGACGAAGTCGTCGGTGACGACCGCCCGGGCGTGACCGACCTCCCCCGGATGCCGTATCTGGACAAAGTCGTCACTGAGTCGCTCCGGCTGTATCCGCCGGCGTACGTCCTCTTCCGTGAAGCGAGCGAGGACGTGGAAATCGGCCGCTACACGCTCCCAGCCGGGACGAAGTTCACGCTCCCACAGTTCCGCATCCACTACGACGAGCGCTGGTTCGACGAACCCGAGACGTTCGACCCGTCGCGCTGGACCGACGAGTTCGAGGCCTCCCTGCCGGAGTACGCCTACTTCCCGTTCGGCGGCGGCCCGCGCCACTGCATCGGGATGCGCTTCGCGATGCTCGAACTGAAACTCGTGCTCGTCACGCTCTGTCAGCGCGTCCGGTTCGAGTACGCGGCCGAGGAACCTCCGGAGCCGCAGCTGCTCGCGACCTACCAGCCGAACGACGAAGTGTCGCTCCGGGTCGCACGGCGCTGAGTGAAACACGCCCCCCGTCTTGAACGGCAAGGATATCTCGGGTGAACGGTCATCCGGGGTGGCTCTAAATTCGTACGTGCGACATCCGTCGCTCCCGCTGATGCTCGTCTCCGGACTGCTCGTTCGTCACGGTCCCCATCGTTCCGGACACGGCTGCGACGTCACCGGCCCGTTCCCTCGAACGAATCTGCACGACTACTTGAACGACCTAGTAGCACAGACAGCACCTTCACCGCGTTTTCTGGCGTCTCTGCAACCATGGAAGGGCAACTACTTTGGCTCTGCTTCACCGTCGGTCTCGTCGCCATCGTGGTCAACGGCGTCGGCGTCCTCGTGACGATGTTCACCGACCACCGATACTGGCCGCCGGGCGAGCGCGACTGGCGATTCTACCTGCACTGGACACTCTCGCAGACGTTCACCGTCGCACTTCCCGTGGTCACGTACCTCGATTGGAACACGCTTGGACTCCCGCGACCAGCGACGCTGTACGTCGGCCTCGGTGTCTTCGTCCCGTTCTACGCGGCCGCGGTCGCCGCCGGCTTCGACCTCGGGATGGACGAGACGAAGGGGCTCACGGGCGACCTCCGAACCGGCGGCTGGTACCGCTTCTCGCGCAACCCGCAGTACGTCTGCTACGCCGTCGCCACGGTCGGCTTCGCCCTGTTCGCCAACTCGGTGTTCGCCACAGTGCTGTGTGCGTGCTACTTCGCGTGGTGGCTGGTCCTCCCCTTCGCGGAGGAGCCGTGGCTCCGCGAGGAGTACGGCGAGGCGTACGACCGATACGCGGCGCGAGTGCCGCGATTCGTCGGACTTCGGTCGCTTCGGGCCCTGACTGGGTTGGACGACGACGGTCAGGCGACCTGATGTCGTCACGCTAGACCCAGGCACGGTCCGGGTCCATGTCCAGCCTCGCTGATAGGCCGAGACAGGTCGGCGATAGACCAACTTGGGACTCGCTTTTTCTGTCTGCTACCGGTACGGTCCCTATGGAGCTGAATCCCCGGACCGTCTACAACACGGTTCGGAACCACTGGTCCCTCATCGAGACAGAGCGGGACACAGCCGAGGAGTACGAACGAGACCTCAGTCGACGGCTGTGGCTCTGGCGACACGGCTTTCTCACCCGGTCGGACTACCTCTACGACCTGAACCGCCACTCCGTCGACGACTACGTCTCCGACTACGAACGATTCGTTCGCAGCAAGTCCATCAACGACACGTGGTCGCACGTGATGGACCACAAACTCATCTTCCACTGGATGCTCTCGCCGTTCATCGAGCACCGGCCGACGGTCCACGGGCTGCTCCGTGACGGTCGCTTCCTGCCGGCCGCCGCGCTCCACGAGACCGGTGGTGAGGTCGAACTCGCGGCCGACGGCGAGTCGGCCGACGCCGGAGAACACGTCTTCGACTTGCTGGAACAGGAGGAGAAACTCGTCCTCAAGTGGATTCGTGGTGGTGGCGGGAACAACGTCTTCCTCTGTTCGCTCGGCGACGACGGCGACGTGGTCGTCAACGGCGAGTCGGAGTCACGAGCCGCTTTCGAGCGACGTGTCGGCGGCCTCGACGAGTACATCGTCACGGAGTTCGCCGAGCAGGCGTCGTTCCAGGACGACCTCTACCCCGACACGCCGAACACCATCCGCATGATAACCATGTGCGACGAGGACGGCCCGTTCATCCCCATCGTCATCCAGCGCATGGGCTCTGACCGGTCGTACCCGATGGACAACTTCTCGCAGGGCGGGCTGAACGCCGAAATCGACCCCGAGACCGGCGAACTGTCCCAGGCCACGCAGCTTCCGGAGGCCGGCAAGCCCCGGTGGCACGACGAGCACCCCGACACCGGAACGCAGATTGCGGGCGAGCAGATTCCGCACTGGGACGAGATTCGCGACCGAATGCTCGAAATCGCCGGCCACTGCCAGCACGTTCCCTACGTCGGTTGGGACATCCTCCCGACCGACGACGAAGGCGGCTTCACCATCATCGAGGGCAACAGCTACCCCGGGCTGAAGGCGATGCAGATTCACCGGCCGATGCTCGCAGACGACCGGGCACGGCGGTTCTACGAGTCACACGACGTGCTGGTCGACGTGCTGTAGTCACCGCGCGGCCAGCCCACGGACCGCGTCTCGCAGACCGGTTCCGACGACCCACACGGCGGCGACGAGGCCGACCAGAAACATCGAGACGAACACGAGCGCGCCGACCGGCCCGAGGACCAGCGAGCCGACGAGCGCGCACACGAGGAACACTATCGCGACCGGAACGGCGTCGCGGAGTGAGACCGCTCTCCGTCCGCGGTCGTGTCCACCGTCCGGCTTCGTCAGCGTGAGTCCCCACGTCAGCACGCCCTGTCCGCGCTTTTCTGTCGTCCCGCGCCGGAGGTCGAGCACGAACAGGCCACCCAGTACGAGGTACAGCACCCAGACGGTCGCCTGCGCGTCGATTCCGGGCAACTGGTCGAATCGCATCGCCAGCGTCAGGAACAGGTAGACCAGCGCGAGCGGGGCACAGAGCAGTAGCGACTCGCGCAGGTCGGGGAGCAGTTCTGCAAGCCGGTACTCGGTCCCGACACGTCGTCGCCAGAGGAGGACCGCGCCACCGAGCACCAACAGGTGAATCGCATCGGCGGCCAGAACCGTTCCCGGCTGACCAGCCATCGTCGCGCCCTGCACGAGCGCGAGGAAGACGGCGACGGCGAACGCGGCCCGTCGCGGGAAATTTCGAACCACCGCGGGCAGACAGTCCAGTACCGTCCGACTCCGCGTCGCCAGTCGCTCAACGACGACGAGCGGGAGGACGAACGAGACGAGCGAGTGCCAACAGAACAGTAGCACCACGGTCTCCCAGACGTACACGCCACCGACGACGAACGGCTGGGCGTCCCAGTACGGCGACCAGAGCACCTTCGTGGTGTAGGCTTCGTAGAGTCCGAACAGTGCGCCAGCGAGCAGTAGCGTGCGAAAGCGGGGCTGCTTGCTCCCCACGTGGTAGACTATCCCTGCAAGAACCAGTGTGTGCAGGCCGTACAGCGGGAGCGTCACGGCGATTCCCCACGGCAGCACGAGGACGAACGGGTACGACCCAGAAGGGACCTCGGCGAACGCAGTGGAGAACATGCCGAGCAGGAGCCAGAACGCGAGTCGCTGGCGACGGCTCGGTGTTGGGTTTGCACTCGTCCTTCCCAGCGAAGCCATCAGGAAAGAATCGTCGTCCGGTTAGAAGAACGTTCGTACCAGAAAGTACCGCGGAAGCCGACGACCGACCGCCTGTCGGTCTCCGGTTAGAACCGGTCCGAGCGACCCGACGCCGCCCACGCGTTCGTCGGCGCGCCGTCGGGCACGCGACCGCTGTGGCCGCGCGTGCCGCGCAGGCGGCCCGCGAACGACCACTTCTTACCCTGCCACGTCTCCTCGGACTCCTCCTGCGCTTTTCGCTCCTGGTCGCGCAGGTGTGCGCCGATGACGGCCGCGATGGCCGCGGCTTCTTCCGCGTCGGCATCGGCCGGGATGTCGAGACGGTCGATGAGTTCCTGACTCATGTCAGAGCGGGATGTTGCCGTGTTTCTTGTCCGGCTGGTCCTCGCGCTTGGACTTCAGCATGTGGAGGTCGTCGATGAGGCGCGACCGCGTCTCGGTCGGCTCGATGACGTCGTCGAGGAAGCCCTTGTCCGTCGCGGTGTAGGGGTTCGCGAACTCCTCTCTGTACTCCTCGATGAGTTCGTCGCGGAGCGCGTCGGGGTCGTCCGCCTCCGAGAGTTCGTTGCGGTAGAGGAGGTTGACTGCGCCCTGCGGGCCCATCACGGCGATTTCCGCGGTCGGCCATGCGTAGTTCACGTCGGCACCGAGGTTCTTCGACGCCATAACACAGTACGCGCCACCGTAGGCCTTGCGCGTGATGACGGTGAGCAGCGGGACCGTCGCCTCGGAGTAGGCGTACAGCAGTTTCGCGCCGTGCCGGATGATGCCGCGGTGTTCCTGGTCGGTCCCAGGCATGTAGCCGGGCACGTCGACGAACGTCACGATGGGGATGTTGAACGAGTCACAGAAGCGCACGAAACGCGACCCCTTCATCGACGCGTCGACCGTCAGCGTCCCGGCGTTGGCGCGGGGCTGGTTGCCGACGATACCGACCGAATGCCCGTCGAGACGGCCGAAGCCGACGACGATGTTCTTCGCGAACTCGTCCTGCACTTCGAAGAACGAGCCCTCGTCGACCACGCTGTCGACGACGTTCGTCATGTCGTAGGGCTTCTGCGGGCTGTCGGGGACGATCTCTTCGAGGGCGTCGTCCTCGCGGCTCGGGTCGTCCCACGGTTCGACGCGCGGCGGGTCCTCGACGTTGTTGCTCGGGAGGTACGAGAGGAGGGTCTGAATCTTGTCCAGCGCGTCCTCGTCGTCCTCACAGGCGAACTGCGCGACGCCGGTCTTGCTGGCGTGGGTCATCGCGCCGCCCAGTTCGTCGTGTGTCACGTCCTCACCGGTGACCGTCTTGGTGACGCCGGGGCCGGTGATGTACATGTAGCTCGTGTCCTTCACCATGAAGATGAAGTCCGTGATGGACGGGGAGTAGACCGCACCACCCGCACACGGCCCCAGGATACCCGATATCTGCGGGATGACCCCGGAGGCCATCTGGTTCCGGTGGAAGATTTCGGTGAAGCCGGCGAGGGACTTCACGCCTTCCTGAATCCGCGCGCCGGCGGAGTCGTTCAGGCCGATGACGGGGGCACCGACCTCCATCGCCATGTCCATCACTTTGCAAATCTTCTCCGCGAACACTTCGCCCAGCGAGCCGCCGAAGACGGTGAAGTCGTGCGCGAACACGAACACCTTCCGGCCGTCGACGTCCCCGTAGCCGGTGACGACGCCGTCGCCCAGGATCTTCTTCTCCTCCATCCCGAAGTTGTGGGAATTGTGGGTCCGGAGTTGGTCGAACTCGTGGAAGGTCCCGTCGTCGAGGAAGTAGTCGATGCGCTCGCGGGCGGTCATCTTCCCTTTCTCGTGTTGGGACTCAATCCTGTCTTCGCCACCGCCTTTGAGGGCCTCGGCGCGGAGTTCTTCGAGTTCCTCGATGCGGTCTTCCATCGTCATGGTGACCACCCTGCAATCATTGGTCGAAACGTCTCACACCGGCGCAAAAAGGTTTCCGTAAGGTGGGCCGGTCCTCGACACTCGCTACCTTGACCACTCCGGGGTGGTCGTGGCGGGTCAGGTCGTGCTGCTCGCGCGGTCGACGCCCGCGACGACGACGAGACTGATGACGATGGCAGCACCGGCGAGCGCGGTCGTCCCGATGTCTACACCGAAGTAGTTCGCGAGTCCGGTGAACAGGGTGAACAGCAAGAACGGCGGCAACACTGCCCCGATGAGTAGTCGCCACATATCCGCGAACCCGCGCGAGAACGAAGTCCCGCGCTGGAACTCCTCGACCGCGCGCGGGCCGAGGACCCACGCGGCGTAGACGACGAACGCGAACAGCCCAGTCGTCAGCAGGACGTCGACGACGGTACCGGAGAGGAGCGTGAAGAGTTCAGGCGAGAACGCGCTGGCGGTCCCCGTCACGAGGACGAGCGAGGCGAGGCCGGCCGTCGCGGTCTTTCGCTCGACACCGTGCTCGTCGACGAGGTACGCCACGGGAATCTCCAGCATCGAGATGGACGACGAGAGCGCGGCCAGCGCGACGACGGCGAAGAAGCCGACCGCGAGGAAGCGACCCGCGGGCAGTTCGGAGAAGGCAGTCGCGACACCGACGAACAGCGCGCCCGGGCCACTCGTCTCGGGGTCGACGCCGGGCGTCGAGAACAGCAGTGGGAGGACGACGAATCCGGCCAGCAGGCCGATGCCGGTGTTGAACAGCGCGATGATGCTCCCGTCGGCCGGGAGCGAGCGGTCTTCGCCGATGTAGGAGGCGTAGGTGATCATCGTCCCCGCACCGACCGAGAGGGTGAACAGCGCCTGTCCCGCGGCCGAGAGCAGGATGTCGAGTGCGTTCTTCTGCACGAACTCCCAGTTGAAGGTGAGGTAGAACTCGTACGCTCGACTCGCACCGGAGAGGGTGCTCGCCCAGACAGCGAGGGCGACGAGCATCACGACGACGACGGGCATCATGATGGTGGTCGCGCGCTCGATGCCGCCACGGATGCCGCCCGCGACGATACCCGCCGTGATGGCGAGGAAGAGGAGGTGGAAGCCTGCAGCCTCCATCCCGTAGCTGATTCCCTCGAAGTACGCGCCGGGCGACCCGAAGTATGCGCCCGTCGCGCTGGCGAACGTGTAGCGAAGAATCCAGCCGCCGACGACGCTGTAGAACGAGAGCAAGACGAGGCCTGCCAAGACAGTCAGCAGACCGACCTTGCCCCAGTGTTTCGAGTCAGAGAGCGAGCGCAACGCGCCGACTGGGCTCTTGCCCGACCGGCGGCCGATGACGAACTCGGCGAGCAGGCCCGGTACCCCGACCCCGATGACGATAGCGAGGTAGAGGAGGAGGAAGGCGCTCCCGCCGTTCTCTGCGGTCATCCACGGGAAGCGCCAGATGTTCCCGAGGCCCACGGCGGAACCGACCGCCGCGAGAATGAATCCCAGTCGTGATGTCCACGATTCTCGTGCCATTGTGAGTCAGTGTCCTATCGCGTCGTATAGTGATTTCGAACCGACGAACCGTCAGCTTCGCAATACCACGTCTTACAGTCGTTCTAGTTGCTGTTCTCGCTCGGAATTCACGGTGAATTTTTGTTGGTGGCTACGATTCGTAACTGTGTTTCGTGGTGTCGTTCACCACGGGAAAGGGTCTCGGCTGTCAGACCGCGACGATGGGCTCGACCAGTATCCCTGCCGAGACGAGCAGCGACTGGATGCCGAGGACCAGCGTCAGGACGACGGCGACGATGACGAAGGTCCGGACCGCCCAGACCCACGCCGTCGCCGTGCTCATCCCCGACTTCGTGCCTTTCACGAGTTCTCGCGAGGCGACGCCGGAGCGGAACCAGCCGACGAAGACGAGCACGCCGAGGACGGAGATGGGCAACAGGAAGTTGTACGCGAGGTCGTTGTACCACGTCAGTGCACCGGTCCCGTTGAACGTCAGACTCGCGCTGAACGCAGTCGGGATGCCGAGGAGGAACACCGCGAGACCGAACGCTGTGGCCGCCGGCTTGCGGTCCCAGCCGGTGTTCTGTGTGACGAACGAGACGACCACTTCGAGCAGCGAGATGGCCGACGACAGCGCGGCGAGCAGGAGCACGGCGAAGAACACGACGCCGAGGATGCGACCGGCGGGGAGTTCGGTGAACGCCTTCGCCATCGAGATGAACACGACGCCAGCACCGCCTTCCTTGCTGATTTCTTCGACCGGCACCTGTGTCGCGAGGATGGGGATGACGACGAGACCTGCGAGCAGGCCGACGAGCGTGTTCAGCCCGACGATGAGGCCACCGTCGACCGGCAGGGAGTCGTCGTCACTGAGGTAGGACGCGTAGGTTATCATCGCACCCATCCCGAGCGAGAGGGTGAAGAACGCCTGCCCGACGGCGGCGGGCAGGACGCTCCCGAGGTTCGCCGAGAGCGTCTCGAAGTCGGGCGAGAGGTAGTACGAGTAGCCCGCGCTCGCACCGTCGAGCGTGGCAGCCCACGCGCCGAGACCGAGCAGGATGACGACGATGCTCGGAACCATCAGCTTCGTCCCGAACTCGATGCCGTCTTCGACGCCCAACGCGACGACGCCGACGACCAGCGCCATGAAGACGGCGTGTAAGAGGAGTGCCGTCGGACCGGACGAGACGGTCCCAAAGTACGTTTCTGGGTTGCCGAAGTACGCGCCCTGTGCGCTGCCGACGATGTACCGGATGACCCAGCCACCGACGACACTGTAGAACGACAGTATCCAGAACGCGGTGAACACCCCTATCGCGCCCACGATGGAGGGACGATTCCCGCCCAGTTCGCGGAACGCGTCGATGGGGTTCTTGCCAGTCTTTCGCCCGACGACGAACTCGGCGAGCATCGCCGGAAATCCGATACACAACACGGCAGCCAGGTACACGACGACGAACGCCGCGCCACCGTTGGCGGCGGTCTGGAACGGGAACTGCCAGATGTTCCCGAGTCCGACCGCGCTCCCGACGGCGGCGAGGATGAATCCGACGCGTGTACTCCACGTCTCTCGTTCACTCATATGCTACTCCTCGCTCGGCGACAGTGGTTGAAAAACTCCCTGTTACTGGACTCCCGTTCATGAGTAATCGATACAATCCGCGTTTGGACGGCTATCGAAGAAAAAAGGAGGCCAAATTATCCAACTGTCTAATTTTCTCAGAACCCGTCTAATCGTCGGTCGGGGCGGCCTCTGCGCCGGCCCCCATCCGCACGTCGGCGTCGCGCCACGACCCGCGGCGGAACCACGCGAAGGCGATGAGTGCCCCGGCAATGTTCGAGACGACGAACGAGGTCCAGATGCCGGCCTGTCCGGTCGCGAACGGGAGCCACGAGGCGAACGGGTCCATGCTTCGCGAGAGGACGTACGCGATGGGCAGGCGGATGATGCCGAGCATCGTGATGGAGATGGCGGCCGACACCATGGTCTTCCCGGAGCCACGGAACGCGCCGCTGTAGGCGCGCATCACGCCGATGAACCCGAACGTCGGGGCGACGAACCGGAGGAACGTTACGGCGATGTCTGTCACCTCTGCGTTCGGCGAGAGCGGCGTCACGATGGGTTCGGTGAAGGCGAAGACGACGACGGCGAGCACCGACAGTGCACCGAACATGCCGACGGCAGCGGTGTCGGCGGTCCGCTGTGCCCGGTCGGGTTTCCCCGCGCCGATGTTCTGGCCGACCATCGTCTCGACGCCCTGCCCAACCGCGATAGCGGGCAGGAAGATGACGCTGAAGATGCGGATGCCGACACCGAAGGCGGCGACGAACCCATCGGAGAAGATGGCGACGACGATGAGCATGAGGTTCACCGAGACTGACCGGCCGGTGCCCTCGATGGACGCTGGCAGCCCGATACCGACCATCTTCTTGAAGAACGTGAAGTCGGGACGCATCTGCGAGAGCCGAATCTGGACCCCGCGGGTGCCCGCGAACATGATGCTGAGGCCGACCGCCGTGGCGACGAACCGCGAGATGATGGTCGCGATGGCCGCGCCGCGAACGCCACTGAACGCTTCGGGAATCGGCCCCCACGCGAAGATGAACACCGGGTCGATGACGACGTTGAGGACGACAGTGCCGAACATGACCTGCATCGGCGTCACGGTGTCACCGTAGCCGCGCATCAGGGAGATGAACACGAAGAAGCCGAAGAGGAACGGCATCCCGAGCGCGATGACCTCCATGTACTCCGTCGCTTTGAGGAGGACCTGTCCCTCTGCACCGAGCAGTGAGAGTACGTCTTCGACGACGAGGAACCCGCTGAGGCCGAGAATCGTCGACGCGACGAACGCGAACATCACCGTCTGTGAGGCGGCGTATTCGGCTTCGTGCTCTTCGCCGGCACCGGTGTGCTGGGCGACGAGGACACTGCCCGCCACGGACAGACCCATCCCGAGCGAGATGAGCAAGAACACCATCGGGAACCCGAACGTGATGGCTGCCAGTGCTTCTTCGCTCACCTGCGCCAGCCAGAATGTATCAGCGAGGTTGTAGGCGGTCTGGAGCAGGTTCGTGATGACGATGGGCAGCGCCAGATAGACAAGTGGCTTCGTGATACCGCCCTCCGTCAGGTCGAGGTCTTCCTGTCCCTGAAAGATGTCCGAGAGTCCCATCAGGCCGCACCTCTGTAGAGACGTAGTTCGAGGTAGCTATCGAGCTCTGCGCGCGTCGTCGGCACGCCGCCGTCGTCCGTCCGGGTGACGCGCTGGTGGCGGATGCCGTTGACGACGGCGAGCAAGAAGTCGGCCGTGGTCTCCGGATCCACATCTTGGAACTCGCCTGCCTCGGCCCCGTCGCTGACGATGCCCGCGAACCGGTCGCGCAGGACTGTGTCGTGTTTCGTGAACTGCTCGCGGTAGGCCCCGTCGTGCGACGCCTGTGCGCGTAACTCGACCATCGCGCTGGTGAACGCCCGTTTTTCGTCGGTGAGTTCTTCGGGGACGACGCGGTCGAGCAGGTCGTCGAGTCGCGCCCTCGGACTGGGGCAGGCCTCACAGGAGGTCTCTGCCTCGAAGTGCTCCAGCATGTAGGCGAGGAAGTCGACGAGCAACTCGTCTTTCCCGTCGTAGTGGTGGTACAGCAACGACTTCGATTTCTCGAACTCGTCGGCGATTCGTTGTATCGTGAGGTTCGCGTACCCGTGTTCGGTGAGCGCGGCGTAGGTGGCCCGCATGATGGCCGCTCTCGTGTCCTCGGGGGCGTCCGCGAACAACTGGGTGCCTCCCATCGTTGACTGAACGTTCATTCAGCCAGCTACTTGAACCCGTCTCCGGGACACACTGTTTGCCGCAAAAATCGGTCGGTGACACGTCCCGTGGGTTGCGCTCTCGTGGGAGAAACTGAGCGAGTAACGTACTCAGTCGGCCGTCGGCACGTCTTCTGCCGGTCCCGATTCACCCTCACTCGCCTCCCCCATTTCGGTGACGTACTTGATTCGCTCCGGAATCGGCGGGTGGTCGTAGTGGAACGTCTCGTACAGGGGATGCGGGAACGGGTTCGAGAGGTTCTCGCCCGCGAGGCTGGCCAGTGCACCAGCCATCGGCTTCGCGCCCATGACCTCGACCGCGAAGGCGTCGGCCTCGCGCTCGTAGGCGAGCGAGAAGTAGTTCGACAGTGGCGACGAGAGCTGCATCACGGGTGAGACGAACAGCAGCGCGACGAACAGCGCCGCGTACGTCGCCTCCTGCGGGAACCCGAACATCGTGAACAGCCACGGCTGGGAGACGAGGTAGCCGAGCACGCCGAAGACGACGGCGAACTGGAGCGCGCCCAGCGCGACGAACTTCCAGATGTGCCCGCGCTTCCAGTGGGCCAGTTCGTGTGCCAGCACGCTCTGCACCTCGGGGACGGTCATCTGTTCGACCAACGTGTCGTAGAGGACGACGCGCTTGGTCCGACCGAAGCCGACGAAGTAGGCGTTCGAGTGGCCCGAGCGCTTGCTCGCGTCCATCTCGTACACCTGGTCACAGTCGAAGCCAGCGCGCTCGAACACGTCGTCGACTGCGTCACGCAGGTCGGACTCTTCGACCGGCGTGAACTCGTTGAACAGCGGGTCGATGACGCGCGGTTTCAGCACGAGCATCGCCAGCGAGAACGCCACGAGCAGGCCCCACGCCGCGGCTGGCCAGTACGTCGGTAGCTGGTCGACGAACCAGAACACCGCTCCGGCGAGCACGGCGACGAGGAGCGTGTTCACGACGAGGCCGATGGCGAAGTCACGCAGCCAGAGCCGCGGCGTCTGGTTGTTGAACCCGAACTGCTCTTCGACCACGAACGTCGAGTACAGGTCGAACGGGACGCCCACGACGCGTGCGCCGAGCAGGAGCAGGACGACGAAGCCGACGCCCTGTGCCAGCACAGGCAGTCCCGACTCGGTGAGTGCGACGGCCACGTCGGTCAGCAAGCCCGAGTAGAGCGCGACCAGCAGAAAGCCGAGTGCGACCCACGTCTGGACGAGCGAGAGACCGGTTCTCGCGCGCTGGTACTCGAGGACGGTCTCGACGTCGTCCACGTCGAGCGTCTCGCGCATCCAGTCGGCTTCGGCGCGAACCGTCTTCGCGCCGTAGCGCAGATTCACCACGGAGAGCGCCGAGAAGAACGCCTCCGTCCCCACCAGCAATACCACGAAGAGAACGTGTAGTTCGAGCATCTGCCGTCCTGTACGCGCTCTAACGGAAAAACGACAGCGTTCGGGTGCATGATGTCTCAGGGGTCCAGTTCTATCCACGGTGACTGTCCCGATAACCACAACGACGAAGGTATCGCAGTCACTACACGCATGTAGTATGGAGGGGGTGCCATGGCCAGCCGTCGGGTCGCTCGTCGCTGCCGTGGCGAACCTGTACTTCTTCCAGCAACTATCGAAGTATCGTGAACAGCCCGGGGTCCGCTGGTTTCGGCTGGTCATCGGCGCGCAGGTCGCACTCTGTCTGTCGCAGGGTGTCGCGCTGCTCGTCTACGACCGATTGCTCCGCCTCGCGCTCGAGTCACTGTTCTTCGTGACTGGGAGCGTGATTCTCGTCGGCTACTTCGCGTTCGCCGCGACGTACACCGGCCGCGGCCATCTCGTGCAGACGGTCTGGTTCAAACTGCTCGGGTTGGTCGCGGCGGCGATCAGCATCCTCGCCGTAACCAACCCGCTCCACCACCTCGTCTGGAGTGACTTCCGAATCGACCCGGTGCTCAACGCCGCGACGGTGTCGTACATCCACGAACCGCTCATTCGGTTCCAGTTCGTCGGCATCGTCCTCGTCTCGCTGCTGGGCATGTCGCTCTTGTTCGACACCGTCGTCAGCTACGGCCCACTGTACCGAAAGCAGGCCATCGCCGTCGCGTTGACGCCGATTCCGCCGGCAGCCGCCTTCGCCGTCTGGACGCTCCACCTCGGTCCGTACCCGCAGTTGAACCTCGTCCCGCTGATGTTCCTCCCACACGCGGCGCTGGACATGTACGCCCTGTTCCGGAGCGATATGTTCGAGTTCAACCCGGCGACGCGCCGGACGGGCGAACGTGCGGCCATCGACGACCTCGGGAGCCCGGTCGTCGTCGTGGACGAGAAGGGTCGCATCGTGACGCTCAACGCCAGGGCGCAGGTCCTGTTCGGCGTGGACAAGCGGACCGCGCTCACGCGACCGCTGGCCGAGTTCGTGGACTTCGGCGACTTAGACTCTGACGGCTTCGAGCGGACCATCACGACGACCGAGCGTGGCCGGACCGCGACGTACAAACTCACCGCCAAACCGCTCTACGACGTGGTCGACACCCACGTCGGCTACACCGTCCTCTTGCAAGACCTCACGGAGGAAATCCGGCGCAAACAGCGACTCACCGTCCTCAACCGCGTCCTCAGACACAACCTTCGAAACGACCTCACCGTCGTCCTCGGCACCCTCGAAGTGGCCACAGACCGCGTCGACGACGAAGCGACCGAGACGTTGCTCACGACTGCAATCGCGGAAGCCGAAGGGCTCGTCGACCTCGGCGAGAAGGCCCGACAGGTCGAGCAGACGATGGCCGAAGACGCGACCGAGACGGAACCGGTCGTGGTCACGGACCTGCTCACAGACATCGTCGACTCGCTGGACGTGCCAGCCGACGCAGCTATCACGGTCGACGTGCCGGCTGAGGCGACCGTTCAGACGAACGGCGCGCTTCTCAGTCTCGCGTTCTCGAACCTACTGGAGAACGCCATCGAACACCACGACGGGCCTGCACCACAGGTGACCGTGGGGCTCGCCAGCGACCGGGCTGTAGCCGACAGCCGAGCTGGCACCCCCGATGGTGACGAACGGGCGACGCCCAGTATCGGCACTGACGGCGGTACCGTGACCACCTTCGAGGTCCACGACGACGGCCCCGGCATCCCCGAACACGAACTCAGACCGCTCGAATCTGGGGAAGAGACACCGCTCGAACACGGGAGTGGCCTCGGGCTGTGGGTCGTTACGTGGGCTATCGGCTCGCTCGGTGGCGACCTCTCTTTCGAGACGGGGGCGGACGGGACGACGGTCAGCATCACGCTGCCGACCCGCTCGGTCGATGCTGTCAGCAAGGACGACTACGACACCGACTCCGGCAGTCAGGCCTCGCCGTAGACCGGCACCGCCGCGCCACTCGTGACCGACGCCGCGTCGGAACAGAGGAACAGCATCACCTGTGCCACGTCGGCCGGGTCGACCCACTCGTCTTTCGGCGTCATCATCTCGCGGTTCATCGGCGTGTCCAGCACAGACGGCATCACGCAGTTCGCGCGAACCGTGCCCAGATTCTCCTCGGCGAGCGTCTCGGTCAACAGTCTGATTCCTGCCTTCGTGATGCGGTACGGGCCGTCGCCCTCGCCGCCTTCCAGCGACGACCGCGCAGAGACCGAGACGATAGCTCCCGACTGCTCGCGCAGGTGCGAGAGGAAGTGCTTCGACACGAGAAACGCCGACTTGAGGTTCACGTTCACGAGGAAGTCGAACTCGGCGACGTCCGTCTCGTCGATGGGTGCCCCACCACGCCACGTCCCAGCGACGTTGCAGAGGGTGTCGACTCGCCCGAGGTCGTCGACGACCCGCTCGGCGAGTGGTTCGACCGCTAGTTCGTCGGTGAGGTCCGCCTCGTAGAAGTGTGTCTCCGAGTCGAGCGTTAGCTGTGCGTTCTCGTCGTCGGGCGTGACGATGTCGACGGCGGCGACCGTCGCGCCTGCCTCGCGGAACGCTGCGACCACTGCGCTGCCGAGCGCCCCTGACGCCCCGGTGACGACGGCGACCTCGTCGGAGAAATCGAACGTAACTGCCATAGGCGTGTCAACGTGTGGCGTGGTGAAAAAGGTGTAGCGTCAGTAGACAGGTCGCGGCGCTGGCTCGGTTGCCCTCAGCGCTCCAGCACTGCTGACATCACGGCCGCCTCTGCCCGGCGTAACAGTTCGTTCGCCGTCGACGGCGCACAGTCGAGTGCGGCACCGATGTCCTCGAACGACACCTTCCGTGGGTTCTCGTAGAACCCGAGCGCGTGCGCCGCCTCCAGTGCTTCGCGCTGGCGGTCGGTCAGGCGAGCCAGGGCACTCGGCTCTTCCGGATGGAAGCCGCCGGTCCACTCGACTTCGACGGGCACGTCCGTCTCCGTCGCAGCCCCGAACGCCGCTTGCAGCGCCTCGGCGTCGCCGGCCACCGTCACGCTGATACCGTCCTCGGTGAAGCGAAACGGTGGGTCGAGCAGCAGGCGATGTTCGTCGACGATGGCGAGGAGCGCACTCACGGGTTCGCGCTCGGCCACGTTGACGAAGACGTAGTGTGAGGCGCCGGTCCCGTCGTGGGACTCGTCCTCCGCCCCGACCACGTCGTGTTGTCGGACTTCGGGGTGGTCAGCAAGCACCGCCCGGATGTCGGCCTCGTCGCCGCCGGTCACGCGATAGAGCAGGCCGTAACTCCCGTCCGCCAGCCACTCCAGATTCAGTATCCCCTCTCGCGAGACACCGGGAATCGCGGCCAACGCCTCGTCTACGCCCGGAAAGGCTCCGTCGACCGGGCGCAGTTTCAGTCCGACAGCGTTCATGGACAGTATTCGCGTCGGCTTCTGGTAAAAATTCGGGGGTCAGTACTCGAACTCGGTGTCGATTTCCGAGGCGTTCTCGGTCATCACGACCGCCGCGTTGCTGTACTGGAGCACCTTCTGCATGTCACCGTCTAAGTCGAACTTGCCACCCATCATGCCCTCGATGGCATCGGTCTCACCGTGGACGAGTTCCTTCCAGTCCGAGTAAGCCCCGCGGAACGCGAAGCCCCAGTCCACGTCGTCTTCGCTCGCGACCTGCTTCGCCTCGGTACACTCGCCGTCTTCGAGGTCGACGAAGAGGTTCACCGGGTCGCCGTCGTAGGCGTCGTCGGGCTGGATGACGAAGAGGAACGAGCCGTTGAAGCCGACGCCCCAGCCGGACCCGACCTCGCTGTACTCGTCGGATTCGTTGAGTTTGTCCTGCCACGCGTCGATCCATTGGTCCGCCTCGCTGGGCATCGCGATAGCCATAGTCTCGGGTTTGCTGCCAGTTCTCTTACCCCTTCCCCCGGCTGGAGTCGTGTCTTTATGTTCGGTTCAGGTCTACCTCGGGACGTGTCCCTCCACCTCTCAGCCGACCGCCAGCCGTCCCACGACGTAGCCTTCCGTGGCTACGCGGAGACACTGGCTGCCGTGGTCGAGGCGTCGGTCGTCGACGCATCGACCGTGTACCTCTGGGTCGACCAGCGCGAGATTGCGACGGACGTCGAAGCCGCCCCAGCAGTGCGGTACTGGTGGCAACGACTCGATGAACACGTCGTCCGCTCGTCTGCCCGAGACGACGACGAGCGCCCGGACGAGTGCTACCGGCTGTCCCTGAACGACGCGGACAGTGACGGACTGGGTGCACTCTTCGAACTCCTCGGCACGACCAGCACTGGTGCTGGTGCGTGGTACCTCCAGCGCGTCGTAGTCGCTCGCGACGACGAACCGGTAGTCGAAGCGATTCCGCACCACAGCACGATTCAGCTCTTCGTCGCAGGAACTGCAAACGAGAGCGTCCGCGAGGCCATCTCGTCGGCGCTCGCCGACCGGACTGGTTGCGTCCGACCGTGTGAGCCCAGTGTTGCGTGGACCGACGCCGACGGCTACGAGTGGGAAATCGCCGGGAAGATGTTGTGTCGGTCGACGTCCGACGGTACCGGGTTGGCGTGTTGGGAACTCACCAGACTCGACGGGGTACGGGTCCGCGACAAGGGCCGGTCTGTCGACTGTTACTGGCGGATTGGGCAAAGCGGCGGCCGGTTCTCGTCGGCCGTCGCACGGGCAATCGACCGGTTGTTCGCGAAGCATCCCGAGACGCTCGAATTCGATGATTCGAAACTGGGCCGACGAGTCGGCGACGAACTACAGGACTTTCTCGACGCGTATCGGCCTTCGGCGACGAAACAGTAGTAAGTGGCTCAGAACGTGTCGCAGACCGGAATTCCGACCGTGTCGTAGTCGCCGAGGTTCTCCACGATACCGGGCACTTCGTCGAGCGAGACGCGCTCTGAGACGATGCGGCCCGGCTCCAACTTCCCAGTCTCCATCATGCGGAATATCTCGTCGTACTCGTTCGGCGGAATCCCGAACGAGCCGTAGAACTCTCGTTCGTCGGTGACCATCGTGTCCACCGGCAGCGAGACTTCGCCGCCTTCCTCGCTCGTCGTCATCCCGATTTGGAGGTGCTGGCCACCCTTGCCGAGCGAGTTCATCGCGTTGCGGCAGGTCTCGGCGATGCCGAGCGCGTCGACGGCGATGTCCGCACCACGTGAGGATTCGGTGTGTTTCTTCACCGCCTGCGGTACGTCTTGTACCTCTTGGACGTTCACGACGCGGTCCGCGCCGAGGACTTTCGCGCGCTCCAGTTTCTCGTCGGCGAGGTCGATGGCGATGACGTTCGCACCCAGAGCGTCGGCGATATGGATAGCCGAGAGGCCGACGCCGCCACAGCCGTGAATCGCGACCCAGTCGCCCGGCGTCACGTCGACGCGGTGGACCAGTCCGTGGAACGCCGTGGCGAAGCGACAGCCGAGACCGGCCACGTCGACCGGGTCGACGTTGTCGGGCAGTTTGACGACGTTGTGGTCCGCGTTTCTGACGGGGTAGTACTCCGCGAACGCGCCGCCCTGAATCGGCAGGAAGCCCATCGGGACCGAGCGTTCGCAGATGTTCCCCTTTCCACCGCGGCAGTGGTGGCAGGTGCCACAGCCGAGGTTGAACGGGTTCGTCACCAGGTCCCCCTCGCGGAAGCGTTCGACGTTTTCACCCACTTCGACGACGCGGCCGCAGGGTTCGTGGCCGAAGACGAGGCCCGGCGTCGGCATCATGCCGATCCACTTCCAGTCGCCCTGCCAGGCGTGCCAGTCGCTCCGACAGATGCCGCAGGCTTCCGTTTCGACGACGATGCCGTGGTCGGCACAGTCCGGTCGGGCTACCTCCTCGACGGTCAGCGGTTCCTTCGTTCCCTGAAAGACGACTGCACGCATGGACATTGGCCACTCGTTTCGAGGCAGCCAGCTTAAACCTAATGATTAAAAGTTATGTTTCTGGCTGTGGCTGTCGCTCGGAACGGACGAAAAAGACAGACAGCGGTGGGATTTGGTCGACGATGACGACGCCGACAGCGACGAAGACCGCCCGCAGCCAGCCTCAACCCAGGTTCGGGATGTCGCCGAAGCTCATCTTCACCGTCTTCGTCTGCTGGTAGGCTGCCATGGCTTCGACGGCGAGTTCGCGGCCGATACCGGACTGCTTGTAGCCGCCGTAGGGCGCTGGCTCGAACATATCGTTGTAGGTGTTGACCCAGACCATCCCGGCTTCGAGGTCGCGCGAGACCTCGTGGGCGGTGTTCAGGTCGCTCGTCCAGACACCCGCGGCGAGGCCGTACTCGGTGTCGTTCGCGCGCTCGACCGCCTCCTCTTGGGTGCTGAACTCGAAGGTCGAGAGCACCGGGCCGAACACTTCCTCGCAGGAGATGGTGTCGTCGTCGGCCACGTCGCCGAAGACGGTCGGCGTGACGAACGGCGCGTCCGCGAGTTCGTCTGGAACCGCCTTTTCGAGCAGGGCGGTCGCGCCGGACTCCCGCGCCCCGTCGACGTACGCCTGCACGTCGTCGCGGTGGTCCGCGTCGACCATCGGACCGATATCGGTCAGTGGCGACAGCGGGTCGCCGACGGTCAGTTCCTCCACGCGGGCCGCGAACCGCTCCATGAACGCCTCACGAACGTCTTCGTGCAGGAACAACCGCGAGCCGGCGGTACACTGCTGGCCCTGATTGAAGAAGATGCTCACGAGCGTCCCCTCGACAGCCTCGTCGAGGTCGGCGTCGGAGAAGACGATGTTCGGGCTCTTCCCGCCGAGTTCGAGCGAGACGGGATGGATGTGTTCGGCCGCGTTCCGCATCGCGGCCTGTCCCGCACCGGTCCCACCAGTCAGGCTGACCTTGCTGATTCCTTCGTGGCCCGTAATCGCGTCGCCGACGACGCTACCTGCACCAGTGACGACGTTCAACGCGCCCGGTGGCAGGATTCGGTCGACGATTTTGGCGATTTCGAGCGTCGAGAGCACGGCCCGCGACGACGGCTTGTACACTACGCTGTTGCCCGCAGCGAGTGCCGGGCCGAGCTTCCACGCGACGAACATCGCGGGGAAGT
Source organism: Haloarchaeobius caseinilyticus (assembly GCF_051207395.1). Lineage (NCBI taxonomy): Archaea > Methanobacteriati > Methanobacteriota > Halobacteria > Halobacteriales > Halorubellaceae > Haloarchaeobius > Haloarchaeobius caseinilyticus. The sequence continues at coordinate 791,837 of NZ_JBPJZC010000001.1, read as the reverse complement.
TCCACGCGCTGATGCAGCCGATGACGCCGTAGGGCTCCTGTCGCGTGTGGATGAGTTTGTCGTCGCCCGACGGCGGGACTCGGCCCTCGTCCGCAGTCCGCGCGAGGCTGGCGAAGTGGCGGAACTGGTCGACCACGATGGTCGTGTCGACGAACAGCGAGTGCTTGTTTGGCTTGCCGACTTCGAGCGAGTCGAGGCGGGCGATGCGGGTCTTCTGCGCTTCGAGTTCGTCCGCGATCTCGTGCAGTAACTGCGCACGCTGCTGGGGCGTCTTCTCGCCCCACGACCCGTCGTAGGCGTCCTGTGCCGCTTCGACAGCCCGGTCTACGTCTTCTGGCGTGCCGGACTGGAACCGCGCCAGCGCCTCGCCCGTCGTCGCGTCGGTCGTCGCCTGCGTCTCACCGGAACTACTCTCGACCCACTCGCCGCCGACGAGGTGGCCGTACTCGTCCTCGGGAATCACGTCGGCGGCGATGCTCCGGTGCTTCTCCAGCACGTCGTCCGGGAGACTCATTCCGGGACCACCTCGGGGTCCAACTCGACCCCGAGACCCGGGCCGTCCGGCGGCGTGACGTACCCATCTTGGTGGTCGAGCGTCTCCGTGAGCAGGAAGTCACGCGCCTCGGCGGTCCACGGCGGTTCGACCGGGAACTCACACCACGGCGACCCGACGGCGGCCATCACGTGCAGGTTCGCCGCGAAGCCCAGTCCGTTCGTCCACGTGTGCGGCACGAACTCGGCTCCGTGGTCGGCTGCTCGGGCGGCCACCTCCACCGACCCGCTAATACCTGTCGCCAGCGCTGCGTCGGCCTGCACGATGTCCAGCGCGTCCCGCGACAGGAACTCGTGGAACTGGTAGAGTCCGTTGTTGAACTCGCCGCCAGCGATGGGGACACTCGTCGCGTTCCGCAGGCGGGCGTACCCCTCGAAGTCGTGCCGCGGCAGTGGTTCCTCCAGCCACTCGATACCGCCCACGTCTTCCAGGTCGCGGGCGAACCGCAGCGCGTCTTTGTACGACCAACGCTCCTCCTCCTGCATGATGCGCACCGACCAGCCCTTGTTGGCGTCGACTATCAGCGTGAGGTCGGGGAACGCGTCGCGGACTTCGCGGACCATCTCGATGTCCTCCGGTTTCGTGACGCGGAGTTTGACCGCCTGGAAGCCCTCGTCGACGCGCTCTTGCACGTACTCGATGCGCTCGTTCGCGGGCTGGACCTCGGCCGTGCTCGCGTAGCACGGAATCGGGTCGGCGGTGCCGCCGAGGAGTTCGTAGACGGGTTTGTCGGCGTCTTTCCCGATGATGTCCCACAGCGCCATTTCGAGGTGCCACGGGCGGGGGCCGATGAGGTCGATGGACTCGAGCTTTCGCCGGATTCCTTCGATGTCGTGCGGGTCCTCGCCCGTGAGAAACAGCGACAGCGGTGTCTCGTAGGTCAGCCCGCCAGCGAAACTCGGGCTGGCTGCCAGGCCGGTGATGTCCGCGTCGGTTCGCAGTTCGAACAGTTCGACCTCGTGGCTCGCCTGTGGATACCCCGGAATCCACGTCGGCTCGAACGTCCCGTCGAGCGGGTGGCTGCGGTGGTGCTGCGTGACCCCGGTTATCTGCATGTGACTAGTCGACACGCTCTAGCCTCGTAACGATTCAGACGGACAGAACGGGGTCTTTATAGGTGGTTTTCCAGGGTGGGTCTGGTTTTCGGTGTATCTGGTTCGTACGTCGCCACTGCTGCCGGTTGCGAGAAGCAGTTCACGACTCACGACGGTACATACCGCAGCCACAGCCTCCCCAACCGATTCGCCGCTCGCCTTCGGCGAGACGGCTCATCCCTCGCGCGATGTCTCCTCGTGGGCTTCACTTCGTTCAGCCACACTCGAAAGCGCGCGCCAGACCGGTTGTATCGAACTCTTACGACCTCGTGAGCGTCGCCGACACCGCGCGATGGTCGGAGTCCTCGCCGTCGCCGTGGACGGCCGAGGCTTTGACTGCCCAGCCGTCGGCGGTCCAGACGTAGTCGATGCGCATCTCGGGGTCGTCACCGGGCCAAGTTCCGCCGCCCTGTTCCGACTCGTGGACGGCCGCCCACGCGTCGGTGAACGAATCGGCCATCACGGTGTAAGCGGTGTCGTCACCGGGTTCGACGTTGAAATCGCCGACGACGATGGCGTCGTCGCCGTCGCCTGCGAGGTCGACCACTTCTTCGGCCTCAACGCCTTGCATCTCGATGGCTTCGGGTGTGCCCTGTTGTTGGGTCTGGAGGTGCGTGACGACGAAGGGCTGTTCGCCGTCGGGGGTGTCGAGCGTGACTCGCATGGCGAGTCGCGGCGGCGACTGGTAGGTCGAGAGCGAGACGACCTCACTGTCGACGATGGGCCACGCCGAGAGAACGGCGACGCCGTAGGTCGCATCCGACGTGGGCACGCCGTAGTGCGAGTGATAGCCCAGTTCTTCGGCCAGCCAGCGCACGCCGTCGACGTTGCCAGAAGTGATGCGGTTGCCCTCGGACTCCTGCAAGCCGACGACCTGCGCACCACTGTCTTCGATGACTGCCGCGACGTCGTGCAGATTGTACTCGCCGTGGTCGCCAGCGAGGAACTGGTGGACGTTGTACGTCATGACGGTCAGCTCGGACCCGTCGGGTTCGTCGGCGGAGCCGATGCGGCTCGGGAGCGCGATCGTGCCAACACCGAGTGCGGCCGCACCGACCGAGGTAAGCGCAGTTCGCCGGTCGGAGTCGACGCCGGGCTGTGCGAGACTCCTTCCCTGGGCCAGCACCGAGAGCGGGAACAAGGCACCGAGCGCGAACAGGAAGGCCGCGGCTCGCTCGTGCGTGAGCGAGAACACCGGCCCGGGCATGTACTCGGCGTTGAGCGCGGAGACGTGGAGGAACACGAGCACGACAGCCAGCAGTTGCGCGCCGACCGTCGTCTTCCAGCGCCAGCGCGATTCGCCGGCACCGGAGACACCCTGTGCGAGCAGGAGGACAGCGAACGCCTGCGCCGGGGCGGCAGCGACCGGTCCGAGCAGGTCCAGCCAGAGCAAGTCGGCGAGCGAGAGCGTGAAGCCCGCGGCGAGGAGCGGCGCGACGCGATGGGCCGGTTCCCCGCGCAGGGCGACGAACACGGCAGCAGCGACGAGTCCCAGCGCGGACGCGGCCAGCGTCAGTTCGTAGGAGCGGAACTGCCACGTGGCGAGGACGGCCGGCGCGCCGAGGAACGTCGCTTCGACGGCGCAGAAGAGGAGAAGTGGCGTGAGGTCGACACCGCCAGCAGCGGCCGACTCACCGGTCGTCGGTGCGTCGCGGCGACCGACCCAGACCGCACCCGCCGCGACCACGAGACCGACGACGAGCGCGAAGACGCGACCCGGGGTCGTGGCGTACGCCGGAGCCACGTCGAACGCGCCACGGAGCGCGATGGCGGCCAGCAGGCCGGTCGCGGCCCCCGGCGCGACGCTCCCGGGCGACCGACGAACCACGGCGACGAACAGCGGGACGAGCGCCAACTGGACACCGATGGCTGCGACGACGGCCGGAAGCGGGCCAGTCACCATCGTCACGCCGAGCAGGAGTGGGACGGCGATTCCTGCGGCCGACAGCGCGAGCGACCGTCGCGAACCCAGGGCGTCGACGACCGAAATCGTCCACCCGGTCGCGAGTAGGAACATGAGGAGTGCAGTTGCGTTCGGGCCGGCCGTCGAGAAGTTGAGCAGATAGATGCGAGAGACGGTGCGCTCGAAGGTGACCACGAAGGTGACGACGAGCGCGGCGGTGAACAACGCGGCCGTCAGGGAATCGAGTTCGGTGTGCTGTGCTGTCACGGTTGCTATGTACTCAGTACAGATTGGATTGATAGATGTTGCGGCCGACGTGTCGAAATAAACACTGGCGGGACGAAACACGGGTGAACGTGTCTCGGGTTTTGCACGCCAGTACTGGCCCGAGAGTAACGCGTATAGTCGTTCGCGGTGTCGGTTCGAGCGTGCGACTCATCGCCCACCGCGGGTTCGCCGACGAAGCGCCCGAGAACACCGTCGCCGCGGTCGAGTACGCCGCTGCGCAGGATGCAGACTTCGTCGAGTTCGACGTTCGCCGCTGTGGCAGTGGCGAAGTCGTCGTGGTCCACGACGAGACCGTCGACCGGGTCACCGACGGGACTGGCCGCGTCGCAGACCTCTCGCTGTCGACGCTCCAGTCGTTGTCGGTTCTGGAGTCGGACCAGTCTATCCCGACACTCGAACGGGTGCTGGACGCCGTACCGTCGTCGCTCGGCGTCAACGTCGAACTCAAAGAGACGGGACTGGCAGCCGACGTGGCCGACGCGCTGTCGAGCCACGATGGCGAGGCGATGGTCTCGTCGTTCGAAGAAGACGCCCTCCGCGAGATGCGCGAGGCCGACCCCAGCGTCTCGACGGCGTTTCTCTCCGACCGGTTCCGCGACCGCCCGGTGAAGACCGCCCAGCGCCTCGACTGCGACTACGTCCACCCGAACTACCAACTGTGTCTGCTCTCACGACTGGTCGAACGCGCACACGACACCGGCATCGAGGTGAACGTCTGGACGATTCGTCACGGAGCTATCGCGCGTCTCCTCGGGCTTCGGGGTGTCGACGGTGTCACGTCGGACCGAAGCGGCATCCTCTCCTGATTCGGGTAGTATACGCCCCTATTTACTGCTTCGTTCGAGCCAGGCTCACCATCGGCTCCGGGTAGTCGACGCCAAACTGAATTTCGTGCTCTCGACGCTCGTCTCGTGGCATCGTCCACGGCCGGTGGGCGTACTCGGTAGGGAGGTCGGCGAGTTCCGGCAACCAGTGTTTGATGTACGCCGCATCGGGGTCGTACTCTTCGGCCTGCCACAGCACATCGAACGACCGGTCGCGCGAATCGTTGCCGACGCCCGCGATGTACGCCCAGTTCCCGTAGTTCGAACACGGGTCGTAGTCGACGAGTTTGGTCTCGAAGTAGGCCGCGCCGCGACGCCAGTCCAGCCGGAGGTCGTTGGCGAGAAACGACGCCGCGTTCTGGCGACCGCGGTTGCTCATGAAGCCCGTCTGGTTCAGTTCGCGCATGTTCGCGTCGACGAACGGGATACCCGTCTGGCCGGTCGCCCAGTGACGGAACCGGACGTCGTTCCAGCACCAGTCGAGGTCGGTGCGGTTCCTGATGCCCTCGCGTCTGAAGTGCCCCGAGCCGTGTTTCACGAACTGAAACTGGAAGAAGTCCCGCCACAGCAGTTCGAACACGAGCCAGTACGTCGACTCGTTCGCGACACGCTCGGCCTCGTAGCGTTTCACTTCGGCGTGGACCTGCCGGGGCGAGAGACAGCCGAGTGCGAGCCACGGCGAGAGTTTCGAGGAGTACGCCTTCCCGAGCAGGCCGTTTCGTGTCTGTTTGTACCGGCGGAGTCTGTCCTCGCGCCAGAGGTATTCGTCGACACGGTCGAGGCCTCGCGTCTCGCCGCCCCGGAACGGGAGCGTGCTTCCCGCTGCTGCGTCCGTCGGTGTGACACCATACGGACTGGTCGGAACGTCGCCGACGCCTTCGTCGCCGAGCGACGGGAGCGGCGGCAGGTCGGGTGAAGCCTGCGACTCGCGCACTGCAGCGTTCGCCTCTACGTCCTTTCGCCACGGGGTGAAGGTGTCGGGCATCGAAGCCGGTTCTGTCGGGAGTTCGTCGCGGTGGTACAACGTGTGGCTCCAGTAGCTGGTCACCGACACATCGCTGCCGGCGAACGCCTCGGTGACCGCGGTCTCGACTGTTCGCTCCTCCGTCGCCGGAAGTGACTGGTAGTGGAGTTCGTCGGCATCGGTCACCGCAGCCAGTCTCGGCAGCACATCCTCGAGGCTCCCCTCACGGACGACGAGGTCGCTCCCGTCGGCGCGCAACCCCTCGCGCAGGTCGGTGACCGATTCCACGAGGAACCGTGTCCGGTGTCCACCAGTCTTCTCGTACTCGAACGACTGCGGCCCACCGTACGGTCGCTCGCCGAACTCGCGAGGGTCGAAACAGTATACCGGGACCACCTCGTCTGCGCCGGCAGCCGCAGCGAGGGTCGCGTTGTCGTGGCGTCGCAGGTCGCGCCGGAACCAGACGAGCGCGGTTCGGGTCATGGCAAATGTAGGCGCGAGACCGGCATGTACGCACACCCGTACTGGTTACCCGTGTGACTGAATCACTCGGTGAGGAGCGTCACGACGACCGTTCGAGTTCGTGGGCCGTCACACTCGACGAAGAGGAGCGATTGCCACGTTCCGAGCACCAACGCACCGTCTTCGACGGGGACGGTCTCGTTCGATCCGAGAACTGTCGCTCGCAGGTGCGAGTCGGCGTTGTCGTCGATGCGGTTGTGCTGCCAGCCCTCGTCGCCGACGAGACCGTCGAGGAACGTCACGATGTCCGACCGAAGCCCCGACTCCGCCTCTTGAATCACGACACCAGCCGTCGTGTGCTGGACGGAGACTGTACAGAGACCGGTCGCATCGTCGGGAATCGCGGCTTCGACCTGTGTCGTCACGTCGACCGTCGTCAGCCGTTCGTCAGTCTCGACCGTGAAGCGCTCGCGGTGCATACGTGAACGTCGGCCGCCACCGGGGAAAGCTATTGCAACGTTGATGGGAACGCGAAAGTTCTTACGTAGAAAGTCATTCTCTCCGGGAGAGCGGAATGTGGGGCAGAACCACAGCCACACTCGCGGTCGTTCTGGTCTGTCTCGTGGGTACCACACCGGGACTCGGTGTCACCGCCGACCTGACCGACACCGGTGGCAGTGCCGTATCGAGTAGTCTGCACGCGGTCGACGCGACGAACACGACGCCGTGGGGCGTTCCGGAGACGGTGGTGGACCAACCGGGCGACCCGGTGACGGTGCCGGTCGACCTCGGCGAGAACGCGAGTAGGGCGACCGTCCGACTGGGCAACGAATCGGTCGGCTACCGACTGGTAACGACCGTCGCCGACGAAGACGGTGACGGTCGTGTCACGTTGCGCTGGAACACGCATTACGCAGGGGTCGTCCCGGAGACAGACCTCGAACGCGTGTTGAGCGTCGCCGGCCCGGACCGACTCGTCGCCGCGAACCGGGAGACGCCGAACCGCACCGAACACCTGCCACAAGGACGCTACACGGTCACGGTGTTCGACGCGTCCAACTCGTCAGAGAACGACACGCCGAGTTCGGGTGACGATCCCTCCGACGGTTCACCGGCCGCTACTGGAACGGTCGTCCTCGAGGTCGACCACCTGCGGGCGCAGTCGATGCGCATCCTCGAAGGACCACCGCGAACCACCGCGGCCGATGCGTACGCGTTCGCCTCACCCACGAGTGACGTAGAACGCGACGAGTGGCTGTTCGTCGAAGTGAACGACACGAGCGTCCACGGCTACATCGACAACGCCTCCGCACTCGCCGACCCGGGCACCGAGGGAGTCTCACTCCACGTTCAACAACTCGACGGCGGCCCCGCTGTCGACGTCGAGAACGCCGAGTTCTTGCACTTCCCCGAGCGCGACCTGCTCGTCCTCGGGTTCGCACCCAACACGACGAACTTCGAACCCGATTCGACCTACCGGGCGACGTTCACCGTCGCCGAGTCGAACCCGTACGCAGTCACGACCGAGGAGGTGACACAGCGATTCACCATGCTCCCCGGCGGCTCACAGCCGGACGCAGCCGCCGTCGAAGTCGTCGAGGTGGACGCCCCCGGGCGCGTCATCGAGGGACGACCGGCGAACTTCAGCGTCGCACTCCTCAATTCGGGTGCCCGCGTCGGGAACGCCACCATCACCGTGACCCTCGGTCACGTCACCGTCGAACGGACGGTCACCGTGTTCCCCCAATCCCGCCGCGTAGTCACTGTCTCGGTCGACACCGCCCCACTGACCGAGGGGAAGAGTATGTACACCGTCCGGGTCTCTGGGGGTCGTGCGGTCGTCGACGGGACCGTCGATATCTGGCTCTCCGACGACGAACCGAACACCAGTCCGACGTTCGCACCGCGGAGTAGCGGCCAGCCCGGATTCGGAGTGGTGGGGGTAGTAGTCGCGGTCGCAGTCGCGGTCGTTTCCGTGGTCCGACGCTTCGATACGTGAGTGTTCACAAAACTTATGAGTCTATTTTCAGACACTGAGATAGTGTCGTCGACGCGCGCTCCGTGGCTGGTCATCTTGCTGACCCTGTTCGTCCTCCTCACCGCCGTCCCAGCAGTGCAGGCTGCTGACGACCGAACCGAGACGCCACCGTGTCCGGAGCCGATGAACGTCTCCGAGGGAGACGTCACTGAACAGGCGAACACCTCGATACAGCTGTTCGGCATCGGTCCAAACGTCTCGCCGAGCGAGATTCCAGACGCAGAGTCGCTCGACGAGGTGCCTCGTGGTGGCTCCGCAGTCGTGCAACTCTGTGGCCCAAACGTGACTGAACTCGCTCACGCATCGGCGGACCCGTTCGATGGTCTCTTTTTCACACTTCAGGGGGGCGATTTTCTGGCCGGGCCAACGATGGGTACAACGGCCAACGGCTCAAGTGAGAACACTGTCTACGTCGTGTTTCGTGAACAGCGGTTCCGAGACGGCAGACGTGGTGGAGACCAACTCGTCGTCAGGGCGGATGGCGGCCGATTCTATCCTGAACTAGACCCAGACAGCGAGAATCACGTCGATTTCGCGACACCGACCGACGAAGTAGCTCTCCAACCAATCCGGGCGGGACTCGACCGTTCGGAGGGCTGGAATTCCACTTCTCGTGAACGCTACGTCGAGCGGACCGACGAAGTACAGATACGTGGCTGGTCGAACCTCACTGCCGGCGAGACGGTAACGCTCGAACTCAGCCGAAACAGTTCGACCGTAGTGCGCCGGACCATCGATTCGTCGGGAGGAGACTGGCAGACAGCGGTCGACTTCTCGACGTTTCCGAACGGCACGAGACTGAGCTATCGACTCGTCGGTGGTGGCTCTCTGCAGGACCAGGGGACGCTTCTGGTCGTCGAGACGCCACTGGCGGTTCGAGAAATTCGGGTCCAGTCCTACGATGAACGAACTGAATCACTCCTCCTGCAAGTAGAACCCAAATCGGTCGGATTTACCGACGGCACACTCTCGGTGCCGTATCGGTTTATCGACGACGAGACGAACGAGACAGTCCGCAGTGGTGCGGTAACGGTGACACCCTCGAACGCGAGCGCCCAGACGCTGCATGCCTCGGTGGAGGGACCGGACGAACCGGGCTCGTACGTCTTCGTGGTCGACATCGGAGGCGAAACCGAACGTCGTGCACTGACCGTCCCAACTGAAGTCACGAACGACACAGCGAATACGACAGGCGTCGACCCGACACTCGCACCGCGGACCGAGACGGGTGAACAACCGGGCTTCGGAGTCTTTTCTACTGTCGTGGCCCTGCTCGCGGTCGTGTTTCGGTACCGGTCCTGACGCACACAAGACATATACGTTCGATGGGAGACGGCTGTAGCATCGTCCACGCATGCGCTCGTCCCTCCACCACGTTGTACTCGCCGTCCTCCTCGTCCTCGCTGGACTACCGGCGGTTACCGGTGCCAGCATGTCGGCCGACCAGTCGACACAGACAAAGGCGACCTGTCCCGGTTTCTCGACTCCTGCCGAGGGGGTAACCCTCCCGAACAAATCGAACGCATCCAACGTCTCCATCGCGGCCTACGGCGTCAGCCCGAACGTGTCTCCCAACGAGGTACCGACGACGACCCAGCGACTCGATACCGTCCCGCTCGAAGGGTCACTCGTGGTTCACGTTCGCGCACCCGATATCGGTGACAGAGTCCAGAACTCCAGCGACCTCACCGAACCGGCACCCTTCGTTCAGCTCCGTGCACCCTGTATCGCGACTTCCGCGGACCGGGCCGAGTTGGTCCATGGCGGCGACGACGAGATATTCCTCCTGTTCGGCGACGGTCACGAGTTGCCGGACTATACCGCGGACTACTGGACGGCTGCGGAGTTGGTCCTCCCAGGCTCGTACGACAGTGTCGACGGACAGATTCGCCGGCAGGTCGAGTTCGACCTCGAACAGCCGGTCGCAGCAGTCGGCATTCGTTCCATGACGCACGTCCAGCCGACAGCGAACGTGACCATCACCGGACACAGGGCCGACGGAGCCACCCCGCCGCTCGAACTGACGCTCTCACGGAACGGAACTGTCCTCACGCGGGAGTCCGTCACGTCGAACACGTCCGACTGGGCAGTCTCGGTCGACCTCTCGAACGTCTCGAACGGTACGCACGTCGACTATCGACTCACAGTCGACGGTGTCCGGCACGACGCAGGGACGCTGGTGGTCGACGAGACGCCAATCGAACTCCGCCGCGTCCTGATCGACTCGCGGACCGACACTGTTAGAGCCCGCCTCAGCGTCGTCAACGAGGGTATCGACACGGTCGAGCCGACCTTCGACTATCGAGTCGTCACCGCGGGGACGAACGAGACGGTCGAGTCTGGAGCGTTCGCCCCAGACATCAAACCAGGGTACGATGGGACGGTCGTGTTCCCGCTCGACACACCGACGAACCCCGGCGAATACGAAGTCGTCCTCGAGTTCCAGAACGAAACGGTTCGGCGGAATCTGACCGTCCGCGCGAGCGACGATGAGACGACGACCGAGTCGCCGAAGACGGAGCCATCGACGACTGAGACCACGACAGTCTCCAACCCGACGCTCGCACCGCGGACCGAGACTGGTGCGCAATCAGGGTTCGGCCTCGCCGTGACCGTCGTCGCCCTACTCGCAGTCGCTCTCCAGACCCGAAGACGTTAGTCCTCGCTCGCCGCACACCGATTCGGCCCGAGTTCGAGTTCGACCGCTTCTTTCTCGTCACCGAGTTTTTCGTGGCCGGTGTTCACCGCGATGACCCGCTCGTAGTTCGGCGGCTTCGCGGGCAGGTCGTCGGTGACGCTGGCGACGAAGCCATCGCGTGATTCCTGTAGCACTCCCGACGAGGTCCGGCGGTCACCGACCCTCGCCGCCACGGGTTCGCCGGGCGTGATGGGTGTCGTTCCGTCGTCGGCGACGGGGAAGTGCCCGGGACAGACGACGACCGAATCCGGTTCGGCCAGCAGTGTCCCGTGGAGGCTGTCGTACAGCATCTCGGCGCCGTGTTCCGCCTCGGCGTCGGCGAACTGGAGTTCGGTCCGGCCCACCGACTCGACGAACAGCGTATCTCCGGTGAGCACAGCGGCCGCGTTCACGAGATAGCTCACCGACTCGGAGGTGTGGCCGGGCGTCGCCAGTGCCTTCATCTCGACGTTCCCCACGGAGACGACCTCGTTCCGGGCCAGCGGTTCGTAGTCGTACGCGACCTCGCGGTCTGCCGCGGCGTGCGCTCCGAGGTAGTACGGCACGCCCAATTCGTCGGCCAGTTCGCGACCGCCAGAGACGTGGTCGGCGTGGACGTGCGTGTCGAAGACGGCGACGAGGTCGTAGCCGCGGTCTTCGGCGGCCTGTCGGAACCCGTCGGTCTGGCGCGTCACGTCGATAGCTGCGGCTTGCTTCGTCTCGGTGCAGGCGACGACGTAGCCGAGACAGCCCTTGGCCCGGCGCTGAAGCTGGACGATTTCGACAGAGTCGTCGTCGGTCGGCACGGTCGTCACGTCGTATGCGCCGCTGTAGGCGGCCATGCCGCCGTCGACGACCGAGACATGGTCGTAGCCAATGTCGGCCAGTGCGTCGGCGAAGGCGTCGGAGGACTTGCCGATGGCACAGATAGTGACGACGTGGTCGTCCTGACTCGCGCCGGTCTCCTGCTCGAAGTGAGTTCGGTCGACCGACTCGCCGGGTTTGAACGGATAGTTCACCGAACCGGGCAGTCGCCACCCTTCGAAGCTCTCGGGTTCGCGGGTGTCGACGACGACGAGTCCGTCTTCGTCTCCGGTGGTTTCCGGGTCGCGTAGCTCTCGAAACTCCTCGACGGAGATGGTGTCAGTCATGTCGCTACAGACGGGCCGAACGTCGAAAAAGAGTCGCCGAATCAGTAGACAGATTCAGGCCAGCCACTCCTCGGGCTTCGTGTCGTAGTCCACGTCGTCGGCCGCGAGGTGTTCGACCTCTTCCCAGGCGAGGTCGGTCATCTCGAACTCCTCGCCGTCGAATCTGATGAGTTTGCCCTGCTCGGTCGGCGTCGGTTCGCGGTTGCGTCGCCGGGCGACCTCGCGGTCGTGGTCCGAGACCTCCTTCACGATGGTCATGAGGTTCACCGGGTGGCCCCAGAGTTCGAAGACGCGTTCGAGCGTCTGTCTGGCCTGCCTGACATCGAGCATGACGCCGTTGTACTGGTGGCCGAGCAACAGCTCGTTGCGGTTGTTGTAGTTGCCGTCGTACACCGCGATGGTTGGCTTGCCGAAGTTGGTGAACTGCAACAGCAGTTTCTTCTTCACGTCGGCGGCGTTCTGGCTGGCAACGCGGTACTGGCCGGTCGCGTGCGAGTACTCGTAGGTGAAGTACGCGTTCTCGTCGATGAACTCCTGCGTGAGGAACTCGTCGATGAACGTCACGTCGTTGTGGCTCCGGCGGACCTCGCGCATGCGGTCCCAGCCGATCGAGAAGTCGACGGCGGCCATCGCTTCCTCGACGGAGTCGTACACCTGGTCGTCGAACAGGTAGCGCCCGATGCGCTCCAGTTCAGACTGGCTGATGCGCTCGACGAAGCCGCGGTTCTGGCGCTTGACCAGCGAGTAGTGCCGGCGGCACAACCCTTCGTAGGAGAGCACCTTCCACGGGTACTTGTCGACGTCAATCTCGTCGTTCCGGGCGAGTTCGAGCGCCTCGTGGTCGACGTACTCCTCGGGCAGTGCCGCCACCGCGTCCAGCGTGTCGGCGGTGACGTTGGCGAGTGCGTCTGGCGGCGCGAGCAGTTCACGGACCCGCGCGAAGTCGACGGTTTCGGTGAAGTTGCGCCACGTGATGCCCTTCGTGCGCAGGAGGTGTTCGACGACTTCCTTGCGGTTGGTCGTGTTCTCGATGTACTCCCACAGCTCTTTGCCGAGTTTGTACGGGTTCAGCCCCGGCGAACCGAGGACGGCCGCTTGGTGCTTGGCGTAGTTGATGAACTCGTCGTCGCCGGCGAAGCGTTCGTCGCCCATCATGAGCGACTCCCAGAACGCGGCCCAGCCCTCGTTCATCACCTTCGTCATCTTCTGGGGCGCGAAGTAGTACGCCTCGGCGCGCATCATGTCGAGCACGTCGCGCTGCCACTCCTCCATCTCGACGGCCTTCTCGGCGTCGCGGTCGTACTGCTTGCCGTACTTCCGCAGGAACGAAAGCAGGTCCTTCTCTGGCTCGGGCGGGAACGTCACCGGTCCCTCGTCGGCGTCTTGCTGGGCGAGCCACTCCTCGTCGAACACCTCGCGTCGAACCTCTTCGGAAAGTTTCAGCTCGTCTAGTTTGTCCGCGATGTCGTCGTCGATCTCCGGTCGCTCCTCGTCGCTCTCGCTGACCGAGCGATAGCGCTGGTGCTGGTCGATGTTGTCTTCCAGCGCGAGCGTGTTGTCTATCCACTTCTCGACCTCGGCACGGTCGACCTCGGGGTCGCGCATGTACTCGCCGATGCTGTTCGCGTGGCGTTCCAGCATGGCCGCCGCATTGGGCGTCCCGTCGGAGAACAACTGGAACCACTCGTTCTTCGCGAAGAAGTCGGAGTGGGCCTCGACGTGCGTGATGACCGCCTTCTGGTCGGCGAGCGTGTTCGACTCCTGCAAGAAGGCGTGCGCTGGGTCGTCGTTGTTGACGATTTCGAACGCCTTCCCGCCGCCGTACTGGCCTTGCTTTTGCTGGCGGTCGTACTGCATGCCCCAGCGCCAGTGCGGGTAGCGGTGCTGGAAGCCGCCGTAGGCGATGAGTTCGTTCATCTCGTCGTAGTCGACGATCCAGTAGTTCACCTCGTACGGCGAGAGTCCCAGCTTCTCGGCGAGGTTGCGCGCCTCCTCGACGGGCTCTCGCAGGTCGCTGGCGATGCGCTGTTTTCTGAATCTGTCTGCTTCACTCATTTCGTGGCCTCCCCGAATCACTCATCGGAATCACCCTCCGTCGAGAGGATGGTGTATATCGCGTCCGTCACGTCGTCGGGGCTGGTGACGTAGGCGACGGCGACGTTGTCGCTGCCGGCGAAGTGGGCTTCCACCTCCTCGGCGTGGGTCGCGTTGATGGCTGTCCCGGTCGGTTGGGTCTCCACGTAGGCGTGGAGGTTCGCGTCGATGGACTCCATCAGCGGGATGACCCGCTCTTCGGTGTCGTTGCTGGAGTTCTCCGAGTCACCAGCCGCGAACACGTAGCGGTTCCACTCACTCCACGGGTACTCTTCGAGCAGCATCTCGGCGAGTTCGTACGCGCTCGAAATCTTCGTCCCGCCACCGGAGCGGATGCCGAAGAACTCCTCGCGGTCGACCTGCCACGCCTCGGCGTCGTGGGCGATGTAGACGAACTCGGCGTTGTCGTACTTCCCAGTCAGGTACCAGTCGAGCGGCGTGAACACGCGCTCGACGAGTTCGCGCTTCTTCTCGCGCATCGAGCCCGAAACGTCGCGAATGTTCACGACGACGACGTTCTTCTCGCGTTCTTCGATGATTTCGGGGTGGCGATATCGCTCGTCTTCGCGGCGGAACGGGACGTGCTTGATTCCCTCGCGGCGAATCTTCTGGTAGGTCGTCTCGCGTTCGACGTTCTCTTCGACCTCGTCGATGGAGGACCACTTCGTCTTCTCGCTGTCCGGAATCTCGCTGTAGGCGTCGACGAGCCACGCCTTCGAGACGGGGATGGACTGGCCACGAGCCCACTCGTAGGCCGTCTGTGGCCCCCAACCGTCGATTTTGAGCACTTCGGTCAGGAAGTTCTCGTCGAAGTCCATCGCGAGTTTGCGCTTCAGTCCCTCCTTGAACATGCGCTCGAAGTCGAGCGTCGAGTCGGGACCGGTCCGCGTGATGTCCGTGAACGGGCCTTCTTTCTCCTCGATGACGCGCTTGCCCTTCGGTTCGAGGTCGAGGCCGAGTTCCTCGTCGAGTTCCTGTGCGAACTCTTCGGGGTCCATCTCGTAGTACTCGTGCTCGCCGCCTTCCTCACCGGGGTCGCCCTCCTCGCCCTCGCCGGGCTGTGGCTGGGGCTGACCGACGGGGTCGCCCACGTCGACGTCTCCCTGGCCGACACCGCCCTGGTCGAGGCGGTCGTACTCGAAGTTCGGGAGGTCGACGATCTTGATGGGGATACGGACCTCGTCTTGGCCGCTCCGGCCGAGTTCGCCGTACTGGATGAACTCTTTGAGGTCCTCGCGTCGCTGTTCACCGACTTCCTTGAACCGGTCGAGGTCGTCTTTCAGTCCCATCTGTATGCCACCTGTGCCATGACGTGTCTGCTGGTCAGTTCGGCCGACGCAGGCGAGTAGCCGAGCGAGTCGACCATCGCGTCGATGGTCTTTCGCTTGAGGCTGGCCGTCTCGGTCCCGGTCGGTGGGTCGTCCCACTGGGCGGGGTCGAAGTCGTCGTAGACCCGACGCACGTCGTCCCAGTCGTTCGATTCGAGCACCGCCCTGACGACGGGAATCGCGCCGAGGTCGACGTTGTCGATGCTGAAGTCTTCGTCGCGGTGCTCCCAGGCGTGGCGGTTCAGTGCCGTGATGATCTTGTCGCGGCGGAACTCTTCGACTGCCTCGCTCGGCTCGTTACCGGTGTAGTCGTCGTCGTCGAAGCGGCCGAGGTGTTCCGTCTCGAATATCTTCATCTTCAGCGGGTCGGGCTCCTCGCGCTCGCCGCGTTCGTTGACGATAGGGTCGCCCGTCTCCCAGGCGTACACCTGTTCGACGTACTCGGCGACGGTCGCCTCGTCGACGTGGCGGTCGTGCATCATCGCGTCGATGACGTCCTGCTCTTGCGCGCCGAAGATGTGGTTCTTCACCTCGGCGACCCGCGACTCGTACTCGGTTCGCTCGCCCGTCGAGAAGACGGGGGCGTCGACCAGTCGCTCCGCGAGCGCGTTCAACACGTCGCGGGGCATGATGACGAGTTCTACTGGTAAATCGGGGTGATGTCTGTCCGTCTCCTCGTGGAGCAGGTCGGCCATCACGTCTCGCGAGTAGGTCACGGGAATCCCGTGGTTGCCGTCGCTCGACTCGTCGGAGAAGTCGTAGTCGGACTTCTCGGTTCGGGTGTCGCCTTCTTGCAGATAGCCCTGGTCGAACAGGATGGCCTTGTCGACGAGGTCCAGCCCCGTCGGCAGGTCGTCCTCGTCGAGTCGGGTGACCACGCTGTACAGCGCGGCGGCCTCGATGGCGTGGGGTGCAAACTCCCTGTCCGTGATTTCGCCGGAGGACTGCTTGACTGCGATGGTGACTGGCTTGCGAATCTCGTCTGCCAGTTCGTCGTAGCCCTCGCTCGTCCACACCGTCGTCTCACCGGTGAGTTCGCGCCTGATGAGTTCCGTCTCCAGCGAGAGGTTCGTCAGGTAGGCGAACTCGTGCTTGTCGAGCCGTCGCTTGAGTGCTTTCAGCGGGTCCATACCCTGTCGCTCCGAGTGCTGGTTCAATTGCGCCTCCAAGTCGGGATTCGAGATGATGAGCAACTGCGTGTCGATGTCCATCCCGATGCCCTTGTCGAGTTTGACGCTCCCCTCGTCGGGGACGTTCAGCAGTTTCTGCAGCAAGTCGGCGTGTTGTGCCGCGTCTTCGACGATGGTGAGCAGGCCGTTGCCTTGCGAGAGCACCCCGTCGTAGCTGAACGCCTGTGGGTTCTTGCGCCCACGCGAGTCCAGTTTCTGGAGCATGCCGCGCATCCACGAGCCGACCAGTCGCTCTTTCGGCGTCCCGTCGTCTTCGGAGTGGAGGATGCCGATACCGCGACCGAGGTCGACCACGTAGTTCTTCACCCGGAGGTGTCTGCTGTCCGTGATGGCCGAGAAGAGGTCTTTGCGACCCTTCCGGCGGTACATCTCTTCTAAGTACTCGTACGCCTCGCGGCTGAACGGGTCGAGTCGTTCGTCGATGTCGATGGGGACGTCCGACCCGAGTTCCGCGTTCAGGTCCACGAGCAGTTCTTTGCGTATCTCCGGGGGGAAGACCGTCAGCGGGTGGGCCTGCACCGGCGACTCGTACCAGTTCTCCTCGGCGGCTTCGACGAGGTCGTCGCCATAGCTCAGCCCGCGGCCTTCCGAGGCCGAGGCGATGTTCCACTCGATGGTGTACCGGCGACCTTCGGCCGTCTTCGAGTACTCGCGCAGTCCGTTGACGAGACAGCGCTTTAGCTCGGACTTGCCCGTCGCCGTCGGGCCTTCGAACCAGAGAATCTTCTCGTGCTTGCCGCGACCGGCCGCGATAGAGCGCAGGTCGTCCACGAAGGAGTTGAGCACCTCCGTGTTGCCGAGGATGGCGTGCTCGCCGTCGTTGTGCGTGTCGTCGAAGAAGCAGTAGCGCTCCTTCTCCTCACCGTGTTCGACGACGGTCCGCGTCCCGCCAGCCTCGATGGCTTGCAGCAGGTACTTGGCGGCGTGGCTGGCGATGCTCGGCTGGTCGAACACCCGGTCGACGTACGCCGCGAGCGACATCGGCTCCTCGTACGTCTCTTCCAGCGCCCGGTCACTCGCGGTGACGAAGTCGTCTCCCCGGCTCATCAGTCTTCCATCTCTGCTTTGGCGACCTCGGCACCAGCGAACTCGAGCACCTCCTTTGCACCGTCACGGGAGTAGCCCTGGTCGATGAGTGCGTCGACCCACGAGTTTCGCTCGTCGTCGTCCGTTTCGTTGGCCGACACGAGGGCGCTGAAGTTGATGTTGTGCTTCTTGTCCTCCCACAGCTTGCGTTCGAGGGCACGGCGGAGGCGCTCGTTGTCCTGCGGGTTGAACGTCGTCCCTTCGCGGGCGCGACGCGACACCCAGTTCGAGACTTCCTGGCGGAAGTCGTCCTTGCGGTCCTCGGGGATGTCGAGTTTCTCTTCGATGGAGCGCAGGAACTTCTCGTCGGGTTCCTGGTCGCGGCCCGTGATGTCGTCCTCGATGGTGTCGTCGTCGATGTAGGCCATGACGTGGTCCATGTACTTCTCGCCCTGACGCTGAATCTCGTCGATGTCGTAGGCCAGTGCGTGGCGCACGTCCTCGATGGCACGCTCTTTGTACTCCTCGCGCACCATTTCGAGGTAGCGGTAGTACTTCTCGAAGTTCTCCTCGGGGATGGAGCCGTGGTGCTCTAAGTTCTCCTCGAAGAAGTTGAACACCGTCAGCGGCGACAGGAACTGGCGACCACGGTGTTTGGAGTCCATGATGGCCTCGGCTATCTCGTCGCCGATGAAGCGGGGCGAGACGCCTTCCATCCCTTCGCCGATTTCGGCCTTCGACTCGGCTTCTTCACGGAGCTTCTTCAGGTCGATGTCGTCGCCGTCGTCGATTTCGCCGTTGTAGGCCTTCGCCTTCTGAATCATCCCGACCATCTCGTTGTCGGGTTCTTCGATGCGAGTCAGGACGGCGAACAGCCCGGCCATCTCCAGTGCGTGCGGCTCGACGTGGATGTCGGGCACGTCCGCGTTGTTCAGCATCTTGCGATAGATGTCGGACTCCTCTTCGTAGCCGAGGACGTACGGGAAGTCGATGCGCTTCGTCCGGTCGTTGAACGCCTCCATCTTCTCGTCGCCCTTCTTGTCCTTGTACTCGGGCATGTTCGTGCGCCCGACGATGACCTGGTCGATGTCGATTCGCGGGTTGTTCTTCGGCTTGATGGTCATCTCCTGCGTCGCGTGCAGGAAGTCGTACAGGAACTCACGCTGGAGTTTCAGCAGCTCCTCACCACTGAAGATGCCGCGGTTCGCGTTACAGAACGCGCCGGAGTAGTCGAACGCGCGTGGGTCCGACTCGCCGTAGATGGCGATCTTCGAGTAGTTGACGTCGCCGGTCAGTTCGGTCTCGTCCTGATTCTTCTTGTCCTTCGGCTCGAACGTCTCCAGACACTGGCGCTTGTTCTCGTCGGCGACCAGCCTGATGACTTCGACGTGGTTTTCGAGGACGGCCTGCAGGTCGTCGTCGTAGTGTTCGAGGAGTTTGTCCATGTAGAACTCCGACTCGGGGTCTAACGCCTGCTCGTTGCGGATGGTGTAGGGCGCGTCGTGGAGTTCGTTCAACTCGTCGAGCACCTGCTGGCGCTGTCGGAGCGGGAGGAGGACGAGCGGGTCCTGATTCATCGGCGAGCGGACCACGTCGTCGGCGGGGTCCTGGTCGTCGACGATGTCACAGAGGTTCGTCCAGCGGAACGTGTACATCCGCCCATCGTCGCGGAGGGTGTAGTCTTCGAAGTACTTCCGGCACATCCGGTCGAAGTGCGACTTGCCGGAGCCGACCGGCCCGAGCAAGAGTTTGATACGACGCTCGGGGCCGAGCCCTCGGGCACCGGACTTTATCTTGTTGACGAACTCGTGGATACTCTGGTGGATGACACGCCCGTAGAACGTGTTCTCACCGTCGTGTAGCGGGTCCTTCGTCGCCAGTTGGTACTTGACGATACCTTCGTGTTCGTCGTACTCCGTCCCGTAGAAGTCGAACATGTCGGCGACTCGCTGGTGGGCGTTTCGGGCCACCATCGGGTCGGCGTACACTTCGTCGAGGTACCACTCGAACGTCTTCGTCTCCCGCAGGTCCGCCGGGATGGACTCCTTGTAATCGGTACTCAGTGCTTCCAGTGATTCTCTCGTATTAGTCATGCTATCACGGACAGGGCCGACGACAGGAAGCGACCAGCCACGCCCACCGGCCGCGCGGTGCCCACGCACCGCGTCGACTGTCGTCTGTCTCGGTATCCTACTCCGTCCCGGCCAACGGTCGGACACGCCCACTGCGTCGCCACTCCAACGACGCCACCGTCGTCGTGTCCATCGCGCATGTCAGCGCTTGCGAACCTTGGCATTTGTGAACTATTGTCACCCTGCGACGTGCGGCCCGGCCTCCCATGTGAGTTGGGTGCGGTCGGTGACCGGAAAGTGCAGGGCGGTCGGGTCGGTAGGGGATACCGAGGGGTGTTTACAAATCAGACACCAAAGTGCATAAGTTTGACCCCAACAACTATTTACCAGAAGCAGCCGTGGCTTTAAGGGAATCGATTTTCTTCCGCAAAAGTGGGACACGGTCAGGTGAGCCAGTGGCGTAACATGACGGGGGTTTAAATACTGGGTGCTGTTGACATGCTCGGCGCGAACCGAGCATCCTTACCGCGTCCCGCCCCTCACGTCTCGTATGACCGATTTCGAGGAGCTTCCAGCGGGGTGGACTGTCTGGAACGAAGAGCCAGAGGGCCGCTGTATCCTCGCCTACCGACCTGACGTGTTCGACACACAGCAGTTCCCCGCCGAGTGTCTGCCGACGCTGTACCTGACGCGGGGACGACGGAACCACCGGCGACCCGGTGTCTCCCGTGAAGACGCGCTCTCCGGTGCGTGGTACGTCACGCTCTACTTCGAACCTGAGGTCGAACTACAGGAGACGAATCGCTTCGAAACCCGGGACGCAGCAGTCGAGGGGACGGTCGAACTCGCCCGGCGGTTCGCCGATGGCGAGATAGACCCCGACGACGTGTATCAGGTCCCGCGACCGGAGTACTTCGAGAAGTTGCGGGAATTGACGGGACAGCCTTAACCGGGGGCGAGGACTATTCGGCGACATGTCCAAGGTCACGCTCATCGGTGCCCGGCTCGCCGAACCGGGCCAGGAGTTCGTCTACGAGGGTGAGTCCAGCCTGTGCGAGGGGTGTCCCTACCGCGCACAGTGTCTCAACCTCACGGAGGGCGTCAAGTACCGCGTGAAGGAACCACGCGAGAACGCCCAGACACTGGAGTGCGCCGTCCACGACGAAGGCGTCCGCGCCGTCGAAGTCGAGACGGCGCCCGTGCGGGCGAACGTCCTCTCGCAGCACGCCTACGGCGGGAGCAAGGTGAAACTGCCGGGGCCGTGTCCCCACACCGAGTGCCCAAGTCACGAGTTCTGCGTGCCCGATGGGGCCGAATTCGACGAGGAGTACCGAATCGACGGGGTCGTCGGCGACCCGCCCCACGACTTCTGTTACTTAGACCGTGACCTGACACTGGTCGAGTTCGCCCGGTCCGACGAATGAGCGAGGAACCTTCTGACGCCGACGGCGTCGACGGAGATGCCGACACCGGCACCGCTGACGACGCGGCGGCGACCGAACAGCCCACTGCGGAGCCGACGCCACCGACGACCGTTCTCAAAGCGGGCCTCACGCCGCTGCTCGACCTCGGCAGACAGGGCGCGGCCGCCGTCGGCGTGCCCGAACCGACCACACTGGCGAGCGACGTTCGGTCGCTGCCGCCGCACGAGCGATTCCGCGAGTCCGCGCCGACGTACGCGAATCGCTTCGGCATGGGCGGTCTGACCGACCCCGAGTCGCTGGACGGACTCGCCGCCGACCTGCCGGTCGACGCGCCGGTGCAGGTCGCCGTCGAGACCATCGTCCGAAACGCGGGCAAGTGGCAGGGACAGTTGCTCGCACAACTGCTCGTCGACCCGGACGACCCGGGGCAGTATCTCGCCTGTGTCGTCCTGCTCGAACGACTGGAGCGGGCCGCCGCCGCGGCCAAGACGGCCCGGGAGACCGAGACTGGCGACTTCGCCCACTCGCTGTCGACCGTCCTCGCGCTCGTCGCCCGCCTCGTCGCCCTCACCGAAGACGACGCGACGGTCGACGACGCGGTGTACCGAGACGCGCTGCTGGCGAGCTACCACATCGAGGTCGCAGCGGGCGTCACACCGGCGAACGACCCAACCGAGAAATCCGCCGACGAGATGCACCGAATCGTCCACCTGCAGGGTGCGCTACTTGCCGCGGACACCTTCGACGCGCCAGCCGACGAGGTCGCTGCGGTGACCGGCGTGCCAGTCGCGCATCTGCTCACCGCGCTCGACCGCCGCGACGGCGACTGACCGGAGAACCGCGAGCAGACGGTTCTTCTGAGTATCGTTGCGTCTCTGGCACTGTGACAATCCCGCGTCTCTTGCTCGTCGACGATTCCCCGAGTATCGTTGCGTCTCCGGCCCTCTACGAGAGGCCACCGCGCCGACTCAGCCGACGACGCCGACCTTCTCCGCGGAGTAGCCGAATACGTCCTCGTAGCCATAGGGCGACATCAACACGGGGTAGAACGCCTCGTCAGCGACCTGCTCGTCGCCGTCGGCCGCTGCGAACGGCTGGCCAGACTCGACGCGCTCGAAGTTCGGGACGAACACCTCGTACTCGTCGGCGACTGTTTTGGGGACGCGCTCGGTCAACCGGAACGCCGGGACCGGTCGTGCCGGGGCGTCGCCAGCCAGCACGCCCTCGGCGGTCAGGAACTCTCGGACGAGTCGGGTCGCGTTTTTCGCCGCGGTCTCGCTCCCTTGCAGACCACACTCCACTTCGACGACTTCCTCGACGGCGGTGAACATCCGCCCCTCGACATACTCTCCAGTCTCGACGATTGCCCCGATGGGGAGTCGCGGGCAGACCGACTCGACGAGGCTGTCCACGCCGTCGACCACCGCGAACGGTTCGGCGTGGGACTGCGTGGAGTGCAGCGCGAGGGTTCGACAGCCCGCGAGTTCGTCGGCCAACTCGGCCGCGAGTCGTGCCTCGTGTGTCTCGCCCTCGGGGTCACCGGGGAACGCCCGGTTCACGTCCTCGTCGACGTATCTGACGCCCTGTGCCAGTGCGCGTTCGTTCGCGACGACCAGTTTCACCGGCCGGTGCACATCGGGCTGTTGGTCGAGTAACTGCTCGACCGCGTGGACGCCACAGGGTTCGTCGCCGTGGACGGCGGCGACGACGGCGACCGACGGCTCACCGTCTCCCAGCTCGCTCACCTTCATCGACTCGTGGCTACTGCGAGGACGAACGAAAACCGTTCGGACTCACCTCGCCGAGATACCCAGATGAACGACTATACTCCTGGGGTGCCTACCTCTGGCAAGGCGGACCGCCATGTCCCTCCACGACATTCTCACCGAGATGCGAGCGCGTCGGAAAACCGTCACAGTCTACGGTGCCGACCCGCGCGACGACCTCGAGGCGCTGTTCGACACCCGTAACGTGACCGTCGTCCACCAGTCCCTCCCCGACGAAGACACCGAAGGCTTCCTCGTCGTCAGCGACGAACACGGCTACCTCGGCAGTGTCGGACTCCGCGCGGTCAGACACTTGCTCGAACCGACGTACGATGCTGCACTGTGTTCGACCCACGAGTCGGCGGCGTTTCGGTGTCTCCTCGAACTGCTCGACGATACGGTGTTCACTTCGCTGGACAAGCGCCAGTTGCTCGCTGCGTCTCGGGAGATAGAGGACCGGGCGTGGCGACTCGGCCGCGGCGAGTTGCACACGGGGTTTCAGTCGCTCGCTGCGATGCGAGCGCAGGTTCCGGTGTACTCACAGCTCGGGAGTCGGACTGAACTCGACGTCCACGTCTACGGCACGCCGGAGTGGATTCCCGAGACGCTCCACGACGTGTGGATTTACCCGGTCGAATCCGAGGAAATCGGCCGGTACTGGTTCGTCGCGTACGACGGCGGTGACGACGACCTGAACGCCTGTGCCTTGCTCGCGGTCGAGGTCGGCTCACAACGGTTCGAGGGCTTCTGGACGTACGACCCGGCCGTCGTCGCCACGCTCGTCGACTACATCAGTGAGACGTACGGGCCGAAGAAAGTCGAATAGTCACATTCTCGCCCAGTTCGAGTGGACTACTGCGCATTCGTGAAACTCAAACTGAATAACACTTTTATTGTTCGGCATGTGGTGGTGTGGAACGAGACGCGACCTTCGGTGGCAACGACTGGCAGTCTGACTGTGTCGACGGTGGCGTCGCAGTGGGACGTGGGCGTGGGGACGCCGATAGTGCGAACTGTGCGGCGGATACGGCGCGGTACTGGCAACAACGGTGACACTACACGATGTCGAAAGAGAACGAACGCAGTGGTATCGACCCGACAGGTGGGCACGGTGTGGGAAGCCTCGACGAACACGTCTCGGCGGTCCGAGACGCCGCGGAAGAACACGGACCGAGCAGGCGACTGGTGCTGTCTGCGCTGGGTGCGGGCGCGGTGGGAACCGCACTGGGCAGCGTCGGCATTTCTGGACTTGCTGGTGTGGTCTCGGGGGGTGTGACCGTCCCACCGCCGGGACCCTTGGCGAGTCCGCCGGCCCACCACGAGGAACACCTCGGCCCGATTCGGGCCCTCGTCGCCGAGTCCGACGTGACGCATCGCGCGGTTAAGGACGGGCACTGGCACGACGCGAGTACGTGGAACCGCGGCGTCCCGGACGACTTCGCCCGCGTGCAGGTGCCCGAAAACGTGACCGTGACACTCGCCGGCGGGTCTACCGACCGGTTGAAGACGCTCCGTGTCGACGGCGCACTCGCGTTTCACCCGAAACGAGACAGTCACCTCAGAGCCGAGACGCTGGTGACGATGCCCGAGAGCGTGCTCCAAATCGGCCGCGCGGAGCGGCCAATCGCCCGTGACAGCGAGGCTCGCGTCACATTCGTCGACCTCGGCCCCATCGACGAAGACTGGGACCCGGACCGCTTGAGTACCGGGCTCATCGGTCTCGGCGAGGTCCGGATTCACGGCACCGAGAAGACGACGTGGACCGAACTGGCAACCCATCCGAGCGCCGGCGGCCGGACGCTCGAACTCGCTGAGAAGCCGAAGAACTGGGACGAAGGTGACCGACTCGTCGTCCCGGGAAATCACCCACTCGAAGACGAAGACGACGAAGTGTTCGTCCAGCGTATCGCGGGGACGACGGTCGAACTCGACCGAACACTGAAACACGACCACGTCCCGCCCGAGGACGACCTTGCCTCGTACGTGGTGAACCTCGACCGAAACGTCAGGCTCGTCTCCGAGAACGAGGCGGTGCCGCGACGTGGGCACACGATGTTCATGTCGCAGTCGGTGTCGGTCGCCTACGCGGCACTCGACGGTCTCGGGCGAACCGACAAGTCCTACGCGTTCACCGACCCGAAGCACGGGACGCCACCGAAAGACGTGCCCCCGAACCCGCGCGCCCGGTACGCGCTGCACTTCCACGTCACCGGAGTCGATGCCGAGGAACCACACACGGTCGACGGTGTCGCCGTCCGGGGCAGTCCCGGCTGGGGCGTCGTGAACCACCACAGCTTCGCCCACGTGACGAACTCGGTGAGCTACGACGTGTTCGGGGCCGGGTTCGTCTCCGAGGCCGGCGACGAACGCGGGTCGTTCGTCGGCAACTTCGCGCTTCGCTCGGAAGGCAGCGGTGACCTACCGGACTCACGTGATTTCGACTCCAGCCGCGACGAGCACCGTGAAGGGGACGTCGACGACTTCGGTCACGGCGGCCACGGGTTCTGGTTCCAGGGACCGCGACTCG
The DNA here is from genome assembly GCF_051207395.1 of Haloarchaeobius caseinilyticus. Classification (NCBI taxonomy): domain Archaea; kingdom Methanobacteriati; phylum Methanobacteriota; class Halobacteria; order Halobacteriales; family Halorubellaceae; genus Haloarchaeobius; species Haloarchaeobius caseinilyticus. Next base: position 766,456 of record NZ_JBPJZC010000001.1, on the reverse strand, counting down.
TCGTCGAGAACAACGTCGCAGCAGGCCACCGCCACCACGGCTTCGTCTTCTGGAATCGCCCGCTCATTGACCGCGAACTGCGGCCGGGCGAGGAAATCGACCACATCCGCGGGACGGTCGCCAACTTCCCGCTGGAGTTCGTCGACGAGGAGCGACTCCCGTATCTCGGTGAATCCGACCACGTGTACGAGGACAAAGTCTCGTCGGCGTACCTCCCGCTCAACTCGTTTTCGAACAATACGGTCTTCGCCTCCGGCGGCGGCCTCGACATCTCCCGTCACCAGTTCGGCTGGGGCCACGAGCGATTCGCCGACTACGGCGTCGTCGAGGACTTCACCGCGTTCGACATCGGCCCCCTCGTCCGGTCGTGGGGGCACGTCGCCGCGCCGGACCACGGGAACGCCGAAGGCGGCAACAACGGGCTGAGCATCCGCTACAGCCACAACCTGCGGGTGACAAACGCGCGCCTCGTCTGGGGCCGTGGGAAGGAAGCGACGAAACAGGCCGTCGACGACGAGCAAGCGAGCGAGCATCCGGAACGACTGGAAAGCGTCGGCATGAACCGCAACCGGCCGTATCCCTTCAACGTCGTCTACGAGGACTGCGACGTGTCCGGGTTCACGACCGGCGCGAAGCCACTCCCGCGCGGCATCAGTATCTACCGGAACTGCCGGTTCGCCAACGAACGAAACGTCGCGTTCGAGGACGGCCATCCGCACCCGCCTCGACGGGTCAAACTCGACGGCTGCACGTTCGAACGCGGCGGGAACGGGAACCTCGCGCTTGCACTCGACGAACCGGACGACCGCCGCGGCGACGAGGTGTTCACGGATGCAGGCGGCGTCGAACTCGACGGTCGGCCGGTCTACTACGACGCGCAGGCACCGGACCACGTCCCGATTCCGGATGGGGACACCGTGAACCAGCTAGGGACAGACGACCTGCGTGAGCGGTCGGGAACTGACCCAACGAACCTCGTCGGGAAGACGAACCGGCAACTCTACCGAGACTACGGGATGGCGGTCAAAGGTCGGCCGACCCCGGCTGACGCGACCCGTGACGAGCGCGTGACTGGCGGCGTTGTCGGGCCTGCACAGGGCTCGCCACCCACAGAAGCGTGGCTCGACGCGGAAGCGACCGACGTGAAGGAACCGTTCCGCATCAAAGAAGACGCCAGTGCCTCCAGCGGCGAGTACGTCGTCGCCGAAGGCGTCGACGGGGGCCACGAACCGCCCTCCGCCGGGCACCTGACCTACGAGGTCGACCTCGCGGCCGGCGAGTACGAACTCTGGGCACGCGCCCACGGGCCGACCGGCGACGACGACTCCATCTGGCTGCGTGTCGACGGCGGCAAGTGGATTCCGTGGGGCGGCATCGGTGACCACCGCGGCTGGAACTGGGAGCGCGCTCCCGAACCCGACACCGAGGACTGGCACGACCACCGGACTTTCGACCTGTCTGGTGGGACGCACACTATCACCGTCGCGTTCCGCGAAGACGGCACGTGGGTCGACCGCCTGTTCCTGACTGGCGATGGTCGGACGCCGATTGGGTACGGGGCTACTGCTGGTGGGGAATAGCGATATCGTCGTGACCCTCTCGTAGTGCTGATTTTTGTAGCTGTGATGACTGTGACGGCTGTGAACCGCTGACCGACCGGTCGCTCACTTCACAGAAAAGCTATACGTGTCGAAGAAAAGTCACGTCTATGGACAGTCGAACATTGGCGCAAGGAGTGGCGTTCTACACCGTCGTTGCAGGAGCGATTACTGTCGGCCTCGTCTATTTCCTGACTAACTCGGGACTCTACATTGTCGCCCTGGCAGCCCTTGGTGTCGTCGTAGCAGTGCTCGGCGGCGCATCTGGTGGAACGACAGTGGGTGGATCCGACATTGGGGGAGGGGCGGATATTAGTTTTGGGAGAGGAGAAGAGGGAGGAATGAGTGAGATGATGGTGAAGGATATGAAATTGGCTCCGAATTCGGGGAAGTTCGGCGGTGGTCTTATCCTCATCTTCTATGGACTCGGGCTGACCCTGTGGTCAGTCGTCGTTCTCAACTTCTTTAGCGCAGGACTGCAGTAACGCTCGCGCCGACGGCCGACTCACGGCCCGTGTTCGGTCTCTTCTGCGTACTCGTAGTCCACGTCTCTGGCCTCCGGAATCGCGCCGTCGAGGGGAATCTGCCAGCCGTCGAGTTCGCTCGGGTCGTTCAGCGCGTTCGTCAGTTTCGTCCGAATCTCGCGGAGGTCGACACCGTAGAAATCGCCCGGCAGGCCGTGGAAGTACTGGAGCGCGGTCCGAAACAGCGAGCGCATGCCGGTGTCGTTCTCGAAGTCGAAGTGCTTGTACGCGCCAGCCGCGACCTGCACCATCCCGTGCAGGAACATGCTCTCTGCGCTCCCCCGGCCGTAGTTGTACCACTCGTCTTCGAAGCAGTCGTGTGACTCGTGGAAGTCGCCCGCGTTGTAGAGGCGCACGCCGTGGACCAGTGCCCGTCTGAGCGTGTCGTGTTCCCACCGGCCCTCGGTGGGGAGCCACCCCGTCGGCGTGCCCGACGCTGGCGGGCCGACGCTCGGGTCGGTCGTGTGGTCGTCCATGTCGGAGCGGTGCGGTCGGTGACGGGTAACTCCTCCGGTGGTTGTGAGAAATACGGTGGATAGTACAAATTCGACGCTCGCCTAGAGTAGGCATGTTCGACGCTGATGAACTGCCCTCATGGGCGACGCTCGGCCCCGCTGAACGGCTCGTCTGGAAGGGAAATCCCAGCCCATATCACGTCAAAAAATGGCTGGGAGTCACCACCGGGGTCACCATCCTCGGAATCATAGGGTTCCTGGTGTTTCCGGTGGACTGGCGATGGATTCCGGCAGTCGTCGTCGTCGCGGGATTGCTGGTCGGTGCGTACGCCGTCGTCGTCGTCTGGAACACGGTGTACGTCGTCACGACCGAGAAGTTGTACCGCAAACGCGGCATCCTCACACAGGACATTCAGACGGTCCGACTCGACAGTATCCAGAACATCTCGCTCACCCAGACGAAACTCCAGCGCCTCGTCTCCTGCGGGGACCTCAGTATCACGACGGCGGGGACCGGGAGCTCGTCGATTACCCTCCGAAGCGTGGAGAAACCGAAATTCGTCAACGGAATCCTGGCCGACCGCGGTGAACCTGATGCCATGCTGGCGCGTGCTGGCGTGACGTCCGTAGCCGAGACCATAGACGAGGAGGATTCTGGCGGCGCCTCGCCGGGGTCTCCCTGACCGACTCGCGACGGAGGGCTGTGCACGACGAAATTTTCGGTGACACTCGCCCGCCTCCTACTCACTGCCGTCCGCCGTTCGGGAGGCGCTCGCTTCGCAACGTCTTTACCACCCCACGGCAGACATGTAACTGCGTGCGAGGGTAGCCAAGCCTGGAAACGGCGGCGGACTCAAGATCCGCTCCTGTAGAGGTCCAAGGGTTCAAATCCCTTCCCTCGCATGACGCAGTGACCCGCTGTCGCTGCGAAGTGCGGCAAGACGGAGCGTCTTGCCCTCGCAAACTTCTCACGGTACAACTCGACGGAGCCACTGCTGGAAACGGCGGCGGACTCAAGATTCGCTCCTGTAGAGTCGCCGCGAACGAACGTGAGCGGCGGCTCGGAAGGCGGTGCTGCGAGCGGAGCGAGCAGTGCCGTCTTCCGGTGGTCCAAGGGTTCAAATCCCTTCCCTCGCATGACGCAGTGACCCGCTGTCGCTGCGAAGTGCGGCAAGACGGAGCGTCTTGCCCTCGCAAACTTCTCACAGAACGACTCGACATAGCTGCAGCTACTGCGTATCACGAACTACGAAAAATGGACTGAGAGTGCCAGTCAGACTATCGAGTTTCGCGTCGTTCGGAGACAGAGGCGAACTGCTCGACTGCCTCCGCAACCTCGTCGACTTCGACTTCGCGCGTCTCACCGTCACGAGTCTCCAGTTCCACCAGGCCGGTCTCACGGAAGTGGTTCCCGACGACGATTTTCGCGGGAATCCCGAGCAGGTCACTCTCGGCGAAGCGTTCCCCGACTGACTGCGACCCGTCGTCGTAGAGGAGCACGTCGTCGGACCCGCAAGCCTCGTAGATGCGGGCCGCGGTCTCGATGACTTCCTCGTCGTCGCCGATGGGGACGATACTGGTGCGATAGGGTGCGACCGTCCCGCAGTCGGTGACGGGCCAGCGAATTCCGTCGCAGTCGGCGTGTTGCTGCACGAGTGTCTGGAGCAGTCGGTCGATGCCGAGACCGTAACTGCCCATGACCACGTGGCGCGTCTCGCCGTCGCTGGTGTCGTAGGTGAGGTCCATCGCCGCGGCGTAGTGCGTGCCGAGTTTGAACACGTGGCCGACCTCGGTGCCTTCGCTCTCGGCCAGTTCGCGGCCGCAGTGGGGGCAGTTGTCACCCGCGGTGTACTGCCCGAAGTCGGCGTGTTCGTCGGTGATGCCGAAACGACAGTCCTCACTAGCTGTGCAGTGAACGAGCGCACCACTCCCGTCGTCGACGGGTGCGACGAACTCCTCGGAGGCCGACCCACCCATGACGCTGTTGTCGGCGTCGACGATGGCGAACCGGAGGCCGAGGTCGGTGAACAGCTGTTCGTAGGCGTCACGAACTGTTCGGTAGGTCTCGGCCAGTCCGGCTTCGTCGGCGTGGAAGCTGTAGGCGTCTTTCATCGTGAACTCCTTCGAGCGCACGAGGCCGTTTCGGGCGTGGTCGTCCCGGAACTTCGTGGCCACCTGATACAGCAGGAGGGGCAGGTCGTCGTACGACCGAACGCGCCCGTCGACGAGGTGGACCATGCCCTCCTCGTGACTGGGCGCGAGGCACATGTCCTGCCCATCGCGATTTCGGAGGGTGAACATCTCGTCCTCGAAGTTGCCCCAGCGACCGCTCTGTTCCCAGCGCTCGCGGTACTGCAGGCCGGGGAGACTGACCTCCTGGCCGCCGATTTCGTCCATCGCGGCGCGGACGCGGTCGGTGAGCTTTCGTCTCACGCGCTGGCCGGCGGGAGTGTATCCCCAGAGACCGCTGCCGAACTCGCGGACGAGTCCGGCACGGCGCAGGAGGGTGACCGTCTCCGTCCCGTCGCCGTACGTCTCTCGACTGGTGGGCAAGAACGCGCTGCTACGACGCACCGTGACCACCCCGGAGAGCCGCATCGCTCTGACGTGTGTGTCGACGATCGCGCAGGAAGAACTCGTTAGTGCTGCACTGCTCGGTTCGGAACCCGTCCACGGGCCGTTGTCGACCCTCGGGTTGTGCGTGTCGAACGCATACGAGTGAAATGAGACTTCGAACGGTTGATAAACATTTCCTCCGCGTGGCTGTGTGTCTCATGCACTCGAAACCGACCCGTGACGAATCACCGATTTCGCATCCCACTGTCGTCGGTGTACTCGGTTTCTGGACGGTCGCGTTCGCCACTGTTCAGTCGTCTAAGCCGTGCGAGAACCATCCCGAACAGAAAGAAGAGCGAGACGATGACGAACGCTCCAGCGACTGAATCGGCCATGTACCGACCACCTGCTTTCGGCACATAACCTTTCGGACCGAAAGGACGAAATCGGTGACTATTTTCGTACACATCTCGGGAATCAGGGCATGACCGAGTACGCAGAACGCGCTCGTGTGGCAGCGGAGGCTGCACGAGCCGGGTCGGCGGTCGCCGCCGACCACTTTCGGACGAACATCGATGTGGAGCGGAAAGACGGCAAGACGGACGTGGTGACGCACGCGGACCGGGACGCACAGCGACGGGTCGTCGAGTACGTGAAAGAGCACTTCCCCGACGACGCCATCGTCGGCGAAGAGGACGACGAGCTGAAGGCGGTTCCGGACGAGGGTGCGGCGTGGGTCGTCGACCCCATCGACGGGACGAACAACTACGTGCGCGACATCCCAGTGTGGGGGACCGCAGTCGCGGCCGTGGTCGACGGTGAGGCGGTCGCTGCGGCGACGGCACTGCCAGCGATGGACGACTACTACGCCTCTGATTCGACCGGTGCGACGCTGAACGGCCACGATATCGCTGTGAGCGACGCGGACGACCTCGACCAGTTCGTCGTCTGTCCGACCATCTGGTGGGACTTCGACCGGCGCGACGAGTACGCACAGGCGTGTGCGAGCATCGTCGAGCGATTCGGCGACATGCGCCGGTTCGGCTGTGCACAGGCCGTCCTCGGGATGGTCGCCGCAGGGTCGCTGGAGGCGACCATCACGAACGTCGACGCGAACCCGTGGGACACCGTCGGCGGCGTTCACCTCGTCCGGCAGGCGGGTGGGACGGTCACCGACCTCGACGGTGAGCCGTGGCGGCACGACAGTCGCGGACTGGTCGCTTCGAACGGGACTCGACACGAGGCCGTCCTCGAAGCCGCCCAAAACATCGAAGCGGTTCGGACGCAGGCGTAAGGTTCGACGGAACGGGAGAGGCTTATGCGTCCACAGCGTGTGACCACGCGCATGGACCTCGACGAGACGGACCGCCAGATTCTCCGTATCTTACAGGAGAACGCGCGGACGACGTTCAGCGAGATAGCCCGCCGAATCGACATGTCGAGTGCGACCGTCCACGACCGAGTCGGCCGGCTGGAAGACGCCGGTATCATCGAGGGGTATCACGCGAAACTCGACCCCAAAGCCGTCGGCCTCGGTATCTCGGCTATCATCGGCCTTCGGGTCGAACAGGGCCGAGAGAAGGACACCCTCCAGAAACTCCAGGATATCGAGGGCGTGCAGGAAGTCCACCTGACCACCGGCGAGTGGGACGTGATGGCCCGCGTGTTCGCCGCCGACGCCGACGCGCTTCGGGAACTGATGTTCGACCGCATCGCCCAGATGGACGGATTCGCCCGGTCACAGACCATGGTCATCCTCGGGACGCCCCACGAATCCGAGGAATTACCGCTGTAATTCGCAGGAGCAGTCGGTGTTTGCGTATCGGTAGCGCACGAGACCAGAAGGATAATGCCGAGTCGCCCCCGCCGTGCGCATATGAGTGACGTCATAGAGCGCGTGGGAGTCGGCCGTGCGTGGGCCGCGTCGGTTGGCCTCCTCGTCGCGATCTTCGGGCTGGGGTCGGTGGTGTTCCGTCGAGAAGTGTACGCGAACTTCGTCTGGCACTACTTCTGGGGACCGGTGTACGCCGACGCGAAGGGCTGGAGTTGTGCTGCGTGGGCCAACGGTGAACAGATACAGCCACAGAGCTGTTCGAACGTGCCAGCAGGGATGGGGCCGGTCGCGGAGCCGGGCTACACAGTCGTCTCCGAAATCGGCTACGCCGTCATCTTGCTCGTCATGCTCGTCGGCGTCGCGCTCGTCCTGAAGCGATTGCGCGTCGAGCGGTACCGAGCGATGTTCTACGGCCTGTTCCCGTTCATGTTCTTCGGGGGTGCGCTGCGCGTCGTCGAGGACGTGAATAACAAGGCAGCGAGAGAGGGCTTCGTGCCGCTCATCGACTACCCAGTGAACACGCTGCTCATCAGTCCCATCATCTACTTCACCGTCTTCTTCATCGCGCTCGCGTCGCTCGTGCTCGCGGTGTGGCTCTCGAAGTCGGTGCTCGACTACGAGTTCGAGTACCCGCTCTTCGGCATCGGGGCCGCAGTTCTCGGCCTGACGCTCGGGTATATCGCCTACGCGTCGGCGACCGAGGACTACGTGCTGTTCTACCCGCAGGTGACGCTCGTCGTCCTCGTCGGTGCGACCGTGGCGACGCTCCTCACGTGGGGCCTCATCGAACGCTTCGCACCGCACTTCAACAACGGAACCGGCATGATGGGACTGGTCATCCTGTGGGCGCACGCCGTCGACGGCGTGGCCAACGTCGTCGGACTCGACCTGATGACGGTCTTGACCAATCAGGGCAACCTGCAGGGGAAGCACCCGGTCAACCGATTCATCGTCGACGTGGCTGGCCAGTGGCTCCCGGCGTGGCTGGACGCGTTCCCGTTCCTCATCGTGAAGATGGTCGCTGCGACGTTCGTCATCGCCGTCTTCGATAAAGAGGTGTTCGAGGAGAGCCCGCGATTCACCATCATGCTGCTCGTCGCCATCGTCGCGGTCGGGCTCGGTCCCGGCACGCGTGATATGCTGCGAGCGACCTTCTACGTCTGAATCGGGCGATTTTCTCGCGTTTCTCGTCAGCAGGGACGGTACAAATTTTCGAGTGTCCGACCGCCGTCGTACTGGTTTCCACAGCCAGTACACTCCGCAACGACTCGTGTCTCACCAGCCGTTCCTTCCCCATCGTTGGCCGGAACGGCGGCCAGCGCGAGTGTCCCACCACAGGATTCGCACGACAACTCGAACTCCGAAACGGTTCCGCCGTGGCGTATGCGTGAATCCATCATGATAATTTGTGTGCCACCGCTGTGCGAATTGTACATCATACAACATAAACGCCGTTCCCTAACTCACGCACCTACGACGGACCGGACAGCAACCCCAGAAAACTCGTTATCGTTCCAGACCGGTGAGCGTCTGTCGAGGAAAGTACCGACTGCCACAGTCCGTACACTCGGCGACGAGTAGTGTCCCTGCTGCGTCGAATCGCAGCGAGTCCGACGACACCTCGGTCCGAGAGAGCGTCCCACCACAGGTCGCACACGCGAGGTCGAACTCCGATACCTGCCCATCTGTCGCTGTTGTCTCCATCTTCGAATTACTCATGTGAACAGTTCGCACACCATGTCATATCAAGGAGTGTGACGATTTAAAACCACGGTTCGTTGTGGGTTTCGACACCGTCTGCTTCCCTGACGTTCCCGTTCAGGGGTACGGATGGTGGCGGCGGTTCAGGCGCGCCTCGAAGCCGAGCGACGCCGGGACGGCCTCTGCTCGCTCGCCGAACGCGGGGTCGTCGGTGAACAGTGGCTGCGCACCGGGAACGACGACGCGGACCGCCTCGAAGCCTGCTGCTGCCACATCTGGCGGGGTCAGCCTGACCGCGTACGGCGTCAGTCCCACGTCGTCCAGTCGGGGCACCAGTTCCGTCACTGCGTCCTCGCCCGTCGGCACCTCGTCTGGGCCGACACTCGTCGCGGGCACCGGCCCACTCACGTCGAGGAAGTCCGCGGCCGCCGACGGGAAGTCGGCGAACGCGGCAATCGCGCCGGGTTCGTCGGTCGCGCCGGCCCGGCCCATCGAGCGCAGTTCCATCCAGTTCTGGAGCGCTTCGGCGAGTCCGTCTCTGGCAGCAGCGACCGGGTCGAGCGCTGCCCCGGAACCGACCGCGAAGGCCGGCCACTCGCCACCCTCACGATGGACTGCAACGGCGACGACCGGCACGTCCACGTCCTGCGTGACGAGCAGTGCAGTCGTCTCCAACCCTTCAGCACGTGCCCGTTTTGCGAGCGTCTCGTACGTCTCGTCTTCGACCTGCAGCGCGAGCGGTTCGAACGTCGAGTACCACGCGAGCATCGTCGCGTCGCGTTCGACGACCTCGGTCAGTCCCGAGACGAGCGCACCCGCGCCCGAAGAGCCGAGTCCGAGGCCGGTCGTAATCGAGTCCACGTAGCGTTCTTCCGGCGGCGGGAACTGCGCGAGTTCGGCCGCGATTGGTGTCTCTTCACCGGTCACCAGGTTCTCTCCCATCACCCACGGAATCGGCTGGTCAGGGTCGACTGCCGGGGCGTCCGAACGCCGGACCACGGCGTCGGGGGCGACGCCGCCGTCGACCATCTTGGGTGGCAGTTGCTCGAAATCACTGCCCTGGTACACCGCTGCCGAGTACCGTTCGAGCGCCTCGCCGACGGCCTTCATGAACGCGGTGTTCCAGTCCTCGTGGACGCCCGCGGCCTGTCGCGGCGCGCTGGCGTCGCTGAACACGCTCGTCTCTGAGTTCGTCGCGAGGTAGTACGGCGCGGGGAACGACTCGACTTCACCGATGCTGCTGACGAGGCCGACCCGACCGTCGAGCGTCTGCTCTGCGCGTTCGAGTGCCGCGTCGAGGTCCACGTCCTCGTACTCGTGGCGAACCGTGTGGTCGCGCTCGGTACAACAGCCCGGTACGGGGAAGAAGCTGTGCTGCTGGTGCGGGAGTTCGGTGACGGCCCCGACGACCGACTCGTCGTCCGCGCAGAAGCGGACACCCTGCCGTCCGGCGACTGCCCCGGCGAGTCGGGCTGTCGGCGCGTCGACGCTGGCTTCGCCGGTCTCCTGCGCGTTCGCCGCGACCCGCGCCCGCAGACAGTCGTAACAGCCGGCACCGGTTTCGAGACCGGTCACGGCGGCGTCGACACCGGAAAGTGCGACGCCACCGATGCCACCCAACTCCACGGCGAGCCACGGCCCGTCAGCGGCCGCGTTCGCCGTCTCGAACGACTCGGCACCGACTGCGCCGACCACCACGGCGAGCGTCGCGCCACCGACCTCGCTGGGGTCGACTCGCTCGGGTTCTACGTCGGCGTCGGCCAGCGCGGCCACCACGGCCTCGGCTGCTGGGCCATCACCCGCGATACGTACGTCCATGCGGAATCGGTCACTTGGTGCCGGGAAAAGTGCGACGCTCTCCGGTTCGCGTCGGCGACGACCGACCTCGTCACATGTGCTCTTCTTCGAGCACCCAGCCGAGGGCGCGCTTGTAGTACGTGAACATCTGCTTCACACCCTCGTGTTTCATGTTTTCGTCGTTGAGCTGTTCGATGAGGAACTCGTACTGCTCGCGGACCGCTTCTTCGTCGCGCATACTTCGACATCCGAGTGCCGGAGGGAAGTGCGTTTCTTCTGTCAGGGAAGCCGTGCGGTGACCTCAGGCTGGATGTACTGTGTCGTCGGTCAGCACCGTCGGGCCTTTGACCCGCCCGGCCCAACCTCGGCGCATGGAGATACGCGGCGAGCGCGAGTGCAAGGACTGCGGGAGGCGGTGGTCGTACTACGACACTGGCAGCATCAACTGCCCCGACTGCGACAGCCCGCGGAGCGTCGGCGTGGACGACGAACGAAAACTCCACACGGCGAGTCCGGTCGAACTCGACCTCTCGGAAGCGCGGGCGAACATCGACGAGGTGCCCGAAGACGAGGCGCTGAAGATGGTCGTCTCGGCATGTCGGGAGTACCTCGGTGCCCACGGCTTCGTCGATGCAGGCGAGTTGCAAGACCTCGACGACACCTATCTCGTCGCCGGCGAACTCCGGCACGTCGCTGGACTGGTCGAACGTTCGCTCGGTCGCGACGAAGCCGAAGAGATGTACCTACTCTCGCTTCTGCAGGGAGACGTGTCGGCCCGGCCCACCCCAGACAGCGTCCCCGAATCGCTCCGTGAAGGTCGGGGTATCGCCTACGCGAACGCGGTCAGAGAGTACCGACGCGAGATTCGCGAGTGGGCCGACGCAGGCGACGTGACGGTGGACCAGCCAGCGAACGAAGCGCTCTCCGCACTCACGGAACAGGCAAAGCGAGTTCGGGCACTGGAAGGCGACGTGTCCCCGCAGGAGTCAGAGCGGTTGATTCGGGCGATGCGCGAGGTCGCGACGTACCTCCGTGACGGCGACGAGGATGCATTGGTTCGGGCGAGACAGCGACTGGACCTGCACTGACGCGAGAACAGAACGAGTTCAGAGAGACTCAACTACCGATTCAGAGGTCGACATCGACGCCAGACTCCAGACTCGCCGCGCGGACCGTGTTGTACAGCAACATCGCGATGGTCATCGGACCGACGCCGCCGGGCGAGGGAGAGATGACCGAGGCCTTCTCCTTCGCGCTCTCGAACTCTACGTCGCCCGTGAGCGTGTAGCCCTTCTCGTTGTCGGCGTCGACACGGTTCGTCCCCACGTCGATGACGACGACGCCCTCGGAGAGCATGTCACCGGTCAGCATCTCGGGGACGCCGACGGCGGCGATGACGATGTCTGCGTTCTTCGTCTTCTCTTCGAGGTCTTGCGTGCGCGAGTGACAGACCGTGACCGTCGCGTTGCCGCCGTCGGCCTTCTGAACCAGCAGGTTGGCCATCGGCTTGCCGACGATGTCGGAACGACCCATGACGACCACGTCCTTGCCCTCGACGTCGACGTCTGCCGAGGCGAGCAACTTCTGGATGCCGTGGGGCGTACACGGCTTGAAGCGGGCGTCACCGGCGACGAGTCGGCCGACGTTCTCCGGGTGGAACCCGTCGACGTCTTTCATCGGGTCGACGCGGCGGAGGACTTCGCGCGTGTCGACGTGGTCGGGGACCGGCATCTGGACGAGGATGCCGTGGATGGTGGGGTCCTCGTTCAGGTCGTCGATAGTGTCGTAGAGTTCCTGTGCGGGTGCGTCGGGGTCGATTTCGACGGTCGTGCCGTCGATGCCGACTTCCTCACACGCTCGCTGTTTCATCGAGACGTACGTCTGCGAGCCGCCGTCGTCGCTCATCAGAACGGTGGCGAGACCGGGCGTCACGTCTTCGGTCTCCAGTGTGTCGATGGCGTCGGAGACGTCCGCTCGAACAGCTTCGGCGACCGCGTTTCCGTCGATGACGTGTGTCATTGCGTCGGGGTTCGCGGAGAGTCCCCTTCAACCCTCGGGTTCGTGCCCATCTCACCGACTCTGACGGCGGGATGATACACGACCATGTATAAATTTGCCACCTATGCAGTTTGCGTGGGTCGTCGGCGAGACCGGACTGCGATTGGAATCGTGTCGTTATGCCGAACTTAGTGGTGACTATTTCGGTTGTAAGCTCGCGAAGGCAACTACTGAAAAGACTGTACAGCCCGTCTCGGCGGTGACCACACCGCTGGGACGAACGGCGGCCGACTTCGGCGGGCGACGAGAGAAGCGAAGCGACGCCCCTCACCGACGGAGCGATTTCGGGTCATATGTCCAACAAAAAGTGGCTAAGACGCTCGTAATCCTGTTGAAACAATTTCAATAATTACTATACTTTTCAATAAATTTGAATCAACTTCCGGACACAATGCCCTCCAGGCGTGAGCTGTTACAAGCTGCTGGTACGACCCTTCTCGGGGGAGTAGGGACTGCCCGGCAGTCGAAGACAGAAGCGAAATTGGTCATTACCTATGATGATTCCGTTCGGGAAGACTACACGAAAGCGTTCCCGATTCACCGGGACGAAGGTGTCCCCGCGAGCATCGCCGCCGTCTCGAACTACGTGGCGTGGGACGCCGATAGTGACGACGAACGGCTGACCGGTGCGCAAGTTCGTGAACTCCACGACAGTGGCTGGGAGATCATGTCGCATACGGTGTCGCACGAACACCTCGGTACACAGCAACTGACGAAGCCAGCGTCACCCGGAGACACTCGCCTGTACGTCGACTACAACTACCACGGCCGGGAGAACGAGGCGGCAGTAGTGCTCGACGACGGCCAGAACACTGCCCGGGTCAGCGTCAGCCACGCTGCCGAGGACGAAGACGGACCCTACCTCGCACTCGACGGCGAATTGGAGACCTCCTTCCCCGTCGGGACGACCGAACGCTTCACCGAGGAGCGCATCCGGCAAGCCATGGCGGACTCGAAGGCGGTCATCGGCGACCACGGCGTCCCCGACCCCAGTCACATCGTCTATCCCTACGGTCGACACTGCGAGAAGTCACAGGAAGTGGTCGCCGATTCCTACGACTCGGTGGTCAACTACAGGTTGACGGGAATGAACGCTCCCGGTGACGCCAACCCGTATCGGTTCGGGCGTCGGCCGTTCGAGCAGCAACTCATCAGTGGGACGTATCTGACCACGCTCCTCGAAGATGCAGCCGAAAAAGACGCCCTGTACATCGTCGGCGGCCACACGAAGAACATGGCACCCGAACGAATTCGGACGGTGATTCGGGAAGCCAAGCGACTGAACTTCGACATCGTGACCATGACCGAGGGGATGGAGTACGCGGTCGAGAACCCGGGTGCACCCACGACCACGACGCAGCAACCGACTACCGAGCAACCGACCACCGCACAGCCCACGACCAGACAGCCGACTACCGAGCAACCGACCACCGCACAGCCCACGACCAGACAGCCGACCACTGAGCGACCGACCACTGCTCCGCCGACGACCGAACCGACACCTTCCGAGCGACCCACCACCGCACAGTCGGCTACTCCGTCGACGATGGCGACAGAACGAACCACTGCACGACCGTCAATGGACGCGAACTCGGCCGATTCGTCCAACGCGAGGGCAGCCTCCAGCCACCCGTTGCACGGCGATATACCCGCCGCCACAGCCGAGTACGTCGTCGACCGATACCCAGCGGTGTCGGTGTTGGCCAGTCTCGCCGGCGTCGCCGGTGTCGCACGACGATACAAAGAGTAGACTGCACCGCAGTGGACTGCCCCGTAGTCGACCGCGGGCGACCGCGTTCAGTCGTCGTCGGCGACGGCCGCCCCGTCTCGGCGGCCACTGGTGTCGAACTGGTCGAGCAGGCCACAGAGGTCCGCAGAGCGACTGTCGAGTAGTTCGTTGGTCTCACGAACGGTCGTCACGGCGCTGAGTTGTGCGTCTGCCGCAGCGGTCACGTCCTCTGCCGCCCGGGTCGTCCCCTGACTGATAGCGGCCACGTCGGCCGTCTTCGACCGGACCGACTGCGTTCGGGTCGCCTGCTGGTCGATCGCTGCCGAGATGGTCTGGACGCCGTCGTCGACCTGGTCGACGTTCTCGTCGACGGTCTCGAGCGCGTCGAGCGTCTCGGTGACGGCCTGCAGTCCGGCCTCCACGTCGGTGGTCATCTTGCGCATGTCCTGGACGACCGCGTCCGTGTCGGTTTTGACGCCTTCGACGAGGTCACCGATTTCCGTCGACCGGTCTTTCGCGTCGGACGAGAGTTCTTTGACCTGCTGTGCGACGACGCCGAAGCCCTCGTGTCTCCCATGCGACCGTGCCTTCGAGGCCTCGATGTTCGCGTTCAGGGCCAGCATGTTCGTCTCGGACGCGATGTCGGTGATGGTACTCGACATGCGGTCGATACGGTCGATTTGTTCGTGCAGCGACTGCACGTCTCGGGCGACCTCCTGCGTACTGTCTCTGATGGCACGCATCGCCTGTGCCGTGTCGACGACGGCTTTCCGGCCGTCCTCGTTCGCCGAGACTGCCTCTGCCGACTGTTCGGCGACCGTCTCGGCAGTTGCAGTCATCTCTTCGACCGTCGCAGAGAGGTCTTCCATGTCGGCGCTCACCGACGTGATGTGGTCACTTTGGGCCTGCGCGCCGCGCTCGATGCGCTCGACGGTCTGTTGTACGTCGTGGCTCCGTTCGCCGACCGTGTCCATCTGGTCTGCGGCGTTCGTACTCGCCCGTGCGACGGTCCGAGCGAACGACTTCGCCTCGGCGTGTGCTGGTTCGAGTTCGTCGAGCATATCGTTGAACGACCGCGCAACCGCTCGCATGGCTTCGTTCTCGGTTTCGTCGGTTGGCAGTCGCCGTGAGAGGTCGCCCTCGGCGCAGGCGGCCATCGTCAGACCGTAGCGTTCGGCCGTTCGTTCCAGATGGTCGTTCATGACCTGCACGTCTTTTCTGGCGTCCTCGGAGGCCTGCTGGGCGCGCTCGGCGTCGGCCAGTGAGGCCTGCAGTTCGTCGCGCATCCCGGCGATGGCCTGTGAGAGTTCACCGATTTCGTCCTCGCGGTCGGTGGCGAGTTCGACGTCGAAGTCCCCCGCTTCGACGGCGTTCGCCTTCTCGGTGAGCGCCCGTACCTCCACGAACTGTGAGAGTGACCCGAATCCGAGTGAACTCATCACGGCGACGGTGGTGGCCAGTCCGAGGACGAACAGCGAGTAATTCGCCGTCTCGAAGAACAGGAACACCGACAACGACCCCCCGATGAGGCCGATGAGGCCGACGCCCACCGTCAGCTGTAGCTCTAAGCTGTTCCGAAAATGGTTCGTTAGCGACACCGCTGGCAACCGCTGTTGTAAATCCCCTAACATCTCTCCCCGAACCTATCGATTCGGGGAACGTGCAAAACGAGTGTGCATTACTATCAAAGCATCACCATTGGCGGTTAGCGACCGCATTGCGGGCAGATAGACACGAGTGCAGACGACGAAGAGAGAAGAAATCGTCGGTAATCACGACACGTGTCGTGTCGACAGGTGACCGCCGGTTCGAAGAGCAGTGCCCGAATTACTCGTACAGCGGGTTCGCTTCGCAGAGGTCGGCGACGGTCTCGGCCACGTCGGCCTTCACGTCCTCGTCGTCCGGGTGGTCGATGACCTTCGCGATGCAGTCGGCGACGACGCGGATGTCGTCTTCGTCGAAGCCGCGGGTCGTCAGTGCGGGCGTCCCGGCACGGATACCCGACGGGTTGAACGGCGAGCGCGTCTCGCCGGGGACCGTGTTCCCGTTCAGGACGATGCCGACGTCTTCGAGCGCTTCCTCGGCGTCGCCACCGGTCGTGTCCGGGTGCGACGGGCGGAGGTCGACCAGCACGAGGTGGTTGTCGGTGCCGCCGGAGACCAGTTCGAAGCCGTGGTCAGCTAGTTCTTCACCGAGGACCTTCGCGTTCTTCACGGTCTGCTCGGAGTACTCGGTGAACTCGGGCTGGAGTGCCTCGTTGAAGCCGACAGCCTTGCCCGCGATGTTGTGCATCAGGGGACCGCCCTGTGCGCCGGGGAAGACGGCCTTGTCGATGTCCGAGGCGTACTCCTCGTCGCACATGATGATGCCACCGCGGCCCGCGCGAATGGTCTTGTGCGTACTGCCCGTGACGAAGTCGGCGATGCCGACCGGGGACGGGTGGACGCCCGCAGCGACGAGACCGGTGATGTGCGCGATGTCGGCGAGGTGGTACGCGTCGACCGCGTCGGCGGCCTCCTGAATCTTCGCCCACTCGACCTCACGTGGGTACGCGGAGTAGCCCGAGACGATGATGTCCGGGTCGAACGCTTCCGCCTGCTCGCGGACCTCGTCGTAGTCGATGTAGCCCGTCTCGGGGTCGACCTCGTACTGCTCGACTTCGTAGGTCTGGCCGGTGAAGTTCGCCGGGTGCCCGTGGCTCAGGTGGCCACCGTGGGTCAGGTCCAGCGAGAGAATCTTATCGCCGGGGTCGAGAACGGCGAGGTAGACGCCGAGGTTCGCCGACGACCCGGAGTGCGGCTGCACGTTGACGTGCTCTGCGCCCCAGAGTTCTTCGGCGTACTCGATACACTTCTCCTCGACGATGTCCGCGTTCTCACAGCCGCCGTAGTAGCGCTTGCCGGGGTAGCCTTCGGCGTACTTGTTCGTGAGGACGGAACTCTGTGCTTCGAGGACCGCCTTCGAGACGTGGTTCTCGCTGGCGATCATCGCCAGTGTGTTCTCCTGCCGCGTGACTTCCGCAGAGAGCGCGTCTGCGACTTCCGGGTCGACCGCCCGAACCTGCTCGTAGTCCATGTTCGAATCGGTGTTCGGTTTGTCCATAAGTGTACCTTCTTCGGGGAATGCTGTCGGCGTTCGAGATGTACAGCGTGCACTCCTGTGCCACCCGATACTTCTAACTGGTCATGGTGAAATCTACCAACGCGAATGATAGAGTGGGAGGTAACACCGAGTGGACTCCGGGTGATAGACCCCGGAAACTCCGAATTCGTCGTCCACGGTGCAGACCTCGACGTGGTCGACGACGACGCCTCACTCCCACGCCCCGTCGACACGACGCTCACCTGCGTCGGGACGGAACTCCGGTTTCCAATCAGCGTCGTCTACGTCGCCTCACAGACCAGCGACGCGACCTATCAGTTAGAGAACGACGTTGGCCCGCTCGATCTCCCCCGTGGCGAGTACATCGTCGACCTCGATGCACGAATCAAGACGTATCTCCGCGCGGACGGCCCGCTCTCCATCTCCAAGACGCGTGACTTCGAGGAGGTCATCGTCTCGTTTCCGGCGGAGACGACGCTCACCCTCGGCTTCCGGAGTCGCAGCGAACAGCCGTCGGGAAGAGTGTCTGTTCCGGCGACCCCAGCGGGAATGGCGACCGCACTGACGCACCTCTCGGCGTCGCACAAGACGACCGCGGCGGACAGGACGTACCCGACGCTCCGTGGCCATCCGCCGCTCGTGGAGACGACGGACCCCAGCACCGAGGCCGCGGTCCCGGACTACATCGCCGACGCGACACCTGACGTGGGCATCGAGTTGCTCGTACCGCCGTCGTTCGACGAGTTGTTCGTCACGGCTCCACTCGCGTACTACCTGCAAGCGGACGTGGAGGTCGTCGATTCGCTCTCCGCACCGATGCTGTGTGCGCCGAGTGCCGGGATCAGACACGACCTCGGCCAGTTGCCGACCCTCGAACGGACCACCGCCAGAACGCTCCGCAAAGCGTTCTTCCTCGACTGTCTCGTTCGGAACGCTGGTCCCTACGGGACCAACCTCGCAGAGGAAAGCCTCCTCGACGCCCTCAGACTCGAGAGCGAGGAACTGTACCACGGCAGCCCGGTCGACCGACTGGAGACGTACCTCGACGTGCCCTACGCGGCCATCGAACACCGGTTGCCCGACTGGCACCTGTCGATGTACGTCGACCCCAGCGCCGAGATGCTGGGGACGGTTCCGTTCATGCTCCACAACCTGAGCCTCATCTACATGCCCCAGACTTCGGCGCTACAGGGGGCCGAACTGGTCGAGCGGTCACTGGACGATTTCTACCGCGGGAACGAGGCACGAGCAGGTGCCGGACAGGTCGCCTCCGTCGACATCGTGAAACCCGCGCTGCGGGGAGGCCGCATCCACGGCTGGCTCGCCGACGGCGTTCCCATCGACGTGTTCAAGTGCGCCCCAGCGGCGTACCGCAACCGGCTGAAGTACCTCGAACGAAAGCGTGAGACAGCGAAGGTGACCGTCGTCCTCAACGACCAGCGGATGGACGCCGAACACGCCGACGTGGCCGCCATCTACCGCGAGCGAAGCGAGGACCTTCCCCTGCAAGTCGAGGTACTGGACCACCTCGCGACGGCGGACCTCGCCCGTGTCTTCGAGGACGACAACGACTTCCTGCACTACATCGGCCACTGTGAAGAGGAGGGCCTGCGCTGTCCCGACGGCTACCTCCCGGCCAGCAGTATCGACGAGTGCAACACCCAGACCTTCTTCCTGAACGCTTGCGGCTCCTTCCACGAAGGAATGGCACTGATCGAACGCGGTGCAGTCGCCGGTGGCGTCACCTTCACGCAAGTCCTCAACGACCACGCGGTGAAGGTCGGCTCGGCGTTCGCGCGATTGCTCATCCACGGCTTCTCGGTCGAACGCGCACTGCGCATCGCTCGTCGTCGCATCATGATGGGCAAGGACTACGCGGTCGTCGGCGACGGGACGCACACGCTGACCCAGACGACGAATCGGCTGCCGACGACGGCCGAACTCGAACACCTCGGGGACGAGCAGTACTTCCTCACGTTCGACCAGTTCTCGCTCCAGCACGCCGGTAGCTACTACCACCCCTACATCGAACAGAACGAGTTCTCGTACCTCTGTGGGAACGAATCCGAATTCGCGCTCGGACAGCAGTCGCTCCTCGAATTTCTGGAGCGGGCCGACACCTCGGTCATCTACGACGGCGAATTTTACTGGTCGGACGACCTCGCGACGCGACTCCGCAACCCGTAGTCTGGTACTGCAAATTGGAGCCCAGTACTGCAAATTGTGGGCTGAAACGGTGAACTGTCCGTCAGCCGACCTCGTCACTCTGCGGTCGAGGTACGAAAAAATTTACCGTCGAGTCGTCACCGCACTGGTCACGGACCGGTGTACGGGCTACTCCCTTTGTCGCCTGTTACTGGTCGGTTCGCGGTCCATCCTGCCGCTCCCGTGTCTCCATTGCCCATGGGTCTATGTCCCCATACTGCTTCGTTGGTCGACTTATAGGTTTGGGGTGACACGACTCTCACTCCAGACCGGTCGAATTTGCGACGGTCGTGTCGAAAACCGCCAGCAGTGACCGCCGGCGATTGCCGAGTCCAACTATCCACCAGCGCGCCCCCAACGATTATTTGAGTCCCCGTCGATGTTTCGCCCATGGCTGAAGTGCTGTCAGCGGACGAGATTCAGGCACAGTTGCCCGATGGGTGGACGCTCGAAGAGGGGGAAATCGTGCGAACGTTCGAGTTCGACGACTACATGAAAGGCGTGAACTTCGCACAGTTGACCGGCGAAATAGCCGAAGTACAGAACCACCATCCGACGATGACTATCCGCTACAAGGAGGTCGAAGTCAGCTTCACGAGCCACGAGGAAGGTGGCGTCACGGCAAAGGACATCGAGATGGCGGAGTTCCTCAACAAGGAAGTCTGAGATGCGAGCAGCGTACGCCTTCGCCGTTCGGTTCAGGCTCGAACCGGCCGTCGGCGGCGTCTCGCTCTCTCCCGATTCGTTCGAGACGACGTTCAGCCGCGAAGCCGACGCGCCCGGGTCCGAGGGCTGGCTGTTCTTCCGCGACAACCTCTGGCGCGGCGAGTGCAACGACCCATCGCACCTGCGCGACCTCGCGTCGGACGCGCTGGGTGTCCCGGTTCTCTCCATCGAGTTCCGGGGACTGCGAACCGACGAGGAGTATCTGCGGGCGCTGAAAGACGAAATCGACGCGAATCTCGACCTGTTCAAGGCGAAGACGGTCTCGGAAGTGCTGAACAAGTATCTCGGGAGTTCGATACAGGTCGAATCGTAGGAGTCGCCCGCTACTGTCCCTCCCGCAATCGCTCGATTCTGACCGTCGTCGCTGGATGCGTCCCTGGGAGCCGGTTTTTCAGTTTGATGAGGAGGCGTCGATACCACCACCCCTGCGGTTTCCGGTTGCCGTCGGGGCCGAGCATCACCGACGGCTCCGGGTCCTCTGGCGGCGGCGGGACGATGGAGAACGCCTCGACGCCGTCGGCCGCCCGAACGTCGACAGTCGGTGCACCCGCGAATCGCTCGTCGAGCGTCGCCAGCGCGCTTGCGAGCGCACCGGGATTGCCAGTGAGCGACACAGCCGTCTGGTCGGCGACGAGTTCACGCTGGCGACTGAACAGTATCAGCAAGCCACGGCCGACCGCCAAGAACACGCCACCGATGAAGACCGACAGTGCGACGACGATACCCTCCAGTCCGTTCCGGTCGTTCTTCGAGACCTCGGGGTCCCCGAGTTCGTCCATCCCGTAGGTGAACAGGTCGTCCGCGACGAACACCGGGACGGCACAGAGGCTGGTGATGGTCGCGTCTCGATTGGCGACGTGTGCGAGTTCGTGTGCGACGACAGCCGCGAGTTCGTCGTCGTCGAGGCAGTCGAGCACGCCTGTCGAGAGCGCGAGCGTCGCGTCTCGACGCCGGACACCCGTCACCATCGCCAGCGGTGTCTCGATATCGACTAGCCGTATGTCCGGCACCGGGACGTCGAGTTGCTGGCTCGTCGCCGTAACGAGACGGTCGAGTTCGTCGGGAACCGGAGACTCCGGTGCATCGACCGCGTCGACCGGCGAGGACCGCAGTTCACGGCGTGTCGACCAGCCGAACAGTGCGAGCGTCGCAGGGACTGTGATACCGAGTGTGACGAGTGGGTCGGGGATTGGCCCGAACACACCGGCGACGAACATGAGCGCGAGCGCGAGCACGCCCGACAGCACGCCGGCGAGCGCGACGGTGGTCAGCACGAGTCCGACGAGGGCGACCAGCATCCGGAATCGAAGGCCGAGTCCGTTCGAGGGCATCGATACTGAAAATTCAGCGTGCTGGTTTCTTCAACGTTCGCACCAATATATCGGGAAACGAACCCACGAACAGGGCGGAGACCGCTTCGCTTGCCGGAATGAGTATGTTCCACACGCAATCAAATATATACTTGCTGGCCCAATCTACGTAGCCGGAATCTACTTGAAACGTTCACGCTTAGACTACAATCCATGACTTTGGCGGAGTACGACTACTGGCTCCTCGACCTCGATGGAACGCTCGTCGACGTCGACTGGGGATACACGCGCGACGTGTTCACCCGAGTCGGCGACATCCTGGGTCGGGAGTTCACAGACCGTGAAGCCTACCTCCTCTGGCACGGGCTCACGGGGAACCGCGACCGCCAGCTCGAAGCCTGGGAGATCGATCCCAAAGAGTTCTGGCCCGCGTTCCACGAAATCGAGGACCCCCAGATTCGCGCTGAAGAGACGTTCCTCCACGACGACGCCGAATTCATCACAGAACTCGACTGTCCGGTCGGCCTCGTGACGCACTGTCAGCAGTTCCTCGCCGACCCGGTCATCGACCACCTCGGCATCCGGGACTGGTTCGATACCGTCGTCTGCTGTACCGACGAGACCGGGTGGAAACCCGACCCCGGACCCGTCTATCGCGCCCTGGCCGACCTCGACATCGAACCGCCGCAGGTCGCCGCCGACGGCGGCCGACCGAAGGGCCCGGCCCGCGGTGTCCTCGCTGGCGACGGCTCGAACGACGTCGGTGCGGCGTGGAACGCCGGTCTCGACGCCATCCACGTCGAGCGACACGGCTACGAGAAACGCGGCCACTGCGTGATGGGCGACTACCGAATCGCCTCGTTCGACGAGTTGCGCTACCGGCCGGGGCCGACCTCGGCGAGCGACTGAGGTAGCAGGCTGTTTTCGACCAAAAATGCAGATTGTGCGATTAGCGTTCGCTGTACCCGGGGAGGTCCGCCATCGCGTCGTCGAGTTCACCCAGTACGGACTCGAACGTCTGCATGCCCGCTTTCTCGGCACGCTCGGGATTCCCCAGAACTTGGACCTCCTCGTCGCCGAGTGAAACGAAGTCCATCCCGAGTCGCTCGGCAGTCGTCCGCAGGCCGAGGCCGGCGTCTGCCCGCCCACCGAGAACCTTCCGAGCTGGACTCTCGTGTGCTCTAAGGCCAACCTCGAAGCCGTCGATTGCCGAGACGATGTCGTGGCGGTCTTCGTCGCGTTCGTCGGCGAGTTCGGCGACTGCGTTGCCGAGGCTCGTCCGAAGCCCGGAGTCAGTGGTGCGATTGACGAACCTGAGGTCGCGGTCGGCCAAATCTGCGAGGCCGTCGATTTCCTCCGGGTTCCCGTCGGGGACGACCAGTCCCCACTCGCGAGTCCACGAGGCGAGCACGTCGGCATCGACTTCACGGTCGACCGGACCGGCCGAGACGGCGAAGTCGGGCACGCCGGAGCGGAGTCGGCGAAGGCCCTGTCGGCTTCCCACGGAGAGGTATCGGGGACCGGCGAGACGGTCGAGCAGGCGCGACAGCAGCGGGTCGTCTTCGCCGACGCCGAACACACTCGGTGGGCGAACGTCGGGTGAGAACAACTGCACGGTGACTGCCTCGCCCTCGTCCAGATATTCGGTATCGGCCGCGACTTCGACCACGCCGTCGGCTTCGACGAGACTCGTCGTCGCGCCGGAGCCTTTGTCGACCGGGTAGACGAGCAGGTCACCCGTTCGGTCTTCGACGAGGCCGACCGGCATGAGTCGCATCCGACCTTCGGCGTACCGTTCTTGGCGGGCCATCGCACCCTCGACGGTCGCCGTTCGTGGTTCCGGCTGGCCAGCGGCCTGCCGGATGGCCGGTGCGACGAACGTCCGGAAGATGGTGAGCGCCGAAACGGGGTAGCCCGGCAGACCGACGTAGGCCGAATCGGCCAGTTCGCCGATGAGCATCGGTTTCCCGGGCTTGACGCTTACCCCGTGGAGCAAGAGTTCACCGCGCTCTTCGATGACTTCGTAAATCACGTCGACCGCGCTCGCGCTGGTGCTCCCCGAGGAGAGCACGAGGTCACACTCGTCGGCGGCTTCCACGAGGATGCGGGCCATCTCGTCGTAGTCGTCGCCGGCGTGCGGGTAGAGTTTCGGCACGCCACCGGCTTCCTCGACGCCAGTCGCGACTGTGTAGCTGTTCACGTCGAAAATCTGGCCGCGTTCCGAGTGGAGGTCGCCACCGGGCCGAACGAGTTCGTCGCCGGTCGAGACGATGCCCACGGTCGGCTTTCCACGGACCGGCACCGCGTCGACGCCGAGCGCCGAGAGCAGGCCGATTTCCCGCGGTGTAAGTCGCGTGCCGGGACCCAGCGCGCGTTCACCGGCGGCCACGTCCGACCCGGCGAACATCACGTTGTCGCCAGGGGCGACACTGGTTCGGAAGGCGATTTGCTCGCCGCCATCGACTTCGTCCGTCTCCTCGACCATCACCATCGCGTCCGCGCCGTCGGGCATCACCGCGCCAGTCGAGATTTCGGCGCACTCGCCTTCACCGACGGTCACGTCGGGTTCTTCACCGGCGTGGACCTCGCCGACGAGGTCGAGGATTGCCGGGTCGGCTTCGTCTGCGCCGAAGGTGTCCGTGGCTTGCAGCGCGTACCCGTCGAGCGTCGCGCGGTCGAAGCCGGGTACGTCGATTTCCGCGTCGACACGCTCGGCGAGGACTCGACCGCGGGCATCGGCCAGCGAAACTGCTTCGGTCTCGGGTTCGAGGTCGAGTCCGGCGATGGCGTCGTGTGCGGCCTCGGGTTCTGCGAGGTCGCGAAACTCCTTCCTCATGCCGACCACTCCCAGTCCTGGACCGCGACGAGGTCACCTTCCGGCACGCCCTCGATGCCTTCGCGGACTTCGACCCAACCGTCGGCGAGCGCCACGGAGGAGAGGACGCCAGAGCCGCCAACGCGTACCGGCACGGCGTGACGATGGCCGCCTTTGGAGACGAACTTCACTCTCGCGTACGTCCGGACGCCCGGTTCGCTCGGAATCTTCCGGTCGAGCACCGCCGGACTCGTCGGTGGCTCTCGTGCCTCCATGCCGCCGGTCCACTTCACCGCGTGGCGGAGGAACTGCATCGAGTTCACGATGCAGGCGACCGGATAGCCCGGCAGCATCACGACCGGCGTGTCGTCTACTTCGCCCAATGCGACCGGATGACCCGGTTTCAGGGCGACCCCGTGCACGAACACTTCGCCCAGTGAGTCGACGACTTCGGGGACGAGGTCGCGCTCACCGACTGACGAACCGCCGGTCGTGGCGACTACGTCGTGCTCGGCACAGGCAGCCTCGATAGCTGCCGCAAGTTCGTCCTCGTCGTCGGTAACGATGTCGTGGCGGTTCGCCTCGCCGCCCCACCGTTCGACCAGACGAGAGACTGTGAGCGAGTTCGTTTCGACGGTCTCGCCGGGTTCTGGCACTTCGTCCGGCCCCACGAGTTCTTCGCCGGTGGGAATCACGGCGACGCGGGGGCGGTCGACGACAGAGACAGATTCGACCCCGACCGAGCGAAGCATACCGAGGTCAGACGGGCGAAGTCGGTGACCCGGACTGTACAGATGCTGCCCCTCGCGAACGTCTTCGCCGACGGTCGCGACGTTCTCACCCTCTGCGAGCGCGTCGAACACGTCTAAGTCGTCGCCGACTTGCTCCGTGTGTTCTATCATGACCACGGCGTCGGTGCCCGTCGGGAGCGCGCTCCCGGTGTGGACCCGAACCGCCTCGCCGGGCATCGGTGACCCCTCGACCACGCGGAGCAGTTCCGGCGAGCGGTCGCTCGCCCCGAACGTGTCGCTCGCGCGGACCGCGTAGCCGTCCATCGCGGCCTTCGAGTAGTCCGGCACGTTCCGTGTCGACTCGACCGGTTCGGCCAGTGTTCTGCCGTCGGCGTCGGTCACCGACACCGTCTCTGTCCGGTCGACCTGTGTGACCCGTTCGTGGAGGGAATTGCGCGCGTCGTCGATGCGCGTCCGGTCTTTGAACCCGGACTCCTTCCTGCGCTCGTCCATGTGCTGAGAATCAGCCCGGGAGTGGCAAAAGCCTGCGGGGGTGCACGGCGAACGCATCAGTCCACTCGGCAGCAGCAGTCGACTCCGGTGTGGTCTATTCGCCGACGTGACAGTTATCACGCATCGGTAGCCAAGAGGAAGTATGCCCTTCAGCATCTTCTCGGCCCTGTTTCTCCTCACGGCGGTCGCTTTCCTCGCCTATGGCTTGCTCACCCTGCGCGTCGCGCACCGAATTCGCTCGAACGAACCGAAGCAGGCATACGAGGCACGGAACGGCGGCCCCTTCGAGATAGAGGGCACCGCGAAGTTTCACGAAGACTTCGTCCGCTCGCCCTTCACCGACGCCCACTGTCTCGTCTGTCATTGGAAAGTCGAGGAGTACCGGTCCTCCGGAAAGAACAGCCACTGGGCGACCATCGACGAGGGCTACTGGGCGAAGCCGTTCTGCATCGAGGACGACTCGGGCCGAGTGCTCGTCGACCCACAGGGTGCCAAGTTCTCACTGGCCGAGTCGAGTCGCATCCACGTCGACGGTGGAACTGCTCCGCCCGAGACCATCCAACAGTTCATCGACGTGAACCGGGACGTCGACGACGAGAACACCCACGTCGACCTGAAATTGTTCAAGATGAAGACGGGCAACGACCGCCGGTACGTCGAGGAACGACTGGACGTGAACGAAGCGGTCCACGTCTACGGCTTCGCTCGGCCCGACCCCGACCGCGAGTTCGGCTCTCGGCTGTACGCCATCGTCGGCGCGCCAGAGCGACAGCGACGGGGATGGCTCGGAACCGCAATCGGCCGGGTCGTCGACCCACCGTTTCTCGTCTCCGACACCAGCGAGGAAGGGGTGGTGAAACGACAGCTGAAGAAAGCGGTGGTCCCGTTGCTCCTCGGTGTCGTCTGTCTGGGCTTGACCGCCATCGTCGTCTGAGCCCGAAGTCGAGACGGGGGTTCCGTATCCGCGGCCTTTTTCGCCCCCCGCTTCCAAGGTGCGGGTATGTCAGCGCTGCGAGACGCGTTGCGGGACCTGCCGGACGCCGTGTTCGCCGACTTCCTGGAGTCGGACGACAGCTACCTCCTCGTCATCGACCTCCCGGGCGTGACGGCGGACACGCTCGACATCACTGTGAAGGAAGGCCGCCTCCAGCTCGAAGCACGTCGTGCGAAGGACGTGCCGCCGGAGTTCCGCTACGAGCGCGAGGAGCGCTCGATGTTCTTGGACGCGGAACTGCCGCTCCCGCCGGACGCGACTCCTGAGAACGCCGAGGCGACCGTCGAACGCGGCGTCCTCGAACTGCGCCTCCCCAAGCGGACCGCGAGCGAGGAGACGCGCATCGAGATAACGGACGCCGAATAACTAGGTGGTTACGCTGGTCAATCCGCGCGCCTACTGGCGATTCACCGTCGTCGCACGACAGTTCCTGCCGCTCCTGCTCGCGTACGCTCGTGACCGTCGGAAGTACCTCCTGTTCGGGGGGCGACGACAGGTCGACGCCGAGACGCGTGTCGACCGCGCAGAGCGATTGCTCGAATCACTTCTGACGCTCGGTCCGACGTTCATCAAACTGGGTCAGTTGCTCTCGACACGACCCGACATCCTTCCAACGGAGTACATCGAGGTGCTGGCGTCGCTGCAGGACGACGTCCCGGCAGCCTCGTGGGACGAGGCCGAGAAGGTCGTCGAAGCCGAGTTAGGCCCCATCGACGACGTGTTCGACGAGTTCGACACCGAACCCATCAGCGGCGCGAGTCTGGGCCAGGTGTACCTCGCCCGCGTCGGCGGCGAACAGGTCGCGGTGAAAGTCCGTCGGCCGGGTATCGAACCGCTGGTGAACGCAGACCTCACGGTCATCAAGTGGTCGCTCCCACTGTTACTCCGATTCGTCGGCGAAGCACGGGCGTTCTCGCTCGAAAACCTCGCCGACGAGTTCGCGAAGACCATCCGCGAGGAGATGGACTACACTCGCGAGGCCCGGATGCTGACCGAGATTCGGACGAACTTCGCGGACGACGAAGACATCGTCATCCCGAACGTGCTCGACGACTACTCCAGCGAGCGCGTGCTCACGATGGAGTACGTCTCTGGGATGAAGATAAACGACGTGTCGACGCTCGACGAAGCGGGCGTCGACCGAACCGAGGTGGCCGAGACACTCCAGCGCGCCTATCTCCAGATGATCATCGAAGACGGCGTCTTCCACGCCGACCCGCACCCGGGTAACCTCGCGGTGCAAGCGGACGGGTCTATCGTCTTCTACGACTTCGGGATGTCCGGCCACGTCGACGAGTTCGTGCAGGAGAAGATCGTCGAGTTCTACATCGCCGTCGCGAATCAGGACATCGACGGTATCCTCGATTCACTCATCGCCATCGGGACGCTCTCGCCCACTGCCGACCGGCAGGTGATGGGCGAGGTGATGGAACTCGCCATCGCGGACGCCCGCGGCGACGACATCGAGCAGTATCGCGTGAACCAGATTGTCGGCCAAATCGAGGACTCCATCTACGAGTTCCCGTTCCGATTGCCGGCGAACCTCGCGCTCGTCCTCCGGGTCGCCACGGTCGTCGAGGGCGTCTGTGTCACGCTCGACTCGAACTTCGACTTCATCGAGACGGCGACGGACTACCTCACCGAAGAGGGCTACCGCGAGGAGTCGATAAAACAGTTCGTCGACCAGACGAAAGACCAGGCGTGGGACGCTGCGCAGTCGGCAGTCCGTATCCCACCGAAACTCGAACAGACGCTCGACCGAGCCCAGCGCGGCAATCTCACCGTACAAGTCGAGTTCCAGGACTCCGCGGGTATCATCGACCGCCTCGCGAAACGACTCGTCTACGGGCTGGTCTTCTCGTTCTCGCTGCTGTCGACGGCGTATCTGTATCAGGGGGCGTCGGTGTACGCGGCGGGCGTCTCCGCTGCCATCGGCCTCATCGCAGGTGTCATGCTCTGGTGGTCGTTCCGCGACAAGAAAGGCATCCGTGCTCAACCGCAGTTCACCCGTCAGAACTTGCGAGAGCGTCGTGGGCGGGAGTAACGGGTAGAAGCCGGGGCGGCGGGTCGGCGGAGCGGCATGGCGGTAGGGCAGGGCCTGCCACTGTCGTTCGTCTGTCGTCCCGCGTGTGTCGGGTCGTCGACTGTTTGCCCGTTACCGTGTTTCTTCGTCGCCTCGAAGCCGGGCCACCGCGTCGGCGAGTGTGAGGTGTCTGAGTCGTCTCGCCGGCTCTACGTGTCTTCCACAGAACCAGTCGGCGTAGGAACGATGGCCAGTCTCGGTCGTCGAATCGGGGTCGGTCGGGTCGTCGCCGGTCATCGCGAACGTGAGGAGGTCGCCCGGGCCGGTCGGCCCCTCCTCACGGAAGTCCACGCCGCAGACCCGACAGACAGGTGGTCGCATGCGCCGGGATTCGTGCCATTAGTAATGGTACTTGCGGCTAACAGTATACGGGTTCGTCTGGGCACCGGTCGCTGTGGGTCCGTCGACTTTTTGCGCGTCCGGGGCGAGTCACGAGCGATGAACATCGACGCCTTCGGGCTGGAACGCTGGTTCGGCAAACACGAACACGGCGCGGATATCATGCTCGCCGAGTCGGGCATCCGCCCGCTCGACTCGGACCGGTTCGACACCGACCCCGGCGAGTTGAACTACGTCATCCCGACCGACGGCGACCCCGAGTTCCGAGCCGAAATCGGCGAGCGCTACGGGCGCGGTCCAGACGAAGTGTGTTTCACCTGCGGGACACAGGAGGCGAACCTGCTCGTGTTCCTCTCGCTGCTCGACGAGGGCGACCACGCCGTCGTCGTCACACCGACCTATCAAGCGCTGCACGCGGTGCCCGATGCCGTCGGCGACGTGACTCGCGTCTCGCTCACCGACGGGGACTGGCGACTCGACGTGGACGCCGTCGCGGACGCGATGCGCGACGAGACGAAACTCGTCGTGCTGAACAACCCGAACAACCCGACCGGGCGGTATCACGACGAGGCGAAAGTCCGGGAGCTGTACGACCTCGCGGCCGACAACGACGCCTACCTGCTCTGTGACGAGGTGTACCGACTGCTCGTCGACGACCCGGTTCCGCCGGTCGCCAGCATGGGTGAGTACGGCATCTCGACGACCAGCCTGACCAAAGCCTACGGGCTGGCTGGACTCCGTTTCGGGTGGATCGTCGGATCAGAAGACGTGGTACAGGACGCAGTCGAGTGGAAGGACTACACGACCATCTCGCCGCCCATCTTCGGCCAGCACGTCGCACGACAGGCACTCGGCGAGCAGGAAGACGAGATTCTGGCTGAGAACCGCGAACTCGCCCAGACGAACCGCGACATCGTCCGTGAGTTCGTCGAGGAACACGACCTCGACTGGTTCGACCCCGTCGGCGTGAACGGGTTCGTCTCGGTACCCGAGGGCTTCGCCGACGGCCGTGAGTTCTGTACCGCCGTCGTCGAGGAGGAGAGCGTCGTCTTGGCTCCGGGCGACCTGTTCGGCTACGACGACTACTGGCGACTCGGCTTCGGCCTGCCGACCGAGGAACTGGAAGAAGGGCTGTCGCGAGTGGCACGGGTCGTCGAACAGGCCTGAAGGCGGGGAGAAACCGGTTTTCAGTCGCTGGTCGCCGACTCCCCCGCACCTCGACTGACACCGGCGAGTGGCCGGACGGGAGAGACCGCTATCCACAACCCGCCAGCGACGACGGCGACAGCGATGCCGGCGAAGGCGAGGGTCTGGACCGGACCGACTGCTTCCGCGACGACGCCGCCGGTCAGGGCCGCGACGCCGGAGGCGAGCGAGAGGACCATCGAGGCTCCCGAAAGGACGGTCGCTCGGCCGACGTTCGCCAGTCGGTCGTTGAGGTACTGGTTCCTGACCGGCTGCAGCACCGTGTTGACGGTCCGGTTGGCGAACAGCACCGGGACGACCAGCACCGGGACGACGAGCGCGCTCGCGTAGACCAGTCCAAGCACTGGCGCGGCCAGCAGAAACACACCGGCGACGCCGAGGCGGTCTTCGAGCCAGCCAGTCGTCGCGGCCGCCGTCGCCGACACCAGTTTGAAGCAGGCGTACAGCACGCCGAAGGCCGGGAGCGGGACACCGACGGCCGCTGCGGCCGGCTGTTCGAACGCTCGGGTCAGGCCGAACAACCCCGCAAAGAGGGCGGCGTAGACGACCAGCCAGCGGACCTCGGGACGACCGACCTGCAACCGGAGCGTTCGCACGGCGTCGCCGACGCCGAACACGTCGTCACAGGGCGCTTCGGAGCCGTCGGCGCAGGTTTCGACCCGAGGGAGCGTCAGTAAGAGCGGCACACCGAGGGCGGACAGTGCCGCGTTGGCGAGGAACGGAACCGCCCAGTCGACGGTCGCCAGGAAGCCAGCCGCCAGCGCGGTGACGGCAGAGGTGACGAGGAGCAAGGTACTCGATCGGCCACGAATCCGGGCGTACTCGTCGGCCTCGCCGTGGCTGGCGAGCAACTCGTACAGCCACGCGTCGCCGGTCCCCGACCGAAACGCCCAGCCGATAGCCCAGACGACGTTGAGGGCCATGTACTCGACTGGCGAGTCGAGGAAGACGTAGGCCGTGAGAGCGACCGCAGACAGGGCGTTCCCGAGTGCGAGACTCGCCCGCCTGCCGAGGCGGTCCCCGACGTAGCCCGTCGGAATCTCGGCGGCGACGAGGGCGAACGAGAACACGGCCTTGATGGCGCCGATTTGGGCGAGACCGAACCCGTGGACTTCGAGGAGGTATAGCACGCTTACGGGCAGATAGAACCCGTACGCATTGGTACAGTAGTAGGCGTAGTATCGGCGAACGATACCGCGAACTTCTGCCATCAGTTGAAATGACGATAGCCAGTACAAAGGCTATTCCCGGAAGCCAATTTTAGTAGAATTTCTGTCTATTACTTACAACGGGAGCAGGTGCAGGAACTCCTCGACTTCCACGTCGTCGACACCGTAGGCAGTCACTCGGCGGCCGTTGTGCGAGAACTGGGTGTACGTCGGCGACATGACGCCGATGACGCGGTCGATGGGGATGGAGACGTAGTCGTAGTCCTCGGTCCGGAGCTGGTCGAAGCCGACGACCCAATCCCAGCCCTCGATGACGAACGCGGCGTCGACCTGTACGGGCTGTTCGTCGGCGTAGTAGATTTTCGCGACGGAACTCGTCTCGGGCCGCAGTGTGGTGGTACTCATGTCCCCGAAGACGTCACACGAGAATTTATATTTGTATTGATGTGTGATCGCACCGGGGTCGAAAGCACGGCGAACCCCGGGGCTGCGGCTGGGCGTCGCTCAGCCCAGCAGGTACCGGAGCGCCGGATACTGCTGGACTACCGACGTGTCTTCCAGCCACATATCGATACCGAGGATGCGGCCCGCCCCGAACGCGCCGAGCCCGAACAGGAGCATCGCGTAGACGACGTGGTCGTCGACGACGAACGAGTGCTCAAGCGGGAAGCTCGCGAGCCAGTAGAACAGCATCATCACTGCTGCCCAGAACGCGCTCCAGCGAACGAACGCGCCCAATAACAGGGCGAGGCCGGTGAGGGTCAGCCCCCACACGTTCAGGGGGTCGATTAGCCACAGCCAGTCGGCGGCCATCGTCTCCCAGAAGCCAGCGAGGAAGTTCTCGCCGTTCGCCGCGCCCATGAGGAATCCCCGTGCCGACCAATCACCTGCGAGGAGTTTGTCGATACCGGCGTAGAACAGCACCCACCCCATCGTCAACCGCATCCCGAGCAGGGCGTATCCGACCCACGTCTCGGAGTATTCGAAGGCGGTCTCTCTCCCGAACAGTTCCATTCCGGGTTCTGTGGTGGCCATGGTGCTATACCATGCTAGCACACAACATGAATACGCTTATAATTTATGCTAATGCCAGAATTATGAGTTGTATTCGTACCGGCCCCACGGCAGACCGGCGTCGTAGCACTGCCATCGACCGACTGTGGCGTTCCAAACGGTTTATACCAACGCGGGAAGAACGCCGGAGTATGGCTAAAGAGCAAAAGGAAGTTCGTGACCTTCGCGAGGGCAGCTACGTGGTTATCGACGACGCCGCCTGTAAGATCAACCACTACTCCACAGCCAAGCCGGGCAAGCACGGCAGTGCAAAGGCCCGCGTCGAGGCTGTCGGTGTGTTCGACGGCAAGAAGCGCTCCATGTCCCAGCCCGTCGACGCGAAGTGCTGGGTTCCCATCATCGAGCGAAAGCAGGGCCAGATCGTCGCTGTCGAGTCCGACACCGTCGCACAGGTCATGGATCTCGAGACGTACGAGACGATTACGATGTCCATTCCCGCAGACTTCGACGCGTCGCCGGACGACGAAATCGAATACCTCGAACTCGACGAACAGCGAAAAATCGTCTAGATGTTCCCGGGAGCCGTCGCCGACCGCGCTGACGCAGCGTACGTGGTCGTCGGGGCTCCACTCGACATCTCGACGACCTTCCAGCCGGGCACGCGGTTCGGACCGGACCGCATCCGGCACTTTTCCGAAACCTACGACGACTACGACCATCGCACAGCACAGCGCTTCTCCGAACTGTCAGTCCACGACCACGGCGACGTGCGGGCGTGGGACGACGCCGAGGAGTATCTGGACTACCTCCGCGGTGTCTGTACTGACGTCGTGTGGGACGACGCGGTCCCGCTCTTGCTCGGCGGGGAACACACCGTCACGCTGGCGAACGTCCGCGCGGTCGAACCTGACGTGTTCGTCTGTCTCGACGCCCACCTCGACCTCAGAGCCGAGTACGATGGGAACGAGTTGAGTCACGCCACCGTGACGAGACACGTCCTCGATATCGCCGACGAAGCCGTGATTCTGGGTGCCAGAACCGGTTCCGAGGAGGAGTGGAACCGGGCGGCACAGGCCGACGTGACCGTCGTCGCCCCCGAAGACGTTGCCGACTGGGAACCGGATTTCGGCGACCGCGAGGTGTACCTCTCGGTCGACATCGACGGAGCAGACCCGGCGTTCGCGCCCGGCACCGGGACGATGGAACCGTTCGGACTGTCGTCGCGCGAGATGCGAGACGTGGTTCGCGCTCTCGGCGAGTCTGGCACCGTCACGGGCTTCGACGTGGTCGAAGTGAACGACCGCGACGACGGGCAGGCCGCCGCACTCGGCGGGAAGTTGCTGCGAGAATTCGTGTTCGCGGACGCGGCGAACCGGTAGCCAGTATCGGCTCGACTCGCCCTTTCTGCGACGAAAAGTAGACCGGCAGCGACAGGAGTTTCAGTCGCTCTTCGACCAATTTCCGCGTCCCGACTGCACAGCGCGTGACGTGCGTGACTTGAGACGGTGGAGCCACAGGAAGTGGCTGCCGTCGAGTTCGATGACGTTCACCCTCGCCAGCGAGAGGTAGACCGCCAGCGACAGGACGTACACGACGGGCGTGATGGCCAGTTGCCACAGGAGCGTCGACGTAACGTCGAACCCGAGCGCCGGCATCCACAGCCGTTTCGACGCGTGAATGGCCCGGAACACTGGCACGTGCAGTAGATAGATGCCGAGGGCGTGTCGCCCCACCTTCGGGAGTACCGTATTCTTCCCCCACTGCGGGTTCGACAGCGCGTACGCGAAGACGGCGAGGACGAAGAACACTGTCGAGAGGGTGTACGCTGTCAGGTAAATCTCCTGCCCGAAGACGTTGTCGCGGATGAGGTAGCCGATCGCGTACTGCTCGACGAGTTGTGCCACGACGAACACACACACCGCGCCGAGGTAGACGTGACTCCGGTCCTCGCGAGGTGTCCAGTCTCTCTCGTTGACCGTGTACCCGAGTGCGACGTAGAAGAACCCGAAGAAGAGGGCGTCCCGCGTTCGGAACGGCACGTCCGCGAGCATCTGATAGTTCGTGCCGACGATGCCGACGAGGTGGACGAGCGCAGCGACGGGCAAGAGATAGCGCGTCTTCTCGAATTTGACGAAGCACGCGACGAAGACGATGGCGAAGAGGAGCGCCGTCAAGAACCACAGCGGAACGGTGAGTGCGTTGCCGTAGTAGAAGAACTCGAGCAGGGAGTATTCGCCGAGTCCGTCGTCGATGAGGACGGTGGTCACGGCGTCGCCGGCCCAGAGAGCGAGCGCGACGGTGGTCGTGATAGAGACGACTCTGCCGAACAGGAAGAGTGACCCGAGCTTTCGAGTGGTGCCACGAATCTTGGCCGTGACGTTGTCGGCGTTGAGTGCCTCTGCGAGGAAGTAGCCGGAGGTGAGGAAGAAGAAGGGAACGTCGAACTGACCGACGGTGTCGACGACGAAATAGACGTAGTTCCCGTACGGTTCGAAGCCACGAAACGGTTGGACGTGGGCGACGACGATGAAGAAGATAGCGACTGCTCGGAGGGTATCTATACTGTGTATTCGATCTCTCATTGTATCGAAAAGACCTACTGGGAACTCAGCCGGTCCAGTTTAAAAACAGACCGATACCGATGGCGATGCTGCATTCCGGTACAGCAGGACACGTGGAGGTGGCCACTGGTCGCCCGTCGCTCAGAGACGCCCGGTTCGGTGTCACTGACAGTTGCTCGATTCGTCGTCACGTTCACGCGGCAGTTCACGATAGACGGTACGACTGCTCGTGGGGATGGTGTCGCGAGGAACGGAGAGCGGCGGGCGTGTTACGCGTCGTCGACAGACGTCACGTAACCCGCCTCGTCAGACGCCGTGCTTTGTGTTTGATTCGTCGTCTGAATCGTCGTGGCATTCGACGCCATGCGCGCATTGCCTTGCGGAATTTACCCATAGCGTGTCACCTCGATTGGTCCGCTCACCCGTCACGGGGACGGGTACTTCTGGCTACTCGCGGGGCACAGTTGAGTGGTGACCCACGACAGTGAGGGTTCGTGTCACTGGCCTGTACCGCCGCGTACAAGCCACCGGAACCCGTGGGTGCGCACATGCAACTCGCCGCCTTCTGTGACCGTCTCGACGAGGAGCTTCGCACTGCTGATTTCGCCGACATCGACGCCAGCCCCAACGGCTTGCAGGTCGGCCCGGAGACGGCCCAGGTCGAGCGGGTCGCGTTCGCGACCGACGGCGTCGCCGAGACGTTCGACCTCGCTGCCGAGTGGGACGCAGACGCCATCGTCTGTCACCACGGCATCTCGTGGGGCGGCATCGAACGCGTGACCGGGCGCCACTACAAGCGAGTCGCGCCGCTCATCGAGAACGACGTGGCGCTGTACGTCTCGCACCTGCCCCTCGACTCGCACCCGACACTCGGGAACGCCGCGGGTATCGCCGACTTGCTCGACCTCGACTGGCGCGAGGGATTCGGGCAGGTCGGTCCCGAGACCGTGGGTCTCCGGGGTCGCCTCACCGAAGCGACGACGAGCGAAGACCTCCGCGAACTGCTCGCCGACGAACTGTCGACCGGCGACCAGCCCGTACAGGTGCTCGACCACGGACCGGACGAGATAGAGGACGTCGGCATCACCACGGGTGACGGCTCGGGCTACGTCGACGAGGCGGCCGACCTCGGTCTCGACGCGCTCGTCATGGGTGAAGGGAAGCAAAAGACGTACCACGAAGCGAAAGAAGCCGGCCTGACCGTGATTCTCGCGGGCCACTACGCGACCGAGACGTTCGGCGTCAGAAACCTCCAGTCGTGGATCGAGACGGAGTGGGAGGAGTCGTTCGAGACGACGTTCTTCGACGTGCCGACGGGTATCTGAGGCCGCTTTTGCTCCGGGTCAGTTGGACGTGTGGACGCCGTCGCCGGGGCCACCGGGCGAGAGGTGGTCGAACTCACCCGTCGGCGTCGTTCCGGTCGCCCAGACCGTCCCGCCGTTCTGCTGGGCGTCGAGTCCGTCGAACGAGCCGAAGCGGTCGGACTCGCTGTCGATGTAGCCCTGTAGCTTCTCAGCCGTCGCGCTCTCGGCATCGGGATACGTATTCGCGTACGTGAGGTGCGTCGTCTCCGCGCCGAAGCGCCACGATTTCAGCCCGCCGGTGATTTCGTCTGCCCTGAACCCGCGAGTTGAATTGCCACCCATCGCCTCCGGATAGCAGGTCAGCGCGTGCGGGTCGTCGACGAGGCCGAGCATCGCGCTCACGTAGTCGTTCGTATCGGCGTACCGGTCGATTTCTCCCGCCTTCGCGTCGAGGATAGCCTCGACGTAGGGTCGTGCCTCTTCGGGTAACCACCCTGGCGTCACGATGGCGTCCTCGGAGACGGCGAGGACCGCCCCAATGTCGTACAGGTCGAACCCGCGGTAGCGGTCGAGGTGGGTGCCGGTGTGTTCCTCCCCGTCGTCGTACGTCCCTCTGACGCCTGAGAGTTGGTCCTGCAGTGCATCGGTGTCGAACGAACCGAAGGCGACCTCGGCGTGTCTGCCGAAGTCAAGTACGGCATCGAGCGGGGCGAGGTCGTAGTCGGGGAACAGTTTCCGAGTGTTGCTGGAACGTGCCGCCTCAGTCGTCAGGCGTTCGTAGGCGTTCTCGTGGAGGGCGTCCTTCCGAGACTCGATGGCGGCGATGTCGTAGTACTCGACGCCGTAGCCGTCGTAGAACGGCGTGTTCGCGGGCGAAGGGAGCCACTCGGCCAGTTTCGGGAGGTCACCGCTCGGTTTGGACTCGTCCGATGCGTCGGTCGATTCCGAACTCGTGGCGGTCGTCGTCGGGTCGTCGGTCGTGCCGCCGGTGCCGGCGGCGGGCGAGTCACCCACGCAACCGCTCAGCGACGCCAGTGCGCCGCCGGTGAGTGAGAAGCCGACCGTCCGAAGCAGGGACCGTCTGGAGGGAGCCATAATTCTCGCTCTTCGCAGTACACGCATAAGTCTTGTCTATCTTCAAACTTGTGTATGAGTTGGGGTGTCTTCGTCCCCGATAGAATTAGTACTGCCCCGAAATCTTGCGTTATTGGCGGTAGGAGAGTGGCAGAACGAGGTCGAATCGTTCGATGCTTTGGGAGGTTGTAACGGTTTATAGACAATACGTCTCCCGTGACATGGCCAGGGGTATGTTTACGCAGAGAGTAAACTTCTAAGCGGTAGGACGGGGGTAGCAAGGATGCGGTTGGCTACCGACACAAAATTGTAATCAATCTTCATATACTTCGGTCGCGTTCAACGACACGCTACAAATCGCTGATGCTCATCGCTGAATTCGTCGTCGACCACCCCATCCTCCGAGTGCCATTGCAACGCGTTCCAGACATCGAAGTCATCTGGGAGGAGACGTATGGTGGGTCCGACGGCCCCGTACAGATGCTCGTCTGGATAACGAGTGACGACTTCGCGGCCGTGAAAGCGGCGCTCGCCGACGACCCGAGCGTCCACGAGACGACCGTCCTCACGGTCGTCGACCGGCGACGGCTCTACCTCGTGACGCTGACCGACCTCGGACGGGACACGTCCCTCATGCCGCACTTCATGGCGGGTGGCGGCGTCGTGCAGGGGGCCATCGGCACCGACGAAGGCTGGCGGATTCGCGTCCGGTTCCCCAGCAGAGAGGCGTTCGAACGGGTGTACAACTTCTGCCTGGAGTCGGATATCCCGTTCACGTTCGACCGCATCTACGAAGCGACAGAGTTCGGCGCTGGCGACGGTCCGAAACTCACGCCTGCACAACGCGAGTTACTGGTTGCAGCCGTAGAAAGCGGCTATCTCTCCATTCCGCGTGAGAGTACACTGGCCGAACTCGGGGACCGACTCGGCATCTCTGAGAACGCGGCGTCCGAACGGTTTCGAAGAGCCGTGAAGACGCTCATCGAGGATTCAGTCGGCACCGACAGCTGAGTTCACCTGGCCCAAACATTTCTCTCCGTCTCATCTCCCCGTCTCAGAGGGTTTGTGCCGTGTTTCGCGCGTTCTCGACCTCCTGGTCGGAGGTCGCGCGCACGAGGTCTTCGGCGTTGTACGTCACCGACTCGTCGCCGTCGAGTTCGACGACGGTAATCTCGGTCCCCTCGACGTTCCACGCGGCGCGAAGGCCACCGCGCTCGACGGCGTCGAAGTCGGACTGGCTCAGCTCGTAGGCGATGGTGTCGGCGTCGCTCTCTCCGAGGGGCATACTCGAAGTGAGACGGCCGACTGGCGAAGGTGTTTCGCCTCGACGCCCCGCCGCAACTCGATTCGGTCCCCCTGTACTAAGGCCCCTGCCGTCGCAGTGTCACGTCGAATGGCACAGTTGCGGAGCGCCCAGGAGGTGTTCGTGAGGCTGAGCGAAGTGTTGCAAGAAGCCGCGATATTCGTCGCGGTAGTGCTGGCTATCTACCTCCCCGGGCGCTATCTACTGCTGCCGGTCGTGAAGTGGGTCCTCGACGCGGCCGACGTGGACGACACGTGGGAACTGCCCTTTCTGAAGCTACTCCACGCAGGAATCGGGGTGTTCGGGCTGTTCACCGCGGTCACCGTCTCCGGACTCGCGAGCTATCTGGCGGCGACCGAAGCCATCACTGCCGGGGCGACCATCGCCATCGGCTTCGCGTCGAAGGACGTCCTCGGCAACTTCGTCAGTGGCGTGTTCATCGTCGTCGACCCGACGTACAACATCGGCGACTGGATTCGCTGGAAGGACAAAGAGGGCATCATCGAGGACATCAGCTTCCGGGTGACCCACATCCACACGTTCGACAACGAACTCGTCACGGTGCCGAACTCGGAGTTGACCAAGAACGCCATCACGAACCCGGTCGCGAAAGACCGGCTCCGGGTCACCGCCTCGTTCGGCGTCGGCTACGACGACGACCTCGACCTCGCACAGGAGGTTCTCGTCGAGGAAGCGCTCGCCAACGAGGAGATTCTGGACCGGCCCGGCCCGACCGTCCGTATCCGAGAACTCGGCGACTCGGCGGTGATTCTCGATTCACGCTTCTGGATTAGCCAGCCGGCCCGCACGGACTTCGTGCGTATCCGCTCGGACTACGTCGAAGCGGTCAAAGCGCGCTACGATGCGGCCGGAATCTCGCTGCCCGCGCCACAGCGAGAACTGTCGGGGACGGTCGAAACGTCCGAGCACCCACAGTCCACCGTCGGTCACGAGGAGTGACACTAGTGGTGTCGGCATAGTGGCGTCGGCAGCACGTCGCTGACCCGTCCCGGGACGGGCCTAGTTTCATCTCGGTGGGATGCGTACCATCTGTCATGTCTATCCTCGTGCCGTACGACGGGTCCGAACTCTCGACCGCCGCGCTCTCCCGTGCCCGCGAGTTCGCCGACTTCCGAAACGAGACGCTGGTCGTGCTCACGCTCGTTCCGGACGACCCTGACTACGCCAGAGAACGCGGCTGGCTCGACGCCGAAGACACCTTCGACGTGGGCGTCGTCGAACGGAAACTACGCCAGCGCGTCCACGACCTCGCGCCGGACGCAGAGTACCGCTGTGAACTCATCGAGAACGTCGAACCGGTCGCCGACGTGACGCTCGACGTGGTCCGGCGCATCCGTGAAGTCGCCAGCGAAGTGGGTGCGAGTATCCTATTCGTCGGGAGCGAGAACGCCGGTCGCGTCTCGTCACCCCTCGCGAGCGTCGGGTCGCCCATCTCGGACGACCCACAGTACGACGTCCACATCGTCAGACATCCACGATAACCGGAACAGTACGAACCTTTCTGTGGGGTGGCGACGTAGCGAACCGTATGACCGCTCCCCGTTTCGGCGACGCCGTCAGCCGTCAGCACCGACGTGTCTCCAGCGACGACTGGCGTGACGTGTACGTCGTCGGTGACGTCCACGGCTGCCGTGCGACGCTCGACGCCTTACTCTCCGCTCTCGACCCGAGCGAGCGGGACCTCGTCGTGTTCGTCGGCGACCTCGTCACCCGTGGCCCGGACAGTGTGGGCGTCGTCGAACGGGTTCGTGACGCACCGAACATGCTCTCCGTTCGGGGGAATCACGAGCAGAAGTATCTCGACG
This sequence comes from Haloarchaeobius caseinilyticus, assembly GCF_051207395.1. Lineage (NCBI taxonomy): Archaea > Methanobacteriati > Methanobacteriota > Halobacteria > Halobacteriales > Halorubellaceae > Haloarchaeobius > Haloarchaeobius caseinilyticus. The sequence goes on along the minus strand of NZ_JBPJZC010000001.1, from coordinate 725,929 downwards.
GCCAGACCGAGGTTCCAGACCTCGAAGACGACCACTGCAACTGGCTCGCCTCGCTCCCGGTCGCCATCTCGTGGGACGACTTCGTCGTGGTCCACGGCGGCATCGACCCACGCAAACCGCTCGCCTCGCACGTCCCACAGGACCTCATGGAGACCGGCTCACTGGCCGGGTCGGGCAGTGGCCGGCCCTACTGGTGGGAACTATACTCCGGCAAACAGCGGGTGTGTTTCGGCCACCGCGTGTTCTCCTCGGCGTTCGTCTCTGACCACGCAATCGGCCTCGACACGGGGTGTGTGTACGGAAACCGGCTGAGTGCGTACGACTGCACGCGTGATGAGGTCGTGAGCGTCGAGGCCGAGGGAACCTACAAAGAGCGCGACTCCGACGACTTTCTCGACCCTGCTTCGTTCGCCTGACCCGGCGATTCGTTCCCGGCTGACTCACTGACTGGCGTCCCAGTCGAACGTCTCGCCGATGCGTCCCGCCAGCGTCAGCAGCGCGTCTTGCCCCTGTGCCTCACCGTCGAGTAGCGGGAGCGTAGACACCTCGCGGTCGGGAAACGCCCTGTCGACCTCCGCGAGTCGTTCGTCGTGGAGCGCTTTCCGAGTCGAACAACGTGCACAGTCGCAGTCGTCGGATTCGAGAACGCGGTTGACCACGAGCGGCCCGACCGGCACGTCGGCGGCCTCTAACTGCTCGACGAGTCGCTCCGTCTCCGAGATTGCCATCGCTTCGGGGAGCAAAACCGGCCGGAACTCGGTCCGCTCCGGGTCGCGCAGCAGGTCGCTGACGGCGTGGAGTCGCTCACGCCACTCGACCACGGCGTCGGGTTCGTCACGGTTTCGCCCGAAGAAGGCCGCTGGGCCCATCATGGCGCTTCTGGCCGAATCGACCAGTCGTCGGACCTGTCCCTGTACCTCTCCTGCGGCCCCGAGCGCCGACGACAGCACGTCTGGCAGGTCGAGCAGTCGGAGCGTGTGGCCGGTCGGAGCGGTGTCGAGGACGACCACGTCCCACTCGTCGCTGGCCGCGTACTCGGCGACGTACTCCAGTGCGGCGACTTCGTCGCCACCCGGGACGAGGCCCGCGGCGAACAGTTCCTCTAGCGTCTCCTCGTCGATGCGGACGCCAGCGTCGCGGAAGTCCGCGACGAGGGCCTCCACGACGCGCCGATACGCGGCCTGTCCAGTCTCGGGTGAGACCTCGACACCCCAGCAGTTCTCGGCGAGTTCGACTGGTTCGCCACCGACGACCGTCTCGAAGGCGTCACCGAGCGAGTGTGCCGGGTCGGTCGAGACGACGAGCGTCCGCAGGCCGCGCTCGGCCAGCGCCAGTCCGGTCGCGGCCGAGAGCGTCGTCTTTCCGACGCCGCCCTTGCCGCCGTAACAGACGAAACGAGTCACGTCAGGGAGTACGACCGCCGACAGGAAAAACGACACCCTGCGATGGCTGTGGTGTCGAGTGAGACCCTGACGACCCCTCGGCCAGCGTGGCAGTCAGCGAACACGTCACCGACTCGTTTCGAGTGGGTAGTCGTCTGCTTCGGTCAGCGTGGCGGTCGGTGGAAACGTCACCTCGATGCGTGTGCCACCGGCGTCGCCCTCGGTCGCACGAACGTCCCACTGGTGCGCCGCACAGATACCGTGAACTATCGAGAGGCCGAATCCCGTCCCGGTACCCGTCGTCGTGTAGCCGTGGTCGAACACGCGGCCACGCTCGGCCGCGGGGATGCCCGGGCCGTCGTCCTCGACGAAGAACCCGGACGGGAGCGCACCGACCGCGACCGTCACGTCGCTGTCGGCGTGTTCTATCGCGTTTCTGAACAGGTTCTCGAACACCTGCACGAGTCGTGGCTCGTCCGCGACGATAGTGCCGAGGTCGTCGTCGGCTGTGAGCGTCGCACTGCCCGTCTCGACGTGTTTCCACGCTGCTCTGACGGCTTCCCCGATGTCGACCTGCGCGGTCTCACCGACCACTCGCCCCTGCCGCGTCAGGGTCAGGAGGTCCTCGATGAGTTCGCGCATCCGGACGGTGGCACGTTCGATGGCGTCGAGTCGCTCCAGCGTCCCGTCTTCTCTGGCGAGTTCGAGATTCACCGAGATGACGTCGAGCGGGTTCCGAAGGTCGTGACTCACCACGCTGGCGAAGTCGTCCAGTCGTTCGTTCTCGCGCATCAACTGTCGCTCGTACGTGTCTCGTTCGAGTTCGAACTGGACCCACTGGGCGACGAGCGTGACGAACGTCTGCTGGGCGTCCGTGAACGGTTCGTGGGGCTCGCTGTCGACGAAACACACCGTCCCGAAGAGTCGGTTGTGGACGGCGACTCTGGTCCCGACGTACGACCGGAATCGCGTCTCAGCGTCTGCGCCAGCGTCTGGGATGCAATAGACTCCATCCATGGCCATCGTCGTTCCACAGTGGGCCTCCGAAAGCGGGGCGACGTCGCCCTCACTGACTGCCGCATCGTCCCCACTGACGGCGACGACCTCGCGTGAATCGGTCCCTCTGTTGATGCGAGTCAGATGGCCGTTCTCCATCCCGAGTCGGTCACGACCGATGGCGAGGATTCGTCGTAGCTTCGTCTCGAAATCGAGGTCGGCGCGGGAGGCCACAGCCGCCAACTCTCGCATTGACCGCTCTGCGATTCTGAGCTCTTCTTCCATCTTCCGGCGCTGCGTTACGTCGCTCATGAACCCTTCGAGCGCGACCAGTTTGTCGTCGTCGTCGTAGATGCCCTCACCCTGTTCCCAGACCCAGCGAACGTCGCCGTCTTTCGTGACGATGCGGTAGGTGAGTTCGAACGGCTCGCCCGCGTCGAGCGCAGCCTGTACCGCCTCCCACACCTCGTCCCGGTCGTCTGGGTGGGTGACGTGGGTCCCGAAGTTCACCTCGTGGGACTCTAACTCGTGTCTCTCGTACCCTGTCAGGCCGACACAGCCGTCGCTGACGAACTCCATCGGCCACGCCGGTTCGTTTGCACAGCGATAGGCCATCCCGGGCAGGTTCGACAGGAGCGTCGAGAACTTTCGCCGACTCTCACGCAACTCACGTTCGATGCTCACTCGGTCGGTGATGTCTCTCGCCTCTGGGATGAGCAAGACCACGTCGCCCTGCTCGTTCGTCACCGGTTTGATGGAGAAGTCGGTGACTGCGGACCGGCCCGGGCCACAGACCGTCAGCTCGCTCCGGACGAACTCGCCGTCTGCGGCCCGTTCGATGAGTTGGCGCAGGTGGGCTCTGGACCCTTCGTCGCCGAGCCACGTGGTCTCCCACATGGGCTTTCCGACGACCTCGGCCTTGTCCAGCCCGCCGAACGAGAGCGCGGTCTCGTTCACCTCACGTACCGTCCCATCGGGGTCGAGTAAGCCGATGAACTGGTAGGTCTGGTTGAAGATGGCCTCGTAACTCCGCTCACGCTCTTTCACCGCAGAGAGGTCTCTGAGGACGCCGACAGTGCCACGCAACTCGTTGTGTGGGCCGAGCGGAAGGATAGTCATCGTCAGCTCACACGGAACGGTTTCGCCATCTGGCCGTCTGACGGCGACTTCGTATCGCTTCACCCGCTCGTCTGCCGCCGTGAGCAGTTCCTGAATCCCCTGTTCGCACTGTTCGATGTCTGCCTCACTCAAGACGAGCGAGACGTGTTCACCGACGAGGTCGTCGCGGTCGTACCCCGTGATGGTCTCTGCCGCCCGGTTGCAGTCGGTCACACGACCGTCACGGTCGAGTTTGTACGCGCCGTCGCCCATCGCTTCGAAGATGTGGCGGTATCGCAGTAGCTCCTCTCGGCGCTCTTCGCGCTCAGTCACGTCGACGAGCGACCCCATCACGGCAGGCGCACCGTCGTACTCGATGGCGCTGCCGTGCACCTCGACGAGGATGTGTTCGCCGTCGGCGCGGACGCCTTCGAACTGGTACTCCATCTGCTTCACCTCGCCGTCGAGTCGTCGACGAAGTCGGTCGCTGACCTCGTCGTGATACTCTTCGCTGATGAGGTCGAGCGGCGACCGGCCGTCCATCAACTCCTCCGGTTCGTAGCCGAATATCTCCGCTAGTCGTGGGTTCGCGTACGCGAACGAGTCGTTCTGAATGACGTAGATACCGACGAGGTTCTGTTCGACCAGTTGCTGATACCGGTCCTGTACCCTCGCGAGAATCTTCTCGCGCTCTCTGGCCTCGGAGAGGTCACGAATCAACACCTCGTAGGCACCATCGCCCGCCCCGTGGTCGAGTGCGGAGAAGACGACGGTCGCCCAGAACCGCGAGCCGTCGCTGCGGACCCGCCAGCCCTGGTCTTCTGCACGCCCCGTCCGATTCGCTTCGTCGAGCAGTCGCTCCGGCAACCCCTCGGCGGTGTCCTCGTCGGTGTAGAGTGCTCCGAAGTGTAGTCCAAGCGCCTCGTCCTCGCTGTAGCCAGCGACTCGTGCGACCGTCTCGTTCCAGCGAACGATGTGGCCCGATTCGTCGAGTTCACAGACCGCGTAGTCTTCGACGTTCGAGACCAGCGACCGGTAGCGCTCTCTCGCCTCGTCGAGTTCCTTCTCTCGGCGCTTCAGTTCGCGCTTGCGTGACTTGCGGTCCGAGATGTCTCGAACCAGTGCCAGCACACGCTCCTCACCACCCAGTCGGGTGGGGTTACACTGGAGTTCGACCCACAGCGACTCGCCATCGCCACCGACGACCTCCCACTCGAAGGTCTGGGTCCCATCGTCGAGTGTGCGCTCTAACCAATCACACAACACCGCGTTCGAAAACCTTTGGTCGTCTCGCTCGTCGACTCGGCCGGGAGCAGTTTCCTCGTCGCGCCGTTCGCTCGCGACGGCGTCGAACTGCCGCCCAGTCAGGGAGTCGAGGCTACGGCCGACGATGTCACAGAAACCGGGATTCGCGTCGACGATGGTCCCGGTCTCCGGGTCGAGAACGAGGATTCCGTCGGCCGTCGCAGTGAATAGCTCGCGATAGTTCGTCTCCGCGCGCACTTTCGAGACGGCCTCGTAGATGTCGTTCGCTAAGACGGTGAACTGTGCGGTCCCACCGTTTTTTCGGAGGTAGCCGGTCGCGCCCGCCGAGAGTGCCTCGCCGGCGATTTCCTCGGACCCGCGACCCGTAAACAGGATGAACGGGAGGCTCGGATGCGTCTCTCTGACGGCTTCGAGGAATTCCAGTCCGTCCATCCCCGGCATCTCGTAGTCACTCACGATACAGTCGAACGAATCGTCCAGTGCCTCCAGCGCGTCGGTGACGCTCGTTCGAGTCGTCACGTCGAGACCGTCGTTCTCACGCTCGAGGAACGCTGCCACCGTCTCGACGAAGTCCTGCTCGTCGTCGACGTGCAGTACTCGAACCCGGCCAGTATCGGTGAGCGGGCCGGTCGGCATGGTCGCATCTCCGTAGGTCGGCGGCCCGTCGCTCGCTCGCTCACTCGCAGTCACCGGTCAACTCACCGAGTTGGGGACTCACCACGAACCGCAGAGCGTATCGAAGCGACGAGTTTCTCGTACCCCTCTGGGTTCGCCTCCTTCTGGAGGTAGTCGTTCACACCGATGGCGACCGCCTCGTCCGCTGCCCAGTCGCTCCCCTTGTTCGTGAACATGATGAACGAAACGCCTGGGTACTCGTCCCTGACCGCGTCGAGGAACTCCAGCCCGTCGATTGCGGGCATCTTGTAGTCGCTGACGATGCAGTCGATGTGCTCGTTCTTCAAGACGGTGAAGGCGTCCGGTGCACTCGTCGCCGTCAGCACGTCGAGGTCGTCGTGCTCCCGTTCGAGCAGGTCCGCGACGGCACTCACGAAATCGGGTGCATCGTCGACCAGCAGAACCTTGATCTCCTCGTTCGCCACCGTGTCGTCCGCCGCCGTGACACCCTCGCCACTCCCATCGCCGACGACGTCACGTTTCATCGCTAAGTCGAGCCACTCGGCCAAATCGTTCGGGTCGGCGACCAACTCGACGTGTTCTTCGTCCTCGTCGACGGCGACCAGCCCGAGCGATTCGAGTACCGGGAGGTGCTCGTTCACCAGCTCGGCACGGACCGCGTCGGCGTCGTCGTCCGGAACCGCTGCGACGACGGCCAACTCGTCGACCGTCGCCAGCCGGTTCTGTCGGAGGTGAAACAGTGCTTCGCGGCGATTGCGGTCCGCGAGTGCTTCGAACAACTCGTCGCTCTGGATTCGGTCGTGGGTGTCAGTGGTGTCTGTCTGTTCGTGTTCGCTCATGATTGCCCTGCACCGGAATGACGGAATCGACTGCCCTGCCGGCCGAGCGTCGACTCACGCATCGGTACGGAGACGCGTTCTCCCAACCCCATTCCGTGTACAATCGTACAGTTTATCGCCAACGCTATTAACGAGACGGTTACCTATCTGTCCTGTTCGGCCGGTAATTATGTTCTACTACCGTTCTTGAGGCGTTTTGGATTTTTCAATTTCTGGAGTGTTTGGGCAATTCGACGCCGGCGAAAGTGACAATCCTCTTGTCGTCGACTCGTGTCCCTCTAGATGGCCGATGACGACGGCACCGTTCCGAACCCGGGTGGCTCCCGGGTGGTGACGAACCCTATGAGTGCCGAGGCCTCTGATTTCTCCTCCGAAGTCGAAGAGCGGACTGGGACGAAGTGGGGCCTCGAGGAACCGACGACGGGCCTGCAGAGCGTGGCTGCGACCACCGATATTTCCACTGCAAGCCGGTCGATTAACTCGATAGGCGCTTTAAATGTGGTATGAACGACATATTCTCGTCGGACACCAACGTCACATCGGCGAGCGAAACAGCGACATCCGGGCGACTCATCGACCACCCGGTCGAACGGTTCTTTCTGCTCGGCAATCGGTTGGTCGTCGCCTCACTCATCCTGGTACTGGCGCTGAGCATCTTCTTCGGGCTGGCGGCCCTCGGTGACTTCACGTCGACCGCTCGCCAGCCGCTGATGTACCTGTTCAGTGCGCTAACCGGCGGCAACTTCACCCTCATCACCATCATCGTCTCCATCAACCAACTCGTCGTCTCGCGGCAACTCGGGACGCCGGGCGAACTCCGACAACAAATCGAAGAGACGAACGAGTACCGCCGGTCGGTCATCGAGACGTTGCCCGAAGAGCACGTTGCGCCAGTGACACCCACGGAGTTCCTCCACCTCCTGCTGCGCGCGACCCGGAAAGCCATCAACCGCCTCGATGACGCGTTCGAGACGGTCGACGACCAGTCGGCGCAGGAGTTACTCGATGGGCTTGTCGACGACCTGCTCGAACACATCGACCAGGTCGACAGCCTGCTCCAGCAGTCGGACACGGGCATCTTCCACGCGCTGTCGGCGACGCTGACCACCAACTACTCGAAGCACATCTACCGTGCGCGGGAGCTCCAGAGCGACTACGCGGACGTGCTCGACGAGGAGGGCAACGACGCGCTGGACGAACTCGTCGTCTTGCTCCAGCAGATAGACGTCGCCCGGCAGTACCTGAAGTCGCTGTACATGCAGGACGAACTGTCGCGGCTCTCCCGTCAACTCCTCTACGTCGGTGTTCCGGGGGTGTTCGTCTCCATGGGGATGCTCCTCCTGTTCGCAGTCTCGTCGGAGCCGGTACTCTCCTCGCAGACACTGTCGCTGTTGGCTCCGGTCGCAGCGACGGCGTCAGTCGCACCACTCGCCGTCGTGTTCTCGTTCGTGCTCCGCATCTCCTCGGTCTCCCGGCGGACCGTCGCCATCACACCGTTTACGACAGCCACCCAGGAACTGTGACGTGCAGTCTCCCCGTCGAACGAATGCGCGGTCGCGTTCGAAACGGGAGACGTGCCGGACCTGCTTCTGGACCTTTCGGGACCACACAGCCGGCATCGGCGGAGCGAGAGGCTACGTTCACGATGGGGAGTACACCGATTCCGAGTCGTGAGTGCCGAGACCTGCTTTCTCTTGACGGAGTACGACCGACCGTTCTCGAAAAAATGAGTACAGCAAGCCAGACGTTTATCGAGATATACGCCGTTTTGCTAGACAATGACGAACGCGACAGTCTGTCTCTCGGTTCACTTCGACGCCGTCTCGACCTGGCTCTGGTCGTACGATTCGTGGGACATGCCGACGCGGCACTCCCGGGGTGTCTACGGCGCGGACGTCGGTGCGCCCAGACTGCTCGACCTCTTCGACGAGTACGACATCCCGACGACGTGGTGTATCCCCGGTCACACCATCGAGAGCTTCCCCGAGATTTGTGGTGAGGTACACGACCAGGGACACGGTGTGCAGCACCACGGCTGGACACACCGGGGGCCGTCGACGTACGAGAGCAAGGAAGCGGAGAAAGCGGACGTCGAACGCGGCATCGAGTCGATTCGTGACCTCACCGGGAAACGGCCGACTGGATACGCCTCTCCAGCGTGGGACTTCTCCGAACACACGCTGGACATCCTGCAGGAACTAGACTTCGAGTGGGATTCGAGCGTCATGGCGGCCGACTTTCGGCCCCACTACCTGAACGGCGGGTGGAAAGCGCCCGCAGACGGACCGTACGAGCGCGGTGAACCGACGGACATCGTCGAGTTGCCGGTGTCGTGGGAGCGCGACGACTTTCCACCGTTCACCTACACGTGGTCACGACCGCACCGGATGGGCTACGTCCCGGAGGACGCCATCTTCCAGAAGTGGTACGACCAGTTCGACTGGATGTACGAACACGTCGACGACGGTGTGTTCGTCCTGACGCTCCACCCGCAGGTCATCGGGCAAGCACATCGCCTGGTGCGCCTCGAAGCGTTCCTGCAACACGTTCGCTCGAAACCGGGGGCGTCGTTCGAAACGATGGACGCGACGGCGGCCGCGTTTCGCGCCGCGAATCCTCGGGAGTGAGCCTGCAGGACCGGCTCATCAAAACTGAACGCTCTCAGAATCGTGTAATTCGCCGCAGTCGTCACTCGAACGTGTCCGCTATCTCCTATCGCGCCCTACCTCTACGCACGAATGGTGGGGATGGAGACTGAACCGCGACGAGGGATACGAGTTCTCTACGTCGACGATGACCGGTCGCTCCTCGATGCCACGAAGCAGTATCTGGAGGGGCGATTCGACGACCTCTCGGTGGAGACGACGGATTCGGCAATCGACGCGCTCGACCGAATCGCCGAGGAGTCGTTCGACGTAGTGGTCTCTGACTACCAGATGCCGCGGATGGACGGACTGGAGTTTCTGAAACGACTCAGAGAGGAGTACGAAGAGGATTTGCCGTTCATCATCTTCACCGGCAAAGGGCGCGAGGAGGTGGCGATGGAGGCGCTAAATCTGGGGGCGAACCGCTACCTGCAGAAAGGTGGTGACCCGACTGCGCAGTACGGGTTGCTCGCACAGACCATCGAGCAGGAGTCACACCACCACTGGACGCGCTCGGCGCTGAAACAGCGCGAGAAAGACCTGCGAATCACGCTGGATTCGCTCGCGGATGGGGTCATCGCGACCAACCCGGATGGGGAGGTCGAGTGGTTGAACGTCGTTGCGGAGGGGTTGACCGGGTGGGACCGGGAGGCTGCCGTCGGCGAACCGCTCGAAACAGTGTTCCACATCGAGGATGCCCGCACTGGGGCCTCGCTCGACTGTCCCGTGGGGACCGTACTGGCGAGTGAATCGGCGGTCGAATTCACCGAGGATACGACTCTCCGCGCACCCGATGGGACGGAACGGTACGTCGAAGCGACTGCTGCACCCATCACCGACGACACGGATGCCATCGTGGGGGTCGTCCTCGTCTTCCGCGACATCACCGAGCGGTACCTGCAGGAACGCCGGCAGGAGCGACAGCGCGAGGCCATCATCGAACTCGCTCGGGACGACGCTATCGCAGCGGGTCGACTGACGGAGGCGGCGCGAAGAATCACCGAGACGGGCGCAGCCACCCTCGACGTGGACCGGTCGTCTATCTGGCTGTTCGAAGACGAGGCGCTCCAGTGTCTCGACCTGTACGACCGGCGTTCGAAGAGCCACGAGGCGGGGACGCGACTCGCACCGGAGAACTATCCGAGTTACTTCGAAGCGTTGGAGACCCATCGGGCGATTCCTGCAGCCAAAGCCACGACCGACCCGCGCACGACCGAACTCCGCGAGTCGTACCTCGAACCCCTGGGCATCACGTCGATGCTAGACGCGACGGTTCGTCGAGGTGGCGAGGTCGTCGGTGTCATCTGCAACGAGGACGGCGGTGACCCGCGGGAGTGGGACGAAGACGAGATTCGCTTCGCCGGAGAACTCGCCGACCAGACCGTCATCGCGCTGAACAACCGCGACCAGCGACACCGGGAAGAGGTGCTGGAGCGGACGAATCAGCGGTTGGGGTTCCTCTTCGACCAGTCGCCGATGGCCGTCATCGAGTGGACACTCGACTTCGAGGTCGCTCGCTGGAACGAGGCCGCCAGCGAACTGTTCGGCTACAGCGAGGCGGAGGCCATCGGTCGTCACGCCGGGTTCATCGTGCCGGAGTCGTCCCGGGAAGCCGTCGACGCGGTCTGGGACCGGCTCACAGAAGCGACGCAGGCCGAGCACATCATCAACCGGAACGTGACGAAGAGCGGGGCCGAGATAGACTGTGAGTGGCACAACCGGCCGATTCTCGACGAACACGGAGAGACCGTGAGCGTCCTCTCGTTCGTGCAGGACGTGACGGAACAGCGCCGACAGACGTGGCAGCTACAGGCCATCGCGGAACGGACGCAGGACGCGATCTACATCAAAGACACCAGCGGGTGCTACGAGTTTATCAACGAGGCGGGGGCCGCGTTCTTCGACCTGTCGCCCACCGAAGTCGTCGGCCGAACCGACAGCGAACTGTTCGACATCGACGGTGACCTGCTGCCGGTCGACCGGTGGGTCCTCGAGCACGAACAGTCGAAGACACAGGAAGAACACGTGGTCATCGACGGCCGCGAACACGTCTTCTTGAGCGGAAAGTACCCGCACTACGACGACGTAGGACGGCTCATCGGCATCGTCGGCGTCAGCAAGGACATGACCGACCGTGCCGCTGTCGACGACCTCCTCGCTGCGTTCCACGAGACGATGCTCGATTCGGAACTGTCGCCACACGACCGCATCGAACACCTCATGACGACACTCGCCGATTCGCTGAAGGCGACGACTGCGCAACTTTGTCGGGTCGACGAGGTGGCGGGGGTTCAGGAGGTCGTCGTCTCTGTGGGGGCCGTGGCGGACCGTCCTGTCGGGACCATCACACCGCTGGAAGAGACGTTCTGCAAGCACGTGGTCGACACGGGAGAACTGGTCGCCACGTATGGGTCGGACGTACCGACTCCCGACAGCGGACCTGCAGACACCCTCCCAGTCGGCTCCTACGTCGGCGCGCCGGTGTACGTCGACGAGGTGCTGTGGGGCGTCGTCTGTTTCGTAGACGACTCGGAGGTTCCGACGGAACTCACCGAGGACCGGTGTTCGATGGTGGAACTGCTGGCGGACTGGCTCGGACACGAATTCCTGGAACTGGAGTACGAAACGGAACTCGAACGGCGGCGTGTGGTCGCACACGACCTCGCCGAACTCCTCTCTGACGACCTCGGTCGGTCGCTTCGTGACGTGCTCGCACGAACTGAACGGGCCGCCGAATCGCACGAGGTGGACGAACTCGAAACCGTCCGTGACCAACTGGACGACGCGACGGCGGTCCTCGACGAGGTCGTCACACTCGTCCAGACGGTGGCCACCAGCGAGCGAGACGACGTGGACATCGGCGAACTAGCGGCGACGGCCTTCGAGGACCTGGACCAGGCGAACGCGGAACTCGTCCTCCCCGACGAGAAACTGGTCGTTCGAGGGTTCCAGCACTCGGTCGAGCGACTGCTCACCTCCCTGTTCGAGGCCATCCTCCAGCGTGACGACGGCGGCAGTACCATCCACGTCGCACCGCTCACCGACCACGCAGGCTTCGTCGTCACCGACGACGGGTCGACCCTCGGTGCTGGCTACGACACGGCGACCACGCAGGGCGTCACCGTCCGTGAGCGAGTGCTGGCGGTCGACGGGCTGCAGACTGTCTCGCGGCTCGCGTCGGCCAACGGCTGGACCGTCACCCCAACGGAGTGTGCGGAAGGGAGACTCCGCGTCGAGTTCACCGACGTGGACTCCTCCTGAGGGGCCATCGAGAGAACAGCCCAGTAATTCGCCTGCTGCGCAGCGTACTCCAGCTGCCGAGGAGACCCCAACGGCTACGTCGGTCGCACGGTTCGGTGTGAGCGTATGGCGACAGGTGACGGAACAGGTGACCCACGCGAACGGGGTGCATCCAGACGTGAGCTTGTCGAGTTCTACTTGCTCGACCATCGGACGGCCCTCGGAAAAGTCATCGACATCGCGTTGCTCGGCCTGAATCTCGTGTTCGTCGGTGTCTTCGTCCTCGAAACCTACCCCGTCTCGCCCGCGGTTCGGGACCTGCTGTGGGGGATAGAGGCGGTTGTCGCGTTCGTGTTCCTGGTCGAGTACGTCCTCCGGCTGTACGGCGCATCTGACCGCCTCACCGAAGCGACCGACTTCTACACGATGGTGGACCTGCTCGCCATCTTACCGACGCTCTCCGTGCTGACACTGCCCGGTCTGTCGCTGCTCGCCATCGATATCGGCTTCCTGCGGGTCCTCAGAGTGGTCAGGTTCATGCGGTTCTATCGCTTCACCAGAGACGAGGAGTTCTTCTTCGGCTCCGTCTCGGCGCACGAGTTACGCGTCCTGAAGTTACTGTTGACCGTCCTGACCATCTTCTTCGTCTCGGCAGGCCTCTTTTACGCCGTCGAACACACGGCGAACCCAGCGGTCGGGAACTTCGGCGACGCGTTCTACTTCACCGTGGTGACGCTGACGACCGTCGGCTTCGGCGACATCATTCCCGTCACTGGCACGGGTCGAGTCGTGACGACGGCGGCCATCATCTCTGGCATCGTCCTCATTCCGTGGCAGGCGAGCCGAATCGTCCGCGAGTGGACCTCGGACAAAGTCGCCGTCACCTGTTCCGAGTGCGGTCTCTCGTACCACGACCCGGATGCGTCGCACTGCAAGGCGTGTGGGAACGTCATCTATCAGGAGCTCGATTCGCGGGAGTAGGCCGTCGTCGTCTTCGACTGCTGTCGACGGTTGCTGGTACCGACGACATTCACCAGTACTGCGGGAACACCGCTTATTCTGTTCGCCCGGCTAGTGTCTCCATGAGTACTGTCCCGGGCACACCAGGTGATACCGACCGGAACGTGGACGGGTCTTTCCTTCGGCGTATCCACCTCGGCTGGTGGGCGTTCGGACTCGTGGTCGTCGGGTTGTTGCTGTACATCTCGTACCGGTTCCTCGGCCTGCTCTCGTTCGCGCTGTTCCTCTACTACTTCGGCCGCCCGATTCGCCGTCGGTTCGAGCGTCACGTCAGCGTCGACCTCGCCACGACGCTGACCGTCGTGGCAATCATGGCACCGTTCGTCATCATCCTCGCCGTGTTCGTCGCCGTCCTCGCGTCGCAGGCACTCGAACTGAGCAGAGGCGACTTCGACTGGGTCGACGAACTCGTCGCCGAGTTCGGCCCACTCACGGACATCAGTTCGATGCAGGACGCCGTCGACAAAGTGACCACGTTCGTCGAGAGCCAGCCCAGAGACGAACTGTTCTCGTCTGCCGTCGATGTCGCGGCTGGCCTCGCGTCGACCTTCACGAACCTGTTCTTCTACGTCACGCTCCTGTTCGTCATCGTCTCACTGTTACTCAGGAAAGACGCCGCGATTTCGCAGTGGGTCCGCCAGAACCTCGTCGAGCGGGACTCGACGGCCGACGACTATCTGACGAGCGTCGACAGAGAACTCGAAACCATCTACTACGGGCAGATGCTGACCATCTTCGCCGTCATGATTCTCGGGTGGGTGTTCTACTCGCTTCTGAACGCGATTTCACCGCCGGGTGTCGCCATCCCGTTCCCGCTTCTGATGGGACTGCTCACCGGTGTCGGGTCGTTCATTCCGCTCATCGGTCGCTCTATCGTCTACGTGCCACTGACTATCTACACCGGTGTGCAAGCGCTCTTGCTCGACTGGCACCAGCTCTGGTTCCCGGTGCTGGTCCTCCTCGGTGGCCTGTTCGGCCTCGACGTGGTCATCCGGTACGGGGTCAGGCCGTACCTCGCCGGGCAGACGGTCAGCCCGCCCGTGATGCTGGTCGCGTACCTGCTCGGGGCCGCGGTGTTCGGCTGGTTCGGCGTCTTCCTCGCGCCGCTGGTACTCGTCGTCGTGCTCCGGTTCGTGACGCTCGTGTTCCCGAGATTGGTCCACGGCGACCTCGACGAGCCGAGTGAGCAGCCAGAGAACCAGTAAATCCTGCCGAGAACTGGCGAGACCACCGTGAGTACCGCTGGTTCTGTCGAGGCCACCACTGTTCCCACGGATAACTCGGTATGCGCGTACAAATATACAAAATACGAGCCTTATTCTAAATATTTGGTCTCAAAATACACATTTGGACATACAAATGCCAACCCTTATCCGTGTCTCTCTGTTGGGTTGAGTTGCAATGGTAAACGGTAAGGTTGACTTCTTCAACGACACGGGCGGCTACGGTTTCATCGAGACAGACGATTCTGACGAGGACGTTTTCTTCCACATGGAGGATGTCGGCGGTCAGGACCTGACGGAAGGTACCGAGATCGAATTCGAGATCGAGGACGCACCCAAGGGCCCGCGCGCGACGAACGTCGTCCGCACGAACTAACGGTTCACGCAGTCGCCGGGAGGCGGCATTGTGTAACTGCGATTCTTTCAGCATCCATTCGTTCAGAGTGACGACGACGTACTCCTCCCTGAACTGCGACGGGACCGAACGCGCCAGCCGTCGCGCTCGCGACCTACTCGTCCGCTCCGTCGCGGTCGTCAGTGCGGTCTTCGATGTCGATGACGGTCTCATCGCCCGCAGTCGCGTCGCTCGCGGGCGAATCCAGTTCGAACACGTCGCTTTCTTCGATACTGTAGCCGAGTCGCCCCTCGACGCGGTCTCGAACCGCTTGGCCGGGGAGCGTCTCCGCGTCCAGTTCGAGCAGCGTCTCCGTGGCCGCGTCCACGTCGATGGTGTCGATGGCGACACGAATCGTCCGTGCGGCGACTCGGCCGCCGACTTCGGTGCCGACGGTGCGTTTCGCGAGTCCAGCCGCGCCGCGTCCGCCGACCACGTGGTGAACGACGAGTCGACCGACCGGTCGTCCGATGGCGTTCGCCAGACGGTCGACGTCGACCAGGTCGGTCGCCGGTTCGTCGGCCAGTATCGCCTCGAAGTCGACGGCTGCGAGTATCTCTGTCGCGACGTCGGTGACGAACAGTGCGTCGAGGCCCTGTTCGATGCGCTCCAGTCGGTGGTCTCCGGTGGCGTCTGTCATGATTGGTCCGAGTCGCCGTCGCGGCGACCGTATCGATACGAGTCGGTGGCCGGAGATACTGTCGCGGCTTTCGAGTGCAACCTCGGGGTCACGGCGGCGTCTCAGACCGTGGCACGGCAGGTTGTCCCGGGTCGACGAACTCCTTGGCGAGGTTCGCCACGTCCTCGCGGAGCCGTTTCGCGTACGCCAGTCGAATCTCGCACGCGGCGTCGTCGGTCAGTTCGTCGGGCCGGTGCATCTGGCTGGCTATGGGGTCGTACTCGTCGACGGCGAATCCCATCTCGGTGAGGTAGTTGCGGACTGCACCCGATTCGAGACCGTCGCGTATCGCCTCGTCGCTACGTTCTCGGAGCGTCTCGAACGTCGGGATGCCGATCGACGACGCCATGATTCCCGGTGTTCCCACGTCGAGCGGTTTTTCGTCGGTCTGGGCGACGAGGTCGCCCACGTCGCTCGCGAGACGGAGCACCTGACTGGGGAGAGCGGCGTCTGGCGCACGCCACTCGACTGTCGGCTGTTCGTGGCGGAGGCGAACCGGGTTCAACACGGTGTCCTCCGGACAGAAGTACTCGGCGACCGTCTCGGTGGAGACGCCGCGGTCTGCCGCGAGCGACTCGAACGTCTGATAGGCTCGCTGAACCCGGGCCGTCCACTCGTCGACGCTGTCGACATAGCCCCAGAGGTCACAGAACTCCTCGAAGTCCGCACCACACTTCTGCCGGTACGCGAGCGCTCGTGAGGAACGCTGGCCGCTACTTCCGCAGTAGTACGGTGAGGAGTTCACCAGCGCCAGCGCCGGGTCGAGCGCGGTCAAGAGGTTCAGCTGTCGCGTGACGTTCCCCTTCTCGAAGTGCAGGTGCGTCCCGGCACAGTTCTTCGCGCTCTGGACGCCCTCACCGTAGATGGTCTCGAACAGCTCTCCGCGCTCGCTCGCCGCTGGCCGGTCGGTCGGGGTGAGCGGCGTCCCGAGCGGGACGAGGTGTTTGTTCGCAGCCGCGGCTTCGTCGATGGCCCGCCAGAGGGTCTGTGTCAGGTCCCTGCGCAGGGGTGCTTCGTGCGTGTGCGGCGCGGTCTGTACCTCGACGAGTGGGGCGACGAACTCCGGTTCGAACCACTCGTAGGCGTCGGTGATGCCGTGCCCGTCACAGAGTTGGCCTTGGTCGTCGACGACCCAGAGCTCCAACTCGATTCCTGTATGCATGGTGGGTTCGGGCGCTGATGACCCGTAGGTACGAGATGGGGTTCGGTCGGGTTCTGTGGCTTGCCTGCCAATGCCTGTGCTTGGTGTGGGGGGCGCTCTCGCTTTCGATATCAGTGGAATCAGCGAGTACGGCGGCGACGACCGCGAGGATGTGGCTCAGCGTCGTCGCTCTGGAAAACGAGAGTGGTCGCAAGAATCGTGTATCGTCATAGTCCGCCCGGTCCCGAGCACGCCACTCGCGACACGGCCCGCAAAGCGGTAATTAGTCGATGTGGCCTTCGCGCCGGAGCTGGTCCGCGTCTTCGCTGGTGTAGCGCCACTCGACGTTGGCCTTTTCGTCCTGCCAGTCCCACGGTTCGGCGAGTACAACGTCGTTCTCCTCGATCCAGACACGGTACTTCATACGGCCAGGGATTCGCCCCAGCCGCTCCTTGCCGTCTGCACACCGGAGACGGACGTGGTTGCCACCGAGGTGCTCGGTGACGACCGCGAACAGTTCGTCGTTGTTGGGCATTCGGAGGTTCCGACGCCCGGTTTCTTCACTCACAGGTTGAATATGCGGTCCACACGGATAACTCATTGGAAGCGAGAGGGTCAGTGTCATGCGGTGTGATATCGGGGCCGGGACAGCCGGTCCCAGAACAGCGTCTGTCGACTCACGCGAGGTCACGCGCCGTCGGGTCGTCGACCGGCCGTGCGTCCGAGCCACGCGCCCGGAGATGGAGGGCGAGACCAGCACAAACACAGACCACACCGACGGCTGCGAGTGTGAGCGACTGGCCGAGGAAGACGGCGAGCGTCCGGTCGGCCAGCGCGAGTGCGAGCTCGACGAGTTCGGCCGGCACGTCGCCACCGGTCGCCATCCCCCGGAGCGTGGCACCGACCTGGCTCCCCGCGAGGAACGAGCCACCGCCGACGATGGCCGCCGGGACGCCCGCACCGACGAGGACGGCTGCCGACGACCGGGTGAGCCACCAGACACCACCGAGGAGACAGACAGCGAGGACTGGCAGCGCGAGGACGAGTGCGTCGAGGACGCCGACGACCGTCCGAGCACCGGCGAGTGCCGAGGCAGCCTCGGGGTCGAGTTCGTCCGAGAGCACGAGTTCGTCGGCGACTTCCTCGTCGAGTTTCGCCGCGAAGGACGCCCCGACGCTGACGGCGAGTGCAGACTGCGACCCGGCGACGCGGTCGGTGAACGTCTCGAACGACTGGTCACCCGTCAGGGCGTCGACGTAGGTGTGACCCAGTGCCTCGGCGGCTGCGGTCCCCTCCTCGCCGAAGGTGTCAGTCAGTTCTTTGGGAAGCGCGATGGCGGCGTGTCCCTCGTCGTTGAGTCGGGCGAGTGCCGCGTCGGTCAGTTCCGCCGTCCGGTCGGGGTCTGGTTCGACACCGGCGTCACGCTGGCTCGCGACCACTTCTGCTTCGACTGCGGCGCGGACCTCGGAGCGGACTGCGTCGTAGTCGGCCGCGGAACGTTCCAGTCGGACGAGCGTGGCCGCGTCGATGGGAATACCGGCTTCGGCGAGACTCGCGTTGAGGTCGAGGTCGGTAGCGAGTTCACCCGGTGACCGGGTGGCGACCGCGGTTTCGACGTTCGAGACGAACGTGGACTTGACCGGTCTGGTGTCGATTCGCAGGTCGAGGTCGCCGTCACCGTGGAGGTACCGATACAGCGACCCGACGTTCGGTTCGACCTGTGACTGGACGTAGTGCGGGTCGAGCACCGCATCAGTGGCCGCCTCGGCGACGAAGTTTGACGAGTTTTCGTTGCTCCCATTGCTCCCGTTCTGACGGTCCTCGCCGGTGAGGCCGGCCAGGGCGAAGTCGGTCGACGTCTCGTAGGCGTCGGTCTCGTCGAACGATTCGGTGACGAACGCCGGGTCGAGGACGGTTCGGTGTGCGGAGACGAGCGCGTGTTCGGCGACGACGACGCCCGAGAGTGAGAGGACCAGCACGAGGACCACGGCCGTTCGGCCGACACTCACAGTTCCACCTCTGCGGTGGCCTGGTCGGCCGGTGGCTTCGTCCCGGTATCAGACGTGGCCTCGGTCGCTAACTGGACGGGGGACTGGGTGAATCGGAGTGAGGAGAACATCGAGACGTATAGGTACTCATTTGACAAATAGCTCCCGGCCGTGACGCGGGCTTCATGCGCCGTCACCCCCTCTAGAGTGCCACGAGGGGGAAAACTACGATGCAAGCGATCACCAAGAGCGGCGTGTCGGTACCCTGTGCCAACTTCAAAGCGATAGACACCGGCGTCGTCCTCACCGAGGACGAGAAGCGCAAGCACGTCGTCGGGTTCATTCCGTACGAGGACTTGCAGTTCGTCTTGCCGGACGACGTCGCAGCGACCCTCGACCGGCCGACGGCGGCGCCAAGACCGGAAGCCGACGAGCAAGCGGCGACGAGAGACGCCGACGCGACAGGCGGCGAAACGAAAGACGCCGACACGACAGACGACGGTCCGACAGCGAGTGAGCGTGAGAGCACGGCAGGCGAGGGTGAGGACACAACAGACGAGCGTGCGGCGGCCATTGGCGAGCCGTCTGGCAGCGATACGAATGACGCGACAGCGGGTGCGACCAGACGTGCAAGAGCCATCTCGGCACTAACCCAGATTCACGGCCTCGGGCCGACTTACGCCACCCGGCTGTACGACGCAGGCATCGTCTCGCTCGCCGCGCTCGCCGACGCCTCCCCAGCGATGGTCGCCGACGCGACGAACGTCCCCGAACAGCGCGCCCAGCACTGGATAGACCGTGCCGCAGCCGCCACTGGCCAGACCATCGAAGTCGCGCACTGGCTGTGACGACGACGGCAGTCGACCGGGTCACGCCGACCGCTGCTGCACACTGTCGTGGCACGTGTGAAAAAGTATCAAACCCGGGAGAAGAGTTATACTCTCAGACGGCGGCTACCTCTGTATGAGTCTCGGCTCGTGTCCGGAGTGCCACTGTAGCGACCACAGACTGTATCTCGACCGCTGTTCGACCTGCGGCTACGTTCCGCCCCATGGCGCGGACTGAGTGAGTTTCCCCCGACATTTTGATGCTTCGTCCCCGTGACGAACGAGATCTGTTCGTCGTCGCAAACCGAATCCCGGTCGCGCAAGGACACGAAGACGCCTTCGAAGAACGCTTCGAGAAACGAGCGAAGACGGTCGACCAGCGCGAGGGGTTCGTTCGCCTCGAAGTCCTTCGTCCCGTCGACGCCGACCACTACGTCGTCCTCACGTACTGGGAGTCTGAAGACGCCTTCGAGGCGTGGACCCAGAGCGAGGACTTCCGCGAATCCCACAGCGACCGCCCGCCGAAAGAGATGTTCTCCGGGAAGAACGAGATGGAGTCCCACGAAGTCATTATCTCGGCCGAAAAGTAGCGTCGCTGCGATACGGGCGGCTTACTCTTCGTCGAACTCGATAGCGACCGAGTTGATACAGAACCGTTTCCCGGTCGGTGCCGGCCCATCGTCGAAGACGTGGCCGAGGTGGCTCTCACAGTTCGAACAGACGACTTCGATGCGGTGCATGCCGTGGCTGTGGTCTTCTCGCTTCTCGATGTTGCTCTCCTCCGCAGCGTAGAACGAGGGCCAGCCACAGCCGTGGTCGAACTTCGTCTCCGAGTCGAACAGCACTTCGCCACAGCCCTTGCAGCGGTACGATCCGTCTTCGAAGTGGTCGACGTACTCGCCGGAGAAACGCGCCTCGGTCCCCTGCTGCCGGAGGACGTTGTAGGACTCGTCGTCGAGGCGTTCACGCCACTCTTCGTCGGTCTGCGGGACGGTCCGCTTGGACTCGCCTTCGGGTGCGCCGTCGGTCATAGTCGGTAGTAGGGCGGCGGCGGGGAAAGATGCCGTGGTCGCGGGTGTTCGCACGGCTGACCGACGACGAAACCAGTTTCTACCTGCCGCCAGTACGGGCACACAGTGACCGACGACGAGGCGGACCAGCCGACGCCCGACGACGCAGTACCGGCCGAGCCGACCGACGGGAGCGAGCCTACCCCGTCCGAGGCGGGCGTCGCCAACGACGGCGACGGAGATGACGGCGATGACGACATCCCGGTGAACCGATTTTACGACGCGCTCGAAGCCCACGGCCGGCCCGTCATCACGGCCAGCCAACTCGCCCGGAAACTGGAGACGACACAGGAGCGCGCCCTGCAGGCCCTCGAACACCTCGAACAGCGCGGCGACGTACACCACGCGAGCGTCGACAACGACCCGACGGTGTGGTACGCCGTGGATTGGGCCGAGATGGTCGACCGCGAGCGCATCGTCTTCTTCCCGAAGCGTCGCCAACTCGTCGTCGACCAGCCGACGCAGTTCACCCGGGCGCAGGTGTCGCAGTTCGCCCACCTCGTGGACGCGACCCGCAAAGGTGGCTACCTGTACAAGATTCGCCGTGAAGACGTCTGGCAAGCCCCCTACGACGAGTACGAGAAACTGTTGCGGACGGTGCGACAGGTCATCCCTGAACGCTCGCCCGGGTTCGAGGAGTGGCTGGAAGACCAGTGGAAGCGCGCGAACCAGTTCGTCCTCAGCACGCACGAGGACGGCTACACGGTGCTTTCGGCCGCGAACGAGAACCTGATGGGCAACGTCGCTCGGCAGAAACTCGACGACACCCACCTCCGGGCACCCATCGACGACCTGACTTCGTGGGTGGCCGACGAGAAGATCGCCGAGGTGAAACGCATCCTCTACGAGGCCGGCTATCCGGTCAGAGACGAGCGCGACCTCGATACGGGCGACGAGTTGCCCATCGAGTTGCACCTGAACCTGCGGGACTACCAGCAGGCGTGGGTCGACCGCTTCACCGAGCAGAAATCCGGCATCATGGTCGGCCCACCGGGGAGCGGGAAGACGGTCGCCGCGATGGGGACGATGGCCGCAGTAGAGGGCGAGACGCTGATTCTCGTCCCTTCGCGCGAACTCGCCAGCCAGTGGCGCGAGGCGTTGCTGGCCCACACGTCGCTCACACCCGACCAAATCGGCGAGTATCACGGCGGCGAGAAGGAAGTCCGGCCGGTCACCATCGCGACCTACCAGACCGCCGGAATGGACCGCCACCGACAGTTGTTCGACTCGCGGCGATGGGGGCTCATCGTCTACGACGAGGTCCATCACGTGCCCAGTCGCGTGTTCCGACGCTCTGCCGACCTCCAGTCCAAACACCGACTCGGTCTCACCGCGACGCCGGTCCGCGAGGACGACAAGGAAGAGGACATCTTCACGCTCATCGGCACGCCCATCGGTACGGACTGGGACGCGCTGTTCGAGGCGGGCTACGTACAGGAACCGGAGGTGTTCATCCACTACGTGCCGTGGGCCGACGACGACGCGCAGAACGAACACGCCAGCGCCGAGGCGGGCCACGAACGCCGGCAACTCGCCGCGATGAACCCGGCGAAGGTGCAGGAGACCCGCCACCTGCTCGACAAACATCCCGAGAAGAAGGCGCTCGTGTTCGTCGAGTATCTCGACCACGGCGAGCAACTCGCCGAGGCGCTCGACGCGCCGTTCATCTCCGGTGAGATGCGCCACGGCGAGCGCCGACGACTCCTCTCGGAGTTCCGAAGCGGCCAGCGTCGTGTCCTCGTCATCTCCAGAGTCGGCGACGAAGGTATCGACCTACCCGACGCGGAACTCGCCATCGTCGCCTCCGGACTCGGCGGCTCACGGCGACAGGGTGCCCAGCGCGCCGGGCGGACGATGCGGCCCGAAGGCACGGCGATGATGTACGTGCTGGCGACCCGCGGAACCACCGAGGAGGACTTCGCCCAGCGGCAGGTCCAACATCTCTCCTCGAAGGGCATCTCGGTGCGCGACGGCCCGGCCGAGAGCGTCGAGTGACTGGCTACCGCGGCGTCGGGTGACGAAAAATTTCGGGAGGAATTTTTGCCAGCGTCGGCGGGCTTGAAGCCCTGCGGACCGTGGAACGAATAGACATGGTAGACCCGACTTCCGACGTGGGCGAGGTCGACCCCGACGACGCGCCGGACTGTGCCGCCTGCGGCGACACCGTAATCGAGGACGACCACCGCGTGCGCTCGTGGGTCGACGACGAAGGACTCGTCCAGCATCGCCACTTCTGCGACGACGAGTGCCTCGAAAACTGGGACGAATCGGCGTGAGGACGAAACGCTCGTTTCCTCGTCAGCGTTTCACGAATCGGAGCGTCGCGTAACTGACGGCGAAGACCAGCGTCGCCGTCAGTCCGACCGAGACGACCGGGCTGAGCCACGCGGGTTCGAGCGTCGGGAACTGGAACGTGTTCGTGCCGAGGACGGCGACGACGGCGGCAGTCACGGCGACGAGGCCGCCGAGGTCGGTCTGTGAGACCGATTCCGAGGTCATAGCTCGCGGTACGGCGGATGGTTATATAAAATTTCAGAAAATTTTGGTGCGACGTTTCTGGGCCGATGGCGTCGCCGCTCAGTCGTCGGCTTCCTCGCCGTCGTCGCCACCGTCACCGGCGACGAACTCGCCGAGGCCGTCGACAGGCCGGTCGGGGTTCGCAGAGCGCGCTTCGGGTGAGAGACCAAGCTGGTAGTTGTTCTCGCGGGCCTCGCGCAGGCGGGTGCGGCCGCGGTGGACCGACACGTCGCCGTTCAGGTGCAGCCGAACCGCTTCGAGCAGCGCTTCGGCTTCGAGCGGCTGGCCGGATTCCTTCACGTCCTCCGGAGTCGCGTCGTCGGCCACGTCGAACGCACGCTGGGTGATGATGGGCCCTTGGTCGAGGTCGGTCGTCACGTAGTGGGCCGTGACGCCCGCGATGCGGACGCCTTCTTCGACGGCCTGTCGGTAGGCCTTCGCTCCAGGGAAGGCGGGGAGCAGGCTCGGGTGAATGTTGATGATGCGGTCTTCGTACCGGAACACCACGTCGGGACTGAGGATGCGCATGTAGCGCGCGAGGACGATGAGGTCGGCATCGTATTCGGCGAGTAAGTCGAGCAGTTCGGACTCGTCCGGCGTCCCCTTCTCGTCGCCGATGTCGTGGAACGGGACCTCGTACTTCTCGGCGAGCGGTTCGAGGTCGTCGTGGTTCCCGATGACCACGGAGATGTCCGCACCGAGGTCGCCGCTGGCCCACGCCTGAAACAGGCGTTCGAGACAGTGGCTCTCCTTCGTCGCGAGGACGGCCATCTGCTGCGTTTCACGGTCCTTCGGGAATCTGACCTGAATCTCGACGCCGAGGTCGTCACCGAGTTCTGCGAGGTCGTCGCGCAGCGTCTCCTCCTTGCAGACCATCTCGGACGTGTCGGCGTGCAACGTCATCCGGAAGATGTCGTCGCGGACCGCCTGGTCTAAGTCCTCGATGTTGATACCGCGCTCGAACAGCAACGAGGTGACGCGAGCGATGAGTCCAGTCTTGTCTCCTCCGATGACCGTGATTTCGGTCAAGTCGGTCGTCATCGGTACCACCTCGGGTGGTTGATGGTCGGAGACATCAGATTAGTTTCACGCATCTATGGGTCAAAAGGCTTCGTATCGGCGCGAAGGTTACGGAGTGATTACTCGGCGTGCCTGCCACGGCCGACCGCAATTATTGGCACACTACTCGTGCGTTCGAACCGACACCAGCGAACGGTTAGCAGGTCACTCCACTGCCACAGCGACCTCGTTCTTCCGGAGGAACGGCGGCGTCCACGGGTCGTCGTAGCCCATGTAGAAGGGCGCGTCGGTGGTCTCGATGCCGTGGTCGGCGAGCGTCGAGAGCAGTGTTGTCTCCTTCTTCTGAACCTTCGCGTCGCGCGCGTAGCCCGAGAACGAGAGGACGGCGAGGTTTCGCGGGCCGACGAGTTCCAGCGAGACGAGGTCGTCGACGGGCTCCGGCGCGTCCTCGTAGTCGTAGTCGGCCGGGAGGAAGAACGACATCGTGACGCCTTCTGGCACCTCGGAGGCGGTGACTGGCGCGGTCATCGGAATCTTCTCGCCTTCCATCGAGACCGGGGTCGTCATCGAAATCTTCTGTCCGGCCGTGTTGGTCCCGGAGATGTACCGGAACAGTCGACGGAAGGCTTCGTCACCGGAACTCGCCGTGGTCGTCACCGAGATGGTCGCGGGGTAGCGTCGCAGTTCGATACCGTCGAAGTGCGCGACGCGGTCGTACGGGACGCGTTCCGTCGTGTAGTCGACGTACAGTCCCCACGCCGTCCAGACCGCGAGTCCCCCTGCGAGTGCGCCGGCTCCCGCGAGAATCGTCTTCCGGTTCATACGTCCTACAGGTGTGCGAAGAGCATGAATCGACTGCACGACTGGGCACCGTCGTCGAGACGGGACACGGCTGGGACGCGATGCACTCGACTGGTGTATACACGTTTGTGTACAACGACGTGCTTCCAAAACTCCTATCATACATGACTACGCACCATCGACCGATGACTGGCTACACCGCCACGGTGACCGTCCGACTCAAACAGGGGGTACTCGACCCCGAGGCCGAGACGACCAAGCGCGCGCTCTCCCGACTCGGGTTCGAACTGGAGGGACTGCGCTCGGCCGACCGGTTCGAAGTCGACTTAGACGCCGAGAGCGAGGCGGACGCGCGCGAGCGGGCCAGCGAGATGGCCGAACGACTGCTCGCCAATCCCACCATCCACGACTACGAGGTACTGGTCGACGAGCGATGACCGTCGCAATCATCCGATTCGGTGGGTCCAACTGCGACCGTGACGCCCTGCGAGCGCTCACCGACCTCGGCGTCGACGCCGAAATCGTCTGGCACGAAGACGGGCTGCCGGCGGACACGACCGGTATCGTCCTGCCCGGTGGCTTCTCGTACGGGGACTATCTCCGTGCAGGTGCGATGGCGGCGCGGTCCCCCGTCGTCGAAGAGGTTCGAGAACTCGCGGCCGAAGGCGTCCCGGTCCTGGGCGTCTGTAACGGGGCACAGGTCGGCTGCGAATCCGGACTGACCGAGGGCGCGTTCACGACGAACGAGAGCGCCCGGTTCCAGTGCGAGCACGTCTACCTCCGCGTCGAACGCACAGACACGCCCTGGACCGAGGGCTACGAACAGGGCGAGGTCGTCGAGTTCCCCATCGCCCACGGTGAGGGTCGCTACGAGATTAGCGACGACCGACTCACCCAGTTGGAGACGAACGACCGCGTGCTCTTTCGCTACTGCGACGAAAACGGCGAACTCTCGCAGGAAGCGAACCCGAACGGGTCGAAGCACAACGTCGCTGGCGTCCTCGGTGAGCACGAGACGACCGCCGTCTTGATGCCCCACCCTGAGCGTGCCGCACTCGGCGACGTCGGTGGCACCGACGGTCGCGAACTCCTCTTGGGTTTCGCCCGGGCGAGTAGTGACTGATTGTCGAGCGCCACGATACCGAATACCACACGTAGCGTGCCTGTATCGCCCGAAAACTGCAACCGAAAGTTCCTTGTCGTCGGGTCCAATCGTCCGGATTCAAGTGCGAAACCCCAAGAGTTGAGCCATCCAGGGCCAATAAAATTAAGTATCCGAGTGACGTTTTGTTGTGTAGAGGCATGACTTCGAATTTACTAGACAGGCAGATTGACGATATACTCGAAACCGTGCTCGAATCCGCCACGGGAACTGTTCTCGTGGTCAATCCGTCCGCCGACGCCATCGAAGAGTTCGTGCGTGTCGCCACGAAGTTCGACGGCGACCTCCCGACGGTCCATATGCTCGCAGACGAGCGCACGCTGAAGGACGTCATGGACGACTTCATCGTCGCGTCGAACGCGGCGGACCTCATCGACCAGGACGCACTCGTCCTGCGGACGGTCGACGAGACGCCCGAGAACTCGCTGCTCGTCACCGAGGACAGCGTCGTCGCCCTCGTCACCGCCGGCAACCGCGTCGGTGGCCTGACGACCGACGACGAGGAGTTCGTCGCCACCGCGTACGACGCCTACGAGGCCGCGTGGGACGACGCCTCGGACTTCAAGCTTCGCACCCCGCCGATTAGCCGGGTCCGCGAGACGCTGAAGACCGACATCTCCGCCGACGCACAGAACGACTTCACCAACATCCTCGACTCGCTCGAAACCGCACGTGGTGACGGCGAAGGACTCGACGAGGTCACCATCTCTCTTCTCGTGGCCGCGAAGAACGAGGCTCTGCTGTACGACATCAGCAAGTGGGGCGAGGACGTGGGTATCGCCTCGAAGGCGACGTTCTCCCGCACGAAGACCAAGCTCGAGGACATGGGCCTCATCGACACCGAGAAGGTCCCCATCGACGTCGGCCGTCCGCGCCTCCGCCTCAAGATCGGCGACGAGCGCCTACGGAACGCCGACAACGGTCAGCTTGCCACTATCGCGCAGTCCATCCTTAACTGAGCGAGTCGCCGCTTTTCCGAGTCGCTGTTCCGTGAGCCGTCGCGCCGCCCCACCACGGTCTTCGGGTGGTAGAGATACTCACCGAGGTCGGTAGTTTTAAGGGGTACCGGCAGTATGTTTCAGGTGACGCTTCGCTTGGAGGGCCGAAGCGTCAGCGGGGACCAATTCAGGGCGGCAAGCGGCCACGCGGGCTCACTATTTCCCGCGTGGTCTGCTTTCCTGTTTCGTACAACACTTGTGAGCTGCCAGCCTGTACGTCGTCGATTCAACGACGCTCAGCACTCAGCCGGCCGTTCTCAGTAGCAACTCGTCTGTTTCGATATCGGCAGGTCGAGTTTCACGGTCGGGTCACTGGCGAGGTTCGGGCTGTGAATCGACGTAGAATACGTACGTGGTGACGTCGCGCGCCAGCAGCGCCGGCGGTTCGGTGCTACTCGATGCGGAGGTTGCCGCCGTCGGCGTCGTCCGCGCCCTCGTCCCACTCTAGTTCGAACTCGATACTGAGCTCGCCCTGCGTGGCACCTTTCGACGTCTCCCGTTCCGCTTTGACCTCGAACTCCGGCCGAGCAGGTGGGTCGAGGGTGACCGACTGCTCTCCGGCCGAGAGCGTAATCGGCTCGCCAGCGTCCAGTTTGTCCGCCACGTCGCGGAGTAGCGACGCGATGTCAGCCCGACTCTGTTTCGCCTCCGTCTTGAACAGCACCTCTTCTGGCATAGGACCGTCTATGCAGTCGACATACATAAACGTCGCCAATAGCACAACATGAAACATAGCAAAACATGACAACTCTGTAGGTGTACCGCGATACACAAGAACGGGGGACGGGTACCATTGGTAACCCGAATCGAGATTGTAAAGCTAATTTTTATATAAGTGTATCGCTGGCCCGGCCGATACGTTTATTTCAACCGATGGGCAAGGTACAACAGGACCTGACCAATGCACGACCTGACAGGATTCCAGCGAGACCTGTTGTATGTAATCGCTGGGAAAGAAGAACCCCATGGACTGGCGATCAAAGAAGAACTCGAGCAGTACTACGAGAAGGAGATCCACCATGGTCGTCTCTACCCGAACCTCGACACACTAGTCGATAAGGGCCTCATCGAGAAGGGTCAACGCGACCGGCGGACGAACTTCTACACACTGACCCGGCGTGGACAGCGCGAAATCGAGGCACGAAACGACTGGGAAGCGCAGTACGTCGAAGCAGAGGCATAACGGCACGGCGCACTGGTACTCGCTGTCGAGTGCCAGTCCGAATTTTTCGACAGTCACGGACAGTCACACACCGACTACTCGTGAGTCCGGTCGTCGCGGATTACTCCTGCGTCTGGTCGCTATCGACCGACTCGGCCGACTCGTCCAAGGATGCTCCAGACCCGTCTTCGACGGTGGCTTGTGGTGTCACCTCACCTGGCACGCTCTGTGCCTCCGGTGAGGTGAAGTAGGTCGGATCGACGGCGTACGGTTGGAGCGTCTCTCGGTGCAACAGCTCCGGCAGGATGAGCCGGGCGAAGTGGACCGAGCAGACGAGAATCATCGGGCCGAGGAAGATACCGTACCAGCCGAACAGGAGCGGGCCAAAGATGTACGCGAACATGACGGCCCCGACGTGGAGGTTCCGCCCCGAGACGTACGGCCGCAGGATGAGGTCGGGAATAACGTCGACGATGACGAACGAGACGGCGACGAACAGGATGGGGAACCAGAACACGTTGCCACCGTCGACTTGCGCCGACTGGTAGAACATGAACCCTGCGACGGGGAAGTAGACGAGTTTCATCCCGACGACGGGGATGAGGCTCGCTGCCCCACACAGGAGGCCCACGAGTGCAGCGTACGGGATGAACACCTCCGGGCCGCCAGCAGTCGACCCGGGAGCGTACACGTTGAGGACACTGTAGGAAATCGCACCGATGATACCGGTCAAGATGGCGTTGAGGATGTTCCCGAAGAAGATGTTTCGGAAGTCACGGTCGACGGCCGTGAGGTAGGTCGTCATGACGCCCCGGTCGTCGCCGAAGGTACTCGTGAACCATCGTGAGAGCTTGTGACCGTCACGGAGGAGGTAGAACGCGAGCGCGATCATGATGAACAGGTGCAGTGCACCCGTCCCGACGAGACCGATGACCTGCTGGCTGTTGTTCAACAGGTCGGTGAGCACGGCAATCCCTTCCTGGTTCTCGAGGAGGTCCGCGGGGTTCTGAATCTGGTTTGCGAGCGTGAAGTACGGTTCGAGCAGGGTCTGAATCTGGGACGCCTGCCCACCGTCGGTGGTGTCGAGGCTCGACGTGAAATTGTTCAGTTCTTGCAAGCCGATAGCGATGGCGTAGGCCAGCAAGAGGAGGAACGGCAACGCGAGCGTGAAGATGGCGACGGTTGCGGCCAGACTCGGTGGCCGGATGCGTCGTTTCATCCGGTTGTACACTGGCCGTGTCGAATAGTAGATGAAGATACCGAAGACGAACGTGCCGATGAACGAGTAGAAGACGTAGAGCAATGCACCGGCGAGCGTGAGTGCGGTTGCCCACCACGCGATGCGTGACCGGTCGATGTCGAACCCCCCAAGCATGTTCTTCATCGCGCGCGGAGTCGTGAAAAACCTGTCGCGTACGTGAGAACGGCTGGGTAACTATTTATATGACGACGTAGAGAAGGCTTCGGGGTGGACGTAGTGTTGCAACAGTGGGCGAACGCCTCGCTCGACGCTGAGGTCATTCGCATCGTGTTGGCTGGTGCCCTCGGGCTGTTCCTCGGACTGGAGCGTGAGTGGTCGCAAAAGGCTGCCGGCATTCGGACGTTCACCCTCATCAGCGTCGTCGGCGCGGTGTTTACCATCCTCGCGATGGAGACCGACCACGGCGAGTTCTTGCTGCTCGTCGGTGGTGTGCTCGTCGTCGCACAGGGTGTCGTGCTTGCCGTCAATGGGCTGATTACGGAAGACGAGGGTGGACTGGCACTGACCACGTCGATGTCGATGCTGGTCGCCTACGGCATCGGGTCGTTGGTCGCCGCCGGCTTCGTCATCGAAGGCGTGGCAGTCGCCGTGCTGTCGTCACTGGTCCTCGTCCTCAAGCGAGAGCTACACTCGTTCGCGGACAGTCTCTCTCGCGAGGAGGTCCGCTCTGGGGCGGAGTTCGCTATCCTCGCGTTCGTCATCTATCCGTTGCTCCCACCGGGAACGCAGGAGTACGCGCTCCCGGGCTTCCCGGGTGAGAAGATATTCATCGAGCCACAGGTCGTCTGGCTCATGGTCGTCACCGTCGCCGCCATCGGCATCGTGAACTACATCATCGTGTTGACGTACGGCGGCCGGGGAATCGCCGTCACCGGCTTCTTCGGTGGGCTCGCCTCGTCGACCGCGGTCGTCGGGACGATGCTCGACCAGGTACGACAGAACGCCAACGCCGTCTCCTACGCCGTCGCAGCCATCGTCCTCGCGGACGCCGCGATGGCGCTTCGAAACATGCTCATCGTCGTCGCGTTCACGTTTTCGCGCGGGTTACTCGTCGCGGCGACGATACCGCTGTTCGTCATCATCGGTGTCTCGTTCGTGTTGGCGTGGTTCAGTGCGGACTGGGACACGTCGGTCGACCTGGAGATGGACAGTCCGTTCTCGCTCCGGTACGCGCTCATGTTCGGCGCGATGTTCCTCGTCGTCCTCGTCGTCGGTGCGTTCGCCGAAGCCCAGTTCGGTGCCGCCGGGTTCCTCGCCACGGCAGTCGCCTCCGGACTGGTCTCTAGCGCGGGCGCGACGACCTCTGCCGTCTTGCTCCTCCGCGGCGGAACCCTCGACCAGCAAACGACGGTTCTCGCCGTCTTGCTGGCGACCGGGTCGTCCATCCTCGTGAAAGCGGGACTGGCCGCAGCCAGCCCGAACGATGCGTTCGTGCGGCGTGTCGCCGTGTACAGTATCGTCCTCGTCGTCGCAGGCTGTGTCTCGGCGGTGTTCGTTGTACTCTCGTAGTAATTGCACCAAACAACGAATTTTATAAAAGGGGGCTTTCCTAACAGGTGTCCATGGACCGAGACACGGCCGAGCCACGGGTCGACCACATGCCCGGGGCGAAAGCACAGGAGTGGGCCGAGTATCACCACCAGTTCGCCGCTCCCAGCACATACGTCTACGATTTCGTCTGGGACATCACCGCCGACGCGGAAGGACCGTTCTGTACCGACGTCGACGGCAACGTCCTCCTCGACTTCACCAGCCACGTCGCCGCCGCACCGCTCGGGTACAACAACCCGAAAGTGATGGACAAACTCGAAGCGCTCGAACTCCCTGACCCGACGAAAATCGCCGGACAGGACTTCTACGCGAGCGGTGGCTGGCCGCCCGAGGACCCGGACATCCCCTCCCCGACGCAGCTGATGGACCGACTCATCGACGCGACCGACCACTACGACATGGACCGCGTCTTCCTCTCGAACTCCGGTGCGGAAGCCGTCGAGAACGCCATCAAGATCTGTTACAACCGTCGCGGCCACCGCGGCGTCACGTTCGACGGCGCGTTCCACGGGCGCACGCTCGGCGCGCTCTCGCTCAACCGCTCGAAGGTCGTCCACCGCAAGGGCTACCCCGAGGTCCCAGGCATCGTCTCCGTCCCCTACATCTCGACCGAGAAAGACTACCGCGAGAAGTGGCAAACCGACGGTCCCGGTGGGAACGTCCTCGCGGACAAACTCGACGAGAAGGCGGGCGTCATCGACTCCGAGGAAGTCGCCTACATCATCCTCGAACCCGTGCAGGGAGAGGGCGGCTACCGCGTCCCCCACAGCGGCTTCATCGACGACATCCAGCAGATTCGTCACGACCACGGTATCTACGTCATCGCCGACGAGATTCAGGCCGGCATGGGCCGGACCGGCGAGATGTGGGCGACCGACCACCTCGACCTCACCCCGGACGTCATCACGAGCGCGAAGGGTCTGCGCGTCGGTGCGACCATCTCTCGTTCGGACGTGTTCCCGGAAGAGACCGGCCGCCTCTCCTCGACGTGGGGTGCCGGTGACATCGTCGCCGCCGCACAGGGCGTCGCCACCATCGACGCCATCCACGAGTACGACCTGCTCGACAACGCGCAGGTCCGCGGTCGGCAGATGTGGGAAACCATCGCCGACGCCGAGAAGGACTCCATCGTCGATATTCGCGGCCGTGGCCTGATGTTCGCGGTCGAATTCGACACCAAGGACCGACGCGAGGAGGTAATCAAGCAGGCACTCGGCCGCGGGCTGCTCACGCTCGGCTGTGGCTACAAGAGCCTCCGTCTGCTCCCGCCGCTCGACGTGACCGCGCGGGAAATCGAACTTGGCACCGACCTGTTCCTCGACGCGGTCGACGCAGCCGAACGCTCGGCCCCGATGACGACGACCGATTCGAGCGACGCCTCGTAAGCGAACGTACGCGTTCTCTCGTTTTGCTGCTGTGAGCACCTCTCACGGCATCTTGATGTGTTCAGCGGCCGTTACTCTCTCGTGCAACTCTCTCGGCGACAGTTACTCGGGAGCGTCTCGCTCGCGCTGGTTACGGGGCTCGCGGGCTGTACCTTCGCTGCCGACTTCGGCGGCGAGTCTGCTGGCACTCTGTTCGTCGACCTCCACAACGAGGGCGAGACGCCGACGACCGTGACCGTCTCGCTCCGAGACGAGGCCGGCACCGTCGTCGACGAGTGGCCGGCGACGGTCGTCCCGGCGGGCACTACTGACACGTTCCGGTTCGACCGAACTGGCGGACCGTACGAAGTCGTGGTCGATGCCGACGGCTTCGCGTCGAGCAGTCGCTGGGAACTCGGTGACTGTGCGGAAGCACGGTTCGTGACTCGCTGGGGTGAAGCCGACGGTAAACCGTTCACGGCCGTCGTCACCAAGTGCGACGACTGAGTCGGAAAAGCGACGGTCAGGCGACGGTCCGCCGTCGTTCGGTGGCGCGCTGGAAGTGCCGGTCGTACCACGCGACGGCCAGTGCGGTCACCTCGTCGAGTGCGCCCGGCTGCTCGAACAGGTGGCCCGCGCCCGGGACGACGGCCAGTTCTTTCTCGCAGTCGAGTCGCTCGAACGCTCGCCGGTTCAGGGTGTAGACGTTCTCGTCGTCGCCACCGACCACGAGGAGCGTCGGCGTCTGGACCGAGTCCAGCGCTTCGCGTGCGAGGTCGACCCGGCCACCGCGAGAGACTATCGCGGCGACCTCCTCGCACTCTGCTGCCGCGCAGAGTGCCGCTGCCGCACCAGTACTGGCACTGAAGTAGCCGAGCGGCAGGGCTCGGCACTCGTCGCGTGAAGCGACGACCCGCGTCGCCGCGACGAGTCGGTCAACGAGTTCGGGGATGTCGAACCGGCGTTCGCGCTCTCGGTCCTCCTCGAGTGTGAGCAGGTCGAAGAGGAACGTCCCGAACCCTTCCTCGCGCAACGTCGCCGCCACGGCGTTGTTGCGCGGACTGCGTCGGCTACTCCCGCTTCCGTGTGCGAACAGGACGACACCGGTCGCGCCCGTCGGGACGAACAGTTCACCCTGGAGCGTGACACCGTCTGTCGGCACATCGACGACCTGTCTCGGTGCGACTGCCATGCGGCTACTTAGTGCGTGTCGAGCATGAGCACGGACCTTGACCCACCAAATTGGTTATCTACGGGTTGGTAGGCGGGTCCTACCACGAAGAATCAGAACTGGCGGCGCGGGTCCTGTCCGCCGGGTGCGCCCTGATAGGCACCCATCCCACCGGCGTCGTCGAAGGACATCCCGGAGAGGTACTCCTCGAAGGTGACGTCGTATTCGGCACGCAGGTGGAAGTCGAGCTGCCCGTTTCGTGTGTTCATCTGGAAGAACTGGTGGACCGCCTGTTTCACCAGGTCGTTGGCGTCCGTCCCCAGCCCGGTCGCGAGCATCGCCAGTTCCATGCGGGTCTGGCGGTCGAGGTCTGCCTCGAACGTCGCGAGGTCCGCGTAGGTTCGTTCGACGTCCGCTTCGAGTTCGCCGATTTCGTTCACGTCGGTCATACTCAGAGAGATGTCGGGATGCTTAATGCGGGTTACTCAGGCGTGTTGGGGGTTCCGCTCGGTGAGGTCTTTGACCCTGAAACAGCACGTTGAAACGACCACGGGACCGACCACGCCACATGACCACGGCCGAGGAGTGGACGTTTCCCGAAGAGACAGATATCGACGCGGTTCGGGACGCGCTAGTCGAGTGGTACGAGGCCGACCATCGCCAGTATCCGTGGCGCGAGACCGACGACGCCTACCCGATTCTCGTCTCCGAGGTGATGAGCCAGCAGACGCAACTGGACCGCGTCGAGAAAGCGTGGTACGATTTCTTAGACGAGTGGCCGACCGTCGAGGCCCTCGCCGACGCCGACCGCGCCGATGTGGTCGGCTTCTGGACCGACCACTCGCTCGGCTACAACAATCGCGCGAAGTACCTCCACGAAGCGGCGAAGCAGGTCGTGGACGAGTACGACGGCTCGTTCCCCGAGACGCCCGACGAGTTACAGGAGCTGATGGGTGTCGGCCCGTACACGGCCAACGCCGTCGCCTCGTTCGCGTTCAACACCGGCGACGCCGTCGTCGACACGAACGTCAAACGAGTACTGTACCGCGCCTTCGACGCCCCGGACGACGACGCCGTGTTCGAGTGGGCCGCGAGCGACCTCATGCCCGACGGCGAATCACGCGTCTGGAACAACGCCATCATGGAACTGGGCGGCGTCGCCTGCGAGAAGACGCCGAGTTGTGACGAAGCGTCGTGTCCGTGGCGCACGTGGTGTCACGCGTACGAATCCGGTGACTTCACCGCACCCGACGTGCCGACCCAGCCGAGTTTCGAGGGGAGTCGACGACAGTTTCGCGGCCGCATCGTCTCGGCGCTTCGGGAACACGACGAACTGGCACTCGATACGCTCGGCCACCGGATTCGCGTCGACTACTCGCCAGACGGCGAGTACGGCCGCGAGTGGCTCCAGGGACTGCTCGCAGACTTGACCGACGACGAATTGGTCGAGGTCGTCGAACCCGCGGACGAGCCAGTTGCACGTCTTCAGCGCTGACTAACCGTCGGGTAGCGGTCATTGTGGACAAATAACATGATTTTTCGAGACGGAGTGTCTCAAAGCATCTCTAAAAAGTGGCCACACAGCCATAACTTGGCTCCAAAACAGTACAATCGGAAACTCATTCGAGATTAGCCTTCGTGTAACGGGTTGGAATAGGCGAAGTAATTATACAATAGAGATTCGATAGTCGAATCATGTCCACGGATGCCACACCGGTGTTCGACGAAACACAGCCCTGTTCACTCTCGCTCGGTGACCTCGCCTACCGCCCCTCACACTCGACGCTCGTGCTCGTCCGACCCACGTACTTCGACGTGCGATACAACATCAACCCGTACATGGGTGGCCACGTCGACGGCGACCGGGCGATGGCACAATGGGAAGAACTCAGGGACGTGTTCGAGCGCCACACCGACGACGTGACTGTCCTGGACCCCACGACGACGTGGGACGACGTTCGCGGCGACGAGTCGGTTCGAGGTGAGGACATCGTCCACCCGGAACAGCTTCCCGACATGGTGTTCAGCGCGAACCACGGGCTGGCGACGCCGGACGGGACGGGTGTCGTCCTCGCCAGAATGGCGACCGAGGAGCGTGCGGGCGAACCAGCACACTTCGCCTCGTGGTGTCGGTCCGAAGGCTACGACGTGCTGGAAGCACCGGCCTGTCGGTTCGAGGGAACTGGCGACGCCATCTGGCACCCCGGCAAGGAACTACTCTGGGGTGGGTACGGGATTCGGAGCGACAAAGAGGCGTACGACGACCTCTCGGCGCGACTCGACGTGCCAGTCATCACGCTCGAACTGACGAGCGAGCACTACTACCACCTCGACGTTTGCTTCGCGCCACTGGACGAGACGACGGTACTCATTCAACCGGAAGCGTTCACCGACGACGGGTTGCAGACGATACACGCGATGTTCGAGCGCGTCCTCGAAGTGCCCCGCGCGGAGTCACGAAACGGACTCGCGTGTAACTGCACCGCACTCGACGACGGCACGGTCGTCCTCGGCGCTGGGAACCCGCTGACGGAGAACATCCTCTCCGACGCGGGCTACCGGCCAGTGCCGGTCGAGACGGGCGAGTTCCAGAAGGCAGGCGGCTCGGTCTGTTGTCTGAAACTCCAACTCGGGCCGACCGCCTGAGCCACACAGGTCGTGCAGGAAAGTATTCGACTCAGACGACACTTCGATTGAAACGACGTACTGGCTGCCACGAACGTCAGCTTCGGCGACTCGTCTACCATAATAAGTATGTCAACCCGCCCATTTCGTAGGTTGTATGGGTGGGTTCCGAGGCGACGATACGTTGGCGCTCGTTGCCAAGCGACAGGTATTCCTCTCGTCTCTCTCCGAGGGGCCGAAGGAAAAACCGGCGCTTGCTGATGATTGCGGCGTCGCACGGTCGACGGTCGACCGGGCGATACGCGAACTGACGGCGGCAGAGTTGGTCGAACGTGGCGACTGTGGGTACGAACTGAGTGTCTCCGGCAGACTGGTGTACGAAGAGTTCAGCGAGTGTCAGCGTTCGCTCGACGCCATCGCAGAGACTCGCGACGTCCTGGACATGCTCCCCCGGGCCGACCTCGTCGACCCGGTGATGCTGGTCGGTGCCGAGGTAACGCGCGCCGACATCCACGCGCCGGACCGTGGCATCCGCGAGACGGTCGACCTGATGTCCGATGCGGTTCGGGTCCGTGGCGTCTCACCGGCCGCACACGCGGCCTACGTCGAAGCGTTCGACGAACGCATCTACGGTGCGGGAATGCAGGTCCAACTCGTGTTCACACCCGACGTGTTCACCGAATTGGCGACGACTTACGCCGAGTACATGGAGACCGACCTCCCCGACTACGTCACCCTGTACCAGATCGACGAACTCCCACCGTTGGGGATCATGCTGGTCGAACACGCCGACGGGACCGAGGAGGCGAGTTTCGGCGTATACACCGCGAACGGCGTACAGGCAGTCGTTCGAAACACGTCCGACGAGGCGGTTTGTTGGGCCGAGCAGCGGTTCGAAGCGATTCGCGAGCAAGCGACCGAGTTCAAGTTGTGAGTACGCGACCCGAGCGAGGAGCGAGGCGGCGCTGACGAGGCTATTTATCCCGAGCGGACGTCCGTCCGTTCATGACCGACGACGTACACGTCATCGCTATCTGTGGCAGTCTTCGGGACGAGAGTTACACCCGGGTCGCGCTCGAACACGCACTTTCAGCCGCGAGCGACGTGGGTGCGTCTACGACGCTGGTCGACCTCCGCGAGTACGACCTGCCCGTGTTCGACGCGGACGACGACGACGCGGGCGACGCGCCAGAACTCACTGCAACCGTCCGTGACGCCGATGCCGTGTTGCTGGGGTCGCCGATGTATCACGGCTCGTACGCGTCACCGCTGAAGACGGCGCTCGACTACTGTGGCTTCGAGGAGTTCGAGGACAAGACGGTCGGCCTACTCGCCGTCTCTGGCGGTAGCTTTCCGGTGACTGCACTCGAACACCTTCGGTCGGTCTGTCGGGCACTGAACGCGTGGGTCATCCCGCATCAGGCGGCGATTCCGAAGGCGTCCGGGGCGTTTGCCGACGGGGAGTTCGTCGATTCCGGACTGGAAAAGCGCGTGCGGACGCTCGGGGAACGGGCGGTCCAGTACGCCAACATCGAACCGGACCCGGCGTCGTTCGAGAGTCGCGAGAACGTCGGGGCGAAAGAGTAGCGTCGTCGGGTCGGCGTCAGGCCCACTCCAACTGCTCGATGACGGCTTCGCGGACCGTCATCCGCGCTCTGGAACTCCGGATGGCGAGCCGGACCGCCATCGCGTGCGCGAACAGGAGTGCGACCGACAGCACCACGACCCCGATGA
The DNA here is from genome assembly GCF_051207395.1 of Haloarchaeobius caseinilyticus. Classification (NCBI taxonomy): domain Archaea; kingdom Methanobacteriati; phylum Methanobacteriota; class Halobacteria; order Halobacteriales; family Halorubellaceae; genus Haloarchaeobius; species Haloarchaeobius caseinilyticus. The sequence goes on along the minus strand of NZ_JBPJZC010000001.1, from coordinate 688,119 downwards.
CGGCGGGATAGTCGAGGACGAGCGCCGGGATTCGCGCCTGTACGGCGACAGGAACTTTCGTCAGTGCGAGCGCCGGTTCGGTGACGAACGCCAGCAGGACGCTCGCACCGACGGTCTCGGCGAGGCCGACGCCGACTGCCCCCGACCGGAACAGTCGGTCGAACAGGCCCCGCTGGGCGTGGACGTTCACAGAGACCGTGTGGAGGAGGACTGAAACGAGGGCCAGCGTCGCACCTGCCAGTGCGACGCCACGGATGCCACCGACGTACTGCGCGACGAACACCCACGCGGTGAGCAGAACTCCCTGAAAGGCTACCAGCAACCCGATTCTGTGGACGGGAAGTCGTAGGCGAAAGCCGTTGACCAGCACGTCTGTGAGGACACCGGCCAGCAAGAGCCCACACCCGAGAACCACCGCAGCGAGGACGGTCGGCCGCGGCGCGGACGCCGGCAGCCGGTCGAGTGCCCACGTCGGCATCCCGAGCGTCAGTCCGAGCCAGACGCCGAGTGTGACGGTCTCGACGACCGTGACCGAACACAGTCCCCCCAACAGTTTCAGCGAACGAAGAACCCCCATGTCGGTGGACAGTACGCTATCTGAGAGGGTAACTATTCGCGAGAGGTAAGGCAGTTGAGGCGGCGAAACGGGCTTTCGAGTCGGTGGCTACGCGCCAGGAATCTGTGACCCGAGTGCCCAGTCAGGACGGCGAAATAAGCAACCGTTTTGGGGGTCCAAAGTGGCAGTGAACCTATGCACGCCATCACGAACAGCGGCTGGGTGGAGGTCATCACGGGGAGTATGTTCTCCGGGAAGACCGAGGAGTTGCTCCGCCGACTCCGACGGGCCGAAATCGCCGGACAGGAGGTCGCAGTGTTCACGCCAGAACTCGACCACCGCTACGGCGAGGAGGCCATCGGTTCGCACGGTGGACGGACGTGGCACGCCGTCGCCGTCGAGTCCGAGGGCGATGGGCTCTGGAACGCCCTCGACCACCTGAACGGGGAACAGGTCGTCGCCATCGACGAAGCGAACTTCTTCGGCCCGGAACTGGTCACCCTCTGCGAACACCTCGCGGACGACGGCCGTCGGGTCATCGTCTCGGGACTGGACCAGACGTTCCGCGGCGAGCCGTACGAACCGGTCCCGCAGTTGATGGCCATGGCTGAGTACGTCGAGAAGCTACAGGCAATCTGCGTCGAGTGCGGCGAGCCCGCGACGCGCAACCAGCGACTCGTCGATGGGGAACCGGCACACCGGGACGACCCGACGACGCTCGTCGGCGCAGAGGAGTCCTACGAGGCGCGCTGTCGGAGCTGTCACACCATCCGGAGCGAGTAGATGACCCAGTGGACCGAGAACCCGTCGGGCGGGCGCGACCGCGGGCCAGCCGCCCTCATCCGGGCATGGGCCGAAGTGCTGGTCCGCCCTCGGCGGTTCTTCGCGACGGGCGTGGCCCCCGGCGACCAGGCACCGGGACTCGTCTTCGCCATGACGGTCGTCCTCGTCGAAGAACTGGTCCGTTTCGCGCTCGTCCCGGACGCCTTCCCCATCGTCGCAGGGAACGAACTACTTTCAGCGACCCTCTGGCTCGCTCTGGCAGTGCTGTTCGTCACGCCAGCGGCGCTCCACCTCGTCGCGGCGCTACAGACGCTGTTGCTCATCCCGACGGCCAGCGAGCGTCGAGGGGTGAGTGAGACGGTCCAGATTCTCGGTTACGCGACCGCGCCGTGTGTGGTCGCTGGCGTCCCGGACCCCCGCGTCAGAGCCGTCGTGGGCATCTGGGGAGCAGTCTTACTCGTCGTCGGGCTGATGACGGTCCACGGCCTGCGCTGGAAACGGGCGACGCTCGTCGGCGCGATTCCCGCCAGTCTCGCGTTCGGGCTCGGCTTTCGAGCGTTCGACGCCATCGGGACACTGTTCCGGCAGTGGTCCGTCATCTAAGCAGGAAACCGTGCGACGCTCACCGCGGGTCGTAGTCGACGAGATAGCCCTCGTCGGTCTCACGCAGTGACGTAGCCTCGTAGAAGCGAATCTGCTGTTCTTGTTTCGTCACGACCGGGAAACCGTAGTGTTCGCTCTCGTAGTCGGCGTCCGCGGTGTTCGCGGTGTCGTCCCACCGGTCGCTGGCGAACTCGCGATGACGGTCGAGTCGTTCGTCCACGACCGCCGCCGATTTCTCGGGGAGGTTTTCGACACGGTCGTCGAACGTCGCGGCGATGCCGGGGTCGAGTTCGTAGCCGACGGAGTCACGGCCAGAAAGCATCGCCGCGAGGGTGGTCGTTCCAGTGCCCCAGAACGGGTCGAGGACGGTGTCGCCGTACACCGAGTACATGTTCACCAGCCGGTACGGAATCTCGACTGGGTACGCACCCGAGCGATTGCGGCCGCCGTCGTCGCCTGCGAGCGACTGGAACGTCCCGGTGATGTCGGTCCACACGTCGGAGAACCACGCGTTTCGTTCCTCCCAGAAGTACGCACTCTCGTAGCGTCGTTCGCTCTTCGGTTCGAACGACCGGGAGGTCTGTCCTTTCCGGAAGACGAGGATGTACTCGTGTTCGAGCGTCACGTAGGCGTTCGTCGGCAACATTCCCGACCCCATGAACTTGCTCGCTTTGTTCGTCGGTTTGCGCCAGAGCACGTCCGGCAGCGGTTGGAAGCCGAGGTCTGTCAGCTGTTCGACCACGCGAGCGTGGTTCGGGTACTGCGAGAACGAGCCGTCGAGGCTGCGTGTCGCGTCGCCGACGTTCAGACAGACGATACCGCCCGGGCGGACGACTCGGTCGAGTTCGTCCCAGACGGTCGCCAGTTCGGCGTGCATCAGGTCGAACGCGGTCCCCCCGTCACCAGCAGCCAGCGCGTCCTCGATGGCCGGGTTCATGGCGACGAACGTCTCGTCCCACATCTCGATCATCGGGTACGGCGGCGACGTGACGACGAGGTCGACGGACTCGGCCTCGATAGCGGCCATGTCGCGGGCGTCGCCGACGGTACAGACGTGCTGGCTCTCCATCTAATCGGTCGTCCATCGGTACCAGCGAACCCCACGTAAACCTGTGCATCTGCCACAGACAGAATGTGTCACGTTACGTGTGGTAGTGGGGCAGTAACTCGGTTTCTAAACGTACAATCGAAGGGCAACTCGGTGACTATCACGTAATTTGAGTAGCAAGAAAGCTATCATATGTCCAATATGCTTATCTCCTCTGACGGCGTAGTACAGGGTGATAGGATTATGACAATACCGCTATTCATCGGGGGAATAGGCGGCCCTGAACTCATCGTCATCTTCCTCCTCGTGATTCTACTCTTCGGCGCGGACAAACTGCCGAAGCTGGCACGAGCGAGCGGTGAAGCGATGGGTGAGTTCCAGAAGGGACGCGAAGAAATCGAGCAAGAGCTCGAAGACGCACGGACGAAGGCGACCGAGAGTACGACCACCTCCACGGACGAGGAGACGGTCACCGGCGACATCGAGACGGAGACCGACTCCGAGACCGACGCCTCGCCGGCCTGAACTGACCGCGACGACGACTCCGATTTTCTGGCGACTATGCTACCGAGACGACAGTATCACCGAAACGAGACGATATAGCGACGCAGTCACGGCGATGGCGCGTCTCACAGCGATGGCGTGTCTGCCAGCCATGCTGGCCCGTCGGTCTGCACCACCTTGTCGTTGAGCGGCGAGAACAGTGGTAACTCCCGTGCCCGGTCGGTCAGGCGAATCTGTTCGGCTTCGTCGTCGCATACGACGAGTCCCGCGTCGAGTAGCTCGGGGACGTGTTCTCGCTTGAGGCGTGCGTGTGCGTCCCGGTACGCGACCGAGTTTTCGGAGTTTTCGTCGACCGAGTCAGTAAGGTCTGCGTCCGTATCGCACGCCAGATATCGAGGCGGGCCAGAGAGGTACACCGCGAGTTCGGCAAGCGAAGCTTCGCGGTCCAGTCGGTCGAGATACGACAGGACGTGCCGACGCATCGTCGATTCGAGGACTCGCTCTATGGCCTCCCACTCGTCTGAAATCGTACTCCCCCGCTCTCCCCCAGACATACACACAGTTCCTCGGCGAGCGACATCGCGCCGCCGCTTTATATACACGGCTACTCATATGCTATCCCGTAGCAAGGGGTCGCGGCGAACCCAAAACCCATTAGCGAACCGCGACCGAGTCCAGCGTATGAACCGGGACACGTACGTCACGCTCTCGTTCGTCGCGTTCGGACTGGTCGTGGTGAGCTTCGTCGTCCTCGGCGTGAGTCGCATCTTCCTCGGCTACGGGACGGCCAAGTACCTCTCGGCACCGTTCGGTCTCGTGGCGTTCGTCCTCGTCGTCGTGCTGTTTCTCGACGGTGTCCGAACGACCGTGCTCGGAACGCGCGACGAGTGAGTCCTGCGTCGACAGGAAGCGTCGGTCAGTCGTCGAAGTCGAACCGTTCTCTGGCGTACACGTCGTCTCCATCCGTCGTCGTCTCGCCGGTCGCGACGTAGCCGTAGGAGAAACACTCGTCGTCCGGGTATACGTGCAGTGACCGACTTCTGACGGGACTGTACACCGCGTGAACCTCGTTCTCGCGCGGGTCGACCACGGCTGCTTCTCCGGGGTCGGTCACGTCGGCGTCGACGACCGACAGTGTGTAGCGGTCGTCGGTGTCGTCTTCGGCGTCCGTCGCCACCGGTTCGGCGGCCATGTCGACGACGTGCAACGACCCGTCGACCAGCACCTCGAAGCAGGGTCGACCGTGGTGTTCGTGCGCGGGCAGGCTGTACCCCGGCGGCCACTCCATGTATCTGATGACGTGACGACCGGGGTCGCCGACGACTTTCGTCCGCGTGTAGTCGTCCGACGGTGCGTGGTCGGCCTCGACGCCGTCGAAGAACTCTGGGTCCGCCATCGCTCGCTGGAGGACTGCCGGTCCCTCCTCGACGAACGCGTCGTCGCTCTGGTCGACGAGGTCGCCGAGTCGCTCGTATACCGCCCGGACCTGGTCGTTCGGGGCACGGAGGGCGTGCTGGCTCATGGGACGATATTGCCGCAATCGGTGAAAAGTGTATCCCGGTCTGTGGACGCGTTGACTGTTCGTACTGTGGTCGGTCCTCTTTGCATCTGGTGGAGGAGTCGTCGCTACAAGTGCACATATCGAGAATGGGTCTATTACTGCTGGTGTACATGACCGCTGCCACAGCCTCCCCAACCGACTCGCCGCTCGCCTTCGGCGAGACGGCTCATCCCTCGCGCGGTATCTGCTCGCTGTCTCGCGCTGCGAGACACGCTCACCAGCGCGCGCCAGTGCGGCTGGCACGAAGACAGTCGACTACCAGAAAACGGCTACAGTCGCCCGGAATCGGCGTCGAGTCACGCCACTGGCGACGTCGGCCGGGTACGGAACCGTTTTTCCGCGGGCACCCGAATCGGGTGGCATGAACGTCAAGAACGTCGCGGACCTCGGTCCCTCGGAGCGTCGTGCGCTGTTCGAGCGCGACGCGGGCATCGAGGCCGTCCGCAGCGATGTCGAGGACATCGTCACGACAGTCCGAGAAGAGGGCGACGTGGCGGTCAGGAACTACAGCCGAGAGTTCGACGACGTGGAGGTCGCGAACCTCTCCGTGGCAGACGAGGCCGAGCGCGCCTACGACGGACTGGACGAGTCGATGCGCGAGACCATCGAGACGGCCGCGGCGAACGTCCGTGAGTTCCACGAGCGACAGGTGCCGGAGGACTGGCGCGACCAGTTCGGCGACGGCGAGGGCGTCCGCGAACTGGGTCGACGCTTCCGCCCGCTCAAGCGCGTCGGCGTGTACGCCCCCGGGGGAACCGCCGCGTATCCCTCGTCGGCCATCATGGGCGTCGTCCCGGCGAAGGTCGCCGGTGTGGACGAAATCGTCGTCTGCACGCCGCCGGCCGAGGAGATGAACCCCGTCACGCTGGCAGCCATCCACGCGGCCGGCGCGGACGAAGTGTACGCCGTCGGTGGCGCGCAGGCAGTCGCTGCGATGGCCTACGGCACGGAATCCATCCCGGCCGTCCAGAAGGTCGCCGGGCCGGGTAATCGCTGGGTCACGGCCGCGAAAGGCATCGTCCAGGGCGACGTTGACATCGACTTCCTCGCCGGCCCCTCCGAGATTCTGGTCCTCGCCGACGAGACGGCAGAACCCGAGTTCGTCGCCGCCGACCTCGTCGCACAGGCCGAACACGACTCGAACGCCTCCGTCGTCTGTGTGACCGACGACGAGGAAACCGCCGAGGCTGTCGCTGCGGCCGTCGACGAGCAGGCCACGGGCCGCGAACGCGAAGACACCATCCGCGAAGCACTGGCGAACGACGCCTCCGGCGTGTTCTGTGCCCGGTCGATGAGCGAAGCCATCCTGTTCGCCGAGGAGTACGCCGCAGAACACCTCACCATTCAGGCCGACGACGACGAGGCGCTGCTCGCGCGCATCACGAACGCCGGTAGCGTCTTCCTCGGGCCGTACACGCCCGTCGCGGCCGGTGACTACGCTTCGGGTACGAACCACGTCCTGCCGACCAACGGCGGTCCGAAACGCCACGGTGGTCTCTCGGTCGACCACTTCCTTCGCTCGACGACGGTGCAGCGACTCGACCGCGACGGACTCGACGAACTCGCCGAGACGGTGACGACACTCGCAGAAGCAGAAGGCCTCGAAGCACACGCAGAGAGCGTCCGTCGGCGACTGGACTAGCGCAATCCGGGCCGTCTCACTCGCGGCTAGTCCTGCGACGGTGGCTGTTCACTGTTCTCTCGCTCTTCGGTGTAGGCGACTGGGTCGAGGTCGATGTCGGCGTCGGCATCGACGCCGATGCCACAGATACCGATGGGTTCGTCGTCCCGGTCCGTGAGCAACGAGGCGGTGATTCGCCGCTGGAGCACTGTTCCAGACTTCGTCGGCACACCGGCGTCGTAGACGACCGTCTCACCGTCGTGGACGCGTTCGATGACGTTCGCGACCCGTTCTAAGTCCTCGTCGTCGAAGAAGTCGTCCACCTCGCGTTCGCGAATCTCCTCGGTCGTGTAGCCGGTTATTTCCTCGAACTCCCTGTTCCAGCGCATCGGCGAGCCGTCCAGATGTGACATGTAGAACGTGAACGGGAGTGAGTCGAGCGCAGCGTCGAACAGATCGCGCTCGGCCGCGAGTTCGCGTTCGGTCTGGCGTTGTTCGGTCACGTCCCGCGTGTTGACGACGAAGCCATCGATGGCCGGGTCGTCGAGTCGGTTCCGACCCTTGGATTCGAGGATGTGCCACGTCCCGTCGCCGTGCTGGAAACGGTACTCGACGGTCGGCGTGAGGTCGGCGTCGTCGATGGCTTCGTAGAAGGCATCGGCCACGGTGTTTTGGTCCTCCGGATGGACGTACTCGAACGCGCTCGTCCCGTCGAGTTCTTCTGGCCCGTACCCGAGTATCGTCGACGAAGCGGAGCTGATGAACTGGAAGTCCCCGTCTGTGTCGAGGACAGTCACGAGGTCGCTCGAGTGTTCGACGAGCGCACGGTACCGGTCACGACTCGCGCGCCGCTGGCGTTCTGCCCGTCGCTTTGCGACGGCGTTCTCGATACGGTTGGCGAGGACGACGTATCGGTCGGTCCCGCCACCCTTCTGCAGGTACTCGGTGACCCCAGCAGAGATGGCCCTGCTGGCGATTTCCTCGCTCCCCTTCCCAGTGAAGAGGATGAACGGGAGCTTCGGCTGGCGCTCTTGCACCGCCGCGAGGAAGGTCAGCCCGTCCATACCGGGCATGTCGTAGTCGCTCACGACGCAGTCGACGTTCGCGCCGTCGTCGAGGGAGGAAAGCGCGTCGGCAGCGGTCGTCTCCGTCCGCACGTCGATGTTTCCGTGCTCACGCTCTAACATGGTCTCTGTGAGGTCCAACAACGCCGAATCGTCGTCGACGTGAAGCACACGGATGGCTGCCGACATCTGTCGAGAGACGTTGCTCATCGGCATTGAAGCTATCGGCTATCCCCATCCGGCAACACAGTTAACACACGTCGAGACGATAGGTACACACATGAGTACGGGAACCGCGGACGGAGACGCGTCGCCTCGCATCACCGTGACGGAGGACGCCGTCAGCGAGGCCCTCGCGTTGTTGGAGGGCGAAGACATGGACACGGCGGTGGCTGGCCTTCGGCTGTTCGTCCAGCAGGGTGGCTGTGCGGGGCTCTCCTACGGGATGCGCTTCGACGACGAACCGGAGTCCGACGATACGGTCTTCGAACACGACGGCTTGCGTGTGTTCGTCGACCCGGCCAGTCTGAAGTACATCGGTGGGAGTGTCCTCGACTACGAAGGCGGCCTGCAGGGCGCTGGCTTCCACGTCGAGAACCCGAACGTCGTCAGCGAGTGTGGCTGTGGGGAGTCGTTCCGGACGTAGAAAACGGTCGAACGTATTTTTTCTTGTCTCGCAGTCGTCGCCGTTAGCGCCAGTCGCCACGCCGACGACCGGAGCAGCAGTCGATGTGGTCGGTCCCCGAGTACCCGTGGTCGCCGCTCTCGTCCCGCTCCCAGACTAGCGTCGCTCGCTCCTCGTCGCCGTCGAACCCTGCTTCGCGGAGTCGAAACAGGAGGACGAGGTCGTCGTGGCCGTCGCCGGTGAGGTCGTGTTCGAACGAGTGAGGGAGCGGGCGCGCGCCGTCGCCCGTCTCGATGGCCGCTGGGGCGCCGAATCGGTACCGCTCTGGCCGTTCCGTGGGGTCGAAAACGACCTGTTCACCGTGATGATCTTCGAATTCGACGTAGTGGACGGCGACAGGGACGACGCCGCGTGCACGCGAGATTCGGTTGGAGTCACGCCACGGCCGGACGTCGATAGAGAGGCTCTCGGGAAAGTGAGCGGTGGCGCTACCGGAGAGGAGCGGCACCGAGAGACCTGCGACAGCGACGCCACCGACAGTTCGTATGAGGCGTCGACGACCGATGGTTCCGACACGGGGGCCGTTCGCTGCTTCTTCTGACTGTTTCTGCGCTTCAGATTCGTTCGTCATCAACAGGTACAGTGACCCCCGGCCCACGTCTATCGATTATGGTCCATCAATCGAACAAAAATACGTCCTGATTCACACGTTCGTTTGGCCGTTTCCTACGAGGCGTGAGTACGAACGGCCGGTCACGCCTCATCCTCCGACCGATGCCCCGAATCGCATCGTGTGTGGAACGGTCGAGTTACCGACTGCGTCGTCTCACTCTTGCAGTTGGAATGCGACTTCGACCTCCGCCTGGTACTCGCGGTCGTCGGCTGTCGCGATTTCGACGCCGAGTTCTTTCACGTCTATCCAGTGGACGTTGTTGATGGTGTCCTGTGCACGGTCGATGGCGTTGTCTGCGGCCGCTTCGAAGCTCTCGTCGCTGGTGCCGATGAGTGTTATCTTCTTGAAGACCATTACGCGTGGTACCACTCGGCACAGCACCGTAAAGCTACCCCGCGCTGGCTGGCGAATCTGGGGTCGCTTCCCCGGGCGGTATCGGTTTCTCTCGGTCGGGCGGCCCACCGACGATAGAGACGCTGTCGGTTCCCGCGAACCCGTGTTTCCCACTCTCGTCGCCTTCCCAGACCAGTTTCGCGACGGTTTCGTCGCCGGTGAATCCCGTGTCCTCTACCGGGAAGAGCAAGACCAGGTCGGGAGAGCCATCACCGGACGCGTCGTGTTCGACCTCTGGCCACACCGGCCGCGCGCCGCCACCATCGTCGACCGCGGCGGGTGACCCGAAGCGGTATCGTTTCGGCCGTTTCACCGGGTCGAAGACCACCGTCTCACCGGCTTCGGTTTGGAACTCGGTGTAGTAGACGGCGACAGGGACGACACCGCGGCCATGTGGGTCGATGGTGTTCTCCTCGGTCCACGGGCGCACGTCGATGGTGAGTTTCTCTGGGTAGTGGGCCGCCGTGACCCCACTGAGCGTCGGCACGGCGAGGGTCGCTGCCAGTCCGGCGCTCCCGACCCGAAGGATGGTTCGTCTGTCGTAGCAGGGGGAATCTTCGTCGATTCCTCTGAATTCTGTGGAATCTGACATTCTACAACAGTGTAAGCGCTCACGGGGTCTATCGATTCTGGTGCGAAACCGAACACGATACCGGTGACCTGTCAGGGTGAATTATCTTCGAATCGACTGTGCATCGCACCGACCACGTCCGTGAGGTGTGCCTGTCCCCAGACCGCGACGACGATGCCACCGAGCATGTCGAACACGAGGTCGACCATGGTGTCTTCGACGCCGAACTGGGTGAGGACTGCCTTTCCGCCGAGGAGGTCCCCGAGCAAGCCGAGGACGAACTCCAGGACTTCCCAGAGGACACCGAAGGCCAGCACGAACGAGAGGACGAACACGAGAGTGAACTCCGGCGGCAGGTAGATGTCGTCGCGGTGGAGGTCGAGCGCCCGGACCGTCGCGTAGCCCGCAGCCGCGACCAGCGACGCCGAGAGGGTGTGCGTGACGTGGTCCCACCACGGCAGCGCGAGGTAGAGGTTCCTCGACATCCCGGGGAGGCCTGCGGTCCCGAGCGCGTGGAGGAACGCTGCGGCAGTTATCCACAGCGTCAACCCAGCGTCCATCGGTATCTCGTAGTCGCGTTCGAGGATGGCTGGCAGTTGTGTGACGCCGACGCCGACGCCGGCGTTCACTACGATGCCGACGTTTCCCTCGTACAGGCCGACGAAGAACAGGCCGACGAGCGACGTCTGCATCAGTCGCGTCACCGCGCGCTGGGTCGACTCGGAGACGCCGAAGAACTCCCTGACCTTCACTCGTCCGTCACCTCGTCGCCCCTGTCGCGGACACCGACGGCCGCGTCCGCCTCTGCGGCGGCCTCTTCGGCCGCGCTGCGTGCCCGCCGAGCGACCTGCTCGCGTCGGCGGAAGTACAGTTCGAAGGTGACACCGGCGAGGACGCCAGCGATGGTCGAGTAGACGAACTCCATCATCAGCAGGTCCAGTTGGTCCTCCGCGTAGAACGCCGTCCCGAAGTAGAGGTGTGAAACCCAGCGCAGGATGGCCCAGACGCCGGCCGCCGCGAGCGTCATGATGACGACGGTGAGGATGGCGAAGCCGACCGTCATCCGGACCGGCGTGAAGACGTGCAGTTCGACCGCGAGGATGAGCGCGAGTGCGCCGACCGAGAGATAGGTCGCGACGTTCTGGACCACTACAGTCGTCACGAGGACCTGCCCGAACTCGGGGATGGTCGCCAACTGCGTGGTGAATCCGCCGAGGAACACACCGGCGAGGACGCGGCCGACGATGGGCAAAGCAGCGATGAGCAGGACCTCCCACGGGAGCATCACGCGCGGGGACCGGTAGGCGACTGGTGGGACCAGTGCGACGGCGGCAACGACGACGGCGAAGGCGGCCCAGAGGAACTGTCCGGCGAGGAGTTCTTCCACCGCCGTGACCGCGACCACCACGACGAGCAGCCACGCCAGTCTGGCGTTCAGCCGGTGTTCTTCGAAGAGCCGAGAGAGGTCCTGCCCGGACATGGCAGGTGGTTCGGTACGCCTCCGTAAAAGGCTACCCGCCGGAATCACCCGACGACGAGGAGTCTGAGTGCGTACAGTGCGGTGTACGCCGCGAGTGCGACTGTCACCGTCGTCAGCCCGTTCAGAACCGCGGAGGCGAGCCGTGAACCGTCCCACTCGCGGCGGAGTCGCCGAAGCGAGGCGAGCAGTCGCGCCCGGGCCACGTCCGGAACCGCGAGGACCGTCCCGACGCCGAGGATGGAGAAGACGAAGTGGTACGACACGTCGAGCGTCGGCGGCGGCAGGACGAAGACGACCGCGGCGTAGGCGAGTCCTGCGAGCGCGCGCGGGTCGGGCCGGGGGTCGAGGGCAGTCAGGTCACGGACGACCCACAGTGCGAGCCACACGGTCGCGAGCTCGAGCGCGAACGCCCCGAGTAAGTGAAGTGTCGGGTCGCTGGCGAGGGCGACGCGCTCGCCGACGAGGACCGCATCGAGCGGCCACAGCATCGCCGGTGCTTCGCCCGTGAACAGGTCGCCCCACGGGTGGCTGGCGAGGCCGAAGAGCGCGAGGGCGACCGTCACAGGAGCCGAGAAGTCGGTCAGGTCGCGGACCGCAGCAGCCACGGCGGCGGCCGCGAGGACGAACGTCCCCATCACGACCGCACCGAGCAGGGCGTGTTTCGCCGCGGCGACCACGACGAGGCTGACGAACAGCGCGGTGCCGAGGACTCTGGCGATACGAGCGAAGCGGCCGCGGACGACCCAGCAGCCAGCGGCGAGCGCGGCGACCGGCGCGACCACGAGCGAGTGCGTCATCGCGCGGTGGACGAGTGTGCTCGCCGACCAGAAGGCGTTCGTCACGGCGAAGACGCCGGTGAGGTCCGCCTGTGCGAGGCCGACCAGTGCGTACACCATGTCCGCGTCGGGGACGACGGCGAATGCGCCAGCGATCACGCCAGCGAGCAACGCGCGGCGCTCGTCGCCGCCGACCGCTCTGGCACAGAGCGCGACGAGGGCGAAGGCGAGCAACGCGTGACCGACCATCATGTCTGACTCTGGTACGATGTGGGGCCGGATAAGCTACTCGCCGGTCGTGTTAGCTGGTCACTCACTGGGAACTGATTGACCAGTTCACACGGGAAAGACACGTGCCACGACCGTTCACCAACTTCTCTGTCTCTCGCCCTCACCACAGTCTCGAACCGCAGTGCATGTGAAATGGTCAAGAGTCGAGTGCCTCGGCGACTTTTTCGATTGGATGCGGGATTTTCTCGGCCCCAGGTCGGTCGCCGAGTTGGGTCCGACAGGACGCGCCGGGTGCGACCGGCGTTCCAGCCGCGGCGTCGACCTGCTCGAACAGGAGTCGGCCGATGGCCTGCGAGAGGTCGTAGTGTTCGGCCTCGTAGCCGAAGCTTCCAGCCATGCCGCAGCAGCCGGAGTCGAGTGGTTCGACGTCGTAGCCAACCCGTCGGAGCAAGCCGACCGCGTGGTGGTCCCGCCCGATGGCCTTCTGGTTGCAGTGGCCGTGATAGACGAGTCGTTCGTCGGGTGGGTCGAAGGTCAGCTCCTCGTCCAGGCGCTGTTCGTCGAGGAAGCCACAGATGCCCGCGGTGGCGGCCATTACCGCGTCGCAGTCGTCACATTTCGGGAGGAGGTCACCGTACTCGTCTTGCACCATCACGGCGTCCGAGGGTTCGAGGAAGACGACGTGCCAGCCGTCGTGGACACGCGGGGCGACGGCGGTGACGAACCGGTCGGCGCGAGCACGGGCGTCGTGCAGGAAGCCGAGCGAGTACGCGGGCCGACCCGATGGGCCGAGGTCGGCCGGCACGGTGACGTGGACGCCCGCGGCTTCCAGCACCCGAACGGCAGCCTTCCCGACTGCAGGGTCGGTGTAGTTCGTGTAGGTGTCGGCGACGAGGACGACGCGGTGGTCGGCGTCGCTGGCCGGGACGGCAGACCCTCGCGAGGCGAACCAGTCCACGAGACTCTCGCGTCGGAACTCGGGAAGTTCGCGTTCCGGTGCGACGCCCGCCACTCGCTCGGCGACGACGCGCGACCCGGGCAATTTCGTCGCCCAGTTCGACACCGGTGCGAGTGTACTCCCGAGTTTCGCCCAGCGGTCGATGTCGCGGAACAGCCGTTCGCGCAGGCTCGACCCCTCGCGCTCGTGGTGCTTGTGTTTCAGTTCGGTCTTCAGTTTCGCGAGGTCGACCCCGGTCGGACAGTCGCTCGAACAGCCCTTGCAGCCGACGCAGAGGTCCAACACCTCCGACTGGAACCGCTCCGAGTGAACTTCTTCCTCGTCGAGTTCGCCCGAGATGGCCGCCCGGAGGAGGTTCGCCCGCCCGCGGGTCGCCTGAATCTCCTCCTCACTGGCGCGGTAGGTCGGACACATCGTCCCCGAACTGGTCTCACGGCAGGTCCCACAGCCGTTACACAGTTCGACCAGTTCGGCGAAGCCGCCGTCGTCGTCGAAGTCGAGCGTCGTCTGTGGCTCGACGGTCTGGTAGGTCGGGCCGTAGCGGAGGTTCTCGCGCATGTCTGCGCCGACGCCGCGGTCGCTGTCTGGACCGTGGTCGTCCGGTGACTCTCGATACACGACGTTGCCGGGGTGACACAGCCAGTTCGGGTCGAAGGCAGTCTTCACTCGTTTGAACGCGTCCCAGAGAGCTGGGCCGTACATCTTCGGCGAGAACTCGGTTCGGGCCATGCCGTCACCGTGCTCGCCCGAGAACGCGCCCTTGTAGTCCAGCACGAGGTCGGTCACGTCCTCGGTGATGGCGTGCATCGTCTCGATGTCGTGCTCCGATTTGAGGTTCAGGATAGGCCGGATGTGCAGCGTCCCGACGCCAGCGTGGGCGAAGTACGCCGCCGAGGTGCCGTGACGTTCCAGCACGTCCTGAAACTCCTGGACGTAGTCGGCCAACTGCTCGGGGGGGACCGTCGCGTCCTCGATGAAGGGATACGGTTTCGGGTCGCCCGGCATGGACATCAGCAGCGGAATCGCCGCTTTGCGGAGCTTCCACAGTTTCGCCTGTTCCTCGGGAGAGAACGCTTCGATGCGGTCGAATGCGGACCCTTCGGTCTGAAGCGTCTCCGTCACCTCGGCCATCGCCGCGGCGAAGTCAGGGTGTAACTCGGAGTCGAACTCCACCATGAGTAAGGCGGCCGATTCGGGTGGGATGGGTTCGGCGAACTCCGCGTATTTCGGGGAGTCGCGCGCCATCGCCACGACCTGGTCGTCGACGAGTTCGACCGCACTCACGTCGTGGGCCAGTGCATCGGGGACGGCGGCGAGCGCGGTCACGAGGTCGTCGTAGGCGTAGACGCAGAGTGCCCGCTTTTCCGGGCGAGTCACGAGGTCGATTTCGGCCTCGGTGACGACGCCGAGTGTGCCCTCGGCCCCGACGACGAGTTTGGCGAGGTTCATCACGCGTTCGCTGTCTTCTTCCCGAATCACTTTGTGGAGGTTGTAGCCGGAGACGCTCCGCTTCAGTTCGGGGTAGCGAGTAGCGATTTCGCCCTCGTTCTCGTCGACGATTTCTCGGACGGTTTGGTGGAGTTTCCCGACTCTGTCGTCGCCACCGACCAGTTCGTCCCACTCGGGCGAGTCGAGCACCACGTCGCCAAACACGGTCATCGTCCCGTCGGCCAGCACGACCGCCACCTCGCGGACGTAGGCGTCGGTGATACCGTACCGGACCGAGTGCGCGCCGGTCGAGTTGTTGCCGATGCCGCCGCCGACGGTCGCCCGAGCCGACGAGGCCGGGTCGGGAGCGAACTGGAGGCCGTGTGGTCTGAGCACCGCGTCGAGGTCGTCTTGGACGACGCCGGGCTGGACTCGGGCGACCTGCGCGTCGGCGTCGACCGAGCGGACAGAATCCATCTCGACCGAACAGTCGAGGACGACACAGCCCGGGCCGATACCTTGCCCAGCGAGCGAGGTGCCCGCGCCACGGGGCATGATGGGGACGTCGTGCTCGGCCGCGACCGAGACGGCGGCCTGCACGTCGGCGGCGTCTTCGGGCACGACCACGCCAGCGGGCCGGGCCTGATAGATGCTCCCGTCGGTGGCGTACAGCACCTGTGCGTACTCGTCGAAGCGAACGTCGCCGGCGACCGCCTCGCGGAGGTCGGCCGCGAGTGCAGTGTATCGCTCGTCGTCCGGATGGTCGAACCCGAGGGCGTCGTGGCTGGGGCGTGGAGAGCGCGGGTCGGTCGCCATTGTCGAATGTGAACAGTGCACGAGATTTAGTCGTTCGGGAGGACAGCGCAGGGCGGGACCAGGGGAGGAACTGGGGAGGGGCGGTTCTGTTCCGCCGGCAGTAGTGGTTCCAAGCCCACCGGTGCCATGCTCGGCGATGGTCGGCCCCTCTCCAGAGACACGAACTGAGAACCCCACCGATTTCGACGAGAGGCGACCTTTTTTCGTCCGACCCACGAAACAGCCTGTCATGGCAGACGTTCCCGACGCGCCCGACGTGGGCGAGCTGACGCCGCCGAACCGAACACTGATGGGTCCCGGTCCAAGCGACGTACACCCTCGTGTACTTCGTGCGATGAGCACGCCGCTCGTCGGCCACCTCGACCCGTCGTTCATCGAGGTGATGAACGAGGTACAAGAGTTACTCCGGTACACCTTCCAGACCGGAAACAAGTGGACGATTCCGGTGTCTGGCACCGGTTCAGCCGCCATGGAGGCCGCAATCGGCAACGTGGTCGAACCGGGCGACACGATGCTCGTCCCGACGAACGGCTACTTCGGTGGCCGGATGGCCGAGATGGCTCGTCGTGCCGGCGGCGAAATCGTCGAAGTCGACGCGCCGTGGGGCGAACCGCTCCAGCCCGACGACGTGGCCGACGCGTTCGACGCCCACCAGCCGGACGTGTTCGGGTTCGTCCACGCCGAGACGAGTACCGGGGTCCGCCAGCCCGAGGTGCCGGAACTCACGAGCATCGCGCACGAGCACGACGCACTGGTCATCGCCGACACCGTCACGAGCATCGGGGGCGTCGAGTTGCGCGTCGACGACTGGGACATCGACGTGGCCTACGCGGGTCCACAGAAGTGTCTCTCCTGTCCGCCGGGAGCCTCGCCCCTAACGCTCAACGACGACGCGATGGACAAGGTCCTGTCGCGCGAGGAACCCGCCCGGTCGTGGTACCTCGACCTCTCCTTGCTCGAAGGCTACTGGGGCGACGAGCGCGCGTACCACCACACTGCGCCAATCACGAACGTCTACGCGATTCGTGAGGCCCTGCGACTGGTCGCCGAGGAAGGTATCGAGAACCGCTGGGACCGCCATCTGGAGATGGCCAGCGCGCTCAAAGCCGGCGTCGAGGCGATGGGCATGGAGATGAACGCGCCGGACGACTACTGGCTGCCGAGCCTCAACGCGGTGCGCGTCCCAGAGGGCGTCGAAGACGGCGAAGTCATCTCACGACTCCTCGACGAGTACGACCTCGAAATCGCTGGCGGTCTCGGTGACCTCTCTGGCGACATCTTCAGAATTGGCTGCATGGGCTACTCCGCTCGGCCGAAGAACGTCTCCTTCCTCGTCAGTGCGCTGGCCGCGACGCTCGACGAACTGGGCGCTGACGTGGATGCAGAAGCAGGTATCGCCGCGACGAGCGCGCGACTCTAAACTGCGGCGCTCGGCGCGCGTTCGACCTCGTACTCGTCGCTCTCGTCGTCGACCGAGATGACAGCCCACTCGTACTCGGGCTTCTCACGGTCGAGGCGACGCATGAGACGCGACGCACGTTCTTTCTCCGTGACGAAACATTGCAGTGTACTGGCGTCCGCTGCCGGTGGGTCACGGACGTCGGTCGCGGCTGTTACGAAGACGACCTTCCAGTCGCGTTCTGCTCGGAACTCGTCCCCGTCCCCGACGACGGTGTACCCCAGACGGCTGAAAATCGTTCTGGCCTGTTCGCCGATGTGGCGCTTCCTGTTAACAGGGCACATTCGGTACAACCTACCACGCCCATCATAATAAGTATTGACCCGCCTATTCGCGCGATTTCAGGAAGATACGGAGTTTCCGGTTCGAACGAATTCACGGGACTGCATCGGGGGCCGACAGCTCACTCGTGTGCGGCGTCCCACTCCGTCGGCTTGCGCATGTTGCCACACTCGTTGCACTTGATGCGGCCCATCGAGTCCATCGCGTTATCGAACGTCTGGCAGTTGCCACAGAAGTAGCCGTACTTTCGCTCCTGGTTCGAGGTGCGGTAGGTGACGAAGAACGGCCCCTTGTCCCCACGGTCGCCCTCTCGTCGCGAGACGTACACCGTCTCGCCGTCGTCGGTCCTTCGCTCGTCGAGCGCGGCATCACTCATGGAACGGGCTTGGACCGGACCCGGCTTAGGTCTGTTCGTCCGACTGCTCGAACAGGCGGTACGCGCTCCCGTCATAGGTGAACCGATACTGGTCAGTCTGGGCAAACGTGGGCAGCATCGGGTGCCCCGAGCCCCTTACCTCAACCCTTCGGGCACCGGTTTCGTTCAGGTACGGGAGAGCGTTTCTGAGCATGCCGAGCTGCATGATCTGCTCTGCGATTAGCGTCCCGTCACCGGATTCAGCGGTTTCGACGACGAAAATGGGGTCAGAATCGGCGTCGAACGTCGGCGTCTCGACGGTCACGGTGTCGCCGTCACGCGTGGTCTCGATGTCCGACTCCGGTTCGACGGTCACGTCCGGGGCGTCGAATTCGACGAGCGCCGTCGGTGTGGCCACGGCTTCTTCCGACTTGTACCCGGTGCTGAAGGCGTACGTCCCACCACCGAGGTAGCCGACGTCCTCACCCTCGTCGGTCGCGACCGCCGGGCCGTGGAAGGCGTAGAGTGACCAGTCCATCGACTGTCCCGCGGGGAGTGGTCGTGACGTCGAGGGAATCGCCCCGAACCGGAGGTGCTTCCACGACCCCTCGTGCAACTTGAACAGTTGCCAGAAGTACTCGTTCCCGTTGAGCGTCCGCTTCGAGTGGTTCCTGAGGTCGAAGTCCACCCGCGCCGGGAGCGTCTCGGCCTCGGTCGACGGCTGGACGAACACGGGCGTCGACCGGTCGGTCTCGTGGTACCAGTTCGTCGCTGCGTCTGTCCAGAGTCTCGGGACCGTCTCACCAGCGAATCTCGACTGCACCTCGATACCGGGCGCGTCAGTCTCCCAGACGACGAACGCGGGGCGGTCGTCCGCTCGTCGGTACACGCCTGGCGTCAACCCAGACTCGTCGGGGTGTTGCAGGAGAAAATACTCCCCGGTGATGGTGGCGCCCGGACCGAGTTTCAGACTGGTTTCGAGCCACTCGCGCGCGTTCTCCGTGAGCCGCCAGAAGCCGTCGTCGCTCCGTTCGTACGATGGGGTTGTGGCCGCCAGCGGGTGGTTCTCGGTCGGCACGTACGCCAGTGTCTCTCGGCCCCTCGGGCCGGTCGCCGAGTCGATGCGCAGGGCCAGCCCACGGGGGTCGAACAGGGGAATCTGGTACGTGTGGTCGTGTTCGACCCACTCACGCGTGTTCTCGACCGTGACCCGGAATCTGGCCGGACCATCGGCCGTCGCCGTCGCGTCGAACTGTGCCCGAACCGAGAGCCCGTCCGGCACGTACGCCATCGTCGGGGTGAGTGCGACCGTCCGATTCCCGGTTTCGAAGTCGACGACGCTCGACTCGAATCTGCCGCCGTCGACCGGCGACAGTTCTCCCCGGTTTGCAGGTCGGTCCGTCGTGTCGACTGTCTCGGTCGCAGTGGGGGATGTCGTCTCGGGTTCGGCGGTCGTCTCCACGGTGAACGGCTCGCGTCCCGAGTCGTCGACGAGGCCGGAACAGCCGGCCGTGAGGGCCGTCCCGGAGAGGGCGAGAAAGTGACGGCGGTCCATGACGTTGCTGGCGAAAGCCAGCGGTAAAGGTTTTCAGGTGAGTGAAATATCGGTTTCACTGATTGACTGGCGGTGTCAGTGAGTGCTCACTCGAACTCGACGACGGCACCGAAGCCGTCGTGCCCGTCTCCGGTCCCATACTCGACCCAGAAGGCGTAGCGTCCCGGCGAGAGATTCCCCACGCTCGGTTCGGCGTAGTCGTCTGGGTCACAGTGGAGCACTTCGTCGCGGCGAGCACGGAGTCGCCACGTCTTCTCCTCGCCGACTTCGACGAACGTTTCGATGTCCACCGCCCCGTGCGTGTGTCTGGCCGCCCAGTCACCGTCGACGAGTTCGTAGAGTCCCCAGTTCAGGTCCGGGCCGCGGAGGCGTCGCTCGCCCCGGTTGACGAGGGTGAACTCGACCGCGGCTGGCAAGCTTGCCCGCTCCGTGGACGGCCGCAGATAGACCTCGGTCGTGGCGGTGGCGTCGTGGAACCACGTCGTCTCGTCGAAGTGTGGTGGCACCGACGGAAACGACTCGTCGGCGAACCTCGATGGTTCGTCTGGACCGGGGCGGCTGGTCTGCCAGACGGACAGGGTGGCCCACGTCCGGAGTCCCGGAACGAAGCGATGTGCGGGCCAGCCTCGCAGTGGGTACTGTCCGACGGGTATCTCGTCGCCGTCCGGTCCGAGAAGCAGGGCGTACTCGAACAGGACAGACTCGTCGGGAGCGAGGGTCAGACTCCGAACGGACTCGTAGTCTGGTCGTTCGGTGAGTCGCCACACCCCACGTGGAGACTGCTCGGTCTCGACGTCACAGGGTCCGAAGTGGTGGTTCGGAGTCGGAACGAGGAATAGTTCGGGTCGGTCTCGGTGGTACGAGCCGCCGACGTGGACGTCGACCACTTCCGACGACTTGTGAAACGGCAGGTCGTCGAGAAGTACCGTCCGTGGGTGGTCGTGCTGGTTCCAGAGCGTCGCCTGCAGGTGCGGCGGACCGTCGTCACCGGCGACCAGTTCGAGGTCGACGACGGCGCGGTCTCTGGTGTGGACACCGCCCGGAAACAGTGCGAGCGTCCTGTCTACTGTCGGCAGCGAGAGCCGGCTTATCTCCTCGTCCCACGACATACACGATAGAGCACTCCCGCAGAGATACCGCCACTGCCTGCCATCACAGGCTCGCACTGACAGCCCGCAAGACATTTCGTGCCCGAAACCCCGTCCCGAGACGTGACACTGCGCCTCCTCCACTTCGCGGACCTCGAAGCTGCCTACGACGTGCCCGAGCGCGTCGGTCGTCTCGCGACGGCGGTCGACACACTGCGCGACGACCGAACGCTCGTCACCGGCGGGGGCGACAACACCGGCCCGAGCGTCCTCTCGATGGAGACCGACGGAAGCCACGCCGTCGAGACGTTCGAGGCCATCCAGCCGACGGTCGACGTGTTCGGCAATCACGAGTTCGACTGCGACCCCGGCCGGGCAGTCCGGTTCGCTCGTGAGTCGCCACAGACGTGGCTCAACGCGAACCTGTACGAACACGATGGTGAGCGGTTCGCCGCCGATGTGACCACGCCGTCGACGGTGGTCGACACGCCCGCGGGCCGCGTCGGCCTGTTCGGTCTCTCGCCGCCGGACCTCTGCGACATCAAACCGCACCTCAACTACGACGTGCGAGACCCGGTGTCTGTAGGTACTGCACTCGCCGACAGCCTGCGGCGCGAGCAGGACGCGGATTTCGTCGTCGCAGTCTCGCACTGTGGCGACGACACCGAACTGGCGGAAGCAGCAGCCGTAGACGTGATTCTCGGCGGGCACGACCACGCGACGCGAGACGAGGTCGTGGCCGGCACGCGAGTGGTCCGGCCCGGTCCCGCGGGCGAACGACTCGTCGAGGTGCGAGTCGACATCCACGGGCCGGCCGGAACGACCCAAACTGAAACCGTCTGGCACGACGTGCGCGAGTTCGACCCCGCGTCCGACCTCACGAACTCGTTGCGCGACCGACTCGCCAGCCTCGGACTGGACGACGTGGTGACGCGGGTGGACGGGCCACTCTCGCGCCACGTCGGCGACGGTGCCTCGCCGGTCGGGACGTTCGTCGCAGCCGCGTTTCGGCGGTTGGGCGACGCAGACGTGGGGCTCATCAACAGCCTCACACTCCGCGACTGTGGCGTCCCGCTCGACGGTGCGGTGACGCGGGCCGACCTCCGGTCGCTGGTCCCGTTCGGGGGAGACCTCGTGACCGTCGAATGCTCGGGTGCCGACTTTCGGGCGGTCGCCCGCGAGGCTGCCGGGGCCCACCTCGACCGAGCCGACCCGGACTGGAACGGTCAGTTCGCCGGGGTGGAACTCGACTGGGACCCGCGAACCGAGACGGTCGGCGAGATGCGCGTCGGCGGCGAGCGAGTCCGAGACGACGACAGCTACACCCTGACGACGATTCGTTACCTCGTCGTCGAGGACGTGGAGTTCCCGACACTCACCGAAGCGATGGTCGTCGACGACCCCGGCGAGGTGCACGAGGCGATGGCGACGCAGGCGGCCATCGTGGGGATTCCGACCGAGTCGCCCGACTGGCTCGACCGCGACACCATCGAGCGAAAGACAGATTAGCCAACCGGGTGACGATTTGGGCTGCATGTCCCTCCGACTCCTCCACTACGCGGACCTCGAACGTGCGGCCGACGACCCCGAACTGCTCGGGCGACTGTCGGGCCTCGTCGACTCGTTGCGCGACGACGAAACGCTCGTCCTCGGCGCTGGCGACGACACTGCCCCCGGTGTCCTCTCGCTGGTCACGAGCGGGAAGCACGCACTCGACGTGTTCGAGGCGCTGCAGCCAGCGGCCGAGACCTTCGGCAACCACGACTTCGACCACGGGATTGCGGCGACCCGCGAGGTCGTCGCCGATTCGCCGATGCCGTGGGTCTGTGCGAACGTCTTCGAAGCCGAGGGCAGCGACGAACTGTTCGCCAGCGAATCGGGCACGGTTCCGTGGCGGGTCGTCGAGGCGGGTGAGTATCGCGTTGGGCTCGTCGGCGTCACGACGCCGGGGACTCCCGACATGAATCCAAACGCCGACGCGCTCGACTTCCGTGACCCGATTCCCGCGGCCCGCGACGCACTGGCGGCCGTCCGCGAGCGTGACGTGGACCACACGGTTTTGCTCTCTCACTGTGGGAGCGAGGACGACAGCCTCGCCGAAGCACTCGACGTAGACGTGATTCTGGGCGGTCACGCGCACGACGAGAGAATCGCTCGCATCGAGGAGACGCTAGTCGTCCGCCCCGGGCCGAACGCCAGCGGTCTCGGTGAAGTCGTGTTCGAGGACCGACCGCGAGCGTACCGACATCCGCTGCGCGACGCGCCCGTCGACGAGGCAGTCGTCGAGGCACTCGAAACGCGCCAGCGAGACGCGGGGCTGGCCGACGTGGTCGACACGCTGGCCGACCCACTACCGGTCACCAAAGCGAACTCGAAGCGCGGCGAGAGTCGGGCCGGCAACTTCGTCACCGACGCCTACCGGTGGGTGGCCGAGACGGACATCGCCGTCCACTCGACCGGCGGCCTTCGGGCGGTCGACCCGCTCGTCGGTGCGGTGACCGCGGCCGACCTCATCGGTGTCTGTCCGTTCGAGAACGACCTCGTCAGGCTCTCGATTTCCGGCGAACAGGTCCGACGAACGGCTGCCAATCTGGGGCTCGCACAGTACGACCCGGACGAACTCGACCAGCGTCGCTTCGGCCACGCCAGTGGCCTCTCGCTGGTGTGGGACGACGAAGCGCGTGAGCCCCGGGACGTCCGTGTCGGCGGGGAGCCTGTCGACGACGATGCGACCTATTCGCTGGCGACTTCGGGGTACTACGTCGACTCGACGCACCTGTTCGACGCATTCGGTCCTGCAGACGTGACCGACCGCCTCGGCCCGCAGTACGAGGCCATCGTGGAGTACGCCCGAGTGCAGGGGGTTGAGGCCGAAATCGAGGGCCGCATCGAGCGACCGAAACTCGACGCCGTGCTCGTCCGGGGCGGCGCGGACTGACCGATTTCGGCTGCTCCGGCGCGAACCGAGGTCGTGTCGAAACCTACTTGCACGGCGATACGAACTGGCTTCGTATGTCCCCCCGTCTTCTCCACTACTCCGACGTCGAGAACGCCTACGACGACCCCGAACGAATCGGGCGACTCGCCGGCACGATTCGTGCCCGAGATGGCGACGACGCGCTCGTCGTCGGGACCGGCGACAACACCGCACCTGGCGTTCTCGCACTCGCCTACGAAGGGAGACAGGCATGCGACTTCTTCGACGCGATTTCTACCGACATCGAGACGTTCGGCAACCACGACTTCGACTTCGGGGCCGACGCCGCTCGCGACATCGTCGCCGACTCACCGCAGACGTGGCTGACCGCGAACGTCCACGAGAACGGCGACCGGTTCGCCGCCGAGTACACGGAACCGTGGACCCTCCGTGACGTCGACGGCGCGACGGTCGGATTCTTCGGCGTGACCGACCCCAGAACACCGTCTATCAATCCGGCAGCGACCGGTCTCTCCTTTTCTGACCCCATCGCCGCCGCCGAAGACGCGGTCGCCGCCCTCCGCGAAGCCGGCGCAGACTACGTCGTCGCCGTCTCGCACCTCGGCCGGGACGACGAGGAACTGGCCGTGACGGTCGACGTGGACGTCGTCCTCGGCGGCCACGTCCACAGTATCGTCGAGGAGCGAATCGACGACACACTGCTCGTCCGGCCGGGCGTCAACGGCGCGGCAGTGTACGAGGTCGACCTCGACCCGGCCGACACGGACGGCGCGGGCGGTCCGACTGCAACGCGCCACGACCCGACCGACGGCCCGCTCGACGAACCGGTCGCCGACGCCCTGCGCGAGCGCATGGCGAACGCCGACCTCGACGAGGTCGTCGCACACGTCGAGGACCCCATCGAACGGACGAACGCCGCGGCGTTCCGGGGCGAGAGCCGAATCGGCAACTTCGTCGCCGACGCCTATCGCTGGGCGACTGATGCCGACGTCGGCCTCCAGAACTCAGGCGGCATCCGCGAGGGTGACGCACTCGTCGGCGAGGTGACCGTCGCCGACCTCGTTTCGGTCGTCCCGTTCAAAGAGCCGCTCTCGGTCGCCGAACTCACAGGCACAGAACTGCTCGACACTCTTCGACAGGCCAGCGGCGCGAACGTCGCCTTCGGCGAACCGGACTGGTGGCACGCCCACATCTCCGGCGCGTCGGTCACGTGGGACCGGCGGACCAACGAACTCGTCTCGGCGACAGTCGCCGGCGAGCCGGTCGACCCGGACGCGACATACACCCTCGCCACGACCGACTACCTGTTCCACACCGACCACGAGTTCCCCGCGCTCGACGAACACCACCGGGTCGACGCCCCAGCCGACGCGGCCGATTCTGCCGACGATGTCCAGTACGAGGTGCTCGCTGCCTACGCCCGCGAACACGGTCTCTCACCGACTATCGAGGGCCGCGTCGTCTGGAACGGCGACGTCGACGCGGACAGCGTGACGCCGACCGAGTGAGAAACTTTACCCCCGGCGGTCGAGTGGTCTCTGACAATGACGCGTGTCGTGGTCCCCGTCCGCTATCCACTCTCGAAACACTCGCGCCGTACACTCGAAGCCGCAATCGACATCGCGCGGGAACGAGAGGCTGCACTGACCGTCCTCCACGTGAACATGTATCAGGAGTCCCGTCGTGTCGAACGACTGGACCTCAAAGAGGCCGTCGAGGAGGCCTTCGGGCCGCAGAAGAACGCTCGGTACGTCGTTCGTCGGGGCTTCCTCGTCGAAGAGACGCTGCTCGACGAAGTCGCCGCAGAAGGTGCCGACGTGGTCGTCATCGGCAGCAAGCAGTCCGGGCGCTGGCGACGGATGCTCGAGAAACTGGTCGACGACCCGGACATCGACCAGTACCTCCGTGAACACCTCGACTGCGAGGTCGTGACGGTTCGCGCCGACTGACCGCTCTATTGCACTGCCGACTTCAGAATTCGCTACCTCTCGTCTCACTCGCCCCCAGTCGAGCGCTCTTCACCGCCGTCTGACTCGTGTCTCCCTGCTCCCTGTCGCCGACGCGACTGTCCCTCTTTCCACCGTGCCTTACTGCGCGCTCGCCGACCACTCCCACTGCTTCCGTCGCGCTGCGAGATGGGCAGGCTCCCGCTGGTCTCGTCGAAGACGACGTGCGAGTGCGGGTAGGCGATGGCCACGTCGGCCTCGTCGAGTCGCGTCCAGACCTGCTCCTGTACCTTCGAGCGCACCGTAAGCAGCTTGTACGGCTGTTTCGCCCAGTACCGGAGCGTGATGAGGACGCCGTGGTCGGCGTAGTTATCGATGTACGCGGTCGGGGCCGCCGGGTAGCGTGCCGAGCCGATACGGATGTCGGGCCCGCCCGGAATCACTTCGTCGACCTCCTTCGCCGCGTCTTCCATCAACCCTCGCGCTTCGTCGAGGTCACCTTCGTAGGTGACCGTCAGCTGGAGCGAGAGTCTCGTTCGCTCGTCCTCGGCGGAGTAGTTGATGACGTCGCGGTTGCGAATCGAGGAGTTCGGGATGACGAGGAACGTGTTGTCGAGCGTGAAAATCTTCGTGTAGCGAATCGTGATGTCCTCGACGAAGCCCCTTGTGCCGCGGTCGGCGAGTTCGATCATGTCGCCGATTTCGTAGGGCTGGTCGGCCAGCACGAACACCCCATTGATGATGCTCCCGACGATGGGCGCGAGGACGATACCCAGCACAGCTGAGAACACGGTGACCGAGAGCAGAATGTCTCCGAAGCCGAGTCCTAGTAAGGTCGACGCGAGTGCGGCGGCGATGGCGAGGAAACACAGTCGAACCATCCGGAGGACGGTCCGTGTGATGCTGGGTCGTTGGATCTGCTGGGCGATGGTTCGGCCGAACGCCCGGACGAACAGCTTCGAGGCGTACCAGCCGACGAAGAGGACGGCGACGGCGAGGACGATGTTGACGATGTCGGCCGTCGGAATCCATTCCGGGAGGTATTCCCGGAGGAACTTCGACACCTCGCGGCTGAGCCATTCGAGGCTGTTCCCGTCCGCTGCAGCCTCGCTTCCGGTGTTCCCACCAGTGTCAGTACCGGGTTCTTGTCGGGTGGTGGACGGGATCGGAGGCGACCCACCGCCTTCGGTCGTAGTCGTCGCACTCGTCGTCGTGGACGAGTTGTTCGACTCTTGCGCGAAGGCCACGCCCGATGGCATACACTGTCCCTCTCTCGGCCCCGAGATAAGGGTTGGGAAGCGGGCACGAGAAGCAGCCGTCGACGCCCGGGCCGCCGACCACGCAACCATGCCATCTTTACACACAGGAGTCGATTCTGGAACGCAGTGCTACTCGGATTTCAGTAAATCATTTAGGTCGGGAGGACGGAGGTGGTGATATGCCATCAGACGATCTCCACGGGACCATCGAACGTGTGGGTGACCGGTTCAACCTCGGGGAGTACGAGATAGACGCCTATCTCACCGTCCTCGAACACGGCCAGCTCACCGCGAGCGAGATCGCCGACCGGACCGAGATTCCTCAGCCGCGCGTGTACGACACCGTGCGAAGTCTCTCGGACCGCGGCCTGGTCGAACTCCGCGAATCGCGACCCATGAAGATCATCGCGGTCGACCCCGAAGACGCCTTCTCCGACGTGCAGTCGTCGCTGTCGGAGATGGTCGACGAACTCGGCGCGCGCTACACGGCACCGGCACGAGACACGGAGGCCGTCTCGCTCGTCAAGTCGCGCTCGACCATCCTCCGCTACCTCGAAGAGGTCATCGACGCCGCAGAGTACGAACTCGCGCTGTCGCTCACGCCGGACCTCCTCGAACGGTTCGAGGACCTGCTCGCGACGCGCCACCACGAGGGCATCAGCATTGAACTCCTCATCACGCCCGCCTCGGGCGCACCTGTCCCCGACGAGTTCGACTACGACCGCATCGCCACGACGGTCCGCGCACGCCGTGGCATCACCAGCCCGGTCATGGCCGTCGCCGACGGGTCCTACTCCATCTACGCGACGCAGGACGCCCTGCGCGACGACCAGGACCGCTACGGCGTCATCTTCAACCGCTCCGCGCTCGGGTTCCTCGTCTCTGGCTTCTTCGGCACCGTCCTCTGGACGACGGCCGAAGAACTCCACAGTAACGGCGACGACCGGCCGTTCCCGCGCCGCTATTCGTCCATCCGGCGCGCAGTCAAGGAACTCATGGAGGCAGGCGGCGAGTTCTACGCGACCATCGAAGGCCGCGACGTGGAGACCGGGACGCCGCGCCTCGTTCAGGGGAAGATCCAGGACATCTCCTTCGAACTGACGGAGGAGGTCGCCGGGATGACCGTCGAGACCGACGACGGTATCGTCACCGTCGGTGGCCAAGTCGCCGCGCTCGAAGACGTCGAAGCCCACGAGATTACGGTCGGGCGCGACCAGCCGCCCGAGCCAGACCGCTGATTCAGAAACAGCTAGCTCAGAACTCTCGTCGGCCGTCGTCCGTGATGACGGCCTCCAGTAACGAGACGGGCGTTTCATCGTAGGCCGGGTTCTTCACGTCGAACCCTTCTGCTGGCTCTCGCATGACTTCGCTCGGTGAGCGGTACTCGTTCTCGAAGACGAACCCGTCCTCGATGACTTTCGCACTCGACCCGACGACGAGGACCGGCACGCCGACCGTCGCCGCGGTCGCCGCGATGGGGAACGTGCCGACGCGGTTGTAGAGGCTGTCGCCGACGATACAGTCCATCCCGAAGACGGCGAGGTCGCACTCCTTCATGTAGTAGCCGGCGGCGCTGTCTGTCAGGAGGTGCGTCTCGACGCGGTCGTTCTCGGAGAGGGTGCGTGCGGTCTTGCGGCCGAGATAGCGCGGTCGTGCCTCGGTGACGTAGATGTCGAGATACGCGCCGTCGCGCGTCGCCAGTTCGATGGCTTCGAGGACCGTCGACGAGTAGTCGTGGGTCAGGATGGTCATGCCGTCCTCGAACATGTCCGCCGCGTTCTCGGCGGCGCGGCGCTTGCCGTTGTCGACGGTCTCGCTCGCGGTGTCGATGGCCGCCATGAGTGCGCCTTTCGCCTCGTCGACGTCTTCGGTGTCGGCGTTCTCGACCGCTTCGACGATTTCGCGCATCACGTTGTACAACGAGGCGTGTGACGGGTTCGCCCGGCGAAGCGCCTGTGCGTTCCGGTCCAGCGTTCGCTGGAACTCCTCGACGGTCACGTAGTCGCGGTCGCACAGTTCGGTCAACGACTGCGCCGCTTTGACCGCCACGACCGACGAGGAGTGTGTCTGCATCTCCTCGATCTCTTGGACGGTGTCGTCTATCATGTGTGAACCGTCTGCACTGGCGTTCAAAGTCCTTTCCACTAACCGAGCGCGGAGCTATCTGGTGGCCACCGACGTGGCGAGTCGTGTGGCCGACGACCGTTCGTGCCGGTGAGCGTCCGTTTGACATCCTCCCGCGCCTGAAGACGCGGGAATCCCACGGCACCGCACCGTTGAGTTGGGATATTATGGTTCGCGGTTAGCGACCTGTTCTTGTGGGGCGAAAACGCCCTCACTACAGTCGAACAGGTGAACCGCTGGCTGTGCCAACCAGCCGTTATCCCTATCACCGCCATCCGTGACGAGACTCGGGAGTACCTTTTGTCGAATATTCTCAGCACCGTTCACGTCTGCATTCGCAACCGTGTCGCACTCCTGACACACGTACAGTCCGCGTTCGACACGCTGGTTGTCGTCGGTTTGACCGCACGCCGAACACGACTTCGACGTGTCGCGTTCCGACACCAACTCCACGTCGATGCCTTCTGCTTGCGCCTTGTAGTCAAGAAGCCTCGTGAAACGGTCGAACGCCCACCCGTGCAAGTCGAGGTTTCCGTGGTCACCCCAATTCCGAGGTTCGCCGTTCTCGTCGTCTTCTCGGATGCCACCGAGGTCGCCAACGAGAAGAGTACCAACACTTCGTTCGACGCACTCCTCTACGATTGCTTTCGAGAGTGCGTGCAAGAAGTGCGTCCGGCGACCCGTTCGCTTGCGGTCAAGACGGGTAGCCTCACGGGACGAGGAATCGTCGCACTTGGCTTTCTTCTTCGTGAAGTAGTATTCGTCTTCTTTGAGTGCGCCACCGGGATACAACACAGATTCACCGCCGAACGAGACGGCGGCGAAGTTGCAAATCCCGAGGTCAACACCGGCTACCTCGTCACCCGGCAGTTCCGGGTCGATGACGGTTCGGCAGACGAATTGAAGTCGCCACTCGTCGCGCTTGTAGACGGCGCGAACCTGTTGAATGTCCCACTCGGTCAGGTCAACATCCGGGCGAGTCTGGTACTCGCAGAGGATGAAGTCGGAACGGTGTTCTTTCAGGTTGCGTCCCTTCGAAAGGCGGACACGAGTGAACTGTGCGTCGTGCTTGAAGCCCGCCGCTTTGAACGACACGGTTGAACGCGGGTGGGAGTCTCCATGTTTGCGGTAGCCGGGCGGTCGGGCACGGCCGTCGCCGTTCCGACGCTTACCGAACCAGCCGTTGAACGCTTCAGCGAGTTCTTCGAGAACGCGCTGACTGGATTGAGAATGCAAGTCCGTGTAGCGTTCATGACCCTTGAGTTCGGCTTTGAGTTTCCCGTCATCGGGAATCTCGCCCGTTTTATCCCACTGTTCTTGTGCGTAGTAGCGACCGACGTTCCAGAGTTTTGAGGCGGCCCATCCGAGTTGGTCGAGGTCGTCACGAACCTGTTGCAGGTTCGTAATTATCGCCTCGAAAGTTCGGATGGTTCGGCCCATATTCTGGCTTCATAACAGGTTATGAACGCCGTTTTCATAATAGTGTCGGTTGGCGTGGAATATACGGCCTTGCTATTGACTATGGGTTGTGTAGGGTATTGTCGGATTCATCCTGCGCCTAAAGGCGTAGGTATTCTCCTCGATTTTGTATAAGTCGCTCCACTCCCTACGACCGACATGGTCGCGGTTACGTACTACTGTCCGTACTGCGAGGCACTGACGGGTCTCGAACGTGACGCCTATCT
Organism: Haloarchaeobius caseinilyticus; assembly: GCF_051207395.1. NCBI lineage: Archaea > Methanobacteriati > Methanobacteriota > Halobacteria > Halobacteriales > Halorubellaceae > Haloarchaeobius > Haloarchaeobius caseinilyticus. The sequence continues at coordinate 657,737 of NZ_JBPJZC010000001.1, read as the reverse complement.
GGCCGACAAGTGCGTCACGAGAGAACCACTCGACGGCTGGTCGTACGAGAGCACGACCGGCGACTACGAGAACGCAGACGGCGTGGAGTTCGTCTGTCTCGGCGACGCCGACCCGGACAAGGACGGCTGCGGACAGACGTTCTATCTCAACTTCGTGAAGTTCGAGAACGGGGAGGAAGTCCCGCATCGAGAGCCAGACATCGACCGGCCGCGGTTCGACTTCAACGCCTGAGGTGCGGATAGACCGTGGACTTTTAGCTGGCCGTCGCTTCGTGGGCGATGATGGACGACGAGATTCTCGAACACCAGCGCGAACTGGTGCGACTTCTCGAAGAACACGGCTGGGACGTGACGGAGACGGAACTCTCGGTGTACGAGAGTCCGTGGGAAGACGACGACACGCCGGAGGCGAGCGTCACACTCAGCGCTCGAAAGATGTTCCCGAAAGAAGACGGTGACGAGGACGACGACAATCCGTATCGGCTCAAGTAGTGCCGTTGCTCGTTGGCGTTGGCGAACAGGCGGCACTGTTCTCGAAATCGCAGTCGGTGTGCCACACACCCGCCTCGGCCAGACTGCGTCGGTGTTCAGACCACGCACCGTCTGGCCGCGACCTCCTACGTAAACCCTCACAGCGGGTCGTGACGACTCAGCCTTTGATGTTGCACACCGGGAACGTTCGCGCCACCTTGTCGCCGATGCCGAGTGCGTCGCTCACGCGCACGACCTCGTCGATGTCTTTGTACACGCCCGGTGCTTCCTCGGCGATCGTTGCGCCGGATTGCGCTTTGACGTAGATGTGCTGCTGTTCACGGAGTTCTTCCTGCACGTCGCCGCCCCAGTAGTCCTGCTTCGCCTGTGTGCGACTCATCAGGCGACCTGCGCCGTGGGCCGTCGAACCGAACGTCTCCTGTAGCGAGTTCTCGCCGCCGCGGAGGACGTAGCTGCCCGCGCCCATGCTGCCGGGGATGATGATGGGCTGGCCGACGTCGTAGTAGGCCGGTGGGAGTTCGGGTCGCCCGGCCGGGAAGGCTCGCGTCGCGCCCTTCCGGTGGACGTACAGCTCTTTCTCTTCCCCGTCAACATCGTGGACCTCCTTCTTCCCGATGTTGTGTGCCACGTCGTACAGCAGGTCCATCTCCATGAATTCCCAGTCGCGGTCGAAGACTTTTTCGAACACCTGCCGCGTTCGGTGCATGATGAGTTGGCGGTTCACCCACGCGAAGTTGATGGCGGCGCACATCGCCCCGTAGTAGTCCTCGGCGAGTTGCGAGCCAGCAGGGGCCGCGGCGAGTTCCTTGTCGGGCAACTGGTTCAGTAGGCCAGCGTGGGTCTTCTCGATTTTTCGGAGGTAGTCGGTGCAGGTCTGGTGGCCGAGACCGCGCGAACCACAGTGGATGAGGACGACGATTTGGTCTTCTTCGAGGCCGAACTCTTCGGCCACGTCGTCGCGGTACACGTCGGTGACACGCTGGACTTCGAGGAAGTGGTTGCCAGAGCCGAGTGAACCGACCTGATTCTTGCCGCGGTCTTTCGCCTTCTGCGAGATTTTGCTCGGGTCGGCGTCGGGTCGCTTGCCCTCGTCTTCGCAATGTTCGAGGTCTTCGGGGACCGCCCAGTCGTTGGCCAGCGCCCACTCCATCCCGTTCTCCAGAATGTTCTCGATATCGTCGATGTTTCCTTCGAACACGCCGCCACCGCCGAGGCCCGACGGAACGTTTGCGAACAGCGCGTCGACGAGTTCCTCTTCGCGGCCCTGGAGGTCGTCGTACGTCAGGTTCGTCTTCATCATCCTGACGCCGCAGTTGATGTCGTACCCTATCGCGCCGGGCGAGATACAGCCGTCTTCGGTATCCATCGCCCCGACGCCGCCGACCGGGAAACCGTAGCCCTGGTGCCCGTCGGGCATGCAGATGGCGTACTTCGTGATGCCCGGAAGCTGTGTCGAGTTTTTCAGTTGTTCGAGCGTCTTGTCCTCGCTAATCTCGTCGAGGAGTGTCTCGCTGGCGAGCACGCGCGCCGGAACGCGCATATCGCCCTCCTGTGGAATTTCCCAGACGAAGTCACGAACCTTGTGGAGCGTGACGTCGCCGGCGTCGTAGGTGTCCATGTCGTGAGATGCGCGGGCAGGCCCGGAAAGGATTTCGTTGATGGTCCTGCAGTCGCGGCTTCGTCCTGCCGCGTCGTCACCGTCGAGTCACACGTCGAGGACGACGTACGCGTGCCAGCCGTCGTCGGTCTCCTCGACGGTCATGTCGGAGTACGTGACTGCCTTCACGTCGCGGGCGCTCACGTCGGCGAGTGGGACGCCCCGCGCGCTGGCGTCGACGTGCCAGCCGTCGTCGGTTTCCGCGACGGTCGCTTCGTTGTCGACCGGGAGAACGAGGCGAACGTCGCGCTCGTAGATTAGCTGGTCGAGGTAGTCGAAGAGGAGGGCTTCGCGGTTCTCGGCGTCGAGGGAGAAGGAGAACTGTTCGCCATTGTCGGGCCACTCGTCGCACATCGCGGCCGTCAGTCCGTCGGCGACGGCGGCGAACGTCTCGCCCAGGGTCGCGCCCTCGGCCGCGACGGCCACGTCGGCGGTGTGGTCGCGGAGTTCGTAGCTCATACCACCATTCGGCGGTCGGCCGTGGTCGGTCTGTCGGTTCCCGCCAACTTGCGACCGGAACCGAGTCAGTCTTTGTCGTCGGGTGACTCTGCTGCCGCTGGTTCCTCGCTCTCGACGCCGAGGTCGACGCGGCTCGTGGATTCCTCGAAGGTCGCCTTCTGCCCGTACTGGACGGCGCTGTCGGTGCCAGTCTCGATTTGCTGGCCATCGGCGCTTCCGGACGCCACACCGGTCGTGACGACGGTCCGAATCCCCTCCTCGATGGTCATGTCCACGTCCATCACCCGGTCTTCCGGGATGTGGACGAGGTGGCCGCCCATGACCGGGTTCGGCGCGAGCGGGAGGAACAGGGTGACGAGGTCGTCGTCACCGGCCGCCTCTTTCAGTTCGGGCGGGGTCGTTGCGGTGAGGAAGCCGAGCGTGTACGATCCGTCGTGGGGGAACTCGACGAGTTTCACGTCACGGAAGTTCTGCTGGTCGCTCTCGACGATGACTTCGGACATCTCGCGGAAGCTCTCGTACACCGACCCGATGCCGGGGATGGTCCCGATGATGTCGTGGACGTACTGAATCGCCTTTTCGCCGTAGCGGAACTTGGTGAGGAAGCCGAGGACCGGGATGACGATGAGCAAGAAGACGACGGTGAGGATTTGCAGTGCAGCCTCCCCCTGCGCTGGTGTCAGTTCGATGAGTGGCCGCGTCTCTGAGAGGACGAGGTTGTACTCTTGGATGAACTTGACGACGCCCGAGAGCGTCGAGAACACGTATCCAGCCAAGATGTTGAGCACTGCGAACGTGACGATGATAGGGACTACGACCGCCAATCCAGCGACGAAGGCGTCCCGAATTACGTCGATGAGTGTCCGTCCCGCCTTCCTCGTCCGTTCGAACTCCTCCCCCGAATCGTCGTCACCTGCGAACATAGTGTGTGAGCATGGACTGGTCTATAGGAAAACGTGCAACCAAACCGGACGATCTGTCCCCCAACTGCCGGTGGAATTATATCGGTGTGACCACGACTTTCACGATAGTGAGCGTCAACATCGACACGCGCGTCGTCGGTCCGGGGAGCGACGAGTACGTCGAGGCCGCCTGGGACCTCAAAGAGAAGATACGCCATCGAGATGGCGTCCTCAAGCAGCGCAAAGGTTTCTTCACCGACGCCTATCGCCGCTCGAAGGTCCACCTCTACGTCGAAGAAGGCATCGAGACGAAAGTCATCGGTTTCACAGCCGTCCGGCGTGACGGTTACATCCTCTTCCTTGCAGTCGACCCGGTCCACCGCGGCGAAGCACTCGGCAAGCGCCTCGTCGCGCAGGTCGCCGAAGAACACCGGACCGTCACATGCCACGCGCGCACGACGAACGAAAACGCACTGCGATTCTACGAACACCTCGGTTTCGACATCAAGCGTCGTATCGACAACTACTACGAAGACGGCGGCGACGCGTACTACCTCAAACTCGGCGACGACGTGAGCCTCACGGCCCGTCTCTCCGAGTTCATGCGGCGCTAGGTCCACGGCACACGCTCCCTGACCGACCTGACTCCGCTAGGTTCTTACCGACCCTTCCCGAACCACCGAGAGCAATGGACTCGCGCACCCGTAGGTATCTCCGCGGTCGCTTCGGCGACCACTATCGCCAGACGACGGTGACGCCGCCGCCGGAGCCGAACGAGCGCGAGTGGGGCTACATCCCGTGGGACTCGGGTGGGACGACGATGGTCCGGCACAGCTCGTGGCTGGACATCGGTGACCTCGAGACGTTCCTCACGGACACGTGTCCACAACACGTCTACTTCTCGGCCGGGCGGTACGACGACCCCGGCGCAGGCTCGATGTCGAAGAAGGGCTGGCGGTCGTCGGACCTCGTGTTCGACTTAGACGCCGACCACCTGCCGGGCGTCGACCCAGACGGCGACTCCTACGCGTCGATGCTCGAAACCTGTAAGGAGGCGCTACTGGACCTGCTGGACCTGCTCGAAGAGGACTTCGGGTTCGAGGACCTGACGGTCGTCTTCTCAGGTGGACGCGGCTACCACGTCCACGTCAGAGACGAGGGCGTGAAGGAACTGGACCGGCACCACCGCCGAGAAATCGTCGACTACGTCCTCGCCAACGAGGTCGACTTCGACACACTCCTCCAGCACGAATCGGTCGCCGGCATCGGCATGAAGAACCCTGCCGACAAGCGCACTCTCGATACGACCGGCGGCTGGAGCGCGCGCGTCGCCGAGATGGTTTCGGCGTACGTCGACGAACTGCTCGAACTGGACGACGAAGCCGCGCTCGAAAAGCTACAGGAGATTGACGGCGTGGGCGCGGGCCGCGCCGAGGCGATTCTCCGCGTCGCACGTTCGAAGCCCGAAGAGATTCACGCGGGCAACGTCGACGTGCACGGCGCGTTCCCGACGTTGGCTCGCTCGCTCGCCGAGCAGACGTTCCGCGAACAAACTGCGCCAATCGACGAACCGGTGACCACGGACATCAATCGGCTCATCCGTCTTCCCGGGAGTCTCCACGGTGGGACCGGCCTCGAAGTCGGGCGCATCCCGCGGGACGAAGTCGACGATTTCGACCCGCTGCACGACGCGGTGCCACGGACGTTCATCGGCAACGAAATCACGGTCGCCGTCGAGGAACCGACGGCGGTCGAACTGGGTGGCGGTAGATTTACATGTGACCCCGGTGCACAGACAGTACCAGAGTACGTGGGCGTATTCTTGATGGCCCGCGGACACGCACGGAAGGAAAAAGAATGAATCTCGGCGAACTACGCTCCGCGTTGGACACGGAACGGCAGAAAGGTGGTCTCCAGCAGCTACGCGACTCGTTCTATCAGGAGGTCGCCGACTACGTCGAGGAGCGCAAGACCGAGCGCGAGGAACTCGCCGACGAAGTGTCCGACCCGTTCGCGTCCTCGGACATCCAGCGACTCACCGACGAAATCGAGACGGCCAAAGGGACGGCCGAATCGCTGTACGAGCGACGGCTCGGAAAACTCGTCAAGCAGGCGAGTCTGGCCGCGGCGGACATGGCCAACCCGGACCAGGTCGAGGGCCTGACGACCGAAGAGCGAGAACTGTACGACGACCTCGTCGGCCGCATCGAGGCGAACAAGGCGCACATGCTCGACGTGGTGGCTGGCGAAGCGACGGGTACCCCCGGCGGCGACGTCGCTGCTGCTGGCGCGGACGGAAATGAACCGGCTGCGGACCCCGCACCATCCCGCGCGGAGGCGCAGACCGGGGCACCGCCCGATTTCGACCCAGACCCAGCAGTCGACCAAAGTGAGTCGGCGACGGTGGACACTGCAGACGCCGACGCTGCGGCCACTCCCGACGACCGCGACGACCCGGCCGTGACTGCCGCAGAGGCGCGCGCAATCGCTGACGACGCACCGACGGACTCGGCGACCGACGGCGTCTCAGCCGCCGACGTGATGGGGGCCTCGCCTGACGACGCTGTGGGCGGGTCGGAGCCGACACCAGCGGCCGATTCCGGCCCGGCGACCGACGACGCGCCCGGCGAGCCGGCACGCGAGGAGCCGCCCGAAGTCGACCGAACGACGGTCCGCATCACACAGGACGTGGGCGACATCTTCGGCGTCGACGAGCGCGAGTACAAACTCGCCTCCGACGACGTGGTGACGCTCCCCTCGGCGAACGCCGACCCGCTGGTCGAGCGTGACGCGGCCGAGAAACTGGAGTAGCTGTTCTGCCGCGTCGTCGCCTCGACCGATACCGATGTCAGCACCGGCCAAACTGCTATTTCTGCTGACCAGTTATTGCGGTGTATGGATAGTCCGGGACCGACCAGAGGTCGGTCTGACACCGAGATATCTACCCTCGCTGTGGAGGACGACGAACACGTCACGTACGACGACGAGGAGGACGCCGTTCGGTACGTCGCGCACTGGATGGGGCCCGCCGACGACCCTGCCAACGCTCGATTCGTGACGGAACCGTTCGAGCAGTGGAGCCGAACTCGGTGTCTGGACGCCGCTGGCGGTGCTGCTGCCGAGCACGTGAACGAGGTATTAGCGACGAGTGTTGCGACCGGTGGCATCTCCACCGCCCGGCGGTCACCGGACGGCCCGGACGCGGTGGTGAGCGTCTGCGCCGGGTCGGTCCTGGCCGATGGCACCTGGACTGACGACGTCGAGTTCGATTTCGACGACTTGTGCGACGCCACACCGCGAACGGTCCGGGTGACGTATCGACTCGGTGAGCAGGTGCGGGAGATGACCGTCCCAGTCTACGCCGAATTCTGGTACATCGCCGAGTGAGTTCGGCCGACGGCCGACAGGCAGGGCCGTCAGTCACAGTAGTAGATTCTTTCTTGGTCTCCCTGTGCGAAGGTCGAGACATGACTGGCACAGTAGACGCCATCCACCTCGCAGCCGAGTCCGGCGACCCGGTCGAAGCAGTCGACTCCGTCGAGGCCGTCGCCGAGAAGGGACTCCGCGGCGACCGCTACTTCGACGAATCTGGGACGTTCTCGGACGGAACACCACGAGGAATCACGCTCATCGAGGCCGAGGCTATCGAAGGCGCGGAACGCGACTACGGGACGACCCTCGACGCGGGCGAACACCGCCGGAACGTGACGACGCGCGGAATCGCGCTGAACCACCTCGTCGACCGCGAGTTCCGCGTCGGCGACGCGGTCTGTCGTGGCGTCGAGTTGTGCGAACCGTGTTCGTACCTCGAATCGCTCACCGGCGAGGGTGTCGCGTCGTCGCTGGTCCACCGCGGCGGCCTGCGTGCGACCGTCGTTGAGTCGGGGACCATCCGGGCGGGTGATTCGGTCGAACCGGCTGAGTCGACGTAGAAACGAAATCCCCTTTATCGCGGCTTCCCTCCCGCCGTCTATGCTCGACATCGGCGCGGATGCACCCGACTTCGAACTGCTCGACCAACACGGCGAGACGGTCTCGCTCTCGGATTACGAGGGCCAGCGAGTCGTCCTCTACTTTTACCCCCGTGCGAACACCCCGGGCTGTACGACCCAGGCGTGCTCGTTCCGCGACAACTGGGACGCCTACGAGGAGCGTGACATCGCGGTCCTCGGCGTGAGCGACGACCCGGTCGACGACCTCACGACGTTCGAGGACGACCACGACCTGCCCATCACGCTGCTCTCGGACGAGAACGGCGAAGTGTCGACGCTGTACGAGTCCTACGGCGAGAAGCGGATGTTCGGGAACACCTTCGACGGTGTGTTCCGCAACACGTACGTCGTCGGTGAGGACGGCACCATCGAACTCTCGTACGAAGGCGTCGACCCCGAGGAACACGCAGAGACGATTCTGGCAGACCTCGACTGACGGCTGACAGACCTCGGCTGCCGCAGCTATTCTGTCGAATTCGGGATTTTCGACGGGTCTGTAGACCAATTCACTTCGCCTGTTGATTCTCCCGTGTCGGTCCTGAACCGACGAGTATGGTAGAGCGCACACGATCACTCGGCTTCTGGACTGCCTTCGCGATGGGTCTCGGGACGATGATCGCGGCTGGCATCTTCTCGTTGTCTGGGCAGGCGGTCCACGACGTCGGGTCGAGCGCCGTCATCGCGTTCGTTCTCGCGGCACTCGTCGCCGGTATCACGGCGGCGTCGTACTCCGAATTCGCGTCCATCTACGCACAGAACGGTGGTGGCTATCTGTTCACCGCCGAAACGTTCGACAGCGACCGACTCGCCTTCGCCGTCGGTGCCTCGCTCTTTCTCGGCTACACCGGGACGACGGCGTTCTATCTGGCCACGATGGACCACTGGGTCCGCAAGTTCATCTTGCCCGGGCTCGGCCTCCCACACGGCCTCGTGGGCATCCTCACCGCGGTCGCCCTCGGGGCACTGAACGCTGGCGGGACCGAGGAAAGTGGGACGTTTCAAGTCGCCGTAACGGCTCTGAAAGTCGTCGTCTTACTCGTGTTCGTCGGCGGTGCGCTCCAATTCGCCGGCGTGATTCCCGCCTTCGGTGAGTTCACTGGGAGCTTCCAGTCGAAGCCGGTGACCATCGTCTCGACCGCCGGGACGGCGTTCATCACGTTCTTCGGGTTCTCCGCTATCGCTGCCAGTGCGGGGGAGATAATCGAACCGCGCAAGAACGTCCCGAAGGCCATCGCCGCGAGTATGGTCACGGTGACGGTCCTCTACGCACTCGTCATCGTCGCGCTGGTGAACACGCCACAGGGCGCACAGCAGGCGCTCACGCAGGGTGAGACTGCGATGGGCACCGTCGCCAAGGCGTTCCTCGGTCCCATCGGCCAGTGGGTCATCGTCGCCGGGGCGGTGTTCTCGATGGTCTCCGCGTCGAACGCGAGCATCCTCGCGGGGAGCGGTATCGGCTACCTGATGGGCAGACGCGGCCACGGCCCGCGGAAGCTCTCCCGCGTCGACCCAGAGTACGAGACACCCTTGTACGCGGTCGCCGCGGTCACGGGGGCCATCGTCGCCCTCATCGGGGTGTTCATGCTGGTCCTCGGCGAGGGTGGCATCCTCCACGTCGGCCTCGCCGGCTTGACCAACTTCGCGACGCTCAACCTGCTCGCCCCGCTCGCCGTGGTGAACGTCGCACTGCTGTACTCTCGTCGTCGCTCTCCAGAGAAAGAACGCCCGTTCGAGGTCCCCTTCGGGTCGGTACTGCCCATCGTCGGTGCGGTCGCGAACATCGCGCTCGTCGGCTTCCTCGCAGTCAAGGGCATGACCTTCGGGTCTGCACCTGAGGGCGCGCAGTTCGTCCTCGACGTCGCTGGGACCACGGTCGGGGTCATGCCGGCCGCGCTCGGCCTCGTTGCCGGTCTCGTCGTCGAGGTCGCTGTCGTGGCGCTGTTCCTCGCGTGGGGTGGCCGCGATGACGTGGACGACCTCGTGACGGAAGTCGAGACGACCGTGACGTCGTCCGCATCCTCCGAGACGACCGACGCACCCGACACGTCTGCGGTCGTCGACGGCGAGGGTGCAGCAGACCGGTTCACCGTCCTCGTCCCGCTCGCCCGCTTCCACAACGCTCCGCGCTTCGGCCGCGTCGCGGCACGCCTCGGTCGACTCGCGGACACCGGCGCACAGCCACACGTCCGGTTCCTGACCGTGACGAAGGTGCCCGAACAGACGCCGACCGACGCTGTCGACGAAGTGGCCGCGAAACGCGTCGACCGACTCGTCGAGACACTCGACGACGCTGGCCTCGACGTCTCCTACTCGGTCGAGGGTCACGTCTCGCGCGACCTCGGGTTCGACATCGTGACGACTGCACGCGAGGGCAGCGTCGACCGTATCCTGATGGGCTACCCGGAGGACAACCCACACATCGCCGAGACCGTCGAGTACGACGCCCCGTGTGACACCCTGTTCATGAACGGGAACCTCGCCGAACCGACGTTCGAGACGCTGGTCGTCGGTGCCGGGAGTGGCCCACACCACGAGGCGATGCTGCCGACGGCCGCCGCCCTCGCAGCACAGGGGACCGAGGTCCACGTCGTCACCGTCCAGCCATCGGACGACGGGACGAAAGAGGGCGCAGCCGAGACACTGGCTGCCTTCGACGACGACGCGAACGTCCACCACCACGAGGTCACGTCCTCCGACGTAGCCACCTCGCTCGTGGTCATCGCCGAAGAACACGACGCCGCGTTGCTCGTCGGCGCCTCACGGACCAGACGGCTCCGTCGCTGGGTGTTCGGCAGCACGCCAGACCGCGTGATGGCCAGCGCGACCGACTCCGACGTACCGGTCCTCGTCTACACCAGCGAAACTGGCGTCGCGGACCGGTTCGAGGAGTGGACGTTCCCGGCGTATCGGTACCTGCGCCGGGCCGTGTCGGGATGAGGACGCGAGACGGCGACGGTCGCCACTCACGGGACTGTCAAAACAGGGTTTTCGCGAAAATATCGCTGTGGTGCCGTGCAGGCAGACGCCCGCTTACTGGAACGTCCGACCCATGTCGCGGTCGTCGATCTCCGGGGCTTCGCGGCCGAAGCGCTGTTCGATTTCGTCGTAGCGCTGTTTCGTCTCCTCGGTCACGCTCGGCTGGACCTCGTCCAGTGCGTGCTTGAAGTGGTCCTTGGTGATGCGGACGTTGCCGACCGATTCGTTCATCTCCTCGGGCTTCACCGAGTTGATGAACTCGCGGGTGGCGGCGAGCGACGCCTCGCGGCAGACGGCCTGCACGTCCGCGCCGACGTAGCCTTCGGTCTTCTTCGCCAGCCACTCGAGGTCCACGTCGTCGGCCAGCGGCTTGTTCCGCGTGTGGACTTCGAAGATTTTCGCACGGCCGTCTTCGTCCGGCACCGGGACGTGGACGTGGCGGTCCAGTCGACCGGGGCGCAGGAGCGCCGAGTCGATGAGGTCCGGCCGGTTCGTCGTCGCGATGACGACCACGTCTTCTAAGTCTTCGAGGCCGTCGAGTTCGGTCAGCAGTTGCGAGACGACTCGCTCGCCGACGCCGGAGTCACCGGAGTGGCGACCCCGTTCCGTGGCGATGGAGTCGATTTCGTCGAAGAAGATGACCGTCGGGGCGTTCGAGCGCGCCTTGTCGAACACCTCACGGACACCCTTCTCGGACTCGCCGACGAACTTGTTGAGCAGCTCCGGCCCCTTGATGGAGATGAAGTTGCTGTTCGCTTCGTTGGCGACTGCTTTCGCCAGCAGCGTCTTCCCCGTGCCCGGCGGGCCGTACATCAGCACGCCGCGGGCCGCTTCGAGGTCCATCTCGCGGAAGATATCGGGGTAGTCGAGCGGCCACTGGATGGTCTCGCGGAGGCGTTCTTTCGTGTCGTTGAGGCCACCGACGTCGTTCCACGTCACGTCGGGGACTTCGACGAACACCTCACGCATGGCCGACGGCTTCACCGATTTCATCGCGTCCTTGAAGTCGGACTCGGTGACCTTCAGGCCCTCCAGCACTTCCGCGTCGATTTCGTCCTGTTCGAGGTCGAGTTCGGGACGGATACGCCGGAGGGCGTTCATCGCGGCTTCCTTGGCCAGCGACTCGATGTCGGCCCCGACGAACCCGTGGGTGTTCTCGGCGTACTGGTCCAAGTCCACGCTGTCCGACAGCGGCATGGCCCGCGTGTGGACCTGCATGATTTCGAGGCGGCCGTCCTTGTCCGGGACGCCGATCTCGATTTCGCGGTCGAACCGGCCACCACGGCGGAGTGCCGGGTCTAAGGCGTCGACGCGGTTGGTCGCGGCGATGACCGTGACCTGTCCGCGTTCTTCGAGGCCGTCCATCAGCGAGAGGAGCTGTGCGACGACGCGGCGTTCCACGTCACCGGAGGCTTCCCCGCGCTTGCTCGCGATGGAGTCGATTTCGTCGATGAAGACGATGGCCGGCTGGTTCTCCTCGGCCTCCTCGAACACCTCGCGGAGCTGTTCTTCGGACTCGCCATAGTACTTCGACATGATCTCCGGCCCGGAGATGGTGGCGAAGTGGGCGTCGATTTCGTTGGCGACGGCCTTCGCGATGAGCGTCTTCCCGGTGCCCGGCGGGCCGTGCAGGAGCACACCCTTCGGCGGCTCGATGCCGAGTTGCTTGAACAGTTCCGGGTGGCGCATCGGCAACTCGATCATCTCACGGACCTGTTCGAGTTCGCCGTCGAGGCCACCGATGTCCTCGTAGCTGATGCTGGGGACGCCATCGCGGCCCGCGCCAGTTGGTCCCGCAATCTGCTCTGCAGGCTTCTCGGATATCTGTATCTCCGTCGAGTCGGTGATGATGACCGTGCCAGATGGGCTGGTCGCAGCGACCTTCAGCGGGACGGACTGGCCGCTGCCAGCCATCGGCCCGAACGAGAGCGAGAACGGGACGGTCTGGCCGCTCTTGACGGCCTGTCCGCTCAGTTTGTCACGGACGAGCGGCCCGATGTTCCCCCGAATGCGGAGGTTCTGGGGTAGTGCGACCGTGACGCTCTGGGCCTGTTTCACGTCGGCCTTCTCGACCGACACGCGGTCGTCGATACCGACGTTCGCCTGCTGGCGGAGTCGGCCATCGATTCGGATGACGTGCTGGCCCTGGTCCTCTGGGTAGCCGGGCCAGACGCGCGCGACGGCCGACGCGTCACCCTTGCCCGAAATCTGGATGTGGTCACCGTTTTCGAGCTCCAGTTCCTGCATCGATGCGCGGTCGATGGCCGCGAGGCCACGACCGGCGTCCTTCTGTTTGAGTGGTTTGACGGTGAGCTTCATTCGTCGACCTCTACTTCGATGGTGAGGACCCCGTTTTTGATAAACGCTTGCGCGGGGCCGGGCACTTCTATCTCGAACTGGTCACTGTCGCCGGTCGGGACGACGATGACCGTGTCGCCGACGACGTCCACGGTCGCTGCCGGTCCCAGCATCGAGCCGAGGTCTGCGGCGACGACGTGCTTCCCGTCGTAGGCGTAGTGGCGAACGAACGACTCGCTCCCCGAAACAAATTCTTGTAAGTGCATGCTAATCCTAACCACAGGTTAGTGCTCTCAGTATAAAAATCTTCCGGCAGCAGAATCACCCGACTGCGGCGGGTTTTGCTGTCTTAGGTCGAACTGCGGTTCACACAGACTTAGCCTTTATGCCACACACGCCCGAACCCTGAGATATGCAGACGGTGGCACATCATGGGCGGGAGACGGCGTACGAGGTATACGACCGCGGTGGCGACGGGGCACCGGTGCTGTTCGTCCACGGCAGCGGTGGGACGGGTGGACTCTGGAAGTCACAGGCGCGACTGGGTGACGAGCGGCCAGTCGTCGCCCTCGACCTCAGCGGTCACGGCGAGAGTGACGACTTCGACGCCGATTGGGGCTTCGAGACACTGTCGGCGTACGCGGACGACGTGTTGGCAGTCGCCGAGGCGACCGACAGCGAGTTCTTCGTCGGCAACTCGCTGGGTGGAGCAGTCGTGCTACACATCCTGCTCGAACGTGACTACGACCCGGCAGGGGTGGTCCTCAACGGAACCGGTGCGAAACTCGCCGTCCTCGACGACCTTCGGGACTGGTTGGCCAGCGACTTCGACCGGGCCATCGAGTTCCTCCACGGACCGGACCGACTGTTCCACGACCCGGACCCGGCACTCGTCGAGATGTCTAAGGAAGGCATGCGCGCCTGTGGCCGGGCCGTCACCGAGCGCGATTTCTGCTCGTGTCACACCTTCGACGTGCGAGGCGACCTCGGCAGCGTCGCCACGCCGACGCTCTGTCTCGTCGGCGAGCACGACCACCTCACACCGCCGCACTACCACGAATATCTGGTCGACAACATCGAAGGGGCCTCGATGACGGTCCTCGACGACGCGGCTCACCTGGCGATGCTCGAACAGCCAGATGCGTTCAACGAAGCTGTTGCTGGGTTCTGTGACGACGTAGAAGCAAGGTAGCGGCCGAAGAAATCAGACGAAACAGCCGATGCCCACTCAGTAGATCCCGTCCAGTTCTTCTTCGACGTGGCCGTGTTCCGGCATGGGGAACTCGCCAGCTTCGACCGCGTCACGGTAGGCACCGATTGCGTCGCGTATCTCCTCGCGTACGTTGCCGAACTCGTGGACGAACGACGGCGTCCAGTCCGAGAGCCCGACGGCGTCGTCGACGACGAGGACCTGTCCGTCACAGTCCGGGCCAGCGCCGATGCCGATGGTCGGGATGTCGAGTTCTTCGGTAATCATTGCCGCCACGTTCGACGGGACGTGTTCGAGGACGAGCGAGAACGCGCCAGCCTCCTCGTGTTCTTTGGCCAGTTCGAGCATCGTCGCGGCGGCCTCCTCGGAGGTGCCCTGCCGGGCGTAGCCGAGTTGGTTCACGCGCTGCGGGGTCAGGCCGAGGTGGGCCATCACGGGAATACCGAGTTGGACCATCGTCTCGGTCAACTCGACGGTGTGCGGGCCGGACTCGATTTTCACTGCGTGTGCGCCGCACTCCTTGAGCATCCGACCGGCGTTCTCGATGCTCGTCTTCTCGTCGTGCCCGTAGCTGAGGAAGGGCATGTCGGCGACGACCAACGCGTCGTCGACTGCACGTGAGACCGCGGTGGTGTGACTCGCCATCTGGTCGACCGTCACCGGGAGGGTCGAATCGTGCCCGAGGACCGTGTTGCCGACGCTGTCGCCGACGAGAATCACGTCGATTCCCTGCTCGTCGACGAGTTCGGCTGTCACCGCGTCGTAGGCGGTTAGCATGGTAATCGGCTCGTTGCCCGCCTTCGATTGCACGTCGCGCACCGTGGTTCGCATGGGGCCTAGTTGCTGGTCGGGTGCCTTACGAGTGCCGGAAGAGCGACGGACTGGGCAGCCAGTCGTGCCCGAATCAGCAATCATTACGTGCTGGAAGCCGGAGTAACTGCCGTGACCGAAGCAGGGGACGACGAGGCGAACGCGGCGCGGTCGCCAGCCCACGCGGCGGAAATCGGCGAATCGACCGCCGACGCGGACGAGACAGATTACGCGTGGGTGATGCAGACGACGTTCGTCGTCACCATCCTCGTCGGCGCACCCGTCGTCACCCTGCTCTCGCTCCCGTTCGACCTCGTGACGTGGAACGCGCGAGCGAACTTCGCCATCCGTATTGGGGCGGTTATCTGGTTCCTGACCGCCATCTGCGTGCTGGTCTACGAGAAGCGATATCGGGACGAGACGACGGCGGCAGCAGAATAAGACTGTTCGAAGTTCTCACCACACCCCCAACACTCATTCTGGAAGAAACACCGAGAAAGAATTTACTGTATTGTGGCTGTTCTGGGGAATTATTCCATTTCTGATGAGAGCGTATCCAACATATTTTCCATCATATGAATTTGTGTGGCTTCTCCAGATATTTCTAGCCGATGGAGGTCATTTACGCACTCCAAACCTGTGTGGTATACTTCTTGGCAAAATTCTTCAACTGAAAGGATATACCCGTGGGCAGACTCTATCTTTGGAAATGACGTAGGTTTGTCATCGTACGTACATTTTCTTCTGTACGAGATTCGGATGTTCTCAATATTTAGTGGTTCGACCGAGAACCAAAATTTCAAACTATGGAGTAAAATTCGCTTTTCTGAGTATATTGGAACCTCTCTTTTTGCCAGATCAATAGCTGCCTCAATAAATCCCCAGAGATCAAGGTTTACTAGCTCCCCGACATACTCCGGATGCCAAGGCCTCCACTCAATTGACTCCTCGTGGACCTGCTGGTTGAGACGGTCCCCATGTATTAGTACTCGAACTCCTCCCCGTAAGTCGCTCATTGTATTCGGTTGGTTGTCCTTCAACGTATAGTCCAATATGAACGACATTATTTGGGTGGTTTCTGGGGCGAGAGAGTATAGATTTGCTGTTTTTTAGACGTCTTAGATGGGACAGGTAGAACGTTCGAGAGTTCGTCGAACAGTCAGGCGTCTTCGAGGATGTCGCCGACGGTGATGAAGCCTCCAACCGTCTGTATCGTTCCATACGCCATCCGCTGGTACCGAAATCTTCGCGTGCATGAAGTATCAAGCAGGGGCCGATCCGAGATAACTCACTACCTACCGGCGAAAACCCGAATCGCTCACACCCACTCGAACCCGGTTCCGGCCCGCTCCGCCGTCTCCGCATCTCGCTCTGTATCACCGACGAAACAGATAGCCGACGGCTCGAAGCCTGCCCCGAGACCGCGAATCGCCGTCAACAGCGGCTCTGGATGGGGCTTGTACGTCGCGAGCGTGTCGCGGCCGACGACGGCCCGGACGTAGTCGTCGAGGCCGTGGGCTTCGAGCGCGAGGCGGACCGACTGCTCACAGTTGACCGAACAGACGGCGACCGGCCGCGATTCCGAGACGAGTTCGTCCGCGTGCGGGAGCCGACGTGACGAACGCGCACCCTCGCACTCGTGGCGGGCGATGGCATCCTCGACGGGGTCGGTCAGCCCGAAGTCTGGTGCGTCCTCGAACAGGGCCCACAGGTCACGCTCGCCGGGGTCGTGGCCCGCTCGCTCGTACACGGCGAGTACGTCCTCGCGGACCAGTCCCCAGTCCACGTCGAGGCGGACGAGCGTCCCGTCGAGGTCGTACACCAGTCCGTCGTACTGGCTGTTCACGTGCGAACAGACGGCACGGCAGCGATTGAGTGTATCGCTTTCGTGGGTACCAGTCGGTGACTCCACTACCGAAACCGCGCCCTTTTTCCTCGTTGCGAGCGCATTTTTGGGTATGACGGGTACCGTCACTGCCAGTGGGAGCGCACTCGACCAGACGACGTCTCGGTCGGCCTGTTGCTGCCACGGTGGCGGGACCTGCTGGAGCGGTGGCGGCGGCGACTTCCGAGTCCGAACCACGCGCGCCACCGAGGTGACCAACTGATGCTTCGCGGATTCCGCGAAGACGTCCGTGCGGTCCTCGACCGCGACCCGGCCGCCCGCAGCGCGCTGGAAGTCGCGACCTGTTACGCTGGCCTGCACGCCGCGTGGGCACATCGCCTCTCGCACGCGCTGTGGAACCGAGGCCACCATCTCTCGGCGCGTGTCCTCTCGCAGTTCGTCCGATTCATGACCGGCGTCGAGATTCACCCCGGCGCGACGCTCGGCCGCCGCGTCGTCATCGACCACGGCATGGGTGTCGTCATCGGTGAGACGGCCGAAGTCGGCGACGACGTGCACATGTACCACGGCGTGACGCTCGGCGGGAACTCGCCTCGCCCGGAAAAGCGCCACCCGACGGTCGGCGACCGCGTCGTCATCGGCGCGAACGCGACCCTCCTCGGCGACATCACCATCGGGGACGACGCCCGCGTCGGCGCGGGTGCGGTCCTCACCGAAGACGTCCCGCCGGGCGTGACGGTCACGGGTATCCCGGCCAAGCCAGTCGGCGAGGCCGCGATGACGGAGAGCGAAGAAGCAGAGATAGACGAAACCGCCAGCGAAGATACCGACTCAGATGGCGCAGTCGAGTCGACGGCCACCGACGACGATGGGCGAGACGTGACCGGTCTCGACGGCGTCGTCGGCGAGTCTGAGAGCGTCGAAGCGGACGACTGAACGGACAACTGACCGAGTCCGTTTTGTGGATTTTCGCGGTGCAGTTCACCCACTGAGCGATAGCGACCCATCTGTCCCCTCGCCGCGGTCACAGCGCGGGGCCGTCACGACGAATTCGCCGTCTCTGAGCCGAAGGCTCGCGTCTGCCGCCGTGATGGGAAACGGTGTCCCAACGCAGGTGGCGTACTCTTCGCGGTCGACGCCGTTTTCGCCGACCGTCTCGCCCAACACCCACACACAGATTGCCCCGTTCTCGATGCTGAAGGCGTGATGCGTCTGCGCCGTCTCGGGTTGTGGCACGGTCAGCCGAACCGCTTCGCTCGTCGCGTCGAGCCTCGCCTTGCCGGTCACTCGCTTCCGAGCGAGAAAGGCCCGCTCGCGAAGTGAGGCGGCCGCCGGAATCACCGTGCCGGCCAGCAGTCCGCCGCCACTGAGTCGTTCCAGTCTGTACGACGGCGAACTGTCCGGTGGCGACGGCGCACCTGCTCGGTCTTCGTGGACGAACCGGTCGCCCTCGCGCCGAAACGTCGCCTCTTGGGCCACGAAAGACTCGGGGTCGAACGATTCCGGGTCACACCGGCGAAGGACGGGCCGAACGATTCGCACGCCGGCCGCCCCAGTCAGGTCGTGGACGGCCACGCGAGCACACGCGAGGGTGACCGGTTGGTCGAGCGTCGAGCTGGCTTCGAGCGTCTCGTTCGTCTCGTCGCCGGCGTGGAGCGTTCTGGTTACCTCGCAGCCAGACTCCGGGTCGTCGTGCGGGTCGATTCCGAGCGTCACCGCCGTCACCTCCCCGATGGCCGTCCCCGGCCGAAACGTGAGTCCCTCCGGCGACACTGTCGCGTCGCCCGGTGGACCGTCGTCGAGTGTGGACATGGCCCTTCCTTCCGTGCCCTGTGGCTTGGATATTGCGTCGTCGCGTTGTCAAATTCGCTCTGCCTGTCGGACCGTGACCGGGCCATCACGTCGTTCGTCCGGGGAACAGCGCGGCACGCGGACGACGACTCTGTCCGGTGCGACCGTCGCCGTCGCATCCACGGCCGTGATTGGGTACGGCGGCGCGACCGCCAGCGACACGTCGTCAGTGTGAAAATCAGGGGTTTCGGTGTGGGAGTCGGGTTCGTCGGCTGGTTCTGGCGTTGTGGCCGACGCCGTGACGTCGTATCGCCGCTGCTCTGCAAACACCGTGAGAAACAGTTCACCGTGGCGAACCGACGCTTCGCAACTGAGACTGCGACCCTGCGGTCGCGGGGCCGTGACGCGCAGCTCGTCGTCGTTGTCTTCGACCGCCACGTCGGAATCGCTCGTCGATCGAGCCGTCGTGACCCGGAACAGTCGCTCGCCCACGCTCCTGACCGCCGGCGCGAGTGCCCGCTGGACTGGCGATTCCTCGTCGTCGTCGTACCAGGCGTGCCAGAACGACCGCGGTTCCTCTCGTCGTTCTGGGAGGGAGACCTCCTCACGGACGAATCGGTCGCCCGCCCACTCGAACGAGACCGCGTCGGCGACGACCGGTTGGTCGTCCGGTAGTCGGCGGAGTGCCGGGACGAAGCCGATTCGGGAGTCTTGCTGGTCGTCCTCGTTTCCGGTCTGCACGTCGAGTTTCGCCCCTTCGAGCGTCACCGACTGGGCGACAGCTGCGGCCTGCGTCCGGGTGTATCGCCCACCGTCGTCGCCGACCGCGGTGAACGTCCGCGTGACCTGCGCGCCGTCGCCCAGTGGCTGCAGCGCCACGTCGACTCGCTTTCGGCGCTCGTCCGTCGCGTCGAACGCGCCGAGGAGTTCGTCCACCACGACCCGGGACTCGGGGGGATGCATCGTTCGGGAATCGTCACTATCTGGGATAAAAGTGTGGGAGTATCGTCGTGATGGTGTGCGGATTTTTGCTACAGCGACTGTACAAGGTGGACTGCAGTCTTCGAGTGGATGGATTCGTCTGGAGACGGTACCGCGAATGCCGACGGAACATGACCGCACCGCCCCCGCCCCTCGCCACAACCTCCCCATCCGACTCCTCACTCGCCACGCTTCGCGTCGGCTCGTTCGTCGTCCCTCGCGCGATTTCTGCTCGTAGCCTTCGCTCCGCTCAGGCATACTTGCCAGCGCGCGCCATACCGGTTGCTCGGGTCGTCGACGAAAACCGCAAAATCGGGAACGCTCGTCGGCTCAGTCGAGCAGATTGCGCGCGATAATCTTCTTCTGAATCTCCGAGGTGCCCTCGTAGATGGTGAGAATCTTTGCGTCGCGGTACATCCGCTCGACGGGGAAGTCGGTCGTGTAGCCGTAGCCGCCGTGAATCTGGACGGCTTCGTTCGTCACGTCCATCGCGGCTTCGCTGGCGAAGTATTTGGCCTGCGAGGCGGCGAACGAGGTGGCCTGCACGTCGCCCTCGGCGCGCTTTCGGGCTGCCTCGCGGGTGAGCAGGCGGGAGGCGGTGATACTGGTCTGCATGTCGGCCAGTTTGTGCCGGATGGTCTGGAAGTCCGAAATCGGCTGGTCGAACTGCTCGCGGTCCTGGGCGTATTGCAGTGCCTCGTCGAGGGCGGACTGTGCCAGTCCGGTCGACTGGGCGGCGATGGCGATGCGGCCACCGGTCAGGATGTGGAACGCGGCGGAGAGCCCGCGACCTTCCTCGGTGAGCTGGTACTCGGCGGGGATGCGCACGTCGTCGAACATGAGCGTCGTCGTATCCGAGGCGCGCAGGCCGAGTTTGTCCTCCTTCTTGCCGACTTCGAGACCCGAGACCTCGTCTTTGGGGACGAGGAACTGCGTGATGGAGCCGGGGTCGTCGCGGTCGGTCTTTGCGAACAGGATGATGACGTCGCTTCGCTGCCCGTTCGTGATCCACTGCTTCTTCCCGTTGATGACGAACTCGTCGCCCTCACGGCGGGCCTCGGTGTCCATCTCGGCCGGGTTCGAGCCAGCGTTCGGCTCGGAGAGCGCGAACGCGCCGATGGGTCGGCCGGTGGCCATCTCGGGCAGCCACGCCTCTTTGATGTCCTCGGAGCCGAACTCGGCGATGCACGAGGTCGCCAGCCCGTGGACCGAGAGGGCGGTGGCGACTGACAGCATCCCGTACGCCAGTTCTTCGTTGACGATGGCGTAGGTCATCGGGTCGGCGTCGTAGCCGCCGTACTCCTCGGGGACGGTCAGGCCGGTGAGGTCGAGTTCTGCGAGTTTGTCCCAGACCTCCTCGGGGAAGGACTGTTCCTCGTCGCACTCGCTCGCGTAGGGTCTGACTTCCTCCTCGGCGAACTCCCGGACCACGTCCCGGACCGCCTCCTGTTCTGCGGTCAGTTGCATACCACCGTATACGGACACCGGTGGAAAAAGTTGCCTGATTCGCGTGATGCCGACGGTCGGTTCAGTCGAGCACTCTTCGGGCGGCGCGTCGTCTCACGCAATCGTCAATTCCTCGACCGGCGTCGCGTCGGCCCAGAGCGCGTCGTACACTTCCCGACCCCACTCGACGGCAGCCGACGATTCAGCGACGAGTTCGGTCTGCGGGTCGTAACCGCCATCGAGGCGTGGCAGTGAGAGGTAGGTACCGTCGCCGGTCACCACCATGGCGAATGCTGCGTCGGCGACCCTGATGTCCATGTGGTCGGTCTCGTGTCTGTCCTCGGTCGGCGTGTCGGCCGTCTGTCGCAACACGTCGGGCGTCAAGATGAGTCGTGGGCGCTCGGCCGGCGAGGCGGCGAGGGCACTCGCGAACCGGTCGTCGTAGACCGGGGAGACGATAGCGACCTCGGACGCGTGTTCGATAGCGCTCTCGACGTACCGTGACGCGCGGAAGGGGTCGGTCTCCGGCGAGTGGATGACCTCGGAGCCGTCGAGTTTGTGGAGTTCTCGACGTGACGACTCGGGCAGGGCAGAGAGGTCGTGTGTCGCCCAGTAGTCGGGGGCGGTGTCGACGACGCCTTCGACCGTCTGCACCCGCTCCAGCAAGTCGGTGAACGCCTGTCCAGTGCCGGTCAGTGCCCACGGTCCATCCTCGCGCTCGAAGACGTATCCGCGGCGTTTGAGGCGATTCATCGCATCGTACACCGCAGACTCACTGGCATCTGCGGCTTCGACGACATCCTGTCGCGGTCGTTCTGACGCGGCGAGGACGCCAAGTACCTCCCTGCGAGCGGCCGACCCCCAAATGAACGTGACTCGTTCCGTGGGACCAAACATGACTACAGGTGCTCTCCGAGGGGGTATATCGTTTGTCCCTCGGAAGGTAGTATCAATTTCCACAGGAGACGGAACACTATCCTCGGGGCGGAACAGCGCTAGAAGCACGGAACAGTGGTTTCGGCGCCCAATGACTGGATTTTTACCGATAGTCGTGGAAATCACTGTTGCTGCCTGTCGGTGCCTCTCGGTACGTGCATCCTGCCCATCTCGCACGTACCGCTTTGTTCACCACCAGACTGCAACTGTTCGTGCCGATGCTACTCCGACCGGAGGTCGGCAACGACAGTAGCCGGTGACGCGGTGATACCGCCACACTGCGCGAATCCACTGCTACCACCACCACCGCCGCCGTGGGCCTCGGTTATTGCGTCGACGACCGAGGCCGCGTCGTCGCCCGCACCTGCCGCGACGACCACGAAGGTACCACCCGCGTCACCTGCGACGACTACCACGTCGGCCGCTTCGCCGGCCGACGCTTCCACCTGTTCCCGCACGTCGTTCGGCCCGACACCATCGATGGTCCCCGCGAGCCACGTCGCACCGTCACGCTCGAACGGTTCGAACGCTGCGAGCCGTGCTTCGACGAGTGTTCCACGGAGCGACGACAGTTCTGCCTCGCAGTCGCTCAGTTGCTCACGGAGCGACTGGGCTGCCGCGGGGACTGCATCGGGACTCGTCTCCAGTGCTCGACTCGCGTCGAAGAGCGCGGCCTTTTCGGTTGCACGATGGTCGATGCCTTTGGGACCGACCGCGAACTCGACGCGGGTCAGTCCCTCGCCGGGGTTCGACCGAGAAAGCAGCGTAACCGGGCCGATTTCTCGCGTGTCTCGGACGTGTGTGCCGCCGCAGGCCGCCACGTCCCACGGCCCGTCCGACGGTTCGCCGGGGACGACTTCACCCTCGCCGATGGTCACGATTCGCACTTCGTCGCTCTCGTCGAAGACGCCCGCTTCCGTCTTCGTGTTGAACGAGACGAACTCGTCTTCGCGGACGGTTTCGAGTGGGACCTCCTCCCACGAGACCGACCGTGACTCCCAGACGACCTGATTCACGAGTCGTTCGAGTTCGACCAGCGTCTCGTCGTCGATTTGTGACGTCGTCTCGAAATCGACCCGCACTTTCTCGTCGTCGATACCGAAGCCGCCGTAGCCGAGGTCGTCGAGCAGGCGGCGGCCCGCACCGTAGAGGACGTGACTCGCCGTGTGTGCTCGCATGCAGTACGTCCGATACGTCCAGTCCACGTCACAGAGTACCTCTTGCCCTTCGCGGAACGACGGGTCCTCGGCCAACGTGTGGACGTGCTCGCCGTCGACTTCCTGCACGTCGACGACGGACACGTCGCCGATAGTGCCCCTGTCTGCCGGTTGCCCACCGCTCTCGGCGTAGAAGTAACTCGTTGCCAGTCGGACGGTCCGGCCGTCGATGGCGACGACCTCGGTGGAGAATCGCGTCGAGTACGGTTCGGTCGCGGCGAGTTGCGTCATCGCCACGAGGAGACACGCGCAGTCGACAAAAACACTGTGGGGCGACTACTCCCCGTCGACTTCGCAGTTAGGACTCCGCGAGTTCGATGTCCAGTTGGTCCTCGATGGCCGAGATGAGGCCACCGCCGATACCGGCTTGCGTCGCGCGGCCCTGCTCGATGGCGATGATGTCTGCTTCGTCGACACCGAGTTCGGCTGCGAGTTCCTCGCGCTGAAGGCCTTTCTCCTGGCGCGCCTCGGTGAGTTTCTGGCCGTAGTTCTTCACGAGGTACGGGAGCGGGTCGTCGTCGTAGTTCGTCCCCTCGGCTTCCCAGCGCGAGGAGTCGCCGTCCCAGACGTCGTTGGCCTTGGCTGCGTTCTGGACGGCCCGTCGTTTGCGACTCCGTTCGTCCTGTCCCTGCGAACCGCCGCTCGAACCGCTACTCTGGTTCCCGCGGGACTGCTGCTTCTTGGCGTCGTCGTGGGGAGCGCAGGAGCGACACACTTGCAGCGACGCCCCGGCGACGTTCGCCGTCCGGAGGTCGTTGCTGTCCGCACCGCAGAGTTCGCAGGTGTCGCCGTCGCTGCTACCCGACGAGCCACCCGTCGAGTATTTCGGCATACCATCCACTATCTCGGCGTGACATTTGAATACCCCGCTTTGTCGCGCTTCCCCATGCGACACCCGCCCATCGTCGGTTGAAAAAGACAGCCTTTTATTTATCCCCCCAAAACGAGGGAATGCAGTAAGACACAGCGAGCGTGGGTAGCCAAGCCAGGCCAACGGCGCAGCGTTGAGGGCGCTGTCCTGTAGAGGTCCGCCGGTTCAAATCCGGTCCCACGCATCGCACGGGTGGTCACCAACTCTACCACCCAACACGATGCGGGTGCTCTCCTAACGGACAGCACCCACGCATAATCCTTTCCGATGCAACAACCCACGAGCAGTCGCATTGCTGTTCTCGTGATGCGGGTGTACTGCGTCGGTTGCTTTCGTCGTCGAGTAGCGACTGCTCCGAACACTCGAACGGCCACCACACACATGTCGGCTAGCGTGAAACGATTCTCCAATGAGAGACGACCGTGGCCTCAACGAGCAAATCGCACTGGTGTTGATGGTCGCGGTCGCGTTCGTCGCGGCGGGGGCGGTACTACTCTCCGGCGTCGACCTCACGTCGGTACTCGACGAGCCAGCGCCCCAAGTCGAGTTCGACGTAGCCTACGACGCGACAGACGGCGTGCTGGTCGTGACCCATCAGGGTGGTCAGACGCTCGACAGCGACGACGGACGCGTAACGCTCGTCGTCCAACCGGCCGACGGCGGCGTCGCACAGAACTACACATGGAGTGATGGCGGGGAACTAGGAGCTGGAAATTCGTTCTCACTCAATTCGACCAACAGTGCGGCGTCGGCGACGATGACCTACCCCGGCGGCTTCGAAGCGGGTGACGTGCTGCGCGTCGTCTGGCAACCGTCGGATGCACGGCGAAGTTTCGTCCTCGCACAGTACCGCGTTCCGCGGACCGCCGACCCGACGGTTCGACTGCAGCCAGGGGTGGCGTACGAGTACTTCGAAGCATCGTCGAGTTACACCAGCCTGCCGAACTTCGACAGCGACGTTCCCACGACGGTCGGAAGCACGGATTCGTTCGATATCTCGCTCCGCCAGCGCGGGAGCGACTACGCGTTCCGGTTCACCGGCTACATCGAGGTGCCCGAAGACGGCCAGTACACGTTCTGGACTCGCTCTGACGACGGCAGCGAACTGTTCGTCGACGGGAATCGCGTCGTGGAAAACGGCGGACTCCACGCGCCAGTATCGGCGTCCGGGACGGTGACGCTCTCAAGTGGACTCCACGAAATCACTGTTACACAGTTCGAACACACCGGCGGCGAGGTCCTCGACGTGGCGTGGGCTGGCCCGAGCTTCGGAAAGGAACCGATTCCGACTGGCAGGCTCTCGCACGAGCCGCTCCTGTCTGCCAGTGTCGACGCCACCTGTGTCGGGCTTACCTGTTCGTTCGACGCGAGCGGGTCGACCGACGCCGACGGGAGCATCACCGGGTACCAGTGGGACTTCGGCGATGGGAACACGACTACGACGAGCGGGCCGTCCGTGACCCACACCTACGGCAGTGTGGGCTCTCGGACGGCGACGCTGACCGTCGTCGGCTCGGACGGTGAAACGGCCCCAGCGAGCACGACCGCCGAGGCGGCAGCCATCCGAGGACCGGATTCACCGGGGGCGGTCGAGCAGGGCCTCGACTACGAACACTACGAGGGGAACTGGAACAGCTTGCCGGACTTCGACACGCTGACGCCGACGACCACCGGCGAGACGGACAACTTCGACATCTTCGCTGCCGGACAGGACGGCGAGACGTTCGCCTACCGATACACCGGCTACGTCGAGGTGCCGGAAGACGGCGAGTACACGTTCTGGACCGGGTCTGACGACGGCAGCAGACTGACCATCGGTGACGACGTGATCGTCGACAACGACGGCGTACACAGTTACGAGGAGCAGTCGGGGACCATCGACCTTGCCGCCGGGAAACACGAGATCACCGTGACGTTCTTCGAACGCACTGGACAGGAGACGCTTCGGGTGTTCTGGGCAGGACCGAGTTTCGGTAAAGAGCGCGTCCCCACCAGCGAACTGTCCAGAAACAGTACGTCGCCTGCCGTGTTCGGTGTGGATGGCAGCGGGGGCACGCTGGCCGATACTGTCGATTCCCAGACAGTGAGAATCGGTCTGGCAACTATTACCGGAAGCGACCGATTCTGGGAACGAGGTCAGGTTCCCGATGACGCGAAACCCTCCCTACGACCGACGAACCGTCCTGCAAACGACCGGTATCGCCTTCGCGACCGCCGGACTCGCCGGCTGTCTCGACTCCGGGACGGCCGGTGGTGACCCGGCGACGAGTGATGACGAGCCGACGGCGACGGACACGGCCGAACCGAGCGCGACCGCAGATACGACCAGCGGTGACGACGCAGCGGCCGACAAGAACTCGCCGGTCATCGTCGAGGTCGGCCCCCGAAACGAACTGGTGTTCGAACCCGGCACCGACGAACCGCTCTACATCACGCCAGGAACGACTGTCAGATTCGTCTGGAAATCAGACTCGCACTCGGTAACTGTCGACGACCAGCCGAAAACGGGCCTCTGGGCCGGCCACACGCAGGTGGAAGACGAAGGCTTCGAACACGAGTACACCTTCGACGTGCTCGGGACCTACGAATTCTACTGTACACCTCACGAGTCCGTCGGCATGACGGGCACCATCGTGGTGACCGAGACGGGCGAACCGGAGGAGACGACGACCGAGGAACCGCCGCAGGACGGAAACGTCGTCGAAGTCGCACCTGGCGGCGAGTTCGAGTTTGCGCCGAACGACCTGCACATCGACCCCGGCGAGACGGTCACGTTCGTCTGGCGCTCTGACAACCACAACTTGGACGTCACGAGCGTCCCCGAGGGCGCGACGTGGGAGGGGCACACCTCGGTAGAGAACACGGGCTTCGAGTACGAACACACGTTCGAAACCGAGGGCGTGTACGAATTCCAGTGTGACCCGCACTCGGGGCTCGGCGCCAAGGGACGAATCGTCGTGGGAACGACGAGCGGGCCGGGCGATACCTGTTTACTCGGAGAGGACTGCCCAGCTGAGATACTCGTCGGTGCCGACGGAAGCTACGTGTTCGAACCCGGTTCGAAGGAACCCGCCTACACGAGACAGGGAACGACCATCACGTTCCGCTGGGACTCCGACAACCACAATCTCGCTATCGACGCCCAGCCCGACGGCTCGGACTGGGAGGGGCACGAAACCGTCGAAAATGCGGGCTTCGAACTGGACCACACGTTCGAGGTGTCGGGAACCTACGAGTTCGCGTGTCGCCCACACGAGTCTCTTGGGGAGACGATGACGCTCGTCGTCGAGCCGGTCGAGTGAGCACGTCGACTGAGTAACCACTAACTCCCTGCACTCCCGACTGCCCGACATGGAGAAGACGGTCAAGCGGAACGTTCCGGCGGTGACGGCAGTGTTGACAGTGGTGTCGCTGGCGCTCGTCATCGGCGCGGCGCGCCAACTCATCCCGAAGTCGTTGCTCCCGGCCGCGCCCGCGTGGGTCTTAGACGCGATTCCGCACGTGAACGCGGTCATCAGCGTCGTGGCCATCGGCGTCATCGTCGCTGGGCTGCGCGCCATCAGGGCCGGTGACTACCAGAACCACCGGAAGCTGATGCTCACTGGCGTCGTGCTGTTCGTCGGCTTCCTCGTCCTGTACCTGTACAAGGTCGCGCTGCTCGGCCCCCACGAGTTCCAGGAGACGGGACTGATTCACACCGTCTATCTCGCGATTCTGGCCATCCACATGCTGCTGGCCATCGTCTGTCTCCCGCTGCTGTACTACGTCCTCTTGCTCGCGTGGACGCACCCGATGGCGGAACTGAAGGACACGCGCCACCCCAGTATCGGCCGTATCGCAGCCCCGCTCTGGCTGGTGTCCTTTTTCCTCGGGTTCGTGGTCTACCTGATGCTGTACCAGCTGTTCTGAAGGCGAAAACAGGGAGAGAGGCTACAGAACGGCAGAAGACCCGTTTTTCGACCGACTACCGCTGTTCGCGCCACTGCGACGCCGTGATGACGTAGACGCAGGTGTCGTGGTGTTCGCCACGGGCGAAGATCCACTTCGGGATGGTGGCGACCTGCTCCATGCCGACGGATTCGAGCAGTGCGCGGGACTTCTCGTTGAACTCGAACGCTTCGGCGCGGACCGCGCCGAGTCGCTGTTCTTCGAACAGGTAGTCGATGAACGTTCGCGTCGCGTCGGTGCCGTAGCCTTGGCCGTGGAACGCGGGTGCGAGCCAGCAGCCGAGGATGGTGTTGCCATGTCGGCCGTCGATATAGTGTGTGTTGATGACGCCGACGGGTTCGTCGTCGACCTCGATTGCGAGATGGATGGCAGACGAGTCTTTGTCACACACCTGTTTCTCGAACCACTCCTCTTCCTGTTTCAAGTTGATGGGTTCGCCGATGCCGAGCGAGGTCCTGACCTGTGGGTCGTTGACCCAGTCGCGACAGAACTCGAGGTCGTCCGCTTCGAGCGGCCGGAGGATTACCTCGTCGCCGACGAGGAACGTCGTGTCGCTCACGACCACCACTCGTCCGCCGTGACGACGTAGATGTTCGAGTCGTGGCGCTCACCTTTGACGAAGACCCACTCCGGCAGCGTGCCGACGTGTTCCATACCGATGGACTGGAGCAGCGCGTTCGACTTCTCGTTGAACGCGAACGCCTCGGCGCGAACCGCGGCCATCCGGCGCTCTTCGAACAGATAGTCGACGAGCGTCTCCGTCGCGTCGGTGCCGTAGCCCTCGCCGTGGGCGTCGGCCGAGAGCCAGCAGGCGAGGACGGTGTGGCCGTGGCGTTCGCTCATCCAGTTGGCGTTGATGACGCCGACCGCCTCGTCGTCGGCGACGATGAGGAAGACGAGGCTGTCGTCGGACGAGACTTCTTCTTCGAACCACTCCTGATGCTGCTTTCGGTTGCGGGGTTCCGCGATTCCGAGCGGGACGCGGACCGTCGGGTCGTTGATGGCCTCGACGACGAAGTCGAGGTCCTCCTCTTCGACCGTACAGAGGTCCACCACGTCACCCTCGAGGAAGGTAGCTCCGGGCATGATAGCTGTTTCACAACTCACCGAGTTAAGTCGTATTCAGGTGTGGTAGCAGGTCACGTCGGACCACAGATCTTTACAAATGAAAGTTACAGCCAGTCGTCGGCCGTGGTCGTGTAGAGGCGCACGTCGTGGGACTCACCGTCGACGAACACCCAGTCGGGCCACGTCCCTGTTTGTTCGAAGCCAATGGTTTCGAGCACCTTCGCCGACGCCTCGTTGAAGTCGAAGACGCGAGCCATCAGCGACCGAAACCGGCGCTCGCGGAACGCGTAGTCGACCATCGTTCGTGCGGCGTCGGTCCCGTAGCCCTGTCGGTGGAAGTCGGGATGAACGAAGTAGCCGAGTTCGGCGGTGCCGTGGCGCTCCTGAATTTCGGCGATGGTGACGACGCCGACTGCCTCGCCGTCGGCACAGACCAGCATGTTCACTTCGTCGTCGCACACGGCGACGTTCTCCAGCCAGTCCGCTTGCGAATCGAGATTGTGGGGTGTGTGGTTCCCGACTGGGACCCGAACGTCGGGATGATTGATGGAATCTCGGAGGAATTCGAGGTCGTCTTCTTCGATGGTTCGGAGTTCGACCGTCTCGCCGCGACAGAACACTGCGCCTGGCATTGCGAACGTCTGCGTGCCGGCCATCGTAAGTCCTCCGCAGGTGTGCTGCCACGTCGCACGTCTTGCTTAGGGCAGGTTACTCCCAGTCGTCCGCCGTCGCCGCGAACAGTTTCGCGTCGTGGTACTCGCCGTCGACGAAGCCCCAGTTCGGCAGCGTTCCGCATCGCTCGTAGCCGACCGATTCGAGCAGTCTTGCAGAGGCCTCGTTGAAGGCGTACACCCGGGCGAACACGGTCTGGAGTCGTCGCTGGGTGAACGCGAAGTCGGTGGCCGTCCGCAAGGCGTCCGCGCCGTAGCCCTCGCGCTGGTGGTCCGGGGCGACGAAGTAGCCGACTTCGGCGTGGCCGTGGTGCGAATCGAGGTCGTTGAGCGAGATGGTCCCGACAGCCTCACCGTCGACACAGACGAGCAACTTCACGTCGTCACCCGCACAGACGCGGTTCTCGAACCAGTCTTCCTCCATCGCCATGTTGAGCGGCGTGACGCTGCCGAAGAACGGTCGCACGTCGGGGTCGTTCATCACGTCGCGGAAGAACTCGAGGTCGTCGCGCTCTATCGGACACAGGTCGACGATGTCGCCGGACAGGAACGGTGGGCCGGGCATGGCTGAAACTCGGTGGGTAGGGGCGTAAGCGATTGGGTGGGGACAGTGGCCCTGTCCACTGCACACAGCTACGGCCCACTGCAGACGGTCAGTCGCCGGCCCGCCAGTCGTCGACGGTCATCGCGTACACGAAGTCGTCGTGATGTTCGCCGTCAACGAACAGTTGGTTCGGCACCTCCCCGACCCGCTCGAAGCCGACCGATTCGAGCAATCGGTACGACGGTTCGTTGAACGCGAACACGTGGGCGGTAACGGTCTGAATCCGGCGCTCCTCGAACAGGTAGCGAAGCAGTCGGCGTGTCGCGTCGGCGGCGTAGCCCTCACCATGGAACTCGGGGGCGAGCCAGCACCCGACTTCGGTCGTCCCGTTCTTCTCGTCCATCCGGTGGGCACTGACCTGGCCGACCGGCTCGTCGTCGACGCAGACGAGCAGATTGACAGACTCGTCCGAAGAGACACTCTCTTCGAAGAACTCCTGCGTCTGGCTGCTGTTCTTCGGGTCGGCGCTGCCGAGGCCGATGCGAACCGCGGCGTCGTTGATGTGGTCGTTCAGGAAGTCGATATCTGCCTCTTCGACCGTGTTCAGTGTGACGTCGTCGCCGTGGAGGAACGCAGGACCGGGCATAGTCGTGCGTTTTTCGAGTACCGATAAAAGTGAGTCGGCCTCGCAGTCGGACAGCCGCAAAGCGGGCGTGACTGGCGGCACGATTTATCCCGGCGGAAACGAATATCTCTTCGATGACAGGGGATACAGGAGACTCCGAGCGGCGAACCGGTGGCCGGGTGCTGGAGGCGCTGGTACTCGTGTTCGCCGTGGTCATGCTCGTGCTCGGTGTCGGGCAGTTGACCGATACGATTACGTACACGCTGCCGGGAGTGGTCTACTTCGCGTTCGCTGCCCTGCTCCTCGGGCAGGCGTATCGACAACAGAAGCGGTCGTGAAGCAGCAGCGGTCGTGAAACAGCAGCGGCCCTGACCGCCAGAAGGTGAACTCGTTCAGTCGTCGGCGACGAGGTCCGCACCCTCGATGACGGGGCGTTCGACCTCCCGGTCGGTCGGTTCGCCCTCGATCTCGTAGGGGTACTCGCCAGTCACACAGCCGAGACAGAGGTCGGCGCGGGAACTGTCGAGTGCGGCGGCGACGGCATCGATGGAGAGGTACGCCAGCGAGTCGGCGTCGATTACGTCGCGGATGTCCTCGGTGGTCTTTCCGGCCGCGATGAGTTCCTCTCTCGTGGCCATGTCGATGCCCATGTAGCAGGGCGCGACGATGGGCGGCGCGCCGATGCGCATGTGGACTTCCTCGGCACCGCAGTCTTTGAGCAGGCTCACGAGTTGGTTCGAGGTCGTCCCGCGGACGATGGAGTCGTCGATGATGGTGACCGTCTTGCCCTCGACGGTCGACTTGATGGGGTTCAGCTTCAGGCGGACTGCGCGCTCGCGCTCGTCCTGCGTCGGCATGATGAACGTCCGGCCGACGTAGCGATTCTTCATCAGGCCCTCCGCGAACTCGGTCTCTGCACCGTCTTCCTGTGCGGCCTCGGCGTAGCCGGAGGCGAACGCACGCCCGGAGTCGGGCACGGGCATGACCACGTCCGTCTCGATGCCGGACTCTTCCCAGAGGTGGCGACCGAGTTCACGCCGGACCTCGTAGACGAGTTTCTCGTCGATGACGGAGTCGGGTCGGGCGAAGTAGACGTGTTCGAAGAAGCAGTGTGCAGTGTTCTCGCGCTCGACGAGCTGGTAGGAGTCGAACCCGGTGCCGTCCTCGTGGAGCACGACGAGTTCGCCCGGGGCCACGTCGCGGACGAGTTCGCCGTCCAGCGTGTCGATAGCCGCCGATTCGGACGCGATGACGTACCCGTCGTCGAGTTCGCCGATGCAGAGCGGCCGGTTCCCTTCGGGGTCACGCACGCCGAGGACGGTGTCGTCGTGCATGATGGTGAGCGAGTACGAGCCGTGGATTCGGCTCATGGTTCGCTTGACGGCGCGGACGAGGTCGGCCTCGAGGAGGTTACGCGCGAGGTCGTGTGCGATGACCTCCGTGTCGCCGTCGGAGGTGAAGGCATGGCCCATCCCCGCGAGTTCGTCGCGAATTTCGTCGGCGTTGACGAGGTTGCCGTTGTGACTCAGCGCGAGCGAGCCGGACTTGAACGACACAGTGAACGGCTGGGCACAGGACTTGTCGACGCTCCCGGCGGTCGGGTAGCGGACGTGGCCGATACCCGACTCGCCGTTGAGCGCCTCGATGTCCGACTGCGAGAAGGCGTCGCCGACCAGTCCCATCGAGACGTGGTCGTGCTGTTGGAACCCGTCGTGGGTGACGATACCGGCGGACTCCTGCCCACGGTGCTGGAGCGCGTAGAGTGAGTAGTACAGCGGTCGCGCGGCGGCGCGGTCGGCGAGAGCGACGCCCACGACGCCACATTTCTCCGTCGGACCCTCCATCGGTGGGCGTGTGCCCGGCCCGTCTGTCATGGTCGTGAGTCGGGTGGTCGAGTACAAAAATCCCCGTGGTTGTGCCCTACTCCCGCCCCGAACCCCACGATATATACACATTTGTGCATATGTTTGTCGGCGTCGGTGTGTTCATCCACCGCTGTCGGTGTCGAAGCCTGTCGACGCCGGTGATTCCGGTGCAGCCGGTGCGTCGTGTGCCCAGTGCGTGTGTCCTCGACAGCGACGGCGCTGTCGCTCTGCGGTGGTGAACGAGAGAGAAAATTCGAACGGCTTACTCGCCAGCCTTCGACTGCCAGGCGTACTCACGACGCTTGGCGGAGTCGCCGAAGCCGCAAGACGAGCAGACCTTCTTTTTCGAGTGGTACGACTTTTCACCACAGCGTCGGCACTTGACGTGTGTGGTGGTGTTCTTCTTACCCTGGGAGGGAGTTCCTGCGCCAGTCATGGGATAATCGAGACGACGTTATCGCCGCGTATAATGGTTGTGTTGTCGTCTCGTTCGAGAACGAGGTTCATGTGCTGGTCGTAGCCGGTGAGTTCGCCGTCGTACTCGTCGCCGTCTTTCAGTCGGACGGTGACGTCCTCGCCGACGGACGCTTCGAGCACGTCCAGTGGGCGGTTGCTCCGTTCGCTCATACACCAACAGGATTGCGACGCGTGCATAAACGTACCGAGTTAGGTTCGGGCCGCGTTGGGTGTGGAGGAAATCTCCGGTCGGGACGCGTCGCGGCGATCGTGGCAGACTCAGACGTCGACCGCGAACGAGTCGTACTCGCTGGCCTGTCCTGCGAACGCCGCGAGCAGGTCGGCCGCAGCGTCGACGTCCTCGGTGTCGACGACCTCGACCGGCGTGTGCATGTAGCGATTCGGGATGCCGAGGTTGAGCGTCGGGACCCCGCCGCTTGCGACGAAGAAGGCGTTCGCGTCCGTCCCGGTGTGTCGCGGGTCGGCCTGTAGTTGTACGTCGATAGCCGAGTCGCTGGCCACCTTCCGAACCGCCTGTGCGACGACGGGGTGGTTCGCGCTGCCCCGAGCGACGACTGGGCCATCACCGAGTGCCACGTCGCCCGCTTTCTCCGGTTTGCTGCCCGGATAGTCTGAAGCGTGCGTCACGTCGACCACGACTACGGCGTCGAGGTCGAGTCGGTCGCCGACCATCTTCGCGCCATGGGTGCCGAGTTCTTCCTGCACTGTCGATATCGCGTACACGCTCGTCTCGACCGATGCCTCGGCGGCACGACGGAGCGTCTCGGCGGCCACCCAGTTGCCCACGCGATTGTCGAGCCCGCGGCCCGCGATGCGTGTTCCCATGAGCGATTCGACGGTCGTGGCGAACGTAACCGGGTCACCGACTTCGACGACTTCGCGAGTGTCCTCGCCATCTGCTGCACCCACGTCGACTGGCTGTTTCGTCACGTCGACGGCCTCGTCGTCACCGTCTCGGATGTGCACTGCGTTCTGGCCCACGACGCCCGTGACTGGCCCATCCGCGGTGTGGACCGTCACTCGTTGACCGCGGGAGACGGTTCGGTCCACACCACCGACCGCGGCGAGGTGGAGGAAACCGTTGTCGTCGATACGGCGGACGTTGAAGCCGATTTCGTCGGCGTGGCCGGTGACGGCGATAGCGGGTCCGTCGTCGCCCCCTTCGTACACTGCCACCGCGTTCCCGTACGCGTCGGTCCGGACTTCGTCGGCGAACTGTTCGACGTAGTCGACCCAGACGCGCTGTCCGCGTGTCTCGTAGCCGGCCGGACTCGGTGTCTCTAGTAGTTCCGTCAGGAACTCCCATTGGTCCTCGTTCATACCACCCCGTCAGAGAGGCCCCGGTTTGAACCCCGTGGTTTTGCGAGAGCCTCACAGTCACGGCACAATCGCTAAGGGGGCCTCGGGCGAAGTGACAACCATGGATAAGCTGACACTCTTCGAGTTGCACTTGAGCGGCGACACCCAGTTCGGTCCGAAGTCGATGACCGAAGCGGTAGAAGAAGCGGGAGCGGCCTCTGAGAGTGGCCTCCTCTCGTTCGCGAGCCGGCGGAAGCAAGCCGACACCAGCGAGACCGAAACCGACGACACCGAGGTCGACGTGAGCGACGAATTCGACACTGACGCCAGCAGCGACGACGACAGCGAGGGCTCGAACAAACTCCTTGCACTGGTGGGCTTCGTCGCACTCGTCCTCGCCGTCGTCGTCCTTCGGCGCGTCCTCGGCGAGGAAGAGGTCGCCGAGTTCGAGCCCGAGATGGTCGAACTCGACGACGTCGACGAAGTCGCCGAAAGCGACGACGACTGAGCAACGACGACCACACGACTGCACGACTACGGGTTGACTGACGTACGGCCAGTCGCGATTGCGACTATAAAACAGACAGAAGGGTTTTGGGTCCAGGACCCTAATTCGCGGCCGTGAGCCTCTTTCGAAGCGTCCGCGCGGTCGCGTCGTCCTCCGCTGGCGAGGGTGCCATCGACTGGCACGCCGTCGCCGAAGCAGCCAAAGGTGCGACCGAAGCGGGCTCTATCGACCTGACGGACGCCGAGCGGACGGGCTACGCGACCGACGTGCGCGACGCCCGCGACCGCGTCCGTGAGGTCTCCGGCATCCACTTCGACGTCCCCCAGACCATCGAGATTCAGCACCGACACCACTGGATAGACGCCAACATCAACACGTTCCGACGCGTCCTCAAACCGTTAGAGGACCAAGACGGGCCGGTGTTCCCCGGCGTCGCTCGGACCGTCAACACCGGGACGATGTCGTTCATGCTCGGCTTCCTCGCCCGGAACGTCCTCGGTCAGTACGACCCGCTGTTGCTCGCTGGTGAGGACGTCGATGCCGACCACGCGCTCTACTTCGTCCACCCGAACATCCGGCGTGTCGCCGACGTACTCGACGTGGACTTCCCTCGATTCCGTCGCTGGATCGCGTTCCACGAAGTCACCCACGCCGCGGAGTTCGGTGCCGCACCGTGGCTCTCTGACTACCTCGAAGACCGCATGGAAGAGGGTCTCTCGGACCTCTCACACGGGAGCTTCGACCGCACGGCGTTCCAGGAGATGAACGCCGCGATGACCGTCGTCGAGGGCTACGCCGAGTTGTTGATGGACCACGCCTTCGACGACGAGTACGCAGACCTCCGCCGGAAGGTCGACGCTCGCCGGAACGGTCGTGGCCCGATGACGAAACTCATCAAGCGACTGCTCGGCCTCGGTCTCAAACGCCAGCAGTACGAGCGTGGAAAGGACTTCTTCGAGGCCGTCGCCGCCGACCGCGGCATCGCTGCGGCCGGTGCAGTCTGGGAGGGACCAGAGAACCTTCCGACCGACGAGGAACTCGACCGACCGGGCGACTGGATTCGCCGGGTCGATCCCTGAGTACTCGACCGTTTCACACGGGGAAGAGACGTGGTCACGACCGTTCGGTCTCGCCTCGCGTTCTCGCCCCCCCAACCAGGGTCTCGAACCGTATTGCGTGTGAAACGGTCAAACGCTCGTCGACAACAGTTCTAAGACGGTTTACTCCGTAGCTGATCCGTGAAACGACGGGTCTTCCTCGCATCTGCCACGAGTGCACTGGTGAGCGGTCTCGCTGGCTGTAACTCGTTCGCCAGCGACCGAGAGACCCGTGCGCCGTTCTCCGTCGAACCGACGGCGACTGAAACCACGACCCGGCGAGGGAACGTAACCCGGTCGGTCCACGTCCCACTCACGTTCGAGAACTTCACGGCCCGCGACGAGGTGGTCTCACTCAAAGCGGTGACTGGCGACACCAGCATCGCCTGGCGCACCGAGACGGTCGGGCAGTACGAGACGTTCACCAGTCCGGCGATTCGGTCCACCGGGGAATACACCGCGACGGTGGCAGTGCGAGATGGGCCGTTCCATGCACTACCAGTGACGGTCACGCCGGAGACACACTCGGTGCAGTTCGAACTCCGTCCCGACGACTCGGTCCGTGCCCGTGAGCTACTGCGGTGTTCCCCGCGCTGTCGGGTCAGCGACGGCGAGGTAACCCGCAGACAGCAGGCGGAAGGCGGCCCGACACCCCAGCGGTCTCGGGCCATCGTGCGGAACGACGCGTCCGGCCCCAAATGGGTCAGCTTCACCGTCGAAGACGGCGAGGGAACCGTGTTCGACGCCGACTTCGATCTCAACTCGTCACAGGGCGTGGTCCTCTCAGAGTTGCTCTCTCGTCCCGGGAACTACGAGGTGCGTGTCCAGACGAGCGAGAATGCGGCCCGAGACGAGTGGGACGTCTCCGAACAGGGTGGCACGATTCGGGCGAGTATCGACGACCAGCACCGAATCCACATCGAGTGTGTCCCACTGGCGTCGTCGTTCTTTACCGACGTGACCAACCGAGACGACGCAGCACGAACCGTCGAGGTCACCCTCTCGAACGACCGTGGCGTGAGTAACACGGGGGCCGTCACTGTCCCGCCTGGCGAGAACGAGACGCTTCAGGTGGCGCTTCCACCGGGTGGCGTATACGAGACCGACGTTCGGGTCGGGGACGACCACGAGACCACGACGCAATCGCTCTGTCAACGAGTGACCGAGTTCGCCATCGTAGTCGACGACGGCCGACCGACGCTGGTGCCCGTCGACGAATACGGCCGCCCAGTCGAAGACTAGAATCGACCGCCGCGTTTTCCACCGCCACCGCCTCGGTCCCCACGTGAACTCCCCTGCTTGAACATCCGAGCGAGGTAGACCCAGAGGACGAGTCCGGCCAGCGCGCCGCCGACGAACCCGGCCGCGATGTACGCTAGCGACGCCTTCGCCTGCAGGGCGACGAGTGCCCCCGAGAGCCCGACCGTCCCGATGAACCCGTATCGTAGTCTGCTCATTCCGATGCGACGGTCGTCGTCGCTCATCGACGATCCAACCATCTCAGATGTCGTGTGGGGCGCTGACGTGCAACTGGACGAACTGCCACTCCTGGTCGGCCTCGTCGATGCATTCGAGCGTGCCGCTCCAGCGTGTATCGAAGCCCCATCGCTGCCCCGTGGTCACGTCCGTCCACGCCATGTGGACTGCGTCGTGAAAGAGGGCGTAGGTGCCGTCACCGCGCTCGGTGACGGAGAGGGCATCGCTCTCGACGGTCCACTCGTCGGTCGTCTTCGTCTGTCGACGGAGTGCTTCTGCAACCGTGTCGTAGCTGTCGTACTGGGTACTTATCGCGGCTTTCCACGTCACCTCGTCCTCGTAGAAGTACGGATAGAGTGGTTCACCCCGGCGTAGCGCCTCGTAGTAATCGCGGACCGTATCCTCAGCACTCATACCAGAACGCAAGAGACCTGGTGGCTTGAAACCACCTCTCTCGTCGAGCAAGTGGTCGGTACCGAACCACTCGTCTCACATGAACCCGCGGTCGACCCCGTCCTCACTGA
Organism: Haloarchaeobius caseinilyticus; assembly: GCF_051207395.1. Classification (NCBI taxonomy): domain Archaea; kingdom Methanobacteriati; phylum Methanobacteriota; class Halobacteria; order Halobacteriales; family Halorubellaceae; genus Haloarchaeobius; species Haloarchaeobius caseinilyticus. The sequence continues at coordinate 619,751 of NZ_JBPJZC010000001.1, read as the reverse complement.
CGAGGTCGTCGAGTTCCGCGTCGAGCAGTTCCTCGGCCTCCTCGAACGTCGTCGCGAGGTCGTCGAGTCGGTCGGGACGGTCGTACTGGTCGTACTCCATCGGCCCAAAGGCGGGACTTTCGAGTGCGTCCATCATGTCGTCGAACAGGTCGCCCGGCGTCGTCGGCGCGTCGGCGTGGGCTTTCACGACTTCTTCGAGTCGCTTCGCCATGTCCGTCGCGTGGTCCTCGTCTTCGGGCGGGGACTGGACGGCGAACCGGCTCGCCTCTCGCTGTTCCGGGAACAGTCGACCGATTTCGTCGTCGAGTCGTCTGGCGACTCGAGAGCCGACGCCGCGGACCTCGTACGGGTTCCGTGCGTACGTCTTGAGGTGGTAGACACCACTGTTCGGGTGGCCGAGATAGAGGTCTTCACCGAGACCGTTCGCTCGGTCACCGGCCACGGCCCGCCAGCCCTCGGGGTCGGCGCTCGACTCCACGACGTCGGTGACGATGTCCTCCCAATCTCGGATACGCATTGTCGATTGTGGATTACGGACGATACGGGATGAACGTATCGTTGAGAAACCATCCAAAGACAACATATCAAAATTTATTCTTTTTAAGAAAACCTAGGTAGATATAAACACCTTCGATATCAATACCGGGACAACAGTCGATGCCGGCCCATCTTCACAGATTCCACCTTTCAAATTCGATGACAGAAGTCCACTCCACATCATCGTTCACACAACACCGACTCGCGTCCATCACGCGACTGCACTCGTCGTATCGTATCGCCGAGTCAGTCCACTCGAACGGTCGGTAACCCACCGATGACGACAATCTTCACGTTCCGACTCCCGCCCATGGTACTCCTCGGAGAGATACTCGAAACGCACGACGTACTCTTCGAGGCCCAACCGCACGGTACGTCTGACGCTCCAGTAGACTACCTCTGGGTCATCGAAGCACCAGGCCGTGAGATTATCGACGACATCGAGGCCCTTCCGTACGTGGTGTCCATCACTGTGCTCGACGAACTCAGCGACCGCACGCTAGTTCGGGTCGAGTGGACGGACGAGTTCGAGTCGGTGTTCTCGGTGCTGTCCGACCACGGTATGACCGTCCTCGATGCCGAGGCCGGCCCGGAGTCGTGGGTCGTCAGTGTTCGTGTCGACGACCTCGAGACTGTCCAGCGGTTCCAGGAGACACTCTCACTCGACGACGTCCCGTCGTCGCTCCCGTCACCGGAGTCGGCCGGGGGCTGTTGTGTCGACCTCGACACGCTGTCACCGGAACAGCGCCGTCTCCTCGAACAGGCCCTCGACGTCGGCTACTTCGACGTCCCGTCGACCGTGACGTTCTCCGAAATCGCCGCGGCGGCCGACGTCTCTACAGCGGTCGCCAGCGAACGGTTCAGACGCGTACTGCTCGTGGTAATCGACGAGTGTCTCTCCAACCCGGACGCGACGGACGACGGGCGAAATCCACCGGAGTAAGACAGACTGTCACCTGTGAGAGGGCGACCGTCACCAGCGTCACTCTACCTTCGAATTTGCCGACTTCGTTACTGTGCCCGCTCGGCGAGCGTCGCTGCGACGAGCGTCGCGAGCCCACGGCGGAGTCGTTGTGAGGCTGCTGTGTCGGAGATGCCGAGTTCGCTGGCGAGTTCGACCATCGTGATAGTACGGGGCACGTCGAAATAGCCCGCTTCGAGTGCGGTCACCAGTGTCTCTCGTTGGGCGTCGGTGATGCTGATTTCGTACCCGATGTCGTCCGGAACTCCGGGGCTGTGGACACGGACGAGTTGCGGGTCGAGGTCGGCGGCGAGACAATTCGCGTGGAAGGATGAGAGGGACGTGTACGACGGAAAACGGAGTCTGAGCTTCCACTGCTGCTCGTTTCCAGTCGATTCGAGTAACTCACCACCGGTATCGTGAACGATGGCGAGCAGGCCGTCGCTGTCTTTCGGTACTTCCATTCGGCAGAGAACGTCCCGTTCGAGTTCGTCCAGCACACGAATCGCCTGCACATCTTCGACCTGTTCGAGGGCCGAACGAACGCGTTTCGGGGACTCACTCTCCACCCACACGTACGCGAGGAGGGAGGTGTCGACCGAGAGAACCCGGTCGAGCATCGCCTCGAACTTCCCGAGGGACGCGAGTGCCGTCGCTAACGGGAACTCCGAGGCCTGCAATTCGAAGTCCGCGATAACATTCATGTAATCCTATAGGTGTGTTCCCTGCCCGCGCTTAAATAGGTACTTCGTTTCCAGTGAGAGTCCCCCCGAATGTAGTAGCCGGTCGTACAACCACCTACACGAATCGCTCGGGCCGCCAGCAGGGGATGGCGAGCGTTTATACGCCATGCCGACCCAGCACCGACAGTGACAATTCGCGGCGTCGTGACCGATGTGGGGGAAGCGCGGACCGTCAACACGAGCTACGGCACTTCGGAACTCGTCGAGGTCGATATCGACCGTGAGACGGCCGAACCGACGACTGTGACGTTGTGGGGGAAGTGGATCGAGACCGCGGAGGTACTCGAACCGGGCATGGAACTCCTCGTCACCGACGCAGAGGAAGACGAGTACCGTGGTGAGATGCGCTACTCGACGACGGGCGACTCCTACGTCGTCGTCGAACCCGATTTCCTCGTCAACGTGACCGACGTACGCCAGTGGGTCCAGTGCCCGCGGATGTACTACCTGAACAAACTCTCGCCGGTGCCACTGGCGTATCCAGTGGTCAAAGGGACCATCGTCCACGAGGTGTTCGGTGACCTCTTGCGCGGCGTCCCGCTCGACGAGTCGGTGCCAGAACGCGTCCGCGAGAGTGGGCTGGAACTGGGCCTGCTCGACCGCTCGGCCGACGACGTGGAGCGTGAAGTCGAACAGAACGCCCGTGCCATCGAGGGCTGGCTGGCACAGGGTCGACTCGACGACGAAGACGAGTGGCGGTCCGAACAGTTACTCATCTCGGAGACCTTCGGCCTCAAGGGGCGTGCCGACGCGATTCGACGCGGGCAACCGGTCGAGCTAAAGACCGGGAAGAATCTGAAGAGTTCGCCCCGATTCCAGGACAAGATTCAGGCTGCCGCGTACGCGCTGCTCTTGCAAGAGCGCGGCGTGCCGGTCAACACCGGCACCCTGCTGTACACGAAGAACAAAGCGCTCGACCGTGACGAGTTCACGGGTGACTTCTCCCCGGCGAAGGATTTCTCCATCGGTGCTGGCTTTCTCAAATTCGTCGTCAGGACTCGCAACGAACTCGCAGCGCTCGAGTTCGGTGTCGACGTACCGACCGGCTACGAGGCCGACGCGAACTGTGAGTACTGCTTCGAGAGCGACACCTGTATGGTCGTCTCGGGGCGACTCGACCAGACCTCGAAAGCGGGCCAAATCGGCCGCGCCATCCCCGACGACGAGCGCGAGTACTTCGACGAACTGTACACAGCAATCGAGGCGGAACGGCGCAAGTCGCACGAATCGTTCGCAAAGTTGTACAAGCAGACGGCAGCAGAGCGCGCAGACGAAGACCGAGCACTCATCGACCTCGAACCGGCGGAGAACCGCGAACTGCCGGCCGGTCGCTGGGAACTGCACGCCACGCGGAACTCGTCTGCCGTCTCGAAGATACGCGAAGGCGACTACGTGCTGGCGAGCGACGGCGACCCTATCCGCGGGCACGCAGAACTCGCCCGCGTCGAACACCTCGGCGACGAGGAAGTGGTCCTCACGGCCGACGAACCGGTCGACGTGCACCGACTGGACACCTACCCGTCGGAGATGGGCATCAGTCGAATGCTGACCGCAGTCCACGATTGCCTCCTGAAGGGCGACACTCGTCGCAAGGACGTGCTGTTCGGACGGCAGGAACCCGAGTTCGAGGACTCGGACGATGTGTTCATCGACAACAACGAGGCACAGGACGAAGCGGTTCGGAAAGCCGTCACTGCGAAGGACTGCGCCCTCATCCACGGCCCGCCGGGGACCGGCAAGACGTACACCATCGCGCAAGCGGTCAGGGCCATGGTCGACCGCGGCGAGCGTGTCCTGCTCTCCTCGTTCACGAACCGGGCGGTCGACAACCTGCTCGAAGCACTTCGCGACCAGGGCTTCGAAGACATCTGTCGCGTCGGGACCGAAACGGGCGTTCGTGAGGACATGCTCGACCTGCGACTGGAGCAGTCGGGTGACCCGGACGAGTGTGTCGAGCAAATCGAGTCCGCGTCGGTCGTCGCCGCGACGACCGCGACCTGTGGCGGCACGGTGATGCGCGAACAGTCGTTCGACGTGGCGCTCGTCGACGAAGCCGGGCAACTCACCGAACCGGGGACGCTCGCGGCGGTCAACCTCGCCGAGCGGTTCGTCCTCGTCGGCGACCACCAGCAACTGCCGCCGGTCGTCCGCGCAGACGAACCGGTCCTCCACGAGTCGCTGTTCCAGCGACTGGTCGAGGAATACCCTGACGCGGGCGTCCTTCTCGACCGCCAGTACCGGATGTCCCAGCGGATTCAGGCGTTCTCCTCGCAGGAGTTCTACGATGGCCGGCTCCGGCCCGCGACGGGAGCGGTCGCCGGCCGCTCGCTGACCGACCTCGACGGATTCTCTGCCGACGCGCTCCCCGAACACCTGCGCGATGGGGTCGTGATGGTCGACACGCCAGGCGACGGGAACCGACACACGGACGCGGTGGAGGCCCAGCAGGTCTGTGGAACCATCGAACGCTACCTCGACGCCGGCCTCAACCCAGCAGACATCGGTGTCATCGCGCCGTTCCGCGCACAGGTCGCAGAAATCGGCAAACGCGTGCCTTCGGGCGTCGCCGTCGACACCGTGGACCGGTTTCAGGGTTCTGCGAAGGAAGTCATCATCGTCTCGTTCGTCGCCTCGGGCGACCTCGACAGCCCCATCTTCGAGGATTACCGGCGCGTGAACGTCGCGCTGACGCGGGCGAAACGCGCACTCGTCCTCGTCGGTGACGCCGACACGCTCGCGACCGACGACGTGTACGGCCGGATGGTCGACTGGGCGCAGCGGTAGGGCGACGCCAGTAGCGAAATCCAGCACGCTAACAGGTCGAAACGATTAATATATTTTCTCTCCGTTAGGAACCGTATGATTCGATTGGAGGGTGCCACGGCGGTGGTTCGGGGGCTGTTTCCCCCCGAGTACGTGGACCTGTACGGACTGGTGACGGCGCTCGGTGACCCGGCGGTCGCCACGCTCGTCCTCGCATTGTCGTACTGGCTCTGGCGACGAGAAGCAGCGGCGACGGTGGTCGGCTACGCGTTCGTCGCGTTCGCACTGACACTGCTGCTGAAGTACGGCCTCGCGCTGCCGCGACCGGCAACGGCCGACCAACTACTCCACCCGGAGGGGTACGGCTTCCCGAGCGGACACGCGATAAGTGCGACCGTCGTCTACGGCGGCCTCGCGGTCGAGGTCGGCTGGCACCGTGACAGACTCCGCGCACTCGGGGTCAGCGTCCTCGTCGCCGCGGTCGGACTCTCGCGGGTCGCACTTGGTGTCCACTATCTGGGTGACGTGCTGGTTGGGTTCGCCGTGGGTGGTTTCGTCGTTTGGACCGGTCACACCTACTGGCGCGACCGGCCCGAAGTCGGATTCGCGCTCGCTGGCCTCGTCGCGGTCCCCGCAATCTTCGTGAGTGGTATGCATGCCGACGCCATGGGTGTCCTCGGCTACGCCCTCGGTGGCATCGTCGGTGCCCGGGCCATCGGGACATCGCTCGCGGCGAGTCGCATCGAAGCCGGTGTCCTCGGCGCTGTCGGCGTCGCGTTCGTCGTGGGCATGCAGGCGCTCACCGACGTCGCAGACGCGACACTGGTGACTGGTGCGCTCGCCGACGCGATTCTCGTCGCTGGTGTCCTCTTGCTCCCAGCGCTGTTCGCCAGGGTCTGGGACGACGAGCGCGCGCAACCGGCCGTCTTCGGACAGTAAGTACGAAATCGACCAACTCGACAAGCATCGTTGTCGTGCTATCTGGGCGGCCAGATGGTGGGGGTGTCGGAGGGCGGGGTTTAATATCTGTGGCATGCCTTCTCTTACCATATGGTTAGCACCATCTCCGACGCGGACGACGAGACGATGGCCGAAGACGTCGTGAATCGACGGGAACCGGAGGACGAACTCCGTGCTGCGCTGGCCAGTATCGCCGGGGGTATCGTCGGCACCGCCACGATGACGCTCGTTCTGTTCGTCGTCAACGCGGTGTACGGGTCGACGCTCGACGTGTTCGGCACGGTCGCCGAACTGGCCGGTGGCGGCTCGAGTGTGTTCCTCGGCTTCGCGCTGTTCTTCGGCGCGGGGGCGGTGGCGTGGCCACTCATGTTCACGACCCTCGGCGCGTACCTCCCAGGAAAGACGCTCCCGATGCAGGGCGTCGTGTTCGCGTGCATCCTTTGGGTCGGGTTCGTGGCCGCGTTCGCCACGCGCTACGCCGGCACCGACCTGCTCGTGTTCCTCGGGTTCTCCATCGTCACGCACCTCGTCTACGGCTACCTGCTCGGGTTCGTGACGGCCCGGCTGACTGGGCAGTACGAGGCACCAGAATTAGCGGTCTAACCCGGTCGATTTCTTCGGCCCGGTCGGTGATTTTCTGACAGCATCGGCGGCGAAACCCAGTCCAATTCTAGATGCAGTTTCGACCCTCTCCGAACAGAGTCGAGTCTGACCTTGAAAAATCCCTTTTTATACCCTCGTCCTCCCGTCGAGTGACGACCGATGACCGACCACCCCACTACCACGACGCGGCGTCGCTTTCTGACCATCACCGCCGGCTCGGCCGCCGTCGGCCTCGCTGGCTGTCTCGGCGGCGACTCCTCGGGCGGTGCAGACACCGAGATGGACGACGAGATGACCGCCGAAGACGGGATGACCGACGACGGCATGACCTCGGAAGGCGACATGACCGAGGGTGACGAGATGACGGAGGGCGACGAGATGACGACCGAAGACGGCGACATGATGGCGACGCCCTTCGTCGTCACCATCGAGAACGTCTCCTCCGAAGGGACCATCACGACCGGCGACGGCGACGAACTCGCCGTGCCGCTCTCGCCCGGTGCCTACGCCGTCCACGGCGACATGGCGACCGCATTCGCTCCCGAATCGGCCGCCAGTGCCGGACTGGAATCGCTCGCAGAGGACGGCGCACCCGGCACGCTCGCAGACGAGTGGACCAGCAACGAACACGTCCACAAGGCTGGTGCGTTCGACACGCCGGAGGGGGCGAGCGGTCCAGCCCCGCTGCTCCCCGGCGAGAGCTACACGTTCGAGTTCGAGGCCCACGCGGGCGAGCGGCTCTCGCTGGCGACGATGTTCGTCCAGTCGAACGACCTGTTCTACGCCTTCGAGCCGACCGGCCTGCCGCTGTTCGAGGACGAGACGCCCATCTCGGGCGACGTGACCGACCAGCTCGCATTGTGGGACGCTGGTACCGAGAATAATCAGGAACCCGGCGCTGGTCCCGACCAGGCACCGCGACAGTCTGGCCCGAACACCGGTGAGGACGAGATGGGCACGGTGAAGAAGATTTCCGAGGTCGACGACGTGTACCAGTACCCCGAAGTCTCGGACGTCATCAAGGTGACCCTCACGCAGATGTAGTGACGACGACGCGAGACTGGTTCGACGGACTCCTCGGCCCCGAAGTAACTGCTAAGTATCTGGCACTACAGCTACGGGTACTCCCGACCGATGTGCCCCCCTACTCGCCGAACCGCCCTTTCTGCGCTAATCGCTTCACTCGCAACCATGGTCAGTGGTTGCCAAACGAACTCGTCGGCAGTATCGACGACCAGTGAGAGAGACACGGTCGAACCGACCGAATCTGGAGGCGGGAAACCGCCCTGGTTGCGGGCAGACAGTGACACAGATATCGTCGTTCAGAACGTCACAGACGCAGCACTCTCTTTCACGCTCGAGACTGGGGAGACGAGCACAGAAGTCTCGGTTCCTGCGGACGAATTCTGGACTTCTGGCGACATCGTTCCCAGTGGCAAAGAGACGACTGTCACCCTCACGACCGATACCGGACTCGACGCCGAAACGACGTGGGAGGCCGAGGACGCGAACGAACAGGTGTTGATTCACGTCATCACCGACGAAGAGATTCGGAAACACACCGGACAGCGTACAGCGTAGGAGGAAGCTCTACCACGCGGCTGGTTGTCTGCCCTCGCTACACTTCTTGCGACGGGTGTTGGCTGGTGGCCAGAACTGGCACGCGAAACCCGACGGCGAAACAGGCGAGTCCCGCGACGAACGCCACCGGAATCACCTCGTCGGCGGTGTTCGTGAAGACGACCGTCATCGCGACGGCAATCGACGCGACGGCGACGAGCGAAACGCAGGTCCAGAATCGCTCTCGACGACGAATGGCGACACCCAACGGATAGAACGACAACAGGCCGAGCGAGCCGACGACAGCTTCTACCCACGGCATGGACAGTTCCAGTCCGAGTACCATACTGACGACGCCTGCCGCGACGGCGGCGATTCCGGCGGCCCGTGGTGGCGTGAGCGAACCGACACGTCGTTCGACGTAGGAACCGGACCCGACGAGAAAGGCGAGGAGGCCGAGATACACGAGCGGGAGGACGATGAAAGGAAGGAACGTGATGCCACCGCTGCCGCTGCCACCACCGGAGAGCGGGAGTGAAAATGCCGTTTGAAGAACCATTTCTAACCGCTTTCAGAACCGTCAGTAAATGCTTTCGGGGACTGTTCAGTCTTCTTTTCCGGACCCTGCTAACGCCCCGGCCCCCGGCAAACTGTCGTCGCCGATCTCCTCGACGACGCGCTCGTGGAACGTCTGGAGCGCCGCGCTCTCGTCTTCGGCCAGCACCACGTCGCTGGCCATCAGCGTCGCCAGGCCGAACGCCCGCGGCGTCGGCGACTCCACACGGTTCGTCGTAATCTCGATTTGTCCGGCATCGATGGCGCGAACCACGTCGACGATGGCGTCGACCGCGAGTTTGTCCTCCAGAATCTCACGGTAGGTCTCTTCGATGACCGCGAACTCGTCCAAGTCCTGGGCGAAGCCGAGCAACATCTCGCTGGAAACCTGCTGTTGCTTGGCCGATTTCTCGTAGCCCTTGTAGTTCTTCAGAATCATCAACGAGCGCGTCGCGTTGATGCGGAAGTACCGTTGGAGGAGTTCGGTCTCGTCCAGACTCGCTCGAAGGAGGTCGCGCACGTCGCCCGGTTCGAGCGATTCCACGAGGCCGACGACGTTCACCTTCCGGTTCAGTGGCATCGACAGGGCGAAGCCGTTGTCGGCGACGCTGAGCGTGACGTTCGCGTTCGTCTCCTGTGCGAGCCGGTAGGCGAGCAGGCGTGAGAAGCCGTCGTTGAACCGTCGACCGTACGTCGAGTGGACGTAGTACTGGCGGCGATACTCGTCACGGTCGACCTCCTCCTCGATGGCGAGTCGGCTCGGCGTGCTCAGGCTCTCCGGCCCGGCATACCGGACCTGCTCGTCGTACATCCGGGCGATTGCCCGAACGGTGTCGTCGTCCAGCGGGAACTCGCGGAGCCAGTGGCGAATCGCGGCCGCGCCGCCTCGCTCGTGTCGGTCCAAGAGTTCGCCCTGGAACTCGGCGATTTCCCGGCCGAGGTCGTACGAGAGCGGCAATCGCTCCGAGTACCACGACGGGACCGTCGGCGAGGCGCTGGTCGGGTCGACGTACACCTTCGACCCGCGGCGGTAGCGGAACTCGAAGTTTCGCCCGCCGAGGACGAACACATCGCCGGCTTCCAGCGTGTCGAGGTAGCCCTCGTCGAGTTGGCCGACCCACTCGTTGTCGGCGCGGGTGAACACCTCGCAGGTGAACGAGTCGGGGATGGTCCCGATGTTGGTCATGTAGATGACGCGGGCGAGGCGGCCACGTTTGCCCATCAGCGACTCGCCCACGTCGTACTCCTCGTAGTGGTACTCGCCGTCGGGCGGGTCGTTCTCGTCGCGCCAGACCTTCGCGTAGACGTTCCGGTCTTCGAGCCCCTCGTAGTCGGCCGTGAGGTAGCGAAGGAGTTCGTCCCAGTCGCCGTCGTCGTAGTTCCGGTAGGGCCACGCCGAGCGGAGGATGGAGAGGATTTCTTCCTCGGGGCGCACCTCCGCGATGGCCATCCCGTACACCTGCTGGGCCGCCACGTCTTGGCAGTTCACCGGGATGTTGACCGAGTCGACGAAGCCCTCCTGTGCTTTCTTGAGCATCACCGCGCACTCGACCAGTTCGTCGCGGTCGAGTGCGAACACTCTCCCCGTCACAGTCTGGCCGACGCGGTGGCCAGCGCGGCCGACGCGCTGAAGCAACGAGGCGACCGATTTGGGCGAACCGACCTGCACCACGAGGTCGACGTGGGGCATGTCGATGCCGAGTTCGAGACTGGTCGAGGTCGTCACCACGTCGAGGTCGCCGTCTTTCAGTTTCGCCTCGATGCCCTCACGCACGTCCTTCGACATGCTCCCGTGGTGGCAGCCGGAGTTCTCCTCGTCGTAATCGTCGTAGTCGTCGCGGAGTCGCTGGAGCACTCGCTCTGCCCCGGAGCGCGTGTTCGTGAACACGATGGTGTTCGTGTGGTCCTGCACGAGGTCGTGCAGTTCCTCGTAGAAACGGTCGGAAACGACGTGGCTCGGCGTGTTCACGAGGTCGTCCGTGGGACACCGCAGTTGCATGTCGAACTCGCGGGCGAAGCGGGTGTCGACGATTTCGTAGTCCCGCGGTTCACGCTCGGCGTCGAAGCCGACGAGGAACTCCGCGACCTCCGAGAGCGGTTCGATGGTCGCCGAACAGCCGATTCGCGTCGGCGACCCGTCGGCCAGTCGTTCGAGGCGCTCAAGCGATACCGAGAGATGCGTCCCGCGCTTCGACGCCGCGAGCGAGTGGATTTCGTCGACGACGACGTACTGGACGTTTCGCAACTTCTCGCGGAACTTCGGCGAGTCGAGCAGGATAGCCAGCGTCTCGGGCGTCGTGTTGAGGATGTGTGGCGTCTCCTCCAGCATCTTCTGGCGCTGGTAGGAGTTCGTGTCGCCGTGGCGAATCGCGTGACGGACCTCGCCGACCGGTTCGCCTCGGTCCTCGGCGATGTCGCGAATTCCTTCCAGCGGTTCGGTCAGGTTCCGGTGGATGTCGTTCGCGAGCGACTTGAGGGGAGAGACGTAGAGACAGTAGACCGCGTTGTCGAGGCCGTCGTCGGCCTCGCGCTCGATGGCGAACAGTTCGTTGAGGATAGCCGTGAAGCTCGCCAGGGTCTTGCCGGACCCGGTCGGCGAGCAGATGAGGGCGTTTCGGTCCGCGTGGATGTGCGGAATCGCACCCTTCTGTGGCGGGGTGAAGAAGCCCTCGTTCTCTGCGACGTAGGAGCCGAACTGCTCGACCCACCACGCCCGTACTGCCGGGTCGAGCAGGCCGAGGACGTCTTCGTCGTCCAACTGCACCGATTCGGGGTCACCGGTGAAGCCGTCGGACGCGGCGAGCAGTTCTCTCCCGTTCATCAGGCGGGTCTCAGGGCCGCGGCGGGAAGTGCCTTTGCCCCGCGGAGTGAAAGTGGTCGTGTCCGAGTGGTCGCGTGCGTTTCATCGGACAACGACTTGCGAACCGCTTTATTTTCGGAGCCCGTCATATCTGGTATGGGGCAGGACGACCCGTATCGGGGGGACCGGTCACCGAGTCCAGAGTGGGACGAGTTCGCCGAATCGTCGACGACGATTCCGGTTCGGGCAGTCGTCGCCGACTGGGACAGTTGTGTGGCGATGCTCGGGACCGACCTCGAACGCACCGAAGCGATTCTCAGAGCCGTGGCCACGGTCGCCGCGGAGGACCCGGAAGCAGTCGTCCAGACCGCGGACGACATCGCGATGTTCGTGACTGCGGAAGCCACGAACGTGCGTCAGCAAGCGACGCTGGCGCTGGCCCGGTTGGCCGAGTCGTACCCGACCGACGTGGTCTGCGCGGTCGACGACCTCGGCGTCTGTCTGGCCAACACGCCCGACTTACCGTCCCGTCGTCGCGCTGCGTCGGTCCTCGCACACGTCGCGCGCGAGAGTCCGTACGCGGTCAGGCAGGTCGCAGACGCACTCGTCCCACGTCTCGACGACGAGGACGAAGTGGTCCGAGATGCCGCCGCTATCGCCCTGGGGCGAATCGTACTCGCACGGGCGTTCCCAGTCGACCTCGACGCGGACGTAGATGCGGTGCTGTCGTCGTACGCGGGCGCACTCGCCGGGCGGCTCCAGCGCTCGATAACGTCCGACCAACTCGTCGAGTCCGCCGCGGAGGGTGCCGAACTCGACGAGGTACTCGACGAACTCGCCGGCTTCGACGACCTGCAAGCCGACCTCGGGGTCGTCCTCGACGCGGTCGACACCGCTGCGGTCCACGGTGGACTGGCACCGGAACCACTCCGCCAGCGCGTGGACACGGTCGCCGGACGAGTGCTCGAAACGGTCGCACGCTGACCGAAATCGACTGTCGCCGGGCGTCGGTTCGTCGCCGAGGCGTCAGTGCTTTCCGGCAGGCACGCGCCAGTCCAGATATGCGAGTTACGTTCCTCGGGACCGGGAGCGCGATGCCGACGGCGAACCGTCATCAGGCCGGTATCTTGCTCGAAGACGAGCGGCCGCTCCTCGTCGACTGCGGGGCCGGCGTGTTACACCGCCTCGCGGAGACGAACGTGGGCTACGAGGGCGTTTCGTCGGTGTTACTGACGCATCATCACCTCGACCACGTCTCAGACCTCATGGCCCTTCTCAAAGCGCGCTGGTTGGCGGGCGAGGACCATCTGGAGGTCGTCGGGCCCGTCGGGACGAAAGCGCTGGTCGACGGCCTGCTCGACGTGCACGACTACCTCGACGGACGCGTCGACCTCACGGTCCGCGAGGTCGGCCCGCACGAGTTCACTGTCGCTGGGTTCGACGTAACTGGGTACGAGACGCGCCACTCGAAACCCTGTCTCGCATACCGGTTCGACGACCGATTCGTCTTCTCCGGTGACAGCGAGGCGTTCGCCGGACTGGCGTCGTTCGCCGACGAATCGGCCGTCTTCGCCCACGACTGTTCGTTCCCTGACAGCGTCGACGTGGACAACCACCCGACGCCCAGCGAACTGGGCGAGGCACTCGCCGGTCACGAATACGGGCGCGTCTACCTCACACACCTCTACCCGCATACCGAGGGCCAACACGAGTCGATGTTGGCGAGCATCGGCGAGCACTACGACGGCGACGTTCGCTTCGCCGACGACATGCTGTCGCTGACCATCGAGTAGCACCAGTCGAAATATCTCGGTCACGCGTCGTCTACACCCGGCCGACAGCCTTTCTCACCATCGCCGAACGAGCAACCGAGTAGACACACGCTTACACCGTTTCTCGCCGTTTCTGCGTTCTCGTTTGCAATAGACTTATGAGAAGTTGCTCTGTTAGTAGAAACATAACAACACAACTGTCGTATGAGAGATGAACACAATATCGCGGTCGATTCTCAGTGGGTGGTCCCCTCGTGAGTACACTCGACCGCATCACGGACGGCATCACGGAGCACAGCAAGGTAATCATCGTCGTCATGCTGATTCTGACGGCCGCGCTGGGGGCCGGGGCGACGCAGGTCAGTTCGGACTCGGGACTCAGCCAGTTCGAGAGCGATTCGCCTGAAGCGGCGGCGCAGGACTACATCGGCGAAAACTTCACGACCGGAAACGACACACAGTTCGTTCAAGTCATCGTCAGAAGCGAGGACGAGAACGGCAACGTCCTCACGAAGCAGTCGCTGATTCACTCGATAGAGTACCAGCAATCGGTACGGGCGAACTCGACGCTCAACGATACGCTCATCGAGGAGAACGCCATCTTCGGCGTCTCGAACATCGTCGCGCTGACGGCGATGCAACAGGAGACTGCGGCCGAGTTGCAACAGACCGGCGCGGAACTCCAGCAGCGACAGCAGCAACTCGAACAGGACCAGCAGGCACTCCAGCAGCAACAGGCTGAATTGGAGAACCGCAGTGCCGACCTGAACCAGACGGTCGAACTCCTCCGCGGTGGGCTCACTGACCTTCGCGAGAACCCGAACCGGAGCGTCCGTGCCGAGTTCGACGAAGTCGCCGGACAGGCACCCGTCTCGCTGGAGGGTAAGTTCGATACGTTCAATCAGGCAGCGTCGCAGCTTCGCAACGCCGAGAACGAGGACCAGGTCGAGCAGGCGTACCAGCTCGGCACGCAGGGTGTCTTGCAGTCCGAGTTCCAGGCCCTCCAACAGCAGGGAGAGGAACTAAAGCAGCAGGGTCAGGAACTGCAAGAACGCGGCGAACAGCTACAGGCCGACTCCGAAGCGTTCCAGCAGCAACGTGCGTCGCTCCAGTCCAGTGGCGCGCCGACGCTCGCCGAGCAGAAAGAACAGCTCCAGTCGATGAACGCCTCGGAGGTAGAAGATGTCCTCACCGTCGTCCTCTCCGATAGCGACGGCGAGAACGGTGGGTCGCCCTTCGCCGGGCAGGCCCTCCAGCTGATGCCGACGAGCTACGAAACCGGCTCGACGACCGCCGACGCCCGGATGATGGTCGTCCAGCAGAAGGTCGAGACCAGCAGCGACATGCAGTCGCCGGAATCGGTCTCGGACGGGAGCATCGAAGCGCAACTGGAGATGCAAGACCTCGCGCAGGAAGCCTCCTCGGACGGTGACGAGTACATCGTCTTCGGCTTCGGCGTCATCTCACAGGAGATCAACCAGTCGATGGAGGACTCGCTGGCCATCGTCGGCCCGCTCGCGCTCCTGTTCGTCCTCGTCACGCTCCTCGTCGCCTACCGCGACCTGCTCGACATCGTGCTCGGGCTAGTCGGCATCGGTGCCGCGCTGGCGTGGACGTTCGGCGCGATGGGCTATCTGGACATCTCGTTCAACCAGATCATGATCGCGGTGCCGGTGTTACTCATCGGCCTGTCCATCGACTACGCGATACACATCTTCATGCGCCACCGCGAAGAGCGCCTGGACGACAACACCCCGAGCGACGTTCGGGGCTCCATGCAGTACGCACTGGCTGGCGTCGGCATCGCCCTCGTCTGGGTGACGGCGACGACGGTCATCGGCTTCATGTCGAACCTGACGAGTCCGCTGTCGGCCATCGCCGACTTCGGTATCGTCTCTTCGTGGGGTATCGTCGCCGCGCTCGTCATCTTCGGCGCGTTCATCCCCGCGCTCAAGGTGGAGGCCGACGAGATTCTGGAAGGCTTCGGCTTCGACCGCAAGAAGCGCGCCTTCGGGACTGGCGGCGGCTACTTCAGCCAAGTACTGAAAGTCGGCTCGACGCTGGCGAAGAAGGCCCCAATCGCGGTCATCGTCATCGCGCTGCTGCTCTCCGCGGGTGGCGCGTACGGTGCAACGCAGGTGTCCACCTCCTTCGCACAGGAGGACTTCATCGCGGACGAACCGCCCGCGTGGATGTACGACCTGCCCGAGCAGCTTCGCCCGGGCGAGTACAGCGCGAAGCAGAATCTGGACTACGTCAACGACAACTTCCAGCGCGAGGACTCGCAGGCACAGATACTACTCAGAAGTGATGCGACCGACCCGGAGACGTTACACGCCATCGCCGCGGCGAAGCAGAACATCGACGATGGGGAGTACGACACCCCGTTCGCCGGAGCGACCGGCGAGGTGAACGTCCGGTCGGTGCTGACCGTCATGGAACGGACCGCAGCGACGAACGAGAGCTTCAACCAGTCGTTCACCGCGGCAGACACCGACGGTGACGGTGTGCCAGAGGAGAACGTCACCCAGCTCTACGACTCGCTGTTCGAAGTCGACGAGCAAGCCGCGGCCGACATCGTCTACCGGACCGACGACGGCGAGTACGTCGCGACGCGCCTCGTCGTCCCCATCAAGGGCGACGCCTCGACCAGCGACGTGACGACGCAGATGCGCCAGATAGAGTCGAACATCCAGGACGATGCAAGCCTCGACGACGAGGCCGTCATCGCCACTGGGTCGCCCATCATCAACGAAATCGTCCAGCAGGACCTGCTGAACACGGTCATCCAGAGCCTCATCATCACGCTCATCGCCGTGTTCCTGTTCCTGATGATCGCCTATCGGATCACGGAGGGCAGTGCGACGCTCGGTATCGTCACGCTGCTCCCCGTCGCGCTCTCTGTGGCGTGGATTCTGGGGACGATGTACCTCATCGAGATGCCGTTCAACGTGCTCACGGGGATGATTACGAGCCTGACTGTCGGGCTCGGGGTCGCCTACAGTATCCACGTCTCCGAACGGTTCAACCTCGAACTCGAACGCCGCGAGACCAAGTGGGAAGCGATGGACCGGACCATCACCGGCACGGGTGGTGCGCTGCTCGGCAGTGCCGCCACGACCGTCGGCGGGTTCGGTGTCCTGAGCTTCGCCATCTTCCCGGCACTCCAGCAGTTCGGCATCATCACGGCACTGACCATCATCTACGCGTTCCTCGCGAGCGTGCTGGTGTTGCCGAGTCTGCTCGTGGTCTGGCACCGCTACGCCGGTCCCGAGACGACCGACGTAGACGACGACTCGACGGCCCCGCCAGCGACGACCACCACCGATTCGCAGCCGGCGACGACCAGTGACGCGAGCGTCCCGGCAACGACCGATGCAGAGACGACTGCCCCTGCAACGACCGGCGCAGAGACGACCGCCCCGGCAACGACCGGCGACGACTGGACCTCGCTCGGCGACAGCGGTGCAGCGTCGGCCTCTTCGCCGACCGCGACAGCGGCCGCGGCGGGTGGCAGCGCGACTGCCGCCGAACCGCCGATTCGCATGACGCGGACGGTCTCCGACGAGACGCCGGACCGCGGCGACGAGTTCACCGTGACGCTCTCGGCCACCGACGTGTCCGGTCGCGTCGTCCTCACCGAGCGCGTCCCCGGTACTGGCGGCGAGGTGTCCGAACTCACGCCGTCGCCGACGTCCTACTCGATGGTCGGTCGGACGCTGTACGTCCTCTGGGACCTAGAGGACGAGACCGACCTGACGCTCACCTACTTCGCGGGCGTCCCGACCGACGCCTCGGCCGGTGAGAAGCTCTCGCTCGACGGGAAGGTTCGTACGCGCGATGGCGAGGGTATCGTCGATGGCCCGAGCGACCTCACGGTCACGACGCCGTTCCTCGCAGAGGCCCTCTCCGGGCCGCTCACGAAGTCGACGCTCGACCGCGCCAGCGAGAAGGCACAGGCTGGCGAACTCACCGAAGACGAACTCGACTACCTGTACGAGCGCTGGCTCGGCGAGGCCGAGTCGACCGAGACGCCGCCGTACAGCGACGGAGGTGACGTGGAGAAATGAGCGCGGACGAGGACGACGCAGTCGGGTCGCTCGAACGCCTCGGCCTCACCAGCTACGAGGCTAAGGTGTTCATCGCGCTCCAAAAGCTCGGCACCGGCACCGCCCGCGAGGTCTCTCGCGTGGCCGACGTGCCGCGCTCGCAGGTGTACAGCGTCACCGAGAGCCTCGAAGACCGCGGCCTCATCGAGGTGCAACAGTCCAGCCCGATGCAGTACCGACCGGTCAGCATCGAAGAAGCGCGCTCGACCCTCCGCGAACGATTCGAGCGTGAGTCCGATGCGGCCTTCGACTACGTCGAAACCGTGCGTGAACAGTTCGGCGAGAACGGCGAGCAGCAAGAGGACATCTGGACGGTCCGCGGACAGGAGAAAGTCGCGGACCGCGCGGCCGACCTCATCTCTCGCGCCGATGAGCAAGTCGTGTACGCGGCGCGCTATCCAGAACTCGTCACCGACGAGGTCGTCACGGCGCTCACCGAGAGTGCGGAAGAGGGCCTCGACGTGTTCGTCCTGAGCGAGAACGCCGACGTGCGGGCGATGTTCGACGATGTCGCGCTCATCGACGCGTTCGAACCAGCCAAACAGCCACATCCGGACCACGACCGAACCGGCCGTGGCGTGTTCGCCGACGACGACATCTTGCTGTTGAGCGTCCTCGGTGAGGGCGAAGAGCTGCCCGGTATCAACCACGAGACGGCGTTCTGGAGCGCGCACACGAACTTCGCGTCGGTGCTCGTCCAGTTGATTCAGTCGTCGTTCGCACAGCCGCGTCGGTAGCGGTCACTTCTCGCTCTTCTCACTTCTCGAAGTACAGACGACTTGAGCGACTGCTCTCGCTCGTCGAGTGGGTGTCGTAAAAGGTTGGCTGAGTAGGGCCGTTGGAGGTTGACGGATGGTGGGTCCGTCGGGGTGGAACTGAGGTGGGACAGTTCCAGTGGGGTGGGATGACTGTTTCGGGATGGAACGTTGGTGGGCGTTCCGTCCGGTGGGGTGGAACTTCGGTAAGTTCCGATTGGTGGGGTGGAACTTCGGTAAGTTCCGATTGGTGGGGTGGAACTGAGGTGGGGTCAGTTCGGTGGGTGGGGTGGAACTTCGATGAGTTCCGATTGGTGGGGTGGAACTGAGGTGGGGTCAGTTCGGTGGGTGGGATGGAACTTCGATGAGTTCCGATTGGTGGGGTGGAACTGAGGTGGGGTCAGTTCGGTGGACTGATTGTGGGTGCTGTCCGTTGTGGCTGCCGGGATGGCGACTGACTTCTCATCGTCGGCTGCCAACCGCATCTATACATAGAGAGTCGTCTCTATTGGAACCCGTCCCAAATCGAATTGGGTTTCTCGCTGAACCCTCGGTCGACAGTGAGAATCTCCGGTGACTGGGGTCGTCGCCGTCCAACGACGGCCAGCCACGGCCGATGCCTGTGCAGTCTCTGCCTGCGGCGAGTCGGGTCGTCTGCCCTCCTGGTCGGCTTTGGTTCCCGGTACGGCAACAGCCGGTGGGTCGGTTTGTGACCGGACGACCGCCAGACTGGTTACCTGAATTGAGGCGCTAAGGCCCCTTCCTCAACGAACGAGTGAGGCGAGTGAGCGAGGCGAGTGAGTAGGGAGGGGATACAGCGTCCCCAGACCGCTTTGCGGTCTGGTGTGCGGACGAGACGCTTTGCGTCTCGTCAACGCCGCACGGTTCTCAGACACGTTCGACGCTCAACCCACAGGCCCACAGTCACATTTATGTTGAAACGAAGTGTAAACACAGGTGATGGATAGACACGAAATCGAAGGCCACGAAGTCATCGAAGGGACGGCCAAAGCTACCGGCAACGGCGCTCACGTCCTCGTCCCGAAACGATGGCGTGGCGCAGACGTGAAGGTCGTCCGAACCACCGAACCTGACGAGTAGCACTATCCGATGAACTACAACTACAGGTATCGACTCCGACCATCCGACGCCCTCAAAGAACAGTTAGCGTGGACTGTCGATACCTGTAGGCAGGTCTACAACCACTTCCTCCACCGACTCAACCGCACCGACGACACGTCGGCGTACTCCGAACAAAAACGCTTGCCGAGTCTCAAGAAGTGGTGGGGCGACCTGAAAAGCGTTCATTCGAAAGTTCTTCAGAAAGTCGTTCAACGCCTGTACGACAATCTCTCAACGCTTCGTGGCCGCAAGCAGAACGGCTACCGCGTCGGGACGCTCAACTGGAAAGCACCGGGCGAGTACCGCAGTTTCACCTACAGTCAATCCGGCTTCAAGCTCAAGAACACGAGCGGTCGGACGCGACTGTGGCTCTCGAAACTCGGAGAAGTTCCTATCACGTTCCACCGCGACCTGCCTGACGACGCAGAAATCAAGACCGTCACGGTCAAACAGGAACCCACCGGCAAGTGGCACGCCGTTCTTGGCGTCGAAACCGCCGACGACCCGCCCAAGAAGCCGGAGAATCCCGAGAAGTGCGTCGGTATCGACGTAGGGATTCGCAAGTACGCCCACGACACCGACGGCACGGCGGTCGGGTCGTTCGACCTGTCCGACGAGCGCGAACGGTTGGAACGCGCACAGCGCGACCTCTTGCGGAAGGAACACGGTTCCGCGAATTGGGAGAAACAGCGCCGTGTTGTGGCCGAACGCCACGCCGACCTCAAGCGTAAGCGTCGGGACTTCCTTCACAAATTGTCGAACTACTACGCACGCGAATACGACTTCGTGGCGGTCGAAGACCTCGACGCGAACGGGTTAGTCGAACTTCCGGGCAACTCACGCAACCGGGCGGGAGCGGCGTGGGGAACGTTCTTGCGGATGCTCGAATACAAGTGCGAACGGAAAGGAACGCACTTCGTCGCGGTGAATCCGCGTGGTACGACCAAAGAGTGTGCGTCCTGTGGCGTTTCGACGGAGAAACCGCTGTGGGTACGCGAACACTCGTGTCCGTCCTGTGGCTTCGAGGCGGATAGAGATGCAAACGCGGCGTGGAACATTCTTTCTCGCGGTATCACAAAGCAGTTAGGAGCGGGACGCTCCGAATCAACGCCTGTGGAGACTGCGCTCCCTACGGGGACCCCTTCGGTCCCTGCAAAGCACGTCGTGGAAACAGGAAGCCCCATCACCAACTCCGGACGGGAGTTGGTTAGCAGTCAGAACGCGTCGCGTTCTGACAACACCCTCAAGCGCGAGCCGTCAGGCCAGTGGTAGGGTGGGGTAGTTCACTCCAGTCGGTACCGCAGCAGTGCCGCGATGCCGCCGAGGTTCTTCAACTGTTTGCCAGGTGGGAACTCGCTGGAGAAGACGGTGATCTCGCCGCCCTTTCGCTCCACGTCGGTGACGAGGTCGTTCACGTCGAACGACCACTCCCCCTCGGGGCCACGCTCTTCGCGGAGTTTCTCGTCGAGGATGAGTAGCGTCTCGATAGCGCCGTACTCGGCGGCTTTCTGGACCTCGTCGGGGCCGTACGATGCCTCGTACCCCTGCGCCATGCGCTGGGTGAGTTCGTCGATGTACTCTGCCTCCTCGGCGATTCTGGTCTCACGCTGGACGTCCTCGACCGCACCGCGCTTCAGTACCTCGTGGACGCCGCGGTCGCCGACGCCCGCGGTGTCGACGACGGTCACGAGTTCGGCCACGTCGGGGTGGTTCTTCTCGATGTACTTGTAGGCGTCCTGCTTCGTGAAACCGGGTCCGGCGAGGATGATGGCGTCGACGTCCATCCGGGCCAGTGCGTCGGCCAACTGGGCGAACAGTTCCGAGCGACCCCGGGCGTACTCGCCTTTGCCGGTCGTCCCCGTGAACGTGCCCCGCTCCTCGGTGCCGTACTGGGCGACAGTATGGATGTGGGCTTCGCCCTCTTCGACCGTGGCGATGGCCACGTCAGGGCTGTCGGCCGACTCTTCTGCCTCTTCGAGGCGGTCGAGTTGGTCCGGTTTCCACACCTTCTCGACCTCGATTTCGTCGTGGTCCTCGACGTTCAGCGTGTGGTGATACCCCAACTGGTCCTCGCGGGAACAGCGTTCGATGGTGCCCGAGACGCGCAGTCGGTTGGCGAACTTGTGGAACTCGACTTCTTCGACGCCGATGGCGACCCACATCGGCTCGCGCTCGCCGCCCGTGTCGCGCAACTGCTCGTCGTCGCGCTGGATGCGCCGGGTCGTGTCGCCCGCGACGATGTCACCCGGTTCGAGGACGTACTGGAGGTGCCACAGGTCGTCGAGGGTTTCGGGAACGAGCGTGATGCGCTCGGTGCGACCGTCGAGTCGCTCTCGGCCCTTGATCTGCATATCGCCGACTCCGCGTGCCGGGCGTACAACCCTTTCCCTTCTACCGACGGGCGCTGGCGTAGCCGACGCCGAGGAGTCGCGAGGCGACCAGACTCAGGTAGACCGCAGCGACGCCAGCGGCGAGGCCGACCACGTTACTACCCGTGAGAAAGACGAGGAAGCCGGTCAGCGCGATGCCACCGGCCGTCACGACGACGCCCCACGTCAGCAGGTAGGTAGAGTCACGGAGCACGTACGCGACGGGGCGAGGGTCGAGCGAACCGAACAACCCGTCTCCGTCTGCCAGTCTGGCGACTGCCACCGGATACAGGTAGCTCACGAGGAGCACCAGCACGACGACTGCCGTCGACCCGGCAGTGACGACCAGCCCCCCGCTGCCAGCGACCGCGTCCGGCGAGAGCGACCCTGCCCCAGCGACGGTCACGAGCATGGCGAGAAACGGGACCAGCAGATAGACGAGCGAGAGGCCGACGGTCGTCGCACCCGGTGTGACGAACGCCGAGAGTGACCCGGTCTGTGGGACTTCGTCGTTCCCGGCGATACTCGTCGCGACGACTGCGCGACAGACTCCGAGGCCAGCGCTCACTGGGACGAGAACGAGGACGGCTGGAAGGAGCCACAGTACTGCAGGGTACAGCCCGACCGCGAACCGACCGAGGAGGGCGGCCCCCAGCCCCGAACCGACGAGAACGGCCCAGATGTCTCGGGCGTGCGACCCACGGAACGGATACCGCAGTGCGTCCGTCAACACGCAGCCGCCACCTCTCTCGCCGACATAACCGTCCGTTGCCGAGTCAGCATACCTCGCGGTGGCAGCCGTGGTCGCAAGTGTCTGCTGGTTCTGCCCAGTGTACGGAGTTGTTCGGAACCGAGATTATGAGGCACGCTAACGAGTCAATATTTACATACTAGTTCGTCGTTACATACTCCATGGCTGTTGACGATGTCAGCACGACGGTCCACGAACAGGGCGACCAGACCACCACACACGGGCAGAACTCGGTTCACCCACCGCAGTCGAGCCTCGGCGTCGAGGAGAACGTCGGGAGTGCACTCGCGTACGCCCTCGGCATCATCTCGGGACTCGTCGTCTTCTTCATGGAGTCGGAGAACCAGACCGTGCGCTGGCACGGCGCACAGAGCATCGTCGTCTGGGGTGGCATCATCGGGCTCTCGATGGTCATCGGGTTCGTCAACCTCGTCCTCGGTATCGTCGTCGGCGGTATCCTCGGTGGATTGTTGTCGTTACTCGGGACGCTGGTGTTCTTTGGCCTGATGTTCGGGAGCTTCGTCCTCTGGCTCTACCTCATGTACTCGGCGTACCAGGGGAAGCAGACGCGTCTCCCGGTTGCAGCCGGTATCGCCGACTCGCTGGCGAACTAAGAATAACGCCGAAAACGTAGTCGAGAGACTACCGACTCCTCACTCGTCGAGGATTCGACTCCCGCCCGGCGGGAGGAAATGCTGAATCTTGTCCGGACTCGCTACCTTCCGCACGAACGATGTGTCTGCGAACTGTTCGCGGAACTGCCGGTAGATTCGCTTGCCGACGTCGCCCTGTGCGAAGCGACCCGGTTCGACCCGGGCACTGACGACGGTCCGCGGTTCGATAGCCGACGGCGGCCCGCCGACGACGCGCGTCATCGGTTCGCACTGGATACCGACCGCACAGCCGACCGGTGTGTCGTTGTGGTAGGTTCGGTCGCCGCGGATGGCGAACGACCCCTTTTCGAGGTACTCACCGCTCTCGGGCGTCTTGGTCACCTGGTCGCCACCGACTTCGTACACGTCGGCCGCGAACACGCCGTCTTTCCACACCGAGGAGTAGGTCACCGCGAACTGCGCGGCTTCGTCGATACTGGACTCGGGGAAGTCGACCTCACGCGAGGGCTCACTCGGGTCGGTCGCTTTCAATATCGTCACCGGCGCGCCGTGAGCCTGCGTGTGGAACACGCGGTCTCCCTTGTCGAGGTACTTCTTCACCAGTTCCTCGTTCTGGTCGGCGTTTCGGCCGCCGATGACGAGGAAGCCATCGCTCGTGTGGAACCAGCGGAAGCGCTCGAACCACTTCTCGTCGGTCCGGATGGGGACAGACTGGAGGTTCAGCCAGTCGACCTCGCGCTCGTCGTCGTCATCACCCTCGGTCTCGTCGGGTTCCTCCCACGAGTCGCGCCGTTCTTTGATCTCTTCCAGTTCCTCGCGGGTGTCCTCGATGGCCGCCAGCGCGCCTTCTTTCTTCGACTCGACGCGCTTCGCTTCGGTGTACAGTTCGTCGGCGTTCTTCTCGACGCCTTCGAACACGTCCACCGTGACCTCGGTGCCGCCGAGATTCAGGGTGACCGTCGATTCGGCCCCGTCGATAGAGACGACCGCCTGTGCAGCCTCGATGCCCTGTTCTGCGCCCTCGTCGAACCGGGCGCCGATGTCGTCCCACGGGACTTCGTCCTCGCGGGCGGCCCGGATAGTCGAACACACCTCGTCGACCAGTCCGTAGTGGCCGTACAGTGATTCGGCCTTCTCGCGCTCGGCCTGCGCTTGCTGTTCGAAGCCCTCGATGGCACCCTCTTGCTGGTCGATGATGCGCTGGTGTTTCTCGATTTGCGCTTTGAAGTCGGGCTTCGTCGAACCGACCTGTGAGCCACCCGAGTCTTCCTCGTCCTCGGATTCGAGTTCGTAGAAGTAGTCGTCGACCGCACCGTTGAACGTGTCGTACACGTCGCTGGCGAGCGACTCACGCTCTTCGAGCGGGAACGGCGTCACGTCGAGGACGCGCCGGCTGCCGCCGCCGTCTTCGTCGTCTCCGTCGCGCTCTTCGTAGTACAGTCGCGGGTCCACGTCGGCCGAGGAAAGCGATTCAGCGAGTCGCTGGACCGCGTCGTAGAGGCGCTCGTACTCCTCCTCGCCAGCGTCCTCGATGTCCATCGCCTTCTCGACGCCGGCACGCTGACAGAGTTCCTCGCCCCAGAGACCGCCCCAGTTGAGCTGTGTCGCGAGCGTCCGGACCACGTCGGTGTCGGACTCGTTCATCTTGGCGACGAAGGCGTCGTAGCCCACGGTCAGCGGGTTCAGCCGCGACTCGGGGAACTCGTACAGGGAGCCGGGAGCGACGGTTCGGGACTTGAGTCGGACCGTGTCGAGACAGTCGACGACTTCGTAGTTCCCGTCGCAGACCGCGACGTTCCCGTGGCCGAACAACTCGACGATGATCTTCGTGTCGCGGTCCTCGCGCGTGAACGAGAATTCGAGGATGCGGTCGAACTCGTACTGTTCGACGCCCTCGAAGTCTGCACCGGAGAGCCGGTTTCGCAACATCATCGCGAAGTTCGGCGGTCGCCCCGGGGCGTCCGGGACGTGCGTCGGCGCGGCGACGTGGGCGCGCTTCGTGTCGCCCACCTCGCAGAGGAGTTCCACTCGACCGCGGTCGAAGTCGCGCATCTTGAGGCGTAGCAGGTCGTCCCCGTAGAGGTACGCCTTGTCGACTTTCGCCCCTCGATACGAGTTCAACTCGGAGACGAGGGCGGCGAGGTCGACGCTGGTCAGCTCGCGCTTCGGTTCCATGGCCGGGATTTTTCGTGGGGAGGGTAAGGGCCTGTCGTTCGGTCATGCGGGCGAAATGTATTTCCACACGCTTCGTGTCGGTACGATGAACGATGGTCTCACCCCCGCTCTCTGCACCCGACGGTGGGTCGCTGATTCCACTCCCACCCAGGCTCCTCGGACTGTTCACGATCGTCCTCGGACTGGTCACACTCGTCTCCTACGTGCTGTTGGTCTCCTATGTGGGGCTGGCGACCAGCACGGCTGTTCTGCAACTCGGATTCTTCGTGCTAGCCGTCGGTGCCGGACTCGTCCTCTGGGACGAGTTGACCGACTTCTTCGACGAGTCGCAGCCCTGAGAGGGGACTGAGACAGTGGGACAGTTCGCTCACGAACTGCATGGCAGTGAGTGGGGTCGGCTCTCACCGCGTTGATAATTTATCGTTCGGTAGCGACACGTTGGACTGGGCGACCGAGTGAGGCCACAGATTATCCTCGTCTGCTTCCTACAATCAGGTAGAGTTCACAATCGCAGCAAGCGTCGGGGAGAGCTGACGATGTGGACCTGATAGAGCCATGTCGACAACACCGATAGACGAGGGGGAGGCGGCCATCGAACAGCTACGGGAGGCACTTCGTGGTGACCTCGTCCGGCCAGGTGACCCGACGTACGAGGAGGCACGCACCATCTACAACGCGATGATCGACAAGCACCCGCGGCTCATCGTCCGCTGTGCCGACGTGGGCGACGTCATCGCCGCCGTGCACTTCGCCCGCGAACACGACATCGAGGTCGCAGTCCGGAGCGGGGGCCACAGCGCCCCCGGCTTCTCGCTCGTCGACGACGGACTGGTCATCGACCTCAGCCAGATGACCGGTATCCGGGTGGACCCCGACGCACAGACCGTCAGAGTGGAGGCTGGCTGTACGTGGGGCGACGTGGACCACGCCACGCACGCGCTGGGTCTCGCTACCGTCGGCGGTGTCATCTCCACGACGGGCGTCGCCGGGCTGACGCTGGGTGGTGGCCACGGCTACCTGACTCGGAAGTACGGGCTCACCATCGACAACTTGGTCGGTGCAGACGTCGTGCTCGCCGACGGGAACCTCGTCCACGCGAACGAAACCGAGCACCCGGACCTGTTCTGGGCACTCCGCGGTGGTGGCGGCAACTTCGGCGTCGTCACGTCCTTCGAGTTCCGCCTCCACCCGGTCGAGACGGTCGTCGCCGGTCCACTGTTCTGGCCGATTTCCGAACTCGAAACCACGATGCAGTGGTACCGCGAGTGGCTCCCACAACAGTCCGAGGACGTGTACGCGTTCTACCTCGTGGCGACGGTGCCCGGTGACCCGTACCCGTTCCCGGCCGAGATTCGGGGCGACCCCGTCTGTGGCCTCGTAGTCTGTTACACCGGCCCAGAAGCGGACATCGATGCGGTGCTCAAACCGGCCCGCGACGTTGCGGAGCCGCTGTTCGAACACATCGAGTCGATGCCGTACCCGGCACTGCAAGGGCTGTTCGACGCGCTCTATCCGCCGGGTGACCAGTGGTACTGGAAGGGAGACTTCGTCCGCGACCTGCCTGACGAGGCCATCGCGGTCCACCGCCGCTTCGCCGACCTTCCCACGGCGCGGTCGACGATGCACCTGTACCCTATCGACGGTGCCGTCCACCGCGTGGGGAGTGACGAGACTGCCTGGGACGTCCGGGACGCGACGTGGTCGATGGTCATCGTCGGCGTGGACTCGGACCCGGCCAACACCGACGCCATCACGGACTGGGCGCGTGACTACTGGTCGGCACTACACCCGTACTCGGCCGGCGCCTCGTACGTGAACTTCCTGATGGACGAAGGGCCGGGGCGGGTCAAGGCGACCTACGGGGATAACTACGAGCGACTCCAGCAGGTCAAGGCACGGTACGACCCGGAGAACCTGTTCCACGTGAACCAGAACATCGAACCGGCGGCCTGAGACAAGGACCGCTGGTTCGTCGACCAACTGCTGCGAGTAGCCCTCTCAGAGCCGCTTCGAGACGTACGGGCCGTCCTGGTGGTACCCCAGCTTGTTCCGGTAGTACTCTCGGGCACCGATGCCAGAGATGACGCTGACCTTCTCGAACCCGGCGTCGACAGCCATCTCCTCGGCCTTTCTGAGCAACTTCTTCCCGTAGCCTTTGTGCTGCCAGTCGTAGCTCTTCTCGCCGACTTCGACCATCGGGCCGTAGACGTGCAGTTCGCGGACCAAGGCCGCGTTCTGGAGTTCACGGCGCACCGGGTCGCCCGGGAAGCGCAGGCGACAGAAGCCCACCAGTAAGTCCTTCTCGGGGTCTTCGAAGCTGATGAAGTGTTCCGTCCCGCCGGCGCAGTCGTAGGTCATGACGTCGAGTTCGACGTTCTCTGGGACTTCGTCGTTCATGCCGACCTCGCGACAGCGGATGCAGTCGCAGGTCCAGCCGTGTTCTTCCATCTTCTTCCACGCTAACTGGCGCAGGTTGGACTTCCAGACGCCGGCGTCGATGAAGTCCGCCGGGATGTCGCGCTGGACGCGCTGGAGTCGGGTGTACTTCGGAATCATCGACTTGATTTCGGCGACGACCTCGGCGGCAGTCTCGTTGTCCAGCGGTTCGTAGTCGCCGTTGTGCCACTGGTCGTAGACGCGGGTGCCACGGACGACGAGTGTCGGGTAGATTTTGAGGTAGTCCGGTCGCCACTTCTCGTCCTCGAACAGGCGGCGGAAGTCCTCGATGCACATCTCCTGTGACATGCCGGGCTGGCCGGGCATCATGTGGAAGCCGACCTTGAACGCCGAGTCACGGAGACGCTGGTTGGCCTCGATACTGGCCTGCGCGCCGTGGCCGCGGTGCATCTCCCGGTTGATGCGCTCGTAGGTGGTCTGGACGCCGACTTCGACTTTCGTCCCGCCGAGGTCGAGCATCCGGTTTATCTGTTCTGGGTCACACCAGTCCGGCTTCGTCTCGAACGTCGTCCCGATGTTGCGAATCGAGTTCGTCTCGTTCTCGGCGATGACGTCTTCGAGGTAGCGGAAGTCGACGGTCTCGGGGTCCTGCGCGAAGCTCTCGCCCTGTGCGGGTTCGGGCTGTTTGTCCACGTCGTAGTCGTTCATCGCTTCCAGCGCGCGCTTGACGAACCACTCCTGATAGTCGTGGCTCCGGGCGGTCATCGTCCCGCCCATCAGGATGAGTTCGACCTTGTCGACCGGGTGGCCGATTTCTCGCAGTTGTTCGAGGCGCAACGTGACCTGCCCGTACGGGTCGTAGTCGTTCTGGACGCCGCGGGCCGCCGCGGGTTCGTGGCCGGTGTAGGACTGCGAACTGGAGAACTCGCTGGCCGGGCCGCCGGGACAGTAGAGACACTTCCCGTGCGGGCACATGTGCGGCGAGGTCATGATGGCCACGGGGGAGACGCCCGAGGCGGTCCGGACTGGCTTTCGCTGGAGGACGGCTTCGAGTTCCTCGCGTCGCTCTTGCGGCGCGTGGTCCAGAATCTCGGAGTTCTTCGGGACCTTCGGCGCGGAGTGGTCGGAACAGGCCTGCAACTTCGCAGACTCCACGTCGTCGCGTTCGAGGTCGCCCGCGAGGATTCGGTCGATGAGGTCCTCACAGACCGCCGCGAACGCGTCGGACTCGGTCGGGTCCGTCTCGGTACTCATTGCTGTTTCATCGCGGTGTGAGGGGGAAAAGCGTGTCGTCTACGGGCCGGCCTAGGTGCGCAGCATGTCGTAGAGGTCGAGAAGTCGGTACCGGACAAATCGGAAGTGTCGAAACGTGAGCGCTTTCCGAATATTCGCTTTCCTCAACCCGCGGAACCGTCATATCTGTCCGACACCTAGAGCAGTCACTCTTGGGGGAGTGCAAGTGACAGTACACACAGTCGTTCCGTTCGCCGAATCGCTCGCGGCCGACCCGACACTGACCGGTGGGAAGGGTGCGAACCTCGCCAAACTCGCCGCCGCCGACTTGCCAGTCCCGGCCGGTTTCTGCGTCACGACCGACGTGTACCGTCGACTCGTCGACGACCCGACGGTCCAGAAGCGGATTCGGGCGCTGGCCGACGTCGACCCGACCGACACCGAGGCGGTCTCGCGGGCCGGAAAACGGGTGCGACAAGCGATTCGGAGCAAGTCGCTTCCGGACGACGTTCGCCACGCGATTACCGGTGAACTGGCGATTCTCGGTATCGAAGACGCCTACGCCGTACGGTCGTCGTCGACCACAGAGGACCAGCCGAGGTCCTCGGCTGCGGGCCAACAGGACACGATTCTGAACGTCGTCGGCCCGAACGCGGTCGCCGGCACGGTCGTCGAGTGCATGGCGAGTCTGTTCAGCGACCGGGCCATCGCCTACCGATTCCGCGAGGACATCCCGCACGGTTCGGTCGAGTGCGCCGTCGTCGTCCAGCGGATGGTCTACCCTCAGGCGTCGGGCATCTTGTTCACGGCCGACCCCGTCTCTGGAAATCGGACGGTCTACGCCATCGACGCCGGCTACGGCCTCGGCGAGACGCAGGTCGGCGGGTTGGCGACAGCAGACAGTGTCCGGGCGGACGCCCGAACCGGCGAAGTCCTGTCGTACACCGTGGGTGAGAAGCGCCAGGCAGTCCACGCACTGCCTGGCGGTGGGACCGAGACGAAGATCGTGACGAGTGACCACCGCGACCGCAAAGTCCTCGACGACGCGACGGTCCGGCGACTCGTCGGCCTCGGCAACCGTATCATCGAATTGTTCGAGACGCCGATGGACGTGGAGTGGGGACTCGACGACGGTCGGCTGGTCGTCTTGCAGGCACGTCCCGTGACGACGCTCTTCCCCGTCCCCGAACCGACCCCCGCCGATGGCGAGTTACACGTCTATCACAGTTGGAGCCACCGCGAGGCGATGCCGGCAGCGATGCCGCCACTCGTCGTAGACCTCTGGGTCCACCTCATCGGAGAGGTCACCGAATCTGTCGGACTCGCCGACGAGTTCGACGTTCCCGCGGCCGCTGCAGGCGGTCGGGTGTACCAGAACGTGACACCGCTGTTGCGGGACCATCGGCTCCGTAAGCGGTATCTCGACCTGATGGAGAGCGTCGACGAACCGGCGGTCGACGCGCTCCGGGCGTTCCTCACAGAGCGCGACCCGTGGGTTCAGACACGTCACCGAGTCGTCCTGCCGGGGCGAGAACTACAGACCACCATCGGCATCGCACCGGTCGTCACGAAACTGGCCGCGGGTGCGGTCCCGGCACTGTTGGTCGGCGACCCGACGGACGCAGCGGCCAACCAGCGCGAGTGGTACGACGAGTACGCCACGGCGGCGACGGCCCGAATTCGCGAGCACGAGACCGCCGCGGGGCGACTCGACGCGAGCCTCACCGAACTCACCGATGCGGTCGCCGTCGTGTTCCCGCGCTTCTTCCCGTTCTACGCGACGATGCTCGCAGGAGCCGCCTTGCGCGCACTCTGTCCCGGACACGAAGAAGACATCGAGGCGCTCGGGCGGGGACTGTCGGCCGACGTGGTCACCGACGCCACACTCGCACTCGGTGACCTGGCCGACCTCGCGCGGTCGTTCCCGGCCGTCGCGAGAGCCATCGAATCCGGTGCAGACAGAGAGACCATCGCGGCCGTCTCCGAGGGCGGGGCGGCCTTCGACGCGGCCTTGCAGGCGTTCCTCGACGAGTACGGCTTCCGCGGGCCGAACGAAATCGACCTCTCCCGCCCACGCTGGTCGGAGGACCCGACGCCCATCCTCGGCGTGGTTCGTGGAGCGCTCCGTGGAACACAGCCGGGCGCACATCGCGACCACATCGCTGCGCTCGTCGACGCTGCCGAAACGGCGGCGACGCGACTCGAAATCGCTGCTGCACGGACGAATGTCCCCTCCCAGGTCGGCTTCGGCGGGGCAACAGGCCCGGGCGGCTGGACCGGACAGGCACGCGCCGCGGCCGTCCGACGACTCGTCGCTGTCTACCGCGGCTATCTCCCGATTCGGGAACACCCGAAGTACGGCATCGCTCGTGTGCTCGCCGCCTGCCGTGGCGCGTTCCTCGACGCCGGCCGTGAACTGGCCGATGCGGGCGTCGTCGACGACCCACGCGACGTGTGGTTCTTCCGCCTCGACGAACTTCGGGATGCACTCGCGGGGGACACCCGGGCAGTCCCCGACATCGACGCTCGCCGGAACGAATTCGCCCACCACGCTCGGATGCACGCGCCGCGCGTCATCACGAGCGACGGTGAGATACTCCAGCCACCGGCCACGCCGACGGACGGACCGATTCTCACCGGCACACCGGTCTCCAGTGGCGTCGTCGATGGAATCGCGCGGGTCGTCCGTGACCCGACGACCGAGACACTCGACGCTGGGCAGATTCTCGTCGTCGAATACTGTGACCCGGGCGTCACACCACTGTTCCTCAACGCGACCGCACTCGTCACCGAGGTCGGCGGCGTGATGACACACGGGTCGCTCGTCGCCCGTGAGTACGGCCTGCCGGCCGTCGTCGCCGTACCCGACGCGACCAGTCGAATCCGAACCGGTGACCGAATCCGCGTCGACGGGACGAACGGGACCGTCGAGATACTGGAGTAAGTCCTCGCCAGCGTCCGCATCGTCAGTGTCCGCGTGGCTCGGCGGAACGCGAGAACGGAGAAGTGAGAAGGAGCGTTTACGGCGGTTCTACGGTTTGAACGTCTGCGCGATGGCGGCGACGGCTGCGTTCAGCACGTCCTCGCGCTCGCCACAGAGGAATTCGAGGTGCCCGTCGCGGCCACCGACTACGGAGACGCCCCCGGCGGGGACCTGCTCCGTCACTTCGGCAGCGACCTCACGCACATCCACGTGTTCCGTGCTGCGGAGGTAGAGTTCGTCGTCGCCCAGTGCGACGGTGACGAGGTTGTCGTCGGCCTCGGCGGACTCCTCGCGGTGGAGCGCGTCGAGGAGGAGTTCCGTCGGCGGGAAGTCGAAGCGGTGCGTGAACGCGTCGGCGTCCAGCACGGCGAACTCGATGCCCTGCGCGGTGCGCTGGGACAGGTTGCTCTTCGCGGTCTCGAGTTCGTCGTCGAGCTTCGTTCGGAACTGTTCGCTGACGTGGCCAGCGAGGCCGTCTGCCTCCTCGAACAGGAGGTCGGTGACGAGTTCGCGCTTGTCCTTGTAGGACTGGTAGTACGCTTCGAGTGCGACGGCTTCGCGAATCTCGCGCGTGTCGTCCGGCGTGTAGCCAGCCTCGTTTGCGAGGTCGGTGTACGTCGCAGGCGCGTTCGCCCAGTAGCTCACGGCGGGCAGGTGGAGCAGGTCGTCGCGCACGTCCGCGTTGACGTGTGCGGCGACGTTGGCGGCGACGGCCGCGCTCGTCACTTCGTCCTCGACCTCGGTGAGGTGCGGGTTCGCGATGGCTTCGACGGAGTCGACGATTTCCGCGTCCGGGTGGCTGGCGTCGACGACGACGCGCTCTGCGCCGTAGACGTCGAGCAGGTCGTAGCTCTCGCGGGATTCGACCGTGCTACCGAGGTCGACGAGGACGACGAGCGGGAGCTGCTCGCCGTGGCGCTCGCGCGCGTCGAGCATGTTCGTCACGTCGTTCGTCGCGGCGTCCATGTCGTACACCGGCTCGTCGAGCGGGCGGCGCTCGACGAAGTGGTACACTGCGTCGTCGCGGGCGTGTTCCTCGCGCACGAGGGGGAGGACAGCGCGCTCGATGCCGGCGGCGGCGACGTAGCCTTCTGCCGTGGCGCTGTGGCGGATGACGACCGGACGGGACTGGATGACGGCACGGCGGATGGCCGTCGCGACGTTACGCACGTTCTCGCTGACGGCTTCGACCGAATCGTGTTCCGCGAGCAGGTCGATTGCACCGGGGTCGGCCTCGTCTTCGAGGGCGGCGGCCATGCGCTCGTCGACCGAGTCGGCGTCGTCGCCGGAGAGGACGGTCAGGTCCTCGGTCTCGATCTGGATGTTGTCGTGGCGGCGCTCGATTTCGCCGTCGAGTCGGACGACGTCGTCGACTTCGACTTCGGGGTAGGCGCGAACGCCCGCCTCTTCGAAGGCGGCACACTCGATGGTGCCCGTCTCGTCGCGGAGTTCGAAGACCGTCGGGCCGGAGGTCTGGCGGATGCTGATGACTTCGGCTTCGACGCGGACGACCTGTCCGACCTTCTCCGTGAGGGTGTCGATGGTCGTTCGTTCGAGGTCGGCCGATTCGTCGGTCTCGTCGGCGTCCTCGGTCACGTGCTCGTCGGCAGACGCGTCAGCGGTGTCGGCGTCGACGTCGCTCTCGGTCGGTGCTTCCTCCGGCTCACTGGACTTCGTCGTCGTCGGCTGGCTGTCGTCACCGCTCGGGGTGCGAACGGCCGCGTTTCCTTGCCGGCTGCTACCGGTCGTGGCGACGACTTCTTCCTCCTCTTCCTGCTCGTCCTCGTCCTCCTCGGGCAGGCGGTCGCCCTCGGGGTTGTCGATGAGGACACCGCGGAACTCGGAGTCGGCCTGTCGGATGGACCAGCCGAGGTCGATGTTGCCGTTGTCACGGACGTCCGTAACCTGCACGTACACGACGTCGCCCGGTTCCCAGTCGAGGCTCTCCAGACGCTGGTCGAGTTCGCTACGGTGTAGCAGACCGGTGACAGAATCACCGATGTCGACGAAGACGCCGAATTCGGCGAAGCCGTCGACGGTTCCGCGGTAGTATCGACCGGGTGTGAGTTGGTTCGGGTGGTCGCCCTCGAACGTGAAGACGACGTCCTCCTGATGGCTCGTACAGATGTGCCCATTTACCTGGACACCGCAAATGATACAGTTACCCATTTGACCGAGTAGAATGGACCCGGCCTAAAACTGTTGTCGATACACGCTCAGCGGTACAGTGACAGGTACAGCATGCTGAACCCGACGATAAACGGCACCGTTTCGGCGATATTGAAGTAAACGACTCCCTCAGTTATCTGCATACTGATATTCGTCAGTGCCACCCCCATACTGATGAACGCGAAGCCGATGAACGCCGATTCGAGCCGCTTCCCACCCTTCTGATTGTATGCCTGAAAACTGATGAACGTCAGTCCGAGCGCCAGCGCGAACAAGACGAGGCGCATGCCCATCAGCACCGTCCCGGCGATTTCGATCAACTCTACCACGGTTCGGGCGACCCTACCGTGTCAGGGGTTATAACTGCACCGCCGGGGTGGCTCGACGCCGCGTCCGGTCGGATTCGTCGGCTGACTCGTCCGGCGAGACCATCAAGTTACGATTCTCGTCGGTCGTTACGACTCACAGGTAGGAGTCGTCGTACGCTCGTGCGTGCGCAATCGGGGTTATTCGAGGACGAGATTACGCGAGAACGAGAGAACTGCGACGATGATTCTTGAAGGACGCACTGCGACGACGCGATTCGTCGAATCGCGCGGGCACGACCTGAGCGACGAGCGACGACGGACTAGCTGGGAGTGTCGGCGTTATCGACCGAGTTCGTCCCAGAGGCTGGAGAAGCGATCAGGTAAATTCTCTTTCCGGTAGATACGGATGTCGTACTCGTCCTCTTTGAGTCGGATGACCGTCGCGTCGAAGTTCGACCTGAACGCGTCGTAGTGGTTCCCGTCTTTCGCCACGAGCGTCTCCGACGTGATGAGTTTATGTTCTTTGAGCATCTCGATACGTCGATACACGGTCGGAAGAGAGAGGTCACAGAACTCGGCGACCTCTTTCGCGGAGAGGGGTTCCTCGCTGACCGCGGCGAGCACTTCGCGTGCGTGCTCGTCGCCGATCGTGTCCAGAATATCCTCGATTGGCCGCTCGTCGTCCACGACGATACGTCACCGTCTGCGAAACATAAGGTTTTGGGCCTCACCTAATCGCCAGTCAGTCCACGAGTCGAGTGGCGCAGTGAGAAACCGCGCCACCTGACCGAAACCGAGAATATTACTCAGTATATCACCGGGTTATTTCTCAGCGTGAAAATGCTAATGTGGCATTATAATAGTAGAGCCTAATTTGGATGTATGGCAACGACTGACGACTCATTCAATGGGCTGACCGAATACTGCGAGTGCTGTGGTGGGGACACGCTGCACAAGGTTTCCGTGCAAATCATCACGGAGAGTTCGAAGACGGAGAACGCACAGTTCTCCCGCGAACCGTACCGCGTGAAGGAGTGTCAGACCTGCGGCGAGCGCTCCAGCCAGCGGATGAACAACGCCTGAACCGGCGAGCACGTGTGTGGCCGGGACGCGTCGGTAGCTGGGTACTGCCGTCTCGTCCCGCCCTCCACCGAACCGTGGTGCCGTGGGGCTGAACGACGGGTGATTGGGGTCACTCGAACACAGGGGACGTATCGGTAAGCTGCTCGATATCCGCGGCGATTTTTCGCACCTGCTCCGGAAAGAGCGCCGCCTGTACCTCGTTTCCGTCCTCGTCCTCGAAGACGAACTTGACGCGCTTGTCACCGAACTCGCGCGCTTCGGCGTCGACGACGTCGAACAGCTTGGCGGAACCGGTCTTGTTCGCCGGACCGACGTTCTTGATGGAGCCGTCTTTCAGTTCGACCATGAAGTCACTGAGTTGCAGTGTGAGCATAGCGTCGCTTCGCAGGAACGGGGCTTATAACCTGTCGGACACCACCCACCCCCTGCCGCCGCGTGCAATTTTAAGTGATTTTCAGGCGTAGAGTCAGTTGCCATGCAACTCACCTGGTACGGCCACTCCACGTGGCTCGTCGAGGTCGGCGACACCGAACTGCTCATCGACCCGTTCTTCGACAACCCGAAGACGTCGACCGACCCGGAGGAGCTAGACCCGGACTTCCTGCTCCTCACACACGGCCACGCCGACCACATCGGCGACGTGGACCGCTACGAGGGGACGAAGCTCGTCGCCACGCCCGAAGTCGTCGAGTACTGCCGTGACGAGTTCGGCGAGTACGAGGCCGTCGGCGGGATGGGGATGAACATCGGCGGCACGGTCGAGTGTGGCGACGCCTACATCACGATGCACCGGGCCGACCACACCAACGGAATGGACACCAGCTACGGCACTTCCGGCGGGATGCCTGCCGGTTTCATCATCTCCGACACGAAGCCGACGCAGGTGTCCGACGAGGAGTCCGAGACGTTCTACCACGCGGGCGACACCGGCCTGATGACCGAGATGCGCGACGTCATCGGCCCGTACCTCGAACCCGACGCGGCAGCCCTGCCCATCGGCGACCACTTCACCATGGGGCCGTGGCAGGCCGCCATCGCCGCGGACTGGCTTGACGTGGACTACGCGTTCCCGATGCACTACGACACGTTCCCGCCCATCGAGCAGGACCCACAGGACTTCGCGAAGGAGGTCAAAGCGACCGGCAGCGACGCCGAAGTCGTCGTGCTGGAGGGCGACGGGTCCTGGAACCTAAGCGAGAACCTGCTGGACTGAGCACCTGTAACTGTACCCGTACCTGTTCTCGATTTTTCTCGGCGGTTTCGACGAGATTGCCAGTCGGAAATCGTCGCAGCACGACCTGCTGGAGAACGGTCACCGGAGGTACGAGTACAACTTCACCGCTCCTTTCGCGTAATTCGTGCCCCGGTTCAGCGCCTGATAGCGGTGGAGTTCCGGCGCGAACTTCGCCTTGTACCGTGCCAACCCTCTGTCGTTCGCACCGACGAGGTCGAACGTGGTACACCCTCGTGACTTCGCCTCGCGGAAGGCGTGCCAGAAAAGCAGGTCAGAGACCGGGACCGACCGGGTGAGGTCGCCATACGACTGCCACCCGTAGCCAGTGTCTTCGTCTTCGAACGTGAGCATCCCGCCACAGAGTTCACCGTCTTGACGGCAGACGTACGCTTGCAGCGTGTCGTCGGGGAGCATCCGATAGAGTCGGGTCGCGAACGAGCGGGGGAAGTGGTAGTCAGCGTCCTTCTCGTCGTGGCGACCGGCGACACCCGTCAGAATCCGGTCGACTTCTGCCTCGGTCGCGACGGCGATGTCCACCGAACCGACGTGCTCCGTCACGGCCCGTCGTGCCTCTCTGTTGAACGATGTGAGCAACTCGTCTTCGTCCGGGGTTAGGTCGAGTCGGTAGGTGTACCGTGGCGTCACGTCGTAGCCCGACCAGACGAAGGGTCGTTCGTCCCCGTAGGTCGGCGTCGTTCTGACGTTCGTGAAGCGCGGATTGATGTCCCGCTCGACGCTGTCGAGGACCGCTTCGACGAACCGGTAGTTCCACTGCTCGCGTTTTCTCGGCTTGAGGGTCTCAGGTTGTGTCAGCGTCGGTCCGAGATACGGAATCTTCAGTTCGGGTGGCGGTGAGAAGACGCCCGTGACTGGTCCCTTCTGCAGTTCGAAGAGCGGAAAGAGGCCGACCGGTTCCTGTCCCTTGTAGCCGATGAACGGGTGCAGTGTCGCGTCTAACTGGTCGGCACACAGCCGTAGCACTGCTGCCGAGTGGAAGCAGGTACTCCCGGTGCTCTCTGCGAGTACGGCGTCCCAGACTTGTCCGTCGTACTCACGCTCGACTTCGATGGTCATGCAGCACCGACCTCTGCACACGTTCGAGAGCCCGAATTCGTGTCGTCGTTCCCGTCCATACGTCGGCCTACTTCGAGGTAGCCATTAGTTATACAGCGAATTACGCCTTCGGAGGGACCGCATAACTCGGTAGTGAGTCCCTCCTCGCACCCGAGTGCGGAGACCTCGAGTGTTTGCTGTGATGTTCTTGCAGTCGGCTCACTCGAAGCTCTGATACAGCAGTATCAACACTGCGATGGCCGCGAACACGTCCGGGATGAACGTGAACGGCCCGAGACTGGCGGCGAGTCCCTGCCGCACGCCGGTCAGCAGTATCGCGACCAGTGGCACCGACGTGATGGCGTACAACAGCAGCGCGAGGCTGAAGATGATGAGACTCAGCGTGAAGCGACTCGGGATGTCCCGGTAGACGCTGAGGTCGTTCATCACGAGACCGAGGCTGCCGACGACGGTGAACGTCGAGACGAAGGTCTGCACCTGGAGCCAGAGGAGGACTTCGGTGGGAACGCGACGAGGGAACCGTCCGAGAACACGTGTGAACAGATAGGTCACGACGACGCCGAGTCTGGCGGCGGTGAGCGTCGTCGTTTCGTTCAGCACCTCCAGCCATCCAGAGTCCAGGTGCCTAAAAGAGGATTTGCCGAGTTCGAGGACAGATACACCGGAAGTTAGACCCAAATTGAAGCCAGAACGAGCCGAGATTCGGAGGTTTCAGCGGCCGGGGTGAGCCTCGGCCGCGCGCGACGAGTGCTTCCCCTAACGGTGACTTTACCTCTCTCGCGCGTGACGTTGCAGGTGCAATGTCCAAGGAAGTTCGCACCATCTCCGAGGAGGGATTCAGCGCGACGAACGAGATCCGTGACTTCGAGACGACCATCGACGCGACCGGCGAGTCCGCGCCGGACACACTCGAAACACTGCTCGCGACCTACGCCGCCTGTTTCGTCCCGGCGCTTCGCGTCGGTGCCGAGCAGCGACAGGCCGGCGACCTCGGCAAAGTCGAAATCACGACCACGGGCGACCTGAACGACGACGACAAACTCGCCGCCATCACGTTCGACGTGAAAGTCGAGAACGACGTCGGCGACAAGGGCGACGCCGTCGTCGAGCGCGCAGAACAGCTCTGCAAGGTCCACGACGCGCTCAAGTCGGACCTCCACGCGACGGTCGAACTCGAAGACGACGCGTTCTGAGCGGGCAGTCGCGAGACCGTCTCGCTAGTTCGACGGTCTCGGTAGCGCGGTGAACGTCCGCTCGACCACGTCGAAGGGGTCGTACACCGACTGATGGCAGCCGCAGTAACTCAGGTTCGACGCGCCGAACTTTGGCGCGTCGCCACTGTTTTTGAATCCCGGAATACAGCAGAAGTGGGTACACTTGTTCAGATAGGCGATACAGCCCTCGACTGTACTCGCTGCGAGCCACTCGCTCTCCTGGGCTGCCGCTTCGATACGCGGACTGCGGATGACCTGTACCGCGAGGGTCTCTTCGTCCTTGACGTCCTGTGACCGCCACGAACAGGTGGCTGGCTTGCCGTATCCGGCGTCGCCGATGTCGTTCGTCCACGTCTCGTAGTCGGCAAAGTCGTCGAGATGAACTTTGTCGCCACCGCTGGTCTGGCTCCGTTGCCAGTCGTAGCGCGTCACGCCGTTGTACCGGATGTAGTTGTCCTGTTCGGCGTCGGGTTGGATGCTCTCGTAGGTCTGGACGCCGCAGTACTGGAACCAGCGAGAGGAGTACGTGACACCGCCGATGTCCGTCTCGGCGACGGTCACGGTCGTCCCGTCGTCGAGTTCACGTTCCTCGGGTTCGGGCCAGACGCCCATGAGGTAGCCATCGTCGTCGGTCGTGAGTGGAATCTGGGGCATGCCCCGCGGTGCTGGACCGTCGACGTTGCGAATCGCACGATACGTCGTACTGCCGCCACCGGACCCGATACGGCTAGTCGTGGCGTTCACTGCTGCTGCACCGGCGGTCGTGATGCCGGCGAGGGCGGAACCACCGACGACGCCTTTCACGAAGCGCCGCCGGTCGGTCTCGGGAGGGTACTTGTCTTCGTCCATGGGGACCGTCTCGACCTGCGAGCGCAGCGGCCCCATAACCAGTGTACGATTCCAGAAACTTCCCGAACTGCAGAACGTTTTTCTGACAGGAATACGAAGTTCTCGGACCGAGGCACAATTCTGATACCCGTCCTCTCCCAACGTCGCCTATGGCAAACCGCTGGACGGACCACATCGTCGGCGAGCGAATGACGGTCGACAAAGAGTTCACGCAGGACGTACTCGACTCCGAGTTCTCCAATCAGGAGTGGGACCTCATCATGAGCGCCGTCGAGTTCGAAGTCGAGAACGCCGAGAACCCGGACGACGCACACATCACGGTCGACGACTCGAACCTCTCGGCCATCATCCCGGAACTGGAGAACATCCAGCAACAGATGCAAGCGATGGGTGGCGCGTCCGGCGGCAATCAGCAGTCGAAAAAGAGCGGTGGACTGTTCGGCTCGGTGAAGGATGCGCTCGGGATGGGTGGCGGCGACGAAGAGCGCCACGCGGAACGGGAGGCTGCAGCCAGCGAACTCGCCTCGTCGTACGCAGAGGAGCTACAGGCTCACCTCGAGTCGAAGGGTCGCTGGGAAGAAATCTGCCGGTTCGCCGCGGCGGGCAGTGACAGCGACACCGACGCTGCGGCGGACGATTCGTCGAACTAGTCACCCGCGTGGAACAGGCTGCGCTCGCTCGCTTCGTAGATGTTGATGAGTTCTGTGAGGAGTTCGTCGTCAGTCTCGTCCTCTTCACGGAGCGCGTCGAGTCGTTCTTTCGTCCGGTCGCTAATCTCGATGGTCGGCATACGTCCAGAGATAGGCTCCCGGTGGGGATAATGACTCTCTCAGATATGCAACGTGTCGTGAGCGCCGGCGCTGTATTGGCTGTCCTCGGACCTGCGAGCGAGGACTGCATCCACGACCGACTCCAGTTGGGTCCAGTGCGGTGAAGGTGAGGAACTCGTCGAGCGCCCTAGTACAACTCGTCGAGCACGTACATTGCTGGTCGCGAAACCCTAGTCGCGGTTCCGCCCGAACACGTTTATCCACAGATCTGTCGTCTCGATTGCTGATACCTCGAACCCCGTTTCTTCGAACAGTCGGCGAATCTCGTCTGGCTGGTAGTGTTCGAAGTATCGCCCCTTCTCGTCGTAGCTCCCGCCGTCACCGCATTTCACCGAGACGTGTGCGACGCCCTCGGGCACGAGGACACGCCGGAACTCGTCGAGCGTCGCGGCCGCATCATCACGCGGGACGTGCAGGAACGACGCACACGCCCAGACGCCGTCGAAGGCGTCGGCGGCGAACGGCAGCCGCCGCATGTCGCCGCGAGCGAATCGCCCAGCGGGGACTGCATCTCGCGCCGCATCGAGGAACGACGCCGTCAGGTCGAAACCGACCACGTCGTAGCCGCGCTCGGCGAAGACGGCCGAGTCGGGACCGGGACCACAGCCCACGTCGAGGACGCGCTCACCCGACAGCGCGTCGAAGAACGGGTCGCCGAAGGTCTCGGCGACGGACATCGACTGGTACTTCTCGACGTACGACGCCGAGTCTGACTCGTAGACGGTGTTCGTCCTCGTCAGTTCGTCCATACTCACCGCACACACAGCTAGTTGAAACGATTGTCGGGGTGGCTACACTAGTCCCATCGAAGTCAAGACGAACAGTACCGTCACGACTGCACCGACGAACGACCCAGCGACGAGGGGCTTGTTCTCCATCGCTTTCTCGTGCACCGCCATCTCCTCGTATTCCGCCCGGAACTCGTCTCGGTTCGCTTCGTCGTAGAAGTACTTCGTTCGAAGTGCGAACCGTTCGGTCACGGCACAGCCAGTACAGATGGGCGTTTCCTCGACACGCTCCGTCTTCGTGTGCGACCCACAGTTGACGCTGCCACAGTTCGTACAGAACGTGTACGAGCCACCGGAACTGTCGCAGTGTACACACCGCCGAACGCCGTCCTCGAGCGTCAGTCTCGACGGGCCGGCAGCGTAGTACTCGTATGGGTAGTCGTACTCACCGAGCGTCGTCGTCTGTCGAATTTTTGGGAGATACACGGGTTCTATGGACTGGACCGTGACGTCGGACCGTTTCGGCTCACAGTCTTTCTCGTAGTCGACATTATTCCCGCCCGTGTAGTGGACCGTCGTCGTGTAGCGGGTCCTGAGTTGGTCGATTGCCCAGTCTTTGTACGCCGTCTCGGTCTGTCCGAAGTGTGCAGTGGAGACTGTTTCGTACGTCTCTCCAAGACTAGCTTCGTCGACCTCGATTGTGTTGGTCCAATTCCCGTCGACTAGCTGTCTCACCTCGTCTTTCGTTATCTCGGGATGGCCCCGGTTCGCGTCGACGACGAAGCGTGCCGACTCGTGAATCTCGTGGACGACGCCGACAGAAGTCTCGAACACAGCGTCGATGCTCGCGGTTATCGATAGAACCGGTTGCAACTCGATTTGCCCGGACGGCGAAGGGACACGGCCGATGTCGAGGTTGTCTACGTCACGAAACGCATCCCGGACCGGTGCATCCGCCCCAGCTGTCGGGTCGAACGGTCGTAAGGTGTCGGTACAGAGAATTTCGATGTGCCCGTTGTAGATGTCGAGGCCGACTTCGTCTGCGATCCGCCGCAAGTCGGTGCCGTCGATGAGTTCGATGGTCGTTCCGCCGCCGTTCGCACGCACCTTTTCAGCGTACTCCCGCGCCGGGTTCGTGAACGTCCCCGTCGTGACGACGATGCCACGGACAGGCCCGTCGAAATCGTAGGTTGTCACGGCCGAGTGCAGTTTCTGCACGACAGGCCGACCGACCGAACTGGTGTGTTTGCACTCCACGACGACGCCTCTGCGGACGCCGTCGACGACCTCTTCCATGAGTATATCTCGCCCCTCGTCACCCGTCTTCGTCGATTGGTGGACGTTCTCGTATCCGAGATTTCGAAACACGTCCTCCATCAGGTCCTCGAATTCGAACCCCGAGAACTCGTCAAGGACAGCCATGTACTGGACAGTGAAGGCTCGTCGGATAACCGTTCGGGCTTCTATCACATGGTTCGGTCTCACCGACTTCTGGGGAACAGTGGTTTACCGTCGCTGACTGGAGAACAGTACTTCACTGTCGCTCGAATCGTCTCGGTACAGCAATAGGATATGTCGCCGCGCGTCGGCGAGCGTCTCAGTCCAGTCGCTCGACGACGGCGCTCGTCACGTCTTCCGTACTCGCGTCACCACCGAGGTCTGGCGTGTGCGGTCCCTCCGCCAACGTTTCGCGGACCGCGCTCCGCACCGACTCGCCCTCGTCCTCGTAGCCGAGGTACTCCAGCAGCATCGCTGCGGAGAGAATCGTCGCCGCCGGGTTGGCGACGCCCTCGCCCGCGATATCGGGCGCGGTCCCGTGGACCGGCTCGAACAGGGCGTTGTCCTCGCCGATGTTCGCGCTCGGGAGCAGCCCGAGACCGCCGACGAGTCCCGCGGCGAGGTCCGACAGCACGTCGCCCGCGAGGTTCGGACAGACGACCACGTCGAACTGCTCCGGGTCGAGACAGACGTGGGTGGCGAAGGCGTCCATCAGGACCTCCTCCGTCTCCACGCCGTTCGACTCGGCCACGTCGACCACGGTGTCGCGGAAGCGACCGTCCGTCTCGCGCATCACGTTCGCCTTGTGCGCGACGTGGAAGCCGTCCACGTCGCGAGATTCGACGTACTCACAGGCGTACTCTGCGAGCTGTGCCGACGCCGACGACGTGACCACGCGAGTCAGCGTCGACAGGTCGTCAGAGAGTCGGTCCTCGTGACCGGAGTAGACGCCTTCGGTGTTCTCGCGAAGGAAGACGAGGTCCGTTTCGGGGCGGAGTGCGTCGACGCCGGGGTAGGCCCGCGCGGGCCGGACGTTGACGAACGAGTTCACCACGTCGCGGAGTGGGAGAATTACGTCCGCCGCCGTCTCGCCGGCCGCGCCGAACAGCGTCGCGTCACACCGTGACGCGAGGTCCCGCGTCTTCTGCGGGAGCGCGTCGCCCGTTTCTTCTTTGGTCGCGTCGCCTGCGTCGCCGTACTCGAACTCGAAGTTGCCGACCGCGTCGAGTACGTCGACTGCTGCGGGG
Source organism: Haloarchaeobius caseinilyticus (assembly GCF_051207395.1). Lineage (NCBI taxonomy): Archaea > Methanobacteriati > Methanobacteriota > Halobacteria > Halobacteriales > Halorubellaceae > Haloarchaeobius > Haloarchaeobius caseinilyticus. The sequence goes on along the minus strand of NZ_JBPJZC010000001.1, from coordinate 575,975 downwards.
ACGACTTCTTGACCGATGCCGTCCCCGGGGATGACTGCGATTTTCTCCGTCACGCCTGCTCACCTCCGTCGACGTACGGCAGACTCACGGCCGTGTTCTCGACCTCACCAGCGTTCGCCTTCATCAGCGCGGTCGTGTCCCAGACACCCTCGACGAGTGCCTTTCGCTGGGCATCGTCGACGGTCACGTCGACGGTCGTGTCGCCGTAGGTCACCGTCTCTGCGGCCACGTTCACGTCGATGTCGTCGTCGGGGTTCGCGTCGACCCAGTCCTGAATCGCCTGTACCGTCTCCGAATCCGCGGTGACCGTCGGGATGCCGAGCGCGAGGCAGTTCCCCGCGAAAATCTCGGCGAAGGATTCGCCGACGATGGCGTCGATGCCCCAGCGCATGAGCGCCTGCGGGGCGTGCTCGCGCGAGGAGCCACAGCCGAAGTTGCTGTTGACGACCAGGACGTTTGCGCCCTGGAACTGCTCCTCGTTGAACGGGTGGTCTTTCTCCTCGTCGTCGTCGTCGTATCGCAAATCGAAGAACGAGAACTGGCCCAGCCCGTCGAAGGTGACGACCTTCATGAACCGAGCCGGAATTATCTGGTCGGTGTCGATGTCGTTCCCGCGGACCGGGACACCGGTACCGGAGACGTGTTCGACCGTTTCGGCGGGGCCGTCGTCCGAATCAGTCATTCGAGACCACCTCCGTCTCGGCGACATCGCGAACGTCGGTCACTTCACCGTGGATGGCCGCGGCGGCGACCATGCGCGGGTTCATCAGGACGGTGCGGCCGTCCTTGCTCCCCTGTCGACCGACGAAGTTCCGGTTGGACGAGGAGGCACACGCCTCGTCGCCCTCCAGTTGGTCCTCGTTCATGCCGAGACACATCGAACAGCCGGCGTTACGCCAGTCGAAGCCGGCTTCCTCGAACGTCTCCTTGAGACCTTCCTGTTCGGCAGTCTCCTGTACGCGCTGACTGCCGGGGACAACCAGCGCGCGAACGTCGTCGTCGACCTGCTCACCCTCGACCACGCGTGCGGCGCGGCGCAGGTCGGGCAAGCGGGCGTTCGTACACGAACCGAGGAAGGCCACGTCGATTGGGTAGCCTTCCATCGTCTCGCCGGGTTCGACGCGCATGTGTTCCTGTGCGCGTCGGGCCGTGTCCTGCTTGTCCGCTGGCAGGTCCTCAGGTGCCGGAATCGGTTCCGTGACGCCGACGCCCTGTCCGGGCGTGGTGCCCCACGTGACGACCGGTTCGAGTTCCGAGCCGTCGATGGTGACCACGTCGTCGTACTCTGCGTCATCGTCGGAGCGGATGGACTCCCAGTACCCCTTGCGCTCCTCGAACTCGTCGCCCTCGGGCACCTCGTCGCGGCCTTCCAGCCACTCGTAGGTAGTCTCGTCGGGGTTGACGTAGCCCGCGCGGGCACCGCCCTCGATGGACATGTTGCAGATGCTCATCCGGCCTTCCATGTCGAGGTTCTCGATGGCTTCGCCGGCGTACTCGTACACGTAGCCGACGCCACCGTCGGTCCCGAGGCGACGGATGATTTCGAGGATGACGTCCTTCGCCTCGACGCCGTCGCCGAGTTCGCCGGTGACCTCGATTTTGCGCACCTGCTGTTTCTCCATCGCGATGGTCCCCGTGGCGAGGACGTCGCGAATCTGGCTCGTCCCGATACCGAACGCGAGCGCGCCGAACGCGCCGTGCGTCGACGTGTGCGAGTCGCCGCAGACGATGGTCTTGCCGGGCTGGGTGAGCCCCTGCTCCGGTCCGATGACGTGGACGATGCCCTGGTCGCCAGAGTCCGGGTCCGAGAACTGGATGCCCGCTTCGCGGACGTTTTCTTCCAGTTCGGCCATCATCTCCTCGGCCGCGTCCTCCTCGTACGGTCGGGACTGGTCGGCCGTCGGGACGATGTGGTCCACCGTCGCGTGCGTCAGTTCGGGATAGGCGACCTCCAAGTCGCGCTCTCTGAGCATCCCGAACGCTTGCGGGCTGGTCACCTCGTGGATGAGGTGCAGGCCCACGAACAACTGGTCCTGTCCGGTCGGCAGCGTGGTGACCCTGTGCTGGTCCCACACCTTGTCGTAGAGCGTGCCCTCGGACATGCTATTCCTCTGCTTCTACGCTGTCGTCGTCCTCGCCACCGCGGGCGAACACCCGGTCGGTGGCCTCGCCGCCGTCGTGGGGCGGTGTGTGGTCGACTTCTTCCATGGTTCGGTTCTCCTCGTCGGTCTCCGTCTCCGCGTCGCCCTCGCGGGCCGGGTCACGGCCACCGTCTGCGACGATGGTCACGCCGTGTTCGAACACCTGGCCCATGCTCTCGCCGGTGTTCGGGTTGGTGTGGCTCACGTCTCGCATCGAGTGTCGGTCGGAGTCGTCGTGTTTCGTCGTCATTGTTGGGGGGTGCGTAGTTGGTTGCGTCGTGGTTAGTCGTCTGCTGGCGGTGCTTCCGCGTCCTGTTCCGTCTCTTCGTCGTCGTCCTGCCACGCGAACAGTGCGCGCAGTTCCTCGCCGACGGCTTCGATGTCGTGATTTTCCTCGGCCTGCTTCAGCTGTGAGTAGCTCGGGCGGCCCGCCTGGTTCTCTGAGATCCACTGGCGGGCGAACTCGCCGTTCTGGACCTCTTCGAGGACTTCTTCCATCTTCTCGCGTGCGTGCTCGTCGACGATGCGGTCGCCGCGGGTCAGGCCACCGTACTCGGCCGTGTCCGAGACGGAGTGCCACATGCCGCCGAGTCCGTCTTCGTACATCAGGTCGACGATGAGCTTCAGTTCGTTCAGGCACTCGAAGTAGGCCATCTCCGGGCTGTAGCCGGCGTCGACCAGCGTCTCGTAGCCCTGCTTGACCAGCGAGGTGACGCCGCCACAGAGGACGGCCTGCTCGCCGAACAGGTCGGTCTCGGTCTCTTCCTGGAACGTCGTTTCGATGACGCCCGCGCGGGCGCAGCCGATGGCCTGTGCGTACGCCAGTGCCTCTGACTTCGCCTCGCCGGTCGCGTTCTGGTACACCGCGATGAGGCCGGGGACACCCTCGCCTTGCTCGTACGTCCGGCGGACGATGTGGCCCGGGCTCTTCGGTGCGACCATCGTCACGTCGACGCCCTCGGGCGGCTGAATCTGGTTGTAGTGGATGTTGAACCCGTGTGCGAACTGGAGCGTGTCGCCCGGTTCGAGCGCTGGTTCGATCTCCTCGAAGACGGCCGGCTGGACCGTGTCTGGGACGAGGAAGACCACGACGTCGGCCTGCTCGGCTGCCTCGTACGGCGTCGCAACGTCGAGGCCATCTGCCTCGGCGGCACTCCGCGAAGACGAACTCTCTCGCAGGCCGACGACCACGTCGACGCCGCTCTCGCTCAGGTTCTGCGCGTGGGCGTGACCCTGGCTCCCGTAGCCGAGGACGGCTACGGTCTTGTTCTCGATGTACGATGCGTCTGCGTCGTCGTCGTAGTACACGTCGGTGGTGAACTCGTCTGTCATTGGTCTGAATCGGTGGCGGTGGTGGTCGTCGCGTCTGTGCTGTCGGCTGTGGCGTCGGTCCCGTGTGCCGTATCGGTCGTCCCGCGCGCCATGGCGGCGGTCCCGGTTCGGGTAATCTCGCGGACGCCGAACCGTTCGAACGTGTCGACGGCCGACTCTATCTTCTGGCGCGAGCCGGTGATTTCGACGGTCACGGTCTCCGGACTGGCGTCGACCGTCTTCGCGTCGTACATGTCGGCAACGGCCGCGACCTGGTCCGGTTGGGTGCCCTCGACCTTTATCAGGGCAAGTTCCCGGTTGATGGCGTCCGCGGGCAGTTCGTTGACCGCGATGACGGGCACGACTTTTCGGAGCTGTTTCTCCAACTGGTCGATGCCCGGGTCGGGTTCCTCGGTGACGACCGTGATTCGCGCCTTCGAGTCGTCCGCCGTCGGCCCGACGGTCAGGCTCTCGATGTTGAACTGCCGGCGGCTGAACAGGCCGGAGACGTCCGAGAGGACACCCGGCTCGTGTTCGACCAGCACGGAGATGACCGCGCGCCGCGGTGGCTGTTCGGCCTCGACTTCGGGGTCGATGCGGATGCCTTGTGAGTTACGCCGCCCCTGCGGGGTCGGGCGTTCCTCCGGGGCTGGGCCGTCCAGCCCGTTACTGTGACTGCTCATAGGTGACCATCCTCCAGTGCGAACTGCCCGTTGTCGCCGCCGCTCGGGACCATCGGGTAGACGTTCGCCTCGGGGTCGACGTGGAAGTCGATGACCGTCGGCCCGTCGTACTCCAGAGCCTCCGTGACGGCGTCGGCGACTTCGTCGTAGTCGTCGACCGCGATGCCCTTCGCGCCGAACGCTTCGGCGAGTTTCGCGAAGTCGGGACACCAGTGATACTCGGAGGCCATCCGGCGGCTGCCGAAGAAGGCGTCCTGCCACTGGCGGACCATCCCGATGTGTTCGTTGTTGAGGACGGCGACCGTGATGTCCAGGTTCTCGCGGACCGCGACCGACAGTTCCTGCATGGTCATCAGGAACGAGCCGTCACCTTCGAAGGAGACGACTTGCTGGTCGGGTGCGGCGATTTTCGCGCCGATTGCTGCGGGCAGGCCGTAGCCCATGGTTCCCAGGCCGTGGCTGGAGACCCAGGTCCGGGGTTCGGTGTAGGTCCAGTACTGGACCGCCCACATCTGGTGCTGGCCGACGCCGGTCGTGACGATGGCGTCGTCCTCTGTCGCTTCGTCGAACGCCTCCACGACGAACTGCGGTTTCAGCGGTTCGTCGTCGGGCGCGCGGTAGTCCATCGGGTACTCGGACTTCCACTGCTGGCAGGTCGCGCGCCACTTCTTCGTCTGCGGCGGCGTCTCGATTGCCTCGTGCAGTTGCGTCATGACCGTGCCCGCGTCGCCGACGAGCGGGTAGTCCGCCTGCACGTTCTTGCTGATTTCCGCGGGGTCGATGTCGACGTGGACGACCTCCGCGTCGGGTGCGAACGTCTCGATGCCGCCGGTCAGGCGGTCGTCGAACCGGCAGCCGACCGCGACGAGGCAGTCGGTGTGGGTGACGGCCATGTTCGCGTAGCCGGTGCCGTGCATACCGGCCATCTCCATCGCCAGTTCGTGGTCTTCGGGGAACGCGCCGACGGCAGGCATCGTCGTGACGACTGGAATCTCGTACGTAGTCGCCAGTTCCCGTGCCTCCTCGGTCGCGTCGCCCTTGATGACGCCGCCGCCGAACAGCAAGACCGGGCGGTTCGCCGACTGGATGGCGTCGGCCGCCGCCCGAACCGCGTCGTCGTCCGCGTGGGTCTGGTACTCGTAGGTGTCGGGCGTCGTCGGTTCCTGCGGTTCGGCGGTCGAATCCGCCTGCGTCACGTCTTTCGGCAGGTCGACCAGCGTCGGGCCGGGGCGGCCCTCGCGGGCCAGCGCGAACGCTTCGGACACGTCCGTTCCCACCGTATCGGGGTGGGAGGCGAACGTGTTCGTCTTCGTGATGGGCGCGGTGACGCCCGTGGTGTCCGTCTCCTGGAACGCGTCGTTACCGACGAAGTCCGTCGGGACCTGTCCGGTCAATGCGACGACCGGGTCAGAGTCCATCGAGGCGTCGGCGATACCCGTGACGAGGTTGGTCGCGCCCGGGCCCGAGGTCGCCAGGCAGACGCCCGGCTCGCCGGAGACGATGCCGTACGCGTCGGCCGCGTGCGACGCGCCTTGCTCGTGCGCCATCGTGATGTGGCTGATGTCGGAGTGGTACAGCGCGTCGTAGACGGGCATGATGGCCCCGCCCTGCACGCCGAAGGCGTACTCGACGCCCGCGGTTTCGAGGGCTTCGACGACCGCCGTCGCGCCGGTCTTCGGTACCTCGGTCTCTGCGGGCTGGTCGGTGGGCGTCTCGGTCGTGCCGGAGCCGTCGGTGTCCGTCGTCGAGTCGGCGGCGTCGGTCGCCGCGTCCGACTCGGTCGATTCACCTGTGGCTGTCTCGGTGGGAATCGGTGTCGCGCGTTCGCTCATGGTCGATAGCTGGTTCCTGTCGGGCTGGCTGCCGTCGGTGCGGCAGTGGGTCGTGTGGTTGGCTGTGACATCGGTGTCGTACGTGCTGTCGGCTGTGGCTGTGAAGTCGGTTCGAGAGTCGGCGGAGGGGAGTGAGTAGGGGCTAGGCGGCCCCTACAATCGACAGAATACGTACGACAGCCCGACCGCTGGCGAGGGAAACTCGCGCGGCGGTGGGAGACTGTCTCATTACCAGTTGGGTAGGACCCTCCCTGGATATAAACCTTGGTGGTGGGGCAGATGTTGTCTGTGACGTGCATCACGCCGTCACCTCCTCGTGCTCGTCCATCGTGTCGACGCCGACTTCCTCGGCGAACTCACGGACGGTCCGCGCGGTCACGCGCTGTTTGTCCGCGCCGGTGTCTTTCACCTTGCGGGTCACTTCTCGGACCTCCGATTCGGTCGGGTCGTAGCCCGCGTCGACCAGGTGCTCGCGCACGGCGTGGACGCCGGTGTGCTTGCCCAGTACCAGTTCGCGCTTCGCGCCGACCATCTCCGGGGTCATGACCCCCGGCTCGAACGTGTCGGAGTTCTCGATGACACCGGCGGCGTGGATGCCCGACTCGTGGCTGAAGGCGTTCTGGCCGACGACCGGCTTGTTCGCCGGCACCGGCATGTCGGACTTCTCCTCGACCAGTCGGCTCAACTCGGTGATGCGGGTCGTGTCGATGCCCGTGTCGGCCTGATACACCGACTCGACGGCCATGACGAACTCCTCGTAGGCCGCGTTGCCGGCGCGCTCGCCGATACTGTTCACCGAGACCTGTGCCTGCGAGGCACCGGCTTCGATGCCGGCCAGCGCGTTCGCGGTGGCCAGGCCGAAGTCGTCGTGCGTGTGCACGTCGATTTCTGCGGTCGTGTGCTCGCCGACCGTCTCGATGAGGTCGTAGAACCGCCGCGGCGTGGCGACGCCGCAGGTGTCGGGGACGTTGATCCAGTCGGTGCCCGCCTCGGTGACGGCCTCGACCATCTCGATGAGGAACGGTTCGTCGGTCCGGGTCGCGTCCATCGGCGAGAACATGCACTCGACGCCGGCCTCTTTCACGCGCTGGACGGAATCGATGGCGCGCTGTTTGACCTCGTCGCGCGTGGCGTGCATGGAGTCTTCTATCTGTACGTCAGAGGTGCTGACGAAGACGTGGACCATCTCGACGCCGGAGTCGATGGCGGCTTCGATGTCCTTGTCCACCACGCGGGCCAGCCCGCAAGTGGTCGCGTCAGTGTACTTCGCCACGTCGGAGACAGCTTCGAACTCGGCGTCGGAGTTGACGGGGAACCCGGCCTCGATGACGTGGGTACCCATCTCGTCCAGCGCCGCAGCTATCTCTCGCTTATCGTCGTAGGAGAACGATGTACGTGGGGACTGTTCACCGTCGCGCAGCGTGGTGTCGAAGACTCGAGCTGTGTCAAACTCAGTCGTGGCGTTCAGTGTGCCCTGGAAGAACTCGACCGCCCTGAGGGGTGTCAGAGCGAGGTGTGTCGTTGGATGACATCGTACTCGGTGGGAGGCCCTATCTTGTATATAAATGTGGTGCTGTGACAGGATTCGTGAACGAATCTGATGGCAGATGAACGACCGTGACGAATCGCCGAATCGCACGACTGCAGCGACTATAACCGAATACATATTCCTTATATTGTCTTGTTCATAGCAACCTCATTGCAGATTACCCGTGCGCATCACCCGACAGATTTTGCGCAGAATCACGTGGAATTTTGGTGGGTCGCCCTCGCGCGCATCGACGCCTCCAGCGTCTGCACCAGCGAACACGTACCGGTGTCGATTGCGGGCCACTACGACCTGTCACCTCCCCTCGTCCGGGTCGAGTAAAGCCCTACAGGAACCGGAAGAGGTGGCATCGTCGCCATGACATAAGGACCCTCGAACCGTAGTTCGACGTATGGCAGACGACGAAGTCATCCGACTCCTGCGCAAGGCCTACGGCGACGAAATCGAGACCGTGATGAACTACCTGAGTAACTCCATCGCGCTCGACGGCGTGCGCGCGGAGGAGATCAAGAACAGCCTCGACGTGGACATTCAAGAGGAACTCACCCACGCGCGACAGCTCGGCGACCGACTGAAGCAACTCGACGAATCCCCACCCGGGTCGATGGACTTCACGGCCCGACAGGAGTCGCTCCAGCCGCCGGAGGACACGACAAACGTGCTGTCGGTCATCGAAGGCGTCATCGAAGCTGAGGAAGATGCCATCCAGACGTATCGCGACCTCATCAACGCGGCCGAGGCGAACGACGACCCCGTGACGGAAGACCTCGCGGTCACCATCCTCGCCGACGAGGAAGCCCACCGGACCGAGTTCCGTGGCTACCGGAAGGAGTACAAACAGGACTGACCTACCCGCGACTCGACCGGCTTCGAACACGCAAGGATTTTTCTCGGCCCACCCCGAGTAGTCGCCCATGGGTAAATTCGACTTGGACCTGCAGGTTGTCGAGGACCACCTCGACGAGGACGAGGATGGTGACCTCGTCGGTGCCGTCGAACTCGGGGTGCTCGACGGACAGACCGCGCCAGAGGACTGGATAGACGTGGTGATGAGCGGCCGTATCCTCGTCTTGCACGTCGAGGGCGACGTGAACGAACTCGCGGCGGGCTTCGCCCGCGCCGTGAAGAAGGAGGGCGGCGAACTCGTCCACTTCCGTGGCTTCCTCATCGTCTCGCCGCCGGGCATCGACATCGACACGAGCCGGCTCTGACCTGCTGACATCTCTGGCCGACGGGGCCTACTCGTCTAGTACGGTCACGTAGTGCCCGTCGCGGTCGAGGATTCTGACGCCGCCGTCGACCTGTTCTACGGCGCACGCCTCGTCACCGATAGCTTCGCGTGCCGCGACCGCGTCACCGCCGAAACCGAGGTCGACGTGGAGCCCACCGCGTGCGTCCGCGAGGCCGAGGTGAGGTTCCCAGAGTTCGAGGGCGACCGGTCCTTGCAAGCGAACTCGTGTTCGGTTCCCGCCGCGGTCGACGACCGAGAAGCCGAGGTCGCGGTAGAACGACTCAGCACGGGCGAGGTCCGTGACTTCGAGGACGACTTCGAACAGCCCGTCGACGCCCGGGCCGGCCACGTCGGTCTGGCCCAACTCGACGCAGTTGCCGTCCGGGTCGTACAGGTACAGCGACCGCGACTCGCCGAAGACGAACTCGTCGAGGTCGTAGTCGCGAGAGAGGACGTCCCACCACTCGTCGTACTCGGCGGCCGGGATGGAGAACGCGAAGTGCGTGTGGACCCCGCCGCGAGGGACCGTCGACGGTCGCCGGAGGACGAAGTCGGTCTCGCCCGCGCCGAACACCACCTCGTGGTCGCTTCGGCGACGCTCGGCCATCCCCAGTGTCTCCCCGTAGAAGTCGGCGGCTGGGTCGAGGTACTTGACCTCCAGTGCCAGCCAGCGCAGCGTCGAGAGCATACCGGTGCTTCGTGGGGAAGTCGCTTAAAACGAGTCGGCGGACAGACGACGTGCCAGGCCGGTCTCTCTGGTCTCGTGACCTGTCTGCCGTAAGGCAGTCCCTTATTTCCCCAGCGTGCCTCAGTGAGGGTATGGGAATGAAAGGCTCCGGCGCGGCGAAAGACTACCGTGTCGTCACCGAGCACGAGCACGGATTCGGTTGGATCGCCTATCCGGACGAGACGATGCAGCGTGCGAGTCACGCGCTCGTCGTCGATGGTGACGGGCAGGACTCGTCAGCTGGCGGGACAGCATCCAGCGCTGGCGAGGTGTGGGTCGTCGACCCCGTCGACGTGCCCGGACTCGACGAACGACTCGCAGAGCGCGGCGAAGTCGCGGGTGTCGTCGTCACGCTGGACCGCCACAAGCGAGACAGTGCCGCCATCGCCAACCGCCACGACGTTCCGGTGTACATCCCGAACTGGTTCGAGGGCGTCGCCGAGGAACTGAACGCACCAGTCGAGCGCTTCGGCAATCGGCTGGGGGATACCGGCTTCCGCGTGCTTCGGCTTCGAGACAACCGCTTCTGGCAGGAGGCGGGACTGTGGAACCCGGAGACGAAGGTGCTCTGGGTGCCCGAATCCGTCGGGACGGTCAATTACTTCTGTGGGAGCGGTGAGCGACTCGGTGTCCACCCGATGCTTCGGGCGGTTCCGCCCCGGCGACAACTCGACGGCATCGACGTGGAAGTCCTCGCCGTCGGTCACGGTGCGGGCATCCAGACCGATGCGTCTCACGCACTCACCGAGGCATTGGCGAACTCGCGCAAGAAGATGCTCGGCCTGTACGCGAAGAACGCTCGTTCGTTCCTCCCGTTCTGAGCGCGACGCGACGGTCGGACGACCACGGGACGAATCGTCGCCCCAGTGCACGACCGTGGGAATTGACGAGTTGCTTATGATTTATCGGGGCCTACAGTAGGTATGACCGTCGACGAATTGGAGCAGTACGGACTGGAACAGATGGCGGACACGGCGATGAACGATTTCCTGTCGAGTCACCGAACTGGCGTCCTCGGCCTCGCTGCAGACGACGCACCGTACTTGCTCCCGATGTCGTACGGGTACGACGGCGAGCGCAACCTCTACTTCACGTACCTGCTCGGTCCGGAGAGTACGAAACAGTCGTTGACCGAGACTGCGACCAGTGCGCGCTTCCTCGTGTACGACGCGCAGTCACCGTTCACGTGGGAGAGCGTCCTGCTTCGGGGCGTCGTCGAGCTCGTGCCGGCGGCCGAGTGGGGCGACATCGAATCGGTCCTCGACGAGGCATGGCGACCCGACCTGCTCGAAACCGCACGGACGAGCGGGGACATAGACGTACTCGTCTACCGCTTCGTCGTCGAAGAACGAAGCGGCATCCGGCACACGGGACTCCCCGAAGCGCTCAGATAGTCGAACCGCCCGCCCGACGACTGTTTCTGCGAGTGAATCGCCTCCCGAATCACCAATTCTCCGACAGAACCGAATTTCGGTTCGTTCGGTTACAGAAATGTAATTCAGATTATATATTTGTCCGCCGGAGTCCTACAGAAGAACGACGATGAACGCCCACATCACTACCCGTCGAACCGCCCGAAAGACCATCCCGACCATCCTCGTCCGTGGCACACTCGCCGTGTTCGGACTGCTCGTCCTCCTGACCGCCCTGGTCTCACTGGCCGCAGTCGTCCCCGGCGTCGGCTTGCTGCTCGCGCTGCTGGCGTGGACCGTCCTCCTCGGCGGCGTGGTTGCGCTCCCGTTCGCAGTGGTGCGACTCGTCGCCGACGCGGTTTGAGCGAGACGCTGATAGTCCGTGCTCCGTTTCTAAACCCTCACAGTCCCCGAACGACGTTCGGGACCGTCCGCATTCTCGTCCGTAATCCAGACGGCCCGAGCGTGAGTCGGACCACTACGAGGTGGTCCGCAGGTGTCCCGTCGTTCGTGTCGGCATCGGCGTCGACACTTCCGGGCCGAACACCGAGGCTGCGCGCCAGCAGTCCGTGTTCGTCGACGTACGCCGAAAGGAGTCGTCGCCGCTCGGGACCCGAGACGACAGTCCCTGTCGCCGACCGTTCTTCACCGCGGTACCAGACGCTACAGGGGTGGCTCTCGCGGAAGTTTCGCCACCACACGCTCTCAGACCGCGGCGTGACGACGACGAGCGCGCCGTCGACGCGGGTGTACACGACCGGAATCGTGTACTGCTTCCCGCTCCGGCGGCCCGCGTACGAGAGGAGAATCAGCCGAGTACTCGCCAGCCGATGGAGCGGTGAACGCAACAGCGCACCGAAGACAGGATTCGCCACTCGCGTTTCGAGCGTCCGCTGTGCGGCCGAGACACGACCCCGCTTCGGTTTCAGTCGCTGTTTCAACATCGCAAGTCGTCCGTACGACGGCGGGAGAGATAGAACATGCGTTCGTCGCAGCTTGCTCGGTCCAGTGCGCACGAGGTGGGTCGCATAGGTGACGCTCGTCGCAGGACAGACGCAACCGAAAACAGTTCCAGGACAGCAGTTCACCACGTCAGTCCTTCGTACGTCAGTCCGTCGCGGCGTTCGATGACGTGCCGGCCGTCGACGACCACGGGAGACGCCATGTCGTCGAACTCGTCGGAAAGCGCAGCAAATTCGTCCCAGGCAGTGACGACTGCACAGCCATCGGCGTCGCGAAGGGCCTCGGCCGCCGAGTCAGCGTACTCGATGTCGAGTGCGGGATACTGTTCTCGGACGTTGTCCACCGCCACGGGGTCGTAGGCGACCACGTCAGCACCACGGTCGCACAGTCCCTCAATGACGGGGATGGCGCGGGTGCCACGGATATCGTCGGTGCCGGGCTTGAACGCGAGGCCGAGGACGGCGATTCTCGCGCCATTGAGGTCGACGTGCGAGGCGAGAATGTCGAGCAATCGCTGGGGCTGGAGGTCGTTCACCTCGACCGCGGCTTCGAGCAGCGGCGGTTCGTATCCTTGTGACTTCGCGGCGGCGATGATAGCCGCGACGTCCTTCGGGAAGCACGAGCCACCCCAGCCGAGTCCGGACCGCAGGAAGCGGTCGCCGATACGGTCGTCGAGACCGATGGCGTCTGCGACCTCGTACGCGTCGACGTCGAACTCCTTGCAGATGTTCCCGATGTCGTTGATGAGACTGACCTTGCTCGCGAGAAACGCGTTGTTCGCGTACTTGATCATCTCGGCTTCGCGGAGGCCAGTCTCGACGACGGCAGGGTCCGCCTCGTCGACGATAGGCTCGAACAGTTCGTGGAGCGTGTCGAGCGCCCACTCGTCGTCGGCCTGTGTCCCGAGCACGATTTTGTGGGGCTGCTGGAAGTTCTCGACGGCACTCCCCATCTGGAGGAACTCCGGGTTGACAGCGAGATGTACGTCTTCGCCGACGGTGAGGCCGCCCGCGTCGGTGAGTGTCGACGCAACGAGTTCGTCGGTCGTCCCGGGAACGACCGTACTCTTCATCACGACGAGGTGGCTCTCGTCTTTCTGTGCCAGCGTCTCACCGAGCGACCGCGTGGCGGCCTCGACGACCGAGGTGTCGATACTGCCGTCGCCACGCGAGGGCGTGCCGACCGCGATGACCGTCACGTCCGTGTCGAGCACGGCGTCGTAGTCCGTCGTCGCCCGGAGTCGCCCACCCGCGTGTTCCGCGATGAGTTCCGGAAGCCCGGGTTCGTGAACCGGCGATTCTCCGTCGTTGATCGAAGCGACGATGTCCTCGTCGATATCGACGTTCACCACGTCGTGACCGTGGTCGGCCAAACACGCCGCGGCCGTCGTTCCCACGTAGCCGCTCCCGATGATGCTGACGTCCATCGCCAGCAGGTACTCGGTAGCTGCTCTTGACGGTGATGGTTCGTCGAAGCGGGCAGGCGAAGCAATCGACCGAGCGCTTTTCCCCTCAGCCCGCCTATCTATCCCGTGGTCTTCGTAACTCGTGGGCTGCTCGAAGTCCTCGTCGACCTCGCCGAGACGGCCGACCCAGAACCGCTGACGCTCTCACTGGCAGCGACCGCTGCAGGCGACCTCGACGGCGCTGGCGATTTGGAACCCGAGACGCCAGTGTTCACTGACTTCTACATGCCTTCCGCTGGCGGGTCGGTCAATGCCGTGTTCGGCGTCGACCTCGGAACACCGCCCGGACAGACGCACGGCCGCTTCGTCTCACACCCGATCGGAAAACGAGCGGTCACACGCGAAGACGACCTCCACGCCGTCGTGTTCGTCGCGGTCCCGCCGTGGGAAGCCGAAAGCGTCCGGGCGTTCGACCGGGCCGGGCGAGCGCAGGACCTGGAAGTCGTCGACGCCGAGCCACCGCACGAACAGTGGAACTGATGCCGGACTCGGTAGGGTGTCACCGACTGAGAGGGCCAGCCGATTACTCCAGATAGCCGAGGTCGCGCAACTGCTCGGTGATCTCTTCGAACTCTTTCTCCGAGAGGCCACCCGACCGCTGGTGTTGGATGACGATGCTTCGCAAGAGGAACCGAACGAGGTCCGACGTGGACGAGAAACTCGTCCCCTCGATGGTCTCTTCGACGCGGTCGGCGAGGTCTTTCGGAATCGAGACCGTGGTGTAGTCGGTCATACTCCACTCTGGACGGTCACGCAGCAAGGACGTTTCGACCCAAGAACCTTCTGCCCGGAGTCATAATGTGAGCCCAGATATGGGGATGCGGCCACCTACGAACGAGACGAGCGACGCATCGGTGACCGAGTTCGGCATCGTGGCAGTGGACGGACTCCTCGCCGACACTGACGTATCGTATCCGGTTACGAAAGAACGCCTCCGCGAGGCACTCGGCGACGCACAGGTCGCGTACGACACCCGCGGCCGAACGATGTCGCTCGGGGACGCGCTCACGCAGACCGAACAGCAGCGATTCGAGCACAAACGAGACCTGTTGAACGCGCTTCACCCAGTGTTCGAGGCACGACGGACTGGCAGCGATGGCGGCGTCGTCGAACAGGTGCGGTCGGTTCTCCCGTTCTAGGCGACGACTCGCCGAGTCTCAATCGTCCGCCTCTTCGGTCAACCCGCCAGAGACCTCGGCCCGCTCGGCGATTCGTTCCAGCCGACTCCGCTGTTCTCGATGCAAGGAGACCATGGTGTCGGCGAGGACACCGAACATGAACAACTGGACACCGAGCAACAGCAAGACCCCCGCGAGCAATGCGAGGATGTTGTGGTCGATACCCCGGAAGAACGACTCGTAGGCGATGTAGATGCCCAGGAAGACGCTCGTGAGTCCCGCGAGGCCACCCAGACTGCCGAAGTAGAACAGCGGGTTGTGCGTCTTCGCCCGGAGGTACAGCGTCAACAAGATGAGCCCACCGTCACGGAACGGTCGAAGATTCGTCTCCGACCCGTCCGGCCGCGCGAGATACGTGATGTCCACGACCGCCGTCGGAATGTCGTGTCTCGCACACTCGACGGCGAGTTCCGTCTCGATACCGAACCCCTCCGCGTTGAGCGTCATCCGTTCGAACGACTCGCGAGTGAACGCCCGATACCCACTGAGGATATCTCGGAAGTTCTTCCCGTGGATGGTGCTGAACCCCGCGTTTATCATCCGATTCCCGAGCTGGTTCAACGTCGTCATCGCCCCCGACTCCATGTCGGCGAATCGGTCGCCGACGACGTGTTCTGCTCGGCCAGCATGGAGGGGTTCGAGCATCGCGTGTGCATCTTCCTCGCGGTAGGTTCCGTCGCCGTCGAGCATCAGGACGAACTCACTCTCGATGTGGTGGAGTACACCTTCCCGGACGGCTTCGCCCTTGCCCGCCCCGCGGCCAGACCCGGACTGCGTGACGACGCGTGCACCAGCGGCCTCCGCGATGTCCCGCGTCTCGTCCGTCGAGTGCCCGTCGATGACGAGCACGTTCTCGAACCCTTCGGCTCTGAGCCCCTCAACGACCTCGCCGATGGTCGCCGCCTCGTTGTAGGTGGGGACGAGTACGCACACGTCGTCGCTATCCGGCATTGGCCGGATGTGGACGGTGGGGGTGCAAAAGAGTTGCTGTCGACTCGTCGGGTCCATAGGCGGAAGCGTGGTATTGATACGGGTGGGATGGATACGAGTTCGTGAACGCCCGTTCGCGTAACGTCGACATGAGATTTGGACACACTTCGATAATCGATTTTCTTTCGCGATTATCCGTCCCACTCTTCGGGTTCATCGCGACTGTAATACTTACTCAAACTCTCGGACAGAGTCGTTACGGAACCTACGTTCTGGTTCTCTCGGTGATAATGTGGGCAGCGATACCCGCAAATCTCGGACTGACAACGTCGATTAGGAAGCGAGTGAGCGAGGCCGACGATGGGAACTACGTCGTGGCTGGAGCACTTCTTCAGGTGAGTCTTTACGCCGTGGTCGCGGTAGCTATCTGGTTGTCCCGACCGTACTTAACGTCGTATCTGGGCGTCGACGCTGCTCTCGTCGTCATCGCGTTATTGTTTGCTCGGTTGGCTGCGGGCCTCGTCAACAGCGTTCTCGACGGGCAGCATCTCGTGCACGTGTCGAGCATCCTCTCACCAGTGGAGGTGGTCGTCAGAAGCAGCGTACAGATAGCACTCGTCGTGTACGGTTTCGAGTTGGCGGGTGCGTTCGCTGGCTACTTCCTCGGTGGTGTGGTTGCGTTCATCGTCGGTTCGTACTTCGTAACCATACCAATCTCGCGACCAGAGCGAGCAGACTTCGATCGAATCATCTCGTACGCGCAATTTTCGTGGCTCTCGTCGGTGAAAGGACGGACTTTCATGTCGATGGACACGATCGTCCTCGGGTTTTTTGTAGCCAACAGCGTCATCGCCGTTTACGGGGTGGCGTGGAATCTGGCGTCGATGTTCGCCATCTTCGGCTTGTCGATTCGAAAGACGCTGTTCCCGGAGATCAGCAAACTGTCGTCCACTGGCGGCCACAATGACGAGATAGGTGGTCTGCTGCGGACGAGTTTGACGTACGCAGGACTATTCATCGTGCCAGGATTCGTGGGGTCAGCACTGCTCGGTGACGTGGTTCTCACCGTCTATGGGGATGGGTTTTCCACGGGCTACTACATCCTCATCGTCCTCGTGTTCGCACGGCTGTTGTACAGCTACGAAGAACAGTTCGTCGGCATCATTGATGCGATCGACCGCCCTGAACTCACATTTCGTATCAACTTAGTATTCGTGCTGGTGAACCTGATCCTGAACGTCGCACTGACGGGAGAATACGGTTGGTACGGAGCAGCGGCCGCGACGACGATATCGGCGGGCATTGCTCTCGTACTCAGCCACCATTACGCCTCGTCGATCTTGGACTTCGACGTGCCACTGATGGAAATTTCGAAACAGTGGGTAGCTGCAGGACTGATGGCGCTCGTCGTCTACGTCGGTCGCATCGCAATAGGCGACTCCCTGCTGGTCGTGGTGCCACTTGCAGGCGCCGGAGCTGGAGTCTACTTTGGGACGCTTCTAACTCTCTCGACAGAATTCAGACAGACAGTCGAAGACAACTTACCGGTCGCCATCCCCCTGTTCGATGCCCGCTGAGACGCTCTGTGCTAGAACAGGGACGGGCTAAAAGTATTTATCCCCCCGACCGACCACGTTGTGGTATGCAAGCAGTCGTCCTCGCCGCTGGGAAAGGCACCCGGCTTCGACCGCTGACCGAAGACAAACCGAAGGGGATGGTCGAGGTTTCCGGGAAGCCGATTATTACGCACTGTCTTGAGCAGTTGCGCGACCTCGGCGCGACCGAGTTCGTCGTCGTCGTCGGCTACAAGAAAGAGGCGATAATCAGCCACTACGGCGATGAGTTCGACGGCATCCCGATTACCTACTCGCACCAGCGCGAACAGAACGGGTTGGCGCATGCGCTCTTGACCGTGGAAGAGCACATTGACGACGACTTCATGCTGATGCTCGGCGACAACATCTTCCAGGCGAACCTCAAAGACGTCGTCCGCCGCCAGCAGGAGGACCGGGCCGACGCCGCGTTCTTGGTGGAGGAGGTCCCGTGGGAGGACGCCAGCCGATACGGTGTCTGTAACACGAACAAGTACGGCGAGATAACCGAGGTCGTTGAGAAGCCAGAGGACCCGCCGTCGAACCTCGTGATGACCGGCTTCTACACGTTCACGCCGGCGATTTTCCACGCCTGCCACCTCGTCCAGCCGTCGAACCGCGACGAGTACGAAATCTCCGACGCCGTTGACCTGCTGATTCGCAGTGGGAGGACTATCGACGCGATCAGGCTCGATGGGTGGCGGATGGACATCGGGTATCCAGAGGATCGGGACGAGGCTGAAGGACGGTTACAGGGAGAGTTCGAGGCCGGGGTACGGACGAGCGAAGAAGTCAACTGAGATTCACACTGCAGCTGGGGCAACCGTTGTTGCTGTGCGAGCGTGACACCCCCTTTCCAATGACACGGCCAGCACAGTAGCCAGAGATAATGAAAGCAGTCATACTCGCCGCTGGCGAAGGTCGGCGGCTGGAACCACTGACGAACAGACGACCGAAACCGATGCTTCCGATCGCCAACAAGCCACTACTTGAGTACGTAGTGGAGGCAGTCGCCGAGGCTGGTATCGAAGAAATCATGCTCGTCGTCGGCTACAAGCGAGAGCGGATACAGACGCACTTCGGCGACGGAGCCGACTGGGGCGTCGACATCGAGTACGCGGTACAGGAGAAGCAACTCGGCACCGGCCACGCCGTCCTGCAGGCCGAGGAGGCTATCGACGGCGGGTTCGTCGTCCTCAACGGCGACCGAATCGTGGAGTCAACAGTCGTCTCGGCGACGCTCGACGTCGACCGACCAACCGACGGGATGACAATGGCCGTCACGCGCTCGAACCAGCCGAGTTCGTACGGCGTCGTGGACGTCGACGGGGAATTCGTCACGGCGCTGACCGAGAAACCACGAGCGACGAGCGTTCCGTCCGGCATCATCAACGCCGGCGTGTACCGCTTCGACGAATCCGTGTTCGATTATATCCGCGCGTGCAAGCGCGACGAAGGCGGTGAACTCGGCATCACTGCTGTCGTCGACCGGTACATTGCGGACAACGGCGTTCGCGCGGTGAGATACCGTGGGCTGTGGCTCGACATCTCCTATCTCTGGGACGTCCCCGGCGTTTCGCGGCGGGTCATCGACCGATTCGACACGCCTCTCTCGGACACTGCGACCGTCGAAGAAAGCGCCGTGGTCGCCGCCGCGACTGCGTTCGGAACCGACGTGCGAATCGGCGCGAACACGACGATTCGGCCCGGGACGACGTTGGGTGACAACGTCACCGTCGGCGCGAACGTCGTCCTCTCGAACGTCGTCGTCTATCCCGACGTGACAATCGGGCCGGGGACCGTCTTGCGCGACTGCGTCGTCGGCGAGAACGCCAGCGTCGGGGCGAACGTCACCGTGGCTGGCCGAAGCGCGTCGATGGTAGTAGACGGGATAGCGTACGACGACGTATCGCTCGGAGCCGTCGTCGGAGACAACGCCCACGTCGGCGACGGCGTCGTCCTCGAAAGCGGGACTGTTCTTGGGGACTCGAGTCTCGTCGACACCGGCACGACTGTTGGCGGTGCTGTTGATTCGAATGTGGAGGTTCGACGAGGGTAACCATGTGTGGCATCATCGGCTATGTTGGCAACGACCACGCTCTGCCCATCGTTGCGACGGGACTGAAAAATCTCGAATACCGAGGGTATGACTCCGTTGGCATCGCCCTGAACGAAAATGGCATCGACGTGTTCAAGAAATCGGGCGAAATCGACGACCTCGACGTACCCGAAACCCATCCGTCAAACTGTGGCATCGGTCACACTAGATGGTCAACGCACGGGAAGCCGACCGACGTGAACGCTCACCCACACACCGACGAGGACGGTGAAGTGGCCGTAGTCCACAACGGTATCATCGACAACTACGAGGCGCTACGGGCGGAACTCGACTCGCACACGTTTACCAGTGAGACCGACACCGAAGTCGTGCCACACCTCGTCGAGGAGTACCTCGCCGACGACCACGACCTGCGGTCGGCCGTCGAGGCGACCATTGCTCGCCTCGACGGGAGTTTCGCCATCGCCGTCACGGCCAGCGGCCACGACGGCTTCGTCGTCGCACGACGGGACAGCCCGCTCGTCGTCGGCCACGGCGACGACGGGGCGTTCGTCGCCAGCGACGTTACCGCGTTTCTTGAACACACCCGCGACGTGTCCTACCTCGAAGACGGGGACGTGGCACACCTCACGACCGATGGCGTCTCCGTGTTTCACGACGGTGAGGGGACCGACCGGGCGGTCCAGACCGTCGAGTGGGAGGCCGAAGCGGCCGAGAAAGGTGGTTACGACCACTATATGCTCAAAGAGATTCACGAGCAACCGCAGGCCCTCCGCCAGACGCTCTCCGGGCGACTCGACACCGTCACCGGCGACGTGGACCTCGAACTGGACTTGCCCGAACAGTATCTCAGCTCCCTGCAGGAGATACAGATTGTCGCCTGTGGCACCTCGAACCACGCCGGCCGCTACGCGGCCCGCCTGTTCGAACAGTTCGCGGACGTTCGGACCACCGTCGAAACCGCGAGCGAGTACGAGTTCAGCGGCGGCCGCGACCCGTGGCGGACGCTCGTCGTTGCCGTCACCCAGAGCGGCGAGACGGCCGACACGCTCTCCGCGATGCGTCGGGCCGCCAGCGCCGGTGCGAGGACATTGGCCATCACAAACATGGTCGGCTCCACCGCAGCCCGTGATGCGGACCATGTGGTGTACATCCGGGCCGGGCCGGAGATCGGCGTCGCCGCGACCAAGACGTTCGCCGCACAGGTTGCGACGCTGACCATGGTGTCGGTGTATCTCGGCCGCCAGCGTGGCACCCTCTCGGGCGACAGGGCGAGTTCGCTGCTCTCGAATCTCAGGGAACTGCCGGGTGCGGTCCAGCAGGTCCTCGACGACGAAGAACGGACACGCGACGTCGCTGCCGAGTTCGTCGACAGCGACGCGTTCTTCTTCATCGGCCGCAAACTCGGCTGGCCCGTCTCGCTCGAAGGCGCACTTAAACTCAAGGAGATATCCTACATCCACGCCGAAGGCTTCGCCGCCGGCGAGTTGAAACACGGGACGCTCGCGCTCGTCACCGACCAGACACCCGTCGTCGCCGTGTTGACCGACGGAGCGGCCCCGCGAAAGAGCCTCAACAACGTCAAAGAAGTCGAATCCCGTGACGCCCCCGTCGTCGGCGTCTCCTCGCTCGACGACACCACGAAGTACCTTGACGTAGAATTCACCGTCCCCGAACTGGGCGTCCTCGAACCGCTAGTGGCCAACGTCTACCTACAGCTTTTCGCCTACCACATCGCCGACGAACTCGGGCGGCCGATAGACAAGCCGCGAAATCTGGCGAAGAGTGTGACGGTGGAATAGTCCTCAACGGTTTCGGAGGGGGACTCGGTTCTGGGTACATCACCAGATTAATCTACTGCTTTCGTCTATTTGCTCTCAATGCTACAGGGCAAAAACGTACTGGTCACCGGAGGCGGAGGCTCCGTGGGGAGAGCACTTATCCCTCGACTTCTCGAAGACAACCTGGCTGTCCTTCGAGTGTTCGACAACAACGAACCGAGTCTCTCTGCGATTCGGGCCGAACACGGTGACGACCGACTCCGGTACCTCGCCGGGGACGTTCGTGACCGTGAGCGACTCGACCGTGCGATGTCGAACATCGACGTCGTCGTCCACACTGCGGCGATGAAACACGTCGACATCTGCGAGTACAACCCATTTGAGGCGGTCCAGACGAACGTCGTCGGGATGCAGAACGTTGTCGACGCCGCCATCGACGCTGACGTAGAGCGGGTCGTGTTCACTAGCAGTGACAAAGCCGTCGATCCGGCCAACACGATGGGGACGACGAAACTCCTCGGCGAGAAACTGATTATCGCGGGGAACAAGCACGCCGGCGAAGCCGATTTGCGACTCTCTTCTGTTCGGTTCGGCAACGTCATCAACTCCTCGCAGTCGGTGATTCCGCTGTTCAAAGAACAGATTAGTGAGGGCGGACCGGTGACACTCACCGACCCGCGAATGGCTCGGTTCTTCCTCACGTTCGACGACGTCGCGGACCTCGTTCGGACGGCCATCGGCAAGACCCAAGGTGGTGAGATATTCGTCCGAAAGATGCCCGCGATTCGTATCGAGGACCTCGCCGAAGCGATGATACAAGAACTCGCACCGGAGTTCGGGTACAGTCCGGAAGACATCGATGTCGAAATTGTCGGTCGGCGACTCGGTGAGACGTTCCACGAGGAAATCGTCACTGAGCGCGAATCGTATCGGACCCACGAGAGCGACCGATACTACGCGGTCCTTCCGGAAACTGCCGACGAACCCGGCCATATCGACCACGACGGACTCGACGGATTCGAAGCGACTGACGACATCGTTCGCTCGTCCGAACCAGCGCAGAAACTCGGTAAAGATGAAATCGTCGACTTCCTCTACGCGAACGACGCTCTGGGGGTGGACAGATGAGTGGAACGGTCGTGGTTACCGGCGCGGCAGGATTTATCGGTCGGTGGGTCGTCTCCGACCTCTTGGACCGCGGGTACACCGTCCGCGGGATGGACGACCTCTCGAACGGCAGTCGGGACAACATCCAGACGTTGGCCGACGACGAATCGTTCTCGTTCGTTGAGGGCGACGTGCGTCACCACGAGGACCTCGAACCGCTGTTCGACGAGACGGTCGAGGCCTGTTTCCACCTCGCAGCGAAGATAGACGTCCACGAGAGCCTCGAGCAACCGGAAGAACACTTCGAGGTGAACGTCGTCGGCACGCAGAACGTCCTCGAACTGTGCCGGGAACACGAGACGCGACTCGGTCTCGTCGGGACTTGCATGGTGTACGACATGGCCGGTGGCGACGCCGGCATCGACGAGGACCATCCGGTCAAGCCCGCCTCGCCGTACGCCGGGTCGAAACTCGCGGGCGAGGACATGGCGGAGGGATATTTCCACGGGTACGACATCCCAATCACGATTCTTCGTCCGTTCAACACCTATGGCCCGTACCAGAAGACGGACATGGCCGGTGGCGTCGTCTCTATCTTCACGAGTCGCGACATCGAAGGCGAGACGCTGAAAATCTTCGGTGACGGCACCCAGACCCGTGACTTGCTCTACTGTACCGACTGTGCCCGCTTCATCATCGACGCGACGTTCAGTGACGCAGTCGTCGGCGAAGTCGTCAATGCGGGAACCGGCCGCGACATCTCGATAAACGACCTCGCGGAATTGGTCGCCTCGGAGGGAACCGACATAGAACACATTGAACACCACCACCCCCAGAGCGAGGTCCAAAAATTGCTCTGTGACCCGTCGAAGGCCAACGAACAACTGGGCTGGGAACCCGAGGTGTCGCTCGAAGAGGGCGTCGACCGACTCCGCGAGTGGCTCCGAAAGAATCCCGACCGACGATGACGACGGACCGTCCCGCACACTACGGCGGTGACCCGGTCCGCGAGGGCGTCCTCGGCTACGGCGGACAGAGCATCACCGACGCCGAGCGAGAAGCGGTCGTCGAGGCACTCGACGGCGACTACATCACGCGTGGCCCGACGGTCGAACGGTTCGAAGAGCGTGTGGCTGACCTCGTCGGCGTCGCCCACGCCGTCGCGGCGACGTCGGGGACCACGGCACTCCACCTCTGTGGGCGGGCTGCCGGATTCGGCGCGGGCGACGAAGTTATCACGACGCCCCTGACGTTCGCTTCGACGGCGCACGTGGCGAGTTATACGGGTGCGACGCCGGTGTTCACGGATGTCGAACCCGAAACGAAGACGCTCGACCCGGACGCGGTTCGTGAGCGCATCACCAAGGACACGGTCGGCCTGGTCCCGATGCACTACGCTGGCCATCCGGCAGACATCGAGGCGTTGCTCGACGTCGCGGACGACCACGACCTGACGGTCATCTGGGACGCCTGTCACGCCATCGGTGGCACGTACCGGGGTGACCCCATCGGCGCACAGCGAGACATGGTCGTGTTCAGTTTCCACCCGGTCAAGAACATCACGACTGCAGAGGGTGGCATGGTCGTCACGGACGACGACCACCTCGCGGAACGGCTTCGGTCACTCCGGTCGTTCGAGATGGACTACGCGCCCGCCGGCCACGAGAACGAACCGTGGTATCAGGTCACCGAGGGACTGGGCTACAACTACAACGTCACCGACCTGCAGGCCGCGCTTGGACTCGCTCAGTTAGACCGTCTCGACGAGTTCAAGGGCAGACGCGACGATATACTGGCGCATTACCGAGAGGCGTTTGCCGATGTCTCCGGTATCGAGATGCCCGTCGTCCACGATGATACCGACCCGATGTTTCACCTATGTGCGGTCGAGATTCACGCCGAGGCGTTCGGTTGTGACCGCCAAGAGTTCGTCAACGCGATGCACGACGAGAATATCGGTGTGCAGGTCCACTATGTCCCGTTGCACCACCACCCGTACTTCCAGGACGAGTTCGGCTACAGCGAGGACGAGTTCCCGGTCACGAACGAGGTGTACTGTCGGTTGGTTTCGCTCCCACTGTTCCCGGAGATGACCGACGAAGACGTCGGCGACGTGGTCCGGGCCGTCCGACGACTGCACGCGTATCACTCGTAGATTCTCGGTCACTCCGCCAGCGGAGTGGCGCGTCTCGCACCGGCGGGTTTTACGTCGTCCGTTCTCTCACCTACTGGCATGAACGACATCGACATCGGTGGCCAGACCGTCGGCCCGGACAGTCCGACGTTCGTCATCGCAGAGGCCGGGTCGAATCACAACGGCGATTTCGAGACGGCGAAGCGACTCGTCGACGCGGCAGCGAACGCTGGTGCAGACGCCGTGAAGTTCCAGACGTTCCGTGCGACGGACCTCTACGTTCGTGACAGTGGCGACGTTGAGTATCTCGACGACGAGCGGTCGATTTACGAGATAATTGAGTCGATGGAGATGCCATACGAGTGGATACCGAAACTCCACGACTACTGTCACGAACGAGATGTCCAGTTCATGTCCACCCCGTTCGACGAGCGGTCGGCCGACGAACTCGCCGAGTACGTGCCGGCGTGGAAAGTCGCCTCCTACACGATGTCGCACCATCCGTTCCTCCGGACGCTCGCCAAGACAGGCAAACCGATAATCATGTCGACGGGAGCGCACGAGCTTGACGAAGTGGCCGAAGCGGTTGACGTACTCCGCGACGCTGGTTGTGACGACCTCGTCTTGCTCCAGTGTGTCGCCGCGTACCCGACACCCCTCGAATCGATTCACGTCGGCGTCGTCGAGACGCTCCAGCGGGAGTTCGAGGTCCTCGCAGGTATCTCCGACCATACGATGGACCCGACTGCGGCACCCGCCGCGACAGTCGCACTCGGTGGCCGAGTCGTCGAGAAGCACTTCACGCTCGATAAGTCGATGGACGGGCCCGACCACGAGTTCGCACTCGAGCCCGACGAACTGGACGAGATGGTCACCGCCATCCGGAACGCCGAAACGGTCGTCGGTTCGGGAACGAAGCAAGTCCTTGACGTAGAGAAAGAACTGCACGACATCGCCCGGCGTGCAATCCACGCACGAACGGACATCTCTGCGGGCACGACGCTGTCGGACGAGACGATTGCGGTGCTTCGTCCCGGACAGCGTGAGAAGGGCTTAGAGCCGAAGTTCTACGACGAGATAGTCGGTCGAACTGCCGCGCAGGACATCGCGGAAGGTGAAGGCATCACGTGGGACGCCATCGAGTGAGTCAGTCCTTGGTGGGTTCGATGTCGACGTCAACGTAATACGACTCGCCGTTGATTTCGATGGTCGCGTTATCGTAAGGTGGAAACGTCAGTGCCCGGAGACGGTCGAGTAACTCCCGAACCGTCGTCGTCTCCTCGGGGTCTAGGTTGCACAACTCGTCGAAGTCGCTGAGCCGATGGTAGGTCCCCTCGTCAGCCGATTGTGCGGTTTGCGAGACGGTGTCGTCCTCGATTTGTGGCCACGTCTCGACGAACAGGTCGTATTGGACATCTTCGAGGCGCTCGTACAGCGTTCTACCGGTGTCGGCGAACGTGGTGTCTACCTCTTCCTGCGCGAGCACGTCGCCGGTGTCGAGGTTCTCGTCCATCTGGTGTATCGTAACTCCTGCTGGCGTCCCATCGACGATGCTCCAGACGTTCGGGTTCGCACCGCGGTTGTACGGTAACAGTGCTGGATGGACGTTGATACAGCCTTCGGACGGGACGCTGAGTGTCGATGGTGGGACGATGTGTCGATAACCGACCGAGACGAGGTAATCCGGTTTGAGACGTTCAACCAGCGACAGTTGCTCTTTCGTCGTCACCAACGCGTGGACTGTGACGCCGTCTTTGTCACAGAGCCACTCGTAGATGCGCATCCCGGCATCATTGACTCCGAGAAACACGACTTCGGTGTCACTCACTGTCGCTCACCCTCCGTCGAGCCAGTGAGTCTGTTGTAGATTCGCTCGACTCCCTTACCATCTACTACTGCACGCCCCTCCCGCTGGCGTCGCTGGCGGAGGACCGAATCTTCGAGTAACGTCTCGACGCCGTCACGAACGGTTGCCATGTCGACTGGTTCGCGGACGACAGTCGCGAGTTGTTGCTGTTCGAGCACCTCACCGATTGACTCCTGATTGTCCGCCTGTACGACGCCGGTGAACGGCGTTCCGAGCGCGAGGAGTTCGTAGACGGTACTGCCACACGCACTGACCGCCACGTCCGCTTCGTACAGCAGCTTCGCCATATCCGACGGGTTCTCGACGACGTTGACCGTCGTCTCGACTTCGTCCGCGGCGGCCCGTATCTCCGAGATGTTCGAGAACCCGGGGCCGACGACGACATCTATCCGCTGGTCGATGCCGGCCAACGCCCTAACGATGGACGGCGTCGAGTTCTTGATGTCAGTCCCACCCATCGTGACGACGATAGATTCGAGGCGCGACGGAGGTGTCGACGCTTGACTCGCACAGCGCCGGACCGACTGCCGAAGCGGGAGATACGACGGTCCGAGACACCACGTCGGTTCGTCGCCTTCCCACTCGTACGATAGGCCGTCTGCGTAGAGATTCCCGTTGACGAGTACGTCGCAGTCGACGGTGAATCGCGTATCGTCCAGTATCACCCCGGCACGTGCAGCGTGACCTCTCGCCGCCGACTGGTGGTCGGTTCCGACCCTGTAGGAGTCGACGAGGCTCACGTCCGGCGACACGGCGTCGAGGGTACGTTCGAACGTGCCCAAGGTCTTATCGGGAAGTTCGACGATGTCGACGGCTGATGGGCAGAGTTCCTCGACGTACTCCGGCGTTTCCGTGGCGTATACCACTCGGTAGCCGTGTTTGAGGAACTCCGCGGCGATAGCACCGGTGCGGACGAGGTGGCCGAGTCCGATTCCCGGCCCACCGTCTGCGCGGACGATGAAGGTTTGTTTGCTCTCATCCATCTCTCTGGAGGTCAACTTAGTGGTGCTATCTTCCTCGAGCAAACTAATAAATGAGACGAACCCGAAACCCTGAACGTTCGGGGTGGTGGAATTCGCTCGCGTCGGTTTGACCAGCTATCCCGGCGGGCGGCGTGGACGACGTCGGAGTGTGAGAACCCTCCGCGTCCACGGGGTCGTCACCGTTCGTTGATTTCGACGAGTTCCGGTTTACGTTCGAGGAGTTCCAGAATCGAAATCTGGTCGTAGAGCCACTCCCCGCTCTCGGTCAACTCCTCGTGGACCTGCCGAACGAACTCCATATCTTCCGGGTAGTCCACCGTCCAGCGCAACACCGCATCTTCGTCCGCGTAACTGTAGGACGAGACGTCGACGACGTTGGTGACGTTCTCCGTTTCGAAGTTCCCAGACTCTCTGATATACAACGTCACGTGCTCACGTTCGTCCGCTGCATCGGCGTCCTCCCACGCAGTCTCTAGGGCGTCGAAATCGAACACCTCGACGTCGAGGCCTTGCGGGTGAGTGTACTCAATGATGTTCGTCACGTAGTCGGCGTCGGATTCGCCATACCGCCTGACGACCCGGTCGATGACCGGTGGGGAGTGTAGCGGACAGTCAGCGGTGACACGGACGACGGTGTCTGCGTCGTATTCGTTGGCCGTCTGGTAGTAGCGGTCGAGTACATCGGATTCGCTCCCGCGATAGCACGGGACCCCGAAGTCCGAACAGAATTCTGCCACGTCGTCGTCCTGTTCGTGTTCCGATGTCGCGACGACGACGTCGTCGAGTGTCGCCGCTCGTCGCGTGCGGGTGACCACGTGCCACAGCATCGGGTGTTCCCCGATATCCATGAGCACCTTGCCGGGGAGCCGTGTCGAACCCATCCTCGCCTGAATAATCGCGACTGTGTTTGACATTTGTATTGTCTACGGGTTCTGGAGTTCTTGGTTGTTATGTGTTGGCTTTGCTGGAGCATTTGTTGTGACCATCTGAACTCCGGTAGCTCGGCCCATTTGTGCTGATTTAATTATATCAAAAATAAGTTGATTTGGTTCTAACTTCTACAGAGTTGGGAGCTCCTCGGGTCCAGTAATCTATATCTTATATCCCAGTTCTCTAAGCCTATCGTCCACACATTCATCTTGTTCAATTATTTCTTCGTTTCCAGAACCCCGCTCAATCGACTTTCTGTCGCTTGAATCTATAATAAACCATGGAACATTGGTCAATTGTTTAGTATATAAGCCGGTCATATGGCCATAATATTTTATTGGCACTACTGGGCCTCTCTCACCCAGCATTTCTCCATGGTCCGCAGATACTACAGTTTTCCCCGTTAACGAATCGACTAATTCTCCAGCGGATTTTATAGCAATTTCGAGGTTCTCTCGATAGGCTCTTTCAAGAATCTCCTCAGATACGTTGATCTCACGTCTTTGCTTATAAGCTAATTTGTGAGGGATATCATCGAAGAATTCGACACCCGTTTCTCCGATATATGGAGAATGTGGCTGGTGGTAGTGAATTACCAACCTTTTGTTCGGGTACCTTTCCGAAAACTCTTTAGCTTTTTCAGTGACTGGTCCAGGCATGTTCCAGCCACCCCGTCCCGATTCGACGAATCGTGTTTGTAATTCATTGTGTTCATATTCTTTCACGGCATGAAGGTCGTGGATTTTGTAACCCTCTTCCTGCATCACCTTCTGGTAAAATGCATTTGCGGTTACAATCACTGTATCTCTCAGGTCTTTCCCTGCGAAGTTTGCACGGACAAACTCATGACTTCCCGCTCCCAAAGAAATGTGATTCCCATACTTTCCTTCTAGAGAACATATGCTGGTAAAAGTATCTGCCCTTGCTGCATCTAAAATGATAAGATTGTCCCAGTCTCGATCAAATATAGACTGCCCCTTTGGGTTGTGACTGGTCTTTCCTCTCGAATAATACTGTTTGTTTATCTTGTTCCCGATTCGCCATGGAAGTTTCATTATCTCATTGACGATCGATCTGTCCTCAACAGTAATTTCCGGACGCTTTTTTGTACCAGTCATTGGCTCTTAATTGATAAATATGTTATTCTCATTATGCCATTTAATCGCTCGTATACTCTTGTCATTACTGGCTTTGAGGTATCGTTACACATAAATACAGGGGGAGAGGATTTTATTCGAAATCGTATTTCGGAATCTTTGGGTGAATTGCTGATGAAGTTGAAGACGTGTACAACTCCACTCCATTCGGACACAGAAGTTTATCATTAAGCTTGTAGAGAACATTCT
Source organism: Haloarchaeobius caseinilyticus (assembly GCF_051207395.1). Classification (NCBI taxonomy): domain Archaea; kingdom Methanobacteriati; phylum Methanobacteriota; class Halobacteria; order Halobacteriales; family Halorubellaceae; genus Haloarchaeobius; species Haloarchaeobius caseinilyticus. The sequence goes on along the minus strand of NZ_JBPJZC010000001.1, from coordinate 546,754 downwards.
CAAAGATTGGACGATAGATGGCTGGGTCGTTCGTTCGATGTACCTGACTTTCTTCTCTGTCTGGGTCGGACATGTCGCGCAGTGGAACTCCTTTTCGTTCGTACTTATCGCGCTCCTCCTCGTAAAAATACTTACTGTCATTCATATCGACGCCACAGAGGACGATCTTGTCATACCCCATGTTCATCGCGAGGAAAATCAGGAAACTAATCGACGCTCGTTTTTGTAAGCCACAGCTTATTCTCCCACCCTGGCTAAAATATTCCCTCTTATTAAACCAATGTAACGAACGCGTAAACACTTCGTAGTCCATGTTTTTCCATGGAATTCGAATGCTCTTACAGAGATACGTGTTGTTCAGAAGCGTGTCGGGGATGCGAGTGGGATCACAGTGTGGAAACGTCCGAGCGGTATCTTTCATTATGAACGGTACGTCTGAATAATCGTCCTCCTTGTAATCTAACAGTTGGTAGAACGTTTCACGGTCTGATTCGTACTTAGAAAGCTCATATACGTAGAAAGTAGGGACAAAATCGTGGGTAAGCCAAAAGTTCAATCCAATTGAATCGTTCTCGTTGATTTGGTTCCACTCCCGTTCAGTTAACTCGTTAATACTTGACCCGGAGCCCAAAATAAAAACCGTATCACTAGTTTTGTAATCTAGCAGGTCAACATCGGAGAGTCGGTTCTTGAACCCCGCGTCAAGAAGTTGTCTTATTGCAATCTCCTGGATCAGTCGTCGTGACTGAGCATATATTGGCATTGTGATGGGGAAGGTTCGCCTAGACACCAATTTCTTTGTCAAAAATAACGACCCTTCCCGGAGCAGTTGTAGAACTCCTTGTGTTCGAAGGATACCAACCCCCTCTTTCAGGGTTCCAATCGTACTCATCGTCTTACTCACCTGTACGTACTGTGTTTTCAACCATTGTCTTAGCGATACTAATATTCCGAACTATCCTACCGACACTCTTGACGAAGGTCCCATAGAGGCTCTTCGAGAGATATGACGACGGTCCAAACATTGTTGCCAGTCCGTCTTTCCATGTGGTGTCCTCCCGCTTTGTCCCATAATAAACATCAGCAGGACCGAACCGATACATCTTATTCCAGTAGTCGATTACGCCGTCAGCGTAGCTATGTTCCACGACCATCTCCGGTTCATAATATATGTCAAATTCTTCTAATACTCTGTCTGCTAACTCCGTTTCGTCGTGGCCCCACTGTAGTGCTTCGTCGAAACCTCCAACTTCTGCGAATACATCTTTTCTAAAGGCCATATTGCAGCCAACTATCGTCTCCGTTGATTTCCCCGTAGGTCCCTGATCGTAGTGACCTGGGAACTCTGAAACGACAGTACCAGTGGGATGCACGACTCGTCCTGCGACGACAGCGTGTTGCTCAAGTGCACGAGAGGCAATTTGGAGGTACCCTTCTGCTGGGATGGCATCGTCATCAATGAAAACGATTTTGTTGGCGTTTGCCTCCCGAATTCCGGCGTTTCTGGCGGCACAGATTCCAGGGTCGTCTCTGACAATGATTTCGTAGTCGTCGAACTCTTGCGATTTGAGATGTTGTACACTTGGAATCGAATCCTCGTCCAGCAGAGTAACGACGACAACACTTATTTCGACCATATTTCAGTTTTAATTGTACTCCTTGAGCAAATTCGGCGTCAGTATCGCGTACAGGTATCCGAACCCGACGGCGGCGGTGAACACGAATATAGCGACGAACTGTTTCACCTTCGCCGTCTCAGGGTCTTTCACCAAGTTCGCGATGCGCTCTGGCACATACTTCAGCAGTAAGTCGGCCAGATACTCATTCTTGTCGGCGGAGGCTTCGGGGATGATGTGGTCCATAATCCGCTTCGAGTAGCCCTGCCAGAACGAGCGACCCACCAGCCACCGGAAGTCGCCACGGTAGCCGAGGAGTTTGTGGTTCACGACGGCCTCCTTGTTGTAGATCACGCCACGGCCGTACTCGCGCCGAATCTTCGCGCCGACGGTGCTCTCGTGAGCCTGGATGTGCTTCTCGCCCTTTCGACCGGTGTTCTCGTCGTAGCCGCCGACGTGTAACAACACGTCACGGCGGAACGAGATGTTCGACCCGTACGTGTTTCGCATCTCCTCCATGTGCTCGCCGAACCCCTTCTCGTCACAGCCGACCAGCCAGTAGAACTCGTCCGGGAAGAAGTCGGGTTTCGGAATCTGCCACACCGGTTTGACGTGGCCACCGACGGCGACGGCGTCGGTCGTTTCGTACGTCTCGACCAGCGTCTCTATCCAGTCGGGTTCGGCGACGGCGTCGTCGTCGATCATCGCGACGATGTCGCCGTCGGCCAACTCTGCGCCTTTGGTCCGACTGTAGGAGATGCCGCGATTCTCCTCATTGCAGTGGATGGTGACGTTCTCGACGTCACCGAAGTCTTCGACGGTCCACTCGTGGACCTCCTCGTTCCCGTCGACGACGAGGACGACGTCGAGGTCGTCGTATGTCTGGTTCAGAACACTTTCGACCGCGTCGGAGAAGTATTCGTACCGGTCCGTCGGGTAGGTACAGACGACGACGGAGACGTGCATTACTAGAACCAATCGCGCTATCTCGAATAAGGGTTTTGATACCCCAGCAAAAGGTGTTCATCGATAGACGGATTACACAAGGCTTATTCGTGGCTTCAGACTTTTCCCGTACAATGAGTACGTCGACCAACGAGCAGACGGACTCCGAACAGGTGAGTTCGGACTCCGTCTTGGAACTTTTCAAACGCTGGTATCACGTCCCGTCAGTGGCGTTGATAATGGTGTTCATGTTCTGGGTTCGGCTTAAGCCACTCGACAACTTCACCCGGAACGGCGAGATATTCTTCGCAGGAAACGACGCCTGGTATCACTACCGCCAGGTGTCGTGGACGGTTCGAAACTGGCCGTGGACGATGCCGTACGACGTGTATTCCGAGTTCCCGACGGGCGTCAGAGCGGACCAGTTCGGGACCCTGTTCGACCAGCTCGTGGCGACAGGTGCGCTCATCGTCGGCCTCGGTGACCCCTCTCAACACACCGTCGGGATGACGCTGCTCGTCGCACCCGCCGTCTTCGGCGTCCTCGTAGCGATTCCGACGTACTTCATCGGACGACGCCTCGCCGGTCGCTTCGGCGGCGTCACCGCTGCACTCGTCCTCGCACTCCTACCCGGGGTCTTCCTCCGGCGGAGTACCGTTGGCTTCTCCGACCACCACGTCGCAGAAGTCCTGTTCCAGGCACTCGCAGTGCTCGGTGTGATGGTCGCGCTCCGTTCGGCAGAGCGTGAGAAACCGATCTACGAACTCGTCGTCGACCGTGATTTCGCGGGACTCCGTGAACCGACCAAGTGGGCCGCACTGGCAGGACTCGCTATCGGTCTCTACATGTGGGTGTGGCCGCCGGCCGTCGTCATCGTCGGTCTCCTCGGCGTGTTCTTTACCATCGCGCTTATCTTCGAGTACGTGGCTGGCCGCAGCCCGGAGCACATCGCATACCCCGGTGTCGTGATGGGCCTCGTCGCTGGGGTGATCGCACTCCTCGAAATAGACCAGTTTAGCCTCGGTGTCACCTCGATGTCGCCGCTGCAGGTGGGTCTCGCATTCGGCCTCGCGTTCGGCTGTGCATTCCTCGCGGGCCTCGCGCGTGTTTGGGACCAAACCGATGCAGAGACGCTCCTCCGTGCATCCGGCGGGCTCTTCGGTTTCCTCCTCGTCGGTATCTTGCTCTCTTCGGTCGTCGGCTTCCCGTTCCTCGGCCTCCCCTTCGCGCTCATCCTGCTCTTCGGTGGCGCGGTCGCCGGTGTCGTCTACCTCCGTGATGGACTGCGAGAGCGCGGGGCGTCGTACGCCCTCGCAGTGACGTCGCTCCTGACCGGGGCACTGCTGGTCCTCAAACTCGCAGTTCCGAGTGCGTTCAACACGATCCTCTATAACATCGAACGAACGGTCGCACTCTCACAGAGCGACACCACGCTCACCATCAGTGAGGCTCGGGCAGTCGTCCCGCAGGGAGAACCGTTCATCCAGGCCGCGACGCAGTTCTTCGGTGCCCAGTACGGCCTCACGTACGCAGTCGCACTCGTCTCCCTCGTCTGGATTGCCGGTCACCTGTACTTCCGTGACGACTATCGCTCGGAGTATCTCTTCGTCCTCGTCTGGGCCGTGTTCATCACGCTGATGGCGCTGACCCAGACGCGTTTCAACTACTACCTCGCAGTCACCGTCGCAGTGCTGAATGGCTGGTTCGTGGGCCGACTCGTCGGCTTCCTCGACCTCGGTGACATCTCCACCGACGACCTCGACGTCGAACCGTATCAGGTAATGTCGGTCGTCGCCGTGTTGCTCCTCGTTCTGATGCCGTTGACGCCCGTGCTCCCGATGACCACGACGACGGTCGATGCGCAGGCAGACAGCATGCGGCCTGGAAGTGTCCTCGTCTGGAACGAGAGTACCTCGTGGATGCAGGAGAACACGCCCGAACCCGGCCAGTACGGTGGTGCCGACAACGAACTCGGCTACTACGACCGCTACCAGAAGCAAGACGACTTCGCCTATCCCGAGGGCGCGTACGGCGTCATGTCGTGGTGGGACTACGGTCACTGGATCACGGTCCGCGGCGAGCGCGTGCCAGTCGCGAACCCGTTCCAGCACAACGCTCGGTTCGCCTCACAGTACTTGCTCGCACAGAACGAGACGCGCGCGGAACTCCTGCTCGACGCGCTTCCGAACCTCAATTCGGCAGACAAGTCTGTCGAAGACCTTTCGAATCAGGAACTCCAGCAACTCGCGGACAGCCAGTCCGCGCAGCAACAGGGTGAAGACACGCGGTACGTCGTAATCGACTCCCAGATGGCTGGTGGCAAGTTCGGTGCCATCGCAACCTGGACGGACCCCAACGGACAGTACTACGAACAGAGGCAGGTGTCCGTCGGAAACCAGTCCGCTGTCTTGCCGACGACGAGTGAGAAGTACGAGAACACGATGCTGTCGAAGCTGTACTTCGACGACGCGAACGGACTGGAACACTATCGACTCGTCCACGAAGCGGGTGCACAGCGCGTGTTCGCCTCTGCAGCCGTTACGAATCAGGAGGGCCAGTTGCAGCCGACCCGAGTCCTCCACCGTGCGCTCAGCTTCCAGCAGTACATCCAACTGTCGAGCCAGCAGCAGGTCCAGTTGTACGACGCCGAGGCCGAATCGACCGTCAAAACGTACGAGCGCGTGCCCGGTGCGACCATAACTGGTCAGGCTGACATCTCCAGCCCGTCGAACGTGACGGCGTCGGTCGAACTGCGCTCGCAGACGACCAACCGGACGTTCCAGTACGCCCAGACGGTCCAGACCGACGCGCAGGGGAACTTCGAAATCACCGTCCCCTACGCGACGGACAATACGGTGACGCCCGAGCAGGGTGGCACGAACGAAGTCGTCCTCGCCAACGGTTCGTACACAGTCAGTGTGGCTGACGCAGGGCAAGCCGGAACGGCACAGGTCTCAGAGTCGGCCATCATGAGCGAGGATAGCCAGCCGATTACGGTCGAACTCACCGAGAGCAGCACAGGTGGCGCGAACACCAGTGACGGCTCGGACTCGACGAATACGACGGACGACTCGACGAACACCTCGGACGGTACCGAGACCTCCGGTGGTTCGAACACCACGAACACGAGTAACACGACGGCACCGACCGCTGGTGCACTCGACGCACCCGCATCGGTCAACACGCTCGTCGCACCAGAAGCGACTCGGTAATCTGGTCGACTGGCGGATTTCGGACTCTCCGAACAGGAACCGTTTTCAGCGCTCCACCGATATCTCCGAGCGATGCGTGAGGCACTCTCGGTCTACCTGAAAGGATTCTTGATGGGCGCGGCTGACACCGTCCCCGGCGTCTCGGGCGGTACCATTGCACTCATCACTGGGATTTACGAGCGACTCATCGGGTCGATTACCGCGCTCGACCCCGCACTCTTAGGCGAGTTGCGTAACGGTCGCGAGGGAGTCGTCTCCATCCTCGAGCGAGTCGACGCCGTCTTCCTCATCGTCCTCGGCGTCGGCATCGTCACCGCCGTGGTGACGCTCTCTCGCGTGCTACACGACGCGCTGCAAGACTACCCCGCGTTGATGGCCGCGTTCTTCTTCGGCCTCATCGCCGCTTCGGCCGTCGTCCTCTACCGTGAGGTCGACGTGCGGACACCCGGTCGAATCGCCGTCGCACTCGTCGGCATCGGCTTGGCTGCCGGCATCACGATGTTGCCAGCGAGTACCCTCGACCACTCACTTCCCGTCATCTTCTTCTCCGGGGTCATCGCCATCTGTGCGATGATCCTTCCCGGTGTCTCGGGCTCGTTCTTCCTCTACGTCCTCCAGCAGTACGAGTACATGACTGGCACGCTCAAGGAGTTCACGAACGGCCTCGTGGCAGTTGCGACCGGCGGCGACGCACAGGCGGTCGTCGACTCTGTGGGCGTCGTCGTCACGTTCTGTACCGGTGCGGTCATCGGACTGCTCACGATGTCGCGCGTCGTGAGCTGGGCACTTGAGCACTACCGCGCGGCGACGCTGACGTTCCTCGTGAGTCTGATGGTCGGCGGCCTCGCGCTCCCGATGCAGACCATCGCGGAGGAAAACGCACTGGCAACAGGTGAGAGTACGATGGCCGTCGTCGCTCTGGCAATCGTCGGTGGTGCGCTCGTGTTGGGCGTCGACGCGTTTACGGAAGATCTGGACTACGAGTGACGGAATTGGAGGTGGGATGTGAGTTCACGTGACGGGCAAAATTTGAAGAAGCTAGGAGTTTTGGTGATTTCTATTTCGAATAGTGGCGGTAGGCGAGTAAAGTATGGATTCTTGTTCATAATCTGTCCAAATTTATGGCCAATCATTTTCAAATGTGATTAAAAATTGTTTTATTCTATAAGAAACCTTAAGATAATTTGATGATATCGGCGCCCACATGATAGGATGTCATGGAAGAAGACAACCCCCTCACGAACTACCTTGCAGACCACCCGCGGATGATCGGAGTCGTGTTTATGATTGGGCTCCTGCTGATGCAGGCCAGTACCGCAATGGGTGCAGGTTCGGCCACGTCGGGACCGTAATTAGGTAATTAGATACTGGTTGTAGTGGCGGCTATTCTGGGAGGATATCTACGCCGAGACTGTTGTTCCAATGCAACTCGCCATCCATTCTAAATGGATATATCGTCCAGCCGAGAAAGTTCAATAGAGTTTCCTTATCTACTTCAAAAGGACAAGTTGGCCCAGGGAGGAGGAAACGCTCGTTTCCTGAACTAAATTGTGGTGTCAACTCCGATCCAATTTGGTAGTTCTTTGTTGGAAATGGATTGATGATGAGTTCGTATCGGTCATTGTCACTAAGCGAAACATCGAAAACAACTGGTACCCCATCTTCTGTCTGGACAACATCGAGGGAACCATCTCCAACGATTAAATATTGTTTGCCAATTTCTGTATGGTCGTGCACGAGCTCTACTGCTGCACGTAACGGGAACCCGAGATTCAAAAGATTCGCTACGGACTGGCCAATTTCAATCGCATGCTGATTCACTACATCTCCCAATGTTGCTACACCACCGAACGAGCCCTTTTTCACCAGTGCCTCCGCCTGTTCGAAGGAGCGGCAAGCATTCAGTAGAAAGACATTTGCTGAGACGGAATCCAATTTTCTCACATCTAACTCGCCGTCGTTGCAACGAAGTCCACTCGGAGTAGCGTGGCCGATATAGTGGAGAAAATCACAGCCTTTCTCAGTCAAGATGTGCCGTAACTTTTCACGCGAGACACCAAAATATGAGTCTACGTTGAACGGTTGACCCTCTCTCTTTCCGTACACACCATCAAGTGAGGCCTGTTCATCGATCATCCTCGCGTCATTGCAGACGACGGTGATGCTGATCGATTCGCTCCTGCGGACATTATTCAACTGATGCTGGAACGACTCTATTGATGCTTTTGAAGCCCCAAACGGAGTCTCATTACCAAACCAGGCATGTTCTACTGAGTTATCGGTTCGTTCGGGTTCGATGACCTCTAGTGTAACGTTCTCCCTCTCACTATTTCGCGCAAGTGACCGGGAATAAGACAGCCTTGAGCGGGTGTTTTCTGTCGTTCGAGACCACTCGCTTCGCTTTCCACGTGTGTCTCGAATAATACCAAGGTCATTAACGATGTGAGGGATGGCCTCAGCGCTCTTCGGCTTCGATGGTAGGTGTGCGGTCAAGCACCAGCGTGGAATATGCGGTTCGATAGTAGCGTAATCGACCTCAAGGTACGATTTCAGTTGAGTTGAAAGTGGCTCGCTATATATATTCGACACTTCGAACGGCAATTTCGCCTCTATTTGGCCCCTCTCGTACAGATTAACCTTATAAATACCCTCTGTGCGGAGTATACAATCCAAAAACAAGAATTGTTTGAGTATCTTTGCAACAACATCCTCAAACAGTTGTTCGGTTTCTAGTGAATACTCAAAATTAGGACCAGAAATTCTCGGACTTCGACCTGGCTCAATCGATGCCCCGGTGTAAAAAGCGAGCGGGGCTACCGGATACAGATAGCGAAAATCCTCGGGAACGACAATTTTGAGGCCGGTGTCGGGTTTTGAGAGCGACTCAGGGACGTCTAATTCTGACCCGAACTCAATCAATGGTGGATACCCTCTTAACGTGGGATAGGATCTGTCCGGCAGTAATGTCTTCAATGAAGACGGAAGAAAATTCAGCGCAGTACGAATATCGCCGATATCTCTTGTAACTGTTATTGTCTCTTCAGGTTGCTTGTGAGTGGTCCGAACGCCAAGCTTTATGCTCGTTGGCTCAGGGAACAACAGGTGAAATGAATCCATCGACTGAATGAATCGAGGAGATCCAGAGAATTTCCAGTAGACTTTCACGGGTGTAGACAGGTCCAACGTGTAAGTATTTTCCTCTAATTCGAGATCATTTTCAATTTTGATTGGCCCATCATATTCCCCATCTTGACTACGAAGGTACGGTGCTCCGTGGAGATTCAACATAAACCGACTTGCAGTGATTGAAAACGCAATATCGACAGGATACTCAAACTCATCAATCGAAGTTTCAATAGGGAAGATTGGAGAGTCAGTCAGTATACGAACTTGCTTTTGCTTTATTTGATCTTTAACGACCACTCCCGCTGGATCCTCCATGCGTTGGTAGCTAACCTTCATTGTTCGTATCGAGTAATTTCTAGATTGGGCGACAGGCGTAATCAAGCGGCTGATATCCGATTAACCGAGTCGGCCAACTCGTCTCACTGAATCCAGGAGATCTCTGTCTGGTGTAATCGCCCTTGGGGTATCTGCTTACATGATAACGTCCATTCTATTTAAATGACCGGCCGAATCTCACTAGAGACCTTCCTCCCCGATTGCTTCCTCAACCACCTCCAACGTATGCTTCACCTCGTACCCACTGCCGTGTTCCATCTGCATCGCACAGGTGGGACACTCGGTCATGCCGGTCTCAGCCTCGGCATCGTCCATGTGCTCGAACATCTCGTCGCCGATGGCCATCGAGTTCTCGTAGTTCTCCGACTTCCAGCCGTAGGTTCCAGAGATTCCTGAACACGACTCGCCGACGTCGTGCGCTTCCACGCCATCCACACTGTCGACGACTTCGACGGCCTGTCCGTCGAGTCCCTGATTCCGCGCGTGACACGGTGCGTGGTAGGCGAGGTCGGGGAAGTCCACATCCTCCGATTTCGATAATTCACTTTCCAGATCCTCGAACACGCGGAGGTACTCGACGGCGTCGTAGGTGTGCGACGCGACGCGCTCGGTGTCGTCGAAGTCGAAGAGTTCGGGATACTCCTGCCGAAGGGCCATCGAACAGGAGGTACACGAACAGACTACGTCGTAGCCGTCGTCGACTAGTTCGGCGAACGTCTCGACGTTGAACTTCGCGGCACGGTGGGCGTCGTCGAGCATGCCGTTGGCGAACATGGGCGTGCCGGAGCAGCGCTGTTCGGGGACGGCGACTTCGTAGCCGAAGTGTTCGAACACTCGAACCAGTGCCTTGCCGACTTCGGGTGTGTTGTAGTTCGCGTAGTCGCCGTGGAAGTAGGCGATGCGCTTCTCGTCACTCCGGACCTGCGCGCCGCCGCGGTTTGCGAACCACTCGCGGAACGACTCCTGTGCGAATTTCGGGAACTCGCGCTCAGCGGTGATACCGAGCAGTTTCTCGTTTGCCTGCTGGACGAGCGAGTTACCCATCACGGCGTTCGTGAGTCGGGGGAACGTCGAGCCGAGTTTCCCGAGGCGACCGTAGTTGGCGAGAATCTTGTTGCGGACGTACTCGCGCGAGAAGGTCGACAGTTCCTCGTCGACGTACTCGGCGCGGGCCGTGTTGTGCATCTGGCTGAGGGGCACGTCGGTCGGGCAGGCGCTGTCACAGCGCATGCAGTTCGAGCACTTCATGACCGACTTATCGACGGCCTCGTCCTCCTTGCGCTTGAGTCGCCATTGCTCCGGCCCCTGGAACTTCGGGCCGGGGAACTCGTCGTCGACCTCGGCGACGGGGCAGTTGGTGTCGCAGGTCGAGCACTTGTAACAGCTGTCGGCCCCGGGGCGGAGGTCGGCCTCGCCCTCGGGGAACACCTGAATCGGTTCGAACTCGTCGTCGGTGGGGGTGTCGTCGTCGGTACTCATTCTCGAATCTCTCTCATACGCTCTCTCCTGCTCGCGTGCCGGCCAGCCAGCCGGTCGCGAGCGAGATACCGCTGCCGGAACACTCGTTCGCGAAGTCCGCACCGCGAACGACGCTGCCGGCAGCGCGGAGGTTGTCGTAGGCGACCGACCCGTTGGCAGTGCGCGGGCGGCCGTCGTCGTCGATACTGACGCCAAATCGGGGGAAGGCGTGGCGGTCGAACGCACCCGTTTCGGACCAGTCGTACCGGTCGTCGGGCGCGTCGACGTACAGGTCGAACAGTGGTTCGCGGACAGTCTCGCGGTCCGCTTCGACACCGCCGCCGACGAGACCGCCGGTCGCGAGGACAACCTGTTCGGGTGCGTGGGGGATGGTAGCGCCGTTGCGGTCCATCTCGACCACGGTGATTCGTTCGCCATCGTCGCTACCGTCGCTGTTGTCGCCGGCTTCGAAGCCGACCATCGGACAACCGGTCGTCACCGAGACGCCTGCTTCGAGTAGGGCCTCGCGGAACCGGTCACGCAGGCGCACGCCGGGGAGACTCGGTGGCCCAGTCGGTACTTCGAAGACGGGCACGCCGACTGCTTTTCCGAGCGAATTGCAGACTGGCCCGGGGTCGTCACCGAGGACTGCCGGGAAACCCACGCGCTCGGCGTCGCCGAGGTGCGGTTCGATGGCGCGCGTGAGGTCACCGCGCACGCCGCCGTCTTCGCCGAGTAGTTTGGCGACTCTGGTGGACTTCGCGTCGTCGCGCAGGTCGACCGGAAACTCGACGTCGACGCCGCGGACCGTTCCGGGAATCGTCTCGTCGAGCGTCGCCGCGGCCAGCGGCGCGTCGAAGTCCGAATCGTGCGCGAACGAGACGAGGAGCGTCTCGCGGTCGTCGCCAGCGAGTCCGGGCTGGACGCTCGTCGGGTAGCGATACGTCGGCTTGACCGTCCCGCGCGTCGTGGGGACGAGGACGTTCCGGTCGCTGCCCGTATAGGTGTCGCCGGTCACCTCGTCGAACAGGGCGAACCCGCGTTCGATGGCGTCGGAGCCGACGACCCGGTACGGGTGGTCCTCGGGTAAATCGGCGACCGCTGCGGCCGGGTCGGCCACGAGGTCGCCGTCGACGTAGCCGAGAAAGTCGGCGAGGCCGGACGCTTGTCGCAGGGTACTCTCTTTCGCAGAGACGAGTCTGACCGAGGCACCGGTTCGGGCGGCAGCTAGGGCCGCGGTCGACCCGGCGAGGCCACCGCCGACGACCAGTACTTCATTTTCGAGCATCGTCGCCACCTCCGTCGGCAGCCGGGCTTCGAAGAGAGTCGGACTGCTGGGCGCCGGTCGGCGCGCCGAAGGCGTCCCAATCCACGTCGTCTGCGGTGTGGTCGTGGCCGCGGTTCCACGTTGCCCCGTGCAGCGCGTGGTTCACCATCGCCTGTCTGAGCTGTTCGCCCCAGAGCGCGTGGCGCTCGCCCTTCCAGCGTTCCTGCCACAGTTCGTCGAGTGCGTCGACGGCGCGAGGTGCGTCGTAGTCGGGGTGGAGTTCGTTGGCCAATCGGTGACAGCACATCCCGCCCTGACAGTTGCCCATCGAGGCGCGAGTGCGGATACGGACCGCGTTCAGGTCGGTGCCCGACTGGTCGATTGCGTCTCGAACCTCGGCGCGGGTGACGGCTTCGCACTCGCACAGGACCGGGTTCGGGTCGGTCGTACCGAGCACGTCGTCGGCGCGCGAGCCGAGTCGCTGCTGGCTGCGGCGGGCGACCGGCGAGCGGAGGCCGTATCGGTTCATCGCGGCGTCGAGTTTTTCCGTGTCCTCGCTTCCTGGGAGGGGGACATCGGCAGTCTGGCACGACGCCCTGACGCCCAACTGGTTGCAAACGTGGTCGGCCACGTCCTCGGCCATCATTCGGTAGGTGGTGAACTTCCCGCCGACGACGCTGGTGAAGCCGTCGAGGCCGTCACGGTCCTCGTGGTCGAGCAGGAAGAAGTCTCGCGTGATGTCGGTCGGATCCGTAGTTCCAGTGTCCGGTGGTTCGTACAGCGGGCGGACGCCCCAGAACGAGCGCACGGTGCGGGCATCAGCAAGGATGGGCACGAGCTTCGACAACTCGTCTATCATCAGGTCGACTTCCCAGCCCTCTTCCGGGTAGTCGGCCGGGTCAGAGACTTCCTCGTCCGTGGTGCCCAGAATCGCGGTCGTCTCGTGCGGGACGACGATGTCGGCGTCACCCTTCGGCTTGCAGCGGTTGACGACAGTGTCGACCTGCCGGACGTTCATCACGACCATCACGCCCTTCGAGGGGCGAACTTCCACGTCGACGCCAGCCATCTCGCCCAGTCGCCCGGCCCACGCGCCCGTCGCGTTGACGACGTACTCGGCTTCGATGTCCTCGGTCTGGCCGGGTAACCCGTGTTCACGCTTGCCCGGGCCGCTCGCGTGTTTCACGCGTGCGCCGGTCACGCGGTCACCGTCTCGGAGGAGGTCGACGACCTCGGCGTGGGTCTCGATGCGCGCGCCGTGGTTCTCGGCCGAGAGACCGTTCGCGACGCAGAGACGGAACGGGTCGACCGCGCCGTCGGGCACGCGAATCGCCTTGTCGATGTCTTTGGCGAGGTAAGGCTCGACCTCGCGGGCCTCGCTCGCGGAGAGGACTTCCGCGGGGATGTCGCAGTCGGCACAGCCCTGCAACTTTTCCTCGAAGTACTCGTCCGTGTCTTCGGGTCGTTTGACGAACAGGCCACCGGTCATCTCGACGCAGTGACTGGCGATGTCGCGCAGGACGCGGTTCTCCTCGATACACTCGGTCGCGCTCGCCTGGTCGGCGACGGCGTAGCGGCCGCCACTGTGGAGCAGGCCGTGCATCCGGCCGGTCGTGCCGTGGGTCAGGTTCCCCTGCTCGACCAGTGTCACGTCGAGTCCGCGCATGGCGAGGTCGCGGGCGATGCCAGTCCCCGTCGACCCGCCGCCGATGACCAGTACCTCGGTAGTCGATACCATCCAGTTACGTCAACTCGGGCCCGTGTCCACTTTATTGTTTACCCTCGGTGGACACCCACCAGTAACTACCGGCAGTCTGTGACGGGTTTCTCTCGGGTTTCGGCCAAAAGACAGAGATGTGATGCGGATTTTGAGGGTATTTCCGGCCGTCACCTTGTCACATGCTCCCAAGTTTTATCATGATGGACCATCCACTTTACTGGTACTGGCACACCTTTCGTAAAGTGGTGGTCAGCCACGTACCATGACAGACAGCACCTACGTCGGCGCGATAGACCAGGGGACGACTGGAACACGATTCATGGTGTTCGACCACGCCGGGCAAGTCGTGGCGAACGCCTACGAGAAGCACGAGCAGATCTATCCGGAACCAGGCTGGGTCGAGCACGACCCGATGGAGATCTGGGAGAACACGAAGGCGGTCGTCCGCGAGGCTCTCACCGAAGCGGGGCTCGACCCCGAACAACTCGCGGCACTCGGCATCACGAACCAGCGCGAGACGACGCTCGTGTGGGACCCAGAAACCGGAAAGCCGGTCCACAACGCACTCGTCTGGCAGGACCGACGAACGACCGACCGCGTCGAGGAGCTACAGGCCGACGAGAAAGTCGAGTGGATTCGCGAGAAGACCGGACTCGAAGCTGACGCGTACTTCTCGGCGACGAAGGTCGAGTGGCTGCTCGACAACGCGGACCCCATCAAGATGGAGCGCAGTCGCCCAGACGACGTGCGCGACCGCGCCGAAGCGGGCGAGCTCCGGATGGGGACCATCGACTCCTGGCTCATCTACAAGCTCACGGGCAACCACATCACCGACGTCACCAACGCCTCTCGGACGATGTTGTACGACATCCGGGAGATGCAGTGGGACGACGAATTGCTCTCCGAGTTCGGCGTGCCCGAGAGCATGCTTCCCGAAGTCAGACCGTCCAGCGACGACGACCACTACGGGACGACCGACGCAGAGGGCTTCCTCGGCGCAGAGATTCCCGTCGCGGGCGCGCTCGGTGACCAGCAGGCGGCCCTCTTCGGGCAGACCTGTTTCGACGAAGGCGACGCGAAGAACACCTACGGCACTGGCTCGTTCTTCCTGATGAATACGGGCGAGGAGGCTGTCAAGAGCGACCACGGCCTGCTCACGACCATCGGCTTCCAACGCTCGGGCGAACCCGTCCAGTACGCACTGGAGGGTGCCATCTTCATCACCGGCGCAGCAATCGAGTGGCTGGAAGACGTCGACCTCATCGAGAACCCGGCCGAGACGGCCGAACTGGCTCGCAGCGTAGAGTCGACCGACGGCGTCTACGTCGTCCCCGCGTTCACGGGTCTCGGCGCGCCCCACTGGGACGGCCGCGCCCGCGGGACCATCGTCGGGATGACCCGGGGCACCCGCCGTGAACACATCGTCCGGGCGACGCTCGAAGCCATCGCGTACCAGACCCGCGACGTGGCCGAGGCGATGGAAGCCGATGCCGGTATCGAGATGGGCCGCCTGCGCGTCGACGGCGGTGCGGTCAAGAACAACTTCCTCTGTCAACTCCAGTCCGACATCATCGAGACGGACATCGTCCGGCCACAGGTCGACGAGACGACCGCACTCGGGTCGGCGTACGCCGCCGGACTGGCGGTCGGCTACTGGGAGACCATCGACGAACTTCGCAACAACTGGCAGGTCGACCGCGAGTTCTCGCCCGAGGCAGATGCCGCAGCGATGGACCGCAAGTACGGCCGCTGGAGTGACGCGGTCGAGCGCTCCCTCGACTGGGCGCGAGACGACGGTGACTGACGATGTTGGTCCCACTACAGATACTCGGATACGACCCGTCGACCTGGATTGTCCTGCTCATCGCCGCGTTCGCCGGCGGCGCGTTCGGGGCCGCACTCGGCGCGCTGCCAGCGTTCATCTTCACCGGCTTCATGGTCATCGCCGGGGAGACGGTCAACATCCTCGGTAAGAGCGTCGGCCAGTCTACCAGTGGTGAGGCGTCGACGCTCGGCTCGGTCGGTATCACGGGTTCGATCGCCTTCGGCCCGGTGTTCTCGCCCGCTATCAGTTTCGCCGGCGGTGCTGCGGCGGCCGCCTACGCCGCCAAAAAGGGCTACATCCAGAGCGGCTTCGACTACCACAACGCGAAAGACATCGGTTTCGCGCTCGGCACCAGGCCGGACGTCCTCGTCGTCGGGGGCGTCTTCGGTATCATCGGCCTCGTTCTCACGCAACTCTCGACCGCGTTCAGCGCGCCGTGGGACCCAATCGCCATGGGTGTGGTCCTCTCGGCGCTCATCCACCGGCTCGTGTTCGGCTACAGCGTCGTCGGGTACGTGAAAGGAGGTATCCTCGACATGGGGCCGTTCGAGCGCGAGGAACGCCGCGCCCTCACCGACGCCGGTACGGCCGCCGGCGGCAGCGGTGACACCGCGACCGACGGCGGCGCGGTCGACTCCAGTCGGTTCGTCGTCGAACCGTGGCTCCCCCACCAGTACAAGTGGGCGAACGTCGCCGCCATCGGCTTGTTCGTCGGCATCCTCGCCGCGTTCACCGCGCTCCGGACCGGGAGTTACTTCCTCGCGTTCGGTATCAGCGCGGCCAGTCTGGTGTTCCTGAACTGCGGCGTCGACAACATCCCGGTCACGCACCACATTTCGCTCCCGGCTAGCACCGCCGCGCTGGCGATGCTCGGCTTCGGTGCGGGTGGTGACGGACAACCAGCACTCCAATCCGACGCGCTGTTGTCGGCGACCGACGCGGCGTCCGGCGCACTCGGCATCCCGGCCGCGGAGATGCCGGTCATGGCCCTGCTCGTCGGTGGCCTGTTTGGGATGATTTGTGCCCTGTTCGGGGAACTGTTCCAGCGTATCTTCTACGCGCACGGGGACACGCACTGGGACCCGCCCGCGGCGGCTATCGTCTTCGGGACGTTCGTCATCGCGGTCTGCTACCTCGCTGGCGTGCTTCCGGCACCCGGCTGGGTTCCCATCCCGTGACCTCGCCGGCTAGCCCCACCAGCCACCCGCTGCCGCGTGATTTTTGGCCGCACGCCCCATACGCCCGCACAGCCCCGTCAGAATCCACTCTGTCACCCGCCGACAGCCAGCCGATCCGACATCGACGATGGACCTGAAAACACGGATACGTCGCAGACAGCACTCCGGGTCGACGACCGCGCTGGTCGTCGAGTACGACGCCATCAGCCCGGTCGCCCATCTCGAAGAGCCGACCGGCCGCGGCCCAGTCCTCGAACGACTGCTCGACTACTTCGACCCGGTGTTCGCCGGAAATCTCCCCCCGAACGCGTACGTGTGGGGGCCACAGGGTGCTGGGAAGTCGGCCGTCGTGACCGCACTGTTCGACCATCTCGACCGACTCTGTGCGCGTTCGAGTTCGGTCATCCAGACGACGACACGCGCACGGAGCGACAGCACGCCGTCGTTCGTCTACGTCGACGCCCGACGGGCCGACAGCGACACCGCGCTCTACCACGCCGTCCTCGACGAACTGCTCGACGAGTCGGTTCCCAAACAGGGTATCCCGACGGCCGACCTTCGCTCGCGGTTGGCGACCTTCCTCGCCCCACCCGACCGACAGGTCGTCGTCGCCGTCGACCACGTGCTCGAACCGGTGACGCCCACGCTCGCCTCGCTCGCCGAGACGTTCGCCGACCTCGGAGACTCGCTCTCCTGGCTCGCAGTCGGCCGTGAGCCACCAACTGAACTGCCTGCCACCTCACTGCCCCCGGAGCGAATCGAGGTACCACCGTACGACCGCCACGGATTGGTCGACGTGCTGACCGCGCGGGCCTCCGTCGGACTCGCCAGCCACGCCGTGGCCCACGAACAGGTTCGCCGACTCGCGGACTGGGCCAACGGCGACGCGCACGACGCACTCGCCGCCCTGTTCAGTGCCGCAGACATCGCGGCTGAGGCCGGACGTGACCACGTCGAAGAGCGTGACCTTGACGACGGGATGGCCGCAGTCCCTCGTCCCTCCGTCTCGCTCGGGCGCGTGCTGTCCCTGCCCGCGAACCGACAACTGGTCCTGCGGACACTCCTCGACGTCGACGAGGCGGCTTCCGAGTCAGTGGGGGCCGCCACGGAAGCCATCGCCGCGGATTCCGCGGTGGACCTCTCTTCGGGGACGGTCAGACGCTTCCTCTACGAACTCGCCGAAGACGGAATCTTGGAGCGGGTAACGGCGACCGACGCCGACGACCGTGCGGGCCGGCCGCCGAGTCGGCTCGAACCGCGCTTTCCGACGCTGGTGTTTCGCCGACTGTACGAACTGCAGTCGTCGTGAGCGTCGTCTGATTCTGTGGGTGCTTTCGTCGTCGCTGTCCATTGTGTCAACGAGCCGTCTACGAATCACGACGGTACAGACCACAGCCACACCCTCCCCAACCGATTCACCAGACCTCGCGCTCCGCGCGAGGCACGTTCGCAAGCGCGCGCCACATGGTCTGTCCTTTCGAGCATCGCTTCACCAAACACCCACAATCGACGAGGCGTGACTGCTTTATCCCGCCTCGCCCGATGATGGCACATGACCGACTCGGCCTGTCCCCCGCTCGTCCTCGACATCGATGGGACGCTCACGCGCCCGGACCACGGCATCGACCCGCGGGTGTTCGACCCCATCCGCGAGTGGCCCGCACCCGTCGTCATCGCGACGGGGAAGGCGTTCCCGTACCCCATCGCCCTCTGTCAGTTCATCGGTATCGACCAGTGCGTCATCGCGGAGAACGGCGGCGTCGCCTACGTCGACGACCAGATTCTCTTTCACGTCGGTGGCGAGGACGATGGACCAGGTCGGTCGGCCGCTTTCGATGCTGTCGACGCGTTCGTCGAATCGGGTGGCGTCCTCGGCTGGGGCGAGTCCGACCTGGTGAACCGCTGGCGCGAGACGGAAGTGGCCGTCCAACTCGACGCCGACGAGGAGTTGCTTCGCGGACTCGCCGACGAGTACGACGTCGAGGTCATCGACACGGGCTACGCCTTCCACGTGAAGGACGCCACGATATCGAAGGGACAGATGCTCGAACGTGTGGCCACGGTACTCGACTACGAGACCCACGAGTTCGTCGCGGTCGGCGACTCGGAGAACGACGTGTCCACGTTCGAAATCGTCGGCGAAAGCTACGCCACGGCGAACGCCGATGCGGCAGCGAAGGCGGCGGCCGATGTGGTCCTCGACGACGAACACGCGACGGGGACGTTGTCGGTACTCGACGAACTACGCCGTCGGTAAGCGGATAGAGCCGAAAGAATCGAAGAGAGTCAGTCGCAGCGAGTCGAAACGGGTCCGACCGAACTTCCGTCACCCGGTCAGGGCATCGAGATGCCGTGGCGGGCGAGGAAGTTGCTGGCGCGCTTTATCTCGACTGGACTACCGACGAGGCGATAGTGTGGACCTTCGTGCAAGATGGTCAGCATGAACTGCTCGTCGAGCGCGTCTCGCAACCCGTCCAGCGACTCGTCTGGCAACACGATCTGCGTGCTATCGCGGAGGACGGACGGGTTTGGCATTCCTCGTTCGTGTCGTCTTGGCCGTCAGGTATTAACGTGTCGAAGTATCAGTGGTACGGCCCGCGACTACTTCGCACGCGAGAGAGTGGACAGGTTTTTCGGTACCGACGGCGGAGAAGAGAACAATGGGGCTACAAGAGGACATCGAGTCAATCGAGGAGGAGATAGCCAACACGCCCTACAACAAGTCGACGGAGGCCCACATCGGCCGGCTGAAGTCGAAGCTCGCACAGAAAAAAGAGAAGTTCGAGAAGCAGCAGTCGGGTGGTGGCGGCGGGCACGGCTACGCCGTCGAGAAGCACGGTGACGCGTCGGTCGCCCTCGTCGGGTTCCCGAGTGTCGGAAAGTCGACACTCATCAACGCGATGACGAACGCCGACTCAGAGACCGGGGAGTACGAGTTCACGACGCTGACCGTGAATCCCGGGATGGTCGACATCAACGGTGCGCACATCCAGATGCTCGACGTGCCTGGGCTCATCGAAGGCGCGGCCGACGGCCGCGGTGGCGGGAAAGAAGTGCTCTCGGTCGTTCGCAGCGCCGACCTCCTCGTGTTCGTCCTCTCGGTGTTCGAGATAGAGCAGTACGACCGCCTCATGGACGAGCTGTACAACACCAAGGTGCGCGTCGACCAGACGAAACCGCGCGTGACCATCCGCAAGAAGATCAAAGACGGCATCAAGGTCACGTCGACGGTCGAGCAGGACATGGACGACGACACCATCAAACAGATCCTGCGCGAACACGGCTACGTCAACGCCGACATCAATCTCGGCGAGAAGCTGACCATCGACCGCCTCATCGACGGCATCATGGACAACCGAGTGTACACGCCCTCCATCGTCGCCGTCAACAAGGCAGACCTCATCGACCCCGACTACAAGTCCCACGTCGACGAGGAACTCAGAAAGCGCGACATCAATCCGGAGAAGGCGACGTTCATCTCCGCCGTCGAGGAGAAAGGCCTCGACGCGCTGAAAGAGCGCATCTGGAACCACCTCGGCCTCATCCGCGTCTACATGGACAAACCCAGTCGCGGCGTCGACTGGGAAGAACCGCTCGTCGTGAAAGAGGGGTCGACCATCGAGGAAGCACTCTCGAAACTCGGCGGCGACTTCGAGGAGCGATTCCGCTTCGCCAGAGTCCGCGGTCCGAGCGCGAAACACGACGGCCAGCAAGTCGGCGAGGACCACGTCCTGGAGGACGAGGACGTGCTGAAGCTGATTTTGCGAAAGTGACGGTGTGACGGTACAGGCGCGAAGCGGAATTCAGTTACTCACTGCCAGAGCCGTAGCACGGGCGTCGCATCGAGACATCTGTGGTCGCAGAACGTGGTGGCGCCAACCCACAACGTCGAGCGACTTTTTTCCACGGCAAGACGGCAACCAATCGAGACGTGAGTTCGAGCGAGGTATTTCCTTCCTGCTTATCAAAAGACGAACATCATGAACGGTACATCGCGAATGTCACTCTTCTTGACCGCACTATTGGTCGTCAGTGCGGCTGGAAGCGTGACCGGGACCTCGGTCTCTCGAACGACGGAACTCGACTCCGGTTCGAACGCCCCTTTGCCCGGAGAGACAGTCACGGTGTTGAACCTCTCCGTTTCTTCAGACGACGTGGTGGTCAACGATGGTGACGGCGTCTTGGATACGAGTGCTGGGAGTACCACGCTCGTCTTCTCTACCGACGCACGATTCGTCGACACCGATTCGAACGGGTACGATACGGGAGACGAAGTGTATCTCGACGACGACGGCGACGGATTCTACACTGCCGGAGCCGACAGCCTCGTTGCTGGCACCGCACCAGCAGAAGGAACGTCGGTGTCGACCGAAAACGGCTCGGACGCTGACTGGTCACTCGACAGTATCGACGACAGCGACGGTGACGCATGGAACGCAGGTACCGACTTCGTGGGACTCGACGACGACAGCGACGGGTCGTACACCGACCAGGCCGACACGGTCCTCGACGGAACTGCACCGGCCAACGCTGCAGCACTCTCGACGACGTCTGATAGTGACTGGCGTGACGGTCTGTCCGGGACCGCGACCGCCGGGGACGTCGAAGTCGTCGACGCCGTAGACGGTGACGCCTGGGACCCCTCGGCCGACACCATCTACATCGAGAACGGGTCGACCAACGGCTACCAGACCGCCGAGGATGCGCTTCTGGCCGGAGTCGAACCGAGCGATGGAACGAGTTCGACGGGGGCCGGTGGCACGGACGGTGACTGGACGACGGTCAACCTTTTCGACGCGGTGGATGGTGATGCGTACGACCCCGCAGTCGACAGTATAATAAATGATACGCACGCGGGCGCGACGTACTCTGCCGCAGCAGATAGCGCCGTCGCGGGAACCACCCCTGCCGATGGCACCAGTTACACGACGCTCGACGGCTTCGACGCGGACTGGTCGCTCGACAGTGTCGACGCGACCGATAGTGATTCCTGGGACAGCGGGGCGGACGCGCTCGTCCAAGACGTCGGTGACCGTGGCACGTATTCGGCGGGAGCGGACACCGTCGTCAACACGGGTACCGACGGGACGGTCGACGTACTCGATGGAGCCGCGAGTTCGAACAACGACCTCAACGAGTCCGCATACGGCGCGGTCGACGTCGACACGAGCGGTGACCTCTCCCGTGGCGACGAGGTGTATCTCGAAGGTGACGGTGGAACGGCCGGGTCCGAGGATTTCGGTGACGACCTCACTGCGGTCACCATCGAGAATACCGGCAACCTCACGTTCGACGCAGGGAACGTCTCGGATTCGGCACTCGTCGTCGACGGTTCGCAGGTGGCGACTGGTACCCTCTCCAGCGGCGTACTCGTCTTCGACCTGACCGGATCCCCGGTCGACGTGTCCGACGCGACCGTTACTGCTAACCTCACGCTGACGATGGCAGCATCGACTGGCTCCACCATCGACGCGAGCGTCTCCCCCGTCGCCGACGGTGGGACGGCTGGCGCGTTCGACAGCGGTGACCGAGGGCTGTATCTCGAACAAGACGCACCGGTCGGCGGCATCAGCAATGGCGCAGCCATCACTGTCGACGCACCGCAGGCAGTCTCCGTTGAGGCAATCAGTTACGCAGATCCAAGTGATGGTAACCGGTCGAAGGTAGAACTGGCGTTCAGCGAGGGCATCAACGCGACGAGTACCGCAACTGGAGATTTCACCGTGACCAACGAGAACGGTTCGACGAATACCGTGAGTGCGGTCGAAGATGACGACGGCGACGGTCGACTGGTGCTCGATATCGGTGCAACTCGCAGTGTCGACGTCGCATCCGTCTCGATTTCGTCCGGTGCCCTCCAGCGGACGAACGGGTTCGACGTCGGTGCGAAGAACGTCTCGGTCCAGACGACGTCGTCCACTGTCGCCGAGGCACTGGGTGGAGTCGACCAGAGCGACGGTGACGACATCGCTACTTATCAGGGCGAGACCATCGCCGTCTTGGCCGACAGCGAGAACGAATCCATCCGCGTGACCGAGGGTGGCTCGGCCATCGTGCAGGGAACGACCGGCACGGGTAGTCAGGTATCTGTGGTAGATACGAGCGCCGAATCGGTCGGAGCAGTCCTCCAGGTGCTGTTCGACGGGGACACCACCTTCGACGCTGACGCGTCGAACGACGGCGCGACCACGATGGGTGACGGGGACGGAACGGTCACGGTCCAGTCGCTGGGCCTGTCGGTGACTTCGGAGAACGACGTGAAGCCGGGTGATTCGTTCGACGTGACGGTCGAGGCAGCGTCCGGTAGCCGAGCCACGACGCTCGAACTTCAACAGGATGGTTCGGTCCTCGAAACCATCGATACTACTCTCGATGGAACTGGGAGTAAGACGGCGACACTCAGTGGCCAACCTGCCGGGACGTATGTCCTCGTGGCAACGGACAGAGACACTGGAATCCAGCAGACTGCATCGGTCTCCATCTCGAAACCGGACACTGGTGGGAGTGGCGGCGGTGTGGTCATCGCCGACGTCGACGCACCAGACTCCGTCGTTCGGGACGACCCCTTCACTGTGTCGGCGGTCGTCGAGAACCAAGGCGACTCGACGACGACGGAGACGCTCTCGTTCCGTCTCGACGGGACCACGCTTCGACAGCAGACCGTGACGCTCGACGGCGGCGAGCGTACGACCGTCTCGATGACTGGGTTGTCTACGGAGGAATCATCTGGCACCTACAGTGGAACTGTCTCTATCGAGGGATACACCACGTCGCTCTGGCTGACGGTCGAGACGGCAAGCGACCAGGAGTCGAGTCCTACTACGACGACTCCAGCATCCGACGACAACGATGCCGGTCAGACGGGCAGCACGGCCACGACGACCGTGGAAACGACTCCGTCGACGGTGACCACCACCAGCGCCGGGCAGTCGAGCGACGTGGAGGAGTCGACTGCGGATGCGACGCCCGGTCAGCCGGACACGGACGGCCCCAACAGCACCGAGGCGACCAACGCGGCGTCCGACGGGTCCACGCCTGGGTTCGGTGCCCCCGCGTTCCTCGTCGCACTCGTCGCTGTCTCGCTCCTCGCTCGGCGGCGGAGTGAGTAGGTCGACTGCCCACTCTCAGTTCCGCTTTCGGTATCACTTTTCCCGTCAAGGTCGTATCCCCTCGCATGTCGCTCACGCTCGACCACACCATGATGCGCGTCGAGGACCTCGACGCCTCGCTCGACTGGTACACCACACACCTCGGCTACGAGGAGAAGGGCCGCTGGGAGGCGGACACCTTCACGAACGTCTTCCTCGGTCCCGAAGACATGCACGAGGAAGGGGCCGTCCTCGAACTCACGTACAACCACGACGACCGGACCTACGACATGGGCGACGCGTGGGGCCACATCGCCGTGCGCGTCGAGGACGTGTACAAGGCCTACGACGAACTCATGGAACAGGGCGTCTCTGACTACCGCGACCCCGACTCCTGTGGCGGGTCGTACGCCTTCGTCAAAGACCCCGACGGCCACGAAGTCGAAATCGTCGAGCGCGACTACGGCGCGCGCTGGAGCCTCGACCACACCATGATTCGCGTCGAAGACGCCGAGGAGGCCATCGGCTGGTACACGCGCGCGATGGACTACGACCTCGTCCGACGCTCCGAGCTCGACACGTTCGCGCTCTACTTCATGAAGCCCGCCGACGCGCCGGAGGAGGCCATGACGATGGAGCTCACCTACAACTACGACGGCAGCACCTACGACATGGGCGACGCGTGGGGCCACGTCGCCGCGCGCGTCGACGACTTAGACGACGCATGGGAGACGCTCATGTCGCGTGACGCCGAGGACTACCGCGACCCCGAAAGCTGCGACGACAGGTACGCGTTCACCAAGGACTCCGACGGCCACGAGATAGAACTCGTCACGCGGGACTGAGTTGCGCGACACACTGGGGCACGAGTCTCACTGGGACCCCGGGCCAGTCACTCTGCTTTTGCGTGCACTCTCGATGGCCATCACAGGACAGTGTGACGCGGTCGAGGGTTTCGCGGCTGGGAGCGTCGAAACGACCGTGTAACGCACCATTATCGCCGATTCTGTCCTGATTCTGGGAGCCGTAACCCCGGATTCATTTAAGTACTTTGTGGAGGCGTCAGACGTTGGTTGGAAAATCGGGATATCCGGATTTTAGGGGCCTGAAGCCGTGTGAGAAGGGTTGTCAACAAACCAATTGACCACAAAGCATTTATAATAATGGTCCTTGGTTACTCGATGTACCCCTACCCATGGTGACAGTACTGAGTAGGGCCCCACGCCCCCCACAGGCGGTGGGAAGCAAAGGTACTGTTGCCGACGAAACGATTCAACACAAACCATGACAGGAAACAAAGACAAGGCACGCAGCATTCTGCTGGCGGCGCTGATGGTCACGTCCGTCTTCGCGGGCGTCATCGCGTTCTCCGGTGGGGCTGCAGCGGCCTCGGTTGCGCCCTCGGTTACTGGCGCTGTCGAGTACAACGATGGTGGGACGTCCACTATCGAAATCGCACTGAGTGAAGCATCGAACGCAAGTCTCGCTGGTGACATCACCATCGAGAAGAACGGTAACAACGTCACGGGCGACTACACTGTCGCTCAGGACGGTCAATCGGGAACGATTGTTCTCACCGCCTCTGGCGAGAACGTCAACCCGACCGACGACCTCACCGTCACCATCGACGAAGCTGACTACACGACCGGCACGTACACGCTGGGCGACGTCAGCCCGACCGTCACGAGCTACACGGTCACGGCCGGTAACTCTGGCCAGACCTTCTACGCTGGTGGCAAGGTCGCGTTCGTCGCGAACAACACTGACGAAGGTCTCGACGTCACGAAGGACGGTTCCGTTATCTTCAACGGTTCCACCGGAGCAAACAGTTCGCTCTACGTGTTCAACACGGCGAACCGTAACATCTCCTCCACGTACGGCTTCACGACGTACGAGAGTGGCAGCACGACTGACACGACCTTCGACCTGCGCGAGCTCACGCTCGACGCATCCGCCGACGACACCTCCATCAACACGGAGCAGTCGCTGACGGTCTCCGTCAGCGAGAACCGTGGTGGTGCACAGGTTCAGGGTGTTCTCGTCAACGAGAACGACGAAGCTGTCGCAACTCGGACCGTCACGCTCGACGGCTCCGGTGACGGCTCGCTCAACTTCGGTGCGCGCGCAGCCGGGAACTTCACCGTCGAAGTTACCGACGTGCAGACCGGCATGTCCCTGACGACCGAGACCATCGAAGTCTCCGAGGCCAGCGACGAGGAGACGTCCTTCGCACAGGACATCACCTCGTCCGACCGCGGTGACATCGCTGAGGTCACCATCGACCTGCAGGGCACGGACTCCGCGTTCGTGACTGTCGGTTCGGAAGACGCAGGCTACGTGGCCAACGGCACCGTCACTGACGTCGACGACGACGGTCAGGTCACGCTCATGATTAACACCTACCTTATGGGTAGCGGAACTGAAGCAGCTGGCGCATACGCCGCTGGCGACGACCAGGCATCCGGCTTCGAGAACCAGCCGATGTCCGACCTCGGTGACAACCTCATCGACTTCGGTCAGTACGAAATGTCCGTCGCACCCAGCGAGGGTGCCGACACGCAGGACGTTGCGACGCTCGACATTAACGAGCGCAGCACCAACGGCCTCAACGTCTGGACCGCTCCCGCGGGCGCAGACGCTGACGTCGAAAGTGCATCCGACGTGCAGGCAGCTGTCGACGCCGGCCTCATCACCGAGGACTCGTCGATTGCACTGAACAGTGACACTGACGCTGGCGACCTCCTCATCCACGAGCTCGACGCAAGTGGCCTCGAGGGCGTCATCGCCGCACAGAGCGGCGCTGACTCGACCGCCAAGTTCTTCAACCTCATCGCAGGCGACAACGCGTCGCTGATGGTCACGCAGGACAACCCCGGTCAGAACCAGCAGGCGAAGATGCTCCAGCTCGGCGCGGACAACACGACCGTCATCGCCGACGCTGACAACAGCACCTACTACCTCATCACGGACTCCTCGTCTGTTAACACGGACATCCGGTCCCTGATGAACACGGACGAGTACACCGCGACCTTCGTCGTCAACGGCTCCGACGACATGGACAAGCCGCTCGCTGCGGAAGACGAGGAAGTCACCGCTGGCTTCGAGTTCGTCAACCGTGAGGCATCCGTCGACACGGAGAACGACATGGTCAACGTCGCGGCCTCGGACAACCAGTCCGTCACCGGTTCGAGCTCGCTCGCAGCTGGCTCCGAACTGAACATCCGCGTCAACAGCGAAGACGCTGACAACCCGTTCCTCAAGACCGGCACCGCGACGGTGTCGGCTGACGGAACCTGGGAGGCCTCCATGGACTTCAGCGACGTCCCGGCTGGCACGAACTTCTCGATGACTGTCCGCGACACGCAGGACAGCAACACTCAGCTCGCATCCGCTGAGGGTCAGGTCGGCGAAGCCGACGAGGAGCCCGGTACGACCACGCCTGGAACGACCACGGCAGGTACGACTGAGGAGCCGACCTCGGAAGAGCCGACCACGGAAGAGCCGACGACTGAGCAGCCGACCACGGAAGAGCCGACCACGGAAGAGCCGACCACGGAAGGTCCCGGCGAGACCACGGAAGGCCCCGGCGAGACCACCGAGGAACCGTCTGACGACGGCTCCGGTCAGCCCGGCTTCGGCATCGGCATCGCTCTCGTCGCACTCGTTGGTGCGGCACTCCTCGCGGCCCGCCGCCAGGACTAAGCTAACTAACCGGAATCGTTCCGGTCCCTGATTTCCCATTTTTCTTCGGACGCTACATCACACAGCGGCAGCACTACGGCTGCGCAACAGCGTCGACGAGATCCGCTCGACTTGAGTGGGGATGCTGGTCACCAGAGACGCTTCCCCGGTGTGAGAACCGGATAGACACGACCGAGGCGTGAGAACGCGAGCGACGCAGGTCGGATAGGGTCACGTTTCCACAGGCAGTCTGGTCAGTGACCGACGCTCGAAACGGGAGCGTACCAGCAGCGTCGAAGGCGTAGCCACCGAAGCGAGCGGGCGAACTGTAACCGAATAGTCTGCTAGCGTGAACTATTTTCGACAAAACTTCGCAACAATCCTTCGGCGATGCGCTATCTGTGACAGGTCGACGACGGGCACGCGCATCCGTCAGCGGTCGACCATGCGCGTGAGGTCGGGTGTTCGTAACGACGGCACACCGTCTTCACTATTTTCGGTAACGCCGACGAGATTCGCGAATGAGACTGTTTCGAGTGTACAACGAAGTGCATCCATCGGCGGGTAATATGCCCTCTTCGCACATTCCACTACGATGTACCCCTACCCATGATGGCAGCACGATTCAGAGCCAGCGTCCCTCCATCGACGTCGGATGAGCGGCTCGAATCTATTACAGATACAAGACACAAATTATGACAGAAGAAAACTACAGAGTACGAAGCATCCTCTTGGCCTCGCTGATGGTCACGTCCGTCGTCGCGGGCGTCGTCGCGTTCTCCGGGAGTGCGACCGCGGAGTCGACAGATGTCACGCTCGCACAGGAGAGCGTCGAATCGGGAACGAGCGTCTCGGTCAACGCGACGGACGACGGAACCGACACGAACGGACAGGTCGCGAACGGCACGGTCTACGTCATCCTCGACGAGAACGGTGACGGGGTGTACGACGCCAACGACACCGTCCTCTCTGCCACCGGCACGGACGGCACGCAGACCGTCGGGAGCATCGACACGGCAGGGTTGGACGGCCAGTACGACGTGTACGCCGTCGAACTCGCCAGTGAACCGAGCGACGGGCAGGCACTCGCCGGAAATACGTCGGCGACGCTCACCGTGCAGGACTCCGAACCGGCGTTCGAGTCCGCCGTCGAGTACGACGGCAACATCGAGATCGCGATGTCCGAACCGGTGTTTAAGCCGAACAGCACCGCGCCGCTGGACGGCGAGGACATCACGGTGCTCGTCGACGGCGAGGAGGTCTCGGTCTCCAGTTACGGCGACTCGACGACGGGACGGCTCGTCCTCTCCGGACTGCCAGACATCGACCAGACCCAGGAGGTCACGGTCGACATCGGCGAAGTGAGTGACGCGTCCGGGAACACGGTCACGCCCGGGACGGTTTCGGCGACGGTCACGGGCGCAGTCGTGACGGCCGGGACGGCAGAAAGTCAAGTCCCATCGGGGACGGTCGTCGCGTTCGACGCGGGCGCGCCTGACGCGCCCATCACGGTCGAGCGTGGGTCCAGCCGCGTGTTCACCGGGACGACCGGTGTGAACAGTCACCTCTACGTCTGGGACTCCGCCGACGCGGCGGCCGACGAGACGTGGTGGCTCAACACCTCGTCGAGCGAGACGGCTATCAGTCTCTTCGAGAGCAACCTCTCGGTTTCGTCGGAAGACGTGACCGCGGAGGAATCGGTGACCGCGACGGTGACCGGTAATCAGGGCGGTCTGCAGGTCGAAGCAGAACTGCTCGATTCGAACAACGAGTCGGTCGCCAACACGACGACGACACTCTCCGGGGCGGGCGAAGCGACGCTCGACTTCGGACCGCAAGCACCCGGCAACTACTCTGTGACCGTCACGGCCCCAGACTCGGGCACGACCGCAGTCGCGAACCTCACCGTCGGTGACGTGCAGCCGGGTGAACTCGCATTACCCGAAGGCACGACCACGGACGAAGTCGGCGACGTCGCCGCGCTCAACGTCTCGATGACCGGGACGGACACGGGTATCGTCCACATCGGCAGTGCCGACACTGGCTACTCGGCCAACGTCTCCATCACCGACGGCGACGGTGACGGACAGGTTACGCTCCTCGTGAACACGTACACGATGGGTGGTGTCGCGTCGGGAACGACCTACTCGACGCTCGGGTCGGATAGCGTTACGGTCCTCGACGAGACCGAACTTCCGGACACCATCGAAGCGAGCGACTATCCGGTGACCGTCGGCGCGGGCGAGAACGCGACGGCCGAACCGCAGGACATCGGGACCCTGACGCTCCAGAGCCCAAGCACGGACGGACTGGCGGTCTGGACTGCACCACAGAGTCTGGGTGTCTCGTCTGCGGATGACGTTCGCGCAGCCCTCGACAGCGGTGCGCTCACGCAGGACACCAGCATCGCCACTGGCGACGTGCTGGTCCACGAACTCACCACGTCGGGACTCGAAGGCCGTCTCGCAGCCGCGGGCGGAGCGAGCCCCACCGAGCAGTTCTTCCAGGTCGTCGACGGTGAGAACGTCACGCTCGAAATCGCCCAGACGAACGCCAGCAGGAATCGAGACCCGAAGCGCATCACGCTCGACGCGAGCAACACGCAGGTCGTCGCCAACGCTGACAACAACTCGTACTACCTCGTCACGTCCACCGGTGCGCTGGGAGACGTGGCTGCTGGTGAAGAGTACGAGTCGAACTTCTACATCGGGAGCGCTTCCGATGCCGAAGGCGGACAGAACCAGTCTGCGTCGACTGCCTTCACCTTCGTCGAGCGAGAGATAACGTTCGAGACGAGTGAGGGAGACGGCGTCGCGGTGCAGGCAGCGGCCAACCAGACGCTTTCCGGGTCGAGCACGCTCGCACCCGGGTCGGAGATTCTCCTCCGCGTCGACAGCGAGGATCGGAGCGCGCCGTTCCGCAAGACCGCGTCCGCGACCGTCACCCAGAACGGCACGTGGGAGGCAGCCCTCGACTTCAGCGACGTCCCCGAGAACACGAACTTCTCGATGACTGCGCTGGACGACGAAGGCGGGCAGGCGACGGCCACGGGACAGGTCACCGGAAACGACACGGAGTCGCCGAACGGCACGACGACGACCACGCCGGGCACGACCACCGCCCCCAATGGCACGACGACGGCCACGACGACCGGAACGACCGGCACCGACACGGTCACCACGGCCCCCGGCGAGGGCGAAACTGACGGGACGGAAACGACCGAGGCCGGCGACGGACCGACCGACAACACGGAGCCCACCGAGGGTACCGGCGACACCGTCGGCGGCGGTGACGGCACTGGCACCAACGGGACGACCGACGGCACCGGCCAGCCAGGCTTCGGTGTCGCTGCTGCGCTCATCGCACTCGTCTGCGCTGCGCTCCTCGCCGGTCGGCGGCTGCACTGAGCGACGGTCTTCGGTTTCGGCCTTTTTTCGAGTGGTAGAGAGAGACCGACAGCTGGCTATTCGTCGACCAGGTCGGCAGGCGCACCGGCGAGGTCGCGCAGTGCGTCGGCTTCGATGAGGTGCAACGAACCGGGGATCACCAGCAGGTGCAGCGGGTCACCGAACTCGCGGTCGGCCAGCGCCGAGAGCGAGTCCGCGGCGACCAGCGGGTCGGGACTCCCGGCACGCGCGACGACGACGCCGAGCGTGTCGGGGTAGTACTCCGCGAGCAGGTTCGCCGCGTAGTCGGCCGTCATGTACTCCTCGTGGTCGGGGTCGTCGCCGTCTGGGCCGCGCCCGACCTTGATGTCCAGATAGACCACGGTGTGGAGGTCTGCCTCGCGGTTCGCGTCGATAGTGTCGCGCACGCTGACGGGCACGTCGTCGCCGCCGTGGGCGTATTCGAACGGAAGCGTCGTGGCCTTCCCGAAGCGGTAGTTCTGTAAACCGGTGAGCGAACTGGTCGCGGTCTGAGCCGTGACGCCGTGGAGGACACGCGTCTCGATGCCGCGGTCGTGGGCCCGCAGGCGCAGGTCGACGTGCGTCGTCGAAATCATCGTGTCGCCTGCGGTGAGGAAGGCCACGTCCTCGTCTTCGGCCGCGTCGAGGATGTCGCCAGGGTCCTGTTCGACGCCCGGGCGGTCGCGGACCTCGATGTCCGTGCCGTGGTACGCTTCGAGGTCGGCAACGTCGGCCCCGAGGAGTTTGCTGGTGTAGAACTCGGCGAACGCGCGGTCTGCCGCTTGCAGGGCGTCGGCCCCTTCGACGGTGATGGAGTGTTCGTCGTACAGGCCGAGTCCGATGAACGTGAGCATACGGGTGGTAGCGGGATTAGGGGCTATAACGTTTCGAGTCTGTTCGTGGTCGCTGTCGTTGATGGGGTGGCGCGTTCTGTCGTCGCCCGTGGTCGGTGCGTGAATTTTGCAGTCGATGGTTGGCCCGAGAATCAGTTCACTATCGCCGGCGGAAAATGACCGCACCTCCCGCCTCCCTCGGCCACACCCTCCCCATCCGATTCGCTCGACTGCGTCTCGCTCATCCCTCGCGCGCCTACACCTCGCGGTCTCGCGCGCTCACGGGTCGCTTCGCTCCCCGTTCGCATTGAGGCGACTACGTCGCCTCGCCGTGCGCTCGGAACGCTCGGCGGCGCGCGCGCCAGAGTGGACAGTACTTCATCGACGATCATCTTCGTACCACTCGAAAGCGTCAGTGTTAGGACGCCTGCACCGTTCGGACCGGGTATGAACGTCCCCTGCGTGCGAGTCGAGCGGTCGGCGGGTGAGGAGACGCGACAAGCACTCGCCGAGGCGGACTGTCTCTCGGAGGAGTTCGAGATTACCCACGAGGACGGCTGGCTGTACATTCCGGTGACGGACCCGGCCGGGGTCCCCGACGGTTTCGACGTGGTCGAGTTCGACGCCGACCAGCGGCGAACGCCAAAGACGCCTGCGGACATCCTCGGCTACGAACCGAGTCTGGAACGACTCGGCGATATCGTCATCATCGACGAAGACGACATGGACCGAGCGCGAGAAACCGCCGAAGCCGTGATGGCCTCGGACCTACCAGTCAAAACCGTGGTCGACCGCGCCTCGGAGGTCAAAGGCGAGTTGCGAATCCGCGACTGGACCGTCCTCGCCGGCGACGGGACCGAGACGGTCCACCGCGAGTACGGCACCGAGTTCGCACTGGACATCGCCGAAGTGTACTTCTCGCCGCGACTCGCCACGGAGCGCCATCGCGTCACCGAGCAGGTCGAAGCCGGCGAGCATTTCTTCGACATGTTCGCGGGCGTCGGCCCGTTCGCCATCCCGGCCGCGAAGCGCGGCGCGGCGGTCGTCGCCACCGACCTGAACGAACGCGCCGTCGAGTACTGCCGCGAGAACGCAGCGCGAAACGGGGTGGCCGACCGCGTGACCGCGATTCAGGGCGACGTGCGCGAACTCGCCGCAGACTACGAGGGCTGGGCCGACCGCGTCGTGATGAACCTGCCCCACAGCGCGAACGAGTTCGTCGACACCGCGGTCGCACTCGCCGGCGACGACTGTGTCCTCCACCTCTACGACATCCAGCACGAGGACGACGCCTTCGGACCGGGCGAACGAACCATCCGCGACGCCGCCGAACCCGAGTACGAGGTCAGCGTCGAGACCCGCCAGACCGTCCGGTCGTACGCCCCGCACGAGAACAACGTCTGCCTCGACGTTCGCCTGACCCGACGATGACGACCGAATCGATTCGCAACCCTTATTGTCGTCTTGGGGCTACGATGAAATGCGTTCGAGCGCACGACTGCGCGGCCGAACGCGATGCACGCAACCGCGCCGGTGTAGCTCAGACTGGCTAGAGCGATTCCTTCGTAAGGAATAGGTCGAGGGTTCAAATCCCCCCACCGGCTTACATTTTCTCCACACTGTTTCGTCGAGTACTGCTCAGTACGGCGTGTACCGCTCGAACCGTCGTGCAGCGAGGAACAATCCCGCGCGGCAGAGTTCGGTCAGGACCACTCCGGCCGCGACCGTCCGAGTGCTGACGGTGGTGAACAGGAGGTCACCGTTCTGGACTGTCCGCCAGTGCAATCGTGTTCGCTGTGCGAGAAACCAGACACCGAACAGCCACAACGTTGTCACTCCGATTGCGGCCTCGGCTGGGACACTAAGGGGTCCACTCGTCGAACGAACCCCGATTGCGAGGAACAGTCCCATCCCACCAAGCCAGATACCGAGACCGACGACGGCCATCGTCAGGTACTGTCGACGTACAGGATGGTTGCGTAGTCTTCGGACGGTTCGACGCGCGTTCGTCAGGCCGGTACGCCGAGCGTGACGGAACCACGCGGGTCAGAGAACGCCATCTCGCGCCGTTGCGACGAGCAGTGCGCCGGGGACAGGGCGAGCGAGATGGAACATGATTCACGTTCGAGAGGTTCGAACCTAACTGTTGGGGTGAGAGCCGTGTACTCGCTCGCCGATGCGTTCTCAGAACGAGATACTACTCGAAGCGATTTATGCCCCATCGGCAAGGTAACAGTGACGAGGGCCCAGACGATTTGGTGATTACCGCCAGTGGGCGAGAATCGCTATCGTCACGTTCGGTGGAACGTTGGGCACTCAGACGAGGCGACCCCCCATTCCCCCCTTCGTTCTCACCCACGCCTAGAAATATCACACCTCCGACGGTACTTTCGACCATGCAGATCGAGACACTTGTCGAGGACGTGATGCACCAGACCGTCGAGACCGTCTCGGCGGCGGCGACGGCACGCACGGCGGCAGAGCGACTGCGCGACGCCGAGGTCGGGTCAATCGTCGTGACGCGGGAAGGGAGTCCGGCCGGCATCATCACCGACGGCGACATCGTGCGACTGGTCGCGAACGGGGCGAATCTGGACGAGGTCGAGGTGACGGCGTTCATGTCGTCGCCTGTACGGACCATCGCGGGGGACGCGTCGGTCGAGGATGCGGCGGATATCCTCAGAGAGCATGGTATCGACCAGGTAGTCGTCACAAAGGGGGAGAGCCTCGTCGGCGTCCTTTCGATTCGAGAGCTGTCCTACTACCTGCCGCAATTCCTGTTCGAATCGGTCATCGACACGGGTGAAGAGTGGGCAGGCGGGTACGAGGACCGGGACGACGCGGGCCTGAGCGTCGGCGACGTGGTTCGGTTCTCACAGTCGATTTCGGACGAAGAGGTGCGCCGGTTCGCGGAGATTAGCGGTGACGAGAACCCACTCCACCTCGACGACGCCTACGCGTCCCAGACGCGCTTCGGCGGGCGAATCGTCCACGGTGCGCTGGTGTCGAGCGCGGTGAGCGCAGCGCTCGCTCGGTTACCGGGGCTGGTCATCTTCCTCAGTCAGAACCTGACGTTTCGGGCACCGGTCCACATCGGCGACCGGGTGACCGCAGCGTGTGAGGTAATCGAGAATATCGGCCGGGGGCGCTACCGGCTCAAAGTCGAAGTCACCGACCCGGAAGACGAACAGGTCATCACGGGTGAGGCGACCGTCCTCGTCGAAGCGGCACCGGCGACCGAGTAGCCCGTCACCTCAGCGGACCACCGTCACTGGGACAGACGACCGGTGGACGACTGTCTCGGCCGTACTCCCGAGGAATACCTGGGAGAGTCGGTCGCGGCCGTGGCTGCCCATGACGATGGCGTCCACATCGTGGGTGTCGGCGTACGCGAGTATCTCACGGGCGGGGTTCCCCGTCTCGATGACCGTCGTGACAGACACGTCTCGGTCGGCCGCGAGCGCGGCCCCGGATTCGCAGATTTCGGTCCCGCGGTCGCGCGCGGCCGCAACGAACGACCGCCCTTTCGCCAGCCCTTCGGTCTCGGCCACGTAGATGGCCTCTACCGGGTCGACGACGTACAGGAGTGTGAAGGTCGCGCGAGGGTGCGTATCGAGTGCGTAGGTCAGTGATTTCTCCGCGAGCGGTGAGCCGTCTAGTGGCACGAGGACGTTCATACCACTGCTAGTCGTGCCGTGGGGATAGCATCGTCCGTGCGCGTAGCGAGGTTCAACTGTCGGCGCGACGAATAGAGACGTGATGTTACGGGCACTGCTCGGCGACGACGTGACCGACTCCGGTCGATACATCGCCGAAATCATCTACGGGGCGAACGACGGTATCGTCACGACGTTCGCGGTCGTTTCGGGGGTTGCGGGTGCGGCACTCGACCCTGGAATCGTTCTCGTACTCGGCGCGGCGAACCTCTTCGCCGACGGCTTCTCGATGGGGATGAGCAACTACCTGAGTCGTCGCTCAGAGATAGACTATCAGGCAGCAGCGGGCGACGAGGCAGTCGACGACGGAAAGACCCCGGGCAAAACGGCGTTGGCGACGTTCCTCGCGTTCGTGGCTGCGGGTTGGATGCCTCTCGCACCGTACATCGTCGGCGTGGAGCCACTGTTCGAACTGTCCGTCGTCGTCACGGGTATCGCATTCTTCGTCGTGGGGGCGAGTCGCAGTCTCGTCACCGAACGAGCGTGGCACCGTAACGGCGGCGAGATGCTCGTCGTCGGGATGCTCGCGGCGAGTGTGGCGTACGTCGTCGGCGACCTCCTCGCTGGTCTCGCCTGACGAGCCGCCGGCTGGGAGCCCGACGTGTGAGAGAAGTGTGTTCGAGTGCCGATTCAGCCTTCGAGGAGGTAGCGAACGCCGCTGATAGCGAGGACGACGACCGCGGTGATCGCCGTGAGGACGATCGTCGCGAACACCATCCCGAAGATGGCCTCACTGAATCCGCCGCGGACCGCGGGGACGAAGTCGTTCGCAATGTCGATGAGGATGAGGAGGGCGAAGAGACCAGCTTCGACCAGCAAGAAGGGCTTTATCCACGCGTTCCGCTTGAGGAACCCGTCGTCGACACCCTCGATACGGCCGTCACCGGCTCGTTCCGTTCCAGTACTCATGTGAACGAATCACGCCCGCACGCAGATAAAAATTGCCTGTTCTCCTCGCTCACTGGGGAGAGGGCGAATCGGGCTGTTCGGCGGTGGATTCGGAGGGTACGACTCTCGTTCGTCCGTCTCGGACCTCACGCTCCCACGACGAGCCCTCCTCGATACTCTCAGATTGGTGTGGGTCGTCCGACGTTTCGGCTTCGACCTTCTCGGTGAGGAGGTCGACCGCCATCTGGTTGGCACCTTCGGGGATGATGACGTCTGCGTCTTTCTTGCTCGGCGCGACGAACTGTTCGTGCATCGGTTTGACCGTCGAGAGGTACTGGTCGATGACGCCGGGGAGTTCGCGCCCGCGCTCGATGACGTCGCGGCGGATGCGTCGCAGGATACGCACGTCGGCGTCGGTCTCGACGTACACGCGCAGGTCGCACATGTCGACGACGGCGGGGTCGAACAGCGCGAAGATGCCTTCGACGACGATGACGTCCGAGGGTTCGACCGTCACCGTCTCTTCCTTGCGGTTGTGGATGGTGAAGTCGTACTGGGGCATCTCGATAGGCTGGCCCATCAACAGCGAGTCGAGCTGGTCGACGAGCAAGTCCCACTCGAACGCGTCGGGGTGGTCGTAGTTGACCTGCTCTCGTTCGGCCATTTCGAGGTCCGAGTTGTCCTCGTAGTAGTTGTCGAGCGGGATTCGTGTGACCGCTTCGCCCACCGTGTCGGCGACCTCGCGGGCGACGGTCGTCTTCCCGGCCCCGGTTCCGCCCGCGATGCCGATGACGAACGTGGGTATGGTCATTCGTCCGTACAACGGACGGTTCGGATTTGAAAGGCTCGGTCTGGCTCGGTGACGAGTCCGTGACAATCCATCTGGCTGAGATGTCCATCGACGATTGGGCTGCGAGGTCGGCCGAGCGCGTGTGCCATATCACCGATGCTGACATAGTTGTAGACGACCTCCGGGTGTGACTGACGGTGGGCGGCCACGCAACCCGGAGCACAGAGGACGAAAATGCGAGAGACAACAGTGACACGGAGACAGCTACTCGGAATCGTCGCCGGTGGGTCGGCCGTCGGAATCGGCGGCCAGCCGGTCGGTGCGCGGCCAGTCGCCGACGACCGTGAGACGTTCGAAGGGAATCGAATCGGAGGGCAAGCGGGAACAGCGCCTGCGGATGACACAGCCTCGGACGAGTCGCTCGACCTTCGCGTGGCGTGGGCGGAGACGATAAACGGATTTCCGGTGGAGGCGTTCCCGCCGGGCGACGAATCGGGGGCACAAGCCGTGCTCTGGTCTCGGTCGCAACTCCGAAGCCAGCATCCCGAACTGGACGACGAGGCCATCGAGGAGCGATTCGACGCACAGTTCACCGACGTTTCGGCGGTGTTCGGCGAGCGCGCGCGTGAGCCATTGCTCGACCTCTCGGCCGCTCAGCCCGGTGATTCCGGGTCGCTGACGGTGTATCTGAATCTGGTCGACGGCGATGGCATCGTCGGTGTCTCCGGGGACCTCGTCGAGGGTGGACCCGCACCGACACCACGACCGACTACCGGGAGAGAAGCCGCACCCTCGTCAGGTGAGTCGACGACTCCGACAACGGCCGACGGTCGCAGCGTGGCGACTGCCGAGGGGGACACGTCGTCGGGTGACGTAACTACGTCGACAGATTTGGACGCACCGACTACCGGTACCGGTTCGCCCGACCCGGCTGCCGACCCTATCGGACTCGCAGACGCAGTCGAGTTCGCCGTCGTTCAGGTCGTCCGCGACGAGCGGGGCTTCTTTCAGGACGTTCCCCTCGTCGACGGGACGCTTCGGTCTGTCCTGGCAGAACTCGCGCTCGCCCCGGCCACACTCGACGGCGACGCCTCGACGGACCTCGTCGACTGTGCGACGACCGAGGACATCCTCGTCGTTCGCTTCGACTGGGCGCTTCCAGAAGCGTTCGCGGCCCGACTCGACCAGTCGTCAGTGAAATTCGACCTCGGCTTCCTGGCCGTCCCGTGCGGTGACGACCCCGGCGCGAGCCTCGAAGTGACGAGTCGTGCGTGGACGCAGAACGACGGGAACAGTCTCGTCTACGTGGTTCGCGTCGACAACACCGGTCCCGGCGAGGCGACCGGCGTCGTCGTCGAACCGACCCCGTGGGCGCACCTCGTGACAGGGACAGCCGGGGACGCAGCCGAACGAGGAGCGTTCGCCGCCTGTGCTCGCGACGAGAGCGGCGCTCTGAACGTCCGTGGAATGCGGGTCCGCCGCGGACCGGTCGACGACGTGCTGAAGAAGATAACGCACTGGCACGCCGGGGCGGGCCGGACGTACGGCGAGCTGTACGACCCGAAGACTGGTGTCTGGGAGATCCCTGCCATCGGGTCGGGACAGTCCTACGACCTGTTGCTCAACGTCGACACCGCGTCCTGTGCGACCGACGAGACACTGACCAGTGAGGTCGTCGTCCGAACACAGCCGTGGTGGAACGACCGTAACGCACAGCGGTCGGCCCGGTCGACGACCGTCGAGGTCAGCCTCGACTGACCGGTCGACGCCGTAGGTTCGAACGCGGCCAGTGGACTCGGCGGAGCGTATCGGGTATCGGGCCCGACGGAGAGCGCGAGCGTTAACTGCCGTGGCCAGTAACGGATAGCCGTGACTACGACCACGAGCGGCCGGTTCCGGGTACTCGCTGGGACGCGCAACACCGACGCGTGGACGTTCATCGCGCTCCCCGCCGAAGGACCGGACGACCCACACCTCGACGGGGCCGAGCAGTACGAGCCAATCGACGTGGCCCACACTGGCCACGGCGACCACGACGAGACCGTTGGGGACCTCCGGCCGGGCTACGTGGTCGAGGCGACGCTGTCGTGGGTCGACGCCGACCCGACCGTCGAATCGATATCGGTCGAACGTCGGAGCCTCTACGCCTTCGCCGACGACGTGACGAACCTGTTCGAAGCGGCCACAGACGCGTGGGAAAACGCTCGCGCACAGGGTGAGGGGATGAACTCGCAGGTGACGAAAGACACCGACGGGGCAGTCAACGGCGTCCTCTACGTGTTCGGTGAGTCTTCGGGTGCGAGCGACCTGTACGACGAGTTCCGCACTGGGCAGCGGCCCATCGAACCACTCGTCGCACGAGTGAACGACCGTGAGGGACGAGCCCCCCGCGAAGTGTTCGTCCTCCGACCCGCGGGTCACGAGTTCGTCGTCGTCTACATCACGTTCGACAAGGGTGGCCTGCTTCCGGACACCATGCGCGACACGTACGACCTGCCGCGGCCGGACGAACCACTCTTCGAGTAGTACTCAGTTTTCGCTTCCTTCGTAGTCGAACCGCTGGATGCGACCGTCGGCGTAGATGACGAACAGTTCCTTCGCCGAGTCGTCGTCCACGTCGTGGAGGACGGGATGGGCGAGGATGTCCACGTCACGCTCGTGACTCGCCAGCACTTCACCTGTTTCCGGGTTGTAGACTGCCACGGTGCCGTCGTTGGCTGCGACGACGAGTTCGTCCTCGCGGTCGCCGTCCACGTCACCGAGCACTGGCGGCGGCATCATCTGGACCTTCTCGGTCGTCACCGTCGTCTTCCACCGAACCTCACCCGTGTTGCCGTCGAGCGCGACGAGCGACCCGTCGGCAGCCGTAGCGAACACGGTCGGGTCACCGTCGACTGCGCCGATGGCGTGGACCGCCGAGAGCAGGGCCGTCTCGTATCGCCACTCCTGCGCACCCGTCGCGCCGTCCCAGGCGACGACCGAACCGGACTGTGACCCGCCGACGAGTTCGATCGCGGGGTCGTCGTCGAGTTGGCCCGACGTGAGCCACGTCATGGACTCACCGGTGTCTCGCTCCCACTCCGTGTCGCCCGTTCTGTCGTACGCGGCGAGCAAGCCGTCACGGCCCGCGACTGCGGCCTCGGTCTCGCCGTCGCTGTCCAGGTCGCCGACCGCCGGTGTCGCCCAGACGTACGTCGAGCGGTTCACCGACCACGCGACCGAGCCGTTCGGGCGAATCGCCTGCACGAAGCCGTTCACGTCGGCGACGAGCATCTCGTCGGTCGCCGTGTCGTTCTCGCCGGGTGCGTCGACCGCCACGTCGGCCACGATTGGCGTCGTGTAGCCGTAGTCGGTCAGCGGGAAGCGACGTTCGACTGCACCGTCCATCGGGCCGAACGCGATGACCTCGCGCTCGGTCGAGGCTGCCAGCACCTCGCGCGTCCCGTCCGTGTCGTAGTCGACTACGGTCGGGTCAGCGACGGAGTGGAGCGTGCAGCTCGCTTGCGGAACCCGATAATTCCACTCCCGCTCCCCCGTGTCCCCAGAGAGCGCGACGACCTCACACTGGTCGGCGACGCGGGACGAACTGATGGGTGCGTACACCATCGGTTTCCCGTCGACCACGGCGACGGCCGGTTCGTGGTGGTTCCCACCCGCGTCGACCGCGGTGTCACTGGTCCACGTCACCGAGAGTGTGTCGCCTGCATCGTCGAGTCCGACGTAGACGACGCCGAGGAGGGCACCGCAGACGAGGAGGACGGAGAGGACGGTTCGAAGACGCATCTCGGCCCGAGGTTGGCGATTCCGGTAGAAAAGCGTGCCCGTCCAGCGTGGGGATTCGACTGGAAAACCAACGCCGCTTTTTGCGCGGCCCGACCAATCCCGAGTAATGGCGCGACTTCGACGCCTGGCACTGGCGGCCGTGCTCACGCTCTCGCTGCTCGCTGGTCCGGTGAGCGCCCACGGTGTGACGACGTTCGCGCCGCCGATTCCGACCGACCTGCTGCTCGTCGGCGCGGCCGGAACCGTCGCGCTGACCGCCGGCGTTCTCACCCGACTCGAGACGACACCGACACCGACCCGGTCCACCCTCGTCGCCGTCTCGGCAGAAACCGCGACGGCGGGCCGGTGGGTCGCGCGACTCACTTTCCTGACGGGGTTCCTCGTGGCGATTTACGCGGGGTTGACCGGACCACAGCAACCGGTCCAGTTCGCGACCGTTTTCGTCTGGCCAGTGTGGTTCAAGGGCGTCCTCGTGGTGTCCGCGCTCGTCGGCAGCCCGTGGCGCACGCTGTCGCCGTGGGAGACGCTGTACGACCTGCTCGCGCTCCTCGAAGGCGACGACCCGGCGGTTCGCTCCTACCCCGACGGCCTCGGGACGTGGCCGGCAGCGGTCGGTTTCCTGTTGCTCGTCGGCATCGTGGAGAACCTGACCGTCGTCCCGACGCGCCCGCGACTCACCGCCGTCCTCGTCGCAGCGTACGCAGTCTGTATGCTGGCCGGGGCGGTCGTCTTCGGTCGGGAGTGGTTCGCACAGGCCGACCCGCTCGGCGCGTTCTACGACCTCGTCGGGCGAGTCGCCCCACTCCGTGTGCAGGAACGAGACGACGGCTCGCTCGCGCTCGTCCGGGCCTCGCCCTGGCACGCCTGTAGTCGCCCGCTTCCCGACGAGGGCGCGGCTGCACTCGCGGTCGCCGCGGTCTACACCGTCAGTTTCGACGGCCTCGTCGAGACGGCGGTCTTCCAGTCGCTCCTGTTCGACGTGCGAGACGCCGGTGTCGGCGCGTACGCCGGTATCGCGTTGTACGTCGCGGGGTTCGTCGCCTTCCTCGTGACGTTCTGGCTGGTCGTCGGTCTCGCCGCCCGCCTCGGTGGTGACGCACCGACCCGGGCGAGTCTCGGCTTCGGGGCGACCTTGCTCCCTATCGCGGTCGGCTACGACGTTGCGCACAACTACCCGTACGTCGTCCGAAACCTGTTCGAACTCGCGGAGTTGTCGCTCGGGCAGGCACTCGTCGCCGACCCACTGGCCGCCCTGTCGCCGGAAATGTACTGGACGAGCGAAGTCGGTCTCGTCGTCCTCGGCCACGTCGCCGCGGTGCTGGCCGCCCACGCCGTCGCGACGCGACTGTTCGGTCGTGGGCGTCCGGCCGCCCGTGGCCACGCGCCGCTCGTGGTGCTGATGGTCGGCTACACGGTGCTGTCGCTGTGGGTTCTCTCTCGGCCTGTCGGGGGCTGATGGCGACTGACGGCGGGTCTGGTGCGTTTCGACGGTCGAACCACAATCCTTTTTTACGGAATATTGGTACTCGAAGGCATGCGACGCCGCCAGTTCCTCCACGCGCTCCCCACAACGGCCGGTTTGGTCGCTGTGGCTGGCTGTCTCGGCGACGACAGTGACGACGGCTCGTCGACCACAGCACCACCGACCGATAGCCCATCCTCGACCGACAACGGAACGAATACCACGTCCGGCGACGGTCCCGCCGGTGTGTACGTCCAGTCCTTCCAAGAAGGCATGGCCATGTTCAGCCCGGTGACGAAGGGCGATTACACGTTCGCGCTCATGCTCGCCGTCCCGCACACGTTCTGGACCGTCACCGGCACCGACCGGACGAAACAGGAGAAATCCGACGAACAGACCGCACACGTCATGGCGCAGGTGTGGCACGAGCCGACGAAGCAAGTACTCGCCGACACGGACATGTCCATCGAGATTCTGAAAGACGGCGACCTCGTCAGCGAGGAGGTCATCTATCCGATGCTCTCCCAGCGGATGGGTTTCCACTACGGCGGGAACTTCACGCTCTCGGGCGACGGCGACTACATCGCGAAACTCTCCGTCGGGAAACTCGGCATCGGCCGACTCGGGAACTACGCGGACCTGTTCGGTTCGCCCGCGACCGCCGAAGTGGAGTTCGCCCTGAACGACCAGACGCGCTCGAAGATTACGACGAAGGACCTGCCGTCGGCCGGCGACAAAGGAGCCATCAAACCGATGGAATCGATGATGATGCCCGTCGGCATCGCGGCCGAAGCCAAGGCGCTACCGGGGACGACCGTCGGCACGAAGCGCGTCGACGACGCCGACCTCGTGACGAAGTACGTGAACGGCGGCCGCTTCGCCGCCTCGGGCAAGTCGTACCTGTACGTCTCGGCGCGGACGCCGTACAACGACCTCGTCCTGCCGATGATGGGCCTCGACGCGACCGTGACTCGCGGCGGCGAGACCGTCTTCGAGGGCCAGTTGTCGAGAGCCATCGACCACGAGGCTGGCTACCACTACGGCGTGGAGACCGACGCGCTCCAGTCCGGTGACGAGGTGACGCTCTCGGTCGTGACACCGCCGCAGGTGGCCAGACACGAGGGGTACGAGACCGCCTTCTTGCAGATGGACGGCGGTGCGACGCTCACGCTGTGAGTGCCGGTCGTAGGCGATAGACCTTTTTTCGTTCACTTCGCAGGTGGAGGCATGCGAGGTCCCCTCTCTCTCGCGCTCGCCGTGTGCGTGGTCGCCGCCTCCCTCGCGGTCCCGGTCGCCGCCCACGGCAACCACTTGAGCGCCGACGCACAGCTCTCCAGCGACGGCACGCTCGTCGTCGAATCACTGTTCACCATGAACGGTGGTCACATCGTCGTCCACCAGAAGACCGGCAGCGGTGTCGGCCAACCGCTCGGGTCGGCACAGGTCTCGCAGGGCTTTCACCGGAACGTACAGGTCGCCATCGACGACCGGTTCTGGCAGGCCCACTCGGGTAACCAGACGTACTGGGTCGTGCTCCACCGCGACGACGGTGACGGGAAGTTCGAACCCGGGACGGACACTCCCATTCAGGGTCTCACCGGCGGCTACGCTGGCCAGACCATCGAGGTCGGGAAGTCCGACGACGGCGCGGTTCGAGTCGCGACCTCCGGCTTCAACGACCAGGATGTCGACAGCAGCGCTGTCACGGTCCGACAGGTCGCCACCGACCGCCCGAGCTACCTCGTCGTCAGAGCCGTCGGCGACGATGGGTCGGCGAGCACCGTCGTCGGCACGAAGACCGTCGACCCGGGCACGTACGACAACATGACCGTCTCGCTCTCGTCCTCGTTCTTCTCGGACATCGACACGGGCAACCGGACGACGCTCGAAGCCGGCCTCTACGAACGAAGCGGCGACGGCGAGTTCTCGACGCCGTCGGACGAGCCGGTACGCGTCGGCGACAGCACGGTCAGTTCCCGGTTCCGCATCGAGAAGGTAGAGAACGCCCAGGCGACGACGGAACCGCTCATCAACACGCCAGAACCGACGACCGGGACAGATTCGGGCGTGACGACCGGCAGTGCGTCCTCTTCGGTGCCGACCGACGGCGAGAACGATTCGACCGGGCCGTCACCGGGCTTCTCCGTCCTCGTCACGGTGGCAGCCGTCGTATCGCTCCTGCTCGTCGCCCGTCGACGACTGGACTGACCGGGCGTTCCCCGAACCGTCCTGGCCTGTCTCACCTTCCACCGGCCAGCGGCCGTCACTTGCAGCCACACCTGTGTGACCGAAATCACTACCCTGCGCCGTCGTGTCGACCCACGTATGCACGTTCGCACGGCGACCGCCGAGGACGCGTCTGCCATCCGGCGCGTCCACCGTGACGCCATCCTCGAACTCGGTCCAGAAGCGTACTCGGACCGGCAGGTCGAAGCGTGGGCCGGCGGTGTCGACGACGCCGAGGACGCTGACTACGCGGCGGTCATCACCGACGACTCGATGGCGTACATC
This sequence comes from Haloarchaeobius caseinilyticus, assembly GCF_051207395.1. Taxonomy (NCBI): domain Archaea; kingdom Methanobacteriati; phylum Methanobacteriota; class Halobacteria; order Halobacteriales; family Halorubellaceae; genus Haloarchaeobius; species Haloarchaeobius caseinilyticus. The sequence continues at coordinate 501,912 of NZ_JBPJZC010000001.1, read as the reverse complement.
GTCGCCGAAATCGACGACGAAGTGGTCGCGTTCGGGTCGCTCTGCGTCGATGCACCCGAGGACTACGGGGCCAGCGTCGACGGCGAAGTGACCGGTGTGTACGTTCACTCGTCGGTCGCACGCAGTGGGGTCGGCACGGCAGTCATCACCGAACTGGAGCGACGAGCGCAGGACCACGGCCTCGGCGCGGTCGGACTCGAAGCGTCGCTAAACGCGGTTCCGTTCTACGAGGCACACGGCTACGAGCGAGTCCGCGAACTGCGCCACGAGTTCTCCGCACCGAGCGGCGTCGAGGGAACGGTCGTCGAGATGCGGAAGGTGTTGTGAGGTGACGCTGGGGTGTCGGCTGGTCCACCGCCCGGCCGACGTGACAGCTATGCGTCGGGCGCACCTCTTCGTGGCATGACCGATTCGACGCTCCCGGCGAGTACCCGACTCGGCCGGGTCGCACTCCGCGTGGAGGACCTCGACGCGATGGTCGCGTTCTACCGAGACGTAGTGGGTCTCGCTGTACTGGACCGGGACACAGCGCACGCGACGCTCGGTGCCGGCGAGGAGCCACTGCTCGAACTGCTCGGTGACACAGATGTGCAACCACGGGAACGGACCGAGGCTGGGCTGTACCACAGTGCATTTCGCGTTCCTTCGCGGGCCGCACTGGGCGACGCACTCCGACGGATTCGCGATGGATGGAGACTCGACGGGGCGTCGGACCACCTCGTCAGCGAGGCGCTCTACTGCACCGACCCAGAAGGGAACGGGGTCGAGGTGTACTGCGACCGGCCACGTGAGGCGTGGCCGCGACACGACGACGGGTCGATACAGATGGCGACCGACGGACTCGACCTGGACGCACTGCTCGCTGAGGCCGGTGGCGGTTCGCAGGCTCCGCCAGCGACTGACCTCGGCCACGTCCACCTCGAAGTGCAGTCGCTCGAAGCGGCCCAGTCGTTCTTCGTCGACGAACTCGGGTTCGCGGTCACGGTCGACACCTACCCGTCGGCGCTGTTCGTCTCGGCTGGAGGCTACCACCATCACGTCGGGCTGAACACGTGGCAGGGACGGTCATCGCCGGTTCGCGAATCGAGTCGGGGGCTGGCGTGGTTCGAAGTCGTTGTTCCGGACACGACGACACTACGCGAGATACGTGACCGCCTCTCAGGTGGCGAACATCTCGTCGGTGAACGTGACGATGGGTTCGAGGTCACAGGGGCGGCCGGCATCCACGTCCGAGTTCGCGCCGTCGAATAATCGTCCGGTGACCGGACTGCGCCATCAAGGACGCGAGTTATGGACTGACGAATGCTAGCGTGAATCACGATGTCCGACACTGCCAGCGCCGACCGTCGTGCTCGAGAGATAGACGCTGACGCACGCGCACTGCTCGACGAACTCGCAGCGGCGGGTGCGCCAGACATCACACACCTTTCAGCCGAACAGACCCGAACAGTCCTCGGGGACCTGTTCACGCCACCTGACGAGCCTGAACCGGTCGCTTCGGTATCGGAACGGAAGATTCGGGCCGACGCCCGCGACGTTCGCGTCCGAATCTACGACCCCGCGCCGGACGAGCGAAACCCTGCGGTGGTCTACTTCCACGGCGGCGGATGGGTCGCTGGCAATCTGGACACGCACGATTCGGTCGCCCGGTCGATAGCGAATGCGTCGAACTGTGTCGTCGTCTCGGTCGATTACCGGAAAGCACCGGAACACCCGTTCCCGGCCGCCGTCGAGGACGCGTATCTCGCGACGAAGTGGGTCGCAAACGACGCGACCGAAATCGGTGCTGGTGACGGACTGGCGGTCGTCGGTGAGAGCGCGGGCGGCAACCTCGCTGCTGTAGTCTGTCAACTGGCTGGAGAGAACGAGGTGGGTGCGCCCGCGATCGACCGGCAGGTGCTCCTGTATCCGGTGACCGACCACTCGTTCGACACGCCGTCGTACGAGGAGAACGCGGACGGGTTCTTCCTCACGACGCGAGCGATGGTCTGGTTCTGGAACCACTACCTTCGCGACGACATCGACGGGCTGAACCCGCTCGCGTCACCGTTGCGCGCGCCAGAGCGAGTCCTCGCTTCGGTTCCTCCAGCGACGGTGGTCACGTGCGGCTACGACCCACTCCGTGACGAAGGGTTCGCCTACGCGGAAGCCCTCGACGACGCCGGTGTCGCCGTCGACCACCACAACTTCGACGACATGATACACGATTTCGCGAACATGCGGACACTCGCGGCCCCGTTCCCGGGCATCGAGGCTGCAGACGACGTGCTGCACCTCGTCGGAGAGGCGCTTCGTGAGACGTTCGAGTGACCCAGTCTCGTTCACTCTGCATCCCGCTGTGACAGGGTAGTCGCCCGGAAAATGGGTCATTGGGCACACGCTGCGTGAAGCAGCCGTCGAGGGAGGGAAACCAAAAAATAGTGTTCCGGACGATGCTCTGTGTAAGGCATGGACCAGACGCTCCTCGACCTGCTGGAACGGAACGCAGCCCACGCGGACGAGTTCCAGTCCCGCTTCGACGACGTACAGGACGCACAGCACCCCGATGTCGTGACCGTCTGTTGTTCGGACTCTCGGGTGCTGCAAGACCACATCTGGGGCAACGACGAGCCCGGACAGATTTTCACCTGCGGCAACATCGGCAACCGCGTCGTCCAGCAGACGGCGGCGGGCGAAGTCGTCTCGGGCGACGTGCTGTACCCGGTCGCCCACACAGGAACGGAGACCGTCGTCGTCGTCGGCCACACCGGCTGTGGCGCGGTGACCGCGACCTTCGACTCACTGACCGGCGGCATCGACGAACCTGCCGGTATCGAACACTGTGTCGGCCTGCTCGAAAATCACCTCGCGGCCGGCGTCGACGCGCTGCCCGACGACCTGTCCCGAACCGAGGCCATCAATCGGCTCGTCGAGTACAACGTCGACAGGCAGGTCGAATTCCTCGAAGCGAGTGACCAGATACCCGAGTCGGTCACGGTCGCTGGCGTCGTCTACGACTTCCAGGACGTGTACTCGGAGCGCCGTGGCGAAGTCCACGTCATCAACGTCGACGGCGAGACCGACACCGACAGCCTCCGCGAGTCCTACCCCGAGATGGAAGCCAGAATCGACCGGCTCTGGGAGTACTGACCACGAAAAACGAGTCAATCCAGCTTGCGGAACCGGAACCCGATGAAGTTCGGGTTGGTCGCTTCGTACTCGTATCGGTCCGGAGCGACCTCGCGATATGCTTCGGTCGGGGTCGGCTCCAGTAGCTCGTCGAGGACGAAGCCAGCGTCGAGCGCCGGCTGGACCATCGCGCCGAGCGGTCGCCGGAACGCTGGCACCTCCACCGGCGTCCCGAACGACCCCCACGTCGCCGTCACGAACTCCGTCTCGTGGTAGTTCGAAGCGTCGTCATACTCTACGAAGTCTGCGTGTGGATGCTGGACCGTGAACACGAGCCAGCCACCGGGCGCGAGGACACGTCGGAGGTCCCGAAAGAGTGGCCCCCAGTCCTCGACGTAGTGGAACGCCAGTGAACTCGCGACGCCGTCGAACGCGTCGGCCGGAAACGGGAGTTCCGTCCCGAGGTCGCCCCGCACGAAGTCGGCCGCCGGTGCGCGGTCGCTCGCGTAGCCGAGCATCTCGGCACTCGCGTCGAGGCCGACGACCGCTGCTCCGCCGTCGCAGAGTTCGACAGTGAGGTGGCCCGCGCCACAGCCCGCGTCGAGGACGCGCTGGCCATCGTGGTCGGGCAGCAATGCCAGCATCGCTGGCCGTTCGAGGTAGGCGTTCGACGGCTTCGTGTCGCCGAGTCGGTCGTACCCTGCGGCGAGTTCGTCGTAGGCCGACTCGGCGATGGGCCGGTCTCGGGAGTCCGTCATCCTCGTGTCGGACGGCGATATGAAGTAAAACCGTTCGCATCGATGGGCACTGGCGACGTTTCTCCCGACGGGAAACGATATACCGCGAGCGTCCCCACTTCCGGTGTGCAGGTCACGATCATCGACTACGGCGTCGGCAACCTTCGGAGCCTCCGTCGCGGCCTCGAACGAGCGGGTGCGACGGTGACCGTCTCCGACGACCCCGAAGCGATAGCGTCGGCCCCCGCGCTCGTCCTCCCGGGCGTCGGCGCGTTCGGCGAGTGCGTCCGGAACTCGAAACGGTTCCACGACGTACTCGTAGAGGCGGCCGAGGACACGCCGATACTCGGTATCTGTGTCGGACTGCAACTCCTGTTCACGGAGAGTACCGAGGGGGCACCAGCCGGCGAGACGATTCCCGGACTGGACTGTATCCCGGGCCGCGTCGAACGACTTCCGAGTGACGCGGTCAAAGTGCCCCATATGGGCTGGAACGAACTCATCATCGAGCGCGACCACCCCCTCGTCAGAGACATCGGCGACGGTGACTACGCCTATTTTGTCCACTCGTACGGCTCGGCTACGAGCGACCACACGGTCGCCTCGTGTGACTACGGCTTCGACTTCGCCGCCGTCGCCGCCAACGAAGCGGGCAACGTGATGGGGACCCAGTTCCACCCGGAGAAGAGCGGCGATACCGGTCTCAAGATTCTCGAAAACTTCGTGGAGTACGCCGAGTCGTACTGATGACCGTTCGGCGATGACCATCATCGCGCTCGAAGGCCCGAGTGCGGTCGGGAAGACGACGACCGCGAAACGGCTCTGTGAGGAACTCGATGCCTCCCGCGTCCCGGAAGTGAACGAACTGTTCGACCGGCCGCCGAGCGCGCCGGAAACGTGGTACTTCGAGTGTCAGTGCGACCGCTGGGAACTGGCGCTCGAACGCGAATCCGACTACGAGTTCGTGATTCTCGACGGCGACGTGTTGCAGCCGCTCTGGTACAACTGGATCGCACGTGGACTCGCGGCAGCCGACCCGAGTATCGAGGTGTTCGCGTCGGTCGATGCCGTGTATTCGTTCTTCCGTGAGAAGCTTCGAACGGAAGCGATCGGGTTCCCGGACCGTTATCTCGTTCTGACAGCTGACGAGCGAACGCTCCGACGACGGAAGGGAACCGACGACACACGGACTCGCCGAAACTTCGAGACGCACATCCGGTTCGCCGAACCCCAGCAGCGGTACTTCGAGCAGCTGCGGGAACTCGCTCCACCGCGGGTCCACTTCGTCGACGCGACGAGTGGAGAAGGGACGAGTACGACTGTTCGGGTCGAAGCGTCGCGGTGCGGCGCGAGTAGCAGCCGGTTTCCGTTGAATCACTTCGATACTATGTACGAGTGGCTCTCTGAGACTCGTCCGCTGTCGGTCGACGGCTAGCCCACGCCGAGTGACTACCATCGTCTCGTCCCTCGTTGGGGGATTTGCAGCCAGTGTACGTACACGTACCAGTGAATAGAAATTCGTCCACGTACTAGTTACGGACGACTGACGCGGACGCACCGACCTACCGTGTCGGGCAGTGGTCATACATCCGATAGCACCGAGAGAACATCGAGGCGAGTACCCTCGGGGAAGACTGCCGGTACAACCGTGCACGGGTCACGAAGATGAACGATTACCCTGCAACGAACGACGGCGCTACACTGGTTTCCGACTCCCTGGAGTCGACGCGTGAGCCGGACATCTGTGTCCTCTGCGTCGACGACGACCCCGAAATCGTCGAACTGACGGCTGCGTTATTGAAGCGCGAAAACGACCGTATCGCCACGATAGCGGCCACCAGCGCGAGTGACGGCCTCGACCGACTCCAGACCGAGGCTGTCGACTGTATTGTCAGCGACTATCAGATGTCCAGAGTAGACGGTCTAGCGTTCCTCGACCAGGTTCGTGCCGAATACGGCGACGTACCGTTCATCCTCTTCACGGGAGAGGGGAGCGAGGAGATAGCGAGTGAGGCGATTTCACGAGGTGTGACAGACTACCTCCAGAAGGGGCCCGGTCCGAACCGGTACGCGATTCTCGCGAATCGAGTCGAGAACGTCGTCGAGCAGCACCGTGTCAAACGAACACTCGAACGAGAACGCACGCGGCACGCGGCACTCTTCCAGCACACACCCGACCCGATCGTCGATATCACGTTCGAAGACAGGAAGCTCATCATCCAAGACGTGAACAGTGCCTTCGTAGATATCTTCGGCTTCGACGACGCGGCGGTCGTCGGACAGGACCTCACAGAGCTACTCATCCCGGAATCGGAACGCGACGAGCATCTCGCACTCCGCGAACAGGTGTTCGATGGGATTCCCGTCGAAGCGGAAGTCCGTCGGCAGACCGTCGGCGAGGTGCGTGACTTCAAACTGCGAGTCATCCCGTTCGACGTTACCGACACCACCGGCTACGCCTTCGCGTGGTACACGGACATAACCGAACTGAAAGAACGCGAACGCGAGTTGCGAGAGAGTGAACTGCAGTTCCGGTCGCTCGTCGAAGGTGTCGACGAGTACGCCATCTTCATGCTGGACCCCGACGGGCGAGTCGTTACGTGGAACGCGGGAGCCGAGCGAATCAAGGGGTACTCTGAGGCTGAAGTCCTCGACGAACACTTCTCCGTGTTCTATCCCGACGACGTGCCGCGGGAGTCGCTCGACCAGAAACTCGCACGTGCAGCACGCGAGGGGAGTGTGCAAGACGAGGGGTGGCGCATCCGGAAAGACGGCACGCAGTTCTGGGGGAGCGTCACCATCACCGCCATCTACGACGAAGCCGGCGAACTCACGGGCTTCTCGAAAGTCACCCGTGATTTGACCGACCGCCGCGAGCGTGAGGAAGCGCTCAGGCGTGAGCGGGACCTCGTCGAACGAGTCGTCGAGACCAGCCCCGTCGGCATCGTTATCTTCTCGCCCGAGGGTAACGTCGTCCGGGCGAACCGTCGTGCTGCGGTTCTGCTCGATTTGACGAAAGAAGAGATCGAGTCGCGGACGTATCGGTCAGACGAATGGACCATCCTCGACGAAGAAGGTAACCAGATTCCCAAAGAGGAGTACGTCATCGTCCAGGTCGTCGAGCACGGCGAACCGGTGTACGCCAAACGGGAGACGTACGTCGCCCCGAACGGCCAACATCGAGTCATCTCGGTCAGTGGCGCACCAATCCTCGCGGCAGACGGGTCCGTCGAACGCGTGGTCATCGCGTTCGAGGACATAACCGAACTGAAACGGCACAACGACCGCCTCGAGGAGTTCGCGAGTGTGGTCAGCCACGACCTTCGCAATCCGCTGATGGTCGCCCGGACGTCGCTCGAACTCGCTCGCGAGCGGGACAACCCGGAAGATTTCGACCGCATCGCGTCGGCCTTAGAGCGGATGGATACGCTCATCGACGACCTGCTCACGCTCGCACGAAAGGGCCGGCGCGTCGAGGAGACCCAATCTGTTGCACTCGCGCCGCTCGTCCAGTCGACGTGGGAGAGCATCCCATTCGACGACGCGCACCTCGAGGTGGCGTTCGAGGAGTACTCCCTCGAAGCCGACGAGGCACGGTTACGCCAACTGCTCGAAAACCTCCTCTCGAACGCTGTCGAACACGGCGGCGATGGTGTGACCGTCACGGTTGGCCTACTCGCCGCCGACGCGGGATTCTACGTCGCGGACGACGGCCCGGGAATCACTTGCGACCAGCTGGAGAATGTATTCGAGCACGGCTACTCGACGGGCGATTGTGGGACTGGGTTCGGGCTCTCAATCGTCAAGAGCATCGCCGAGGCACACGGCTGGACGGTCACGGCGTCGGAGAGTGCCGACGGTGGTGCCCGCTTCGACGTGACTGTCGGGTAGCTGTCGGGAGTTCACACTCGGGGGAGCGACTTGCGACCTGATGCGCAAACTGCGAGCGATAGGACCCAAATACGTCCTCGGACTCGGAAGAGCGCGCTATCGCTTGCTTCGTTGCTCGACCTTGTTCAGATGGATTAAATCCATGGTATATTTTATTGAAAATATTGAATATATCGATTTTAAGGGTGTCGATATCAACTGGTACAGACCTCGAAACGCAGTCGCATATAAACAAACGACGATGATGAATAGGATAGGGTTCTCGAGAGATCTCCAGAGAGCCGAATCCTTGACAACAATTACCCGTCGGAACTGTCTAGCTAACCTCTTGAGCTGGCGTTCTTCCACCGAGCGCCTGATGCGGTCGGTGAACGTTGTAGTAATGCACGAACATCGAAATCCATCGTCGGACGCTCAACCGACTGCCCACCCATGAGTTGTGGAACCAGTCGACTCGCATCCTCAGTGTCTGAAACCATTTTTCGATCAGGTTTCGGTCGGTATAGTCAACCCGACTGTTCAACCCTAAGCGAGCAAGGGCAGTCCGATAGCTGAACTGATCGACTAGAAACACAGCGTCTGAGAGATCGTGTTTCTCAGCGAGTCCAAACAGGAACGCAGCCGCCGGATTCGTGCCATGACGCTTGAACAATGTGGCGTCGAGAACCAACTTTGTATCGAGGTCTATTGCAGCGTACATCCAAGGCCATTCGCCATTGATTTTGATAGCAGTCTCGTCGACCGCGACCCGCCTCGGCTTCGCCTTCGGCGGGTTTGAAAGGCTATCAGAAAGTCGATGCACCCACTGGAAAATAGCTTGAAACGACAGTTCTACGCCAAGTAACCGAAGAACGGCTTCTGTTTCTCTGAGTGAAAGTCCTGCTGAGTGGAGCCGGACGGCGAACGCCCTGATGGGCGTTGCCGTCCTCTCTCGCTGCCAACATTCAAGCGTAGCCGTGTCTAAACTCTGTTTGAGCAAGTCTGAGAGTAGCATCAATCACTAACTCTAGGACTTGCTCGTTTCTCAAACTGGCTTATCTAGACAGTGCCGTAGCCCGGATCGGGTACTTTGGGATAGAGGTACGCTTTCTACACCATCTATTCACATGAATATGCGGTATAGATTCCCTCTTCAGGGTTTGGATCTCCCGTAACCCTTAATCCTTTTAGTACTGCCCCACCACAATTTGCAGTTACTACAGAAATTATTCGGTTTTTATTTTGATATACTACTACAACAATAGCAAAATTCGAAGGAAGGTTGGATATATTATCATTGATTCTTTGGCCTCCTTCCACCCTGAAATTGTCATAGCTGCGAGCTGAGCTTGGCAGCTCCACTCGTTTAATTGACACATTTTCATCTTCATTAGGTACTGTTTGGGATATTCCTTCTTTGACTGTTTGGTTCCCAATCCTGCCATCTTCGTAGAATATTTTAACCGGTCCTGGTCGCTGTATTACTGACACTTCGAATGTTTGTTCTATATCTGCTTTATTCTCAATGACTAACTCTACCGGCTGCTCCTGGCTTGACTGACCACCAAAAGAGAAAGTAGTACAACCAGAGACGACAATCATCAGTACGAATGTGGCACGGAACCAAAATTTCTTAATTGACATAGTGATGAGTTTATGTAGGATTATTTAAAAAGCAAAGTCCTAATTTATCAATTATCTATATAGCGTTGTCCACATCATCTGGGAATAAGGGACTATAGGCACTGTCTAGTTAACCTCGTGAGCTGGCGTTCGTCCATCGAGCGACTGATGCGGTCGCTGAACGTTGTAGTAATGCACAAACATCTCAATCCATCGGCGAACGCTCAACCGACTGCCCACCCAGGAGTTGTGGAAACGGTCGACTCGCATCTTCAGGGTCTGAAACCGCTTTTCAATCAGGTTTCGGTCGGTGTAGTCGACCCGACCGATCAATCCTAACCGAGCGAGGGCAGTCCGATAGCCGAACTGATCGACTAGAAACACTGCGTCTGAGAGATCGTGTTTCTCAGCGAGCCTAAACAGGAACGCAGCTGCTGGATTCGTGTCGTGATGCTTGAACAATGTAGCGTCGAGAATCAATTTTGTGTCGAGGTCTATTGCATCATACAGCCAAGACCGTTCTCCATTGATTTTGATAGTTGTTTCGTCGACCGCGACCCGCCTCGGCTTCGCGTTCGGCGGGTTTGGAATGTGGTGTTTTTCATCGACCCCGAATCGAGAGGACAGCGACCGAAAGCATATCTATAGGGATGAACAGGCGTTATACGGTTTCTACCGCCAGATTTCTGCTTACCGCTTGCTTCGCTGCTCCACCTTGTTCAACTCGATGAGCAACCGGAAAATCGCCTTCACGAGGTTCGAGTCGACCTCGAACCGTTCGGCGTTCGCGCCCGCGCGGTCCATCACCGCCTGTTCCTGTTGCTCGTCGGTGGTCGGCAGGTCCCGGTCGGCTTTGACCTGCGCGATGGTGTCGGCGACGTACGTCCGTCTCGCGATGAGTTCGACGATGTCGCGGTCTATCTCCTCGATCTCCTCGCGGAGTTCGTCGAGGGTCATGTCGTCCGGCAGCCGGTCTGTCGTGTCGTCGTGAGCCATGTCGTACCTTCTCTCGTGTTCCAGCGGTCTGCGAGCGATTCGAGTGCGTCTCTCTCGCCGAGTGCGACGAAACTCGGGCCAGTGCCCGAGAGCGAGACGCCCGTCACGTCGGGCAGCGCCTCGACGAGCGGGTCGGTCGGGAAGCCGAGTGCGGCGCAGTAGGCGAAGCCGTTGACGGTCATCGCTTCGCCGTAGCGGCCGTCGAGGGCGAGTTCTTCGACCAGTCGGGCCATCGGCGCGATTCGTTCGCACCGTGCCGTGTCCGCGTCCGCGCTGAAGGCTTGCTGGTTGGGCCACCAGACGAGCGCGTGCGAGTCGAGTTCCTCGTGTGCGAGGAGTTCGTCGCGGTCGTTGTCGGTGACGACGACGCCGCCGAGCATGCTGGCGCTGGCGTCATCGAACGCGCCGGTGACCGTGACGCCGGTGTCGCGGGCGGCCTGGACGCCGACGCGACAGGCATCGAGTGGGTCCGGGTCGACGCTGAGCGCGTCACAGGTGGCGACGACCGTCGCGTTCGCGGCCGCGCTGGACGATTTCAGCCCAGCAGCCATCGGAATCTCGCCCTCGGTCGTGACGTGTGCGCCAATCGCGGCCGTATCGGTCGCGGCCGATTCGTCGCCCCAGCGCTCCACGGCAAGTTCGGCACAGCGCGCGACGAGTCGCGTGTCCGCGTCTGGGTGGCCTGCGACGTCGCCGTCGAACTCGCCCGAGTCGTCGAGGTCGACCGTGGCTGTCGTTTCGAGGTCGATGGCGAAGGCGCTCCCATGGTGTGTCGCAAGGGCGTTGAGTACCGTCCCCGCGGCAGGTGCGGTCGCGCGGCCGTGGCCGTCCATGTTCGAGAGCACTCCGGTCAGGAACTTGGGGGTTGCGGTGGGTGCGATATCGGCCACGTGTCACTGCGGGGTCGGGACTCCACAGCGATGGCTCGTGAGGAGTAGTATCGGAAGGGGGTTGGGGGGAGTATGGGGGTGGCGACAGCGTCTCGCTGCTCGTTCGCCATCTAATGGATGGACGCAAAGGGTAGTAACCGTTGGGTCAAATCTATGAGTGTGCGAGTGGGATTCACTCTAATATATTAGACTAGATGGCGCAGTCGGGCGGTTTCCCGGTTCGTCGGCCACTACCGGAGCGCTGCATGAAGCGTTAAGAGGACTGCCCGAGCAGGCATCACCATGGACGTAGAGGAGTTCTTCGAGACGATGCCCTTCGCCGACCTGCTGGGCGTCGAGGTCACGGAAGTCGACGACGGCCACGCCGAGGGCCACATCGAGATGCGAGAAGAGCTGTCGTGGAACGCCGACCAGTTGATGGCCCACGGCGGCGTGACGTTCACGCTCGCAGACACTGTCGGCGGCGCGGCGCTCGTCTCGGTCGTGGACCAGCCGGTCCCGACCATCGACATGCGTATCGACTACCTCGCGGCGGGGACAGGTGACCTGTACGCCGAGGCCGACGTGGTCCGCTGTGGCGGCGACGTCGGCACCGTGGACGTGGACGTGTACGCGGCCGACGACGACACGCTCATCGCGGACGCGAGAGGCGTGTACAAGACGGGATAACAGCGAATAGCTGCGAATCGACCGTTTCTCTCAGTCGAACACCTGGTCCATCAGTGCCGCCTGTCCCCGGCGCAACCGTTCGAGGAACGCCGACTTGCTGATGCCGAGTTCGTCGGCGACATCGCTCGCGGTCGCGCCACGTGGCACCGAGAAGTAGCCCATCTCGTCGGCGGTCCGCAGTGCGGCCTCCTGTGCCGGGGTGAAACTCCAGCGCTGGGCGACGACTTCCTCGTCCTCGCTCCCGAGCGGATAGATTCGTTCGAGCGTGACCCCTACCGTCTCACCCGCGGCTTCGAGGACGCCTTGGAGGACATCGTGGCCGACGACGGCTCCGGTGTACGTCTCGACACCATCGCGATATCGCAAGCTCTCGGCCATGAACCCGGCATCCGAGAGTGTTTGAACGACACAGGGGTGCTTCGACAGACAACGGTAGTTCACCCGCTCGCCGGTGTCGGCGGCGTGCAGATACCGAATCCCCTCGTTCTCGTCGAGACACTCGGCGAACGCGGGGTCGGCAGGGGCGCTGAATCGGAGGAGTGCGTTGCCGTCGCTCCGTCGCTGTGGCGGGTGGGCGTCGACGACGACGCCGGTCTCACGGGTGGCCTTCGCCAGCGGGCAATCGTCGCCAGTCACCCGAAACTCGACGACGAGGCACTCCTCAATCACACGCGATTGTAGGCCGAGAGATTATATAAACCCCGCGTATGGGCGGGTTAACCGGTTTGTTCCTTCGGCGGTTAGTTGTGGATGAACTTCCATGGACATCGAGGAGGTCAAAGAACGGGCTGGGCCGCGGGCGTTCAGTCCAAAAGACGACATGCCTGAGGAGTACCGCAAAGCAGCCACACGGATGATCCAGTTCCACGCGAACTCGGAGATTATGGGCGCATACCTCGAAAAGCCCTTCATCCGCCAGGCCCCGAGCCTCGACCGCAAGCTCGCCTTCTCGGCGAAGTGTCAGGACGAAATCGGGCACGGCCAGTTGCTCTACCGCGCCGCCGAGAGCCTCGGCATCAAGACGCGTGACGAGATGCTCGACGAACTCGCCGAGGGGAAAGGCAAGTTCCTGAACTGCTTCCACTACCCGATGGAGAGCTACGTCGAGACGCCGATGATCGCGTTCTTCGTCGACGGAGCAGCCATGCGCCGACAGGCGACGCTCAAGTCCACCTCGTGGGAGCCGTACGCTCACGCGATGGACAAGGTGTGTTTCGAGGAGGGCTTCCACGTCAAGCACGGCGAGGCCATCCTTCACGAACTGATGTCCGGGTCGAAGAAGGAACAGGAGATGGTGCAGGAGGCCTTCGAGATGTGGTGGCCCCGCATCATCCAGTTCTTCGGTCCCACCAACGAGAAGTCGACGCACCACGGCTTCGCGAGTGAGGTCGGCCTCAAGCAGATGTCCAACGACGACCTGCGGAACGCGTTCCTCAACGCGTACATCCCGAAGGCGGAGAAGTACGGGTTGACGATTCCCGACGAACCCCGCATCGAAAAGCGCGACGACGGCACCTACAAGGTCGTCGAAGAGGACCTCGACTGGGACGAGTTCTTCACCATCGCGAAGAACGACTACGACGGCAGCCACACCCAGATCAACGGTCGCAAGGCCGCACAGGAGGCCGTCGAGTGGGTCCGTGAATCGATGGACCGTCACGAACAGCGCGCCGCCAGCGCGACGCAGCCACAGGCAGCAGACTGAGACCCATGATTTACGAAGTCTTCCGACAGGAGAAAGAAGGCGGGTACCACACCCACTGCGGCAACGTGCACGCGCCGGACCGCGAGATGGCACTGCTGTTCGCCGAAGTACAGCACGGGCGGCGCAAGCCGACGAACAGCCTCTGGGTCTGCCCCCAGAAGGAGATCGGCGAAGTCGACACCGAGGAGGCCAAATTCGGCGGCACGACCGACAAGTCCTACCGCTGGGCGATGACGTACAACTTCGACGCCTCGTTCGCCGAGGAAGTCGCCGACTCCGAGAAGGAACAGGCCGTCGCCAGTGCCCAGCGAGGTGGTGACTGATGGCCGCTGCCGAACTGTCCGCACCGGCTGACCTCTCCGACGAGGAGCGCGAAGCCGTCCGCCATCAGCTGTTCCGCCTCGCCGACGACGAGTTCGTCATGGCCGAGCGCTACACCGAGTGGCAGGTGCTCGCACCGACGCTGGAGTCGGACATCGCACTGGCCAACATCGCGCAGGACGAGTACGGTCACGCTCGTCTCTGGTACGACCTGCTGCAGGACTGGGGTGCCGAAGAGCCGGAACTCATCTGGGAGCGTCCGCCCGAGGACTGGCGACACTCGAGTCTCTGTGAACTCGCCTACGGCGACGGCGATTGGGCCGACCCGGTGCTTCGCTCGTACCTCTACGACGTGGCCGAGGACATCCGCCTGCGCGCCCTGCAAGATTCCTCGTACCCGCGCATCCGCGACCGCGTCGGGAAGATTCTCGGCGAGGAGGACTACCACAAGAAGCACGCGACGAGTTGGCTCTCGCGACTCTGCGAGGACGACGAGTCCCGTGCCCGCGTTCAGGACAGCCTCGACCGGCTATTCCCGTACGCCCTGACCCTGTTCCTCCCGACCGACGAGGAAATCGACGACCGCATCGTCGACCTCGGTATCCGCTCCGAGCCGCTCGTGACGATGCGTGAGGAGTGGCTGGACGAGGTCGTCCCGTTCCTCGAATCGCTGGGCCTCGTCCTCGACGACGCCGAACTGCCCGAGCAGTACGACGTCCACCACGCCGAGTTCGAACTGCCCGAGGCGAAGGGTCGCGACCAGACGCACACCGACGACTGGTTCGACCTCTACGACGATTTCACCCACACCTACCGCGAGCTGGGTCGGCACGAAGCCGACCGCATCATGAAGGACCCAGACGATGAGTAACACGTACGACCCGGACGACGTTCCAGAGAGCGTCGACCCCATGGACGACGACTGCGTCGAGCCGACGGCCTGTGCGTACACGGAGTACGTCGAAGGCGAAGCATACGACGAGGTGCCCGCGACCGGCGACGGGAGCGAGGGCCTCGAACGCACCGTCTGGGACGTACTCTACTCGATAGAGGACCCCGAGATGCCCATCACCATCGTCGACCTCGGCCTCATCTACGCGGTCGAGGCTGACGACGAGACAGGTGACGTGACTATCGACATGACGCTCACGTATTCGGGCTGTCCCGCCCGGACGATGCTCATGGACGAAATTCGTGACTCCGTGGCGGCCGCCGATGGCGTCGAGTCGGTCGACCTGCGCCTCGTCTGGTCGCCCGAGTGGAACCTGGAACTGGTGACCGAACAGGGCAAAGACGACCTGCGGGAGTTCGGCTTGAGCATATGAGACGACCAGACCCATCCGTGACGACCGGTGGCGAGACCGAAGGCGCGGAGTGTCCGTACTGTGGCTCGGACGAGACGGTGCGCGAACACCCGAAGGGGCCATCGCTCTGTCGCTCGATGCACTTCTGCAACGCCTGCGAACAGCCGTTCGAGAAGTTCGAGTGAGCCGGTCGAACTGATTTTCCAGCCGGGGTCGTGAGGTGAGAGTGCTCGTCGGCGTCGCTGGCGACGTACTGTACGCTGCAGGCAGGGGCACTCTCAGCGTACGAACTGCAGGGACGCGGTCCACTCACGGCCATCTTCGACATCGACGAACTCCTCTCGTGGCTCTCGTGGGTCGCCGGCGCGACGACGACAGGGGCGGACATCGCGGTCCGGTTCGTCGGCGACGCCGAGCGACGTACGGTCAGCGCACTGGAACTGACCAGCGGGTCCGCAAGTGCGCGACTGCCGTGTTCACGTGACCGGGAAATTTTGGAGAACGTGACGCTCGAACTCCCCGACCGGTTCACCGACGAGGAGCGCTTCGTCCTCGAAAACGGGTCGATCGCACCGACGGTCGTCGAAACGACGGCGGACCAACTCGCACGAATCACGACCGCCGTCGACTCGATGTCGAGGACGAATCGGTATCCGGTCACGGTGCAGGATGGTGCGTTCTGTCTCGACCTCGACGACGGTCGCGGGACGTGGGTCTCGGACAGGCTCTCGGGGACAGTGAACGGACCGGACGTGCGAAACGAGTACGGTGAAGCGTTCGCTCGACTCGTCGCTGCCGTGCGGGGACCGGTCGTGGTCCAGACGGGACAGGGCCAACCGCTCGTGGTCGTTCAGGAGCGTGAACACTTCACGCTGCGCTATCTCGTCGTTCCTCGGGATTGGTAAGGGAGGCTGACCGACTCAGCTGGGTCGCGCGAATTCGAGTGTGTAGTCCGACCGAATCCACGCGTTCTCGTTCTCCGAATCGTAGATCTCGATTCGGCCATCGTCGGTGTCGCGCGCTCTGTATTGCTCGGGGATGCTGGGCGGGTCTGGGTCGGCGTCGTCGTTCGTGCTGTTCATTGGTGGTCTGGGGTGTGTCCCGTCTGTGCTACATGTAAACCATTACCGCGATACCATAACAATTGTGGTCCTACACACTTCACTGTCAGACTGATTGTCACGATACCGAGAAGGTACCAGAAAGTGTGAAAGTCGCCCAGAAAATCGTCGTACTGCGGTTTATTCGTACTCTTCTCGAAGTCGCTGTGCCGCACCGTCTTGCGTCTTGAAGTACCGGCGCTCGCCGTCGGTCGTCTCGACCACCCACCCGTACTGGTGGCTCTCGGGGACGTACCAGTGGTCGGCGTGTGCCTCGAACACTGCGGGGAGCGATTCGCCGCCATCAGCGTCGGCGGTCTGCTCCTCGTCGTCGACCGGTTTTTCGGCTGCAGCCGTCTCGGCCGCCTCGCCATTCGGGTCCTGATACGGCTCGTCTACGGGTTCGACCAGCATGTCGCTTCGCGAGGGCTGGTCGGCGATTGCGATGCCGCGCTCGGCCTCGCGCGACAGTGCGGCCCGCGTCACTGCCATCAGCACCTCCTGGGTGTCCAGCACCTGTTCGTCGTCGCCCGGCCGCACCTGCTCGTACGCACCGTCGCTCTGCATGACCCAGCGACGACGGTTGTCGGCGAGTTGTGTCTCCAGGATGAACCGGAGCTGTTCACGGATGGCGACGTCCTCAACCGGTGTGACCGCTTCGACGCGGTAGTCGAGGTTGCGCGTCATCCAGTCGGCAGACCCGATGTACCACTCGGGGTCGCCGCCGTTTCGGAAGTAGAAGATGCGCGAGTGTTCGAGGAACCGGCCCACGACAGAGTGGACGGTGACGTTCTCGCTGATACCGTCGAGGCCGGGGCGGAGACGACAGATGTCCCGCACGACGAGGTCGATGTCGACGCCAGCCATCGATGCCTTGTACAATTCCTCGACGATTTTCGGGTCTTCCAGTCCGTTTATCTTCACGATGATTTTGGCCGGGTGGCCAGCGCGGGCGTGGCGCGCTTCGCGGCGGATGCACTCTGTGAACCGCTTGCGGAGGTTGACCGGTGCGATGAGCAGCTTTCTGAACTTCTCGTCGAGCGTCGGCCCGGTGAAGAAGTTGAACACCTTCGTCAGGTCCTGTCCGGTGTCGCGGTCGGTCGTCAGGATGCCGAGGTCTGAGTACCCCTTCGCCGTCTCGGAGTGATAGTTCCCGGTGCCGATGTGCGAGTACAGCTTCACGCCGTCGTCTTCGCGCCGAACGACGAGTGCGGTCTTCGTGTGGGTCTTCAGCCCGACCGTCCCGTAGGCGACGTGGATACCCTCTTCTTCGAGTTTTCTGACCCATTCGAGGTTGTTCTGCTCGTCGAAGCGCGCCTTCAACTCGACCATCACCGCGACTTGCTTCCCGTTCTCGGCCGCGTCGATGAGACTCTGGATGACCTTCGAGTCGCTGGCGGTCCGGTAGATGGCCGCCTTCACCGCGAGCACGTTCGGGTCGTGCGCAGCCGCGTCGAGGAAGCGCTGAACCGTCCCCTCGAACGAGTGGTACGGGTGGTGGACGAGCAGGTCGTCCTTCTGAATCTCGTCGAAGATGTCGTCGTCTTCCTCGTCGCGTCGACCCAGCGGGTCGGACGTCTGCTGCAGTCGCGGGTGGGGCTGTGGCGTCCACTCCGGGAGTTTGAGGTCCGGCCGGTCGAGTTCGACGAGATCGAAAAAGTCCCGGAAGTCGATAGGGCCGCCCCGGCGGAACACTTCCCGGTGGGAGAGGTGGAGTTGCTCTTTGAGGATTTCGAGCGAGTGGGTCGGCATGTCCTCGGCGACTTCCAGCCGGACGACGGTGGCGAACCGGCGCTGTTCGATGACCTCCTCGATCATGTCGATGAGGTCCTCTGCGACCTCTTCGTTCCGTCTGACCTCGGCGTTACGCGTCACCCGGAACTTCGACACGTCGAGGATGTCGATGTTCGGCAACAGCAGGTCGATGTTCGACTCGATGAGGTCTTCGACGAGGACGTAGCCTTCGGACTCGTCGGGAACCTCGACCAGTCGTGGCTGGTTCTGCGGTATCTTGATTCGGGTGAAGGTGATGCCGTCGTCGACCTGCGACTCCGAGAGGACCGCCAGCGAGAGCGAGAGATTGGAGATGAACGGGAACGGGTGCGCGGGGTCGAACGCCAGTGGTGTGAGCGTCGGTTGAATCGACTCTTCGAAGTACGAACGGAGGTCGGCTTGCTTCTCTGCCGGCAGGTCGTCGAAGTCGTAGACGGTGATGCCGGCGTCGGCCAGTGCCGGGCGTAGTTCGTCCTCCCAGCAGTCTGTCTGCTCCTCGAACAATGGCCGTGCAGTGTCCATGACCTCTTCCCACTGCTCTTCGGGCGTCCGCCCGTCGGGCGTCTGCTCCGTGACGCCGGCGTCCATCTGCTGTTTCAGCCCACCGACGCGTTTCATGAAGAACTCGTCCGTGTTCTTCGTGAAGTACGCGAGGTACCGAAGGCGGTCGAGCGGCGGGTTGCGGTCGTCGAGGCCTTCGTAGAGGACGCGCTTTTGGAACGCGAGTTCGGAGAGTTCTCGGTTGAGGTAGTACTCGCTGTCGGTCAGGTCGACGGCGGTGTCTGTCTCTCCCGGGGGCTGGTGGTTACTCATCGTCGTGACCACCTGTGATCTCCCGTCTCCACGTTCGAGCGTGTGCCACACTGGCAATCATCAGTTGTGAAGACGTCGATGGAACCCATGAAACTGTTGGACGGCGCGCCTGTTGCTGGGAATTCTCGGACGTATATCCACGTACGACTACGTTTCTCATATGTACTTCAGAAACATCGAACTTCGTTTCTACAGGTGACTCCGTACAGAACGTGATGTGAATCCCGCGTCGCGTCGTCGTCACTGCGAGATGGGACCGCCGTCGCCAGCAGCGTCCCGATAGTGGTCGTGACACTCGCGGAAGAACCGTGCCACTGCGAGGATGTCGTCGCGCGACTCCACGTCCGGATACTCCTCGGCGACCGTCGGTGTCCACTCACCGCGTCGGCGTTTCGCGTCGACCTTGGCCTCGATACGGTTTCGGATGCGATAGCAGTCGGCGGCGGAGAGGTCGTCGCCGAGCGGGATGCCGGTGACCGTCTCGACGAAGTCACCGTACCGCTCCGGGTCGAGTTGCCAGCCCGCGTCGGTTACCTCGATTGCATTGGTTTGTGGACGTTCGTGCGACGATGGCGAAGATATTCGAATCATTCTCTGGAATACTTTCTATGCTAGGCTCTGGCTAGCACCGTATTGAGTCTTTTGTACAGGTACGTTGGGTTTCGTTACGGCTTCCCACACACTCCCGTATCGGGATGCATTTACAGACCGGGCGAATACGACTGCGACATGAGTGAGGACGCCACCGGGTCCGGCTGGTTCGCCGGACTCGACCGCGACGACCCAGACGCTGCCAGCGCGGCCATCCGGTCGGGTTCGGCCGCGGCCCCCGACGACTGGCCGGCACTGGCCGTCGAATCGGGCTTCGCCGCGGACGACGACGACTACTACGCGCTCCTCCACGAGGCGACCATCGCGGCGACGCGTGCCGCCGCGACCGAGCGCGAACGTGCGGGCGACCAGCAACTCGTCCACGCGGTCCGGGCGATGGACGACTGTTCTCGCACCGCGAACGAACTCGCGGAACGACTCACCGAGTGGGCTGGCGCGCTGTACGACGAGAGCGAATCCGGTGTCGGCTACGCCCGTGAACTAGCCGACCGTGAGCCGACCGGCCCGGACGAGACGCGCGTCGTCTCGCTCGCGTCACAAGTCGTCTCACTGGCCGACGAAGCGGACGACCTGCGTGGGTACGTCGAAGCACGCGCGCCCGACGTGGCCCCGAACCTCGCCGCGATGGCCGGGCCGGTGCTGGCCGCGCGGCTCATCTCGCTCGCTGGCGGCCTCGAATCCCTCGCGAAGAAACCGAGCGGGACTGTGCAAGTTCTGGGCGCGGAGGACGCGCTGTTCGCCCACCTTCGCGGTCACGCAACCTCGCCCAAACACGGCGTCATCTACATGCACGACGCAGTTCGTGGGACGCGACCCGAAGACCGCGGGTCGGCTGCGCGCGCCGTCGCCGGGAAGTTGACTCTCGCGGCCCGGGTCGACCACTACTCCGGCGACCGGAAGCCCGAACTCGACGAGGAACTGAACGAGCGTATCGAGACGATTCAGGCACGCGCCGAGAATGACGCGAGCGACGACGACGCCGCGACAGACGGAGGTGTCGACCGATGAGTCCGAGTCTCCAACTTCCCGATGGCGTCGAAGAGCGCACCATCGCCGGCGACGAGCGACTGGCCACGCAGGGCACGCCCGTCTACGGCGAGCCGACCGACGACGGCTGGCGCGCGTGGGACCCCGGCCGGTCGAAACTCGGCGCGATGTTCGCCCGTGGGATGGATACCGGCCTCACCGGCGGCGACACCGTCCTCTACCTCGGCGCGGCGAGCGGGACGACCGTGAGCCACGTCTCCGACTTCGCTGGACCGACCTACGCCGTCGAGTTCGCGGCACGCCCGGTGCGCGACCTCTGTTCGGTCGCCGAGGACCGCCGGAACCTGTTCCCACTGCTCAAGGACGCCCGCAAGCCAGACACCTACGCACACGTCGTCGAGAGTGAAGTCGACGCCATCGTCCAAGACGTGGCGACTCGCGGGCAGGGCGACGTCTCGTGTCGCAATCGACAGTTCCTCGCGGACGACGGCCGACTCGTGACGGTCATCAAGGCCCGAAGCGAGGACGTGACCGGCGACCCCGAGGACGTGTTTTCGGCCGTCTTGGCCGACATCGAGCAGGAATACGAGATTCTCGAAACCGAGCGGTTAGACCCGCTCCACGAGGACCACCTCGGCGTCGTGGCGAAGCCGCGGTAGCACCACCCGACTCCAAACGTCTTTTTATGAGTGGCCCCGAAGCCAGCCAGTATGGAGCGAGGGTCGGCCGACGCGTTCACCGACGAGGGAACGCTCGGTATCGAAGAGGAATTCTTCGTCGTCGACCGGTCGGGTCGCCCCATCTCGGGGAGTGACGAGCTCGTATACGAAGGCGACCCGCCGGATATTCTGGAGGGGCGACTCGACCACGAACTGTTCAAGACCGTCGTCGAGACGCAGACCCCGAAGTCGAAAGACCTCGTGTCGGTCCGCGACAATCTCTACGCCGTTCGTGAGGCACTGGTCGAGTTCGCCGCCGAGTACGACTATCAGATCGCCGCCGCCGGACTCCACCCGGCCGCGAAGTGGCGCGAACTCGAACACGCCGAGAAGGAACGCTATC
The DNA here is from genome assembly GCF_051207395.1 of Haloarchaeobius caseinilyticus. NCBI lineage: Archaea > Methanobacteriati > Methanobacteriota > Halobacteria > Halobacteriales > Halorubellaceae > Haloarchaeobius > Haloarchaeobius caseinilyticus. The sequence goes on along the minus strand of NZ_JBPJZC010000001.1, from coordinate 480,342 downwards.
GCGCGCAACTCGACCGCATCCAGTACCCACAACACCGCAACACGACCGCGGGACTACACGTCCACGTCGGCGTGGACGACGCCGACAAGGCGGTCTGGGTGGCCAACGAATTGCGCTGGTACCTGCCCGTGATGCTCGCGCTGTCCGCGAACTCGCCGTACTGGAACGGCTTCGACACTGGACTCGCGTCGGCGCGCGCGAAGATTTTCGAGAACTTGCCGAACACCGGGATGCCGACGCGGTTCGAGGACTTCGAGTCCTACCAGCGATTCGAGAACCTGATGATAGACACCGACTCTATCAACGACCGCGGCGCGCTCTGGTACGAGGTCCGCCCGCACTCGGCGCACGGGACGGTCGAAGTCCGGACGCCGGACGCGCAGGCCGACCCCGAAGTCGTCATGGCGTTCGCCGAGTACACCGCCGCGCTCGTCGAGGACTTTTCGGCCCGATACGAGGACGGCGAAACGGCCGGCGACGACTTCGGACTCCGGCGCGAGGTCCTCGACGAGAACAAGTGGCGCGCACTTCGCCACGGCCACGACGCGTCGTTCGTGACCAGAGCGGGCGACGGGACCATCTCGCTCGGGGAAGTCGTCGACCGCGAGTGCGACCGCCTCGGAATCTCGGGAATCAGTGACGTTTTCGACGGCGAGAGCGGGGCGGACCGACAGCGCCGACTCCTCGACGAGGGTGGACTCGACGCGGTGTGCGATTCGCTCGTCCTCTGATACGAACTGCTGTCACTGTGTCTCGTTCCGGCCGTTCGCATGAGTGCGGTCGCTACCGAAACGACTGACAGCAGTCCGTACGAGCAATGGGTTTTTACTCCTCGGTGGCTTGTGTCCCACCGAAGAGGACATGTCTGCGGACGATGCAACTGATTCCGACGACCACGTGACAGACGACGAGCAGACCGAGCCGACGCACTCGACTGGTGACCGGGCCGTCGAGAGCTTCGACCAGGGCCTCGTCGACCTCCTGTCGTGGATTCTCGACACCGAGACGCGTGCGAAAATCTACGTCTCACTGCAGCGCCATCCGGGCAGTACGAGCGAGGAAATCGCCAAGGCGACCGGCCTCTACCCGAGCACGGTCCGTGAGGCACTCGCCGAACTCCACGACGAGGAGACCGTCCACCGCCAGAAGCGCGAGAGCGCGGGTGCGGGCAACAACCCCTACGAGTACACTGCCATCCCGCCGAGCGAACTCGTCGGGAGCATCGTCGGACAGGTGCAAGAAGAACTCAACACGGTGTTCAACCTCGACAAACTCTTAGAGCGAGAGGGCGACTTCGACGAGAACCGGTCGGAACCGGTCACCATCACCGTCGAAGAGGTCGACGACGGGGACGATACGCCGTCTGAAACCGACGTGAACGACGGTACGTCGGACACCGACACGGACGACGACGAGCCGACCGACGACGGAGTGGACTCCCCCTCGACGCGTGACTGAGGACCGGGTGTTTCGACTCTTTTATGGCACGGGCAGGCGATGAACTGGTTATGAAGGTTGCGCTGGGCGGGACGTTCGACCCCGTGCACGACGGACATCGTGCGCTGTTCGAACGGGCGTTCGAACTCGGCGACGTGACAGTCGGCCTGACGAGCGACGAACTCGCCCCGAAGACGCGAAACGTTGACCGATACGTCCGCTCGTTCGCCGAGCGACGGCGTGACCTCGCGGCCGAACTCGACGCCCTCGCCGAGGAGTACGACCGCGAGTATGAGATTCACGAACTCGTCGAACCGACTGGCATCGCGACCGAACCGCGTTTCGACTACCTCGTCGTCTCACCCGAGACCGTCGAGGGCGCAAAGCGCATCAACGAGATTCGTGTCGAAAACGGTGCGAATCCGCTCGAAATCGAGGTCGTCGACCACGTCCTCGCGGAGGACGACGACATCATCTCCAGTACCAGAATCGTCAACGGCGAAATCGACGAACACGGACGCCTCACACCCGAGCGCAAGGGACGCGAAGCGAAACGCTAGTTCTCTCTGGTCCTTACCACGACGGCGGCTCTAACCCCGCCGATTCGAGGACGTCTTTCCACCGCTGTTGAATCGACAGTCGCGACACACCGACTGCATCGGCGACGGCAGTCTGCGTCTGGCCCTCGTCGGCGATGAGCGCGCCGGCGTAGAGGCTCGCCGCGAGCTGGGGCTTCTTCGAGCGGTCCTCTTCGGGAACCGACGTGAGAAATAGGTCGACTGCGTACGACCGCGCGTCCGGCCCGAGGTCGAGTCTGTCCGCCGCCGTCTCCAACTCCGTCAGCCACTCCTCGTTCTCGACCTGGTCCCGGGCGCTGTACACGGTCGACCTTGCGCCCTCTCGCTGATAAACTGCGTGGCTCCGGTGGAACCCGACAGGTTCTTACTCGTCTCGGGAGAAGTCGGAGTCGCGCGTGGGTAGCCAAGCCAGGAAACGGCGCAGCGCTTAGGACGCTGTCCTATAGAGGTCCGCCGGTTCAAATCCGGTCCCACGCATATTCTGTCCGAACGAAGTGAGGACGAATAGCGGATGGTCCGGATTTGAACCAGACCGAGGTTCTGCGCGGAGCGCAGGTTCTCGGGCGAGGTTCAAATCCGGTCCCACGTCTTGTTGCTGCAACCAACTCTACAGCGGCGCGGTTCGGTCGACGCGTCGGCATCGAGCCCGCCGCAGTCGATGTACCATCCCGTCTCCGCCCCCGACACACCGAACCTGCCCTCGCAAGGCATGTGTGCTTGCCTCCGTGGGCCAAAGGTCCAGTCGATGAGCGACGATACGACCACGATAGAGACTGGAGAGGCAGTCTACGACGAGAGCGGTTCCGAACTCGGCGTCGTCGCAGCGGTGAGGGCGAGCGAGGTCACGGTCTCGCTCGACGACGGCGTCGCGGTCGACGAGAACGGAAAACGAGCGGTCGAGACCGAAGCGAGCGACCCGGGCCAAGAGTTCGGTGAGGGCTACGTCGTCTGGCGCTGCGAAGAGTGCGGAACCGTCGGCGAACTCGACGACGGGCTTCCGGACGAGTGTCCGAGTTGCGGGTCGGACGAAGTCACCAAGCAGCGGGAGGACTGACCGATGGATTCAGAACCAGCAGTCCGGCTGGCCGACGGGTCCGAGAGCGAGCGAATTCAGGAAATCGCCGAGTCCTCGATGACCGCGTCGTACGCGATGAGCCCCGACGACATCGACGCGCTCGTCGAAGCCGAGTTCGCCGCGGAGAAGATTCGCGAGCAGATTGCGGGAGCTGAGCGCGAACTGTTCGTGGCCGAGGTCGACGACGTGGTCGCGGGGTTCGTCGAACTCACTGCGGGGGCGGAAGTCCGATGGCTCCACGTCGACCCCGAGCGGCGAGGAAGAGGAGTCGGGACGGCACTGTTCGAGCGGGCGCGTTCGGAACTCGACGAGAGGGGAAGTGGTCTCCGGGCGGTCACGCTGGCTTCGAGTACGTCCGCTGGGACGTTCTTCGAGCGGTTCGCACTGGCACAGGTGGCGGAGCGCCAGACCGAGATAGCCGGCCGAACGCTGGTCGAGTACGTCTACACCGACGAAGCCGAGGCGGCCGAGGCCGGCGAGTCGACCGACGAGATAGACCGTGGCTCTACCGACGAGATGGACCGGGAGTCGGCCGAAGCGGTCGACACCGACCTGCCGGACGAAGTCGACGGGGAGGACGGGACGGAGTACCTCGGCGACGACCCGCTTGCCGGGTCCGAGGGCTACTTCCTCCAGACGTACGGAGACGCGGCCCGGACCGACGAACACGGCTACTACTGCGCGAACTGCGGCGTCACCGACGTCTCGATGGACAGCATGGACCGCATCCAGTGTACCAACTGCGGCAACACGCACAAACCCGGCAAGGAGTACGACGCGTCCTACCTCTGAGGCGACCACCGTGACGACGACGAACCGTCGTCGTTCACTCTCGATGGCTGTCGCTCGCCTCGATATTTCTGTGAAATATTATTTAAATTCGCAATCTAGTTTCGATTGTCACGTATTTTTCTGTGCGAACGATGTAAAATCCTCTGGACGGCCAGCAGACACAAATAGGCGAATGTCATGGTTCCGGTCATGAAGAAGGAACGGGGTGTGTCGTCGGTGGTGAGCACGGTGCTCCTCATCGCGGTGGTGTTGCTGATTGCGGTTACGACGAGTGTCTATGCGTTGCAGTTTACGGACGAACAGCGCAAACCGTCACCGCAGATGCACGCGACGCTGGAGCCGGTGTCGGCGAGCGACGACGTGCTGGCGGTCACGACGAACGGTGGCGAAACGCTGGAGATGGCGAACTTAGAGGTCGTCATCCGGAGCGAGGGTGCGGGCGGGCAGGTCAGACTCGTATCGTTGCCGTCGACGACTGGTGGACTCGACGCAGCGAATCTGGAAGGCAATGCGAGCATGGTCGCGAACGCGACGACGATGGGTGAACTCGTCTCGGGTGGAGATGCTGACGGCGAACTGGAGGCGGCCGAGCGACTGGCCGTGGAGTTACCGGGGTTAGACGCCGGTGAGCGTGTTGAAATTCTCATCGTGCACGTCCCGACCAACAGTGTCATCTGGCAGGATGGCGCAAACGCGACGGCGACGTAGGCTGCCGACCCCACAAACCTTTTTCACCCCCGGTGAGTCGTACAGCGCAATGGCGAATCTGGGCGAGCTGTTCGGCGAAATACTCGCAGACGTCGACGCTATCATTCTGTTCTCCCCGAGTGGCTCGTACCACGAGCGCTTCGCCTCCATGGAGGAGCCGGACGTCGTGGTCATCGGGACGGAGAACACGGTGGGGGCCGCGAAGTTCGTCGAACTCCCGTTAGAGTTCGAGAACGTCGCAGAGCGGGTGCGCTTCGGGCTGGAGGGCGCACTCGACGCGGGACTCATCGACGATGGTGACGTGTTGCTCTGTGCGACGAGCGTCTTCGACAGTGGAATCGACACGGTGTCGCGCGTGCGCGCCGACGCCTCGAAACAGTCCGGCGTGTACGACCTGTTCTCGAACTCGCGGGCGGAACCGGCCGTCATCAAGAACGTGCTGGAACTCGCGGTCGAACTGGGCAAGAAGGGACAGAAGGGCAAGCCGGTGGGCGCGCTCTTCGTCGTCGGCGACGCCGGGAAAGTGATGAACAAGTCTCGGCCGCTCTCGTACAACCCGTTCGAGAAGAGCCACGTCCACGTGGGTGACCCCATCGTGAACGTGATGCTCAAAGAGTTCTCGCGACTCGACGGCGCGTTCGTCATCTCCGATTCGGGGAAAATCGTCAGTGCGTACCGCTACCTCGAACCCTCGGCCGAGGGCGTCGACATCCCGAAAGGTCTCGGCGCACGCCACATGGCGGCCGGGGCGGTCACGCGGGACACGAACGCGACGGCAATCGTGCTGTCCGAGTCCGACGGCCTGGTTCGGGCGTTCAAGAGCGGCGAACTGCTGCTGGAAATCGACCCGGAGGACTACTGACAATGTCGGGGGTACGCGGTGTACTTGCCGACGGTGTCGTCTTGGCACAGGACGGAACGAGTACGCTTCCCGGTACCGAGACGGCGCAGGACCCGAGTTCCGGGGGCAGTTTCGACCCGGCAGCGTTGTTGAACGAGCCGATCGTGCTGGCGACGGTCGTCATCCTCGTCGGCATCGTCGCCGGCTTGCTCGTCGGGAAGTTGAACGAGCGATTGCTCACTGCGGTCGGTGTCCCCGAGATGGTCGAGGGGACGCCGTTCGAGTCGAGTGCGCGCAGTCTCGGCACGACGACGGTCGAAATCGTCGCGCGGCTGAGTTCGTGGTTCATCTACGGCATCGCGCTGCTGGCGGCGGTCCACGTCGCCAACCTCGTCAGGACCGACCAGTTCTGGCTGAGCGTCGTCCGCTTCATTCCGGGGCTGTTCGTCGCCGCGCTGGTGCTCATCGTCGGGTTCGTCATCGCCGACAAGGCCGAACTGCTGACGAGCGAACGACTCCGCGGTATCAAGCTCCCGGAGGTGAACCTGCTCCCGCGGATGGTCAAATTGAGCGTCATCTACATCACGTTCCTCGTCGCCCTCAGTCAGGTCGGCGTGAACGTGCTGGCGCTCATCGTCCTGCTCGCGGCGTACCTGTTCGCGGTCATCTTCCTCGGTGGGCTGGCGTTCCGGGATTTCCTCCGGGCGAGCGCGGCGGGCGTCTACCTGCTGCTCAAACAGCCCTACGGCATCGGTGACCGCATCGAGGTCGACGAGAAGGCGGGTGTGGTCCAGGAGATGGACCTGTTCGTCACGCAGTTCGAGTCGGAGGGCAAGGAGTACGTCGTCCCGAACAATCAGGTGCTGGAGTCGGGCGTCGTCCGCGTCCGCGACTGACTTTCTGTCTGGGGTTTCTCGTCGGATGACTCGACTGACTCGACCGGTTAGTCGTCCGAGTCGTGCAGCGCCCACTCACTCATCGGTCTCGCAGGGACACCTGCGACCGTCTCGCCTGCAGGCACGTCCTGCGTGACGAGTGAGTTCGCAGCGACCTGCGCACCGTCGCCGATTTCGACGCCGGGGAGGACGATAGCGCCTGCACCGATCATCGCCCGGTCACCGACGACGACTTCGCCGGTCCGGTACTCGTCCTGTAAGAACTCGTGGCAGAGCAGCGTCGAATCGTAGCCGATGATGACGTGGTCACCGAGGGTGATGTTCTCCGGCCAGAACACGTCGGGCGTGGCTTCGAGTCCCCACGAGACGCCCTCGCCGACCGTGACGCCGAGGCGACGGAGCGCCCAGTTCTTCAGTTTCAGCGACGGCGAGATACGGATGAGCCAGACGAGGACGTAGTTGAACGCGACCCGCACCGGCGACTTGTAGTCGGGCCAGTGTTGGAGCGAATTGAGCGGGCCGGTCGTCGGGTGGCTCACCACGCGGTCGTGGCGCGACTCGTCGTCCATCGGGCACGGATTGGGAGGCACTCGGTATGAAGGCGCCGGTCCAGTCGGTGTGTCGCCGGCGAAATCCGCGCGTGGCCCGGCGGTGTCCTCATCTCGCCGTGGCCCCTAGCTCTCGCATGGTCCGTGACGAAAGACTCGTCCGAGAGGTCGTTGACTCGCTCGTCACCGAAGTCGGGTCGTGGCCGGGTGTTCGGGAGGAGGAACACCGCTACGGCGGAACGGCCTTCCTCGTCGGGTCACGAGAAATCGGCCACGTCCACGGGTCGGGGATGCTCGATATCCCGTACCTCAGAGCGCTCCGGGACCAACTCGTGGCCGAGGGACTGACGAACCAACACCACCTGCTCACGTCCTCTGGATGGACGACCTACGATATCGTCGAGCCCGGCGACTTCGAACACGCCCGCTGGCTACTCCGACTCTCGTACCTCTACACGGTGAACGTCTTGCAACAGGGCGATGAGGTGCCGGAGGAACTGGTCGACGTCGACGTCAGTGAAGAAGTGGAAAAATTACAGCTAAGTCGGGCGGTCAGAGCCGCGTTCGACCGACGTGGGTCGGTCAAACCGGCCTGACTCGAAGCCGACCTGACACCAAGCCGGTTCGACGCTTTTCCGTTACTCGTCGCGCAGGTCCGCCATGTGGTCGATGCGGCGCTGCACGAGGTCGGCTTTGCCGATGTCGTGGCGGATGTGGAGTCCGTCTTCGCCAGCGACGGCGAGTGCGTCCTCGGCGATTTCTTCCGCGTCGGCGATGGTGTCCGCGACACCGACGACGGCGAACGCTCGCGAGGTCGTCGTGTAGATACCGTCGTCACGCTCGTCGACTGAGGCGTAGTAGAGCAAGGCGTCACCTGCGGAGTCCTCGTCGACTTTCACCTTGGTTCCGGCTTGCGGGTCCGTCGGGTAGCCTGCCGGGACGGCGTACTTACAGACGGTGGCCTGCTCGGCGAAGTCGAGTTCGGGCAGTCGGTCGCCGTCGCGCGCGGCCGTGAGCACCTCGAAGAAGTCCGTTTCGAGGATGGGCATGACGTTCATCGCTTCGGGGTCACCGAAGCGGGCGTTGAACTCGACCACTTTCACGCCGTCGGCCGTCAGCATGAACTGGCCGTAGAGGATGCCGCGGTAGTCGTCGAGGGCATCGACGGTGGCCTTGATGACCTCCATCGCCTCGAAGGAGTCCATCTCGGTCATGAACGGGAGCTGGAAGCTGGCGTCGGTGTAGCTGCCCATGCCGCCCGTGTTCGGGCCTTCGTCGCCCTCGTAGGCGCGCTTGTGGTCCTGCACGGCGGGCATGATGAGCACGTCGCCGTTGGCGACGAACGCCTGCACGGTGAACTCCTCGCCGACGAGGCGTTCTTCGAGGACGACGCGGTCGTACTCTTCCGCCTGTAGGTACTCCTTCGCCTCTTCTTTGGTAATCTGGTCGCCAGTGACGCGGACGCCTTTGCCGCCGGTCAGCCCGGCGGGCTTCACTGCCAGGTCGCCGTCGTACTCGTCGATGTATGCACAGGCTTCGTCCATGTCGTCGAAGACCGCGTAGTCGGGACAGCCGGGCACGTCGTTCTCGGCCATGAAATCCCGCTGGAACGATTTGTCGACCTCGATTTGGGCGTCGGCCTGCTTCGGGCCGAAGGCGTACACGCCGGCGTCTTCGAGGGCGTCGACGACACCTTCGGCGAGCGGCTTTTCGGGACCGATGACGGCGAGCGTCGCCCCGATTTCTTCGGCGTAGTCGACGACGGCTTCGGTGTCACTGGTGTCCAGTATCTCGAAGCCTTCGGCGAGGCGGGCGATTCCGGGATTCCGGTTGCCTGCGCAGGCGTACAGGTCGAACTCGTCGCTCTCCGGCGAGTCGGCGAGCGCGCGGGCCATAGCGTGCTCGCGGCCGCCGCCACCGACGAGCAGGACGGTTTCGGACATACGCGATAGCGGTACGCATGGGAGTGTAAAGGTTGCTGTTCCGAACCAGCGAAATATACACGGATATGGCTACCGGCTGGGGTCCGACAGCCGGGCAGCTATCGACGACTTCGTCAGCAGATGGAGTACGTCGAGTCGAGGTCGCCGTCCTCGGTGATGGAGATGAGGGCGGACCCGTAACACGCACTCGTTTCGATAGTGACCGACGTCTGCTGGTCGCCCATCGTCACCTCGATGGTGAACGATTCGATGCCGTCGGGAGACGCTTGCCGCAGGTTGTATATCTCGGTGCTCGCGCCCGGTTCGAACTCGTGGGTCGCGTCGTGGACGACGTCTCCGGACTCCCGCGTGACGGTCACCGACAGCGTGTGCGTCTCGTCGTGGTAGTTATCGACGTAGACCGAGTGGTCGGGGTTCGGTTCGTCGGTCGGATAGTAGTCGGTCGTCGTGTCGTCTCCCCGGTCGGTCGTCGTACCGGGTGCGTCTGCCGTCGAACCCGGCGCCGAGGTCGCTGTCGGGGTTGGCGTCGTCGTCGCGGTGTCGGAGAGGTCATCTGCGCCGCCCACATCCTGGTTCTCGGCCAGACAGCCGGAGAGGAGCGCCGCGCCGACTGCCGATGCGGCCGTCCCGAGGAACGCTCGTCGCTTCATGGGGACAGTACACCATCCAGTCGAATATGTCTTCAGAATGGTGAAAATAATATTTCAGCTTGTCGAGGGGCCTGCCGCTGCTTCCCTCGGACGACCCTTCCGGGAGAGAAGGCGAACCGCCCGCCGGAGTCGCACGCTTTTACCCGTTGTCGAGCCAAAGGGCGGCTATGAGCGACCCCACCGCGCGGAACCGACTCGACGAGGAGGCGTCACCCTACCTCCGACAGCACGCGGACAACCCGGTCAACTGGCAGCCGTGGGACGACGCGGCCCTCGCGAAAGCCCGCGAAGAGGCAAAGCCCATCTTCCTCTCCGTCGGCTACTCGGCGTGTCACTGGTGTCACGTCATGGAGGACGAGAGTTTCGAGGACGACGAGGTCGCCGAGGTCCTCAACGAACACTTCGTCCCCGTCAAGGTCGACCGCGAGGAGCGGCCAGACCTCGACTCCATCTACCAGACCGTCGGACAGGCGGTCACCGGCCGCGGTGGCTGGCCACTCTCGGTCTGGCTCACGCCCGAGGGCAAACCGTTCTACATTGGCACCTACTTCCCGCGAGAGTCGAAGCGGAACATGCCCGGCTTTCTGACCCTGCTGGAGAACGTCGTCGAGTCGTGGAACGACCCGGAGCAGCGCAAAGAGATGGAGAATCGTGCGGACCAGTGGGCGCGCATCGCCACTGACCGACTCGAAAACGTCGAGTCGCCGGGCGAAGACGCCCCGGGCGACGACCTGTTGACCGATTCAGCGAACGCTATCCTCCGCACGGCTGACCGCGAGTACGGCGGCTTCGGCAATCAGGGACCGAAGTTCCCGCAGGAGGCCCGACTGCACGTCCTCTTGCGGGCCTACGACCGGGTCGGCCGGGACAACTACATCGGCGTCGTCGAGGAGACGCTCGACGCGATGGCTGACGGTGGCCTGTACGACCACCTCGGCGGCGGCTTCCACCGCTACTGTACCGACCGCGACTGGACGGTTCCGCACTTCGAGAAGATGCTGTACGACAACGCGGAGTTGCCCAGAATCTTCCTCGCTGGCTATCAGGTGACGGGCGAGGAGCGGTATCGAGAGGTCTGTGAGGAGACGTTCGACTTCCTCACGCGCGAACTCCAGCATCCCGACGGCGGCTTCTTCAGCACGCTCGACGCGCAGTCGGCGACCGAAGACGGCGAGCAGGAAGAAGGCGTGTTCTACGTCTGGACGCCCGAGCAGGTTCACGAGGTGCTGGGCGAGGAGAAAGACGCGAACCTGTTCTGTGACCGCTACGGCGTCACCGAACAGGGGAACTTCGAGGACGACCAGACCGTCCTCACCATCGAGGCGAGTCTCTCGGACCTCGCCGAAGAGTACGACCTCGACGAGGGAGAAGTGGAGTCCCGCCTCGACGACGCCCGCGAGACCCTGTTCGAGGCACGCGAAGACCGACCGCGCCCCCGGCGCGACGAGAAGGTCATCGCGGGCTGGAACGGCCTCGCACTCTCGGCCTTCGCCGAGGCCGCCATCGTCCTCGATTCGGACTACGCCGAACCGGCCGAGCAGGCGCTCGCGTTCGTCCGCGAACACCTCTGGGACGCGGATTCGGGACAGCTTTCGCGTCGCTTCGCCGACGGCGACGTGAAAGGAGACGCATTCCTCGAAGACTACGCGTTCCTCGCGCGTGGCGCGTTCGACCTGTACCAGGCGACTGGGGACCACGACCACCTCGCGTTCGCACTCGACCTCGCACGGACAATCGAACGCGACTTCTGGGACGAGGAGGCGGGCACCATCTACTACACGCCGGCCGACGGCGAGGAACTCGTCGCGCGGCCGCAGGAACTGCGTGACCAGTCGACGCCGTCGTCGCTCGGGGTCGCACTCGACGCGCTTCTGTCGCTGGACCACTTCGTAGACGCAGACTTCGAAGGAATCGTCGAAGCTGTGCTCAAGACCCACGGCGACCGCATCGAGTCGAGTCCGCTGGAGTACGCCTCGCTCGCGCTGGCTGGCGACCGCTGGACGGCCGGTGACACCGAGTTGACCGTCGCCGCCGAGGAACTACCCGAGTCGTGGCGCGAGGCCATCGGCGAGACGTACCTGCCGACGCGGGTGTTGGCCCAGCGACCGCCGACCGCGGGCGAACTGGAGCGATGGTTGGCCGATGTGGACCTCGTGACCGCACCGCCGGTGTGGGCCGACCGCGACGCGACCGACGGCGAACCGACCATCTACGCCTGTCGGTACTTCTCCTGTTCGCCACCGACGCACGACGTACGGGAGGCGCTCGACTGGCTGGTCGGGACAGAAAACGAGTAGAATCCGAGAGAAGACACAGACTCAGTTCGCCGTGTCGTCGAACTCGTCGAGGTCTTTCAGGTCGCTGGGGTCGGCCGCACCCTCGGTTCGCCCGCGGAAGAACTCGCCGAGAGAGACGAGTCCGAGTGCCGCCGCCCCGACGACGACCACCCCGATGAGGACGAGGGCGACGAAGAGCGTTACCAGTAGTTCGATCATAGAGATAGTTCGCTGGCAGGAGAGAAAAACTGTGCGCTGAGCGACGCGAAAGCGCGCCAGACCGTCTCAGACGTACTGTTCCAGTTCCTCGGCCAGCCACACCGCGATGGGTCGGTCCTCCTCCTCGACGAAGCGGGCCAGTTCGTCGCCAGATTCCGCGTCTTCGACGACGACCGTCGGAATGTACTCGATGCCGTACTCCTCGACGCCGGGGCCGACTTTCTCGCCGTCTTCGCGTTCGACTGGGTAGTGCTCGATTCGGTCCTCGGGGACTTCGGCGGCTTCCAGCGCCGCGCCGAAGTCGGGCAGTTGCGAGCGACAGTCCTTGCACCAGTCGCCGCCCCAGACCTTCACCACGATTCGGTCGGCCAGCGCGGCCCACACGTCGACGGTGTCCTCGTAGGACGCCTCGTCCCACGTCGGCGTGGGTCGCATCGTCTCTAGTTCCATACTCCTTGATTCGTCGGTTTCCGGCATAAGCGACACGCTACCGGTATCGTTGCGAGCGGGGAAAACGGCCGAGCAGGTGCGAGGGCGAGCGACCGCGATGGCCGGCGGACCCAGCCCAGGGCGTCGATTCCGTCCAGTACGGTTGCGTCTGGGACCCAGCGGTTGCACGCCAGCCAACAGTCGGCGAACGATTTCGAGGAGAGAATCAGTCGCACTCGGCCGACACCGGCGGCGTCGGCACACCAGTCGCGTCGAGTTCGTCGACGAGCGGATAGGCGTCGGTCTGGCGACGGACGATACCCGCGACCATCCGACTTCGCTCCGAGTAGTCGTGTGCAAGGGCGAGCGCCTCTTCGGCGTCTTCGTGGGTGGCGATGGGGACGTGCCAGACGCTCGTGCCTGCGGGGTCGACGTCGAGGACGAGGTAGGCTTGTGGGAACGAACAGAGCGCCGGTGCGACGAGTTCTCGCACGCCAGCGGTTTCGGCGACGGCAGGAACGTGCAGATGGCCGGAGAGGTAGAGTGGAACGTCAGCGCGGGCGAGCGAGTCGCCGAACCCGTGCGCGTCGCGCATCGGGAACGACCCGCGCCACGACTGGCCGTCTGTCGCCGAGAGCAGGCCGGGTAGGTTGTGGTGGCCGACGACGAGCGGCGCGTCGGTGTCGGACATCGTCTCGGCGAGCCAGTCGCGCTGGTCGGGCGACACCCAGCCCTCGTGGGTGTTCGCGAGCGAGCCATCGGGGTCGTGTGCGGTGTTGAGTCCGAGGACATCCACATCACCGAATCGGGTGTGGAACGGGAAGCCCGCCCCGTCGGGCGTGTACTCGCGTTCGAAACACGACATGGGCGGGGCTGGATGGTCGTCGAAGGACTTCGGCGCGTCGTGATTGCCCGGCACCGCGACGAACGGGTGGTCCAGCGCGGCCAGACAGTCGCTCACGAGTTCGAAGTCGTCGGTCGCGCCGTTCTCGGTCAGGTCGCCCGTGAACACGACTCCGTCCAAGTCGTGATCGTTCAGGTCGGCGATAGCGCGGGTAAGCAGTGATTCGGTGCGGTGGAAGGCCTTCCACGTTCCCGACTCGCGTGTCGAGAGGTGCACGTCTGAAACGACGCCGATGCGAGTCGGCTGGTCGGCAGTCGGTTCGGCGAACCGGGCGAGGAGCGCCGGGCCGTCGGCCCGGAGGGGAACGTCCTCGAAGTCGGCCATGCGTGCGAACCCGGTGGGGCCATCACCGTCCCCACCGAGCCAGTCGGTGTCCGTTGCAGCGACGAAGCCGGGATTCGCGCGAGCGACCCCGGATTCGCCGTCGTCGGCGCTCATCGGTCGAATGAGGATTGGCCCCACGAAGTATAACGCTGCCGTGGGATTCCTTAACACGGCTCGCCGCCTACCTAGAGAAGTTTTGTCGACCAACCGGCCCCGCCTCGGTGTGACCTACTGGCGCGAGCGGGGGAACGAGCGAAAGCGGCGGGCGTTCGCGTCGCTGTCCACGCACGCCGACGTGGTCTGGCTCGACCCCGAGCGAGTGCACACCGACGTGCAGACGATGGACCTCGACTTGCTCCACGTGGCGAAGCGACGGCCCGAATCACTTGCAACGCTCGAACTGGCGGCGACACACGGCGTTCCCACGGTGAATCCGCCAAGTGCGGTCCGGCTGGCAAGCGACCGCGTCGACCGACACAGCGTATTGTTCGCGGCGAGCGTCCCGGTTCCGAAGGTCGAATACGGCCCCGCGACGGCCTGTTCGCTCGACCCGCCGGTGCTGGTCAAGTCTCGTTCCGAGGGCGTCCCTGGCAGTCACGACCACGAGTTCGTCGGAACTGGCCCGCTGGCGTACACCGGACACCAGTTCGTCGAGTCGTACGTCCCGCACAGCGAGTCGGTCAAAGTCCACGTCCTCGGTGACGAGTCGCGTGCTGTCCGTGACGAGGTCTGTCGCACGGACGGGGCCCGTAGCGACGGTGGCAGCGGGTGGACACCGACACGTCTCGACGATGCGGTCGCTGGACTCGTAGAGCGTGTCCGCGACGTGCTCGACCTCCGAGTCTTCGAACTCGACGTCGTCCGTACCGAGGCCGACGAGTGGGTGGTCGTCGACGTGAATCCGGTCGTCAGTCTCGCTGGCGTCCCGGACGCGGTTTCGCTGTACAGCGACTTCCTCCGGGTGTGTCTCGCCAAGCCTGCGCCCGCGCGACGTGTCAGCTGACCCGGACCGCTTGCCGGAGACCCAGACTGGTTTATCCGTGGGCGAGTAATCCCGGTGTATGAAACGGAGCATTCTGGACGCCATCGGGTCCCCCCTCGTCCAGGTATCGTCACCTCCCGGCGCGACGGTCGCCGCGAAAGTCGAGTCGTTCAACCCCGGCGGCTCGGCCAAAGACCGGCCGGCCCGCGAGATGGTGCTCGCGGCCGAGCGCGCGGGCGAACTCGAACCCGGCGACGCCATCGTCGAACCGACCAGCGGCAACACCGGCATCGGCATCTCGATGGTCGGCGCAGCGCGCGGCTACGACGTGACCATCGTGATGCCCGACGACATGTCGGTCGAGCGTCGCCAGATTATGGCCGCGTACGGGGCCGACATCGAACTCGTCGAGGGCGACATGACGGTCGCCCGCGAGCGCGCCGACGAAATCGAGGAAGAGACTGGTGCGCTCCAGTTGCGCCAGTTCGAGAACGCGGCGAACCCCCGTGCCCACTATCGGACGACCGCCGAAGAGATTCTGGAACAGGTCGACGGCCGCGAGATCGACGCCTTCGTCGCTGGCGTCGGGACCGGCGGCACCTTCTCTGGGAACGTGAAACGGCTCAAAGAGGAGTTCCCCGACATGACCGCAGTCGCGGTCGAACCGGCCTCAAACGCCGTCCTCACCGAGTGTGAACCCGGTGACGACGACTTCCAGGGCATGGGGCCGGGGTTCATCAGCGACAACCTCGACACCTCGCTCATCGACGACGTAGAGACGGTCAAACTCCCCGACGCCGAGGCGGAGGCACGGCGACTCGCCCGCGAAGAAGGCATCCTCGTCGGCCAGTCTTCGGGCGCGACGAGCGTCGTGGCCAAGCGCGTCGCGGAACGAATCGCGAATCCGGCCGCGGAGTGCCCACCCGGCCCCGAAGACATCGAGGAGTCGACAGAGTCGGAAGACGGCACTCGTGCCGACGGCGGTGACTACGACGACTGTCCGCTCGTCGTCACGGTGTTCTGGGACTCCGGTGAGCGCTACATGTCGCTCGGAATGTTCGACTGAGAAAGAGCGAGCAAGCGGGAGAACGAGTGTGCGAACCAGCTATTCCGGTTTTTTGAGCAGTAACTGCTCCGCAGCGTGTCTGTGCGGTTCGTTCCCCGACTCGTCGCGGAACACCATTCCCTTCGCCTCGATGACGTCCCAGTCCTCGTAGTAGCCGGCGAGTTCGCCGCGCTCGTAGAAGTACTCGTTCTCGGTCCAGTCCGGCGGCGTCGGAATCTTGGGATGGTCGACGAAGGTGAACAGTGCGTGGACACCACCGGGGTTCGTCTGAGACTTGAAATGGTCGAACTGTGCCTCGCGGTTCTCGGGGCGGACGTACTGAAGCGCCCCGATGGAGTACATCACGTCGACGGTCCACGGGACGAACAGGTGGTTCGCGTCGGCTTCGACTGTTCGGAGCGAGACGCCTCGCTCCTCGGCCAGTCGCTCTGCCTTTTCGAGACCGGTCGGCGACACGTCCGTGGCGAACACGTCGAAGCCAGACTCGGCGAAGAAGACGGCGTCACGACCCTCGCCCGCACCGATATCGACCAACTTCATCGATTCGGGGTCGTCGTCGACGGCCGCCAGCGTTCGCTCGGCGAAGTCGTTCTGCTCTCGCCCCCAGTAGTACCCCGGCTGGCCGTAGATTCGCTCGCGCTCCTCGAACTGCATCGACAGGACGAACCACGTCCTGTTAGAAAACTAATTCGATACGCCTTCGGGGGTGCGCAGTCGGGCCGATACCGACTGTTCAGCCGTGCAGTCAGTCAGTCAGTCAGTCATCGACTCTTCGGAATCGTTCTCGGTGGTCGATACGTCGACGCTGACGTTCGACAGCCGTTCCTCTGCTCCGTGGCCGAGTCGTGGCCCGTCGCGGAGGAACTCCGCCAACACGGTGTTGAACCGGAGTGGGCGCTCGCGTGGTGTCCAGTGGCCACAATCTTCGAAGACGACGAGTCGTGAATCCGATATTTTGTCGTGTGCCTGGCGAGACCAGCGAAGTGGGAACAGTGGGTCGCCCTTCCCGTGAACCAACAGCACTGGCAGCGAGAGTTCGTCGAGTCGGTCGGTGTAGTTCGTCTTCACACCCCCAGCGGGCCCGACTTCGTTGCGCTGGAACGCGGTGAACGCGCTCCCCGCGCCGGGTTCGATGGCACGGGACCGAACGTCCGAGACGAAGTTTCCGGGCATCGCGTAGGGGTCGTCGACGATGTTCATGAGCCCGAGCGCCGTCGCCTCGCGAGAGATGCCCATCATCGACCAGCCCATGGCGTTCGCCCCCGGCATATGGGCGAGAGTGTACCAGAGCGACCCGGCGGGGACGGTTCGACCGAGCCCGTAACTGTCGACGAGTGTGAGTCGCTCGACGCGGTCGGGGTGGTCCAGGGTGTAGCCGAGCGCGGCGGCCCCACCCATCGAGATACCGACGAGCGAGACCGGGTCCAGCCGCAGCGCGTCGAGGAACCCGTCGAGTACGTCGACGTACCCCGGAATCGAGTGCGGCGACGAGTCGTCGCTGTCGCCGTAGCCAGGCCAGTCGGGGGCGTACACCTGATAGCCCGCTTCGGCCAGCGTGTCGATGCAGAGCTTCCACGACAGTTCGGCGTCGTCGACACCCGCGCCGTGCAAGAGGACGACGACCGGACCCGAGGTGCCGGCGCGTCGATAGTGGACCCGGCGGCCGTCCACCCGCGTAACGCCGTGGCCACCGGTCATGCGCCGAACTCCTCCTCGGAGACGCGAACCGGGACGGTCTCAGACACGTCCGGGCGCAGGTCGTACTCGGGCAACTGTTCGCCGGTCCGGGTGACGTACAGCGGTTCGACGATATCCGGCGGGCCGTCTTCGCACTCGACCACACCGTACAGCTTGTAGAAGCGGTCGGTGTCGCCGGGGGCGACGGCGTCGTTTCTGACCTTCGTGGCGAGGTCGCGCGAGAGCCACTCGGTCTCGGCGATGGATGGTTCACGGACGAGTTCGTCGCTGACGAACCGGACGAGGTACCAGTCGAGGTCGTTCAAAAGCGAGACGGCCGAGCCGACGCTGACCGTCCGACAGGCGATTGCGTTCTCGAACGGCTCCCAGAGCTGGTACGTCGAGAGCGCGTCACGCGCGGTCTCACGCGAGAGCAACTCGTACCGCAGGAGGCAGTCGTCCGAGCCGATGAGACAGACGTCGGTCACTGCTCGGCCATTCGGTGTGGGGGGGTTTGTGGATTTCGCCTGTGCGAGTCGGTCAGGGGTCGATTCTCGTCGCCTCGGCGACAGCAGCAACTGCTCGCTCGCGCAGGTCGTCTGGTTCGCGGGCTTCGACGCTCGGAATCGACCCCTTCGTCTCTGGCTGGTTCGGGACCATCCGGTTACAACCGGCCGGGATAGTCGAGTCGTGGAAGGTGCCGATGTCACGGGCCTTCTGGACGATGTCCTGTTTGTCCCACGTGAAGAGCGGCCGGTGGACCGGAATCTGGGTCACCGGCGTCGTGACGGCGAAGTTCTGGGCGGTCTGACTCGACTTCTGACCGAGTGCTTCGCCCGTGACGATGCCCGCCGCGCCGGCCTCGCGGGCGACCGCTTCGCCGACGAGGAAGAGGAACCGCCGGAACGCGAGCATGCGCCCGGAGTCCATTCGGTCGACGAGGTCTGTGACGACGTCGCCACCGGGCACGCGCCACACGTCGAAGTCGAAGTTCGGCGCGTAGTCGGCGAGCGTCGCGACCGTCCCCACAGCGCGGGCTTCGTGGTCCGGGCCGCCGTAGTCGCCCAAATCGACGTACACTGGGACGATGGGACTCCCGCGTTTCATCACTTCGAAGGCGGCGACGGGCGAGTCGATGCCGCCGCTGACGAGTGCGACCATCGGTGCCTGTGTGCCGAGCGGAAGGCCGCCTGGGCCGTCGGTTCGGCCGAGCGTGACGAACGTCTCGTCTTTGCGTATCTCGACTTCGAACGTGTGGTCGGGGTCGTCGAGGTCGACCTCGGGGTGGAAGTCGTCTTCGACCGCGTCCCAGATGGCCTGCCCGCCGAATCGCTGGGCGTCCTCGCTGTCGAACGAGAGCGACTTGTCTGCCCGGCGTGCGTCGACGGCGAAGGTGCCAGCATCGTAGTGTTCGCGGGCGGTCGCCGCCAGCGCGTCCTCGATAGCCTCGCGTTCTGACGGGACCGG
This sequence comes from Haloarchaeobius caseinilyticus, assembly GCF_051207395.1. Classification (NCBI taxonomy): domain Archaea; kingdom Methanobacteriati; phylum Methanobacteriota; class Halobacteria; order Halobacteriales; family Halorubellaceae; genus Haloarchaeobius; species Haloarchaeobius caseinilyticus. Next base: position 461,530 of record NZ_JBPJZC010000001.1, on the reverse strand, counting down.
CAGGGCGGCGCTCGTCGAGACGACGCCGAAGGCCCGCGAGGCGGCTTCGGTGGCGGCGTCGACGGCGTCGGGCGTCGTCCGAATCAGGATTCGCGACCACTGCACGTCGACCTCGCCGGGTACGTCCGCAGCGTCTAACAGGGCCTCGACGTTCTCGCCGAGTCGGCGCTCCATGCGTCGCTGGACGCCGGTACTCTTCACGTTGAGGTCGCCGTGTCGAACGACGACCGTATCGGCCCCCGGTGGGTGCATAGCGGTCTGTATCCGACCGAGACGTAAACAGGCGTCGAACAGCGGTAACAGTCTTGGTGCATGAATACTAAAGGTCAGTCATCGATGACCGACAGGGTGGTTGGTGACGACGGCATCGGGACGACCGAACTGGTCGGCCCGACCGAGACGGTCGATTTCGCTGACGTTCTCCTCGTCGACGACGACGAAGCACTGCTCCGACTCACAGCGACCTACCTCGAGCGAGAGTCAGACGTCATCCGGCCGACGACCGCCAGCGGCGGCGCGGCCGCACTCGAACTGCTGGACTCACGGTCGTTCGACGGTATCGTCAGCGACTACGACATGCCGGAGATGGACGGCCTCGAACTCCTCGCGGCCGTCAGAGAGCGCGATGGTTCGCTCCCGTTCGTGCTGTTCACCGGCAAAGGCTCCGAAGAAATCGCTAGCCAGGCGATCTCCGCCGGAGTCAGCGACTACCTCCAGAAGGGCGGACCCGACCAGTACACCCTGTTGGCGAATCGCGTCGAAACACTCGTCGAGAAACGCCGGACCGAACTGGCACTCGACCGGCGGATGCGTGCCATCGAGAGTGCACGGGAGGGAATCGCGCTCCTCGACGAAGACGGCTGTTACCTCTACCTCAACGAAGCGTACGCGGGGATGCACGGCTACTCGGCCGACGACCTCGTCGGGCAGTCGTGGGAGGTCCTCTCGACCGACCGCGACGTCGCCGCGTTCAGTGACGAAATCATCCCACAGATTCGAGACGGCGGGACGTGGCAAGGCCGGACCGTGGGCGTCCGTGCCGACGGCTCTGAATTCACCAAGGACCTCTCGCTGACGTACATGGACGACGGGTGCCACATCTGTGTGAGTCGAGACCTGAGCGCGAGCGACGCCCCGGGTACCGACCAGTCGACCATCGACACCGTCGTCGGCGCACACCGTGCTGGCGCGCTCGTCGTCGACGGCGACCGCATCGTTCACGCGAGCGACGGCGTGTTGGCTCTCGTCCAGCAGCACCGGAACGGGCTCAGTGACGAACCGGTGGACGTTCTCGGCGAGTCAGTCGCAACGCTCGTCGCACGCGTTCTCGACACGGACCAGTCGGCGACGACGACCGCGTCCCTGCCCGGTCACGGCGGGACCGAGGTCGAGTGCGACTGTCGGGCCGCACCGCTCACCGAGAATCGGGTTGCAGTACTCGTCTTCCCGAAATAGGGACGGTAGTAGAAAGAACGACTTCTGCGGAGTGAGTCGGCGCGTCGTTAGAAGGTCGTCAGCTCACCGTCGATGACACGACGGGTGATGTCGGTGACGTTCGCCAGTTCACGGTCGACGATTTCGGTCACATCTGCTTCGATGTCGGAGAGGGCGACGCCCTCTTCCGTGACGACGTGCGCGTCAGCGACGTGGGGTTCGTCGATGGGACGGCCGATTTGCGAGAGGAGACGGATACGCATGTCGCGGATGCCGTCGACCTCAGCGACGACCGATTCTGCGATTTGCGTGCTCAGGAGGTTGTAAATCTTCCCGATGTGGTTGACCGGGTTCTTGCCGGATGTCGCTTCCATCGACATGGAGCGATTCGGCGTGATGAGGCCGTTGGCCCGGTTACCGCGGCCGACGGAGCCGTCGTCACCCTGCTCGGCGGAGGTGCCGGTCGTCGTCAGGTAGATTGCACCGTCCTCGTAGTCGTCGGCCGTGTTGACGTGGACTTCCACGTCGCGGTCGGTGTGTTCGTGGGCGACTTCGCCGACGAACTCCCGGACCTCCTCGACGATTTGCTTGTAGTCTTCCAACCCGTCGAGGTAGCTGTCGACCATCGCGGCGGCGACCGTGATGTCGATTTCGTCGCCCTCGCGCTTGCCCATGATCTTCACGTCCTGCCCGAGTGCCGGATGGTCGTCGTGGAACTCGCCGTTGAGACGGTGTTCGGCTTCCTTGACGATGGTCTCCGTCTCGGTGAGCGGCGCGTGGCCGACGCCGAAGGAGGTGTCGTTTGCCATCGGGACGGTCGCGCCGTCCTCGCCGAAGACCTCCTGTAAGTCACCCGAGCCCTCGCCGAGTTTCACGTCGACGACGATGTCGGTCCCGAAGTCGATTTCGGGGAAGTGCTCGGAGAGGTAGTCGCGGGCGGCTTCGAGGGCGACGGTTTCGGTCGGAATGCGGTACTCGACCTCGTTGCCGTCGTCGTCTTCTTCGACGTAATACTTGGTCGCACGACCGACGATGAGGAGATAGATGGGTTCGATGACTTCGCCGCCGCCGAACGCCGGTGCGGCTGTGCCCGCGACGAGTTGTGTCTCGTCTGTGTTGTAGTGCAGCACCTTGCCGACGCGGTCGATGTACGTCTTCGCGAGGGCCTGCGAGACGCACTCGGCGATGCCATCGCAGATAGAGTCCGGGTGGCCGATACCTTTTCGCTCGACGATTTCGACTTCCTGGTCCTCGACCGCTCGGCGGTCGATGGGTTCGACGCGAATATTGCGCTCAGTCATTACCCGTCCTTCTGCTCCACTGTTTCTATAACTTGCGAAAAGCGAGACGTTCCGATATATTCACACCAGTAATAAAATGTCAGGGGACAGACTTCACTGACAAGTCAGTCGCAGCCACGATAGCAGTGAGCGTTCGTCGCTAGTTACGCGGACGAGCGAAGCAGGCTACTCCGCCACTCCGTGTCTGCCACTCGGCAGTACACTGCCTTGCGCACCGGGTCGAAATCTCGTCCCTCGAACACGCTCTTCGACGGCCCGTTGAGGACAGAGACGATGGCGAAGGCTCGCTCGGCGTCGAGGGCCGACCGGCCGAACCGGAGTCCTTCGTTTATCAGCGCAGACGCGATGCCGCCCTGCCGGTACTCCGGGTCAACCCACAGGTTCCAGATGTAGAGACCGCGAAATCGGAGCGTGGTCTCCACCGGTTGGACGTACGCCGGTTTGCCGTGAGTGAGGAACGTCCACCCGACGACCTCGTCGTCCGCGCGGGCGAAGAGGACGTGGTCGGTCGGATCGAGTGCCTCGAATCCCGAGTGAGGGTACTTTTCAGGTGCTAGGTCTGCGGCTCTAAATACGTCGAAGGAGACACCGTTCGGATGAGTTTTCCCATCCCGGCGAAGGTTGTCGGCCTCTGCCGGGATATCACGGCGGTAGAGATGCATCAGTGACAGTTTCAGCCCGCTCGCGTCGAGAAACTCGTGCACGCGACGCGCGTACTGGCTCTGCGCCAGACTCAGAATGGGGACGGCCATCGATTACCTGCATCGACCAGAGGAACACTAATCACTGTTCCGGTGAGGAATCGGCGAGCAACAGACCGAGGTACGAAGTCAGAATCTGTTCGCCCGGGTCCAGTCCGAGCGACCGGAGCACGTCGAACGCGCCTTCACGAGCGTGCTCGACGTCCTCTTCGGTCGTCTCGACTTCGCACTCGACGAACTCACCGAGGCCGTCGACGGTGTCGAGCGTCACGGTGTAGTCGTCGAGGGCGAACCGTTCGCGGCGCTTTCTAACCGTCGCGGCCGGTTCGAACCCGAGGCGGCCCAGAATCTCGTCCATCGTCTCGCCCAGCGCGACGAGCGTCTCGAACTCCTCACGCGTCTTCGACTCGTCCTCGACGAGTGGCCCTTTGTACGTGACGTGTGCGTCGAACGCGTCCTCGTCGAGTGAGTCGGCCAACGTCGCCGCGTCGGCGCTGGTCGCTTCGTCGTCGTCGTCAGCGAGGCCGAACTCGCCGGTTTCGAGGGCCGCCTCGCGGCGGATACGAAGCGCCTCGTCGGTCTCGGCGAAGTCTCGGTGCGGTGCATCGTAGTACGTGTCGACCTGGACGACCGCGTTCAGTGGTTCTGCGCCCCGTTTTCGCAATCGCTCACGCACTTCGTCGTGGGCTGCCCTGACCTTCACTTCGACCTCGTACATACTCCCCACTCGCGCCGGCCCCGGCAAAAGCGTAGCCGTCTCGCTCGGTCCGAAACGTGGTTCTTAAATGCTGACCGTGAGAGGCATAACGTATGACCGATGACCAAGAGGCCGAGATGGCCGAGCAAGAGGACGAAGTGAGCGAGGAGGCCGCCGAAGAGGAGGCCACCGAGGAAGAAACGACCGGACTGCAGGACGGAGACTTCGTCCTGCTCGAGTACACAGCCCGAACCGCCGAGAGCGACCAGCTGGTCGACACCACAGACCCCGAGGTCGCCGAGGAAGAGGGCGTCGACGACGAGGGTCGTCCGTTCAAGCCGCGCACCATCGTGCTCGGTCAGGGCCACATGTTCGAAGCCGTCGAGAGCGAGATTCGCGGCAAGGAAGTCGGTGACTCCGGTCACGTCACCATCCCCGCCGTCGAAGCCTTCGGCGAGTACGACGACGAGCAGGTCCGCACCATCAGCGCCGAGAAGATTCCCGAGGACTCGCGCCGTCCCGGTGCACAGGTCCAGATCGACGGCGAGCAGGGCTACATCAACACCATCATCGGTGGCCGCGCTCGCGTCGACTTCAACCACCCGCTCGCGGGTGAGGACCTCGAATACGACTACGAAATCGCAGGCGTCGTCGACGACCGTCTGGAGAAGGCACAGGGCCTGATGGACATGTTCTTCGACGTCGACCTCGACATGTACTTCGACACCGACGAAGTCGAAGAGGAGGTCCAGGTCGAGTCCGACGACGAAGACGCCGAGCCAGAGTTCGAGACCGAGACGGTCGAGAAGGACACGCTGTTCATCGAGGCGACCCCGCAGCTCCAGATGAACCAGCAGTGGATGTTCGGCAAGCAGCAGGTCGCACAGCAGCTCATGCAGCACCTCGACGTCGACCAGATCGTCGTCCGTGAGACCATCTCCGGCGGCATGGGCGGCATGATGGGTGGCATGGGTGGCATGATGGGCGGTGCCGGTGGCGCAGGCGGCGCGTCCGCCGAAGACATCGAGGAGGTCCTCGAAGAGGCCGACCTCGACGCCGAGGACATCGAAGCCGAACTCGACGAAGAGTAAGTCGGACCCCTTTCTACGATTTTTCGGCGTCCGGTAGCGACGTGTGTCGTCTCCGGTGATGCTGGCTGTGTACTGAGGGGAAACTACTGCGGTGGCGGCGTATCGCCGCCGACGCTCTCCTCGGACGTGTCCGATTGCAGGTCGACCGACGCGCCGGAGAGGCGCGCCCACAGCGACGGGAACCGACCGAGGAACCAGATGCCGATTCGCGTCTGCAAATCTGGCGTGACGACGGCGGCCGTCGACTCGACCTTTCGGGCGAGTTTCCGGCCGACGGTGGCTGCATCGGTCACCATCCACGCCGGATAGGCGAAGTCGGCGGTCATCCGGGTCTCCGTCGTGGGCGGATACATCACGGAACACGAGATGTTCTCGTCGCGGAGCTCTAGTCGGAGCGAGCGCGTGAACGCATCTACCGCACCCTTGGTCGCAGCGTAGCCAGACAGCCCCGGATGGCCGAGTCGTCCCGTCGGTGAACTCACGTTGTGGATAATGCCGCCACCGTTCGTTCGCATGTGGGGCAAGACGGCACGAATCGTCCGCAAGTAGCCGAAGAAGTTCACGTCAGACTCCCGTTGCAATTCGTCAACTGGCTTCGCGTCGAACGAAGCGACAGTCGCCACTGCGGCGTTGTTCACGAGGATGTCGATGCTGCCCCAGTGGTCGACGATGTCTGCGATGGCCGACTCGACCGCCTCGTCGTCTCGCACGTCACACTCGTAGTAGCGAACACGGTCAGGTGTCTCGTCGTGCAGTAGCTCGACGTTGTCTCCCTCGATGTCGAGACAGGCGACGAGATAGCCGTTATCGACCAGTGTCGACGCCACGTGGTGGCCGATACCCCGATTCGACCCTGTGACGACGACCGTTCGTTCCCGTGCTGTCTCCATATTGCAGACAGTACGACAGGTAGAAACATAATCGACACCCTGTCAGCAGCACCGCAGGGACCGTCACCGCTCGCTCAGCTAGAGAACCAGTCTTTGGCCGTCCGTGCCAGCAGCGAGAAGTCGCTGGGCTTCAGCATCCGGACCATGCCGAGTTTTTCGCCCCTGTTCGCAGACTCCAGTCGCTTCTTCGGGACACTGTGCAGGTCCGAAATGAGTTGGTCGTAGCGCTCGTTCGACGCCCGGTACAGCATCTCCGTCATGAACAGCCGTGTCTTCACCTTCGGCGCGACTCGCTCGTGCCAGAGTTTGTCGTAGATTGCCAGCGCGTCGGCGGAGGTGTCTCTGCCGCGGTGGGTGAGCACGCGGTCGGCCGTCGCGGCCGCCCAGCGACCGGAGCGCATGCACTTGTCGATGCCCTCACCCCAGAGCGGGTCGACCGTCGGGACGGTGTCGCCGATGGCCATGAAGTTGTCCGTGCTCATCCGGTCGGGAAGTTGAATGTGGGCGGAGCCGCGGTGTTGCTTGCCTTCGAGGCGCGTCGCGTTCTCGAAGCGTGGGTCGGTGTCGACCCAGTACTGGAGGTAGTCGTCGACGGTGTAGCCAGATTTCGCGTTCTGGCGGTGACTGGAGTTCTGGATGTAACAGACGCCGACCTTCGCCGTGTCCTCGCCCGTGTGGAAGATCCACGAATAGCCGCCGGGTGCCATGTCGTGGTCTAAGCGGAGCATCATCGAGTCGGTGATGTCGCCGTAGCCGTCGGCGTCTAAGTCCATCCCCTCGTACTCGAACTCGATGCCGATGGCCTGCTTCTCGCGCTCTAAGTTGCACACGTCGAGCGCCTTGGCGATGGGTGCGCCGGGACCGGTCGCGTCGATGACGATGTCGCCGTACACTTCCTCGTCGCCGTTGTAGGTGAGGCCGACGATTTCGCCCTTCTCCATGATGGGCTTCGAGACGCGAGCGTCGAACCGGTACTCCGCCCCGTCGGCTTCGGCCTCGTCGACCAGCCAGTTCTTGAAGTCGGCGAATTCGAGGACGGCACCGGGCTGGTGGCGACGGAAGTAGTGACTCGGCGATTCGAGGACTACGTCGTCGGTGTAGTGCATCACTACGTCGTCGGGGATGCCGAACGAGGACATGGTCCCCGGGAAGGTGCCCGCCGTCGATTTGTTACTTCTGCTCGGGAACTCGTCTTCGCCCTCGGTTTCGAGGACGACGACGTCGTAGCCGCGAGACGCGAGGTCTCGCGCCGCTTGCCCCCCTGCTGGGCCCGCACCCGCGATGACAACATCGTATGTTTCGGTCATGGTAGAGAGTAGGCATCGTCACGATGGACGAATGCGCGCGTTACCGGGTGTTTCAGAACCCACTATGTAATTAGTTCTGATTTTGAATCTGGGGAGTCGCCGTATCGGCCTCGACAGTGAGGCACTGCTCGTCGACTTCAGGGTCGAATAGGCGTGGAAAACGATTGTAGACGACGAATCGGGCGGAGACCGCCGTTCAGGCGATGTCGCGCGACGTGTCGATGGCGACCTGGTCTGCCAGTTCGAGTTTGACCGTCTCGGTCAGCGCAGTGCCGCCGCGGAACTTCGGAATGGCGAGTCGGTTCTCCAGTTCGGTCCCGCGAACCTGCGTGGTCAACTGGAACACCACGTCGGCCATGTGCTTGGTCGTGTCGCGGTTGACCGGCACGTGGTCGCCGTCGAGACAGTGCAAGAAGGCGATAGAGCCCGTGTTGACCATGTGGGTCTGCAACTCGGTCATGAAGCTCCGAAAGCGATTCCGGTCGCCGCGTTCGAGCACGTCGGTCGTGTCGATGATGAGGTTCGCGCCTTCGGGAAGCGCGCGAATGAGCCGGTTGGCCTGGTCGAGCGGTTCGGAGCCAGCGATGTCGCGCACGGTCGGACTGCCGACTGGCGCGTTCGTGTTCTCGATGGCGTCGCGAACTGCCTGGTCAGAGCGTTCGGTGGTCAGATAGAGCGTGCCTCGGGCGGCCGTGAGTTCGTAGAGCAGTAGCTCGGACTGGCTCGCGGGGTTCGCGGTGAACGCGACGATGGACCCCGGTGGGAGCCCACCGTTCAGCTTTCTGTCGAGGACGTCGATTCCAGTCTCCAACCGGCCGGCCATGTACGTGTCTCGTAGACCGTCACTCCCTAAATAACTGTGTGCCTGCTCAATCTCTGAGTCGCTTCCGCGTACGCGGCCCAGACCCCCGCCTCGTCCAGTGGTCGCCGAGCCGGCGGAACGGCGGTGAGGACCGGCGCATCGAGCAGGTCAGACACGCCATCTGGCAGGGTAGTCGTCGCGGTGAGGACCACGCCGACGACTCGCGCGTCGAGTTCGCGCGCCATCGCCGCCGTCTTCGCGCAATCGCTGAGTGACTGCGGGGTCGCGTCGCTGACGAGCAGTACCGAGTCGACGGCGCGCAACGGCGTGACTGCCTCGGGGCCGGCCCCGCCGGGCGTGTCGACGACGGTCTGGCAACTGTCGCGGGCTGCCAATGCAACGAGTGCGTCGGCGACGCTCGTCTTGACTGCGGCGGTCGGTGCAGGCACGACCCGAACGCCCGAGAGCGAAGGCACCGGCTGGTCCGGTACTCTGTCGCCGTCGAGGACTGCCGAGAGCGTCGGCTGGCGGGCACACCCCGCCATGGTGTGCAGGTCCGGCATGTCGCAATCGGTGTCGACGACTCGGACCGGTGACCTGCGACGTGCGAGCGTCGCAGCGAGTGCGAGCGCCGTCGTCGTCTTCCCGACTCCTCCCTTTCCCCCGGCGACTGCGAGCATGCCGTGTCTGGCCGCGGCCTGATACTTGAACCGCTGGACTGGCCCCAGCCAGCCACAGGTGTTATGCCAACTGACTGAGCATGGTGACCAAAATGGGAACACCTGACACAAAAGCGGCGATTCGGGCGGTGGGGCTCGCGGTCTGGTCCTGGGTCGCCTTCGCGTTCGTCCTGTCGTGGGCGACGGTTCAGCGAGACCCTGCTCGACTGTTGATTGGTTCCGGTGCGAGCGAAGCGACGGTCCGACGGGTCCGTACCGACTTGGGGCTCGAAGCGTCCCTCTTCGACGCGTTCATCGCGACGGTGACGTTCGACTTCGGCAACTCGTACGTCTTCGCGCCCGGCACGTCGGCGTGGGACTTCGTCGCGGACCCCGCCGTCACGACGTTCACGTTGCTCGGCCTCGCCATCGTCGTGGCGGTGGGACTCGTCGCGCTCGGCTCGATGCTCGGTCGGCGGGACGCACGTATCCCACGAGCACTGGGGTTCGTTGGCGCGGTGCCGACAGTCGGTTGGTGGCTCGGCCTGTTCCTGCTGGTCGAGCGAGATGTCGTCGGACTACCGGGGCCACCCTTTTCCACGGCGGAACTCCTGGTCCCGGCGAGTATGCTGGCGGTCCCAATCGCCGCGGTTGGCTGGCGGTCACGGGCCAGTCGAGACGATTCGGTCACTGCGGCCTGTCTCGCGCTCTTCCAACCGGCCGGCTGGCTGTGGCTGGGGTGGCTCGTGGGCACCACGCTGGTGGTAGAACGAGTCTTCGGCGTTTCCGGGCTAGGAAGCCTCGTAACGGAGGCGTTTACGACCGGTGACGTCCCCATCCTTCACGCTGGACTGGCAGCGCTCTCCGTGCCGCTTCTGCTCGGGAGTTGCCTCCGCGAACTCTACTGGGAGGGTTCGCAGGGGTCGAGCGCGCCAGCACCCGACGACGGTGTAGGGCGAGGTGTCGAGACGGACGGCGGGACCACAACCGAGCGCTCTGCGCTCGTCGAGCAGGTCACGGCGGTCGTCCGAGAGAGCCGACAGGTCAGACTGGGTGGTGCCACGTTCGGAGCGGCACTCGTCCTCGGGCTGGTCGCGCTCGTGGCACTCTCTCCAGCAGACTCGTCGACCGCTGGGCCGTCGATTGGTGCGGTCGTCGTCGACCTCGGCGCGGTGACGGTGCTGACCGTGGGCGCACTCCTGTTCGGCACCTGCATCGGTATCGCGCTCGCCATTGCGTCCCGACGAACTGCCGGGGGTCGTCTCGGTGGGCACCTTCTGGTTGATACGGCGGTGAACGTCCCGATGCTGGTGCTCGTCCTCGTGGCCCTGCTCGGTGTGGGGCAGTTGCCCAGCGATTCGAGCGTCACCGTCGGTGCCACGTTCGTGATGGTCGCCGGGCTGGCGGTCGCCGCTGTCTGTTACCGCGTTCTCGAACACGGACGGCACCATCACGCACCCGGTGACGGTGAACTGTCGCCAGTGGCACTCTTGGATGCGATGGTCGCAAGCGGCGCGGCCGTCGCGTTCATCGCTGCCGACGTCGTCTTCCTCGGCCTGCTGGGTCCCGACATCGGGAACTCGCTCACGCTCGTCGGTGGTGCCGGTCCCGCACTGCTGGCCGCGTTGGTCGTCGTCTCCTTCCCGGTCGTCTCGCTGCTCGTCGTTCACGACGGATTGCGTCGAGATGTCCCGACCCACAGCCAATAGTTTACAAATGGCGTAAACTTCTTGCTGCGAGGGCGCGAAGAGTGTGTACGATGGCAACAGCCACCAGCTCCGGCGTCACGGTCCCGTTCTCCACCGAACTGGTCGCCGAGACCGCGGCCGACCACGGCGTCGACAGTACCGAACTGACCGACGCACTCGTGACGATTCACGCCGACCTCACCGACGGCGCGGACGCGATACACGCCTACTACGTCGGCGCGACCGACGACGCCCCCACGTTCGGCGGTGACCTCGGACGAGACGACTTGCCCGAGCCGACGCTCGCGGACGACGGACTGGTCGAGGTCATCGCGGTCACCGACGCGGATTGGCAGCAGACGACCGCCGACCTCGATTCGGCACTCGCGGCCGCGGTCGAGGGCGTTCACGCCGATTACGCGGCGCGTGTCTCGGCCGGGGCTGCGACCGTCGACGGACTCACGCCGCTCGTCGTCCCCTCGAACCAGCTCTCGGGACTCGTTGGAGCCGGCCTCTCGCGCCGACAGGCTGCGGTACAGGTGCTTCGGTCTGGTGGCATGACGCAGGCCGACATCGCGGCCCGCCTCGGCCTCGACGTCGGGACGGTGAAATCTCACGCCTACCGCGTGGACGAGAAAGTCCGCGAGGCGAAGCGACTGCTCGACCTCGTCGAAGACGGAGCGTCGGTGACGACGGACAGCGCCTGAGTCGGTCGCCCCCGGGAAACCACAGTTGCACGCCACGGCGGGGACGAACAGTGACCTTCAAGGTGTGTGCCCGACCCCATCCACGTGATGCGCCACGACCACCTGTTGACCGCGAAGCAGCTCTCGCGGGAAGACATCGAGACGGTGCTCGACCGGGCGGCCGAGGTGGACGCGAACCCCGCGATGTTCGGCGAACGTCATGCGGGCAAGCTCCTCGGTCTCTGCTTTTTCGAACCCAGCACCCGGACGAAGATGAGCTTCGAGACGGCGATGAAACGCCTCGGCGGCGACGTGGTCGACATGGGACCGGTCGACTCGTCGTCGGTGAAAAAGGGCGAGTCCCTCGCCGACACGATGCGGGTCATCGAGGGCTACACCGACGCACTCGTCCTGCGCCACCCGCTGATGGGTGCGGCGAAGATGGCCAGCGAGTTCGTGAACGTCCCGCTCGTGAACGCAGGTGACGGTGCGGGCCACCACCCGACCCAGACGCTGCTCGACCTGTACACCATCCGTGAGAACGCCGGACTGGACGACCTGACCATCGGCATCATGGGCGACCTGAAGTACGGTCGGACGGTCCACTCGCTGGCGAACGCGCTGACGACGTTCGGCGCGAGCCAGCACTTCATCGCGCCGGAGTCGCTTCGGCTGCCGCGCTCGGTCCGCTACGACCTGCACGAAGAGGGCGCGAACGTGCGCGAACACACCGAACTGGAAGCCGTCCTGCCGGAACTCGACGTACTCTACGTCACGCGTATCCAGCGCGAGCGCTTCCCGGACGAGAACGAGTATCAGCAGGTCGCCGGCCAGTACCAGATAGACGCCGAGACGCTGGAAGTGGCGAGCGACGACTTGACTGTGATGCACCCGCTCCCGCGCGTCGACGAAATCGCGCCGGACGTGGACGACACCGAGTACGCGACGTACTTCGAACAGGCGCACAACGGGGTGCCCGTACGGATGGCACTGCTGGACATGCTGCTGGAGGGAGACGCATGAGCGATTCGGACAAGGAACTTCGCGTGGCCAAGATTCAGAGTGGGACCGTCATCGACCACATCCGCGCTGGGCAGGCGCTGAACGTCCTCACCATTCTCGGTATCGAGGGGACGAGCGGCGAGCAGGTGTCCATCGGGATGAACGTCCCGTCGGGGACGCTCGCACACAAAGACGTGGTGAAGGTCGAAGGCCGTGAACTGAGTCAGGACGAAGTCGACGTGCTCTCGCTCATCGCGCCCGACGCGACCATCAACATCGTCCGCGACTACGAAGTGGTCGAGAAGCACCGGGTCGAACGCCCCGAGTCCGTCAGGGGTGTCCTCTCGTGTCCGAACCACAACTGCATCACCAACGCCAAGGAACCGGTCGACACCGAATTCGCCGTCCTCGGCGACGGCGTTCGCTGTGCGTACTGTGAGACCATCATCCGCGAGGACATCGCCGCGCACATCACCGACTGAGTCGACGGTACTCGACAGCCGAATTCCGGAAATCTGGCACGTCGTGGATATCCCGGGTGCTGAAGAGGGGGCAACTACTGCTGCCACGCAGTCACCCAATTCGGTATCATACCGCACGTTCACGGTATCGTCTCTGTTCATTCCACCGAGACCTGAATTCGGACAGTTCCAGAAAACACTAAATAGTCACCGTTCGAACGTTTCGGTATGTCCAAGAAGTTCAAAATCGCGCTCGCCCTGATCGCAATGGTCCTCGTCTACAAGATGGTCGCTGGCGGTTCGACGTCGACGGTCGAAGTAGACTACGACGTCGACGAATAACGTCGCAGCCCGTTTTCCTCGCTATCTTCTTTCCCTAGCCACCGCCGTCCAGTTTCCCCGTCATGAACGGCCAGTAGATTAAAGCCGGATTGCTAAGGTGGCGACTGGCGGAAACAGAACGCATGTCGAAGTCGACGACGGTGGACGGGGAGCGTACCTGTGGTAAAGAGTGTGAAGACGGGACGTCGTGCGAGCGACAGGTGGCGTTTCATCGCCGACGCTGTTGGCAGCACGTGAACTACTCCGCCTCCGAAGAGTAACCTGTGACGCGCGGGAGCGAGCGCGTTCCCTGCCCTCGCACCGACCTGGTATTTCGAGGTAACCGGGTGCCGCGTGGTATAAAAGAGCATTACATCCAACGGTAATGTCTTTTGGTCCCATATGTTCAACAATCATCCGCATGTCGACAACGAACGACCGGGCGGTTGACCGTCCGACATGTGGAGCAACGTGCGAGGATGGGACACCGTGTGAGCGGACGGTGTTTCTCCTCGGGGGGCACTGCTGGCAGCACGCTTCCTACCAACTGACCACCGACTAACTGCCGCCGGTTCTACCGTATTCGGCCTTCCGTCGCCGTCGGCGGTGACGACGACCCACCGCCGTCGCTTTCGAACCACTTACCCCGCTTTCGTCCCCTAGCCTGTCGTATGTATGGCGTCGTCACGCGGAACGAACAGGAACTCGACTGGGCGGAGTTCGACCACGGGTTCTACGAGGTGAAAGACGTGACCGGCCGCGCGACGGAACCGGTTGCTGGCGCGGTCAACATGGTGTCGTGTTTCGGCGACACTGCAGCGGGCGAGGCGAAACCGGACCTGATTCCGGTCAGTGACGAGGGCGAGCGCGCGACCCGCGAGCAGCCCTACTTCGACTGGGGGTACATCTGTCCATCGCGCGAGCGCTACCGCGAGGGCCTGCTCTCGATGATCGAGGACGCGGCCGCGGCGAACGCGGACGTGCGCCTCGACGACGTGGGGTTCCCGCGCGAAGAATACTGTCACTGTAGCCACTGCGAGGCAGCCTTCGCCGCGAGCGAGTACGACGACTGGTTCGCGTGGCGTGCCAACGTCATCACCGAGTTCGTCGCCGAAGCGACCGAGCGAATCCCCGGCAAGACGTACTTTACGCTGTATCCGGACCCGTATCCGGGGCACCTCTACCGACGTGCCGGGCTAGACCTCGACGCTATCGCCGAATACGTCGACGAATTCGTCGTCCCGCTGTACGACATGGGCTACACGACGACGTACTGGCTGGAAGTCATCGCCACCGGCTTCGAAGACGCGCTCTCGAAACCGTTCTCCATCGAACTGTACGCAGTGGACGTGGACATCGACAATCTCGCACACGCGGCCGAAGTCGCCGACGCTTACGCCGAGGACGTGTACTTCGGCTACGACGCTAGTCAGGCGCGGGCGACGATTCGCCGGATGAAAGCCGACTCGCAGGACGGCGAGACGTTCGGGAAGCCCGAGTAGTCGCCCGAGTTCGTTTTCCGTCGGTTACGAGAACCGACGTTCGCGCCACGCCACGAGTTCGTCTCGGTCGCGGGTGTCCTCGGGGAGTCGGGAGAACCACCGCGCAGCAGAAATCTCGTCGTCGGGGTCGGTGACCGACGTGTCGGTCGTCTCCGCGCTTGCGGCGTACACCGGCAGGACACCACACATCGACTGCTCGCCGCTGACGATTTCGAGTCTGGTGAGGATGGCGAGGCCGTCGTAGCTGGCTCTCACACCCGCTTCCTCGGCGAGTTCGCGCCGAGCGGCCTCGGCGTAGGACTCGCTGCCCTCGACGCCGCCCCCGGGCAAGACCCACATGTCGACGCCCTCGTGGCGAACCAGCAGGATGTCGCCATCGTCGCGGTAGACGATGGTGTGTGCACCGTAAGGCGCGCCGGTTCGTTCGACGCGCTCTGCGAGCGTTCGAAAGCGTCGTCGCGAGACGTATCTGGTCCGTTCGGTCTGGAGCACGTCGTCGTGTCGGTCCCGCAACTCGTGGAACGCCTGTTCACCGTACTGGTCGGCCTCCTGCGCGAGGTACCAGAGGTCGTCGACGCGCGTCATTCCACCGACGGCGAAGGCGGGCGGTCGACCACGAGACACGTGAGGGAGAGCGCGAAGGGAGTCATTGGGAGGGTGTACTGTATCGACCAGCAAAATCGCTTCGACTGAGACAGTCTCGGACGATGAGTCGTCAGTTGCCTGTCGGAGCCAGCCAGCGCGGTGTCCCCGTAACGGGTCTGTGGTTCCGGCACCACCGCCCGCTTTCACGCCGTTTTCACGGGTCGCGGCCCAACTCACCCGTGCATGAGTTCCGCACTGTTCGTCGTCAGCGAAGAAGGCTACTGGGCAGAGGAGTGCATCGAACCGCTGACTACGCTCGATTCCGCGGGCGTCGACGTGACCGTCGCCACACCGTCTGGCGACCCGCCGGTCGTCGACGAGACATCGCTCGACCCGGACGACATCGGCGAGGAGGAAGCAGAGCGACTCCGCGAGGTTCACGAGACGGACGAGCGACTGAACGACCCGATTCCCGTCGCCAGCGCCGAGGCGGACGACTACGACACCGTGGTGTTCCCCGGCGGCCACGGCACCGAGTGGGACATCAATCAGGACAGTGACGCACGCCGTCTGCTCCGCGACACCGTGTCGGGCGACGACGGCGTCGCACTCGTCGTCTGTCACGCGGTCGGTATCCTCGGCTTCGCCCACGACGACAAAGGCCAGTACATCGTCGCTGGCCGCGACGTGACCGGCTTCCCGAACGCGTGGGAAGCGGACATCGTCGACGAGTACGACCGGATGCCAGACGGGCGAAAGCTCCCGTACTGGGTCGAAGACGAAGTCGTCGCTGCCGGTGGCGAGTGGGACGCCGAACTCGACAGCGAGACGAGTGTGACGGTCGACGGCGACCTCGTGACGGCTCGCGGCCCGGGCTCGTCGAGCGAGGCAGCCGAGACGCTGCTGGCCGAACTCGGCATCGAGACGACAGCCTGACGAAACCGCGACGATAGCCACACCGAGTGTCGGCGACGACCAGCGCGCGTCGTCGTCCCCCGACGCAGGCCGCGACGGCCGACGTGAATCAGTCCCTTTTTAATCGGGCCGGAGGTACGACGACGTATGAGCTTCGAGGAAGGCGACTACGTCGTCCTGCACGACAAGCACAGCGAACACGACGGCGAGACCGGCAAGATTACGCAGGTCATGGAGTCGATGTTCGGTGACAGCACGTACACCATCCAGTTCGACGACGGCCAGGAGCAGGGCATCCCGGAGGACCAGCTCGACGCCGCACCCGAACCGGACGAAGACGAAGAAGAGTAACTCTCTCTATTTCGATGTCGAAAGTTCCGTTCCACTACGTCGACCTCCGCGCGTTCTGTTACGCCACCGAGGACGAGAAACGAGTCGAGGAGGCACTGCGATACTACCTCCCCGAGGAGTTCGAAGTCGACCGGATGGTCAACGAGGGCCACCACGGCGACCGCATCGTCATCCTCTCGGCCCGCGTCGAGAACGCCGACGACGTGCGCGCCGTCCTGTCGAAGGTGGCGGAACTCGACGACATCGAGTCCGTCGTCGGTGAACTCGACCAGCGAGTGACCGACAACTGCGAACTGTTCTTACGACTCGACAAGCAGGCCGCGTTCTCCGGC
Organism: Haloarchaeobius caseinilyticus; assembly: GCF_051207395.1. Classification (NCBI taxonomy): domain Archaea; kingdom Methanobacteriati; phylum Methanobacteriota; class Halobacteria; order Halobacteriales; family Halorubellaceae; genus Haloarchaeobius; species Haloarchaeobius caseinilyticus. The sequence continues at coordinate 444,805 of NZ_JBPJZC010000001.1, read as the reverse complement.
GAAACCGCACTCGGGCCGGGCATCACCTTCCGCGCGAAGGTCGAAGCCTACCCGGCGAAGAAGGAAAAGGCGGTCGAGAACGCCCGCGAGACGCTCGAAATGCTCCGCGAGCAAGGCGAGCGCGACGACCGAGACGACTGACGGAGTACATCTTCATGCGATTCTACGAAGCCGTCCACGCGCATCCTGATGGCGCGTCGACCGTCTCGCGCTTCGCCCACACCGCCGCCGAGTACGGCTACGACGGCATCGTCGTGCGCAATCACGGTGACACCCGCGCCGAGTACGACGCCGAACGAATCGGCGACGAGTACGACCTCGACGTGGTGCCCGCGCTGGAGATTCGCGCGGACAATCCGACGCAAGCCTCGGGCTACGTCGGCAACTACCGCCGACAGTTCCCACTGTTGCTCGTCCACGGCGGCGACGTGACGATGAACCGCTTCGCGGTCGAACAAGAGCGCATCGACGTGCTTGCACATCCGATGCGCCGCGAAGGTGACTTCAATCACGTGCTGGCGAAAGCAGCCGCCGAGAACGGCGTCCGGGTCGAGTTCAACTTTCGGAACGTCCTCGGCATCACCGGCGGCGGCCGGGTCCAGTCACTCCGGTCGCTGCGAAAACTACGAGAACTCGTCGAGAAGTTCGACGTGCCCTACGTCGTCAGCGGCGACCCGACTTCGCACCTCGAACTGCGGGCCTCACGCGAACTCGTCGCGCTGGGCGAGTGCATCGGCTTTTCGGCCGAGCAGATTCGCGACGGACTCACGGAGTGGGGTCGGCTGGCCGACCGGAATCGCGAGCGCGACTCCGACGCTTTCATCGAACCCGGGGTGCGTAGAGGTCGGTATGAAGAGACCGATTGAGGACCACGCCGCCCGCTTCGACGAGATGGCCGGTCGCTACGACGACGAGGTCAACAACACTGACGAGTACCGCGCCTGCGTCTCGCTGGTGCTCGAACACGCACTCGACGACCTGACCGACGAAGACACCGTGCTGGACCTCGGCTGTGGCACCGGCGCCATCGGCCTCTCGCTGGCCGACGCGGCTGGCAACGTCGTCTGCCGAGACATCAGCGACGGGATGCTCGAACAGGCCCGTGAGAAGGCTGCGGACGCTGGTCTCGACAACGTCGACGTCGGCGAAGGCAGCTTCCGCGAACCGAACTACGACGGCGAGGTCGACGTCGTGGTGACCAACTTCGCCATGCATCACCTCTCCGACGAGGAAAAGCGCGAGGCGATTCAGGTCATCGCCGACCTCAAGCCGCGAAAGTTCGTCCTCGGCGACGTGATGTTCTTCGGTGAGCCGAACCCCGACGAGCCGTTCTACTCGCCCGAGGTCGACGACCCCTCGACGGTGGGTCACCTCGCCGACGCCTTCACCGACGCTGGCTTCGTCCTGACCGCCGTGGAACCGGTCCACGACCAGGTCGGCGTGCTCGTCGGCGAGCGCGTCGACGTGGCACAGGCGACCCTCGACGAGGAATGAAGCACCTCCCGAAGCATCTGCGCCCGCGCTGGCGTTACCTCGCCGTCGCCCTCGAAACGACGCCCGACGCGACCATCGACCGCGGCGACTTCCAGCGCGAACTGTGGTACTGTGTACAGAACCTCGTCGGCGACGTGGGCAGTGCCGAGTCCGATTGCACCGTCATCAGGTTCGACTTCGCCGACGGTCGCGGCGAGGCCGTCGTCCGCGCCCACCACGGCCACACCGACACCGCACGGGCCGCACTGGCCTGTCTCTCGACGGTGAACGGCCACGACCTCGGCCTCCACGTCCGGGGAATCTCTGGCACCATCCGTGCGTGTGAAGAAAAGTATTTAGGACGGCCGTCGGAAGAATCGACCCAGAGAACCGTCGCGTTCGAGTCTGACGACCGAGACGCCGTCGAGCGGGGCAGTCTTCTCGATGTGCGCGTCAACGGCGCTTTCGTCGGCGCGACGAACCTCGATTTCGAGTGACACTATGCAGGGACAAGCTTCACAGCAGGCGTACGACCGGGGAATCACCATCTTCTCCCCGGACGGGCGTCTCTACCAGGTCGAGTACGCACGGGAGGCAGTCAAGCGAGGGACCGCGAGTATCGGGGTGCGGACGCCCGAGGGCGTCGTCTTCGCCGTCGACAAGCGCATCCACTCCGAACTGATGGAGCGCGCGAGCGTCGAGAAGATACACAAAGCCGACGACCACATCGGCATCGCCAGCGCCGGCCACGTCGCCGACGCTCGCCAACTCATCGACTTCGCCCGGCGCGACGCACAGGTGAACCAGTTGCGCTACGGCGAACCCATCGGTGTCGAGACGCTGACGAAGGACGTGACCGACCACATTCAGCAGTACACGCAGGTCGGCGGCGCACGCCCCTTCGGCGTCGCACTCATCGTCGGCGGCATCGAGAACGGCGAACCCCGCCTCTACGAGACCGACCCCTCGGGCACGCCCTACGAGTGGAAGGCGCTCGCCGTCGGCGCGAACCGCAACGAGATCCAGGACCACCTCGAAGAGAACTACGACGCCGACGCCGACCTCGATGGCGGCATCGAACTCGCACTCCGCGCGCTCGCCAGCCCCCACGAGGGCCAACTCGACCCCGAGAGCGTCGGTATGGCGACCGTCGAGACGGAATCCGAATCGTTCACCACGCTCTCCGACGACACCGTCGAAGCCTACGTCACCGAGTACGACCTGCTCCCGAGCGAAGACGACGATGCGGACGAGAGCGACGCGACCGACGAAGAATAAGCCGTCCCGCCGTCCTTTCGTGGACTTTTCGGGGAACATCTTTTAAACTGTCCTGCGTTAGTTGCAGGTATGATTTCACTCGACGAAGCGGTGACTGCCCGACTCGAATCGCACGGCGCACGCTTCGAGGTACTGGTAGACCCTGACGCCGCACTCGCCATCAAGCGAGGCGAGTTCGACGGCGACCTGACGGAGGTCATCGCAGCCGAAGACGTGTTCGAGGACGCGTCTCGTGGCGACCGGCCGGCAGAAGACGATCTGGAGAAAGTCTTCGAGACGACAGACCCACTGGAGATTATCCCCGAGGTCATCAAACGCGGTGAGATCCAGATTACGGCGGACCAGCGCCGCGAGATGCAAGAACAGAAGCGCAAACAGCTGGTGAACAAAATCGCCAGAAACGCGGTCAACCCGCAGATGGACAACGCACCGCACCCGCCAGAGCGCATCGAGTCGGCGCTCGAACAGGCTGGGTTCACGGTCGACCCGATGGAGCCGGTCGAGAGTCAGGTCGACGACGCACTCGACGCGCTCCGACCGGTCATCCCCATCCGATTCGACGAGGTCACTATCGCAGTCAACATTCCAGCCGACTATGCGGGCAGTACGCAGGCACAAGTCCGAAACTACGGCGAACTCGAACGCGAAGAGTGGCAGAACGACGGGTCGTGGATCGGCGTCGTCACCTTCCCCGCCGGAATGCAAAACGACTTCTACGACATGGTCAACGACCGAACCAGCGGCACGGCGGAGACGCGAATCGTCCGCGACGAGGACGACATCAAGAGGCGTTGAAACTGCCGATTTCGGCCCGTTTCGACTCCGCTCGTCGGCGGATTTGGCTGGGGCTGTAAGTCTCTCGCCCGTGATAGTTCACGTACAGATGCCGACAGTCGACACTGCCGAGTCCGACACGACACGGGAGGCCACTCCGTCGTCGGACGACGAGGCGACGACGGGAACGGACGAATCGGGGTGGCAGGGGCTGCGTCGGTACGTCTTGCTCGGCGGCGACCGGCGAGTTCTGGTCGTCGCACTGGTTCTCACCGTGTTCGTGGCCGTCGTCGCGGCCGGCCTGGCCGGTCTCGCCGGGGTGTCGAAATCGAGTGCGGTCATCCCGGTGTTCTCTGCGACCATCACTGGCGTGTTCACCATCGTGAGCGTCGTCCTCTCTATCAACCAACTCGTCCTCTCGCGGGTGTTGGGTGCGCCGGGTGAACTCTCTGAGAAGATGGACGGCTCCATCGAGTTTCGGAAGACACTCGAAGACCGGGCGGACGTGAGTGCGACGCCGACCGACCCGGACGAGTTCACACGACTCCTCGTCGATACGATTCAGGACCGAGCGACCGCACTGGAAGATGGACTCGGTGAGGCGAGTGGTGACGCCGACGATGCCGTCCACGAGTTCGCGACCGAAATCGAGTCCTACGCCGACGGCGTCGAAGCGACGCTCGACGAGCGCGGCGAGACGACGTTCAACGTCCTCTCCGCGGTGTTGATGGACAACTACTCACAGCACATGCGACGCGCCCGTTCGCTCCGGCACGAACACGAATCGAGCCTCTCCGAAGACTCCCGGTCGGCGCTTGAAGCCATCCGGGAACTGTTTCGGACCGTCGGCGTCGCCAGACAGTATCTGAAGACGCTGTACGTCCATCAGGAACTCGCGCGACTCTCACGGTTGCTCCTCTACGTCAGCGTGCCGGCGCTGCTCGCGATGGCGCTGACGGTGTTGAGCTACGCGCTGTCGAGCGGGCCGCCGGTGTCGGGGACGACGCTGCTCGTCGTCGTCGCCGTCGCACTCGCCATCGGGTTCGCACCCTTCGCCGTCCTGTTCGCCTACGTCATCCGAATCGCGACGATTGCACGGCTCTCTGCGTCCATCGGTCCGTTCACGCCGAAAGAAGAGTCGCCAGGAAACTAAGTACCGAAACTATCCCATCTTGAAGCCGGCCATGAAGCCGCCGGTGAAGCCCGCACCGACGGACAGCGTCGAGAGGATGGGTTCGACCCAGCCCGTATCGACGTCCTGGCCGCTCTCGGCGGCTTTCAGCATCCCACCAGAGAGTTCGTCCCACTTGACAGTGATGTACCCCTTCGATTCAAGGAACTTGAACAGCGCCAGTTCGAGGCCGACGAGCACGGCGATGATCTTCGCGATTTTCTTCGCAGCGAATCCCATCACACCACCGATGGCAGCACCCGACCCAAGTTCGAGCATGAGTTCCTGCGGATTCAGCTCTAATAGCGGCAACATATGGGTAAGGGCATGTTACTCTTCGATAAGTCTTTTGGGCAGTGACGACACCGGACCGCTCTCGTCCGGTGAGACGGCCGACCTCTGGGCGCGATACGTCACCGAACGTACCAGACCAGCAAGAGATTCAAGAGGGATGGGCCGCAACGTTCGACTATGAGCCACCGTCGCAAAACTGAGGTGCAGGACCGGCACGGTTAGCACGGCCTGCCGGGCGGGCGTCGCCCCGCTCGGAGCGTGCATCGACAGCAGAGCATCCAGTGGCAACGCCGGAGGGAGACCACACACCAAATGACGGCAATCATCGCCAAACGAGTCGATACGGGAACCGCAGACACCGCCGAGATCCGCGAACTCGCACACGCCGCGGGTTACGACGTGGTGGGAGAACTCACGCAGTCGCGCCGGGCAGACCCGGGACTACAGTTCGGGGAGGGGAAAGCCGACGAACTGGCCGCACTGGCCGCCCGTGAGGGGGCAGAGGCAGTCATCTTCGACAACCGGCTGGGGCCGTACCAGATGTACAATCTGGGCCAGAAACTGCCAGAGGACTGTACGGTCATCGACCGCTTCACGCTGATTCTGGAGATTTTCGGCCAGCGGGCCCAGACCCGGAAAGCACAGTTACAGGTCGAACTCGCGGAACTACGGTACGAACTCCCGCGTGCGGAGGCGAAGACGAGCCTCGCCAAGCGCGACGAGCACCCCGGTTTCATGGGGCTCGGGGAGTACGACGAATCGCGCGAGCAGGACATCAAAGACCAGATAAGCCGCATCCGCGACGAACTGTCGCGCATCGAGCGAACCGAGGAGAACCGGCGTGAGCGTCGCCACGAAGCCGGCTTCGACCTCGTCGCGCTGGCTGGCTACACGAACGCCGGGAAGTCGACGCTGATGCGTCAACTCGCCGCGGACCTGGACGTGGACGAGAACGAGGACATCCACCCGGACCTCGACCAGACGGCCGAGTCCGAAGACCGCCTGTTCACGACGCTCGGGACGACGACGCGCCGCATGGACCTCGATGCGCGAGATGTCCTCTTGACCGACACGGTCGGGTTCGTCTCGGACCTGCCACACTGGCTGGTCGAGTCGTTCAAGTCCACGTTGGATTCGGTGTATCGGGCCGACCTCGTCTTGCTCGTCGTCGACGTGTCCGAACCGGTCGACGACATCCGCGAGAAACTCGTCACGAGTCACGACACGCTGTACGAGCGCAACGAAGCGCCCATCGTCACCGTGTTGAACAAGGTCGACAAGGTCGACGAGTCCGAACTCGCGGAGAAGCAGGCTGCCCTGTCGGCGCTCGCGCCGAACCCGGTCATCGTCTCCGGGCGTGACGGCCTGCACATCGACGAGCTACACGAGCGCATCGTCGGCGAACTCCCGGACTGGGAGCGTGAGCGACTCGTCCTGCCGATGACCGACGACACGATGAGCGTCGTCTCGTGGATTCACGACCAGGGGAACGTCTTCGAGGTGAACTACGGTGACGAGGACGTACTCATCGACTTCGAGGCCCGCCCGTCGGTCGTCCAGCAGGCGCGGTCGAAAGCGGGTGAACTGTCACCTGCCGCGTAGTGCGTACAGCGTCGAACTGACCCCGGGTGCTCAGAGGAACCCGCTCGACTCTCGTTCTATCTTCGTATCCGCCCCGAACGTGGCGAGTACGTCCGGTGCGAAGCCGCGCTCCGAGAACACGGCGACGTAGTCTCCGTGTCGAATCGTCGTGTCGCCTTTCGGGGTGTGGACCTCGCCGTCGCGTTCGACGGCGACGACCAGTGTGTCGTCGAGCAAGCCGTCGGCGTCGGCCGCTGAGAGCGTACGACCAACGATTGGTGCGTCTTCGGTGACGGTGACTTCGAACACTTCGGCTTCTTCGGCGAGGTGCATCCAGTCGACGACAGAGGGTCGCTGGACCGCACGAAAGAGGTGTTCGGAGATGAGTCGCTGGGGGTTCTCGATGACGTCGGCACCGGCGCGCCGGAACAGCGACATGTGCTCGGTGTCGTGGACGACGGACACCCGGGACGGGACACCGAACTCGTCGGCGAGCAGCATCACCATGATGTTTGTCGCGTCGGACTGCGTGGTCGAGATGACTGCATCGGCGCGGTCGGCTCCGGCTTCTTCGAGCGTCGCCGCTTCGGTCGCGTCGTCTTGGAGGACCAGACAGTCGAAGTTGCGGGAAGTGTCTTCGGCGACCACTTCGTCTTCCTCGACGACGACGACCTCGTGCCCGCTCGACGTGGCCATGTCGACGACTGGCTGGCCGATGTTGCCCGCGCCGACGACGATGACGTACATCAGTGGGTACCCCCGTGAGGACCGAGCGCGTCGTCGCCGTCGCCCCAGACCGTCAGTGCGAGCGTGTCGCTCTCTTCGCGGAGCCGTTCACTCGTCGAACCGAAGGCGAAGCGTCTGAGACCGCCGTGTGTCGGGCCACCGATGACGAACGCGTCGAAGTCCGGTGCGAGGTCGAGCAACGCGTCGGTCGGGTCGCCAGCGACGGTGCGCGTCTCGACGGCGCAGTCGTCAGCACGCGCTGCGGCCGAGTCGAGGAGCGCCCTTCCAGCCGAGTCGTCGCCGACGTGGACCAGCGTGACTGTGGCGTCGGTAGCCCGAGAGAGAGCGACGGCGGTGTCGACGACGGCCCCACTGTGCGGCCCAGTGCCGACCGCGGCGAGGACGGACTCGCTCCGGCCGAGTGCCGGGTCGTTCGGCGCGAGAACGACGGTCGAGTCGCTGGACGCCGCGATTGATTCGGCCACGTCCGCGCCGAGTTCCGTCGGGACGACGGTTATTCCAGGGGCTTCCGATTCCACAGCGGATTCGAGTGCGTCGGTCGGCGTCTCGGCGTCGACCGTGTGCCACCTGACGGTCGCGTCGGCGGCGAGTCGATTGGCGTGCAACGCGTCGGAAGCGACGTGTCGACGCGTCTCCCCCGGGACGACCTCGTCGTCGGTGCGATTCGTGACCGCGACGATGGTCGGCCCGTATCCCTCGGGCAGGCCGCCGCCAGCGAGTTCCGCAGCCAGCAGGACGATGCCGTCGGTGAGAGAACCGTTCGTTCGGACCAGCAGTGCGTGATGCGAGTGAGACATGTGTCGAACGCCGTGTCTACCGGCGGCGCCATTCGCCACTGAATCCGCCAACAGATAAAAATCAATCGTATGATTTCGGAGTGCGCAATTCTGATGGTGAAAAATTATTTATCCACCAATCTCGTTACCTCGGACAGGGAAGGCGTCGCTCGCGGTCTGTACCTCTGCCCCGAGCGTCGAGCAGACCTTCCCTGCTGGCCTCGGCTCCAGCGCGTCGCGCCCCCATCGCGGATTCGAGCCTCCCGCGCGGGGCGCGACGCGGAATCGTTAGGCTGTCCGTCGTTACGCAGTCCGTTTCTCCTTCTGGACGACGTGAACGTCCTCGATTCGCGTATCCGGGTACTGTCCGTCGTCGTCCTTTTCCGCGGCTTTGACCATGTCCCAGACGACGTTCAGGCCCGTGGTCACGCCTTCGAGTGCCTCCATCTCACAACCGGTCTTGCCGGTCGTCTCGACGCCGACCTGGAGCGTAACCGAGTCGTCGTCGACCGCGAAGTCGGTATCCACGTTCGTCACCGGAATCTGGTGACACATGGGGATGGTCTCCCACGTGTGCTTGACCGCCTGAATCGCGCCGATTCTGGCCGTCGCCAGCACGTCGCCTTTCGCCACTTCGTTCTCGCGAATCGCCGTCACGGTCGACGGCTGGAGGCGAATGGTCCCCTCGGCGACTGCTCGTCGCTTCGAGTCAGGCTTGCTGCCAACGTCGACCATCTGTGCCTCACCGGACTCGTCGACGTGTGTGAGGTCGTCCGCGGCGTTCTCTGGTGGCGTCTCTTCGGTCGGTCTCGCTTCATCCGGGCTCTCGTCGCTCATCGGTCGTCACCCCACATCGCGTGCGGAATCGCATCCAGCAAGTCGGACGCGAGCAGGCCGTACCCTTGCGCTGCGACCACCGCATCACCTGCCTTCCCGTTCACGTGCGCCGCCACGCCGCCAGCCGTCACCGCGTCCTGTGTACTCACCAGTGCGCCACAGATGCCCGCCAGCACGTCGCCGGTGCCGCCCACGGTCATGCCCGGGTTCCCGGTTCGGTTCACCCGCGTCGTCTCGCCGTCGGAGACGATATCGTACGGCCCCTTGACGAGCAGCGTGTGCCCGAGGTCGGCCGCGAACGATTCGACCAGCTCTTTTCGCTCGCGCCAACCGTCGGCCGTCTCGCCGCCCATCGCGGCGAGTTCGCCCTGATGCGGCGTACAGAGCAGTGTCGCTTCGGTGTCCGCGTCAGGGACCGCACGAAGCGCGTCAGCGTCGACGACCGCTCGGCCGTCGAAGGCCGTGAGGAACTCCCGGACAGCCTCCAGCGTTCCCTCCGCCCGACCGAGGCCCGGCCCGACCACGACGCAGTCGGCGTCGGTCGCCCGGTCGAGCAACTCGTCGACGTGTTTCGGGCGGAGCATCTCGCCGGCGAGTCCGTGGACGATGAGTCCTTCCTCGAAGCCCGCCACTTCGCTGGCGACGTTCTCCGGGCAGGCGACGTGGACGAGGTCCGCCCCGGCCCGCATCGCTGCCTGTCCGGCGAGTGCGGGTGCGCCGGTGTACGGCCCGCCGCCGACGACCAGCACCTCGCCGAAGTCGCCCTTGTGCGCCATCGGGTCGCGGCCGAGGACACGCAGGTCGCCCGCTTCGACGAACAGTTCGGCCGTCGCGGGGATGCCGATGTCTGCGACGGTCACGTCGGCCGCGAGGGCGGCCAGTCCGGGCTTCTCGTCGTGGAAGGTGACGACGTGGTCGGCCATGACTGCGACACCGTCGGCCTCCCCAGTGTCGGCGTCGATACCAGAGGGAACGTCGACCGAGACGACCGTCGCTGCGGACTCGTTTATCGCTTCGGCGGCGGTCGCCTCGGGCTCGCGGAGCGCGCCCGTCACGCCAGTGCCGAGCATCGCGTCGACTACGATGTCGCACTCGGGAAGTTCGACATCCGCCGAGTCGCGCACCTCGCGTGTCTCGTACTCGGACTCCTGCAAGGCGTCCCAGTTCTCGCGGGCGATGTCGGTCGTGATGGTCTCCTCGCGCCCGAGCAAGAGCGTCTCCGTCTCGAACTCGTCGAGGAATCGCACCGCGACGAAGGCGTCGCCGCCGTTGTTCCCCCGGCCCGCGACGACCACGATTCGGTCGCCGGGGTCGGCGTGCTCGCGGACGACGCGGGCCAGCGCGTGCCCGCTCGACTCCATGAGCTGCTTGCGGGGCACGCCGAGGGCCTCGGCGTTCTCGTCGACCTGTGCCATTCGGTCGCTCGTAATCATGGCAGCAGCTTCGACCGGTGGCAGGTAAAGACTGGTGTCGGGACTGGCAAAAACTGGCTGGCGAAAGGGTCGTTGCAGTCACTCTGGCGCGCGCTGGCGAGCGTGGCTGAACGAAGTGAAGCCCGCGAGGTGTAGTCGCGCGAGGGATGACGAACCCGACGAAGTCGGGTGAGGAATCGGATGGGGAGGGTGTGGATGCGGACATGTTACACCGGCATTCGAGAACTGCTCGTCGCCACCAGTCACGTGAAACCGCGATTCCAGACGTAGGGAACCCGAAGTACAACCGACGAACACACGACGTAGTCACACAAGAATTTCGTACTCGCACCCGAGTACCCATTCATGAACCTCCCGACAGTCGGTCTCGGCACGATGGGCATCGGCGACCCGGACGCCATCGCGAGCGCACTCGACGCCGGCTACCGCCACCTCGACACCGCACAGATTTACGAGAACGAAGCCGTCGTCGGTGCGGGCATCGAGCAAAGCAAAATCTCCCGAGACGACGTGTTCCTCGCCACGAAAGTGTGGGCGACGAACCTCGCGCCCGAAGACGTACGCGAGAGCACGGAAGCCAGCCTCGACAGACTCGGCGTCGACTCGGTCGACCTGCTGTACGTCCACCGACCCATCGAGGCCTACGATCCCGAAAAGACGCTCCAAGCGTTCGACGCGCTGGTCGACGACGGCCTGACGAACCACGTCGGCGTCTCGAACTTCACGCGGGAGGAACTGGCAGAGGCGCGCGAGCACCTCGACGCGCCCATCTTCGCCCACCAAGTCGAGTACCACCCGTTCTTCCAGACGCCCGAGTTACTCGCCGACAACCGCGCGAACGACGAGCGAGTCGTCGCGTACTCGCCACTGGCGCAGGGGAAGGTCTTCGACGACTCGGTCTTGCAGGACATCGCCGACGCACACGACAGCACGCCTGCGGCGGTCGCTATCGCGTGGCTCTGTCAGAAAGAGGGCGTCGTGACGATTCCGAAGGCGGGCAGCCGCGAGCACCAGACGAGCAATCTCGCGGCGGCGGACCTCGCACTCACCGATGCCGAGTGCGAGCGAATCGACGCACTGGACCGTGGCGAAGAGTTGTTCCCCGAGTAATCGTCTGCCACCTCGGCCCGACCTCGGGAGGCAGTCAGTACACCGTGGTCAACCGGTCTGCCTGATAACTGTTCGTGAGCCAGTCGAGCAGTCCTGCGACCTGGCGAATGGTGACGAAGTTGTTCGACTCGGCGACGCCGCTTTCTACGTCGTAGGTCACGCCGTCGTCGGTGACGAGCACGGCGAGTCCCTTGTGGAGGTTCGGTTCGGCGTCGAAGCAGGCCGTCTTCACCGCCCGTAGTTCATCGTGCATGCCCTGCCACTTTCCAGCCTCCTCGTGGAGGCCGTCGAGCACGCGCTGTTTGACCGCGGTTGCGTCGACCGCGGTCGGGACGAACGCCGCCGGGTGGCCGAAGTCCGACGCCCCGAAGAACAGCAGGTGGCCGTCGAACTCGCTCGCGTGCGTTCGACAGACGGCCGCGATGGCGTCCACGTCGAGCGGCGGAAACTCGTCTGCGTCCTGCAAGGTCTCGAAGCCACGTCGACGAAGGTCGGCCTGTTCGGAGAGCGTCTCGCGATAGCGGTCGTTTAGGGCAGTGATGGACTGGTCGTCGCTCATACTGCTCGCTTCTGGACGGACCGGCAAATGACTACTGCCGGCGCAACACGGCTACCGGCGAACACGAAAGTCGATTTCATCTTCCGGTTCCTCGTACTCGACCTCGACCGAGTCGACACGAGCGGCCGGGCTGCCATCGTGACACCACTCGACCATCTCCTCGACCGTCTCCTCTTGTCCTTCGAAGACGGCTTCGACGCGGCCGTCGTCGAGGTTTCTGACCCAGCCCTCGACGCCGAGGTCGTCGGCGGTGTCACGGGTGTTCGCCCGGTAGTAGACGCCCTGTACCCGGCCGGTGACGTAGACGTGTGCGCGAACGCGGTCGTCGGTCGCCATAGCTGGTGGTTCGGCCATGGCCGTGAAAAACCTCCCGTCGACACGGTTCGTCTAGCGGTGGGACTGGCCAAGAAATTGATAGAAAAATATAATAGACGAGTAGTGTCGGGAGGCGAACTGTTTACGCGCTGTGCGAGAGTTTGATTTCGTCGTCGGTGATGTCTTGGACAGCGTCGTGCTTGAGCTCGAACGTGTCTTTGTGCTCGTCCGTCCAGCCGAGTTTCTTTCGCATGCCTTTCGAGAGTGTCGACTCCGGCTTGATGTACGCGCTCTCTCCGGCGACGTTCTCCACGTGACCAATCATGTCGCCATCGCTAGAGACTACTTTCTTCCCCTTGTCGTTGTCTTCGAAATTTCGGACCATATGTGTGTGTGGTGGATGCACCCGCTCTTGGACTATCTGTCCGGCGAGTGCCCATCGAAAGCGACTCTCCCCACCAGCATATAACTAATACTTGATAATTCTGTTGGTGTTTCAACAGTTCCCTCAGCGGGTCAACAGTCGCCGGCACGCAGTCGCGCAGCGACCGCGTCAAGGTGTTCGAGTCCGACCACTGCGACGACAGCACCGTGGTCGGTTCGCAGACTGCTGAGGTGTCTCGCCATCGTCTTCTCGCGTGCCGTGTCGAGGACGGATATCGGCAGCGGCGTCTCGGTGGCCTGGCGTAGCGCCCGGTTGCGGGCGACGAACCGCTGCTCGTCGTCGGCCTGCACTGCCGGCGGGTCTGTGGCCGAGCAGTCGTGGTCGATGTGTTGGACTGTCTGCTCCATCGAGACGAGTCCCATGGGACCGGCAGTCGCCGCGACACGACACTGGAGCGCGTGGCGAGAGAGGTCGTACACGTCTCGGGCGACCCGTCGTGCAATCGGCTCTGGCGCTTCTTCGTCGCGCAGTTCACCGACGACGGTTCGGAGGAACGACCGCGTCGGTGCGTCGATGCCGACGACGCTCGCATCTGGTCCCATCGCCTGGATGGCCGCGCTCATCTCACCGCCGCGGCTCGGTGGTGTTCGGTCGTCTGTCGCGTACCGTTCGAACAGCGGTATCGCGAGCGGTGCGAGTTCGAGCGCGACCACGTCGGGGACGAATCGCTCGATGACGTACTGGACACGGTGAACGCTCGCGGGATGGTCGTGGACCACACCGAGGAGGGCGACCTGCCCGTCGGTGTCCGTCTCGGGAACGACCCGAACGTGGTCCGGGTTCACTCGTGGGTCGTCGACACTATCGAAGTCAAGCCTCTCGTCGTCGCTGTGTTCGGCCATTCTGGGGGGAAGGCGCGACCGGTCGTCGCGTCGGGATTACCACTCGTAGCGTGGACGAGGGCATAACGTTGTCGGCCGGTGTGACTCTCTAGCAAACACGGGGAACGACCGGGTGAATCGACAGAGACGGCGGCCAACCGACACGGTACGACGAGTCGTTTCGGGGCGCTTCGGGGCGCTTTTCCCATCTCGCGTCCAACCTCCGTCCATGTCGAGTCAACGGCGCAACGTCGCACCCAGTACGCTGGGCGTCGAGTTGCAAGAGGGTGGGGTCGCCGTCGAGTACACGGACGGCCGCGAGGTGTTCTACCACGGCGTCCCCGAGGCGAAAGAGGGCAGCGTCGAGTGCCCGCCGGGCAAGCACGTGCAGGTCCTCGTGACCGACCCGACCGAAACCGAGGGTGTCCTGGTCTACGTGAACGACCGCAAGACCGACGACGACATCCTCGAATCGACCGGCGTGGGCCGCCTCCTGCTCGGCCAGCACGAGGAGGAGGAACTGTTCCCCGGCGTCGTCGTGAAGAACGGTGCGTACCGCGTGACCGTCGAAGCCGACCCCGAGACGGCCCGCGGTCGCGTGTTCGTCTTCGCCGAGGACGAGATGAGCGAACACTCGTTCGAAATCGTCTGATGCCGCTTCGGAAACGCTGGCACGACCTCGACCGGTCGGTCCTCCGAGACGTGCCGGACCGACTGGGCGTGTACGAACTCGGCAATGCAGACGGAACCGTCGTCGAGGTCGGTCACGGCGTCCTGCGCGACGAACTCAAAGACGCGCTCTCGTACGGCACTGGCGAGAAGGTCCGGTGGCAGACGACCCAGACCCGCGAGCAGGCGGCGACACTGGCCGACGAACACCGCGCGAAGCTGTAACACGTCTACGAGGTGTCGATTCTTCTGGTCCACACGGCGGACGTTCCAGCCACGGAGAGTAATTCTCAAGAGACCCCGGTGAAAATTACCTGTCATGAGTTCCCAGGAAGGGACCGACCTCGTCCTGACGGTCCGTGCGGCCGAAAAGCGCGACGCTGGTCGCGGGGTCGCCCGCATCCCCGAATCCGCGCGCAAAGCCCTCGGCGTGTTGAGCGGCGACACGGTCCTCATCGAGGGGTCCCGCCGTACCGTCGCGAAGGTGTGGCCCGCCAGCCCAGACGTCCCCGACGGCGTCATCCAGATAGACGCCGACGGCCGAGCGAACGCCGGCGCGAAAGTCGGCGACTCAGTGACGGTGATGGCCGCAGAGGTCGAAGACGCCGCAGTCATCCACCTCGCACCGCCGGAATCGCTCAAGAGCGTCCCCGCTGGCGTCATCCAGCGCGCCATTCGTCGTGACCTCGAAGGGCGACCGGTGAGCGTCAACGAACGAATCCGACTCGAACGCATCTCGTCTGCGCCGTTCCGAATCGTCCGAACTGGCCCCGAGTCGCCGGTGCGCATCACGGCCGACACGGAGGTCGTCGTCGAGCAACAGAGCTACGACCCCGAGGCTGCACAGCCACCGAGTGGAACCGAATCGGCAGAGAGTCAACAGACCCAGTCACCGCCGCCGGAACAGCCGAGCGGCATCACCTACGAGGACATCGGTGGCCTCGACGACGAACTCGAACTCGTCCGCGAGATGGTCGAGTTGCCGATGTCCGAACCGGACCTCTTCCGGAAACTGAACATCGACCCGCCGCGCGGCGTCCTCCTCTACGGCCCGCCGGGCACTGGCAAGACGCTCATCGCGAAAGCCGTCGCCAACGAGGTCAACGCCGAATTCATCAACATCTCCGGCCCGGAGATCATGTCGAAGTACAAGGGCGAATCCGAGGAGAAGATTCGCGAGACGTTCGAGCGCGCTCGCAAGGAGTCTCCGGCCATCATCTTCTTCGACGAAATCGACTCCATCGCGGGCAAGCGCGACGACGAGAGCGACGTGGAGAACCGCGTCGTCGCCCAACTACTCTCGCTGATGGACGGCCTCGAATCTCGCGGTGACGTGGTCGTCATCGGCGCGACGAACCGCGTCGACTCGCTCGACCCGGCGCTTCGGCGCGGTGGGCGATTCGACCGTGAGATAGAAATCGGCGTCCCCGACGCCGGTGGCCGGCGCGAGATTCTCGACGTACACACGCGCGGGATGCCGCTGGCCGACGACGTGGACCTCGACAAAATCGCCTCTCGGACCCACGGCTTCGTCGGGGCCGACCTCGACAGTGTCGTCAGTGAGGCCGCGATGGTCGCCATCCGGAATCGGCCCGAGGCCGACGAAGAGCGACAGGCGTGGAACGAGAGCCCGAACGTCGCGAAAGCCGACTTCGAAGCCGCACTCGCCTCGGTCGAAGCCAGTGCGATGCGCGAGTACATCGCCGAGAAGCCGAACGTCGACTACGACGACGTAGGTGGGCTGGACGAGGCGAAACAGACGCTTCGCGAGGCCATCGAGTGGCCGCTCTCGTACGGACCGCTGTTCGACGCGGCGAAGACCTCGCCGCCCTCTGGAGTCCTGCTGTACGGGCCGCCGGGCACCGGGAAAACGCTCCTCGCCCGCGCGCTCGCCGGTGAATCCGGCGTGAACTTCATCCGGGTCGACGGACCGGAACTGCTGGACCGGTACGTCGGCGAATCCGAGCGTGCGGTCCGCAAGGTGTTCGAGCGAGCACGACAGGCCGCACCCTCCATCATCTTCTTGGACGAAATCGACGCCATCGCGGGCGAACGCGGCGGCGACAGCCACGAGGTCACGGAGCGCGTCGTCTCGCAACTGCTCACCGAACTCGACGGCCTCGCGGAGAACCCAAACCTCGTCGTGCTCGCCGCGACGAATCGCAAGGAGTTCATCGACCGTGCACTGCTTCGGCCGGGGCGACTGGACACTCACATCGAAGTGCCCGAACCCGACCACGACGGTCGCCGGAAGATTCTGGAGGTCACGACCGCGGGCAAACCGCTGGGCGACGACGTGGACCTCGACGCCCTCGCGGGCGAGCTTGAGGGGGCGACCGGGGCCGACCTCGAAGCCGTCGTCAGAGACGCGTCGATGCGCGCCATCCGCGAACTCGCGAACGGTCTGAGTCCCGACGAGGCCAACGAGAAACGCGACGAACTCATCATCGAGGCCCGACACTTCGAGGAGGCGAAGGCGCGACTCGAACAGTAGCACGACTGCGACCGCCCGGAAGCCACTTACTACCTGTTCTCGAACACGTCAGCATGAGCGATGTCGTCGTCGAGCGACTGCCGCCGGACGAGGCGTTCGAGTTGCTCGCACACGAGACGCGGTTTCGCATCCTCGAAGTCCTCCTCGAAGCCGACGGTCGGTTGCCGTTCAGCGAGTTGCGTGAGCGGACCGGGGTGCGTGACCCCGGCCAGTTCAACTACCACCTTGGGAAGTTGACCGGCCGATTCGTCGTCAAAGGCGGGAAAGACGGGGACGACGAGGACGGTGACGAGGAGAATGAAGGCTACCGGCTCTCGGGAGCCGGAATGCAAATCGTCGGCGGGGTACTCTCGGGCGGGTACACGAAGGAGATGGACGCAGAACCAGTCGACACTGGTGAGCCCTGTATCGGGTGTGGTGAGTCGATGGAACTTCAGTTCCGGCCGGGAGCTGTTCGATTGACCTGCCCCGCCTGTGACGTGGACTTCACCGACATGGACGTGCCACCGGGCATCCTAGAAGGCGTCGACCCGGCCGACGCACCGGCAGTGTTAGACCGCTGGCTAAAACGACTGATGGCGGTCACCGACCACGGGTTCTGTTTCAGCTGTGACGGACAGGTCGACAAGTACGTGTTCACGGTCGACGGTGACGACGCGCCGTCGTGGGTCGACCCCGACGAAGACGAGGGCGAAGCGGGCGTCCGCTACGACTGTCAGCGGTGCGAGCGAAACTGGCACAGCGACGCCGGCATCGCCGTGCTGTCCCACCCAGCAGTCGTCTCGTTCCTGTACGAACACGGTGTCGACGTTCGCGAGACGCCACTGTGGGCGCATAGCTGGCTCTCGATACACAACGCGTCCGTCGTTCAGCGGGAACCGCTTCGGGTCGACGTGACCATCGAACTGGAAGAAGAGCGGTTGGTTCTGACACTCGACCGGTCGGTCGACTTAGTCGAGACCCGACGAGAATCGGCTTGAGCAGCCGCCTTACTCCGACGCTTCGACGAACACCGTTTCGCCTGCCCGAACCACGTCGCCTTTCTCGACGAGCAACTCGTCACGCTCGACTTCCGGCGGGAACAGCACGTCCGCCCGACTGCCGAACGAGATGTGGCCGAGGCGCTGGCCACGGCCGAGTTTCTCTCCGCCGCCCACCCACGGGTGGATACGGCGAGCGAACGCCCCGGCGATGAGCGTCACCTCGTACGGCCCATCGTCGGCGTCGAGTTCGATGTGTACCTTCTCGTTCTTGTCCGAGTCTTTCGAGAACGCCGGGCGGTGCAAGCCGGGCGAGTGCTCGACCGATTCGACCGTCCCGGCGACCGGCGCGCGGTTGACGTGCACGTCGGTGACGTTCATGAACACGCCGACGCGGAGGCGGTCGCCCTCTTCACGAACCACCGACACGCGCCCGTCCGCCGGGGAGACGATTCCTGACTTCGGCGGCGACCGCGGTGGGTCGCGGAAGAAGTGAAGGGTCGCGGCCGCCGCCAGCAGACAGCCGAGGCCGGCGAGTGGCGTCGCCAGCACGGCGGCGAGTGGTGAGGCGGCGGCGAAGTACGCGGCGAGTCGTCGGCCAGCGGGCACGAAACGCATCTCGTTCGTGGAGGTGTGGCCGAGCGATTTGTGCGTTTCGAGGTCGGCCGACCACACTGGTTAGAGTATGCGAATGCTTGTCTATCTAATATATTAGAACGAGGAGCTTTACTGTCAGCAGGGTAAGTAGTGATACGCAGTTCTCCCCGAACTGTGCCGCCGTCGGTGGTGGCGCAGTCGAACGGATGCTGCAGGCAACTGTCGGGACGCCCCGACGCTGGTTCGTCGTCCACCTCCCCCGGACGCGAACCGCACTGACGAACGGTCGCCCACTACTCCCCCCGGGCGCTCGTTCACCTGGCCGGTCACCAACTCCCCCGGTGGCCGGCTCTCGTCCGGACTCCCACTACTCCCCCCGGGGGTCCGTTCACAATTCTGCGGAAGTAACACACGGAGCCTCGGCCGACTGCCGCTCACCAGAAACTCTGCGTCCGGGCGTACTCGCGCTCCTGTGCGAGGATATCCCGGTAGAAGTCCATCTCGTCCTCTCGTAGCTTGTTGATGATGCGGGCCGCGTTGTGCGGGCCGACGCCGCGCGCGGCAAGCGCGATGACTGCCCGCTTTCCGTGCGTCTGGACGAGACTCGCCGCGCGGTAGGCTCGCTCGGTCTGTTTCTCCTGCTCGTCGTCCTTCTCGGTCGCTCGCACGGCTTTGACCACCTCGTCTGCCCACGGGTTGAGCGCCGCGACACGAGTCGACCCACAGTTTGGACACTCGGGCTGGTCGCGCACGCGAGAGACCTTCTTCTGCTGTTTCCAGTCGTGGCAGTGGGTACAGCAGAGGATGACGCGGTCGTTCTGGATGCGTTCTTTGACCGTCTCGATGACGCTCGCGTCGGCGTTCTCTGGCGCGAGCAGTTCCTTCCCAGCCGAGTGGCCGTCGGTCCCGATGGGTGTGAGGTCGCCGTGGACGACCACGTCGAGGTCACCGTCCTGAATCGCCCGAAGGAGACGACCGGTCGCGTCGACCGCGAGGTCTTCGTGGAACACTTCGCGGACTGACTCGTCGTACATCGGCGTGTCACGGAGCGCGGCGAGCAACCGGTCACCGGAGACGCCGGAGCCTTCCCAGCGCTTGAGACTGCCGAACTTCGCGGCGACTTGCGAGAGGCGGAACTTGAGTGCGTCAGAGTTCTTGAGCGAGAGTTCGATGAGCGGTTCGACGTGGTCGGGGTCGGTCGTCTCTAGCACCTCGACGATTTCGCCCAGTGCGACACCGGAGGGGACCTCCAACTCGATGCGGTACGGGTCCGAGTCCATGCCGACGCTGGAACCGGTTCGTTGGCCGAGCAGGGCAGAGAGGAGTCGGCCGAGCGTCGCGTTCACCTTGTGGCCGAACGGGGCGTTCACGACGAACGTGTTCGCCCGGCCCTCGACGACGATACGGTCTGCGGTCGGCATCGGGGCCTCGGCCTCGACCTGTCGCTCGAACTGTTTCAGTGCGGAGACGACGGTGTCTTGGTCGGCGGGATACCGGCTACAGAACTCGCGTGCGACGGCGGTCCGGGGCGCACCCCGCTCGAACTGCGGTTCGGCAACAGCGCGTAACTCGCCGACCTCGCGAGCGACCGATTCGGGGACCGGAATCTCTTGGCCAATCCACGTCGGCACCTCGCCCGCCGGGTCCTCGATGGGTGAGACTTTGACCTGTGACTCCTCGTCGTCGACCTCGACGATACGCCACATCTCGCCGCGCTGGATGAACACCTCACCTTGCGTGGCGAAGTTGACGACGAATCGCTCGTCGAGCGTCCCGACTTGCTGGCCCGCGGCCATGTCGTACACCTCGTAGGTCGCCTCGTCGGGAATCATCGAGAGGTTCGCGTACACGTACTGCCACGTCCCACCAGAGGTCTCCAGCATGTCGGCTTCTTCGTTCAGCCAGAGGACGCGATTCCCGTGAAGTTCACGCACCACGTTTCGGAAGTCGTCCTCCGAGAGGTCACGGAACGGGTAGGCGCGCGTGACGAGTTCGTACGCTTTCCGCGCCCCGATTTCGCCCATGCTCTTGCACATCGCCGGCAACTGGTTGGCGACCACGTCGAGGCTCCCGTCGTGGATAGCCGCCGGTTCGACCTCACCCGCTTTCGCCTGTCGGGCGATGGCCATCGCCTCGAACGTGTCGTCGGCCCGGGTCGTGACGACAGTGCCCGAGGAGACTTCGTCGCGGCGGTGTCCGGCCCGGCCGACGCGCTGGAGGAGTCGGGCGACTTCTCTCGGACTCTGGTATTGGACGACGTGGTCGATACGGCCCACGTCGATGCCGAGTTCCATCGACGAGGTACAGAGCAGGGCGTCGATGTCGCCCGCCTTGAACGCGTCTTCGACCTCGATTCTGGCCGCCTTCGAGAGCGAGCCGTGGTGGACGCCGATGGGCAAGTCGAGTTCCTTGAACCGGGAGCCGAGCGCTTCTGCTGTCTGTCTGGTGTTGACGAAGATGAGCGTCGAGTCGTGGGCGGCGACGATGTCCCGAATCGTTCGGACGTGGCTGGCGACGCTCGCGTCGGTCACTAACGCGCCCGCGAGCGTCTCGTCCTCGTCGGTGACTTCGGGGTCGACGACGCGCAGGTCGATGTCGCTGCCGACCGAGACCTCGCGGACCGCACAGCCACGGCCGCCGGTCAGGAACGCGCCCACTTCTTCGGGGTCGCCCACGGTCGCCGAGAGGCCGATTCGCTGGAACGGCCCAGCGAGTTCGCGCAATCGTTCGAGTGCGATTGTCAGCTGTGCCCCACGCTTCGAGGCGGCGAGTTCGTGGACTTCGTCGACGACCACGTGGTCGAGGTCGGACAGGGCGACCCTGAGCTTCTTGCCCGTCAGCATCGCCTGAATCGTCTCCGGGGTCGTCACGAGCACGTCGGGCGGGTCGTTCGCCTGCTGACTCCGGCGGTAGTCGCTCGTGTCCCCGTGACGAACGTCTACCTCCAGTCCGAGCGTCTCACCCCACCAGTCCAGTCGCTCACGCATGTCGCGGTTCAGCGCCCGGAGCGGCGTGACGTACAGCGCACCGATGCCGAACCGTTCCCCATCGGCCTCCCTCGCTCGAACGAGTGCGTCGAACACCGGGAGCATCGCCGTCTCGGTCTTACCGGTCCCGGTCGGTGCCACGACGAGCGTGTGCCTGCCGTCCGCGATGGCTGGCAACGCAGTCCGCTGGGTCCGCGTCGGCGTCTGGAAGCCACGCTCTGAGAGCGCCGCTCGTACCGACTCTCCGAGGACCGTGAACGCGGCCGCTCCGGCTGTCATCGGTGGGTGTAGTGGGGCGAATCTATTGAATCGCTCGCACCTTTCTTTCAGATATCGTGTTACTGCGTTGAGCAATACGATTATCGTGTCCTGTCACCGTTTCTTCCACACGCAATGAGTGTACCCAGCGGGTGGTATGGGGGGTACACGATCGACGTCGAACGGGACGGCGTCGTGGTGCGGAAGGGGCTGGATTTGACGACGTTACCGCTGCCGGCGCTGAAGTTCGGCTTCCGGTCAGCACGGGACAGCGCGGTGGGTGTACGGCTCACAGAGCAACTGCCGGAGGGAATCACGTTCGACCACGTCGCGGTCCACACCGACCACGGCGGCATCGACTGGAGCGCCTTCGAAGACGGCAGACTGGTGTACACCGGAGCGGTGCCGCCGGGTGGGACGGTCTGTACCCTGTTCATGGTGTGGCTGGAACGACCCGAGCACGTCTATCGCTTCCTCACAGAGCCGTACTTGCGAGTGGCCTCCGACCCGAACGCGCCGTCGCTCCGGCCGGTCGGCGTCGAGACCGACCTCCGCATCGTCGACGGTCGCTTCGCAAAGGCGGACCGGTTCGCCAGCGTCGTCGAAGACGTTGAGCGCTCGCTGAGTGCCCGTGCGGCGACGCCGCCGCCTGCGCCTTCGAAACCGAGTGTCACGGTCGAACACGGCACGACGGCGTGGCCGCACCCGGTCCACCGAGGCGGCGAGGAAGCGCTCGACTTACCGACGGAAGACGCGGTGACTGCCCTCGCACCCGAAGCCGGCGGCGACGGCGACCACTTCGTCCGCGTGGGGACGCAGGACACCTATCACGGTGGCGGTCCCGTCGTCGTCGCACAAGAACTCGCCAACGCCTTCGAGATTCGGGGCCGTCGCGTAGTCGACGACGAGGTGGTCGAAGCCGTCGTCGCGACGGACGGACCGACTCGACACGTCGCGACACGACTGCTCGCTCGTGAGCAAGTCTCGGACGTGCTCGTCTCCCCACTGTTCGAGTCCGACGCGCCGGAACCGATGCCCGCGGTGGGTCCCGGACAACCGGCAGCCGAAGACGCGTCGAGCTTCTCGCCGGTCGAATCCGCCGAACTCGAAGCCGAACTCGACGCGACCGACTTCCCGGACATTACGGAGAACGCGACCATCGGAGACGATGGCGACGACAGCGATGCCGACGAGACCAACGACGACGATACGGATGACCTCGATGACGAACGCGACCAGTTAGTAGAAGCAGAAGACCACGCCGACACCGCTCACGCGGAACCAGCCGAGGACCCCGCGGAGATGGACTGGGTGGAAGAGATGGTCGAGTCGGTCACCGTCGGCGAATCCGGCGTCGAAAGCAGCGGTGGAGAAACCGAGCAGAAAGATGCACCTGCACCGCCTGAATGGGGCGCTCGCTTCGACGAACTCGGCTCGGTGGACGACCCGGAGGAGTCGACGACCGACCGAGCCGCGAACATCGAACGGCTGGAGGCGGAAATCGACCGGGTGACCGACGAACTCGCGACACTCGAAGCCGAACTCGCGGCTCTCAAAGCGGAAGACGCAGAGTCGGCTGCGGAACAGTCGGCAGCAGAAGAGGCGAGCGAGGACTAAACGCGTTCGTAGGGGCCGAGTCGCGTCCCATCGAGCAGATAGGCTTGGCCATCACGCAGGCCGTCTGGGAGGAACGGCGCGAGGAAGTCCGAACCCGTGTTGACCCACGTGCCGCCACAGAGGTCGTTGAACGCCGGGAAGACGACCAGTTCTGGGTTTTGCCAGTGTTCGACCAGCGCCGAGTCTCGGTTCTCGAACGGTCGCGAGTCGAGCGCCCCGCGTAGCCAGATGCGTTCGATGCGGCTGCCACCGACCTCGTCTGTCAGTCGGACACACGGGTGTTCGTGAGCCATACAGACGATGTCTGCCGCCAGCACGTCTCGTGACGGCCACATGTGCCCATGCGCGAATCCGACATCACCGAGACGGACACCGGCGCCGTCGGTGACCTCGGCATCTATCCAGCCCTCTATACCGCCGTCGTGGTTGCCCTTCACGACCGTCGTCGGCAGGTTGAGCGTTTCGAGTAATACCTCGCACTCGCCGCGCTCTGCGCCGCCCGGGCCGCCGATGGAGTGCATGAAGTCACCCAACACGAGAAATCTGTCTGGGTTCGTCTGCGCCGCGAGGGCCTGTACCTGCTCGCGGCGGTCGGCCGCGTGGCTCTCGACGTGGAGGCCGCGCTCGTACCGAAGCGCGTCTTCGATACCCGCGTGAAAATCGGCGACGACGAGCACGCGCTCGTCGCCGGTTTCGACCACCGCGGCCGGGCTGTTCGGGACCGGTTCGACCGAGGCCATCAGATGGGCTTGAGCGTGTCGTCGTCCGGCTCGTAGCAGTGCCCACCGATGAGCGCGTTCTGGATGGCGTCGTCGACGGCGTCCTCGTCCGCACCCGTGTCGGCGATGGCCTTCTCGACCACGTCGGCGCGGGCGGCACCGTCGCCGTCGTCCAGTTCCGACATCACGTCGATGACGTAGTCGTCGAGGTCGACGTCTTCGGCTGGCTCGTCGGCTTCTTCTGCAGCAGCGTCGTCGGCTTCGGACTCGTCGGTGTCGGTGTCAGCTTCGGGTTCGGGTTCTGCCGCCGCTTCGGCGTCAGCTGCTTCGGGCGTCGCCGATTCTGGCTCCGGCGTCTCGATGCCGGCCTCACCGGGGTCGTCGACCTCGCTCCCCGAGGTGAAATCGGTGCCGAACTCGGCCTCGATTTCTTCGCGTTCCTCGTCGTCCATTTCGTACATCCCACCGGTGTCTTCGACTGCCGCGTCTGCGGTCTCTGTAGACGCTGTGGAGTCGGTGGTGTCGGCGGAAGTATCGTCCTCGGCCCCGCTATCGCCGCCGAGGTCACCCGGCTCGAAGTCACCGATACCGCCGTCGTCGCTCGACTCGGGTTCGGAAGCGGTGTCGACAGTCGCCGACTCGCTCGAACCCTCGGCGCTGGCAGCGACTTCGACCTGTGCCGGTTCGGACTCGGAGGCTGGCTCGTCGTCGACGGGCTCTCCCTCACTCGCCGCTGGTTCGGCTGCTGCGAGGTCCTCGTCGCTCGGTTCGTCGGCCGCGGCGACCGGTTCGGTCTCCGCAGGTTCCGACTCGGGTTCAGGCTCAGGCTCCGATTCCGATGCTGCCGCAGCGTCGTCGCTGGACACACCGGAATCGTCTGCTTCGGCGGAAGCGTCGGCTGCAGCGGACCCGGCTTCGGTTTCGGCCTCGGCAGCCGTCGAGTCGGTGGCCTCGGGCGTCGGTTGCGCCGAGGCATCTACCTCACCCAGCGCACTCAGTTCGCTGTTTCGCAGCGAGGCCCACGTCGCGGTGCCGTCGCCGGCGTCTGCCGGAGCGAGTGAGAAGTCGCCGACTTCGTCGCGCTCGCCGGCGACCATCCGAACCGCGTCGATGGCGGCCTGGCGCAGGCCAGCGAGGTACGCGGGAGTCGTGCCGTAGTGATCCATCGCGAGCGGGATGCCCGCAGCGAGGCTCGATGGGACGCCGCGGGCTTCGAGTGCGGCCTGTAGGTCCTCGCCGGTCTCCTCCATGAGCGCGGCTTCGGCGAACGTGGCGATGCGTCGAAGCGTCTGCTCTGCGGTCGTGACGACCCAGCGGTCCCGGGTGTCGGCGTCGATCTGCGTGATGCTCTCCGGGCGGATGGAGGTGAACACGCGGTCGGAGTCGTCGGGCGAGAACGTCCGGCCCTTGCCGGTGATGGCGACGAACGCCGGAGGCGTCGTCGATTCGAGGACGGCCATCTCGTCGGGCTGGTACTGCCCGGCGTAGACGACGAACGCGCCCGTCGGGTCGACCACGCGCCCGCGAAGGACTTCCTCGTTCACGTTCTCGACTTCGGTGAGGACGCCGACGGCGAACAGGCGGTTGACCCGTGCGCCAGTCGGCGTGATGACGTAGTTCGGCGCGCGCTCTTCGTCCGACTCCTGGTAGGAGAGCGTCGCGGCGTCGAACTCCGTGGCGAACAGTCGGTAGGCGACTTCGCGTCGCTGAATTCCGCTCGCGCTCATGCTTCTACCTCGCTAAGCAGCGCACTTGCACGGTCTGCCGGGTCGTCTTCGGATCGGTCGAAGGCTGTCGCGTCGAGATTCGCGCCGTAGTCGTCGACCGAGAAGTGCCCTCGCACCCTGTACTCGAAGCCGACGATGCGCTCGCGGATGCTGTCAGCGACGACTTCCTTGTCCATCGCGTCGCGGGCCTCGTCTTTGGCGTCTTCGAGGGTACCGTCGTACACCTTCTCGGTCAGGTCGCGGTCGAGGACGACCGTCGCGGTCGCCGAGCCGTCGTCGAGGATGGCTTTGACGCGAAGGTCGTCTTCGCCGTCCACGTCGCCGTGGGCGCGGCACTGACCGTTCTGGACGACGCGGTTGCACTCGGGACAACGTTCGATGAGGCCGGAACCGTCACGGACTGCGATGACGTTGCCGACGAGGGCCACGTCGTAGATGCCGCCCGACGAAATCGCGTCGTCGATGGCCATCTCGGTCGCGGCTTCGCCGACCGAGACGTCGTGGTCGAGTTCGGTGACGGTCGTGAACTCGGAGACGTTGACCTCCGGGACGCCACGGTACTCGCGGACGTAGGCGTTCTCGATGCGGACCGGCTTGCCCGCCTCGATAGCCTCGGAGACCTCCCAGCAGGTGAACGGGAGTCGGCCGGATTCGTCGCCGAAGACACCGCTCAGGATGTCGGTCTCGCCGTTTCGGCCGTCGATGGTTCGGCGTTCGACCTCTTCGACGCTCACTTCGACGGTGACGCCGCGGTCGCCCGAGCGAAGCTCGCGCAGGGTCGCGTCGCCACCGACGTCGTAGGGCACGTCGAGGTCGTCTTCGAGGAACGAGAGCGAGGTGCTCTCGCCGAGGTTCAATTCGGCGTTGCCGTCCCACTCGCGCACGCCGGCGTTGCCGGCCTGAATCGTATCACCCGCGGAGAGGCCGAAGTCGGTCCACGCGGTGTAGGAGATTTTGCCGCTCTCGTCGGCGAGTTCGCCTTCGAAGATGACCTTCTCCTCGCCCTGTGTCTGGATGGAGCGCTTGCCGACCGAGAGGACGCGCCCGGTGACGCTCACGTTCCCGTCGTCGGGCGTGATGTCGCCGATGCGCTTTTCCGATGGCGCGGAGCCGCCGCCACCGCCGGAGTCGTCACCGTACTTGCGGCGAAGGCTCTGGACGGCTTCGTCCATCGGGACGCTGTACGATAGCAGGTTTTCGAGGTCCGATTTGACCTCCTGTTTGTCGACGCCGAGGTCGGAGGCGAGTTCCTCAGCGCGGTCGTCGAGACTCATGGGAAGTCGTTCGGCGGCATCCCCTAAAAAGGGTTCGCGGAGTCGGAGTGCTGGAGTTCTGGGGAATCGCGAGCCTGAACAGACGCTCTGGCGCGCGCTGGCGAGTGTGTCTGCGCCTCGGCGCAGACCACGAGCAGAAATCGCGCGAGGTCGCCGTGAGCCTGCGAACGGCGGCAAGTGAGAGCGTGCTCTCACGAGGGATGAGGAACGCAACGTCGCGGAGCGACGTGAGTACCGGAATCGGATGGGGAGGTAGTGGCTGCGGTGCGGTCATGTACACCAGCGTTCGGGGATTCGTTTTCGAAACGAGTCAAGGTGAAAACACTTCCTGAGCGAGACTCTGGTCGTACTCCTCAACACTCGAAGTCTCACCACCGAAACCAGTTTCTCGCTCCCGTGGCACTACCCGATAATGCACGTCCACGTCAACGCCGCGACGAGCGCCGACGGCAAGCTCGCCTCGCGCACGCGAGAACAGTTGAAGATTAGCGGGCCACAGGACTTCGAGCGCGTGGACCACGTCAGAGCCCAGAACGACGCGGTGATGGTCGGCGTCGGCACCGTCCTCGCCGACGACCCATCGCTGACGCTCGACGCGGCGGAGCGCATCGAAAAGCGCGAGTCGACCGGTCGCCCCGCACATCCGGCCCGCGTCGTCGCCGACTCCCGGGCGCGAACGCCGACCGACGCCCGAATTCTCGACGACACCGCCGAGACGTATCTGCTCGTGAGTGAGGCGGCCTCAGAATCGCGACGGGCGGCGCTGGCCGACGCCGGAGCCACGGTCGTCGTCGCGGGTGAGGAGCGTGTCGACCTCACCGCCGGTCTCGACGCCCTCGAAGACCACAGTATCGAGCGCCTGATGGTCGAGGGCGGCGGCGAACTCATCTTCTCGCTGTTCGAGGACTCGCTCGTCGACGAACTCTCGGTGTACGTCGGGTCGCTCGTCGTCGGCGGCCGCGAAGCACCGACACTGGCCGACGGAGACGGCTTTACCGCGGATTTTCCGCGGTTGGACCTCGTCGGTGTCGACCGGTTGGACGATGGCGTCGTGCTGAAGTGGAACTGTAAGCACCGGTAAGGTCGTCGTCGGGCGATAGAGTTACAAGAGGCGTGAGCGTAGATACCCATTGTCATGGGAGACACCAAACGTGGACGCGAACGCAAACACCGCGGTAAGGAATCCCAGGTTCTTGAACAAGACCTCCACTACGCCAAGCGGGTAGAAACAGGCGAAGTCGCCGAAGAGTATCCGCTCGACGAAGGTGACATCGAACTCGACGAAGAGACGCAACTGATATTCGGTCCTGTGACGGCTGACGACTGAGTAGGTCCTAACTTACTCAGACGGCTTTTCCGTGGCGAACGACGCCCGCACGAACTCGTTCACTCGCGCAGTGGCGATGCCGCCGACGGCGTGTGTTGCTGGCGGAATCTTACTCGGGAGCGATAGCTCCGCCGCGGTGAACACCTGGCCGACGACGGCGTCGCCCTCGCCGGCCCGTTTTCTGCGAACGAGGTCACGCGTTCGCTCGACGACCGACGCGGAGGCGATATCCGGGTCGCCTGCCGCAATCTCGTCGAGGAACGCGGGAAAGTCGAGTGTCGGGAACCGGTGTCTGTCTCGGATGTACCGGGCGTAGAGCACCGCCCGAACCACGTACAGAGTCCGTTTGACCGTCTGGTCGCACGCCCCCAGTTCGAGGTGGCCATCGGTCTTCGGGAGATGCTGCAGGTCCGAGTCGGCAGCTGGCCCAGCCGCCGAGTCGGCGTCGCCAGGGACACAAATCCACTCGTCGTCCGTCTCGTCGACGACGACGTACGCCGGGTGGCCGTCTTCGAGCAGTCGACGTTCGAGGTACTTGTGGTACTGGCGGTCGGCGAGCGACCGGAAGTGGTGATACAGCGCGATTGGTTCGAACGACTCGCCGACGTCCGCTTCGAGTGCCGCGAGGGGTTCGAACTCGCGGTAGCGACGCGGTGAGTGGAGGAACTCCAGCGCGGAGGGGTTCGACTCGACGAGTAACTCGGCGAAGCGCGAGACGTTCCAGCCGGTCAGTTCGAGGTCGTCACCGTACTCGGTCTCGATGGTCGCGACCGATTCGCCGAGCGTCGCGTACGCCACGGCTGGCTGGCGAAAGAGGACCGTCACGTCGTAGTCGCTGTCCCGGTCCGAAAGCCCCCACGCACGACTACCGGTGTCACGGGCAGCGAGAACCGTACAGTCGTACTCGCGTTCGACCGCCGCCAACGCGGCGTCGAGGTCGGGCGGTTCAGACGAGTCTGCGGACGAATCGGTCGGCATAGCAACAGATGGGCGAGCGTCGCCCTTGAATGCGGCCGTCCCGTGGTGTCACGGAACAGTCGGTGAGTCGTCGCGGCTCAGTGCTGGTGGCCGGTCGCCTCACCGAAGGTGACGCCGAAGCGCTCTTCGAAGAGGTCCATCGCAGTCGACTCGACGTCGTGGAGGCGGTCGTCGGCGTCCTCAGCGTGGTGGACCATGTGGTGTGCCCGGGAGGCAAAGGAGAGCATCGTGATATCGCCGACGACCTGCGCCGGGCTCTGGTCGCCCTCGGCGAGGAGTTCGACGAGTTCGAGGGGCAGCGTCACTTCGTCTTCGTCGTCGTCGGATTCGATACTGAACGTCACTGTCTCGATGTCGTCTGCCATACCTGCCCCCATGAGAGCCGTGCCTAAAGCCTCTGTGGGTCAGTCCGTACGGGTCACTCCGCCGGCTGCTCAAGCGACCCGCCGAACTCGAATCGCGCGCCGCCCGACTCGCTCTCGGTAACGGAGAGCGGCCACCCGTGGGCGTCGGCGATACGGCCGACGATGGAGAGCCCGAAGCCGGTCCCGTTCTGGTTCGTCGTGTACCCCCGTTCGAGGACCTGGTCGCGGCGGTCGGGTGGAATACCGGGGCCGTCGTCCTCGACGAAGAAGCCATCACAGGTGGTGCCGACCGAGACGACCACGTCCGACCGACCGTGTTCGAGGGCGTTCCGAAAGAGGTTCTCGAAGACGGTGCGCAGCCGTTCGCGGTCCGCGTAGATTACACAGTCAGTCGACGCGTCGAGGGTCGCCTCATCGGCGTCGATAGAGGTCCACGCGGCACTGGCGATGTGCGACAGTGCGACCGGCGACCGTTCGCCGATATCGTCGCCCTGCCGCGAGAGTGTCAGCAGGTCGTCGGTGAGGCGTTCCATTCGTGTCGCAGCCTGTTTGACGTCTTCGAGGTAGCCGAAATCACCTGTCTCGATGGCGAACTCGGTCCCCGCGAGGACGACCGAGAGGGGGCTGCGGAGGTCGTGACTCACGATGCTGGTGAACTCGTCGAGGCGCTGGTTTCGCTCCTGTAGCTCACGTCGTCGCGCCGCCTGTTCGAAGGCGGCCCCCGCGTTCCGACCGAGGATAGTCAGTAGTTCGACCGTCGACTCGGCGAGCTGGCCCGCGTGGGGAATCCCGCTCGCCAAGAGGCCGCGGTCACCGAGTGGAACGAACAGTGCCGAAGCGAGCGGGAGTTCCGGGTGTGACCGGTCGGCCGTCTCACCGAAGTCCTCGACGAGGACCCGGTCGCCGCCGTCGAACACCTCCATCTCGAACGTCCCAGGTGGAATCGGTCGGATGTCCAGCGAGTTCGTGCCATCGATGACGCGTGCGCCGTCGGTCCCCGCGATACCTTCGAGTGAGCCGTCGTCCCCGTCTCGCAACCACAGCGAGACGAACGACTGGTCGAGGACGTGTTCGGCGACGTTGACCGTCGTCTGAGCGATGACGTTCTCGTCGTCGGCTTCGAACAGGTCCCGCGTCGCATCGCTCAGGGCTGCCAGTCGTTCGTCGTGGTCGAGCGGCTCGCGTCCCGATTTGATGACGACGATCATGTCGTCGTTCGTCGCCCTGACGATGGTGACCCGTCGAGCCGACTCCGACGCCTGTTGGTCGGCATCGACGAATGCTGGTCCAGTATCGTCGGCTGCTGGCCCACAGTCGAGGCGGCCGAACCAGCGGCCCGTCCGCGCGGCGGCTGCCAGTCCTTCCTCGAACACGCGATGGTGGTCGTTCGAAATATAGTCACGCCAGTGGACGTCGAGCAGTGCCGCCGGGTCGTCGTGCCCGACCACGCCACCGAACGTTCCGTTCGCGAAGACGCATCGTCCGTCGCTGAGTACGGCGACGCCGGCAGGTCGGTCGAGGTGCCGTCTGGCGCGTGTCGCCGTCACTGTGCCCATGCTGTGCGTAGACAATCACGCCATCGACAAAAAGCAATAACCCGAGTATTCAGGCTAGTCGTCCGCTTCCGCTGTGGATTTCGCCGCCGAAGCGGCCGCCCGCTCGAGGTTTTCTAGATATTCGTCCGCGTCGATGGCTGCTTTACAACCCATCCCGGCTGCGGTGACCGCCTGCTGGTAGTGATAGTCGACGACGTCGCCCGCGCCGAAGATGCCCTCGACACCGGTCGCGGTCTGATCGCCACCGAAGCCGCCCTGCGTCTTCAGGTAGCCGTCGTCGTCCATCTCGACGCCCGTTCCTTCGAGGTAGCCGGTGTTCGGCGTGTGGCCGATGGCGTAGAACACTGCGCCGACGTCGAGGTCGTACTCCGTCGTCTCGTCGTCGTCCAGTTTGTCCGTCGGGTGACCCTCGGGGTTCTCGACGAGCGTGACGTGGTCGACGCCGTCTGCCTGCGAGCCGTGAATCTCCGTGAGTTCGGTGTTCCAGAGGACTTCGATTTCGCCGTCGTCGGCCTTGTCCATCACACGGTCGATCCAGACGTCCTCCGCGCGGAACTCGTCGCGGCGGTGGGCGATGTACACCTTGTTGGCGAACTTCGTGAGGAACGAGGCTTCCTCCATCGCGGCGTCGCCGCCACCGACGACGAGCATGTCCTCGTCGCGGAAGAACGCGCCGTCACAGGTCGCACAGGTCGACAACCCGTAGCCCATCAGTTCCTCCTGGCCGGGCACGTCGAGGAGCCGGGCCGAGGCACCGGAGGCGGCGATGACCGCGTCGGCGGTGTACACGTCGCCGTTCGTCATCTCGACGCGGAACGGGCGCGAGGACGCGTCGACGTCCTTGATGATGCCGTTTTTCGTCTCGGCACCGAACTTCTTCGCCTGTTCCTTCATGTTGTTGATGAGGTCCGGCCCGGAGATGCCCTCTGGGAAGCCGGGATAGTTCTCGACGTCGGTCGTCAGGGTGAGCTGGCCACCCGGCTCGTCGCCCTCGATGACGAGCGGTTCGTTGTTCGACCGCGCCGCGTAGATGGCCGCCGTGAGGCCGGCGATGCCCGTTCCGGCGATAATCATGCGGCGGTGTTCGGTCACGTCGCCTGCGCCGTCGGCGTGCGCGATGCCGAGTTTCTCGTCGAGTTCGCCAGTCTCGTCGAGTGCCGAGGTCTCGTCCCAGCCACCGATAAGTTCGTCGTCGATGAACACTTCCGGAGCCGTCTTTCGCCCGTCTGCGCGCTCGACCATCTCGTCGAACAGGTCGTCGTCGCCGGTCACGTTGTACGTGACGTACTCGACGCCTTTCGCGTCGAACAGGTCCTTCGCCTTGTCACAGTACGGGCAGTTCTCCTTTGTATAAATCTCCACGTGCGGCGAGTCTGTCATGGACACAAGTAGCCGGTGAACCGGTTTTATAGTTGCGTTGTCGGGCATTGCTCGCGTCAGCCCGTCGTGTGATAGCATGACAAGACCGTTCAAAAACCCGGTTCGCGGACCGCTCACGCAGCCACGGCCGCACGCCCTAAACCGACGACAGACGGCGACGGGCGGGCTTGAGCCAACTCGACCGATTTCGGCGCAGTCTCACCGGACGACTGGCTCTCCGTGAACTGCACCGTCACGCGCACGTTCGTCCCTGTCCGCTCCTCGATAGCGCGCTCTAACTGTCTCGACAGGTCGGGGAACGCCTGGTCCGCCGGTCGGTTCACGACGACGGTGACGCCACGCTCACCCCCGTTTCCGAGGTCGATGCCGGTCATCTCCGTCGAAACCGAGACGAGTTCGAGTTGCGTGTACTCGTCGGTTTCCAGCGTGTCGGTGACTGCCTCGTTCGTCGCCGAGTCGAACGACGCCTTGCCGACGAGGACGGTGCCAGCGGCGGTCACGACGATGAGCAGGACGAACAGCGCGGACAGTACCGGCCAGTGGTCGCGCACGTTCAGCAGGCTTCGCGGCCCGTCCCACGGCGTCGGCCGGTAGCCGAGGTACCAGAGGACGGTGAACCCCGAGATGTTGACCGCGACGGCGTTCGCCACGAGTAGGACGAACGCGCCGATGGCGACCGACGGGTCACCCCACGCGAGACCGATGCCGACGGCGGCCGCTGCAGGGATAAGCGCCGCGGCTATCATGACGCCGACGAGCGAGACGGGGAGTGCGGTGGCGAGGCCGAACCCGCCAGCGCCGCCCGCACAGACTGCCACGAGGAGCGACAGCATGCCGGGCGAGATTCGTTTGGCGACCTGCCCGACCGAGGAGACTTGCAGTGAGACCGGCACGAGTGCGCCAGAGCGTATCATCACCCCGAGCAGTGTTGCGCCGACGATGGCCAGCGCGTAGCCGGCGAGTTGGGTCTTCACGCCGAGCCAGATCATCCGCCTGTCGTTCAGTGCCATCCCGACGCTGGAGATGAGCGCGCGGCCGACCTGCGGCGCGATGACCATGGCACCGACGACGATAGCCGGCGAGTCGAGCAGTAGGCCGATAGCCGCGACCGCCGCACTGAACAGCGTCATCGTGTAGTAGACCGTCGCGTTCCGGTGCATCCCGAGCGCCTTCCCGCGAATCTCTTCGGGCGTGACGGTGTCGTCCTCTTCGACCCCCGCGACGAACCGGTCTTCGAGTTCGTCGTAGTGGCGCGTCTTGGCCGTCTCCGCGCTCGAGATGACGGTGTACTCGCTGTCGTCGAACCCGGCACCGCGCAACTGGTCGAGGACGTACTCGACGGCTTGCATCGGCAGCGGGAACTCGATGAGGACGTTCTCCGACCCGTCGCGCGTCTCTGCGGTCACCACGTAATCTACGTTCTCTTCGTCCAGTACACCGACGAAATCGTCAATCCCGTCTTCGGGGACCAGCGCACGAACCAGCCGCATCTTGTGTGTCACGGTGCGCGTGCGGGGTAGATAATGTTACAGCCAAGTACCCCTCATCGAACGAGTGATAGATGACTGTCAACAGTCGAAGCACCGTCCGCTGCGACAATTTGGCTCCATCCTCATCCCTGTGGCAGATGTGGT
The DNA here is from genome assembly GCF_051207395.1 of Haloarchaeobius caseinilyticus. Lineage (NCBI taxonomy): Archaea > Methanobacteriati > Methanobacteriota > Halobacteria > Halobacteriales > Halorubellaceae > Haloarchaeobius > Haloarchaeobius caseinilyticus. The sequence continues at coordinate 410,629 of NZ_JBPJZC010000001.1, read as the reverse complement.
CACCGATATGCGCCTCGTGGAACTCCGCGTGCCCGACGACGTCAGCGGGTCGGCGACGACGACACTCGACGACGCGGGTGTCGAGTACACCGTCATCGACCGTGGCTCGGCCCCGGGCACGATGCTCCTTCGTTTTCCCGTTCCCGCGGGAGCCGTCGATAGTGTGTTGCAACTCCTCTACGATGCCGGCGTCCCCGAAGACACGTATCTGACGGTCGCCGAGATCGAACGTGCCCAAGTCGCAGACCAGGGCGTCTCCGAGTACGTCGACGGCCCACTCGGGGACCTCGGCATCTCCCACCCCGAGATACGGAAACGGGCCGAGGACCTCCAGCCGAACCGACCGACGTACATCGCACTGGCGTTCCTCTCCGCGCTCGTCGCTGCTGCTGGACTGTTGCTCGACTCGGCCATCGTGGTCGTCGGCGCGATGGTCATCTCTCCGTTCGCCGGGTCCTCGCTCTCGGCGAGCGTCGGTGCGGTCATCGACGATTGGGACATGGTCGTCCACAGTACCGTCTCGCAGTTGCTCGGCCTCGCAATCGGCTTCGTCGGCGCGGCGTCGGTCGCCGCCGTCCTCCGCTGGACGCAATTCGTCCCGGAGAAACTCGTCGTGACACAGCTCGGCGTCCTCTCCTCGTTCGTCACACCGAACGTCCTCACGCTGGCCATCGCGGTGTGTGCTGGTGCGGCCGGTGCGCTCGCGCTGGCGACCGACCTCCCAGTCTCTATCGCTGGCGTGGCCGTCGCCGCGGCACTCGTCCCCTCGGCTGCCACCGCCGGCATCGGCACTGTCTGGGGCGACTGGGTGGTCGTCGTCGGTGCCGTGGTGTTGCTGGCGATGAACATCGTCTTCATCAACCTCACGGCGTACCTCACGCTCGTCGCGCTCGGCTACCGCTCGTCGGCCCTCCAGACCATTCGAGACGACCTGCGGCCGTCGGTTCGCGCCGGGGCGTACGGGCTGGCGATACTCGCGTTCGCCGTCGTCGTGGTCGTCACCGGTTTCGCAACCTACGAACAGGTCCGATTCGAGCGGACAGTCAACGACGGCGTGAACGACGTACTCGCACAGGGAGAGTACTCAGCGGTCGAACTGGACAGCGTCGCAGCCGAGTACCACGGTCTCGACACCACCGCCGGAACCGACACGGTGACCGTCGTGGTGAGCCATCCTGACGGTGAGTTCTACCCCGACTTGGCGAACGACCTTGAGGAACGGCTCGGAGAAGTAGTAGGCCAAGACGTGGCCGTTCGTGTCCGGTTCGAGACGTACCAGCAACCGGACGACGACCAGTCGGCGTCGGTGGCCCTCGAAAACCCGTCGTCCGTCAGCCCGCACTCCACGACGAAGGGCTTACCCCACCACCTCGCCTCGGTTCGCGCATGACCGCCGACCTCCACGAGAAGACGAACCGGTACCACGACCTGCTCGCCGAGGCACTCGACGTGTGTGAGGTCGCCCCCCAGACGGACACCCCGATGGGCGAGGCCGCACTCGAGTGTCTGGAGATGGCCCAGTCCTACCTCGACGACGGCGAACACTTCCGCGAGAACGACGACTGGGTGAACGCGCTGGCGGCGTTCTCTTACGGACACGCGTGGCTGGACGCGGGCGCACGGATCGGTCTGTTCGACGTCCCCCGCGAGGGCCACCTGTTCACCGTTTGAGTCGCATCGGCAGTTTGTCTCGGTAGCGACACGGTCGCCTATCCGGACACTCGACCCGAATTTCGCTGGCAACCGCCCTGCCTCGCCGTTGTCGATGGAATTACGTGGGGTGAACGTGTCGGGCAGGACGATGGAGGCGGTCCTGTGGTACGTATTGACCGGGACGCGAGGTGGTGAGAACCGTGTCCGCATCTTGCGTGCCCTCGACGAACGGCCGCGTAACGCCAACCAGTTGGCGGAGGACTTAGCACTCGACTACAAGACGGTGCGACACCACCTCGGCGTCCTCGCCGACAACGATATCGTGAAAGACAGCGGTGACGACTATGGCGCGATATACCTGCCGACCGACCAGGCCAGACACCACTGGGAGACGGTCGAGGACATCATGGAGCGTGTCTAACGACTATGGCCGAAATTGGGAAAGAGTATATCCACGACAGCAAGAAAGGAGGAGACAGATGAGCATCTGGGTCGACCTGGCGAAGGCGACGACGGTGGCAAACGTCGTGTTACTGCTCGCCCTCGGCTACGTGTGGGGCCGGAACTTCCTCAAGTTCCGCTCGAAGCACACGATGGGCCTGCTCGTCTTCGCCAGCCTGTTGCTGGCGGAGAACCTGCTGGTGCTCTACTACTACTCGTTAGACCCCCAGCTCTCAGAGTGGTGGCACGGCAGCAGCGTGCCGACCATCGTTTGGCAGTGGCAGATGGTGATACACGCCTTCCAGACGGTCGGGCTGGCGTTCCTCGCGTGGGTGACGTGGGACTGACCGTAGGAACGGACGACAACGACTGAGACACTCACTCGGACCCCACGCCCGCCGACTTTTCCTCGCTGCCGTCCCGTCGTCGACAGATTTCCACGCTCTACTGTAATACTCGAATCCGTTCGTAGCCACCGAGCCTGCATTCGCTACTTGGTCCAGAAAACCGCCACACTGCGGCGATACTTCGGCGAAAATTGGGTGCGTATCTGGTGGTAGTCTGGAAAATCGTTTTTTATACCCTCGGACAGGTTCGGAGTACGTGGCAACGCATCATCACGCTGGTGGTCGTCGCGATGCTCATCAGCTCTGGGCTGGCGGGCGTGGCGGCCGCCGACACCGAGACCGACGTGGCCGACGCGTCCGTAACGTTTACCCAACAAACCGCTGGCGGCTACACGGTAGTGGTCGACTCCGTGACGCTCACCGAGGGTGGGTTCGTCACGATACACGACGCGACGCTCGGCGATGGCGCACAAGGGCACTGACGGGGACGAGGAGTACACCTTCGACACGACCGAGGGTGAGAACGACGGCCCGTACATGGCCAACGGCGCAGGCGTCTCGGCAGCGTCCGTGAGCTACAGTGGCTCGATGCAGGACGGCACGACCACGATGGGCGACGACACCACGACCATGGGCGACGGCACTACGTCGATGGACGACAGCACGACCGCCATGGACGACATGACCAGCGAAACTGACGGTGGCGAGGGCGAAGGCACGCCCGGCTTCGGCATCGTCGCAGTCGCACTCGCTCTGGTCGGTCTCCTCGCAGTCGGCTTCCGTCGCGGGAGTAACTGACTCTCCCGAGACAGGCCGACTCCTCAGTAGCCGACACTGTTATACGTTTAGAGGAACCGATTTGCTTATCAAGTTTCTCCAATTTTCCGATGGACTCATATCCTCTTTGCAACAGAGTATTTAAAGTAAAGCAAAGATTTAAGTAGTTTCCGGTCTTACCTGTAGTGAGGGCAGCCGCCCCGCCCGAGGGAGGATTTTTTCACCCCACTGGCGACGCGACTCACCCCACACCGAGGGACACCATCATGAGCGATACAACCACCCGGACGAACACTGGCGAGGCAGAGACGAAGAAACAGGACGTGGCTGAGGAGCCGACAGTCTGCCCCGAGTGCAGTAGCTCGCTCGTCTACGACGAGGAGCACGGCGAGACGCTCTGTGGCGAGTGCGGACTGGTCGTCGACGAGGTCAACATCGACCGCGGCCCGGAGTGGCGCGCGTTCGACTCGAAGGAGAAAGACGAGAAGTCACGCGTCGGTGCGCCGACGACGAAGATGATGCACGACGACGGCCTCTCGACCAACATCGGCTGGCAGGACAAGGACGCCTACGGCCGAGCACTCTCCAGCCGCCAGCGCCAGAAGATGCAGCGCCTCCGCACCTGGAACGAGCGCTTCCGCACCCGGGACTCGAAAGAGCGCAACCTGAAGCAGGCGCTCGGCGAAATCGACCGGATGGCCAGCGCGCTCGGCCTGCCGAACACCGTCCGCGAGACGGCGTCGGTCATCTACCGCCGCGCGCTCAGCGACGACCTGCTGCCGGGACGCTCCATCGAGGGCGTCGCGACCGCGGCACTGTACGCCGCCGCCCGACAGGCAGGCGCACCGCGCAGCCTCGACGAGATGGCGATGGTCAGCCGCGTCGACAAGATGGAACTGACCCGGACGTACCGCTACATCGTCCGCGAACTCAAACTGGAGATCAAGCCGGCCGACCCGGAGAACTACGTGCCCCGGTTCGCCAGCGAACTCGGTCTCTCTGACGAGGCCGAACGCCGCGCCCGGATGCTGCTCGACAACGCCCGCACCGCGGGTATCCACTCTGGCAAGTCGCCCGTCGGTCTCGCCGCCGCCGCCGTCTACGCGGCCGCGCTGCTGACCAACGAGAAGGTCACCCAGAACCAGGTCTCGGACGTGGCGAGCATCTCCGAGGTCACCATCCGCAACCGCTACAAGGAACTACTCGACGCCTCCGACGCTGGCCTGACCTCGATGTAGGCCGGCTCGGTGGTCGCTCTCCCCTCACTTCTCCCCGTTTTCGTGACGAATCCGCACTCCACTGCGGCAAAGTTTTTCACCCGTGGCAGTGTTACCCAACCTCATGGTCGAAACCTACGTTCGCCTACTGTGCCCCGAGTGCGGGAAGGACTGGGAATCGGTTCCCAGTGAGCTACACGACCCGCGCGAGAACTACAGTTGCACGAACTGCCACGCGACCCGCCGGCTGGCCGAGTTCATGCGGACGGAGCGCGACCTCGAAACCCTCCGCCAGTTGCAGTAATCACTCGGTCGGAAGCGATTCTGACGTACCGCAGGCGTCACACCGCAGCGATTCGCCGCCGCCTTCTTCGAGCAGTCGCGTATCGGGCGAGCCACAGGCGTCGCATCGGACGTACGTCTCGACGTACTCGTCGAGTAGGTCGGCGACGCGCGCCTGCGCGAACGAACCCGCGAAGCGTGCCCGACCGGCGTCGTCGACCGTCGCACTCGTGCCGAGCGCACGCTGCAGGTTGCGCGCGAGGTGGTCTGGTGTCCGTCGAAGTGCGTCGGCAGTCTCGCCGACGTTCTCGTACACGGTCGCCGCACCGGCTTCAGTGACGACCGGGTCGGGCACCGAGAATCGTTCGTCAGACGACTCCTCGTCGTCCGTCTGTGCGATGGCTCTGTCGAGTTGGTCGTCGTATCCCATGGCGAGTCGTTGAACGGTCCGGAGTAAATACCGTGGCGGTCGTGCGATCGTCGCAGGGTCACCGACCCGGAATATCCCGGTACCGAAAAAGAAAGTCGTTCAGTACATTACCATCGACGATAAATACAACCAAATCAATTTATTTCACATGCGCTCTACACAGTGTTCCGGGGAAAATACAGACGACGTATGTTAGCGCTTCTCAGGATAATAATATAACCCTTGAACCGCAACCCTATTTTGGTTATGAAGAAGCAGGAGCTCATTCACCTTCACGGCCTGCTCGCAGAGGTAAGCAATCACTACGACACACGAACAGAGGGAGATCTCGCACTCGACGAGTACGAGTCCCTCGGAATTCGTCCGACATCGATTCACAAGTCGAAAACGGACCACAAAGCGGCCGTGTTTGCACTTGCGACGGGCATCACGTCCGACATGGACGGCACCGAAACCGAAGAAACGGTCCCAGTCTCCGCGGACTGAACCGCAGACCTAGTCCTGCGACGATCTCACCGAGACGAGCGATGCGTCCGGCCGCGCGCGAGCGATAGTCGGGGTCTCAGGGTGCGCGCGCGAGGCGACGCCACGAGAGAACTGCCGCTATCTGTCGGTGTACGCTCCTCATCGAGCTGCGCGCGCGTCACTCGATGAGGTCTTCGAACTCGGGGAGAATCTCGTCGCTCTCGCCGTCGCCGTCCGTGGCCGCTTTCGGTTCGGCCGCCGATTCCGCCGCTGTCTCTGCTTCTTCCTCGTCGTCCGCTTCGTCGTCCTCCTCTTCGAGGACCTTCACGTCCAACACTTCGAGTGGAATGTTCTCCAGTCGCATCCCGATCTCTTTGCGCGCGATGCGAGAGGCGTGTTCTTCACGCTCGACGTTGAACACCGTCATCTCCAGTTCGAGCGCCACGAGGGCTTCGTCGGCGGCGATGAAGGCGGGTTGGAGTTCCTCACCGCCGGGAGACGTGCGCGAGCCCATGTTGATTTCGACGTAGTTGAGGTCTGGATTCAGCATCTCGCCAGTTTTCGAGATGGCGATACGAATTGCCTCGTCCTCTGTCTCCACGTCGTACACAGGCACTGCAGCCTCGACGACCACTCTGCAGTTCATGTAAGCGTGTTACACACGGATTCCCAAAAAGCCTCACCTTGAACCGAAAGTCAGGGACGGAATAGGGATGAACGCTGGAGACGACGGCCAGCCGGCCCGAGTCCCGCGACGGCCGGTTTCGAAACCCAGATAGGCCGGTAGGCCAACCCACTGGTGATGCACTCCGGGTCGCTGTCGCTCGATTCGCTGTCTGGTGGTCTCGACTTGCGCGCCACGCTGGAGAGCGGCCAGTCCTACCTCTGGCGTCGAGAAGACGGGCACGCGTACGCCAGTGGCGACGCCGTCGCCGAAGCGGACGCTGCCGAGTCGCCATGGTACTACACTGTCTTGGACCTCGACGCGGCGGACCGCGCGGCGGTTCCCGCGCCGGACGACGAACCGCACGTCGTTCGGGCGCGCGTCGTCGACGACGAACTGGAGTGGGAGGCGACCTGTGACGCGCACGACCTGGTCGTCCACCTGCTCCGCCTCGACGACGACCTCGATGCCATCGTCGCCGACGCGCCGGACGACCCGTTCATCCACGACGCCTACGACGCCTACCGTGGGCTCCGACTCGTACAGGACCCGCCCTTCGGCTGTCTCGTCTCGTTCATCTGCTCGGCGCAGATGCGCGTCGAGCGAATCCACGAGATGGTTTCGTCGCTCGCGCGCGCCTACGGCGACGAAGTCTCGTTCGACGGCCGAACCTACCACGCGTTCCCACGCCCGGAACAACTCGCGGCCGCGACCGAAGCCGACCTTCGGGACCTCGGCCTCGGCTACCGCGCGCCGTACGTCCAGCGAACTGCCGAGATGGTCGCCACCGGCGAGGCGCACCCTGCGGACTTCTTCGACATGGGGTACGAAGACGCGCGCGACGCGATGACGACGTTCGTCGGCGTCGGTGACAAGGTCGCAGACTGTATCCTGCTGTTCTCGCTGGGCTACCTCGAAGCCATCCCGCTCGACACGTGGATGCAGACCGTCGTCGCCGACTACTACCCGGACTGCGACCGGGGGAACTACGCCGACACCTCGCGCGCGCTGCGCGACCGCTTCGGTGGCGAGTACGCTGGGTACGTCCAGACGTACGTGTTCCACCTCCTTCGCGTGGGCGAAGACTCGCCGTAGCCGTTTTCGGGGCCGGTTCGTGGCAGCACAGAAAAATGCGGAGAGCCGCTGGTGGTTATGAAGTATGGAGCCAGTGAGGGGTGCTCGTGTATGCTCCGCGAATCTTCCCCCTCCAATCCTCCGTACTGGACACACGAACTTCTATGCGGCGGTTGAGAGATAATGGCCGCATCGACGATACCGACTGAGTTGGCTACTTTCCACACGCCAGTAGCGCGGTAGATGACTTCCCGAACCGCCGCACGGCGCCCGGAAACCGGGGACGTGTACAGGGCCCGAAATGGCTGAACAGTTATACCTCGCTCGTGCGGACAGGACGTATGCGATGTTTTCTCACTGGCGCAACTGGGTTCGTCGGTGGCCGACTCGCACGGCGACTGCTCGACGACGGACACGAGGTAGTCGCACTCGTGCGGAATCCAGAGGACGCGGTCGACCTCGCCGAACTGGGCGGTGACATCTACGGCGGCGACATCACCGACAAGGACAGTATGCGGGCGGCTATGACGGACGCCGACTGCGTGTTTCACCTGGCGGCGTGGTATCGGGTCGGTGTCGACGACCCGAGCACTGCCGAGGCGGTCAACGTCGAGGGGACACGGAACGTCCTCGAACTCGCCGACGAACTCGGGGTCGGGAGAGTCGTCTACACCAGCACGCTCGCCGTGAACTCCGATACGAAAGGCGTCGTCGTCGGTGAGGACTACCGATTCGACGGCGACCATCTCTCCATCTACGACGAGACGAAGTGGCGTGCCCACTACGAAGTCGCCGAGCCGATGGCCGAGGCTGGCCTCCCGCTGGTCACGGTCATGCCGGGCGTCATCTACGGACCCGGAGACACCAGTCAGATGCGCGACCTCTGGGTCGACTGGTTACGCGGCGACCTGCCCGTGATTCCGCGACAGACCGCGTACTGCTGGGCGCACGTCGAGGACGTGGTCGAGGCACACGTGCTGGCGATGGAGGAGGGGACGGTCGGCGAGGAGTACATCGTCGCGGGCGAACCGTACACGCTGGTCGAAGCCAGCGACATCGTGGGCAAGAAGCCGCCGCGAGCGATTTCACCAAACTGGTTCCGCCTGCTCGCAGGCGTCGCTGGCGTCGCCGGGCACGTGGTGACGCTGCCCGAGACCTACAGCGCCGAGGCGCTGCGCGTCCTCGGTGGCACGACGTATCTGGGTGACAACTCGAAGGCGGAGGAGGAACTGGGGCTCGAACATCGCCCGTTCGAGGAGGGCCTGCGAGAGACGCTGGCGCACGAACGACAAGAACTCGGACTGGACTGAGTGCGGATTGTGTGACACGGACGGTCCGCCCCAGACGGCCGTCTCGACCGCGAAGACGCACCGTGGGGTGAGTGAACTTGAAACGTCTCGCTTGCGTGGGTGCGAGCATGCCGACAGCCCGCCTCACCCGTTTCGCGACGCCGACGATACTCGCTCCGACAGCCACCGACACGGAGGGCCGCCTGTGAACGAGGACGCACGGGTCGGCGTCGACATCGGCGGGACGTTCACCGACCTGGTCACCATCCGGGACGGGACCGTACGAGTGCTCAAGACGCCATCGACCCCGGAGAGCCCAGAGCAAGGTGTCATCGACGGCCTCGACGCGGTCGCCGAGCGAGACGGTGTCGACCTTGGTGCGGTCGACTTCCTCGGTCACGGAACGACCGTCGCCACCAACGCGGTCCTCGAAGGGACGTGGGCCGACACGGCACTCGTCACGACCGAAGGGTTCCGTGACGTCCTCGAAATCGGCCGGCAGGCCAGACCGGACATCTACGATTTCACCGCCGAGAAGCCCGACCCCGTCGTCCCGCGTGACCGTCGCTTCGAAGTCGGTGAACGACTCGACGAACGTGGAGCGGTCGTCGAACCGCTGGACGAACACGGCCTCGGGGCTCTCGTCAGTGACCTCGCGTCGACCGACGCCGAGTCGGTCGCCGTGAGCCTCCTCTACTCGTTCGAGAACGAGGACCACGAGCGACGCGTCGGCGAGCGCATCGAGGACGAACTCGACGTGCCAGTCTCACTCTCGTCGCGCGTCCTCCCGGAGATTCGGGAGTACGAGCGAACGCAGACCACGGCGCTCAACGCCGCGCTCAAGCCGGTGATGGAGCGCTACATCGGTCGGCTCGAATCGCGGGTCGCGTCCCGCGGCGTGGGCGTAGACCTGAAGATAATGCAGTCGAACGGCGGCATCATCACGGCCGACTCGGCGCGAGACCGGCCCGTGAACACGCTCTTGTCGGGACCAGCAGCGGGCGTGCAGGGTGCGACCTACGTCGCCGGACTCGCCGATATTGACGACCTCGTGACGATGGACATGGGCGGCACCTCCTGTGACGTGTCGCTGGTCCAGCACGGCGACCCGCTCGTCACGACCGACGTAAAAGTCGGCGACTACGCGGTCTCGGTGCCGATGATAGACGTGCATACGGTCGGGGCCGGCGGTGGCTCACTCGCGTGGATAGACGCGGGTGGTGCGCTCCGCGTCGGCCCACGCTCGGCCGGTGCCGAACCCGGGCCGGTCTGTTACGGTCGGGGCGGGACGAAGCCGACAATCACCGACGCCCACGCCTTGCTCGGGCGTATCGACCCGTCGAATTTCGTCTCCAGCGAGTTCGATGCGACCGGCAAACCGGTACGCGACGCGGTTTCGGAACACGTCGCGGACCCGCTGGACCTGTCCGTCGAAGAAGCCGCACAAGGCATCCTCGATGTTGCCAACGCGAACATGGCCCGTGCCCTGCGCGTCGTCTCGGTCGAACGGGGCTACGACCCCCGGGAGTTCGGCCTCGTCGCGTTCGGTGGCGCAGGCCCGCTGCACGCTTGCAGGCTTGCCGAAGAACTCGGTATCCCGAAAGTCGTCGTCCCCCGGACGGCGGGCGTGCTCTCGGCACTCGGCCTGCTCATCAGCGACATCCTCTACGACCACAGCACCTCGAAAGTGCGCCCGTGGGACGAGGTGACGCCGGGACCCCTCACGGAGACGTTCGCAACGTTCCGCAAGCGCGGGACGGCCCAGTTGGCCAGCGCGGACATCGACCCGGAGCAGATGCGCTTCGAACGCTCCGTCGACATGCGCTACGCCGGCCAGTCGTTCGACCTCACCGTGCCCGTCCCCGACGAGGAAATCGGGGCTGAGACACTGACGACGGTCGTCGAACGGTTCCACGACCGGCATCGCCAGCGATATGGCCACGCCTACACCGACGAACCGGTCGAACTGGTCACGGTCCGACTGCGTGCCCGAGGCGTCGTCGAGACGCCCGACCTGCATCCGGACGCGGTCGACGGGACGACCGAGGACGCTATCGCCGAGACGCGCCCCGTGGTCTACGACGGCGAGACGCACGAGACGCGGGTGTACGACCGCAAGCAGCTCCCGACCGGCGGGTCGTTCGACGGACCAGCAGTCGTCGAAGGACCGGAGAGTACCGTGGTGATTCACCCCGGCCAGTCCGCCGAAATCGACGAATACGGCACGCTGCTCGTGGAGGTGACCCGATGACCGAGATAGATTCGATCACGCTGGAAGTCATCCGTAACGCCTGTATCGCCATCTGCGAGGAGATGAACGCGAACCTCATCCGGACGGGGTACTCGCCGAACATCAAGGAGCGACGCGACTGCTCGTGCGCGCTGTTCGACGCCGACGCAGAGATGATTAGCCAGGCCGAGAACATGCCGGTCCACCTCGGTGCGATGCCGTTTTCGGTCGAGGCGGCCATCGACCGGTTTCCGCCCGAGACGCTCTCGCCGGGCGACGCCATCCTGCTCAACGACCCGTTCCACGGCGGCGCGCATCTGCCCGACCTGACACTCGTGACGCCCATCTTTGCCGGCAGTGACGAGGGCGAAGCCAGAGACGGCGATGCGGGAGGAGCGGGGGAGGGCGACGACGAGCCCGGCGAACTCGTTGCGTTCGCGGCGAACCGCGCCCATCACGCCGATGTGGGTGGCTCACGCGCCGGCAGTGTCGCCGCCGACTCGACCGAAATCTACCAAGAAGGGCTCCGCATTCCGCCGGTGAAACTGTTCGTCGGGGGCGAACCGAACGACGCCGTCTTCGAGATGATACTCTCGAACGTCCGGACGCCGGACGAACGTCGTGGCGACCTGCGGGCGCAAGAAGCCGCGAACCAGACCGGCCAGCGCCGCTTCCTCGAACTCGTCGAGAAGTACGGCCACGTCACGCTCACCGAGGCGCTGGCAGAGGTGAAAGACTACTCCGAGCGCCGGATGCGTGCCGAACTCGACGACCTCGACGACGGTACGTACGAATTTTCCGACGTGCTGGACGACGACGGCTGTGGCAACGAAGACCTCGCTATCGAGGCGGCAGTCACTATCACGGGCGACGAGGTCACGGTCGATTTCGACGGGACCGCGCCGCAGACGACCGGGCCAATCAATGCCGTCTTCGCGGTCACCGCCTCGGCGACGTACTACGCCGTTCGCTGCGTGACCGACCCCGACATCCCGCCGAATCACGGCTGCTACCGACCGATTACGGTCGACGCTTCGTCAGGAACCATCGTGAATCCGAACCCACCGGCGGCCGTCGTCGGCGGCAATCTCGAGACGAGTCAGCGCGTGACCGACGTGGTGCTCGGCGCACTCGCGAAAGAGTCACCCGAGCGCGTCACCGCGGCCGGACAGGGGACAATGAATAACGTCACGTTCGGGGGCACCGACCCGCGAAACGGCCGTCCGTACGCCTTCTACGAGACGCAAGGTGGCGGCTTCGGTGGTCGCGCGACCGGCGACGGGATGGACGGCGTCCACGTCCACATGTCGAACACGATGAACACGCCCGTCGAGGTGCTGGAGACCGCGTATCCCCTCAGAGTCCAGCGGTACGAACTCCGCGAGGACTCGGGCGGTGCGGGCCAGTTCCGGGGCGGCCTCGGCCTCCGCCGGGACATCGAAGTCCGCGACCACGAAGCGCAGTTCAGCCTGCTCGCGGACCGACACGAGCACCAGCCCTACGGACTACTCGGTGGCGGGCCAGGCGAATGTGGCGCGGCATACCTGCTCTCGGAGGGCGAGTCCGAGCGACTGCCACAGAAGTCGACGCACGAACTCCCGCCCGGGACGACGGTCAGTCTCCGGACACCCGGGGCTGGCGGCTACGGCGACCCGGCCGACCGCGACCCCACGGCCATCGCGCGAGACGTGCGCCTCGGAAAGGTGTCGGTGGCAACAGCGCGCGAGGCGTACGGTGAGGAGTGGACTGAAGCCGGTCTCGGGGACGAGTTGGTCGAAGCCGATTCCGGCGACGACCACTCGGGGGACGAAGAGACCGAACGCTGAGTCTGTGACAGCTGCGACGGCCGACTGACGACCCACGATACCCCTCCACAGGTTTATATGATGAGATGGACAAATATCGTGCATGGTCAACTTCGACAAGCACGGCGAGGGGAACAGCTTCTGGCTGAGTGCAGTACTCGGGGCTGTCGTGGCGACCGTCTTGACGGTGCTGCCGTTCTCGCCGATCCTCGGCGGGGCGGCGTCATCGTATCTCCGAAAGGATACGGACAAGAGCGAGAACATCAAAGTCGGTGCCGCCTCGGGCGCGCTGTTCATGATTCCCGGAGTGCTCGTCTTCGGACTCCTGTTCGTGTTCCTCGGCGGGCTCGGGCTGTTCACCGCGTTCGCCGGTGACGGCGGCGCGGGACTCGCGTTCTTCATGTTCATCTTCGCCGTCATCGCCGTGTTCGCCGTTATCGGTGCGCTCTACACCATCGGCCTCGGCGCGGTCGGTGGCCTGCTCGGCCACATGCTGTGGGAGGACGACTTCCGCCGCAACAGTGGCACCTACGGTGGCACGTCGACGTACGAGGACTACGGCTACGACGACACGCAGTACGAGACCGACGACGCGTACTGAGTCGGTGCCATCGGTTCGAGACCGGCGACGACAGCACCCTTTTTATCGACCCCCGCTGAATCACTCGTTCATGGTCTACAGTTACGAACCCCACTACTTCGAGGACATGGAAGAGGGAATGACGTTCCAGAGCGCCGGCCGGACCGTCACCGAGTCCGACTTCGTCTTCCACTCGATGTTCGCCGACGACTGGACCGAACTCCACACGAACGCCGAGTACTCCGAGGAAGGTCCCTTCGGCAAGCGCATCGGCCACGGTCCGATGACGTTCATCCTCACGACCGGGATGGTCCAGCGATGTGGGTTCGTCGAGCGCACCGTCATCGCCTTCCTCGGGATGAACTACATGGACGTGCCGAATCCGATGTTCATCGACGACACGATTCAGGCCGAGTTCGAGGTCACAGAGACGAAAGAGTTCGAGTCGCGCGACGACGCCGGACTCGTCGTCATCGACGCGGAGACGACGAATCAGGACGGCGAAATACTGCTACAAGGAGACATGAAATTCATGTTCAAGCGCCGAGACTTCTACGGCGACAAGCCCGGAAGCCCCTGAATCCGGTCGAATATCGGTTTTTCCAGTAGCGTCGCTCAGACACCGCCAGCGCGTGGTGCAGGCGGTGTCGTCTCGTCGCTCGCCGTCTCGTCACTCGCCCCGAGCGACAGTATCAACAGTGCCAGCCCAGTCACGACGAGCGTCGCACCGAACAGGCTCCCGATACCCACTGCGGTCGACACGACACCGAGCCCGAGCAACACCGACGCGACGAGTGAAAACGCGCCCGAGAGTATCGGTGCCTGCCAGTTTCGGTGACCACGGATACCGACACCGAGCAGAATCTGGACGATACCCGCCGCCGCGAACTCGGCGATGAGCAAGAGCGTGACCGTCGTCAGTCCGAGCGTCGGGTTCGCGATGATGAGCACGCCCAGTACGAGGAAGACGACGGCGAGTAGGGCCTGCCAGACGAAGCCGGTCCACTTCGGGGCGGCCAGTGCGTTGGCCACCTGCAAGACGCCGGCGACGCCCAGTGCCGACCCCACGACGAACGCGAGCGAGAAGCTGCTCACCATGGGGAAGACCACTGCGAACAGGCCGAGGAGGACGAGGCCGGCCCCCACGTACCGAAGCGCGGTCTTACTCGGTCCCTGTTGCTGGTCTGTCGTCGTCGGTGTCATCGTCGGTAACATAGTGGTCTCTCTCGGATGTTGTGTGCAGTGGATACAGTCGTCGGTCGGGTCGGCGGTGCGGGACGTCGGTAGTGAACCGACGCCCGAGTGTGGACGAGTCAGCAGGTCAGCAGTGCAGGTGTGTCACGCTCAGACACCGGCACCGGGTTTCGCGGCCGGCGGGGCGACGCCGGACTCGACGGTCTTCTTCGTACCCATGGCGAGCATGATCATGGAGATGCCCGACACGAGCAGGTTCGCACCGAACAGCAGGCCGACGGCCCACGCTGCGGTCGAGGGAAGGCCCATGAACAACAGGACCCCCACGATGATGCCGAGGACACCACTCGCGATGAGCCAACCCCAGTTCGGGTGTCCCCGCGTCTTGATGCCCATCCCGATTTCGACGATGCCGCTCACCAGGAAGTACGCGATGAGCAGGAACGTCAGCGAGGCAAGTCCGAGGACCGGATTCGCCAACACCAACAACCCAGCGATACCGTAGATGGCTGCGAGGATGGCTTCCCAGACGAACCCAGTCCACTTCTTCGCGGAGAACGCGTGCGCAATCGTCACGAAGCCAGCGACGACGAGTGAAGCCCCGAACAGAAGCGTGAGTGCGACGCTGGTAAAGAACGCGAATATCATCGCTAACAGGCCGAGAATCGCGAGGATAGCACCGGTCGCCATCAGGGTCCGCCAGGAGTTCTGGAGGCCGAGGGCGGTCAGTTCCTCTTGCGTCATGGTCACCGCCGTCGTCGTAGTCGTCTCTTCGGTCTCGAACTCTGTCGTCTCGTCGGTCGACTTCTCGTCCGACGGAGTGTCGTCGATACTCATGGTCACTCACTGTACGCGCTGTCAGGCGTTAGCTAATGACCGCGTCAAATCGGGAGACGTCCAGCAGCGGTCCGAAAAGTCGTCGTGGACTTCGCGTCGAAGTGAGTGCTCGGTCCGGTAAACTGTTTTCCCGTGGAACCGGGACGCAGCGAGACGACCGGCGGTCCCGAGCGAGCGATTCGACGTGTCGGTGTGTCGGTCCGAAGCCCGTTAGTCGCCCCGGTCGTTTGAGGAGACCGCTGAAACGACAGCGCGTCTATCACCATCGAGACCCTCTCTCTCGGTAGTATGGCTGCAGTGTACTACTTCATCAGCGACCTCCACATCGGCGGCGACGACGAACTGCAAGAGTGCGCGTTCGAGTCGGAACTCATCGCGTTTCTTCAGTCGCTGGCCGAGACGGACGAGGACGCAGAACTCATCATCAACGGCGACCTCTTCGGCCTCTGGGAGTTCACACAGGTGACGGGCTTGGCGAAACTCGACTCGCTCGTCGAACACCATCCGGAGCTGTTCGAGCAGTTCCGGAAGACGGGTGAGACGGTCCAGATAACGCTCATCCCGGGAAACCACGACGCCGAGTTGGCCGGCTATCCCGACTACGTCACACGACTCGCGGCGTACAACATCGACCTGCAGAACGAAATCCACCTCGTGCGTGCGGTCGGGTCACGGCGCATCTGGATCGAACACGGGATGCAAGAGGACCCGAACAACCGCCTGCCACAGTTCGGCAATCCGTTCGCGAACCCACCCGGCTACTTCGTCAACCAGCGTGTCACTGGGAAGGCTGGACAGCTCTCAGAGCGTGGGAAGTACAACTGGCTCAAGGACATCCAGTCGGTGACACCGATGGACGACATCCCGTGGTGGATGATTTCGAACTACTACTACCGCGAGATGAGCCCGTTCCTCAGGTACGCGTCGCTCCCGTTCCTGTTGCTGTTCAACGTCACGCTGCTCTGGGTCGCCGGGGCGACGCTCGAACACGTCGGTATCCTCAACACACAGGTTTTCTCGAACCCCGACCTGTTCCGCCAGTTCGGCTTCGTCGGCGAGGCGTTCAACCTCGTCCTCCTGCTCAACTTCGTCATCATGGGCCTGCTCATCGCGCTCTCGATACCGGTGTTCTTCCTGCTGCGTGACGCGAAACAGACGCTTCGCCGGTTCGGCCTGCTGAGCTCTGAGAAGGTCGTACAGGAGGAAGACGCGCACTACGTCGACGCCGCGCTCGAAGTCTTTTCGACGCACCCGAACGTCGCGGCGTTCATATACGGCCACACGCACCGCCCCTCGCTACGGCGTATCGACAGTCGTGCTATCATCAACACGGGGACGTGGCTCAAACGCTTCGACCGGATTCCCGTCCGGTTCGGCCTGCTCCCGCCGGTCTACCGGCCATCGTTCTGTCTGAACTACTTTCGCCTCTCGGCCGACGAGGACCGGGTCGTCGTCGAATATCAGACCATCGAGAAGGAGACGCCCCACGAACTCACACCGCTGCAGCGGGTGCTGGTCGGTCGTAAGCAGCCACTCGCGCCGATTCCGGAACGAACCGTCCTCGAACCGGCCGACGACAGGGTAGTGGACGAAGCGGTCTCTCCCGTCAGTCGTCAGCCCGGTCGGGGACCGGGTCGACCGGCGTAGTCTCCATCGGCACATCTCCCGTCTTCCCTGCCGGGAGGAACGACGAGGTGAGCGCGAGTGCGACGACGAACAGGCCGAGGAGCAAGACAGTGTTTCTGAAGCCCTGGACCGTCGCCACGTCGATGATGGAGAGGAGGTCCTGTTGCACCGCCGGCGGGAGCGATTCGACGAAGGCGGTCTTCTCCTGCTCGGTGATGTACTCCGTCGTGTCTTCCAGTTTGACGATGAGTTCACGCCGTTCGGTGGCCGTCGCCGCCAGTCCGGCGCTCGTCAACACACGGTCGACGACCGTGCCGAAGACGGACGTAAGCAGGAACGACCCCATGACGGCGGTCCCGATGGACGTGCCCATCCAGTTCACCGCCATGCTCCCACCCGACGCCTCCATCGTCTCGTCCGCCTCGACGGTCGAGAGCGTGAGATTCACGATGTTCGCCATGATGAGACCGATGCCGACACCCTGGACCAGCATCGGGAGCGCCATATCCACCAGCGTCATCGACGGCGCGCTCGCCGTGTACAGCAGCGCGAGACCGACGGCCACGATGAGGATGCCGGCCTGAATCAGCCGCTTCCCACCGAGGGTGGCCGTGAGCCGTGCCGTCCCGAGCGAGACGGCGAACACGGCCATCGAGAACGGCAAGAGCGCGATACCGGTCTGGAACGCATTGTAGCCGAGTCCCCCTTGCAGGAACACTGGCACCACGAACAGAATACCGCCGAGGGCGACCCACGCGATGAAGTACGTCGAGAGGCCGCCGAGATACCCACCGTTGCCGAACAGACTCGTCCTGACGAGCGTGGGACCGCCGACCCGTACTTGCTTGTACTGCCAGTGGACGAAGCCGACGAGGAGCGCGATGCCCGCCGCGACGAGTATCGGGGTCGGGGACAGCCCCAACAGCGAGACCTCGGTGCCCGCGATTTCGACCGGTCGAAGCGCCTTCCACCAGCCGTAGTGCCCGCTGAGGAGGACGCCGATGGTGACCAGCGAAAGCCCCGTGACCGACAGGGCCGCGCCGACCCCGTCGATGGACCCGTCAGGCTCGGGTCGGTGCTCGGTCAGCCGGAGCGCCAGCAGGAACGTCGGGACGGCGATGAGCGCTTCCAGGCCGAAGCCCCACCGCCACGTGAAGAAGGTCGTCAACGTGCCACCGACGATGGGGCCGACCGCCGCCGCCGCGGCCTGGACACCGGTCAAGATGCCGAACGCGAGCGCGCGCTCGGTGGTTTCCCGGTAGACCAGTGGCAGAATCGCGTACGAGAGCGGGAGCAAGATAGCCGCCCCGAGGCCTTCGATGATGGACCAGCCGAGCCAGAGCACGTAGATGTTCCAACTGATGGCCGCGAGAATCGTCCCCGTGGTGTAGATACCGAGTCCGACGAGGTACATCCGGCGGAGACCGTAGACGTTGCCGAGTTTCGCCCCGACCATGACGAACGCGGCCATGACGAGTGCGTACAGCGAGATGGCCGCCTGCACGGCCGTCACGCTCGTGTCCAGGTCGGCTACGATAGCCGAGATAGCGACCGTCATCATCGAGGTGTCGATGACGACGATGAGCATCGCCGAACACACCACGAGCAGCGGAAGCCAGTGTTCGAGACGAGTGCGCAGACTGCGCTCGGTCGATTCGTCGCTCATAGCTGTTCCTCTGCGAACGTCGACTCGGGCGGTTCCGTCTCCTCGGCCGGTTCAGACGCGGGACGACCCCGCAGTGCGGAGACGATGACCGACAACCCGACCACGGCGACACCTGACCCGTACAGCAGGCCGAGAGCCCAGACTGCGTCGCTCGGCCACTCAGTTATCAGGAGTGTCGCGACTACCAGGAGGGCGAATCCCGTGAGTAGTGACTGTTGGCGGTCCTCCGTACGGTTCGCGAGTGCAGCGCCGATTCGCAGCAATCCCACGCCGCCGTAGAGGGTGGCGAACATGACCGCGAGCCGCGTCAACCCGACAGGAGCCAGAACGAGCAAGAGACCGACGATGAAGAAGCCGACCGCTTCGCCCAGCGTGACGAACGCGTTCCTGAACGAACCGGCGGCCTTCGCGTCGGCAGTCATGGCGACGCCGGCAGCCAACAGCACGACGCCGAGCCAGATGCGGATGAGGCTCCCCGCGACCGATGGCATCACGGCGATGAATATGCCCAGTCCGACGAGGATGATACCGAACGCGAGTCGTAGCCGCCACGCTGTCTGTGTTTCGCCCCCCGAGACGGTGTCTGTCGTAGTTCCAGTTGCCATGATACTCCCCGTGAGATATACGGGCCAGACGCGGATAGCGGCGCATTACTGGCCGAGCGATAACTCACGCGGCTGGGCTGTCCACTGCACTGTGTAACTCGGCCGGTTCGTGTCGACAGTGTTTCATGACCTGACTGTCGTGGTCCGACCCTGAACAGTCAGGCACGACGGCCTTACGACTGCCGGCTGTCGTTCGGTGCGAATGACCGACCCAGGTGGCGACGGCGGCGAGGATGCCATCGAGACAGACCCGACGCGTGACATGAGCCTCTTGGACGTGACGTTCGTCGGCGTCGGCGCGGTTCCGGAAGCGGTCGGGCGTCGGGTCACCTGTTCAGTTATCATGGCCACGGGCGACCGCGGTCTGCAATCCCGCGTCGAGCGTCTGTTCGGCGGCGAGTGACCATCGTGGGGACGCGAATTTCACGAACGAACAGGGACGTTTTTCACGTCGCCACGCGCAGTTCTGGACATGACTCTCCCGAGCGTGGTCGACCCGGACGACCCGAAGATCATCGACACGCACGCCCACCAGCCGACCGAGGAGTTCCTCTTCGACGCTGGCGGCGAGATGATGCAGGACGCGGCCGAGCGCTTCGGTAAGGAGATGGTCCCGAACTCCTACGGCGAGATGGTCGAGGAGTACCGAAACGTCGGCATCGACAAGGCCGTTCTGCTCGGCTGGGACGCCGAGACGAACACGGGTAACCCGCCGGTCCCGAACGAGTACGTCGCGGAAGTTCGCGACGACTACGACGACTTCTTCGTCGGGTTCGGCAGCGTCGACCCGCTCAAGGACGACTGTGTGGAAGAAGCCCGTCGCTGTGTCGAAGACCTGGACCTCGTCGGCTTCAAGTTCCAGCAAATCGCGCAGGGCTTCGACCCGTCGGACCCGCAGCACTACGACCTGTTCGACACCATCGAGGACCTCGGCGTGCCATGCGTCTTCCACGGCGGCAACTCGACGCTCGGTGCCTGCGCCCCCGGTGGCCGCGGCCTCAAAATCAAGTACGGCGACCCGATGCTCATCGACGACGTGGCCGCCGAACACCCCGACCTGCAGATACTCATCGCCCACCCCGCGTTCCCGTGGGAGAAAGAACAACTCGCCATCTGCCAGCAGAAGGGTAACGTCTACATGGACCTCTCCGGCTGGATGCCCGCGTACATCGACGAGCAGGTGCTCCACTACGCGAAGACGCTGCTCAAGGACAAGGTCATGTTCGGTACCGACTACCCGATGCTCGACCCCGCGAAGTGGCTCCACCAGTTCGCCGAACTCGACTTCCCGCCGGAGGTCCAGCGCAAGATTCTCTGGAAGAACGCCGAAGAGTTCCTCGGTCTGAACTAAGCGACACGACGACCGTCGGGAATCGACTTTTCTGCCTGCGCGACGCGCAATAGCCATGGACCTATTCCTCGACCACGTGGCGACGGCGTGGCGCGACCTCGACGACGCTGTGGCCGCGCTCGACGCGGTCGACCTGCCGAGTGAGTACGGCGGCGAACACGCGGACGGGACGACCGAGATGCGTATCGTCGGGTTCCCCGACGGGTCGTACCTCGAATGCATCACGAACACCGGTGCCGAGCCACCGGTCCGCTGGCCCACGTTCATCCACGAGGACGCCGGACCGTGCGCGTGGTGTCTCGGTACCGACGACGTGCGCGGGTTCATGCACCGGTGTCTCGATTCCGGCGAGCGCGTCGCCGGACCGAACCGCGACGGACGCCGGCGACCAGACGGTACCCAGGTCGAGTGGGAGACGGCGACGGTCGGCGACGACCTGGGCCTGACGCTACCGTTCGCCATCGAGGACCGGACACCGAGGCGCTACCGCGTCAGCCCGAATCCGGCCCTCGACGGCAGTTCGCTGGTGGGACTCGCGGAGGTCCTCGTGCTCACGGCCGAACCCGACCCACTCGTTCGCTCGCTCGACCAGTTGCTGCGGCTTCCTCGACCGGAGCAGGTCGATGCCGACGAGTTCGGTGCGACACTCCATCGCTTCGCGGGCGCGCCTGTCGCTGTCGCGGAACCGACCAGCGACCGATTGCGCCAGCGACTCGACACGGTCGGGTCGGCCGTCTGTGCCGTCCTCGTCGAGACGGACGATTTCGACGCGGCCAGCGAAGCGTTCGCGCTCGGGGACGAGCTGTCCTGGGGTGACGACCGAGTGGCGTGGTTCGACCATCCGTCGCTCGACGGCCGCGTCGGGGTTGTCGAGTACGGCTGGTAACCGTCAGAAGAGGTTCGACCGCGTGTCGACGTCGAGGCGTTCGTCCGTTTCGCCGTACAGTACCTCACGGATGCGCGGTTGCGTGAGGAAGTCCCGGGGGAAGCCCATGTCGACCGCACTCACCTCGTCCAGCCGTTCGAGGTGGTCGTCGTCGAGCGCCAGGGTGAGACTCGCCAAATTGTCTTCGAGGTGTGCCGGTTTCGTCGCGCCGACGATGGGAATGACGTCGCCCTGCTGGCGGACCCACGCGAGCGCGACCTGTGCGGGAGACGCCTCGAGTTCTTCCGCGACGGCGACGACTTCGCGGGCGATATCGTTTTCACGCTCGGTGACGCCCTGTCCGGTCTGGGTTCGTCGTCCCTCACCCGCGTCGTCGAGATATTTCCCGGTCAGGACGCCCGCCTTGAGCGGTCCCCACGCGGTGACGCCGAGGTCCAGCGCGTCGGCCATCGGCAGCAGTTCACGCTCGACGGTTCGTTCGACCAAGTTGTACTCGAACTGGAGGGCTGCTGGCCGGGTCCAGTCGCGTTCCTCCGCGAGCGTGACGGCGCGCGAGGCGGCCCACGCCGGGAAGTCCGACAGGCCGACGTAGTGTACCTTCCCCTGCCGAACGAGGTCGTCGAGTGCCCGCATCGTCTCGGAGAGGGGTGTCAGCCCGTCGTAGGCGTGGACCCAGAGGAGGTCGAGGTAGTCCGTGTTCAGTCGGTCGAGACTCGCGTCGACCGCCCGAAACATGTTCTTGCGGTGGTTCCCGCTCGCGTTCGGGTCCCGGGGATTCGTACTCAGGGTGTACTTCGACGCGAGGACGAAGTCGTCGCGACGGCCGTCGAGCAGGTCACCCAGGATACGCTCCGACGAGCCGTTCGTGTACACGTTGGCTGTATCGATGAAATTCCCCCCGGCGTCGGCGTAGGTCTCGAACAGTTCTTCGCACGTCTCTCGCTCCGCACCCCAGCCCCAGTCGTCGCCGAAGGTCATCGTCCCGAGCGAGCATTCGCTGACGCGGAGTCCAGTGTCGCCGAGTAGGGTGTACTGCATGCACCAATAGACGGAGCGAGACAGCAAAAAGACGAGAGTGGGAGCTGCCATGGTGGTCCATCGGCGCGTATTACCGTGGCCTCTCCCTACGTCCGGCCGTGTTCCCCCGCGTCGATACTGGGTCACTCGCCGGACACTCGTACGTACAGACTGGCGACGGCCCGCGAACGTTGCTCGTGATTCCGGGCCTGAACGACCCACTCCACCGCGTTGGCGACTCCCGATGGTTCCCGCGGCTGATGGCGCTGTACCTCAAGCGGTACGCCGACAGCCACACGGTGTACATGGTCAGTCGGCCTCGCGGCCTTCCCGATGGGGCGACGACCGCCGACATGGCCGCCGGGTACGAGACAGTCCTCGACGAACTGGGCGTGGCCGAACCGGCCTCGGTCGACGTACTCGGGCTGTCGATGGGTGGTTTCCTCGCCCAGCACCTCGCAGCCAATGACGACCGAATTCGCCGGGCAGTCCTCGGTCTCTCGGCTGCGACGCTCAGCGACGAGGGTGCGACTATCGTCCGGCGCTGGCGTGACCTCGCAGACCGTCGTCGCTGGGGACCGATTTACCGCGAGGCATATGATATCGTCGCCGACGGCGCGCTATCGCTGACTTTGCAAGCGGGGTCGGTCGGTTACGACCTCCTCTCGGAACCCGCTGTTCCAGCAGATTTCTGCATCTCGGCCGACGCCTGTTTGGCACACGATGGAACGGCCGTCCTCGGGGACATCGGCTGCCCGACGCTGGTCGTCGGTGGGGACTCAGACGTGTTCTTCGACGAGTCGGGCTACAGAAAGACGGCCGACGGGCTGGCAAACGGCCGGCTCGCGCTCCTCCGGGACGCGGGTCACGAGTCGGTCATCGAGCATCCCGATGCGTTCGACGGGACGGTTCGCGAGTTCCTCACAGCGTAGGAACGACCGCGCGAGTATTTCTCCTCAGGCGACGTCTCAGTATCCATGAGCGATACGAAACTCTCTCTCGCAACCTGGGAGTCACGCTTCTGGGCGTGGCTCATCGACGTCATCGTCGTCGGGGCCGTTCTCGAACTGTTCGACGGTGCCATCGCCGGTCTCCCGACCGTATTCTCCGTCGACCTCACGACTGTCGGCGGACTCGGCCTCACGCTGGGGACGAATGGCGTCGCCCTGTTCGCCTACTGGACGCTCTCGGAGGGCATCTGGGGGCAGTCGGCTGGAAAAGCCGTGATGAACCTCCGACTCACGGACCGGCGTGGCGACCATCCGAGTTTCCTCGCGGCGGCTGGGCAGGCGTTCGGGAAGGCGTTCTTCCTCCCCATCGACTGTCTCGTCGGCTGGCTGGCGATGTCCGGGACGAAGCTCCGGCTGACCAACCGGCTCACGGACACCCTCGTCCTGTCCGTCCCCGCGGAAGAGCTGGAGGGAATCGAGTACGTGATTCCAGAAGAGTGAGTCGCCTCGTTCTCGCTTAGTCCCAGTCGGCGTCGCGGCCTTCGAGGAAGGCGTCGACGCCCTCTTCGTGTTCTTCGGACATGTACGCCTGCACCTGCAGCATGTTCTCGTAGTCGAGCGCCTTCCGCCAGTCGTTGTCGAGGTTCTCGTGGATGGCCTGTTTGGTCATCCCGATTGTTCGGGTCGGGCGGCGCGAGAGTTTGCCGACGATGGATTCGATTTTCTCGTCGAGTTCGTCCTCGTCGACCGCTTCGTTCACGAGACCGATTTCGGCGGCTTCCTCGCCGTCGAAGAACTCACCAGTCAGGGTCAGTCGCTTCGCGGTGCGAAGGCCGACGAGTCGCGGGAGCGTGAACGTCGCCGCGGTGTCGGGGATGAGGCCGACGCGGATGAACGCACAGGAGAAGGTCGCGTCGGGCACCGTGTACGCGAAGTCGGCGGCGGCGACGAGGGCGAGTCCTGCACCGACGCAGTCACCGTTCACCTTCGCGACGATGGGCACGTCCGAGTTCAGCATCTCGGCGGCAGCGCGGTTGAACGTCTCCGCGACGCGTTCGTAGGCTTCACGCGGACCTTCGTCGCGCTCTTTCATCGCCATGATGTCGCCGCCCGCGGAGAACGCCGGGTCGTCACCTGTGAGGACGATAGCATCGTGTTCGACGGGGTCGGTCTCGGCCACCGCCTCGGCGAGTTCCTGAGCGACTTCCAGGTTCATCGCGTTCATGACGTTCGGTCGGTCGAAAGTGATGGTTCGTACGCCGTCCGCGTCCTCGATGCGCATAATTGGTGAACTTTCCCGGGGTGCTTAATTGTTGGTCTCTCACAGAAGCACTGCGGCCAGCAGGCGCAGGCACCCACTTATTTCGCGCCTCGCCGCGGACTGCCCTGTATATGCGTGATGCGTACATCGTCGGGGCGGGCCAGTCCGATTACGGGTCGTTCCCCGACGAGAGCTATCGCTCGCTGTTCGAAACGGCGTTCGACCACGCCGTCGAGAGCGTCGAGCACGGTATCGACACCGAGGCGTTCGACGAGGCGGTCGTCGGGACCCTCGGCGTGGGTGGTCGCCAACTCGGCCTCTCGGGACCGGCAGTGACCGAACACGTCGGCCTTCACGGCGTGCCGACGACGAGGGTCGAGAACGCCTGTGCGGCCTCGGGCTACGCGGTTCGACAGGCTGTACAGGCAGTCAAATCGGGCATGGCCGACGTGGTCCTCGCTGGCGGCGTCGAAGTGATGACCGACACGTCCTCCGACGCCACGAAGTACTGGCTCGGTGTCTCCGGCGAGACCGAGTGGGAGCGCCTCTCCGGCACGACCTTCTCCGGCGTCTACGCCCAGATGGCCAGTGCCCACATGGCCGAGTACGGGACGACGAAAGAGCAACTCTCGCACGTCGCCGTGAAGAACCACAGCCACGGCGCGATGAACCCCCACGCGCAACTCGGCTTCGAGTGCTCGCTGGACGACGCGATGAACGCGCCGGTCGTCGCGGACCCACTGACGCTCTATCACTGCTGTCCCACGACCGACGGCGCAGCCTGCGTCGTCGTCGTGAGCGAGGACGTTGTCGACGAGTACACTGACGACCCGGTCCGTGTCGCGGGCGTCGGTGCCGCATCGGACCGCGTGGGCCTGTTCCAGCGCGACAGCTACTCGAACGTTCCAGCGACGGTTTCGGCCGCCGAAACCGCCTACGAGATGGCTGGCGTGACGCCGGGCGACCTCGACTTCGCGGAGGTCCACGACTGCTTCGCCATCGCGGAGCTGATGGCCTACGAAGACCTCGGCTTCTGCGAACCGGGCGAGTCCGGCAAACTGGTCGCCTCGGGCGCGACCGACTACGGCGGCGAAGTCGTCGTCAACACCTCGGGCGGGCTGAAGTCGAAGGGCCACCCAATCGGGGCGACCGGCGCTGGCCAACTCGTGGAAGCGTTCGAGCAACTCACCGACGAAGCGGGCGACCGACAGGTCGAAGGCGCGACCCGCGGCCTGACCCACAACGTCGGGGGCAGCGGCGGCGCAGCGGTCGTCCACGTGCTCGAGCGAGCCACGGAGGTGAGCAACTGATGGCGCTCGGTATCCGCGCCGTGGCGGCGTACGCGCCGCAGTATCGTATCACAGCCGAGGAGTTCACCGAGGCGTGGGGACAGTTCAACGCGAGCGGCATCGAGGAGAAGGCGGTCGCCGGCGCGGACGAGGACGCACTCACGATGGGCGCGGAGGTCGCGCGCGACGTGCTCCGGGCCGACGGCACCGATGGCGGATCCATTTCGTACCTCGCGTTCGCGACCTCGACCCCGCCGCTCGAAGAGGAGGACATCTCGGCACGTCTGGGTGCGATGCTCGGCGTGCCGGAAGCGGCGGGCCGGCAGGTGTTCACCGGCAGCACACGGGCTGGCACCCGCGCGCTCAAGGCGGCCATGGACGCCGACCTCGGCGACGGCGTCGGCCTCGTCGTCGCCGCCGACTGTCCGAAAGGCGACCCCGACGACGCGACCGACCACGCGGCCGGCGCAGGGGCGGCCGCGTTCGTCATCGTCGAAAACGGCCCGGCGCAGGTCGTCGACCACGCCGAGTACGCAGAACCGTACCCTGGAACGCGGTTCCGCGAGGCTGGAAGCCAGCGTGTCGACGGGCTGGACGTGACCACGTACGACCGACAGGCGTTCACCGAGGTAGTCGCCGGTGCGGTCGACCAGCTCGCTGCCCGTGATTACGACGTCGCCGCGGTGCAGGCCCCGAACGGGCGACTCCCCTACCGAGCCGCTGGTCCCATCGGTGTCGATACCGACGCCATCTCGGCCGCGGCGACCGTCCACAATCTCGGTGATACCGGTGCGGCGAGCGTCCCACTCAGCCTCGCCAAGGCGCTCGCGGCCGACGAGCACGACACCGTTCTCGCTGTCGGCTACGGCAGCGGTGGCGGCGCGGACGCACTCGTCCTCGAATCCGACGTGGGTCTGCCGTCGTCGCTCCGTCTCGACGGCGATGCGTCGGTTTCCTACGCCGAGTACCTCCGCCAGCGTGGCGAGATTACCTCTGGCCCGCCCTCTGGCGGCGGCGCGTACGTCTCGGTGCCGACGTGGCAACGCTCCATCCCACAACGCTACCGACTCGAAGCCGGTCGCTGCATGGACTGTGGGTCGCTCGCGTTCCCGCCAGAAGGAGCCTGTACCAACTGTGGTTCCCGACAGGCGTTCGAACCGGTCGAACTCCCGGGAACCGGCACGGTCGAGGCTGTCACGACCATCTCACAGGGCGGTGCCCCACCGGAGTTCGCCGAACAGCAGGCCCGCTCCGGCGACTTCGCGGTCGCCATCGTCGCCCTCGACGGGCCGAATTCGGGGATGGTGAGTGTGCCGGCGCAGGCGACCGACGTCGACCCCGAGGCGCTCTCGGTCGGTGACGACGTCGAGACGACGATTCGACGAATCTACACGCAGGAAGGCGTGACGCGGTACGGGTTCAAAGTTCGACCAGCGGGAGAACTTTGAACGCCGCCGGACGTGTCCGTCGGAAGTTCAATGTTCGACCAGCGAGAGAATCGTGAACTTCCGCGTGTCGCCGCGGCTATTCGAGACACGAGACCACGCACTAGACTCGATTCGCTGGAAACAGCGCGACACACGCCACGGCGACGACGGCGTGCATCAGCATGAGCACGACGACGCCCAGAATCGTCGCCGTCGGGTCGTACACGAGCAGGGCGAAGTCGGGCACGAACGAGAGCACGAGGACGGCGACGACGACCCGTGTGAACGTCACTTCGGGCCGCTCGACGAACCGAGTGAGCAGCCAGTAGACGACGGCCGCGCCCAGCGTGCCGACGGTCGTCAGGAACAGTACCGGCGGGTACGCGAGTGGGTCGAAGTCCGGTGCGACCGACAGCGACTGCGCGATTGCCAGCAGGACCGCGTTGCCGACGAGCGACGCCAGCAGGGCGAGCGCGGCACGGACCGGGAATCCCAGCGTCGAAACCGGTCGCCTGACGGCAGTGAGGGTGTAGTCGAGGCGCATACGAGAGGTACGCTAGCAACAAGCATACATTTCGCGCTGAGAGGTCCCCGCGCGTTTCACCGAACCTCTCAACAAATCCACTTACTCGACGATGACCAGCTTTCGTGACGTTTCCGAGTAGGCATCACGTTCCGGGGTGGTGACGGCCTCTCCGCGAGGTAATCACTCCCCGGTGCCTACCTGACAGTCAGTATGCGAGACGCACTCACACGACGACAGAGTCTCGCGCTCGTCGGTGGGACGTTCGTCGGGCTGAACGTCGCTGGGTACGAACTCGGCGACCAGTTGACGCGAAAGGACACCGCGACCGGAGCACTCAGACGGTTCGCGACGACGGTCGAAGGGGCCGAGTTCACCGGGTTGTTCGTGACCGACGACGGGACCCTCTTCTGTAACGTTCACGGCCCCGCTGCGACGAACGACAAGCCGTACGACCGCGCGGCAATCGGCGTGTTCGAGGGTGTCGACGTCCGGTCGATTCCGGTCGAGTTCGACGGTCTCTCGCCGTCGTGGACACGACAGGGACGAAAGCGATTCCGGTCGCGATTCGGCAGCCACCGCGTGCTGGCGAACGGGGGCGACCCCACCGACGACGGCGAGCAGTTGGGCGTCACGACCGAACCCGACGGCGAGCCACTGACCGACGCGAGCAAACCCGACTTCAACGCGTTCGTCCCGTTCGAAGCGAGCACCGACGGGGCCACGGCGGGCTATCTGTACACATCGTGGGAGCACACCACTGGTGCCGTGAGCAGGCTGCACCTCAGACGCGACGGCGACGCTTCAACCGGGCGATGGACAGTCCTCCGGAGCGAAAACCTCGATATGCGGCCGATTTCGGGCATCTGGCGGCCATGCTTCGGGACGGTCTCGCCGTGGGGGACGCCGCTGTTCTCGGAAGAGTACGAACCAGACGCTCGCAAGTGGTATCAGGGAGAATCCTACCAGGAAGCGGGTGAACCCCCCGACCACGAACTCGTCGAACAGTACCTCGGCTATTTCGGCAACCCGTATCGCTACGGCTGGGTCGTCGAAGCGGTCGACCCGCTCGCGTCGAGTCCGCGGTTCGAGAAGCGGTTCGCACTCGGGCGGTTCTCCCACGAGAACGCGCTCGTGCTGCCCGACAGGCGGACGGTGTACCTGACCGACGACGTGGACGGCGACGACGGCCTGTGGGGCGTGTTCTTCAAGTTCGTCGCGGACCGGCCCGGCGACCTCACGGCGGGGACGCTATTCGCCGCGAAACTCACCCAGGACGCCGGAAGCGACCCCGGGACTGTCGGGTTCGACGTGACGTGGCTCGAACTCGGTCACGCGACCGAGTCCGAGGTGGCGTCGTGGGTGCGCGAGTACGACGGGCAGGAAGTCGGTGGGGCGTCGATTACAGACGAGGAGATCGCCGAGTGGGCCGCAGGCGACGGCGCAGACGACCGCGCCGCGTTCCTCGAATCCCGGCGGGCCGCCATCGCGGTGGGGGCCACGGGTGAGTGGTCGAAGATGGAGGGGGTGAACGCCAAGCCTGACGCAGTGCCGGGCGACGGTCTCTACCTCGCCGTTTCGAGAATCGAGGGGCAGATGCTCGACGGCGGGTCGACGAGCGGCGGGAACGACATCCGACTCGACGGGCTTCGCCAGGGTGTCCTCTATCGCGCCACACTGGGTGCGACCTACGACATCGCACGAATCGAACCGGCAGTGGTCGGCTCACGGAACGGACTCTGGGGACCGGACAACGTCGTCGTCCTCGACGACGGTCGAGTACTCGTCGGTGAGGACGGTGCCCACGTCCCGAATCAACTGTGGCTGTTCGACCCGGGAGCAACTGATTCGGCGCGGAAATAACGGCAGTAACGGCGTGCCGTCGATACTGTCACCACACCACGGCTTGCCGAACCGCCAACGTTTACGACGCTCGGCCGTGCGCGTTCTGGTATGCAAGTCTGCGTACTCGGTGCGGGAACGATGGGGCACGGAATCACACAGGTCTGCGCGATGGCCGGCCACGACGTGACGATGCGCGACATCGAGCAGGAGTTCGTCGACGCCGGAATGGACGGCATTCGGTCGAACCTGCAAGGCGGCGTCGACCGCGACAAGCTCACGCAGGAGGAGATGGACGCGACTCTCGACCGAATCGAGACCGCAGTCGACCTCGACGACGCAGTCACCGGGGCCGAAGTCGTCATCGAGGCCGTTCCCGAAGAGATGGACATCAAGAAGTCGACGTTCTCGGACGTCGAGGAACTCGTCGACGAGGAAACGGTCATCGCCTCGAACACGTCCTCGCTCTCGGTCACGGAAATCGCGAGTGTGCTCGAACACGACGAGCGGGCCGTCGGCCTGCACTTCTTCAATCCGGTTCACCTGATGCGACTGGTCGAAATCGTCGTGCCGGAGCAGGCCAGCGAGGAGACGGTCGACTTCGCCGAGTCGTTCGTCGAGGGCATCGACCGCGAACCGGTGACGGTGCGCGACTCGGCCGGATTCGCCTCGTCGCGCCTCGGCGTGGCACTCGGCGTCGAAGCCATCCGGATGGTCGAATCCGGCGTCGCCTCGCCACGGGACATCGACGCCGCGATGGAACTCGGCTACAACCACCCGATGGGTCCCATCGAACTCGGCGACGTGGTCGGCCTCGACGTGCGACTGGACATTCTGGAGTACCTTCGCGAAGAACTCGGCGAGCGGTTCCGCCCGCCGCAGGTACTCAAACAGAAAGTCCGTGCGGGCAAACTCGGCAAGAAGACAGGCGAGGGGTTCTACGTCTGGGAAGACGGCGAAATCGTGGGCACCTCCGGCGACTGGGGTGACGACGAATGAGCGACCACGAAACCGGTTCCGAGCACGCCGCCGCCGACTGTGACCTCGTGCAGGTTCGCGTCGGCGACGAGGCCGAAGGCGTGGCGACGGTCGTCCTCGACCGCCCAGATGCTCGAAACGCGCTGAACGCGCAACTTCGCACGGAACTGAAGTCGGTCCTCGATGCGGTGGAGGCCGACGAAGACGTGCGCGTCGTCGTCTTGACCGGCTCCGACGAGTCGAGTTCGTTCGTCGCCGGCGCAGACGTCAAAGAACTCAGAGCGCGGGACGCGGTCGAACAGCGCGAAGCGTCGAAGCGCCCGCGCGTCTACGAGTACGTCGACGACCTCGAAAAGCCGGTCATCGCCCGCATCAACGGGCACTGCCTCGGTGGCGGTTCCGAGCTCGCACTCGGCTGTGACGTGCGCATCGCACAGGCGGGCTCGAAGCTCGGCCAGCCCGAAATCAATCTGGGCATTATGCCTGGCGGCGGCGCGACGCAGCGACTCCCGAAACTCGTCGGCGAGGGACAGGCGATGCGTCTCATCCTCTCCGGCGAACTCGTCGACGCCGAAGAGGCGGCCGACATCGGACTCGTCGACGAAGTGTACGACCCCGACGACCTCGACGAGCGCGTCTACGACCTCGCCGGGAAGATGGCGGCGAAATCTCCACTCGCACTCGAAATCGCCAAGAAAGCAGTGAAAGCTGGCTCTCGGATGGGACTCGACGAGGGAATCGAGTACGAGGCAGAACTGTTCGCGCTCTTGTTCGCGGGCGAAGACAAGAACGAAGGCATCGACGCCTTCCTCGAAGACCGCGAACCCGAGTGGCAGTCCCGGTAAGTGACGCGTCGGAGGCCGCCGGTTGGCCGTCGACGGAGGATACGACAATCAGACTGGAAGACTGTTTGAACGTTCAGGACCAACGGTAACATCGTTATATCAGGGGGTCGGCCGTAAACGATTTCAATGAGGCTCGGCTCCCCGGCCTTCGCTCAGGGAACAGACAGAAATCACGGTTGGGAGGGGAGGGGAACGACGGAAATCCTCGGTGTGGCTATCATGATCGGGATGGTCACCATCGGGGCAATCAGTATCTTCTTCGTCGGGGGGATGACGCTCGAACGCACCAGCGACACGGCGGAAACGCAGCGGGTCGAGTACGCGTTCGCCGAACTCGGGGCGAGTGTCGACTCGGTCGCACTCGGAAACGGCGGCAGCGAAGCGGTCGATTTCGACTTGCAGCGGAATCGTGGAGCGATTCACCAGACGGGGGCGGGTCGCATCGTCGTCTCGGCGAACGGGACCGAAATCGCGAACCGGACGTTCGGTGCCATCGAGTATCGAAGCGACGGGACGGTGTACGCCTATCAGGCCGGTGGCGTCTGGCGCGGAACGGGCGCATCATCGGAGGTTCTCGCAGCACCGATGTTCGACTACGGCGACGGGACGCTGAACCTCCCGATTCCGGTCGTCTCTGGCGAGAGAGAGTTGGCTTCGGGACGCGTCACGCTCGAAAAGCACGACACGGTCACCGACATCACGACCGTCGACTACGTCGAAGGTGACCTCGTCACCGTCACCATCACCAGCGACTACTACGCTGGCTGGGCGGAATTTCTCCACGAGCAGACGAACGACGCCGCCGTGTCGGTCGATGCAGCGAACGAGACGGTGACGGTCAAACTCGGGCGGCCGGTCGCCACCGGCAACTTCTCGCAGGCGGTCTTCGCAACTGGCGGTAGCGGCGGAAACGTGACTGTCGACGCCGACGGAGCGGCCGGTGTCGACGGGCCAGTGCGTGCCACGGGCACCGTCGTCGAGGCCGACACTGACTCGATAACCGGCCCGGTCGACTCGGGCGTCGAGTCGTCCATGGCCGAACTGGACCTGGCAATCGAGACGAAACTCGACGGGGCGAGCGACGATGGGTCGATAGCTGTGGTCGACCCCCTCAACCAGACGCTCGACGGTGGACAGACGTACCTCGTCGAGAGCGACGTGGTCGTCGGTGCTGGCGAGCGTATCGATGTGGACCTCTCCGCTGGGAACGTGACACTGCTCGTCGACGGCAGTACGACGCTCGACGGTGGTGACCTGGACGTTTCGGGTGCGACCGGCGACGAGGTCCTTCGAGTGTACACGTCTGGCGACCTCGCACTACAGAACGCGAGCGCCGGCGTCGTCGGTGACTCCCGTCACCTGCAGGTGTACGGCACGTCCGAGATGGACGTCGCCATCACCGGACAGAACGGGTCCGGCTCTACGTTCTCGGGCACTATCTACGCACCACGTGACGAGGATGCACCGGGAGACAACGACGCCGCAGCAGCCGTCGGCGCAGTGTCCGACTGTGGTGGATACGACGTCTGTCTCGTCAACGAACACGGCTCCTTCGAGGGAGCCATACTCGGTGGGTCGACCTACGTCGGGGACGGCACCACCGTCGAGTACGGCGCTGGGCTGGCTACCGTCGAGCCGACGCTCCAACTCGAAGACGGGTTGTTCCCGCCACCGATCACCTACCTGCACGTCTCCATTCACGAAGTCGTCGTCGACGACGGCGAGGAAGAGTGACCGGTCGAGTTCGCGTGGACTATACATCACGACGACATGTATGGGAGGTCGGTACGGCCCCAGTTCGGGCACAGACGCCGGGGTTTGCAAAACAGTTTATACACCGACTAGACGGTTCACAAACACTTCTCGGCGCTCCTTTCTGCGCGTACCGCGTAAAAAGACAGATGGGAAAAGTGGTAATTATCTGAAAAAACGGTCCATAACTGTATACCTACTATAAGGAATTCGGGGGCAACTCGTGTTTCAATGAGTACAGGTGCAGTCTTCATCGGTGGGGGGGACACCGGTGGTGGTCGGCGACCGACGAGAGCACAAGCCGAGGTCCTCGGTGTGGTTCTCATGATCGGAATCGTCGCCGTCGGCGCAGTGACCATCGTCTTCTTCGGCAGTATGACCATCGAGGAGACGGAACACAACGCCGAGTCACAGCGTATCGAGCAGGTGTTCTCTAAGCTCGATGCGAGCGTCGACTCGGTCGCCCTCGGCAGTGGCTCCAGCGAGGAAGTCGACTTCGACATCCGGTCGAGACAGGGTGCGGTACACCGGGAGGACACCGGTCGTATCGTCGTCTCGGCGAATGGGACGGAGCTACAGAACCACACCTTCGGCTCCATCGTCTACGAGAACGACGGGACAGTGTACGCCTATCAGGCCGGCGGCCTCTGGCGTGGCGAGGGCGAGAATTCGCAGGTCATCGCCTCGCCGACGTTCAACTACCGCGACGGGACGCTGAACCTCCCGATTCCGGTCGTGACTGGAGAAGAAGAACTCTCGTCCGGTCGGGTCCAACTGCGAAAGAACGCGACCATCACGAAGAACAGTAGCTACGTCGAAGGTGAACTCGTCACCGTCACCATCACCAGCGACTACTACGCCGGCTGGGCGGAGTACCTCGACGAGCAGACGAACGACGTGGCAGTGTCGGTCGACCACCCGAACGAGACCGTGACGGTCAAACTCGGGCGGCCAGTCGCCACCGGGAACTTCTCCCGTGGCCTGTACGCGACCGGCGGCGACGACGGCGACGTCGAGGTCGCAAACGGGAACGCAGAAATCGACGGCGATGTCCGGGCGACCGGCGACGTGACCACGGGGGGCGCAGGCTCGATAACCGGGTCTGCGGATTCGAACGTCGGCTCGTCGCTCCCCGAACTCGACGAGGCGATAAAGACGAAGATAGACGGTGCGAAGGACAATGCCTCGATTCCGACGGTCGACCCGCTCACCCAGACGCTCGACGACGGTAAGACGTACCTCGTCGAGGGCGATATACTGGCCGAATCCGGCGATAGCATCGACGTGGACCTCTCAGGCGGTGACGTGACACTGCTCATCGCTGGCAACACAACCTTAGACGGTGGTAGCCTCGACGTGTCCGGCGCGACCGGCGGAGAGACAGTCAGGGTGTACACGACCGGGAACTTCGCGATGAAGAACGCGAGGGTCGGAAGCGGGAACGCGACTCACCTCCAGATGTACGGCACCTCGACGATGGAGGTCGCTATCACGGGGGGTAGCGGCTCACAGTTCTACGGCTCCATCTACGCCCCCCGTGACGAGGACGCGCCGGGGCTGAACGACGCGGCCGTCGCGGTCAACAAGGAGAACAAATGCGACGAGTACGACATCTGCATCGCCGCCGGAAACAGCTACGTCAAGGGGGCGATAATCGGTGGGTCGACCTACGTCGGACAGAGCAACACACTCGAGTACGACGACAGTCTGGAAACCGTCGAACCGACCCTGCAGCTGGAAGACGGACTGTTCCCGCCGCCGATTACGTTCCTGCACGTCTCGGTCCACGAAGTCGCTGTGAACGACGACGAGGACGAACGAGTCGTGTTCGTCTCCTAACGGTCGACTCGGCTAGTTTTTCTCAGGCGCTATCCCGCGAGTCCGGTTGAGACGGTCTGTAGCACGGAAATATAGCATAACTATATCTTCTCACACGTAGTAATGTCTGGTACGAGCGGCAGGGAGACTGTCTCACGGGGAGTGGACAGGTGTCGCTTGGAAGGGGCTCAGGCACGCCTGAGACGGGAAGATGAACCACAAACAGAGGCATCACTGGGGGAGAGACGCATCGCTCGACGAACGGGGGGCGACGGAGATACTGGGGCTGATTATGCTGTTCGGACTGGTCGCCGTGGTCGGTGGTGGCGTCCTCATCGCCGCGAGTGTGACGATGGACCAGTCGGAAGACAGACTGAACCTCGCCGCCGCGGAAGGGTCGGTTCACAAACTCGACGCCGAGTTCGGCTCGGTGTCGGTCGGCCATGGGACTGCTGCACACCTCTCGATTCCGACGCAGCGCCCGCTCGTGGGTGAGACCGACTTGGCCGAGAACAACGTCGTCGTCACCCTGAACGCCGACCCGCGCTGTTCGACCGGTCCCCTGCCGCTTCCGGCGTTCGGCTACGAGAACGAGGCCGGCGACGCCGTCGTCTATCAGGGCGGCGGTGTCTGGAGGTTCACGGATAGTGGTGTTGTACAGGTGTCACGGCCCGACCTCGAATACGCCAACTACGGGATTCGCCTCCCACTCGTGAACGTCACGGGCGAGACCGTCCTTTCAGGCGACGTCTCCGTGCAGCGCGACGACGACGCGTCTCGCGTGAGTTCACGTGCAGCGACTACCGCGCTGGTCGGTGGCTCCGTCTGTGACGAGGGTGCACCGGACAACGTCACCATCAGCGTGACCAGCACGTACGTCGACCTCTGGGAGACGTACCTGCGCGACAGTTTCCCGGGCGACGTGACGAAGACCGGAAACACCGTCGCCGTGGTCGTCTCGAAGGAGTGGCTCACGGCTCCGGGCGACGCGGTCTACCGCGGTGACACCATCGTCATCGACGGTGGCGAGATTTCGTCGACGCGCCAGTATTCGGCGAACCTCACGCTGCTCGGGACGGCCATCCAGGCGGGAGGGAACGACGTGCCCGTGTTCGTCTGGCTGAACGTCGACGAGAGCAGGGTGAACCCGTGGCCGGGCGAGCTCAACGTCGGTGTCGGACAGGAGTACGACCCGTACGAACTCTCGCGCCAGCCGGCGGGCACCGCGATATCAGTCGGTGCGCGGGCACAGGGGTACTACTCCGCAGATTCGCAGGACAGAGCCGACCAGCAGGTCAAGCTCCTGGTGGATGGTGACCCGGTCCCCAACATCGAGGGACACGAGGGCCAGGACGACGTGAAGGCGTTCCTGACCGACTACATCGATGACGGAAAGATTTCGCTCGAACCGGACGAGGTCATCTTCCTGTTCGAACTCGGGACGGAAGACCTCGACTCGTCTGCTGCCGACTTCCAGGACGCCGTCGTCCTGTTCCAACTGACTGAAGTCGTCGAGACGGTCACCGTGGACGGGAGTCACGTCTCGTGGGGCTACATCGCCTACGGGTCGAACCCGCCCATCACGGTCTCCGTGACCGAAGTCACGCTCGGGTGACCGGGCGAGGATAAAGCGAGAGAAGGTGACGGGCGGTGACCGCGATTACGCCTCGGCTGGGTGTTCGATAGACTCCATCAGTGCCGTGATGGTCCCTTCTTCGTCGGCCTGTTGCGGATAGACACCGAGCGAGAGGACGAAGTCGCCCTCGTTGGGTACTGCCTTCGCGATCAGCACGTACACGTCGACGTTCTGGCCAGCCATGGTCGCGGTGCCCTCGAACTTCGACATGGCCGTCGAACTGCCGAGCACCTGTACCGTCCCCGAGCCGACCTCTTCGCCGATGGAGAAGCCCTCGTACTGGTCCTGTAGCATCCGAGCCGTCTTTTTCGGGTCCCAGTCCTTGATGGGGTTGAACGACTGACCGAGAATTTCCACTTTCGGCGTCGAGACGACGGCGAACACGCCCGCCTTCATGTCGCTCAGGATGGGCAGGTCGAGCGTCTTGTTGTACTCGGTGACCCAGTTCCGGACCGTCACGGTCTTCGACTGGCCGCCCGCGGAGAACGTCTTCTCTATCGAGTCCTCTTGCGGTTCCTGCCGAACGAAGTTGTTGCTACTGGCCGTCCCTTCGTTGGCCAGTGCGAGGTCGGCCGCGAAGTCGGCCGAGCCACCCAGGATGCCGAGACAGCCCGCGGCACCCGCCGCGATTCCCGTCGCCGTGCCAGCGAGGAGGGTCCGTCGATTCAGGTCCATACGGCCCAAAGGGCAGTCACCCTACAAAAACCTGACCGTACCCCGAGGTCAGTAGTGGAAGCTGACGCCGTCGTCGCCGTCTTCGACCGTGATACCGAGTGCTTCGAGGTCGTCGCGCAAGTCGTCGGCGCGTTCGTAGTTGCCGGCAGCGCGTTCTTCTTCGCGAGCGTCGAGGACGAGCTGAATCACGTCGTCGGCGAGTTCGACGTTGCCGCCGGTCTGTGCGCCGAACTGGAAGCCGAGGACGGTGCCGCCCAGTTCCTCGAAGGTGTCGATGGCGTCGTGCAGGCCGCGGTAGTCGAACTCGTCGCGGTCGGCGACGTGGCGGTTCACCGCGCTGGCGAGTTCGAGTAGGGCCGTCGTCGCCTCGCGCGTATTGAAGTCGTCGTTCATCCCATCGCGGAATTCGCGGCGTGTGCGTTCGACAGTGGACTTCAGGTCACGGTCGTCGACCTTGGTGCGGGCGTCGACCGAGTCGCAGGCCTCGACGGCGGCGCGGTACCCGCGTTCGAGGCGGTCCCAGCGCTCGCGGGCCTCGGTCAGCGTCTCGTCGCTGAAGACAGCGGAGTTGTGGTATGCGGTCGAGAGCAGGAACATCCGGAGGACGTTCGGGCCTTCTTCGCGCAGCAGGTCGGCGACGGTCGTGAAGTTGCCCAGACTAGAGGACATCTTCTCGGCTTTCGTCTCCAGCAGACGGACGTGCAGCCAGTACTTGGCGAACTGCTCGCCGCTGGCTGCCTCACTCTGGGCGACTTCGTTCTCGTGGTGCGGGAAGACGAGGTCCATCCCGCCGACGTGGATGTCGATGGAGCTGTCGAGGTGCGTCATCGCCATCGCCGAGCACTCGATGTGCCAACCTGGCCGACCTTCGCCCCACGGCGACTCCCACGTCTGGCCGCTGGGGCAGTCGTCGTCACCGAGCGGGTGGCCGTCCTTACGGTGTTCGCGGACCGCGTCGGGTTTGACGCCGTCTGCCTTCCACAGCGCGAAGTCGGCCGGGTGGCGCTTCTCCGCCAGTTCGTCGGGGTCGCCCTGTTCTTCGATTTCGTCGACTTGCTGGCCCGAGAGCTTCCCGTAGTCCTCGAACTCGGTCACGTCGAAGTAGACCGAGCCGTTCGACTCGTAGGCGTAGCCTGACTCCACGAGCGTCTCGATGAGGTCGATGATTTCCGGGACGTGTTCGGTGACGCGCGGGTACACTTCGGCCCGCTTCAGGTTCAGGCCGCGCATGTCGTCGAGAACGTCCTGAATGTAGTGTTCGGCGACTTCGGCTTCGTCCTCACCGAGTTCGGGGTCACCTGCGCGGGCGACGATTTTCTCGTTCACGTCGGTGAAGTTCTCGACGTGTCGGACGCCGTAGCCGAGGTGTTCCAGCCAGCGATGCATCGCGTCCACGTGTACCCAGCCGCGGGCGTGGCCGAGGTGGGCGGGGTCGGAGACCGTCAAGCCACAGTAGTAGAGCAAGACCTCCTCGGGGTCGTGTGGCTCGAACGGCTCCTTCTCACCCGTCAGCGTGTTCGACACGTACAGGGTCATTATCCAATTTTTCCGCGCCAGCCCTTTTAACAGATACGGTGGGCTGGCACACGTCGGCACGCCGCGGTTACGCTCAGGCCGAGACAGCCCCGGGACCGGCGACGGTTTCTGCTGCCTGCTCGACCGCCCGGAGCGCGTTCGCACCGTCTCGACGGGTCACGACGACGACCAGCGCGTCTCCGGCAAATCCGGCCGCCTCGACGGCCACGTCCGCCGTTGCCAGTCGGCCGAGTGCGCGGGCGCACAGTTTCGTGTCGACCTCGCCCGTCGCGAGGATGGCTGTCTGTTTTCCACCGCCCGTCGCCGTGACGGCCACGTCGCCGACACAGAGTAGCGCGCCTGCTGTGTCACACTCGTATCGTTCGGCCTCGTCCAGCGCCACCGTGTCGAGCCCACTCTGCATCGTCACGCGCACGTCACGGGCCGTCGGCTCGTAGGCAGGCAGTGCCTCGGCGTAGCGCCGCAGGGCAGTCGCGACCGCTTCGTCGTCACCGTCGACCGTCAGAAACCGGGCCGCGGCCGAGTAGTTCACTACACCCGCTCGCAACGCCTCGACGAGGAACGGGTGGTCGTCCGCCGCGTCACGCGTCGTTTCCGCCAACGTCATGTCCGCAACAGCGACTGGGGACCGGATAAACACGCCGGTCGAGCAAGCTGGAAACACAGCCAGTCACGGGGCCGCCATCCTGGGGTAGCTGGTTGGGACCGAAAACCCGTGGGCGACCAGCCGCCCGTCGGCCGAGGCGAGTGCCTTCGCCCACGCCTCGCCGCGGGGTGTCAGCGCGGCGACGCCGTACCGAATCGGGGCCCCGCGAATCGTCTGCCCGTCGAGGTCGTACGAGACGCTCGCGTACCGGTCGGCGTGCGCCGGGTCGGAGAAATCGAGCGTCGCTGGCAGGTCGACGATGGGCAGGCCACGTTCTTCGGCCATGTTCCGGTAGGTGAACGCCGCGTCGACGCCGCCGGCTTCGAGCGCGTTCACCAGCCCCGTCTCGGCGAAGATGCGGGTCTGGTCCAACACGGCAGGCGCGTCGAGTTCGTCGTCGAGTTCCAGCGCCAGCACAGTCCGGTAGCCGAGTGGGTCGAGGTCTGGGTCGGTTCTGCCGACCCTGATTGCCGGGTCGGTACACGCCCGCCGCCAGTCGCGCCTGATGGCCGCTGCGTGCGGCGAGTCGGGGTCGTAAGCCAACACCAGCGCGTTGGTAGCGAACAGCGTGTACGCGTCTGTCACGCCCGCGAAGAGCGACGGGTCGGCGAGCGCGACCACGTCTGGCTCTCGGAGTCCATCGAGGACGAGATGTCGGACCGTGCCTGAGCCGTGGGCCTCGACGCTCGCTCCCGATGTCTCCGCCGCGAGCGCGAGCAACGACCCCGCGACGAGCGCCGTCGGTGTGTCGTCGCCGCTGTCGGCACGGAGTTGTCCGTAGGTGAACGAACCGACCGCTCCCGCGGCAGCGACCCCGACGACCCCACGCAACAGTGCCCGGCGTGATTGCACGAGAGTAACTGTTTCAGCGAACTATTTGGCCGTTCCGTAACCAGAAGCAGTTGCACCCGCGTCGACAGGCTACTGTTCGGTCACCGTGGTCTGTGCGGACTCGTGTCGTGCGTGAAAGCGCCACAACCGTTTTAAGCGTTAGCGTGTTGATGTGACCATGGCAAGGGGCTCGTGGGCTGTCCAGTTCGACGAACAGCGAGGTGAACTACTGCAGGAGTTGCAGGACGTGTGCGCCGACTACGACGACCCAGTCGTCGAGGCTGCACTGTCGAAACTCCTGTACGAACGACGACTGCGCGAAGCGAAAATGACCTTCTCCGCCGAGTACACGCGACCACCGACCGAGCGAAAGCCGCTCTCTCGGACCCGGTGAGACGCGGCCACAACCGACCGTACTCCGGACTTCACACCACACTGGCCAGCGTCGCTGCTCGCTCACAATGACGGCTGCATCACGTGCGAAAATTGCCCGCAAAACTGGCCCACCCTACAACGCCGCCTTCCTGACCGTATCGACCACGTCGTTCTGGTACAGCGGCTTCGTCAGATACTCGTCGACGTCGTCCTCGCTCAGGTGGTCGTTCGGCGGATGCGCACTCATCGCGATGATGCGACCGGTGAACGACGACTCCTTGAGTCGCTTGACGACCTCGTCGCCCGAGAGGCCAGGCATCCGGCGGTCGATGAGCAACACGTCGACGTCGTTCGACAGCGACTCCAGCGCCTCCAGCGCCTCTTGCCCGTTCGTCGCCGGAACGATGTTCGAGCCGATGTCCTTCAGCCAGATCTCCAGCGTGACTCGAAGGTCTTCGTCGTCGTCGGCCACGACAACCGTGGAAGTCATTTTCGCATCACCTGTCCGCCAGTGCCGTCTCGGGTTCGCGTGAACGTGAGGGTAATCATGGTAGCTTGAGTGGGTAGGTCGACCAGTGAACAATTACCCCTCACCGTTTCGCTTTGGGTGAGGCCTCCCGACGAAGGGATGCGGGTGATAATTCTCGGTTGGAAACCGTCTACTCACTAGGTACGTAGGTACTCGTACTAATACGAATATCGCCTAACAGATGAGGCTGTCGTCTGGGGGCTTGATGTTGTCGATTTCGGTAGTTTACGCTTGCTGGTGATTGGGGAATAACCCGGCGTGATTCCGGTTGCAGGCGTGCCGACGACGAAACGCTACGCGTGGAGAACGAGTTGTATGTGAGAATGACTTTTGCAGGTGCGTGGATGTTGAGGTCGTCGACGAGTCGCTGGAGATGAAGCCCGACGACGACCCGTTACAGAACGCACTGTTCCGACTCCTCGGCGCCTTCGCAGAGTTCGAGGCAGAGATGGCCAGAAGCGAACTCGTGAAGGAATCTCGGCCCGGATGCCGAACGACGTAGCGACGTGCAGAAACGCTTCGACGACTG
This sequence comes from Haloarchaeobius caseinilyticus, assembly GCF_051207395.1. Classification (NCBI taxonomy): domain Archaea; kingdom Methanobacteriati; phylum Methanobacteriota; class Halobacteria; order Halobacteriales; family Halorubellaceae; genus Haloarchaeobius; species Haloarchaeobius caseinilyticus. The sequence continues at coordinate 368,751 of NZ_JBPJZC010000001.1, read as the reverse complement.
GAACGAACATCTCTCCTCAAGTACGCTACTGAAACACGAAAATCCACACCGCACTTATCACTCGTCGACTGTAGCAACGAAAGAATGGGGACGAAGGGTCGTACCGAACTGACCTGTTCTGGTCCCTCGTCCGTGGTACCGACCGAAACCGGCTGTTGGCTCTGGCTCATGGCTGATTTCCTATGTCAAATTCCGCGAACTCCGCGCGGCGTCGTTGCTGGAACTCCTCGTCTTCGTCCGCTACGTCGTAGTGGTCTCGAAGGACCTGAGGGGTCGCGTTGACCCGAGTCGCCACCTTCTCGACGGCGAACCCGCGGTTCAACTGCTCCGTGACACTCCCTGTCCGTATCCGGTGAGGCGACCGCGACGACGGGCACTTGCTGGCATCATTCCGCGAGACGTAGCCACACCGAGGCCGGTCGCGTCCGTGTGGGCACTGAGAGTGCAGACACGGCTGAGTCCCGAGATAGGACCACGCACGGAGCGTGCTGAACGACGGGCGGCCCTGTCGAGCCGAGAACAGCGGTTCCCGGCCGTGGTCGTCGCGCTTGTCGTGGCGCTCCCGTTCGATGTAGACGTTCAACGCCTCGCAGACCGCTGGCGGGATGCCGACGATGCGCTCGCCGTCCTCCTTGTTCTTCAGGGGCGTGTCGGTCCGTGGGCGGTGTCGGAACGCGAGCGTCCCCGAGTCGTCGTAGTCGTCGACGTCGAGCGCACGGATACCGCCGACTCGCGCACCTGTGTTCCACGTCACTTCCAAAAAGGCGTGCTTCGCCGTTCCGAACTCCGCTCTGGAGTTGCGGAAGTACGTGAGGAGCGCGGTCGCGTCTTCGGCGGTGAGGCGCTCGTCGCTCGATTCCTCTTTCGGCGAGAGGTTCGGCACGTCCACAGCCTCGGGTATCTTGTCGTCGACGGCGTCGATGCGAGCGAGGTACTTCAACAGCACCCGGAGCGTGGTCAGTTCGCCCTTGATGGTCGTCGGAGCGTTGCCCTGCTGACGACGGTGCATGTCGTACTCGTCGATGTGCCACGGCGTCACGTCGCCAACGCGCTCGATACCGTTCTCCTCGCACCACTCGACCCAGTGAGCGAGTCGGTAGTGGTACGAGTTGAGCGTCCGTTCCGTGGCGTCGGTCTTCCGCCGGGCGAGGAGTCTATCCCGCGCGTCCCGTGGCGAAAGGTCGCGTGGGTCGCTCGGTGCGTCGCTCACTCCTCGTCACCTCCGAGAAGGTCGTCTCTCGCGCGCTTCACCCGTCTGAACGCCTCCTCGTCGCCGTCTTCCGCGTCGGGGTGAACCTGCTTCACCTTCTTGCGGAACGCGTCTCTCACCTCAGAGTCGGTCGGGTCGGGCGAGACACCGAGCACGTCGTAGGGTCGCGGTCCGGCCGCAATCGCGTCGTCGTCACCGCTGGGCAGCCGGGCTGCGGCGAACTTTGTGTCAGCCGTGCGGACCGGCCGCGAACTACGCTTCCGCGTCTCTCGAAGCCAGAGACCGACCGCGCGAACGTTGTCGCGGAGCGCGGTGAACTCGTCGCACGCGGCGGCGTAGCTGTCACCGTCGACACTCCACCGGAGTACGAATCCGGGGTCGTCGGGACGGGCACGACTGTACGGGCGGCCGTCGCGCTTGCGCTGCTGGGCGTCGAAGCTGTACCGGTAGTCGTCGACACCGAGACGGCCTAACTCGCCTTCGAGGTCGTCAAACGCCTGTGCGAGCGTGACGCTGAACTTCTTGGCGTTGGACCGGTCGCCGAGGGTGGTCCGGTCCAAGAACGTGGGCCAGTCGAGACGGCTCACGGGGAACCAACCTCGCCGAGTGCCTGCTGGTCGTCGTCGACTCTCCGGCCGGTTTGTGAGTCGGGCTGGATAGCTCGGAAGTCGGCCGACCACTTCTGGGCGCGCTCTCGAATCGCCTCAACGCGGTCGTCCAACTCGTCGATGTCCCCGGCCTCGATGTCGACCTTGAACTCGTCCTTGTCCTTCGAACCGGTTCCACGAGTCAGTTTGACGGTGAGAGCGAACGGTTCGTCGCTCACTCGTCGTCCCCGTCTTCGTCCGGCTGGTGCTCGCGACGGCGTTCCATCACGTGCGCCACGTCCGTCGTGAGCGAGTTGATTTGCTCCCGACTCGGCCACTCCTCGGTACGGAGTTCGGCCTTCACCTTGTCCTCATCGCGCGTGCCGGTCCCGCGCTTGCTCTCCACCGTCAGTCGGTAGCCGGTGTCGGTGCGCTCGACCTTCTCGCGCGTGTCGAAGTCTCGCCCGCCGTCGGTCCGCACCTCACCGCGGTCGGTCTCTGCTTCGATGGGGTCGCGGGCGTCGGCAGCGTAGTTCGTCGTCGCGAGAGACGAGACCGCGCGGCCGAAGTTGCTCACATCGCTCCGGTCGGGGATGTACATCTCGCCGGAGTTGTACACGCACGCGAGTTCGTGCCACGTCATCGAGACGGGCTGCCCGTCGTCGTCGACCGGGTGCAGAATCGCGTCGTCGTCGGCTTCGAGACGGTAGCGCAGGTTCGTCGCGCCCGTCGTGGCGAGTACCACGCCGTCGATGTCGGGCGTCTCGTCGTCGCTCCCGGCCGCTTCGAGGGCCATGCCCGCGTGGTCCGGGCACACGAGCATACCCGGAATCGAGTCGTTCTTGCACCGGTCGTCGTCGCTGTTGGGGAAGATGCACTGGTCTTTCGCCAGTTTCTCCGTGGCGACCTTACGGGGTTCCGGTGCGCCAGTCTTTTCGTGGCGGCTCTCCTCGTCCGATTCAGGGGCTGCGTTGGCACTGGACATGTTTAGGCGGCCCCCTCTTCGATTTCGAGTTCGACGCCACCGCGCTTGCTGGGGTCGCAAAAGTCGGGGTTCTCGGTGTACTGTTGAATGTACAGTTGGAACGCTTCGCGCATAATCTCCGAGACACCGACGGTGCTGCCGGGTTCGCTCTTCTCGTGTGCGATTCTGTTCAGTTCGTTTTTCGTCTTGTCGTCGACCATAGCGGATACCTTCGACCGCTGACGGTCGGTTGCACTTTCATCCGTCATGCAGTTATGCACTTCCTACCTGCATTACTTAGTCTTTACTGTGGTGCATGGATGCATTACCAGTGGCTGATTGGAGGCTCCGGTGGTCTTAACTTCACAACCTCTGAAATGCAGAACATGGTTAGAACGACAATCAACATGGATGAGAGTCTGGACAGAGAGGTGGAAAACCGGCTCTCGTATGGGGATTCTAAGTCACAGTGGATTCGTAATTCGATTAAGCTGAGGTTAGAAGTCGACTCTCAGTTTGAGGAGATTCCTTCTGAAGAAGAGTACGACGAACGTATTGCAGAAGTTCTCGACTCTCTCAGTTCAAACGAGTAATTGCTACGAGTCAGATGTTGTCGAACTCAATTCTCAGGTGCTCCAGAACAAATTCCTCTCTTCTCTCTTCGTTGTCTGCTTGACCGGTCTCCGCTAACCGGCGCTCGACAGATTCGAGAATCTCGTCGGGAACCGTAACACGGACCTCGAACTTCTCGACGGCTGAATCATCGTTGGCGGGCATACACAGACAGGTAAAATCGTGTGACATATAGGGTTTAGAGGGTGCGTTCCGAAAGTTCCGGAAGTGATAGCACCCTCCGAAATCGGGACTCTCGACAGGTCTACTATCCGGAACAGGGGGCGTTCCGGAAAGGGGCCGGAAAGCGTTCCGGAAGAGTTCCGGAAGTCAGGCGCGGCCCGATTTCTCAAAGGCTTCGTTTACCACTTCGGGGGTGGGCGCGTTCAGGTACGGCTCGATGGCACTGAACGAGTTCCAGCCACCGACCGCCATGACGATTCGCGGGTTCATCTGCTCGCGGACGAGCAGGTCTTGGGCGTAGTACCGCCGTAGGTCGTGACTACTCACCTTTCGCCAGTCGCCGTCGCCAGTCTCGTCAGCCACTCGCTTCGCCGTCGTCTTCACTCGGCGTTGTACCTGCCGGTCGCCTATCGAGACAAGTTGCTCGTCGCGCTCGATGCCTTCGACGTTCGCGTATCGAAGCAGGTCGGACTCGACATCTTCCGGCAGGTAGGCGTCTCGTGGCTTCCCACCACCACCTTCGGTGTCCTTGCCCCGTGGGATGCGCAACCGAGCGTGACCGTCGACCTGACGCACGTGCTTCGGCTTCACCTGCGGAATCTCGAAGGACCGGAGGCCAACCTCACCACCGAGCCGGATGATGAGAGAGTCTCGGTAGCTGCCAGCCGCGCGCTGAAGTTTATCGTACTCGTCGGGGGTGAGCCAACATCGGTAGGAGTGCTGGTTCTCGTTGCGTTCGATGCGCATACACTACTCCTGAGAACTACGACACCTAGAATCTTCTCCAGCGGGAGAACCAGCCTGAAATCGGCCTATTACGCGCTTCGCCGTCGTACTTCTCCAACAACTACGAATCCATATTTACGATTGAATCACTATAGGTTATCGCGTTGAACTCCAATTTCCTCCTGCATAGATTTATACGAAGTTAGAAACAGGTTTACTCATGGATTACACCTTTACGGAATCAGATCCGATTAATTCGCCTGATGTGGGTGTCGACGAAATCCGATTCAGCATAGTTGATTCCCCGGGAGATCATGATTATGGTCAGAGAACGTTTTCGCGGATTGTCTCTGGAGAGGTTATTGAGACAACAGATTCTGAAGTCGTCGTCAAAGTCAACGTTGTAGACAACATCAATGGGGGAATGTTCGGATTGGTAGATTACCAGCATGATGCCCCTGGAGGAACCAGAGTAGAGTATGAAAAGGAACTGAGATTCGACCGTAAAAAAGTCGAAAGTCGGATTCCGGATAACTCGCCAATTCCGATGTCCCTGACTAAGGCTGTAGTCCCAGACGTAATGGATTGGGCAAAGAAAGGTGAATTTAAAGCTGAACCAGAAGATTTCCCCGATGAGTTCAGGTATAGCGGAATTTGAAAATTGCCATCGGTCTACAGTGGGTTAGAGGTTTAGCAAATCAAGCATGAATTAATTAGCTTTCCAATTCGAACAACTCCTTCTTGAGATTCTGCCTATTAAACCACCTGTTCCGAGCCTCTTTGTCCGGGGCACAGATAAACAGAAACTGCACGGTTAGCTCGACCGTATCCAACACCTGTCTATCAACCGAGATGGGAGTAAACACACCCTGAAACGGATACGTATCATCAGCACGCTTAGCGTTTAACAAGTGGCTTCGGGAGCCCCAGTTTTCGAGTGAAGTGATTCCTCGAAATTTTACATCGCCCTCAAACCCAGTCACCTCTACGTAATTTTCATCGTCGATCGGGCTCTCTGCCGGGGTTAGAATGACCTCTGATGAAAACCGATAGAGACTATTGAGATTCCCACTCAGGTTACCCAATTCAGAAACCTGAGGGATACTATCATCTTGAACCAGTTCATTCACTACTGCCTTAATCTGAAAGAGGTCATCGTCGAAATTCATTTTCTTGATTTCGCTCGTGCTGACTCCGCCAGAGACATCACCATTTAGACTTGCTACAAGAGCTCCAAGTTTCCCCTCTACAGTCGAGGAAATCTCTTCAGTCGATTCGACCTCGATTTGACTTACATCACCAAAGTGTTCCGAGAATAATTGACTGATGTGGGAATCAGAGGCGTACATGATGTGCTCGTATTCGGTCATTAACACGAACAACAGGTGTACTAAATAATAAGATTATTGACTGTATGCTAGTTAATTGGGTTCTTTTCAACCCTAACGGGGGAGTTTCGAGTAAATTCGTTCCCAATACCGATTTGTCAAAAACGGCAAAGCGATGAGAAAGGCAATCAACGGCAATATAGTGGTTTTCGGGATATTTGCCGATCCAACTAATGCCCCAAGAAATGCTCCTAAAAGTGAATACTCGACTTGTAGGGCAGATTTTCGTCGTTTCTCTCGACTGGACTCTTCCGGTGCTGAGAATTGTTCTCGGCCCATCTCCTGAGAAGTTATCCAAACGATACGTACAACTCTTTCCATAGCAGTTCGGAGTTAAGAACTTACCATAATATGAAGTTACAATTTGGTGGAAATTTATCTTTTCCGTGAATGACGCTGGTGTATGGTTGAAACGGAGACCATTCGGTGGGACGAGAATTGTATTCGGTTCGTGCAGAGCGTCGAAAAGGCTGGGTGTGTCTATGGCGAGTAGGCAAGAGTTCGGAATAAATCACGAGGGGTGGCGGTCGTGTCCCCGCAAGGACTGTGGCGAGCATCGGTGGTCGAAAGTCGGGATATGCGTCCATCTCGCCCGCGACCACGAACCGGTTACGGAGGTCTGAGGGTGCCTGACTTCGAGTTCGGGAGTCTCGACGATGCCCGCGAGTTCCGCGACGCTCACGACGACTACCTCTGTCCGCACGACGACGCTCGGAAATTGACGGTCACGCTCGTCGGCGATGCACCCGACCGCGTGCTCGACCAGGCGGCCGTGGTGTCGGCGGTGTCTCGCGAGGACTACCGGAGCGTCGGCCAACTCTCGCTGACCGAGGCAGAGAAGGACCGTATCGACTTCTCGCAGTCGCGGGCGAACGTCCCGCACGCACAGGCAGTGAAGGCTATCGCGGCCGATGCCGGTGTCGACGACTGGACCGCCTACTACGACGGTACGCTGACGACCGACGAACACCGCGGCGTGATGCAGCGCGCGGCCCGCGACGAGACCGGCGACCGACTGGACGCGGAGAAGTCGAACGACGAACGACTCGCGGAACTGGAACAGGCACTCGATGGCCAGTGCGAACACGCGGCCGGTCACTGCGAGAACGGCGAGGCCGAAGCCTGCGAGTTCCTCCAAGACGAGTGCGGGTTCACGAGAGAGCAGGTGGGGCTGTTCCTCGACGACACCGCGGACGACTCCGGCGAGCAGTCGGAACTCGTCACGGTCGGTGGCGGCGAGTATCCCGAGATGGAGGTGTCCCCGCAGGAAGCGGGCGCGCTGCACCGTAGCTGGCAGGGCTACAAGTCCGGAATCGGCCGACTCTCTCGCGAACTCGACGACGTGCGCGAGGCGGTCACGAACGCCCGCGGTGCGATAGCGGCTATCAACGCGATTCGGGAGCGTCACGGGCAGGACCGGCTGCATCCCGACCGGCTGCATGACCTACTCGACGCGCTCGATGGCCTGCCCGCGGACATCCCCGAGGTTCGCACGCTCGAACACTTCGCGGCGGACGTCGACGGCGAAGTTATCGAGCACGACGAGCAGCGCGACCTCGAAGGTGGCCGGGCGAGCGACCAGACGCGGTTCCCCGGACAGGACCGGAGCGACGTGGAGCCGGAGACAGAGAAACAGATCGACGAGAATCCTGGCGGCATCATGGCTGATGAGCGACCCGACGATGGCCCGGACCCTGAGAGTACAGAGCAGCAGATACCCGACGAATTTCAGGTCGCCGAGGGCGGCCAGACGACGATATGAATGACACTCACTGGTGCCCCGTGGAGGGGTGCGACTACGGAGAATCGGACGACAAATCACTCACGCAGGTACGGACGCACGTCAACTCGACCGGCGACGACTACCACGACTGGACCGACCTGAAAGCGGTGGTCGAGCAGCAAGCCGACGCTGGTAGTGACGAGACTACCACCGAGGAGACCACCGACGACCAGCAAGAATCGACTGACGGCGAAGACTCGACTACCAGCGAGACTACCACCGAAAGCACCGCCGAAACCGGTGGTGAAGCAACTGGTAGCACCCCTGAGGAGGAGGACATGGCGACGGATGAAGAAATCGACCAGCAGTGGAACCAGCAAGAATCGACTGACGGCGAAGACTCGACTACCACTGAAACTACCAGCGAAAGTAGTACCGAATCGGGTGGTTCTGACGGTGGTAGCAGTGGTTTCGGCGGTGGTATCCCGCTCCCGTTCTCGACTACCACCCTTCTCGTCGCTGGTGTCGTGCTCGCCGTAGTGCTGTTCTGGCTGATTCGTCGGCGTGGGTCGGGCGAACCCACGGAGACGGTAGACCAGCCGGAGAGCGGCCAGAGCGGCGACGACGGCTCGGAAGTCACGCTCATCGAGGAGGGTCCGACCGATGACTGACGCCGAGACCGACGAACAGGCGGGAGACCAGGCTGAACCAGCCGTTCCAGACAGTCCCGAGGGTGCTGACACTCCCGACCTCGGTGACGACGACTATCTCGACATCCCTGACGACGTGGCCGAACAGGTCGCCGAAGCAGACGCAGAGCAGACTGAGGACGACGAGACCGAGGAAAGCGACGACGAACAGAGCGAGTCTGCCGACGACACGACGCCGTCGCACTCGCCGGAGTCCGACCGAACCACGCTGGGCGACGTGTACTGTAACGCGCTCGGCATGGCGACCGTCGCCGCGAAGGACCGCGCCGGGACCGAGGTGGACGACCGGCAGGCCGCGATGGATGAGTACGCCGACCTCGCTCGACAGCTCGACCTGGACAAGTTCATCGACGACTGGCTGGCAGAGCACGGCCAGTCGAGTGAACTAACGCCCGGACAGGGTATCGTCGTCTTCACGGTCGTCTTCTGTGGCTCCGTGATGGTCGAAGACGCTGAACTCTCGAACGCGGTCATGGAAGGTGTCGGCGCATGATGGGCGCGATGACCGACGGCATGAAGCGCAAGATGGCCCGGAAGATGCTCAACTCGCGGATGGGAGACGCGACACTGAACATCGTCGCGACCGCCGAAGTCGAACTCGTCTCGTCCGTCGCCGAGTTGCAGGAGGCAGCCGGGTTCGACGACGAGGAGCGTATCACGGCCATGCCGACGGTGGAGGACCGGAAGGCACAGATTCAGCACGTCGTCGAGGCGAAGCTGAACGGTCGGTTCCGACAGTGGTGGGTAACGCACTGTTCCGGGCTGGAAAACGCCGACGAAGCCGCGCAGAAGGTCGGGCTCGACGACTGGCAGGCGCAGTTAGAGCGATGGGCGGACCTACTCCGTGAGAACGGGACCGAGGGCGAGACAGACGCACTCGCCGGGGCTTACGTCCGGTCGCGCTACGGCTGCACGCTCTCCGAGTTCGAGACGCTGGTTGTGGAGTGGCCAGAGGGCGACGAGAACGCGAACTCGCGTGAGGCCGAGGAGATGAAGGGCGTCATCGCGGCTGGCGTCACGAAGGCGAACGAAGGCATCGAGCGTGTCACCGAGGAACTGCGCGAGGGTGAGACCGATGGGTGACGCTCGTCGCGCGGTGGTCGACGCCGGTCTGTCCGCGTTCGGTTTGACGTGCGCTCGCGGTGGGTTCAGTGCCACAAAGACGGTGGTCGACCCCTTCGGTGAGGACCCGAACGGGGAGCCGTTCGTGGTACTACGTGAGGGGAGTAATGGCCCCTTCCTCGGGTACTTCCGGGTTCGGTGGGCGAACGACTTCGACGGCGAGTTGCGGGCACCGTGGGACGGCATCGACGAACCAACGGTCGACATCGAAGACGTGTTCGTTCGACCCGAGACGCTGCCGGGTGGTGAGTACGATGGGTGACTCGTTCATCAACGGCCTCGCGTATAGCGCGGCCCGCGGTGTCGGCGACGGTCTCTCGGAGGCGATGGACGCCAAGCGTGCGGCTGAGGAGGCACGGACGGAGGCGGAGAAGGCCTACACAGACCGGAACCTGCTGGCACTCTCGATGGCGGTCAACCGCAAGCGTATCGGCTGTGACGCCGGGTTCTACTTCGACGACGAGGGAAGCGACTGGCCGGTGGTCTGGGTCGTTCTCCCGACCGGGCAGGCGTCATGGCACGTCCCACCGGACTACATGCAGTGGCTCGAAGCGTCGTGTCTCTCCGAGGAGGAACCTGTACCGGGGTACGACGGCCACGACCGCGAGACGAAGAACAAACGACTGCTGAACGACGCCGTCGGCCGGTCGGTCCGCATCGGCATCGACGACAACGTGAGGGGACAGTGAACCTCGCGTTCGCCGCCCAGACCGGCTGGGGCAAGACCTACGTCAGTCACTCCTACATCGAGGAGAACTCCGAGGACTACGACGTGACGATAGTGCTCGACTACAAGGACGAGTACAGTGGACTTGTCGAGACTGGCCACCTGAAGCGCATGACCGCGCCGAGCGGGAGCGAGAACATCTCGCCCGACCAGTGGGAGGGCATCGTCTCGTCGGTCGGCGGACTCCAGATCGTCCGCGTCGGACTGAGGGACGAACAGTGGCAGAAGCTTCTGGAGAGCCTCATCATCGCGCTCGAACGCATGGACATCTCCGTGTTCCTCGTGCTCGACGAAGCGCACCGTTTCGCCCCGCAGAAGGGCAGCTATCCCGAGGAGATATCGACGCTGGCGACGACCTATCACGGCGACGGATTCGGCGTGTGCTGGATGTTCCAGCGGTTCGCCAAGATCGACAAAGATATCCTCTCATGCTGCACCGCCTCGATGCTCGGTGGGTTCGGCACGACCAACGACATCGACCAACTCGACACCATCGAGTACGACTCCGACGTACACCTGAAGGACAAAGAGCGGGTCTCCCACCTCTCCGACGAACTCTGTGTCGACGGTAAGCCGCTCGCACTGCGTCGGTTCGTCGACGACGATGGTCACACGGTCGGCAGCGAGTGGATATACACCGACGACCAGCGGACCGAGCGGCTGGACTCACGCGACTTCGAGATGCAGAGTACGCACTACGCGAGTGACCGGAAGCAAATCAAGCACCCATTCTGAGAATGAGAATAGATGTAACACTACGAAGTGGGAAAGCCAAACGATTCCAAGAGATAAGGGCTGAACTCACCGAAGAACTCGGATATGAACCATCACGACCAGAAGTGATTGGCTATCTTATGGGGTGTTGGAACGGAACGCGGAGCAGTTTGGTCTGATATTTCGTCTTGGGTTCTCCGAAGGCCAAATTGCCACGCAAAGATTTTACGAACACGATGACAAGTCCTAGTTCAGATGGCGAGAATCAGATCAATATTCAAGTGGGGCATCTTCTTTAGTTCCTACGTTCCACTGTACTTGATTCTCGCCTACAAACACTCTAGTATTCAAGTGGAGATACCGGCTGTTATTCCTGTAGTTCACCATGCAAAGGTCCCCCTTGTTTCGATATTTTGGCTATTACTGACCATTGTTTCACTGGTAATACTGGGTACTGTCTTCAAGATTAGAAAATCGAAGGAGCCAGAGCCCAAGAAGATACAAAAAGCCAGAAGCAGGAATGATGCAATCACGAACTACATATTGGTATACATATTTCCGTTCGTCGTTCTTGACCTATCACAGTTGGCAAACTGGGTTGTCTTCGTTAGCTTCTTTTTAGTAATCGGATTTATACAGATTCGGTCAAATCACTTATTTATAAACCCGGTGCTTGGAATCATTGGATACAACATCTATGAAGTCAACACCGAAGACCAACAACTGACATTACTGATTAACCAGCGGATAGAGGACCGGCCGACCGACATATCAGCAGTGGAATTAAGTAATGGCGTCTACATCGCAATCTAGTAATGGTTTCTGACCGCGAGGCGAAAAATATGCTTCAGGAGGCCAAAGAGGTGGCTAATTGCGACCCTGAAGAGTATTATCGCGATTTCCTGTTGGTCCGCTCTTCGGACAATTCGGAAGAGGAGAATGACGTTGAAAAAGTTGGTTTTCACTCTGATATCCTTACCGAGCTAAATATCAATCTCACGAACCAGATTCAATACCAGCTTTCTGCCCTCGGTGAATCTGATGAGGAGGATGATGATGATGTTGATCCAAGAGTAGAGATTAAAGAGTACGACGTAGAAAACCTAACTCAGTCACCGCGACCAGTTCAGTACATAGAAGAGGACGGTCTTGGAGATGAGGAGCATTTTCGTAGTGTCCTGAACGACCTCACAATCAGTGATGAAACCGATTTTACTCGGACAGATAATATCCAATTCCAGGTCTTCAGAGTGAAAAACAACATACGACCTGAGCTAATCGCTTTTCGTGATTTCACTACACGACAGATTATTGGGAGCAGTTACCGAGTTAAGATTGCCACATTCGGAAATCAAGAATATGATAAACTAAAGGAAAATCCTGTGGCACTCCCAGACACGTTTGATGTAGTCTACTATGATGGCGTGTTCTTCATTTTCAATCACACCAGCTTCGAGCGTCTGTTCAACTACTTCGAGAACTACGAAGAAGACGCAGACGAGATTTTCGAGTACCTCGTTGACTCCGAAATAAATATCGCAGACATGGAGAAGGTCGAGCAAACAGTACGCAATAGCCGCAGTGGCCTTCGGAAGATGAGGGAGATAAAGAATAGAGGGAAGTACCAGGATGTTACTCAGGAAAGGGCAGAGACGCTTATTTCTGAATCTGAAGACGTTTCACTGAAAGTAGAAACCGAAGAAGACGGAACGTGGCAGTTACGGGTAACTGATTTCCGGAAGGTAGGCGAGATACTCCAGTTGCTCAACGATGACTTTGTGGTTTCTGGCCTCGACATAATCGCTGACGAGGACGAGGAAGACAAGTACATCGCGAGGGGAGGGAAAGACCCTCGATAACCGAGATTTGTAGTTCCGGCACTAACGGATTCTCCGACAAGCCTTACGCCTGCGTTTGACGAATATTTTCCGTCACAATACGCAGTCATCATGAAAGCCGCACGCGGCGTTTTATCGCCTCTACTCTTCGATGTCGGCGTGCAGCAATGTCAATGGAATTTGGTGGCGCGTTCGACGCGCTCGCAGACGATGATACGTGGATGGACGCCGCGGAGGTCGCGGCGGGGTACCTCGGCCCTGGTATGGTGGCCAATGTCGCCGAGGGTTCGACGCCGTTCGACATCCCGAACGAAGCCTACGGTCTCGCTGGCATCGCCGCTGGTGAGAAGATGGGTCGCCGGATGGTCTCGGTCGGTTCCGGTGTCTACACCATCGACGCACTCGCCCAGCGATTCGGGCTGAAGAACCGCGTTACCAGCTTCGGAGGTAACTGAGATGGCGCGCTCGCTTTCGCACCTCTCCGACGAGGCAACGCAGTCTCAGAACGTCGCCGGGACGCTCACGCCTATCCTCGAAGTGCAGCCGACCGACGGCACGATTATCTCGCTCCTGAACCGCGTGGCGAAGGGCAAAGAGGTGGGACTGCCCATCATCGCGCAGTTCAAGAACAGCGGTGACGCCTACCTCCCGCCGGACACGTCGCTGGTCATCCGAGTTCTCCGGCCGACCGACGACGCGCCCGTGCAGGTCGCAAAGGCGACGGGCGACATCGCGGCGTGGAACACGCTCTCGACGGCCGACCAGCGCAACGCGGAGAACATCGACGCCGTGAAGGTCGAACTCGCGGGCGAACGCATCAACATCCGCGACAGCGACGTGCTCCGTTTCGAGCTCCAGTCGAGCGAGCAGATCGACTGGGCGAACTCGGAACTGTACGCGTACCGCAAGGGTGTCGTCGAGACGGGGGCCTGAACGGATGAAACAGCAGGAAGCCGAGGCCGCGCTGAAGAACACGCCCGCGAAGAACCAGAGTCTCAAGCGCGCCGACTTCGAGTTGACCGACGGTGCGACGAACCAGCGCACGAAGATAGCCTCGTTCAAGGCGAAGGTACCGCTCGTGCTTCGTGAGGCGGCCATGCGTCTGGTCTTCGTCGTCGGTGAGGAGTTCACCGCCGACGGGACCGGTAACACGGAGACGCACAACCTCTCGAACGAACTCATCGACACGCCGAACACGAGTTCGCTCGAACTCTACAGCGACGGTCAGCGTGTGCAGCCGGACTCGGTGGACTACGACGCCAACTCGTTCGACTACACCGACAGCGGCAACGACGAGACGCTGCATGCGTTCTACGTCGCGCGTGACCCGGTGAAGGTCAGTATCGAGCGTGTCGCTCCGAAGTCGCAGGGTCGGATGGCCGACGTGGTCTACGACGACGTGAGTGCGGCACTCCACGAGCGTAACCAGACGAAGGAACCGCCGCGGATGGAGTTCGGTGAGGACCCGCTGAAGCGCGTGGTCCCGAAGGACTGGAAGCTGGAAGTCTACGCTGACGGGCCGGTCGCGTACCGGTGGGACGACAGCGGACTGGCGACGAACAACGGCGACGTGGCGGTCAACGCGATGATGACCATTCCCGTCGCTCGCTCCCAGAAGCAGATTCCGGGCCTGTCACGGGCGGTCCGTCTGAATCTCGCGGAGGACTGAGCCATGAACCGCCCGCTCATCGAGGGCGAGAGCGGGTCTGCCGGTGGCGTCAGCACATCCTACGTTTCTTCGAGTTCGACGACGACCGAGAGCGGACCGTCTATCGCGTTCCAGACCGCGGACGGGACGGCGGTTGAACTCGACTCGGAGGACCTGATTGTGTTGCTGATGGCACTTCAGACTCTCATGCTCGCCTACGTGACGTACAAGGAGGCAGGACAGTGACCGACGGCTGGGGCTGGATTCGTGACCTGCTCGGGTTCGACGAACCGGAGTCGCCGACGCACGGCGCGGTCCAAGACCAGACGCACGTCGTCGCTGCACAAGCCGATAGCGACGGTGAGGTAGCCGCGAGCACCGACAACGTCACCAACGTCTACGACTACATCGCCGCGCCGAAGGGAGGTGCGACGGGCGTCCCTGCCGGGTCGACGCTCATCGACTTCTTCGATGGCGTGATGACGAACTCGGAGATGTCTGAGGACGTGACCGAGTTCGAGCCACTGGCCGAACTCAGTGGGGCGGACAACCTCCGGTCATGCGCGCTCTACATCGACGTGCCCGCGGCGGTCGACATCGACGGCGGTGACTCGTTCGAAGTCGAGTCGGGGCTTCAGTTCATCGAGGCGACGAAGTTCCAGCAGATTCGCATCGTGACGGATGCGCCCGCTCGGATAGCGGCTATCGCGTCCACTCGGTCGACGCCGATGACGACGACGAACGGCGCGTTCGTTCGCGCTGCACAGCTCGAAGCGAGCACCCCCGACGCCTACCAGTCGCTCGACTGGACGACGCCGGAGACGGCGACCCGCGAGGGCGATTACTCGACGCACGCAGACGCGACCATCCCGGTCGACGGCCGGGAGTCGACCGTCTCTGTCGAGAACACCAGTGGGAACGAGAACGCGGTCGACGTCCGGCTGGTGGCCCGGACGGCGAAGGGTGAACCGTTCCAGACTGTCGCCGAAGTGCTCGGACTGGCCGACGGCGACCATCACGTGTTCAACGTCCAGCAGCAGTATCACACCGACCTGCAAGTGCAGGTCCGCAACAACACGGACGGGCAGACCGTCTCTGGAGCCGCGCAGTTCCGCGGCGAGGACAACTGATGGTGTACACCTACGACAGTGGTGGGGGCGGTGGGGCAATCGAGACTGACACCCCTTCCACGACGACGAGTGACGGTGATGAGTACAGCCTGCACGACGCAATCGGGTCGGGTGGACTTCAGACGAGTGTCGATGAAGACACGGGCCGAGCAGAGCAGACTATCGGCGGTGGGAATAGCGGCCCGACCGTGACGTACGGCGAATCACAGGAGGACGACATCCATGTCTTCACGAACGACGGGTCGGACACGATTGCCGAAGTCGAAGAAGACGAACAGTCGTTAGAGAACGCGCTCGATGGACTGGCGTTCGGCGACCCCGACGAGGTGGACGACATCGGGAGCGGGTCCGCGGTCGAGGACACGACGCCAGACGACCAGCCGAACAACACACCCGCGATGGCGACGGCAGGCAGCGACAACCTCGTGATGTACGCAGTCGTCGCGCTCGCAGTGCTCGCAGTCGTCTTCTCGGGTGGTGCGTGATGCCGTCGCTGTGGGACTCTGCGGCTGGTCTCGCCGACGACCTCGCAGGTTCGACTGACGAGGCGGTGGCGCGGACGTTCGACGATGAAGCCGGTGGCGGCATCATCGACGGTACGACCGAGACCATCGGTGCAGGATACGACACCGTAGCAGGTACGGCAGACCATCTCGCAGGCTCGACCGACGAGGCGTTCGCTCGCCAGTTCGACGACGAAGCGGGCGGCGGGATACTCGACTACGACACCTACGCCGGGTGGGCGGACCACATGGCGGGCTCGACCGACGAAGCGTGGGCACGCCAGTTCGACAGCACGCCCGGTGGTGGCTTCGCTGATCTAGCCGGTGACGCTGCGAACGACGGGGTGGACGTGGCCGGTGACGCCCTTATCGACATGACGAAGGGCATGGTGTCGTTCGAGAAGGAACTGCTGGCGACGGCCGGTAAGGAACTCTTCGGCGGCTGGTACCAGTGGTGGATGGCCCCGGCCGCTCTGTTGAGCGTGCTGTTCATCTTCCGCGACGAGATAGCGACGGCGACCGGCGCTGGCGTGGGGGCGGCGACGTGACTGCTCCCACCGAACTCGTGATGGCTGGGTCGGGTGTGGTGACGGCGCTGAGCGGGCTGGGTGTAGTGGCCTACGTCCGGGCGGCGCGGCAGGACGCGAAGACCGCCGTGACCGTGCTCCTCGGTGCGACCGACGAACGCGAGGGGCTGGTTCACGAGGTTGAGCGAAACACGAAGTTCCGGCGGCAGTTCCCGGCATCGTCCGGGCTGCGCGTCGAGCACGAGGAGAGCGATTACTGATGGCACTCAACGGCAAGACGAACATTGGCGCTCCGGCGGCTGGTATCACCGAGGAACAAGCTCAGAAACTGGCTCTCGTACACAGTAACGGCTTCGCGCCGGGGTTCTCGGGATGACGTTCGAGACGAAGACGTTCCGGGGGACGGTCGACGATTCTCAGAACGGGACGGAACTCGATTCGTTCACTCCCGGCAGCGACGAACTCTGGTACGTCGATGTGGGGTATGTGCTGTCGACGAACGACCAAGACGCAGACAGCAGTGACCCGCACATCGGCATCGAGTTCGGCGTGCAGGATAAGCAGACTTCGCTACCCGCGTATCTGCCTCAGTCTACGAAAGCCCGCGCGGGGAACTTCAACGGCCCGGACACCGACCAGTCTACCGCTGGTGTCTACCTCACTGACGAGGAGCGGCTGGTGATTCAGGGGTGGGCTGAAATCAACGGTGGAAGTGCGACCGCGGAATGGTTCGTCAAGATTCGGAGGGTCCTGTGATGAAGGAGAGACCAGCAGTTCTGGCGGCGAAGATGGACAAGCAGGCGGCCATCATCTCCGACGCCGACCGCCTCAAGTCGCAGTCTACCTCGGACCGACCGGGAGACGCGACCGTGAACGAGGTGCGGACGGCCTACGCCGACGCGATGGACGCGCTTCGAGCGGCTGGTGGGAGCGTGGCCGCGGTCGAAGACGTGGAACTTCCGACCGACCGATTGCAGCCCGACGGTGAGAGTGCATGACTGTTGAGGACAAGACGAAGACCCTCACGTTCAGTGCGGATGGGTCTGGGAAGCGGGTTCTCGACTCTCGAACGGTTCCGTTGGATGAAATCTGGTACGTCGATTCGGTGAAACTCTCATCGATGGGTGACTCAGGCACGAACGCGCAGGCTTTCGCCGGTATCGCCATCATCAATGAGCCGTCTCTGCCGCTCACTACGTCCGATAAGTACGGGCTGGCCACTACGACGGGGAAGTATTCTGACAACGGTGTCGGGATATCTACGTCGGCAATCGGTGCGTACGCTCACAGCGGCGAGGAGATAGCGATTGTCGGGGACGACGGTGGCACTGATGCTGGAATCGACTTCCACGCGACGGTGACGATTCGGAGGGTCTGCTGATGGCTGCGGAACTGCCTACGGTCGACCCTGCGCTGATACTGGCGTTCCTCGCGGGCCTGTTCGTGCCGTTCGAGTTCGCTATGACGCGGATTCGTGGGTTCGGCAAGTTCTGGGTGGCGAAGCTACCACAGTACGAGCCGGACGAGGAGACCGCCAGCGGGGGCGAGTGATGGTTCCGACGTTTCCTGTCGAGCGCGTTCCGGACGGTATCGCAGCCGCGCCGCATCACCTGTACATCGGCGCGCTCGTTACGCTGGTGGCGTGCATGGTCGTGTGGGACGACGAACCGGAGCGTGAGCCACTCGTCGTCGTCTGCGGCGTGCTGGTCGCACTGTTCGGATTCGCGTCGGTGTGGCCGTACCTGTCGCCACGTGTGGGAGCGGCGATGACGCTCGTCGGGCTGGTGGGGGCACTGGCCGCGCTGGCCTTTCGTCGCTCGTACTGGGGCGCTCAGTCGCGCGTGGTGCAGGTCGTCGTCGTGGTCGGGTTGGTAATCGCGCTCGATGATGCAGTCAGTCACGCGCTGTATCCGCCGACACCGCTCGACCTACTGTTCCACCGGGGGATGCTCCCCGTGGGGAGGTGGCTCGATGGCTTCCTCTGAGCGGGAACCGCCGGTCGGTGTCGCCGACGCGGGTCACGCGGAGTATCGTGACGTGAGTGACGGTGAGGAACTGGTCGTCTACGACCGGGAGAACGAAGACGGGTGGGTTCGGTCGGATACGTCGGTCGCCGATATGGAGTTCGGAACCGACGAAAGAAGAAAGCGGGCGTAGCGGGCTGTTCTCGACTCTTTTCAGACGGTAGCAGTCAACTGGAACCGCGAGAAGTCTTCTCGCTGGGTCCATGCTTGGACGGTGGCGGCTCCGGCTCCGTAGGCCCAGACGGTCGCACCGAGCAGGTGTTCTCTCGCGATGGTGCAGCGAGAGGTCATGCTTCTACCTCGTCGGCGACGACTCGACAGTTCGGGCACTGGCGTTCGCCGTCTTCGAGCGGCGTGCCGCACGTGCAGCGGTCGGGTTCGAACTCGCTGCCGAGCGGTTCATCACACTTCAGACACCGCGTGCCGTCGGCGTTCGGATGGTGGCCGATGCACTTGCCGGGTGACGTGTGGCCGAGCGAGTCGGCGCGGTCGTCGCCGTCGTCGTCGGTGGTGTCGCGTTCGTCTGGGTCGTGGACGGTGATGACGCCCCAGCGTGGCGTGAGGTAGCCGCGCTGGTCGAGCGGCTTGATGATGGTACGCTTGACCGCTCCCTTCTTCACGCCGGTCGCTTCGGCGACGGTGGAGAGTGCGGCGTCGGTGTCGATGCGACCGTTCGGGCCGGTCACTTGTCGGAGTCGCTGGTAGCCGTCACGGAGCCGGTCATCGTCGGGAAGGTCCGCGTCTGCGTCGGTTGCGTCGTCGTCGAGGTGGTCGACGATTGCTTGCCGGAAGAACTCGGCGCGGGACACGTCGAGAGAGTCGTCAAGCGCGTCGATGAGGCCCTCGTCGGCGCGGAACTTGACCTGCTTCTTGCGCCCGTTCTCACCGCCGTGGATGTGCTTGCTCATGCGGCCACCTCAGAGTGGTACCGTTCTCCCAGCGGGTGGTACCATGCGAAAACCGCATGACGTGGCTGGGGTACCCCCGAGAATCGGAACGTGGGTACTAGCCCCCCCACGAGAGTCTGCGGGGGACTCGCGTGGGCGCGCCCCAACCGCGTGTGCGTGTGGGACCGCCGTCGTCGTCGGGTGTTCACTGGCATGGTTCCTCCTCGATGACGCAGGTGGCTACGCCGGGGCAGTCGGGGCAGCGGGTGCCGTGGATGACGTTCTTGAACGTGTTGTGGCAGAGGTGGCATCGGTGGGTTGTGCAGGCGATGGTCGTGGTTTCGTTGTGGTCGGGGCAGTAGCCGCGTTGCTGGCGGTTGTCGACGAGGTCGCGGAGTTCGTCGAGGTTCACCGTCGCTCACCTCCGCCAAGCGTCGTCTGAGAGAGGCCGACGCGAACGAACCGTTCTCTTTCGGATGGGTCGAAGTTGCAGACCAGTCGCTCGGTGGCGTCAGAGGTCCCTCGACACATGCGGTGTCGGCGGGTTCGTTCGACGATGTGGAAGTCGTCGAGACCGTCAGGAAGCGTCTCGTAGGAAACCATCCAGTCGGCCTCGACATCGTGGAGGACGTCGACGAAGTCGTCGTGGTTGAACTCGCAGTCGTAGTAGTGTTCGGCGTCGACGTACGGCGGGTCCATGTAGAACAGGACTGCCTCTTGGTCGTAGTCTTCGAGAATCGCGGTGTAGTCCTTGTTCTCGATGATTACGTCGTGGAACCGGTCGGCCAACACGTTGAGGCGGTGCCGGGCGTTGTCGAACGTCCGGGCTGGTGACTTCTTGGCTCGGGTTTTGAAGCCGTTCGGGCTGGAGATGTCTCCGGCGAACTGCATGTATCGGAGTGTCCAGAAGCGCCCTGCACGGCGTATCGGGTCGTCTGGGCGTACGCCGTCGAAGTAGTCCGCTACCCAGTCGTCGTACAGCGACCGGGAGTAGGGCACGTTCTTGACCCACTCGGTGAGTTCGTCTGTTCGCTCACGGAGGGTCTCGAAGAACTGCACGAGGTCGTCGTTCACGTCGTTGTAGACTTCGTTCTGACTGGGTGGCTTGTTGTACGTGAGAGCGGCACTGCCGCCGAAGACTTCGACGAAACAGCGGTGCTCGGGAACCTTCTCGAGTATCCAGTCGGACCCGCGGCCTTTGCCACCGGGGTACGGGAACGTCGAGACGTGGTTGTTCGGCCGCTCGACCGACCCTGCGTGTGCGTCGGTCACCGCCGAACACCTCCGTCGGCGCGGATGCGGTCGGCGTGGGTGTCGGGGTCAATCCGTACTGTGTCGTCGGTGACTGGTTGGACGGTGATGGGCTGGTCGTGGAGGTCGTCTGTGGGGTCGCCGAAGTCGGCCTTTCGGATGGTGCAGAGGTGGGCGCACTCGGGAGTTGAGTCGCCTCGTATCTGGCCGTAGTGGTGACCGTCACACACCGTGAGTTTGCCATCGACGAACGTGTGACAGCGGCCGATGTACTCGCCGTCTTCGAGCGCGAGCATCACGTGATGGACTTGGTCGCCGTCGGGGAGGAGCACGCGCCAGCCGTAGCGGTTCAGTGGTTCGATGAGGGCTGCGTCGGGGTCGGCGCGTTGCCACGACTGACTGTTGCGGTCGCGTTCCGCCTCGAAGTCGAGAACGGTGGGCATCACTCGTCACCTCCGTCGTCGAAGGTCTCGCCGCACTCTGGGCAGTATTCCCAGCCGGTGGACCGCCAGTATCTGTGTGAGGATTCGCAGGACTCGTGTTCGTCGTCCGGCATCACTCGTCACCTCCGTCGTCGAAGGTCTCGCCGCACTCTGGGCAGTATTCCCAGCCGGTGGACCGCCAGTATCTGTGTGAGGATTCGCAGGACTCGTGTTCGTCGTCCGGCATCACTCGTCACCTCCGAAGTCGCGGCGACCGGCGTAGTAGCAGTCCCAACAGACGACGCGCTCGTTACACTCGCAGTCATCGCCGTCGTCGGTAGCGGCTGCGTCAGAGAAGTCGGCGAGCGTCGTCGTCGTCACGGCAGACACCCCCCTTCGTCGAGTGCTGGGCACCGCTGGTGCTGTTCTTCGATGTACCCACCGCAGTAGTCGCAGATAGGTGGCTCTGCGAGGGTGGTGAACAGGAAGAAGTATCTTCTATCTGTACTGTTGGTCTTTAAGAACGGAATGGGGACGAAGGGATTTGAACCCCTGATCGACTGATATCTCCGGTGTGTGCGCCTCGGAACTCCAGAGGGTCGTCGTCGCGGTACCGATGATCAGTCGGCCGCTCGGTATATCAGTCTGGAGTTTCGTCCCGGGCGCGTGGCCTCTGGAGTCAGTCGCCATGCCTGGCTTGGCCACGTCCCCTCGTGCCTTCGTTTGGCGGTTTTGATTAAAGGGGTTTCGATTCAGATTCTCTACGGGAGTCGGTCACTCGTCGCGGTCGTCGTCGGCCCAGTCGCACTCTTGGCACTTGTAGCCGGTGACGAGTTCGGTGACGCTGGGCATGTAGACGACCGAGAGGACGTCTTCGCCGCAGTCGGGACACTTCCGGTCGGCGTCTGCGATGTTCTCGGCTTCCATGACGGATTCGCCTTCGACGAGTTCGGCGAGGCTCTTGGGGGTGACCATGCGCCCCTGGACGACGCGATTGTCTGCCATGGGTCGAGAACGACACTCGGGAGAGGTAAGCCCTCCGGTCAGGGAGAGCGAGACGTGAGAAGCAGCAGGAGCAAATCAGTCGGCGCACTCGCTGGCGTCGTCCAGTGCGTCGGCCTCGTCGCCGGAGGGTTCGAGCGCAAACACGGCGGCGACGGCGACGACGGCCAGCGGGGCGGAGCCGACTTCGAGGCCCCAGATGGACAGCGCGAGCAGGCCGAGGGCGACCGCGCTGCCGAAGCGGAAGCGGTCCACGTCGACGTTGCGGCGCAGGGTCGGGGCGAGCAGGGCCACGGCGAGGGCGAACGTCGCGCCGATAGCGGCCGCGGCGGTGGCCTTCAGCACGAGCATCGCGTCGGGCGTGAGGGCGAGCTGCGGGTTCGAGAGGTCGAGGCTGAGCAGCAGGCCGAGACCGACGATGACGGCGGGTCGGGGCAGGTACTCGCCGATGCGCGCCGAGGCGGTCTTGGCGGCGACGGCGAGGATGACCAGCGCGGCCGCGTGCTCGAACGTCGGGATGTCGAGGACGCTCTCGATGGTCGGCGCGAGGGCGGCTTCGACCGCGGCGAGGGCGACGAGACCGATGCCGACCGCAGCGACGCTCAGTACGATTTCGCGCTGCGTCCCCTGCATCTCGGCGAGGATGACCGCGACGGTGGCGCTGCCGCCGAAGACGAGGAGGCCGACCTGCAGGATGCCGAGTGGCCCGTCGAGTGCGCCCGCGAGGACGAGCGCGGGGAAGATACCGTCGACGAGCGGGAGGCCCATGACGGTCGCGAGCAGCTTGGTCTTCCCGCCGACGAGACCCTCTAGTCTGAGGGCGACGGGGTGACGTGACGTACTCATTCGGCTGCCTGAGCGACCTGACCCGTGGCCGCGGGGCGATACCGAGGACGACGCTCCGCAGGACGAGAGATATCGGACCGGCGAATCGCGTCGAGTGCGATGAGTCGCCGCCGAAGCGTCGGTGTTTTCGCTACGAACAGAAAGCGCGAGCTAGCGGTGTCGTCGTGTCCGTCAGCGACCGTGCGCGCTCCGATGTGCGTAGCGGAGTTCATACCCACAGGTCAGTCCGCCGAACTGATAAAGATTGTGTGATAGAAGTCTGCAAGCACCACCGAACCCACGCCAAAGTATATTCGAAATCTACGATTCATAGCTAGTGTATAGCATAGGCCGAAAAAGTACCAATATTCCGCACGGTTCCTCTCGGTTGTGGAGAATGTGAAAGGGAGAACCACGCAGCGAACGTCTCGGAACGTTTTTGACGGAATCGTGCGGACCCCTTATATGGCGAAGGACGCTCCCGACGGCGGCACATTCTCAGACAAACTGCGAGTACCAGAAGCGCTCACGTTCGACGACGTACTGCTCCGACCCAAGGAGAGTCGTGTCGAGCCAGACGAGGCCGACCTGACCTCGCGTGTATCGAAGAACGTCGAGGTACCCGTCCCGGTGCTCTCGGCGGCGATGGACACCGTGACCGAGGCAGACATGGGCATCGCGATGGCCCGACACGGCGGGCTCGGTGTCATCCACCGGAACCTCGACGAGGACGAGATGGCGGCCCACGTCGAGCGAGTCAAGCGCGCAGACGAACTCATCATCCGCGAAGTCGTGACGGCTTCCCCCGACATGACCGTGCGAGAAGTCGACGAGATGATGGAGCGCGAAGGCGTCAACGGCGCGCCGGTCGTCGACGACGAAAAACAGGTCCTCGGCATCATCTCCGGCACCGACATCCGCCCGTACCTCGAAGTCGGTGAGGAAGACCACGTGCGCGAGGCCATGACCGAAGAGGTCGTCACGGCCACGAAAGGTGTCAACGCGCGCGACGCGCTCGAACTCATGTACGAGCACAAAATCGAGCGCGTCCCCATCGTCGATTCGGCCGACCGACTCATCGGCCTCGTGACGATGCAGGGAATCCTCCACCGCCGTGAGTACGACAACGCGGCCCGTGACGACGACGGTCGTCTCATCGCCGGCGCGGCAGTCGGCCCGTTCGAGACCGACCGCGCAATCGTCGCCGACGAGGCTGGCGCGGACGTACTCTTCATCGACTGCGCGCACGCGCACAACCTGAACGTCATCGACGGCGCGCGAGAGATCAAGGAGAACGTCGAGGCCGACGTGGTCGTCGGGAACATCGGCACGCGAGAGGCTGCCGAAGACCTCGTCGACTTCGCAGACGGCCTCAAGGTCGGCATCGGCCCGGGCTCCATCTGTACGACTCGCGTCGTCTCCGGTTCCGGCATGCCCCAGATTACGGCCGTCGCCGAGGTCGCAGACGTGGCGAAGGAGCACGACGTTCCCGTCATCGCCGACGGTGGCATCCGCTACTCCGGCGACGCCATCAAGGCCGTCGCAGCCGGCGCAGATGCAGTGATGCTCGGTTCGTACTTCGCGGGCACCGACGAGGCACCGGGCCGCGTCGTCACGATGAAGGGCAAGAAGTACAAGCAGTACCGCGGCATGGGCTCAGTCGGCGCGATGCAGTCCGGCGACGGCCAGCGCTACCTCAAGGACGACGACGAGGACGAGGAGTACGTCCCTGAAGGCGTCGAGGCCGCGACCCCGTACAAGGGACCACTCAGTAAGGAACTCCACCAGCTCGTCGGTGGGATGCAGTCCGGGATGGGCTACGTCGGTGCCGAGACGGTGCCCTCGTTCAAAGAGCGCGCTGAGTTCGTCCGCGTCTCCGCGGCCGGCCAGACCGAGAGTCACGCACACGACGTGATGATCACGGACGAAGCGCCGAACTACAAGCCGGACGGGAGCTAAAGTCCCTTTCCGGCTGTTTCGCAGGCTGGCGAGCAGTACTCGTTTTCGGCGGCGTTCGCGCCGGAGCGGGCGACGAAGTCTGCCCCGCACTCGGCACAGGCGTACGTCTCGAAGTCGGACATCGCACTCGGAGAGACGGCGGCGAACGAAAAAGCAGTGCCACCTAGCGTTTTTGCCTTTCCGCAGCCGACCAGCGACGACAGCAGCCAGTCACATCGCTGCAGTCACGAGTCGCACTGCGATGTACGGCACGACGATGAGCAACGACAGCACGAACCCGAACGCGGCGACGATGGCCAGCACGGGCGTGACGAACCACGCCAGCCACAGCAACTCGACGGCGACCAGTATCGCGAGGATGGTGCGACCGAGGGTCAGTTGGTCACGCAGCGCACGCAGGGTCGTGCGCCACGATGGGTCGGCTCGGGTCCCGGTCTCGACGGGCAGCGTGGGGTGTTTCGTCTTCATGTGTGTTCGACAGTACCAGATAGCACACCACGGGTAAAAAGTATAATCTGAAGAACATTTCAGGCAGTCTGCTAACTGAAAATCCCTTCAGTTGCTAAGCGGTCTGGCGACGACGGTAAAACTGCCCTGCGTACCCCCTTATCGAACTTCTCGAACCGTCTCCACGACCGAGAGGCTGTCGTCGACGACGACTGCAAGAACCTCGTCGCCGACACGGGCCGTCACCACGAACTCCCACGGGTCGGCCGCCCGCGTCTCCACGGCGTCGGTGTCGACCACGAACGACAGTTCCCACGTCGGGACCCGACTCGCATCCAGCCCGTGGTCGTGGTAGAAGGCGACGACTGCGGGTGACTGCAACAGTGTCTCGCCGACGCTCGTGCGTAACTGACCGTGACAGCGGTCGCACTCGTAGCGGACGACGTTGTCACACAGTTTCTCGCGCTTCCACGTGTTCTCGTCCGCCTCGGTTTCGTCGTGGCCCTCGGTTTCGTCGTCACCGTCATCGCCGGCAACGTCGTCCGACTCCCTGCCCAGTTCCGCAGAGTCCAAGAAGTCGTGCGACATCGACCCGCCACAGTACGGGCAGACCTCGGAGACCGCCAGCGCGATGGTCGACCGTAGTTGCTGGTCGAACGTCCGAAGGAGCGCCTCGTCGGACTTCCCCTCCGCCGACCCCGGCAAGAACGGGACGTGATGTACGTGGTGGTCGCAGTCGGGACAGACGATGGACAGCATGTCCTCGGCGTAGCGCGCTTCGAGCAACCCATCACACGACGGGCAGGGACTCTCCGTGGCGATGGTCCGCGATTCGTTCTCGCCCAGTGCAGTCCCGGCGAGCAGTGCCTGATACAGCGTCACCGCCGGGAGTCGGAGACGATACCCGTCGTCGGTCTGTTTGACGAACCGGTCCTGCAGCTGCCGCAGGTGATAGCTGAACTGCCCGCTGTCGGCGACACCCGACGCCCGGTGGAGTTCCGAGTACGTGAGCGTCTTCCCCGGCGACTGCACGAGCGCCTGGACGATTCGTAGCCGCACGTCGTTCGCGAGCGGGCGCAACACGTCTTCCACCCGTTCAGCCGCCCCGTCGAACGCGCCACGTTGCTCTACCATGGGTGAGACAGGAGACGGAGCGAGAAAGTGTTGCCCGTCACCCCGACCGGCGTGACACTGGCCGTCGACGCAACACGTGTCGGTAGATAGACCAGACAGAAAGTATTTAACAGACCAGCAGACAGGTTCAGTCGCAATGCATCCCCGCATTGCGTCGACGGTGGCCCTCCCGAGTCGTTGCCCACGACCCGCTGGCTACCGCCGGCCCGACGCGGTCACGCCTGCCCAGCGTGACCCCGTCGCTATCCGCTCTCTCCCTCTCTCTTTCCCGATGTCTTTCGAACGAGAGTCAGTGACGACGCTGTCTCACCCTCGCTCGTTCCCGCGATTTTCAGGGGAAGACGCTATCAGTCGGCGGGGTGGCTCTCTCGCATGAACAGGCGGACCGCCCTTTCCCTCCTCACCAGCAGCCTCACCCTGCTCGCTGGCTGTACCGCCGTCGACCGAAGCGACGACCCGGCGAACACCGACGAGGCCGACGCAAACCCGGGGAAACCAGTCGCGGGTGCGGCCGAACCGATTTCGACGACGGCGACCGTCGACCGAGACTCGCTCGACTATCTCGACGACACGGACGAAATCCGATACGTGGCCAGACGACGCGGCGGCGAACCGGTGTACGAGTCACTCCCCTTCGACCAGTGGGGCGATATCGAGACTGCGCACGTCGGTGCGAGTGCGGTCTCCGAGCGACTTTCGGCCGAGACGCCCGGCCTGAGTACCGGCGTCTCGACAGTCGAGCGTCGCAAGCGACTCGTCGTCGGCTATCACGGCGACGACCGGGCCGCGTTCGACCGGGTGGTCGCCCAGACGCCCCGTGCAGTCACGACGACCGTCTCGTTCGCGGGGAGAGAATATTCGGGAACGCATCCGGTCGTGGTGGCGCGAACGCGAGAGGTGGCTGCGGACTACGCAGAGAGGAGAGGGAGAGAAGTCGCTCTGTCTCGGTGAGTATCGAAGAAGCGGGCCGGGCGCGATTTGAACACGCGACCGTCTGATTAAGAGTCAGACGCTCTGCCTAACTGAGCTACCGGCCCAACTGCGTTTCATCGTTGCTGGTGGGTATTAAAAAGGGTTATCATTCGAGTCGCCTTCGCCACTGGCTTCCAATCGCAAACGGTACCCCTGCGCCGACCGGATTCCCACCAATGTCGTGGGGCACACTCGTCGTCGCGGGACTGTTCGAAATCGCGTGGGCCATCGGCTTAGAGTACTCAGATGGGTTCTCGAAGCCGCTGCCGAGTGCGTTCACGCTCGGCGCACTCGCCATCAGCATGGTGTTGCTGGCTCGCTCGCTCGAAACACTGCCGGTCGGAACCGCCTACGCGGTGTGGACGGGCATCGGCGCGGTTGGGACGGCGACGCTCGGTGTGGTGTTGTTCGACGAGCCAGCGACGCTCACACGGGCGGGGTTCGTGGCTCTCGTCGTGGCCGGAATCGCCGGACTGCACGCGACTGGCGGATGAGAGCCGACGGGTTCGGGAGCGTTAAGTGCCCCGGGCGAAAGGTGTTCGATACATGACGACCGGGGTCAGTATCTCCTCGATGTCGAAGTACGCCATCCTCGGCTGTGGGAGCGTCGGCCACGCGGTCGCTGAGGAACTCGTCGAACAGGGCAAGAACGTGCTCATCGTCGACCGAGACGAAGGGCGCGTCGAAGCCCTGCGAGACCAGGACCTCAACGCGCAGGCCGCCGACATCCGTGACGAGTCTGTCGCCGAGGAGATCGCCGGCTGTGACGTTGTCCTCATCATGGCTTCGGACGTGGAGTCGAACAAAGTCGCAGTCCAGAACATCAGAGAGCGCGACGGCGACCAGTTCATCGTCGTCCGCGCCTCGGACCCCGTCTCCGGCGACGAGTTGACCGAGTTGGGTGCGGACGTGGTCATCAACCCGTCGTCGGTCATCGCCGACGCGGCGATGCGCTCGCTCGAATCCGGCGAACTGGAGTACAAGGCGAACCAGCTCGCAGAGGTCTTGAGCGACACGAAAGAGCGCGTCGCCATCTTGACCCACGATAGCCCCGACCCGGACTCTATCGCCAGCGCGGCCGCGCTACAGGCCATCGCCGAACACCTCGGCGTCGAAGCCGACATCTGCTATCTCGGCGACATCGGCCATCAGGAGAATCGCGCCTTCGTGAACTTACTTGGTATCGAACTCCTGAACTGGGCCGACGTCGAGGAGAAGGACGCCTACGACACGATTGCCCTCGTCGACCACGCCAAAAGCGGCGAGGAGGTCGAGGTGGCCGTCGACGTGGTTATCGACCACTACGAGCCGAGTGAAGGCCTCGACGCGGACTTCGTCGACGTGCGGACGAACATGTCCTCCACGTCGACCATCATGACGAAGTACATTCAAGAATTCGACATGAAGGTCGACGAGGCCGTGGCGACCGCGCTGCTCTACGGTATCCGCGAGGAGACGCTCGACTTCAAGCGCGACACGACGCCGGCCGACCTGACCGCGGCGGCCTATCTCTACCCGTTCGCGAACCACGACCTGCTCGAACAGGTCGAGTCGCCGTCGATGAGCCCCGAGACGCTGGACGTGCTCGCCGAGGCCATCCAGAACCGCGAAGTACAGGGCAGCCACCTCGTCTCGAACGCGGGCTTCATCCGCGACCGCGAGGCACTGGCGCAGGCGGCACAGCACCTCCTGAATCTGGAGGGTATCACGACGACGGCCGTGTTCGGCATCGCCGACGACACCATCTTCCTCGCCGCACGCTCGAAGGACATCCGGATGAACATCGGGAAAGTGCTCGCCGACGCCTACGGCGAAATCGGCGAGGCGGCCGGGCACTCGACGCAGGCCAGCGCGGAGATTTCGCTCGGCATCTTCACGGGCATCGAGACGACCGACGAGAACCGCGATACGCTCCTCCAACTCACCGAAGAAGCTGTCAAGCGAAAACTGTTCCTCGCGATGGGTGTCGAGAGCGGAGAGTCCGGAAACGGCTCGTAGAACGTAGGTACGGTGCAGTTACGCCGCGACCTCTTCTTCCTCTTCTGGCGTCTTCAGGCGCTCGATGACGTCGTTGACGAGGACCACGTCGCCCACGGCGCGCACCCAGCGGTAGGGGATGAGTACGCCACGCATACCGTTCACACGGCCACCGAACAGTTCCGGGTTGAGTTCGGTGAGTGCGAGTCCGGTGACGACTTGACTCTCGATGTCGAGTCGGACGTCCTCGATTTCACCGACGAAGACGCCGTTGTTCGAGTAGACCTCGCGGCCGACGATGGAGGTGATCTCCTGGGGTGTCCCGTTCATATCCACCCAGTGGGGGAGACGGGTCTTAATACTTGGTCAGACTCTCACGCGAGCGAATCGAGCAGGTCGCCGAACGCGGACAGTGCGGCCTCGGTGTCCTCGGGGTCGCGGCCCAGACTGACGCGGACGGCCTCGGGGACGTCGAAGAACCGGCCGGGGACGACGAGCAGGTCGGCCTGCTCCCACGCGGCGGCGGTGAGTTCGTCGCCGTCGTACCGCTCGTGTTCGAGGAGCGCGAACGAACTCCCGGACGGGATAGTGCCGTCTAAGTCGGGGCGGTCAGCGACGAACGACGCGAGCAGTTCGTGGTTCGCCGTGAGGAGTTCGCGCCGGTCCGCAGCGAGTTCGGCCTGATTGGCGAAGACGCGCTTCCCGAGTTCGACGCTCGGCCGGGCGAGTACGGGGAAGTGGTCGGCGATGCGTTCTGCGTGGGCGACGAAGTCGGCGTCGGCGACGAGCCAGCCGATGCGGAGCCCACCGAAACCCATGAATTTGGTGAGTGAGTTCGTGATGACGACGTTCTCGACACCAGCGGCAGTCGGTCCACCGAACCCTTCGGGACCGGCCGAGTCGGTCACGTAGGGGGCGTATACCTCGTCGACTAGCAGGCGTGCGTCTTCGGTGGCGGCAGCGTCGGCCGCCGCCGCGATGGTGTCGACCGGTGTGAGTGTCCCGGTCGGGTTGTGTCGGTTCGTCATGATGACGAGCGCCGCCTGGGACCGGACCGCACCCTCGACACGGCCCGGGTCGAGCTGGTAGTCGGTCTCAGGTGTCCGGAGGTATCGGTCGACGCGCGCGCCGAGTGCGTCGGGCGTCGCCAGCAGCGGTTCGTATCCGGGTTTCTCGACGAGGACCTGTGGCTCGTCGCCGGCGTCGTCGTCAGCGCTCGTCTCGGCTTCGTCGAGTGCCGTCGCCACCGTCAACAGGTTCGCCGAGGTCGCCCCGGCCGTCACCAGTACGTTCTCCGGGCGAACGTCGTACAGGTCTGCGACCTGTGCCCGTAACTCGCGATCCGGAGGTGGGTCCTCGAGTCCTGCCAGTCGGCCCGGAACCGCACCGGCCTGGCGCTGGAAGGACCCACGGAGGTCGCTGGAGCCGAGGTCGTGCGTCGCAGCCTCCGGCCGTCCAGCGATCCACTGCAGGTAATCGATGGTGGGGAACATAGTGGGTCGTGCGACCGCGTGGTAGTTGAGTGTTAGTGTGCGTGCACAATTTGGGTGACGATACTGGTTCGTTCGGTGCCGTTACTGCGACAGTCAACGCCGATTTCGCGGTGGGTGGAACGCAGTCGAAAACCCGACGTGAGCATATGAATACACAAAAATTTTAAATAGTAGTAGTCGGCTGCCGGTGAGATTGTTGATGCATGAGGGTATCACCGTAAGGTTCGAACTCGTACTTGCCGGGGTGCCTCTGACAATCCGGCCCTCGACTGACGGGCTGCCCGACCCGTCATCATGAAGGGGGTCTTCCCCCCTGTTTTACTACCGCGAGTAACGTCGCCGTGACGAACCATTGAAGCCACTCTTCCGAGAGGGGTGGGTATGGACCGAGACGCACGCCGGACGCTCGCGGTCGTGTTCGGTATCGTCTTCGTCGACTTGCTCGGCTTCGGCATTCTCCTGCCGGTCATCCCGCTGTACGCTCGGAGTTTCGGTGCCAGTGCGTTCGTCGGGAGTCTCCTCATCGCCGCGTTCTCCGCGATGCAGTTCCTCGCCGCCCCGGTTCTCGGACGACTCTCCGATGCCAGGGGTCGTCGGCCCGTCCTGCTGTTGTCGTTGTTCGGAAGTACTCTCGCGTGGACGATGTTCGGCCTCGCGGAGTCCATCGTCGTGCTGTTCGTGGCCCGCCTCCTCGCCGGGGCGATGGGTGGGAACATCGCGGCCGCACAGGCGGTCGTCGCGGACGTGACGTCACCGGACGAGCGCGCGAAAGGACTCGGACTCATCGGCGCAGCGTTCGGGCTCGGGTTCGTCTTCGGGCCCGCGCTCGGGGCACTCTCTTCGACGCCAGCGGCCGTCTCCGCCGTGAACACGACATTGGCCACTGTAGGTATCGAGTACGCGGTCGGGCAGTACGCGCTTCCGAGTTTCGTCGCCGCGGCCATCTGCGGCGTGAACCTCCTGCTCGCGCTGGTCTTCCTCCCAGAGACGCGCCCAGCCGACTCGGGTGACGAAAATCCTGAAACCAGAAAGCAGCCCCAGCAGGGTCGCCTCGACCGTATCCGTGAGGCGCTCGCGACCCCGTTGCTTGGCACGCTCGTCGTCTCCTTCTTCGTCGTCTCGTTCGCCTTCTCCGCGCTGGAGAGCCAGTTCGTCTTCTTCACCGACGACGTGTTCGGCTACGACACCACGATGAACGGCTACCTGCTCGCGTACTTCGGCGTCGTCATCGCCGTCGTGCAAGGCGGTCTCGTCGGCCCACTCACCGAACGGTTCGGCGAAATTCGGCTGGCGGTCGCTGGCTCCGCGATTCAGGCGGTCACGTTGGTCGCGGTCCCGTTCACCCCGACTCTCGCGACGACGCTCCCGGCTGTAGCCGCTCCGGGGCCGCTGACGACGGAAATCGTCGCCCTCTGGCTCGTAGCCACACCGCTTTCGTTCGGCAACGCCATCACGAACGTCTCGCTCACGACACTCGTCTCACAGTCGTCGAGCGCGGACGACCAGGGCGGCGCGTTCGGGTTGACACAGTCCGCGGGCAGTCTAGCCCGAACGTTCGGCCCCGGACTGGCTGGCCTCCTCTACACCGCCGTCGCCCCGTGGGTTCCGTTCGTCGTCGCCGGGTTTCTGTTCGTCCCGGTCGCGGTGACGCTCGCGCGAGTGACGGCGACGGAGGCCGCGCCAGTGAGCGCCTGAATCGGCGATACTCGCCGTTTCCCCAATCCCTTCGACTGGTGACTTAAGTCCCGTCGGCTGGTAGTCCCACTACGATGAGTGAGAGCGCGTTGCTGACAGGGTCGCGGCTGCTTGCGGGATTCGCCCTCCTGCTCGGGAACGGCTTCTTCGTGATGATCGAATTCGCCATGACCCGGGTTCGCCAGTTCGACGAGTCGGAGTTCACGGGCCACCCCGGCCTCGAACGGGCGTGGGAGATGACCGAAGAGTTGGAGATATATCTATCCGGCTGTCAGGTGGGTATTACCGTCTGTTCTATCGGCCTCGGCGTCGTCGCCGAACCGGCACTCGCGGCCGTGTTCAACCCGATTTACGTCGCACTCGGCCTCGCCGAGCCGGGGTCGCATACCGCACTCGCCGCCGGGACTGGCTTCGCGCTGATGAACTTCCTTCACGTAGTCATCGGCGAGCAGGCACCGACCTACTTCGGTGTCGAACGCACCAAAACCGCGGCAAAGCGTGGCTCTCGCTTGCTCTACCTCTGGACGAAGCTGATGTCGCCGTTCATCCGCTTCTCCGACAAGACGGCCAAAGCCATCCTCTCGCTGTTCGGCGTCGAGATGACCCGTTCGTGGGCCGAAGAGGAACTGGAAGAGGACCTCGACGACGACACCAACCTCGCCTCGCGTGCCGAACTCCGGACCAAGATGGGCAGTGCCCTGAGCCAGAGCGGCCTCTCGAAGGAACGTCGCCGTGAAGTCGTCGCGGCACTCGAAATCGGGTCGACGCCGGTCGAAGACATCATGGTCCCGGTCGATGACGTGGTCGCGCTCCGAACCGGAGACGACTTCGAAACCAGCCTCGCCAAGATGCAAGAGAACCCGCACATGCGGTTCCCCCTCGTCGCCGGCGGCGGGTACGAGGACTACCGCGGCCCGGTGTACGTCCCGCGGGTCCTCCAGCACATCGACGAACTCCGCGCGGCGGAGACGACGCTCGACGACCTCGCGGACTCGCCGATGACGCTTCCGTCCGATACGGCAGTCTCGGACGCCATCGACCGCTTCCAGGAAGCCGGTGAAGAACTCGCGCTCGTCACAGAAGACGGTGACGTCGTGGGACTCGTGACGCCGACGGACGCCTGGGAGACCATCACGGGCGAGCAGACGGACCCGCTGGACGCGAACCCGGCCTGATTCCTGCGACACGGGGCCGACCGTGTCTCATTCGTCACTTCTCGCCGGAGGCGCGTAGGTCCAGCTTGGTATCGAACGTCCGCTCGAATCGCTCGTACGTCGAATCCGCGACGGCGTCCCGGACGAGTGCGAACGCGCCGTGTGCGCGTCGGTCTCGGGTCGCCGTCGCCACCGATTCGACGAACCGGAACACACCGGAACTCTCCGCATACATCAACAGCACGTTCACGTTGTCGAAGACGACCCAGCCCTGCCCCGGTTTCACGTAGTCCATCCCGCGCGTGAACTGCGCGTGAATACCGCTCAGGTCGTTCGGGTGGACAACGTCCGCAGTCCACATCGGGCCGTCGTACTCGACCGGTGAGCCGGAGACGGGGACGACGCCGACCTTGTTCGGGTCACCACCGCGGTCGCGGACGAGCCGTTCGACCTTGCTCGGCGGTCGGGTCGTCGAGAGCACCAGCAGGTTCTCGAACGCGACGTCGGGAACGACTTCGAGCGGCGAGTGAAGCGAGGGCATGAGGACGAGCGCCTGTGTGCCCGACTCCATCTGGAGCGGTGCCTTAGTCGTCGTCCGCATCTTCGAACCCTCCTTCTGTCGTCGTGGTTTGCGTCTCGAACGGTTCCGGTTCGGTGTCGATGAACTGCCTGGCGAAGTAGTAGATGCCGATGGTGGCACAGACCGACGCGCCGAGGTTCAGCACGCTCGTGACGAGGAGCGAACTGTAGATGTCGGGGAAAATCACGTCGGCGTCGATGAGGATGCCCAGCACGTTCGACACCGTCAACAGGAACAGGCCCACAGAGAGGCCGACGATGCCCTCGGTGTAGGCGACGTTCTGTGCGTAGGCGACGACCGGGTAGAGCAAGAGGAGCGACGCCGACAGCAACAGCGCGATTTGAACGGCGACGAGACCCTGCTCCGGATTGGCGAGGAACACGTCGACGAGACTCGCCAGTGCGACCGTTGTCATTCAGAGGTTCCTCCGTTCGGTCAGGAGACACACCGCCTGTATCGCGGCGAGGACCGCACCGACGACGCCGACGGTGAACACGAGGTTGAACCAGACGAGGAAGTGTGGCAGGTCGTAGAGGTAGAACGCCACGACTGGCGCGTTCACGAGCAAGAAGCCGAGGAACACCGCCGGCATCGGTTTCAGCATGCGATTGATCGGCGCGCCACGATACCCGCGGACGGCGACCAGCGAGAGGACGAACCCCGCGGTCAGCACGACGATGTTGGCGAGCGTCACCGACTGGACGAGAAGCCAGTAGATCTCCTCGCTGATGTTCACCATGGCCCGTCACCACCCGGACCGCACCCACCTGTGTCTGTCACTCCCAATCAGTGGGTGAGTCTCCTAAAAAAGCGTATTGGAACGGTACGTCGTCGCCAGCGCGTTGTCGGCGTCTGGCTTCGACCGTCGTCGATTCGCGCTCAGACGCCGAAGGCGTACCGGAGCACGAGGCCTGCCAGGATGACCGCCGCACCGAGGAACGAGGTGATCGGTTCGGGGACGACGAACATGAGCGCACCGGCGAGGACCACGTAACTTGAGGTCTGCATATGTGACCGCAGGTGCCGACGCCAGAAAGTGAGCGGGCCTAGCTGTTCAGGGGGTGTCACGAGTGGCTAGCGACAAAGACGGAGCGATGCCGGGACAGCGATGGAACAGCTACAGCAGTGCGTCGAGGTCGACGTGTTGGCGCAATAGGGTGGCCATCCGCTCGACCGTCTCCTCGTCGCGGGTACGACCG
Source organism: Haloarchaeobius caseinilyticus (assembly GCF_051207395.1). Classification (NCBI taxonomy): domain Archaea; kingdom Methanobacteriati; phylum Methanobacteriota; class Halobacteria; order Halobacteriales; family Halorubellaceae; genus Haloarchaeobius; species Haloarchaeobius caseinilyticus. The sequence goes on along the minus strand of NZ_JBPJZC010000001.1, from coordinate 333,418 downwards.
ACGCGAATCACGTCCTCGGCGCGCTCGATAGTCGTCAGGGTGTTCGCCTGCACGACCACGATGGGCACGCCTTTGTCCGCGGCTTTGCCCAGCACCGCGCCGGACGGCCGGTGCCCGCCGGTCAGGACGAGGCACTTTACGCCGGGTGCTTCGAGCGCTGCGGCGTGGATGTCCGCCCGGTCGCCGCCAGTGATGACGGCCGCGTTCTTCGCGCGACGGAATCCGCGCAACGCGGCGTCTGCACCCATCGCCCCGACGCTGAAGCGTTCGACGAGCCCATCGGTCGACACGTCGGTCAGCACCTCCGCACCGAGTTCGTCGGCGAGTTCTTGCACGGTCACGCCCGCGAGGTGTTGCTCGCGGGGGACGATGCCGAACACGTCGATGCCTTCGCCTTCGAGGAAGGGGACCACGTCGGTCGTGAGTTCGTCGTAGGCCTGGTCGGGGACTGCGTTGAAGACGACGCCGTGCAGTCGGTCTTTGCCCACGTCGTCGACCGCCGCGAGCACGTCGTCCACGTCGTTGACCTTCTTGTACGGACAGACGAGGACGACCGACGCGTCCAGCAGTTCGGCCACGTCGCCGTCGGCGATGTCGAGGACGTTGCCCGCGCTCAGACCACCGCCTTCGAGGAACATGCGGTCGTACTTCCCGGCGAGGTCGTCGTACGCCTCGCGGATGCGTTCGCGCACCTCGGTCGCGTCCTCGCGGCCGCGGATGGCCCCCTGGATGAACGTCGGCGAGTAGACGACCGGTTCGAGGTCGTGCATCTCGGCGTCGAGGCCGAGAATCGCCTTCGCCAGCAGCGGGTCCTCGTCGAGCGTCTTGCCGACGTTCGACTGGAGTCGCGTGCCCTTCGGCTTCATGTAGCCGACCGAGCCGTCCTGTTCGTTGGCGATGCTGGCCAGCGCCAGCGTGACCGCCGTCTTGCCGGTACTCTCTGCGTTCGCGGTGACGAGAATCGGGTTCATAGTTGCTCCGTGTCCACGGTGAGTCGCACGTCGATGGCCTGTACACCGTCGGGGCCGGCGACGAGCGGGTTGATGTCCAGTTCCAGTATCTGCGGGAAGTCGGTGACCAGTTGCGAGAGGCGCTGGATGGTCTCGACGACGCTGTCGATATCGGCCGGTGTCCGGCCGCGTGCCCCACGCAGCAGCGGTGCCGCCTGAATGTCGTCTATCATGTCGCGGGCCTCCGCCTCGGAGACCGGCGCGACTCGCAGGGTCGTATCCTCCAACACTTCGACGAAGATGCCGCCGAGGCCGAACAGTACGAGCGGGCCGAACTGCGGGTCCCGGTTCATCCCGACGATGGTCTCGGTGCCCGCGTCGAGGTCGACCATCTCCTGTACCTGGACGCCGAGGATGTCCGCGTCCGGCTGGTAGTTCCGAGCGCGGGTCACGAGGTCCTCGAACGCGTCGGCCACGTCGTCCGTTTCGACGCCGACTTTCACACCGCCGATGTCGGACTTGTGCAGGATGTCCGGGCTGACTATCTTCATCACGACCGGACCCTCGATGCCAGCGGCGACCTGCACCGCGTCGGTCGGGGAGTCGACGATTTCGCCCTCTGGCGTCGGGATGCCGTAGGCGTCGAGCAGCCCCATCGCCTCCACACCGAGGCGGTTGTCGTCGCGGCGTTTCGCGCCCATGAGTATCTCACGAGCGGCCTCGCGGTCCACGTCGAACTCGGTCGCTGGCTCGTAGGTCGTGTCTCGAATTCGGCGATAGCGCGCCAGCGCGTCGATGCTGTCGACGGCCCGGGCGGGGTCGAAGTAGTTCGGGACGCCCGCCTCGCGGAGTACCTCGTTCGCACCAGTGGCGCGGTCGCCGCCCATCAGACAGGTGACGACCGGTTTCTCGTACTCACGCTGGCGGTCGACCACGACCTCGGCGAGGTCCGCGTAGTCGAGCACGGCGGTCGGGGCGCTGACGACGACGGCTGCGGAGACGTTGTCGTCGGCGAGGACGATGTCGATGGCCGTCTCGAACCGGTCGATGTCGGCGTCGCCGATGGCGTCGACCGGGTTGTACACGTTCGCCTCCGCGGGCATCGTCTCCTTCAGTCGGTCGAGGGTGTCCTCGGTGAACGACGCGAGCGAGAGCGACGAGTCGCCGATGGCGTCGGTCGCCATCACGCCGGGCCCGCCCGCGTTCGTGATGACTGCCACGTCGTCGGAGTCGGGCAATGGTTGCCCGGCGAGTGCCTGCGCCGAGTCGAACAGTTCTTGCACCGATTCGGCGCGGATGACGCCCGCCTGGTCGAGGCCGGCTTCGTAGGCGGCCTCACTGCCCGCAATCGCGCCGGTATGACTCGACGCAGCCTTCGCCCCGGCGTCGGTTCGTCCGGACTTGACGACGACGACGGGCGTGTCGTCGGTCGTCTCGCGCGCAGCGTCGACGAACTCACGACCGTCCTCGATGGATTCGAGGTAGCCAAGCACCACGTCGGTGTCTGGGTCGTCACCCCACGCCCGGACGAAGTCCGTCTCGTCCAAGACAGCCTTGTTGCCGAGCGAGACGACGTCTTTGAAGCCGATTCCCTGGTCGTTCGCCCAGTCCAGTACCGCCGTGATGAACGCGCCGGACTGACTCATGAAGGAGATGCTGCCCGGTAAGGCTCGGTCCGGTCCGAACGTCGCGTTCATGTTCACCTGACTGTTCATCACGCCGAGGCAGTTCGGCCCGACGAGGTTGATGTCGTACTCCTCGGCGACTGTGGCCAGTTCCCGCTCGCGTGTCGCGCCGTCGCCGCCCGTCTCGCCGAAACCGGCGGTGATGACGACGACGTTGTCGACGCCGGCCTCGCCCGCGTCGCGGACCACGTCCACCGCGTACTGGACTGGCACCACGACGACGGCGAGGTCGACCGGCTCGGGGACGCTCGCGAGGTCGGGATAGCAGGGCTGGCCGAGCACCTCGTCACGACTCGGGTTCACGGCGACCACGTCGCCGTCGAACGCGTCGAGATTCTCGAATATCGCTCGCCCGACCGAACCCTCGCGGTCGGTCGCGCCGACCACGGCGACTCGGTTCGGGGCGAACAGGCCTGTCAACGTTCCCATCGTTCGAACCGACGAGCGGTCGTAGGATAAAACTGTGTCCGGGTCTCACAACCCCGAGTTTCGCGAGCGGGCGTGGTACCGCTTCACTTGCAGCGGTGGTGGGTTCGGTCGCAACGATGATGCACGCGCCAGTCCTCCACGCCTGACGTATCACACCAGTAGTCTGGAGAGCGACCGTCCCGCCGTCCTCACTCCGCGACGTCGGCGATTTCAGCACCGGCGAAGGCGATTATCTGTGCCGGTTCGACCGGGAACACGGCCATGGGCGTCCCCGCGGCGGCCCACACCGTCTCGAAGTCGGTGAGCCTGTCGTCGATGTACACCGGCAGGTCGTGGTCGTGACAGAACGGCGGGACCCCACCGATGGTCCAGCCCGTCGCCTCCTTCACCTCGTCCGCGGTCGCCAGTCGCGCTTCGTCTGCGTTGCAGAGTGCGGCCAGCCTGTCGGTGTCCACCCGGTTCGACCCTGACGTGACCGACACGACGACGTCGCCGTCGGCGACGAGCACGATGCTGCTGGCGATCTGCGCGACGTCGCAACCGATGGCCGTGGCGGCGTCGTGCGCCGTCTTGGTCCCCTCCGGGAACTCCTTCACGTCGAGGTCCACGCTGTATCGCTCGCGTGCGTCGGCGACGAAATCCGCTGCGCTCGGGTGCATGATGATGTGCTCACGGCTCGGCACCCATAAGTATTAGGCTTGCGTCGTCGCTCCCGTTCCACCCTACGCGTCGCGGAACGAGACGTCTACCAGTTGCGCTGGGCCGCCGTCACGGCGGACGTACCGGGCCGGGCCGTCACCGTCTCGGTCGACGGCAAAACAGCGGAACCGGACGACGAGTCGCCCGTCAGCGACGGTCGCTCGGCAGACGACGCCTGTGCTCGTCACGACGACGTAGGGTGGCCCGGCGACCGGTGTCGCCCGCAGCTCGTAGCCTGCGGCGGCCACTGCGTCGGTGAGCACTGCCGGCAGCGCCGACAACACACCACGCTGGTCGAGTAGCGCTTCGAACGGTGGGACGACCGCTGCACGGTCGGTGGGTGGGTCGGTCCACGTCGCCGCGAGTGCGTCGGCACTCGCTGCGATGTCGTCGACGAGTTCGGCGTGGTCCGTGCATATCGTTTCGCGGGCGGCGGCCGTGGGTCCCGTCACGACGAGTGCTTCGGCCCCACTCGGCAAAAGCGTCGGGAAGGCAGCCAGAAGATTGCGCAGAGACGGAACCCGTGAACAGAGGTGGCACGACACGCATCGACCCCACTAGTAGTCGTACACTGTCACTACCTGTGAGGTGAGTTGTCCACTAACACACACGCAGAAACCGGCGACAGAAACGAGTGCCGAGGCGGCCAGTACAGTTATCAAACAGGGTGAAAGACCTGCTTTCATGAAGAACGTGACACGTCGTCGGCTGTTGCGACTCGGCGTCGGAACGACGCTCGCAACCGTCGGAACGGCTGGCTGCCTCTCTGATAGCTCTGGAAGCGGAACCCCCGAAGAACCGACGACTGACGAAATCACTGCCTCGGCTTCGCAGACGGATTCTACCGAGACCGAACAGTCGACGAAGACGGCGTCGGCGTCGACCGATATCCGTGCGTGGGTCCCGATGCCGGGCGCCACCCCGACCACCCGGTCGTCGTTCACGGTGATGTTCGCAGACCTCGACAGTCTCCGTCGACTCGAAGACTCGTTCTGGGAAGACGGGTACGGCGCACTTCGAAACTCGACACTCGGCCCTGCGGCCGCCCTCCCACTCGACGGGAGCATCCGACAGAGCGTCACCTTCGGCGGGAGTGACACGGTTACACTCGCCCGAACACGACTCGGGCCGGACGAACTCGCCACGACGCTCACCGACGCGGGCCTCTCCGATACCGACGTGCTGGCGGACGTGCCGGTGTACGACGGCACCGTCGAGGGACAAGACGTGACGGCCGCCGTGGTCGGCGACGCACTCGTCGTCCTCGGTGACGTGTCCTCGAAACTGGCGTACGTACAGGCAGTCCTCGACGCTCGCGCAGGCGACGGTGACTCGTACCTCACGACCGACGAGGACATCGTCGCACTGGACGAGGCGCTCCCGGACGGCCAGTTCGGGTTCCTCTCCTCGGACGACCAGGACGACGGTCCGACGCCGATTGGCGGCAGTAGGGGCATCGGCTACGCCTGGTCGTTCGGCGAGTCACGAACCGACCTGCACGTCGGTATCGCCTATCCCGAGGGCGACGCACCCGCCCCGACAGAACTCACCGACTTCATCAGCGGGCGGGCGGGCTTCGCCGACTACGACGGATTCGAGGCGTCGGCGACCGGTCGCGTCGTCGTCTCGACTGGCAGTATCGAGACGGAGAACTTCGACCTGCTCACGAACGGCGACCCCGGCAACCATCCGACGAGTTACGAGGTGCCCCCGCAGGTGAATTTCGGCTTCGAGCAGGACCAGCGTGCCGAGACGGTCACGATTCAACACCACGGCGGCGACACGCTGACCGCGAGCGAACTGAACGTCTCGGTGGCGGGCGAACCGACCGACACGCAGTGGGCCGACGAATTCACCGAGGTACAGGCGGGTGACTCACTCACCGTCTCCGTCGCCGGGGCAGAAAGCGGAGACGAACTGAAAGTCGAGTGGCTCGGCGAGAACAACTCGGCGATCATCGCACTGTACAGAGTCGAGTAGCCAGCGACCGAAACGCGGCGAGAACGGCAGCAGACGAAAGTGCGACAGACGAAAGCGCAGCAGACGAGACGGTGCGGCCGTCTACAGCACGATGCTCTTCTGGCGGAGGAAGGCGTGGATGGAGGCGTCGATGCCTTCACGGCCGATACCGGACTTCTTGTTCCCGCCGAACGGGATGTCACCGAGACCGTGGCTCGGCGCGCCGTTGATGCGGACTGCACCGGCGTCGAGTTTGTCGGCGAGGCGCATCGCGCGGTCGTAGTCGCCCGTGAACACACAGGCGTCGAGTGCGAGGTCGCCGTGGTTGGCGAGTTCGATAGCCTCGTCCTCGTCCGAAATCTTCGTCACGGCACAGACCGGCCCGAACTGCTCTTCGTGGACGATGCGGGCGTCGTGGGGCACGTCGGCGAGCAGCGTCTGCTCGAAGTCACGGCCGTCGCGCTCGCCACCGCGGACGAGCGTCGCGCCCTTGTCGAGTGCGTCGTCGACGAGTTCTTCGACCCACTCGGCCTGCTCTTCGGAGATGAGCGGCCCGAGGTCGGTGTCCTCGTCGAACAGGTCGCCCTTAATCCAGTCGTCCATCGCGTCGTCGATTTGCTCCACGAGGTCGTCGTGCACGTCCTCGTGTGCGAGAACGCGACTGACTGCGGAACAGCGCTGGCCGGCGTACTTGAGCGAGCCCTTCGCGGCGGCCGCGGCGGCCTCGTCGAGGTCGGCGTCGGGGAAGACGACTTCCGGCGCGTTCCCACCGAGTTCCATGTGGAGTTCGACCATGCCGGACTCCTTCGCGACGTGTTCGCCAGCACCGGAGGATCCGGTCATCGCGATGGCGTTCACGCGCTCGTCGCCGGAGAGCACGTCACCGATGACCGAGCCCTTCCCGGTGACGAAGTTGATGGCCCCGTCGGGGACGACCTCGTTCACGACCTCGGCGAGGATGGCCCCGGAGATGGGCGTCTTCGACGCCGGCTTGAGCACGACGCTGTTCCCGGCGGCGAGTGCCGGTGCGACTTGCAGCGCGGTCGTCGCGAGAGGGTAGTTGTACGGCGTGATGCAGAGCACCGTGCCGACGGGCTCGTGCTTGACGATAGCTTCCCAGCCCTCGTGGCCGGACGTGGTACCCTCACGGTACTGTCCTTTGATGTGGCGAATCTCTTCGGCGGCGCGGCGGAATCGCTCGGCCGCGCTCCCGACTTCACCGCGGGCGCTCGAAATCGGCTTGCCCGCCTCACGGACGATGACCTCCGCGAGTTCCTCTTCGCGGGCTTCGAGCTTCTCGGCGATTTCTTCGCACCACTCGGCGCGCTCGACGATGGTCGTCTCGCGCAGCGGTTCTTTCATCGCGTGCGCCGCTGCGAGTGCGTCACGTGCCTGTTCCGGCGTCGCAGCCGCCACCTCTGCGAAGGTGCCCCCGTCTGCCAAGTCGGTTACGGGGAGCGTCTCGTCGGCGCCCTGCCACTCGCCGTCGATGAGGAGCCGCTCTCTCCGTTGTGCGGTCGTGGTAGCCATACTCGTAGGTGTGTCCTCCAGCACTAAAAAATTTACTCGGTGTAGAATTAAACACGCTACCGGCTCGGTGGAGTAACAGTCTGACGGCTAACACGAATATCACGAAACAAGTACAAATAGTCGTCTGTGCTATGCGAGAGCGTAGTCGACGCGCATACTTAAGCTGTCAGCACGAGTATATTGGGTCGTATGAGCACCCAGAAATCCGTCCGCCAGCAGGCCGACACCGTCGAACACAACGCACTTCGCATCGAGGAGAAGAAGGCAGAGCAGATCATCGACGCGCTCAACACGGACCTCGCCGCGACGTACACACTGTACCACCAGGTCAAGAAGCATCACTGGAACGTCGAAGGTGCGGAGTTCCACGACCTGCACATCTTCTTCGGCGACTTCGCGCACGAACTCGAAGAGGCTGCCGACGAGCAGGCCGAACGCCTCCAGGCACTCGGTGGCGTCCCCGTCAGTGGCATGAGGGCGCTCGCCGAGAAATCGCCCGTCACCCCAGAGGACGAAGACGTCTACACGATTCGTGCCTCACTGGAGAACGACATCGAGATGGGCGGCGACATCATCGAGACCATGCGCGAGCACATCGAACTGACGACGAACCTCGGTGACCACGCGACGGCGCACATGCTCCGCGAACAGCTCCTCGAACTGGAAGAGTACGTCCACCACGTCGAACACTACCTCGAAGACGACACGCTGGTCCAGTAAGACGAGGCGTCGGGTCGGTCGGTTTTTTCGTCGTGGGTCGTTCGGTTATCGCTCGACCGAGACCGTGAGGTCCGTCGCGATCCAGCCGTCGGTGTTGTGGTCTTCTGAGAAAACGACGGTTCCTGGTGCGGACTCGTTGGCGCGGACCGGTGGGAGCGGATCGTGGTCCGCGTCGATTTCGACGTCGGTGTCGCCCGAAGGTGCCGGGTAACTCATTGCATGAGTGTACGTGCAGACGACACCAAATAGATTTTGGTTCGCCTAAAACTGTGCACTCTCCGAGCAGACTCAGTCGTGGCCGGACACGCGGACCGGCTCGTACGGCTCTTCGAGCCACTCGACGTCGGAATCGGAGAGGTCGATGTCGAGGGCTTCGACGGCCGCTTCCAGATGCTCGACGCTCGACGTCCCGACGATGGGCGCGTCGACGGTGTCCTTCGAGAACAGCCACGCGAGGCCAATCTGGGCCATCGAGACGCCCTCCTGCGAAGCGAGTTCCTGCACGCGCTCGTTCACCTCACGGCCGCCACCCTCGAAGTACGGGTGTGCCTTCGCGTAGTCGTCCGACTTCCCGCGCGTCGTCGCGTCGAAGTCCTCGTGCGGCCGGGTCAGGTACCCGCGAGCCAGCGGCGACCACGGGATGACCCCGATTCCTTCCTTCTCACAGAAGGGGAGCATCTCGCGTTCTTCCTCGCGGTAGAGCAGGTTGTAGTGGTTCTGCATCGTGGCGAAGCGGTCCAGCCCGAGCGAGTCGCTCGTGTGGAGGGCGTCGGCGAGTTGGTGTGCCCACATCGACGACGCGCCGAGGTACCGAACCTTGCCGCGGCGAACTGCGTCGTCGAGCGCCCGCAGCGTCTGCTCGATGGGTGTGTCGTCGTCCCAGCGGTGAATCTGGTAGAGGTCGATGGTGTCCATTCCCAGTCGATCCAGCGAGTTCTCCAGTTCCTGCTCGATGGCCTTTCGCGACAGGCCGCCAGAGTTCGGGTCGTCCTCGTTCATCTGGAAGTAGCCCTTCGTGGCGACGACGGCCTCGTCGCGCTGGCCATCGAGCGCCTTCCCGAGGACGCGCTCCGACTCGCCGTTCGAGTACATGTTCGCCGTATCGAAGAAGTTGATTCCGAGGTCGAGCGCCCGGTCGACGAGTTCGATGCCCTCCTCCTCGTCTAAGACCCACTCGCGCCAGTCCGACGTGCCGAAGCTCATACAGCCGAGGCAGATGCGTGAAACCTCCAGTCCGGTGTCACCCAGCGTGGTGTACTCCATATGCGGACCGACGCGTGGTCCCGTGAAAAACGCGTGGTCGGAATAGTTAACTGACAGAGGTATCTTCGATGGGATATGCGCCGCCTGTCAGCCCTCCTCATGCTCGCAGTCGTCGTGTCGACGCTGGTCGTTCCACCAGCGGCGGCCGCCGACGCGGGCCCCCATGCACACTCGGCGACCAGTCAGTCGCTCACCGACGCACCGGTCGCTGTCGATTCCCCAGCAGCACTCGCACAGGAGAACACGAGTTCGACCTCGGAGAACGCCACCGGGAGCGATTCGGTCACCATCTACGGACCAGAGACCGCGGTGTGGAACGCCAGTTCTGAACTCTCCGTCGGCGTCTCCGGGGCCGAAATCGAGTCCGTGACGTGGAACCTGCCGGACGGGAGTACCGCGTCAGGTACCCCGACGACCTACACGTGGCAGGAGAAAGGGAACCAGACGGTTCGCGTCGTCGTCGAGACCAGTGACGGCCGGACGCTGGAGGCGAGCAAGACGTGGGACGTGTACCGCTACGAGCGTGGCGACCGTAACCCGGTCCCGGGGCTCACACTCATCTTCTTCATTGCACTGTTCATGCTCGCCATCGTCTTCATGTACACCATCGGGGTGCCGGTCATCATGCAGACCTTCTGGCGCGGATAGTCGCCCCGATCGATTCCAGGGACTGCGTTTTGGCGTCGTCTCTAGAACCGATACCGCGGAATCGTTCTCGAATCACGACGCGACCAGCACACTGGTTGCTGGCGTCGACGACCAGTCCACGAATCACGACGGTACATACCGCAGCCACACCCTCCCCATCCGATTCGCGTCGTTTCGGTCACTTCGTTCCCTCCACGACGCTCATCCCTCGCGCGCCTACACCTCGTGGCCCTCGCTGCGCGGCTCACGGGTCACTCCGTTCCCCGTTCGCTTCGAGGCGGCTTTGCCGCCTCGCTCGGCACGCTCGGAAGCGCGCGCCAGACTGGCTGTAACGGCTCACGTCGACACGGAGAACAGGGACGACCGACCCGCACACCGACTCACACCGATTCGGCGTTCACGTAGTCGACGCCGACGCGCATCGCCAGATACGCGAGGACGCCCAGCGCGACGTAGCCGAAGGCGAAGGCCCACGTGTACGTACCGGGACTGCCGATAGCGAGTCGTGCGATAGTGTTCGCCGGGTGTTCGTAGAGCAGCCCCGAGACGGTGATGGCACCGAGGATACCGGTCGAGTAGAGGAACTGTGCCTGCCGTCGGTCGGACGAGAGCAGGGCGAGACACAGCCCCGTCGTGACGACGGTCACGGAGAGTCCCGCGACGACGGCAACTAACATCGGCCAGTTCGAGACGTTCGTCCCGTTGACCCACAACAGCAACAGCCACATCGCGGCCTGCACGGGTGCGAGCGTCGCCGTCGCCAGCAGCTTCGCGTCGACGATGTCCGCGAGTGAGACGGGTGCGACTCGGAGCAGTTCGAGTGTCCCGCGCTGCATCTCCTCGGTCAGTGAGTCGACCGCGATAGAGCCACTGATGAACACGGGCAGGAACATCAGCAGGGGCACGAGGACGGTGTACGTGAACCCGAAGTACGGACTGGAGCCGCGTTTTCGCGGCACGTCGACCGTCTCGTGCTCCAGACTCGTCCGGTAGTCGGCACGCAAGTTCTCCTCCATCGCGTTCAGCGTGTCGCGTAGCTGGACGACGATGATGGTCGTCTGAATGTTCTCCTCGGGCACCGTCGCCTGTACCGAGACGGTCCCGTTCGGGCCACGAGTAGCGACCATCACCGCGTCGACTCTGGGCCCGCCCTCGGAGCCGGTGAACGCGGCACGCGCCGACGCGACCGAGTCGTACCGGCGCGGGTCGATGCCCTCCTGCCCGCGGACCGCCGCCAGCACCTCGTCGGAGGCGTTGCCCGTCACGGCCATGTCGAGTTCGTAGCCCTCGACGGAACCGGGGTCGTACAGCGACACCAGCCCGACGACGAGGAACGACGAGAACGTCGCCACGAACAACTGGATGAGTAGCGCGAGGACGATGGTCTTCTCGCTGCGGAGCGACGCGATCTCACGTTTAGCGATGGCGAGTCTGGCCCGAAGTGAGGCGCGGGTACTACTGCTGCGCGCCTCGTCTGCCGCCGAGGCTGCCTCGCTGCCCGGTTCTGGGTTCGGCGGGTCACGGGACAAAGCGGGTCACCCCCATGTTGTACGCCACGTGGACGACCGAGGCGAGGGCGAACGCCGCGGCGTAGGCCCGTTTCGAGTGCTGCGCCCCGAGCGCCGAGATGGTGGCGGTCACGGTGTGCAACAGCAATGGGAGGAATAGCAGGCCGACGACGACGAGCGGGTCGACCGCGGCCGCCTCGGGATAGGCCTGCTCACCGAGCGAGAGCGTCTGTAACTGGACCAACTGGACGACCAGCGTCACCTTCTCGGCGAGGAAGAACCCGACCCCGCTGGCGATGCCGAGGACGAGGGCCGTCTTCGGCGACCGTTCGAACCGGGCGTACTCGAAGCCGGCGTAGACGTGGATGCTCTTTGCGGTCTCTTCGATGACGGCGATGACCCCGAACAGCACCGGTACCGAGAGCGCTTCCGGGACGATGAACAGCAACGCGATGGCGAGCAGTTCGGCGAGGAAGACGAACGGGAGCAAGAGCATCGTGACCAGCGTGACGCTTTTGGCGCTGCGGACACGCGTGGCGATGGCATCGAGCGCCTTGTAGTGGACCGGCCGCTGGCTGAACATGTCCTCTTCACGGTAGGTGCCCGCCCCGAGCGTGAACAGGACGAGCGACGTGAGGGTGAACGGCAGCGTCGCGAACGTGAACTGGCCCGCCGTGACGGCTTCACCCTGTAAGTCCATCACGACCACCGTCAGTGGCGAGATGAGCGCGATTGGCGTCACGTCGGTGAAGATGGCTGGGACGAACACGTAGGAGGTCAGGAAGACGGAGACAGCGATGGTGACGAAGGTGAGTTCCTTGAACGAGCGCGCGAACATCCCGCCGACGAACGTCGACGAGAGGAACAACAGCGCGACGGGCATGACGGCCCCCACCGAGACGATGCTCCCGCCGATGAGTGCCGCGATGGCCGCCGTGACGACGACCAGTGCGGTGAGATAGGGCAGCGTCTTCCCGGCAATGATGTCGCGTCGGGAGACCGGCGCAACCAGCAGCAACTCACCACGGCGGTTGATGCGTTCGTTGATGATACTCGACCCGTACGCCTGGATGACGAAGTTCATCGGGACGATGAACAGGAACGCGAGCACGAGGGAGGCGAAGGGGAACGGCGGCTGGATGGCTCCAGGCGCGCCCGTGGTCGACCCTTGAGCGAGCGACGACCCGCCGAGGTTCGGCGCACTGACCTGCCCGTCGTCCCCAGTTCCGCCACTGCCAGCTCCGACACCGCCGCCAGTTCCGCTGCCACCGCTACCACTCCCGCCCGAACCACCGCCAGTACCGCCTGCGCCGGCCCCACCGCCGGTTCCGTTCGCGCCGGCCGCGGCAACCCGGCTCTCGTACGTGAGTTCGACGAGGACCGGGAAGGCTGCGCTCTGGTTCCCCTCACTGGCCATCAGCCGGTCGTTGTACGACTCGATGGCGCTTCGAAACTCCGCGTAGGCGGCCTGTCCCTTGCGGGTCTCGCTGGCGATTGGCGGCCCTTGCTGGGGTATCAGGAGTTCGATGTCGCCCTGTTTGAGCGCTGCCGCACTCGCGTCGTCGGGTCGGGCGACGAACTCGTCGCTCGCTTCGACGACAGCGTAGTACTGCGAATCCTCGGTGACGCCGACGCGGTAGATGCCGTCGGAGAGGCCTGGACCGTCTGCGATGACCATCGGCCCGACGACTGCGCCGACCGCGAGGAGAATCAGGCCGAGCGCGAGGGTTCGGCGGTCGAGCGTCCCCGCGCTCTTGGTCACTTCCCAGCGCGCGATGCGGAGGGTCTTGCGTGGCGAGATGAACGACCGCAGTCGGCTGTCGGACTCGTCCGACCCTCGCGTCACGTCTCGGCCTCCGAGACGGTGCGGTCGCGCTCGGCTTCGCGTGCCTCCTCGGGGGTCTCGCCGGCCACGTCGAGGAAGATGTCTTCGAGGCTCGGATTTCGGGTCTGGATGTCGAGGACACTCCCGCCGCGGCGCGTCGCCTGCGTCCGGAGTTCTTCTACGTCGTCCATGTCGCTGACGACGGTCTCGAACCGAGCGTCACCGACCTCCTCGCTGCCGGTGACGCGCTTGTCCGTGACGACGTGATACTCAGTCTGGCCGTGTTCACGCCGAATCTCGTCGATGGAGCCACGGGCGATGATTTCGCCGTGGTTCATGATGATGACCCGGTCGCAGATGCTCTCGACGTGGTAGAGGTTGTGCGCCGAGAAGACGATGGTCTTTCCCTGGTTCGCCAACTGCTCCGTGAACTCGATGATGTAGTTGGTCGTGAGCGGGTCCAGCCCAGACGCGGGTTCGTCGTAGATGAGCACGTCGGGGTCGTTGACGAGCGACCGGGCGATGGCGACCTTCCGCTTCATTCCTTTGGACATGTCGCCGATGCGTCGCTCGCGGTGTTCGAGATCGAGGCGGTCGAGCGCGTCCGAAATGCGTTCCGTCGCCACGTCGCCGGGCACGTCGTACAGGTCTGCGAAGAACTCCAGATACGAGTGCGCGGTCATCTCCTCGTACAGCGGTGACTCCTCCGGGAGGAAGCCGAGATTTCGTCGCATTTCCGGGTCACCGGCCGAGTGGTCGGCGACCGAAATCCGGCCGGCAGTCGGTTCGATGAGTCCCGCGAGCATCTTCAACGTCGTCGTCTTCCCCGCCCCGTTCGGCCCGACGACGCCGAAGACCTCGCCGCGTTCGATGGAGAACGTGCTGCCGTCGACGGCGACGAATCCGTCGTACTCCTTTCGCAGGTCTTCGACGGTTATCATTCGATATCGAGAGGGTTGGACGGGGGCCTGTTGAAGATACCGGCCACACTGTTCAACGCTTCTACACGACTGGTGGCGACGGTAGCTTGATGCGACTGCACCACGCACTCTTTCGTACGTCGAACATGTCCCAACACTCACAGGTGCGCGTGGCGGCCACACCCGACGGGCGGCGCATCGAGGTCACCCGTGACCTCCCCGTCTCTCGAATGCTCGCGTGGGAGCTACTCACCGACACGTGGCGGTGGCCGGAGTGGGGACCGACCGTGACTGACGTCGACGCCGACGACCGGTTCATCGCTGCCGGTGACACCGGAAAGGTACAGTTGTTCCACGGGCCGTGGGTCCCGTTCGAAATCACGTTCTCGGACGGCGAACGCTGGACGTGGGACGTCGCCGGACTCCCCGCGACCGGCCACCGGGCGGAGTACCTCGGCGAGGACCGCTGTCGTGTGGTCTTCGAGGTGCCACTGGTGGCTGCACCGTACGTCCCCGTCTGTCAACACGCGCTACGTGCCATCGAGCGGTTGCTGGTACAGGAACACTAAAACGCGCCGGTCAGGGCGGCCGTTCCAGCCCAAACCGGTCGGTGGTGTGCGTGTACAGCGACCCCGAGAGGCGACCCACGGCATCCAGTTTTTTCACGTCGAGCTTCCCCTCGGTCGTCACGTCGTCGTCGATGTGGACGTGGACGACCTCGGCCAGAATCAGACTCGACGAGCCGACGTCCTGCAGGTCGTACAGTTCGCACTCGAAGGCGACGGGCGACTCGGCGACCCGCGGCGGGCTGACCTGTGTCGAACCCTCACGCGTCACGCCCGCGTGGTCGAACTCGCTCTCTTCGCGAGCGAGACTCGCGCTCGTCTCGTTCATCGCTTCTACGGTCGCCTCGGTCACGATGTTCACGACGAGTTCCTCGGTATCCGCGACGTTCTGGGCCGTGTCCTTCAGCCCATCCGGGCCGTCGACGGGCGCGAAGACGAGCAGCGGCGGGTCGATGGCCGCCACCGTGAAGAACGAGTACGGGGCGAGGTTGTCGACTCCCGCGTCGCTCGTCGTGCTGACCCACGCGATGGGTCGCGGGACGACCGCCCCCGAGAGGGTTCGGTAGAGCGTCCCATCTATCGCCTGCGGGTCGAGTTCCATCTTACAGGCCCACCCCGAGCGCGTACGGCCAGTCGGTCCCGGCGAGGACGATGAAGGCGAGTGCAGTCGCGAGCAGGGCGACGTTCTTCAGGAACTGGGTCATCTCGGTCTGCTGTTGCTGCGGGTCGTCGACCGCCCAGAAGTCGTGCATCATCGGCGTCGACACGAGCAGGAAGACGACGAGTGCGCCCGCACCGATGGCAGGATACACGCCGAGCACCAGACTCAGGCCGCCGAACAGGAGCAAGCCGCCGGTGAACGGGACGGCCAGACTCGCCATCGGCACGCCCTTCATGTCGGCGTAGCCAGCCATGTCCTCTGTGTTCATGAAGTGGTTCAGGCCGGTGAAGGCGAAAACGCCACCGATGAGCACTCGCGCGACGAGCAACACTGCGCCCGCCGTGCCGGTGAGTTCGAGCGTCATCGGGCCTCCTCGGTGGCGTTCGTGTGGTGGTCGACGATTCGGGCTTTGGCGTCAGTTCGGAGTATCATCACGTAACCCAGTACGTTCTGGAACCAACTTATAATTCAGGCGACATAAGGGCAACCAGATGACATCGGTGTCACGAGGGGGCGTCACTCACAACTAGCTGGTTTCACGAGATGCGCCACCGAACCTTCGGTATCACACCCGGGCGCACCCAGAAAATCCGGCCGGACCCTCGACGCCGAGTGCGAACTCACGGCCGCATGACGAGTCCAACTTTTTATAGGTCGACACCGTACGCCGAGAGGAACCATGAATCCACTCAAGCCACCCTTCATGCGGAAGAACAAACACGCGAAAGAGGGCGCGAAGAAAGGGGCCGAAATCGGCGCGGAAATCGGCAGTCCACTCGGGCCCGTCGGCTCCGGCATCGGGGCTGGCTTCGGTGCGGCCAGCGGCCACATCGCCGGGTCGGTGCGAGACTCCGTCGAAGGAATCTTCAAACCCTTCTGAACCGGGACAGTTGACTGTTTTACACGGAAAAGTCGCGGATACTGGTAGATTTAGTCGAGTCGTCGCTCATCGACGTTCGCGCTGTCACGTCGTATTGCGTGTGGAACGGTCGAACAGGTCGAAAACCTTCAAATCCTCCGGGCGAAATCGTGTTCATATGGACACCTACGACCTGATCACTCGGAATACCGAGGAGGTCATCACAGAGGAGGAAGTCCGCGCGCTCGCCGACGACCCCGACGGAAAGCGGGTCTACGTCGGCTACGAGCCGTCTGGCGTCCTCCACCTCGGCCACCTGCTCACGGCGAACAAACTCATCGACCTGCAGGAGGCCGGCATGGAGGTCGTCATCCTGCTCGCCGACGTGCACGCCTACCTCAACGGGAAGGGCACCTTCGACGAGATTCGTGAGACGGCCGAGCAGATGCGCGCGCAGTTCCTCGCGTACGGCCTCGACGACGACCAGACCGAGTTCGTCTACGGGAGCGACTTCGAGATGGACGAGGACTACGTGCTGGACCTCCACGAACTCGAACTGAACACGAGTCTGAACCGCGCCCAGCGCGCGATGGCGGAACTCCAGTCCGGCGAGGCCGCGAAGGTCAGCCACGTCGTCTACCCGCTGATGCAGGCGCTCGACATCGAGTACCTCGACTTGGACCTCGCCATCGGCGGGATGGACCAGCGAAAGGTCCACATGCTCCACCGCGAGGAGATTCCGAGCCTCGGCTACGAGTCTCGGCCGTGTCTCCACACGCCCATCATCGCCGACCTGACGACCGGCTCGGGCAAGATGTCCTCCTCGAAGGGCGTCACCATCTCGATGGAGGACGGCAGCGAGGAACTGCGCGAGAAGGTCAACTCCGCGTTCTGTCCGCCGAGTGCGAACCCGGAACCCGACGACGACGGGAACGAACTGCATAACCCGGTCCTCGAACTGTTCCAGTTCCACGTCTTCCCGCGCTTCGAGACGGTCACGGTCGAGCGCCCCGACAAGTACGGCGGCGACCTCACGTACGATGACTACGAGACGCTCGAAGCCGACCTCGAATCCGGCGAACTCCACCCGCAGGACGCGAAGAACACGCTCGCCGACTACCTCGACGAACTCATCGAGCCGGGCCGCGAGAAACTGCGCGAGATTCGCGGCGAAAACTGAGCACGACCCGAATCCGGATTCGGACGGATTCAAGACACGCACTCTCCTACGACCCTCCATGAACGACACGAGGCGGGCCGTCCTCGCTGCGCTCGCCGACGGACCACTGTCTGGCCCGGCACTCGCCGAGTCACTCGACGTCTCGCGAGCTGCGGTGTGGAAACACGTCGAAGCCCTCCGAGACGACGGCTTCGAAATCGAGAGTACGGACGACGGCTACCGTCTCGGCGGCTTTCCCGAGTACAGCGGTCTCGCTATCGAACACGGGCTAGACACGCCGTACACCGTCGAGTACCACGATAGCATCGACTCGACGAACCGGCGTGCCCGCGAACTCGCCGGTGACGGAGCCGAGAACGTCGTCGTGATCGCCGACGAACAGACCGGGAGTCGCGGCCGACTCGACCGCCCCTGGGACGCACCGTCCGGCGGCGTCTGGGCCTCTATCGTCCTGCGACCGAACGTGCCGCCAGCGCAGGTGCCACTGCTCACGCTCGCGGCCGCCGTGGCTGTCACGCGGGCGGCCCGGGAAGCCGGCGTCGACGCGGGCATCAAGTGGCCGAACGACGTCCTCGTGGAGACGGAGGACGGGACGAAGAAACTCTCGGGCATCCTCACCGAGATGGAGGGCGAAGCCGACCGCGTCTCGTGGGTCGTCGTCGGCATCGGCGTGAACGTCGACATCGACGTCGACGAACTGCCCGACACCGCAACGAGTGTCAGCGACCTCGTCGGTGAGGTGGACCGCCGGGTGTTCTGCCAGCGCGTGCTCGAATCGTTCCACGACCTGTCGACCGACCTCGGTACGGTCCTCGATGCGTGGCGCGAACACGCCATCACGCTGGGCCAGCGCGTCCGCGTGGAGACACCGAGCGGTGACGTGGTCGGGGAGGCCGTCGACGTGGAGTATCCCGGCACGCTCGTCGTCGAGACCGACGAGGGCACGCGGCGGGTGAGTGCGGGCGACTGTGAGCATCTCCGGCCGACGGAGTGACGCCGTGCCGGAAAACAATCAGCGAAGCAACACGGCGACGAGAAGGGGTATCGACGCGACGAGCGCCAGCGCACCCAGCCACGGCTCGAAGTAGACGAACGACACGTCGATGACCGCGATGGCCGCCACGGCGAGCACCTTGTCGCCGAGCGTCATCATGGGTTTACGGTGTCTGGCTGTCGCATCGATATCACGCTCCCGTGACTTGCACGGTGAGCACGGGGACCGTCGACGAGCGGATGACTCGCTCGGCGACGCTCCCGAGCAACAGGCGGTCGATACCACCGCGGCCGTGGGTCCCCATCACGATGAGGTCACAGTCGTTCTCCTCGGCGTAGCGGACGACTTCCTTGCTCGGCGAGCCTTCGAGGACTGCGGCGACGACTGGCACGTCCTTGGGTTCGGCGATGGTTCGGACGCGCTCGACGGCGTGTTCGCCTTCCTGTTCCAGCATATCGTGAAGGCCTTCCCACGAGGTCTCCATCGGCACGCCGCCGTAGCTCGCCGAGTTGAGGACGTACACTGCGTAGAGCGTCGCGCCGTGTTCTGCAGCCAAGTCCACGGCATGCTGGATGGCGCGTTCGACCCCCTCGGACCCGTCCGTCGGCACTAGAATCCGGTCGTACATGTCGTATGGTACCACATATGCCACGAGTGGGCATTATAGTAGCGTTCGGAACTGTTCGCGTCCCCGACCGCACGCTGTCGTGCCGTCGAGTGCGTACTGACTTGCAAACGCAACTACGGTGGTCGTCAACAAATCAGCACGTCTACAGCAACACGCGAGCTACGTCGCTCGAACCAGCACGGCGAACGACCGCCCTGACGGGGTCTCTGACGCCTGCAAGGTTGTCAGAGCCGCCGTCGAGGACGAGCAGTTTCGCGTCCCGGCCGGGTTCGATGCAGCCGCAGTTCAGGCCCGCGAGGTCGGCCCCGGCGAGCGTGGCCATTCGCAGAACCTCTGTCGCCGTCACGTCGCACAGTTTCGCCGTGAACTCCATCTCGCGGAACATCGACGGCGAGTCGAGCATCACGTTGTCGGTGCCGAGCGCGACCGACGTTCTGTCGAGCAGTTCTCGGACCGGCGGCACACCGACCTTCGTGACGAGGTTCGACCGGGGACAGACCGCGACCGGCGTCCCCTTCTCCGCGAGTCGGTCCAGTTGCTCGGGTTTGGGGTGGACCATGTGGACGAGGAAGTCCGGGTCGAGCGCCATCGCGGCGTCGATGTCGGTCGGGTCCGCCTCACCGGCGTGGATACCGAATATCTTCCCCGCCTCGCGGGTCGCCTCACGCTCGGCCCCGAACTCGGCGTCGTTCGCGCCCGAGGCACCGAAGCCGTCCGCACCGCCGTGGTGCATCGCGTCGACCGTCTCGCGCCCGAGGACGACCGGGTCGATGTCGAGGCCCTGTTCGGCCGCTCGGATGGCTTCCACGCCGGGGACGCCACCCTCGCGGAACTCCACGAACGCGGCCGTCCCGGTCGACTGCATGAACCGCATCGAGCGGTGCATCGCCTCGACCAGTTCCTCGGTGCTCGCCTGTCGCAGGAGTCGGTGTTTCAGGCCGTCCGGTGGGGCGACTAGTTCCACGAGCGAGAGGCCGCCGCCGGCCTCCTTGGCGATAGAGTCGCCGATGTGCGTGTGCGCGTTGACGAACGCGGGACAGACGATGTCGTTGCTATCGACCGTTTCCTCCTCGATGGCCACGATTTCGCCGTCTTCGACGACGACGCGGCCCTCCACGGGGTCGAAGTCCTCGCCGCGGAGGACGATTCCTTCGACCGTGTTGATGTCTCCCGTCATCAGTCATCACCGAATTCGTCGAGTGCTGCCTGCAGGCCACCGCCACCGCCGACCTCAGAGAGGAGGGCACTCTCTTCGATACCGAGCGTTCTGGCAGCCGCCGCCTGCACCGCCTCGGTGTCCTCTTCCGGCGCGTACACCCCGAAGCGCCACTGAGACTCCTGTGCCTTCTGGAGTGCTCGAACGAGCGCCGACTGCTCGTCGAGTCGACGTGCTTCGCCGTTGACCAGCACCCGCGTCGAGGATTCGGTCATCGACGGTTCGCCCGGCACGTCGAGGATGACGTGACTCGGGTCGACGTTCGCCACGTCGGCGATTTCGAGTTCGTACCCGCGGAGGTCCTCGTGTTCGGCTGCGAGCAGCACGTCTGGCGCATCCGAGAGTTCCGCCCAGACCGCTCGTTTGAACAGGTCACGGTGGTCGATTCGGCGGGCGGCTTCGGCCGTCGCCTCGGTGTTCCGCAGCGCACAGAGCAGGTCGTGGTCGTCCATCCGCCGCAGTTCTTCTGCGGTGGTGTCGCTCCCTTGGAGGAGTCGCCGACCCGCCTGGCGAAGCATCGCCTTCGAGATGCGGGCGACGTGATGACCGTACACCGTCGGCGTCATGAGTGCCCGAGCGACGAGCAGGCTCTCTGCGGTCTGGACGTTCCCTTCGTCGAGGACGAGGTTGCCCTCGCCGTCGAAGGTGAGTTCACGCACGAGGCGTGCGTGGTCGATGGTCCCGTACGGGACGCCAGTGTGGTGGGCGTCGCGGACGAGGTAGTCCATCCGATCCACGTCGAGTTCTCCAGAGACGATTTGGCCGTACTTCCCGTCGCCAGCGACGAGGTCTGCCACCTCGTGCGGCGAGATGTCGTGGTCTTGCAGGACCTCGCCGACGCGCCCGCGTTCGAACAGTTCGTGCACGTCGTCGTGGTACTTCCCGGTGCGACGGTAGGTGAGCGATTCGAGGTTGTGGCTGAACGGGCCGTGACCCACGTCGTGGAGAATCGCCGCAGCCCGCACTTTCTCGGCGTTCTCGCCCTCGACGCCGAGGTGCGAGAGCGCCTCGCAGGCGTTGTGGTAGACACCGAGCGAGTGTTCGAAGCGCGTGTGGTTCGCCGACGGATAGACCAGCGAGACGGTCCCGAGTTGCGTGATGTGCCGGAGTCGCTGCATCTCCGGTGTGTCGAGTAGCTCTCGGGCCACCCCAGCGACCTCGATGTGGTCGTGGACGCTGTCCTTGATGGTCTTCATTGCCGGTGGATTCGGCACGTTCGTATAAAAGGGGTCGGCTCATCGCCGACGAGCAGCGGCAACCTGCTGAGCAGTCGGTCGTCACTCGATTCGGTCAGATTCCGGTCGACACCTCGGTCTCGGTGTTGTGGCGGCATTGCTCGGCCACGAACTCGATGGTGACGTGGCACGCGTCGCTTTGGGCGACGTTCGCGCTTAGGGTGTTGTCGTCGCCGTCGACGAAGCCGCGCTGTCTGAGTTCGTCGTTGAAGCTCAGCCGGCTCGCGCCATCGAAGCCGTCGGTGTCGTCGTCCTGTTCCTCGATGGGGTTGCCGTCCTGGTCCACCGCGTTGTAGATAGGCAAGTCGGTGAAGCCGAAGCGGCCGTCGTCGTTCTCCATGCAGGGGAGGTACCACTCCATCGCGTAGCAGTGGACGCCCGGCTTGAAGCAGTCGCCCGGTTCGGGGTCGCCCTCAGTGTCGATTTCGCCGTCGCACTGGTAGAACGTGGCGTTGCTGATTTCGCCGTACTGGTTCGGCTCGTTCGTCGGGTTCGACTCCGGCATCTCGATTTCCTCGGTGTCGCTCGTCACCGCGGCGAGGTAGCAGGCGGTGGCCGCTTTGAGCGTGACGTGCGTCGTCCCTTCGGGAATCTCCCCATCGTAGGTGAACCCGGAGAGGCCGGACACCTGCCCGAGGACCGCGGGTTCGTCACAGGGCAGGCAGTCGATACACTGCTGGACCTGTGCACCTGGTGAGAACGGCCCACAGTAGGTCGCGTGGGCGGTGGTGCTGCCATTCAGCGGTTGTACCTCGATGCCACCGTTGGACCCGTTCGCGCCGGTCGACCCACCGGTCGGTGGCAGTTCGAATCCCGATTCGAGCAGCGACACCCAGCCCTTGAACGACCCGGCGTAGAGGACGTTGTTGGTCACGACGTCGAAGTCCTCGTCGATGTCGACGGGGCCCGAGAGGTCGTCGGTGTCGCTCTCACCGAGGATAGTGTTCGCGCTCAGGTTGTCGCAGTCGGGGTCGGCGGAGACGACGACGTACAGGTAGTCGCCGAGTTCGCCACCCTCGAAGACACCGGCCTCGTCTTCGGGTTCGCCCGCTTCGATTTCGGGTTCGTAGAGGACGTTCTCGTCGTCCACTGCGTCGAGCAATCGTGCGGTGACGAACGACGGGTTGCCACAGAGGTGGATACTGAACGTCGTCTCACCCTCGTCGTACGGTTTGATGTCGTCGAGGTCGACGTACATCACTGGCGCACCGCCATCGTTGTCCTGGCCGTCGACGTAGCCCGGGAGATAGGTCGCTCCAGCGAGCGTCTCGAAGCGAGCAGGCAGCGAGTTCGAGATGTCCGTCGGGTCGTCGAAATTACACGCGGTCGGGACGTCGGTCAGCCCAGTGACGACTCGGCCCCACTCCTCGTGCGAGAGCGCCTCGCCCGAGTCTACGTAGCGGATGGCTGGTGCCGCACCGATTTCGTACGTCATCCCACCAGAGTCCTTGACGATGGCGGGCCGCTGGTCCTCGGGAACCATGTGGAGGTCGTAGCGCTCCCACGGCTTGTACGTCGAGCGATAGTCGAGGATGAGGTCGACACGACCCGCTTCGTACCAGCCCTGTAGTCGTTCTGTGTCACTGAAGAACGCGGTCGTGCCGAGACCTGCGCCTGCAGACGCGACGCCGATGGTTCCCAGCCCGGCGAGCACCTGTCGCCGGGACAGTTTGGAAGATGTCTTGGTGGTCATAGTATCGTCGTTCCCCCGGGCCTCCGCGAATGGGGGCCACCTAGGGTCGAAAAAGTATAGGAAAGTGGAGAGATTACCTATGGGGAACTTCAACTCGTCTGAACGAATCCTTCGGAAGAACGGTGTGAACGGAACGAAATATTCCTCACGGAGAATGTTCTGCTAGCAGACACGGCAGGCGCAGCATACCGCGTTCGGTCTGACTGTTGCGAGGGACCGTCGGGAGCCAGAGTGTGGGCGAGAGACGACTCTAAAGGCACCGAATCGGACGTTAGCGTGACTAATCGGCGGTTCGAGCGGTTGGAGAACAGTCGGAGAGCAGACGAAGAACGGTCGGAGCGGGCGGTGGCCCGTCTCGCTCAACAGACCTCGTCGAAGTCCTTGTGCCCCTCGATGTCGACACCCTCGTCGGTGATTTCGGCGAGGAAGACGCCGTTGCCTGAGCCAGTGTCACGCTCGGCGGCCGAGCGGACTGCCCGGGCGGCGACCGTCTTCGCCTCGTCGTTCGTCAAGCCGGCTTCGTACTCCTGTTCGAGCAGGCCGTAGGCGACCATCATGCCCGAGCCGGTGACGGTGTAGTCGTCTTTCATGACGCCGCCAGCGGGGTCGATGGAGTAGACGTGGTGGCCCTCGTCGTCCACGCCCCCGATAATCGGGCTGATAGCGAAGTAGGGACCGTTTCGTGCGAAGTTCCCGGCGACCGTCGCGAGCGCCTGCATCGACAACGCCTGTCCGTGGCGAGCCTCGTACAGGTCGACCTCGGAGCGGAGGCTCCGGATGAACGACTGTGCGCCGCCGACGCTGCCGACGAGCGTCATGGCCGCGGTCGGGTGAATCTGTTCGACCTTCTGGACGTCCTTGTTCGAGACGAAGATGCCGCCGAGGCTGGCGCGCATGTCCGTCGCGATGACGACGCCGTCGGCGGTCGTGAGGCCGACCGTCGTCGTGCCGGTCTTGTTCACGGTGTCGCTGTCCGTGGCCGTGTGGGTCGACTCCGAGAGCGACCCGACCTGCGGCTCGTACGGGTCGACCGTATCGAGCGAGAGCGGGTCGGGACGAGACGGGCCGTCGGCGAAGGGTTCGTGCATTGTCGCGGACTAACACGTTCACGGGTATATAATCCCGCGGTTGTTCGTGGGGGTGAAAACGGGTGACTGTGGACTACTGCCGGGCTGTTGGGACTGCACTACGGTCGGCTGTCGCGACTGCAGTAAGCCCACGAGAGTGCGGTCGTCGAGGGAAACCGCTCGCGAGGTGTGTTCTCTGGTCGGTCAGAAGTGGAGGACCGCTCAGTTTGTGTTGACGCGCTCGTACGCCCCACCGGTCCGCTCGACGAGTTCGCCCACCGGGAGCGAGACGCCGAAACGACGCATGGCGAGTGCGAGTGGCATCAGGACGATGCCGAGTGCGATGCTGAGCTGGTACGCGGCGAACAGGGCGGCGCGGGTGGCCGTGTGTATCATCTGCCTTCAATTCGACGTGAGCAACGACCAGTATATAAACATTGTTCCTAAATCCGAGTCTGTAACGGAGTGTCATCCCGACGCCGTCTTGCGATTCAATTCTACTTTGCTAGTATCCAAGCAGAGGCGAAAATCTGGACCAGATTTCGGTCGATGATGGGTCAGATGCACCGGACGTAGCCATAAGTTATGCAAATAATACGCCGGGCATCCGCGTCGACTGGTCGCCTCGTATCCTCCCATCGGTCCCCCTGTGACCACCCAGCGAACCCGAGGCGAACCGCAAAGCAAGCCTTACTCCGGTCCATCGTCTCTGTACATGAGCAATTATCTGGTAGTCATGGAGGCCGCGTGGCTCGTCCGTGACGTAGAGGAGATCGACGACGCCATCGGGGTCGCCGTCAGCGAGGCCGGCAAGCGTCTCAACAATCAGGGCAAGGACTACGTCGAAGTCGACGTGGGCATCACGGGCTGTCCCGCCTGTGGCGAGGGCTTCGACTCGGCGTTCATCGCCGCCAACACCGCGCTCGTCGGCCTCGTCCTCGAGATGGAGGTCTTCAACGCGGACAGCGTCGAGCACGCAAAGCGCATCGCGAAGAGCGAAGTCGGCGGCGCGCTCCGTGACGTGCCGCTCTCGGTCGTCGAGACCATCTCGCGCGACCCTGACGACGAGGACGAGTAAGCGAATTCGCTCGGCGGACGGCCACCGGCCGACTCGCTACCGGACGCCGAAAGCTTATTTTATAACCCCGGGTTATCCCTGAGTATGCAACTGCCCACGCCGAAAGACCTCAAGGAGCGGCGAATCGAACTGGACCTGACCCAGAGCGAACTCGCCGACGCCGCCGACGTGTCCCAGCCCCTCATCGCCCGTATCGAGGGCGGCGACGTGGACCCGCGGCTCTCGACCCTTGGGCGCATCGTCGACGCACTCAACGCTGCCGAAGGCGAAATCAAGCGCGCCGAGGACGTGATGCACACCTCCGTCGAGTCCGTCCGCATGGACGACCCGGTCGCACGTGCCATCGACATCATGGGCGAAGCTGGCTACTCGCAACTCCCGGTCGTGAGTGAGACGGGCGCACCCGTCGGCATCATCAGCAACGGTGACATCCGCCAGCACCGCGAGGACCACGACCTCGAAGAACTGCCCGTCGCCGAAATCATGAACGAGAGCATCACCATCGTCGGCCTCGACACGACGCTGGACGAAATCAACGCCCAACTGGACTACCAGAAAGCGGTCTTCGTCAAAGAGCGAGGCGAGATGGTCGGCATCATCACCGAGGCCGACATCGCGACGCACCTGGGCTGAACGAGGCTGTCGGGTTGTCGGGCAGGGCCCCGAGAACAAACGCTTTGTATTTCCATTGGCTATTTCTCGTATGGTCTCAGAGAACCGCATCCGCGACGCCGCAGGCATCACCATCATCGGCGGCGGGTTCGTCCTCCTGTACGCGTTGGCCGCGATGGGTGACCTGACCCCGAGTCTCGTCGGCGCGACGCTCCCACTGTTCGGCCTGGGCGCGGCGCTGGTCGTCGGCGGTGGCGCGGTGATGGCGTACCTGAAACGGGCGTTTCCGGGCGACCAGTAGAAGAACGCGAGACAGAGACGTGATTTTCAGTCGAGCGACAGGCCGCGAATCTCGACGCTCGCACCTTCGCTGACCTCGCCGATGACCTTGCCGTCTTCCGTGGCGTCAGCCAGCGCCTCGGCCTCGTCGGCCGGCACCGCGGCGACGAAGCCGGTGCCCATGTTGAACGTGCGGTACATCTCCTCGGGCGAGACGTTGCCGAGGTCCTGAATCAGCCCGAAGATGGACTGCGCGCCGAACGGATCGGTCACGTCGTACTCGAACTCGCCCATGCGCAGGAGGTTGGTCCACCCGCCGCCGGTGACGTGCGCTGCGGCGTGGACACCGTGTTCGTGCATCGCGCCCAGAATCCCGGTGTAGATGCGCGTCGGTTCGAGCAGTTCCTCGCCGACGGTTTTCTCGGGGTTCGGCGGGTACTCGTCCTCGTAGTCGTGCTCGCGCTGGATGGCCTTCCGAGCGAGCGTCAGCCCGTTCGAGTGGATACCCGACGACGGCCAGCCGACCAGTTTGTCGCCTGCTTGTGCCTCGCCGTCGAAGACAGCCCCTTTCGGCGCGATTCCCGCGCACGTGCCCGCGAGGTCGAGTCCGTTGACGACCTCGGGCATGACGGCTGTCTCGCCGCCGAGCAGTGCGACACCGGCGCGTTCTGCGGCTTCTGCCAGTCCTTCGCCGACCTGCTCCGAGAACTCCTCGCTCGGTTCGTCGACGGCGAGATAGTCCACGAACGCGACCGGTTCGACGCCCGCCGCGACGAGGTCGTTCGCGTTCATCGCCATACAGTCGATGCCCACCGTCGAATAGTCGCCGAGTGCTTCGGCGACGAGCAGCTTCGTCCCGACCCCGTCCGTCGCGAGGCCGAGGTACTGGTCGCCGATGTCGAGCAGTCCGGCGTACTCCGTGTCGACGACGTTGCCGACGGCGTTTAGAAGCGCGGCTGTGGCCGCCTCGCTCTCTTCGATGTCGACCCCCGCGTCGGCGTAGGTGAGTTCCTCCTCGTCCTCGGTCATACGAGTTTGCGACACGGCAGCGCGCAAAAGCCCACCGGTATTCGTGGCGATTCGTGTCGTCTCGTGTCGTGTTCGTTGTCTGTTTGGTCGGTCGCGTCGAGGTCGGCATCTCCGAGAAACAGTTCACGATTACCGGCGGAACATGACCACACCTCCCACGCGCCTCCCCATCCGATTCACCAGACTACACTACGCTCACGGGTCGTTTCACTCCCCGTTCGCGTCGAGGCGGCTTCGCCGCCTCGCCCGCTTCGTCTGGCTCATCCCTCGCGCGATATCGACGGCAGCCACTCGCTTCGCTCACGGGTCGTGGTACTCCCCGTTCACATCGAGGCGACTGCGTCGCCTCGCGTCGCTCGGGACTGCCGTCAGCGCGCGCCAGACCGGTTGCGTCGAAACAGACGCCCGCCACCAGCAAACCGTCGACGACGACCGGTCCCGACTCGTCTCGGGACGAATTCTAGAACGAATCTGGTCACAGTTCGAAAAACCCCTTTGAGTAGCTGCTTCCTCTCCTTCGGTAGAGATGACGCTTCGAACATCGACGAACCGGACCGACGCGGTACTGGCCGTGCTCGCCGGGGTCGCCGCCGTCGCCGGGTCGTACGCGGTCGCGGGGTGGTCGCGCGAGCGCTTCGCCGTCGCGCCGGTGGACGCGCTGGTCGTGAACAACACGCCGGACGTAATCGTCCGCTACAGCATCCAGTGGCTGGGCTCTGCAGGGCACATCCTGCACATCGCGCTGGCGCTGGCGCTGACCGTCGTCGCGCTGGGGCTTCCAACACTCGGCGCGCTCGTCCTCGGGCGGCGACTCGGCCAGCCATTGGTGGGAGCAGCCCTGACTGCGGGCGCGGTCGGCGGACTGCTACTCGCCGTCACTGGCTCGCTCACCTCGTCGGCAATCGGCGGCCTCTCGGCGGGCGCAGTCGTCGCTATCGGGACGCTCGAAGCGGGACCGCTGGGTGGATTCGGTCGCCCGGACGTGGCCAGCTCTGCGAGTGACGAACCGACGCCGGAACCGGGTCGCCGTCGACTCATCAGTCTGTTCCTCGGGACGGCCGTCTTCGCCAGCATCGGCGCGGTCCTCGGCAGCAATGCGTCGAAGGATGCCGACCCGGAACCGACGCCGCTGTCGAGCGCCAACGACACCGAGCAACTGCTGGCCGACGCGGAGCGCCAGTCGTTCACGGTCGAGGGACTCGGCGGACTCATCACGCCCATCGGCGAGTTCTACGAGACGGACATCAACGCGTTCGACCCGGAGACGACGAGTGGCGACTTCTCGCTGTCGGTGACGGGTGCGGTCGACCAGGAGGTCTCGCTGAACTACGACCAGCTGACCGAGATGGAGCCGGAACACCGCTTCATCACGCTCCGCTGCGTCGGCGAGCACCTCAACGGCCACAAGATGGACACCGCGCTCTGGACCGGCGTGCCCGTCAAGTCACTGCTGGACGAGGCCGGCCCGTCGAGCGACTGTGGCTGCGTCATGGCCCACGCCGCCGACGGTTACTTCGTCCAGTTCCCGCTGTCGGCCCTCGAAGACGCCTTCCTCGCGTACGGCATGAACGGGATGTCGCTGCCGCGAAAGCACGGGCGGCCGGTCAGACTGCTCGTACCGGGGCACTGGGGCGAGGTGAACGTGAAGTGGATCACCGAACTCGAACTGCTGGAGGAGGCGGCCGACGGCTACTGGGAGAAGCGCGGCTGGCACGGAACCGGCCCGGTCAACACCGTCGCGAAACTCCACGCGACCAATCGTCTGGACGACGGCCGGGTGCAGGTCGCCGGGCACGCCTACGCCGGGACCCGCGGGGTCGACCGCGTCGAAGTCTCGACCGACGGCGGTGAGACGTGGACCGACGCCGAACTCTCGATGGCGCTCCCCGGCACCGACGTGTGGCGGATGTGGAAGTACGAGTTCACGCCCGAGGGCGAACACGAGGTGGTCGTCCGAGCCACCGACGGCACCGGGACACTTCAGCCAGAAGAAGAGGCCGAGTCGTTCCCCAGCGGGGCCTCTGGCTGGGTCAGAAAGACAGTGCAGGGGTAACGGTGTCACTAAGTAGACAGCCTCGGCAGGTACTCGACAGGAACAGATGGAAAAGGCGTTGTGGTACTTGCTGGTCGGGACGCGCGGCGGGAAGAACCGCGTCCGCATCATCCGGTCGCTGGACGAGCGACCGCGAAACGCGAACCAGCTTTCGGCGGACATCGACGTGGACTACAACACGGTTCGACACCACCTCGACATGCTCCTCGACCACAACGTCATCGAGAAGGGCAGTGAGGATTACGGCGCGCTGTACTTCCTCACCGACCAGTTCGAACACCATCGCGAGTCGTTCGAAGAGATAATCCAACACATGGACTGAACAATGGCAATGGAACAGACGCTGGTGATCGCGAGTGTGTTCGCCGGCATAAACGTGGTACTGCTCGCCGTCCTGACGGCGGTGTGGGTGCGGAACTATCTGACGTTTCGCACCTCGATGACCCTCGGCCTCATCGCCTTCGCAGTGGTGATGCTCCTCGAAAACGCGACGGCACTGTATTTCTTCTTCAGTATGCAGATGTTCTACGGAGAATCGGCCGCCGTCCAGCAGTCGGTCGCGGTGTTACGGACGCTCCAGTTCGTCGCACTGGTGTTCCTCACGTGGGTCACGCTGAAGTGAGGGAATAGCCCTTCAGCGACGAGTTGGGTCCTCGCGCTCGGTCTCCTGCTCCTCCTTTTGGGCCTCTTCGGCCTCGCGCTTTCGGTCCTTCTCCTCCTCTGCCTTCTGGTTGTACTCGGCTATGATGATGGGCACCTGCCCGCCGTACCAGATTATCTGCAGTGGTTGGTCGAAGCTGACGGCCTCCTTCGTGGTGTGGGTGTCACCAGGATTGACCTGTTTCCCGCCCGCCCACAACTCACTCACTTGCTCGCCACGGCTGCTGTACACCACCCTGACGTTGTCGAACGGGTCACCGGATTCGTGTTTGATGCGTATCTTCCCGCCATCGGCCGGCTGGTAGGAGAACCCGACGTTCGGGGCAGCCGACGTGTCGATGTCGGTGAGCGAGGTCGCCAGTTTGACGAACGGGCCGAGGACGTGACCCCACAGCGCAGCGGTCTCGGTCCCGAACGTGACGACGAGGGCGGAGCCGTCGATGGTCACGTTCCCGTTCCACGCGCCGAACAACGGGCCGGGCAACCGGTCGTCGTTGGCCATCCGGTCGACCACAGCCTGTGCCGCGGTCGCAGCCGACGACGCCTCTGTCGGCGTCCCGAACAGGAGGACAGCCTCTACGTCGGTTCCGCTCCCGTTCACCGTGCAGCCGACGCCGAGGGCACGGGCACTGCTCACGGACGCCCGGACACCCTTGTCGAGGGTCGGGAAGAGGTCGACGACCGAGTTCGAGTCGAACTCGGCGACGAACACACCAGACGGCGGGACTGCCCGCGAGGTAAAACGTTCGAGAAGCCACTTCGCGTCGGCGCTGGTGTCGAGACGACGCGAGCCCTTCCCGTTACCAGCGTCGACCATCCCGGTGACCGCGTCGGCCGCACCGACCGCGGCGGTCCCAACACCGTAGGCGACGGCGTTTCCGGCGATGGCCGTAGCAACGTCGAGGCCACCGGCGACGTCGGCCCGGTAGAGGTCGTACCCCGAGTGGTCCCCGGCCGAGCGGAAGCCCTTCTTCACGAGGTCGGTGGCGATGGCTCCAGTGTCTACCTCACCACGGGCCAGCATCGTCCCGCCACCCTGTTGTTTCGACCCGGTCTTCAGGAAGCCGACGCCGAGTACCTCGTCGACGGATGCGACCGCGTCGACCGTCGCTTCGACCTTTGCGTCGGTGTCCTTCGGAACGAACGCGGTCGCCATGGCGTTCGCATCGAGGTGGAAGAAAAACGACGCGTTCCCGTCGAGTAGGTCGGTATGGTCGTACACGAAGTTCGTCGTCGGTCCATCGACTACTGCCTGACCCCCGCCCCCGAAGGCGAATCCTTCGAGGCAGCCGGCCAGCGACAGTACCGCAGCAAGGCTCCCCCCTCGGAGGACGGCACGTCTACTGACACTCATGTCGCTTTAGAGGCAGTGAGAGTAGATATATTGACGACTCACCCATCCGAAACCTCCGTACACAGTGGTATGGGACTGCACTGAAAACGGACGAGAAACGGGTTAGAACGGGGTCGGGAGGGGACCGAACAGTGCCGCCAGGGCCAGTCCACCACAGACCGCGAACGAGACGACGAATCCGGGCTTGCTCCAACGCAGCACCTTCCGGCCGTCGAGCGGCCCGTACGGAATCATGTTGAAGCCCGCGAGGAAGGCGTTGATGAACACGCCGTAGACACCGATGGCCCCCACCACGCCGCCCACGAAGGCGAGTGGGAGGAAGACGACGGTGAGCACGACGTTCGTCGCCGGACCAGCGAGTGCGATGAGACCGCTCTCTCGTGGCCCCGTTTTCGGGTGATACACCGCACCGGGAGCGGCGAACAGGAATCCGACCATCGCGCTGAAGATGGCGAGCAGGAGCATCTGGTAGTCGGCACGGAACTCGGCCGGGTAGCCGAAGTGGATAGCCGCGAACTTGTGGGCGAGTTCGTGGAGCAGGAAGCCGATTCCTGCGGTCAATCCCGTGAACAGCAGCGTGGCGACCATCTCGGACGGTGCCAGTGACACGAATCGGTTCGGGCCGGACGTGAGGAGTGCGAACGCGACGGAGAGCGCGACCCACGCGACGGCGAGGTCACGAAGTTCGCGCTTGCCGAAGCTGATGCCGACGTTCCGACGCCGGGTCGGGTTCTGGCTCCGGCTCATAGCAGCCCCGTGATGATGTCGAAGCTGTTGTTCGCGCCCTGTACCAGCAGGTCCATCAGTTCCCCGACCGTCTCGACTTCACCCTGTGCCAGCCACGGCAGGACCGTGACCGGGAACAGCAGGCTGGCGATGGTGCTGCCGATGTTCGTCGCCGCAACGACCATGATGAGGCGGAACAGCGGCACGTCGAACATCCGGCCGAGCACGTCGCGGATGGGACTCTCCTCGTCCGAGAGAATCTCGTTGAGGCGAGCGATGTCGCCGACGTTGACCGGGTCGTGGCGCAGTTCCATGTAGCCCGCGAACCAACCCGGGGCGAGCAGCGGGTTCAGGCTGGTGAGCCACGCGATTGCGCCGCCGACGGCGGCCGACGACCAGCGCGCACCGACCAACTTGGCCAGCGAGAACGCGATGATGCCGTTGAACAGGAACCACGCGGCGAACAACTTCAGCAGGAACAGGTTGCTCACACCGGCCATGATGAGCAGGGCGAAGAAGACGACGTAGCCGCCTGCGAGGAGGTAGGCGAACGCCTTGACCGGGGAGAACCGTCTTGATGTGTCGGTCCCGGAGATGGAGTCGAGCGTCGGGAGCGTCGACGGGTCGGCGAGGTAGCGCTCGATACCGGCGCGGTGGCCGGCACCGACGACCGCCAACACGGAGTAGCCCTGTTCGCGCAGTGCGACGAGTTTGTGCGCGATGTAGGCGTCACGCTCGTCGATGAGTGCCTGTGCCCCGCCGGGCGAGAACTGGCGGAACTCTTCCATCATCACCGTCACCACGTCGGCGTCGGTCATCGATTCGATGTCGAACTCTTCGTAGTCCTCCTCGGGGTCCGCATCGTAGCCGAGGACGGCCATGACGGTGCCGAGCAGGATGCCGAGACCGGCACCTCCGACGAGGCCACCGACGAAGCCGGCGACGACGCTCAGGAACAGGCCACCGCCGACGACGCTTGCGACAGCCGGATTCAGTGCACCGGTGAGTGCGACGATGCCACCGACTGCGATACCGCCGCCAGCGCCGAGTGCGACGGCTTTGTCCATCGGAAGACTCGTCGTGCCGAACTCCCAGAGGAGGTACCCGGCGACGACGGCGACGACACCGCCCGCGGCGACAGCCTGTAGCTGTGCCGTGGTCGCGCCGAGCAGCGGCCCGGAGAGGACGCCGAGAATCGGGCCCAGGAACATCCCGACGACCAGCCCCATCGTGAGGCCCACGACGAGCGCGTCGGCGACGCCGAACGTGAGTCCGGCGACCATCTGGAACTTCTCTTTCGTGGTCATCCGCCGCCAGAAGCGCTGAATCGTGACCTGGATGTCACGGTCGACGAGGGCGACGCCGAGGCCGTGGTCCTCTGCGGCTTCGATAGCCGCGAGCATGTCGGCCCCGGGTTGGATGTCGAACTGTTCACCGAGTCTCGCCTGCACGTACGAGAGCATCCAGTACGCGAGGAACTGGAAGACGGTGTTGCCCTCCAGCAGGTCGCGCGGCTCGATGTCGTCGGGCGTCTCGCCCTTCATCTGCCGGTAGCGACCCTCGTCGAGTTCGACCGCCACGACGTCTGGCTGGTCCTCCTCGATAGTGTCTCGGACCTCCTCCACCGACTTCTCGGAGACGTGTGCTGTCCCGAGGACGGTGACTGACCCCTCGCCCGAGCCCGGTGGTCCGGGTGGCTCGGGTGCCGGCGGGTCGGCTCGTTCGCTCATTGCCCTTCGCTTCTGTCTCACATCGTAAACTGTTGTCGGAGACGGGTCGAGAGGGAGTACCACACGCGGGTCGTGGTGTCAGAGTCTGCTTCGCGTCGGACACTTGGTACTGCCCGAGCCTCGGCGACCACCCAGTCGATGTCAGAGGAAGTAGGTGACGAGTGCGGCGACGCCAGCGGACGCGCCCGTGATAGTCCAGATAGTCGTCTGTGCCCGTGTGGACATCGGCGATTCGTTCTTGTCCACGAAGCGGCCGCCACGAGCGACGACGAGATAGGCGCCGACGATCACACACAGGACAGCGACCAGTTCGTCGAAGAACGACGGTACCGTTCGGCCAGTGAGCGTCTCGGTTCCGGCGATGAGCTGGGCGAACGAGACGACGCCAGCGACGAGGAGCGTCAGCACGACCGTACCGAAGACGACTCTCGTCACGACCTGTAGCGGGCCCTCGACGCTCTGTTGCCACTGGTCGTCGCTCGTCGTCGAGACGAACAGGGCACCAGCAGTCGTGGCGGCGACACCGGCCAGCACCACCCACTGTGAAACCATGGCGGACGCTCGAAGCCACCGCAGAAAATCCTTCTGCCCGCCACGACCCGGCAGGCTATTCCCACGGCCCGTCGAAGCCTCGCTCATGCCGAATCTGATGGACACCTACATCGAGAACCGCTTCCTCGTCAACCCCGACGACGCGAACATCCTCGGGTCGGCCCACGGGGGTAACGTGATGAAGTGGATGGACGAAATCGGCGCGATGTCGGCGATGCGCTTCGCAGGCGAAACCTGCGTCACCGCCCGACTGAACCAGACGAACTTTCGGCGACCCATTCCGCAGGGCGACGCTGCACTCGTTCGCTCGTACGTCTACGACGCCGGGAAATCCAGCGTCAAGGTCCGTATCCGGGTGTACCGCGAGAACATCCGGACCGGCGAGACGGAACTCACCACGGAGTCGTACATGGTGTTCGTCGCCATCGACGACGATGGTCACCCCATCAGCGTTCCGGAGTTGACCATCGACACCGAGCGCGGCCAGACGCTGTTCGACGCGGCCGTGAACGCGAAAGAAGACTGACTACCGAATCGACGACTCGCCTGTCTCACCTTCTCGTCCTCTCGGATCTCGGAGAACGGTACCGGTTCGTCCGGCTCTTCTGGCGGCTCTCGCAACAGATAGTGCCACCATTGCGTGTCCTGCCACTCGCCGAGTTTGTAGCCGACGTTCTCGTACACGCCGACCGGTTCGAAGCCCATCGTCTCGTGGAAGCCCACGCTTCGCTCGTTGGGAATCATGATGCCGGCGTAGCAGTTGACGTAGTTCTGTGCAGTGAGCACCGCGAACAGCGATTCGTAGAGGCCACGAGCGATACCCTGCCGCCGGTAGTTTTCGGCGACGTACACCGACGTCTCGGCCGACCAGCGGTAGCCACCGCGACCGCGGTGACTGTGGCCGTAGGTGTAGCCGACGACCTCGCCATCGCGCTCGCAGATGAGCCACGGGAACTGAGCGAGTGTGTCGGAAATACGGTCAGCGACCTCGGAGACGGACACTTCACCGTCCTCGAAGGTGACGGCGGTGCTGGCGACGAACGGCGCGTAGATGTCGTGGACTGCTGGCGCATCGTCGAGTGTCGCGGGGCGAATCCGAATCGTAGGCACGCCCGAGTGGAGGAAACACGAGGCGATAAAGTCCCTGACGGTGGTAATCTTCGCCCCGTCAGGAGAGTGTGATGCGCTCCGATTGCGGGTCGATTTCGACCCGGCCGCCGATGGGGAGTGGGCAGGTCGGGTAGGTGTGGCCGAACTCGCAGTCGAGGACGATTGGCACGTCGAGGTCGTACTCCCCGGCGACACGTTCGAACACTGCTCGCTGGTCGTCGCGATAGGACTCGCGCTCAAGTTTCGGGTTGTCACCGAATTTGGTGTGGTTCCGGGCACAGGCCCGCCCGACGAGGATGCCGTCGAAGCGCTGGAGCAGTCCGCGTTCGCCGAGGGCGCGGAACCAGCCAGCGAGCAGGCCGGGGTCGGGGAGTTCCTCGCTGGTCTCCAGCGCGAGGATACAGCCATCGAGCGTCTCGTCGTCGGGCAGGGAGGCGTCGTGGACGAACCACTGGTCGAGGATTTCGAAGCAGCCACCCCAGATACGGCCCTCGGCGGCCCGGTCGCTCCCGAGCCACGTCCGACCGTCGGCTGGCTCTATCTCGCGGTGGTAGTCGGCCGCTCTTGGGTCGCTCCAGTTTCCGGGCTGGTCGGTGAAGCGGTCGGTCGGCTCCCAGTCGCCGATGGTCTCGTCGAACAGCGCCCGACCGAGGTAGTCGACGGTGTAGTCGAACATCTCGGCTTCCATCGCGTATTCGAGCAGCGTCGAACCGCCGTAGTACGAGACGATACCCTGGTTCCACAGGTAGAGCGCGAGGTTCGTGTTGTCCGACCAGCCGTAGAACCGCGTCGGGTTCTCGCGGAGGACATCGGGGTCGAGATGGTCGAGGACGCGTATCTGGTCGTTGCCGCCGATGTTGGCGACGACTGCGCCGATGTCGGGGTCTCGGAAGGCGTCCATCACGTCTTTCGCGCGGGCTTTCGGGTTCGCCGCGAGCCACCCGGCCGACTTCCTGGCAGTCGGGAACTCGACCGGTTCGAGGTCGAACTGGTCTCGCATCCGCGACAGGCCGAGTTCGTAGACGTGCGGGAACTCGTCGGCGGCGTTGGAGGCGGGGGCGACGATGGCGACCGAATCGCCGCGCTCGATGGGTGGCGGCGTGACGAAGTCGGGCATGACTGCACAGTCTCGGGTAGGCGACATAATCGCTTGGGAGGGACGGGTCGGACTGACAGACCGAAAAGAGCAGTTAGTCGGTAGTTATCCGAGGTCAGCGCGCTCGAACCGCCAGTAGCCGAGCAGGAGGGGCGCGACGAACCAGAAGGCGAGGATGACGAACATGAACTCAGGGGTGAGGTACCACACGTCGGGGATGCCGCCCATCCCCTCGAAGCCCTTTCCGGTCGCCGGGTTCTGTTCGAGGACGAGGTCGAGCGTGATGAGGTACGCGGCCGTCGGGCTGATCGACGTGATGAATTGGAGGACTGCGTCGGAGAGTTCGACACCGATTTTCTCGGTGACGAAGTTGACGATTTGTGCGGGGTTGACCGGGAGGAAGTTCCAGAAGACGTTCAGGATGAACCACGACCCGATGGCGAGTCCCATCGCACGAGACCGGGAACTGGTCGCCGCGGAGATGCCGACAGCGATGCTGACGTACACGAGGGCGAACAGAATCGTCAGCAGGACGAACCCGGCGTACGTGGCCATTTCGACGGTGTCGAAGTAGAAGAGGGCCATCGCGAGTCCCACGACGTACGCGAGGATGATGGACGCGGTGACGACGGCACTCCGGGCGACGAACTTACCGAACACAACGTCACGACGGTTGTTCGGGTACGACAGTAGGAACTTCAGGCTTCCAGACTCTCGCTCGCCCGCGACCGAGAGATACGCCGCGACGAGCGCGACGAGCGGGATGATGAGAACGCCCAGAATCGCCATTCCGTAGAGTTGATTGGAGAGTACTTGCGTGTTGGTCCCCGAGCCGACCCCGTAGAAGAACAGCATCGTGAACGCCAGATACACCACGCCGACGCCACGAACGACGTTCGCAC
The DNA here is from genome assembly GCF_051207395.1 of Haloarchaeobius caseinilyticus. Lineage (NCBI taxonomy): Archaea > Methanobacteriati > Methanobacteriota > Halobacteria > Halobacteriales > Halorubellaceae > Haloarchaeobius > Haloarchaeobius caseinilyticus. The sequence goes on along the minus strand of NZ_JBPJZC010000001.1, from coordinate 296,002 downwards.
GGCGAACGTCGAGGAGGTCCTTCCTGATGACGTTCTGGAGGCTCATGCCGCGACCTCCTTCTCTTCGGCGAGTTCACGGGCGTCGTCGTCGAGTCCGTCGCGGCCGCCACCGGTGTACTTGTTGAACAGTTCTTCGAGCGACGTCTCGGTGGCGACGACGTTCGTCACGGTCGTCGAGCGGTCGACGTGGCGAATCATGTTCATCTTGGCCTCACCGGAGTGGCAGTAGGCGTGAATCTCGTCGTCCTCGACACGGACGTTACTCACGTCGTCCATCACTTTCAGCCCGAGGTCGTCGGGGACGTGCTCGACAGTGAGCTCAACGTCGCCAGCGTCGCCGGAACGTTCGCGGAGGTTGTCGATGGAGTCGACGGTGACGAGTTCCCCCTGCGCCATGATGCCGACGCGGTCACACACCGCTTCGACCTCGGAGAGGATGTGCGAGGAGAAGAACACGGTCGTCCCGCTCGCGGCCTCATCGCGGAGCAGTTCGCGCATGTGCTGGATGCCGTTTGGGTCCAGTCCCGAGGAGGGTTCGTCGAGGATGATGAGGTCGGGGTCGCCGACGAGGGCCATCCCGAGTGCGAGGCGCTGTTGCATCCCCTTCGAGAAGCCACCGACTTTCCGGTCGGTCGCGTCCGAGAGGCCGACACGGCCGAGCATCTCGTCGACTGTGTCGTGTGCGTCTTTCATTTCGATACAGAGTTCGAGGTGTTCGCGGGCGGTGAGACGTTCGTACAATTCCAGCCCCTCGGGAAGGACGCCGACGCGCTGGCGAATATCGTCTATCTGCTCCTGTGCGTCCATGCCGAGGACAGTCGCCGTCCCGGCGGTCGGCCGGTGGAAGTCAAGCAGCATGTTGATCGTGGTCGACTTCCCGGCACCGTTCGGGCCGAGGAAGCCGAATATCTCCCCTTCCTCGACTCGGAGGTCGAGAGAGTCGACGGCGAGGACGTCCTCACCGAAACGCTTCGTCAGGGCGGTCGTTTCGATGGCAGGCATTGGTGGTTTGACGACTCTGCCGAGACACTATAAATTTAGTGTAATATCTGACAGTTGCTGTTCCTACTAATTCCGTGACGCAGAGACGAGTACAGCCGGACTGGACCGCCTACCCTGACTGGTTCGAATCCCCACTTATCCCTTCGCCAACTAACTAGGAAACGATGACACTCTGGGTCTTCGGCGACCAGCTCACGACCGACACTGGGCCACTCGCAGACGTCGCCCCGGGCGTGGAACGAGTGCTCATGGTCGAGTCCTGCGGATTCGCCCGTCGGATGCCCTACCACGCCCAGAAGCTCGTCCTCGTGTTCAGCGCGATGCGTCACTTCCGCGACCGGCTTCGGGCCGACGGGTACGAGGTCGAGTATCGACAGGCTGAGACGTTCGCCGACGGCCTGCGCGAACACGCCGAGGCCAACCCCGACGACGACCTCACGGTGATGGAACCTGCCAGTCACGACGCGGCCGACCGACTCTGCACACTTGCGGACGAGGCCGGTCTCGGGTTGACGGTCGTCGCGAACGAGACGTTCCTCTGTTCTGCCGAGCGCTTCGACGAGTGGGCTGGCGACCGCGTGACGTTCGAACAGGAGTCGTTCTACCGGATGCAGCGACGCGAGACGGGCTATCTGCTGACCGACGACGGCGACCCGGTCGGCGGCGAGTGGAACTTCGACCAGTCGAACAGAGAGTTCCCTCGACCAGAGGAGCGCTTCCTCGATCCTCCGCGGTTCGAGCCTGACGAACTCACCGAGGAGATAATCGAGTGGGTCGACACCGAGTTCGACACGTGGGGTGACGCCGACGACTTCGCGTGGCCCGTCACTCGCGGGGACGCACTGGCTGCCCTCGACGACTTCGTGGAGAACCGGCTTCCCGAGTTCGGTCCCTATCAGGACGCCATGGTCACGCGGTCGTGGTCGCTGAATCACGCACTGCTGGCTCCGGCGATGAACCTCGGACTGCTCTTGCCCGGCGAAGTCGTCGAACCGGCGATTGCCGCCTACGAGGCTGGCGAGGCACCCATCGAGAGCGTCGAGGGGTTCGTCCGGCAAGTAATCGGCTGGCGCGAGTTCATGCGCCACGTCTACCGCCGGTCGATGCCCGAACTCGCCGACGCGAACCAGTTCGGCCACGACCGAGACCTGCCCGAGGCGTACTACACTGGCGAAACGGAGATGCGGTGTCTGTCCGAGTGCGTCGGACACGTCTGGGACAACGCCTACAGCCACCACATCGAGCGCCTGATGGTGCTCTCGAACTTCGCTACCATCCTCGGTGCGAACCCACAGGAGTTGAACCGCTGGTTCCACTTCGCCTTCGCCGACGCCTATCACTGGGTGACGACGCCGAACGTCGTCGGGATGGGGTCGTTCGCCAGCGACGTGCTCTCGACGAAACCGTACGTCTCCTCGGCGAACTACGTCCAGAAGATGTCCGACTTTTGTGGAGACTGTCGGTACGACCCGGACGAGACGACGGGCGAGGACGCCTGTCCCTTCAACGCGCTGTACTGGGACTTCCTCGACCGACATGAGGACACGCTCCGGTCGAACCACCGGATGGGGCTGATGTACTCCCATCTGGACCGCAAGGGCGACGACGAGTTGGCGGCCATCCGCGAGCGGGCATCGGCGGTCAAAGAACACGCCGACGACGGGACACTGTAGCGGAAAGTCGCGTATCCTTATCCCTACCCGACTCGTATCACCGAGTATGGGATTACGTGTCGATGTGCCACCCGCGCCGGAACTGGACTTCGTCGACCCGAACGAGTACGACGACGCGTCGGTCGCGGCCGACGCCGACTACCGGCGCGAAGAGTTAGAGGGCTTCCTCAAAGACGGTGCGTGGGAGCACGCGTTCGAACTCTGGGCCGAGGATACTGACTTCACGGAAGAGGAGTTCCGCATCGCCCTCGAACTCGGGATGTTCGAGCAGTTCGACTTCTTCTGGGACGACTTCGCCGACCGCGTCGGCTACCACGCCCCGGGCATCCCAGAGGACTGGAAAGAGCGAAACTACCACGACGACCTCTCGTCGTGGGGGACCGTCTCGGCCATCAACGCGAACATGACCGAGCTCGGGCAGGTCGTCTGTGACGTGCTCAAAGACGAGTACATCGACTGGGAGGCGGCGTACGAGCCGCCGGAAGACCTGCCGGAGTTCTGAAGTCGATTCTGCCGAGTCGTTGCCAGATACTCCAAACCGCTTTCGAGACGGTTCTAATCCAATGTTTTCAGATGATGTAGATAATCTATTGTAGGAGCCTGTTTTAAATAGGCATAGTTGTTAATTTTCAATAATATTGGATATGACGACTAAAACAAATCGGATTATCGGAGTTGCACTAACACTAATGACATTACTGTCTGGGTGTAGCACTTTACCATACCTAGATGGGTCTGGGCAAGACGAACCAGTTCATCTTGTACTAGAAAATAAGGGAAATACTTCACATACGTTTAAGGTGGCGGTTGTAGAACGTCCGGGTCCTATCCAAATTTTCCATAGTGATGGTGATGTGGTAAATCGGACTATTGGCGAAGGAACGGCTCAAACCACACCTAGTGATAGTATACGATTTGAGAAAATTGAGTTTCCAAATTCTGCTCGCCAGTACGGAATTTTCTCACTAGAACCAGATGAGAGTATTGAGAGAGACATTTCAAATCTTTCCTCAGATATCGCTATTGTAGTCGTTGCATATAATGACCGAGATGAAATAATAGAATTGGTGACCGCAAATTGTGGCGGTTTAGCATTAACTGATCTTAAAATATTAAAACATTCCAAGGGTTCTCAGGGAGTTTCGATAGCTCACTCCTGCGGGTAAAATCTACAAGAGTTTGATATTGGATTCTAGTTCGTTATATTTTCTTACTCTCGTGGTACTGCGACGTTTCGCACCGAGCCATCACACAGGTAGTTGTCACAGCTCCCGGGCGAGTCGACGCGGGCACCGCACCGGACGCACTCGTACTCGGTTCGGGTCGGGGTGTATGGGTCGCTTCGTACCATCGTAACAGGCTGTGACCTTCTCACACACGTAAGCGTTATCCTGTAACATAGGCATATTGTTGGTGCATGGCCAAGGCCATAATACACATAGAACCAAGAAAAGTGACCGAACGGTCACCTGTCCCGCCAGCAGTCCGGGGCGTCAGTCCAGTCGTGACACGAGCAGGAACGTCTCTGGACGTTCACTGGCCGTCTCCACGGTGAACCCGGCCGCTTCCTGCTGCGAGATAGCATCGTCGAGCGAGAAGCGTTCGTCGACGGGCGGACCGGACTCGCCGTCGCCCTCGGCAGTCCAGTCGACGGTGACGAGACGGCCGCTGGGACCGAGGACTCGCGCGAGTTCCGCGAGGGCGTCGTCGGCGGCGTACTCGTGGTAGGTCATCGTCGAGAAGGCTGCGTCGAGGTAGTCGTCCGGGAACGGGAGGTCGGCCACGCCCGCGGTGACGAGATCGACGTTCTCGGGGACGCCCTTCTCCCGGTAGAGTTCGTGCATCTCGGCCTGCACGTCGACGGCCGCGACCGTGTCGGCGAATGGGGCCACGTCGTCCGTGTAGAAGCCAGTTCCAGAACCGAGGTCTGCGACGGTCTCGTCACCAGTGAGTGCGAGGCCAGCGAGTAGCTCCTCACGGGAACAGTAGCGATAGCGGGAGGGGTCTTCGAGTTTGTCGGCGCGCTCCACCGGGAACGTGTGAAATCCCATACCGGTGCTTGGGGTGGCCCCCACATCAATCGCCCCATACCCACCACCGCCGCAAGTGAAGCGTCAGACACGTGTCGGACTCGAGGCGATGGTTATCTACCCCCAGAAATAGCCACTTCTGAGGTGTCTCGGTGGACTTTTCTCCCGAGCGAACGAGCGACAGCCATGACCGAACACGCCTTCCTGACCGACGGCCGTGTCTCGCTCCGGCCCGTGGAGGTCGACGACCTGCCCGCGCTCCGCGCCGCGTGGAACGACCCCGCGGTCTGGCAGATGCTGGATACGGTCGAACCACAGTCGGCCACCGACTTCCGCGAACTGTACGACGACTGGCGCGCAGAAGACGGTCACGTCTCCTTCGCCATCGACGCCGATGGCCTCGTCGGCCTGTGTCAGGTCAAAGGCATCCACTGGCAGTCCGGTATCTGTCGCCTGTCGTACTTCGTCCTGCCCGACCACCACGGCGAGGGCTACGCCTCTGCCGCGGTCGAACTGGCGCTGGAGTACGCCTTCGGCCACCTACGACTCCACCGCGTCGAAGCCGCGACCGTCGGCCAGAACGAAGCCTCACAAGCGGTGCTCCGGAAAGCCGGGTTCAGCCACGAAGGGACCGCCAGGAACAAGGCGTTCGTCTGCGGCGAGTACCACGACCTGCTCTCGTGGGGAATGCTGGTTGAGGAGTGGTGCGATGGGCAGGACGCAGAAAGAGCAGACGAGAACTAGCGCAGTTCGGGCGCGACTTCGCTGCCGAGTCGTTCGATACACTCCTTCATGGTCTCGGTGCCGATGCCGGGATGGTACGTTCGGAAGATGAAGTGGATGTCGTCGCCAAGTGCTTCCCTGTACTTCTGAAGTTCTTCAGTGACCTGTTCGGGCGTGCCGAAGATGGCCTGTTCTTTCAGTTCTTCCTTGCGCTCGTCCGGCAACTCGTCGACCTCGTCGCCCGAGAATATCTCGGCGTAGCGACGCTGGATGTAGAAGTAGCCGGGCTTCATCGCGTCCCACGCTTCCTCGGCTGAATCCGCGACGAACCCGTGTTTGATGAGGTAGATTTCGAAGTCACCCTCGATGCCCTCCTTTTCGCGGACGTTTCGGATGTCGTCGACGCGCTTTTTCAGCCCGCCGATGGAGAGTTTCGACGGCGCACACCACGCGTCCGCGGTCCGGGCGGCCCGTCTAACGGCCGGTTTCGCGCCGCCGCCGAGCATGATGGGCACGTGCTCCCCGACGGGTTTCGGCGTCACCGAGATCGACGAATCGATGTCGTGGAACTGTGCGTCGTAGTCGAGTGGCCCCTCCGACCATGCTGCGCGTAGGATGTTCACCTGGTCCTCTAGACGCTCGACGCGTTCCTCTTGCGGCACGCCGAAGGCCTCGAACTCGCCGGGGTTCGACCCGATGGCCAGCCCAAGCGTGAGTCGGTCGTGCGAGATGTGGTCGACCGTCGCCGCGTCCTCGGCGAGTCGCACGCCGTCGTACAGCGGCGCGAGTGCGATACAGCTCCCGAGTTCCACGTTCTCGGTCTGGGCCGCGAGCGCCGACAGCGACGGCAGCAGCCCCGGCATGTACTCGTCCTCGGTGAAGTGGTGTTCGGACACCCACATGCTGTCGAGGCCGGACTCGTCGATTGTCCGACCGAGTTCGAGCATCTCGTCGTAAATCTCGGTCGTCGTCCGGTCGTCGTCCGGGCGTCGCTGACAGGTGAACAGTCCCGTGCCGAGTTTCATGCTGGAAAGATTTGCCGCGTCGGGTGAAAACGATTCGCTATTCGGCAGTGGGTACTCCGTACCGATGCCACACCCAGCCGACGCCAGTTGGTCAGGATACTCCGACTGGAGAGGCCCCCACCTATACTCATCGTACTGTAAATTCTCGAAAAACAGAATAGACTCTGGTTTTACCTTTAGTCACCATGACCAATCACCGTGGACAATTTGCAGAAGCCTGACGAACCAAGCACTGACGATACACAGAACGCAGAGTCGGAGATCTCTCGCCGAGGCGCACTCGCGTTAGGTGGCCTGCTCGGGGCCGGTGGACTGTTCGGACTCTCCGGCGGCGCAGTTGGCACCGCCGCGGCGGCTACCGCGGCCTCGTACGATTCTCTTACCGTGGCCGACATTATCACGATGGAGGCGAAGTCTGGCTACAACGGCGACCGCCTGACGTTTCGGGACGCCAACGCGAGTCTGGACTTCCTCCACATGGACCGCGCCGACGAGACGGTCATCGTGACGACCGACGCCTGGTTCCGCGGTGGCTCACTCAACGACATCGGGGCACTCGACAACTCGGCGATTACCGGTCAACAGCGACTCGTGAGTCTCGTCGGGGATAACCTCTCCATCGACAGTGGCGGGAACCTCACCGCCGCTGGTCCGACGACGCACGACATCGACGACTACGGGGCCGACCCGACCGGCACCACGCCGTCCGACCAGGCGTTGATGGACGCGGCGAACGCGGCGAATCCTGGCGACCGCATCGAGATGACGAACGGCGACTACCTGTTCGACGAGTACCATACGTTCACCGAACCGTACACCATCGACGCAGCGGGTTCGACACTCGAGTGTACCCAGTATAACGGGAACAAGAGTACGGTCTCACAGGACGACCTCTACGACAGCGAAGAGGCCGTGTTCCTATTCAAGGGCTCGGTCGGAGCGAGTACTGGCATCACCGGTGCGGTCACCAAACACGAGGACCAGGTTTCCGTCGCGGACGCCTCGATCTTCAGTGTCGGCGACGACGTTCTCATCAAGGACCCGAACAAGGGCCATCTCTCGCGAACGTACGAACCGACCAGAGCGGTCGTCAGGGACATCGACGGGAGCACGCTCCACCTACACACGCCAGCGAAGTACGATTACGACACGAACAACGCCGTGTACAAGGTCGATGCAGTCGTCGGGCCGCGCGTCGAGAACGCACACTTTACTGGCGATGCTGGCTGTCACGTCAGTTTCTGGAACACGCGCGACGCTCGCGCCGAGAACTGCCAGAGTGACGGCTACCGACAGCACGCGTATCAGGTCATCGACGGCCTCGACGCGACGCTCGTCGACTGCCGTGCCCGAGACCCACTCAACCTCCACGGAAGCCACGGCGAGTGCTTCCGCGTCGCTGGCTCTAGCGACATCAGCATCGTTCGGCCAGTCGTCGAGGGGTGTCGCCGCGGCATCGACCTTCGGTCTGGCTGTAAGACCCTCCGGGTCGAAGAACCGAAGATTCGTGGGGCAACGCTGCACTGCATATCCTATCACAACAGCAGCGATGCCACGGTCCGAGGGAACGTAGAAGTCCGCGGTGGGCTGCTCTCCGCCCGTATCACCGATCCGACCCTCTCCAGCAGCCCCGAGGAGTACCAAGGTGGTGTCGCGTTCTCCGGGTCTTCGGCTGAGGGGCACCACAAGTTCGAGGGTGTCGACATGGTGTGTCGGTCTGCCATAATGTCGTCCAGCCCGAACAACGTCTTCGTCTCGAACTGTACGCTTCGAACCGCCGAAGGGAGTTCTGGAACGTATCTGCTCAACATCGAAGGCAACGATGTGGCGTTCGAGAACGTGACCATCGAGCATACGGCTGGCACGCGGGATATTGCAGTTCACGTGACGGGGTCGAACGTACGCTTGAGCGGCAGCGTTCGAGGGACGTTCGCCGACGACTTCGTCGTCGTCGAAGGTGGCGCGAGTAGCGTCGACTCCTCGCTCGATATTTCTGGTGGCACTGATGCCGGTCACCACGCCTACAAGCTGAAACAGTGTAGTGACGTGAACATCCACGACTCGCACATCGACGTTGCCGGTCGTGCTGTCCTGTTCTCTGGCAGCGGGACGACTATTTCCGGTGTCTCGGTCGACAACAACCGTATCGGAGCCAACTCGGGGAGCGGCTACGGTGCTATCAGTGCGTGGGCCGGTGGGACACAGACGCTGGAAAACGTCCACGTCGTCGGCAACGACCTCACTGGCGGGTCGAACCACGACATCCAGTTCTACGACACGGCCATTAGCGGCCTGTGGGTCAAGAACAACGTCTGTGGCGTCATCGACTTCGGCTCCAGCAGCACGACGGACGTCTTCCAGCGCGACAACCGCACCGGACAGTAGACCGGCCGTCGTCTTCGGGACGACACACCACATCCACCTCTTACCGCTTCCCAGAGATGACCTCGACGACCGCCGGGGCCGTCAGCGGCTCACCGAACTCCACGAGTCGCTCCCGAACGTTGGCCTCGAACGCTGCCATGTCGTCGCCGAATTTCTGCGGTGAGCAGTACGACAGTGAGAACACGTAGCCGACCACTTCGTCGACGGTCCACTCGCGTTCAAACCGGAACTCATCGGTCTGGGTGTCCTCGAACCCGAAGGCGGCCAGTTTCTTGGCCCACGGGTCGTCGTACTCGATTTCCTCGGGGTCGACGCACTCGGGCAGGTCGTCGAGGTACTCGGCGGCGATTTCGTAAACCGCGGCTTGCCACGGTTCGCGCCCCCTGGTCAGCCACTCTTGGTCGGTCATGAGGGCGACGCCACCGCCCGGTTCTGTCGCCTCGAACAGGTGTTCGAGGGTCCGTTCCTGATTCGTCCAGTGGAACGACCGGCCCATAGTGGTGAGTCGGAGCGGTCGCAGGTCGTCGATGTGGTTGGGTAAATCCGCGTCGGAGCCGACGACGAACTCGACGTTCGAGCGGCCAGCCGCCTCAACCCGTTCTTCAGCCTTCGCCAGCATCGCCTCGTTCGGATCCATGGCGACGACCGCACCCGCTCGCTGGGCCATCGGGACCGTCAGCTGGCCCGCGCCACAGCCGAGGTCGAGAACGCGGGCCTCGTCGTCGAGGGCGAATCGCTCGGCGAGCAGGTCGAACGCCTCCTCGCAGTAGCCGGGGCGGAACCGGGCGTAGTACTCCTCGGTACTGGCGAATCGCTGGGCATGGTCAGTGGGCATGGTGGACCGATAGGTCGGGTCGGCGTCGCTAAAAAGGTCGTCGGGTTCGGACGGTGGCCTGTCCTCGGGTGGGTCCACGAGGAACTGGAGTTGTGCGATGGGCGAGTCGCCACCGACGCGACCGGTCTCCTCGTCGTAATCCTCGTGATAGCGTTCGAAGTCGCCGTATCGAAGGCCGACGACGGCAGAGACGAGACAGCAGATGACACCGCCGACGAGCACCGATATCGAGACCGATGGTGGGAGTCCGAGACTGGTGTGGCCGCCGGCGACGAACGCGAAGAGCCCGACGACGAACCCGATGCCCGAGAGCTGGGTAATCTGCTCTCGCTTCGAGAGGCGGTTCTCGGGACCCCGTTCTCTGCGCATCGATTCGACGCTCTCACCGGGCCGACATCATCCTGTCGGCGGTCAAACTCGTTCGCGCACTCGGACTGCTGGCACACCATGGTTCTTCACCCCCTCTCCCGAATATCCGGGCATGAGCACGACCGACTTCGAGCGCCGGACACGCGCGTGTCAGGAGCGACTGCGCGAACAGGACGTCGACGCTGCGGTGCTGTTCCCGAGTCCGAATCTGTACTACGCGAGCGGATTCCACGAGAGCCCGGGCGAACGCCACCTGTTCTTGTTCGTCCCGAGCGAGGGAGACCCAGTGTTTCTGGTACCTGAACTGTACGGGTCGCAGGTCCGCGACGAGTCGTGGATTGGTGAGGTCCACACGTGGGCCGACGGCGAGGACCCCGTGGAACACGTCCGCGAGATTCTGGCACCGATCGTCTCCGGTGGCGCACACGTCCTCGTCGACGACACGATGTGGGCGCTGTTCACGCAGGACCTCGAAGCCGCGCTGCCCGACGCGACGTTCGGACTGGCGAGCGAAGTGTTCGACGACCTGCGGATGCGAAAGGACGAGACGGAACTCGACGCACTCCGACGCGCAGGCGAACTCGCCGATTCGGTCAGCACCGAGGTTCGGAAACTGGGCAGGTCGGCCATCGGGATGACCGAGCGCGAACTCGCCGAAGAGATCGAGTCCTCACTGGCGAGTGCAGGCGGTGAGGGCCTCTCGTTCGAGGTCATCGTCGGTGCAGGCCCGAACGGGGCGAAACCGCACCACCACCACAGCGACCGAAAGATTCGCACCGGCGAACCGGTCGTGCTCGACTTCGGCGCGTGGGTCGACCACTACCCGGGCGACCAGACCCGCACGGTCGTCTTCGCCGGCGACCCGCCCGCCAGATTCGAGGAAGTCCACGAGCTAGTCTGTGACGCGCTGGATGCCGGCGTCGCAGCCGTCGAACCCGGTGTCGAAGCACAGGCGGTCGACCGGGCTGCCCGCGAAGTCATCGAGGACGCGGGCTATGGCGACCAGTTCATCCACCGCACGGGCCACGGCGTCGGTCTCGACGTGCACGAGCCGCCGTACATCGTCGAAGGGAACGCACTCGAACTCGAACCGGGCATGGTGTTCTCGGTCGAACCCGGCGTCTACATCGAGGGTGAGTTCGGCGTCCGCGTCGAGGACCTCGTCGTCGTCACCGAGGACGGCTGTGAGCGACTGAACGACTCGCCGCGGACGTGGGAGTCGCTCTGAACCTGCGACACTGAAAGAACGGTCGTAGTTTCGACAAGACACTTACCGGTCTATTCGTCAGCTAGTCGTATGGCTCGTACACGACGTGCTCTCCTCGCTGGCGGTGCGAGCGTCGCACTCGCCGCCGTCGCTGGCTGTCTGTCCGACGCTGACGACGGTCAACCCGACCCCGGCGCGCCGCCACAGACCTCCACCGGAACGGCGTCGACGACGGCAGCCACCGCTGGCTTCCCCGACACGGAGGTCCCCTTCCCTGAGGGCCCGAAGGACCGGCCAGAACGCCCCGACGAGTTGACCGAGGGAACTGTGAGAGCGTTCGTCCGAACACACGAGTACCGATACGTCTACAACGACCTCTGGAGCGAGTCCGTGTTGCCCGACTCAGTAACAGTGTCGGTCACCGTCGGGTCTGTCCAGCGCGCTGAGGACGGCTTCGAAGTCGTCGTGAGCAGGCGGGGGTCGGCCACCTACGAGGTCGACGGGACCAAACGATACGGGGACCTGTGGACGGCCGCGTTCGTTTATTACGTCGACACCGACAGTGTCGTGCGACAGCGGGCGACGGACGATAGTGAAGACACGGGGACGCCGCCGACTGGGACCCACCCCCGGAAACAGTGATACACCGCGACGACGTTACTGACTAGCATGGATTACCGTCACGCAACGATGGCCGACATCGCGGCCATCCAGCGCGTCGCAGAGCGGTCGTGGGAGCAAGACTATCCGGACATCATCAGCCGCGAGAGCATCCGTGACGGCGTCCACGAGTGGTACGGCGAGGACCGACTTCGGGCCGACGTCGACAGCGCCGACGCGCTCGTGCTGGTCGCGGCCGACGGCGACGACGTGGTCGGCTTCGCCCACGGTGTCCTCGCCGACGACACGGGGACACTGATGCGGGTGTACGTCGACCCCGACCACCGCGGGGAGGGGTTGGGCCGGGCACTGGTCAAGTTCGCCGAGGACGACTTCGCGACCCGCGGGGTCGACCGACTGGAGTCGATGGTGCTGGACGCGAACGAACCCGGCAATGCCTTCTACCACAAACTGGGCTACGAGCGGGTCCAGCGTGCGACGACGACCATCGGTGGGGAGTCCTACGACGAGAACGTCTACCTCAAACTGCTGTAGTCGCGGACGGCCCACGAGGCCACCCCAGCAGTGAACGTCCTACGACCGTTCGACGACAGGTAGAATCACTAAACAGTCAGTAGGAGCATCGTATCAATCGATATCGGTGAAAGAGATATCTGAGCTAGCCGAAAAGCTTCAAATACGTACCCCATCGGGGGAAGTATGCGGACGAACAGACGAAACCTGCTCCGCGCCCTCGGCAGTGCCGCAATCGTCGGCGCGGCCGGGTGCCTGACCGATTCGACGACCACCCCCGGCGACGGTTCCGACACAGACGGAAACGGCTCCGGAACTGGCGACGGTGAAAACGCCGACCTCGATTTCGAGGTACACCAGTATCGTGCGACCGACCTCGTGGTCGAAGACGGCCTCGGTCCCGAATCGACCGGCGGCCGCTACGCGACCGTCCTCTCCGACGCCGCCGCGACCGAACGCTTCGTCTCCGGCGCGCTCGACGACGAGACGGCCACGTTCGTGGAGGGGACCGACTTCGCCTCGCACGAACTGCTCGTCGTCCAGACGTACCTCGACAGCGTCGGGAAGCAGTTCTCGCTGGACTCGGTCACCCGCGTGGGGGCCGAACTCGACGTACAGGCGGCAGTGAAGAGCGAGGGCATGGGTGCAGAACAGATCACCTACGAAACGGTCCTCGCACGCGTCCCCGCGGCCGACGCCGCGACCGAATCCATCTCGCTCTCAGTCGACGGCGAGTCGGCCGGCACCTTCGCCGTGAAAGCGCCAGAGTCCGTGGACGCCCAGTCGGTTCATCTCCACCACACCGACCGACTGTACGCCGATGCGCTCGACATGTCGAAGTCGGACACGAACGCCTTCGCCGTGAAGGCGTTCTCGGCGGCCGACGCCCTCTCACTCTCGGGCCACGCCGAGGCACAGGCGTTCGTCGACGAGACCGACTTCTCCTCGCAGTCGCTCGTCGCGGTTCAGACCCGCGTCGGCAGCCCCTGCAAGTCGCTCGCGATTCGCGGGGCCGAACAGGGCCGTCGCCTGCGCGTCCGGGCCGCCGTCGAAGAGAAAGACGCGGTGTGTACCCAGCAGGTCCAGCTATCGACCGCGCTGGTTCGCGTGCCCGTGACCGGTATCGAAGACGGCGAAGTGTCGGCAGTCATCGAGACGGCCGACGGCAGCGAGCGGGCAGTGCTGGCGAAGTAAGGCCTCGTTTTCGCGGTTGGGGGGTCGCTGTATCGTCGAATAGCGTCGCATCGACGTGTAGCATCGCGTCGGGTTCTCGCGCGACGTACGACTGCTGCCACTTCGAGACGGAGAAAAGGAGTCCTCAACCCCCAGCGAGCGGTCGAGTGTTCCCCTACAACTTTCCCCGTCGCCGCCGTGTGTTCGAAGCGAAATGTCTCTCTGGCGTGACCCGACCAAACGCCGATGGCTCGGGTGGTTCACGCTCGCGGCCGCCTTCGTGCTCGTGAACTTCCATCGAGTCTCGACCGGCGTCCTCGCCGACGACCTCACACAGGCGTTCGACACCAGCGCCGCCGAGCTGGGGCTACTCCACGCGTCGTTCTTCTACATCTACGCGCCGATGCAACTGGTTGCCGGGGTGCTCGCCGACAAGACCGGGACGCGTCGGGTCGCGACTATCGGCTCGCTCGTCATGGCGTTCGGCGTGTTCGGCTTCGCAGTGAGCGAGACGTATCTCACGGGTTTCGCAAGCCGGGCGCTCATCGGTGTCGGCGCGAGCGTCATTTACATCGCCACCTTGCGGTTCTGTGCGAACTGGTTCGAGACGGGCGAGTTCGCGACGGTCGCCGGGATGACGCTCTCGGCGTCGGCGGTCGGCGGCATCATCGCGACCACGCCGCTGGCACTGTTCGTCGCCGAGTACGGGTGGCGGTCCGCGTTCCTCACCGTCGGTCTGGTCGGCGTGGTCGGCACCCTCGCTATCTTCGTCACGGTCAGAGACGACCCGGCGGCGGCCGGGATGGACCCAATCGAGGGCGCGGCCGACCCGCCAGACGTCACGCTGCGCGAGGCGATTTCGAACGTGAAACTCGTCCTCTCCGGGCGCGTGACGTGGGTTCTCGGCGGGATGCTCTTCTTCGTCATCGGGACGAACTTCACCGTCATGGGGCTGTGGGGCATTCCGTACATCGTACAGGCGTACGGCCTCTCCGTCTCCGAGGCGTCGGTGTTCACGCTGCTCGGCAACACTGGACTCGTCGTCGGCTCGCCCATCATCGGCTGGCTCTCGGACCGGTTCGACGAACGGACCGGCCTCATCGTGGTCGCCGCCGTCGTCTACACGCTCGGGTACGGCATCATCGCGGCCCTCGGAACGCCGCCGCTCGCACTCGTCGCAGTCATCTTCTTCACGGTGATGCTCCTGCTCGGTTCGTTCACCCTCGCCTACACCGTCATGCGAGAACGGTACGACGGTGCAGTCAGCGGGACGGCCACGGGTGCGGTCAACGCCCTCGGCTTCTTCGGTGGTGCAGTGTTTCCTGCTGTACTGGGCGCGGCGCTCGACGCGTACTGGACCGGCGAACTCGTCGCCGGGTCGCGCGTGTACTCGCTGTTCGGCTATCGCGTCGCCTTCGGCATCGCTGCCGTGAACGGACTCATCGCGCTCGGTTGTGCTATTTGGCTCCACCAGCGATCGCCAGCAGAGACAGAGAAAAGTGAGACGGTCGCATCTGGGGCGCAATAGTCGGGACAAAGTCGTTTCAGCCGTTGGTACACCGCCGCTGCCTGTCTCACATCGTCCCGACGATTCTGCTCACCACCCCTCGCCCAACCACTGCCACCAGCAAACAGCAGTTGACCACCCCGAGACCGACGAACGAGAGGACCGTCAGGGTCATACCGGGTTGCGTGGTCGGTGCCTGAACCAGCGCGACGACGAACAACACACCGAGGAAGAGTCCGGTCAACGCCACCACCTGCCGCCTCGTCAGTCCTGCTCGGGGTGGGACGCTCACGGGGGTCGTTCCCCAGGTGGTGAGCACGATAGTCGCAGCGAAGAGGAGATACAATCCCCAGACGATGGCGTGGGGTAGCAGTCGCTCGGGGAGTGCGTCGGGTCGTATCGTGACGGTGTACACCGGATAGAGGACGAACAGCACGCCTGCAAACCCGGACAGCCAGCGGCCAGTCGGGAGCAGTTCTTCCAGTCGGTACCGGTGTCCCCACAGCCCGACCCGCCACACCAACCCCAGCCCCGTCAGTACCACGGTGGAGACGAGTGGCTGGCGAATAGCCGCCTGCCCCGGCAAGTTTCCGCCCAGCACGACCCCGAGGTACACCCCGAGTAGCACGAGCATCGTGGCGGTCCCCCGGAAGCCCTGAATCCGGGCCGGGAGTCGCTCGGTCAGCCGACCCGGGCGGAGAAGCAGGCGCTCGGCGAGCAGGAGTGGCAGGACGAACGCCAGTATCGGATGGACGAAAAAGACCAGCATCGTCGTGTGGAACAGGCGAACCCCGCCGACGTTCGCGGTGAGTTCGACGCCCCAGTTCGGGTTCCAGAGTTGCTTGATGAGGTAGCCTTCGAAGAGGCCGAACAGGCCGCCGTAGGCGAGTAACGTAGCGTATCCCGCCAATCGGTGTCGGAACATGAATCCGCCGAGGACGAGGACGTGGAGGCCGTAGACTGGATACCCGAGGTACCACCCCAACGCCGAATCCCACGGAACTGGGTCGTTGAAGGTGACCACCTCCGGGAGTACCGTCGACAGGGTCGCCAGCGTGAACCAGAAGTAGAGCCGGTGGCCGAGAGATGGGGGTCGAGTATCCATACGTGCTGCCCGAGCATGGACAGCAGAAAGGATGAATCTTCTCGCCGAATGTCGCCCTGGCAACAGTCCGAAAAATGCGCTCTTGAGCCCCGGGACCGCAATCAGTAGTCGATTCGCGTAATCTCGTCGACGGGCCACTGACTCAGCACTTCGACGCCGTTCTCGCGGACGACGACCATCTCCTCGACGCGGACGCCCTGCCGGTCGGCGGGTTCCATCGTCTCGACGGCCATCGTCATGCCCTCCTCGATTTCGATGGGGTGGTCGGGCGAGAGCCCGCGCCAGATGAGCGGCACCTCGTACAGTTGGAGACCGAGCCCGTGCGCCCAATGGTTCGTGGTCATCTGCCAGTGGTCGGTGGCACCGTACCAGTCGGCGTGTTCGCCTTCCATGTCCGGGAAGCCCTTGCAGATTTCGTCCGTCGTCGCACCCGGTTCGATGCGGTCGAGCACGTCGTAGAGGTTGTCGCGGGCGATTTCGTAGGCGTCCTTCTGGGCCTGCGTCGGTTCGCCCATGGAGAAGGTACGGTAGTAGCAGGAACGGTAGCCGAGGTAGCCGATGTTGTACATGTCGGCGTAGACGATGTCGCCGGGGCGAATCATCCGGTCCGTGGTGTTGGCCTGGTGCTTCGGCCACGTGTTCGGGCCGGAGGTGAGGTAGCCGCCGCCGACGAACGCGCCGTGTCGCCAGAGTTCCTTCGTCACGTCGCCCCAGACTTCGGACTCGCGTTTGCCCGGTCGCGCGTTCTCTGTGACTTTCTGGAAGCCAGCCTCACAGATGGCGGCGACCTGTCGCAGGCACTCGATTTCGTCCTTCGTCTTGACCTTTCGCGCGTCGTGCATCAGGTCGACGCACTCCTTCGTGCGGACCTCCACGTCGTTGTTCTCGAACGCGGAGATGAGGCCGGCGTTGCCCACGTCGAGGCCCATCGGCTCCTTGTGGACGCCGTACTCTTCCATCGCCTCGCAGACGATGTCGGCCATCTTCTGCTTGAGGAAGCCGCGGGCCGAGTCGCGCCCAGAGGCCCGCGGCACGTTCCCGAGACCGGGACAGGCGTAGCGGATGTCGGTCAGCCACGGACAGTTGAACCGCTGGTTCGTGGCGTGGTCTGCGGTGTCCCAGTGGACCACGTCGCCCTCCTCTGTGAGCAGGGTGTAGTGGTCGGCACCCGACCCGCCCGTCATCGCGAGGCCGGTGACGTAGCGGATGTTCGGGTCCGAGACGAGCAGCATGGAACCGAGGTCCGAGTCTTCGAGGCGGGCGAGCGCCTTCGCGTAGCGCTCTTCACGGAGTCGCTTCACGTCGATGCGCTCTTCCCAGTCCACCGCCTGCGTCCCACGCGTCCCTTCCATGAACGTGCGTTCGTACATACTCGACTCTACCCGCAGTATCCCTATCAAACTACGGTGATAGACTCCCGCACACGACGGCGAATCCGGTCCGAAAACTCACAAAAAACTTATAAATCGATTGGGTGTAATCCCGGACGTTCATGAAGAAGATACTCTCCAGCGTCGGAATCGGCGCAGCGAACGTCGACACCATCCTCCCGAAGACGACGGTCAACCCAGGCGAGACGGTCGAGGCCACCGTCGAAATCGAGGGCGGCTCCACGGAACAGGAGATCGACGACATCTACTTCGCGCTGATGACGCGGTACAAGACCGACGACGGCTACCGCGACGCCGTTATCGACAAGTTCCACGTCGGCCACGACTTCACCATCGGCGAAGGTGAGCGACGCGAGGAGACGGTCGACATCCGAGTTCCGTACAGCACACCGGTCACGATGGGCAACGTCAAGGTCTGGCTGAAGACCGGCCTCGACATCGACTGGGCGGTCGACCCGAAGGACACGGACTACATCGACGTCCAGCCCGGCGACCGGATGAACACGCTGTTCGACGCCGTCGAGGGACTCGGTTTCAGCTTCTACAAGGCCGACGTCGAGAAGGCCTCGTTCGGCCACAGCCAGCCGTTCATCCAGGAGTTCGAGTTCAAGCCGCGCGGCGGCGAGTTCCGTGGCAAACTCGACGAACTCGAAGTCATCTGTTCGCCCAGCCAGAACGCAGTGCAAGTGTACCTCGAAATCGACCGGCGTGGTGGCCTCCTCTCGGAGTGGGCCGACACGGACGAGTCCCGCGCCGGCATGACCGTCACCGGGACGAACCGCGAGAAAGTGCAGCACGAACTCGAGCGGATTGTTCGACAGCACGCCTGACGAATTGGCGAGTGCAGCCTGTTCGCACCTGAACGGCTAAGGTCCCCGCAGCCCTCGTGTTTCCCGATGACACACGACACGCCGATTCGGGTCGACCACGTCGGCATCGCCGTGAATTCGGTCGCCGATGCCGAACCCGTGTTGACGGCACTCGGCTGTGAGAAACTCTCCGACGAGACCGTCGAGGACCGGTTCAGGTGGGTCTACTACAGATTGGGCGACGCCTCGCGCATCGAACTCATCGAGCCCATCGAATCGGACTCGTTTCTCACCGACTTCCTCGACAGGCACGGTCCCGGCCTGCACCACGTCACGCTCGAAGTCGCCGATATCGACGCCGTCGTTGAGTCGCTCGAAGCGGCCGACTGCCGCGTCGTCGACCGCGCCGAGTTCGATACGTGGACCGAAGCGTTCGTCTCGCCGGCGAATCCGACCGGCACCCTGTTTCAACTCATGGAGTACCACGACGACTACCACGCGGAGCGATTGCCCCCGGAAGAACTGTACGTGAACGGCGGCCCCGTCGAGGACGTGGCGGAGGTGGAGCGATGAGCGACGAATCCAGCGACGACGCCGACGAAATCCCCGACGAACTGCGAGAGAAAATCGACGCAGACCCGTTCTGCGACCGACTCGGCATCGAACTGGTCGACCTCGGCGCGGGCACAGCCACGCTCGAACTCACGCTGGCCGAGGACATGTGTAACTTCCACGGGACGCCCCACGGCGGCGTCATCTACTCGCTCGCCGACGCCGCCTTCGCCGCCTCCTCGAACTCCCACGGGACGACTGCGGTCGCATTGGAGACGAACATGAGCTACCTCATGGCGGCCGAAGTCGGCCAGACTCTTCGGGCTGAGGCCGAGGAGACGCACATGGCCGGACGAACCGCCGAGTACCAGATAGACATCACGACAGTGGACGACGGCGAACGGGTGGCGACGTTCCGCGGTCGGGTGTACCGGTTCGTCGACTGAAAAAGACGGCTGGACTGTCGACTGCGCTACTCGTCTCTGTGGTCGAATACGCGTTTTACCTTCCCGACCTCTGTGCGCTCGATGACGCCGGGACCGACGACTTCGACCTCGTCGGGTTTGACTTCCAGCACGTCGAGTAGCTTCGACTCGATGTCGGCTTCGAGGTCGTCGTGGGTCCCGTCGTAGTCCTCGTGGTGTTCGACGGTGAGTTCCATCGTGTCGAGGTTGCCCTCGCGGTAGAGGTCGATGCGGTAGTACGGCGCGACGGCCTCCATGTCGAGCATGACCTCTTCGACCTGACTCGGGTAGACGTTGACGCCGCGGACGATGAGCAGGTCGTCCGAGCGCCCGGTGACGTTGTCCATGCGGACCGCGGTGCGGCCACACTCACAGGTCTCGTAGTGCAGTCGCGTCATGTCGCCGGTGCGGTAGCGAATCATCGGGAAGGCCTCCTTCGTGATGGACGTCAGGACGAGTTCGCCCTCCTCGCCTGGCTCCACGGGGTCGCCCGTCACCGGGTCGACGGCCTCCGGGTAGAAGTGGTCCTCCCAGATGTGCAGCCCGTCCTGTGCCTCGGCGCACTCGATGGAGACGCCCGGTCCGATGATTTCGGAGAGACCGTACACGTCGACCGCAGTGACGCCGAGGGCCTCCTCGATCTCCTCGCGCATCGGGTCGGTGAACGGCTCCGCGCCGATGACGACTCGCGAGAGCGATAGGTCACGTACGTCGATGCCCATCTCCTCGGCGCGCTCGGCGAGGTAGAGACAGTACGACGGGGTACAGCAGAGGACGTCGGACTCCATGTCCTGCAGCATCGAAATCTGTCGGGCCGTGTTGCCGCCGCCGGTCGGGATGACGGCCGCACCGAGTTCTTCGATACCGTCGTGAAACCCGAGACCACCGGTGAACAGGCCGTAGCCGTAGGCGTTCTGGACCATCATGTCCGAGTCGACGCCTGCGGCGGCGAGCGACCGCGCCATGACCTCACGCCAGACGCCGAGGTCGCCCTCGGTGTAGCCGACGATTTTCGGCTTGCCGGTCGTCCCCGAGGACGCGTGAACCCGCAGGAGGTCCTCGTGGCCGACCGCGAACAGGTCGTCCGGGTAGTTGTCGCGGATGTCCTCTTTCGTTGTGAACGGGAGCTTCGAGATGTCGTCGACGCTCTCGACGTCCTCGGGTGTGATGCCCGCTTCTTCGAACTGCTCGCGGTACCACGGGACGTTCTCGTAAACGTGTTCGACGGTGTCTCGGAGGCGCTCGGTCTGTACCTCGGTGAGTTGCTCGCGCGAGGCAGTCTCGATGTCGTTGTAAACCATGTTTTGAACCATCTTTCGTGTCAGTAAATAGCTTGAGGTCGGTGCAGTCAGCTGATTGTCAGAGACTCACGCCGAGGTGGCGGTCTCTGACGTCCTGATTCTCGTCCAGTTCCTCGGGCGTCCCCTCGAAGACGATGTGGCCCTTGTCGAGGACGTACACCCGGTCGGCGAGCCTGCTCGCCACGGCGACGTTCTGCTCGACGAGCAAGACGGTGATGCCCTCCTCGTTGAGTTCCGCGACGAGGTCGGCGACGCGCTCGACGATGATAGGCGCGAGGCCCTCTGTCGGTTCGTCGAGCAAGAGCGTGTCGGCCCCGGCGACGAGCGCCCGCGCGATGGCGAGCATCTGCTGTTCGCCGCCGGAGAGGTCGGTCCCACGCGAGTTCTTTCGCTCGCGCAAGTTCTCGAAGGCGTCGAGTTCCCAGATGTCCTCGACCGACCGGCGATAGCTGCTGTCGCCGCCGCCGAACTGGCCGATTCGCAGGTTCTCGGTGACGGTGAGTCCGGGGAAGACGCGTCGTTCCTCTGGGACGAAGCCGATGCCAGCGCGGGCCACGTCCTCGGCGGACGCGCCCGTCATGTCTTCGCCATCGTACCGAACGCTTCCGGCGGTCGGGTCGACCACACCGACGATACTCCGCAGCGTGGTCGTCTTGCCGACGCCGTTACGCCCGACGAGCGAGACGACCTCCCCTTCCTCAATGTCCATCGTGACGCCGGTGAGGACGTCCGTCTCGCCGTAGCCCCCGTGTACGTCGTCGAGTTCGAGCAGGCTCATAGCGTGCCACCCCCGAGGTACGCCTGCTGCACGTCTTCGTTCTCGGCGACAGCCTCCGGTGGCCCAGTCGCCAACTCTGCGCCGCGGTTGAGGACGGTGACGGTGTCGGATGCGTTCATCACGAGTTCGATATCGTGTTCGATGAGGAGGACGGTCCGGTCGCCCAGCACGTCCTTGATGAGGTCCATCGTGGCTCTGGTCTCCTCGGTACTCATCCCGGCCATCGGTTCGTCGAGCATGACGAGTTTCGGGTCGGTCGCCAGCACGAGGCCGATTTCGAGCCGCCGCCGGTCGCCGTAAGAGAGCGTCGACGCCTGTTCGTCCTCACGGGTCGCGAGGCCGACGCGCGACAGCACGTCGTCGGTTCGCCCGTTCAGGTCGTCGAACGAGTCCTTGTGCCGGAACACGTTCTCCGCCGCCGACCGTCGCTCGCCGACCGCTTGCGCGGCGAGCCGGACGTTCTCTCTGACCGAGAGCCCGCCGAAGACGTTCGTAATCTGGAACGAGCGACCGATACCGCGGCGGACGCGTTCGTGCGGCGGCAGTTGCGACACGTCTTCACCGGCGAAGACGACCGACCCCTCGCTCGGGAGCAACGCCCCCGAGACGAGGTTGAAGAAGGTCGTCTTCCCGGCGCCGTTCGGGCCGATGATGCTCCGGAACTCGCCCTGATTCACGCGCAGGGTGAGGTCGTCGACAGCGACGAGTTCGCCGAACCGGTGAGTGAGGTGGTTCGTCTCCAGTACTGGCTGGCCGGTCTTTGGCTCGGCACCAGTCTGTTCACTGCTCGCCATCAGTCGGACACCTCCGTCGCGTCGGCGTCGGGACTGCCGCCACCGCCGTCACCGCTCGTGGCGGCCCGCTGGCGCTGTTTGAGCAGCGACGGAATGGAGACCATCCCGCGCGGGACGAACATGACGAACAAGACGAAGACGATACCGAGGACGCCCTGCCACTGTTCGATGCCCTGTTCGACGAGCAGTTCTTCGAGCGAGAGGAAGCCTGCAGCCCCAATCATCGGGCCGTACAGCGTCCCCATCCCGCCGAGCAAGGTCATCACGATGACCTCGCCAGAGAGGAGCCAATCGAGGAAGCCGGGCGAGGCCCGACCGAGGTTTTGCGTCGCGCGAAGGCCGCCTGCGAGGCCGCCGAGGGCGCCACTGACGACGAACGCCCGGCGCTTGTACGCGGTCGTGTCGTACCCGAGGAACGAGGCGCGCTGTTCGGACTCACGAATCGCCTGCAAGACGCTCCCGAAGGGCGCGTCGATGAGTCGCCGGGCGACGAAGTACGACCCGACGACGAGGCCGAGGATGACGTAGTACTGCAGTTCGATAGCGCCGAGCAGCGCGATGTCACCGAACTCCGGGCCGGACGTGAGGCCGTAGTAGAACGCGTCGGCACCGATTCCGTCCTCGCCGTTCGTCAGCGGCGGGATGGTCGGCAGCCCGATGGAACTGAGAATCGGGTTGAACTCGCCCCGCAAGCCGGGCATCTTCTGTGAGAGACTGGCGAACAGTTCGGCGAACGCCAGCGTAATCATCGAGAAGTAGACGCCCGAGACGCGAATCGAGAGGTAGCCGACGATCCACGCGATGAGCGCGGCGACGGCCATGCCGGCCAGCAGGGCCAGCCAAATCGAGGGGACGAGGTACAGCGCGAACAACACCGTCGCGTACGCACCGAGCCCGTAGAACAGCACGTGCCCGAGCGAGACCAGTCCCGTATAGCCCATCACGAGGTCCAGACTGAGCGCGAACAGCGCCCAGATGAGGATGTCGACGATGAACGTGTTCACGAAGAACGAGCCCCACAGGACGCCGATGCCGAGTGGGGCCAACGCGAGTAAGCCGAGGACTGTCCCGCCGAGTGCCCGTCGTTGTTTCGACGTGAGCAACCCGCCACCAGCACCGGTGAGTAGTTCGCCGCCTTCGCCGGGGTCGTGCCACTCTGGGCTCCCGAACAGCCCCTGCGGGCGGACGAGTAGGACGCCGATCATCAGCATGAAGACGACCAGTCCCTCCAAGAACGGGAGTTGCCAGCGAACGAGCGTCTGGACGACGCCGACGAGCAGGCCACCCGCGACCGCACCGCGGAACGACCCGAGGCCACCCAGTACGACGACGATGAACGCCGGGATGATGACCGAACCGCCCATGCTCGGGCCGACGGTCTGCCGGCCAGCGAGGATGACGCCGCCGACGGCGGCGAGGAACGCGCCGAAGGCGAACACCAGCGTGTAGTACTTGTCGATGTCGATGCCGAGGTGGCGGACCATGTCGCGGTCCATCGACCCGGCGCGGACGACGAGACCGAATCGCGTCCGTTCGAGCGCGAGCCACGCGCCCGTCGAGACGAGCGCGCCAGCGACGATGACGAAGTAGCTGTACAGTTGCTTCTCGAAGCCGAGAATCGTCACCGTGCCAGAGAGACTGCCCGTGTCGAGCGTCCCGAGTGGCTGTGTGCCCCAAATCAACTCGATAGCGTCGACGAAGATGAGCACCAGTCCGAACGTGAGCAGGATGTGATACAGTGGGTTCCTGCCGTAGAGCGGGCGGATGGTGAACCGTTCCATCCCCGCGCCGAGGACGGCGACGATGAGTGGTGCGACGAGCAAGGCGACCCAGAAGTTCCCGACGCCCGAGGCAGTGATAGCGAACGCGAGGTAGGCACCGAGTGCCAGCAA
Organism: Haloarchaeobius caseinilyticus; assembly: GCF_051207395.1. Taxonomy (NCBI): domain Archaea; kingdom Methanobacteriati; phylum Methanobacteriota; class Halobacteria; order Halobacteriales; family Halorubellaceae; genus Haloarchaeobius; species Haloarchaeobius caseinilyticus. The sequence goes on along the minus strand of NZ_JBPJZC010000001.1, from coordinate 271,853 downwards.
CTCACCGTGGGCGAAGTTGATGACGTCCATCACGCCGAAGATGATGGACAGGCCTGCTGCGAGGAGCACGTAGACCATCCCGACGGTCAACCCGTTGATGACCTGGTCGAGGACGGCCCCTGCACTCACCAGTGGAAGGCTGAACATCGGTTGCTTACAGCGAACACTCCGTTTCTTCGCAGGGTATCATCGCGTCCGGGCCTTCGACCTTCGAGAGGAGTTCCACGTCGGCCATCTCGCCGGAGTCCGGTTCGACACACTGACCCATCCAGGTCGGGTTGAGCGCCTGGTGGTCACAGCCCCGGAACTGGTTCGTGCCGAGGATGCTGTCCATCTCCAGGCCGGCGAGCGCGTCGATGACGTCGTCGACGTTCGTGGAACCGGCTTCCTTGATGCCCTCTGCGGTCATCATGATGGACTGGTAGCCGACCCGGGCGAAGTTGTCCGGCGGCGCGCTGGTCTCGTCCATCGCCATGTAGTTCTCGCGGAAGGTGTTGTTCTGCGGATTGTCGATGTCTGCGACGTAGCGGACGCCGCCGTACAGGCCGTACGCCTTCGGGCCGAGCGCGCCGCGAACGACCTGGAAGGTCATCGTCGGTGCCATGATTTCGACGTCCTCGGAGAGGCCGGCGTCGACTGCCTGACTCGTGAAGGAGACGAGGTCGCTGCCGGTCATGCCGACGACGACCACGTCTGCGTCGGAGTTGCTAATCTGGCTGATGTAGGAGTCGAAGTTCGACGACCCCAGTTCGGACGCGGATTCGCCGACGACGTTGAGGTTCGAGTTCGCCTCCTCCATCCGCGAGCGGACGCGGTTCTGGACCGAGTCGCCGTAGGCATAGTCCGCGATGTGGAACCAGACGTTCGACCCGAGGTTGTTCACCGTGTAGTCGGAGACCGCCTCGGCGATCTGTGCCGTGTTCGTCTCCGCCCGGAACACGTACTCGTTACAGCCGCTCCCCGTGACGGGCACCGCGGCCCCGCCGGGGTTGTAGATGACCTGTTCGTCGGCCGCGAGTTCGTTCAGCGCGAGCGCGACCGAACTGGAAATCGCGCCCATGATGAACGTCGCGTCGTCCTGCTCGATAGCGCGCGTCGCCGCCTGCACCGACGCTGTGTCCTCCGTCTTGCCGTCCTTGTAGACGGCCTCGATGTCGAAGTCGAAGTCGTCGTCGTCCTTGAGCGTCTGTATCGCCAACTTCGCGCCGTTTCGCTGTCCCGGTGCGAGACTGGAGTACGCGCCCGACATCGGACTGACGACGCCGTATGTGACGGAGTCGGTGTTGCCACCTGCACCGCCGATATTCCCCAGACAGCCTGCGAGGCCGATTGCGCCCGTGCCAGCGGCTGCCTTCAAGAAGGTCCGGCGCGAGCGCCCCCCACCCAGGGACCGATTATTTCGTGACTGAACCACCCGGTCATTGGTATCCCGTGCCATAGATGATTCATTATTAAAAATCGGGTAAAGCCGTTCGCCCCCACATGGACTGCATTTATACGTGATTCCCGATTCGTGAAACGTCGATATCGTGTCTGCGTCTTGCGAAAACGATGGTTATCACCGTTAGGCGGTTCGTTGGGTTTTATTGCCGGAGCCTTCGACGTGCCACCCGTATGTACAAGCACATCGCCCTTCTCGTCCGCAAAGACGACATGAGCCACGACGAGTTCGTGGACTACTGGCAGCACAACCACACGCCCATCGCCAAAGACATCGAGGGCGTCGTCCGCTACCAGACCGTCCTCCCGGCCGACCCGGAGAACACCGAGTTCGACGGGCTCGCCGAACTGTACTTCGAGACACTCGACGACCTGCACGAAGCCCTCGGCAGCGAAGGCTCGCGCGACTACGACCCGACCCGCGAAATCGCCGCCAAGGCCCGCGACGACGTGGACAACTTCCTCGACGTGGAGGCCCGACCCCGATTCATCGGCGAGGAGAAAGTGTGGAAAGACGAGGTCGACGGCGACACCGACGGCCTCTGGAAGCACTCGGCCTTCCTCGTCCGCAAGGACGGCATGAGCCACGAGGAGTTCCGCGACTACTGGGAGAACAACCACTCGCCGCTGGCGAAGGACATCGAAGGCGTCGTTCGCTACCAGACCGTCTACCCGGCAGACCCAGAGAACACCGAGTTCGACGGCGTCGCCGAACTGTACTTCGAGACGCTCGACGACCTGCACGAGGCACTCGGCAGCGAAGGCTCGCGCGACTACGACCCGACCCGCGAAGTCGCCGCGAAGGCCCGTGAGGACGTGGACAACTTCCTCGCCATCGAGAAGCGCCCGCGCTTCATCGGTCAGGAGACGGTCCAGAAGAACGAGGTCGGCGACAAAGAGGGATACTGAATGTCCACACCGGACTTCGACGCGCAGGTCCGGGACGCCTTCCCCGAACTGGAGCGCATCGAGGACGACGACCTGCGCGAGCAGGTCATCGAGGCGTGGTGTCTGGGTCTGGAACGCGGCGGCTGGCGCGACATCGCCGACATTCCGTACGCCTGGAACATCCACGAGGTCACGAACGTCGAGCACGTCCGTGGCGTCACGAAAATCGCCATCGAGTCCGCCGAGATTCAGCGCGAGTTCCACGGGGCCGACCCGGACCTCGATGTCGTCGTCGCCGCTTGCCTGCTCCACGACGTGGGCAAGTGCTACGAGTACGTCGACTTCGTCGACGACGAGACACTCGACGAGCCTGACCGCGAACACTACGCTAGCGAGGAGATTCCGCACTCCATCTCTGGCTACGCGCTGGCGCACGAGGTCGGCGTCCCGCTGACGGTGCAGCGAGCGATCCCGCACTTCCTCGGTGAGGTGCCCAAACGGACGATGGAAGCCGAACTCGTCAAGTCCGCAAACTCGGCGTCCTCGAACGCCATCACGCAGTCGGCGATGGGCATCACGCTGAAAGAGTGGGTCGCGAAGTACAGCCAGACACAGGAGTAATCACGGGACACAGTCGAGTCGGCCGAGACGTAACGAGCTACCACGACGCAAGAATCGTGGCAACCCTTAACGTGGATGGACCCCTAGAAGAGTTATCATGACAGATGCAATCGAATACGAGTGTCTTCGCTGCGGCCTGCGCGTCGACCACGACGGCGAGAAGGAGTGTCCGAAGTGCGGTGGCGAGTTGCGAAACGTCGCGACGCCACGAGAATAACCGCGAGAATCGGGCCGTTCCAGCCCGTTATTCTTTCTGTACTGCTGCGCCGGTCTCGTCCTGCCAGTAGACGACGCCGGCGAGCACTACTCCGAGCAACAACGCGCCAGCACCTGCCATCTCCGCGTTACTTCCACTCGCCTGGACGAGCGTGAGTCCGCCGCCGACGATGCCACCGCCGGCCAGTCCAGCACCGAACAGCCCCGCGAATCCTGGCTGCTTGCGGTCGGCGACCGCGGCGACTTCGTCTCGGTCGGCCGTCTCCGCCCGGAGGTCGGCGAGGTCGTCTTCGACGGCTGCGAGTTCGTCCGCCGATGCGGTGTCCTCGCGGAGCGAGTCGACGGCCGACGACAGGTCGTCGACCGAATCTTCGATGTCGTCGACTGCCGCCAGCCGTCCGTTGAGGTTGGCCAGTCGGTCCTCCAGCGACTCGATGCTCTCTGCGAGGGCTGCGACGGCCTCGGCGTCGGCGCTCTCTACAGCAACGTCGTCGACTCGCTCGCGAAGGTCGGTGAGTTCGGCCGACGACGGGACCGATTCGGAGAGTTCGGTCACCTGTTCGTCGAGTGTCGAGAGGTCGGCTTCGAGGTCGTCGACCGTCTCTGCGTCGGCGCTCTCTTCGGCGACTGTCTCGGCCCGGGCCTGTGCATCGGTCGCGGCCTCGGTCGCTGTTGCTGCGGTGGCTTCCGCATCCGCGGCGGTCGTCGCCACGATGTCGAGTTCGTCGCTCAGCGAGTCGACCGTCTCGACGACCGCGGTGACGTCCTCGGTCACGTCGGCGAGCGTGTCCTCGGTCGCAGCCTCGTCGGCCAGCGTCGCGAGTCGGTCGTCGAGGGCCGTGGTTCGGTCGGCCAGACTCTCGGTCCGGTCGTCGAGCGAGTCGAGGTCGTCGCCGAGCGACTCGACTGTCTCCGTCGTCACCGCGCGCTGTCTGGTCTCGGTGACCGACTCCTGCAGGTCGGCGACGGCCATGTCGAGGTCCAGCAGGTCGGAGCGAAGGGCCTGCACGTCGTCGGCGTCGGCACGCCCAGCCGTCGCCTCGGTCAGGCGGGCTTCGAAGTCCGACATCGTCTCTGCGAGTGCCTCGACTGCTGCTGCTTCCGCGGCCGTCTCTGCCAGTTCGTCGACCCGGTCTTCGGTCGCGTCGAGGTCCGAGCGTAGTTCGGCAACGTCGGCACCCAGCTGTTCGTGGCCGGAGGTCGCGTCCGAGACGCGCGTCGTGAGGTCGTCCAATCGGTCGTCGACCGCGTCGGCGCGGTCGTCGAGACCAGCCACACGATCGTCCAGTTCGCCGGTTCGGCCGTCGAGGCCAGCGACCTGTTCGTCGAGGTCGGTGGTCGTTTCACCGAGGTCGGCCGTCGTCTCACCGAGTTCGGTCGTCGTCTCGTCGGTGGCGTCGGCTCGCTCGACCAGCGCCGCGAGGTCCGCCTCCACGTCGTCGAGGGTGGCTTCGAGTGCTTCGAGGTCTGTGGCGGCGGCAGTCCGGTCGTCGAACGAGTCGAGGTCGTCGCGGAGTGCGGCGATTTCCGCGTCGAGCGTCTCGACCGTCTCTGCCAGTGCTTCGCTCGCTTCGTCCGCGTCGTCGACGGCTGCTGAAAGGTCTGCGACCGTCTCGGCGTCGGCTGCACGGTCGTCGAGGGCGTCGAGGCCACCCCGAAGTCCGTCGACTGTCTCGGCGAGGTCGGCCAGTGCGTCGGCCGTCGCTGTCGACTCGCGAAGACTCGTGAGGTCGTCGTCCAGTGTCCCCACGTCCGCACCCAGTGTGTCGAACTCGTCGCCGAATTCGTCCAGTCGCTCGGTGAGCGACGCGAGTGAGTCGTCGAGGTCGTCGGTCTGTTCGCGAAGGGCCGCGAGGTCGGTGTCGTCGGCTGCTCGCTCGTCCAACGTCGAGAGGTCCGTCGCCAGTGTGTCGAGGTCAGCCTCGACCGCTTCGAGGTCGGTCACCAGCGCGCTCGCCTCCTGCTGTGCGGCGAGGTCGTCGCCGACGGCTTCGAGGTCGTCGCGGATGGACGCGAGTTCGTCATCGCGGTCGCCGAGTCGTTCGAACAGTTGTTCGATGGCGCGGTTCTCGCTCGCCTCGTCGGGGGCTCCGCTGGGAGCGCGCGAGACGCCGAGCCGGTCGTCAGTGTCGCCAGCGTCTTCGGCTTCTGCCACGCTATCGTCGCCAGCCCACGCGACGCCTTCGTAGCCGTCGACACCGGCTTCGGCCGCGGCCAGCGCGCCACGGACCACGCAGGTGTCAGAGTCCTCTGCGCGGCGAACGTCCGCGACCGAGAAGGGCAGCGGGGCCGCGTCGAGTTGCCCGCCGAGCAAGATTTCGAGGCCGGGGACGCTACCGGGGCCAGCGAGCACGACAGGCGCGGAGGCACCGGACTGGATGTCGCTCGTGGTCGCTTCCGTCTGGACCGTCTCGCTCACCTCGGCGACGAGTTGATTGTACGCCTCGGCGAGCGCGCCCTCGATACCGGTCGTCCCGGTGTCGAAACCAAGCGCGAAGTCGGTCGCGGCCTCGGCCACCGCGTCGACCGATTCGCCCGCGGTCGCCGCCGCAGTCTCGTGCAGCCACGTCTGTCCCTTCGCCAGCGTGAACGAGCAGACCGGCACGCCGTAGTACGCCAGACAGACGCTCGTCGTCGCCTCACGGACCGCGACGCCGAGACCCGTGTAACCGGCTGCCCCGTCGCCGTAGACCACTGCCAGCCCGGGACTCAGCGGGGCCGCGTCGCAGTCGAGTCCCTCGAACGCCGCCGCGACCGTCTCGCGGTGCGCGTCGAGCGGTTGTTCGCCGTCCCGGAACGGGCCGGGCGTCGTGTAACAGACGTGGCCGCCATCGGTCGCCACATCGCCCAGCAGTTCGCCCACGAGCGTCGACAGCATCGATTCGTCGTGTTCCTGTGGGACGAGTACGTCGTGGGAGAGAAGTGGTTCGACAGCCGTGTCGGTCTCCGCGGCGACCGCTCGCGCGTCGTCGCCGAGCACGTAGACCGTCCCGTTGCGTTCGATGCAGCAGCAGTCGGCCGGGTCGAACCCAGCGTCAGCCAGTGTGTCTACCGCCACAGACGCGACGACCGCGTCAGATGTCGATACCGACCCGCCGGCGTCCTCCCCGAGCGCAGCCACCAGTTCCGCCGTCCCGATGTCCAGTCCAGCCACCATTTCCACTCAGATACGCCCCGGTGAAGAGCATAGGTCTTGGTGTTCTAGACAGGAGAATTATGTTATTTTACCAACTTTTATTCCCCCGCGTCACCGACGGCCCGGACTATGAGAGGAGTTGGCACCTTCGTAGCACGTAGTAGCGTTCGTCCAGCAAAGACCTGTTGGACCACGAGATTTTTCGTTTCACTCGACGAGGGTGATGTATGACCGACGTGGTCCTCACGAAACAGCGCATCGAACCGGGGAAGACCGACCACCTGCGCGAGTGGACGCAGGAGATTCAGGACCGTGAGGACGAGGCACTCGAAACCCTCGAACAGGAGGGGATGCACCACGAAGCCGCGTTCGTCGAACACACCGACGACGGCGACTTTCTCGTGTACTTCATGCAAGCCGACGATATGGACCGCGTCTTCGACGCCTTCGCAGAATCGGACCATCCCATCGACGCGGAACACAAGGAGGTGATGCGCGAGGTACTCGTCGACGGCGAGAACGTCGGTGACTACGAACTGCTGTACCAGTTGTCGAATCCGAACCGGCCGGAGTGAAAAGGGAACCGCGCGATTTCGTCTGCTGTCCTCAGAGCGGGTCCAGACCCGCTTCCTCGCGGAGCACGTCGATGTACTTGCGGAAGCCAGATTCGAGGTCGTACTGGACCTCGTAGCCGGTGTCTTCCTGGAACTTCGTCATGTCGAGGCGCTGGGTCCACGGGAGTTCGCCCTCGTCGGAGACTTCGATGTCGGCGTCGGGGACGATTTTCTCGACGGTCTCTGCGGCCTTGCGAATCGAGGCGAGTTCGCCACGGACGTTGTAGACGCGCTGGCTGAGGTCTTCGTCGGGCGTGAACGCGGCGAGGCGGAACGCCTGTGCGATGTCCTCGACGTGCTGCCAGTCGATTTCTTGGTCGCCGTACTCGACCGAGAACGACTCGCCGACAGCCGGTTTCTCGATGATGTTCGCGAGGAACGCGGAGCCACCAGTTTCGCGGTAGGGGCCGTACGCGACAGTCGGGCGAATCGCGACGTGGGACACGTCGTGGTCCTCGTAGTAGACGCGAGCCTGGTGTTCGTTGTACTCCTTGGTCGCGCCGTAGAGCGTGTCGGGGTAGACGAGGTCGTCCTCGGTGACCCACCAGTCGCCACCGTCGTCGTAGTTGGTCGGTGGGGCGTAGATGGCTGCGGAGGAGGCCCACGCGACGCGCTCGACCTGGTCCGAGAGCGTGCGAGCAGCCTCGAAGATGTTGTTCGTGCCTTCGATGTTGACCGTCATCGCAGCGCGCGGGTTGTCACGCGCCGTGTTGGTCAGGAGTGCCGCGAGGTGGACGATGTGTGTCGCGCCGGTCTCTTTGACGGCACGGACGACGTCTGTCGAGTCGCTCACGTCGCCGCGACGAATCTCGACGTCGTCGGCGATACCCAGCTTTTCGAGGATACGCGGGTCGGTCGAGAGGTCGTAGGCGACCACGTCGTGGCCGTGGTCGACGAGGTCTTTCGCGACGTACGACCCGATGAATCCCGTACCACCAGTGACGAGTACCGTGCTGTCTGCCATTGCGCGCAAATTCTGCCAGTGACCGCAAAAAGGTTCCCGTCCGCCAGCCATTGGCACACGAGACACTTCAGTCGGTCGAGGACACCCTGTTGTCGCCCTGTTGGCACCAGCCCACAGAGTCACGCTCTTCGGTCACCTACTGGGTCGGGTGCCGACCACGTACGAGCACTACCGACCACCGGCGGACTTCGAGGGCAACCCGGGTGTCTACCGTGTCGTCGGCTGCAAGGGTGACCGGGAGGTGACGCTCTTGCGGGTGACGAACGCACGTGGCCGACGGCGAGCGACGGGCGAGGTCGTGTCGGTCCCTATCACAGAACTCGTGACGTTCGACGCCGTGCAGACGCCCAGTGACGGTGTCGTCTACACGCTCTCGAATCAGGCCAGTGGACTGTTCTGGGCTGTTCGGCAACTGCTCCGCGGCTGACCGGGGGTGCGACCGACCGGCTGAACTGGTGGCTGTCGAGGGACCACCGCAGCCTAGGCTAAAGAGGGAGACGAGAGAACCGTCTCCCGTGGCCGCACACGACCGCCCGCTGGACGCGGTACTGGCCGACGAGGACACCGCCGAGACGGGGCTTTCGAGCGAAGCGGCGGCCGCCCGACTCGCCAAACACGGCGCGAACGAGTTCGTCGAAGGCGAGTCCCGTGGACCGCTCGCCATCCTCGTCGCGCAGTTCGAGAGCGTCCTCATCTGGGTACTGGTCGCGGCCGCGGGCGTCGCCGCCGTCGTGGGCGACCCCGTCGATGCGGCACTCATCGCGTGTATCGTGGTCGCCAACGGGCTGTTCGGCTTCGCACAGGACTACCGCGCGGAGGAGAGCCTGAAGGCGTTACGTGACCTCGCGGCTCCGACAGCGACCGTCCTGCGGGACGACGAGCGACGGACGATTCCGGCGACTGAAGTCGTCCCCGGCGACGTGTTGGTCCTCACAGCGGGCGATGCGGTCCCGGCCGACGCCCGACTCGTCTCGGCGGCCGACCTCGCCGTCGACGAGTCCGCGCTCACGGGTGAGAGTCTGCCCGTGTCGAAGGAACCGGGCGTATTGCCGGCCGACACGCCTGTTCAAGAGCGCGACAATCTCGTCTACAAGCAGACGACGGTCGTTCGCGGCTCCTGTCGCGCGGTCGTCTACGCGACTGGGATGGACACGCAAGTCGGGGAAATCGCCGCCGCGCTCGGCCGCGTCGAGGTCGGACAGACGCCACTACAGGCCGACCTGGACTCGTTCGGCCGAACCATCGGGCTGGCCGTCCTCGTCCTCGCCGGAATCATCGGTGCGGTCCTCGTCGCCGGTGGGGCCTCGTACGTCCGTGCCGGACTGACGGCCATCTCGCTGGCGGTCGCGGCTGTGCCAGAGGGCTTACCCGCCGTCGTCACGCTCACGCTCGCACTCGGGGTTCGCCGGATGGCGAACCAGAACGCACTGGTCAGGAAACTCCCCGCGGTCGAGTCGCTCGGGTCGGTCGACGTGGTGGCGACGGACAAGACCGGCACCGTGACGCAGGGGAAGATGACCGTGACGCGGGCGTGGGTCGACGACCAGACGTTCGCGCCGGAGGACGCCACGCTGGACGCGGCACAGTCGGCGACGGCCGAGCCGACGACGATGGCACCGACCTACCTGCTGTTCGAAATCGGCGCTGTGTGCAACGACGCGACGGCCGACGCCGGTGACCCGACCGAAGTCGCGCTGGTCGAAGGGGCGAGCGCGGCGGGACTCGATACCGAATCGCTCCGCGAAGCCCGGCCACGCCGCGACGAAGTGCCGTTCTCTGCCGACCGTCGCCGGATGACGACGGTCCACGACGGCGTGAGTTTCGTGAAGGGCGCACCCGAGACGGTGTTGGAGCGGTCGACGCGACTGCTCACGGCGGATGGTCCTGTCGAACTGAACACGGCGGCCCGTGAGCGAATCCGGACTCGTGTCGACGACTTCGCGGACGACGCCCTGCGCGTGCTCGGCTTCGCCTATGGCGACCCAGCCGACCCGGAGGCCGACCTCGTGTTCGTCGGTCTGCAAGGGATGCAGGACCCGCCCCGGCCCGAAGCAGCCGAGGCCATCGCGCAGACGAAGGCCGCCGGCATCGACGTGAAACTCATCACGGGCGACGACCGCCGGACGGCCAGCGTGGTCGGGGCACAGGTCGGGCTCTCGGGCGACGTGGTGACCGGCAGCGACATCGAGGCGATGGACGACGCCGAACTGCGCGAGGCCGTCGAGACACACGAGGTGTTCGCGCGGGTCCTTCCCGAACAAAAAGTGGCCATCTGCGAGGCGATACAGGACAGCGGCCACACGGTCGCGATGACCGGCGACGGCGTGAACGACGCGCCCGCGCTGAAACACGCAGACGTGGGTATCTCGATGGGCGAGCGCGGCACCGAAGTCGCAAAGCAGGCCTCCGACCTCGTGCTGCTAGACGACAACTACGCGACCATCGTCTCGGCCATCCGAAACGGCCGAACCATCTTCGACAACGTCTGGAAGTTCGTCGCCTACCTGCTGTCTGCGAATCTCGCGGAGGTCATTCTCGTCTTCGTCGCGTCGCTGTTCGGCGTCGTCATCCTCCCACCGGCGCAGTTGCTCTGGATAAACCTCCTCACCGACGGCTTGCCGGCGGTCGCCCTCGGCGTCGACCCCGAGAGCGGCGACGTGATGGACCGCCCGCCCCGGAACCGCGCAGCGGGCATCCTCGACGGGCAGATGCGCCGCGCCATCGCCGGCATCGGGCTGTCAACCAGCGTCGTCATGCTCGGGTTGACCACGTGGTTGCTCGCGGGTGACGGCACCGGTGTTCCGACGCTCACGCTCTCCGTGTTCACCAACGGATTGGCCGACAACGCGACGGAGTACGTCGTGACGATGGTGTTCACGACGTTCGTGGTCGTGGAGTTCGTGAAGCTGTTCGTCGTCAGGTGGATTCCGGGCAAGCCGGAGGTGAACCCGTGGCTCGGTGTCGCAGTCGCTGGCGCGTTGCTGGCCCAACTCGCCGTGCTGTACCTGCCGCCGTTGCAGCGAGCGTTCCACGCCGTCCCGCTCGGGCTGTCGGACTGGGGAATCGTCTGCGCGACGGCCGCGGTCGCGGCGGTCCCGATGGTCGTCGTCGTGTGGCTGTTGCGAAAGCGCGCGCCGCGAAACGGGACGGTCCCAGAGACACCGACGGGCACGGCGGCTGGCGGCCACTCGGACTGAAAGAAGAACGTCGAGAGTCCTGCGGACTACTCGTGCAGGCCGCCGACCTGTTCGTAGAACGATGACTGAAGCGACTCGACCATCTCCTCGTCGCGGTCGATTCGCACGTCGAGGACGGTGGGCACGTCGCTCGCTTTCGCGTCTTCGAGTGCTGGCACGAGGTCGTCCGGTTCGGTGATGCGCTTACCGTCGCCGCCGAGGGCCTTGGCCACCTGCACGAAGTCCGTGTCGTGGAACTCGACGCCGGGGATGGAGTCGTCCATCTGGCGGACCATCCCCAGACTCGTGTCGTTGAGCACGACGAAGGTCGGGGCCACGTCGTGGTCGACCGCCGTCTCGACGGCCGTCATGGTCATCGTGAAGCCGCCGTCGCCAGCGACACAGATGGCGTCCTTGCCGAGCAGTGCGGCCGTGACCGCGGCCGGGGCCGCCCAGCCCATGCCGCCGACGCCGCCGGAGCCGAAGTACGTCTCCGTGTCGGGGGTCTGCAGGTAGTTCAGCAGCCAGAAGCGGTTGTTCCCCGAATCTGCGGTGACCACGGTGTCCGAGTCGACGACCTGCTGGATGTCCTTGCAGGCGCGCTGGGGCTTGATGGGCACGTCGTCGGACTGGCACTCGGGAACCGAGAAGTCGGCGCGGGCCTGTGCCGCGCGGTCGAGCGCCCACTCGTTCGTCGAGCCGCCGGCGTTGGCCAGCGCGTCGAGGGACTCGGCGGCGTCGCCGATGAGACCAACGTCGGCCGGATACACCCAGCCAGCGTTGCGCGTGTCGATATCGGCGTGGATGATGGTCTGTTCGTCCGGGCGGATGAACGACTCTGCCTGCCAGTTCGTGTCCATCGGGTTCATCCGGCAACCGACGACGAGCAGCGTATCGGCCTCCGAAACGACCAGATTCGCGCCTTCGTGGCCGAAGGAGCCGATGACGCCAGCGGCGCGCTCGTGCGTCTCCGGAATCGTCGACTTGCCGAGGTAGGACGTGGCAACGACCGCGTCGTAGGCGTCTGCCACATCCAGCAGTTCGTCGTAGGCGCCAGAGGCGTGGACGCCGTTCCCGGAGACGATGACGGGTCGCTCCGCGTCTTGCAGTGCCTCGACCGCGGCGTCGACGTCGCGGTCGGTCGGTTGTGCCTGCCAGTTCTTGACCTGCTCCGATTCGTCCCAGACCGCGGGCGTGGCGTCCTCGGGGAACTCTTCCGCGACAGCGTTCCCGTCGAGGATGACCGCGGTCGGACCGGGTCGTCCAGCAGTCGCGTGCTTGAACGCGAGTTGGACCGAGCGAACCGTCTCCGTGGGCGTGCGCGGGAACCACCACTCCTTGGTGACACCGTCGAGAATCTTCGGGAGCGCGAGGCCGCCGTAGTCGCCGCGGGACTGCTGATAGGGTGCGAGCGTCGAGTAGTCGCCGCGTTCGGAGGCTTCCGTGATGGCGACCATCGGCGACGAGGCGAGTCGCGCCTCCATCTGGCCGATGTTGCCAAGACTGCCAATCCACGGGCCCTGTCCGGCGAGGACGCCCGGGTTTCCGGTCATTCGGCCGTAGGATTCCGCCATCACGCTCGCTTCGCGCTCGTCGCGCGGGCGAACGACCGTGATTTCGGGATGCTCGGCGAGGTCTTCGAACACCTCGATGACGCGGCCACCGGGGTAGCCGAAGACGAACTCGGTGTCGAGTGCGACGAGTCCCTCGACGACTCGTTCAGCTGTCTTCATGCGTCCTCGTCGTGCTGCACGGTCTCTTCGACGTACAGCGTCGGTCCCTCGTCAGGGTCGGTGAAGTTCTGCAGGTCGGCCATTACCTCCTCGCCGACTTCGGAGTCGAACGCGGCTTTGAGGTCGGCCATGTCGTCGAAGTAGAGTTCGACGACGCCGTCGTACTCGCTGCGGACCGGGTCCAGTGGTGTGCTGGTGACGTACTTGCGGGCGTTGGGCAACCCCTTCGCCAGCGGGACGTGTTCTTCGTACCAGTACTCCTCGAACTCCTCGTGGCTCATCCCGTCCCTGCGAACAAGCAGGTTCACCAGTTTTATCATGACATACAGAACGTCACCCGGTGTCGTCTTGGAAGTACCGGTGTGTTGGGCGGTATCGTGCTTCACAGACGATGGGTAGCTCGTTTCTGGGCGATAGCGACTGGCGCGGGCAACCTGGAAATCGGCCGCGTCGGAAGTGGTCGTGGGGGCGGCGATATGGCACGTCAGACGCGTTCGTACGTTCCCGTGAGACGTGTGTGCTCGATCTCGCTCGCCTCGATGGCCGCCATCAGCTTCGGCGACTTCACCCCGGCAGGCACGTCGAGTTCGGTGTCACAGGCGTACAACGTGAACCGATAGTTGTGGGGCCCGTCGCCACGTGGTGGGCACGGACCGCGGTAGCCAACCGTGTTGAAGCCGTTCGTCCCCTGTCGCGCCCCATCCAGTGCCGCGACTGCCGGACCTTGACGCACGCCACGCGGGAGTCGGATGGTGGACGGCGGCAGGTTCCACAGCAACCAGTGGACGAACGTCCCACCGGGGGCGTCCGGGTCGTCCACGACGAGCGCGAGCGAGGCCGCGTCGTCGGGCACGCCACCGATGGCGAGTTCGGGCGACGTGTCGGTCCCTTCACAAGTGTACGTGGCCGGAATCTTTCCACCCTCTTTGAACGCTGGTGATTCGAGCAAGAACTCTGTAGTGGCTCTCGGTGACATGATAGTAGTCGTCGGCGTGGGTACGATGTCGGTCGGGCCACGGTCGGTGGTCAGCGTCGACTCGTGGACCGTCTGACACACTCGTGACATACCGCCGTCGCCTCGCCGTGGACGTAGTATGCTATCAATGACCAAGAGGATGGGGCATTATATTCCGCGGCGTCCTATGCAGTGGTATGACGACGCTGCGAAAACCGACCGCACGCGAGTGCGAACGGTGTGGTCGTAACGAACACTGGGACGACGACGTGGAGGCGTGGCGGATCACCGACGGCGACGTCGGCAATCCACACTGCATCCACGAGTGGAACATCGACGGGACGTTCAGCCCTATCGACGGCTGAGTTGCACGAACGCCGGCTCGGCACGAACTTTCTTCTACACACCACTCCTCGGTCGCGCTATGCACGAGGTGGGTCCAGACGAGGCCGTGGACTACGGACTGTCGCTCGCAGAACGGGTCGCCGCCGTCGTGGTCGTCGGTGGTGTTCCGGTGTTCGTCGGCCTGTTCTTACTCGATGCGGATTTACCGATTCTCGGGTCGCTGCTCGTCTTCGTCGGCGTCGTCGTCTTCTTCAGTGGCCTGTTCGGCTTGCTGTACAAGGTCGTCGCCGACGGGGTTGCCCGCGGGGTGCGTACGACCGGTGAGCGTGCCGACGACGAGCATCCAGCGGACCGAGGCCCGGAATCGGCCGAACAGCCGTCCGAGCCACGAGAGCGCAGGTCAGTCGGTGACGGTGACAGCGAAACCATCGAGTGACGAGGCGGTCGGTCGAGGCCGACACAGCACGTCGTGGATACGGCAAACGGACTCCACGACACACGACAAATCACCTTTTTCGCGCCAGCGCGCGAGGAGTCGACCATGCCCACTGTCTACGTCACCGCACCGCCGGACTCGGCGGACGAACTGGCCCGAACCCTCGTCGGCGAACGATTCGCCGCCTGTGTGAACCAGGTGCACTGTCGGTCCACCTATCGCTGGGACGGAGAGGTCCACGACGACGACGAAGTGATACTCCTCGTCAAGACCACCGACGAGTGCTACGACTCGCTGGTCGAACGCATCGAGACCCTTCACCCGTACGACGTGCCCTGCATCGAACGCTTCGACGAATCCCACGTCACCGATGCGTTCGGCCAGTGGCGCACCGAGACGGTTAGAGAAATCGAGTAACTACGGCCGGAGGACCAAGTTGCGCGGACACTGACTCAGGGAAGCGAGGCAGCGGTCTCACCGATGAGCGTCGCCGCGCGCTCGGCGAACAGCGCTGGCACGTTCTCGCGGTCGTCGCGGCGGAGGTCGTAGCCGAGGTCGGGGCGCTCGCCTTCCCAGTCCTGCGACGGGATGAGTTCGGGGAGTTCGTAGCGCTGGAGTCGGTCGTCGGCCGTCTTCACGGCCGTCCACTGTGCCGATGTCGGCTCGGGCAAGTCGAACGCCTCCCAGACGACCGCCTGCACGCCGGCTTCCGCGCGCCGGTAGTTCGGCAGGTGTGGTTTCAGCGGCCCGGGCACGTCCGCCATGTACGCCTCCGAGGCGTCGTGGAGGAGCCCGTACAACTGCACCGTCGACGACTCGCCCATCCGACCGAGTTCGTCGCTCACGTACACCGAGTGCAGGGCGACGCTGTAGAAGAAGCGCGACTGCCCTGCTGCCCGGCAGACGTTCGCTGTCCCGTGTGCGATGTCAGCGAGGCGGACTGCCTCTGGCTGTGGGTCGAACGGTCTGAACGACCCGCCGGACTGCGTGCTGATGGCTGCATCTCGTTCCCTCGCGTCTCTGTCTGTTGCTAAGTCCATCGAGAATCACCTTTCCACTTTCTCAACAGTTAGTTCAATAAAACACTTTCTACTCAGGAATCGACTGCCGGGCGTGGTACACGTCGACACCCCCGTCGTGGCCGTCGACGCTGGCTCTCGCAAAAAGTAAGGGTTAAAAACGCCGCGAAGCACCTGTCACATATGGCTGGAACTATCGACGCACTCGTCCCGGGTGGCAAGGCCAACCCTGGCCCGCCGCTCGGCCCGGAGCTCGGCCCGACACCTGTAGACGTGCAGGCAGTCGTCAGTGAGATCAACGAACAGACCGCCGCGTTCGACGGCATGGAAGTGCCCGTCACCGTCAACTACGAGGACGACGGCAGCTTCACCATCGACATCGGTGTGCCGCCGACGGCCGCACTCATCAAGGACGAAGTCGGCTTCGACACCGGCAGCGGTGAGCCGCAGGAGAACTTCGTCGCCGACATGACCATCGACCAGGTCAAGAAGGTCGCCGAGCAGAAGTCCACGGACCTGCTCAGCTACGACCTCAAGAACGCCTCGAAGGAAGTCGTCGGCACCTGCACGTCGCTCGGCGTCACCATCGAGGGCGAGAACCCGCGCGACTTCAAGAAGAAGATGGACGCAGGCGACTACGACGAGCACTTCGACGACGAATAATCGTTCGCGGATTTTCCTCTCTCGATTCTCGGACCGATTCGACCAGTAGCGTCGGCTCCGTGTCGGCCACCTGCTCCCAGACCGACACGCTTGCCGTCAGCCTGTAACACACCCGGGCAGAGACGCGAAAACGGCATCTCTGGTTCGACGGCTTTAAGTTCACGCTGGGCTACCGCCAAGACGAGACAGGCTTTTGCCTGTTTCACTGACCCGTAGAAGCACTACGCGTACTACGGAGGTGAACGATGGCAGACCAGGACATAATAGACGCAGTCACTCGCGCACTCGACGAGGCCCCTGAGCGGAACTTCCGCGAAACGGTAGACCTCGCGATTAACCTGCGCGACCTAGACCTTAACGATCCGTCGCAACGTGTCGACGAGTCCGTCGTCCTGCCGTCCGGAACCGGTCAGGAGACCCAAATCGTGGTCTTCGCCGAAGGCGAAACGGGCCTTCGTGCAGAGGATGTCGCTGACGAGGTATTCAGCGGCTCCGAACTGGCCGATCTGGGCGACGACGACGACCGTGCAAAGGACCTCGCCGACGAGACAGACTTCTTCATCGCAGAGGAGAACATGATGCAAGACGTCGCTCGTCACCTCGGTACCATACTTGGTCCCCGCGGTAAGATGCCGACGCCGCTCGGCCTCGACGAAGACGTCGTTGAGACGGTGAACCGGATGAAGAACACGGTGCAGCTTCGCAGCCGCGACCGCCGTACCTTCCACACCCGTGTCGGCGCAGAAGACATGAGTGCGGAGGACATCGCGGACAACATCGACGTCATCATTCGTCGACTGCACGCGAACCTCGAAAAGGGACCCCTCAACGTGGATTCCATCTACGTGAAGACCACGATGGGTCCCTCCGTGGAGGTTAACGCATGAGCGCCGAAGCCGAACGCAAGACCGAGAACCTTCCGCAGTGGAAGGAAGACGAAGTCGCGGAACTCGTGGAACTCGTCGAGTCCTACGAGTCCGTCGGCATCGTCAACGTCGCCGGTATCCCGAGCCGCCAGTTGCAGGCGATGCGTGCCGACCTCTACCCGGACACCAAGCTCCGGATGAGCCGGAACACGCTCCTGCGCCGCGCGCTCGACGACGTCGACGACGGCATCGAAGTGCTCTCCGAGCACATCGAAGGTCAGGTCGGCCTCATCGGCACGAACAGCAACCCGTTCGCGCTGTTCAAGACGCTGGAAGACTCGAAGACGCCCGCACCCATCAACGCCGGCGAAATCGCCCCGAACGACATCGTCGTTCCCGAGGGTGACACCGGTGTCGACCCGGGTCCGTTCGTCGGTGAGCTCCAGCAGATCGGCGCAGCCGCGCGCATCATGGATGGCTCCATCCAGGTCACCGAGGACTCGCACGTGCTCGACGCTGGCGAGGAAGTTTCGGAACAGCTCGCCAACGTCCTGAGCGAACTCGGCATCGAGCCGAAGGAAGTGGGTCTCGACCTCCGCGCTGTCTATTCCGACGGCGTGGTGTTCGACCCCGAGGACCTCGACATCGACGTGGACGCCTACCGGAGCGACGTCCAGACCGCGGCCGCGTTCGCCCGGAACCTCTCTGTCAACGCCGTGTACCCGACGGCTCAGACGGCCCCACTCCTCATCGCCAAGGCGACTGGAGAGGCCAAGAGCCTCGGCCTGCACGCCGCAATCGAGAGCCCGGACCTCGCGGACGACCTCATCCGGAAGGCCGACGCGCAACTTCGCGCGCTCGCGGCCAACATCGACGACGAGGAGGCACTCCCCGAGGAACTGCAGGGCGTTTCCGCCCCCGCAGCCTCGACGGAGGAGGCCTCCGCAGACGAATCGGCTGACGACCAAGACGAGACCGAGACCGCAGACGCGGACGACGCCGACGACGACGAAGACGACGGCGAGGACGATGGCGCAGCGGGTCTCGGCAACATGTTCGGATAATAACAATGGAGTACGTTTACGCAGCACTCATCCTGAACGAATCGGGCGAGGAGATCAACGAAGACAACCTGACCGCCGTGCTCGACGCCGCTGGCGTCGACGTGGAGGAGTCCCGTGTGAAGGCGCTTGTCGCCGCACTCGAGGACGTCGACATCGAGGAGGCCGTCGCAGAGGCCGCAGCCGTCCCCGCTGGCGGCGCAGCCGCTGGTGGCGCGTCCGCCGGTGCCGACGAGGGTGGCGACGACGAAGGCGACGAGGAAGAAGTCTCGGACGTGCCGGACACGGCCGACGACGACGACGACGACGAGGAAGAGGAAGCCTCGGGCGAGGGCCTGGGCAACCTCTTCGGCTAAATTCGTCGCGACTCGAATCAGATATTCATTCTTTCGCGTGCTAGTCGGGTAGTGACGACTCTCGCGTGCGTTGGTGGTTCTGCTGACCTGTGTAAACGGTGACTCGTGTGCTTTTGCCGGTTCCAACACCGAGACCGACAGCACGAATGCTGGTGTATATGACCGCAGCCACACCCTCCCCATCCAATTCCTCGCTCCGCTCGTCATCCCTCGCGCGATGTCGACTCGTGGTCTCACTATCGTTCGACACACTCGCCAGCGCGCGCCACGCCGCAATTCGGTCATCGTCGCCGGCGCACTCCCGACTTCGACTCGTCCAGCAGTTTATACCCAAAGCCGCGGCCACAGTCGGCGATGGTCGCCCCAGCGCCTCCAGAATACGTCCTCGCCTCGATTCTCGCGGGCATCGCGCTGGGCACTGCGAGTGGGCTGACGCCGGGGTTACACGCGAACAACTTCGCGCTGTTGCTGGCTGCGGTCGCGCCGTCGGTACCTGCGCCGTCGTCGTGTGTGGTCAGTGCGATGCTCGCCGCCGGGGTGACCCACACCTTCCTCGACGTGGTCCCGGCGCTGGCACTCGGCGTGCCCGACGCGGCGATGGCGGCATCGGCGCTACCGGCGCACACCCTCGTGTTGGGTGGCCGTGGCCGCGAAGCCCTGCGACTCTCGGCGCTGGGGAGTGCCGGGGCACTGGCCGCGTCGCTCCCACTCGCGGTCCCGGCGACGGCCGTGATGACTGCGGCGTATCCGACGATTCGGGCGAACCTCTCGCTCGTTCTGGTGGGTATCGTCGTGTTGACGCTGTTGACCGAAGCGACGTGGCGAGCACGGGTCGCGGGCCTCGTCGTGCTCGGCCTGGCCGGCGGACTCGGCATCGTGACGCTCCCGCTCGAACCGGCGGCGATGCTCCCGGCGAGCGTGTTGACGCCGCTGTTCGCGGGGTTGTTCGGCGCGCCGGTGTTGCTCGACGCGCTATCCGGTGGTGGTGTCCCACCGCAGGACGATGCACAGTTGTGTACCGAACCGCGGACCGTCGCGGTGGCGACCGGTGCGGGCACACTGGCCGGCGGCGCGGTCGGCTACCTGCCCGGCGTGTCCAGCGCCATCGCGGCGACGGCGGCACTGGCGACGTTGCCTGGTGACGCGGGCGACCGTGGCTACATCGTGGCGACGAGCGGTGTCAACACAGCCAATGCCGTGTTCGGACTCTTCGCGCTCGTCTCCCTCGGCACACCGCGGAGTGGCGTCCTCGTCGCGGTCGACCAGACCGGTGGTGTCCCGTCGCTCGGCCTCGCACTCGTGGCAGTCGTCATCGCTGGCGCAGTCGCGACGGCGCTCGTCGTCACAGTCGGCGACCACTACCTGACCGTCGTCGGGTCACTCGACCCGCGGCGCTTGTCGGTCGCCGCGCTCTGTTTGCTCGTCGCCCTCTCGTGGCTGTTCGCGGGCATCGTCGGTCTGGTGACCTTCGTCGTGGCCACCGGCGTCGGCCTCGTCCCGGTTCGACTCGGCACGAGACGGGTGTACTGCATGGGCGTGTTACTCGTCCCCCTCGCGGTCTGAGCGGGAACTGACGTAAGTCAGTCCCTGTGAAATCGAAAGACAATCGTTAAATCCGACCAGCGGAAAACACGCCCATATGAGCGACTCCGAACAGCGCGCCCGTCGCAAGTGCGTCTCCTGTGGGATCAACATCTCCGGGACGAACGCGGCCGCGTTCAAGTGCCCCGACTGTGGTACACAGATTTACCGCTGCGCGAAGTGCCGAAAGCAGAGCAACCTGTACAACTGCCCGAACTGCCAGTTCGAGGGACCGTAATCATGGGAAAAGTCGCCGCACGCATGAAGGTCATGCCGAACAGTCCCGACATCGACCTCGACGAACTGCAGGAGCGTCTCGAGAGCTCCCTGCCCGAGGGTGCGAAGATCAACCGCGTCGACCGTGAAGACGTCGCGTTCGGTCTCATCGCCCTCTTCCCGACCGTCATCGTCCCCGACGATGCCGGTGGGACGGAAGCCGTCGAAGAGGCGTTCACTGGTGTCGAAGGCGTCGAGTCCGTCGGCGTCGACGAAGTCGGCCGCATCTAAGTCGGCTCACTTCACTTTTCACTCGTTCCAGTTCCCTCGGCGAGCGACGCGTCTCTGTGTTCTCGGACGACGTGTCGGTCGAGTAGCTCAGGCGTCTCCTTCGTACAGGGCCCGGATGTCGTCGCTGTCGACGTCCGCGGTCCCGCCGTGGAAGCAGTGGACCGTCTCGACCGCGAGTTCGGCGAGCGTTCCGACCGATTCGATGGCCGTGGCCATGTCGGGCGTGAAGTGGGACTTCGGCCCGCCGAAGCCGTCGTCGCTGGTGAGTGCGTCGCCGGCGACGAGGAAGCGTTCGTCCGGGAAGTAGAGCGAGACGTGGCCGGGTGAGTGCCCCGGCGTCTCGACGACCCACATCGGGCCAGCGGCCGTGTGGAACGTCTCGCCGCCGGTGAGTTCGACGTCGACCGTGACGGGCGGGTATCGGTCTTCGTCTTCGTCGGCCTTGAGCGGGTGGCGACGCCCGTCGACGTACGGCGCTTCGTCCTCGTGTGTGGTGACGACGACTGGCGTTTCGGCTTCGAGTTCGGCGAGCGACCCGACGTGGTCGCCGTCGTGGTGCGTGAGCAGTACCATCGAGAGGTCGTCGAGGTCGAAGTCCACGGCAGCGAGTTCGTCACGCAACTGGTCCACCGACCCGGGGAGGCCAGTGTCGAGCAGGAGGAGGCCATGATCCGTCTCGACGGCGACTGGGCAGAGCGTCACGTCGTGGTCGTCGAACGAATACGTGAGTTCGAGGACGTGAATGCTATCGGGTACCATGCGAAAAGTGGGTCGCGTGGCGGCAAAGTCGTTCGGCCCCCAGCAATCGCAGACGCTCCGCGGTCGCCCTTACAGGTCGGCCGCGTCGAACGCCTGTTCGAGGTCGGCCGTGAGGTCGTCGACGTGTTCGATGCCGACGCTGACGCGGATGAGGCCGTCGGTGAGGCCGGCTTCGAGGCGCTCCTCCTTCGGGATGGCCGCGTGCGTCATGGCTGCGGGCTGTTCGATGAGGCTCTCGACCCCACCGAGAGACTCGGCGAGGGTGAACACGTCGGTCTCGGAGACCACAGTACTGGCCTGTTCCAGCGTCCCGTCGACTTCGAAGCTGAGCATGCCACCGAAGTCGTCCATCTGTTCCGCAGCGATGTCGTGGCCGGGATGGTCGGAGAGACCAGGGTAGAAGACGTTCGAGACGGCCGAGTGGTCGTCCAGCCACTCGGCGATGTCGCGGGCGTTGTCGCAGTGGCGGTCCATCCGGACAGGCAGGGTCTTCGTCCCGCGCAGGACGAGGAAGCAGTCGTGTGGGCCGGGTGTCGCGCCGACGGAGTTCTGGTAGAAGCCGATTTCCTCGTCGAGGTCGGCGTCGTCCGTGATGAGCGCACCGCCGACGACGTCGGAGTGCCCGCCGAGGTACTTCGTCAGCGAGTGGCTCACGATGTCCGCGCCGAGTTCGAGCGGGCGCTGGAGGTACGGCGTCGCGAACGTGTTGTCGATGGCACAGAGCGCATCGTACTCGTGCGCGACCGCGGCCGCGCCTTCGATGTCGACGATGGACATGAGCGGGTTCGTCGGCGTCTCCAGCCAGAGCAGTTCCGTGTTCTCCTGCATCGCCGCTTCGATGGCGTCGAGGTCGGTCATATCCACGAAGGAGAACTCGAGGTCGTACTTCTCGTACACCTGCGTGAAGATGCGGTGGGTGCCGCCGTAGACGTCCTCACCGGTGACGACGTGGTCGCCGGCTTCGAGCAGGTTGAGGACGGTGTTGATGGCACCCATCCCGGAGGAGAAACAGCGACCGAACTCGCCGGATTCGAGGCTCGCGAGGTTCGCCTCTAAATCGGTCCGTGTCGGGTTCCCCGTACGAGAGTACTCGTAGCCACGGTGGTCGCCCGGGCCGTCCTGTTCGTACGTCGAGTTCGCGTAGATGGGCGTCATGAGCGCGCCCGTCTCCTCGTCAGGCTCCTGTCCGGCGTGGATCGAGCGCGTCTCGATGCGGAAGTCCTCGTCGTCGTTCATGCTCGGCCCATCGACCGCGAGACTGGTTACTCTTGCGTTGCAGCCGCGATAGCGTCGAAAAAGGCAGCCGAGTCAGTGGTCGTTCCCGTGCGGTTCCGGGTCGAGTCGCAAGACTGCGACCATGAACACGCCCGCGAGACACCAGACGGCCACGGTCGCGACGAACAGTGGATTCCGCCCCGCGAGCTGCTGTGTGACCGCATCCGTCGCGGTCGACGGGCTCGCTAACCCGGTGTTGGTGACGACTGCGACGGCGACGGCGAGCGCGCCGAGGAGTGTGGCGAGTCGGTAGCGGGACATGATGTATGCTACAGTATGGCGTGATAAAAACGTCAGACAAAATTTGGAAAGCGTGAACGTCTTGGATGTGTACTCGTCGACTGCACGACAGTACGTCGTCAGAGCCCCTGAGAGACCTGTTCGCCACTCACGACTTCGGGGATGACGACCTCGTCGGCACCTGCTCGGCGGGCCAGTGGTTCGTCCATCTCGTCGCCGACTCTGACGACGAGGCTGACCGTCGGTGCGAGTTGGCTCGCTGCGATAGCTATCTGGACGTTCACGTGTGAGTCGTCGATGGCTCCGATGGCGCTGTCGGCGCGTTCGATACCCGCGTCGCGGAGCGTCGGTTCGCGCCGAGCGTCCCCGTCGACCGTGAGAAAGCCGTCCTCTCGCGCCAGCCGACACTGTTCGTCCTGCCACTCGACGACGACCACGTCTCGGTCGCGCTCACGGAGACTCGCCGCGACTGTCTTCCCGAACATCCCGTAGCCACAGACCACGACGTGGTCGTCGAGCGTCGAAATCGTTCGTGTCATCTGTACCTGCCTGAGTTCAGTCCGCATCTGGCCGCCGAACGTCGCCGAGAGGAACGTCTCGCCCATCCAGAGACCGGCGACGACCAGCCCCGAGACGACCACGATGGCGTAGAGTTTGAGGAGCCACACCGGCCCGTCGCGGGTCATGTAGTAGAGTTCGATGCCCGCGGGGTCGAGGAGCCAAAACAGCGCGTCGACGACGCCGACGCCGCCGAGTGTCGCGAAGCCCCCGACGCCGAGGCAGACCACGGTTCCGAAGGCGGTGACCGGGCGGAGCAACTGGCGCAACAGTGGCCGTCGGGCGAGTTCGCCGAGCGGGAGTGATGGCCGCCGCATTGGCGCGTTCGTCGACCCTCACGCTGCCGTGTCCCATTCAGAGGCTGGGACGTCGCTGTCGTCGGTGAGCGACAACTGCATCTCCAGTTCGCCGGTACCGACGTGTTTGCCCTCGAAGCCCATCCGCCGGTAGAGGTTGATGGCGACCTGATTGCGCCGCTCGACGAACAGCGTGACCGTCTCGACGCCCTCGTCGGCCGCGTAGGTCAGTAACTCGTCGAGCAGTCGCGTCCCGATGCGCGCGTGCTGGTGCGCCGGGTCGACGAAGATGGCCAGTTCGTACGAGCCGTCGTCCGCACCGACCAGTACCGCGTGGCCGATGTGGCGGTCCTCGTGAAACGCAAGCGTCTGGTAGCCCTCGCCGAGGACGTCGAGCCAGTCACGAATCGACGCTTCGCTCGTCGGTGGGAGTCCGTGGGCGCGACTCTGCGCGTCGAACGTCACGTACATCCCGGTAAGCGAGCGAACGTCGTTCTCGGTGAGGTGGTCGCGCGAGACGAAGCCGATGTCGCGGCCGGCCTCGTCGACGAACGTGGGGGCTGGTGGAGCGTCGAGATCGTGGGGACCGTATTTATCGGCGGCTGGCGAAGACAGACGGCCGCCAGACGAGGTTTTTGCTCTCGTTCTGTCCATTACTTTCTCTCTAATCAAGATATTCGGTTGTTCTTATTACTATTT
This sequence comes from Haloarchaeobius caseinilyticus, assembly GCF_051207395.1. Classification (NCBI taxonomy): domain Archaea; kingdom Methanobacteriati; phylum Methanobacteriota; class Halobacteria; order Halobacteriales; family Halorubellaceae; genus Haloarchaeobius; species Haloarchaeobius caseinilyticus. The sequence continues at coordinate 247,449 of NZ_JBPJZC010000001.1, read as the reverse complement.
TCCCTATGTTTGTCGAATAGTGTATTAGGACGTATACCACTGCCCGACATACTAGGACCCTTGGTCACGAACCGCCTCGCGGCAGCGACGGCTAGCCCTCGGCGTCGGCACGCCGCCGGGCGGCACTCACACCCCCGTCGTGGCGAACGAACAACGTGCGTTTTATTACGGCGACGGAGCAAGAGGGTCGTACGACTATGCCCAACTCGCACGGACCCCTCAAAGGGACGCGTAACAAGCTGAAGAACCACCCCCGAGAGCGCGGCACATCCCCGCCGCAGCGCGCAATTCAGGACTTCGAGGAGGGCCAGAAGGTCCACCTCAAAATCGACCCCTCAGTCGCGAAGGGTCGCTTCCACCCGCGTTTCAACGGCCAGACCGGTGAGGTCGTCGGGAAACAGGGCTCTGCGTTCCAGGTCCTCATCACCGACGGTGGCAAGGAGAAGAAGCTCATCTCCGCACCGGCACACCTGAAGGCCCAGCAGTAATCGTATGACGATATTCAAGGAGAAGCTCGACGAGGAGTACCTCACCGTCTCGGAGACGAAGGAACTCCTCGCCGATATCGAGGAGGAGCGCGCATTGGACGAAGAGCGTGAGATGCGCTACGAACTCGCTCGCGCCATCGAACACGTCAACCGGTTCAGCATCATGTCCGCGGAGGACTCGCTGGACCTCGTCGACGAACTGCTCGAACTCGAGAAGGTCGACGAGCCGACCGCCTACAAAATCGCGAACCTGCTCCCACAGGACCGAACAGAACTCCGTGCGGTGTACGCACAGGAGCGCTATTCGCTCTCCGGTGACGAGCTGGACGAGATTTTGAACACGGTCGCGAAGTACGCCTGACGCCCATCTTTTAAATAGCCGCTCCCCCTATCATACAGCTAGAATGACCGATTCTGAACACGGTGAGCACCAGCAGGTGCAGGCCGTCGTCCTCGACATCTTCCCGAACGGCCGCTCCGGTGACGGACGGTCAGGATTCGGGAAGGACCCGGTCGCGTACGCCCTCGGCACGGACGACTTCCGGTTGTTCGAGATCAGCTTCTCGGAGACGCCCGAGGTGAGCATCGACGACCATCTCGCCGTCGAGCCTCCGGCCGAGAGCGTCAAGCGCGTTCGGACGGTGTCGTACGACGATATCTCCAGCGGCGCGAAGGCAGAACTGGAGTACGTAGTCGAAGAGGTCGTCGAGGCGGACGAGCAGCGCTTCGTGGACTTCTTCAACGACGCCCAGCCGATTACGCTTCGGTTGCACCAGTTGAACCTGCTCCCAGGCATCGGGAAGAAACTACGAAATTCGATACTCGACGAGCGGAAGCGAAAGCCGTTCGAGAGCTTCGAGGAACTCGACGAGCGAGTCAAAGGCCTCCACGACCCGAAGGGCATCCTCGTCGAGCGTATCATCGAAGAGTTGCGCGACGAGGACCTGAAGTACAAGACGTTCGTCGGGCGGCGAAGCGAGTAGGCAGTTTTACCCCCATCGATACCTTAGACCGCCGTAATCGATGAGAGACCCCGACGGACTGCTGTCTCGAGCCGGTGTACGCGGTGACCCGAACCGTGACCAGCACTTCCTCGTCGACGACCGCGTCCTGAACCGACTGACGGGCTATTTGCCCGAGGACGCAGAGACGAGTCACCTGCTGGAAATCGGTGCCGGCAACGGCGCGCTGACCGACAGACTGCTCGCCGTGGGTGACCACGTGACCGCCATCGAGCGTGACCCGAAGATGGTGTCGTTCCTCGAACGGGAGTTCGCCGACGAGATCGAGGCGGGCGACCTCGACGTGGTCGAGGGCGACGCCTTGCAGGTCGACCTCCCCGACTTCACGGCGTCGGTGTCGAACCTGCCCTACGGCGTCTCCAGTGAGATATCCTTCCGACTGCTTCCCGAAGACCGCCCGCTCGTCCTGATGTACCAGAAGGAGTTCGCCGAGCGGATGGTCGCCGACTCGGGGACCAGCGACTACGGCCGACTGTCGGTGACCACGCAGCACTACGCCGACGTGGAAATCGTCGAGAACATCCCGAAAGAAGCGTTCTCGCCGCCGCCGCAGGTCGAGAGCGCGGTCGTCCGCTGTGTCCCACGCGACCCCGATTACGAGGTCGACGACGAGGAGTTCTTCTTCGACTTCGTCAAGGCGGTGTTCACCCAGCGTCGGAAGACGATGCGAAACGCGATTCGGAACACGGCGCACATCTCCGGGCTGGACGACGCGGACGCGGTCGTCGCGGCCGCCGACGAGGAACTGATGGGGAAACGGGCTGGCAAACTGCCACCGGCGACGTTCGCCGAACTGGCGACGCTCGCGGCCGATGTCGGGCGTGATGACACCGATGCCTGAGGCAGCCATCGTCCCAGCCACCGTGGTACAGACGGGGGCGAACTGGGAGTGGCTCATCCAGCCAATCGACTCGCTCGCGACCGTCGTGGACAATCCAGTACTGAAAATCGCGGTCACGCTCGTCGCCGTCGCCGTCCTCGTCGGCATCGGCTATCTCACGACGAAAGTGCAGGGCCGACTGCGAGCGTCCTTCGGCAACACTGCCGCCGACCTATTGACCATCGTCATCATCGCGGCGACGTTCCTGACCGCGGCCACTGTCGTCATCGGGGTGTGGGCGATGGCGAAAGACGTCTCCGTCGCGTTGCGCGACACGCGATTGATCTCAGGAGACGACATCCCGAGAATCGCCATCACGCTGGTCGTCTTGCTCGCGGCCCACCTCGTCTCTCGGGTCGTCAAGCGAGTCGTCGAGCAGTTCCTGAAGACCTCGGATGCCGTCACCGACCACCAGCGTCGGCTCACCTACCGGGTCAGCCAGGTCATGCTGTGGATCGTCGCGCTGCTCGTCGTCCTCGGCATCTGGAACATCGAGTTGACCGGCCTGCTCGTCGGTGCAGGATTCGCGGGTATCGTCGTCGGTATGGCCGCGCGCCAGACCCTCGGTGCCGTGCTCGCCGGGTTCGTCCTGATGTTCGCGCGTCCGTTCGAAATCGGTGACTGGGTGGAAGTCGGCGACAGCGAGGGTATCGTCAGCGACATCTCCATCGTGAACACGCGCATCCAGACGTTCGACGGCGAGTACGTGATGATTCCCAACGACATCGTGAGTAGCGAGAAGGTCGTGAACCGCTCGCGAAAGGGCCGACTACGGCTCGAAATCGAGGTCGGCGTCGACTACGCCAGCGATGTCGACCACGCGGTCGACGTAGCGGGCGACGCGCTTTCGGACATCGACGAGGTTCTCAGCGTGCCGACGCCACAGGTCGTGGTGAAACGGTTCGCCGACTCCTCGGTCGTGCTGGGTGCGCGAGTCTGGATAGACAAGCCCAGCGCGCGGCGAAAATGGCGCGCGATTACCGCGACCGTGACCGCGCTGAAGACGTCGTTCGACGCCGAGGGAATCAAGATTCCTTACCCGCAGCGCGAACTGTCCGGGCGCGAAGAGACCGGCGGCTTCCAGGTCGCTGGTGAGTCGGTAGAAGCAGCCACTGCGGAGGAGGCGACCGCCTCGCCCGACGGTGGCGACGGCGGACGCGGGGGTGACGAGTAGTGGCGAAAGACCTCGCCGAACGTCGTGGCGTCGAGACCGAGGTGTACCAGCCAGCCGAGGACTCACATCTGTTGGCCGAGACGGCGGTCGCAGACCTGGCGGCGTGCAGTGACGAATCAGCTTCGGGCGGCCTCGCGCTCGAAGTCGGCACCGGGTCGGGCTACGTCGCAGAACAGGTCGCCGCCGAGACCGACTGCGACGTGGTCGCTTCGGACCTGAACCCGCACGCGTGTAGACAGGCGCGTGAGCGTTCGACCCACGGCGTGTCGGTCGTCAGAGCCGACCTCGTCTCTCCGTTCGCCGACGGCGTGTTCGATGCAGTCCTGTTCAACCCGCCGTACCTGCCCGAAGACGCCGCAGCCGCTCGCGACGACTGGATGGAAGTCGCGCTGACCGGCGGCGAGGACGGCCGCGCGGTCGTCGACCCGTTCCTCGATTCGGTCGGTCGCGTCCTCTCATCCGACGGTGCGGTGTACCTCCTCGTATCGAGTCTGACCGGCGTCGACGAGGTCGTCGACCGCGCCGCCGAGAACGGATTCAGCGCCGTCGCCTTGCGCGACGAGTCGTTCCCGTTCGAGACGCTGACCGTCCTCAAGCTGGTTCGCTGAGAAATTACCACTGTGCATTTGTTGGGTTCGCAAATATTATAGGCCCGCATTTCCAAGCGACGGGTACGAATGACTGAACTCGTCTCGACGACACCCGGACTGTTCCCGCTCCCGGACTGGGCGAAGTCCGAGTTGTCCGACCTGAAAGGCCACCAGAAGCACGACCTCATCTCCGGCGACGAAGGGCCGGAGATTACGTCCGTCTACGAGCAGACGCGCGCCGAGGTCGTCCAGGCACAGCAAGAGGCTGGCCTCGACCTCGTCGGCGAAGGCCAGTCCCGCTGGGACGACATGCTCGCGCACCCGCTCACGGTACACGACAGCGTAGAGACCCGCGGCATCGTGCGCTACTACGACAACAACAACTTCTACCGCGAACCCGTCGTGCAGGACGAACTGACCTTCGACGGTGACGTGGCGGCCGAACTCGACGCGACCGCAGAACTCGTCGACGACGGCCTGCAGGCGGTCCTGCCCGGCCCGTACTCGCTGGCCGACCTCGCCACGGACGAGTACTACGGCGACGAGACGGCGTTCCTGCACGCCGTCGCTGACTTCCTCGCGGGCGAGGCCGAGGCCTTCCCCGAGGTCGACACGCTGTTCCTGCTCGAACCCTCGCTCGTCGAGAACGCGCCCGGTGAGGGACTCGACGCGGAGGTACCCGAGGCCGTCACGACCGTGGCCGACGCCATCGACACCGAGGTCGTCGTCTTCCCGTACTGGGGCGCACTGGAGGAGAAGGTGTACGCCCACCTGCTCGACGCCGACGTGGACGCCGTGGGCTACGACTTCGTTTCCGACCACGAACAGAACCTCTACAACGCACAGGAGTACGGCACCACCGACGACGTGGCGCTCGGCCTGCTCGACGGTCAGAACACGCTCGTCGAAGAGCCCGAAGCGGTTCGGGACCGTGTCGACTGGGTGTTCGACAACCTGCCCGTCACCGATTTCGAGACGGCCTACGTGACGCCCAACACCGGCCTGTTCCACCTGCCCTACGCGAAGTTCGAAGACAAGGTGACCGCCGTCGCCGAGGCAGTCGCCCTCGCCGACGCGGAGGTGACAGCATGACGACCCCGACAGCCAACCCCAACAGAGACCAGTTCAAACCCGAGGACCACCCGAACGACCACTACATCCTGACCACCGTCGTCGGGAGCTACGCCAAGCCGAAGTGGCTGAACCGCGCGAAAGAACAGTTCGAAGACCCCGACTCGAAGTTCGACGAAGACGACTGGCAGGAGGCGAAAGACGACGCCTCCCGGCTCATCACGGACGAGCACGAGCGCGCCGGTATCGACGTGGTCGTCGACGGCGAGATGCGCCGCACCGAGATGGTCGAGTTCTTCGCCCACCGCATCGACGGCTACGAGTTCAACGGACCCGTCAAGGTGTGGGGACACAACTACTTCGACAAGCCATCCGTCGTCAGCGAGGTCGAATACGACGAGACCTGGCTGGTCGACGAGTACGAGTTCACCGCCGAGGTGTCGGACGCGCCGGTCAAGGTGCCCATCACCGGCCCCTATACCCTCGCTAACTGGTCGTTCAACGAGGCGTACGACGACGACGAGCAACTCGCCTACGACCTCGCCGACCTCGTCAACGAGGAGATCGAGAAACTCGTCGAGGCTGGCGCGCGCTACATCCAGATAGACGAACCGGCACTGGCGACGACGCCGGACGACCACGCCATCGTCGGTGAGTGTCTGGAACGCATCGCTGACGATATCCCCGAAGACGTGCGTATCGGTCTGCACGTCTGTTACGGCGACTATTCGCGTATCTACCCCGAGATTCTCGACTATCCGGTAGACGAGTTCGACCTCGAACTCTGTAACGGTGACTACGACCAACTCGACGTGTTCACGAACGACGAGTTCACGAAGGACCTCGCACTCGGCGTCGTCGACGCCCACGTCGCCGAGGTCGAGTCCGTCGAGGAGATCAAGCAGAACATCCGGAAGGGTCTCGAAGTCGTTCCGCCGGAACGCCTCATCGTCTCGCCCGACTGCGGCCTGAAGCTCCTGCCCCGCGAGGTCGCCTACGGGAAGATGGCGAACCTCGTGCAGGCGACGCGCGAAATCGAGGCCGAACTCGACGCTGGTGAGATAGAGGTCTCGGCCCCCGGTGCCGCACCCAGCGCGGACGACTGAGCGCGTCGATTCGAGACGAGCCGATTCTGTCTACCGATTTTTTGTGGACTACTGCGACGGTCTTCGTTCGAAAGCGAGTACCTCTGTGTAGCAGGTTCCTGGTGAGCGGCGACGAGGTTCCCCTACTACGGCCCGAAAATAACGTCGGGAGCGAAGATAGTGAGGCTGAGAAGACCGAGCAACAGGAGAATCGCGGTGACACGCAATCCACCTGCTACCTGTCGGCGCTCTGTTGAAATGGCCTCGGCGAATCCAGACAGCGCGAATCCGACCGCCATGACGAGCAGATGAATGGAGGAAACATCGTGTAGAAGGTCGTAGTAGATGTAGGTACTCGCCAGTACGAGTGAGCCAGCCAACATTCCGAACGCAGTGAGCCTCCCAGCAGGTTCGCTATAGACGACGTCTTTGATTTTGGAGCGCACGAAAAAGTCTATTTATCGACACGTTAAATAGGTGTGGCACTATCTGCTACCGCCACTACTTTCGCGCTTTTATCGAGAACGTCTGTGGCAGTTCGACCGGCACGTCGTCGGGCAGCCACCAGCGGCCGCGTTCGTCCTCGGTCATGCCCTCGAAGCGCTTCCACGTACACCACGGGAACTCGTGGAGGAACTCGATTTGTAACCCTCGACTCGCCAGTGCGGTCACGACTTCGCCGAGTGAGTGACCCCACTCGTACATGTCCGTCTGTTCGAACTCGGCGTCGAAGTCGGCGTAACTCCCCTGCACGTCGAAGTGCTCGGCCTCACCCTTGAAGTACGAGTACGCGAGCGTCGCGGTGTCACCCTCGACGTGTTCGAACGTCCCGGCGAGCGGGTGGCCTTCGGCGATGTAGAACGTCCCACCGGGGGCGAGGTGACTGGCGACCGTGTCGGCCCACGCGTCGATGTCGTCCAGCCAGACGAGGACGCCGTAGGAGGTGAACACCACGTCGAACTCTCTGTCGAGGTCGAGCGTCAACACGTCGTGTTCGACGAACTCGGCGCGCTCTGAGAGACCGGCTTGCTCGGCGAGTTCGGTTCCCTTTCGGACCGCTTCTTCCGAGAAGTCGACGCCGACCACGTCGGCTCCCTTGCGGGCCCACGAGAGACTGTCGAGACCGAAGTGACACTGGAGGTGGAGCATCGTCGTGCCCTCGTCGATGTCGGGTCCGAGTTCATCACGTTCGAGATCCCACAGCGAGGTGTCGCCGTCGAGGAAGCCCTCGACGTCGTAGTAGTCCGTGTCGGGATGATGCGCGGCGCGCTCGTCCCACATCCGCCGGTTCGCTTCTAACTCGTCGCTCATACAGGTGTGTGGCCCACACCGGGTCATAAGCCTTCAGGAGGCACGAGTCAGCGTGACGTGGACGACGGTGCCGCGCGGGTCGTTCTCCGCGAAGTCTATCTGGCAGCCGACGGCCCGAACGGTCCAGTTCACGAGCCAGAGGCCGAGCCCGGAGCCGTGTTCGAGTGGCGTCTCTTCGCCGGATTCGACGACCCGACGTTCTTCCGGCGGCAGCCCCGGGCCGGTGTCCGCGATGGAGATGGTCACCGCCGTCGGCGTCGCGTCGACGCTCACGGTCACGGCCGGGTCTGTGCTGTCGTTGTGTTCGACGCCGTTCTCGATGAGTTCGTACAGGGCCCACTCCAGCGTGGTGTGGGCGAGGACTTCCTGAGTCGCACTGACGGGCGTCACGATGGTCGCGTTCGGGTGGCGTTCGCGCACCCGTTCGACCGCCCGGTCGATGGTCGCCCCGACCGGGATGTCCCGCCGTTTCGCAGCCACGTCGTCCAGTGCTCGCTCGACGTAGCGAGCGCGGTCGGACCAGTCGACGAGTTTCTCGGCCGCATCACACATCGCGGCGAGGTGGATTCGGTCTTCGGCGTCGAGGCCGTCGTCGAGCAGGTCACCGTGACCGAGGATGATGTTCGTCTCGTGGCGAACGTTGTGTCGCAAGACGCGGTTGAGCACGTCGAGTCGTTGCTCGCGAAGCACCCGGTCGGTCACGTCGTGCAGCGTGACGAGGCGGCCGACGAGGAGGCCACTGGCCCGATGGACGGGCGTCGCCTCGACGGTGACGTACCGCTCGCGGCCGGCGACGTCGTCGAGGAGGAGTTTGTCTTCGCCGTCGTCGTCGAGCACTGCGGCGAGGTTGGGTTGAATCGCTTCGACTGACGCACCCGTCGGGTCGCTCGCGTCGAGGACGCGGTCGGCAGCAGGGTTCGTCTCGGCGATTCGCCCCTGTGCGTCGAGGACGATGACGCCTGCAGTCATCTCTTCGACGACCGCGTCCGTGACGACCGAGGGCGAGATTGGGACGACGCCGAACAGTCGATGCCCGAACAGCGCAACTGCCAGCGCGACGACGGAGAGGCTGAACGAGAGCGGCCCCATACTCAGTCCCTCGATTGGCCGGGCGTCGAGCAGCGTCGGGATCGTCCCGAGCGCCGGCGCGACGACGGCGACGAGCAGTGCGCTCATCCTGCCGCGGTACAGTTGCGGGGCGCGCATCGAGAGCCGAATCAGAACGATAGAGCCGACGAAGACGATGCAGTAGACGTAGACGATGGCCGCCCAGTAAGCGACGTTGTGGGTGACGTCCCACGCCGCCAGTCCCGGGCCGGCCGGTTCGAACCCGTTCACCGTGCGGAACAGGGTGTGGTAGCGACCGTTCGTAAACACGAGTGGGAGCGTCACGACTGGCTGGACCGCGAGCAGTGCGAGCAGTCTCCCCGAAATTCGCTCCCGGTGGCCGGTGTACGACAGCGTGAACAGGAGCCACGCGGGGCCGACGAGTAAGATACCGACCCACTCGACGTTCGCCAGCAATCTGAACGTCGAGAACTCGGTCTCACCGATTCGGAACGCGTTCGCACCGGTCCAGATGGTGATGCCGATGCAGAGGACGGCGAACTGGACGGCCCCGGGGACTGCCCGCGCTCGATAGGCGTAGCCAGCCAGCACGAGCGTCGTGACGGCGACGAGGATGAGCGTCACCGTGTACGGGTTTCCGGTCGTCATCGGCGGTGGTTGACGGCGTGACCCGTCACGGATACCTGTCGGTCGGTGTAGAGGTGTGTGGCGGGGGACTTGGCTCTGTTTGCCGGAAATGTGACATACCGACTCGATGAAACAGTTCGTGCACGCTTTTGGGCTAGACGATGCCCCTGACCAACGACCCGAGCGTCGGCAGGGCGATACCGATGGCGACCGGGAGGACAGCGACCACACCCATGTCGACGTACGCCTCAGTAGCCCCCACGAGTGCGAACTGACCGACGAACAAGAGGACGACGAGGACGCCGAATCCGACGCCAGCACCGACGCCCCGGGCGAACGTTCGCTGTGGGAGGGCGACGAGTGCCCCGGCGACGACCAGCCCGAGCCAGTGGAACCAGACGAGTGTGAGACCGAGCAAGACCCAGACGACGTTCTGCAGGTACGAACTATCTTCGCGGAGGGCGGCGAGCGAGAGGTCCTCGAAACCGCGTCGCTCGTCGTCGGTAGCACTCATCGGTCACGCACCTCCACGTCGGCCGCAGATTCGCCAGCACCGAGGTCGTTCGCCGCCTCGTCGCTCTCGTCGCGGCCCGACGACCCCGTCCCACCGGCAGCCGGGAACCGGAGCGTCGTCCCGTCGGGCACCGACCGAGTCATCGACTTGTAGTCGCCGTTGGCCCACCGTTTCAATTGGTCGTCGTAGTGGTCCGAAAAGTACGCACCCGAGTTGCCCCCGGGGAGGATGGCCTGTGACTCGCCGTCGAACGTGGCGACCATCCGCCAACTCGCGCCCGTACTCGCCTCGCTGTGGAAGTTTCTGACCGTGCCGGGCGAGCCTGCCGTGCGCAGGTTCGGGTAGTTCAGGAAGTCCTGGTCGAACGGATGCGTGAACCTGACGCGGTTCCAGTCGCCGTAGTCGCGCCAGCCCTCGTCGTCGATTTCGGTCACAGCCTCGCGCATCGCATCGGTGGCGAGTGCGGTCCTGTCACCATCTGTCTCGGCGAACCAGTCGCCGTCTTCGGGCAGTGTGCCGAGCACCCAGTCGTTCGGGAGCGAGAAGTCCTCGGGCAAGCCCGCCTCGTCGAATCGACTTCGGAACACCGTCTCGCGGTACGCCCGGAGCCACCGGTCGAAGACGAGCGGCGCGAGCTGGTCGGGTTGCATCCCCACTGCCCACGACCGGAGGAGTTCGAAGGGGTTCCGCCCGTCGTCGCCGACGGTGAGTCCATCCGTGTCGGCGCTGGCCGCCGCGTCGGCGAGGACGGGCCGGAACAGGTCGACACGTGGGTCGACGACGTCGAGTTGGACCCGTTTGCAGAAACTGGGGTCCATCGACTCGTCGCTCTCGGCTCGGGCGTCCAGTCGGTCGTAGATGCGCGCGCCGCGGAACGGCGGGGCGTAGCCTTCCGAGAGGTAGTGTTCGGGGTCGTTCGTCAGGCGCTGGTTCGCCGTGGCGAGGTAGTCCGGGTTCTCGACGTGCGGTTTCTCGTCGAAGGGGACGAACCCGTCCCACGAAGACTCGCCAAAGGGCGTGTAGCCGTCGCCCCACTCGCCCTCTTTGGCGGAGCCATCGAAGATTCGCGTCCCCATCACTTCGACGCCTTCCGTCGTGCGAATGGGAATCTTGCCGGTGACCCAGTACAGCGTGTTGCCCGCCTCGTCGGCGTAGACGAAGTTCTGCGTCGGCTCGTCGAACAATTTGAGGGCTTCTTTCGCTTCGTCCATCCCGCCGGACCGATTCAGCATGTGGACCGCTTCCACGGTCCGGGTGCCCGAGAGTCCGGTCCACGCGACGCCGATTTCGTCCGCCACGCGGAAGCCGTCGCCGTCGGGGAACTGAGTGAGAACGGAGCCGTGAACCGACTGCTTCACCGTAATCTCGCGGTCCTCGCCGTCGGCCACTTCGATGGTCTCCGTGCGACTGTCGAACTGGCGCGTCTCGTCGCCGTAGCGATAGCCGCCGTCACCAGATTTCTCGTAGCTGTAGAAGTCGATGACGTCCGCGCCGGTGTTCGTAAAGCCCCACGCCCCGCCGTGGTTCTGCCCGATGATGACGAACGGGACGCCCGGGAACGTCACCCCGCGCACATCGACCGGGTCCGGGCCGACGACGTGCTGTTCGTACCAGACCGGCGGCACGGTCAACTGCAGGTGTGGGTCGTTCGCGACGATGGGTGTCCCCGACGCAGTCTGCTCGCCGGAGACGACCCACGAGTTCGACCCGATGCCCGGCCGGGTGTCGAATTCGGCCAGCCACGAGACCATCTCCGAATCCGGTACCGTGGCGTCCGCGGCGTCGACCGAGGACTCGGGCGAACCGTCCCGGATGATGGGTACGTCGTGGTCCATGATTCTGGGATAGAGCTGTTCGGCGGCTGCCCCACCCAGTTTGTCGCGAGCGAGTGCCTTCCGAAGCGTCCTGAACGTCCCGGTCAGGCCCCACGAAATCTGTTTCTCGACGAGCAGCGACCCCACTGGTGTCCACTCTCTCGGCTCGAAGTCGAGCAGTCGATACTCGATGGGCGTCTCCTCGCGCTCTCGCGCACGATTGACACCCTCGACGTACGCCTCGACGACGTGGCCCGTCTCGGTCCCCTGCACGCGCTCCCACGTCGCCTCGGCGGCGCTGCGGAAGTCGAGCTGTCGGTGGAACACGTCCGAGTCCAGTGCGACATCGCCCACGACGGCCGACAGCTCACCCGCCATCAGCCGGCGGTAGAGGTCCATCTGGAAGTAGCGGTCCGTCCCGTGGCAGTACCCCACGGCGTAGTAGGCCGCCTCCTCCGAGTCGGCCTCGACGTGTGGTACCCCGTCGTCGTCGTAGCTCACCGCTGCCGCCCCATAGGGACTGTCTACCGTCCCCTCGCTACCCGTATCTGCCGCTCCCCACACCGTCCCCGACCCCGGTGCGAACCGGGCGAGGTAACTCCGTGCCTCCGTGAGTGTCATCCCACCGACACCGGCACCGAGGACGGCCGTCAGGAGGGCGCGACGGGTCGTCTCTCTGCTCATAACGTACACGAACGAGCGGGACATTTATAGTTTGTTCGTGGGGTGCGGAAGGACAGACGCGAACACTTTGGCGCGCGCTGAGTCGCGTGTCGAAGACCGCGACTCGACATCGCGCGAGGGATGAGCGGTGTAGAGGGAACGGAGTGACCGAAACACCGCGAATCGGTTGGGGAGGGCGTGGCTGCGGTCATGTACTGTCGGGAGTTGTGAACTGGTTCCCGAACCGACCGCCTGCGACGACGACACTAGGACATGGCGGTCATGTTCCGCCGGCGCTAGTGAACTGCTTCTCGAACCGACCGTCAGCGACGACGACAGCCACACACGGCGGTCATGTTTCGTCGGCAATCGTCGACGATTGCCCAACTGATGCACTACGACCACGAACAACAGAACCCAACCAGGAAGTCACGACCGAACACACCACAGCAACCGCTAGCGACCGAAAAAGAACGAAGAAACGCAGAACCGACGACTGGCTTACTCGTACAGCCAGGTCGCCGTCTCTTTCTCGTAGTCGACGAGTTCGTCCTCGTCGAAGAACAGCGAAATCTCGCGTTCGTTCGACCCGGGGTCCTCGTGGTCCGAGCCGTGGATGACGTTGCGACCGAGGTCCAGCCCGAAGTCACCACGGATGGTGCCCGGGGCGGAGTCGGCCGGGTCAGTCTCGCCCATCATGCCGCGGACCTGGCGGATGGCATCCTGGCCTTCCCAGACCATCGCCATGACCGGACCGGACGTGATGAAGTCGACGAGGCCGTCGAAGAACGGCTTGTCGGCGTGCTCGCCGTAGTGTTCCTCGGCGAGTTCCTGGTCGATCTGCATGAACTTCGCGCCGACCAGTTTGAGGCCACGGTCCTCGAAGCGGGAGATGATCTCGCCGGTGAGGTTGCGCTGGACGCCGTCGGGCTTGACCATGACGAACGTGCGCTCGTGGTCACTCATTCTTCGGATTCCTCCGTCGGTGCGTCTGACTTCGCGCCCTGTGCGGTCCACTCGAGTTCGCGCGGTTCGCGACCGAGCGACGCGTTCTTCTCGCACTTCGCGGAGCAGAAGTGGACGGTCGTGCCGTCCGTGTGGACGAACATCGTGCCCGTGCCGGGCGTGATGTCGTCGCCACAGTACTCACAGTCTCGCGTTTTTACCATTTATTGACCTCCGATGGAGTCGGCCTCGCGGGCGGTCTCGCGCAGCTGCAAGACGTCGCCTTCGCGCACGGGGCCAAGGCAGTTTCGCGTGATGATGCGACCCTGGTTTTCCCCTTCGCGGATGCGGCACTTGACCTGCATGGCTTCGCCGTGCATGCCGGTCTTGCCGACTATCTCGATGACTTCCGCGGAGGTGGAGCCGTCTTCGGACTCTTCGGCACTCATGGATTACCTCTACAGGTCCTCGAGCTTGCCGGAGATGTCCTCGACGTCGTTCGAGGCCTCACCAGCGTCGACGATTGCCGCGGCGGCACTACCGACTTCGAGACCGGCGGCGTGGCCGACGTCGTCCTGCGTCTCGATGAAGACGACACCGATCCCCTTCTCGTTCGCGAGCTCGGGGAGGTGCATGACGATCTCTTCCGGCGTGACGTCTTCGGCGACGAAGACGAGCGAGGCGTTGCCGCGCTCGACGGCTTTCGTCGTCTCGTTCGTTCCTTTCTTTACGGTTCCTGTGTCTCGGGCGACCTCGAGCGCCTCGAGGGCGTCCTCGGCGAGGTCGGCTGGGATCTCTTTGTTGACGTATACTGGCATGGTTGCTCACCTACTCCCACGCGTGGGCTCGCGCTCCCCTGCCGTCGCGGGTGAATCCCGCATGGCCGCCAGCTGGGACGGAGGCGGCCGGATTCCTGTGCGGCTAGGAGCATCATCAACCCCGCGTAGGGCGTATCACGTCCATACTCGACGGTCCGTTATAAGGGTGTTCAAACGTTCGCAGGTATGCGAAACGCCAGCACGCGGCCAGAATCAGCGTGACGGTGCCGCTTACAGCAGGTGGTCAGCGAGCGAACGAGAACGGGTCCGGGACGATGCCCATCGCGAACCAGAGGTCGTTGTGGCCGGAGCCGTCGATTTCGACGAGTTTGTCGCCGTCGAAGCGGCCGGTGTAGACGAGGTCTGCGGTGAACGACTGGCCGGTCGGGTCGAAGACGAGTTCTTCGTCGTCGACGACGAGCCGCCACTCGTTCTCGAACGTCCCGGTGCGCGTCGTTCGGACGACGACGATGTCGCCGTCCACGTGGACGCTGTCGATGGTCTCTTCCACGTCCGGCACCGCGCGGTGGAACCGGAGCATGCGGTCGGCCAGTTCGTTCGCGCCGAGATAGCGACTCGGGTCGGACATCAGGACGCAGTCCGCTGCGATGTGTTCGTAGAACACGGTCGGGTTACCGCCGTCGTGCCCCTCATCGACGAGTCGCCGGGCGATGGCCTCGTAGTCGGTACTGTTCAGGTTCTGTTGCCCCCCAGGCATGACTGAGAGTAGGCGCGAGGAGATATAACCTTATCCACGATTTAGGCCGCCAGACGACGGGGTTCGGGGCGGTTCGGGAACACATCAATTGTCTGGGTTTTCGGTCTCGGAGGGCTGCTTTCGGGTAGCAGCCAGCGATGTGTACACGTGGTGACCAGCGGACAGTAATTCGATTCACCGCCAGCATCCAACGACAACGCACTTCTCGCGCCGACGCCAATCCGCGAGCAATGAGTTCGGGCGAGGCGACGGCGGTCGTCGCGGCGGCGACCGCGCTACACGACGAGGCACGGGCCGAGAACGAGCGACGGCTGCTCGTCCTCACCGGCGAGCGCGAGCAGTGCTACGATACCGTATCGACCGTCCTCGACGAGCTGCCAGTCGCCATCACCGCGACCGCACTGGTGGGCGAACGCGACTTCCTCCGGTGCAGACAGGTGGCGCCGCGGCGAGCGAGTGAACTGCTCGGAACGACCACGGACTGTATCGTCGTCGACGCCCACGACGAGTTTCGGCCGAACGCGCTCGGACAGGTCGTCGGTGCGGTCGACGGTGGCGGCCTGCTCGTGTTGCTCGCACCGCCACTCGACGACTGGCCAGTCCACCGCGACGGCTTCGACGCCGGGATGGCCGTCCCGCCGTTCTCGACCGACGACGTGACGGGTCACTTCCGAGCGCGATTCGTCGAGACATTGCGGGGACATCGCGGCATCGCAATCGTGGACGTGGACACGGATACGGTCGAAGCTGACGGGTTGACCCATCCAGCACCACGACTCGTTCGCCAGGGCCGAGGTGATGGCAGCCGAGTAGACGCGGAACTCCCGACGCCAGCCGACCACGATTTCCCCGACGAAGCCTACGACGCCTGCCTGACCGGCGACCAGGTCGAAGCAGTCCACGACTTCGAGTTCCTCGCTGGAGACTCGAAGCCACGCGCACTCGTTCTCGAAGCCGACCGCGGCCGCGGGAAGTCGAGCGCCGCAGGCATCGCCGCCGGAGCGTACGCGGCCGCGGGCCAAGACGTACTCGTGACTGCACCCAGTTACCAGAACGCCGCGGAGGGCTTCGACCGTGCTCGCGAGTTGTTCGAAGAACTGGGTGTCGCTGGCGACCACTCGGACGAGAACACGCACCTCGTGACGACGACCGGCGGTGCGGTCAGGTACGAACCGCCGCAGGTCGCCGCCGAGACTGCCGCAGAACCAGACCTCCTCGTCGTCGACGAAGCCGCGGCTATCTCGGTTCGGTTGCTCGACGAGACGCTCGCCGCGGACCGAGTCGCCTACGCCTCCACGGTCCACGGCTACGAAGGAGCCGGTCGCGGCTTCGCGGTCCGGTTCCGCGACCATCTCGACGAGAGCGACCACGAAGTCCGCGAGGCGTTCCTCACCGACCCGATTCGCTACGCCGCCGGTGACCCCGTCGAAGTGTGGTCGTTCAATGCACTCGGCCTCGCGGCCAGTCCGCCGGTCGACCCGCTCGTCGTCGACGCCACGCCCGACTCGGTCGAATACGGCCGACCCAGTGCCGAGGACTTGCTCGCCGACCCGACGCTCCTCCGCGAGACGTTCGGTCTGCTCGTCCTCGCACACTACCAGACCGCGCCGGACGACCTCGCCCGTCTGCTCGACGCGCCGAACCTCGCCGTGCGAACCCTGACCCACGACGGGCACGTCGTCTCTGTTGCACTCCTCGCGAGAGAAGGAGGCCTCGACGCCGAAACCCGCGCCGACTGCTACGAAGGCGGTCGCATCAACGGGAACATGATTCCCGACGTGCTGACGAGCCAGTTGCGCGACGAAGCCGCCGGAAAGACGGTCGGCCAGCGCGTCGTCCGCATCGCGACCCATCACGCGGTTCGCTCGGCTGGCCTCGGCTCGCACCTGCTGTCGGCCATCCGTGACGAGTTCGCCGCCGACGTGGACTGGCTCGGTGTCGGCTACGGCGCGACACCCGAACTCCTCGACTTCTGGTCGCGAAACGACTACGGGACGGTCCACCTCTCGACGACCAGAAACGACGTGAGCGGCGAGTACTCCGCGGTCATGCTGTCCCCGTGTTCGGCCGACGGCGAGACCCTACACGACCGGCACGCAGACTGGTTCGCACGGCGGATTTCGGGCGTCCTGACGGACGCACTACGGGACATGGCTCCGGACGAGGGTCGGGTCGCACTCGCCGCCTGCGAGGCAACAGTCTCGCTGGACCTCGACGAGATGGCCTGGCGAGCCGTCGCTGGGACCGCCTACGGTGCGGGCCTGTACGACGTGGCCCCCGGCCCGTTCCGCGAACTGGTCGTGAAACACCTCGTCGACCCCGAGCCGGGTGCACCCGACCTGTCGCCGCAACACGAGCGCGTCCTCGTCTCGCGGGTGCTGCAGGCCCACGACGCGGAGACGGTCGCGGCCGACCTCGGCTATCACTCATCGCGGCTCGCGATGCGCGCCCTCGGCGAGGCGCTGCGGCCACTGGTCGCCGCGTACGGCGACGAGACGGCCCAGCGAGAACGGCGGCGACACGACGACGAGAACTGACTGTCGCTCCGAACGTAATTTTGGGGAGTATCGACGTATTAGACTCGAATACTGCCATTTTCCCCAAGAAGTACTAACGCTGTGACTCCCTAGCCTCTCGAATGGTGCGCTGCTCGCGGCGAGCGTTCATTGCTCGCTCGTCGAGCGCCGTCGTCGTTCCGGCACTCGGTGGGTGCGTGAGCGAGGGCACTCCCGGCAGTCCACCGGACATGCGACGGCTCAGCGTCGGGTCGAAGAACTTCGTCGAGAACCGCATCCTGGGATTCATGACCTACGAGGCGGTGAATCGAGTCCTCGACCGTCAGCCCGTCCACGAAATCGGCTACGGACAGACCAGCGACATCTGGACCGCCCTCGTCGACGGGAGTGTCGACACGTACTGGGAGTACACCGGGACCCTGTGGCACGTCCATCCACCAGTACACGACCGAACCGACCGAATCGACGACCCGGACGTTCTGTACGAACGCGTCCGGACAGAGATGGCCGACCACAACGACCTGCGCTGTTTCTCACCGGCCTCGTTCGACAATCCCTACGTCTTCGTCGCCCGTCCGAAGTGGGTCGAAGAGACCGGTGTAACCGACCACTCTGCCCTCGTGGAGTACGTCTCCGATGGAGCCACCGTTCCGACCGCCGTCGGTCCGTCGTTCTACCAGCGCCGAGACGGCTGGCCGGGCTTTCTCGACCACTACGAGGTCGAAGCGTCGGTCAGAGACCGCTGGGACCCACACGTCGAAGTCGTCAACCTCGTCCTCGCCTACGAGTTCCTCGTCACCGAACGAATCGACGTCGCGATGGGGTTCGGGACTGACCCGCAGATATCGCAGTACGATCTGCACGTCTTCGACGACGACCGCGACTTCTTCCCGCTGTACAGTCCACTTCCCGTCGTACACCGAACCGTCGTCGAGCGGGTCGATGGCCTGGACGACGTCCTCGACCGGCTTGGGCCCGCTATCGAGAGCGTCGAAGAGATGCGAGCACTCAACGCTCGGGTCGTCGTCGAGGGTGAGCGGCCACGCGACGTGGCGCTCTCCGTCCTCAGAACGGAGGGAATCGTCCCGTGAAACTGCATCCGCTCGACCGCATCGAGAAGTCGTTCTCGCTCCGACTCGCGGTGATTCTCGGCATCGTCGTCCTGCTCATCGCGGCTCTCGGCGTCGGTGTGTGGGTCGTCACGGCCGACGCCGTGCGAGACGACGTGCGCTCACAGATGGTCGCACAGTCCGAAGCCGAGGCCGACGGCCTCACAGAGTGGTTCGCAAGCAATCGGCAGTACGCACGACTCGTCTCCGAAGACAGTCGCTTCCGGACGGGGAACACCACCGAGGTGACCGACTACCTCGAACGACAGCTCGACGCCTCAGACCCGGACGTGGTCGGGCTACACTACATCGACACCCGTGACCAGCGAATCGTGGCGACGACGGTCGCCGGGGCCGAGAACGAGAGTCTCGGGGACCGCCCGTGGAGTTCTCGGCTACGGTATCGGAGCTTCGACGACGTGTTCGTCTCGGAGCCGTACGTCACGCCGCGTGGCCGGACCGTCGTCGCCTTCGTCAGTCCGACCGGCGACGTGAACGGGGCACTGGTCGTCCTCGTCGACGTGAGCGACATGGCCGAGACGTTCCGGTCGCCCATCCCGGGGACGACCACGACAGTGGTGGACTCGCGTGGTACCGTGGTGTTCTCGGAGGACCCCGACAGACGACTCCAGCCGTACCTGCAGAACGAGACCGCCATCCCCGAAGCACTCGTCAGCGGCATCGACGGCCGTTCTGGCTTCCAGTACGACTCGCTCAAAGAGCGTGAACTCGGCTACGACGTGGTGACGGCGTACGCCCCCGTCGAAGGGACCGACTGGGTCGTCATCAAGCACGCGCCAGCGGCCAGTGCGTACGCCGTCATCGACCGTATCAAGGTCGGTATCGCCGGTGTGGCCGGTCTCGGTATCCTCGGTGTGTTGCTCGTGGCACTGACGTTCGGGCGAAACACCACCCGGGCAGTCAGTCGGCTCACCGAGACTGCGACGGCCTACGCCGAAGGCGACTACGACTTCGAACCGAACCTCACTCGTTCGGACGAACTCGGGACGCTCGCGACCCAGATGAGTCAGATGCGAGACGCGCTCCGGAACCGTATCGCGGCGCTGGAAGTCGCCCGAACGAAGGCACAGCGCGGCGAACTACACCTCCAGCGACTGCTCACGAACCTGCCCGTCGTGTTGTTCGTCATCGGCGCTGACGGGCGGTTCTCGACCGTCGAAGGGCACACGCCGACCGGCACCTTCGCCCTCGACGACGCCCTTGGCGAACGGTACGACGAACACTTCGCCGAGTACGAACCGCTGGTCGAGTGCTGTCGTCGGGCCCTTCGCGGGCACTCACAGTCGGTTACGGTCGACGTCGACGGCGGTATCTACCACATCCAGCCCCACCCAGTCGTCCACGGCGGCGTGGTTCAGCGGGTCGTCGTCACCGCCAGCGACGTGACCGAGCAACGAAACCGCGAACAGCAGATTCAGGTCCTCAACCGCGTCCTCCGCCACGACTTGCGTAACCGCTTGAACGTCGTCATCAGTTACGCGCACGAACTCCGCGAGGGGGCGACCGACCCGACCGACCGAGACCTCCTCGACCGCATCATCCAGCACGCCGAGGAACTGGTCGACACGAGCGAGAAAGCCCGTAACATCCAGCAAGCGCTGGACGACGCGGACAGACCCATCGACGTGACTGAGGTCGTCCGTGCAGCCGTCGGCGCAGTCTGTGAGCGCTACCCCGCGGTCGACATCCACACCGACCTCGAACCGAACGCGATGGCGAACGCGACCGTCCACCTCGGAACCGCGGTCACGGAACTCATCGAGAACGCGGTAGAACACGGGTCGACGGCCCACCAGACGCAGTCCGGCGGCGCTGTCGAACAGACCACCTCCCGTGCGAGCAGTGGGGGCGACCAGCGGGCAACAGCCACGGCACCAAGTGCGGACGGGTCCGGTCGTGAACGGAGTCACGATGGCGTCGAAGACGACGGCGTGGAAATTCGGATTAGCGTGACTAGCGACGACGAGTGGGTCGAACTCCTCGTCGAAGACGACGGCGACGGGATGCCCGAGGACGAGCAGGCCGCGCTCCTCTCCGGCGAGGAGACGCCGCTCGAACACACGAGCGGTCTCGGTCTCTGGTTCGTCTACTGGCTGGTCACCGTCGCTGGCGGCCGGTTCTCCTTCGAGGAGAGTAGCCTCGGTGGACTGGGCGTGAAACTGACGTTCCACCGTGCAGACGGGGCATGACTTGTTAGCGTCGGCGTCGTAGCCACAGCCATGCAGTGCGAAACAGACGGTTGTGACGAGGACGCTGCGGTCCGACTGCACATCCCGTGGGCAGCGAACCGCGACGTCTGCGTGGCACACGCTCGGGCACAGGTGCAACAGGACGGCGTAGTTGCGGAACCGCTCGATGGCTGCGACTCGGCGTGGCCCTAAGCGGTCGCGGAAAAATCGAGGTGTCGTCGCTCAGGCGGAGACGGCCATCATCACTTCGTCGACGTACTCGTCGTCGATCTTGTAGTGGTCCGCCCGGACCGCTTCGGTCTCCCAGCCGTGTTCTTCGAGGAAGGCGATGGCCGTCTCGTTCGTCGCCGGGACGCTGTTGTACAGCTTCTCGTAGTTGTTCTGTTGCGCCCAGTTGACGCCGCGTTCGAGCAGGTGACTCCCGATGTTGTTGCCCCGGTACTCGCCGAGGACGCCGACGGTCAACTCGGCAGTGTGGTGCAGTTTCGCCAGTTCCGGGGCACGGATGTGGACCCAGCCGACGACCTCGTCGTTCACCGTGGCGACGAAGAACATCCGTGATTCGAGTTCGTTGTGCCGCAGCAGGACTTCCTCGTGGTCGAGGATGTCGGCGACCTCTTCGGCCTCGATGTAGGTCCCCTCGTCGGCGACGTGACGAATCGCGCCGATGAGCCCCGAGAGGTCCGACTGGTGTGCTTGCCGAATGATGAAGTCGACGCTCTCCCCGTGGTGCTCCTCGGCCGCGGACTCGTCTTCGAAGGCGACGCTGAGTACCCCGTCTTCGTCTACCAGATAGCCGTCACGCTTCAGGATGGCGACGTGGTGTCTCACCGCACGTGGGTCGAGCTTCAACGCCTTCTCGACGTCTTTTCGCTTCACCGTTCCGTGGCTCTCGACGTACTCGTAGAGTTGCTGGCGGTCCTCGTGGTCGAAGCTCAGCTTGTCGGTGAGTTTCATGGTATCTGTTACCACCCCCCAATACTTAATGGTTGTTCGTGAGTTTCATGTGTGAGAATTTCGTCCGTCGCGCCGTCAGCGCCCGACGTTTGCGCCGCGTGCCGTGCGAATCGCGACCCGGCGCTGCCACCAGAACACGCTCGCGAACGAGAGCGCGAGTGCGCCACCGAGGACGACGAGGACGTTCGTCGTCAGGGCCGAGAGGACGACCGCGAAGCCGACGAAGAGGACGACCAGCCAGCAGAACGTGAGACCGGCTTCGAGCGTGGCTCCGGCGTAAGCGAATTCTTCTTCCTCGGTCATCGGGCCCGCGAGAGTTGGCTTTCGGGTGATTCGGCGTCGTTCCCACAGATAGACGACGAGCAGAGAACAGCAGAACGCGAGGACGACGCCGCCAATTCCGAGCGAGAAGACCAGTCCGACGAGCGAGAACGCGGTGAACGCGACCAGCAAGAGGACGAACACCCGTATTCGGTCGACTCTCTCACGCAATGTCATCGGAACGAGTACGCGATTGTCGGGAATAAGCAACTCCCTTACTCGACCAAGAAGAGCGTCGAGACGGTCGCTGCGACAGTTCCCTCGCCGTCAGTGTCGGTCCGGCACCGTCGTCAACAACTGCGCCACGTCGCGGGCGTTGTGCGTCTGGACGAACACTTCAGCCGCGGTCTGTAGCGCGAACGCGCAGTCCATCTCGACGCCGTAACAGCGGGCGTAGAGGTCGAGCCAGCGGTTCAGGACCGATTCGAGTCGCCGACACTCTGCGGCGGGCAGGTGTGGGCCACCGGTTCGGCAGTCGGCGTACAGCAAGACGGTCGGGCCGACGCCCTCCCGGCAGTAGTCGAGAGCCTGCGCCTCGGCCTCGCCGTCGGCTGGCGGTTCAAACGCCGACTCGGCCGCAGCCACGTCGGCGACCAGTTCGTCGACGCGGACGGTAACGGCCGGGCTCTCGTCCACGTCGGCCTCGGCTACGCGGGTGCCGCCGCCTTCGCAGCCATCGGCTGGTTCACCGCCAGCAGGTCCAGCCACGACTCAGCCCTGTTTGAACTCGACGCCCTTGCCACCGGGCGGGTGTTCCCACTCGGTCTCTGCGACGACTGCACAGGTGCCACACTCGACGCAGGGCTGGGTGTCGAGGCTCACGACCTTCTCCTCGGTGCCGTTTCGCTTCACCGTCTCGGAGCGATAGCAGCCGCCACCGAAGCCTTCGGCGGAGACGGGACAGGCCGTGACGGCCGACCCACTCGCCTCGAAGGAGGCGTCGGTCACCCGGATGTGCGGGTTCCCAACGTCGGTGTCGTACGTCAGGTCACCGATGCGCTCTTCGAGGCTCGGCGGTTCGACGTGGCTCTCGCCCTCGATTGGTTCACCCTGCACCTCGCCGATGAGCGTCGGCAGGGTGACGTAGGCGGGCCGGATGTCGGGCAACATCGACATCATCCGTGGGGAGTTGAACGCGCGGCCGACGAGTCGCTGACTCGACCCACGCTTCAGGACGAACTTGCCGACGGGCGACTTCGCGACCGTCTCGACGATTCCCGAGACGGCGTCGCGCTCGCTCACCTTGCTCGTCGCGCTGTAGGCCCGTGGCTTCAGCTTCTGCATCACGCCCTCACGTTCGAGCATCTGGGTGTAGCGCTGGCCCGCCGTGACGTTCGAGCGACCGCGTGCGGTGACGAACCCGTCGGCGGCGAGTGCGCCAGCGGTGACCGCGTGGTTCATCCCCTTGATGATGGGCCCTTGCGCTTGCATCTGGCCGGCGGCGTCGCCGACGACCAGCAGACGGTCGCGATGTGGCTTCTTCAGGGCGGCTTTCTTCGAGTCCGGCACCAACTTCGCGGAGTACTCCAGTTCGACGTACTCCTCGGGCATCCACTGCGACAGGTGCGGGTGCGTGAGCAACGCGTCCAGCAGTTCGTGTGGCTCGGCGTTCTCGGCGACGAGACTGTCGAGGTGGAACACCGTCCCGATCGAGAGCGTGTCGTGGTTCGTGTACATGAACCCGCCGCCGCGCACGTCCTGGAACAGGTCACCGGAGAACAGGCGCGCGACGCCCTCCTCTTCGCCGATGCCGAATTTCTCTTCGACGAAGCCGTCGGGCAGGTCGACGACGGCCTTGACGCCCTGGAAGTACTCGTCCGGGTCTTCCCAGTCCATCAAGCCAGCTTCGCGGGCGAGTTCGGAGTTTACCCCGTCGGCGGCGATGACCACGTCGGCCTCGATGTCGTCGAGTTCGTCGCAGGTGACGCCGATGATTTCGCCGTTCTCGCGCAGCAGACCGTTGACACGGACTTCCGTAAGCACACCGCCGCCGTGCTCGCGGCACTTCTCGTGGACTTGCTCGGCCAGCCACGAGTCCATCTTGCGGCGCAACACGGCGTCACACCACTGGGTGTCGTGCTCGTGCAGACGCGTGAGGTCGTACGTCTTGACCCGGCCGCCAGCGAGGTTGTCCATGTAGTACTCCGTGACTTCCCGTTCGCTGGCCTCCTCGCGGAAGTCGGGGAACAGGTCGTCGATGGTGTACGGCGCGGAGTCCTCGGCGTACAGCAGGCCGCCGGAGACGTTCTTCGAACCGGCGTCGACGCCACGTTCGAGGACGAGCGTCTCGACACCGTGGTCGGCTAGTCGCGCCGCGGCGGCAGCCCCACCGGGACCGCAGCCGACGACGACCGCCTCGTAGTGTTCTCGCTCAGTCATCGTCGTCACCTCCGGCGATGGCGGCGTCGGCAACTGCGGCACTCAACTCTCCGGTCTTGACGGCTTCGATGAGTCGTGGTAACACGTCGAATAGGTCTCCTTCGATGAAGTAGTCAGAGAAGTCTCTGATTCTCGCGTCCGGGTCGGTGTTGATGGCGACGATGACCTCCGATTCGTCCATCCCGACCTTGTGCTGGACCGCCCCGGAGATGCCCGCGGCGATGTAGAGGTCTGGGGCGACGACCTGGCCGGTCTCGCCGATTTGGCGTTCTTCCTTCGTGTACTCCTCGACGTGACCGTCGAACTCGTAGGAGCCAGTGACGATGCCCCGAGTGACACCCACGTCGGCGTCCTCGAAACAGTCCGCGAGGTCGAGGCCGAGTTCCATGCCGTGAGTCGGGTCGTCGCCGATACCGCGGCCCATGGCCACGATGACGTCGTTCCCGGTGAGGTCGACGCCGGTGTCGAGCACGTCCGCGTCCTCGACTTCGACCTGGAACCAGCCATCTTCGAGGCTGACCTCGCGCTCGATGATTTCGCCGTCGCGCGAGGGGTTCGGTTCCGGAATCTCGAAACTGCCGGGGATGACCGAGCCACCCTGCGGATGGAACTCGCGGTGCGGGTTGTCGATGCAAAGGATGGTCGAGTACTCGAAGCCGGAGAAGTCCGGGCGCTTCATGTGCAGGATGCGCTCGAACGTCCGCGTCGTCCCGGGCGCGCCGGTCTTGACGGGGTTCGAAATCTCCGCACTGTCGATGTACAGGCCGGAACAGTCCGACGCGAGGCCGGAGTCGAGTTCGCCTTGTACGAGCGCGGAGAGGTCACGCCCGTTGTTCGTCGCCGGGAACAGCGTGTAGCGCGGCTCTTCGTAGTCCCGCCAGTCCGAGTCTTCGGGGTTGCCCTCGCCGGGGTCGCCGCCCCAGCGGGCCATCTCACAGAAGATCTCGGTGTACGGCTTGTGTCGGAACCGGTGCAGCCGTTCTTCCTCGGTGTAGACGACTACGTCGGCACCGCAGGCGATGCAGTCCTCGGCGTGGGGTCTGACCTCCTCACCGATGAGGACGGCGACGACTCGTTCGTCCTCGCCGTAGTCGTCGTTGTAGTCGTCCATCAGCTCGCGAGCCTTCCCGAGCATCTCGCGAGACACGTCCAGCAACTCGCCGCGCTGGGTCTCACAGTACACCCACATGTCGCCGTAGGTGCCGTCGTCCAGTGCGCGAACGTGTTTCTTGTCCGCGGTCGGGTGGTGCAGTTCGGGGTACTTCTCCTCGGGCGGGAGGTCGGGTTCGACCTCGGCTTCTTCGCCGTCTCCCTCCCCGTCGCTCTCGGAGAGGTCGTCGATGCGCTTCTCGATGAGGCGCTTCGCACTCTTTCGGTCCTCGCCGCTCTCCTCCTTTTCGAGGAGTGTTTCGAGTTTTGCAATCTCGTCGATGTCACGCACCGCGTTCCCGATGTCGGCGACGGTCATGTCGCCGGGGTCGAGCGCGTCGGCGTCGACTTCCTCGCCGTCGGCGGTGAACTTCTCGATGCGGCTCTCGATGAGTTTCTTCGCGGCGACGCGGTCCTCTCCGGCCGCCTCCGCTTCGAGGATAGCTTCGAGTTCTTCCACGTCCTCGATGTCTTTCAGTGCCGGTCCCAACTCCGAAATCTCGTACTCCCCAGGGTCGAAATCTGTCATGCTCAGTCACCCGCAACGAACGGCGTCAGCTCTTCGAGTACCGATTCCATGCCCGCCTCGTCGTCCGGTGTGACCATCGTCGCCTCGCGCTCTGCGGGCGCTTTCGGGATGGGGTCTACCGAGGAGACGATGGTGGGCGAACCGTCGAGGCCCACGAAGTCCGGGTCGAGGTTCAGCGCCTCGTGGTCCCACATCTCCAAGTGGTCCTCGTAGTCCTCGGCCCGCGCTTTCGTCTCCGCGCGGAGGTCTTTGTGAATCAGACGGTGTTCGGCACGCCGATACGACGGCTCGAAGTCGGGGTCGGTGACGACGAAACACGGCAGCGGTGCCTCGACCGTCTCGATTTCGTCCACGTCACCCTCGACGAGTCGCTTCGCCCGGAGCGTGCCTTCCGCTTCGTCCACGTCCAGCGAGATGACGTGGGTCACGATGGGCCAGTCCATGCACCAGCACGTCTGTGGCCCGGTGTGGCCCGTCTCGCCGTCGGCCGTCTTGAACCCGGCAAAGACGATGTCCGGCGTTTCGTCCATGTGGTCCAGCGCCGCCGAGAGCGTGATGGAGGTCGCCCACGTGTCAGCCGCGGCGAACTCGCGGTCCGACACCAGTACGAGGTCGTCGGCGTACACGTCGCGCATCCCCTCTTCGAGGATGCCCTGATACCCCGGCGGCCCCATCGACAGCAGTGTCACGTCGCCGCCGTGGCGCACCTTCGTCTGCAAGGCGGCACGGAGCGCGAACTTGTCGTTCGGGTTCATCACGGTCGGTGTCTTCCCGCGTTCGAGGTGGCCGTTCTCGTCGAACGACACCTGCCCTTCGCGGAAGTCCGGTACGCCTTTCGTCAGAACTGCGATGTGCATCCCAGAATCACCTCACGCCCGTCCCTGTCGACCGGCGTCCACGTCGATGGCGTCCACCGGACAGACGTCGACACAGAGCATGCAGTCGATGCACTGCGCCTCGTGCATCGGGTCGGCCTTTATCTCCGACTCCGGATGCCCCGGCGTGTCCACCCACTCGAAGACGTCCACTGGACAGTCTTCGAGGCAGGCACCGTCGGCGATGCAGATGTCGAAGTCGACCGCGACGTGGGTCCCGTGGATACCCAGTTCCTCCGGCTCGTCTACCGGCCCCCACACGTCGTGTCCGTTGTGTTCGTCGACGACACTTCTGTTGTCCTCGAAGTTCGGGTCTATGGCCATTGTCACCTAGTCACAACCGACGGCAGTAACTTAAATGTACGTCCGTGAAAGACCGCGCTCGCCTGCGGTTTTCACCGGCGTGAGGCATCTGCCGAGAAGGTGGTTCGCGTGGCGAAATGCACACGGTCTGTCAGTGGGAGAAAGAGTCATCCGTCGAAGACGAATACTGGCGAGCATGCCACTCGCGATTCTCGGCGGCTTCGATCTCGCGTTCTTCGTCGCCCTCGCGCTGCTCGTCCTCGGCGTCGTCGGTAGCGCGGTTCCGTCGCTGCCCGGCCCGCTCGTCTCTGTCGCGGGCGTCCTCGGCTACTGGTGGTTCGGCGACGAACTGAGCACGCTCGCTGCCGGTGCCCTCGTCGCCGTCGGCCTGTTTGCAGTGGCGGTCGACCAACTCGCGGACATCGTCTCGACGAAAGCCAGCGGCGCGTCGTGGACCACGACCGCACTGGCTGGGCTCGCTGGCTTCGTCCTCATGTTCGTCGCTGGCCCAATCGGCATCATCGTCGGCGTGGCTGGGACCGTCTTCCTCGTCGAGTTCTACCAGAAAGGCGACCACGAACACGCGGCCAGGGCCGCCGCCTACACCACCGTCGGCATCCTCGCCAGCGTCGTCGTGCAGGTCGTCCTTACCCTCTCGATGCTCGCTGGGTTCGTCGTGGCCGTCGTCGTGTGGTAACCGCAGAACACACGTCTCACTCCGGAACACTCGCCTCGGTCGGTCAATGCTGCGACCGAGACAGCACGGTTTCACGTGAACGTCCGGGCCGAGCCAGCGTCCTGAACGACGGACAGCGAACGACACCGAGGTAGCCATGACGCGGTTCCACTCTAGTCGTGGTTCGCAAGCTGGCGCTACGTGCCCGTCGTGGGGTTCCCTCGTGTCTCACCGACACCGGTAAAGACGAATCGGGCCCCACCCGCTGGCCCCTCGTCGACGGTAACACACCAGCCGTGGGCCTCTGCGATTTGTTTGACCACGGAGAGCCCGATACCGGTGCCCTCGTCGGACCAGGTGACGCCGGCTTCGAACACCCGCTCCCTGCGGTCCTCGGGGATGCCCAGCCCATCGTCCACGACCTCGAAGTCTCCACTTTCGTTGCAGAACGCGACGGAGATTGTGACGGAGTCCGTTCTGTCTTCGACCACGTCTGTATCTTCGTTCTGTGGGTTCGTGGACTCGTCTTCGTCGTCGTCAGCAGCCTCCGAGTGGCTGCCAGTCGAGCTATGCTCGACGCTGTTGCGAAACAGGTTTTCGAGCAGTTGCTGCAACCGGTCCGGGTCCGCCACGATGGTCCCCTCACCGGGACCCACGATGGACGCGGTCGCCGTCTCGACGTTCGCCCACGCCCGGTCGACGACGGCAGCCAGCGAGGTCTCGGTCGGCTCGTCAGCGACCTGTCCCTGATGGGCGAGTGCGAGGAGTTCGTCGATGAATCGCTCCATCTCGTCGAGCGCTGTCGCCACCTCCGCTAAGTTCTCGTCGTCGGACGATGCGCGGGCCTCGGAAAGGTATCCACCCGCGACCGCCAGCGGGTTTCGGAGGTCGTGACTGACGATGTTCGCGAACTCCGAGAGTCGTTCGTTCTGTCGGTGCAACTGCTGTTCGCGCCGCTTCAGGTCGGAGATGTCGGTGTAGATGACGTAGCCGGTCGTGCGGTCGCTGTCGGAGGTCACTGGCGCGTTTCTGACGAGGAACGTCCGTCGCCCCGTGGCGGTTGCGCGCTCGACCACCACGTCGAGTCGCTTCTCGCGTTCGAGGTGGTGTTCGAGGGCTTCGTCGCTCGAACCGACCGGTCGAACCAGTTCCGCGAGCGGCCGGCCTGGTTCGAACCCGAACGTCTCCACGAACGCGGGATTCGCCGACTGGACGAGAGGTTGTCCGCCCTCTATCTCGTAGTGTGCCGCCGGTTCGGGGACGTTTTCGAACAGTGCCGCGAACCGGTCTCGTTCCGCCCGGAGTGCTTCCTCGTATCTGATTCGCTCGATTGCACTCCTGACGTGTGCGACGAGCAACTCGGCGATTTCGACGTCGGTTGTGGTAAAGCCCCCTTTCGCCCTCGACAGCGACTGGAAGACGCCAATGTCGTCGATGGGGATGGACAACGCCGAGAGGATGTCACTGGTGATCGGATTCGAGTCCGGGTCCTCCGATGGGTGGTCGACGACGAACGTTCGACCGGTTCGGTACGTCTTCCCGGCGATTCCCTCGTCGATAGACATGAGGGGCTCGGCCTGTTCGAGCAGCGAGTCGTTCGCCGCCGCAGTGTAGATGTCACCGTCTCTCACCACACCGATGTAACACATGTCGAACGAGAGTATCGAGTCGGCCGCGTCGACCGCGGCCCGGAAGATTTCAGCCTCCGTGTGGTGATGGACGAAGCTGGTAGCGACACCGTGTAAGTCTTCGACTTTTCGGCGAACCGACTGACTCGACTCTGGTCGCTCCTTTCCACCGGTCGCTTCGGCACACCTCATCGCACTGGCGACCGACAGTGCCATTGCCTGCGGCCCGTCAACCTTCCGGAGCACCGAGTCGGCGCCGGCTCGGAGGAGCGATTCGACGGTCGCGTCGCCGTCGAGGTCGGTGTACACGACGACTGGCGGTCGCCGCTCTCCAAACGCAGGACTCCGGAAGAGAGTCTGCCACTCCTCATCGGTGACCGTGCTCGTGACGATGCAATCGACCGACGACACCTCGTCAACGGGCAGGGAATCGGGCTGGGAGACACCCGTGACTGTCCACGCGGACTCGTGCGCAGTGAGGGCAGCGACGACCGTCGCTCGTTCGGACTCGTCCGAATCGACGACGAGGACTGAACGCTCCGCAGCCTGTGCGCGCATTTCAAAAAAGAGAGAGTTTCAGACGTATAGTTGTCCCGGCCGTGACCTGCCGTTTCGTCGATAGAACTCTACTGGTGTGCGAAGTACGCGACCGACTTCCCTTCTTCGTGCGCATCGACTCGCGCGAAGCCGACGCGCTCGAACTGCACGAGGGAGTCGACCTCGTACTCACGGAAGCCCGGTTCCGCGTGGCCCTCTACGACGCCGTCCATCGTCCAGAGTTCGACCGGGACGTTGTCCTCGGCGGGCACCCAGTGGACCACGTCGACGCCTTCCTCGCGCACGGCATCGATGTCGTCACCCGTGTACTGCAGCGAATCCCGAGTGAACCGGAAGCAGCCGAGGCCCTTCAACCAGACGCGCTCTTCGCGCTCGGGCAGGTCCGCGGGTTCGAGTAGCACGGCATCACCGACCGGAATCTTCCGACGGCCACGGTCTTCGTGGTCCGGGTGGACCGGCGGTTCGCCGAACTCGGGCGCGCCACCGACGATGGCGAGTTCCGTGCCGTCGCGGACGAAGAACTGGCGGTCGGTCTGGTCGTCCACGATGTCGCGGTTCTTCGAGTAGACCGTCGACATGGCGAGGTCCACGTCGCTCGTAGAGGTGCCGAGTTCGAGCATCGACTGGACGATGGCCTCGCCGCGGATACCGCGGCGGCGCAGGCTCTTGATGGTGGGGGCGCGCGGGTCGTCCCAGCCGTCGAGTTTGCCGTCCTCGATGTACTGCTTGATGGTCGAGGTGGACATCTTCACGTCGTAGGCGTCGACCTGTACGTGGCCCCAGTGGACGACTTCGGGGTACTCCCAGCCGAAGTAGTCGTAGAGGAAGCGCTGGCGCTTCGCGGAGTCCTGCAGGTCGATGCCGCGGATGATATGCGTGATGCCGACGAGGTGGTCGTCGACGCCGGACTGGAAGTCGAGCATCGGCCACGCACGGTAGTCTTCGGCTTCCTCGCGCGGGTGCGGCGTGTCTATCATGCGGAAGGCGACCCAGTCACGGAGTGCGGGGTTCTTGTGCTCAATGTCGGTCTTCACGCGCAGGACCATCTCACCGGAGCTGTACTCGCCCGAGACCATGTCCTCGAACTCGCTCATGGTCGTCTCAGCGTCCTTGTCGCGGTGCGGGCACGGCTTCCCGTTGTTCTTCAGGTCCGAGAACTCCTCGCCGGAACAGGAGCAAGTGTACGCGCCGCCCATCTCGATGAGTTCGCGGGCGTGGTCGTAGTACGTCTCGACGCGGTCGCTCGCCTTCATGACCTCGTCGGGTTCGAAGCCGAGGTAGTCGACGTCCTCCAGAATCCCGTCGTAGGCGTCCATGTCCGGGCGCTTGGTCTCGGGGTCGGTATCGTCGAAGCGGACGCAGAACCAGCCGTCGTACAGCTCTTTGTAGGTCCCGATGACGGCGGGCATCCGGGCGTGACCGATGTGCCACGGGCCGTTCGGGTTCGGCGCACAGCGCATCCGCACCTCGTCGTAGGCGTCGACGTTCGGGAGGTCACCGAGCACGCGGTCGTCCTCCTCGTCTTCGGCGTCGAGTTCTTCGACCATCTCGGGCGAGAGTTCGGCGAGTCGTTCTCGCTTCTCGTCTGTCGACATGCCGTTGATTCGGCCACAGACCTGCCCGACGACGCCGGGCACCTCGCCACCGTGGGGGCGGAATTCGGGATTCTCGCCCATCAGCGGCCCCATCACCGCGCCGACGTTCGCCTCGCTCTCGTGTTTGAGCGCGTTGAAGAGGGCGTGTTTCTCTGCCTCCTCTTCGACCTGCGCACGGAGTGCATCGTCCATTGTCACTCTGTACTTGGAGCGGCGTCAAAACAGTCGTGATGTTTCGGCGTGGGAACACCGAGTCGGATGTGTCGTGCCGTCGTCGGGAGCGACGGCGATGTATCGTTGCCTGCGTCACCTCGAAGGGTGACCGTTGCCTGTACCACCGTCGGGGCGGTGGCGTGTTAGGCCGCCAGTGGGCGTCGGGAGCGCCCGGTCGTTGCCTGCGTCACCCCGAAGGGTGACGAATATCTGCGTCGCCTCGGGAGTGGCGACGGTCTGTGTCACCGTGGGAGCGGTGACCATCGTTTTTCGTCGCGTCGTGCGACGGTTGCCTGTGCCGCCATCGGGAGTGGCGGCGAGTTCCACAGTTGGATACGCCAGTATCGTCGTGGGAGACGCCAGTACCGCAGTCAGCCGCACAGATCGCCTGCATAGTACCGAGACATCGGTACAGCCACAGACAGCGTGCCTACGCAGTTGCAGCCTTCGGGAATTCGCGCGTGTTGAACACACGCTGTGCGATGAGCGAGTCGGACATATCGCCCGCCCGCCATCGCTTCACCCAGTCGGCCTGCACGAAGTACGAGGTCGCCTGTTTCTCGAATCGGTCTTCGATAGTCGCTCGCAGTTTCTCCGACGGGCCATCGCTCGACACGATGAGGCCGTACACGGAGATGACCGCACCGATTTCGCTGCGAGACTCGGCGCGACTCGTCGCCGTCGACGAGTACGAAAGGTCCACCAGACCCTCCTCGTAGGTCATGCTCGTAATCTCCATCTCGTGGTTCTGCTCCAGTATCCACCGCAGTTCGCCGAGCGTCCCAGAGCCGTCACCGTCTGGCTCTTTGGGCTCCACCTGCTCGGAACCACCGAGGCAGCCTGCCAGCCCGAAGGCAGCCACAGCCCCGGTGCTGGCGAGCAGTCGACGGCGCGTCGTCGTGGTGCTGTGCTGTGGCATATCTACCGCATAGCTGGGTACCCCACTAAAAGCACGGACGATTTCGAAGGCCGATTCAGCCCTCGACTCAACATCTGAGTCGTCCGAAAAGACGGGAGAGAAACCTCAGTAGCCGCGTTCGATGAGGTAATCCGCGATGTCACAGAGTAGGTCGCGGGCGTCGTTGTCCGGAAGGACTTCGAGCCGCTCCTTCCCCTGTTCGACGAGTTCTTTCGCAGCCTCGTTCGCGTAGTCGATGCTGCCGGACGCTTCGAGTTGCGTGACCGCGTCGTCGATCTCCGTCTCGGTCACGTCTTCGACGCGAACCGTGTTTACCAGTCCGTCCACGTCGACACCGTGTTCGCGGGCGTGGACCGTGATGAGCGTCTGCTTGTTCTCGACGAGGTCGGAACCTCGCTGCTTGCCGAGGTCCTCGGACGGGACCGTCAGGTCGAGGACGTCGTCCTGAATCTGGAACGCACGGCCGATGTCGAGACCGTAGCCGTACAGCGCCTCGACCGTCTCCTCGTCGGCCGAGAGCAACTGCGCGGCGATGGCCGCAGAGGCGGCGTAGAGGACAGCCGTCTTCTGTTCGACCATCTCCAGATACTCCTCGGGCAGCACGTCGCCGCGCTCTTCGAACGCCACGTCGAGACTCTGGCCCTCGCAAATCTTCGTACACGTCGACGCCAGCGTGTCCATCGCGGCGACGACCTGTGCCGGCGGCGCGTCGGAACTGAGCATGATCTCGAACGCCGACGAATACAGCGTGTCACCGGCCAAGATGGCGGTGTCGAGGTCGAACTCCTTGTGGACCGCCGGCACGCCGCGCCGGAGGTCGTCGTCGTCCATGATGTCGTCGTGGATGAGCGTGAACGTCTGGATGACCTCGACGCTCACCGCGGCCGCCATCAGGTCGACCGGTTCGCCCGCCAACGACGGGAACTCGCGGTAATCCGTCGAAAGCGGGTCGACGTCCATGAGCGCCTCACCGACCGCCAGCAGGACGGTCGGGCGCAGGCGCTTCCCACCCGCGTCGAGCAGGTATCGCGAGGCTTCGTAGAGCCGCTCGGGGCGCTTGATGGGCAGTTCCTCTGCGATGCCCTCGTTGACCAGTTCGCGTCGCTGGCCGACGGCATCGAGCACGGTCTGTTCTCTCGTCTCGGCGTCTGTCATCATTCGGTCAGCTGTATCATGTTCCCGTTACGGGTCACGTGGAGGTCACGGCCCATCTTGTAGCCCTCGCTCTCACACAGGTCGACGTAGCCGGAGAAGCCCTTCATGTTCTGGTGAGCCGGGATGATGTGCTGGGGCTGCAGTGCGTCGAGCATCGCGTAGTGGCCTTCCTGGTTCAGGTGGCCGGAAACGTGGATGTCGTCGTAGATGCGTGCGCCCTGCATGCCGAGGAGCTTCTCGGCTTGGTAGCGCTGGCCCTCGTTCGTCGGCTCCGGGATGACCCGTGCCGAGAAGATGACCTTGTCACCGTCGTCGAGTTCGTACGGCGTCTCGCCGCGGGCCATCCGGGTGAGCATCGCGCGTGGCTCGCCCTGGTGGCCGGTCACGATGGGCAGGAAGTTGCCCTTGCCCTCCTTCATGATCCGTTTGAACGTCCGGTCGACGGACTTGCGGTGGCCGAACATCCCGAGGTCACCCGGGAAGTCGACGAAGCCGAGGCGTTCCGCAGTACCGGAGTACTTCTCCATCGAACGCCCGAGCAGGACCGGCTGTCGGCCGATGTCGCGGGCGAACTCGACGAGCGAGGTCACACGCGCGATGTGGCTGGAGAACGTCGTGGCAACGATGCCGCCCTTGTAGTCCTCGACGGAGTACATCACGTCTTTGAGGTGACGTCGTGCGACGGCCTCGGAGGGCGTGCGGCCCTTCTTGTTCGCGTTGGTACAGTCCTCGATGTAACAGAGGACACCGTTGCCCTCGCGGCCGATCTCACGGAACCGGTCCATGTCGATGGGGTCGCCGATGACCGGCGTGTGGTCCATGCGCTTGTCCAGTCCGTAGACGACCGCACCCTCGGGGGTGTGGAGGACCGGGTTGATGGCGTCGATGATGGAGTGCGTGACGTTGACGAATTCGAGTTCGACCTGTCCGGAGTCCCCGATGGACATCGTCTCGCCGGCGTCCATCTTGATGAGGTCGTTCTCGACGCCGAACTTCTGTTCACCCTCGATCTGCTGTTTGACCAGCTCGATGGTGAACGGGGTCGCGACGATAGGCGCGTTGTAGCGGTGTGCCAGCTTCGAGATGGCACCGATGTGGTCGAGGTGACCGTGTGTCGGCACGATAGCCTGCACGTCGCCTTCTAAGTCGCTCATGACCCGGTCGTCCGGGATGGCCCCCATGTCGATGAGGTCCAAGCTGTGCATCTTCTCTGTCTCGACGTTGTCGTGGATGAGGACCTGGGACAGGTTGAGTCCCATGTCAAATACCACGACGTCGTCGCCCGCGCGGACAGCAGTCATCTGCCGTCCGACTTCTTCGTAGCCGCCGATGGTTGCGATTTCGACTTCCATTGTTTGTAACACCGATTGCCGCTCGGTACGGAAACACCCGCGACTCTCAAGGACACTCGCCCCGGCGTCTTACAGCTCGTCGGCGTGAATCCCGCTATGCAATGGAGACGCTCGGTCCGAAATGACCGACGGTGTACCACCGTGGTCCCCACCACACTTACCCGCGGGCCGTGTTATGCGGCCTTTCACGCCCCGGGCGTATAAACGCGTGGGTTCAAGTCTGACGGTTTACTCGTCGTCGAACGGTGACGTTACGGGTCGGTACGGTCGCATGTTTCGGGGGTTCTACCGCCCTGTCCCATCTCTCAGTACCCCTCGATTGCCACGTCCCCCCAGAGATACAGACTTAACTCTCAGCACGACTATGTGAGACCATGGCAGAGTGCGCGTACTGTGGGAGCGAGCCGTCTGGATTTCCCTACACGTGCAACGAGTGCGACGAACGACACTGCGAGCGACACCGGCTCCCGGAGCGACACGACTGCCGAGGACTCGCTCGCGTGTCCGACCGGAAATCGGGCAGCGCGTTCGTCGGCCAGTCGTACAACGTCACGGAGCGCGACCACGCAGGAACGAGTGACGGCGGCATCCTCGCCACTGCTCTCGATGCGCTGTTCGCGCCGCTGCGTCGCCTCCGCCGGTAAGGTTCTCCGACCGTCGGCTAGGAGTGCGACTTTTGTCGCTCGAATCGCTAGAACTCGTGATGAGACGATTCGTCCGCTCGGTCGTCCCGCTCGTCCTCTCCGCCCTCCTCGTCTTGCAGGCCGCCGGGTACGTGGACGTGACCGGGCCCGTCGCGTCTGCAATCGACGACGAGTTCGACCTCCCACCCGGGTTGACTGGTGGGCCAGGCCCTGTGAGCGGTGACGACGGCAAGGTTCGCGCACCACCCGAGACCGTCGCCGGAACACCGACGACCGCACCCGAGTCGGGTATCGACGTGGCCAGACTCGAACGACTGATACACGAAGACGTGAACGACGTGCGCGAGTCACGCGATTTGTCGATGCTAGAGCGTGACTCCGAACTCGCAGCCGTCGGTCGGTACCACAGCCGCGACATGGCCCACAATCAGTACGTCGCCCACACCGCGCCCGACGGCGAGACGATGGGCGACCGCTACGACCGATTCGACTACGACTGCCGCGTGCCGACCGGTGACGGCCGCTACGCTGGCGGTGGCGAGAACATCTACTACGCCTACTACTCGGGACAGGGGTTCACCGAGGAAGAACTGGCACAGAAAGCCGTCGACGGCTGGATGAACTCGACCGACCACCGTGAGAACTTGCTCCGCGACTACTGGGAACACGAGGGCATCGGCGTGGTCGTCGAAAACCGCGACGGCGTGACCTACGTCTACGTCACGCAGAACTTCTGTTAGAACCCCGCTTCGAGACGCAAACGACGCTATTCGGACTCGATGGTCGTCCCCGGACGCTCGCCGTCGAGGAAGGCCGAAAGCGCGTCCAGCCCGAAGATGCTCGCCGGTGAGCCGAGTTCGAGCAGTGTCTGGACCTTTCCAGCCATGCCGCCGGAAACGTCGGTCGTGTCCGCGCCACCGAGGACACTCGCCACGTCGTCGTAGCGCTCGATGCGCGAGATCACGTCGTCGGACTCGTCGAGGACACCGGGAACCGTCGAACAGAGACCGACTCTGTCCGCGTCGAGCGAGGTCGCGAGCGACGTGACGATTTCGTCGCCAGAGAGGACCGTCGCCCCCTCGCCCGCGTGGGCGACCACGTCGCCGTGCAGCACCGGCACGAACCCCTCGCCGAGCAGCGTCTCGACCTGGGTGGCGGGCAGGGTCAGGCTTCCTCCTTCGTCGCGGCTCGCCGCCGAGAGCGGGTGGACCGGCACTGCAGGGACGTCTCGTTCGTGCAGTCGCCGCATGACCAGCCCGTTCAGTGCCTTCATCGCGTTGTGAATCTGGAGGACACCGTCCACGTCGTGCGTGCCCTCGGTCGTGCTGACCCCGAACTCCTGTGCGTT
Organism: Haloarchaeobius caseinilyticus; assembly: GCF_051207395.1. Taxonomy (NCBI): domain Archaea; kingdom Methanobacteriati; phylum Methanobacteriota; class Halobacteria; order Halobacteriales; family Halorubellaceae; genus Haloarchaeobius; species Haloarchaeobius caseinilyticus. The sequence goes on along the minus strand of NZ_JBPJZC010000001.1, from coordinate 210,225 downwards.
GTGGTGCCCAAACGAGCCGCCGCCGTGGACCAAGACGAGGTCCTCGTGGCCTGCGACCGCAGCAGTCGCCCGGTCGAGTGCGTCGCCGTCGACCGTCTCCGCACGGTCTTTGTCCGTGATGACCGAACCGCCCAACTTGAGAATCGTCGTCATTCGACGACCACCCCGTCAGTGGCGAGTTCGGCACGGAACACTTGCTCACAGGCCGCCTCGTAGGTGAGCGCGGTCTCGGTCGCGTCGGTCGCGTCGAGCGCGACGATACAGCCCCCGCCGCCGGCACCGGTCAGTTTCGCGCCGAGTGCGCCCGCCTCGCGGGCGGTCCACACCATCGAATCGAGCGAGCGCGCAGAGACGCCCAGTGCTTCGAGCAGGCCGTGGTCGAAGTCCATCAGGCGACCCAGTTCGGTGAGGGCGCCCTCGTCCTCGCGTTCGAGCAACGCCTCGCCCTCGCGAACGAGGTCACCGATGGCCGCCACCGTGTCGGCCGCGAAATCGTACTCGTCCCGGAGTTCGCGGACTCCGGCGACGAGTTCGCCGGTGTCGCCGCTGCCGCCGTCGTAGCCGATGACGAACGGGAGATCCGGCGCATCGAGCGTCCGGCAGTCGTCGCCTTCGACGCGGACCGCCCCGCCCATCGCCGAACAGAACGTGTCGGCGCGCGAGGCCTGCCCGTCTTGCACGTCAGCTTCGACCTGATACGCGCGGTCTGCGACTTCTCGCGGGTCGAGGTCGACGCCGAGTTCCGACGCCGCCGCCGCGATGGTCGCGACGACCACTGCCGCCGACGACCCGAGGCCAGCCCCGAGCGGAATGTCGCTCTCGACTGTCACGTCGAAGCCTGCTTCTGGCGCGTCGGCCGCATCCCTCGCCTGCGAAACCGCACCGTCGACGTACTGCGTCGCCGCTTCCAGCATCGGGTTCGGTGCCTCGACCGCCGGGTCACCGCCCGTCTCGCCGTACTCGACGGTGAACCCCTCTAGTTGCAGGTCCTTCGCGTCGACCCGCAACCGAGCGTCGCTTCGCTCCTCGACCGTGACCGTCGCCCGGCGCTCGACGGCGCATGGAATCGCCGGTTCGCCGTAAACGACGGCGTGCTCCCCGAACAGATAGACTTTCCCGGGAGCGTGTGCCGTGACCATACTCCCTGTCACCGGGGGGCCACAATGAGTGTTGTCGAATCGCCGCCCGAGTTGGGGTGTCGGATGCCCGTCGCCGCAAACACTCTGGCGCGCGCTGGTGAGCGTGCCTGCGCCCTGCGCAGGCCGCGAGCTGTAGACGCGCGAGGGATGACGAGGGAGACGAACGCAGTGAGTCGAATGAGGAATCGGATGGGGAGGCAGTGGCTGTGGTCACGTTCCGTCGACGATAGTGAACTGCTTCCCGGACCGGACAGCACCAACAGTGACCGAACCAAGCGCCTCGACGACCACGAAGAACGAGACCACCAAAATCGACCATCATGATGGCCGGAACACTCCTAAGTGCCCGAACCGAGGTTCGCACGAATGGCCATGGACCCGGTCGTATCGGCCTACGCCGCAGTGCTCTGCTTTTCGGCCCTCGTCGCGGCCGGGACCGGTTTCCACGTCTGGCGCGACCGCGACCGACCGGGGGCAGACTGGTTCGTCGTCGCCGTCGGCGGCGTCACGCTGTGGACCGGGTCGCAGTTCGTCGGGACGCTCCAGGCTGGCCTCGATGGCTCGCTCCTCTGGTTCAAACTCACCTACGTCGGTGCGGTAGTCGTCGTCGCCGCACTCTTCCTGTTCACCCTGTCGTACACCGGGCGCGCACACCTCATCGACCGGCGACTGCTCGCCGTGCTCGCGGTCGAACCGGTCGTCGTCGTCGCACTCGTGTTCGTCGGCCACGACCTCTTTCACCCGCTCGTCACACTCGACCCGCGCATCGAGAACATGCTCAACCCCCGGTACGGTGTCGGCTTCTACCTCCATCTGGCGTACTCGTCGGTCCTGCTCGCCGTTAGCTCGGCGTTGCTCGTCGAGACGCTGTACCGGGCCAGACGGGTGTACCGGGGACAGGCGTTCGCGCTGCTCGTCGCCATCTTCCTCCCGTGGGCCGGGAGCATCTACGACGGGTTCGCCGACCCGACATTGACCCTCGCCGAACCCGCGTTCGCAGTGACGGTCGTGGCGCTCTGGATCGCGCTGTTTCGGTACGACCTCATCGAACTCTCGCCTATCGCCCGGGCGACTGTCCTCGACGCGCTCTCTGAAGGTGTCGTGGTCGTCGACGCACGCGGGCGCGTGACCGACGTGAATCCCGCCGCTGAACGACTGCTCGGGGTCGGCGAATCCGTCGTCGGTGCGCAGGCGACGGCTGCATTCGACACCTACCCGGAACTCGCCACCGCTGCCGAGCGCGGTGAAGCCCCGGCCGCCGCCGTCACCGTCGAATCGGCTGGCCAGCCGCGCCACCTCGAAGTCGAGACGACCGCGTTCGGCGACGCCGCTTCGGGACCGACCGGCCGCGTCTTCCTCTTACAGGACGTGACCGCACGCATCGAACGCGAGCGCGAACTCGAACACCAGAACGACCGCCTCGACCGCTTCGCCGGCGTCGTCAGTCACGACCTCAGAAATCCGCTCAACGTCGCGCAGGGCTACACCGACCTCGTGGAACCACACGTCGACGACGACGGCCGCGCATTCGTCGCACAGGTGCAGTCGAGTCACGACCGCATGGAGCGCATCGTCGAGAACGTCCTCACGCTCTCGCGCGAAGGCCACGCCGTCACGGACCCTGTCCCGGTCGATATCGGCATCCTCGCCCGTGACGCGTGGAGCCACGTCGCCACCGGCGACGCGACCCTCGACGTGCAGACCGACCGAACCGTCACGGGCGACCGGGACCGCCTCCTGCAAGTGTTCGAGAACCTGTTCCGGAACGCAGTGGAACATGGTTCCACAAGCACCCAGCAAGCTGGGAACTCGGTAGAGCACGGAAGCGAGGCACCCGACATCAGCGTCCGTGTCGGGTCGCTCCCCGACGGCTTCTTCGTCGAAGACGACGGCCCGGGCATCCCGGAACACGAACGTGACGTCGTCCTCGAATCCGGCCACTCGGGCGGTGGCGGCACCGGCCTCGGCCTCGCCATCGTCGCCGAAGCAATCGACGCGCACGGGTGGGAACTCGTCGTCACCGAGAGCGACGACGGTGGTGCACGATTCGAAGTCACTAGCGTCGAGTGACGGTCGCGACGCGCAGGACTGGCGTAGAACGCTGCCGATAGCGTCACCACTCACGAACTGACCAACCAGAAAACGAAGTCGAAAACGGTCCTTAAATCTCGCTCTCGAAGTCGTCGAGCGAGTAGCTCGGGGAAGCACCGCGGCGGTCGAGCGTCTCGTTGGCCAGCAGCCAGTAGACGACCGACAGCGCCTTGCGCCCCTTGTTGTTCGTCGGGACGACGAGGTCCACGTTGGACGTAGAGTTGTTCGAGTCACACATCGCGATGACCGGGATGCCGACCGTGATGGCCTCCTTGACGGCCTGGCTGTCACCGATGGGGTCGGTGACGACCACGACGTCCGGCTCGATGTAGCCGTCGTACTTCGGGTTCGTCAGCGTGCCCGGGATAAAGCGTCCCGTACGGGCACGGGCACCGACGGCGTCGGCGAACTTCTCGGCCGGGAACCGACCGTACTGACGCGAACTCGTGACCAGGATCTGCTCCGGGTTGTAGTTCGCGAGGAAGTCCGCTGCCGTGCGGATGCGAGAGTCGGTCTTACCGACGTCCAGGACGTACAGGCCGTCCGTGCGGACGCGGTGGATGAACCGCTCCATGTCCTTCGTCTTCTGCTGGGTACCGATGTGGACACCGGCACCGAGGTAGTCCTCGACGGGAATGAGGAGGTCTGCCTCCTCGTCGGACATCACGTCCTCGTCGAGCGTGGGCTCTTCGGCCTCGGCCTCCTCGGCCTCGGCGGTCTCTGCGTCGACGGGCTCTGCCTCTTCGGCCTCGGCCGCAGGCCCAGCACCCTCAGCGGGTTCGGGGTCTACGTCGACATCGGAGGCGTCGAGCCCTTCCTGTTCTTGCTCTTGCTCTGTCATAGTGCGTCGTCTTCGATTCGAATGAGTTCGTTGAGCTTCGCGGTTCGCTCGCCACCGACCGCACCCGTCTTGATGAACGGTGCGTCGGTCGCCACGGCGAGGTGTGCGATGGTCGCGTCCTCGGTCTCGCCCGACCGGTGGGAGATGACCGACTCGTACCCGTTGCGGGTCGCCAGTTCGACGGCGTCGAACGCGTCGGACAGCGTCCCGATCTGGTTGGGCTTGATGAGGATGCTGTTGCCAGCGCCCTCGTCGATGCCCGTCTGGAGTCGGTCCGTGTTCGTCACGAACAGGTCGTCTCCACAGATGAGCGTCTGGTCACCGACGCGGTCGGTGAGTTCGGCGAACGCCTCGTAGTCGTTCTCGTCGAGTGGGTCCTCGACGTAGACGAGGTCGTACTCGGTAACGAGTTCAGCGACGTAGTCGATCTGCTCCGCGGTCGACTTCGTCTCGTCACCGTAGACGTACACCTCCTCGTCGGCGTCGTACAGTTCGGCACCGGCCATGTCGAGGCCGAAGCCGATCTCGAAGCCGTAGTCGTCTGCGACCTCGTCGGTCGCCTGCTCGACGATTTCGAACGCCTCGGCGTCGTCGATGGACGGCGCCCAGGCACCCTCGTCACCCTTGCCGCAGGGTTCGTCGCGCTCGTCGAGAATCTCGGCGACGCGACCGTGAACCGCTGCGTTGGCGAACACGGCGTCGGTGACGCTCGGTGCGCCGACCGGTGCCGAGAGGAACTCCTGGATGTGCGTCGCGTCGGCGGCGTGCTCGCCACCGCCCACGACGTTCCCGAGCGGTGTCGGGAAGTTCTCGCCGCGGAACGCACCACCGAGGTGCTGATACAGCGGCGCACCCAGCATGTCCGCACCCGCCTTCGCCGCCGCCATCGAGATGGCGACCGCGCTGTTGGCCCCGATTTCCGAGAAGTCGTCGGTGCCGTCTGCGGCGTGCAGTGCGGAGTCGACCTCGCGCTGGTTGCCAGCGAACGCCCGTCCTTCGAGTCGAGGGATGGCGTGTTCGCGGGCACTGGCGATGGCCTCGCCCGGCGGGAGTTCGATAGCCTCGTACTCGCCCGTGCTCGCACCCGAGGGTGCTGCAGCACGACCGAATCCGCCGTTCTCCGTCAACACGTCGGCCTCGACCGTCGGGTTACCGCGAGAGTCGAGCACGCGCCGGAGCCGAACGTCGGTGATGAGCGTCATGCCTTTTCCTCACCGCGCTTGACCGTAAAGGGTAGTGCGCCTGCGTCGTACTCCTCGGCCGCGATGAGGATCGGCTCGGTCTGGTCCGTGTCGATGAGGACTGGTGCCCCGTACGACACTTGCAGCGCTCGCGCGCCGAGGATGCGGGCCTTCTCGTATCGGTTGTAACGTACTCGTGGCATCACTGGTAGGGAGAGACGATGTCGACCAGGTCCTTGTGCGAGACGAGCATCCGCCGGCAGCAATACCGGTCGACACCCAACTCGTCGAGGACCATCTGTGGGTCTTCGTCGCCTTCGCGCGTTCGCGCTTTGAACTCTTCCCAGTGTTCGCCGACGACATTACCGCACGTGAAACACCGGACTGGTACCATCATGACTGAATCACCTTAGCGGTAGGACTTCTGGTAGCGGGCACGTGCGCCGGGGCCGCCCCACTTCTTGGGCTCGGACTGGCGAACGTCGTTGACGAGCAGCGAACGGTCGAACTCCATGTACGCGTCGCGGAGTTCGGCGTCGCCGGTGTGCTGGACGATGCCGCGTGCGATGGCGGTGCGGACGGCGTCAGCCTGTCCGCTGATACCGCCACCGGAGACGCGGATGTCGATGTCGACGCCGTCGCGGACGTCGTCGACGATGCGGAACGGTTCCAGCATCTTGAGTCGGGACGTCTCGGGTTCGACGAGTTCGACCGGCTTGGAGTTGATTCGAACGCGACCCTTGCCGTCCTTGACGGTCGCGCGGGCGATTGCCGTCTTCTTCTTTCCGGACGTGTTAGTTACCATGTGACGTTAGCACCAAGTTGGTCGGAGATGTCGCCCAGCTGGACGAACTTGATGTTCGAGAGTCGGTCCAGCGAGGTGCCGTCGAGGATCTCCGCGTCCTCGTCCTCGTAGGGGTTCCCGACGTAGACGCGGACACTCTCGAGTGCCTCGCGACCGTGGGTCTCCTTGTACGGGAGCATGCCACGGATGGAGCGCTTGAAGATGCGGTCCGGGCGCTTCGGGTAGTACGGACCCTGGTCGGACCCGACGTCCACGCGCTTCTCGTAGACGGACATGATGTCGTCTTCCGAGCCCGTGATGACTGCCTGCTCCGCGTTCACGACGGCGATGGACTCGCCGTCGAGCGCTCGCTGTGCGACGTTCGATGCGACGCGACCCATGATGCAGTCACGCGCGTCGACGACGACGTCGGCGTCGAATTCTGCGAGACTCATCGGATCACCCGCACGTTGGAGCCTTCGGGGTTCTGTTCGATTGCCTGTTCAAGTTCGAGAGTCTCGCCGACTGCGTCGATCTTCGTCTTCGCGCTGGACGAGAAGTCCACCGCGGCGACCGTGACCGACTTCTGGATCGCACCGGAACCGAGCACCTTGCCCGGGACGATAACCGTCTCGTCTTCCTGTGCGTAGCGCTCGATTCGACCGAGGTTGACCTCAGCGTGCGTACGCCGGGGCTTTTCCAAACGGTCTGCAATGTCGCTCCAGATGTCAGCGTCTTCTGTACGAGACACCGACTTCAGCTCGGCGATGAGACTGCTGAGCCGTGGGTTCGTCTTACTCATGACTTTCCTCCTGATAATTGTGAGAGAAGTGATGCAGGGAGCAGGATTTGAACCTGCGGACGTCTACACGACAGCGCCCTGAACGCTGCGCCGTTGGCCAGACTTGGCTATCCCTGCTCGCACCCTTGCGGGTACTACCTGCTATCGTCCCCCCACTAAAACCACTTTCGATTATCGACCGTGTTCGCCCGACGCGAGCGCCATGGCTCGCGGGCGACACACCGGAAACACCGGTGGTCGCGGGCTGTCGTGCGGCCGTCAGGGTGTGGTTGCGTGGGGTCACGTGTCTATTATAGCGATACCGCGTCTTTCAGTTCCGCCGCTCGTGCGTCGATGGAATCGACAGCGCGAGTGACGAGCTCGTCGACGGTCATGGAGCCGTCGGTCTCGACGTGGAAGACGAACGCCTTCTCGACGTCTTCGACCGTGACCTCCTTGCCGGGGAACTTCTTCGTGAGGTCGTTGTCGAACTCGGCCGTGTCGATGAGTTCGCCGTCGACCTCGACGACACCCCGGATGATCTGTGGCTCCTCCTCTTCGAACTCGGCGGCGTCGCCGACGACCTCCACGCGCTGGAGGTGTCGGTAGCCGACCGAGACGCCGCCCTGGTGTTTCGCGTGTTCCTTGCCAGAGTCGAGGACCGCGTCGGCTTCGAGTTCGAGTCGCTGACCGTCTTTCAGGTCGATGATGGGGACGTTCGCGTCCGCGGGCGTGACCATCTCGTCGGATGTGACGAGATCGCCCGAGTACGCGGTCGCCGGTCCCTCCACGTCCATGGAGAGCGTGACGACGGATTCCTCGTCGAACTCACCCTCGGGCGTGGTCAACGGGACCATCCCGAGACGGTGTCCGATCTGCTCGTCGAACATCACCGACGAGTTCTCGATGAACCGGACCGTGTCGAACGAAAGCGTCGGCACGTCGGCGATCATCGCTCGTCGGATACCGTTCGCGAACGCGGGCGTTACACCACGCACTAGGAACAGCGCGTTGCGTTCGTCGCGTTCGACGAATTCGACCTCGTAGTCCTCTTCCATGGCTTAGAACCCGCCTTTACCCTTGGGCGCTCGGGACCCGTCGTGCGGGATTGGGGTGACGTCTTCGATGCGGCCGATCTCGAAGTTCGCTCGGGCGAGTGCGCGAATCGCTGCCTGCGCACCCGGTCCGGGCGACTTCTGCAGGTTGCCACCGGGGCCGCGCACGCGGACGTGCAGGCCCTCGATGCCAGCTGCGCGAATCTCGTCCGCGATGGACTCGACCATCTGCATCGCCGCATAGGGCGACGCCTCGTCGCGGTTCTGCTTGACAGCAGTCCCACCCGAGGACTTCGTGATGGTCTCCGCACCCGTGAGGTCCGTCACGGTCATGACCGTGTTGTTGAACGATGCGTGGACGTGGGCGATGCCCCAGCGTTCCTGGTTTCCTTCTTCTGCCATCTATTGACCCTCCGCTCGTTCCGGGTGAAGTTCGTCTGCAAGCGGGCTGTTCTCGTCGAAGGCGATGGAGTCCTCCTCGTCCACGGCGACCGTGTACGAGGGAATACTGACGCGTGCGCCGTCGACGGTGACGTGCCCGTGGACGATGAACTGACGCGCCTGCTGGGTCGTGTTCGCCAGGCCCTTGCGGTAGGCGACGGTCTCCAGACGGCGCTCCAGAATGTCCGAAATCTCGAGCGACAGGACAGCGTCGAGCTTGTCCTCTTCGCTGAGGATGCCGATGCGCTTGAGTCGACCGAGGAACTCGGTCGCCTGCGACTCGGCTTCCTCCATGGACTGTGCCTGTCCGAGCAGCTTTCGCGCCTCGCGGCGGTAGTCGCGCAGTTCGGACTGGGCACGCCAGAGTTCTTCCTTGTTCTTCAGACCGTAGCGCTCGACGAGGCTGTGTTCCTCGCTGATGCGCTCGCCCTGGAAGGGGTGGTTCGGCGTCTCGTAGAACTTGGTGTTGCTACCGAGCGCCATTATTCTTCACCCGCCTCCTCGGCGGCCTGCTCCTCGCGGATCTCCTCGACGTTGACGCCGATGGTACCCTCAGTACGTCCCGTGGACTTCGTACGCTGTCCGCGTACCTTCTGTCCCTTCTTGTGGCGGACGCCCTTGTAGGAGTCGATCATCTTCATGCGGTTGATGTCGTGACGGCGCGACATGTTGAGGTCGTTGCCGACCTCGTGAGAGACTTCGCCCGTGTAGAAGTCCCGCTGGCGGTTGGTGAGCCAGGCAGGAACCTCGTCGGCGTAGTTCTCGACCGCTTCGACGACGGCGTCGATATCGTCCTCTTCGAGGCGTCCGAACGTGGCCGTTCGGTCCACGTCTGCCTCTTTGGCGACGATACGTGCCGTCCGTCGGCCGATACCGTTCATCTCGATGAGCGAACGCTCGACCGTCTTCGTCCCATCGAGGTCTGTCTGCCCGATGCGGACGAAATAACGAAGGTCGTCGTCATCTTGTTCGCCCTGTGGTTCTTCTGCACTCATGTGTTGTGTACTGGAAGTGCTCGATTGACTTCCGATTCGTTTGTAGACTCACACCGTGCCCAATGCTGGTGTGAAAGGTCCGACGTTGTGGCGGGGATTCGAACCCCGGAGGCGAGAACGCCACAGAGTTAGCAACCCTGCGCCTTGGGCCAGGCTTGGCTACCACAACTCGCGTTGTATCATCGCCCGTATGGACTCGGGACCCGACGCCCCTACATTGCTATTGCGACTGCACCTATCCACGTACAGTACTTAAGCCCAACGGAACGCTCGTCGGCTGCGAAACCGTGGCACAGCGACGGGCCGACGACGGGGTCCGGTGGTCGGAGGCGACGTCAGAGACCGTTTCGGTCGGCAGACGAGACGGTTCGGCCGACCGTCGTCTCAGCTTTTCCCGGTCGACCGACTACCTGTTACATGGAGCAAGTCAAGAGCAGCCTCTACGCAGGCGTCGTCGCAGCGCTCGTGTTGGCAGCGTTTCTGCTCGTTACCGGTGTCGTCCTACAGGGGTACGACCTGTTCGCGTTCTCGACGTTCACGACGCTGTGCAGCCTCTCCGGTGAGGCTGGCTGCACCTCGACACTCGTCGACGCAGCACTGACGTTCACCGTCTTCATGGCGCTGTTCGGGTTCGCGTGGCCGCTGGTGTTCGCCGCGCTCACGTGGGGACTTCCCGGTGAATCCGGTCCCCTCCACGGTGCAGTGTTCGCGCTCTTCCTCTGGGCGGGCTACGTCGCCGTCGTGCTACTCAGGCTGTTGGGGGGCCAACCACTCAGCGAGTACATCCTGTTGCTCAGCGGGACCTTCGTCTCGTACATGCTGTACGGCATCGTTCTCGGCAGCGTCTACGACCGATTGGCGGAACACCGGACCCTGCTGAGTGAGAACGAGGGAACACTGAGTGAAGACTTCGGCGTCGGTGGCCGCCGCGGGCAGACCTGAGCGTCGATGCGGCCGCTCTGGTGGGTTCTCGGAACGACGCTCGCGATCAGTCTCGTCGCCTGGGTTGGCGTCTTCAGTCTGTTCGTGCGACGCGAGCGTCTCGACCGGATACTGCTTCTGTTGGTCGCACTCGCCGCTGGCAGTCTCGTCGGCGGGGCCTTCTTTCACCTCCTTCCCCGGGCACTGGCCGAGAGCGACCAGGACGACGTGGTGTTCATCCTCGTCGTCGTCGGCTTCTGTGTGTTCTACGTGCTGGAGGCGTTCGTCCACTGGCACCACCACCACGAGACAGTCCACGAGCGTGACGCAGTCACGACGCTCGTCCTCGTCTCCGATGCAGTCCACAACTTCGTCGATGGACTCGTCATCGCCGGGGCGTTCCTCGTCGGCCCGCCTGTCGGACTGGCGACCGCACTCGCCATCGCACTACACGAGATTCCACAGGAAATCGGCGACTTCGGCGTGCTGGTTTACGGCGGCTACGAACCGCGACAGGCACTCGTGCTCAACTACCTCACACAGGTAACTGTCGTTCTCGGCGGTGTCGTGGGCATCGTCGTCGGGAGTGCCGTGGCGAGCGTCCCGTGGCTGTTGCTCGCGTTCGCGAGTGGGTCGTTCCTCTACATCGCCAGTTCGGACCTGGTGCCAGAGATAAAGCGAGACACGTCCTTGCGCCGGTCGCTCCGCAACTTCGGTGTCTTCGTCGCGGGCATCTGCTTACTGTACGGCGTGACCTTCGTCGAAGCACTGCTCGGGTAGCGAGCCGACGCCTCGATGGCTACCGCCTCAGTCGGCGAGTTCGACGTACTCGTCGTTCAGTTCCCACTCGCCGTCGCCCTCGCGAACCATGTACTCGCCGTAGAAGGGGACGCGCTGGGCGACGGTCTCGCGGAACGTCTCACGAATCTCGTCTCGCGTCATCTCGCCCATCGATTTGAGGTCGTCGTTGCGGTTCAGACAGCCCTTGAGATATCCGTCGTGCGTCACGCGTACGCGGTGACAGTTCGCACAGAACGTCGGGTTCTCCACCGGGTCGACGATTTCCACCATCCCACCGTCATCGTCGGCCGTTCCGCCGATCCAGTACCGTTTCCGGTCGTGCATCTCTCGATGCTCGATTTCGACGGCCTGCTCTGCCAGCCAGTTGTGCACGCGGTCGATGTCGATGGCCCACTCGGCTTTCCCGGTGAGTTCGGGCATGTACTCGATGAGTTGGAGTTGGAGACCGGGGTTCTCGGCGACGTGTTCGACCATCTCCGGAACGTAGCCCGCGGTCTTCTCGAAGACGACCATGTTGAGCTTCACCGGGTCGAGTCCGGCGTCGAGCGCCGCCTGGACACCCTCCATGACGCGGTCGTACGCGCCAGACTTCGTGACTGCGGCGAACTCCTCCGGGTCCATCGCGTCCTGTGAGACGTTCACTCGTTCGAGGCCGGCGTCGACGAGGCCTTCGGCGCGACCGGGGAGGAAGGTCCCGTTCGTCGTCATCGAGACCTCCATCGAGTCCGGCGTGCGGCGGATGATTTCTTCGAGGTCCTGTCGGAGCATCGGCTCGCCACCGGTGAACTTCACCTTCTCGACGCCGAATTCTTCGACGACTTCGAGAAAGCGGACCACCTCGTCGGCGGTCATCTCGTCGTCCTGCGGGTCCATCGGTCCCCGTGTGTCCCCCAGCCCCTCGTTGTGGCAGTAGACGCAGTCGAAGTTACACCGGTCGGTCAGCGAGACGCGAACCCCAGAGACCTCGCGGCCGAACTCGTCTGCAAGCATATCTCACACTTCGGTCGAACGTGCTTAAACCCGCGGGCGATTCTCGAACGAAGTAACGAAAAGCAGTTACGCCGTCGTGGGCCGACGACCCTATCCGGTTACGAGTGGGCGGTCACATCCCGGGAATCGTCTCCAGTTCCCCGGCTTGCACGCCCCAGAGGTCGGCGTAGGTGCCCTCTGCGGCGAGCAGTTCGTCGTGCGTGCCCCGTTCTTCGACCTGACCGTCTTCGAGGACCAGAATCTGGTCGGCGTCCTTCACCGTCGAAAGCCGGTGCGCGATGGCGATGACAGTCCGGTCGGCGACGAGGTTCTCGATGCTCTCTTGAATCCGGAGTTCGGTCTCGGTGTCCACGTCGGAGGTCGCCTCGTCGAGCAGGAGGACTTCAGGGTCGCGAAGCAGCACTCGGGCGATACCGATGCGCTGGCGCTGCCCGCCGGAGAGTTTGACGCCGCGCTCACCGACTTCGGTGTCGTAGCCGTCGTTGAAGTCGGTGATGAACTCGTGGGCGTCGGCGGCTTTCGCGGCTTTCTCGATCTCCTCGTCGCTCGCGTCGAACTTGCCGTAGGCGATGTTGTCGCGGACACTGCCGTAGAACAGGTAGGTGTCCTGACTCACGTAGCCGACCGCGTCGCGCAGGCTCTTCGGCGTGACCTCGGCGACGTTCTGGCCGTCGATGCGGACCGCACCCTCGTCCACGTCGTACAGACGCAGGAGGAGTTTGAGGACGGTCGACTTCCCAGCACCGGTCGGGCCGACGAGTGCGAGCATCTCGCCGCCGGAGACGTCGAAGGACACGTCTTCGAGGACGGTCTCGTCGTCGTCGTAGCCGAACGTCACGTCGTCGTACTGGACGTGGCCTTCGTCGACCGCGAGGTCGGGGAGCGTTTCGTCGTCGGCGAGTGTGCTCGGCTCTTCCATGAGACCGAAGATTCGCTCGGCCGAGGCGCGGGCGTTCTGGTAGAGGTTGACCAGTTCACCGAACTGGCTCATGGGCCAGATGAAGCGCTGACCGAGGTAGACGAACGCGACGAACGTCCCGACCGAGAGGCCGCCGCTGAAAATCCACGGAGCCTCCCCGCTGAACACCCAGTAGCCGCCGACGGCGAACGTCAGCACGAAGCCGATACCGGCGGTCAGGCGCAGGCCGGGGAAGAACTTCACGCGGGTCGTGATAGCGTCCCAGTTCTTCTCGTAGTACTCGTAGGAGGCGTCGCTCACCCGGTCGGCCTCGAAGTCCTCGGTCGTGCTGGCTTTGATGACCTCGATGCCACCGAGGTTGTTCTCTAACCGAGAGTTCAGCTGCCCGACCGTCGAGCGAACCTCGGAGTACATGGGCTGAATCACCTGCACGAACTTGTACGTGAAGAAGGCGATGACCGGGACGGTCACCATCGTCAGGATGGCCAGTTGCCACTGGAGCATGAGCAACAGGACCGCCGTCACGCCGACGTTCACGAACAGCATCGTGCCGATGAACACGCCCCCGTTGAGGAACTGCTCGAGTCGGTTCACGTCGTTGTTCAGGATGCTCATCAGTTCGCCGGTCTGCTTGTCGGCGAAGAACTCGTAGTCGAGTCGCTGCATCGCGTCGTAGCTGTCGGCGCGAACCTCGTGCTGGACGGACTGGGCGAACGAGTTCAGTCCCAGCCCCATCAGCCAGGTGAAGAAGGCCGACGAGAGGTAGGTCAGGCCGACTATCCCGACCGAGAACCAGAACTGGCCCGCGGCCGTCTCCGGGATGACGCTGGCCGGAACGAGCGGGAGGGCGTACTCCTTCGTCCGCGGCACGAACACCGCGTCGATGGTCTCGGCGAGGACGTACGTCGGCAGGAGCGCCATCGTGTGCGCGATGACTCCTGCGACGATTCCGCCGACTATCGGGACCCAGTTGTCGCTCCCGTATTCTTTGAACAGGCGGACCATCGGACGGTCCACCCGCTCACGCTGTTCCTCGAACGTGTCGTCTTCTTCGTCGTCAGTTGGTGTCGTATCTGGCATCGTCGTGTCTGTGTCGTGTGGTTCCTGTCGTGCATGGGCAGTCGTCTGCGAGACTCGATACTGGCGGTGCGGGCGCACGTGTGGGCGGTGGTTTCGCTGAGATAGCCGCAGTGCCGCGGCTATTGCCTCGAAATTCGAACCTCCTACCGCCCGAGCGAGGCGGCGGAGAGAATCAAGCGAGTGCGGGGATACGGAGCATCGTTCGGCTTCGTTCGGTTCTATCACTCAAATCACATCAAGCTGTTTGTAACGTGGTATCAGTTGGCAATGGCTGACGTCGACGGCGAATCATCCGGGATGGCGCGCGCTGTCGAGCGTGGCCGAGCGATAGCGAGGCCCGTGAGGTGTAGCGCGCGAGGGATGAGCACTGGACCAGAGTGTAGCGAAGCGGAACGGAGGGAAGCGCGGAATCGGATGGGGAGGTAGTGGCTGCGGTGCGGTGGCGGTCATGTACCGTCGTGATTCGGGAACCGCTTGTCCGTCCGAACCACTCTCGCATGCAGTACACGAAACAGGCGGTCAGTCGCCTCTTGCACCACCTAACCTCCCGTCTCTCTCCGAAACAGTCGGCACCCCTTTCACCCACCACGAACTACACCCGAGTCATGCCCGACGACGCGGCGAGCGACGCCTTCCAGATGCTCGGCAACGAGACGCGGATGGCCGTGCTCGCCGCGCTCATCGGCGACGATGGCCCCCGAACAGCGGCCTTCTCCGAACTGTTCGAAGCCAGCGACGCTGACACCTCGGCCGGGTTCGCGTACCACCTCCGCCAACTCGTCGGCCGGTACGTCAGAAAGCGCGACGACGAGCGGTACGAACTCACCTACGCGGGGTTGCAGGTCGCCCGCGCAATCGCCGCCGGGGAGTTCACCGATAGCGTGGACCGTGACCCGGTCGAGTTACCGGACCCGTGTCCCTTCTGCGACGAGTCCGCGCTGGCCGCCAGAGTCGTCGACAACGTCACGACAGTCGGCTGTACCGCCTGCGAGCGTGACCTGCTCGAACTGCCGTTTCCGCCCGCTGGGTACGCGACGCGGGAAGACGACGAACTCCCCCGAGCGTTCGACCGGTACCACCGCCACCGAATCGCCACGTTCGCTGACGGCCTGTGTCCAACCTGTGGCGGGGCCGTCTTTGCGCGAGTCGAACGCGTCGACGCTGACGAAGAAGCAGACGAGAACGACGAGCAGACACCGCTCGTCACCGCCCGCTTCGACTGCGACGTGTGCGGCGACCACCTCGGGTGTCCGGTCGCGTTGACGGTCATCGACCACCCGGAAGTCGTCGCGTTCTACCACGACCACGGCGAGGACGTGACCGAACGGCCAGTGTGGAACGTCGGCACGGAGTGGCGCGAGACTGTCCTTTCGACCGACCCGCTGGCGGTTCGCGTGACGACGCGGCTGGCCGACGAAGAACTTGCGCTGTTCGTCGGGCGTGACCTGAGCGTCGTCGAGTCGCAGCGAGTCAGCGTGCCGGGGGAGAACGAAGCGGGCAGCGTCGCCGAATAGGATACACCAGACGTAATTTTTCCTCAGGTCAGGTGCGCCGACGCGTCGAGCGACCGGTAACCGTCGGCGTCCATCACGGCCAGTCCGACCGCCTCACTCGACAGGTCGTCGTCACTGCTCGCCGCCAGCGCGTCGAGTGCCAGCGAGATACCGTCCTCGGTACCGAGTTCCGGCGAGTACTCGCCTTCGAGCAGTTCCTGTGCCTTGCCCGAACCACCACCAATCGCGGTCGCGGCCCACTCCGAGGGCGTCCCGGAAGGGTCGGTCTCGTACAGTCGCGGCGTCCCTGCGCCGCCATCACCGTTTTCGAGGTCCACCCCGCCGACGAGCAATGCGGCCCCGAAGGGTCGAGTCCCGCCAGTCTGGGTCGCCTCCTGCACGTGGTCGGCGATGGCCTTCGCGGCGGTTTCGACGCCAGGTCCTTCGCCGTAACGCAGGCGTTCCTGCTGGGCAAAACGGCGGGCGAAGTCGACCAGTCGGCGAGCGTCGGCGACGTGGCCCGCGGAGGCCACGCCGAGGCGGCCGTCCACGTCGTGCAGTTTCTCGATAGTCGACGGTTCGAGCAGGTCAGACCGGCGATGACCGTACGAAGCGAACACCACGCTGTCCGCAGTTCTGACGCCGACCGTCGCGCTCCCGCGCCGGACCGCCTCGCGTGCGTACTCGACCTGATACAGGCGGCCATCTGGCGAGAAGATGGTGCTCCCGCGGTCGTACGCCTGCTGGTTCGTACCCTGCATTCAGACCACCTCCGTCGGCTCGGCGAACGAGTCCAGTTCGACGCCCTCGGCCGTGATTTCTGCGACGGTTATCCCATTCCCGCTGGCGGTATCGCGTTCGCTCGCGGCGGCGACCGTGTCCCCGGCGAGTTCGCGTGCGTCGGCGACCGTTTCGATTGCTTCGGCACGACCTTCGAGGACTCCGTAAGCGACCTGCATCCCGCTGCCGCCCGCAGCGTAGTCGGTGCGCATCACCGCGCCGCCGCCGTCCAGTTCGAAGACGGCCGGGCCGTCTTCGTCGACGCCGCCGAGGATGACCTGGCCGGGCACGCCGCGAATCAGGTTCCCGCCGACTTTGGCGAGCGCGTCGAGTGAGAGTGGTTCGCCGCGGCGCGCGCTGTACAGGCTGGCTTCAGCGCGCAGGGTGTCGGCGAAGGACTGCAGGCCGCCGACCGACCCGGAGAGCGCGATGACGCCGCTCGGGTGGACTTGCTCGACCTTCGTCACGTCCTTGTTGGAGACGAACCGGCCGCCGAGGCTGGCGCGCTGGTCGGCCGCGACGACGACCGTTTCACCGGCGGCGACGGCGACGATGGTCGTCCCGGTCTCGACCACCGGCCCGGCCGTCTCTTCGTACGGTACTTCGAACTCGGTCAGTGAATCGACCATACTCGATACGGGGAGCCGTGTGAAGAAATATGTTAGCTAAAATATATTTTAGCTGGCGCGGTGACGGCTGTCTCTCGGGGAGTGAACAGGTGGCGCAGAAGCGGGTCGTCGGATTAGAACTGGAGCGACACGTCGACGTTTTCTGGTCCTTCGTCAGACGTGATTCGGACGATATGCGACTCGACGGCCAGCCTCTCCACCGTCTTCTTGCTGTCCTGCATGCTGAACGTGAACGACCACTCGTCGCTGCCGGACAGTTTCCATCTCGACGAGAGGTACTTCGTCGCAGGAAGTACGGTACCGAAGAAGAACAACGATTCGGTGTCAAAGTCGGTATCCGAGATCTGCGGAACGAGCAGCTGCACTTCCCGTTCCATGTACTCCCATCGAACGAGTTCCTGACTCTCAGATTCGGACGTGACGAGGCCCGAGTAGTAGTGCGGGTACGGCTCGCCGGTGGAGAAGTCTGTCTCGCGCAACAACGGTTCCTCCGAGCGGACGCTTCCATCGAAGTTGACACTCCTACTGCCCGCTGCTGGGCCGCCAGCGAAGGGTAGTCCGCTTCCCGAGAGACACCCCGAAATCCCGGCCACAGACGCAGTTACGAGAGTCGAAAGTACCCGGGTCGTCCAATGTTCACATTCGAAACATGAACGCGGGGGAGATAAATTGTCAGGGTGGGGAACTGAATCGGGAGGCACCGGGCGAACAGCATCGTATCTGGCCCGGCACCTGCCGACGCGACGCAGGCTGGCATGTCTGGAACACCGCCGAGACCGAGTCTGTCTCGTTTCGACCCGTCGTAACACAACCCTTTTCGCTCACACTCCCCCAACTCCGCCCATGGATGCAGACGCGATTCTCGACCGACTCAGGACGGTCGAGGACCCGGCATTGGGAGACGACATCGTCTCGCTCGGCCTCGTGAACGACGTCGAAGTCGAGGGCGACACCGTCTCTATCTCGCTCGCACTCGGCGCACCGTATTCGCCCGTAGAAACCGACCTCGCCAACGAGGTCCGCGAAGTACTCGCGGACACCGGCCTCGAAATCGACCTCTCGGCCGATGTCGATACTGGTGTTTCCCAGTCCGAGACTGTCCTGCCGAACGTCGAGAACGTCATCGCCGTCGCCTCCGGCAAGGGCGGCGTCGGCAAGTCGACGATGGCAGTCAACATCGCGGCCGGACTGGCAGACATGGGCGCGAGCGTCGGCCTGTTCGACGCCGACGTGTACGGCCCGAACGTCCCGCGGATGGTCGACGCCACGGAGCGACCGCAGGCGACCAAGGACGAGAAACTCGTCCCGCCGGAGAAGTACGGGATGAAGCTCATGTCGATGGCATTCCTCGTCGGGGAAGACGACCCAGTCATCTGGCGCGGCCCGATGGTCCACAAGGTCCTCACGCAACTGTGGGAAGACGTGGAGTGGGGCCACCTCGACTACATGGTCATCGACCTGCCGCCCGGGACCGGGGACACCCAACTCACGATGCTCCAGACCGTCCCTGTAACCGGGTCGGTCATCGTCACGACGCCGCAGGACGTGGCACTCGACGACGCCCGGAAGGGGCTGGAGATGTTCGGCAAGCACGACACCGTGGTGCTGGGTATCGCCGAGAACATGGGCTCGTTCGTGTGTCCCGACTGCGGCGGCGAGCACGCCATCTTCGGCGAAGGCGGTGGCCAGCAGTTCTCCGACGACCACGATATGCCCTTCCTCGGCTCCGTCCCGCTCGACCCCGCGGTCCGAACCGGCGGCGACGAAGGCCGACCTATCGTGCTCGACCACGACAGCGACACGGGCGAAGCGTTCCGTGACATCACGGCGAGAGTCGCCGACAACGTCGGCTTCGTGAAGCGCCAGCAGCACAGTCAGCACCGATGAGCGAGGAAGGCGACGAGACCGGCGCAGACGTGGGCGACGGCGGAACCGATGCAGCGTCCCGCTTCGACCCCGACCCGGAGAAAGTGCAGTTCCTGCGCGACATCGCCGACGAGATTCGCGCCGAGAGCGACGCCACCGAGTCCGACCAGTTGGCGAACGTCCTCTACCGAACGAGCGACCTCTACGACGAGAGCGAGGACACATCGCCGGAGGAGATTCTGCGGAACGTGAAGTTCATTCTGGAGGTTATCGAACGCGGCGGTCTCGGGCGCTAAAAGGCTGTTTCTCTCCGTCAGGCGAACTCCCGCAGTCGCTCGATTCGCTTTTCGGTCTCTGGATGCGTCGACGGGAACAGCCGCGGACTCACCAGCGACTTTTCTTCCATATGACTCGCCGACAGCGGGACGATGTACAGCGCGGTCTCGCTGCCGTCGAGTTCGCGCAGGTCCTCGTCTGGCGCGCTCGCCATGCCGCCTTCGATGGTCGTGAGCGCGCTGACCAGTGCGGCCGGGTTGCCGGTCGCTTCGGCGGCGGCCCGGTCCGCGGCGTACTCCCGATACCGAGAGAGCAACCGATAGCTCAGGAACCCCGCAGCCCAGAAGACGAGCGCGACGAGTCCGAGCAGGAGCAACGAGACGACGAGGACCGCGATGGCGACGAAGATACCGCCGGAGTCGTCGTCGAAGTCGGGGATGATCCAGATGTTGCCGAACCCGTGGAACACGAGTGCGACGAACTTCCCGAGGAAGAACGCGACCGTCGGGACGAGCAGTGCGACGCTCATCAAGGCCGCATCGCGGTTCCGGACGTGCGCGAGTTCGTGCGCGACGGCCGCGTCCAGTTCCTCGTCCGAAACCTTGTCGAGCAGGCCCTCGGTGACGGCGATAGAGCCACTCTTCGGCGACCGGCCAACAGCGAAGGCGTTCGGTGCGGCGGAGTCGACGACTCGAACGTCCGGCTTCGGGATGTCGAGTTGCTGGGCCGTCCGGTCGACCGCGGCGTGCAGGCGCGGGTAGTCGTCGGCGCTCGCCGGGGTCGCGTGACGCAACCGGAGCGTGAGCTTCGGGCCGAGGAGGTACTGGCCGACGAGGAGTACGGCAGTGACGCCCACCACCACGAGCGGGCTGATGGACGGGACGACCGCCCCTTGATACCGGCCTAGTAGTGAGAGTGCGGCGAACGGGACCGTCCCGACGGCGTAGAGGAACACGACCGGGAGGGCCGCGACGACGAGGAGCGTCCCCAGCATCCGGAGGACGAGGCCACGGTCGACGCCCATCAGCCACCCACCTCGACGCGGAGTCCACTGGTAAACATGTCAACTTGGGAGTTGCGTTCGTCCGTTCATAAGTGTTCTCGACTGGGAAATCGCTCCGAAGCGCTTACCCTCGGCGCGTCCCTCGCTCCCGTCGTGGACGCGAATCAGGACGGCCTCTCGAACCCGTACGGGATGGACGAGGACTGTACGAACTGCGACCTGTGTACGGCCCGCGAGCGCGTCGTCCACGGCTACGGCGACGTGGGCGCGGACTTCCTCTTCGTCGGCGAATCGCTCTCGGCCAGCGACGAGGCCGCGGGCGTCCCGCTGGCGACTGACCCGACGTTTCGGCGCATCCTCGAACGGCTCATGCTCTGTGCGAGCCAGAGTCCCGCCGACCAGCCCGAACTCGCGAACTCGTTCTGTACCGTCCTGACGCGCTGTCGCCACCCCGACCGCGACGCGACCGACGAGGAGGTGGCGACCTGTGAACCCTACCTGAACGCGGAGGTACGGATGATCAACCCCGAAATCCTGATTCCGGTCGGCGAGCGCGCCCTGGCCGAACTCGGCGAAGAGTACACGACGAAACCAGCCAGTGAACTCGACGTTCAGGAACACCACGGCGAGACAATCCGCGGCCGCGGCTTCGAACTCGTGCCGATGATTGCCCCCGAGAACCAGACCGACGAGGACACCCAGACGTTCGTCGAGCAGTTCGCGTCGCTCATGGCGAGGGACTACCGGCAGACGAAAGGACGGCGCAGTCGCTGAGTCAGCTACGTTCTACCAGTACGTGTTCGAGCGCCACTCTTTCGAGCGCGCGCCGACGGCGCAGACTGCACCCATCACGACGACGACCAGCACCAGCCCTGCCGCGACGGCCGGTAGTGCCACCGCGTCGGTCAGATTCGACAGCCCCGTCCCCATCGTCGCCAGCGCGGCGACACTCGCGAGCAGGATACCCAGCGGGACCAGCCCGCCGAGAACTTTGAACCAGTTCATGGCAAACTGATGGGCGTGCGGGGTCTTCAATCCCGCCGGTTAGGTGGGAACCGGTCGGCATCGATGTCGACGCAGACACTCTGGCGCGCGCTGTCTCAGAATCGCGCTGCGATTCTGAAGGCCAGTGAGAGCTTGCTCTCACGCTGGCGAGTGTGTCGAACGATAGTGAGACCACGAGATGTAGCCGCGCGAGGTTGTCGTGAGTGTGCGAACGACTGCAAGTGAGAGCTTGCTCTCACGAGGGATGACGAACGAACGAAGTGAGTGAGGAATCGGATGGGGAGGGTGTGGTTGCGGTCATGTCCCGTCGGCAGTCGTGAACTGCTCGACTAAACTAGCTGCCACACCGACGCCGACACGATTCGAAGCGACAACTCACCGAACTGAAACAGATACCGCTTCTAAAAGCGGCGACTTGAAGGAGTTCGCCCGGCCACACTCACGCATGACGCTGATGGTCCTCCTCGCCGACCCGCCGCGCGAGGGACTCTGTCTGCCGAGACTCGCCGAGGAGACACCGCTGTCGGCCGCCGAGGCCGCAGACTGCTACCGCGCGATGCTCGCCGACGCCATGCGCGCGGCCGAGACCTGCGGCGGCGAGTTGCTCGTCAACTACCGCTCCGACGACCTCTTACCAGACGAATTCGTGACCGACGAGGCCGCCGAAGACGCGGTTCGCGCCGTCGCCGAGGACGCACTCGACGACCCCGACGAGGCGCGCTTCGAGGTGCAGGTCGGGTCGACGCCAGACGCCCGACTCGGCAACACAGTCTCGCACCTACTCGACACGGAAGAACACGCGTCGGTGCTCGTGATGGACGGCACCGCGCCCCTCGTCGGTCGCAAGGACCTCGACAACGCCTCGATGAAACTGCGCCGGTACGACACCGTCTTCGGCCCGTCGACCGACGGCCGCGTCTGGTGTTCGGCGTTCAAAGAGCCAGTCGACTTCGACGGGGCACTCGCCGCGCCGACCGTCGAGACGCTGACCGACCGGTCGCTCGACGCCGGGTTGGACGTGGACTACCTCCCGACGTACCAGACGGTCGAGACCGGCCGTGACCTCTGTTCGGTCGTCTCGCTACTTCGCGCCCGCCAGCGTGCGGGGCGCATCGTGCCGCCGCACACCACCGAATTCGTCGACGACCTCGGCCTGACCGTGGTCAGCGACGACGGCGAACCGCGACTGGTACGACAGTAGACCGACAGGCCTTATAGGGTCCCCCGGCTACAACCGCACGAGGTGGGATGGCAGAGCGGACTATTGCGCCTGCCTTGAAAGCAGGTGGCCTTCGGCCTCCTGGGTTCGAATCCCAGTCCCACCGCATTTGCTCCGAGCGTTCACGCGAGGAGCAATGCGTACATACTGGGATTCGAATCAGGGGATGGAGCGAACGAAGGTGAGAACCGCTAGAGCAGATGGTTGATTAAAATAATTTCCGACACTTTACATATGTTCGGGAAGTCGCACCAAGCCACCCTTTGAGCACCTATAGGAGAGAGTTGGAAAAGTGTGGCACAGATTTTGACGAAATTATTACCATTTTTGAACGGCCGGGGTGATTGACTCTCCCAGCACCTCGTTTATGTCCGTTCTCGCTGTATTATCAGCTAATGAATGGTATCGAAGGCCACGAGGTCATCCTCCGATACTCGACTGACATCGTCTCCGTCCACGAACCGGACGGGACGATGCAGTACGTAAGTCCCTCCGTCGAGCGAATTCTGGGGTACGAGCCGGAAACTGTCATCGGTCGGAGCGTCTTCGAGTTTCTCCACGATGCCGATATAGCCGTCGTCGAGGACGCCCTGTCCGAAGCGCTGGCCGACCCGGAGGGGACTGAAACAGTCAAATTCCGCATCGCGAACGCAGACGGTGAGTGGCGCTGGCTGGAGTCGACGGACCGCGGCGTGTTGCCGGAGGCTTCGAACGGCGGCCTCGTCGTGAGTTCCCGCGATATCACGGACCACGTGCGACAGGAGCGCCAGCTGAACGCCATCATCGAGAACGCGTCACAGGCGATCTACATCAAAGACACCGAGGGTCGGTATCAGCTCATCAACCGGGCGGGAGCGGCGTTCTTCGACATGACGCCGGAGGAGGTCGTCGGCTGCATCGACGAAGACCTGTTCGACGCAGAGAGCGCGCGAGACATCCGACAGATGGACCAGCGAATCATGGCGACCGAGACGGCCGAGTCGGTCGAATCGGTCCGGCAAATCGACGGGAACGAACTGGTGTTCCTCGACAACAAGTTCCCGTACTACGGTGAGGGTGGGGAGGTTATGGGCATCGTCGGGTTGAGTCGGGAGATTACCGAACGAAAGCGACAGGAGCAGGCAGTCCGGCAACTGAAAGAGGAGTTCGAGACCGTCTTCCAGAACGCACAGGACGCCCTGTTCCTCGTCGAGGTCGAGGATGGGGAGTTTCGCTACTCTCGGTTCAACCCTGCCGACGAGCGCCTGACGGGCGTCCCGACGGCTGCTGTGCAGGGGAAGACGCCGCGAGAAGCGTTCGGTGCGGAGACCGGTGCGGAACTCGAAGCACGGTATCAGCAGTGTCTCGACCAGGGCGAGCCGATTTGTTACGAAGAAGAACTGACGTTCTCGGACGGGACACGGACGTGGCAAACGAAACTCGCACCCGTCATCGTCGACGGCGAAGTCCAGCAAATCGTCGGCTCGGCGCAGGACATTACGGAACGGAAGCGTCGAGAGTTGCAGTTACAGGAACTCCACGGCGCGACGATGCGACTCATGGACGCCGAGACGAAAGCCGAGATAGCAGAGACCGCCGTCGAAGAAGCGAGTCAACTACTGGGCTATCCGCTGTCGACGATATGGTACGTCACCGCGGAAAAGTCCGGCCTCGAACTGGTGGCGGGCACCGACCAAGCCCGGGAGTTGCTACTCGACGTAGGCGTCCCGTATCCCGTCCAGCCACGGGGCGGCTGGCTGTGGCAAGTGTTCGAGGAGGGAACACCGACTGCAGTCGATTCCGTGAATCCCGACGACCTCACCGTGGATATCCCGGTACGCTCGATGGTGCTCGTCCCGCTGAACAGCTACGGTGTCCTCGCCTGTGGGACGACAGAGACGGTGCAGTTCACCGACGAAGAGGTGTCGCTGGTGACGCTCCTTGGACGAAGCGTGACGACTGCACTCACCGAACTCGAACGGCAGCAGGAACTCCGCCGACAGAACGAACAGCTCGAACAGTTCGCGAGCGTCGTGAGCCACGACCTCCGAAATCCGCTCACTGTGGCGTCGTTACGGACCGAACTCGCCCGCGAGGAACACGACAGCGAACACCTCGCCGCCATCGAAGCCGCGCACGAGAAGATGGAGTCACTCATCGAAGACATCCTCACGCTGGCGCGACGCGGGGACGCCATCGACCAGACGGTACCGGTGTCGCTCTCGACGGTCGCCTCGGAGGCGTGGTCGAGCCTCGACACCGGGAACGCGGTGCTGGACGTGGTCGACGACTTCCGGTTCGAGGCCGACCCATCCCGGACGACTCAGTTGTTCGAGAACCTCTTTCGAAACGCCGTGGAGCACGGTGCTCCACGAGTCTCCGACGATGTCGGAGACGCTGTCGACCACAGTTCGACAAGCCCACAGCAAGCTGAGGGCGCTGTCGAACATGGGCCCCCGGACGAAGAAACAGCCACGCTCACGGTCCGTGTGGGCAGCCTCGCTGGCGACGCCACCACTGACGGTCTCCAGCACCAACCGAGCGGGTTCTACGTCGAAGACGACGGTCCAGGCATCCCGCCAGAGGAGCGCGACCGAGTCTTCGAGTCCGGCTACACGACGTCGTCGGAGGGAACCGGGTTCGGACTGGCAATCGTCGAGCGAATCGCCGAGGCGCACGGCTGGACCAATCGGGTGACCGAGAGCGAGGCAGGCGGGGCCCGCTTCGAGTTCAGCGGCGTCAGGCGAGCGTGAGGGTACCGGTTTCGCGAAGAGACGGTTGCTGGTGCAGGGACGAAGTCTATCTCCTTTCCCGACGAACGAGTACACATGACTGACGGGATTCATCCAGCGGTGAAGCGAACCGAGCGTGTCGCCTGGCTCCTCGACGAATCTATCAGCGTTCCCGGGACGAACTTCAAGTTTGGCCTCGACCCACTCCTCGGTCTCCTGCCGGGTGCTGGTGACGTGACAAGCTTCGCGCTCTCGATGTACGTCGTCGCCGAAGCGTGGCTCGCGGGGGTTTCGAAAGTGACCATCGCCCGAATGCTCCTGAACGTCGCGCTCGACGCAGGTTTCGGGTCGATTCCACTCTTCGGCGATGCCTTCGACGCGATATTCAAAGCGAACGAGCGAAACGTCGAGCTACTGAAGAAGTCGCTGAGAGACTAATTCCAGGTCGTATCGACCGAGAGGGCGCGCTCTAACAGGTCGTCGTCGTACATTTCGGCCGTCTGCGTCGGGTGCGCAGCATCGATGTCACGAACCGTGACGACCGTGTTCACGAAGTTCTTGAACGTCGCCTCGTCGACCATCTGGCCGTCGACGGTGACCGCGCCGGTGCCGCCCGCCTTGGCCTCCTGAAACGCCTCGATTTTGTGCACGTCTCGCGCGAGTTCTTCGGGCGTCGGCATGTGAATGCGGTTCGCCTGCGCGGTCTGTTTCGGATACAGTGACCACGAACCGTCGAAGCCGAGTTGGGCTTCGCGCTCTGCGTGGTCGGCGTAGCCGTCGGCGTTGTAAAACGTGATGCCTGCGCGTTCTTTGAACAGGTGGTCGAACGGGCCGCCGATGGCGGTCAGACCGTTCGCGCTGGCTTCGTTCGACATGTCTTCGAGCAGCGTCGGCCAGTGCGGCCGCCCGGAACCGATGTCGCGCCCACCGAGTTCGGCGGTGTAGTCGACCGGGCCGAAAACGAGGCCGGACAGCCGCGAGGTCTGGCTGAACAGCGAAATCTCGCGCAGGTCGGACTTCGCCTGTGCCGTCTCGATGATGACCGAAAGTTGGATGGAGTCGTTGTCGAAGCCGAACTCGCGCTCTGCCTCGGCGACGACGCCCGCGGCGTCTTTCACGTCCGCGAGGCGGCCGACCTTCGGGACGACCACACCGTCGATGTACTCGCCGACTTCGTCGACGAGGCGGCGAATCTCCTCGGTGCCCTGCTCGCGTTTCTCCTCGTCGTCGTAGGCCCACTGGACGCGCGGCCAGATTTCGCCCGGGAAGTCGTCGGCGACCTCGGGCAGGCGGTCGATGACGTTCTCCAGCCCCTCGGCCTTCATGTCGGGGGCTGTGCCGTCTTCTAAGTCGGGGACGAGCCAATCGGGGCACTCGAACCCCTCTGCGCCGAGGGCCGAGTCGAGGTACTTCGCCGTGTTGTCGCGGGGGACGGCGGCCGGTGCGGTCTGGAACGTGCGTGCGAGTCCGGTCATGTGTATCGTGAAATATTGAATCTGCAGTCAGTTCGTCCGGGTCTGGACGAGCGCGCGACGCGTGCCCGAGTAGACGGGGTCGTCGTGCTGGTTGAACGCGATGTGTTCGAAGGTGACAGTGCCTGCCTCGTCGCGCGTTTCCTCGGCGTCGAGGACGCGCGTGAAGCCGTAAATCGTGTCGCCCGGCGTGACGAACGTGTGGAACCGCTCGTCGTCACAGCCGAGTTCGCGGTAGGTCGCCTCGTCTGAGCGTGCGTGACCGAGTGCGACCGACCGCGTCACGTCGCCGTAGGCCACGATGTCGCCCGAGGGCGAGTCGCCCATCACGTGGACGTTGTGGTGCTGTTTGGCCGTGTTGAGCGTCATCAGCGGGAGCGTGGCGACCATCACGTCGTCCATCGTCCGGCCGCGCTCGTGTCGGTAAGCGACGGCGGCGTCGCGGTCTGCGGCGTCGGCGAGGGCAGCCTGGAAGTCCTCGAAATGAGTGCCATCGGGCGTGATGAACTCGTCGGGGAGTCCCTCCTCGTCGTCAGCCTCTCCGCCATCGGTCTCGGTCGTTGCCGACTGTCCGCCGTCGGTCGCCAGCGGCTCCCGTCGCGGAATCATGTTCGTGCGCTCGTACGAGAGCAGTTTCTCGCCGGTCTCGGCGTCGACGCCCTCGGTCGCCCAGGTGACGATGCCGTACTCGGGGCGCGACGAGGACGATTTCTTGCTCAGCACAGTCGACTCGACCCGCAACTCGGTGCCGGGATAGACCGCGTGGTCGTGATACCTGAGGTTCGTCCGGCCGAGAAAGTAGCCGCCCTTCTCCGAGAGGTCTTCCACTGTGGGCCCCATCACGGCCGCGACGAGGTAGTCCGGGTGGACCGGCGGTTCGTCGAAGCCGACTGCTTGGGCCGCGTCGGTCCGCCAGTACGTCGGGTCGTGGTTCAGTGTCTGGCTGGCCCAGAGTTCGTTGGCGTAGTTCGAGAGGGTGAGTCCGGGCGCGTGTTCGATAGTCTCGCCCTCGGCGAAGTCCTCGAAGCAGTTGCCCTTCTCGCGTGTCTCGATGGTGTCCAAGACGGTACTGAACGTGTCTGTGTCCGTGTATTCCATGGTGTCTGCTGTGGGTGTCGTGTCTCTGTATCTGCGGCTGTCGGTGGCTGCTGGTATCGCTTCTACTGTCGTCGTCGGCTGGGTCGTCGAAATATCTACGCCTCGTCAATTGGCACCCGTCAGTCGTCTGCCGGTACCTCGTGAGCCGTCTCCATCCGGGCCAGTGTCCGGCGCATCTCGTTCGTCACGATCATGAAGCCCTCGTCGAAGCCCATGCCGGGCTTGGCGAGTGTCTGGGCCGCGTCGGTCGCCAGCGCGACGTGCGCACACGCTCGCGCGGACGTGACTGTCTCGTTGCAGGTGCCGCCGAGGTACGCGCGGGTGTCGGTCCCCTCGCAGTAGCGGACTGCCTCGCCGGAGCGTTGGACGCCGCCCAAATCGGGCGTCTTGACCTGCACGAGGTCGGCCGCGCCGTCGTCGACGAACGCACGAACGTCCTCGAAGGTGTTGCACCACTCGTCGGCGACGATGTCGACCGAGACGCCGGCATCGCGCAATCCGTCTCGTAGTTCGGCCATCGCGTGAATCTGCTCCTCGCGACCGCCTTCGTCCATCGGGCCCTCCACTTGCAGGTGGAAGGGACCGGCGGCGGCTTCGAGCGACGCGAAGTACTCTGTAATCTCGGCGCGGTCGTACGGCGCTTCGAACACCTCGCCGAGAATCCCGTACACGTCGACGTGGATGGTCGGCTCGTAGCCTGCGGGACCGAGTTCCGGGGCGCGAGTCGCCAACCACTCGATGTACTCGCGCAGCTTCTCGCCGGATTCTCCGACCTTCGCCACGGAGTTGAACAGGCCGTGGGGCAGCACGGGCACGCCCTTGACCATCATCTTCTCCGCGTTCGTCCGGCGCTCGTCGCCGGACTGTCCGAAGACGGGAATCGGGTCCGTGGCGGGTGTCGTGCCGAGCGCGTCGGCCAGCACTTCAGTCATCGTCTCTCCGCGTTCGCGGGCGGCCGCGTCGAGCAGCGCCTGCGAGACACCGTATCGGACCGCGGTGTGCAGGTGGTCGCCGTCGGACTCGGCCGGTGGCATCGCCTCGACGATGTCCGTGTTCGTGGCGAAGTCGGCTGGGTCACGTCCCCGCAGCTTACTGGCGACCGGGCCTTCGACGACCGATCGATAGGTCTCCGCTCGGAACAGTGGGTCACGCCCACCTGCTCCGGAGTACTGGACCGCACAGCAGTCGCCGGTGGCGACTGTCCCGTCCGAAAGCTCGATTTCGACCGAGAGGGCTTCGCCGGCCTCGCGGATTCGCTCGAAGCCCGGTGTCACGGGCTCGCCCGTGTAGGCGAAGCCGTCCTGCTCTGCACCCTGCTTGATGGCGCGCTGGTCGTCGAAGAAGAACCCCGAAACCGTCGGAATCGCGCGAATCCGCTCAATCTGCACGGGTCTCACCTCCGTCGGTACTCCGGTCCTCGGACGTCGGTCGCCCGATGAGTTTCCCGTCGCTGATGGCGTCGACGTCGTCGGCGACCATCCGGAACGACTGGCTGCGGCCTTCCGTCTCGGCGCGACAGTCCAGTCGGGCCGCGTGCATCTCCTTGATGTCGTCGTCGATGGCGAGGTCGCCCCACTCGAAGATGCGGACGCGACCGTCGTCGTCACGAGCCGGGAGCACGTCGCCGCGGGCAGCGTTGCTCGGCGCGAAGGGCACGTCCAGCGCGCCGGAGTCGAACGCGGCGACCGTTCCCCGTGCAACGTCGCCGTCGCCGTGGGACTCGATGGCGTCGAGCAGTTGGCGGGTCTCGCGCTCGATGAGGTCCTGTTCCTCGTCGACGCCGTCGAGTATCAGGTCTTGCTCGACGACCATGTCGATGAGTTGGCGGGTGGTCCGTAGACCGGCCCCGTTCGCCTCCTTCGTGGGGACGCCCTGGAACTCCTGTGGCGACTTCGTGATGACCTTGTCCGGGCGGGCGATGGCCGCCGTGGTGCCACCGAGGCCGATGACGCCGTTCGCCCGAGCCTCGTCCGGCGGAAAGCCGCCCATCCACTCGTGGAAGACGGTCGTGACCGTCACCTCGTCGGGCAGGTAGTCGTTGCCCAGTTTTCGCAGGGCGCGCAGTGCGGCCACGTCTTGGACGACGTTGCCGACCTGCCCGTAGCCGAGGGTCAGACTGCGGACGCCCTGCGTGGCGGCTAGCTTCCCCTCGACCAGCCCGATGGCGATGGCGATGCTCGGCGGGACGAGCGTCCCGGTGAGCGGGCCGAACGGTTCGCGGTTGATGGTGACGCCACGTTCCGTGTACGCGCCGGCGAGGCGGTCGACGTACTGCCAGTGTTCGATGGTCTGGGCGAGGTCGCGGTCCTTGCAGTACGGGATGTTGTACGAGATCGGGCCGCCCTCGAAGCTCTGGAAGCCACCCGCGTAGGTGACCGCCGCGAGCAGTCGGGCGTCGGGTGTCCCGTGTCGGACCTCGATGGGCGCGTCGACGCGCTCGATGAGTTCGCGGCAGCCGTCGACACCGTAGTTGACCGCCGGGAAGCCGTTCAGGGTGTCCTCGCCGGTCTCGCGTGCTTTGTCGAGGCCCTCCTGTGCCTTGCCGTACTCGTTGTCGCGCGTGTACGAGTCGATGGTCGTCGGCAGCAGGTCGGCCCCGCCCTCGTGCAACAGGTGACGCAGGATGTCGACCTGGTCGTCGAGCAGGGGCACACCCGCGCGTGGCTGGAGCAGTGGCTGGTCGGCCGACTCCAGCACGTGCGCGAACCGTTTGTGCTCGGGGAGGGTCTCGTGGTACGCGATGGCTTCGTCGAAGTCGATGGCCTGTGCGGTCGGCCAGTCGTCGCGAACCCGTTCGTCGATGCGTTGCAACTCGTCGGTGGAAAGGCGTTCGTCCTGTAACATCAGGCTCTGATTCGATCTGTTTCGGTTTCGCGGGGGGAGACGTTCAGGTCTCGTTCGAGGGCGCGGATGGCCTCTTCCGGCGTCGTCTCCGAGTCGAAGACCCGGTCGAAGCCGAGCGCGCGGAACGTCTCTCTGGTCTGCTCAAAGTCGTCCTGGCCGACGGCGAGGTTGCCGCCGATGAAGGTGACAGCGTCGACACCTTCGCGGGCGAGCAGCTCGTGGAATCCCTGGCAGTCCTGCTCGGCGTGGCCGTAGAGGGAGGAGACGAGTACAGCGTCGGCGTCGTGTTCAGTGGCTGCCGCGGCGAACTCCTCCTGCGAGGTCTGGACGCCGAGGTTCTCGACCTCGAACCCGGCCGCGGAAAAGGCCTGTTCGAGGATGGTGATTCCGACAACGTGCGCGTCGGAGCCGATGACACCGAGGATGACTGTCGGGGGCATGTCGTATCTGTTACGAGCCGTGAACAATCCTTAAAGATAACGATTGTTCATGATATTACTCCTTATATTCTCGAAGGTAGTTTGGGACGAACTAAAGAACTCTCATTATCTATCCGGAAGGTTTTACTCGGCGCAGTCGGTCGATTCCCCCATGAGTGCGCTCTCTGACTTGCGTATCATCGACCTGACACAGGTTCTCGCCGGGCCGTACTGCACTATGCTGCTAGCGGACATGGGCGCTGACGTTATCAAGATAGAACGACCGGGCGGTGACCTTATACGCCCGAATCCGCCGTTCGTCGACGACGAAGTTGCGGATACGGACTCCGACGGGTCAGACCCGGAAGCCCAGCCCTACGGCGGGTACTTCCAGTCCGTCAACCGGGGTAAGCGTTCGCTCGAACTCGACCTCGGTGATTCCCGAGACAGAGAGGACTTCCTCTCGCTGGTCGAGGAGGCCGACGTGGTAGTCGAGAACTACCGCGCCGGGACGATGGAGAAGTTCGACTGCGGCTACGAGACCCTGAAAGAACGGAACCCGGAACTCGTCTACTCGTCCATCCGTGGCTTCGGCGACCCGCGCACGGGCGAGACCGAGCGACAGGGCCAGCCGAGTTTCGACCTCATCGCGCAGGCGCTCGGCGGCGTGATGGAGATTACCGGGCAAGCGGACGGTCCGCCGACGAAGGTCGGTCCGGGCATCGGCGACCTCTTCACCGCGGTCCTCAACGCCGTCGGCATCCTCGCCGCGATTCACCACCGCGAGCGCACGGGCGAGGGCCAGTATGTCGACACCGCGATGTACGACGCGATGGTCTCCATGTGCGAGCGCACAATCTACTACTACTCCTACACCGACGAGGTGCTGACGCGACAGGGCAACTCCCACCCGACGCTGTTCCCCTACAACGCCTTCGAGGCCGCAGATGGCCACGTCGTCGTCGCCTCGTTCTCGGACGGCCACTGGCGCGCGCTCTGTGAAGCCATGGACCGCCCGGACCTCGTCGCAGAGTACCCCGACGCCGCCTCGCGCCTGCGAGAGCGCGACAGTCTGCGGGGCGAAATCGCGGACTGGACGCGCCAGCACGCAGAGGACGACATCGTCGACGCGCTCGAAGGACGCGTTCCCGTCGCGCCAGTGCAAGACACCGCGGACATCTTCGACGACCCGCACGTCCACGCGCGAGAGATGTTGGCGGACGTGGAACAGCCCGGTGCCGGCCGCGACGTGACCGTCGCTGGCTGTCCGATCAAATTCTCCGACTCGCCGACCGGTCCGCAGGGACGCGCGCCGCTCCTCGACGAACACCGCGACGAACTGCTCGGTGGTGGCGAGCACGACGAGACGGCAGCAGCGAGCGGGGACGACTGAGCGCGAGCGCACCTCAGCCGAACAGGACGAGCACAGTCGGTGCTGCGAGCAAGAACAGGACGAACGCGACGTAGTTTCGTTTTTCCACCCGAATCGCCGTCTCCAGACGACAGACAGACCGCGTGAACCGACCACCAGTCGCGAGTGCAGCTATCGACACTAGCCCCGAAGCGAGCATCGCGAGAACCACCGTCGCGATGCCGACGGGCGAACCGAGGACGACGGCGACGAGTAGCGTGTCGCCGAGCGTCCCGACACTCGCCCCGAGCAAGTACGGGACGAGTTCGTCCCGTTCGAAGAAGCCACGATTGTACAGTGGGACCAACACCCCGACCGAGAAGGCGACACTCGTCGTGACGAACGTCACGCCGAATCCGACCAGCGCCGAGAGGGCCGGTCTGCCGAGAAGCGGGCCGACACGGTCTCGAAATCGGTCGGTGTCCGCTGCCGCGAGAATCCGGTCGAACAGCCTGAAGCTTCCCAGAACGAGACCGATGGCGAGGGCGAAGCCGACGACTGGGCCGACAGCGTCGACTATTTCGGCGACGAGTGTCGCACTCGGGTCTCGTTCCATCGCGACGAACTGCGGAACTCCCCGCGAAATCGGCGCAGTCGGGTCGCCGGTGGCGAATCCGGCCAAGCCGACGAGTGCGACCGGGCCATACACCGCGAACGTGACGACGGCGGAAAGGACGCCGAGGGACGTCGCATCTCGAAGCGAGAACGACCGCTCCTGTACGTACTCGGCCAGACCCAGGAGAATGACCACGGCCGACGCGCCGAATCGACTGCCGACGATTGCCGCGAACAGCTCCGACGACGGGAGTAGGCCGCTGTCGTTGAGGGTCACCGCGACCGCGGCGACGACCGACCCGTTCAATGCACCGTACGTGAGGACCCACCCGACGCCGAGGGCGGAGGCAGGGCCCCGAATCGCCCGCCTCAGCAGCGGTCCGAGGGTCGGGGCGAGTGTGGTCGACGCGCTGCCGAGCAGACGAACCCCGAGGAGGAAGCAACCGGCCGCGACGACGACGAGGAGCGCGGTCTGGACCCTACGCGAGCGACGCTGCATCTACGACTCGATACCGACCCGAGGCGGAAAAAACCCGACAGCGCATCGGCTGCGACTCGCGCCACCGAAGGACCGACCGCATCAGCAATCCTTTTGCGGGTTCCGTCCACAGCAGGTGGTATGACTAGCGACTGGCCCCACGACCCCGACGGCGAAGAAGGGAGCGAGGGGATGCGCAAGTACGGTATGGCCATCCTCGCGAAGAAACTGGACGAGGACGAAGACTTCCCGCTCGCGAAGACGGACTTCGTCGAGGCACACAGCGACGAACCCATCCGCCTCAACTCGAAGCGAGTCGTGAGCGTCGCCGACATCTTCGAACACGTCACCGAAGACGAGTTCGAGGACATGGTCCACTTCCACAAGGCGGTCGGCAAGGCGATGCGCTCGGGCGGCTTCTGGGAGTTCCACCCCAAAGCCGGCGAGTCGAACATCAAGCACGCGTAACCGCGCACACAGAAGGAACGGGTCGAACGAGGTCGACCGGTTCAGATTCACTTATACGCGTTCGTCCGTAAGGCACGTCCAACAGTGACGAACACGCAGGTTACCCTCATCCAGATAGACAATTACGGCCCGTGGACGGTCACGCCCGAACCACGCCGCGAGGTGGACCTTCAGACGCTCCAGTCGCGCCTGTACGCCGACCTCTCCCAGCTCGTGGGGAACCGCGACGGCTACGTCTTCTTCACCCGCTTCGACAACATGGTCGCGGTGACCAACGGCCTCGATATGGACGACCACGCACTCATCCAGGAGTCCGTGGGCAACCGCTACCCGGTGACGGTCAGCTTCGCCGTCGCCACGGGCACGACGCCCGCGCACGCGCTCTCGGACGCCACGGAACTGCTCCAAGACGCCGGCAGCGCGCAGGACAAGTCTCGACGCGAGATTCTCAAGGGACGGACCATCGACGACGAGTTCCGAAAAGAAGACGACGTGCAAATCGCCCACTTCGACGTCATCGACGCCACCGGCAAGTTCACCGACGAACTCAGCGCGTACGACACGTTCATCGAAATCGAGCAGGCGTACGCCTCGCTGATGCGCTACATGCGCACCGCACACGACTCGCTCTCGTTCTTCGTCGGCGGCGACAACATCATCGCCATCTGTCCGGACCTCGGCGAAGCAGAGTACCGCGATGCACTCGACCACGTCGAGGACGAGACCGGAATCGACCTGCAGGTCGGCGTCGGTCACGGCGCACACGCTCACGATGCGGGCTTCGCCGCGAAACACGCGCTCGAAGAGTGCCGCGCGCACGAGAAGCCCATCGCGTTCGAGTGACTGTACGGTTCGAGTAACCCCGTACGTTCGCTCGCCACGATAGTAAACCTCCCGGGGGTAGATTTTATACGTGTAATGCTAACTAGGCACACATGGAACGCGATGTGTCGATACGCGACATAACCACGCGAGAGTACGTGGGCGTCAGCGAGTCTGATTCCGTCCTCAGTACGGTACAGCTCATGCGTGACGAAGACGCCGGGAGCGTACTCGTCCTCCGCGGCGAGGACCCCGTCGGCATCATGACCGAACGGGACGTGCTCGAGATGGTCGCGGACGGGTCTGACCCGGCGACTACGACTGTCTCTGATCTGATGTCGCGTCCGGTCGTCTCCATCGACGCGGACCGCTCGCTCTCGGAGGCGGCCGACGTGATGTCTCGACAGGAAATACGCAATCTGCTCGTGACCGACGGCGACGAAGTCGTCGGCGTCCTCACCGAGCGCGACGTCATCGACGTGGCGGGACCACTGCGCGCCTCACAGTCACTCGCCGCGACGACGGACTCGTTGCGCGACTCGACCGACATGGACGAGACGCCGGACGAGAGTCCGATAGCCAATGGTGGCACCGGCGATGAGTACGGGACACAGGGTGTCTGTGAGCTTTGTGGCGCACTCGCTGGGTCGCTGTACGAGGCCAACGGCCAACTCGTCTGCCCCGACTGTCGGCAGGTCTGAGCAGGACAGACCCACTTTCGTCAGAATTGCACACGACCAGCCGCCTAGCGACATGTCTGGACACTACAACTCCGCTACGACATGTCTACGGGTGACAACGCACCGCC
This sequence comes from Haloarchaeobius caseinilyticus, assembly GCF_051207395.1. NCBI lineage: Archaea > Methanobacteriati > Methanobacteriota > Halobacteria > Halobacteriales > Halorubellaceae > Haloarchaeobius > Haloarchaeobius caseinilyticus. The sequence goes on along the minus strand of NZ_JBPJZC010000001.1, from coordinate 174,849 downwards.
GTCTTTCGGTAATTGCGTCGACACGGGCAGGTATATTTATATCACAGAAACTTGTACACCGCTACCATGGCACGGAATGTACAACGGCGGGACGTGCTGAAGGGTGCAGGTGCGGCAGGTATCGCAGGACTCGCAGGCTGTATCGGTGGTGGCGGTGGTGGGTCCGGAAGTGGCAAGCCTGACGTGATGGTCGTTATCGGCTATCCCGAAGACGGTATCCAACTCTTCCGCGACTACTACTCCTCCGACCCCGGCGAGCAGAAAATACTGGTCCCCGACGGCCTCCGCGACGACAAGCTTCCGGAGCAAGTCGGCAGCGACATGACGCAACTGACCGGAACGGCTCCGGCAGCGGGCGGTCCGAACAAGGAGACGTTCAATCAGTTGTTCCAGGACGAATACGGCGAAGCACCGGGTGTGTTCAACTCCCAGTGTTACGACTCCGTCGCGATTCTCATCCTGGCCAACGCAGCGGCCGGGCAGAACGACGGGGCGGCCATCAAGGACCAGATGCGCCGCATCGCCAACCCCGAAGGGATGGAAGTCGGCCCGCAGAACTTCGTGGAGGGCGTCGAAGCCGCCGCGAAGGGCGAGGACATCAACTATCAGGGTGCGTCCAGCGCGACCAACTTCAACGAGGCCGGTGACCCGGCGTCCGCGGCGTACTCCATCTGGAACATCGAGAATCAGGACACGGCAGACCAGGAAGTGCAGAGCTTCGAGGGCGACAGCCCGGAAGGGTCGGGTCCCTCCGCAGACAGCGCGTCCGGTGGCATGGGTCGGGACATCAAAGTCGGTGTTCTCCTCCCGGAGACCGGTGCGCTCGCGTCGGTCGGTCAGCTGATGATTCAGGCGGCGAAGATTCCGGCGATTCAGGTGAACGACTCGGACCTCGACCTCACCGTCGACCAGCAAGTCGAAGACACGCAGACGAACCCGTCTGCCGGTGTCAACGCGGCGAACTCGCTCGTCAACGCTGGCTACCCCGCAGTGTGTGGGTCGGCGTCCTCCGGTGTGAACGTCCCTGTCTCGAAGCAGGTGCTCATCCCGAACGAGGTCGTCGGCTGTTCGCCGTCCAGTACGGCACTCAGCGTCACCAACCTCGAAGACAACGACTTCATCTTCCGGACGGCACCGTCCGACCTTCTGCAGGGCCGCGTGATGGCGCAGGTCGCCGCAGAACGGCTCGAAGGCGGGACGGCGTCGACGCTGTACGTCAACAACGACTACGGGCAGCAGCTGTCCAACCAGTTCTCGAAGGTCTTCAAGGACCAGCACGACGGCGAAGTCTGGCAGCAGGTCGCGTACAACCAGGGCGAGTCCTCCTACACCTCGGTCATCGAGGAGGCACAGTCGCAGCCCTGAACCGCGACGAATCGACGAGACCCAACCAGACGGATTTTTTCGGGCGACGCTGCGTTCCTGAGCGATGCGACTGACGTGACCGACGTGACCGGTTCGACCGCGTGACCGGCGTGACCAGTTCCACCGACGTGACCGGCATGGCCGACGTTACCGACGACGACCATCGCGACGAGTACGCTGACAAGTAACGTGAGTGGGAACGCGAGCACTCACGTCCGAGAAGCGTGACACACTGGCGCGATACACGGCGAGAGCGCAGCCGAACGAGATATCCGGGCGGGCGATTCACCGCAACAGAACAGCACTGCAGTCGCTCTCTCGAAACCGTCTCCAAAAAAGAAACCGCCGAACACCGACCGCCGACCGCTGCACCAAACGACGAGGGCCTTATCCGCCGAGGAAGTCCTGACGAACCTGCTCGTCGTTGAGCAGCGAGTCGCCAGTGTCGATGTAGCGGTTCTCGCCCTGCACGAGCACGTAGCCGCGGTCACAGCGCCGGAGCGCTTCCTTGGCGTTCTGTTCGACCATCAGGATGGCCGTGCCAGAGTCGTTGATGTCGTCGATGCGGTCGAACATCTCGTCGACGAGGTCGGGTGCGAGACCCGCACTCGGCTCGTCGAGCATGAGCAGTTTCGGCTCCAGCATCAGCGCGCGCCCCATGGCGAGCATCTGCTGTTGCCCACCGGACATCGTCCCCGCCTTCTGCGTTTCGCGCTCTTCGAGGATGGGGAACCGGTCGTACACGGCGCGTATCGCGTCCATCGGGACTTCGTCGAGGATGTAGGCACCCATCTCGAGGTTCTCGCGCACTGTGAGGTTCGGGAAGACGTTGTCGTTCTGTGGGACGAAACCGAGGCCCTCGTAGATGATCTCCTCCGGGTTCTGTCCCGTGATGTCGACCCCGTCGAAGGTGACGGTCCCACCCATGTGCGTCGTGAGACCGAAGACGGACTTCATGGCCGTCGACTTGCCTGCACCGTTCGGGCCGACGATGGTGACGTACTCGCCGTCCGCGACGTCCATCTGAATGTCGTGGAGGATTTGCAGGTCGCCGTAGCCGGCGTCCAGCTCGCGTACCTCCAGTATCGACTCGTCCGGAACGAGGAACTCTCGCTCCGACGTGCTCGAACTCATACGTCACCTCCGAGGTAGGCGTCGATGACTTGCTCGTTCGACTTCACATCTTGGGGCGTCCCCTCCGTAAGGATAGAGCCCTGATGCATCACGATGACGTGTTCACAGTTGTTCATGATGAGGTCCATGTCGTGTTCCACGAGGAGGAACGTGTAGCCCTGCTCGCGGAGTTCGTGGATGTGCTCCAGCAAGCGCTTTTCCAGCGTCGGGTTGACGCCGGCGAACGGCTCGTCCAGCAACAGCATGTCCGGGTCGGTCAGCATCGCGCGTGCGAGTTCGAGCAACTTCCGTTGCCCGCCCGAGAGCCCACCTGCTTGCTGATGCGCGAGGTGGTCGATGTCGAAGAAGTCGAGCGTCTCCCAGACGCGGTCGAGTATCTCCGACTCTTCTTTCTGGACGTTGTTTCGCGTCCCCGGCAAGACGGACTGCGTGAACGACTCGCCGCGTTGGTTCTGCGGTGCCAGCATGAGGTTTTCGAGCACCGTCATCTCCTCCAGTTCACGGGCGATCTGGAACGTGCGGACGAGACCACTGAGTGCGATTTCGTGCGGTTCGTACCCCGTGATGTCTTCCCCGTTGAACAACACCTGCCCGCTGTCGGGCTTGTGCATCCCGGTGATGAGGTTGAACGTAGTCGACTTCCCTGCCCCGTTCGGGCCGATGAGACCGGTGAGGGTCCCGGATTCGACCTCGAACGAAGCGTCACTGACGGCTTGAATGCCGCCGAAGGACTTCCGCAGTCCCTTGACCTGCAACGGCGTCTCCGAGAGTTCCGGGCCGTCGCCTCCCGAGGTTTCGGGGCCGACGTCGTCCGGGACCGAGTCACTGCTCTCACTCATCGGTCTCACCTCCGTCGTCCGAACCACTGCGGCGGAGTTTCGGCCGGTCGAGGCTGATACTCGCCGCGGTTTCGGTCCGATGTCCGAGCATCCCATCCGGCCGGTAAATCATCACGAGCACCAGCACGACACCCATGATGACCAACTGGAGTTGGCGGATGTTGGCGAACACGTAGGTAATCATCGGCACGGGGTCCAGTCCGTTGATGGCGACTCGACCCGCGGCACCGAACGTAGCCGGTGCATCCTGAATCGGCAGGACCTGATTGAGGACGTTTTTCAGATACAGCGGCCCCTGGAAGAGCGTCCCGGCGAACACCGCACCGCCGAGGATGCTCCCCGTGTTGGACCCCGACCCACCGATGATGAGTGCGATCCAGACGAAGAAGGTCATCCGCGGCCGGATGTTCGTCGGCGTCACCGTCCCCTGCGACCAGAGCCACAGGATGCCGACGAGACCCATCAGACCACAGCCGATCATGAACGCCTGAATCTTGAAGCGGTCCGTGTCCTTGCCGAGTGCCCGTGCGACGTCTTCGTCCTCACGGATGGCCTTGAGGACGCGGCCGAACGGGGACTCACCCGTCCGCTTCAGCAGCCAGTAGAAGCCGTAGACGATGGCGAGCAACAAGAACGCGTAGACGAGCTGGTCGACGACCGGCTTCGGGTTGTCGATGGGTTGCGCACCGACGAGTTGGGGTAAGTCGACGCCGAGCCAGTTCACGATACCGCCGTAGAACCCTTCCAAGCCGAGGGTACCGATGAGGGCGTTCATCGGGGACGGGAAGTCGTAGATGATACCACTACCGCCACCGAGACCGATGTTCTGCGACGGGAGGATGCCGTACTTCCCGAGCGTGATGACTTCGAAGTCACCGGAGAGGAACGCGAACCGAAGTATCTCTGAGAACGCGATGGTGACGATTGCGAGGTAGTCCGCCCGCAGTCGAAGTGCGGGCAAAGCGACGATGAACCCGAACACGACTGCGGCGATCACACCGGCGATGATGCCGATAAACCAGTGCATACCGAAGCCACCCGCCTGCGTACTGCCGGGGGCAGCGTAGGCGTTCGAGACGATGGCCATCGTGTAGATACCGACACCGGCGAAGCCGATGATACCGATGTTGAACAATCCAGTGTATCCCCATTGCAGGTTCAACGCCAACGAGAACATCGCGAACAGCGCGATCCACGTCGTCAACGTCCCGATGGAGTTGAGCTGGCCGCGCAGCGGATAGCCGAGGATGAGCCCGACGACGATGTACACCGCGTACATACTGAGCATGAGCGCGAGCACCATGATCCAGTCCTCGGTGAACACCGTTTCGAGAACCGATTCACGGGAATTGCTGGGGTCGCCACCGTCTCCCGGTTGTCCGTCGTCGGACGTCGAGGTTGGAGCGCTCATGACGTCGACCTCCCACTGAAGATGCCCTGCGGCTTGATGAGCAGGATGGTGATCATGACGACGAACGCTGCGACGCGGGCGAAACTCGAGGGTATCCAGAAGACGGCGATAGAGGCCGTCACACCGATGACGAGCCCACCGACGATCGCGCCGTAGATAGACCCGATACCACCGAGGATGACCGCGGCGAAGATGAGGAGTAGGAGGAGCCAGCCGTCCTGGAAGGAGATGGTCCCGCTCCAGAGGACGAGCATGTAGCCGGAGATTCCGGTGAGGGCACCGCCGATGACCCACGTAGACTTGATGACGCGCTCAGTCGGAATGCCGGTGACGCGAGCGAGGTCTTCGTTCTCGGACATCGCACGCATCGCCTTCCCCAGCTTCGTGTACTGGAGCAAGTAGTGGACGCCGCCCATCAGTCCGATAGAGATGATGGCGAGCGTCGCGTCGTGTGCGTTCACTGCGATGGTACCGTCGATGAAGTAGAACGACATGGACGGGTTCGAACCGAAACTCGTCGTCCCACGGCTCGCCGGACCGAAGACGAACGCGAGCAAGTAGCGGAGCGCGAACGCGACACCGATACTGGCGATGAGGAGACTGATACCGTCTGCCTCCCGCATCCGACCGTAAACCGTCTTGTCGAGTGCGAGTGCGAGTCCTGCGGTGAATCCTCCGGCGACGATGACGCCGAGTAAGATCGACAACGGCGTGCTGGCGATACCGATGTCGAGTTGTGCCCCGGTCACGCTCTGACCGGACCCGACGAGGATTCGGTCACCGAGCGTATACTGGGTTCCGAGTCCAGCGATGAGGTACGTCGTCGCCCACCCCGCGAACGCACCTGTACTCAGGTAGTCGCCGTGTGAGAAGTTCGCGAAGTTCAGAATACTGTACGTCATCGATAGACCGATGCCGGCGAGACCGATGACGAGCCCTCTGAGAAGCCCGTCGTAGACGTTCGTCACGACCTTGGAGAACGTGAGGTCTCCCGTCGCCAGTTGTCGTACGAAGTCGACGACGAGCAAGAGCCCGATCGCGCCAACCAGTACTACTCCCGGGTTCGAGAGGACGAACTGCCGGCTGCGGTTTACAGTGGTATTGACACCCATTCGCTATCCCTACACACAATCATGAGGAACGACCCTTTTAAACTTTCCATCAAAAATCGCAAGCGAGCGTAGGTATATCGACATATTTGCCGGTAATCTACTCTGGCAATTCACACGAACATCAGCCTCGAAATCCCGGGCGCGAAACGGTGTGGCGGGTGTCTACGGACACCCCGCGTTACCACGAAACATGTCAACTCGATTTTCGGCGAGGCCTACCAAAGCCGTGTGAGACAATGCCTCTCGTGTCTGTGTACAGCGCGTGTCTCCCCAAGTTAGCAAGGAGAAAGGTCTATGACCAGCCCCGACGCACCAATATCCATATGCCGGTAGGGACCCTCGACGACCTCGCGGTCGACGGGCGACGAGTGGGGGTACGGGTCGACATCAACAGTCCGCTCGCGGACGACGGACTCGCAGACGACGCTCGACTCCGTGCCCACCAGGAGACGCTCTCCGAACTCCTCGAACGCGGCGGTCGGGTCGCTATACTCGCCCATCAGGGCCGGCCCGGCGGCGACGACTTCGAGACACTCGAGCCCCACGCCGCTCGGTTGAACGAACTACTCGACTTCCCGGTCAGTTACGTCGACGCGACCTTCTCCTCTGCTGCCCGTGACGCCGTCGAAGCACTCGACCCGGGCGAAGCCGTCGTCCTCGAAAACACCCGTTTTTACAGTGAAGAGTACATGACGTGGGACCCCGCCGAAGCAGGCGAGACCCACCTCGTGAAAGGTCTCGTTCCTGTCCTCGACGCCTACGTGAACGACGCCTTCGCTGCTGCCCACCGCTCGCAACCGTCGCTGGTCGGCTTCCCGCAGCACCTGCCCAGCTACGCCGGGCGGGTGATGGAGCGCGAAATCGACGTGCTCGGCGACATCCAGTCGACCGAAACGCCCCGCGTGTACGTCCTCGGCGGCGCGAAGGTACCCGACTCCATCGACGTGGCGTGGAGCGTCCTCGAATCCGGCCTCGCCGACCAGATTCTCACTGGCGGCGTCGTCGGCAACGTCTTCCTCGTCGCCGACGGGGTCGAACTCGGCGACGCCAGCACGGAGTTCATCATCGACCAGGGCTTCTGGGATGAGATTGACCGCGCACGCGACCTGCTCGACGCACACGGTGACCGCATCCGCTTCCCGCAGGACGTGGCGGTCGAACGTGACGGTGAACGCCGCGAAATCGGGCTGAACGCCCTGCCGAGTCGCGCCGGTGAGGCCGCCATGGACATCGGCGACGAAACCCTGCGTATCTACCGTTCGGTCCTTGAAGACGCCGGGACCGTCATCCTCAACGGCCCCGCAGGCGTGTTCGAAGACCCCACCTTCGAGAAGGGCACACGCGAACTGTACACCGCCGCCGGCGATGTCCCGTACAGCATCGTCGGCGGGGGCGACACCGCCGCCGCGGTCCGCAAGTTCGGACTCTCGGACCACTTCGACCACTTCTCGACCGGTGGCGGTGCCTGCCTCCAGATGCTCACTGGGGGCGACCTCCCCGCCATCGAGGCCCTCCGAACCGCTCATGGCGGTTGAACCGGCCTCGCTGGCCGACCTCGACACGCTCGCCGACTACTGGGTCGACCTCGCCCGCGAGCAACGCCCCCACGGGAGCTACATCCGCGACGTGGAGAATCACGACATGATTCGCCAGAACTTCGCCCAGCACATCGTCGGTGACTCCGTCCTCGTCGACCGCACACCCGAACAAATCGTCGGCTTCGTCATGTTCGACCTCTCCACCAGCGACATCGAACTCTCGGCGACACGCGGCACCATCCAGAACCTCTTCGTCCTCCCCGAGTACCGCGGCGCTGGCCGCGGTGCCGCACTGCTCGCCGCTGCGGAGGACGCACTGGCCGACCGCGGCGTCGAGTCGGTCCAACTCGAAGTGATGGCCGAGAACGAAGCGGCCATCGACTTCTACCGCCGCGAGGGCTACGACGAACACCGCCTCGTCATGGAGAAACGAGTCGGAGTCGAAAGTGATACTAATACGAAGGACCCAGACTGAATTGCGAAAGCGTGCCAGGAGAGCATGGGCGGTTCATGCACTCGACTTGTAATCGAGACTTCGTGGGTTCGAATCCCACTCCTGGCTCTTCTGTGCGAACGAAGTGAGCACGAAGAGCCTGACGTGGGATTCGAAGCAGGGAGGTCGTGCGCAACGAAGTGAGCACGTCCGACCGTGGTTCGAATCCCGCTCCAAGCGTTTCCTGCCTGAACGAAGTGAGCACGAAGAGCCTGCAGCAGGCTTTCAGACGGAAGACGAGACAGCCGCTAGTCATTGAAGAACGCGACCCACATCCATCTCGTCCAACACCGCCTGAAACCGCTCTCTGTACGTCGTCCCATCTGCAATCTCCACAGTCCCATCGTCGAAGTCCGCAACGTCACGAAGTGCAGACTCACAGTCCGCACACACAGGCACCCAACATCCACCGTCGACGTCCGCAGATTCCCGCAGATACGCCACCGACTGCTCCTTCAGCCAGAACTCCTCGGTCGCATCGTCGCCACAGCGAACACACGCGTCACTCACGGCCGAACCACCATACGCGAAAAAGACGTGCCGACTGGATAAACCCGCCAGCTCAGAATCCGAAGCTGTCGTCGTGGGCGTCCTGCCGCGCGGCCGGGTCTTGCTGGTCGGTCATCGACTGGGTGAACAGCTCTTCGCCGCGTTCTTCCGGCTCGTCGTCGACGCCGTAGGCGGAGATACCGCGCGAGAGGAGTTCCTCGACGGCTTCCTCGCGGTTGAGGAAGTCACCGGTCTCGACCAAGCGGTCGATCTCTGCGTCCACGTCGTCGGACAGCTGGACTTCGGTCTTGGGCATAGGTGGGGGTTGGCACGTCGGCAGTGTTAAGACTAGGGTTTTCACGGAAATCGGTTTATTGACTGTCAGCAGCGACGGCCCGCCACAGCTACCGAGAACAGTATTGCACAATATCCCCACAATCGTTTTGTGTGCTGGCGTCGTACTCCCAGTCGAATGACCGAACACGACGAACTCGCAGAGATTCGAGAAGCGAAACGAGAGGAACTGCTATCGGGTGAGCGAGGCGACGACGAAGCTGGGACGCCGGACAATCCAGTACAGGTCGAGACCGAATCACACTTCGACGAACTGCTCTCGGAACACGACGTCGTGCTCGTCGACTTCTACGCAGACTGGTGCGGTCCGTGCCAGATGCTCGGGCAGTACATCGGCGACGTGGCGGCCGAGTCCGAGGCTGCGGTCCTGAAAGTCGACGTCGACCAGCAGCAGGGGCTCGCGGGGCGATTCGGCGTGCAAGGCATCCCGAACATGCTGGTGTTCCGCGACGGTGAGCCAGTCCAGCGACTCGTCGGCCTGAAGGACAAGGCAGAGATTCTGGCTGCGATTCGAGCGGCCTGAGCGGTCTTCGGGTACCGCTTCGGCCGCGATGGACTGCGTTCTGTCGCGGTTCCGAAACAGTCGTAACCGTGGGCGTCGCCGACTGGGGTATGCGAGTGAGCGTCATCGGTGGTGGCTCGGTGTCGGACGAAACGTACGAACTGGCGGAGGAGGTCGGCTACCTGCTCGGTAAACGCGGACACACGGTCATCTGTGGGGGGTTAACTGGCGTGATGCGAGCGGTCTGTGAGGGCGCGAACAACGGCGGCGGGACGACCGTCGGGATTCTGCCGGGCGAGAACTACGACGGCGCGAACGCGTACGTGGACATCCCCATCGCGACGGGGATGGGCCACGCACGAAACGCGCTGGTGGCGATGAACGGCGAGGCAGTCATCGCCATCGACGGCGGCCCGGGCACGCTCTCGGAGATCGGGTTCGCCCAGGTGTACAAGCGACCCATCGTCGGACTGGACACGCACGACATCCCCGGTATCGAGACGGTCGAGACCGCGGAGGAAGCGGTCGACTACGTGGAGTCGACCGAGTGAGACCACCCGAATCCGACTGGGCGGTTCCTGAAAATCTCGATTCCGGTGTTCGAGGGCCCGAACCGCCGGCCTCTCGCCGTATCGTCAAAACGACGCGTCAGACGAAAATAGATTTTTCAGCTTGAACCAGCTTTATTCACCTGTCACTCTTCGGTCGAAGTGTCGGCAGGTCAGCCGCCTACTCCCGGCGACCTCGACGCCGCCCACGTCGACTCGCCTGGGCAACCGGTCCGGTCCCCACCCCGGCACCCACTCGTTCGGACGACGCGGATACGTCACGCCTGTCCGTATCCGCCCCGAACCTGCCGACCCGTTATCCTTTCGTGCCCATCTCGTGAGCGACCGCTGCGTACGTCCGTACGCTGTCGTTACGAAAAACGGGAAGAAGCGTCGTCAGTCCTCGACGATAGTTCGAACCTCTCGCTACTTCGCACCTGTCACGTCACAGCCGTCGAACAGGTCCGCGTGGAGGCCGTCTGCGACCACGTCCATGAGCGTCTGAAGGTTTCGCGTGTCGTCGCGGTTGTACTCGACGAGCGTGTCGAGTGCTTCCTGACTGCCGCCTTCGTACTCGTGCCAGAGTCGGACAGCGTCACGGCCCGAAATCTCTGGGCCGTCACGTGCGATGCCGATTTCTGTCTCGATAGCTTTCAGCCCGCCGTCGAGGCCGAGTCGCTTACACGGGTACATGAGGTCGACGTGGGGTACGTCGACCGAGATGTCGAACGAGGATTCGAGGAAGGGTACGTCGAACCTCGCGCCGTTGAACGTCCCGACGAGCGACGCGTCGGCGAACTGCTCGCGAAGCGTCTCGGCCGTGAGGTCGTCGCCGCGGACCAGTGTCGTGGTCTCGTCGCCCTGATGGAACGAAACGGTCGTGACCACGTCACGCTCTTTCGACAGGCCGGTCGTCTCGATGTCGAAGAAGCAGGTCTCGTCGCGGAAGTTCTCGTACAGTCGCCACGTCTCCTGATTGGGCAGCACGTCGCCGAAGAAGCGCGAGTCGTTCTCGGCCAGTCGGTCGCGCGCCGTGTCGATGAACGCCTCGATGCGGTCGGCAGTGGTCGTCCCGACCACGGCCCCGTCGAAGTCGTCCCAGTGGGTCACCCCCGCTCGCCACAGCTTTCGCTCCGTCTGCTCGCCGACGCCCCGCACCGGGATGAAACTGTTCTCGATGCGCACAGAGAGAGCGTGGCGACGGGGCGTCGAAAAGGTGTCGTCTCTCGTCGCTTCTTCGGCGACTCGACCGCAACCGAAACCGCGACCGCTCAGAGGTTCTCGAACGACCGAACGCGTTCTCGCCAGGATTCCGGGATTTCGCGTGATTCCTCGGTCTCGACGTCGTAGGCCACCTGCACCGTGGATGCGGTCGCGGCGACATCGCCGGAGGCGACGACTTCGTACTCGAACAGGACGCTCTTGGTGCCGACTTCGGTGATAGCGATTTCGACGTGAACGTCGTCTTCGAGCGTGATGGGCCGATGATAGTCGATTTCGAGGTTCGCGATGACGCCGTCCAGCGCGTCGGTGTCTCCAAGCACCTCGGGAAGATACTCGACGCGGGCTTCTTCGAGGTAGCTGACGTAGACGGCGTTGTTGACGTGTCCGAGCAGGTCGACGTCGTTGTAGCGAACGTCGATGTCGACGGTGAATGGCTCGTCGCGGGTACCGACCATACGGGCCGTCACGGGCGAGCGAACCTACGCCTTTCGAAGCGGCGCGGAGTGAGAAGGAGAACAGTCGCGAGACCTCGACCGGATTTCGACGAAACGTATCGCCGGACTCAGTCGCGGTCGGTCAGGTAGAGGGTTCGGTCGAGTATCCGAATCGTGGCGTCGGTCCAGTCTTCGACCGATTCACCCGTCGCAGCGGGGACGTCGACGATCACATCGTCCCCGTCGACGTGAACGTCTGCGTGCCCGGTGCCGTCCTGTTCCAGATACTTTCGAAGCTGATAGCGAAGCAGTCGTTCGCGGGCACCGCCGAGTCCGAGCACTTCGCGCGGCGTGAACCGGAGCGCCGCGGACCCACCGTTGGTCGTCGCCGACAGTTCGAAGTCGACGCCCGAAAGCGGGAAGGTGTAACTGGAGCCATCCAGTTCGCGGGTCGCCTGCTGGAGCCCCATGCTGCCGACTTCGGCCGTGAGTCGTTCGCCACCGGCCGCTTCGGTGAGCGATTCGAGTTGTTGGTCGACGAGGTCACCGATGCTCGCAGGCTGGTCCTCCGGTGGTTCTTCGTCGCCAATCATCTCGTCCTCCTCAGCATCCGGCACGGACGCCTCGGCGTCGGTGTCGAGGTCCACACTCTCGTCGGCAGCAGTCGCCTCGTCCTCATCAGTCACAGTGTCGGTGGCGTATTCGAGGCCTCCCTCGGCAGCGTTGGAGTCTTCGAAATCGGCTAGCGGGTCGTCGACGGCGACCGTCTCCCGGGACTCGGACTCGTCGGATGGCGTCTCGACGGGGATGGTCCCACCGTCAGAAGACGGATGTCCCTGTCGGCTGGTTCCGGACGGACTGGCAGCGTCGACCGTATCGGGGTCGATTTCAGTTCGGTACCACGGTTCGTCTGGCTGGGCCGGAACGAAGCGCCCCGAATTGGCGCTCTCAGCCGCTTCCTCTGGAACATCGACATCGGTCACGAGGGCGTCGATGTACTCGAACTCGCTGTCGTCCTGTGGGTCGCCACCCGATTGCAGCTCGCCGAACCGGCGGTTGGTCCGGGCGTTCTGACCGAACGATTCGACGACGCCGGCCGCGGCTTCGTCGGGTTCGAGGTCGTCGAGTTCGGACACGTCGACGCCGAGTGCCTCCGCGATGGCCTCGTCGTCCACATCGCTCGCGTCGGCGACCAGTGGTTCGTCGGCGGTCGGCTCTACGTCGTCGTCTTCGTCCGCCGAATCGTCGGTGTCCGCGTCGGCAGACGCTTCTTCATCGTCTTCGGTGGCAGTGTCTTCGTCGGCAGGGTCGACGGTGTCGTCGACTCCTGCTGAGCCATCGTCACCGTCGTCGGGGTCGTCCCCATCGTCGTCGTCGCCATCGCTGCCGTCGGAATCGTTCGATTCGTCTTCGCTGTCGTCGTCACCGCCGTCAGCATCGTCGTCTTCGGCCGGGTTGTCGTTTGCAGCGTCGTCAACGTCGGCGTCGGTCGTGTTCTCCTCGTCCTCCGCGTCCTCTGCGTCCTCGCTCGCTTCGTCGTCAACATCCTGGCTGTCGGCGTCGGCAACAGCCTCGTCAGCGTCGGGCTCGGCCTCGGCCTGGTCGGGGGAGACGGCCGACTCCGCCGCAGCTTCGTAGGTCGCCGTCTGGAACCCACCGACGGTCTGGCCCGTGCCACTCGCCGTGGGTCGCCCCACACCGACCTGATTCGTCGCAGTGGCCGCCTGTGCCCCCTGCGAGGGTGCGAACCCGACCGCTGATTCGGCCGCCGGGCTGTCGTGTCGTGCTTGCTGCCCCGGCACGTAGCCGCCCATCCGGTCGTGGACGCGGGTAAGCGTGCCGTCTATCGTTCCGAGGTCTTCGTCGACCTCGTCTTTCAGCAAGTCGACCTTCTCGGCGACGTCCCGCAGCGCGAGTGCGATGTCCCACGCCACGACGACACCGAGGAACAGTAACATGAGTAAGATGGTGACGGCGATTCCCGCCAGCATCTCGATACCGACTTCGACCATTGGTAATCTGTGCTAGTCGTACACCGATGTTCGATATAGTGGTTCGTTCCATATCGACGCCCGATACGAACGCTGTACTGGCTTCAGCCGCCGGTTTCGGGAGATTCGGTGAGAAAGCATCGCGGCCGGCGGTCGTGCGGCAGGTGCGACAACCCGAACAACGGTTAAACAGTGGCTGGCCGTAGCGGTCGTATGAGCGAATCTGACGACGTGACTGACGGACAGTCTGGCGATGACACTGGGACGCCGACGGCCTCCGAACCGGTTCACGTCGAGAGCGAGGACCAACTCGACGAACTCGTCGCGGAAAACCCGGTCGTCCTCATCGACTTCCACGCCGACTGGTGTGGCCCATGCCAGATGCTCGAACCAGTTGTCGCCGAGGTCGCCGCGGAGACGGATGCCGTGGTCGCGAAAATCGACATCGACGAACTCCAGTCACTCGCACAGGCGTACGGTGTTCGTAGCGTACCGACCTTGCTCTGTTTCGCCGACGGCGAGCCGGCCGAACGACTCGTCGGTGTGCAGGAAAAGTCGACGCTCGTCGAACTCGTCGAAAACGTTCGCTAAGTCGGGCCTTTAGAGCGCGATCCAGCCGCTGTCGGCGTCACGGTCACGCAGGTGCCATCGCTGTTCGAGTCGGTCTGACTCGTCGTTCCGGCGGACCTCGACCACCGCGTCGAACAGCGGTTCGAGCAAGCGGACGTAGTCACTGTCTCGGTCCAGCGGGAGGTGGAAGTGGCCCATCCCCTGTACCTGGCGTGTTCGAGACGTAATCATGTGGAGCAAGCGAAAGACGTTCTGTGACTTGTGTTCCCGGAGCAATGGCGTCACGGAGTCGAAGCAGAGACGAAACTCGCCCGGGTCCGGGTCGTCGTCCTCTGTCAGTCCTTCGATTGCGTCGATTATCTCGGTTCCGAGCGTACTCAACAACGGCGAGTCGACGACAGTCGACTGGGTGTCGCCGGCCCAGTCGTCGGGCGTCGCTGTCGTGCCGTCGTCACTTCCTTGCGTGACCAACACGGTCTCCGACTCAGCAATCGCGTCGCCGGGTTCGCTGCCACAGTGCTCGTTGTCCAGTGTGTGGACGTAGAGCCGACGACGTGTCGGACTGTCGTCTTCGTCACCGACGAGCCGGCGGCAGGCCGCCCGATGTGCCGCGACACTCGTGCGGCCGACGAGGAGGATACTGCTCCCTTCGGCCTTGAGTGTCGCGAGCGTCTGGGCGAACGTCGCGCTCTGGGGGACGCCGCCGCCGTGCTCGGTCCTCATTCTTTCAAAGAAGACGAAACAGGATACAATAAATATTGTGGCTGGAGAGTGGATTTACCAACGAGAAAGCCGGATGAAACCGTCTCGCGTCGTCGGTCTGTTTGACGCCCGTTTCCGCTCGCCGACTCGGCGGTCGCCCGCACTCCCTGTTGGTGTGGGTGTCGGTGTGTCGGTCCCTCTCGTCGACGTGGTGTCTCGTCGTACAGTTTTTGTCGCCGAGGTGAGAACGGGTGTGTATGACCGATTCACCGGACGACCGCGAACTGGCCGACGACGCCGAGGCGCTCGCGAGCGAGTTGCGCGAACTTCGACAGTTGTTGGAGCGACAGGGGCCGCGCCCCCCACGAGGCCCGTTCGGTATCCCTCGCCCCCCGACTCCCCGCGAGTTCATGGAGTTCGCCGACGAGGTCGCGATTCCCGCGACTATCGCCGTACTTGAGACGAACATCAGACTCCTCCAGGCGCTCCAGCGTGCGATTCGTCTCGCCGAAGGCGGACGACGGGCCCGCGAACGCGGCGAAGAGGCCGGTTCCTCCGCTCGCTCGCGTGTCGAGTCTGTCAGTCGCGAGACCCTCGGCCGGGTGAGTGACGCCCTCACGGACCTCCAGTCGGTCCTCGAAGGGACCGAACTCCCCGAAAACGAACACGCGCGTGGGGTCTTGCAAGAAGCGCGCGACCTTCGTGAGGAGATTCAGCGACAGGTCGACGCCGCCCGTCGAGAGGACCACACCCTCGACGAGTACGGTCCTCGCGGCCGCGACGACGCGGACGAGTCACACGGCAGTACGCCACAGTCCGACAGCGAGCGGGGTTCGACTGGTGCGGTTGCCGGCGACCGAGACCGGTCGAGCGAGAACGGTGACGACCGCGGAAACGAGATCGAGTCCGACGACGAGCCGGTCGAAATCGACGTGGACGCCGAACTCGAAACGCTGAAGCGACGGTACGGGGACGACGAGGACAGCGTCGACGGTGACGACGACGAACCCAGCGCCGATGGTGGTGCCACTGGAACCGACCGAAACGGGGACGACGCCGGCGACGACGGCTCGGGCGGTCGTGGGGATGCAGCTGGTGGGAGTTCCTCTGGGGGCCGTCGACGATAACGGAGACACGACACCGGCCACGAACAAACCGGTTTCGGTAGTTTCTCACCCGGCCGAAAGTCCAATACGCTTATGAATCGTACTACTCTCGATGGACCCTTCCACGGCGACGATTCTCGTCGCTGGTGCGGGTGGCCGGACTGGGGGAGCAGTCGTCGAGGTTCTCCTCGATGCAGGAATCGAGTTACGGGCGTTCGTCCACTCGAACGACGACGCCGAACGCCTGCGAGAGCGCGGCGTCGAGGACGTTCTCGTCGGTGACTGTTTGGTCAGAGACGACGTGGCACGAGCGGTAGAAGGGGTCGACATCCTCGTCTGTACAGTCGGTTCGTCACCCGGCCTCCGGCAGGTGACGGGTAGCGACGTGGTCGATGGTGCCGGTGTCGAGAGGCTCGTCGACGCTGCTTCCGAGGCCGAAGTCGGGCATTTCGTCCTCGTCTCCTCGCTCGGTGTGGGGAATTCGAGGCGTGGAATGCCGATGCCGTTCAGAATTTTGCTGTCGCGGATCCTCGACGCGAAGGCAGGCGGCGAAACACACCTCCAGCAGTCAGGCCTCACCTACACGATATTTCGCCCGGGCGGACTCTCCAGTGACCCACCGACGCGTGACGTGCTCGTCGGCGAAGGGGGCGAATCGGTCACTGGTTCGATTCCCCGTGGGGACCTCGCTCGACTCCTAGTCGCTGCTGCGTTCACTCCGGAAGCAGCGAACAGGACCTTCGAAGTCGTCGCTCGGGACCGGACCAGAACCACACCGAAGCGAGTCGTCGACGTGGACTGGCACGTACCTGAACCGATATTCACCGGATAGCCGAAGCGCAGGAAGTGAAAAAGGAGTCCCAGATGGAGCGCGTGAAAATAGAGCTCTAGAAAATCGCGGTCGCTCAGACCGGCTCGAACCGGTAGCCGTCCCAGTCCTGGCTCTCCGGGACGCGAATCCCTGCCTCGGGGTCGCGCAACTCCTCGACGTACACCGGCTGAACTTCGTCGCCGGTCTGTACGTCGTCGGTCGCGCTGCCGATGGCACGGACTATCTCTCCTTCGACGTCGAATTCGACGATAGCGATGATGTTTGGTGCCTCGACACCCGGGGGCGTCGCCATACTTTTCGTCCACGTGACGACCTCTGCGGTGTACTCGCTCAGGTCGATGGTCCCGACTGGTTCTGTCCCACCTGGACCGATGGGGTGACCGGGATACTGAATCGTGCCGTCCTCGTACTCCGTCGCGTCCATGCTCATTGTGCTGCCTCCATGATGGTGGTGATGACGCAGTTGCCGAACCCGCCGACGTTGCACGCGAGGGCGACCTCGGCATCGTCTATCTGGCGTTCGCCGGCACCGCCGACGACCTGCTGGTAGATTTCGTACCCCTGTGCGACGCCGCTCGCCCCGAGCGGATGGCCCTTCGACTTAAGCCCGCCCGAGGTGTTGATGGGCAGTTCGCCATCCATCTCGGTGTAGCCCTCTTCGACGAGTTCCCACGCTTCACCCTGTTCGGCGAAGCCGAGTCCTTCCATCTGGAGGAATTCGAGGATGGTGAACATGTCGTGGAGTTCGGCCACGTCCACGTCGTCAGGGGTCAGACCGGCCATCTCGAACGCTTGTTTGCCGCTCTCGACGACCCCGCCCATGACGGTCGGGTCTTCTCGCTGATGGACCACGTGCGTGTCTGTCGCGCCCGCGACACCCGAGAGGATAGCGTACTCGTCGGTGTACTCCTTGGCGACCGACTCCGGACAGAACATGAGCGCCGCGCTCCCGTCCGTAATCGGACAGAAGTCGTACAGGCGAAGCGGGTCGGCGACGATGGGCGACTCCATCACCGTCTCGAGGTCGACCTCCTTTCGGAACTGCGCGTGTGGGTTGTGTACCCCGTTCTTGTGGTTCTTCACGGCGACCTTCGCCAGCGACTCACGCGGCGCGTCGAACCGTTCGAGGTAGTGTCGCGCCGTGAGCCCAGCGAAGCTCGGGAGTGTCAGTCCGTGCTTGTACTCGACTGGGTGCGTAATCGAGGCGATGACGTCGGTCGACTCCTCGGTCGTCCGGTGTGTCATCTTCTCGCCGCCGACGAGCAACGTCATGTCTGAGGCACCCGAGGCGACCGACTGCCACGCGGCGTACATCCCCGCCCCGCCGGAAGACGACGTCTGGTCGACCCGCTGTGTGTACGCGGGCATGGCGTCGAGGTCCTGCGCCAGGGCGTTCATCACGCCTGTGATGCCTTCGAACTCCCCGCTCGCCATGTTCGAGACGTAGAGATGGTCGACTTCGTCCGGGGCGACGCCCGCGTCGTCGAGACACGCCTGCCCGGCCTCGGCGAGCAACTCCTGAATCCACGCGTCGCGCTTCCCGAACTGGGTCATCGACGCGCCAATGACTGCTACACGGTCCATGTTCTGAGCCACTCGCGGCTACGATTTAGTTCCTTGCCCGGACAATCACTCGTCGCCTGGAGTAGCAGCCGAAACCCGCCGTCGACGGCCAGACACACACCCCCCTTGCAAGTGAACAGCTTGTCCGGTTACGGCCGTTGCTTCAGCGGAGGTCAAGCATCGGGGATGACAGTCGCGGGCCGAGTGGTAGCAGTCGCGGGTCGAGGGGTGGCTGCCGAGGTTCCACCGAAGAGCCCACGAGAATCATTCGCACAGTTGGGCAGTCGAGCACGTGGCTGGTCAGTACTCGACTGGTCGACGCGCACTTGTCGTGGTCTTCTGTACGGTCACTGCAGCGTGTGTCTGTCTCACCGTCGACGAACCCCCACACGAACCGACCCTCACCACCATTGCAAGTGAAACGGGTGGAACACGAACAAGGCCGTAACCCGACTCAACAACCGACACACACCACTGTTGCAAGTGAAATGCACCTCCCACCCGTCGAACACACACCACTATTGCAAGTGACCAAATCGAGAGGATTGGTCACACGCACCACGATTTTTCGTACAGGAGAGAGACACCACTGTTGCAAGTGAACGGCGACGAGACGCAGAGCCACCGAACGAACACACACAGACACCACTATTGCAAGTGAAGCTAGCCGAGAGAGGGGTGGGAGGGGGAGGGTGCAGATTGGGCGTGTGACTATTGCCCACAGAAGTGGAACTGATGACTCGCCGTTCTGCGTCCAATACTGAGGCTAGACCGTTCCTTCCCAACGATAACGACTATCTTCACTTGTAATGGTGGTGTGTGTCTACACCGACGACGCGTCTACCGCTTGGTCCCTGTAGAGCGATATATAGAGATATGAGTACGAGCAGCTGAACCAAACGATTCGTTTCGAGCGCAGGAAACGCGGTCTCGAACCACATCGACGATACCGAATATACTGAACCAAACATGTCTACTCTTCACCAGAAACACTGGTGTGTTACTCTACTACTAGACTAGCTATTACTAGTTTCACTTGTATCAGTGGTGTCTGTGTGTCCTCGTCTAGTGCTAGCACGATTAGTTGGCCTCGGGACCACCGGCTACCGAGACCAACTCACGCCGAAAACCGGCCACAGCGACCTTGAAACTGTGAACGACCGTGAGGATTCACATGAAACACTTGAATCACTTGCAATGGAGGTTCTTTTATACCCGGAGTGTCACCGGAACTGTATGCGCCGGTTCGAGCGAAAACGCGCCGTCTTCGCGAACAAGGATGCTCTGAGAGAGAGCTATCAGCCGGACCGGATCGAAGAGCGCGACGAGGAAATCGAGGCGTACATGGACGCGCTTCAGCCGGTCATCGACGGGTGGGAGCCGAACAACATCTTCCTCTACGGGAACACTGGCGTGGGCAAGACCGCGGTGACCGAGTACCTGATGAACCTCCTGCAGGAAGACGCCGAGCAGTACGACGACGTCGACCTCTCCGTCATCTCGCTCAACTGTAAGCCACTCTCTTCCTCGTACCAGGTGGCCGTCGAACTCGTCAACGAACTCCGCCCCGACGGAGCCGAAATCTCGACGACTGGCTACCCGCAACAGACCGTCTTCAACAAACTCTACGAGGAACTCGACAAATTGGGTGGGACCATCCTCCTCGTCTTCGACGAAATCGACTCCATCGGCGAGCGCGACGAACTCCTCTACGAACTCCCTCGCGCACGCTCGAAGGGTGACCTGACCGAGGCGAAAGTCGGCATCATCGGCATCTCGAACGACTTCAAGTTCCGCGACCAGCTCGACCCCCGAGTACAGGACACGCTCTGCGAGCGAGAACTCCAGTTCCCGCCGTACAACGCACAGGAACTGAACAATATCCTCTCTTCGCGTGCGGACATCGCACTCCGCGAGGGAACCTGCGACGAAGCGGTCATCCGGCTCTGTGCGGCACTCGCCGCCAAGGACCGCGGGTCGGCCCGACAAGCACTCGACCTCCTCCTGTTGGCGGCCGAGCAGGCCGAGAACGCGGACGACGACCACGTGACCGAGACACACGTCGAGGAAGCACGACACGTCCTCGAACGCGAGCGTGTCGAAGAGGGCATCCGGCAACTCACACAACACGGTCACCTCACCCTCCTCGCCGTCGTCTCCATCGCTGCCGAAGGTGAGACTCCCGAGCGGAGTCGGGCAATCTACAACCGTTACCTCAAAATCGCCGAGGGCTACGGCGTCGACAGCCTCGCCCAGCGTTCGGTCCACAATCACCTCTCGGACCTGCGGATGCTCGGCATCCTCACCGCGCGTGAGAACCGCTCCGGGTCGCGCGGGAACTTCTACTCCTACGAACTCGACGTGCCCCTCGAATCCGCACTCACCGCGCTGGAAGACGAACTCGACATGCAACAGCGCTTCTCTGACCTGCGAACGGTCGCGAACCTGAACGGAATTCGGTAGTCGGCTGACCGTTCTTCACACCGACACGAAACGCGGTGTAGCACCGTTCTACTGACAAAATTCACTATATTCCTCAGTCGAATGGGGCTGCATGCAGCGACGGGGATTTCTGACACTCGCCGCGATGCTCGGTATCACGGGGTGTTACACTGCCGAGAACGATTCGCCTGGACCGACTGACTCGCGCAGGACTACACGACCACCCACAACGTCGGCACAGTCGACGACAGTGGGTGAGGAACCAGGGGCATCGACGACCGAGAACGGCGTGGACGACGACATCGAAGACTCGGACGAGAGTGAGGCGGAACCGACCGGTCGAGCAGCCGCACAGTTGGGTGTCTCCCTCTCACCGCGAAGCTACGGTGAGACGGACTTCGTCTCGTTCTTCGAACTCGCCGCCGAGATGGGGTCGGTCGTCCGCTGGGGTGGACGGTGGGACGACCTCGCCGAGTCGGACAGTGGCCCAGGTGTCGTCGCCGGATTAGCGGAACAGTACGACTACGACCCCGTGTTCGAGGTGAACGTCTTCGACGCGTCGACGGGCGAGGCCCATCGACCGCTCACGGAAGAAAACCGCGAGGAGTACGTCTACATCGCCAGCGAGTTCGCCGCGGAACACCGGCCACCGTACCTCGGTCTCGGCGTCGAGGCGAACATCTTGTGGGAGAACGACCCCGACGAGTTCGACCGGTTCGTCCAATTGTTCGAGGCGACGAAAGCCGCGGTCGCGTCCGTCTCGCCCGAGACGACCGTCTCTGTGGGGTTCCAGCTCGAACGACTTCGCGGGCTACAGGGCGGCCTCTTCGGGGGCGAGAACGACCCGTCGCTCGCGGCGTGGGACCTCATCGACCGTTTCCCGAGCGCGGACCTCGTCGGGTTCACGACCTACCCCGGACTCATCTACAAAGCGCCGGACGAGATTCCCGACGACTACTTCGACGCCATCCCGGCCCACGTCGACCGCCGCGTAGCCATCACGGAGACCGGCTGGAGCGCCGGCACCGTCGCCTCGGGGTGGGAGAGTTCGGAGGCGGAACAGGCCCAGTTCGTCGAGCGGCTACTCGCCGACACGGCCCCGCTCGACCTGCAACTCTTGCTCTGGTCGTTCATGTACGATCAGGCTGCTGTCCCACCCGCGTTCGAGGGGATGAGCCTTCGACGCGACGACGGGACGCCGCGACCAGCGTGGGACGACTGGACCGAGGCGGCGGCTAGCGCGGAGACTGACACGTGAGTCTCGGTCGGAACACCAGAGAACGAAAAATCGCTCGATGAACGGTCGTTGCCGTGCGATTTAGAGGTCCATCCCGCCGTTCACGTCGATGACTTCGCCGGTGATGTAGGACGAGTGTTCGCTGGCGAGGAACCCGACGAGGTGGGCGATGTCCTCGATCTCCGCGAAGCGACCGAGCGGAATCTGCGAGACGATGCGGTCTTTCACCTTGTCCGGGACGGCCTCCAGCATCTCAGTCGCGGTGAACCCGGGCGCGACACAGTTCGCCGTCGACCCGCCAGAGGCGAGTTCGATAGCGATGGTCCGCGTGAAACCGAACATCCCGGCCTTCGCGGCGGCGTAGTTCGCCTGTCCGAAGTTCCCCTGTTTTCCGACGATGGAGGAGATGTTGATGAGGCGACCCTCTCGGGACTCCCAGATGTCGTCGTAGAAGGTCTTGGTGCAGTTGAAGACGCCGCCGAGGTTCACGTCCATCACGGTGTCCCACTCCTCGCGGGACATGTTGACGAACCGGCCGTCCATCGTGATACCCGCGTTGTTGATGAGGACGTCGATGGGGCCGAAGGCGTCGTGCGCCTCCTCGCGCATGGCCATGACCTCTTCCATACGGGTGACGTCCGCCTGCGAGGCGATGGCGTCGCCGCCGAGGCTCTGAATGGCGTCGACGGTCTCCTGCGCTTCTTCGCCGGAGGACCGATAGTTGATGATGACGTTCGCTCCCTCGCTTCCGAGGTGTTCTGCGATTCCTCGCCCGATACCGCGTCCTGAGCCTGTTACCAGACACGTACGTCCGTCCATTGACATAATTTGAATCCTGCGGGTGCGACCGGTTCACGCTCCGTGACAGCACACCACCACGATGCGGACCGTTCGTCTATACGAGAACTGTCGCACATAGTCGACTTAAGCATTCCTCAGAATATTATGATACCAATCGATTCTACAGTCCGACAGTCATCCACAGGAGCTCGGCACCGACTGGCAGCGACGAACGTGTCGACGTCGGCCGACAGTGGAACGAAGTGTACGGCTGACAGTCAAGCGAAATGTACAATACTCGAAAAACCCAGCGGCCGGGTCGCACTCCAGTGTTCGAGTCAGGTGTCGACAGCGGACTGGAACTACTCTGTCAGTTCCTTCGCGCTGTCGATCCAGCCTTCGACACGCTCGACGGAGAGGTCGGCGTCTGCTGCGACCTGTTCGGCGTCGGCGGCCGCGAGGTCGTCGACGCTCTCGATGCCGACGTCGACGAGGCGGTCGGCGTAGGCCGGACCGATGCCCTTCACGTCGGTGAGTTCGGGCTCTGACTCGCCGGTGTCTTCGACCATGCGCTCCTCGAACCACTCGCAGACGTCCGGCCACAGTTCGGCGTGGCTGCGCGAGGAGACCGACATGCCGATGTGGCCCGTCGGGAACTCCATGATGGTCTTGTCCTCGCTCGGGACTGCGTCGTTGAACGGCTTCGAGGCGTTCGGCGGGATGAGGTGGTCGTACTCGGCGACGATTTGCAGGACGGGCATGTCGATGTTCTGGATGTCGACGTGCTTACCGTCTAAGTACAGTTCGTTCTCGTAGAGCTTGTTGTCCTGATAGACGTCCTCGATGAACTGCTCGTACGTCGCACCGGCGACGTCGATGCCGTCACCGAGCCACTCCTCCATGCGGGCGAAGTTCTCGATGAAGTCCTGGTCCTCGACGTTCTCGTAGAGGCGGACGTACTTCGTGACGTAGTTCTGGACCGGGTCCATCAGCGCGAAGCCGATGTCCAAGAACTCCGCGGGCACGTTGCCGAACGTGTCCGTGACCTTCTCGGGGTCGTAGTAGTCCTCGGCGCCCCACATCTCCAGCACGCCAGCGTCGCCGGCGAAGCAGAGGCCAGCGGCCATGAGTGCGAGGGTGTGGACCTTCTCCGGGTGGAGTGCGGCGTACATGGTCGACATCGTGCCGCCCATGCAGTAGCCGAGCACGTTGACCTGCTCCTGTCCGGAGCGCTCGCGGACCACGTCGACGCAGTTGTCCATGTAGCGGTTGACGTAGTCGTCGAGCGTGAGCGAGCGGTCCATGTTGGACGGCTCGTCCCAGTCGATCATGTACACGTCAAAGCCGTTGTCCAGCAGCGTCCGGATGACCGAACGGTCGGGCTGGAGGTCGAGGATGTACGGCCGGTTGATGAGCGCGTACACGATGAGGATGGGCACCGAGTGCTGCTCGTCCGTCCGGGACTCGTAGTGCAGCAGTCGGAGCTTGTTCTCCTCGTAGACGACTTCGCTGGGGGTCTCGCCGACCTCGACGGACTGGAAGGTCTCGGCGCTCTCGGGCGCGCTTTGGGTCTTCTCCATCAGCTCGGCGGCGTTGTTCCACGCCTGTCGCTGCAGGTCGAGCGTCGCGGCGAACGGGTTCTGCATCTTACTCCTCCAGGTGTTCGAGGACGCGGTCGAGCTTCGCTTCGACGGCGTGCTGGCGGCGTTCGAGTTCGACGAGTCGGTCGCCGATTTCGGTCACGTCGCCTTCGGTCGCGAAGCCGAGCTGGTGGAGCGTCTCCTCGGCGGCCTCGTCGGCCTGCTGTTGCATCTCGAGCATCTGGCCGACGGACGAGCCAGTCCAGGCGGCGAAGGCGGTCGTGTTCATGACCTCCTTGAACGCCTTGTTGGCGGTGTTGAGCCAGATGTCGCGGAACTCCTCGAATTCGACGTCTTCGCCTTCCATCGAGTCGTTCGCGCGGTCGACCATCTGCTCGGCGGCGTCCATCCACGCCTCGTAGGCGCGCTTGTAGCCTTCCATGCTGTCGCCGAACTGCATGCCGTCGCCGAAGTCACCGCTCTCGACGGCGTCGGACCACTGTTCGACGAACTCGGCCTGTGCCTCCATGTTCTTCTCCATCGCCTGGAAGAACTGCTCGTTCATCCGGGTGGCGAACTCGTTCCAGTCTGTCGGTACCGAAGATTGTGGGTATGAGTCTGTCATGTTCGAAAGATTGGGTGCGGTTGTCTTAAAAGGGACCGCCCGTTCAGGCGGAGAGGTTCTTCGAGACGTCCTCGGAGACGTCCGAGAAGCCGGACTCCATCCGCTCGTGGGCGTCGAGGAAGTTGTCGAAGCCGGTGTCGACGGCGTCGGCGTAGCTGTCTGCGTAGTCGTCGAACGCCTTCTCGCCTTCTTTCCAGGCGTCGAGCGTGGACTCCATCATCTGCTTCTGGCTCTCGGTGAGCGCGTCGTATTGCTCGTCGAGGGCGGCCTCGAACTCGTCGAAGTCGACGGAGTCCTCGGGCATCATGGACTCGACGGCGTCGAAGTAGGCGTGCATCGCCTTCTTCGAGAGGTCGGAGTTCTGCTCGGAGAGCTTCTGGAAGCTCTGCATGGACTCCGTCAGCTGGTGGACGGCGTCCTTCTGCGCCTCGATGACGTCGTGTGTCGCTTTCTGGCTCTGTTCGAGCATCGTGCGCTGCATCTGGAAGACGGGCTTCATCGGGTTCTGGAACTGACTTTCACTCATTGGAATCACTGGTGTTGCGTTTGACCGGGATAACGATGGTCTGGACGATGTCGCCTTCACCGATATCGAGTGCCTCGCGCTCTGCGTCGGGGATGCTGATGCGTCCCCCGCTCTGGACACGCGTTTTGAACATCGCGCTGCCCAGACTCATCGCGTTGAGGTCTGCCATCGTGTCCGAAGACCCGGCACTCATCGAGAAGAACTGTTTCCACAGTTCTTGCGGCGACCCCATCATCTGTTCGCCGGATTCCGACATCTGGCGTTGGAACTGCTCCTGCATCTGCTGCATGAACTTCGGCGACCAGGGCATCGGCGGCGAATCGTCCGTCATCAACACAATGTATCTCGCCGGTGAACTTAAGTTTTCCGCTGAGAACCATTCAATACCACTGGGAACCAATCAGTGGTGAAGATGCGATGCAACATGTGCCGACATCACACGACACCACAACAGGGTTGATCCACGATATGTACGAAAACGGACGGCAAGGCGACTCGAGAGCCAAAGAAGGTTTACACCCGTACAGCCTACGGAGGATAGCATGAGCGAACGAGCTAGCGACGCTGTGACACCTCTCACCGCGATGGCGACGGCGTGGACGCGCTTCGCCGAGAGCGCATTCAAAGGCGCGACGGCGGCCAACCGAGCCGCATTCGCCGCGTTCACCCCCCGAACGAGCTACTATTCCTCGTCGCGCGAGGACCCGGAGAACGTCCTCTTGGAGAGTAGTATCCAATCGCTCGCGTACGAAGAAGCAGATTGGACGTTCGAGCGAACCGTCGACGAGCCCGAGAACATCACCGTCGGCGACATCGTCCGCTTCTCGAAGGTCATCGACGAAGCAGACGTCAAAGAGTTCGCCCGCGCGAGCGGCGACACGAACAAACTCCATCTGGACGAGGAGTTCGCACAGAGCACACGCTTCGGTGGTAAAATCGTCCACGGGACACTCGTCTCTGGGCTCATCAGTGCAGCACTGGCGCGCCTGCCCGGGATGACTATCTACCTCTCACAAGACGTAGAGTTTCAGGCACCGGTCCACATCGGCGATCGGGTCACCGCCACGGTCGAGGTCCTCGAGTCGCTCGGGAACGGCCAGTATCGGCTCTCGACCATCATCGAGGACATCGACGAGGAGACGACCATCATCGACGGTGAAGCTGTCGTCCTCATCGACGACATGCCCGAATAGTGTCGACGTCGTTCGGTCACGTCAGGCCGAGGCCGGGCGGTGGCCTCGGCGAGACGTCCCGAAATCGTTTTACGAAAATTATTCTAAACGTAGTAAAATTTTAAAAAGTACATCGAACGTATGATTTAAATTTTGTTGGTCTGTCTTGAGTGGTAGTTCGACTCCGCGATCGGTGAGGAAGGCTGTGAAGGGACCGAACCCGCCAACTACGACGACCACAACGTCGACTACGTGCCGAGTCACTTCGACTACGACAGACCGGACATCGGCTGTATCGGCGACGTCGTCGCGCAGTGGTAGGCGCGGACGCCTCGGTCAGAACGGCAGTTCGACGAGGCCGACCCCGGTGAGCAAGCCGAGGAGGTCGGTCTGGGCCCACTCCTCGGCGATTTTCCCGTCCTCGATACGGCAGAAGACGGCGTTGTCGACTTCGACGCGCTCGCCCGTCGCAGCCGCACCCATGAACGACTCCGTGTTGTCGCCGGCCAGCGTGAAGTGGTAGGCGACGATATCGTCTTCACAGAGGCAGTGCGATTCGTCGATTTCGACGTTTGAGAACCCGCTGAGTGCCTGCTGGACGTAGCCAGCGACGACCTCACGACCCTCCATGGGTCCCTGCAGACCGCCGTAGCGGACTGCATCTGCCGTGTAGAACTCGTCGAAGGCGTCGTAGTTCTGTTCTTCGTAGAGCGTGGTGAACATCGACCTGACGAGGTCTTTGTACTGACTGATCTGTGATTGCGACGACATTGATGGTCGATGCGTTGTTCACAGGCACGTAACATAACCAAAGACCATGATATTGCTGCCTTGTGTGGCGACTCCTGTTCCCGTCGCTGACGAAGATAGACAACCTTTTAGGTGGCCCTAAACACCCTACAGGACGAATGAGCGAGGACTGTTGCGTGGTCGTTCCGACCATACGGGAGTACGAGTGTATGCGGGCGTACATCGAGAACGCCCGCCAGCACGGCTTCGACACCGACCGGCTACACGTCGTCCTCGTCACCGAGGACTTCTGTGACGCCGAGGGAATGCGGACGATGCTCGACGACCTCGGCGTCTCGGGTCGCGTCTTCGACGAATCCGACCGCGAGGACTGGTACGAGGAGCAGGGAATCGCCGAGTATTCCCACCTCGTCCCGGCCGCGAGTCACGCCCAGACCTCCTTCGGACTGTTGTACATGTGGGCGCACGACTTCGAGTACGGCTTCTTCATCGACGACGACACGCTCCCGCACGACGACGAGGACTTCTTCGGGCGTCACCTCACGAACCTCGGGTACGAGGGCGAGGTCGAGTCGGTCGCCTCAGACGAACAGTGGGTCAACGTGCTGTACCAGAGTTCGGACCGCCACGACCTCTACCCGCGTGGCTACCCATACGCTGCGATGGACGAGACGGTCGAGACGGACACGGCCGAAATCGACAGCGTGGTCGCCTCGCAAGGACTCTGGACAAATGTCCCTGACCTCGACGCAGTCCGCATCCTGATGGACGGCGATTTGGAGGGACAGGCCCAGACCCGAACCGAGAGCCGAGACTTCGAGCGCCAGTTCGTCGCCGACCGGGACCAGTATCTGACGGTCTGTTCGATGAACCTCGCGTTCCGTCGAGAAGTCATCCCGGCGTTCTACCAGTGCCCGATGGACGACAACCCGTGGAACGTCGGCCGGTTCGACGACATCTGGTCGGGTGTGTTCCTGAAGCGCGCGGCCGACGTGCTCGGCGACGACCTGCTCAACGGCTTCCCGCTCTGTGAGCACAACAAAGCGCCGCGCTCGACGTTCGACGACCTGCAGAACGAGGTCGCCGGGCTGGAACTGAACGAACATTTCTGGGAGGTCGTCGACGCGGAAGGCGGCGACGCAGACACCTACGCCGGTGTGATGCGGGCGATGGCCGACGCGCTCGCAGAAGGCGATTTCGAGGAGTACCAGAACGGCGAGTTCCTCAACCACGTCGGCGAGTACAGCCGCGACTGGCTGGACTGTCTGGACGAACTCACCCCCGTGCCGGGCCACGAGTCAGTCGCCGCACCGGCGGACGACTGAGTCCGAACCCGCATTTCGCAGTCGGCTCGGGGAGTCAGCCCGACGAATTCGGGCGATAGTCAGGTAAACCCCACGAAGACGAATCGGCAGTATTAAATCGTTTAGGCCTACCTAAATTGAGGTATGAGACGACAGGACGCGAGTGAGACGCATCAGCGCCGAATCGGTCGACGCCGGTTCCTCGCCGGTGCGGCGACGACAGGACTCGTCGCGACAGCAGGCTGTCTGAGTTCGCTCACCGATTCAGACGACGACGGGAACGAGAGTTCCGACATCGGCCTCATCGGGTCCGGCATGGACGGGCGACCGGCGCCCGGCGGGACATCGATGGCCGATATGCCCGACCTCACGGGGACGCTCACGCTCTACTCGGGGCGCGGTGAACCACTGGTCAACGACCTCATCCAGTACATTCAGGACCAGTACGACGGGTTCGAAATCGTCCCGAAGTACAACGCATCGACCACGCTCGCGAACCAGATACAGACCGCTGGCAGTGCGACCGACGCCGACGTGTTCTTCTCGGTCAACGCCGGTGCACTCGGCCTGCTGGCAGACGCCGGCCGGACCGTCGCCCTCCCCGACGACGTACAGGAGATGGTCCCGTCCCAGTACCGCGCCGACGGCGGCGCGTGGACCGGCACCTCGGGCCGCGCGCGGACCATCCCGTACAACACGGAAACGTTCTCCGAGTCGGACATTCCCGACGACGTCTTCGCCTTCCCGGACCAGGACACGTTCGACGGGAAGATGGGCTGGGCACCGGGGTACGGTTCCTTCCAGGCGTTCGTCACCGCGATGCGCGTGATGAACGGCCCGGAGAAGACGAAACAGTGGCTGCAGGGAATGCTCGACGCCGGCGTCGAACGCTACAACGACGAGTACGTCGTCGCTCGCTCGGTCGCCAATGGCGACATCAAAGCCGGATTCACGAACCACTACTACATCCAGCGCGTGCTGGACGACAACCCGGACGCGCCCATCGCGACCGCGTTCACGAAGGACGACGCGGGGGCCATCTTCAACGTGGCCGGTGCGGCCGTCGTCGACAACTCCGAGGGCAAGGACCAGTCCGCGGGCGACCGCGAGAACGCGGTCAACTTCGTCCGCCACCTGCTCTCTGCGGAGGCGCAGGAGTACTTCGCTACGCAGACCTTCGAGTACCCGGTCGTGCCCGAAGTCGACCCGGTCGGGGACCTGCCCGCCATCGACGAACTCGCCACGCCGGACTTCGACCTCGCGAAACTGTCGGACATCAAGCCGACCATCGACCTGATGCGCGACGTCGGAATCCAGGTGTAACACATGACGACCGAGGAGTCATCGTCTCGCTCGACCACAGCGACGGCCGACGACAGTGGGTCGAGCAGGTCGTATCCCCTCGGTCTCGCACTGGCGAGTGCAGTCGTCGGTATCGTCGTCGTCCTCCCGCTCCTCTGGCTGTTCGTCGCCGCTGGTGAGGTGTCGCTCCCGCAGGCGTTCGACCTGCTCACCCGCGACACGACCACCTCGGTGTTCGTCAACAGTGCCGTGATGGTCACGGGCGTCACCCTCTTCTCGGTCCTCATCGGCGTCCCCCTCGCCTATCTCACGGTGCGGACGAACCTGCCCGGGAGACGTATCTGGACGATTCTCGTCACGCTCCCGCTGGTCATTCCCAGCTACATCGGCGCGTTCGTCTTCACCGCCGCACTCGGCCCGCGCGGTCAGCTACAGGGACTGCTCGAACCGTACGGCGTCGAGTCGCTCCCAGCAGTCGAAGGACTCGAAGGAGCCGTGCTCATCCTCACGCTGTACACCTACCCGTACGTGTACATCACGACGCGTGCCGGACTGAAGACGGTCGACATGTCGCTCGTCGACGCGGCCCGGACGCTGCGACACACCCGAGTAGAAGCGATCCGCCGGGTCGTCCTGCCACAGCTTCGGCCGGCCATCGCCGCCGGCTCGCTGCTCACCGCCCTCTACGCACTGTCTGACTTCGGGACGCCCGCCATCATGCGTTACCCGGTGTTCACCACGGTCATCCAGTCCGAGACGAACACAGGGAACCTGAGCCTCGCAGCCATCCTCTCCATCCAGCTCATCGCCGTGACGGTGTTCATCCTCTTCGTCGAGAGCCGTCTTCGAAGTGCCGAGAAGTTCACGACGGGGCGACAGGGTGGCCGCGCGACGCTCGCCCGACTCGGCCACTGGAAGTGGCCTGCACTGGCGTTCTGCGGGAGCGTCGTGCTGGTCGCACTCGTCGTCCCCGTGGTCGTCCTCGTCGGGTGGTTGCTCGGCGGCCCGAACGAGAACTGGCGGCTCCCATTCGAGTTCCAGTACCTCTGGAACTCGGTGACGCTGTCCGTCGCGGCGGCGGCCGTGGCGACGCTCGCCGGCCTCCCGGTCGCGTACCTCTCGGCGAAGTACGACACGACCCCTGGCGAGTTGTTCGAGCGACTGAGCTACGTCGGCTACGCCGCGCCGGGCATCGTCGTCGGGTTCGCGTTCGTCTACCTCACCACGCGGACGCTCCCGAGTTTCTACCAGACGTTGCCAGTGCTCGTCTTCGCCTACGTGGTCCGCTTCCTCCCGCAGTCGGTCGGGTCGACCCGCGCCTCGTTCTTGCAGGTCAATCCGTCGCTGCCAGAGGCGGCCCGAACGCTCGGCCGGTCGTCGGTCGGAGCGTTCCGCGCCATCACGCTGCCGCTCGCCGCGCCGGGCCTGCTCGGCGGCGCAGCACTCGTGTTCCTGACGACGATGAAGGAACTGCCCGCGACGCTGTTGCTCCAGCCCAGTGGCTACAAGACCATCGTCACCCACATCTGGCAGGCACACAAGAATCAGGCCTTCTACGACGCGGCGTTCCCCGCGCTCATCTTGCTCGGGGTCTCCGCAGTCTCCATCTTCGTGATACTCTCGCAGGAGGGATACGATGTCAAGTGATGCAACGATAACCGCAGACGTCGAGACAGTGTACGAACGACCGTCGGTCGAGGACTCCGAAACGGTCCTCGAACTCGACGGCGTCGCGAAGTCCTACGGCAGCGAGGAGGTCATCTCGGACCTCTCGCTCTCGGTCAGAGAAGGTGAAATCCTCACCATGCTCGGGCCGTCTGGCTGTGGGAAAACCACGACCCTGCGCCTGGTCGCCGGCCTCGAACGAATCGACGGCGGCGTCGTCGCGTTGAACGGCGAGCCGGTGTCCGGTGCGGACTCGTTCGTCCCGCCGGAACAACGCGGCGTCGGCGTCGTCTTCCAGGAGTTCGCGCTGTTCCCGCACATGACCGCGGCAGAGAACATCGCGTTCGGCCTGAAAGAGGCCAGCGAGGACGAGAAAGCCCAGCGAGTGGACGAAATGCTCGACCTCGTGGGCCTGCAGTCCCACCGCGAGTCCTACCCGGACGAGTTGTCCGGTGGGCAGCAACAGCGCATCGCACTGGCCCGGTCGCTCGCACCAGAACCGAGAATCCTGCTGCTCGACGAACCGTTCTCGAACCTCGACGTGGACCTCCGCGTCGAGATGCGCGAGGAGGTTCGCCGAATCCTGAAGGAAGCGGGCGTGACGGCCATCTCGGTCACGCACGACCAAGAGGAAGCCATGTCCATCTCGGACCGCGTCGCCGTGATGAACGACGGTGACCTCGAACAGGTCGGACGGCCCGAACAAGTGTTCCAGCACCCCGAATCTCGCTTCGTCGCGGGCTTTTTGGGCCACGCTTCGTTCCTTTCGGGCTTCCTGCGTGAGGACACGGTTCAGACCGGCGTCGGTCCCATCGACCGCGAGACGATGCACGGACTCGCCGCCGAGTACGACGGGACGACGCTCGACGTGCTCGTCCGCCCGGACGACATCTCGGCGCGGCCCGCCGGTCCAGACGAAGCAGACGGCCGCGTCGTCTACCGGCGCTACCTCGGCCCGAGCATCCTCTATCGGGTCGAACTCGACAACGGGGACGTGCTGGAGTGCATGCACAACCACACGGACCAGGTCGACCTCGACCAGTCCGTCGCCGTCGAACTGACCGCCGACCACGACCTCGCGTGGTTCCCGAAGATGGACGAAGACGGGACCTTCGCCGAGGCCGACGACTGAACTGATGTCGCGGTCCGACGGTCCTGCACACTCGACACGCCTCTCCCGGCTTCAGCAGTTCTTGACCCGCCGGTACGTCCCGACACTCCTGCTGGCCGCTACCGCCGCCGTCGTGGTCTTCGTCGTCGCCACCGACCTCTTTCCGTACCACTCGAACAACCACGACGAAGGTGTCTACCTCCAGCAGGCCGCGATGTTGCTCGACGGCCAGTTGCGACTGCACCCGCCAGCGACGCTCGTCGACGAGTTCCGCCCGTGGTTCTTCGTCGTCGATGGCGACACGCTGTACCCGAAGTACGCGCCGGTGCCTGCCGCGATGTTCGCGCCCGGGCTGGCACTGGGCGTCCCCAGACTCGTCCTCGCTGTCCTCGCAGCCGGGACGACCGCACTCGTCGTCGCCCTCGGCACCGAAGCGTTCGACCGCCGGGTCGGCGTGCTTTCGGGCATCCTTCTGCTCCTGTCGCCGATGTTCCTGCTCACGTCGTCGGTCTTTCTCCCCTACGCGCCGACGACGTTCCTGAACCTGCTGTTCGCGCTGGCCTACGTCAGGACGGTCAGGCACGCGCAGGCTGGAGCGGGCTACCCGCTCGCTTACGCCATCCTCGCGGGTCTCGCCGTCGCACTCGCCTTCTTCGCCCGACCCTTCACGGCCGTCCTCTTCGCGCTCCCGTTCGTCGGCCACGCCTGCTGGACGCTGGTGGCCGCGACGCGGGCCGATGGGGTACGGTTGCGTCCCCACCTCCTGCGGAACGGAATCGTCGCAGTCCTCGGAATCTGCGGTGTCCTGACCGCCCTCGCGTACAACTGGGCCGTCACGGGCGACCCACTCGTGTTCCCCTACGAAGCGTTCGCGCCACTCGACGGCCTCGGCTTCGGCGAGCGACAGATTCTGGACCACGAACTCGACTGGACGCCTGGGCTCGCCATCCGGACGACTATCGTCCTCCTCTGGCAGTTCGCGGCGGACTGGACCGCTGCAGGCTGGCTCGGAACCGTCGCCTTCGTCGGCGGTGTCGGCGCGTGGCTGGCTGGCGTTCGCGCGAACAAGGGCAGCCCGACGCTCGACCGGCCACATCTCTCCGACGGCGCACTCCGCTTCCTCCTGTTCTGTGTCTTCGCCAGCGTCGTCCTCGGCAACGTCTACTTCTGGGGCAGCTACAACGTGCAGGCTGGCCTCGACCGGACCGGCGACGGATTGATGGGCCTGCTCGGCCCGTTCTACCACTTCGACCTGCTGCTCCCGCTCTCTGTGTTCGGGGCGTATGGTCTCGTCGCCGTAACTGACCGCCTGCGGAGCGTCGTCGCCAGTCGCCGCTCCGCGAGTGCAGCGAGAGTCGCCCTGCTCGTCGCGCTCGTCGTCTCCGTTCCGGTCGTCGCCGTCGCGGAACAGGCCGCACTCGCCGACCCGGTCGGAGAGAACGCCGACTACACCGAGAAGTACGGCGGGGCGTACGAACCCCTCGAACAGCACGACTTCGACGACGCCCTCGTGTTCGTCCCGACCGCGTACGGAGACTGGTCGAACCACCCGTTCCAGTCGCTGCGCAACGACCCCGGGTTCGGCGGCGACGTGGTGTTCGGCCAGCAGCAGGACGCGAGTAGCGACTTCGAGTTGCTCGACGCGTACCCGAACCGGACACCGTATCGCTTCACCTATCGCGGCGAGTGGACACCGGACCCGAACGACGCGGTGATACCCCACGTCGAACGCCTCTCGCTCCGCGACGGCGAACGACTGTCCGGGACGACCCGCGTCGGCGTGCCGACCGGCGCGACGAGCGCGTACGTCAGACTCGAATCCGGCGATACGGCGAAAGAGTTCACGCTGAACCGGTCTGTCGGCGAGTCGGTCACGCTCGAGTGGACGCTCACGCCCGACGGGTTGCGACTGACGAACGACGGCGTTCGACCACTCGGCGAGGGAGGCCCAGTCGCGCTCGACGGAACCGACGAACTCGCCGTGAACGTCGTGTTCAACTTCGACGGCGGAGCGACGCTCACCTACCGGCAGGAGTTCGACGCTCGCGTGCAGGACGAACAGGTGCAGGTTCTCTGGCCGCCGGAGACGACGGTCTGTTCACTGACCATCGACTGCGGGACCGAGGGAACGTATCTGCCAGAGCATCCCGACGAACACCTCGACGGTGTCTGGATAAACGGAACGCTGACAGCAGGAGAACGAGACGTCGTGGCGACTACCGGAACCGCTCTTCCAGACAGACCTTGACGATGGACTTCGCGATGGCTGCACCGCCGCCGAGCGGGTCGAGTTTCGTGTCGCCGCGGCGCTCGTCGTACTCGATAGGCGTCTCGATGACGCGGTAGCCACGCATCGCGGGCCGAATCAAGAGTTCTGCAGAGAGGCCGGTGTTTTCCGTCCACTCGATGTCGTGGAGCAGGTCGCGTCGGTACGCCCGCATTCCGGTCGTGGTGTCGTGGACACGTTCGCCCATCAGGACGGACGCGAGTGCCGCGAACGCGTGGTTCCCGAAGCGGTTCACCGCCGGCATCGCGTCGGCCCCGTAGTGGAGTCGGTCGCCGGAGACCACGTCGTAGCCGTCGTTCACGAGGGCGAGGAAACGGGGTAGGGCCTCCATCGGGTACGTGTCGTCACAGTCGGTCGTGACGACGACCGGCCGATCAGGCGTCAACACCGCTTCGCGGACTGCCACGCCGTAGCCCTGTGGCTCTTGTTCGACGACCGTCGCGCCGTGTTCGCGGGCGACCTCGGGCGTGCGGTCGTCGGAGCCGTCGACGCAGACGACTTCGGCCCGACCATCGGTGACCTCGGCGATGTCGGTCAGCACGTGCTCGATAGCTGCTTCCTCGTTGTATGTGCCCATCACGACGGCCACGTCGTCGAAGGTGTACGGGTCGTTGCGCGGCGACTCCTGACTCATCGTGTGTCGGTCGGCCCCGTCGATACTTTAGGGTTGCCAAAATATGCCGGGGACTCCCGCCTCGGCCGATGAATCGCACGGACGTGATTTCGAGTTGGGACGTGAGCGAAGGGGTATTCCCGCTGGTCGCGTACCTATGGTATGTCATCTCTCGGCAGTCGTGCACGCCTCTCCGTCGCAGAAGCCGACGCGGATCGCGGCCCCGATAGACCATCGCTGCCCCGTTCGCGCTCGCTTCGTCCGTCGAGTAGCCCGCCGCACGCAGTGAACGCGGCCGACCGCACGGTACCCCCCTATGTCTCACGGTGAATTCAGTTCTTGGCAGCACGGGAAGGTGCCGACGCAGTCGATTCACGTCCTCTACGTCGTCGACGACGAGTCCCGAGCGAGGACGTTCAGCCAGTACATCGACGCCGAGTGTCCGGGATTCGGCGTCACCGTCGTGACGACCATCACCGGCGCACTCGACGCCCTCAACAGGAACGGAACCATCGATTGCGTGGTCAGCGAGGCGCAGGTCGGCGAGGGAACCGGGGCAGACCTGCTCGCGGAGATTCGAGCTCGCTCGGCCACACCGTTCGTCCTGTTCACGACCCCCGGAGAGGAAGAAGAGGCCGTTCGTGTCATGTCGACCGGCGTGACGGAGACGGTTCTCGAACAGGGGGGCAACGCACAGTTCGCCATCCTCGTCAACCGCATTCGTAACCTCGTCGCCCAGTATCGGGCCACGGTCGAACTCTCGACGACGCGAACCGCGACGCAGTTTCACTTGCTCGTCGAGAGCGTCGAAGATTACGCGATATTCCTCCTCGACGAGGAGGGGTTCATCCAGACGTGGAACCGCGGCGCTGAGGCCATCAAGGGCTACTCCGCCGCCGAAGTCGTCGGCGAACACATCTCCATCTTCTACACGCCCGAAGACGTCGAGGCTGGCGTTCCCGAACGCAACTTGCGAATCGCCGAGGAAAACGGCCGGTTTGCGACGGAGGGCTGGCGAGTCCGAAAGAACGGCGACGAGTTCTGGGCCGACGTCGTCATCACGCCACTACGAGAGAACGGTCGACTCGTGGGCTTCGCGAAGGTCACTCGCGACGTGACCGACCGGATGAAGGCGGCCGAACTCCGCAGCCAGAACGCGTTCTTACACGAGTTCGCCGGGACCGTCTCCCACGACCTGCTCAACCCACTCACCGTCGCACAGGCGAACGTTCACCTGTGCATGCAGACTGGTGACACCGAGCGATTAGAGACGGTCGACACCGCCCTCTCTCGGATGCGCCAACTCATCGACGACCTGCTCGAACTCGCACAGAAAGGCGAACGAATCAGCGACCCGGAACCGACCGACCTGCGCGCAGTCGCCACCGACGCGTGGGAGACGACGGCGACCGAGAACGGGTCCCTCGAATTCCACGAGAACGCCGTCGTCGAAGCCGACGAGACCCGACTCCGGCAGTTGTTCGAGAACCTGTTTCGGAACGCCGCAGCACACGGTGGGAGTTCGGTCACCATCAGGGTCGGCGCACAGAACGACGGGTTCTACGTCGAAGACGACGGTCCAGGCATCTCCGCAGAGACGAAGAAACGCGTCTTCGACATGCACTTTTCCACGAGGGAGGAGGGGAGCGGATTCGGACTGGCTATCGTCCACCAGATCGCCACCGCACACGGTTGGTCGGTGACACTCATGGAGAGTGCAGCCGGCGGCGTACGGTTCGAGTTCTCCGGCGTCGAACGCTGCGACCAGTAGGCCCGACCCGCGGCGCTTGAACAATGGCGCTCCGCCAGTAGCCCTCGCCCAACCAACGACACCGCTGGAGCGGTCGAGTACCTATTGCAGTAGCTCACACCGGGTCGGTCTCGTGCAAGAACGTCTGGAACTCCATCGTTCGCCCGTCTGGGTCCTCGGCGAAGAAGTTGTAGATGCCGAAGCGTTCGTTCACCGATGGCTCGTCGCGAGCACGGTCGACGAAGCGCTCGTAGAACTCGTCGACGCCGTCGCGGTCGTCGGTGACGAACGTGAGAACGCCCTCGGTTTCGGTCTCCTCGGCGTCACAGAAGCCGAAGAGCATGTTGTCGTACTTGCAGATGGTACACGCCGCCTGTTCGAGCCACACCGTCGCCCCGACTTCCTCGCGGTAGAACGCGGCGGTCTCCTCGTAATCCTCGCTGCCGAAGAAGACGATACCGGACATACCGACAAGTCCGGCCGCCAGTGCGAAAACGGTTCGCGCTGCGGCAGTACCGGAGCACCAGACCGCGGGAGACCGCACGGCTCATTACATCACACTGAGAAGAATCGGCAGATGACCGACCGCCGGACACTCACGCCGTTCGGGCTGGCTGCACCAGCCATCGCGCTCTCGACGCTCTTTCTCGCGACACTCGTCGACCCGCAGTTCTCGTGGGCGAGACGCTCACTGTCCAGTATGGGCGAGGCGAACGGGCACGGCCTGTTCGACCTCACGAGCCGCGACCAACTCGCGTTCGTCCTGTTCAACGGCGGCCTCGTCTTCGGTGGCTTGCTCGGCCAGCCGTTCGCGGCCAGACTGTGGCTCGACAGCGAGAACCGGTACGAACGGGCGGGTATCGTCGCCTTCGTCGTCGCACTCGTCGCCATGAGCGGGGTCGGCGTCGCCTACCTCGACGGGCCATTGAACGGACTCCACTTCCTCGCCGCGACGACGTTCTTCTTCGTCGGGACCATCGCGCTCCTGTGCTACGGGACCGGGCGGGTCCTCGCGGGCGCCTCGCGGGTCGGTCTCGGAACGATGTGGCTCGGCATCGGCCACCTGCTCGTCTGGGTGGGCTGGGTCGTCTTGGAGGCCCTCGCCTACACCGACGACGACGTGTGGACGTACTTCGCAGTCCCGGAGGCGGTCGGCGCGGTCGCCATCGGCGGCTGGGCTGGCGTGACTGCCTGGCGACTCTATCGGGAAGAACAGACGACTGTTGCGCGCTGACCGGCACAGTCGGCAGCCAGAAGGCGTCGACGACGAACCGAATCAGTCTGCTTCTGCGGTCGTCGGTGCCGCCCACGCCTGGAACTCGTTGATGTCTTCGTCCGTCCCAGCGACGATGGCGGCGTCGCCGGGGCGCAGTTCGAAGTCCGGTCCCACGTCGGTCAGCACGTCGCCGTTTCGTTCGATAGCGACGATGGTGACGCCCGTCTTCGCCCGCACGTCCGCCTCCTGTAGCGTCCGGCCAGCGAGCGCCGGAACCTCGGTCCGGACCAGCCCGATTTGCGTATCGAGCGAGATGACGTCCTCGTCGAGGACGATGGAGGCGAGCATCCGGCCGGAGACGGTCGTGAGTGCCAGCACGTAGTCTGCGCCGGCGCGGTACATCTTCGGGATGCTCTCGGCGGTCGACGCCCGGACCACGACCTCGACTTCCGGGTTGAGTTCACGGATTACCAGCAGTGCGAACACGCTAGTGGTGTCGTCCGGGAGCGTGACGATGGCGGTCCGGGCGCTCTCGATGCCGGCCGACTGGAGCGTCCACTCGTCGAGCGCGTCACCCACCACGTCGACACCGGCTTTGTCTTCGATGTCGACCAGCGTCGTCGGCACGTCACGGCTGGTCAACACGTCGGTGACGGTCGACCCGACTTCGCCAGCGCCGATGACGACCACTTCACCCGAACTGTGGTAGCGCTTGGTCGAGCGGGTCATCTCGGTCAACTTCGACAGTTGCTGGTCGGTGCCGGCGGCGAGCAACACGGTCCCCTCGTCGAGTCGCTTGTCGAGCGACGGCGGTGCGGTGAACTCACCACGGTCCCAGACCCCGATGAGGTTCGCACCCGTCTGTTCTCGGATCCGACTGTCGGCGAGCAGGCGGTTGCACACCTCGCTGTTTCGCTGGACCGAGAGTTCCGCGATTTCGAAGTTCTCACCGGCGGGCATGGCCGTCTGTGGTTCGTCCCGGTCGATATCGGCGGTGACTCGGTGCGTCACTTTGTCCGCCAGGCTTCGCCCGAGGATGTGTTCCGGCGAGATGACGCGGTCGGCCCCGGCGTATCGGTGGTACTGCTCGTTCTCGGGTCGTTCGAGCAGGCTCACCACGGGAACACCTTCGGCGCACTCGCGCGCCGAGAGGATGATGCTCGCGTTCTCCTCGTCGGACTTGTCTGCGACGATTGCCCGCGCGTCCTGCGCGTGCGCCTTCTCCAGTATCTCGGTCTGTTCGGGGTCGCCGTGAATAATCGACCGGCCCTCTGCGTGGAGGTCGGTCGCCAGTTCCTCGTCGCTCTCGACGATGAGGTAGGAGACGCCGCGCAGTTCGAGTTCGTCGATGAGCGTCGCGCCGTGGGGCGTGTAGCCACAGACGACGACGTGCTCCGACATCTCGCTGATTTCGGTCGGGGCGGACCGACTCAGCCGTGCTTCGAACAGCGGGACGATGAACAGCGGCAGCGCAGCGAACACGGCGACGATGCCGGTGAACTGTAACAGCGCGACGAACAGGTACGTGACGGGGTGCGACCAGACGTCGGCGTCTTCACCGTAGCCCGCCGAGGTCATCGACTCGACGACGACGTTGAGTGACGCCCAGAACCCCCGGTCGACACCCTCGAAATGGCCCATCACCATCATGTACGTGACGCTGTAGATGACGATGATACTCGCCAGTACGAGCAAGAACACGGCGAGACGGCGTCGCTGGTCGTCCATTGAACGTGCGAGAGAAGGTGGGTGTGCCCTAAGAAGAATTCGGTCACCGCGAGTCGACGACTCGCTTCGGCCCACGACCTTTCAGCGTCCCGGCTTCGTTCGAAATCTCGGTCGTCCGGTAGCGCCACACCCGCTTGCCGTCGCCGCCAGCGACCACGTCTATCTGTTTCAGGCCGGTCTTGATGCAGTTCCACCAGCCGGTCTCGGAGTCGTACTTCGCAGGGAACTCCTCGTACAGCGCGTCTACGAAGTCAGACCGTCGCGCGCGGTCCGTGTCCTTGAGGAACGCGAGCGCGGCCCCGACCGCCTCGCGCCGCGGTTCTTCTTTCTCCACAGAGCGCCCGGGAACGTCGATAGCGTCGAGGTCGGCGAGGTCGTCGCCCGGTCGCACGTCGTTGCTTACCCGACTGATGCTCGTCTGCGAACTGTAGTCCAGGCCGGTCGTCGGGTCGCGCCCGAGTTGCTTGCGCGTCTTTGCGACTGCGCGGCGGGCGAACTCGTCGAGTCGCTCGCCCTCGACGCCCGCGAGGACGCCCGCGTGCTGGTCCAAATCCTCGTCGGTAAAGCGTTCGACCCGCTCTGGCTGGAAGTTCCCGCCGAGGTCAGTGTGGTCAGTGTCGGCCGTCTCTGGGACGACCACGTCGCCGGTTCCGCCCGTGCCGCCAGTTTCGTCGTCACCGTTCTCCGTGATTGCCTCGGACACGGCCGCGTCCGCGGCCTCGGACGCGGTGGCTTCCGCGGCGATTTTCGCTTCCAGTTCGTCGACACGAGCGGCGTACTCGGTGAGCAACTGGTCGCGTTCGGTCCCTTGCTCGATGGCGGCGCGGTTGCCGATTATCCAGCCGAGGTATTCCTGTACGTCCTCGAAACCGAGGAGGCTCGTCTCCATGTCGAGTTTCTGCACCGTATCCTCGGGCAGGTCCAGTCGGACGGTCGGCATCTGTCGGCGGCTACGACAGACGGTTTTAAAAAAGGTTGCATGGTGCGCCGGTCGGCCGGTTTCCCCAGAGAATCGTCTGGAGAAGCGATAACGCTTAAACCGAGAACTACCTTACAAACCTGCATGCACAAGGACGAACTGCTCGAACTGCACGAGCAGATGGTGATGATCATGGAGTACTTCGCCTCACGTGAAGACATGCCCGACGACCTCTTCGAGCAGTACAACGGTCTCGACGTGGAACCCTCGGATGTCCACAAGTCGAAGAGTGAACACAAGCACGCCGTGTTCGTGCTCGGGAACTCGCTGGCGAGTGCGATGAGCGAGGACGAGTTCTCCAGCGCGGGCCGCATCAAGAAGCGGATGGAGGAACTGGCGGACGACGCCGAGTCGAAGATTTAAGCGATTGACACGAACGAGGGTGCGAGGGGCCAAAATCCCCGGAAACTATTTGTTCCGCATCCGGTTTTAGCCACTATATGGATTCGCGCACGGTAGAGCGCGTCGAGGGCTGGGACTCCCGCCCCTTCGACGGCGGTTTCGACGGACTTCGTGACCTCGCGGACGCGGAGTTCTCCGGAAGCGTCGTGACGGGTACCACGTGGCTGTTCATGTTGAACGGTCGCGTCGTGGGTGTCTTCGACGGGTCCATCGACGATTACGACGATGCAACGGGGACGGCGTACGACGCGCCGCACCCCTCGCTCCCACTCCTGTTCGCCATGCAGGAGACCGGTGGGGAGGAGCGAGCGAAGTACTACACGAACGACACGCCCATCTCGGAGGCGGACGGGACGCTCTCGTCGGCCAACTTCACGGGGTACATCGAACTGTCCGAGAACGTCCTCAGTGGCGACTACTACGTCGTCTACCACGGCGGCCGGTCGATGAGCTGTGCCTACGTGGGTAATCAGGAGAAACTGCTCACCGACGACGAGGCGTTCGACCGGGCTGACGGTGAAGTCGGCATCTACACCGTCTGGGACGTGGACGTCGACATCGTCGACATCCCTGGTGAGCCAGAGCCAGAACCGGAACCCGAGGCAACACCGGCACCGCCGGCCGACACCGACGACACGGTCGACGACGGTCGTGATTCGGCGGCCGACGCAGCAGGCGCAGGTGCAGCGGGTGCTGCCGGCGCTGGTGCCGCGGGCGCGGCGACCGGTGACGACCGACCCGCAGCAGACGCCGGGCGCGACGACGCCCCCGCACAGGGTCGTTCCCAGTCCGGCCAGCCCATCGCGGAAGCCGAGTCGGTCCAGCGCGAGACGCCGCGTGAGCGCGACGACCGTGCCCCACGCGAGCAGGAGCCTGAACCAGCCGCTGACGAGCGACGGTCCGCACAGGAACGACGGTCCGCACAAGAGCCCGAGCGCGCAGAGCGCGGGCGAGGCGAACCGGACCGCGGGCGACCAGAGCCAGACCACCGGGAGCAACCGGCAGGTCGAAAGGAGCCACAGGCGGACCCGCTCGACGACCGCGGCCAGCCCGCTCGCGAACCCCAGTCGGACGAGACTACGTGGGAAGAAGTGTCGGCAGAGGTGGACTCCGACGCCGTCGAGATTCCCGACGAGGTACTCGAAGAGGTCGAGAAGGAGGCCGAAGGCGACTCAGAGCCCGTGTTTCAGGAAGAAGCACAGTGGCGAGAGACGCGTTCGATTCCGTCCATCAACCCTGACGACTCCCGCGCGACGGAGGCGAACGGCGGGCAAACGACGCCGACGCCCCCGCGACAGTCCAGACGGCAGCGTCGAGAGCGCTCGCCGACGGCGGACAACACGCAGTCACAGGAGGCACAGCGACAGCCGCCAGCACAGGAGTCTTCGCGTGCCGGACAGGCACAGCCACGCCGGGGCGCGGGCGACGACGAGCCGCTTCGGCGCGACATGCTCGAACGTGAAGACAAGATAGACCGGCTGCAACAGCAGTTGTCGAACGTCGAAGAGGCTCGCGACGAGGCCGAAGCCGAGGCGAGTCACCTCCGCGAAGAGAACGACCATCTAAACACCGAGGTCGACCGTCTCGAAGCCAGAGTCGCCGACCTACAAGCCGAAATCGCCGACCTCGAAGCACAACTCGACTCCCAGCGCGGGCCGGCCGCCACGGCGAGCGTGACGCTCTCACCCGCCGAGGCGCTTGAAGCGACGAACCTGTTCGTGCGCTACAACTCGAAGGGACAGGCGACGCTTGAGAAAGCTCACGATGGGGATGCGTCGGCCGAAGAGGTCAACGGAAACCTCCGTCTGGAGCACCACACCCAGTTCGACGCGAACGACGCGGCGGTCGACGGTCGGCCCTACGTCGACTTTCTGCGCGACACCATCGAGTACCAGTTCGTCGAGTGGTTCGTGCGCGACCTGCTGTACGAGGTTCGCGACACCGGCAACGCGAGCGCGATGCGAGACCTGTACGACGCCATTCCCGAGGCAGACCGCGCCGAACTCGGCGGGTCGGTGTCGCTGCGCTACGAGGAGGACGGCGAAGAACACCGCGAGCAGACCACGTTCGACGTGGTCGTCCGTGACCGGATGGGCAACCCGCTCGCCGTCGCCAACCTCAACGACTCGCGCGACCCCGCCACCGAGGGCATGATGGTCGACCTGCAAGACCGGGCGAACCGGCTCAAACAGACGAGCGAACAGCTATCCAGTGCGTTCCTCGTCACTGCCAGCTTCTTCGACCCTGGAGCACTCGAAACCGCGGCCGAGGCAACGAGCGGCAGTTTCCTCAGCCGCGATTCGAAGAAGAGCTTCGTGAAACTCTCACGAAAGTCGGGCTATCATCTCTGTCTGGTGGAGACTCGAGGCGGCGAGTTCCACATCAACGTACCGGAACTCTAGGAATCTAGTTCTCTACTTCCGCGGTCTCTTCGATCTTCATGCCGTCCATCTTCTGGACGATCTCGTCGATCTTACCGTCGAGTTCGTCGACGAACTCCGCGGTGCGCTCCGTGGTGATCGCTC
Organism: Haloarchaeobius caseinilyticus; assembly: GCF_051207395.1. Classification (NCBI taxonomy): domain Archaea; kingdom Methanobacteriati; phylum Methanobacteriota; class Halobacteria; order Halobacteriales; family Halorubellaceae; genus Haloarchaeobius; species Haloarchaeobius caseinilyticus. Next base: position 130,648 of record NZ_JBPJZC010000001.1, on the reverse strand, counting down.
CCTGGCTGGACGGCTCGATGAGGTTCTCCTCTTCGAGGACGCGCAGCGAGTAGCGAACCTTGTGGTGGGGATAGCCCGTCTCGTTCGACATCTTGACGATGCCGATTGGTTCGTTCTCTATTACCATCTTCAGGACCTGAAGGTGGCGTTCCAACATATCGACTTCCTTCTCAAGTCGGTCTATCATGGCATTTGTTAACTTGTCTGCGTGGGTTTTAAACCTTACCGTCCCGGTGGCACGCGAAAATGGGTGAATTGGAAGCTTAGCAAGGGGTTATTATATGTCTTTTGTTCAGTGGGAACGTCCCCCACCGGAAGGCCATGCAGCCTCGTTTACACGTGTAAAACCACGCTCTTCGTACCGAAACCGGTTTACAACGAGCGACAGAATCCGACGGTGTAAATGACCGTAACCATAGTCGGGTCGCAACTGGGCGACGAGGGCAAGGGTCGCGTGGTCGACCTGTACGGTGACGGAGCCGACGTAGTCGTCCGCTATCAGGGCGGCGACAACGCAGGCCACACCGTCGTCGACGGCGGGACCGAGTACAAGCTCTCGCTCGTGCCGAGCGGCGTCGTTCGCGGGAAGATCGGCGTCCTCGGGAACGGTTGCGTCGTGAACCCGGCGACGCTGTTCGACGAGATAGACGAGCTGAAAGAGCGGGGCCTCGACCCCGACGTTCGCGTCTCCGAGCGAGCACACGTCATCCTGCCGTATCACCGCGTGCTGGACGGTATCGAGGAAGACGTGAAGGCAGAGGGCGACCTCGAAGCCGCGACGACCGGGCGGGGCATCGGCCCCACCTACGAGGACAAGGCCGGCCGCCGGGGCGTTCGCGTCGGCGACCTGCTCGACCCCGAGATGCTTCGCGCACGACTGGAGTACGTCGTGCCGCAGAAACGCGCCCTCGCCGAAGACGTCTACGGCGTCGAGACGGGCGAGGAATTCGACATCGACGTGCTGTTCGGCCAGTACCGCGCCTTCGGCGAGCGACTCGCCGAGAACGACATGACCGTCAACTGTGGCGAGTTCCTCGCGGAGCGACTCGCCGACGGCGAGGAAGTGATGCTCGAAGGGGCACAGGGCACCAGCATCGACATCGACCACGGAATCTATCCGTACGTCACCTCCTCCAACCCGACGACCGGCGGTGCCTGCACTGGCACCGGTCTCGCGCCGACCGTCGTCGGCGACGGCGAGGTCATCGGCATCGTGAAGGGCTACCTCTCGCGTGTGGGTACGGGTCCGTTACCCACCGAACTCGGCGGCGTCGAAGGCCACACCCCCGGCTACGAGGGTGGCGACGGCTCCGAGAGCGAAGAACTGGCGACGTACATCCGCGAGGAAGGCGGCGAGTACGGCACCGTTACCGGCCGCCCGCGCCGCGTCGGCTGGCTCGACATGCCGATGCTTCGCCACGCCGCACGCGCAAACGGGTTTACCGGCATCGCCGTGAACCACGTCGACGTGCTCGCCGGACTCGACGAAGTGAAAGTCGGCCACTCCTACGACTTCCGCGGCGAGGAAATCTTCACGATGCCCTCGACCACGGAGCAGTGGGGCGAGTGCGAGGCGAACCTCCGCACCTTCGACGGCTGGGACCCCGTCGACTGGAGTGCAGTCGAAGAGTGGGACGACCTCCCCGAGAACTGCCGGACCTACCTCGATTACGTCTCCGCAGAACTCGACGCCGACCTCTTCTGTGTCGGCATGGGACCGGACCGCGACGACACGCTGGTGCTGGACGACCCGTTCTGACTGCAGGACGACTTGCTCCTTTCTGCGGTTTTCCCGCGGCGTTAGACTACGGACCCGTCGACGCCGACGCTTCCGTCCGACCGTATCGTGACGTAGTACTCCTCGGACTCGCCGAAACGCTTGTCGAAGACCGTCTCACCGTCGACGAGGACTTCGACCGCATACACGTCCGCCTCACGTGGAACTTCGTACGAGTCGGACGGCTCGAGGACGAACGATTCCGTCCGCTCTTCACCGCCATCCGGCTGGAGGCGTATTGTCACGTTGTGTGGTTCGGACGCCTCCGACTCGACCAGGAGGACGATTCGCGTGCGACTGGTTCCGTAAGTCGCGGCCGTCTTCGTCGTGGTCGGTACTGCTGTCTCGACTGTCTGACTCACGGTCTCGACAGGGAGTTCTGCCGTCGGCGGCGAATCGGACGCCGTGGATGTGGGCTCCGTGGCGAACGGGCTAGCACAACCACACAGGAGGAGGGCGACGACGAAGGCACTGACGAGGAGTGTCCGGGCAGGCATATGTACACGCTCGGTCAGTCTCGGTATCTGTCTTCTGCTCGATTCGTTCGCTATACCGCGAGGTTGGCCGAGTGCGCACGACGGGCTGCGTGTATTTCCCGAAACCTTTTGCTTGCCGTCGCCAACACCGCTGGTATGAAGGAATCTCTGATGGACATCCTCTGCTGTCCCCTCGACAAGGGTGAACTGGAACTCCAAGACGAGACACGCGACGACGAAGAAATCATCTCGGGGTCGCTCGTCTGCACCGACTGCGGCGAATCCTACCCCATCGAAGACGGTATCCCGAACCTACTGCCGCCGGACATGCGCGACGACGTCCCGGCCTGATTCTCTCTCGTACCAAGGTGTAACGAATGTCGACCGATTCCCTCCCACTGGACATCAGCAAGACGGAGTTGCATAGCATCGAGCCCGCCTACGAGGCGTTCGAGACCGACGGGTCGTTCGCCGTCGTACTCCGCAATCACGGGCGTGCAGTCCACGTGCACTGTAATCTGGACGACGACCTCGCGCGAGTCGCCGCCATCGACGAGACGAACCACTTCGTCGAGACAGACTCGTCCGCCGCGTTCCAGGTGACCGTCGCCGAGAACGCGCCACGGCCAGTGTCCGGCAAACTCAAAGTCGTCACGGCATACGGTGCCGAGGAGACGCACGTGCCGGTGACGCTCACCGAGCTACAGGCCGAGACCGCGACTGCCGATGCGGCGACCGCCGACGTTGCGACGACCGATGCGCCAGCGGCACAGTCGCGCTCGGGAAGTCCACTCGACTCGCTCGACCTCGGTGACTCGCTCCCGGTCGTCGTTCTCGCGGTGTTCGCCCTCGTGCTGGCACTGGGTGCCGCACTGGTCGCGGGCGGAATCGAGGTACTGCTCGGGGCGCTCGTCGTCGTCGTCGGTGTGGTCGCGGCGCTCGTACTGTTGTACCGATAAGTGTCACAGCGACTGAACGGGCTGGCGCTCGCTCAGTCGTCGCTGGCGTCCTCGGCCAAGTGACCGAGGTGCCCGTCCTCGTCGAATCGCTTCGCTCGCAGATAGCGCGCCCTGTAGCGGTTTGCGCCCTTGTACACGTCGGCTTCACGAATCTCGTCGACGGTGCCTTCGGACACTGCGTCGATGATGGCTTCAACCTGCTCTTTCTCGCTCTCGGTCAGCGTGAGTTCGTAGGTGTGCTCCTCCTCCTCTTCCAGCTTGGTCCACTTGCGGGCGGCCGCGACGACCAGCGAACAGGGCTCGCGGCAGGGGAACGCCCCGTCGCCGCCGGGAACCGAGAGGTCGTCGTCCTCGTCGTACTGCCACTCGCGGCGTTTCAGACACTGCGAGTCGACACAGCAGGCCTCGGCGACCCACTCGACCGCCTCGCGCGGGAGTTCGTCCACGATGTCGTAGATCCCGGTCTGGCGCTCGGCCGTCTCCGTCCAGTGGCTCACGTCGAGTTCGCCCTGCTGCTCGCGGTGCCAGTTGGCGACGGTCGCCGGATAGCAGAAGTCGAGGACGTCGCGCAACTCGCTACTGGTCAGGTCGGGGAAGACGAAACCCGAGCGGAGCGTGGGCGCCGTCTTCAGCGGCCGGTACCGACCGCGGTCGTCGTATTTCGCCAGTTCGCGGGCTGCCCGGGGTTCGTCGTGCGCTTCGAGGTCGTTCCGGTCGGCCTCGGCGTCGTCGACGTGGCGGACCTCGTAGCGGCGGTAGCCGACTTCGCCGAGCGAGACCGTGATCTGGACCTGTCCCCACTCGGTGACGAGCGACTCGTCGTCGAGTGCCTCGTACCGGTCGGGAACCGCGTGTTCGTCGGCCGATTCCAACTTGCGGAGGAACGCGCGCCGAGCCGTCCCGTGCCCGCCGACTACTTGCTCCCAAAAGTGCCAGTTCGTCACCCAGTCGGCGTTGACCTGGCAGACGTGGTCGAGTTCGCCCTCGGAGAGGTGCTTGCGGGTGAAGCCGGAAATCTCGAACACGTAGCCGTCGTCTTCGTAGCCGACCCACATCCCGTCGAAGTCGATAGGGCCGTCTCTGACCGTCTCGATGAGCGCCTCGAACTGGTCGGTCTCGACGGCTTGTGTGACCGCCATCGTCAGTCACCCATCGACGGCACGCCGCCGGTCGCTTCGCGGACGCGCGCCAGTGTCTCGTCGACCGAGGCACCTGCTTCCTGTGCCCGTTCGAGTATCACGTCGGCCATGAGTGCCTCGGTGCCGACCGCGCCAGCGTACCAGATGCGGTGGCCGTCGACCTCGGCTGGTGTCTCCCAGCCCTCGCGGTAATCGTCGGTCAGGCCCATGTCCTCCGGGATGTCCTCCTGTGTGTGGTAGCCGTCGGCGACGAACAGCGGGACGACGACGATGTCCGGCGCGTCGAAGAAATCGGTCACGTCGTCGACTTCCGGTTCTTCGTCCATGTACAGCGCGTGGACCTCGTCGAACCGGGCCATGTCGCGAATGCGGTCCGCGTGGTACTCGATGGCCTTCGCGGAGTTCTCGTTGCGTTCGGTGCCGTGGCCGACGACGGCGAGCCCGAAGCCCTCGCCCACATCGTCGTCTCCGGTGACGGTCTGTGCGCGCTTGACGATGACATCGGACATGGCGTCGTGCGTCCCGACTGGTCCGCAGTAGTGGACCGTCTTGTCCACGTCGGTCGGGTGCAGCGTCGCCTGCGACGCGCTCGTCCCGTCGGACTCCCAGAGGTCGGGGTCCCAGTCGTCGAGGCGTAGTTCACGCGGAATCACTTCCTCGGTGAAGTAGCCCTCGCTGATGAACAGCGGGACGACGAACACCTCGTCCGATTCGAGGGTTCGAAGCGTCTCGCGGAAGCTCGGTTCCTCCTTCCAGAACGCCTCGCGCACCTCGTCGAAGCCACCCGCCTCGCGGATGGTCTCGGCGTGAGTGTACGTCGGCGTGCTGGACTCGGGGTTCAGGTGCGACCCGTGTGCCACGATGACCAGCGCCTGCATGTGCGGACCTCGGGACGGCGGTGACTTATCCCATTCGTCTCCGGGTGTTCTCTCCCCGGGGTGACCGCCGGCGCGCGGTGACCGCCCGTCAGACCGACGATTTTCAACGCGTCACGACTGCTCAGCGTACCGCAGTAGTGCCAGTATCACCACCGTACTCTGGAGTAACACTGCTCTTGCGGGTTGAAAGCGTCGCCGACGTTCTGGCATGCGATACGGATTGTAGAACGCCCACCGCGAGTATCGGTGGCAGTACGAACCGTCCCAGACGGCGAGTAGTCAGACAGATTCCATACGCTCGTTCTCAATCGATGGGATAGTTCCAAACCGTCCCCTGTCGCCGCTGTAAGACGTTTGTAACAAAATACGAACGTTGTGAACGGCAAAATGTCTACGGTCGACCTCCACCCATGAATCTATCAGACATGATTGAATTCCCCGATGTCCACGCGATGTACGACAGGCTCCCGTCGCGCTTCCAGCCCGTCGTCCAGAAGTGGTACTATCGGGTTGACCCGCGCCTGTCGTGGACGGACCGGAAGAAGAAGCAGGACACGGAAGAGGCGTTCATCCAGCGATTCTTCGATGGCTACGAGGAGTTCCTGGCCTACAGGGACGAGTTCGATCACGGTCGGATTCCACCCGCCATCGGCGACGCGTTGCAGCAACTGGACGGCGACAAACGACTGTTCGATTCCCACCTGGAAGAGTGTCAGAAGGCATACGCGTACGTCCGAAAGTACGAGCCAGACGTCCTCGTCGAGACCGGCGTGTACAACGGCGTCTCCACGGCCTCGTTGCTCTACGCGCTCGACCAGAACGGACACGGGACGCTCTACTCCATCGACCCGTCCCCACACCTGCGCACGATGAGCGACGACGACCCGGCGTTCGAGCGCTGGCGGCGGACTCGCCCGTCGTGTTCAGAGGAAGGAAGCGCTCGGTGCCCGTCGTCGCGCCAGCCCGGCTGGCTGATTCCGGAGGACCTCCACGAACACTGGGAACTGTCGTTCGGGCGAAGTCGAGAGGAACTGCCAGCGCTCCTCGACTCCATCGGTGAGGTCGACCTGTTCTACCACGACTCCGACCACTCCTCGGCGACGATGGAGTTCGAGTTCGAACTCGCGTGGGAGTACCTCTCCTCGGGTGGAATACTCCTCTCTAACCACGTCGGCTGGAACGAGACCTTCGAGACGTTCACCGCAGACCGCACCGACGACTGCGGGCTCGTCACCTGGCACTACAACCCGCGGCGGAACTATCCGACACCCGGGAGCGCCGGCTACGCTGTCAAGCACGGGGGGTCACCGAGTGTTGCCACGGCGACGCCCGAACCGCTCCGTTCCGATTCTCATTCCTGAGCCGTCGCGAGGCTGCAAACGGTCGATTGTCCAGCGTCTCTCCAGTGACGACGAACGACGGGCGACGAACGACGGGCGACGAACGACGACACCCGCTGACCGGACCGGAGACGAAAAACGACGCAGTCGGTCAGGGCGACGGTTCGGCTTCGAACGACGCTTCGAAATCGGCTTGGTCGGTCGGGACGAGCAACAACATCTCGCCTCGTCGGTCCTCGACGAGTTCCCGACCAGTGTCTCGCTCCCACAAGCACGGCGTCCACTTCCCGCGCTCGATGTATTCCACTACCTCGGATGCAGTGTAGTACTGTCCGTTGGACCCCACGTACACCGACATTCCTACTGCACCTTCGCCGGTGCGAGTTCTCGCTCCGAACCGTCGCGCTCGCTCTCACGAGCGGCTTCGATGTCGGCCATCGCCGAAATCGTCGAGACACGGTCTTCGACGGTCTCGACCGACCCGTCGGCGACGCAGGGCGTGACGTGGACGAGTTCGCCGTCCTCGTACTCTGCGAGTGCCAGCGTCGGCAGTTCTTGTACGATGTAGCGCTCTTCGACGAGCTTCGACTCCATCTGTCGGGTCGGGAAGAACTGTTCGATTCGAGCGCCGGTACGGTCAGCCCACGCGCGGAATTCTGCGACGCTGTCGAGGATGTCTGCGCCCTCTTCCGTTCGAGAGGCCATCGTCGACAGGCCGACGCGCTTGCCCCAGAGTCGCGCGGTCACGTCTTCGAAGTAACCGCCGTCTTCGAGTGCTTCGAGCGAATCGAGCACTGTTGCGCGCTTGGGAGCAGCGCCGAATGGCGAGTGCGACCGGACCCACAGTCGAGCTGTGCGTTCACCAGCCGGGGATGGATCAGTAGATGCCACGTACACATATGCGGATTCATCTACCTAAAACGTTCCTGTGGAAGGATAATTTCGGTTGGATTGCCTAAACGTACTGGTATATATATAGTGGTGGCTTGGGAAATCAAGCCACTAGAGAAGCGACGGGCCTAGCGCGCGTTAGTCGTCGTTTCGTCGTTCGGTTCGCTCCGCCCCTCGGTCCCAGACGTTGGTGACTGAGGTTCCGTTCGGTGGCGTGTGACTGACATCTTTCATGGTCCGCTTGTCGCGTTTCATGTGATATGTTGTAGCACAACTTCCGTATTTAAGCCTTACTGGCAAATCATTATAAGATTGAATAGCATATAAGGATGATTGAACACGGCTAAACAGCGACCGCGAGTGTCTCGAAAACAGACGGATGCACCGTCGAGTCGGGACTCAGACGATGTCGTGCAGGTCGTCCAGTCCGTCGAGGAGGTGCGTCGGTTCCACGTCGAGGTAGTCCGCGGGTCGGTGCGGGCGCGCGACGTACGCCGAGTCGATGCCCGCGTTCTGGGCCGCGACCACGTCCGATTCGCTGTCACCCACGTACAGCGCGTCGCGCGTCCCGAGGTCGGAAAGCGCGCGGTCGATGTAGTGCGGGTTCGGTTTCTTCAGTCGGATGCTCTCGGTCGTCGGCTCTCGCCCGTAGTACGTCTCGAACAGGTCGTGGAGGTCGAACTCGGCGAGGATGGCCTCGATGGTCTCGTGCTGGTTGCTGGAGACGATACCGAGTGGCTGGTCGAGCGCGCGCACCGCGTCGAAGTCGTCGTACAGCGCCTTCCGCCCCGCACGAATCTCGGCGATCTGGTGTGCGGCTGCCGTCCCGTCACGCGTCGCCCAGAGCGCGTCCACGTCGAGGTCGTACTTCGCGCCCAACCGGTCGAGTGCTGCCGACTTGGCACTGAGCGTAATCGTCTCGACGTCCTCGTCCGTCGGGTCGGTCACGCCGTGTGCTTCGAGCGTCTCTCGTGACGCCGCTCGAAGTACCGAGACGGCCGTCAGTTCGGTCAGCACGCCGTCGTTGTCGAACACCACCGCGTCGTAGCCCATCGTCCGTGGTGGGCGACCGAATCATCTTGACGCTATCGGTCGATTGGTCAACCGTTATACCGCTGACGGCCCAAGATTGCGCATGGAGTATACGACCGTTCAGGACGAACGGGTCCCCAAAATCGGCCTCGGTACGTGGCAGCTCTCCGGCCAGACGTGCTACGGCGCTGTCAAAACTGCACTCGACGCTGGCTACCGCCACATCGACACGGCACAGGCGTACGACAACGAGCAGTACGTCGGCAACGCCCTCCACGACGCCGACGTCGAGCGCGAAGACGTCTTCCTCACGACGAAGGTCCGCCCGGACCGCTTCGCGCCGGACAAACTGAAGCGCTCCGTCGACGACAGCCTGCGCAAACTCGACACCGACTACGTCGACCTCCTCTTGCTGCACTGGCCCAACCCGCTCGTCGACCTGCGCGACACGATGCAGGCGATGGCCGACCTCGTCGAGGAAGGGTCGGTCCGCCACGTCGGCGTCTCCAACTTCTCGAAGAAGCGCCTGATGAAGGCCCAGCGCGTATCGCCCGAGCGCATCTTCACGAACCAGGTGAAGTTCCACCCCTACAAGCCCCAGCGCGAACTCCTGCGCTACTGCCAGGACACGGACATCATGCTCACGGCGTACTCGCCGCTCGGCACCGGCGGTATCCTCGACGACGACGTGCTGCGCATCCTCGGGAACAAGTACGACAAGACGCCCGCGCAGGTCGCCCTTCGCTGGGCCACCCAGCACAAGGGCCTCGCAGTCATCCCGAAGGCGACGAGCAAGTCACACATCGAGGAGAACATCGACATCTTCGACTTCAAACTCACGCGTGACGAACTGGAACGTGTCGCGCGGCCGTCGCGCATGAAGAACGGACTCGCGTTCGCGAAAGCGACGCTCGGTGTCTGAGTACTCGGTTTCAAACAAATTTCGTGATTTTTCTGCCGGTCTCGGGTTTGCTGCTGTCCGTTTCTTCGTAGCTGGGGGTGGTAGTTCAGCGTCTTTGCCCTCTACTGCCGATGGTACATGACCGCAGCCACAGCCTCCCCAACCGATTCCGCTTCTCGGCCTGCGGCCTGCGATGCTCATCCCTCGTGAGAGCACGCTCTCACTTGCCGCCGTTCGCAGGCTCACGGCGACCTCGCGCGATTTCTGCTCGCGGTCTGCGCCACGGCGCAGACACGCTCGCCAGCGCGCGCCAGAGTGTCGGTGCAGTCGTCGACGCACCCCGAAAGTCACCAGACACCGCGGACAAAACGTTCAACCCCGCCCCTTCCCTACACCCGGCCGAGACGGATGGTCGACTCCGACGGACACACCGGCGAACGACTCCCGGGCGTCGCACCCGACCCGGAAGACGCCGAGCGAATCGTCTGTCACGTCGACATGGACTGCTTCTACGCGGGCTGCGAGCGACTCCGCGAACCGAAGTTGCGGGGCGAACCGGTCATCGTCGGCATGGGCTACGAAGCCGGCGACGACGGCGGCGCGGTCGCCACCGCGAGCTACGAGGCCAGAGCCTTCGGCGTCGAGAGTGCGCAGGCAATCACGACCGCACTCGACCGCATGCCACGGCGGGCCACCGCTGCCGACTCGACGCCGGTCGAGGAAACGGCGTACTACCGGCCGGTCGACCTCGACTACTACTCTGAGGTCGCGAGCGAGGTCAAAGCCATCCTGCACGACTGCGCCGACGTGGTCCGCGAGGTGAGCATCGACGAGGCGTATCTGGACATCACGGACCGGACCGCGTGGCCCGTCGCCGAGGGCCTCGCCCGGCACATCAAACAACGAATCGAGCGCGAGGTTGGCGTCGTCGCCAGCGTCGGGGTCGCGCCGAACATGAGCGCGGCGAAGGTCGCCAGCGACCACGACAAACCGAACGGACTCGTGGTCGTCGAACCGGACGAATTGCGCCAGTTCCTCGCACCGCTCCCGGTCGAGGAGATTCACGGCATCGGTCCGGTCACTGCTCGCAAACTCCGGGGGGAGGGCATCGAGACGGCGGGCGACCTCGCGGCCGCGGACCGGGTAGACCTCGGCGACCGATTCGGCTCGCGCGGGCGAGAACTCCACGACCGCGCCCGGGGCATCGACGACCGGCCGGTGACGCCCCGCGGGTTGCCCAAGAGCTTCTCGCGCGAATCGGCGTTCGGTGACCCGGTATCCGAGCCAGAACCGAAGCGCGAGCAAGTCAGAACCCTCGCACAGGCGGTCGCGGACCGGGCACAGCGCGAGGGTGCGCTGTACCGGACAATCGGTATCAAGGCGGTCGAACCGCCGTTCGAGGTGAACACCCGCGAGCGGTCGCTGCCGGGGCCGGTCGACGACCCGGAACTGCTGGAGGCGACCGCGATGGAACTGCTCGCCGAGTTCGAAGACGCCCGCGTTCGGAAAGTCGGTGTGCGCGTGTCGAATCTGGAGTTCACCGAGCGCGAACAGGCGAACCTCGACTCGTGGGGCGGCGGCGGAACCGGTGCGTCCGTCAGTTCGGACGAGCCTGACGACTCGGCGACGAACGACGCCACAGCCGACGAGAGAGATACAGGACCGCCAACAGGTCCAACACGACGCGGACAGTCCTCACTGACCGATTTTTGACCCCCGGCGGCTACTTCACGCTACCGGCCGTCGGGCGATTCGATGCCATTGCAACTATAACCCCCCGTCCCGTTTTCGCTGACTGACGATATCGTCCACCCATGTCCGACGACGAGATGGACTTCTACGACCTCCTCGACATCGACGAGGACGCGTCGCAGGAGGAAGTGAAGAAAGCGTTCAGGAACCAGGTCCGGGAGTATCATCCAGACCTCAACGACCACCCGGACGCTCCGGCACAGTTCAACGCGCTGAAGAAGGCGTACAACGTCCTGAGCGACCCGTCGGACCGCAACGCGTACGACCGACTCGGGCACAAGGACTTCGTCTACAAGCGCAAGATCAGCTTCCCCTCCGGCGACATCTGGAACCGCGGGAAGTCGCGCTCCAGCGGGTCCAGTGACTCTGAGGACGACACGAGTGACACGAGTGACACGAATGACACGACGAACGACGCGAGGAGCGACTCGTCGGGTCGTTCCACCTCGTCCGGGAGTCGCTCGCGGACGACGACCGGGTCGAGCACGAGCAGTTCTCGTTCGTCACGCTCGTCGTCCAGTTCGTCCTCGTCTTCCTCGCGCTCGTCGTCTTCCGGACGCTCGTCTTCGAAACGATCGTCGGGACGCACTTCCAGTTCGTCGGGGAGTTCGCGCTCCTCGTCGTCTGGCTCTCGCACGTCGTCTTCGTCGTCGACCGGCAGCAGTCGCAATCGAGCGACCGGTGCCGCCACGGCGACGACCACGACCAAAAATCGGTCGTCCGACGACTCGACCACGGGGTCGACAGACTCGACGTACGAATCGAGCAGTCGCTCGGGGTCGAGTTCGTGGACGGACAACGCGCTGTTCAACTGGTGGAACGGCCTCCGATTGGGCTGGCCACTCATGCTCGGCGCCGCGCTGTTGTACGTCGTGGGACTGGCCCAGTACTGGGCCGCCAACGCCGACGGCTTCGGCCAATTGCTCAACGAGCTCTCGGCTGCGGGCACAGACACTGCGGCCCTCCAGTCGGCACTGACAGGTTCTCGGTACGGCATCGCCCAGCCGTTCGACTTCGTCTTCGGGACTGGCGCGCTAGTCGCTGAACCGCCCTTGCCCGGCCAACAGTGGTACGGTGCGCTCGCGGCGCTGGTCGCCTTGCCCGTACTCGGGTTCACGGTCAACCGGGCCTGGCGAGCCTCGCGCCCGAAGAAGTGGGTCAGCATCAACGAACTCGTGGGCGTCTCGCTCGCGGTCGCCATCGCGGCGGCCGCCGTCGGCGGGCCGCTGCTCGCGGGCGTCGTGGTGATGCCCTTCGTCTTCCTGGTCATCATCAAGCACACCCGCAAGTCGAAGAACTTCCGCCCGTCGTACCTCTACGTCGTCGGCGTCTCACTGCCGGTGCTCGGACTGGCGCTCGACACTGTGGACCCACTGGGTGTGGACCTACTCGTGCTGGTCGTGCCGCTGCTCACCGTCGTCGTCCTGCTGCTCTCGGCGTTCGTTCGGCCGTGGGTAAAAGGACTGCTCGACTGATTTGGCGACTCAGCCGACCAGCGTTGCCACGCCCTTCGTCTGCCGGTAGTCCGAGTTCAGAATCGCAGTCAGTCGCTCTCTGAGCGCCGCTTCCTCTTCGTCTTCCCAGTCCTCCGGGTCGCTGACTGGCACGACCATGAACCCGCGACCGCGAATCTCGGTCGCGTGCATGGCCGGAACGTCGAGGTCGTCCGGGAACCGATGCCGGAGCGTCGTGTACTCTCGGACGACGTGGTCGATGGCGCGCTCGCCGACCGGCAGGAGGATGTGGGCGTTGATGGCGCGCAACTCCGTGTCGAAGTAGCGTTCCAGTTCCCAGTAGTCGTCGGCGGTCGGTTCGCGGCCGTCGGCGAGTCGCGGGAAGAACAGGTAGTTCAGGTACAGGTTCGACGGAACCGGCGCGTCGGCATAGGCCTCGTCGAGGAAGCCCACGTCGTGTAGGACGCCCTGTAGTCGCTCCGCGCCGAGCGTCCCCGTGAACGGGATACCTGTGCGGTCGCCACCGTGTGCGCCCGCGTGGTCGCCGATGACGTGAAAGTCCGCGTTCGCGTCGCCGTAGCCGGGGACCGACGCGGGGCCACCGTCGGAGACGGTGTACTGTGCTGGAGGGCGCAGGTCGAACGGGTTCGACACCCTGTCGGTAACGTTCTCCACGAGAGACCTATCGTCGGACGACGCTTTAACCGTCTCGCTTCCCCGAATCCTCGCCTCACTCGACGACGACGCTGCCGGCCATGCCGAGGCTCTGGTGCGGTTTGCAGATGTACTCGTACGTCCCAGCCACGTCGAAGGTGAACTCGTGCGAGAAGTCGCTGTCTTTCGTGTCGTCGACGCCCTGCCAGTCCGCGCCATCGGGTTGACTGGTCGGCGAGACGGTGTGGCCGGCGGAGTCCCACTCGAAACGGACAGACGTGCTAGCCGAGATTTCGAGGTCGCTCGGCTCGAACACGAAGTCGCCGCCGGGGCCGACTGCGACGACGACCGTGTCGCCGCCAGAGCCACCAGCGGTCGTCTCGGTTCCACTGTCTGTCGTCGTGGTCTCGCTGCCATCGGTCGGCGTGGAATCGGTGGTCGTCTCGGACTCCTCCGTCGTCGACGCCATCTCGGTGGTTTCGCCGCCACCGGACTGCTCGTCGGTGGCAGTCGTGTCCGTGGCGGCGAGACTGTCGGTCTGTCCGTCGCCATCGCCACCGCCAGTACAGCCAGCGAGCGCGACCAGCGCGCCCGTGGCGAGGAATCGTCGTCTGGAGAGTCGAGCCATACTGCTGGGTGGCCCGTATCCGGAAGTAAGGGTCTTCCCAACTTCGTCCAACATCTGGCCAGAAACCCGCCGCCGTGGCGGCGAGACTGTCCCCACGATTGATAGCCTCGGCTGCCGTCGGTGCTCGCATGGCCGACGACGTGCCCGCAATGACGCGATTCCCTGTTCCGGACGTGCAAGACCTGCCCGAAGACCTCCGCGAGCGAATCGACGAGGAAGCAGAGCGTGCGGGGTTCATCCCGAACGTCTTCCTCGCGTACGCCTACCGCCCGTCGCACTTCCGGGCCTTCTTCGCGTACTACGACGCGCTGGTCGAACACACCGAACTAGAACGTGAGGAGATAGAGATGATCATCGTCGCCGTCTCGGGTGTGAACGACTGCTATTACTGCAACGTCGCCCACGGCGCGCTAGTGCGTATCTACGCCGACGACCCACTACTCGCGGACCAACTCGTCTCGAACCACCGCATCGCGGACCTGAACGACGCCCACCTCGCCATGCTCGACTTCGCCGTCGACCTCACCGAGGAACCGGCACGCATCGGCGAGGACGACTTCGAGACGCTGCGCGAGCATGGCTTCTCCGAACGCGCAATCTGGGACATCGGGAGTGTCGCCTCGTTCTTCAACCTCTCGAACCGCATGGCCCACCTCGCGGACATGCGCCCCAACGCCGAGTTCCACTTGCTGGGTCGCTGAAAGTGAACGCTCGTTGAACAATAGCGCCGCGTATCGAATACCGTTCCGTATCACCGGCTTTTACCGGTGGGTTCGTCTAACAAACGAAACCGCAACCGGACGATGCGTGTTATCCGAACGAATCATTAATTTATAGTCTGCCGGTTTTCAAACAATGTCGAAAAGTGTATATTGCTGAATGGACCACGTCCTGACATGCGCGAACCCGACGACATCGACCTGCACATCCTTCGACTGCTCCTCGAAGACGCCAGTCGGACGTACAGCGACATCGCTGAACTCGTCGATGTGTCGCCCCCGACCGTGTCGGATCGCATCGACCGCCTGCGAGCGGAGGACGTCATCCGTCGGTTCACCATCGACTACGACAGCGCGAAGCTCGCAGACGGTGTCGCGGTCCTCGTCGAAGTCGACTTTTGTCCCTCGGTCGACGACAGTGTTCTCGGCCGTCTCGCGGCCGTGCCTGCCGTCGAACACGCATTCATGACCGCCGACTCGCGGGCTGTCCTCACGGCGAACGCACCCCCGGACGAGGTTCGGAAGCTACTCACGAGTACGGTCGACATGGACGTCGTCGAACGGTTCGACGTTCGCCTGCTGGCCGGTGCCGAGTGGCAGCCACACATCGCGCAGTCGGAAGAGGACCTCGGTCCCAGCGTCGAGAAATCTATCACGCAGTGAGCAGTCGACGACGTTTCGCTACTCTGCTTCGCCGAGGTCTGCCCACCGCAGCCCGTCGGCCCGATAGCCGGTCCCGTTCCCGTTCGCGATTTCGGCCTCTATCTCGACGCGAGTGTCCTCGTCGATGCGGACGAGGTGACAGAGCGGGTGGCCCGGCTGGGCGAGCGGGTTCTCCAGGACCCCGACGATGAGGCCGGTGAAGGGCGCGGTCACGACGCGCTCTTCCGTTTTGAAGTGGTCCGACACCGTGCAGATGGTCTCACCTTCGTGGACCAGCGGGTAGGGCCCCCACTCCATGTCGACGAGGCCGCCGGTGTCGGCCCGGAGCCACGTCTTTTCCTGCGTCGAGTCGATGACCTTGCGCCAGCCCGGCCAGACGACCGGTTTGTGGGGAAGGACGCCGTACTCGGCGAGGACGCTCTCGACGCCCTCGATGGCCCGGTCGATGAGCGCGTGCTGGAAGCGATGGGCTTTGCCCATCTCGATGGTGATGGTCGGAATGCCCTCGTTCGTCGCCACTGTCCGGAGCATTCCGTCGTCGGACTCGCCGGAGAGGATGACGTTCGCGCCGAAGGCACGGGCCAGTCGCCCCACGTCCGGGTTACTCATGTCCGCCCGAACGTGGTACATCGTCGTCCGGTTGCGCGTCGAGGTGTGGAAGTCGACGCCGCAGTCGCACTGGCTGACGAACGTCCGGTAGATTGCGTTAGCCATCCGTTCGGCCGTGTTCGACTGGGCCTTACCTGGGAACGACCGGTTCAGGTCCTGGTCGTAGATGGGGATGTAGCGCTGCTGGGCGAGGTAGCCGGGTACGTTGAGGACGTGCAGACAGACCAGCGTTCCGTGCAGGTCGGCCGGGTCGTACTGGTCGACGACCTCCTGAATCACTTTCACACCGTTGAGTTCGTCGCCGTGGATGGCCGCCGAACAGAACACCCGCGGTCCGTCGTGCTCGCCGTTGATGATGGTGACGGGAATCTCGACGGCGTCCCCGAGATAGGTCTCGCCGATTTCGTACCGGAAATGGCGCTTCTCACCGGGGTCGACCTCAGCGTCGAAGCGGAACGGCCGGGCGCGACTCTGTGTCATGGTCGGTGCTTCTCGGGGGTGTAGTATCAAGATTCGCCGTGTCGAGTCTAGGTTTTCGGGGGAGTTCCCACGAATCGAGAACGATGAGAGTCTTTTTCGACGTTCGACGGTAAGTTCGACCGATGACAACGAGACGACGCCTGCTCCGTGCTGGCGCGCTGGCGCTGCCGGTCGCGGTCGCGGGTTGTCTGGGCGCTGGTGGTAGCGAGTCGACAGAGCGGGAGGTGCCGGAGAACACCGTGTTGGTCGGACCAGACGGCGAGTACGTGTTCACTCCGACCGAACTGACCGTCTCTGTGGGCACGACGGTCACCTTCGACTGGCGGTCGAACACGCACAACGTCGTGGTCCGGGAACAGCCAGACGCAGCGAACTGGAGGGGGACCGGCGACCAATCGAAGACGTTCGACGACGGGCACACCTACGAGTACGAGTTCACCGTCCCCGGAACGTACGAGTACGTCTGTACACCGCACGAGGGACTCGGCATGGACGGGGCGGTCGTCGTCGAAGAATAGCGTCGACCCGCACCGACTCAGAGTCGAACCTGATTCAGATAAACCATTATCGCGTAGAAGGCGACCCCGATAGCGAACAGTGTTGCAGGGATGAGAAACGGCCCGAAGGTGTCGTAGAGGTCGCCGACGAGCGAGAGCATACCGTTTCTGACGGCCTACCAGTACTTCGGTTTACCTGTCCTCGCCCTCTCAGTCCGGGAGAAAATACTGCACTCAGTCGACGGGCTCTTCCCGAGAGACTTCTGGTCTGAACATCGTCTCGGCGGAGATACCGTCGCCCGGCCAGTCTGATTCGCCGTCGCCGAAGGTGAGCGTTACGTCCCGCTTCGGGAACGGGATTTCGACGCCCGCCGCGGTCAGTTCCGTGTACAGTTCCTTGTTGATGAAGTGGCGAGCACGCTGTTCGCGGTTCGGATTGTTCACCCAGCAGAGCAGTTCGTACTCCAGCGACGAGTCGCCGAAGCGCCGGAAGCGACAGCGTGGTTTCGGCGAGTCGAGCGTGAGTTTCTGCGCTTCCATCACCCGAATCGCCACCTCTTCGAAGGTTTCGAGGTCGGTCCCGTAGGCCACGCCGATGGGCAGACGGATGCGCTTTCGGCGCTGTGGCGCGGACTCGTTGATGATGCGCGCCGAGTTGAGCACGGAGTTCGGAACCGTCACCATCACCTCGTCGCGGGTGAGCAGCGTCGTCGAGCGAATACCGACCCGAACGACCGTCCCGGCGTCGCCGGTGTCGAGGACGATGTAGTCGCCGATTTTGTACGTGTCGTCGAAGTAGAGCGCGAGGCCGCCGAAGA
Organism: Haloarchaeobius caseinilyticus; assembly: GCF_051207395.1. Lineage (NCBI taxonomy): Archaea > Methanobacteriati > Methanobacteriota > Halobacteria > Halobacteriales > Halorubellaceae > Haloarchaeobius > Haloarchaeobius caseinilyticus. The sequence goes on along the minus strand of NZ_JBPJZC010000001.1, from coordinate 112,981 downwards.
AGTTCGCCACGGTGTCTTTCGCGGCGAAACCGATGGCGATGCCGGCGATACCGGCCGCGCCGAGCAGCGGCGTGATGTCGATTTCGAAGATGGCGAGGATGGCACCGGCCGCGGCGACCATGACGACGAGCGTCCAGACGTTCGAGAACACGGGCGCGAAGTCGTAGCGGCCGCCGTGGTCCTTTATCTCGTCGACGGTTCGGTTGACGATGTTGTTGAGCGCTCGCGCCCAGACGAGGACGATGACGGCCAGCGATGGCTGCCCGAAGAACTGTTCCAGTTCGGCCTGATACGCCACGGTCGTCCCGGCACCGACCCCTTCTGGTGTCGCCGTGAGCAACCAGACGCCGCCGAGTGCGGCAGAGACGACCAGTGGCCACCGTAACTCCTCGACGACGATATTGTCGAAGACGCTCTCCGTCTTCGCGACGAACCGCCGAGCCAGTCTGAGGACACCCACCTCCAGTACCACCGCCGCGAGAATCGAGATACCGAGTACCAGCACCGTCCGCTCCCACAGGGCGAACTGCGCCAGAAACTCGGTGAGTTCAGCGAGCATGGTCACCATCTCTCCCCTGATAGCTTAAGTTCAGCCGCCGTCGAAACGTTCGAGAGGCCCCCGTGCTAACCCCCGAGCGTGTATCGAACCGGCCACTACGGCGTCTCGTTGCTCCTCTACGCACCGGTCGGTGCGGCCCTCGTGCTGGCCGACGCGACCGTGTTCGCGCTCGTCGGCGGTGCGGTGGTGCTCGGCCTGACACCACTGCCCGACTACGACCTCCGCGTCCCGTTCATCCCGCACCGCGGCCCGACTCACTCGTTCGTCTTCGCCGCGTTCGTCGGTGCAGTCGTCGGCGCGGCAGGCTTCTACGGCGCACCGCAACTCGGCCTCGACCCGCAGACGCTCGGTACCTTCGGCTTCGCGATGGGTGCGTTCGCGATCGTCGGCCACCTCGCCGGTGACGTGATTACGCCGATGGGAATCGAGCCGTTCTGGCCGCTCTCGTCCAAAAATTTCTCGCTTCGGCTGACGACGGCCGACAACCGGTTCTGGAACTGGGGGCTGCTCACGCTCGGGGTGTTCGTCACCGTCGTCACGGTCGGGCTGCTCGTCCAGTCGCCCTGAGTTCATATCAGTTTATTTTTAGCATGGTTTTTCGTCCGATGCAGCCGTGGGTCCCGTATGGACCCCATCGACTACGGCCGGTTCGAGGCCGGCCGACACGTCAACTATTACGAACTCGACCGGACCTTCCAGCGAGAGGTGGCCCGAGTGTTGGCCGACGACGAACACTCGTGGGCCGCCGAGCAACTCGCCGACTTCGGGGCAGTCGTCGGCCGGACCATCGCCGACAACGCGGACCTGGTCGACGATCACGGGCCGGAACTGCACACCTACGATGCCCGTGGCGAGGTCCAGAACTACGTGGAGTACCACCCGGCACAGTTCGAAAACGAGCGACTAGCCTACGGCGCGGGCATCGTCTCCGACTCGTTCGAGGCCCCACCGGGCCGCGACGAACCGATGCCGCTCACACACCACCTCGCCATGGAGTACCTGCTCTCCTACGCCGACCCGGGCTTCACCTGTCCGGTGTCGATGACCGCCGGGGTGGCGCTCGTCCTCGACAAGTACGCCGACAGTGACCCGGTCCTCGAAGACTACTACGAGAAACTCGTGACCCGCGACGGCGACGCCAACGTCGAGGGCGCGATGTTCCTCACCGAAAAACAGGGTGGTAGCGACGTGGGTGCGAACGAGACCCGCGCTGAACACGTCGCGGGCAACGAGTACCGACTGACCGGCGAGAAGTGGTTCTGTTCGAACATCGACGCCGAAGGCACGCTCGTCCTCGCCCGGACGCCCGACGCCGCCGAGGGCACAAAGGGTCTCTCGCTCTTTCTCGTCCCGCACACGGTCGACGGCGAACTGAACTCGCAACTGTACCGGCGGCTGAAGGACAAACTCGGCACTATCTCTGTTCCTACGGGAGAAGTCGAACTCGACGGGGCGACCGGCTACCTCGTCGGCGAAGAGGGCATGGGCTTTCGGTACATGACCGACATGCTCAACCTCGAACGACTGTCGAACGCGACGGCCTCCATCGCCATCGTCGCGCGCTGTCTCCTCGAATCGAAGGTCGAAGCCGCCAACCGCGAAGCGTTCGGCTCACCGATTCAGGAGTATCCGCTGATGAAGCGCGACCTCGTGGACATGGCGGTCGACCACGAGGCCGCGACGGCGTACGTCTTCGAGGCCGGGCGCGTCCTGAGCGAACGCGAGCGAACCGACGACGAGGACGCGTTCCGACTCATGCGCGTGCTCGTCCCCATCGCGAAGTCCCGAACCGCCAGAATGGCCGTCGACACGGCCTCCTACGCCATGGAGATACACGGTGGGAACGGCTACGTGAACGACTTCGTGACCCATCGACTGCTGCGCGACGCGCAGGTGCTGCCCATCTGGGAGGGTACTTCGAACATCCTCGCACTCGACGTGCTCCGGGCACTGGAACGTGAGCAGGCCCACGAACCGCTGCTGGCCGCGATTCAAGAAAACCTCGACGAGGCCACGCACCCGGCACTGGCCGACGCGAAATCTACTGTTCAAGCGGAGTACGCGGGCCTCGGAAACGCCCTCGCTTCGCTCGCCACCGAAGACTCGGAGTACGCGCAGTTGCAGGCCAAGAAACTCGCCGACTACATCTTCGAGGTGTTCACCGGGTCGCTGTTGCTCGCGGAGGCCCAGACAGAAATCGAGGAGAACGACGACGCGAGAACCGCACTCGTCGCCGAGCGATTCGTCCAGAACTACCTGCGAGACGAGGACGAGCGCGGCATCACGTCTGGCGACCGATTCGCGCTGGAACACGTCGACGCAATCGTCCGGTACGCGTCAGTCGACCCGGCGACGCTCGTGGACGCGCAACCGGCGGACGACTGAGTTCGTCGCCCGTCTCTCGACTCTCGTCCTCAGGCCGGTGACTCTTCTTTGCCCGATTCGAGTACCCCCGAGAGCCAGCTATCGCCCGTCGACGTGTGCCCGCAACAGAAGCCGAAGCGACCGTCGGGCGAGTGGAAGACGACCGACGGCGCGAGTTCGTTCTCGCCGAGGCGGACGCTCGTGTCCGCGTGTGCCCCGGTACGGAACCGGACGAGGTCCGGCCGAGTGGTGTAGTTGACGCCGAACAGCGACGATGCGACCGCGACTGCGTACGGCGTGACGCCGACCTGCCGATAGCGGTCAGGGTCTCGCTGGAGCGCCGTGGTCGTTGGCGCGGTCGAAAGGATGACCGTCCAGTCGCCGTCGGCCCGTAGTACGTCGAAAACTGACTCGACCGACTCGTACCCAGAGAGCGTGGAGTCGACTGCGTCAGCGTCTGTCCGCCAGACCCAGTGGCCCTCGCGAGCGCGGAAGTCCCACTCGGTGATTGCCTCGGGGCTACAGTCGGTCTGGCCGCCGTCGAGGGCGTAACTCGACCCGAGCGCGGTGGTGAACCTGACCAGCGGCAGGTGTTCGTCGTCGGGGAGACCGAGGGCGGCTGGTTCGACCGGTGCTTCGAGCAGGTCGAGTGCGGCGGCGCGCCGCCACCGGCCGTCGACGGCGGGCGTATCGAGGCCGACTCGCGACCGGAGCAAGTCGCCGACGGTCTCGATGGCCGTCTCGCCGAACAACCCCGGGAGGGACTGGCCGTCTTCCCGAGCGGTGGCGAACTCGCAGACGGCGTGGTTTCCGACACCCGAGACCGCCGACAGTGGCGTGTCGAGCGTGATGGTTGGGTCGTCGAGTCGGTGCTGAACGCTGCTGGCGATGTGGTGTGTTTCGGTCATCGCGTACGCGTGAAAGGACCCACGTACACAAGTAGGCGAGCCAAGCGGAGAGTGAAAGTGAAAGTGGTCGGTTGAACCGGTCGAGGTGGTCGACGTGTGGGTTCGATTCGACAGTTTCACCGAACACGATAAATCGCGCTATTTTCCCGACACGAAACGGAAAATCCGTCCGCTTCAGGGCGCATCCACAGCAATTAGTACGCTGCTCGCAAAGCCTGGGCTATGGCACCCCACAACGACCGTACCGACGGGTTCGTCGTCGTCGCGCTGGCTCTCCTCACTGTCGTCGTACTCGCCGCGAGTGCGATGCCGGCGGCGGCAGTGACCGAGACACAGGAAGACGCGAACGTGACGGTTCTCGCGCGCTACCCGGCCGACGATGGCAGGATGGAAGAACGCGTCGTCATCGCACCGAGCGACGTGCAGGAGGTTTCCCCGCCCCAGCAATCCCAGTCCGGGAACTGGCAGGTACAGATACAACTCACCGAATCGGGTGCCGCGAACATGACGAAGACGCTCACCGAGACGGACTTCCTCGACGAGGGCGTCGGCGCGTGCCCAGTGAGCGCTGACAATCAGACGCTGAACGAGGACGGCTACTGTCTCGTGACCTTCGTGGACGGTAAACCCGTCTCCAGTGCGTCGATGGGACAGGGCCTCGCCAACTACATCAACTCCGGCGAGTTCACGGAGACACGGCGGTTCGCACTCTCGGACGAGAACGAGAGCACGGCCATGGAGATCGCTCGCGGACTCGGCTGGACCGAGCCGACGAGGACCGCGACCGAGCCGGCGACCAACCCCGACGACGCCGACGGTTCGCCCGTCGTGACGCGGACGCCGACGGCCGACGAAGGCGGCTCACCTGGTTTCGGCGTCCTCGCTGGACTCGCTGCGGTCGCCGTGGGTCTGCTGGCGGTTCGCCGGACCAACTGAGTTCCCTGTTTCCTGCTTTTTCGTTCTCTCTTATCGCGGCGTCTCGCTGCCCCACTTGTCGAGTGCAGTCTGTAGCTCGTCGTGCCCGTCAGCCGCGTACTCCGCCAGCGAGACGCCCTGCTGGCTGGCTTCGACGGCCTGCCTGAGCGCGCGGGAACCGGCTTCGGTCCCGCCGGGGTGGCCGTGGATGCCGCCGCCGGCTTGAATCAGTATCTCGGGGCCGAGCGCGTCGAGAAGCGCGTCGACGACGCCCGGGTGCAAGCCGCCGGAGGCACAGGGCACCACGTCGTTCATCCCGTACAGGTCGGACTTGAGCCACGCGTTGATGCCCGGCGTGTCCTCGTTCGCCAGTTTCCCGAGACCGGCGGTGCCGGTGTGGATGTGGTCGACGCCACAGAGTCGCGAGACCTGCGCGATGACGCGCATCGAGACGCCGTGGTGCTCCATCCGGTCGAACGCCGCGTGCATCGCGCGGTGGGCGTGGATGGCGAGACCGAGGTCTTCACAGTGTTCACGGACAGTCTGCACCGACGCCCAGCCAGCGGTGACCACGTCGACCATGACGAAGCCCCCGCCCTGTTCGGCGACGAACTCGGCCCGACGAATCATCTCGTCCGTCTCGGCCGTGATGTTCACGAGGTAGTCCTTCGTCTCGCCGGTCTCCTCGGTGAGTTCGCGGGCTTTCGCCAGCGAGCGTTCGACACGTTCTTCGAACGGGTTGAACGGCTGGTCGGTGAGGTTCTCGTCGTCTTTGAGGAGGTCGACGCCGCCGCGCCACGCCTGCTCGGCGATGTCGACGTGGGCGTCGGTCGAGAGGCCGACTTTCGGCTTCGGAACCGTCACCAGCACCGGTCGGTCGTCGGCGTCGAGTTTCTCGGTCATGACCGCAGAACCGAACTGCGGCCCGTGAAAGCCCTCGACGAGTTGTCGGGGCCACTCACAGTCGGCCAGTCGGATGCTGTCGACCGCCTTCATCCCCATGATGTTGCCCGCGATGCAGGAGAGAATCTGGGGCATCGACCCCATCTCGAACAGGTCCGCGGGATAGGCGACCATGACGGTCCCGGTCGATTCGTCGATGTCGTAGGCGACCGCAGAGAGGTCGGTCAGTTCGGACGCTTCGACGTGGAGGGCGGCCCACGTCCCGTTCGATGATTCGCTGGCGACACGGGAGGCGGCGGCCTCCCACGACATCCCTTCGGCGGGGGCGATGGTGAACTCGCACAGGAGGTCGGTGTCAGTCGGGGCGTAGTCCAAGTCCAGAAAGTCGTCGTATTCGATGCCGGTCATGAGAACTCCTACTAGACTACTCGCTCAGGAGACAAAAGCGATTACCCGCAATGGACGGTCACGTCGCCCGAAGATGTCTCGATGGAGAGCGTTGCTGCCACGTCGCCGGGGACCGTGACGACACCGGTTCCGCTCGTGAACTGCCCGTCGCTCGGGCCGAGACCGTCGATCTGAACGTCTCCACTCGACGTGTCGACCCGGGTCGTCGCTCGAACCGGCGCTGCTGCGTGCAGGTCGACCGACCCACTGCTCGTCGAGACGACGGTGTCTGCGTCCACCGCGTCGACGCGGAGTCGGACAGTCCCCGACGACGCCTCGGCCCGGGCGACCCGTTCGGCTTCGACGGTGATGGCTCCGGAGTTCGTCTGTACTTTTTCGACGACTCCGTCCACGTCGACGTGGATGTCACCGCTACTCGCCGTCGCTCGCGAGACCGCGTCGACAGCGCGAATCGTCACGGCACCACTGCTCGCCGTGGCGCGAACAGCCCCGGCCACGTCGGTCACCGTCACGTCGCCGCTACTGGCCGAGACCGTCGGGTCGCCAGCGGTCCCGTGAACATCGAGGTCACCGGACGACGTCTCGACCGAATCGACACGAAGTTCGGCGGGAACTCGTAGTTCGAGGTCGACGCGAACGTCGCCGAGTTGTACCCACCCGGGACGGCTCGTGGCGACTCGAATCCCGTCTCCGTGTCGTGTCGCCTCGACGGCCGTCTGTGCGAGGAGTTCCTCGCTGTCCGCGCGGATTTCGCTGTCGAGGAGTACGTCGGCACGGTCTTCGCCGACGACCGAGACGGCCCCGAGTCGGTTCTCGATGCGGAGTGCGTCGCCGTCGTCGACAGACAGTGTCCGTGTCTCGCGCTCGGACACCGACGGGCCGTCCCACGTGAGGAGGCCGACCCTTCGAAGGATGCTGGTCGGGAGGCTCATCGCTGCCACCTCGCCGTGGTCCGCGACGGCCGTCCTGGTTCGGAGTACTGGGACATGGTTCGACACAGGGACGCTCGGCCGGTAAAGGTGCGCAGAAACGCGTTTCTGTAAGTCTGCTGTGACGTATCGTCACCACAGGGCTGGCACATCGGCCAGTGAGCTGACGACGTGGTCCGGGACGAATTCGCTCGCTTCGACGGTCGTCCGGTCGGAGACACCCGTGAGCGTCAGCACGGTCGTCATATCGGTCCCGGTGGCGAGTGCCACGTCCGTATCGAGTCGGTCGCCGACGACCACGCACTGCGCCGAATCGACGCCGAGGCGGTCGAGCGCGGCCGCACGAGTCACCTCGTGTGGTTTCCCGAGCACGGCCTCTGGCTCGCGGCCGGCCACGTCAGCGACCGCGTTGATGATGGCCCCGGAGCCAGGGACTAGTCCGTCTGCTGTCGGAATCACCCGGTCGGGGTCGGTGCCGACGAAGCCGACCGACTCGTCGGCGAGCGACCACAGTGCAGTCTTCAGTCGGTCGTAGGTGAACTCGCGGTCGATAGAGGCGACCAGCGTGTCGGCCGCCGCGTAGTCGTCCGTGAGCGAGAGGTCGCGGGCGGAGAGTTGCTCGCGCAGGCCGACTTCGCCGACGACGAACAGGTCGTCGTCGGGTCTGTCGTCCGCGAGAAAATCCGCAGTCACGCCACCCGACGTGAGTACTTCTCTCGGGTCGGCGTCGATGCCTGCCGCACGAAGACGCTCGGCGACGACAGCCGGGCCGACGGTCGGATTGTTCGTGACGAAGACGACGGCACAGCCGCGGTCACGCAGTTTCGTGATTGCCTCGGCTGCGCCGGGAATCGGGTCTGCGCCGCGGAGGACCGTCCCGTCCACGTCGAGGATGGCCCCGTCGAATCCAGTCATCGTCGCTCACTCGGGGTCGGAGCGTCTTGTACTCAGTCCAGCCGGACCGTCTCGCCGCTGTCGGCACTCCGTTTCAGCGCGTCGATGACGCGCATGTTGGCGACCGCTTCGTCTGCGCCCGTTCGCGGTTCGGTCCCCTGTTCGACGCACTCGGCGAAGTGGTCGACTTGCAGTCGGTACTGGTCGATGTCCTCGAACGATTCCGTGACCGTCCGCCCGTCGACCGAGTATTCGAGCGTCGCCGACTCGGGCTCGGATGGATTGAACGCGTCTCGGACCTCTAGCCACCCGTTCTCGGCGTCGACGCGATAGCGCTGGACCGTCTGCGTGTCGAAACTGCAGGATAGCTGTGCCGTCGCGTCTCGGTATTCGAGCGTCCCGGCCAAATGCGTGTCCACGCCACAGTCTCGCGTGTCGAGTGCCCGTGCGGTAACCCGACGTGGCTCGCCGAGCAGCGTCCGAATCGAACTCACGGCGTAACAGCCCACGTCCATCAGACTCCCCCCAGCGAGGTCGGGGTCGAGCCGGATGTCGTCCGGTCGGTCTCGCAGCGAGAACTGGAACGTGGCGGACGCGCCACGAACCGTGTCGAGTTCCTCCTCGACGACCTGAATCGCGCGTTCGGTTCGGGGGTGGTAGCGATACATGAACGCCTCCATCAGCGTCACGCCGCGTTCCTCACAGTAGTCGTCGAGTTCGCGCGCCTCGGCTGCGTCGACGGCCAGCGGCTTCTCACAGAGGACGTGCAGTCCCTCGTCGGCCGCACGCCGGGTCCACTCGGCGTGCAGTGAGTTCGGCAACGGGATGTACACCGCGTCGATAGGTGCCTCAGAGAGCATCGTCTCGTAGGAGCCGTACGCCTGCGGGATGTCGAACGCCTGTGCGACCTGGTCGGCCCGGTCTCCGTCCCGAGAAGCGATCCCAACCACTTCGTGCTCGGACGCACGGATCGCTGGAATGAGTTCCGTCAAGCCGATGTTCGCCGTCGAGAGGATACCGAAGTTCACGACCCAACGATTCGTGGCTCGATTAAAAAATCTCAGGTGTCTCTGTTGGAACCTGTTGCACCTACACAATTTGGGACGAAAGATAGCAAAAATTTAACCGTGTGTGGTACGATGTTACGAAGGAAACCCTCGATGACCGACAGTAAGCCGGACACAAGTTCAGCAACGTTCGGTGGCGACGCGGCCGACGAACTCGACATCGACGAACTCTTTACCGACCCCGATTCCGAGGAGACGAGCGAGCACGAACCGACGACGGACGAGTCGGACTCCGAATCGCCAACGGACGACGAAATCGAAGACGTGACCGCGGGCGAGTTGTTCCAACAACTCAGTGCGGAACACGACACGGACGAGGCAGCCGAAGACGAAACCTACGACGAACTGTCGGACCAGTCACCGGAAGAGATCATCGCCAGTGCAGACGAAGCGGTCGAGCCCATGGACGAGGTCGACGAGGCCATCGCAGCCGACGACGACCTGCTCGACGACCTGTTGCTGGACGGGCGAACCAAAGAAGACGGCTTCCTGTGGGTCACGAAAGACGACGGCGACGCCCAGGCGGACGCTGTCGACGAGACTGCTGGCGAGGCGGACGCTACCGACGCGAGCGACACGACCGACGCATCCGGGCGGGCCCCGTGGGACCCCTCGGCCGACGAACCGGCCGACGACGTCTTGACCGAGACCACCGACCCGGAATCCATTTTCACGGCCGATACCGACGACGCGACAGAGACGGCCGACGACCACGAAGCGCTGGCCGACGATGACGAATCACTGGCTGACGAGATGGACGAAACGGACGAGGACGACGAGCCCTCGCTGAACAAGGGTTCGCCACTCTCCGCAACCTTCGACGGCGCAGCGACCGAGGAGGCCGAAGACGCGTCTGTGGACGACGGCGAAGGCCCGGAGACCGACGACACAGAATCCGAGGAAGTCACCACGGACGACGCGGCCGATGCAGACGACACAGAAGACGATGACGGTGGCTCCAGTGGCGGTATCGCGAGCAAGATCAAGTCGATTCTGACGGGCTGACACGGTCGATTTCTCCGACGTCGGTTATACCGAAGTGAAGCTTTAGGTTCCTGTGTCGCGTCGGTCCCAGTATCATGACAACCGATACCAGAACACACGCATACGTGGTCGTCTGTCGGGCGTTCGAGTTACCAGACGACGCGCTCCCAGACGGGTTCGACGGGCGAACCGAGAACGTTGGCGAGCGACTCGCCGGGTTGCTTTCCCGCGCGCCGAGCGTCTTCACGGTGGCTGCCGATTGGGGGGCCTTCGTGGATACGTTCGAGAGGACCATGGCGGTCGCCGGCTACGACTGCTCCGTGGTGACCGACGATTCGGCGTCGTCGGCGAGCGTCGACGTGATTGCACCTGACGGCGAACGAACCACGGTCGACCTCGCTCACCGGGAACCGGCGCGACTCCTCGCTGCGGTCCAGCGGGCCGTGTTGAGCGACCGTGACCACTGCATCGTCAGACTCCAGCACGGCCCGGGTCGCTTCGCCCTCCTCGACACGGTGGCACTCGAGAGCATGCGGACACGATTCGGTGACCGTGTGACCGTCGACGGGACGCCGCTACTGCACTGGGAGCAATTTCCCGAGATCGGACCGGCGGCGTCCCAGCCCGCGTTGGAGGGTGCGACGGTCGGTCCGGCGCTGGATGCGCCACCCACCGACCCGGCCGGGCCAGCACTCACGGAACCCCCAGTCGTGGCCTCTGGCGACGTGGATGAAGAGCCGATAGTCGCGCGTGGGGCGGTCGACGAGGAGCCCATCGAAGCACCCGGTGAGGTCACTGACGAACCGACCGACGACGAGGAATAAATAACGCGGTCGCGGCGGTGCCGTTTTCCCCCAGACGGCCGATACGCCTAAGCGTTCCAAACCGGTGACATGGCGTATGGCAGCGACAGCGGACCTCATCTCACACCACATCACTGTCTTGCGTCGGTGCGGCCTGTCCGACGAGGAGATCTGCGAGGTGTATGGCGTCACAGACCCACCCGACGACGCGGCGGTCGCGGCACTGGTCGGTGAGACGTTCGACGACGACGTGTCACCGCGGACCCTGTACGACCGCACGCACCGTGCCTTGTCGGTGTCGAGTCGCGGTATCGACACGCCGCGGGACTATCCGGACCGGGTCGTCCCACAGCAGCTCGACACCGTCTTCGGTGCGTACGACTTCTCGATGTACTTCGTCGACGACACTGGCGAGCCCATCGAGAGCGGCGTGGACCCGCGCCAACCCTTCAGAATCGCCCTCGAAGACCCGAACGGGAACCAGCGGACGACGACCTTCGAGTACCCCGACACGCCGCTCGGCCGGAACAACTACCCGGCGCTCATCGCCGCAGTGCAGGAAAACCTGCTCGACGGCGTCCCGCTCACGTTCCGGATGCTGTCGGGCTGGGCGGACGACCGCTGGCGGTTCGTCCTGTTCGAGGAAGACCGCCTCGACGCGCTCGAAACGCACTACGGCGAGGGTATCGAGTGCTTCGGCGAACCCCTGCTCCACGAGCAGACGCCCGCCGACTTCGCCGCGGCGAACGCCGCCGCGGCCGTCGAAGCCGCCCCGGCTGGCGCAGGAACGAGCGACTCCGGTGGCGACATCGGCGTCGACGAGTCGACAGAGGGCTGGCTCGGCGGTGGGATGGCCGACCTCAGCGAAGTCGACCTCGACGGGAGCGACGACGCGGCCGACGTAGCGGCGGCGGTCGACGACGAGTCCGAAGCCGAGGACGAGGACGTCACTGGCCTCGACAGTATCTTCGAGACGATCGAAGCGTCCGCCAACGCCGACACTGCGGGTGAGACCGGGCACGAAATCGAGTCCTCCGGTCGGACCATCGAAGAACTGCTCGGCGAGAGCGAACCCGAGGCGGCCGAACCGGCAGCGTCTGCCCCGGAACCGTCTGCGTCCGAGGCGGTGGCAGATACCCCTGCACCGGCCGCGGAACCTGCTGACGCGGCCACGGAATCGACGGAACCGACGGAACCGACGGAGACGAGCACGCCCGAGCCGGAACCTGTCGAGAGCGAACCGGAGCCGGCAGCACCGACGGAGACGCCGGCAGCCAGCGCGTCCGAGTCGCCAGCCGAGCCAGAGACGCAACAGGACTCGGAGCCGGCCGTCGCGGAACCCGCGCCGGAACCGAGCGCCGGCGCGCCGGAGACGCAACCAGACTCCGAGCCGAGCAGCGCGGAGTCGGCGCAGTCTCCCGAGGAGCCGGCGGCGGCAGAACCCGCAGATGCAGCCTCGGTGGAACCCGAGCCTGCCGACGCGGAGCCGACGCCTGCGGACTCGTCGAGCACGGCGAGCGAGCAGGAGCCGGTCGCGTTCTCGGACGATTCGGAGCCTGTGGACGCCGCCAGCGAGTCGTCGCCGACCGCGACTGAGACCTCTGCAGCAGACACGAGTCAGTCCGACGACGCCGAGAAGCAGGAGTCCAAGGGCATCGTCGGGAAGATTCTCGGCGCGATTCGCGGGCTGTTCTAATCGCGGTATTCGATTCGTTCTATCTCTCGTCGGTCGCCGTCGCCGCTGTCGTTTTCGTACTTGTACCGAACACCCGGTTCTTCGTCCTCCGCCGCGCGGTGTGAGCCGTCGCAAAAGGGCCGTTCGGCGGAGAGTCCGCAGCGACAGATAGCCACGTCGCCTTTCTCCTCGTCGATGTCCTCCGGCGTGACGATGTATGGCCCGTCGTCCTCGTGGGTGACTTCGCGTGCCATGGCACGACTGCGGGGCCGGTCCCAGATAGCGATTTCCCTGGAAACCTTCATTGCCGGGGCGCGGTGAGAGAGAGGCAAGCGATGACAGACCGCGAGAAAGAAGACGGCACCGACGAGTCGAGCGACGAGGACCGGGCCAACGAACTCGCCGGGGCCGCGGGCGACGCCTTCAAGGACACCATGGGGACCGGCCCACGGGTCCACCGCACCTCCCGCCCGCTGGACGAGGACGAACCCGAAGACGCCGACACGAAGCGGGTCGTCGGCGAGAGTGTGGACGAAGTCTTCGATGCGAGAGCGGAGTCTCCCGACCCAGCGGACGACGAGGCGGCAGACACTGGTGACGAAGCCACGACCGACGAGACGGCCGCGAACGCCGACGAGGAAGACGCGGCTGGCGTGGACGGCACGACCGAGAGCGAGAACCAGTCGAACAGCACCGGCAGCAGTGGCGGCGGTCTCGTCGGCGGCGGCCCGCGGACCACGCGCGTCTCCGGCGGTGTCGACCCGCTCCCGAACAAGGAGCGTGACGACACGAAGTCGGCGGAAGAATCAGGACGGTCAGTCGATTCCTCGACGTCGAAGTCGACCGATTCGAGTTCTGCGGCCGACTCGTCGCAGACGCCCAATTCTGCGGCGGTCGACCGCCTCGCGGCCGCTGCGGCGTCGGTCGGCCAGACGAAGCAGGCCGATGACGAAGCCGATGCCGCGGACGAGCAGTCGGTTGAGTCCGACGACGAGCCGGAACCAGACTCGGCGACGGAAGCTGCCGATGTCACCGAAGCGCCATCGGCTGAACCGGAGATGGAACCGGCTGCTGCGGAACCGACTGACGAGCAATCGACGCAGCCGGACTCGGAACCGGTCGACGCGGAGCCAGATGTGGCGGCGAGCACCGAAGCGCCGGAGACGCAACCAGACTCCGAGCCGAGCGTCGCGGAACGGGATTCCGAGCCGAGCGACGTATCCACTGACTCGACGGACATCGGCGACGTGGACCTCGACATCGGCGACATCGACCTGCCGGACGTGGACGAGACCGAGGCAGGGGCCGACGACGGCTCGACCGATGGCCCACTGGCTGGGCAACTCGGTGGTCCGGCGGCTGCTACTGCCGACGCGCAGACTGAGACCGAACCGACCGGAGACACCACAACGGCGAGTGACGATGCAGCCGAAGCCGACGACTCGCCCGGACTGGTCGCCCGCTTCTCGGCGTGGCTGCGCAACCGCTTCTGAGCGCGGCTGCTCCGCTCCGACTTCGGCCCAAAAAAACGAGAAAACCGCGACTGCGAGACTGTTTTACAGGAAGCTCTCGATAGCGTCGGCGACTTCCTCGGGGGTGTCGCCGACCGGGACGCCCGCGTCGTTGAGGGCGTCGATTTTGGACTGTGCGGTACCCGTCCCGGAGCCGGAGACGATGGCACCGGCGTGGCCCATGCGCTTGCCCGGCGGCGCGGTGCGGCCCGCGATGAAGCCGGCGACTGGCGTGTCGACGTGCTCGTCGATGTAGGCTGCGGCCTCTTCCTCGTCCTCGCCACCGATTTCACCGCACATGGCGATGGCGTCGGTGTTGGGGTCGTTCTCGAACAGTTCGAGGGCGTCGATGAAGTCCGTCCCGATGATGGGGTCGCCGCCGATACCGATGGCGGTGGACTGGCCGATGCCGCGGTCGGTGAGGTTCGAGACGACCTGGTACGTCAGCGTCCCCGAGCGGGAGACGAGACCGACGTTGCCAGACTCGAAGATGTTGCCCGGCAGGATGCCGAGCTTCGCCTCACCCGGCGTGATGATGCCGGGGCAGTTCGGGCCGATGAGTCGCGTGTCGACCTCACCGAGGCGCTTGTACACCTTCGCCATGTCCTGCGTCGGGACGCCTTCCGTGATGGCGACCGCGAGGTCGATGGGCGCGTCGAGGGCCTCGAAGATGGCGTCGCCCGCGAACGCCGGCGGCACGAAGATGACGGACGCGTCGGCGTCGTGCTCTTCGGCGGCCTGCTGGACCGTGTCGTAGACCGGGACGCCGTGGACTTCCTGTCCACCTTTGCCCGGCACGGCACCGGCAACGATGTTGGTGCCGTAGTCGATCATCTGACCGGCGTGGAACTTGCCTTCGCCGCCGGTGATACCCTGTACGATTACCTTGCTGTCGTCGTCGACGAGTACACTCATTCGTCACTCACCTCTTTGGAGAACTCGACCGCACGCTGGACTGCGTCTTCCAGCGTCTTCTCGACGGTGACGAGGTCCTTGTTCAGGATCTCCATGCCTTCCTCCCAGTTCGTGCCCGCGAGGCGGACGACGACCGGCTTGGGAATCTCGTCGAACTGCTCCAGTGCTTCGTTGATACCCTTGGCGACCTCGTCGCCGCGGGTGATGCCCCCGAAGATGTTGAAGACGACGGAGTCGACGTTGTCGTCGGAGAACACCATGTCGAGTGCGTTCGCGACACGCTCTGCCTTCGCGCCGCCCCCGATGTCGAGGAAGTTGGCGGGCGAACCGCCGTAGTGGTCGACGAGGTCGAGCGTCGTCATGACGAGCCCTGCGCCGTTCCCGATGATGCCGACGTTGCCGTCCAGACGGACGTAGTCGAAGCCGTATTCGTCGGCCATCTGTTCGAGTTCGTCGCCGCCGGATGCGGCTTCCTCTTCCATCTCGGCGAGTTCGGGCTGGCGGAACAGCGCGTCCTCGTCGATGTTCATGACGGCGTCGGCCGCGACGACTTCGCGGTCGGCCGTAATCATGAGCGGGTTGATTTCGGCGTCGGAGCCGTCACGGTCGTCCCAGAGCTGGTAGAGCGTCTGGAGGACCGAGGCGACGTCACGAGCGACGTCGCGCTCGACACCTGCCTCGTAGACGGCCTTACGGGCCTGGTACGGGTGCATCCCGAACGCGGGGTCGATGTGCTCGCGGACGATGGCGTCCGGTGTCTCCTCGGCGACTTCCTCGATGTCGACGCCGCCTTTCGTAGAGACCATGGCGACCGGCTTGCCCTCGCCGCGGTCCATCGTGATGCCGACGTACAGTTCGTTGACGAAGTCGACAGCGCCCTCGACGAGGACTTTGTCGACGTGGTAGCCCTTGAGGTCCATGCCGAGGATGGACTCGGCTGCCTCGCGTGCCTCGGCTTCGTCTTCGACGAGCTTGATGCCGCCTGCTTTGCCTCGGCCGCCCACCTGTACCTGCGCCTTGACAGCAACCGGGTAGCCGATCTCCTCGGCCGCCTCGACGACGCCTTCGACGCTGTCGGCGAGCGTCGAATCCGGCGTCGGAATACCGGCGTCAGCGAAGACTTGCTTCGCTTGGTACTCGTGAAGTTTCATGCGTCTGAACGCGCGTATCGCGCCCGCTTAAATCCCGCCGGTTCGGCTTTCTCTGCCGGAAAAGCAATCGAATCGTCGACACCTCGTGGTTGGCCAGCGAAGTTAAGCGGGCGGGTCGTGAGTAGATGCACGAGCGCGGCGACTCTACCGCTGCCCGGGTCCCCAGTCGCCACAAACATATGTCGGCCGAACTCTACGCCTACGTCGGGCTGTTGTTGGTCTCGTTCGTGCTGTCGAGCACTATCGCCGGCTACGGGTTTCTGTACGCGCGTCGTCGACCGAGCCACCGGACGGTTTTGGTCTCGTTCGGGGTCGTGATGCTGTTCGCGAGCCTTTGGTCGGTGACCTACGCGGTCCAACTCTGGCAGGAGGCGAAGACGGCGAAGTCGTTCTGGCTGCTCGTGACGAACGTCTGGTCGGTGTTCGTCCCTGCCAGTTGGATTCTGTTCACACTCTCGTACACCGGCCGCGAGCACTGGGTGACGCCGCGATTGGTCGGACTCCTGTCGCTCCAGCCCGTGGTCATGCTCGTCGTCTTTTTCACCGCGCCGGGACTGCTGTACACGGACGCCGTAGTCGTGGCAGAACCGTTTCCAGTACTGGACCGAGACCTCGGCCCTGCGTTCTACTTTCACGCGTTCTACTCGTACACCCTCAACGTCGCTGGCTCGCTCGTCATCGCCCAGTGGGCTCGCCGGCAGGAATCCGTGTTCCGGGGACAAGCTGGATTGTTGTTGTTCGGTGCGACCGTACCACTGGTGTTGAACGTCGCGTTCGTGCTCGGTGTCGGCCCGAACGAGCACGTCAACCTGACTTCGGTCGTGTTCACCATCTCCGGTCTCGCGTTCTGGGTCGCAATCGTCCGATACCGACTGCTCGACGTGGTCCCGGTCGGGCGCGAGTCGGTCATCGAGACGATGCGCGACGGCTACCTCGTCGTGGACGAACGCGACCGCGTCGTCGACGCCAATCCGGCCGCGAATCGACTGCTCGGCAGGTCGCTCTCGGCCGGTGACCCCGTCTCCGAAGCCCTGCCGGAATCGGTCGATCTGCTCGACCGGTACCGAAGCGACCGCGAATCTGATGAGGATGCTCGTGCCGAATTCGTGCTCGGGGAAGGGGCCACCCGGCGCTACGTCGACGCCGCCGTCTCTTCGCCCGGAACGTCAGACGACCTCACCCTCGTCTTACTCCGAGACATCACCGATCAACGCCGAACCGAGCGTCGCTTCCAGACGCTCATCGAGAACTCCTCTGACATCGTCACGGTACTGGACAGTGCAGGCACGATCACCTACCAGAGTCCCTCGACGAGTCGAATCCTCGGCTACGAGCCACGCGACATGGTCGGAACGAGCGCGTTCGAGTACGTCCACCCCGACGACCAGGAGCGACTGGCGACCCTCTTCAGCGACGGCCTCGACGATGGCACCGCGGTCGCACGGGCCGAGTACCGAACCCAGCATGCCGACGGCGACTGGCGAATTCACGAGTCGGTCGGCCGGAATCTGCTCGCAGACCCGCTCGTCGAAGGCATCGTCGTCAACTCGCGGGACGTGACCGACCGCCGAGAGCGAGAACGCGAACTCGCCGCGACGAACGAACGACTCGACCAGTTCGCGAGCGTCGTCAGCCACGACCTGCGGAACCCGCTCAACATCGCACAGGGGTACGTCGACCTGCTCCGCGAGAACGTCGACGGAGACGCAGCGGCCCATCTCGACGAAATAGAGACGAGTCACGACCGCATGGAGACCATCGTCGCTGACGTGCTCGCGCTCGCCCGCGATGGAGAGACCGTCACAGACAGAACTGCGGTCCCACTCGACGAGGCGGCCCAGACGGCGTGGCGAAACGTCGACACCGCGGACGCGACACTCTCGGTCGAGACGGCGACGACAGTGCAAGCGGACCGCTCACGACTCGTCCGGGCGCTGGAGAACCTGTTCCGGAACGCCGTCGAACACGGTTCGACGAGCCACCGGACACGGTCCGGTGACGCTGTGGAGCATGGCTCCACAAGCCCCCTGCAAGCTGGAGACGCCGTCGAACACGGCGATTCGGCGGTCACCGTCTCGGTCGACTCGCTGCCAGACGGAGACGGATTCGTCGTCGCCGACGACGGTCCCGGTATCCCCGACGACTGCCGCGACGACCTGTTCGAACCGGGCGTGACCGGCACGGCAAACGGGACCGGGCTCGGCCTCGCAATCGTCTCGCAAATCGCCGATGCACACGACTGGACCGTGCAGGCCGTGTCGGGAGAGGCGAGAGACGGAAAATTCGACGGTGCACGGTTCGAGTTTCGGGTGAACGAGTGACCGGGTCAACGGACCGTGGTCAGCAGTCCCCACAGCGAGAGACAGACGAGGAGGTAGATCACGACGAGGAGCGCGTTCCGCTTCGGCGCGTCCGGGCGCAGTCCAATCAGGTATCCGAGTCGGCTCAGGTAGCCGAGAACCGCTCGTGTCGTTAACTCAGTTCGGACCGGCCCTATCGCGAGGAGCGGACCGACGACAGGTCGTCTCGGCACGCGTCGCGGACCCCTCTTCGATTCAACTCGACGCCGCATCAGTTGCTGTCTCGGTCGACTGTTCTGCCGAGGATTCGGCTGATTGTGACACGCCAGAGTCACTCGTGACTGACTCGTCGTCCTCGGTAGTCTGACTCTCGGTGGTGGTCTCCTCACCGGCTTCGGAGGACTCGTCGGTCTCGCCGGCTTCAGTTCTCTCATCGCCACTCTCGGCTGACTCTGTCGTCGACGGTTCGTCGTCGGTCGACTCGGTTTCGTTTCCGGGTTGCTCGGATTCGTTCCCGGTCGGGCCGTCGTCGTCAGCGGGGTCGTAGTCGTCAGCGGGGCCATCTGTCTCCGTCGTGTTGCCGTCCGGGCTCTCGGCGCCTTGGTCGCCGTTCGTGACGTTGTCGCCATCGTCGGCGTCGTTCACGTCGGTTTCCCCGGTGTCGGTGTCAGATGCTGAACCGTCGTCGACAGTCGAGTTCTCGTCGCTGGCGGTCGCGTTCCCATCGTCGGGAACTGAGTCACCAACGTCGGTCGTGTTATCGTCGGCGACCGAACTGTTCTCGTCGGTAGTCGAGTCCGTGTCTTCGACGGTCGAGTCCGTGTCTCCGACGGACGTGTTGTCGTCGTCGTCGGCAGTCGAGTTCTCGTCGCCAGTGTCGGTTCCCTCGTCGCTGGACCCATCGTCACGGTCGTCCGCGTTCGCTCCACTCGACTCGCCGCGCTCGGCCTCGTTCGACGATCCGTCGGCCGTCACTGACTCGTCGACCGTCGGTGGCGCAGTGATGGTCACCGTCCGCGTCGAGAAGTGGTCGACGACGAAGGTGAGGTAGTCGTCCCCGTCGGTCCCACGGACGACCTCGAAGGCGAGTGCCGCGCCGTCGAGTCGAAGTTGCATCTCGTCGACCGCCGACTCGGAAACACCGAGCGCGTCGGTGAGACGACCAGTCTCGATGTAGAACCGTGCTGGCTCGGGGCTCGCACGGGATATCTCGAACTGGAGCGTCCCGTCTTCGGGGATGGTGACGTCGACGGTCGGAGCCTCCTCGCCGTCGTAGACGACGTGGATGGCACCTTCCCAGTCACCCTGTTCACCCCCAGCCGCGAGGCTGGTGAAACTGGCAACCCGTCTACCGTCACCGTCGTTATCGCGGTCGTGGTTCGACACGTCGAACTGGACCGTGACGTGCTCCGTGTCGGAGAACGTCGAGAGGGTCCCGGCGGGTGCGATACTCACGGTCGAGACGACCACGAGCGCGCAGACGAGGACGGGGAGTGCCGCGCGGTCAATCATCGCTGCCAGCCTCTCTCCGACGGTTCTCGACCGATTCGGTGCGGTCGTGCCCACCGTCGGTCACCGACGGCCGCGGCTCCTCTGGTTCTGCGTCGTCCTCGGTCGTTGCCGTACTCGACCAGGCGCGAAGGAGCACGAGCAACAGGGCGACAGAGGCGACGAAGCCCATCATCGTCAACGTCACGAACTGCTGGAACGGCAGTGATCGCGAGTAGGCGATCCAGAGGACCACACCGCTGTACAGCGTCAACAGGCCGGCGACACCCGACCCGAGCAGGAGGCCATCGCGCGTGAACGTGATAGTGTCGTCGTCGGTACTCGCCGTCGCCGCAATCGCTGCGGTGGCTACCGTCGACTCTTCTCCCTCGCCTGCGTGTTCGGTCTCCGATTCGCTCGCAGTTGCCGAGTCGCTGGTCGACCCGGCGGAGGTGGCTGCAGTGGCCACAGTGGCCGCCGCAGCCGAATCACCGTCGTCGTCGCTCCCGCGCCACGCGCGGAACAGCGACCACAGCTCGTTCAGCACGAGCAGTGCGAACGGGAGCAACACGAGCGCGATGAACCCGGTCGGCGAGTTCGTGAACTCGATGACGTAGCCGATGTACGGGAGCGTCAGCGTAATCTTCCCGATGAGGGCGGCCTCCGTGACCATCCCGCTGTCTGGGTCTTCGTTCGCATCACCTTTCGTGCGGAAGGCTCGCTCGCCCGTCTCGGTCTCGACCACCTCGATGACGCGGTGCGTGGTCGGCACCGACTGGCGCTCACGGTTGTAGATAATCACGTCGCCAACACCGACCGCGTCGGCGTCGACCGCGGTGACGACGACCACGTCTCCCGGCGAAATCGCCGGCTCCATGCTCCCCGTCAGTACCACGTAACTCTGGTCTGCGCCCACAACCTGTGGGACCGAGTAGATGACGAAGGGAACGACCGCCGCGAGCAGTAGTACTATCGCGACGACGTTCACCACCGTCAGTAGCGGCGTTCCCCCCGGCAATCGCCGTGTAGATGTCTGTTTCTTCGTCATGGTATTCCCCTTCGTCGGACGCTTCGCGCCCGGTATCACTCTCCCCGAAGGGACGCCCGTCGGCGGAATCGAACCGCCCTCCGTCGCACGTTCGTGCGTCAGGAGACCGCTACGGGTAGTCGGTCAGTCGCCGTTTTCTCAGTGCCAGCCGCCGCTCCTGTCGTCCTCGTCTTTCCAGTCTTAGTCGTCGCGGTCGCGGTCCTCTTCACCGCAGTGCAGGTACTCCCAATCGCCATCGGAGAGTCTGTCGCCGTCGAACTCGAACTTGAGTCCCTTGGTCCCGTGCGGGCACGGACACTTGTTGAAGTTCGAGTCGACAGCCACGTCGAGGACGCGCAAGCCGACCCCAGAGGTCGACACGCCCGAGCGCAGGCAGTCGAAGCTCTCTTCCTCGAACGTCTCGCCGTCGGCGCAGGTACGGTACGCGGTAAAGCGACCGTACTTGATGACGACCTGCACGACGTTCGCGTCGACGTCCTCGTCGAGTTCCCACGACACGCTGGTCACTTCGTCGTCCTCGTTCGTCGCCACGACGCCGAGAGTCAGGTCTTCAGGATGGATTTTCTCGTCCGTGCAGAACGAAATCCAGCTGATTCCCTTCCCGTCGCCCTTCGTGCCGCACTCGCCGCCGCAGGTGATCTCACAGTCTGCGCTGAACGGGTTCGTCGCAGGCTGGTGGCGGGCCTGTTCGGCGACCAGATGCAGGTCGAGGGTCACGGGACCCCCGTCGTATCCGCCATCGTGGTCCTCGTCGTCGCGGTCGTCACCTCTCTTCCCGTCGTGGTCCCACCAGTCGTCGCCTTTCTTGCTGTCGTCCTTCCAGTCGTACTCGTGCGTTCGCTCGTACTCCCACTCGAAGCCGATGCAGACCGGCGTCCCGGGCTCGAAGGGTTCGGGCGTCTCCGCCCCCGTCGCCGTCCCATCTAGTTGCACCCCAGTGTTCAACGTCGAGAGCGCTTCACACAGGGTGACCGACTCGAAGAGTACTGGGTCGTCGTCGTCGTCTCGCTTCCCGTCGCCGTCGCGGTCGTAGAACACCGTCACCGTCAGGTCACGGTAGATGCCACAGTCTGCTTCGGGACAGTTCGACGCGAGCCAGACCCAACTCGGGTTTCCGCCGTCGACGATTTTCGCACAGAGGCTCCCGGACCCGCTCGCGTTGTACTCCTTGTCCTTCTCGTCGTCGTCCTCGTCGTGGTCTTTTCCGCCTTTCCGCCCGAACGACTGTACCGTCGGCGTGTCACCATCCGTCGTGGACGACACGACTCGCAGGTAGTCGTCTCCGGGCCCGTGCGAGTCACCGGGTTGCCAGTACGCTTCGAGGTCGACCGCCCCCGCGGCGGACCCACTCCCCAGTGCTTCGACGTCGAGCAGGCTCGCGCGAGTCCCGACCAGTTGGATGGTGCTGACTGCGCCGATGCCGGTCATCGTCGCGAGCAAGGCCCGGCGACTCATCGTGTTCCGACGAGTCATCGCGCCCCCCGTTCCGATGTCGTCCCGGTGGTTCGGCCGCCGGTCCGGCACGTCGCTGGCCGGTTGCGAATCGTGTGTCTTCTCGTGTGTGCTGTCATTCGTGTCTCCCCCGGGTCGCCGGTCTCGACCGTCCCCCCGGACGGCCGGCTGTCGAATTCCGTGTGACGCCTGTCTTTTAGCATTTTGATACTTTAGGTATGGCCGATATACTGTTCACGAGCGACAGAATCGGTTACCACAACGGTTCGTGGTTTCCGCCGACTCACGCCGAACGGAGCGTTAGTGTCGTCGCCGTCGCTCGATTCTCTCGCCGAACGGTTCACGTTCGTTTCGCCCGGCTTGCTCACCTCGCCACCTCGTACGTAGTCGCCGCCGACCGGTCGACGCCGTCTACGGTCGCCCCGACGCTCACGCGCCGGGTCGTCCCGTCGGCGGTCTCGTTCGGGGACACGTACCAGCATTCGTACGTCGCTCGCGTACCAGCCTCGGCAGCGTCGAGGATGCCCGACCAGTCGTCGTCGCCGACGTGAATCCACGTCCCACCGACGGTAGCCGCCAGCCCTTTCGGCTGGTCGACCGCGTCGATGTTGCTGGAGACGGCGACGTACGTGGTTCCGGCGAGTGCGGCCACTGCATCGGCTCGCGTCTCGCCTGCGCCGTCGGCCTCGTTCGCCGAGTTCGTCACCTGCACGACCAGTTGCTGTGCATCCGCCCGGAACGGGAGTTCGCTCGCGGTGACGAGCGCTTCGTACCCGTCCTGTGAGCCGTCGATACCGCCGTAACCGACGTGGTCGCCGGGGCTGAGGCCGGTCACGCTCGCCCCGGCAGTCGCGGCGTCGACGAACGCGGCCGCCGGGTTACCGTCGCCGGTGTCCTGTGCGACGGCGTGTCTGCTCGTCGGGTCCCACGACGCGAGGTCGTCGTCCGCGTAGACGAGGACGGCGTACCGTGCGTCGTATCCGGTAGTCTCGACGGCGTCGACCGTCTCCGCGAGTTGCGCCTGTACGTGTGCGAGCGGTTCGGTCATCCCCGCCGAGACGTCGAGCAGGAAGACCACGTCGAGTCGGTCCCCCGCGTCGACCTGTTCGAGCGTCGCGAGGCGGCCACAGCCGTCCTCGCAGACGAGTCCTGATTCGAGGTCGACCGTTCGAAGCGGCGGCGTCTGGACGGTCACGCCGACCGACGGGAACAGCGACGTGTCCACGCCGGTGACCGCGAACTCCTCGCTCGGAGCGGGATCAGCCGGGAGGGCACAGGCCCGGCAGCCGACTTCGGATTCGGACGGGTCGACCGTCACGTCGGGCAGGAACTGGATACCGCCGGAGCGACGACTGAACCGCCTGACCCCACTGCCGCCCGAACCAGTCGACGTCGTCGTGGTGGTCGTGGGCTGTTCGGTGGTGGTCGGCACGTCGGTGGTGGTCGTGGTCTCCTCCTCGGTGGTGGTTTGCTGTTCTTCGGTCGTCGTGGTGGTCGTCGTCGCAGTCGTCCCCGGTTCCGTGGTCGGCTGCTGTTCTTCGGTCGTCGTCCCTTGTTCCTCAGTGGTCGTGGTTCCAGGGCCGGCTGTCGTCGTCCCTTGTTCTTCTTCGGTCGTCGTCTCCGTGTTCGTCGTTCCCTCACCACCGACCCAGTTCGACGGGCCGTCGTTGTGGCGACACTGGACTGCACGGAAGCCGAGGCCGAAGTGGACGCCGTCGGTCTGGCTCACGTTCGCGTCGGCCGTCGACACGAGGCCCGCGCCGTCGGTCACGACGTGGCCGCGCCAGCGGAGTTCGTCGTTGAACGTGAACTCGCCGTCGCCGTCCCGGTCGGGGTCCTCGATATCGAACACCGTGTCGGCGTGCGACGGAAGGTCGCGGAAATCGGACTCGACACATGGCAGGACCCAGCGCAGCACGAAGCAGTGCGTTCCGGGCGTGAAGCAGCCGGTCTTGGCGGTGCTGTCGCCCGAAATCGCGACTTCGCCTTCGGCGGCGAGCAGGTCCAGCCAGCCGCGGAGCGAGCCCGCGTACAGGACCGTGTCGCCCTCGTCTTCGAGGTTGTCGCAGTCCGCGTCGGCGAAGACCGTGACGTGCATGTAGTCGGCGAGTTCGCCCGCGTCGTCGCCGGTCAGGTCGTCGTCGCCGGCCTGTCGCTCCGGCTCGACGACGAGATTCTCTGGGAAGCGCGGTAGCGGATTCCCCTCGTGGTCCTCGACCAGCGAACGAACCAGCAGGTACGCCGGGTTGCCACACAGGTGCAGCGAGAACGTCGTTTCGCCCTCGTCCTTCGGCTTAATGTCGTCCAGTTCGACGAACAACTCGCACTGCTCGCCGTCGACGAGTTGGCCGGCGAGTTCCGGGTCGTAGCCCGACTCGCCTTCGCAGACGACCATCTCGCGGACGCGCTGGCCCCACTCCTCGTGGGTCAGCGGCGGTTCGTTCTCGGAACGGAACTGCGGCACCACACCCAGTTCGTACGTCATCCCGTCCGTGCCGGGCACGACCGGTGGCCGTGGCTCGTCCGGGTTGAGGTCGTAGCGTTCCCACGGTCGGTACGTCGTCCGGAAGTCGAGTTTCAGGTCGACGATACCGGCCTCGTACCAGCCTGCTGTGCGCTCGGTGTCGGTGAAGAGCGCGGTCGTGCCGAGTCCGGCACCTGCGCTCGCCACGCCGAGGGTTCCCAGTCCGGCGAGCACCTGTCGCCGGGTGAGCCGTCGTGACGGTGAGTGTGACATGATGATGCCCGCCGTCTGGCGGAAGACTGACCGGCGGAGTCGAACCGCCGTCGGACGGACGTCCGAGTACCCACGTCTGCCGCGAAGAGAGGAGAGAGAGATGGAGTGAGAGAGGCAACTGCTGTGGTCAGGCCGGCTACTGTATCTGTACCTCCGCGCACTCACAGGTGACGCCACCCGAGAGGAGCAGGCCAGTCGGGCTGGGACCGTCGTCGGGCTCGTTGTTGCGGACCGTGACGCGGAGTTTGTACTGGCCCGGTTCGGTGAGCGCGTACTGCTCCGGTCCGGACAGGACCTGATACTGCCGGTCGTTGTCGGTGTACGCCGCGACCTGTTCCGTGCTGAAGTCGTTGTTCAGCTTCAGGAGGTCGAACTCGACGGCCCCCTTGTTGTCGGACGACCACTCGAAGTCGAGCACACAGGTGCCGTCGACGTTCGCCGGCGAGACGGCGAAGTTGGTCTCGTAGACGTAGTCCTCGGCTTCGTAGCTCGACTGACCTGAGCCACCAGCGTGGTTGATCCACGAGGTCTGTGCACCGAAGCTGTTCACTGGCGCGTCGACCCACGCCGGGTGCGTCGAGATGTTCTGTGCCGGGCCAGCGGTTTCACCGGCCGGGACGGAGACGACTTCCCAGTCCGCCACACCGGTCGAGATGTCGATGCCCGCCTCGTTGCACTCGGGGTTGTGGCGGCACTGTTCGGCGGTGAACTGCAGGCCGACGTGGCAGGTGTCGGTCTGCGTGATGTTCGCGTTCAGCGGGACGCCCGAATCGCCGTCCTCGTAGCCGCGCGAGATGAGTTCCTCTGCGAAGGTGCCCGCGCCGATTTCCGGGTTGTTGAAGACGGGCAGGTCTGCGAAGCCGTATTTTCCGTCTTCGGTCTCTTCGTTCCGGCACGGGAGGTACCACTCCATCGCGTAGCAGTGGACGCCCGGTTCGAAACAGTTCTCGTAGACGATGGGGTCACCCGCTGCGCCGTTGACGGGCGGGATGGTCAGCTTCCCGTCGGGCGAGTTGCGGATGAGTTCGATCCAGCCGGACATGGAGCCAGCGTAGACTGGCGCGATGTCGTCGCCGTCGTCGTCGTCTTCGGGACCGAGTAGTTCCGAATCGGTTCGGTTGTCGCAGTCCGGGTCGGGCGAGACGACGACGTACAGGTAGTCGCAGAGTTCGCCGCCTTCGAACGCGCCGGTCTGTTCTGCGGGTTCGCCTGCTTCGCGTTCCGGCTCGGTCGGCGTCGTGACGCCCTCACGGTAGTCCTCCTCGCTGTGGGTTTCGTCCTCGATGAGTTCCACGTAGAGGTACGACGGGTTGCCACAGAGGTGGAACGAGAAGGTCGTCTCACCGCTGTCGTGCGGTTTGATGTCGACGAGGTCGACGAACATCGCGGTCTGGCTGGCATCGCCGTTGTCCTGCCCGTCGACGTAGCCCGGCAGGTAGGTGCCGCCGCTGAGGGTCTCGAACCGGTCCGGTAGCGCCGACGAGATATCGGTCGGGTCCTCGAAGTCACAGGCGACCGGAACGTCGGTCGCACCGGTGACGAGCCGGCCCCACTCCTCGTGCGACAGTGCTTCGCCCGATTCGACGTAGCGGATGGCTGGTGCCGCACCGATTTCGTACGTCATGCCGCCCGTGCCCTTGACGATGGCGGGCCGCTCGTCTTCGGGGACCATCTGGAGGTCGTAGCGTTCCCACGGATTGTACGTCGAGCGATAGTCGAGGATGAGGTCGACGCGACCCGCCTCGTACCAGCCCTGCAGCCGTTCGGTGTCGCTGAAGAACGCGGTCGTGCCGAGCCCTGCGCCGGCACTGGCGACACCGATGGTGCCGAGGCCAGCGAGTACCTGTCGCCGGGACAGTTTGGTAGAGTTCTTGGTAGTCATGGTATCGGTTTGTGTCACCCGCCCCCCAGGGAGTCCCCTTCGTCGCGGGTTATGACCCACCGGCGGAATCGAACCGCCGTGACGCCACGAGCGGGCGTCAGTTCGTCCAGTGTGAGTCGGTGCGGCCCCAGTCGGCCGCGTTTCGGCTGTCGGTCGTTCGACTCACTCGACGACGACGTCGAAGGCGAACGATTCCTGTTGCGTGGCACCGTTGTCGGTCATCTTGACCTCCCCTGCGACCGTGAAGCCGTTCGCGAGGTCGCCGGCGGTGGTGTCGATGACCAGGTAGCGGAGGTCTCGTCCAGACCCGGCGTTACTGGCCGAGACGCTGGTCGGCCCGGAGAGCGTCTGCATCGTCCCGTCGAGTGCCAGCGAGAGGTTCTGCACCTCGACGACGGCCTCGTCGGCCTTCGTCTGGATGCCGATTCGACCGTTCGGGGCACCGATGTTCCCGCTGACCGAGTTCCCGCCGACCGTGAAGGTGTACAGGCCGGCCCCGTCGTACTCGAAGGTGAAGTTCTCGAAGCCGCCGGTGTAGGCGTGTCCGGTGAACCCGTCGACGACGGCGTCACCCGTCGTCCGGAGTGCAAGCTGGTCGGCGGGGGTGTTCCCGCGACGAGCGTGCCCTTCGGCGGTCTTCGATGCGTCGCCGTTGAAGTTCTCCTCGACGTTCACCCAGCCGGTGTTGGTCGTAACCTCGACGTCGGTGGCTTGCGTCGTGTTGTGGCGGCACTGTTCGGCGGTGAACTGCAGGCCGACGTGGCAGGTGTCGGTCTGGGTGATGTTCGCGTTCAGCGGGACGCCCGAATCGCCGTCCTCGTAGCCGCGCGAGACGAGTTCCTCTGCGAAGGTACCCGAACCGATTTCCGGGTTGTTGAAGACGGGCAAGTCTGCGAAGCCGTACTTCCCGTCCTCGGTCTCCTCGTTCTGGCACGGGAGGTACCACTCCATCGCGTAGCAGTGGACACCGGGCTGGAAGCAGTTCGCGTCGACGACTGGGTCACCGGCCGCGCCATTGACGGGCGGGATGGTCAGCTTCCCGTCGGGCGCGTCCCGGATGAGTTCGATCCAGCCGGACATCGACCCAGCGTAGATGGGGTCGATACTGGCACCGTCGTCCTCGTCCTCGGGGCCGAGCAGTTCCGAGTCGGTCCGGTTGTCACAGTTGGGGTCGGGCGAGACGACCACGTAGAGGTAGTCGCACAGTTCACCGCCTTCGAACGCACCAGTCTGTTCGTCCGGCTCGCCCGCTTCGCGCTCCGGCTCGGTCGGGGTCGTCACGCCGTCGCGGTAATCTTCGTCGCTGTGGGTCTCGTCTTCGACGAGTTCCACGTAGAGGAACGACGGGTTCCCACACAGGTGGAACGAGAAGGTCGTCTCACCACTGTCGTGGGGCTTGATGTCGACGAGGTCGACGAACATGGCCGTCTGGCTCGAATCGCCGTTGTCTTGACCGTCGACGTAGCCCGGCAGGTAGGTGCCGCCACGGACCGTCTCGAAGCGAGCAGGCAGCGAGTTCGAGATGTCCGTCGGGTCGTCGAAGTTGCACGCGGTCGGGATGTCGGTCGCGCCCGTGACGACTCGGCCCCACTCCTCGTGCGAGAGCGCCTCGCCGGACTCGACGTACCGGATTGCTGGCGCGGCACCGATTTCGTACGTCATCCCGTCTGTATCCTTGACGATGGCCGGCCGCTCGTCTTCGGGGACCATCTGGAGGTCGTAGCGTTCCCACGGCATGTACGTCGAGCGGTAGTCGAGAATCAGGTCGACGCGACCCGCCTCGTACCAGCCCTGCAGCCGTTCTGTGTCACTGAAGAACGCAGTCGTGCCGAGTCCAGCGCCCGCCGAGGCGACGCCGATTGTGCCGAGCCCTGCGAGTACCTGTCGCCGGGACAGTTTGGTAGAGTTCTTGGTGGTCATGATATGGTTGTGTGTTACCCGCCCCCGGGGAGTCCCCCGTCGTCGCGGGTTAGGCCCACCGGCGGAATCGAACCGCCGTAACGCGGTTATCGCGTCAGTCTCGCCAGTGTGGGTGGGGTTGGACGATTTCGTCCCCTACTGTTCTGTGGCCAGTTCAGACAGGGATGGTCGTGTTGCCGGTCTCGTTGTCGCCGTTGTCGCCGTCGTCCTCGGGAATCGTGTTGTGGCGGCACTGTTCCGCCGAGAACACGAGTTCGTAGTGGATGGTGTCGGACTGTGCGACGTTGACGAGTCCTTCGAGTTGGTCGCGGCTGGTCAGGCCGAAGCGGTCGTAGAGGTACGCCGCCATGTTGGCGTACTGCTCGTCGCAGACGTTCAGGTCAGCGAACCCGGGTTCTGCTGCGGTGCCGAACACCTTGCACGGGAAGTACCACTCGAGACCGTAGCAGTGGACACCTTCTTTGAAGCAGTTCCCGATGGTGTTGGTCGCCGCACCGAGCGTGCAGGCGTTCTCCTCGCCAGTCGCGGGCGGGAGGATGATGTCGCCGTCGTCGAGCAGGTCGAGGAACTGTGCGAGGGGACCCTCGAACAGGCAGACCTCTTCACCGGCGACGACCTGTGCGGCCTGTACCTGTTGGACGATGCTGGTCCACGCGTCCTCCATGTCCTCGGGCGTGTTGACCTCGAAGACCTGTCCGGCGAAGCCGGCGAACTCGGTCAGCGTGTCGTTGCCGGGCTGGATGAACACGGCGATGACTTCGTCGACACCGTCCATCGCGAGCGCGTCGTCGGCCTCTTCGCGGGCACCTTCGACGTTCTCGACACCGTTCGAGACGAACACGACGATGTTGTAGTCGGCGCAGTCGGCGACGCGAGCAGCTGCGTCGGCGATACCGGCACCGACGGAGCCATCGGCGTCTGCCTGGTCACCGTTGTAGTCGTCGTTGATGAGCGCTCGCAGCGCGGCCGCGTCAGCGGTGGGGTCGATGCTGTTCCCGTTGATGACGGGGACCTCGTTGCCGTCACCGTTGAACAGCGTCACACCGACGTGCTTGGGGTCGAGGTCTTCGTCGTCCGGGTCGACCTCGTCTTCGAGCGCGTCGATGAGTGCGAGTGCACCGTCTTTGGTGCTCGCCAGTTTCGTCGGGTCGGGGTCACCGCCGGGCACGTACTCGACGTCCATCGAGTCACTGTTGTCGAGTGCGAGTTGGACACAGACCGTCTGCGTCTCCATGTCCTTGATGTTGTTACAGTTCGGGTCGTACCAGAACTTGACGTGCATGAACTCCTGGAGTTCACCGATTTCGTCGTCGTCGCCGTGTTCGCGTTCTGGTTCCGTGGGCGTGGTCACGCCCTCACGGTAGTCCTCACCGTACTCGATGCCCTCCGCTCTGACTTTCAGGTAGGATGGGTTTCCACAGAGGTGGAGCGAGAAGGTGGTCTCACCGCGGTCGAGCGGCTTGATGTCGTCTAAGTCGATGAACATCCCCGACTCACCGTCGATGAGTTGGGCTGCGAACTCGTCTTGCGGACTCGCACACGCGTCGAGTGCGAGTGCCCGGCGGCCCCACTCGTCGTGGGTCAGGACTTCACCGAAGTCCGGCACAGAGTCGAGCTGGTACACCATGTCGTTCGTTCCGGGAACGATGGGTGGGCGCTCGTCCTCGGGAATCATCTGGAGGTCGTAGCGCTCCCACGGCATGTACGTGGTGCGGTAGTCGAGCAGCAGGTCGACGCGGCCCGCCTCGTACCAGCCCTGGAGTCGTTCGGTGTCACTGAAGAACGCGGTCGTACCGAGACCTGCGCCCGCCGAGGCGACGCCGATGGTTCCGAGACCCGCCAGTACCTGGCGGCGAGACAGCGAAAGTTTGTTGTCTTGTGTCATGGTCGTTCGTTGGTTGTTCGTGTGTTCCCCTCCCTCCGCGGCTCCCCCCGAGGAGTCCTTCAGCGGTGGTGGGTTAGCGACATCTCAGTTGTATAGGGGTTTACTTATGGCTGGCTTGGGTGGTTACGAACCCGTTACTGGCCGTTCTGAGGTGTTGCTTACACGAACCGAACTGAACGATTCCGGGAACAAATGAGGGATTCGAACCGGCTACACGACGAGTTCGACCACACCGAATCACCGACTATCTCACCCCGGTCTCTCGATTTCGGCGCGCCTACCGGATGGCACCGCTTACCACCCAGTACGCGAGCTATACATAACCCATCAACTCCCCTACCAGTAGTTCGAGGACGCCGGGGGATTGCTTAAGCGACTGGCGTCGGGGGAAACGATGTTACCAACACTTACACGGAAGAACAGACTGCAGGAGTGCGACATACACCAGATTCTGAGCAACCCGCGCCGACGGGAAACGCTCCGTATCCTGAACCAGACCGTGGGAACCATCACCCTACGCGACCTGTCCGAACTCATCGCGTCCATCGAGTCGGGTGAGGAGCCTGCACCGCGGAACGTCCGCGACGCGGTGTACGTCTCGCTGCACCAGACGCACCTGCCGAAACTCGACGAACTCGGCGTGCTGGAGTACGACTCTAACCGGAAGTACATCGAGTTGTTAGACGGCGCGCGTGACGTGAACATCTACATGGAGGTGGTGACGAGTCACGGTATCACCTGGGCGGAGTTCTACCGTGGGCTGGGTGTCCTCGGGTTGTGTACCGTGGTCGCCTCGCTCGCGGGCGTTCCGGGACTCGAACTGGTCGACCCACTGCTCTGGTCGAGTGGCTTCCTCGTGGCGTTCGCCGGCTCGACGGGCTACCAACTCTGGAAGTCGCGGTTCAACCTGCTGCGGTCGCTGAAGCGCTGACGACGGCGGACCTCTTCTCACTGCCGGTGGAACCGGTCGTACTCGTTCGATAGCTCGCGCTCAGAGCGCGTTCACGACTCAGGACCAGCGACAGTCACATCCACGACACAGAAACAGCGACAGCCACAATCATGCAACAGTGCGGTGGCTGCGGACAACGACTGACGCGCGACATCGGCACGCGAGACGCTGTCAGCACTCTTCGTCGTCGGTTCCGCTATCGAAAAAGGACCAGTTCAGGCAGTCGCTTCCGCGAACGCGTCGAGGTCGACTTCGCTCTCGAACAGTCGCGAACCACAGTTCTGGCAGGACGAAGCGACCACGTCGTACGACCGGCAACACGACGAGACGACCTGCTGGCCGAACGCGACCTGTCCGCTGCAGGTCGGGCAGCGTTCGATGAACAGTCGGAGACCGCCGAGCAGTTCCGAGCGGACGAGCATCGGGAGCACGTCCCAGCCGTCGTACCGGGTTTCGAGTTCTTTCGCTCCAGCGATGTCGGCGACGAAGGCCGCCCGAGACTCCCACTGCCCGAGCCAATCGCCGTCGAGCCAGGCGACGAAGGCGTCACCGTCTTGCTCGGTGATGGCGAGTCGGTCCGCGTCCACGTCGAGAATCGTTGCGAGTTCGTCGACGTCTGCTTCGCGGTCGGCGAGTTCGGCCATTCGGTGTTCCCACGCCGCGGCGAACGCCGGGGTCAACTGGAGGTCGAGGCCGGTCGAATCTTCTTCGAGTGCGCCGGCTTCGACGAGTGCCGTCTCGACGTCGAACCCAGTAGGGTCGAACTCTTTCGTCCCCTTGTCGAACTTCTTCAGCAGCCACTCCGGGAAGTAGCGTTTGGTCAACTCCGGCGTGCCGGGTACGAGGTAGCCGCGGAAGTAGATCATCGCCAGCGAACCGGCGGCGACCGGGACGGCCGCCAGCGGCGAGACGACGTACGCGCCCGCGGTCAGCCCGGCACCGATGACGAGGTTCGTCGCGGTACACGGGAGACACCGATTGTCACCAGTGTACTCCGGTCGGCGTATCTTGTTGACTATCGAATCGAACTGCGTCCCCTGTTCTTTCACTGTCTCTTGCATATCGTCACCCGAACGCCACGCTCAGGTGGCTATTCGTCACGCTATTTACAGGCTTCGACGGCATAGGTATGACATCGTTACCGCCGTCTGTGGCCACGGTACGAACTGCCTGCTGAAGGCCTGTCTCTCGTTTCGTGCCGCAGTAGTCCAGAGTCCGTGAAACCGTCGTACAGCTGAGTCTGAGACAGTCCTACGACGATATATCATAAAAATTGGACTAATAAGCGAAAGGTTAAGATGTTCCTCAACCCAGTACAGTACTAGTGAATCGCATTTCTTCATCGCCGGGGCTGGTCGTCACCGAACCAGGAGACGGTGGGTCGTCGGTGCCAGTGGCACAGTCGCCCGCCGAGGAGGAATCCGTCTCCGAGCCACTCACGCAGGACGTCGTCTTCCACACGCTGAGCAACCAGCGTCGGCGACTCGTCTTGCAGGTCGTCGCCGGCAGGGGGCAGGTGACGGTCCGAGAACTCACTGCTCTCGTGGCTGCTGCCGAGTGTGGGATTCCAGCGGAGACGCTGGAGTACAAGCAACGAAAGCGCGTGTACACGTCACTCGTGCAGACGCACCTGCCGATGCTGCAGAAACACGGCATCGTCGACTACGACAAGTCACGCGGAACCGTCGCCCCCGCGACCGACCTCTCGGCGTTCGACGTGTACCTCGAGGTCGTCCCGGAGAACGAACTCCACTGGAGCGAGTTCTACCTCGGCCTCGCCGCCGTCTTCGGCGTCCTCACCGGCCTCGCCTGGTTCGGCGTCGAACCGTTCCGGGCGGTCTCAGGCCTCGCGTACGCGGGGCTGTTCGCGGTGACGCTCGCCGTCGCCGCCGCCGTTCATTTACACTCGGCGCGACGCAAGCGACTCGACGCTCGGGAGCGTCGTAAATTCGGGACGGAAAATGAATCGAGCTCGGCAGAGTCGATTACGCGATGAGCTGTTCCTCGCCACGCTCGACGACGATGCGGCACGGCGGGGTAATCTTGTTGTAGGCGCGGCGGAAGGCCTCTTTGACGGCGGGGGCCTGGTCGACGGTGCACCAGCAGGTGAACAGTCGGTCGCCTTTCTGACAGCGTGCGGCGGTGCCGACGATTTTCCCGAAGGCCTGTCGCATGCCGTCGGAGACACGGTCCGCACCCGCACCGGTCGCCTGCTTGTTCTCGCGCAGGACCTGGTGGGGGAACTTGCGGAGAATCATGGAGTAGTTGCCTTCGCCGAGTTCCTTGATGAGGTGGCGGTTCGCGGACAGGCGCGAGGCCTCCATGGACCCGTGGCGAATCTGGCACTCCTCTTCGAGGTACAGACTGATCTGGACGGGCCAGTCGTCGGGGTCAGAGGCGGTGTCGCCCATCTTGTGCTGTGCGATTTTCGAACCGGGAATCCCCGTGATGTACTCGCGGCGCGTGTACGACGGCTTGTCGATTTGCCGGTACATCGAGGCAGGTTTGTCGGACATAGTCGTTACGGAAACCTTCCAGCCAGCGCGGTAAAGAACCTGTTCATTCGAACTCGGCACGCGGGTCGAACCAGGCCGCGGCCACGTCCTGCAGGAAGTTCGCGCCGATGCCCGCGTAGGCGACGACCATCGTCGTCCCGATGATGAGCGGCATGTTCCGGTCTGCGATGGCTTGCAGACCGATGCGGCCGATTCCGGGCATGCCGAAGACGAACTCCAGTACGTACACCTGCACGACGAGCACCGAGAGGAGGTCGGCGAACACCAGCGAGACGAGCGGGAGCGCGGCGTTCGACAGTACGTGACGCATCACCCGAACGTCGGATGCACCCTTCGACCGGACGAGTTTCACGAAGTCCTCGCCGAGGATGTCGGCCGATTCGGCGCGGACGTAGCGCAACTGGCCGCCGGCGAGCGTCGTCGAGAGGACGGCTGCGGGGACGAGGTACGGAACGAGTGACAGAGGGTCCGTGGTGAGTGCGGCCACCGGGTCACGGGGGAAGCTGAGTCGCCAGCCGAGCTCGGTGCTGATGACGAAGCCGAGGCAGATGGCGAGGAAGTAGTTCGCGACGCCGAACGCGAGATAACTCCCTGACGAGAGGACTTGCGCGAGTCTGGACTCGGGCGCGAGTGCGAGGTACGAGCCGACGGCGAGCGCGACGACGAACGAGCCGACGACGCCCGGCAGGACGTAGGCCAACGTAATCGGGACCGCGTCGGCGAGGATGTCGGTGATGGGAGCGCCCGGTTGCCCGTAGGCACCGACGGCAGTACCCCAGTCGAACGTGGCGTAGTCGACGAGCCAGTTCACGTACCGGTCCATGAGCGGTTCGTCGAGGTTCTTCGCCTCTCTGACTGCGGCGAGCGCCGAATCCTGGTCACGCGCTCCCCGCGCGATCATGCCGAGGTTCGGGTCCGGGATCGTGGCGACGACGAAGAAAGCGACGGACAGGACGATGTACGCTGCGAACGTGGCGAACCCGAAGCGACGCGCAATGTACCACAGTCGACTCATGCAGTCACGTCACCCGAGACCGAGGAGGAAGGGAGCGTCAGTGGGGACATACAGGACTATCGCAGGCATGTGAGTTATAACAGGCGATTGGAAAAACGCGCATTTGACATACGATATCCAACGACACGCGGTGGCGACTACTCGAACTCTGCGCGCGGGTCGAACCAGGCGTAGGCCACGTCTTGCAGGAAGTTCGCCCCGATACCGACGTAGGCGAGTGTCAGCGTGGTGCCGATGATGACCGGCACGTTGCGGTCTTTCGCGGCTTGCAGGGCGAGGTCGCCGACGCCGGGGATGCCGAAGACGAATTCGACGACGAACAGTTGGACGATCATCGTCGAGACGAGGTCGGCGAAAAAGAGCGAGACGAGCGGCAGTGCGGCGTTCGAGAGGACGTGGCGAAGCACTCGGCTGTCTGTCGCGCCCTTGGCTCGAACCAGTTTCACGAACTCCTCGCCGAGTACGTCTGACGTTTCGGCGCGGACGTAGCGCAACTGGCCGGCGGCGAGCGACGTGGCGAGCACTGCTGCCGGGACGAGGAAGGGCCACAGCGACACCGGGTCGGCGAGGTCGAGCGAGCGCGGAAACGTGAGCGTCACCCACTCGAACTCGACGTTGGCGGCGAAGAGGATGAGTTCGGCGACGAAGAAACTCGGGATACCCAGTCCGAGGTAGCCGACGTAGGAGACGCCGCGGGCGAGACGCGACGACGGGCGCAGGGCGACGTAGGACCCGACGACCAGTGCGAGAATCGTCGACAGGACGAGGGCGGGAACGAGGTAGGCGAGGGTGACCGGAATCGCCCGTTGGAGGACCGTCGTCACGCCCGGGCCGGGGTCCCCGAACAGCCCCACCGAGTGTCCCCAGTCGAACGTCGTCATGTTGACCAGCCAGTCGACGTAGCGGTCCAGTAGCGGGTCGTTCAGGTTCTTCGCCTCGATGACTGCGTTCGCTGCCTCCTGTTTGTCGCCTTTCGCCTGGAACGCCGCGAGGCCGACGTTCGGGTCCGGGATGCTGGTAACGATGAAGAAAGAGACGGTCATCACGGCGTAGGCCGCGACGACCGAGAGGCCGAACCGGCGTGCGACGAAGGTGAGGCGGCTCACGCCTCGTCCACCCCGTGTGTCGGTCTCGGGTGGGTCGAATCGCTCATCTTGGCAGGACGATACGTCCGAGTAGTAAAGAATATGCGGTGACCAAAATCACGACTGTACATATTGGTACGTTTTTACATGCCGCCCTCGTCCGGTGTCACCATGTGTTCGCTCGCGGCGTCGGCTTCACGCAGAAACTCGTCGGTCGTCCCGGCCGGCGCTGATTCGCCATGACAGAGACGTTCGAATCCGTCGACTGGGACGAGGTCGACGGTGGCAAATCGCTGCCGAGCACTCGTATCTCGCTGGCACTCGCTGGCTTTCTCGCGGTCGTCGTCCTCTTCTGTTACGACTACGTCGCGCTGCCCCCGACGCGACCGACGTTCGTCGCGGTCGGACCGCACATCGACCTCGGGTTCTTCCTCGTGACGCCGATGACGTGGAACTTCGTCCAGTCGGACTGGCTGTTCGTCCCTGCGGTGTGGGCGGTCCTCCTGTTCGTCTGCTGGCCGCTAGCATCGTCGGCGCGTCTCCGGCAACGATACTGGCGCGTCATCCGCCGTCGCCCACTCGCAATCGCGAGTCTCGTGTACCTCACGGCCGTCGTCGTGGTCGGCTTCCTCGGCCCGCTGCTCTGGCAGGCCAGCATCAACATGCCACACTCCTTCCAGCCGCCAGCGTTCCTGTGGGGACCGGCTCGGGTCGCCGACCCTTGTCTCGGCACCGAGACCACGGAGCGCTGTTACGGGACGCTTCGCTACCCGCTCGGGACGACGCCGTTCGGCAAGAACATGATTCCCGTGCTGTTCACGGGCGCTCACGTGGCGGTGAAAGTCGCACTCATCACCGGCACCATCATCGTCCCGGTGGCCACCGTCGTCGGCTCCATCGCGGGCTACTTCGGTGGCCGACTCGACACGCTCCTGATGGGCTACGTCGACGTTCAGCAGACGATTCCGGCCTTCGTCGCCTACATCGTCCTCTCGTACTGGGGCCGCTCGCTGTTCCTGTTCGTCGCCGTCTTCGGGCTGCTCTCGTGGGGTGGCCTCGCGCGCCTCGTCCGCTCTGAAGCCATCCAGCGCAGCGAAGACGCCTACGTCCTCGCCGCGCAGTCGGCCGGGGCGTCGGACGCACGCATCCTCCTCACGCACGTCATCCCGAACGTCTCGAACGCGGCCATCGTCGGGCTGACCCGGCAGATTCCGACCATCATCCTCATCGAGGCCGCCATCTCCTACATGGACCTGAACGACATCATGATCGCCTCGTGGGGCGAAATCGCGGCACAGGGCATCCACTCGTTCTCCGCGGCGTTCCCCTACGTCTACTGGATTGCCCTCTGGCCAGTCCTCGCGCTCGCGTTCACGGTCGTCTCGGCGTCGATACTCGGCGACGCGATTCGTGACGGGCTGGACCCGAAGAACGCGAACTGAGTCGGTTACGTCGATTCTTCCACGAGAAATCACTCGGCTCCCAACCGAATCCGATACTGGAGCGTGAATACTCGCATCCCGAGTGTTTCGACGCGGTGGGTCGCGGTAACGACCCCTTCCGACTCGGCTGGCTCGACGACGAGCGTCTCGTCGAGTGGGAGTCGAACACCGAAGCCACGAACAGCGAGATACAGTCCGGCATCGTCGGTGTTGCCGGGTGCTGCGAACGACGAGAGGACGAGGGCATCGCTGTCGCTTCCACCGTTTTCGACGCGGAGAACTCCGGACAGGTTACAGCCCGGCAGCGGAAAGGCGACGCGCAGGAACGACCGATTCGGACCATCGTACTGGTCGTAGACGCCAACGTACGTCATCCGAGCTTCGGTCGGGACTTGGTCTCGATTCGAATTCGACCGCACCCAGGCCCGGTCGCCGGTCGCTTCGTCGGTACTGTCGACTGCGACGACGCGCCCGCTCAGTGCAGCCGTATCGTCGACCGCGACGAGCGGAACCGACAGTTGCTGCATCCGTGTCGCGACTGGCCGATACAGCACCGCGAGTCGTCGCCACGGCAGTGCCCAATTCGGGTCGACAGCCAGTTCGTACTCGCCCGAGCGTTCGAAGAACCGACGCACCGACGGAGCGACCGTGTCCGGGTCGAACTTGTCTGTCGAGTACGCCTCGACTGTACCCATCATCCCAGAAACGTCTGCGTCGCCGGTCTTTCCACGTCGTTCGAGGAAACCGGCGCCGATGTTCCAGCCACCACGAATGCGACTGAGCAGGATGCCCGGTGGTCTGGCTCGTGACTGGGGAATGTCGAGTCGCCAGCCGACGAGTGCCACCACTGTGAGGCCGTGGGAAGCGAGGAGTAAGCCGAACGACTCGGTGTCGATGCCGTCCACGAGTCCTGACACCAACCATGCGAGTCCAGCCGCCACGGTGAGAACGGCGACCGTCCCCCCGAACCAGGACCGTCGCTGCCTGCCTGCGCTGTACCTCCTCGTGAGCCCTACGACGATTGGGAGGAGCGCGCCCACGTGGAGGACCTGGGCGACAGTAGTCTGAGAAACCACGGAGAAGCCAGCCCGGTCGAACAGCAACGCGCCGCCAGCGAACAGCACCGAAAGGAGTCCGGCGTCGACCACTAGTTCCTCGACTGGCCACGGGCCGCGTCCGAGGAGTCGCCACGCACCGAAGCCAGCCACGCTCGCCATCGACGCAGCCCACGGAAGTGCTGCCAGAAACGCCCACTGTCCGGGGCTGGTCGTCAGCGAAACGACGCCGAAGAGTGCCGCCACCGGCTGACTCAGCACGGCAAATCGGTACCACATGGAACGTGTTCCGTCACGCCGAGGCGTGTCTACGACCCGGATAGCGAGGGGTACGGACACGAGCAGCGCGAGTGCGACGCTGGCTTGTATCGGTTCGAGGCGTCCCGCAACGAACAGTACGCACCAGCAGACAGCACCGAGAACCGCACTCGCGTCGGCGAGAGTCGGGACCGAGGAAGTCTCACTCGCAGCCTCCGCTGTGTCTGTCGCCATTAGTGACCACGCCAGTTCGCTGGCGCGTCTTCGGGGCGCAAGCGAGCGCAGTCCTCGTACTCCACCGTGAAACTCCCGTCGTACGCGAAGACGCGCCCGACGAGCGGATTGAACACCTCGACCGAAATCTGGAAGCACCCTTCCGCATCGTCGTATCGCTCGGTCACGTCGATGTCGGCACGGAACGGCCGTGGAACTGGCACCTGTCGACCGGCGACGGCCACCCACTGCGCGCCCGTCTCGATTTGGAGCGCACCCGCCGAAGTCACGGAAAACTGGAGTTCCGAGTGGAGCCTACGGTTGGTTCCGAGCGCGTCCACGATGCGACCGCGGTCCGCGTCGTAGTGCATGTACGCGTCGAAGCGACGGTCTGGACCGACCGCGAAGCGTCTGATGTAAGCGACCGTCTCGGTGCCGCCGTCGTCGAAGGGGCACGTTCGTACCTCGAACGGAACGTCGGTTCCGCCCTCCGGAAAGAGGAGATTTCGGACGGTTCCAGCCCAGAGGACCGGTAGTGCGAGTCGGTTCTTGCTGATGTGTCGCATCGTTCCTCGCCCGACACACCGCGTCTCGTCTTCGCTGGTCAGTGCGTACCGTTTCTGAATCGCTGGATGGAGGGCCGAGTACGCCGACCCGAGAGCGCGTTGGAAGATACTCGTCATCGCTCGGGTGACACCCGCAAACAGTTCGATGCGGTCGGGATATTTTCGGCGAGACGGGCAGCGATGACGCCCAGCGCGGCCATCCCGATGGCGGGCACGATCGGATTGTACGGGCCGAGCGCGAGCGACGGATTCGAGACTAGCGCGCCCGCCGCGAGGCAGACCGGTAGCAGGCCCGCGAGAGCAGGGAGCCACGACGACCGCCACCGTGCGAGCAACGCGACGCCCAGTGCGATTTCGAGTACTCCGAGAACGATGACTGCTTCGCTGGCCATCGATTCCAGGCCGAGTCTGGTGAACGGCGCTCGCTCGGCCGGGTGCGAGACGAGCAATTTCGGGACGAGTCCCTGATAGAGCCAGATGAGGGCCAGTCCGATTCGGGCGACGGCGTGGACGAGTATCGCGCGAAAACTCGTCTCCGGCGGCGTCCCGTCCTCGACCCAGCGAGCGAGCACGTCGAAGCTGAGCGCCGTCGCCCAGCCCATCAACGGGCGGAAGACGAACCGGTCGACGAGTGACCCGACCGGTCCCCAGCGCGTCTCGTAGTTGTACTCGGTGAGAAACCGCAGGTCGTCGCCGTCGCCGGTCTCCACGTATCGCCAGAGCCCGCGCCCAGAGCGGATGAGCGAACGCCGCTCGTCGCTGCGGAATTCGAGGACAGACGTGGTCGTTCCGCCGTCGTCGGTGGTCGCAATCGATTCACCAGTCCCTTCGACGCCCAGTCCGAACCCGATTCGCGTCGCGTAGGTGAACCGCTGCGGTTCGTCGTCGCCGTCTCGCGGGAGATACTCGATTTCTGAGAACCGGAGGTCCCACCGTTCGTGCTCGGCTGGCTGCTGGGTCCGCTCCCAGACCGCGTCGAGGGACCCGTCGACTGGTCGCTCGACGTAGATGGCGTCCTGCTTCATCGCCTCCACCAGTGGACTCGTCGGAGTGCCGATGCGGCGGCAGTGGGCATTTGCTACGCTATCGCATTGCTCCCATAAAGTTTCGCCGAGTAATCAGTTTGGTTTCGAGAGGCCGTCGTAACAGTACTCACCGGTTCGACCGAGAACAGCGATAGTAGCGGGTTCCGATTACGACCAGACCGACTCGAAGTCGTCCTCGTCCTCCGCGATGTCCTCCCACGCCGTGACGCCGCGTTCTTCCTCGGTGCCGGGAATCGTATTGTCCAGCACGAGTGCGATGAGCCCGCCGACGGCCATCCCGGTGCCGCCGATGACGAACAGAGTGTTGGCGACGGCCTGCGTACCGAGAATCCCACCGACGAGCGCGATATCTCCCAGTCCGGACTGGAGCGCGCCGACGCCCTCCAATCCACCCATGTAGTTCGGCACCGTGAGTCCGGTGAACAGCGCGATGCCGATGACGAACACGTTCCGCGAGGAGTCGAGGTCGACGTACTTCAGGTTCGAGAGGCCGACCGCGACGATTTGGCCGAACATCGCGACGAACAGGCCACCGACGATGGGGTCCGGAATCGTGGCGATGAGCTGGCCGAACGGGCCGAAGAAGCCGACGACGAGCATCACGGCCGCGCCGACCTGTACGACGCGTCGGGAGGCCACACCCGTGAGGCCGATGGCCCCGATGTTCTCGGAGTAGGAGGTCGAGCCCCCTGCACCCATGATGCCCGCGAACACGTTCATCAGGCCTTCCATCCCGATACCGTGATTGATGCGCGACTCACTCGGTGCGCCGGTGCCCGTGAGTCTGGCGACGGCGTGGTAGTCGCCGAAGCTCTCGATGATGGACGCCAGCACGCCCGCGAACATCCCGATGGCGAACGCGAGTTCGAACCGGGGCATCCCCCACTGGAGCGGGTAGATGGCGAAGACGAGCGACACGTCGGTCACCGCCGACAGGTCGACGTAGCCCTTCGCGCCGGACGAAATGACGCCCGAGACGCTGAGCAGCGCCGCGACGAGCCACGCAATGACGATAGCGAGCAGCACTGGGAACAGGTCGAACACCTTGTGTCTGTCACCCCAGTACTGCGAGAAGAGGACGACCAGGCCGACGGTCAAGCCGAGCAGCCACCAGTTCTGGTCGGCAGCGGTTATCTGTGGAACGTTGAACAGCGAGAGACCGATGAGTGCGATGGTCGGCGCGACGACCACCGGCGAGAGCAGGCGGCGTAACCGGCCGACGATGCCGAGGTAGCCGATGAACACCTCGGTCGCCGCCGCGGCGATGATGGCCCCCTGTAAGAACAGTAGTTTGCTCTCCCAGCCGGCGCTTCCTGGAAGCGCGGGCGCAGTCGCCACGATGGCCAGTGCCGGTGCGAGCATCGAGAACGGTGCCCCC
Source organism: Haloarchaeobius caseinilyticus (assembly GCF_051207395.1). Lineage (NCBI taxonomy): Archaea > Methanobacteriati > Methanobacteriota > Halobacteria > Halobacteriales > Halorubellaceae > Haloarchaeobius > Haloarchaeobius caseinilyticus. Next base: position 70,757 of record NZ_JBPJZC010000001.1, on the reverse strand, counting down.
TGCACGATTGGGTAGCGGTTCCCGATGGTCGTCTGGCACAGCGTCGCGATGCCGGAGACGACGAAGAACGTGCCCACGAACTTCGCCGTCACGGGTCCGGGCATCCCCATCGCCCCGGCGAGAATGAGCGGGACCGCGATGTTCGCACCGACCATCGTCAGGTAGTGCTGGACACCCAGCAGTACCGACGTGGTCAGCGGTGGTTCGTCCTCGATGCCGTACTCGACGAACGACGTCCCCCCGTCGGTCTCGACGGCGTCGCCCGAATCTGAGTCACCCTGCGTAGTCATGGTTCGTGCCGTTGCTCGTGACTCTCTAGCGGTCACAAAAGAGTTACTGGTTCGCACTCATCGCCACCAGCCGTTCTCAGCGCCGGAGAATCAGCGTCGGCGTAGATGCTCGCAGACTGCCTACACACGCACATGAAGACACAGACTGCATCCCGGTTTCCTGCCGCAGGAAGCGGCATCGGCATCGGTGTCGGCTTCGGTGCGTTCGTCGGCATCCTCGCGACGCTGCTGGCCGACGTGGCCATCACGCACGGTATCGTCTACGGCGCGGGCGGCGGCGCACTCACCGGCATCCTCGTCGGCTGGTACATCGACTCGCGGCCCGACACTGCCCCGTCGATGAGTCCGCAGGCCGTCGGTCTCGGTATCGGCCTCGTCGTCGGTGCACTGACCGGCCTGACGGCGGCGTGGTCGCTCTCGATGAATCCAATCGGTGGACTCGTCCTCGGTGCCGCGGCTGGCGTCGCCACCGGCGTGTTCCTCGGTGGGTTGCTGCCTCGGATTCACGGTGCGAGCGCCGACACCGAGATGGTGTACTGAAGAGCCATGGGTAACTCTGGGACGAGTCTGCGTTCGCCGTCACCAGTCGTCTTCCCACTCTCGAAGCATCCGCCAGCACGACAGCAAGGCGAACACAGTGAGGCCGTACGCACTCGCTGCGAGCAGCGACTTCGCGACTGTCAGTCCGACGCTCGTCCCGGCGGCGTACCACATCCCGAGAGAGACGCCGAACGCGGCCACCCCAACGGCGGCGCTGGCCCAGTAGACGAAGTACGTATCGTACGCAGTCGGGTACATGGACTCCATCGACATCGGATGTTTTCCACTCTCCGTCGTGGGTGATAACGATTTGGTCACTCAGCTAAGAACTGTACGCAGCGGCCGCCAGTAAATCGTCTTCCGCCGTCGGGCAGGTCGCCGAGTAATCCTCCGGGGTGAACACACGATACGCGGTGCTCAGTCGTCGATTCCTCGGAAAAGTGCTCGGTACGGGATTTGAACCCGTGTCATCGGCTCGAAAGGCCGAAATGATTGGCCGGGCTACACCAACCGAGCGCATTCGTTGATTCCCGGTGAGTAATTTTAAACCTGTCGTTCCGGTCGCCGTCTGGGAGACAGAGACACGCTGAGTCGCCGGGTCCTCAATCCTTAACACGCGAGACGATGACACCCAGCCATGAAGCGCGTACGGTTCCGCGACCCTGCCGGGGCGACCCGGACAGGCGAGTGGGACGACGGGACGATTCGAGCAGCAAGTAGCGAGTACGAACAGGACGACGTCACCGTTCTCCCACCCTGCGAACCGAGCAAAATCGTCTGTGTCGGGCGCAACTACGCCGACCACGCGGCCGAGATGGACAGCGATGTGCCCGACAGACCGCTACTGTTCCTGAAACCGCCGAACACGCTCTCGTCGCACGGAAGCAGGGTCACCCTGCCGGCCGGCAAGGATCGACTGGACTTCGAGGCGGAACTCGGCGTCGTCGTCGGCGAGCAGGCGCGGAACGTCGCCGCAGCAGACGCGATGGACTACGTGGCGGGCTTCACCTGCGTGAACGACCTGTCGAACCGCGACGACCAGCGCGAGGAAACGAACTGGGTCCGCGGGAAGGCGTTCGACGGCGCGGCCCCGGTCGGCCCGGTGCTGGCGACGCCCGACGAGGTGCCCGACGACGCGTACGTCCGGTCGTACTGCAACGGCGAGTTGCGACAGGACGGCTCGCGCCAGCAGATGATCTTCTCGGTGCGAGACCTCGTCGAAGAGATTACGACGTACATGACGCTCGAACCGGGCGACGTCATCGCCACCGGGACACCCGAGGGCGTCGGCAACCTCGAAGACGGCGACGAGGTCGCTGTCGAAGTCGAGGGCGTGGGTCGGCTGGAACACACCGTCGAAATCCCCAGTCCTTAAGCGCGCTGTCGCCTACATCCGGCCAAGATGGAACTCACGAGACGGGACGCGCTCGCGGCGCTCACCTCGGCCGGCATCGTCGTCGGGACCGGCGCAGCAGCCCTCTCGCAGTCCAGCCTCCGCGACGCCAAGGACCGGGTCGACGCCGAGGTCGACGTAGAGACGCTAGTCGCCGTCGCAGAAGTCGTCTACCCGAGCGAGGTCTCCGGTGTCGACGAGTTCGTCCGGACGTACGTTGCGGGGCGGACCGACGGTCGGCCTGACTATCGCGAGGGCATGGCGGCGGCGCTCGCCGTCGTCGACGACCGCGCGACACGGTGGGAAGACGGCCCGTTTGCAGAACTCGAACCCGGCGCCCGCGATAGCGTGTTGCGCTCGATGGGTGTCGACGGGGTAGAGCCAGACCCCGACGGAACGACCGCCTCGCAGGTTCGCTACTACGTCGTGAACGAACTGCTGTACGCCTTTTACACGTCGCCGACGGGTGGCGAACTCGTCGGTATCGAAAACCCGGTCGGCCACCCAGGCGGGACCGAAAGTTACCAGCGGGGGCCAGAGTCGTGAGCGAACCGTCGTCGTCGAATCTGGACCGGTCACCCGAACCACGCGCAGCCGTCTGTATCGTCGGCGCGGGCCCAGCGGGTGCGCTCGTCGCCGCCCAGCTCGCGGAGGCGGGGCACGATGTCGTGGTCCTCGACGCTGGCCCGCGATTCGACCCGGCTGACCGTCTCGAACGGATGGAACGCCAGATTCGCCCGACCCACGGGCCCGAATCTATCTGGGACATGGGCGGCGAGCGCGACGCCTTCACGAACTCGGGCGAGCAGCACTACCCGCTCAATCACTCGCGCGTGAAGGGCATCGGCGGCACGACGCTCCACTGGCAAGGGATGGTGTACCGACTCCACGACGCCGACTTCGCGCGCGAGAGCAGGGACGGCGTGGCGGCCGACTGGCCCATCGGCTACGACGACCTCCAGCCGTACTACTCGCAAGCAGAGACAGAATTGGGCGTCGCCGGAGCCGACGACAACCCCTTCGCGCCCGCACGCGAGGAACCGTACCCGATGCCGGCGTTCCCGCCGTCTCACTCGGACGCCATCTTCGCCGAGGCGTGTGAGACACTCGAAATCGCGACGCACACCGCCCCAAATGCACGTAACAGTGAGGCGTTCGACGGGCGCTCGCCGTGTCAGGGCTACGGGACCTGCAAGCCAGTCTGTCCCTCCGGTGCGAAGTACGACGCGACGGTCCACATCGCACGGTCGGAAGAAGCCGGAGCGACGGTCATCGACCGCGCACCAGTCCAGCGACTCGAACACGGCTCGGCTGGAGAGACGCTCGAAGCAGCCGTGTACGCGACGCCAGACGGCGAGGAACACCGACAAGAGGCGAGACAGTTCGTCCTCGCTGCTGGCGGTATCGAGATTCCGCGGCTCCTGTTGCTCTCGCGCTCGGAACAGTATCCCGACGGCCTCGCCAACTCGTCGGGCCTCGTTGGTCGGTACTTCATGGACCACCTCGGCGCGCGCGTCGGCGGCCGCGTCGACCGCGAGACGCGCCAGAAGCACGTCGGCTTCATCACGAGCGAGAGCCACCAGTTCTACGACACCGCCGACGCCGACGCGGACCGCGGCCCGTACAAACTGGAGTTCTCGAACTACGCCGGGCCAGCACCGAGTCGCCTGGCACTCGACGACGACACCGAGGCCGCGTGGGGCGACGACCTGTTGACGGAACTCCGCGACGCATACGGGTCGTATCTAGAAGTCACCGGTCTATGCGAGCAAGAGCCCCGGAAAGAGAATCGCGTGACGTTGAACCCGGATGTGACCGACGACCACGGGAACCCGGTGCCGGACATCCAGTGGTCGCTGAGCGAGCGCGACCGCCGGACCGTCGCGGCCGCCGTCGAGAAGCAACAGGCCATCATGGCCGAACTCGGTGCCGAGGTCGAGTGGGAAGTCGGCCCCGAGAACACTGGGCCGGCGTTCCACCACATGGGGACGACGCGGATGGGGACCGACTCGGCATCGAGCGTCGTCGACTCAGACTGTCGGACCCACGACCTCGACAACTGCTGGGTCGCGTCGTCGTCGGTCTTCGTGACTGGTGGGGCGTTAAACCCGACGCTGACCATCGCGGCGCTGTCGCTCCGCTTGGCGGACCGTCTCGACAAGACGTTGTAGCGACTGCCGCGACGGTCCCGGACCGGGACTCCCAGACGCGCGTCTTCCGGCCACTCGTCTCCTGTGTCAAGCCGTTCTCGCAAGCCGATAGCGGCGACGACGGTTCTCCGGCCAGCTTTGACCTGTTTCAGACACTGGCCGTCTTGAGAGAACAGACTCAATTTCGTATAGCGAAATACAGTACATATGTCTCGGCTCGCCCACGGTTCTGGCAGCAGAATAGTTGGAAAATCAGCAGAAGAAGGTCGAATTCGCCCCGAGTGAACCAGCAGCGAATCCGGAGCATGCGAGCGACTCTCACCCCGACCGAGGATTTATGTTCTTTGCCAGATTGGTTTCCGATAGGTCGAATGGAGACCCTATTTAAATTCTGACGAGGGACCGCACTGCTCGACAGCCTCGCAGTCGCGAGTAGCCGTCGTCGAGTCGTCGCCCTCGTTTTTCGAACGCCCCGAGCGACGGGGCCGTTCGTGGTGACTTCGCCGAGTCAGCGCTCCCGTCAGCCACCCGATTCGTACAGCGGCCCGTCGTTCATCGCCCCACTACCAGACCACACAGCGACCAGTACACGATGTCACGACAGTCACTAATCGCAGCCAGAACCGACGACAACCAGCCGAACACGGCCGAAATCGAGGCCCTCACCGAAGCCGCCGGCTTCGAGGTTGCACGAATCCTCACGCAGACCCGGCCCGAGGACGCTACGTACAACCTCGGCCCGGGCAAGGTCGACCAAGTCGACGCTGCCCTACAGGAGACCGACGCGAACACGGTCGTCGTCGACAACCGCCTCACGCCCGCACAACTGTTCAACCTCACCGACCGTCTCCCCGACGGCGTCGAGGTCCGCGACCGTTATCGCCTCATCCTCGACATCTTCGAGGCGGGCGCGAACACGAAACGAGCGCAGTTGCAGGTAAAGCTCGCTCGCTTGAACCACGAACTCCATCGTAGGCGCGAGGAACAGCGACGAAACGAGGAGTGGCAGGGACTGCAGACTATCCGCGACCCGGAGGGCGAGTGGGTCAGGGAGATCAAACAGCGCATCGACCGAGCGCACAACAAACTACAGGCACTGCCCGACGAGAGCTACCCACGCCGCGACCGAAAGCGCGACGACGGCTTCGACTTCGTCGCGCTCGCGGGCTACACGAACGCCGGGAAGTCGACGTTGCTCCATCGACTCGCCGACGAACTATCGCTCGATGCAGCGCAGGGACACGCCGACCTCGACGAGACCGCGGCGATGGAAGACCGCCTGTTCAAGACCTTGGAGACCACGACGCGCCGGGCGACCATCGACGGCCGCCGCGTCCTCGTCAGCGACACGGTCGGCTTCATCCAGGACTTGCCGCACGACCTCGTGGAAGCGTTTCGCTCGACCCTGACCGAAGTCCGCGACGCGGACGTGGTCGTCCTCGTCGTCGACGCCAGCCAGCCTGTCGACGAGTTACGGGACCGAATCGAGACGTGCCACGCCGAATTCGACACGGATTCGACCGTCGTCACGGCGTTCAACAAGGCAGACCGTGTCGACGACGCTGACCTCGCCGCGAAACGGGACGCACTGGCCGACCTCGCCCCTGACCCAGTCGCCGTGAGCGCGACCGAAGACGTGGGCCTCGACGCCCTGTGCGACCGTGTCGTCGCCGAACTCCCGTGTGAGACTGCCGAGTTCGAGCTACCGAACGACGACGAGACGATGCGGTTCCTCTCGTGGTGTCACGACCACGCGACGGTCGAGTCGGTGGAGTACGGTGAATCGGTCAGTATCGAGATTCGCGGCCGACCGCCGGTGATTCAGCAGGCCCGGGCGCGCGCCGAGGACCGCTGACGAACCACCGAACCCAGTGTTCAGCGGCCAAGAGGGCAGTTCCGCGACGGACCGGGCCGATTAAGGCCCCGCGGCCGGTTTCCCCGCACATGCAACCACGCGACCTCTCGGCCCACGTCGCCTATCAGGCGGGGCGCGGCATCGAGGAGGTCGCTCGGGACCTCGGCGTGGACCCGGCGACCCTCACGAAGCTCGCGTCGAACGAGAACCCGCACGGCCCGTCTCCAGACGCTATCGAAGCGATTCAGGACACGGCCCCGGGCATCTCGTCGTACCCGAAGGCGGCGCACGCCGACCTCACTGCCGCCATCGCGGACCGCTGGGACTGCGACCCGGCGCAGGTCTGGCTGGCCAACGGCGGCGACGGCGCGCTCGACTACCTCGCACGTGCGACACTCGAACCGGGCGACACCGTCCTCGTGCCGAACCCCGGCTTCGCCTACTACGGGATGAGCGCCCGGTTCCACCACGGCGACGTGGCAGAGTACGACCTGTCGCGGCCCGATTTCGCGCTCGACGCAGAGACGGTCCTCAGCCAGTACGACGACGAGCGCGTCGTCTACCTCACCAGCCCGCACAACCCGACTGGCGGGACGTTCTCGCTGGACGCGGTCGAGACCATCGCCGCGGAGACCGACGACGACACGCTCGTCGTGGTCGACGAAGCCTACGGCGAGTACGCCGAGACAGAGAGCGCACGAACGCTGCTCGACGACCGCGACGATGTGGCCATCCTGCGAACCTTCTCGAAGGCCTACGGCCTCGCCGGGATCCGCCTCGGCTACGCCATCGTCCCCGAGGAATGGGCCGACGCCTACGCGCGAGTCAACACGCCCTTCGCCGCCAGTGAACTGGCCTGCCGGGCCGGACTGGCCGCCATGGACGACGACGAGCACGTCGAGAAGTCGGTCGAAACCGCACAGTGGGCACGCGAGTACATGCGCGACGAACTCGACGCTCCCGTATTCGAGAGCGAGGGCAACTTCGTCCTCGTGGACGTCTCCGACGCCCGCGGTTCCGAGGCTGCCGCGACCGTCTTCGAAGAGGCACAGCGCGAGGGTCTCATCGTGCGAGACTGCACCAGCTTCGGCCTACCGGGCTGTGTACGCGTGACCTGCGGCACCGAAGAGGAAACCCGCGAAGCGGTCACCGTCCTAAACGAGGTGCTGTCGCGGTGAGAGTCGTCGTCACTGGTACACCCGGGACGGGCAAGACGACGGCGACGGACCTGCTCGCGGGCGACGACGAGTTCGCCCTCGACGTGGTCCACCTCAACGAGGTCATCGAGCGCGAGGAACTGTACGACGAGGTCGACGAGGAGCGCGACTCGGTCGTCGTGGACCTCGACGCACTCGCCGACTGGGTCGGCGACCGCGACGACGTGGTCCTCGACTCGCACCTCGCACACTACCTCGACGCCGAATGCGTGGTCGTGCTGCGCTGTGCGCCCGAAGACCTGAAAGAACGCCTGCTCGACCGGGGCGAGACGGAGTCGAAAGCCCACGAGAACGCCGAGAGCGAGGCCCTCGACGTGGTGCTCTCGCAGGCGGTCGACCGCCACGGCGTCGAGAACGTCTACGAGATAGATACGACCGAGCGCGACCCAGAGGACGTAGCCACCGACATCGCAGCGGTCGTCCGCGGCGAGCGCGAACCGAGTGCAGGCGACGTGGACTTCATCGACTACCTATGACGCTCGACCAACTCCGCCCTCGAATCGGTTCCTTCCTCGACCCGTGGGTCCGCGCGGCCGACGCGGTCGGCCTCTCGCCCAACGGGGTCAGCCTCATCGCGTTCGCGCTGGCCGTCGCCGCGGGCGGTGCGTTCGGCTTCGCTGGACCAGAGTTCGAGTCGCTCGGCGGCGGCGACCCCATCTGGTACGCTATCGGCGCGACCTGTGTGGCACTGAACGGGTGGCTCGACATCGTCGACGGCGAACTCGCCCGGGCCCAGGACGTGGCCAGTGACGCAGGCGACATGCTCGACCACGTATTGGACCGGTACGCCGACCTCGTCATCATCGCTGGCTTCGCCGCCGGTATCGGCCGGTACGACATCGGGATGGCCGCCGTGACCGGCGTCCTGATGACCTCCTACCTCGGCACGCAGGCACAGGCCGTCGGCGTCGGCCGGGTGTACGCGGGCTACCTCGGCCGCGCGGACCGCCTTGCGCTCTCTGGCCTCGTGGGCTATCTCGCCGCGTTCGTCACGGCGTCGTTCTACGGCCTGACCGTCGTCGGCTGGCTGCTCGTCGTGTTCGCCGTCGTCGGCCACCTCACCGCACTCCAGCGGTTCTGGGGTGCGTGGAAGGTGCTGTCCTGAGCCGTCGAGTCGGTCAGTTTACCAGCGTTCTTGTCGGGGAATTTTGATGTCTGCGCGGTGTTCTCCGGGTATTCGGACGAGGCCCAAACCGCCACGGCGGACCTTTTATCATTGCTGGCGGTCAACACACGGACATGGTTCAGTGTGAGATGTGTGGTGCTGATACGTCGCAGCCGAAGACGGTGAAAGTCGAAGGCGCGGAACTCGACGTCTGCAGCAACTGCGCCGACTTCGGGACCGAGGTCCGCACGCAGCAGACCTCCAGCGGGTCGACGAAGTATTCGACCAGCTCGTCTAGTTCTTCTTCCTCCTCGAAATCCAGCGGCTCGTCCGGGTCGTCGGGTTCGTCCGGCGGGTCGCGCCGTCGCTCGGATATGTTCGACGATATGGACGAAATCGCCCAGGACTACGACTCTCGCATCCGAAAGGCTCGCGAGGGGAAGGGCCTGAGTCAGGAACAACTCGCCAACGAACTCAACGAGAAGGCGAGTCTCGTCCGCAAACTCGAACGCGGCGACACGCTCCCCTCCGACCGGATGCAGAAGAAACTCGAAAAATTCCTCGCCATCAGTCTGAACGCCGGTGGCAGCAGCGAGGACGACACCGACTGGAGTAGCGACTCCTCGGGAACCACCCAGACGCTCGGCGACGTCGTCAAGCGCAAGGACTGAGTCGTCTGACGCGCGTCTGACGCACCGCCCGTTCGACTTTTTTCAAGTTTGATAAGAGTAACCAAACAGTCTTCATAGATGACCCTGTAATGAGGCACAATGTCAGACGAGGCAACAGACGAGACGGAGGGCCTCGCTGGGGATGGACCTCCGGACAACATACTGTACAACCTGTACAAGCAGTACATCGGTGAACCGGAAGAGGAGACAGACGTCTATCTGGGATTCGGGCTGTTCTTCGGCGGCATCGCGCTCGCGCTCGCCGCGCTGGGACTGTTCGTGTGGGCCAGTTCGTACCAGGCGCGGTCGGCGGAGTACACCCAACTGGCCGGCCCGGCGTTCGGCTTCGGGATGCTCTCGCTGCCGACGCTCATCCTGGGTATCGTCGTCCTCTTGCCGGTCGAACGACGTGCGGTGTACGCCTCCGTGGTGGGAGCGGCCGTCGACGTGGCTGCGGTCGGGTTCTTCTGGCTCGTCGCGTATCCGGCGAACTGGAACGTCACCGATGGAACCGACTACGCGCTGCCGGTCGTCGCGGTGTACGCGGTTGGCCTGACGCTCGTCGTCGGCTCGACCGGGGCCGCGCTCGTCGCGGACCAGCTCGAACGCTACCGCAAGCCAGACCCGGCGGACTTCCACCCGGCGGACGCCGAGGAAGAAGAGGAGAGCGAACACTACTCCGACGAGGAGATTCAAGCCGACATCGACAGCGCGATGGACGGCGTGAACCTCTCGTGGGGCGGCGTCGAGAAGACCGAACACCGCCGACTCCAGTTCGACGTCGACGAGGAGATCGACGCCTCGGGATTCAGCCAGAACACCGCAACTGTCACGCGCTCGCAAGGCGTGGACTCGCAAATCGCGAATCTCAAAGCGATGAAAGGCGGGCAGAAGAAGACCGAGACGTCGCACTCTACCGTCGACGACCAGACGGCGAAGCTGAAAGAGCTTCGCGAACGACAACAGCGCGAACAGGAGCGCAAGCACGAGGAGGCCTCGCTCGGCAGTGCCGGTGGGTCGAAGGCGGCGACCAGCTTCTTCGGTCGGATAAAGCAAGCGCTCGGTCGCTGACCAGCCGAACCGCTTGTACCTGTTTCTTGGGACGCTTTTCCAGACGACTGCGAGCAACGTCTTCGTGTCCAGTCTGTTCTCGACGGAAGACGCTGGCGAGGCTGGGCCCGATTGGTTTCAGACGACCATCAGTGGGCCGACTGGTACGCACAGCAAAATTTGTTGACGAAATACCACATTTTCGTGTGGGGCGGCCGAAGGTCGGCCCGGACGGAACTGGCGCGACCCACGACGTAATGACCGATTACTCCGGTAGAAGACCCGACACCGGCGGCCACAACACGTTTCTAGAAGCAAGCCTTTATTTGAAGCCTGTTAATGCAGAAATAATTTCACATAGTTTTATTATACGGTAGGTTGGAAATGGACAAATATGGCTAAGGGCCTTGACGTTGGCACGATGAATATCCTGTCGGCGCAGCAGGATGGTAACGACACGGTGTTCGTACAGCAGCGAAACTCCTTCGTGGAAATCGAGTACTCCGATATGGCAGAGCAGATGCTGTCGCGGTCGGAAGTCCTCCACATCCGCAAGGACGACAAGGTGTACGTGGTGGGAGACGACGCCCTGAACTTCGCGAACATCTTCAACAAGAACACGCGACGGCCGATGAAGCACGGCATCCTCTCCAGTCAGGAGAAGTCGGCCATCCCGATGATGAAGCTCATCATCGAACAGGTCGTCGGCGAGCCGAACTACCCGGACGAGAAGCTCTACTTCTCCGTCCCGGCCGACCCGAGTGACTCCAGCCTGAGCACACTCTACCACCAGAAGACCATCGAGTCGTTCCTCTCGAACATGGGCTACGACGCCGAACCCATCAACGAGGGTATGTCGGTCATCTACTCCGAACTGGCCGACAACAACTTCACGGGACTCGGCATCTCCTTCGGTGCGGGGATGACGAACGTCTGTCTCGCGTACTACGCGGTGCCGGTCATGAAGTTCTCCGTCGCCCGGGGTGGCGACTGGGTGGACGAGCAGGCCGCGCAGGCGACGGGCACGCCCGTCGACAAGGTCACCTCCATCAAGGAGAACGACTTCGAACTGGACTTCACGACCGACGTTGGTGGCGTCGAGGGTGCACTCAGCATCTACTACGAGAACCTGCTGGACTACGTCATCGAGAACGTCGTCCGCGAGGTGGACGAAGAAGATATCGAGGAAGGGCTCGACGTGCCGGTCGTCGTCACCGGCGGTACCTCCAGCCCGAGCGGGTTCGAGGAACTGTTCCGTGACCACCTCGAAGACGCGAACATCCCGTTCTCCATCAGTGGCGTCCAGCACGCGAGCGAACCGCTGTACTCGGTCGCCCGTGGCTCGCTGGTCGCAGCCCGTTCCGACGAGGACGTCGACGAGCGCGAGCAGGAAGCCGAAGCGCCGGCCGCAGACGAATAAGCGGTCACCTGTACCCGAATTCTTTCGACGCCGACGTCAGCAGTCACGACACTACTCGCCCGTCCTGCCAACTCTCCTGTGGCGGCTCGTCTCTATGCGCAGTCGCGCCGCTCACCGTCTATCGTTCGGGAGAACAGTCGGCCGACAGCACTCACTCGGCGTGGGTCGGTGCTGGCTCTCGTTCGAGTGTGTCGTCGTCCACGGTATCCTCGTCGTCCACGTCGTCGGTGTCCGCTGCTGCTTCGTCGGCGGTCGTCTCCACAGCAGCAGTCGGTTGCGGTTCGTCCGCCACGTCGTCGGGGTCCTCGTCGGCGGTGCTCGTCGCGTCCGTTTCCGATTCCGTTTCCGCTTCGTTCCCCGCGATTGCGGCCTTGCGCTCGGCTTCGACCCGTTCGAGCTTCTGGGCGTGTTCGGGCAACTCTTCGTAGCGGAACTTCTGGTAGAACCGCGACATCGCGTCCTGCCACGATTCGATACGGACCGGTTCGGACCGATGTTCCACGTCGACTCCCACCCACCCACAGCTGTCGCACCCGTACGCCTCGACGTCCCTCAGCGCGTAGTGGCTGAGTGACGAATCACACCGCGGGCACTGTTTCATACACGGTTCTAAATCCCCGGAATAATAAGCGTGTTCCATTCTCTCACGGCTTCGATTGATGTATCGTAGTCGAACAGTGCGCCAATCGACACGATATAACTTCTGGACATACACAAACCTTTTTGTATTCCTACCAAGTATGCACTATCGTCATGAGCGCGACGCCGTCTCCGAACGTGGAACGAGCCATCGAACACTGTCGACCCGAGGACACCCAGCCGGTGCGCCTCGATGCGGAAACCCTGGAATCGACCGCTCCGGAGTATCTCCGGGACCTCAAACAGGAACTGACGCAGGCGGGTTACGTCCCGACCGTCCTCGACGTGCGCGCGAGTTTCGCCGAGGACTGCTCGCTCGAAACGCAGCGCGAGGCCGACCGCGTGCGTGGGCTCGTCCGCGCCGCGTCGTTCCTCGGCGTGGGGACCGTCTCGGTCCACTGCGAGACTGTGGCGAACCCAGAGAAGGTTCGTCCGGCGCTGTCGGCGTGTGCCGAGCGTGCGCAGCGAGAGGGCCTCGCGTTCGAACTCGATGCACCCATCACCGTCGACGTCTGAGTCACGAGCGATGAGTACACGGCGCGCACTCGCGCAGCAACTCGGCGTGGTCGCGGGGTTCGACTCGCCAAGCGTCGCCCTCGAACAGTATCCGACGCCGCCGGAAGTCGCGGCGTCGCTGATTCACGTCGCCGACATGGAAGGCGACGTAGCTGACCGAACCGTCGTCGACCTCGGTACCGGCACCGGGATGCTTGCCCTTGGCGCGGCACTCCGCGGCGCACGTCGCGTCGTCGGCGTCGACGTGGACCGTGACGCACTCGGCACGGCGCGAGAGAACGAGCGTCGCATCGGTGCGAACGCGACGATTCACTGGTGCTGTGCCGACGCGACTCGCCCGCCGCTCTGTCCCGCGACGGACGACCCCGTGACCGTGGTGATGAACCCACCCTTCGGCGCACAGCGCGACAACGTCCACGCGGACCGGGCGTTCCTCGACGCCGCCGCCGGCATCGCCGACGTGTCCTACTCCATCCACAACGGCGGGAGCCGGGAGTTCGTCGAGTCCTTCGCCGACGACGAGGGTGGCGAGGTGACCCACGCGTTCGCGGCGGAGTTAGACCTCGACAGACAGTTCGACTTCCACGACGAGGAAACGAAGACCATCGACACGGAAGTGTTCCGTATCGAGTGGTCCGGCTGAAAATCGGAGACCGGACTCGGCCGCGCTCCCTCGAGTCTGCAGTCACTACTTGTACGTCTCTTTCACGAACACGCGCACCTTCGTCCCGTCGAGCACCGCGTAGATTCGGTCGCCGCCGTTCTTCCGGTTGTCACGCACGAACGTGATGCCCGAGAGCGTCGCCGTCTGGTTCCCCTGCGGAACCCCAGCGCGGTCGAGGACCGTCCCGTTCTGACTCACCAATACCTCGTACCCCTGTTCCGTCGCTGCGACGGAGACGTTCTTGCCACCGAGCTGTGCCTCCGTGGTCGCGTTGCCCGCCGTGAAGACCAGTCGCTTCTCGCCTTCCGGTGGGTGGAGGAAGACCCGATACGTCTTCCCGCCGCCGACCGCCGACCAGCCGTCTCGCGTGACGGTGACGGTCTCGCGCCAGCCGACGCCGCCGAGGCGGACGGTCGCTCGGCCGCTGTACGCCAGCCGCCCGCGTGAGACGTCCTGATACCAGATGTTGCGTCCCTCACTGGAGACGATGACGCCTGAAGAACTGACGTTCGTCGTCTGCCCGAGCGCGTCGATATCGATGACGGAGACCATCTGGTTCTGGACGTTCTCCGCGTACGTGACCTCGTAGTCGCGCACCTCGACCGAGTCACCGGGGACGCTCCCGTCACTGACGGTCATGAGGTTGACCGGAACCGCTGCGCCCACCATGAGTGCCGTCACGATGACGAGCACCACCAACGACGCGGAGCGCGGTGTGAACGACGAGAGGTCGCGCTCTCTGAGGTGGAGCGCGCTGGCGACGACGATGGCCAGCACGGCGACGAGTGCCAGTCCCGGGCCGCGGAACAACTGGAACCGCTCGTCGCCGAGGTACCAGTAGATTGCCCAGAGGTTCTTCGAGACCGCGAAGAAGAGTACTGCGAGCCAGAGCCGCAGCGCACTCGGGCGGTCGTCCCGGCCGAAGAAGACGACCACGCCGAGCAAGATACCGATGAACAACCCGAGCGCGTGGCCCTGAATCGCGATGCCCGCCCACCACGGTGGACTCGGCGGGGACGGGGTCGCACTCGCCGTGACGATGGGCTGTTGCAGCGTACTGTACAGCAGCGAGAGGAGTCGCTGCCCGCCGAGAATCGCCACGAGCGTCGTCATCGGATACCGAACGAGCGCGAACCCGGCGAACGCGAACACGACGCCCGAGAATCCGATGACCGGCCCGAGCGCGAAGACGGAGGTCAGGAGGCCGACCGCGAACGTCACACCGGGGAAGATCACCAGCGCGCGAACTAACGGGTTCGACCCTAGCGAGGCGAACGACGCCGTCCCGCGGTCTTCGGGAAAGTGCCCGTACGCGTACTCGGCGATGGGCGCGAGGATGAGCGTCGCAATCATGTTCCCGGTCAGGTGGCCCGCGTCGGCGTGGGAGAACGGCGCGAAGAACATCCCGGTCGGGTAGAGGTACGACCACGCCCGGAACGGGAGCGTGATGGGCCGATGCCAGTGGTTCCAGCCGTCCTGTACGACGAGGTAGTTGGCGACGACGAGCGTGACGACGACGAGCGTCCCCCACGGGACGCCCATCACCAGTCGTGACCGCAGTCGCTGGCCCCACGTTCCACCCGGGCGGTCGAGGGCGACCACGACAGCGAGTGACCCCACCAGGGCCGCCACCACGAGGAGAACGAGACCGAGTGACAGCAGACTCATGTCCGGCAGGTAGGCCGTGGAGTACAAAGCGTTTCGTGCTATCGTCGGTGTCGTGTTTCGGTTCGGTCGTCGTCAGCGGGACTGTGTTCGAGAAGTCGTTCACGAATCACGACGGTGGATACCGCAGCCACTACCTCCCCATCCGATTCGCGGTGTGTCGGTCACTACGTTCCCTCCACACCGCTCATCCCTCGCGCGATATCGGCTCGCGCTCTTCGACTCACGGGTCGCTTCGCTCCCCGTTCGCCACGAGGCGACTGCGTCGCCTCGCTCTTCGAGACGCGAGCCAGCGCGCGCCGGAGTGATTGTGACGACTGTCGTCGCCACCGTGAGATTCAGCAGCGAAAAACGGTCTCTGTTCAGACGTCGACGTGGTCGCCGATTTCCACCACGTCGAGTCGCTCTGGGTACGCGAAACTCCGGGCGTGTTCGTGGAGGGCACTCGGGTCGGCAGTCAAGCCCTTCCACATGTCCCAGTGGCTCGGGAGCAAGCGGTCGAGTTGGAGGTCGTGGGCGGCCTCGATGATCTGGTTCTCGTCGCTGTACCAGCGGGTGCGGACCGGTTCGCCGGTCTCTTTGTCCGGGATGGTGCCGACCGACCCGAAGGCGAGGATGCCGAGGTCGATGTCGTAGTCTTCGCCCACGCGCGTGAACTCGTCGCTAGGTTTCGTGTCGCCGCCGTGGAACACGGTTGCGCCGTCGTGTTCGAAGACGTAGCTCACGGGGTGGGTCGCGTCGGGGTCGTGTGCGACTTCGACGTAGACGGTGAAGCCGCCGATTTCGAGGGTGTCGCCCTCGGTGACTTCGTGGAACTGGTCGTCGGTCAGGTCGTAGTCGTCTTCCCACGCCTGGTCCTCGCGGGCGACGGCGAGGCTGTCGTCCGGGCCGTAGTAGGTCGCGCCGGTCCGTTCGAGGATGGGTGCCTGACTCGGCCCGTCGACGTGGTCAGAGTGTTCGTGCGTCGCGAAGACGGCGTCGGCTTCTTCGACGTCTTCGGGGTCGAAGGGGACCGGAATCATCCGAATCGTCCGCGGCGGGCTACCGAGGCCCACGTAGGGGTCGATGAACACGGTGGTGCCGTCGCTCGCCTTGAGCACGAAGCCGTTACAGCCCAGATACCAGACTGCGATACTGTCGGGTGTCGCCGATTCGACCGCACGCGGGAGCCAGTCTCCCCAGTCGCTCGTCGTCATGTTCTGGACTGCGAGAGGCACTACCCTAAGCGTTGTCGTGACGGCGAGGTTCGTCCTCGGCACTGGCGGGGTAACGCGTCGAAAGTAGTGGGCGAGTCTGGCAAGGCCCGCCCCGAGAGAGGGTCTGACGAAACCCCCTTCCTAGTGGCAGGTCTGACTGGACCTGCCGGGCAACGACTGGCAGCCTTGCGGCCGCACCCGTATCGAAGCCGGTCACGGGTATAAGTTAATTGGCCAACATGAATCGTCCGGAACGGGACCTGTCACCCGTCTGGGCCGGTCTGGCCGCCCGTTCCCTTTATGGTCATGGTGGGGATACGTGGGGGTATGAGTAGCGAGGTCGATACGGAGCAAATCATCGAAGTCGACGCGGACGGCGTCTCGGTGGAGAAGTCGTTCGCCGCCGACGAGTTCCCCGTGCCCGCGATTCGGTTCGTCATCAGTTCGAGCCGTGACGAAGCAGTGACAGTTCGTCTGCACGAGGACATCCCCGAGTCGTTCCCGATGGACGGAGTGGGCTTCCATCCGGACTACCACAGCGACGACTGGACCGCGTTTCAGGACCACCACGTCGAGTTCCAGCGAACACTCGACGCCGGCGAGGAGCTAACGACCGTCTACGGCGTCCGCATCGACGACCGTGAAGAGGCCGCGCAGTTCCTCACCGAACCCGAAATCAGCGACGTGGTCAGCGAGGGCGAGGACGTCGAAGAGACGGACGACGCCGTGGAAGGCGACAACACTATCGACGACATCGTCTCGAACGACTCGAATCAGGTCGTCAAAGACATGCTCGCCGGCGATTCCGACATGCCTGGTCTCGGTGGGGACGAGGCAGCCGACGAGGAAGACGACGACGGTGGGTCCATCGACTTGGACCTCGGCAACGCCGAAGCCGAGGCAGAAGCAGCGTCGGACGACCCGACCACGGAGGAAGACATTGACCTCGACTTCACGCAGGACGAACTCTCGAAAGAGGCCAACGAAGACGAGAGCGGGGACGAGGGGGCGGGCGCAGGTGGCATCGAACTCGACCTCGAAGCCGCAGAAGAGCAGGTCCGAGAGGACGCCGACGAGGACGACGCAGCACCCGACGACGAGGATGTGGCGGCCGAGGATGCCAACGAAGAGGACGGTCCGGAAATCGAACTGGACCTCGACGAAGACGACGAAGCGGGCGCGGACACCGAAGACGCCGAATCAGAGGTGGAAGACGACGTCACCGACGAGGAAGCGACCGACGAAGCCGTCTCCGAAGACGAGGCTGCTGTCGACGACGAGTCCACCGAAGAGTCGACTTTTGACGACAGCGAGCCAACCCCAGACGACGCAGAACCAGCCCCAGTCGCCGTCGAGAGCGTGACGAGCGCCTTCGTCGACGAACTTCGTGCGGGCGAACTCTCCGACGCCGACCGCGACCTCTTGCGCTCGGAACTCGACTTGGAACCCGCATCGACCGACGTGGCGAAGGTCGAACACTTGCAGTCCCGGGTCGAAGAAGTCGCCGCCTACACGAGCGCACTCGAAGACTTCCTCGACGACGAGGGAACCGCCCAACAGCTCATCGAGGAGTACAAAGTGGAAGTCGCCGACCTGCGTGAAGACGTGGCGTCACTCGATGCCTCGGTCGACAGCCACGACGACTCGCTCGACGAACTCGAATCCAACCTCTCTGGCGTCGAGTCCGACGTCACCGCGGTCGACGAGCGCGTGGAAGCTGTCGACGAAGACGTCGGGACGCTCTCCGACGACTTCGACTCCTTCCGCGACTCGGTCGGCGAGACAACCGACACGCTCGAAGCTGACGTGGATTCCGTGCAGGAACAGGCCGACGAGAACACCGAGCGACTCGACGAGACCGAAGACGACGTGGGTGTCCTACGCGACGACGTGGACGACCTCGCCGAGGACGTCGAACGCCTCGACACGGAAGTCACCGAGATTCAGGAGTGGCGTGACCAGCTCGGCGAGATGTTCTCGTAAGGCCCACGCTAGCACGCGCAGCCCGTTCCGGGTTTCTTCCTGAAGCGAACCTGTTTTTAGCGCCCATCCCGTTCGTCCGCTAAATGGCCGACACGATAGCTGTCGCGGTGCCACGCAAGGGACGCCCGCTGGAGGCGGTCCTCGAACGCATCGCGAACCGCGTCGGAGCCACCGAGGTGGCCGACGAGATAATCTCCACGTTGCGCTACGAGAAGGCGCTGACGAAGGGGAACCAGGAGGACGACCGGGACGTCTACGAGCGACTCTCAGCGTACAGCGACCTCGTTCACGACCATCGACCCGAGTACACCCTCCTTCGCGACGACCGTGCCGGCATGCCTCGGCGCGTCGTCTTCGACAGCGTCACCGTCTCGGCCGACGGGTTCGACGTGCAGTTGGTCGGCCGCGAAGAGCCGTTCCGCGCGCTCCGGACACACTCGTTCGCACTCGGCTTCGACAGCGCCGACCTCGTGCTCGAAGAGGTCGTCGGACTACGGCCCGAACCGCTGTCGAACATCGCCGACGTGAACGCGCGTATCGACCCGCACGACACAGACGTTCGAGTCGTCACCGGCCTCGGGGATACGGTGTATCACACCCTGATGGCCAAACCAAACGTGCTCGATGGCCACGATGCCGATGGCGCGACGCGGGAGTTCATCGACGACTATTCCGGCCCACTCTGCATCTCGCCCCGGTACGAACGACTCGTGGAGGCCGTCCTCGGAACGGACGCCGTCGCCGATGTCGAGTTCTGTTACCCGCCCGCAGGCGAGGAAGAGGAAGCTGCCATCGCCGATGTCGGCGTCGGCGTCTACCTCACGATGACCGGTTCGACCGCTCGCGACTACGGCCTCGAACTGGGGACCCGACTGTTCCCGAGCGAGACCGTGTTGATGGAGAACGTCGCGGAGTCGACGCCCGGTGTCGACGTCGTGAAAGAACTGTTCACCGAGGCCGACCTCGACACCGAACTCGCCGTGCAGTAAGTCCGGCGGCGTGCCACTCCATCGGACGAGAACGTCACGCCGTACAGCAGTTTTGCGATTTCAAGGCAACCGTTCTGTCCTCCGAGAGCGTACTTTCTAGCGAAGAGGAGAGACGCATGAGTGGAGCATCACTCGGAAAAACGAACGAAGCCGTCGTCAGGCGAGAGTGCAAAGAGATGTGGCACAGTGACGGGGACCTCGACGCGGTCTCGGAACTCGTCGCCGAAGACTTCGTCTACACGAACCCAGGGCTTTCGGCGACCGTTCGCGGTCCAGCCGACTACCGTGCGTTTGTCGAAACGTTCAGAGACGCGTTCTCGAACGTGGACATGCACATCGAAGAGACCGTCGTTCAGGGCGATGCGGTGGTCGCCCGGTTCACGACCCGCGCGACGCACACTGGGGCGTTCATGGGCATCGACCCGACGAACCAAGACATCGAGGTCGCTGGACTACTCATCGACCACCTCGACGGCGGGAAGATCAGCGAGCGACACGTCGTCGACAACCTGCTCGGCCTGTTCGAGCAACTCGGCGCGGTCGAGTCGCCAGTGGAGTGAGTCGCTGACTCACCCCGGATAATTTTACGGCACTGAAGTAGCGGACGCTGGCCAGAGTTGATATAGCGACATAGGATTTATTCAGTGCGGCCGCGCTCACTCTGAGAGGCTGCTGAATCGACGGCCCACCTGCACTTCAAGCCTTCTATCGCACAAATTAGCGCTATTCGGCTCCTTCTCGCTTCTCTCTCGTGTCAACAGTCGCTCGACGGGACTCCGTTCGACGAACTCTGTGCGATTCACCCGGCCCTGCTGGCCCACGTCGAACATCGCCCCCGAAACCGCTGAGGCGGCCGCTGCGCCGTTTCCCCCACGAGATGAGTATCTCATCGCATCTTCTGGAAGCGTTCCAGTAGCTGCGCTTGAGTCACCTCGGCACCTGCCTGTACAGCGCGACGTCGCCCCCAGTCACGATGCGATATTCGACGAGAATTTCTCGACGAGACCGCCTCGTTCGGGTATCGAAGGAACGCCTGATGCACCTCCTGGACTGGTGTCTATTTTCGAGCTATTCTTTCCGCTAGCTGACCCGAAAATCACTTCGAGAATCACCCCGAGCATCACCGGGTTTTTAGCGACGATATTCTCGGTCGAATCGAGCCCATCTCCGACCCTCAGTTGTCGTCGAAATTCACTGCCTCGGAGGGGCGACGAAGGGACGATTTTGGACCGACGACACACTCCACAATCTTGGTAGGAGAGACTGTCGTTGCCGGTCAGCGTCTGGCCGAAATATATTATTTTTGAGTATTATTTGGCGGGCTGTGTTGGCTCGTATTCTCGCGTTTGTCACGCTTCATCCCCACACTGTGTCGGATGCAAGGCGACACAATTGTATTTTGTATCTCGTTTGATGAGCCTATTTCGAGAAAATCAGAGTACTAGATTCTTGGATACTAATATTTCTGGACACAAAAAATGGGCCTCTGTCGGAAGATAAGGTCTCTTATCTGGTTTTGTGGGACAGATTGAAGTAATGGGCCCGAGTTGACACGGGCAACAACTGATGTCCTCGATGTATCAAACACACAGCACTGGATTTCGGTCGTCGTCTGGGCCGATTCTCGACGCTGTAACCACGTCGAATCACGCCGCGTCTGACGGCCCCGTCGACGGCCGCGACAGCGTCCAGAAACTGACTCTCGATTCGGTCCGTTCGACGACGGAATCTCGTCTGATTTCTCAGTGTGCTACTCCCCGAACCTACAAACAAAAATTGCTGCAAAACCGGCCCGTTCTGGAGGGGTGTTCTGAGCACGTTACCCCTGGGGTTCGACCCCCCAAAACACCCTTCCAGACACACCCCTCTGAACATGATATATCATGGTGTGGGGGGTGTGCTCGATGAGCGACCAGGACACCACTCGGTCGGTCGTGAAGACGTACGTCCCGGCCTACCAGAAAGACCACTGGACGGACCACGCCGACGAACTCGACATGAGTCAGAGCGAGTTCGTCCGGACGATGGTCCAGGCGGGACGCCAGAAGTTCGGTCTTCCTGAGTCACCCGATAACGGGTCGACCGAGGGGAAAACCGAGTCGATATCGGGTGACTCGGAGAGAGACGGCGACACGGGTGGCGCGATGCAACAGCGCGTCGTTTCGACGCTGCAGTCGGCCGAGGGCGCGAAATCGTGGGAAGAGTTGCTCGCAGACGTGAGCGACGACGTTGAGGCCAGGCTGGACGACGCGCTGGCGGACCTCCAGTCGACGGGGAGCGTCCGGTACAGTGGTCGTGACGGCGGCTACGTCCTCACGGGTGAATAGCGTGGCAGAGTCCACAGACTCCGTCGCCTACTTCCTCGAAGACCAGACCTACCACGGGAAGGCAGAACGGACGCAGGAGGCCTACGACCGGGTTCTCCGGCGCTTCGAGGCGTTCCTCGCCGACCCGGAGCGAGGTCCTTCCGGACAGTCGCTGACCCCGAAATCGGCCGGTCGCCGAGAGTGTATGGCGTGGGTCCACTCGCTTCGAGGCGAACTCGCGCCCAGCACGGTGGCCTCCTACGCCTCCTACGTCCACCGGTTCTACGCCTACATGACGCAGGTGGGTGAGTTCGACGCGAATCCGATGGCGCTGGTGGTCGAGGAGATGGACGAATCCATCGACAAAGACCCGACGAGACGGGAACTCTCGGTGGCCCAGATGCGCGACTTCGTCGCCGACATCGGACATCCACTGGAGCGTGCGCTGGTCGTAACCCTCCTGAAGACGGGAATGCGTGTCGGGGAACTGTGTAACCTCGACCTGCGAGACCTCGCGCTCGACTCGCCCGATGTGCGGGCCGCGTACGACCTCGGCGGACAGGTCCAGCTGGACGGGCGGCCGGATTCGCTGTACGTCGCCAGCGAACCGGCCCGTAGCGAGGTTTACAACGGCGAAGCACGCACCGAGTCGAACAAGCGAAAACGCTCGACGGTCGTGCCGGTCGACGACGAACTGGCGCAGGTGCTGACGGCGTGGCTGGCGATTCGCCCCGACGCGATATCGCCCGCAGAACCGCTGTTCACCTCCACGAGCGACGAGTGGGGCCGCAGAATCACTGCACAGGGCGTCAGAAACGTCGTCGAACGCCACGCCCGAGAGCAGGGCTGGTACCGAACCGGCGGTGGCGCGGCCGAGAACGTCACACCGCACTACTTCAGACACTTCTTCACGACGCACCTCAGGGACCGGACAGGCGACCGTGGTATCGTGAAGTACCTCCGGGGCGACGTCGCGAGTGACATCGTCGACACGTACACCCACAACTGGGGCGGCCGTGTCCGCGACGTGTACGAAGCGAACGTCTACAGCCTGCTCTGAGGGTATTTTGGCGTTTCAGGTGTACCGATTTGGTGACATTCTCTGGAATCACCATGAACGAGACGCGACTGATAAATCGTATTTCGCTATACAGAATTGCTGATGTCGGTTCGACCTGTTCGGTGTCTGATTTCGGCCAAAATCTCGCGGTTTGGGCGTGCTACGGCCGGGTCAGCGATTTCTGAGGCTGCGAGCTGTCGTCTGGCTACTCGCATCGGTCGCGTTTTCGGTCCAGGTCGGGCGGTCGACGGTCGTCGTCCCGAGCGCCATGTAGGCGAGTCTGTTGGTGACGACACGTCGTTCGCCGTCTTCGAGCAGTGTGTAGCGGAACACGAGTTCGCGAACCTGCCCTTTCGCGTCGACGATGACGTCGAGCGTCGCGTTCTCGACAGTGGTGTCGGCCGTCGGTGCGAGCCGGTCGGGTGAAGCGAGCGTCGTGGACTGGAGTCGGTACACCGGATACTCCATCCCACGGGGGACACTCTCCAGTGTCTCGACGCTGGTGACGGTCATCGCCTCGAACGCGAGTGAGAGCGTCTCGGTTTGCTCACCGCGGAACACGCCCATGTCGCTCGGGGCGAACGGCGACCCACCGTCGTCGCGGAGCAGCGTCGTGGTCGTCCGGTTGGCGACAGTCTGTCGCCGGTACACTCGGTCACCGTCGGCGAAGAGGACGGTTCGTCCGGGGCTGTCGACGTTCTCGCCACGGACCGTCTCGACGTAGCGATAGCGTGTCCGGTTCTTCGCGTACGCTCCGTCGCGGATGAGTTCGCGGAGAATCGTTCCGTTCGCAGTGGTCACGCGGTCGACGGCGCGCACCCGGTAGCTCGTCCCGTCGAGAAACCGTTCCTGTGCGCCGACGAGCGTGGCCGGGTCGCCGATGCGGTTCCTGTCGGAGTCGAGCGAGACGACGATACCTTCGTCGCCACCGGAGCTGTCACCGGCCGCGGTCGTCGTCGCAGTTCGGTTGACAGTGAACGGGTCGCGGCTATCGGTTTCCGCGAGGGAGCCACAGCCCGCAAGCGAGAGAAGGACGACGAGGGCCAGCACGCCGCGTATGTCCATCGTCGGCAGTTAGCACGGCCGGTGCTTCAACGTTTGGCGACTGGATTGCGGAAGCTGTCAGTGCCGACTCCTCGTCCAGTTCGTCCCCAGTCGTCGTCCCGTTTGGTTGCGAGGTGCTCGTGCCCGTCGTCGGGGCAGTAGACGTGGTCGTGGCTCCAGTGGTCGTCTCGTTCTGCTTGATTTCGTCGACCCAGTCCGGCTGAGAGAGGTCGGTCTGGCCGATGTCGTGGTACCGAAGTGCCCGATTGATTCTCGCCGACTCGCCGTTCAGCGTCGTGTTGTACGTCGCGGTGAACTCGTAGACGAACCCGCGCTCGCTCACGGTTGCCGAGACTTGCACGTCCGTCGCGTTCCCGACGATGGTCCTGTTACTTGTGGAATTCCCCGCAGTGGCGCGCTCGCCCTCGATGCGGTAGAACGCCCCGTCGAGTCCTTCAGGGGCGTCGTCGAGTTTCTCGACGCTCGTGATGTTCACGAGGGTGAGGAACTGCGGCACGGTCCAGACGCTGTCTTCGCCCCGCGGGAGCCCGACCGAGTTAGCCCGCGGCGGGACCGGAGTCCCGTCACTGCCGCGCATGACCTTCTTCGTCGTGTTGTTTCCGCGTGTTTGCCAGAGGTAGACTCGTTCCCCGTCGGCGAAGACGTTGCTCCGGAGCGATGCCGGATAGTTCGCCCCGCCTCGACGGATACTCGACGCGAATCGCGACCGGTTCTCCGTGAACCAGTTGTGAGAACTGAACTCGTAGAGGGCGGTGCCGTTCTCGGCCACGACCAGTTGCCTACTCTCGACCTGATAGCTGGTCCTGTACAGGACCTCACGTTGTGCAGGGAGAATCGCTTCCGGGTCGCCGATGCTGTCGTTCGCTGGGTCCGGTTCGAACGTGGACGGCACGACGGTCGGCTCTGTGGTGGTGTCGGTCTGTTCGTCGTCCGCCGTCGGTTCGACGGAGAACGGTTCTCGTGCGTTCTGGCCGTCCCCGACGCTGCCACAACCGGCGAGAGCGACGAGGACGACGAGACAGAGACTGCCGAGGAGCCGTGTGGAGGGCATCGTCTGCGGTTCGAAGCCGGGGCGCAAGAAAGTTCGCGTCAGCTGGACCGTGACGCCTGAACGGGCGACTGTTCCGTCGTCGCGTTCGACACCCACGGCGGCCGTTCGACCGTCGTCTTCCCCACGTCCTGGTACGAGAGCGTGAGTTCGACGCGGACTGGCTCACCTTCCAACTCGCTCTCGTAGCCGAACCGGAAATCGTAGACGAAGCCGTTCGCGTCCACGATTGCGGTGAGGGTGACGTTCGTGGGCTGTCCACTGAGTTCCGGATACGTCTGGAAGCTCGTCGTCGCCCGGTCGGTCTCACCCTCGATTCGATACAGCGGTTCGGCGAGTCCGGGTCGAACGCGACCGAGTTCTTCGACGCTGGTCACGTCGACCATCTCGAACGAGGTGTAGAGGAACTGGACGTTCGTCCCCTGTGCGCGGCCGACGGTGCGTACGTCGTCGACACTGGTTGCTGTCAGATTCACCGGGTCGCCATCTGGGCCGCGGACGACCTGTGCGGTGGCGTTTCCGTCGGTGATGAACCGCTCGAACAGAGCCGTCCCGTTCGCGTACAGTTCCCTCGTCGCCTGCATCGGTGCGACTGGGCCGCTGGTCTCCCTCACCACGTGCAACACCGACTCGTCCTCCGCGAACGCGCCCCTTCGGGCGGTCCGAAAGAGCGTCGTCCCGTTCGCCGCGACGACTTCGTACGAGTAGACGAACCGGTAGCTGGTGCCGTTCAGGACGGTCGACTGCGAGTCGAGGAAGTGTTCAGTGTCACCGATGGAGTCGTTCTTCGGGTCGGGGTCGAACCTCGGTTCTCGCCCGGCGTCCGAAACTGCGGTCCCAGTCGTCGTCTCGGTATCGGTCGTCTCGACCGAGTATGGCGCTCGGGTCGTCTGCTCACCGGCGAACCCACCACAGCCGGCGAGGACGACGACAGTGACGAGGAGAATACAGCGGAGGGACTGCTGGCGCACCATTGGCAAACCTTCCGAGGCCGGAACTATCAATACTCCGTGTGTTCAGTCGGCGTGGTCGGGTGGGCGTCTGCCTCGGCGACGGCTCGCAGACACTCCGCGGGTGACGCGACGACGGCCCGTTCGCGCAGTCGGCGATACGCGTCGTGATAGTCGCTCTCGACGCGAGACCGCCACTGGCCGTCTTCGACACAGACGAGTGACGTGGCATCTCGGACAGCAGACAGCACGTCCCGGTTCCCGGCAGTCACGTGAAGGTCGGCGAGGACGACGGTGTCGGCCGTCGAGACCCGCTCTCGAAGCGCGCTCAGTGTGTCCTCGTCGACCGGAGAATACGGTTCAGTGAGCGTGGTCGGCACGCCGAGCAGGCGAGCAGTTTCGACCACGGCATCGCCCGGTGGGGCCGGCCCGACAGAGACGGTCGCGTCGGCGCTTTCGAGCCGTTCGACTGTCCGAGCTGCGACCGACCCGGTGCCGACGACGTGAACCCTCGCGTCGAGGGAATCCGGTGCCCGCGCCAGCGGTGTCACGGTCACGCTCTCGGTGACGGGGTGACGGGTGAGCACGGTCTCGGCATCGAAACTGTCTCGCAGGCGCGGGCGCGTGAGAACTTCGTCCGGTTCGCCCGTGGCGACCACGTCGCCGTCGGCCAACAGCACGAGTTCGTCGCAGTAGCGCGCGGCCAGCGAGAGGTCGTGAATCGCCGCGATAGCGGTCTTCCCATCGGCGACGAGGTCACGGACGAGTTCGAGCGTCTCGACTTGATGGTTCACGTCGAGGCTGGCGGTCGGTTCGTCGAGCAGGAGGACGGGGGCCTCCTGTGCGAGCGCCCGCGCGAGGACGACCTTCTGGCGTTCGCCGCCGGAGAGTTCGTCGACTGGCCGGTCGGCGAGTTCCCGGATACCGACCCGGTCGATGGCGTCCTCGACTGCGCGTGTGTCTTTTGCGGTGGCTCTGGCGAACCGTGAGCGGTGCGGGGTGCGCCCCATGTCCACGAGGTCTCGGACCGGGAACGAGAACGAGATGGTCGAGTCCTGCGGAACGACCGAAACCCGCCTGCTGGCCGCCTTCGACGACAGGTCGTGCATCGATTCGTCGTAGACTTCGACAGTGCCCGTCTCTGGTTCGAGTGCGGCGCTCACCGTCCTGAGAAGCGTCGTCTTCCCCGCACCGTTCGGCCCCACGAGACCGACGAAACTCCCTTCGTCGACCGACAGCGAGACGCCGTCGAGGACGGGTACGTCGCCGTAGGACAGGGACACGTCGTCGACGTGAATCGCTCGGTCGGTCACAGTGCGTGCACCTCCCGGCGACTGAGTAAGAACAGGAAGAACGGTGCGCCGATGGCGGCTGTCACGACTCCCACCGGGAGAACTTCCGCAGTGGAGCGTGCGACCGTGTCGGTGGCGACGAGGAACGACGCCCCGGCGAGCGCGCTCGTCGGGAGCAGAATCCGATGGTCCGGCCCGACTACGAGGCGCATCATGTGGGGAACGACGAGGCCGACGAAGCCGATGACGCCAGCCTGTGCGACCCCCGCAGCGGTGATGAGGCTCGCCAGTGCGAGCAAGACGAACTTGGTCGATTCGACGGAGATGCCGAGGTGATGGGCGTCCTCCTCGCCGAGCAGGAGGACGTTCATGTCTCGCGTAAACAGCATGAGCGGGGGGAAACACACGAGCGCGAAACCGAGCGTGAAGTACGCGTCGCCCCACGCTGCGTTGCTGAGATTCCCCATCAGCCAGTAGAGCGCGGTCCGCAGGGTCTGGCCGCTCGTAACGAGGAGAAACGAGACGATTGCACCGAGGAACGTCTGGACGGCGACGCCCGCGAGGAGGAGTGTCGCGACTGGTGTCCGGCCGCCTTCGGTCGCGATGCCGTAGACGAGGAACGCGGTGACGAGCGCGCCGACGAACGCCGCGCCCTCGACCCCGTACGGAACCGAGAGCGGCAGGACGATGGCGGCGACCGCGCCGACCGACGCGCCAGAGGAGACGCCCACGATGGACGGGTCCGCCATGGGATTCCGGAAAAACCCTTGCATCACGGTGCCGGCCGCGGCGAGTGCGAAGCCGACAGCCGCGGCGAGCGCGATTCGTGGCATCCGCACGTCGACGACGATGAGTCGTGCGGTCTTGGGTACCGTGAAATCGAACAGTGGAAACTGATTCAGGAGCGACTTCGCGACGACCAGATAGGGAATCGACACCGGACCGATAGCTGCGCAGACGACGATAGTCGCGGCTAACAGGGCTGTGAGGGCCAGCGACCACGCGAGCGTGCGGGAACCGGTGTGCATCGAGCCGTGTCTCTATCGCAAATGAACTTGCTTTAGGTAAATACTTATTGCATACGTGTCGAGGGTGGTGTGATGACAGCACTCCGTGAACTCCTCGTCGCCACGCTCGTCGTGGTCGCCGCGTTCGGCGTCGTCGCCACGCCTGCGGCCGCTACGACACCGACGCCAGCCCCGGCGGACGGCCTCGCGGGCGCGACCGTCGCCCAGGAAGATTGTTCGTTCCCGTTCAGCGCGACCGACGCGACTGGGACTGAAGTCACACTCGAACAGGCACCCGAACGCGTCGTCACCCTCGGCCCGGGGTCGGCACAGACGATGTGGGAAATCGGCGCGAAAGCGAAAGTCGTCGGCACGACGCAGTACGCGAGCTACCTCGACGGCGCGTCTTCGCGCGCGAACGTCTCCGGGACCGGCTTCGCCTTCGCCTCCGTCGAGAAGATAGTCGCACAGGAGCCAGACCTCGTCCTCGCCGAGAACGTCGTCAGCCCCGAGACGGTCCAGAAGCTTCGACAGGCCGGCATCGCGGTGTACCAGTTCGAGTCGGCGACGACCATCGAAGACGTGTACGAGAAGGTCGAACTGACCGGCAACCTCGTCGGTGCATGCGACGGCGCGGCCGATTCCGTCGACTGGATGCAGACCGAAGTCGAAGTCGTCACGAAGGCGGCCGAAGGACAAGAGTCCCCGAAGGCACTGTACGTCTTCGGCGGCTACACGCCCGGTCCCGACACCTACATCAGCGACCTCATTACGAGTGCAGGCGCGACGAACCTCGCCGCCGAAGCCGACCTCGAATACACGGCGACCGGCTACGCCCAGATAAACCCGGAAGTCGTGGCCGACCTGGAAGTCGAGTGGCTCCTGTTCAACTCGGACGCGCCCGAGCCACGCATTCCGGATTCCCCCGCGTACCAGAACACCATCGCCGCCCAGCAGAACCAGACCGTCGTGTTGGATGCGAACCAGGTCAGTCAGCCTGCACCCCGGAGCGTCCTCGTGATGCGCCAGCTCGCCCAGACGTGGTACCCAGAGGCCTACGCCGAGGCGAACGCGAGCGTTCGCGGTGAGGCGTCTGCCGGTACGACCGACACGTCGTCGACCCAGACGACGATGGGTACTGACGCGCCGACGGACACGGCAACCGCCACCCCCGAAGCGAACGACTCGGCCGGTGGCTCGCCCGGCTTCACCGTCGTCGGTGCAGTCGCCGCACTCGTCTCGCTCGTCGCGCTGACCCGGCGCGACTGAACCCGTTCACTCGTTTTCACCCGCTCGACTCGGAAAGGTCCTTAACCGCCGGCCCGCTTAGTGTCGTCCATATGGTCGAGAACGTCATCTACCCCGCGTACCTCGACGCGGACCTCACCCGGAAGAAGGGCCGCCGTGTCCCGAAGGCACTGGCCGTCACCGAGCCGACTGTCGACGAAATCGCGAAAGCCGTCCAGCAGGTCGGCTACGACGCCGTCATCGAGAGCGACATGGCCTACTCGCGCGAGGGCCACCTCGAACGCGGCCGCGTCCTCGTGAAGAACCCGACCGACGACTCGAAGAACGACATCGTGCAGGCCGCGGCCGCCTACGTCGACGCCCTCCGCGAATGAAGCGGGTCGGGACGGTCGTCCGTGCGGCGCAGGGCCTCGCCATCGCTCGCACTGCGGAAGGCGACAAGCCACGCCTCGGCGAGTCGGTCATCGACGAGAATCTCGACGACGTGGGCCGTATCGTCGACGTGTTCGGGCCGGTCTCGCGCCCGTACGTCGCAGTCTCGGCTGACACCGACCCCGCGCTGTTGCTCGGCCAGACGCTGTACTCGCGGTAGTCAGACTCCCGGATAGTTTACGCCGGGTGTAAACTTTTGCCGTCGACGAGTCCCGATCAACCGATTTGGCGCGCCTGGTGAGCGTGCTTCGCACAGCGAAGCCGGAGGTGTAGGCGCGCGAGGGATGACGAGCGGCACGAGCGAAGCGAGTGGCGTGAGGAATCGGTTGGGGTGGGTGTGGCGGCGGTCATCTGCACCAGCGTTCGTGAACTGCTTCTCGATAACCAGAGCCACAGAACCAACAGCAACCGAACACACAGCCACAGCATCGGCCGAGCAAACAGCCTAGCGCCGACGTACGACGACAGAATACGACGAAACGCCCGATAATCGAACACAACACCGAAATACCGCGGCCTTATACCCCCGTCCATGAACGACCGATACCGAGTCGTTGGGGCCGTCGGCCTCACCGTCATCATCTTCTTGTTGGTGCAACTCGGTGCCCTCTCGCTGCTCGAACCCTTCCAGGCGGCGGACCGCGCCGTCGTCGAGAATCCGCAGGACGCCACCAACAGCATCGTCTACATCGGGGCCATCCTCGTGGCGACGGCGGCGATGTTGGCCGCGTTCAAGTACGACCTGCAGTGGCTCATTCGCGGGTTCATCATCCTCACGAGCGGGATGCTCTCGTTCTACGTCTTCGAGACGTGGCTGCCCCAGACGGCGGCGCTCGTCGCCGGTGGCGCGGTCGCACTCGGCTTGCTCGTCTACCCCGAGTGGTACGTCATCGACACCGCGGGCGTGGTGATGGGGTCGGCCGCAGCAGGCCTGTTCGGCATCAGCTTCGGGCTGTTCCCGGCCATCCTGCTCCTGACGATTCTGGCCGTCTACGACGCCATCTCGGTGTACGGGACCGAGCACATGCTCACGCTCGCGGAGGGCGTGATGGACATGAAGGTGCCAGTCATCCTCGTCATCCCGACGACGCTCTCCTTTTCGTTCCTCGAAATGACCGCGGACAGCGAGGAGGAAGACGACGAGTCGGCTGTCGACGGCACCGACGTGGACGCAGTTGCGGCGACCGACGGAAACGGGTCGATGGACGACGAACTAGTCGACTCGACCGACGAAGACGACGACACCGCACTGGACCGTGACGCACTCTTCATCGGCCTCGGTGACGCCGTGATGCCGACCATCATCGTCGCCTCGGCGGCGTACTTCCACTCCAGCGCGTCCGACACGGTCGAGCCGATTCTGACCGACCCGGTGTTGCTCAACCTGCCCGCGCTGACGGCCATGATCGGCACCATCGCTGGCCTGCTCGTGTTGCTCTGGATGGTGATGAAGGGCCGGGCTCACGCCGGCCTGCCGCTGCTGAACGGCGGTGCAATCGGTGGCTATCTCGTCGGCGCACTCGCAGCCGGCGTTCCGTTGATGGCGGCGCTCGGGCTCTAACCACGAGTCAGTTTCACACGGAGACAGTACGCCTAAGTTTCTCGTCCGACTCGTCTCTGTACAGCGATGCAATTCTGTACCCTCCCCGCGGAAGAATCCGCGGTCCGCCGCTATGTCGAGGAGCTGTGGCTGCCGTACAATCGAACCCTCGAAACAGCCGTCGCCAGTCACGCACTCGTCGACTGGAGCGACGACGACATCGTCGAGGCGGAAATCGACTTCCGGCTCGGAAAGCTCGAAGCCGAAGGCTACGAACTGGTGGTCGCCGTGGACGACGACGCCGACCCCGCCGATGACGACGTGGCTCTCGCAGACACACCGGGCGACTTCACCGGCTTCATCGCGACCGAACTAAATCCCGCACCGCCCATCTTCGACCAGCCGGACCGGCTGAAAATCGGCGACATCTTCGTGCGCGAACCGTACCGCGGCAGTGGCCTCGCCAGTGACCTCGTCGACCGCGTCGTCGAGCGGGCACGTGACGAAAACTATCCAGAACTCGCGCTCGACGTGGACGTGGACAACGAGCGTGCGCTCGCGTTCTACGACAGAATCGGGTTCGAACCACACCGGCACACGTTGACTGCGTCGGTCGACGGCCTCACTCGCTGAAGCGCGCCGCGAAAAATTCCGTTTTCCTGCCGCTCACTCGCCGGGCGCGTGCCCGGTGACGTTCTCGTAGTCGGCCGCGATTTCTTGGCGGCCGACGTGCGTGATTTCGTAGAACGTCTGGCGACCATCCACACCTTCGGGCGCGCCGGTTCGGGCGACGAGGCCCGCGTCGACCAGTTCACCGAGGTGGTGACTCAGGTCGAACGAGGGGTCGTCGACCGCGGCAGCGAGTTCCTTGCGGGCGACCTCGTCGCGCTCGTACAGCAGGAACACGATGGCGTAGCGGCGCGGGTCGCCGAGGGCGGCCTTGCGCGCGGCGTGGTCCGCGAGCGTCCCGATGCTGTCGTCGAACAGCCGCTCGTCGACGTAGCGTTCGAGGTCGCGCTCGCCAGGGAACGTCGGTCGGTCGCTGGATTCGGCAGCCATGATTCAGGTGAGTGTACAGGAGCCAGCAGTATCAGTCTACCGATTACAGAGAATATTTTCTTTCTTTCTCAGCATCACGAACTGTGGCGTGTCCAAACGTATTTTTCACCCTCCTGAGAAGGCCAGACAAGCGATGTTCGACGGGCAGACGACGTTCACCTACGACGGCCGACCAATCGCCGACATCCTCGCCGAGGAGGCACCAGCCCCACCCCGATTCGGCAGCCACGACGACTTCACGGTGTACGTGATGGGGCCGTACACCGCCTTCAGCGCGGCGTACGCCTACGACGACGGGCATCGGCTAGAGACGCCATTCCAGCGTGACCCACTGTTCGACCCGGCCGAACACGTCACCGACGACGGTCAGGGCGACATGGAACAGGCACTCAGAGACTTCTGCGAAGGATTGCGAGCGCGACTCGGCGTCCGGGCCTTCGTCGCCACCGACATCGACATCCCAACACATCGGCAGGCGCACGAGGCGAACGCGAGCCGAGGCGACGACGGACCCGAAGTCGTCGGCATGGACCCACTCGAACAGTCCATCGCGTTCGCCGCCCACAGCGACGCCGTCCTGTTCCTGTTCACGCAGGGCGGCCTGACGACGGGCGTCGGCACCGAAACCGGCGGCATCCTCGGTGAGTTCCACCTTCGTCGCGGCAACCCAGCGACGACGCATAAACCGGGCCAGCGCGTCGCCATCTATCAGGACGAGGGCTTCGGAAGCGCGACCGTCGACGAACTGCCGTACGGGTTCGACGTGCGCTACGACACCTTCGACACGAAGGCGACGCTCCACGGGAAGGTGCGCAACTGGCTCGACTCACTCGCCAGAGAGAGCAGAGATACCGACCTCCCGGTGTTCGTCCCAGGGGAGACGTACGCGCGCACCGAATAGGTAGGGGAAAACGGGAACAGACAGCTACAGCGACGACAGCCAGTGGTGGCCCGGGTCGACCGACTGAATCGAGTCGCGGAGCCAGTCGCGCTGTTCTGGGGCTACTTCTGGCGCGACTCGCTGGAAGTCGGCCTCGTCGTGTGGTCCGAAGATGGGCAGTTTGTACAGCAGGACGATTTCTGGAGCGAGATGAGGAATCCCCGTTTCTGAGACCTGCACGAAGTCGTCGAGAGACCGTGTGACCCGTGGGTCGCGACGGAAGATCCACTCGCCGTCTTCGTGCTCGTTCAACAGGCATTCGAGCGAGTGGAGTTCGAAGTCCTCGGTCTCGGCGTGGAGTTCGTGCCGTGGGAGTTCCAGGGTTTCTCCCTCGGCCCACGGCTCGCGTCGACCTTCCCCGGGAACCACGACTTCGAACGACCACTCCGAGAGGTACTCGCGGAGTGCGTGCTGGTCTGCACGGAACACCGCGATTTCCACGTCGCCGTGGTCGCGCGATTGCTCGTCGAGGAAACAGTCGAGTGCCCACCCACCAGCGATGGCCCACGGTCGGTCGAACGCACGCATGCGGTCGGCGACCGCGTACACGTCGTTCCACGTGGTGGCTGTGGGCATGTCGTTCGACCTGAACGCAGTGTAAGCTATGAATTTGTCGACATTCGCCGAGCGAACGAGTGGCCGAAACCGGGCTGGTAAATCAGATACTACTATACAGAATCGCCCCGAGTCTCGTCGATTCAGGTCGCCGCCTTCCCGAGATTTATTGCCCGTCTCGATTTCGTTGCTGCATGAGCCAGCCGCGTCCCGAAGACCGGTCGCCAGCGCCAATTACGGTGAGTTCGCTGGTCGAAGAGTTGCACGCTCTTGGCGTCGAGCGCGGGCAGACGATACTCGTCCACAGTTCGCTTTCGTCACTCGGGTGGGTCTGTGGCGGTGCGCCGGCCGTCGTCGACGCACTCCAACTCGCCGTCGGTGACACGGGGACGGTCGTGATGCCGACTCACTCACCCGGGAACAGAGGCCCGCGGAACATGTCGCACCCGCCAGTGCCAGAGTCGTGGGACGAACGAATCCGAGCACAGATGCCGCCGTACCGTCCGGCCGTGACGCCGACACAGGGCATGGGTGCGATTCCAGAGTGCTTTCGAAACTATCCGGGTGTGCGCCGGAGCGCGCATCCGCAGCACTCGTTCGCCGCGTGGGGCGCGAAGGCCGACTTCGTCACCAGCGGACACCCGTACGACTACTCGCTCGGTGAAGATTCGCCGCTGGCGCGGGTGTACGACGCAGACGGTGCCGTGCTGTTCTTGGGCACCACGCACGCGACCGATACGTCACTCCACCTCGCGGAGTACCGGGCCGATATCGACGTGGGGACCGAACAGCGCGCCAGTGCAGTCCTCGTCGAAGGAGAGCGCGTGTGGTTGCACTGGGACGACATCGCGTTCGACGACGAGGACTTCGCCGCGTGTGGCGACGCGTTCGAACTCGAACACCCGGAGGCTGTCGCGACAGGGACGGTCGGCGTCGCCGACGCGAAACTGTTCTCACAGCGAACGCTCGTCGACTTCGGCGTCGAGTGGTTCGAGGCGAATCGCGTCTGAGAACCGTCACAGGTGGTCGGTCAGCGTGCCCGAGCACCGAACGAGGACTGCGATTCGCTGGTTCCTCCCACACGCGGTAGTTCACCGCGGCGAGAGCTGAGTCGACGACCTGCTCGGCGTCGTCTTCGACAACGCGGTCATCCTGCAGTGGCCGGTCCAGTTCGTCGACGAAGGCGACCGTATGGGCGCGCAGGTGACACTACTCGGGACAGACGATGCTATCGGGCGCGCGGTCGACGCGATTCCGCCCGCTGTCGACGTAACGCTCGACCGGACCGGCCCCTACACGGGGACGTTCGCAGCCTCGGAACCAGTGCTGGCCGAGCGGCAGCGACAGGTCCTCGACATCGCACTCGACGTGGGGTACTACGAGGTACCGCGCGAAGCGACCCATCGCGACATCGCAGCGTGTCTCGGCCTCGCGCCTGGAACCGTGAGTGAACATCTCCAGCAAACCGAGCATCAGCTGGTCGCAGCGCAGTTTTAGTTCAAAAGAGAGAGCCACAACAGTCGATACGTCCCTCGACGGGCCCACCAAGCCCGTCTGCTACCGGCTTCCCGCGTTATTCCTCGACGATGAACTGTCCAGCGATCTCCAGCACCTCTTCCATCGACTTCGCCTCGTCGTAGGCGTTCGGGAACGGCGAGGTCCCGGCGACCCAGTTGAACGTCCCAGCGTGGCGTGCCTCGACGCTGTGGATGGACAGTGCGGCCGAGAGGAGCTTGTCGTTCTTGATGGACGGTGCGGCGCCCGCGTACGCCGCGACACCGGTGTTCTCCAGTGCTTTCGCCGTCTGGAGGAACGTACTCGGCGAGTCGTAGCCGAAGTCGTACGTCGCCGGTTCGACGGGCGTGCCGCCGAGGTCGTTGATGACTTTCGTAAGCTGGTCGACGTGGGCCGCCTCGTGTTCGCCGACCATCATCACGTACTCGGGAATCTTCTCGCGCGTCTCCATGCAGAGGCGGTCACAGACCGCGTCGGCAGTCATCATCTCCTCGGGCGTGAAGTCTTCCAGTCCCTGCTTGTAGAACTGGTCTTCGAGGTGTTCGAGCGTCAGCGCGTAATTCAGGATGTCCACGTCGGTCTGTTCGTCGTCTTCCTGCGCCTGCAGTCCGACCTGCCCACTGCTGGACGTGGGGGCAGCTGCAGCACTGCCGGAGAGGCCGATTGCGGCGGCACCGGCTGCGGCCGCACCCCCGAGGAACGTTCGGCGGGACGAGAGCTGGCTCTGGACGGATTCGGTAAGCTGGTCGATGCTGCTGCGGTCCTTCGTGGTGGGTTCGTCAGACATTGGGGTTCTACCGTGCCGGCGTGGCACACTCGAAACGATGGAATCCCCTTGAAAGTAGATTTTCCAGAAACAGACCCAAATTCGTACCAACTGATGGTGAAAAGAACTGAAACCGTGAACGTTTTTTAGAAAATGAGCGAAAGCGATACCGTTCGTTACTCGCCGGTGAGTGCTTCGCTCGCGGGGGCGAGCGTTATCTCCTGTCCGAATCCACGCTCTCGTGCTCGCTCGTACAGCATGTACGCTGCGCCGGTCGTCTCGATGCCGGTGCCACCCGAGTCGAAGACGGTTATCTCCTCGTCGGACTCGCGACCCGGCTCTTTTCCGGCGACGATTTCACCGAGTTCCGCGTGGACGTGACTCTCGTCGACGACGCCCTCTTCCATCGCGTGGATGAACGAGCCAGCGTCCTGCGTGACGCGCTCGCGCAGGTCGGGGACGTACTTCGCTCGCTCGATGGTGGTGTCGTCGAGTTCGCGCTTTTCGGGGTGGTACTGCCCCATCGCCGTGACGTGGGTGCCGGGCGAGAGCAGGTCACCGTCGAACACCGGTTCCGAGGCGGTAGTCGCCGTAATGACCACGTCTGCCCCTTCGACCGCGGCAGACGGCGAGGCGACTGCACCGACCGTCGCGTCGTACCGTTCGTTCATCTCGGCCGCGAACGACTCGCGGTTCTCTTTCGTCGGTGAGAAGACGTTGACCGTCTCGAAGTCGCGGACGGTCATCGTCGCCTTGAGCTGTCCCCGGGCTTGCGCCCCGGTGCCGATGAGAGCCAGTTTGGTCGCGTCCTCGCGCGCGAGCTCGTCGACGGCGACCGCACCGGCCGCGCCGGTCTTGTACGGGTTCATGCTCGCCCCGTCGAGGAGCGCGAGCGGTTCACCCGATTCGGCGTCGAACAGCGGCGTCACGAACCAGGCGTCGGCTTCGCCGAAGCCGGCCGAGTACATGTAGCCGCCCATCGCACCCGTGTCAGGGAGGATGGCGGAATAACTGAACAGCATCCCTGGCGGGTCGCCGCTGCGTAGTGTGGTCCGCGGCTTCGCGGCGGCACCTTCGCCCCGTTGGCGATACGCATCGCGCACGGCGTCGACGTACTCTGTGGGCTCTGCGAGTCCAGCGACGTCGTCACTGGTCAGGAACAGCGCGTTCGTCATGCGCGAGAAATCGACAGCCACCGACAAAAAGGGCTGTGCTGGGTACTGGGGTCAGTCAGCGTGGGGCGCTTTGACAGCGGGCGACGAAGCCGGAGCGGTCTGCTCCGGACTCGGTTCGTCGACCGGACCTCGCACGAACATCGCGTGTCCGACGAGGAATGCTGCGAAGAGTGCTGCAATCGGGACCGCCGTCGTCAGGTCGAGATCGACGAGGGTCGTGAGTGCGCCTGTGCCTCCGATGAGCGATGCGGGAATAAGTCCCAGAACGATGTCGTAATACCCAGCCATAATACATTAGAAAATATGGGAATTGTATACTTAAGTCTTTCGCTGCTATCCACTCCATACTCGACCTATGGCTGATTCATATTTGGTGCAGTGGATTCTCATAAGTTATGAGTTGGTTATCTATTGGGAATCGTACCGCCGTCTTGCGGTTTTTCGTGACTCACCTCTGGTACAGGAAACTCCATATATATTTTCTGGTACTGTGTGCATGCCGCAATCGGTGCGTTCTTACGGCCCAACACCGACGATTTCGGCGTGAACCGCAACGACCGCGCCATCACGGCGCTCGTGATGGTCGGCCACGGGATGGTCCACACGTACGAACTCTCCATCCCCATCTTCGTGAGCGTCTGGCTCGCGCCCGAGGTGTTCGGCGCGAGCGAGGCGACGCTCGGCATCGTCACGGCCGTCGGCTACGGGCTGTTCGGCCTCGGCGCGCTCCCCGGCGGCGTTTTGGCGGACTCGGTCGGCTCGAAACGGCTCATCGTCGGCTGTCTGCTCGGGATGGCCGCTTCGTTCGCCTTACTGTCGGTCGCGCCGTCCATTCCGGTCGTCGCCGTCGCGCTGTTCCTCTGGGGCGCAGCCGCCAGTGTGTACCACCCGTCGGGACTCTCGCTCATCAGCCGGGGCGTCGAAGCGCGCGGGAGCGCCTTCGCCTATCACGGGATGGCCGGCAACCTCGGCATCGCACTCGGACCGTTGCTGACTGCACTGCTCCTGCTGGTCCTCGACTGGCGGCAGGTGGCGATCGTCCTGACCGTCCCCGCCGCAGTCGGTGCGGTGGTCGCACTGACTATCGACGTGGACGAACGCGCCGCGGTCGGTGAGGCTGGCGATGGGCCGCAAGTCGAGAGCGACGGCGGGTCGAAGACCGACTCGGTCTCGTCGCTCTCCGAATTCGTCGCGGGCAGTCGGGCACTGTTCGCCAGCGGCTTCCTCGTCATCTTCGCCGTCGTGATGGCCTCTGGGCTGTACTACCGCGGTGTCCTCACCTTCCTGCCAGAGATTCTGGGCGGCTTCTCCTCGCTCTCGCCGGTCGAGGTCGGCACGCAGGAACTCGAACCCGCGCGGTACGTCTACGCTGGCCTGTTGATGGTCGGTGTCGCGGGCCAGTACGTTGGCGGCCGACTCACCGACCACATCCAGCCGAGTCGGGCCCTCGTGTTCGTCTTCCCCGCACTCGCCGTCATCGCGCTCGCGTTCCTTCCGGTCGCTTCGCTCGGGCTGATTCCGTTCCTCGTGCTCTGTGCGGTTCTGGGATTCGTCCTGTTCGTTCCCCAGCCGCTGTATCAGGCGGCCGTCGCCGAACACACGCCCGCGGGCACGCGGGGACTGTCCTACGGCTACACCTACCTCGGCGTGTTCGGCGTGGGCGCACTCGGCGGCGTGCTGGCCGGCGCGTTGCTCACGTACGCCGACACCGGCGCACTGTTCCTCGCACTGGCCGGTATCGGCGTGTTCGGTGGCGTCGCTAGCTTCGTGCTGAGTCGGCGCTGAGAACGCAGAATCGCTGCTTCTCGCTATCGTTATTCCGTGAGCAGGCCGACGACGACCGGCCGAGCGATACAGAGTGCGACCGCCCCCAGACCGGACATCACGAGCGCGAAGGTCCACGGCGAGTCACCAGCCAGGTACGGCGACCCGCGAGCGATGAGCGCGAGGTTGACCGCCGCGAGCCACGAGACGAGCGTGACCCGAACCGTCGACAGGCCGCCCGCAAAGGCTCGCGTGCCGTAGGCCCCACCGACGACCGCAAGCACGGCCCACGCAAGCAGGAAGGGGAGCACCGTCTCGGCGACGCGCGGCGCCTGCGTGATGGGGTCGACACCGTGTCTGAGTTCACCCATCAGCAACAGTCCAACCAGGACGAGTAAGTCGACACCGGCCAGTTTCGCCACCCGGTCGAGTGGCTGGCCGTCGAGGTCGAGCAGCCGCTTCGCTGTGTGCATACCCGTGGCTCCGGACTGGAACGCTATCGGTGTCCCGGTTCGTCGTCGAACCCTGAGAACCGTGGCGCGACTGAAGGACGAGCAACCGCTGTGGCGCGCGCTGGCGAGTGTGCCTGAGCAAAGCGAAGGCCGCGATGCCTAGTCGCGCGAGGTCGTCGTGAGCGTGCGAACGACTGCAAGTGAGAGCGTGATCTCACGAGGGATGAGCCAGACTGAGCAGCGCGAAGTCTGGCGAATCGGTTGGGGAGTGTGTGGCTGCGGTCATGTTCCGTCGGCATTCGGGAACTGTTTCTCGACGCCAGTGTCAGCGACTACAAACCTGAGTGAATAGACAGACGCCGACACGAACACGACCAACCGACGAGTAGAGACGCGAAACACGACGACTAGCGAACGTTTTTGCCGACACCGGCCGACCCACGCTGCATGAACCGGACGTTCGCGGCTGGGGTGGCTCTGACAGGTCTCGGCCTCGTTGGCTACCTCGTGGGGCTAGCTACCCAGTACACGGGCCGGGCGTTCTCGCTCACCGGCATCATGGTCGGCCTCACGCTGATGGCGCTCGGTAGTGGGGCGTACGCCGGGGGTGACGACGAGTGACCATCCAGTCGCACGTGTTCACCGCGAACGGCGTCGACGACTACGACGACCTCCACGTGGCGCGCGACGCCAACGGGACGACGTGGGTCCGGGTCTCCGATGCGACCGACAGCGAGATTCAGGCGGTCGCACAGGCGTTCGACATCCACGCGCTCGAAATCGAGGACATCCGCAACGAAGTGCGCCCCAAGACCGAGACGTTCAACGGGCACATCTTCACGCTCGTGAAGACGGCGATGCTTCGGCCCGGCGAGACGACGTTCGCAGAGGAGGTTCGCTCCGAGACGGTCGGGCTGTTCATCGGCCGCGACTGGCTCGTGACGCTCTCGCTGTCGTCGCTGCGAGCGGTCGCGAGAGTGTGGGATGCGGTCACGCGCGAGGACAAACGAATCCTCGAACGAGGACCGGACTTCACCGCCTATCGCATCCTCGACAACGTCGTCGATGAGTTCTTCGACGTGATAGACGAGGTCGAACGCGACATCGAGGCCGTCGAGGAGGAGGTCGTCGAGGCGCGGGGGAAAGAGACGCTTTCGGACATCAACAGTCTCCGGCGCGAACTCCTCTCCGTGCGACGGGTGTTGTGGCCGTCACGGGACGCGGTCGCCATGCTCGCCAGAGGCGACCCGGACTTCATCGAGGAGCGCCACGAGAAGTACTTCCGCGACGTGTACGACAACCTCATCCAGTTGGTCGAGTTGACCGAGACGTACCGCGACCTCGTCACGGGCGCGCGAGACATCTACCTGAACTCGCTGTCGATGCAGATGAACGAGGTGATGAAGACGCTCACCGTCGTCGCGACCATCATCCTGCCGCTGACGTTCGTCGTCGGGGTGTACGGGATGAACTTCCAGACGATGCCGGAACTCCAGTGGGAGTACGCCTACCACGCGACGATGCTCGGGATGGCGCTCATCTCGGCGATACTCGTCGTCTACTTCCGGAGAGAAGGCTGGCTGTAGGGCGGTCCGAGATGTGCTGCCCCTCGCGGCTTACTCGGCGTTCTCTCGCTTCAGCGAGAGGACCGTCCGTTCGAACTCGCAGACGAGTGTCTCCTCGTCCGCTTCGTCGTCCTCGTCGTCTGCGGTCGGGAGTTTGAACGCCTCCACTTTCATCGTGACCAGTCCTCGCTCGCCGCTGCTCGTCTCTTTCTTCTCCGTGACGGTCGACTGGACCCGGATGGTGTCGCCGTGGAAGACAGGTGCCGGGTGGGACACGTCGTCGTACGAGAGGTTGGCGACGATGGTGCCGTCGGTCGTCTCCGGAATGGAGACGCCGACCGCGAGCGCCATGGTGTAGATGCCGTTGACCAGTCGCTCGCCGAACTGGGTGTCGGCGGCGAAGGACTCGTCTAAGTGCAGCGGCTGCTGGTTCATCGTCATGTCGCAAAAGCGCTGGTTGTCGCTCTCGGAGATGGTTCGACGTCGTTCGTGTTCGATCGTCTCGCCGACGGTGAACTCCTCGTAGTAGAGGCCGGGCATGCGCGAGGCGACTCGCGCGGCCGTAATAGGCAGTCCGCTTCGTCGCCGAGGGTCGCCGGGTCGGCGACAGAATCAGTCCGAATAGACGAATCTCCGGCAACCCCCAACGTCTGTTGGGTCTACACTCTCGGTCGTGTGGTGCGTTACCACATATGTGGGCGGTCCCATGACCACCTCGAAACGACCGCTCACGACCAGAGAAACCGTGTTCCACAGCCGTTCCATCCAGCGCGGCGTCGCGTTCGTCTGGCTCGTCGTCCTGTTCACGACCGTCGTCCTCGGTCTGGCAGTCTGACGAAGCCGACAGTGCGACCCACACCCCACCCGACCACCCATCACCAGTGCCACGAGCACACGCTCACTATTCCCGGTCGAGAAACCGAATTCGTTCCCGATACCGATATTGTCGTATTCAGGTGTTTCAGGCCCTTCCTATGCTGTTTGGCTGTGCCATTACCATGTCGGCGCGACTTCGTCTATTCGTGTGACGAGGTCACCGCTCGACCTGGCCGCACGACGCACCCCCCTATCCATACTCATGAAACTACGAACCCAATTGTTCAGTGTCCTCGCGGTTGCACTCCTCGCCCTGGCCGCAGCAAGTGGTAGTGCAGTCGCCCTTCAAGAAGACGACAACGAGACGACGACAACGACAGCAGGTGAGAACACGACGACGATGGAAGAGACGACGACGATGATGGAGAACGAGACGACGATGGAGGAGACGACCATGGGCGAAGAGACCACCATGGGTGATGAAGAGACGACCATGATGGGCGGCGGTGAGGAGACTACCATGATGGGTGGCGAAGAAGAGACCGAGTCCGGCGAATCCGGCGGGTCGCCCGGGTTCGGTCCGGTCGCCCTCATCGTCGGTGTCTCGCTGACGGCGCTCGTCGCGCTGCACCGCGCTGACTAACGTCGGTCAGTAAATTTTCTCGAAACCGAGTTGCAACTTCTGCACAAACCCGAAGTATTATACGAAGGGTTTATGCGTTCCTCTCGTGAAATCCGTGTAGATGCGCCGGATTCGCTCCCAGACAGGGACGGACGACCGGCGATTTCTGGACTGGCTCCGTGCCATTGTGACGCACAACCAGCCCCAAATCACTTCGTAGTCATGGCATCAGCGACATCCACAGAGACGGAAGAAGAACAGCACGAAGAGAGCGCAGTCGAAACCGCCCGGCGACAGCTGGAGCGTGCGGCTGCCCAC
Source organism: Haloarchaeobius caseinilyticus (assembly GCF_051207395.1). NCBI lineage: Archaea > Methanobacteriati > Methanobacteriota > Halobacteria > Halobacteriales > Halorubellaceae > Haloarchaeobius > Haloarchaeobius caseinilyticus. Next base: position 27,919 of record NZ_JBPJZC010000001.1, on the reverse strand, counting down.
CTCGACGTGGACACCGGCGTCATCGAACGCCTGCACCACCCAGACAAGGTCCACCAGGTGTCGATTCCGCTCGAGCGTGACGACGGCACGACCGAGATTTTCACCGGCTACCGCGCCCAGCACGACAGCGTCCGCGGCCCGTTCAAGGGCGGGCTCCGCTACCACCCCGGCGTCAGCGCCGAGGAGTGCATCGGCCTCTCCATGTGGATGACCTGGAAGTGTGCCGTGATGGACATCCCGTTCGGCGGCGGCAAGGGTGGCATCGTCGTCGACCCGAAGAACCTCAGCACCAAAGAGAAAGAGCGCCTGACCCGGCGCTTCGCCGAGGAACTCCGCGACGTCATCGGCCCGAAGCACGACATCCCGGCCCCCGACATGGGCACCGGTCCGAAGGAGATGGCGTGGTTCATGGACGCCTACTCCATGCAGGAAGGCGAGACGACGCCCGGCGTCGTCACGGGTAAGCCGCCGGTTATCGGCGGTTCATACGGCCGTGAGGAGTCTCCCGGTCGCTCGGTCGGTATCATCGCCGAACAGGCAATCGAATACTACGACTGGGATATGGCGGACACGACGGTCGCCGTGCAGGGCTTCGGTTCGGTCGGTGCGTACGCCGCCCGCTACCTCGACGAGAAGGGGGCCGACGTGGTCGCCGTCTCCGACGTCGACGGCGCCATCTACGACCCCGACGGCCTCGACACGCAGGACGTCGAGGACCACGACGCACGACCCGGCATGGTCTCGGGCTACGACGCGCCGGAGACGCTCACGAACGAGGAACTGCTCGAAATCGACGTCGACGTCCTCATTCCGGCCGCCATCGGCAACGTCCTCACCGCCGACAACGCGAACGACGTTCAGGCGAACATGATCGTCGAGGGTGCGAACGGCCCGACGACCATCGCCGCCGCCGACGTCTTCGAGCGCCGCGAGATTCCGGTCGTGCCGGACATCCTCGCGAACGCGGGCGGTGTCACCGTCTCGTACTTCGAGTGGCTGCAGGACATCAACCGCCGCCAGTGGTCGCTCGAACGCGTGAACGAAGAACTCCACGAAGAGATGCTGAAAGCGTGGACCGCGGTCCGGTCCGAGCACGAGGCACGCGACGTATCCTGGCGTGACGCGACGTACATCGTCGCGCTCTCGCGCGTCGCCGAGGCCCACGAGGCCCGCGGGCTCTGGCCATAACGTCTCGGTCGATTCTCGGTCGTATCCTCCCGATTTCGTCGTGTGTGCGAGCGACCGTTAGTCCGTCCGCTCGTCGAGGTCCTCTCGCTTCGCCACGGACGGTCTCACTCTTCCACGAGGTCGGCCGGTGGTCCCATATACGACTCGAACGTTCGATACTGTTCGTCTCCGTGCTCGTCGAGGTGTCTGATGACGTACTCGTTCGGCACTCTGTTCGGGAACTCGACGACCAGCCGGTAGTAGTAGACGGACGGGCCGCTGAGAACCAGTTGACCCTCTCGTTCGTCCCGAAATATCTGCATCGTCACGTGCAGTCGCTGGTCGTCGCCGCGGGATTCGACGCGGATTTCGCCCGGGGCGAACCGATGTCTCGAATCGCCGTTTTGCGCCTGCCCGATGACGACGACCGGGCACGGTCCGGCCACGAAGTCGACCGTCGCCCAGTCCGACTCGGGTACCGGATGGACGTGTTTCGGGAACTGTGTGAACTCCGTTCGGACGATTCCGTCGCCGTTGTCCATACGTGCAGCGACGTGACTACCGACCAAGAAACCGCGGCTGGCACCGCCGACGGGACTCGATTCGCCCCCGTCGCTCTCCGCATCGGCCGCGCTTATCTCGATACGGGCAGAAGACAGTGCGTGTCTCTCGCAGCCCACTTCCGCGACTTCGCCCGCTGGTGTGACGACACGTCGCCCCTGTACGCCAGCCTCTCGCACTCCATCGCGGCGGCCGACGACGTGCTGTCTGTCGCAGCGGCTGTACCCGACGACCAGCCCGGCCCGAACAACCTATTCGCGGCCGTCCACGCGCTGGTGCTCCGCGGGACCGACCACGAACTCCGGGCGTTCTACCCGAGCGTGGTCGGTCCCGAAGCGACGACCGACCCGACCGAGTCCGACCCGTTTCCGGCCTTTCACGACTTCGTCCTCACGAACGAAGCCGCAGTCCGTGACCTCGTCGCGACTCGCCGAACCCAGACGAACGCGGTCGGTCGCTGTAGCGTCCTCTATCCTGCGTTCGCTCACGTGGCGGCCGCGGTCGATGGCCCGCTCGCGCTCGTCGACGTGGGGGCGAGTGCCGGACTCAACCTCTCGTTCGACCGGTATCGCTACGAGTACGAACTCGCCGACGGCGAGGCACTGACCGTGGGAATCGACGATTCGCCGGTCACAATTCCGGGAGAAGTCCGCGTCGGCGACCCACCGCTGCCAGCCGACCCGCCGACCGTCGCCTCCCGGGCCGGTATCGACGTGAACCCGCTGGACGTGACCGACGATGCCGACGTGAACTGGCTCCGTGCGCTCGTCTGGCCGGAGCACACCGACCGACACGAGCAACTGCGCGATGCGGTCGCGCTCGCCCGCGAGGACCCTCCACGAATCGTCGAAGGGAACGCGCTCGACCTGCTGCCGACCGTCGTTCGGGAGATCCCCGCCGAGTACGCCGTCTGTATCTACGACACGCAGGTACTGTACCAGTTGACCGACGCGGAGCGCGAGCGATATCGGGGCGTCCTCTCCGGTATCGCGTCGAGCCGTGACCTGCACTGGGTGTCGGGCCACCAATCAGTCGACGTCGACGGTGCGCCAGCTATCGAACTCCGCCACGCCGAGGTCGGCACCGAGGGAAGCGACCCGACCGTAATCGCCCGGTACGAATCGCACGGTCGGTGGCTACACTGGCTCGGCTGAGCGCCCGTGTTTCGTCGGCCAGCATCCCGTCGCCGACGGGTGGATTCAACACCCCTCCAGTCGTCGGGTTTCGCATGGTCAGACGAAGCGTCCTGTTCTCCCCGGGCGACCGTCCGGAACTGATGCGCAAGGCCCCCAACACTGGAGCCGACACGGTCATCTTCGACCTCGAAGACGCGGTGGCTCCACAGCGAAAGGAGGAAGCCCGTGACGCCGTCCGGGAGGTACTCTCAGACCCCGGTTTCGACCCTGACTGCGAAGTGTGTGTCCGGGTGAACCCGCCCGAGCAGGGGATGGAGGCTGACGTGGCCGCGATTTCGGGCGACGACTGTCGACTCGACGCCCTCATGCTCCCGAAAGCGACGGGCGGCCGAGACGTGCGAATCCTCGACGGCGCGTTCCCCGGCGAGACACCACCGGTCCTCGCACTGGTCGAGTCGGCGGCGGGCGTCCTCGGTGCGGCCGACATCGCGGCGGCCGAACCGACCGCGGCGCTCGTCTTCGGTGCGGAAGACCTCTCGGCGGACATCGGTGCGACACGGACGAGCGAGGGAACCGAAGTGCTCTACGCGCGCGAAAAGGTCGTCGTCGCCGCCGCCGCACACGACAAAGCGGCCATCGACACGGTGTACACCGACATCGAGGACACCGACGGCCTCGCAGCGGAGACTCGCTTCGCCATCCAACTCGGCTACGACGGGAAGATGGCGATTCACCCGGCACAGGTCGACCCAATCAACGACGCGTTCACGCCCGACGACGAGCGCATCGAGTGGGCACAGCGAATTTTGGAGGCGAAGGAAGCGGCCGACGCCGAGGGTCGCGGCGTGTTCCGCGTCGACGGCGAAATGGTCGACGCGCCGCTCATCGCACAGGCCCAGCGGGTCGTCGAGCGGGCCCGCGCAGCCGGGAAAATATAAGGCCCTTAGATTGGCTTTAATCCTATTTATAAATTATAATTTCGCCACGCTTAACCCCCCCGTCCGAGTGGTGTTGACTGATGACAGACGAGGCCAATCCCTTCGAGAGTCTCCAGGAGCAGATCGACGACGCCGCCGCCTACGTGGACGTGGGAGAGGACGTACTCGAACGCCTCAAGAATCCCGAACGAGTGCTCGAAACGAACCTTTCGGTCGAACTCGACGACGGGTCAGTCGGCCTGTTCCGAGCGTACCGGTCGCAGTTCAACGGTGACCGCGGCCCGTACAAGGGCGGTATCCGCTACCACCCGGGCGTCAGCCGCGACGAGGTCAAAGCGCTCTCCGGGTGGATGGTGTACAAGTGCGCGACCGTCGGCATCCCGTACGGTGGCGGCAAGGGTGGCATCGTCATCGACCCCGCGGAGTACTCCGCAGACGAACTGGAGCGCGTCACGCGCTCGTTCGCGAAGGAGTTGCGCCCCATCATCGGCGAGGACCGCGACATCCCCGCCCCCGACGTGAACACGGGCCAGCGTGAGATGAACTGGATCAAGGACACGTACGAGACGCTGGAGAACACGACGGCGCCCGGCGTCATCACGGGGAAGGCCATCGAGTCTGGCGGCAGTGAAGGCCGCGTCGAGGCGACCGGTCGCTCTACGATGCTCGCCGCCCGAGAAGTGTTCGGCTACCTCGACCGCGACATCTCCAGCGCGAAAGTCGCCGTACAGGGCTACGGGAACGCGGGCTGGATTGCGGCGAAACTCATCGACGAACTCGGCGCAGACATCGTCGCTGTCTCCGACTCCTCCGGCGCAATCCACAACGCCGATGGCTTCGACCCCGTCGCCGTGAAGGACTTCAAGCGCGAGACTGGCTCCGTCTCGGACTACGAAGGCGCAGAGGAGGAGTTCTCGAACGAAGACCTCCTGACGATGGACGTGGACCTGCTGGTTCCGGCAGCCCTCGAAAACGCCATCGACGGCGAACTCGCCGAAGAAGTGCAGGCCGACGTCATCGTCGAGGCCGCGAACGGGCCGCTCACGCCCGAGGCCGACGACGTGCTCACCGACAGTGACGTTCACGTCGTGCCGGACATCCTCGCGAACGCGGGCGGTGTCACCGTCTCGTACTTCGAGTGGGTCCAGAACCGCCAGCGCTTCTACTGGTCGGAAGACCGCGTCAACGACGAACTGGAGACAATCATCGTCGACGCCTTCGACCGCATGACCGACGCCTACGAGACCCACGACGCGCCGAACTTCCGGACGGCGTGTTACGTCAACGCCATCCAGCGCGTCGTCGACGCGTACGAAGGCGCGGGCAACTGGCCCTGAGTAACGGCTCCGACTCTCACACCCGGTTTCTGCAGTTTTCGGTTCGACTCGTGCTTCCGGTGGATTCTTACCCACACGACCGATAGCTGTGCCAAGAGTATGCAAGGTTCCCAGCAGTCGCCGCTCGACCGAGTCAAGGAGGTGCTCAAGGCGCACCCGCGAGCCTACGTCGTCGTGCTGTTCACCTACGGTCTCATCGTGTTCCCGTGGCTGCGGGCACAGGGCCTCCAGCCAGTCGGCGCGGTCATCGGCGTCGCGTTGCTCGCCGGGATGTTCGTCGTGTTTACTGGGAATCTCGAACGGGCACAGGAGACGCTGAAGCGACAGAACGACGACGAGAACGAGCGACGCGGGTTCTGAGCGGTTGGAATCTCTGTTTGACCCAATGATAGGATGAATCAGTCCTCGAACAGTGGTTCCAACGGTTTCATAGATTCCAACACAATCTCTGCGAGAGCTTGGTCCATCCATGGTTGATCAACCGGTTCCGGGTCCACTATTTCCTCAGTGACAATAACTAAAATCGAACCATCCTCGAGTTCTTCGTTCCGCGTAACCGGCAAGTCGAGCAACCAACTTCGACCGTACTCCTCGACTATCGAGGGCGTGAACAGCATCAACCAAGTCGGGAGGTCGATATGCCCGGCAGCAAGCCCTTCGTCGCTGATTGGTGAGACGATTCGGGTTTCGCGTGGTACAGAGAGTGATTCGATGAGCTCTATCCGCCAGTCGTGCATTCCGAACACGTACTGTGGGGCCGTTCGGTCGTAGATGCTCCGAACTAATTCGAGGAGTGCCTCTAACGCTTCCTCACTAGATTCAGACGCGAGTTCGTCACAGAGAACAGTCAACTCTACGAAATCTGTGCTACAACTGTAGGGATGTTCATCGGACGGCCGGAATCGGACTTCTCCGCGAATCGACTCGGTGTAAAAGGAGGCCGAATTCGTGGTGTCCTGGATACACCTAACGCCGTCATCCCCGTCGAACATATCTACCATGCTCTCGAAGCCGCTCCGGGGGGAATCGTCGTAGATGAAGTTTGTGCTGATGTAAGATTCAATAGTTGACATACGAGATGTGACTACCTATTCGAACAAATAACTACAGGTCGTAACTAAACTGGATAGAACCGTCTGAGACAGCGTATATCGGTCGAAGTGGGAACTTTATGCCCGGTTACAAGCCGATTTCGCGCCCGATGACGAGGTGCTGAATCTCGCTCGTCCCTTCACCGATTTCCATCAGCTTCGCGTCGCGGTAGAACCGCTGCGGAGCGAAGTCCTCGGTGTAGCCGTAGCCGCCGAGCACCTGCACGGCGTCTTCGGCGACCTTCCGGGCGGACTCGGAGGCGTCGAGTTTCGCGAGTGCGGAGGACTTGGTGACGCGCTGGCCCTGGTCGTACTCCCACGCGGACTTGTGGGTGAGCAGGCGCGAGCGCTCGACTTTGCGCTCCATGTCGACGACCTTGTCGCGGATGGCGTCGAACTTCGAGATAGGCTGGCCGAACTGTTCGCGCTCTTTCGAGTACGACTTGGCGGCCTCGTACGCGCCCTGTGCGAGTCCGGTCGAGATGGCGGCGATGGAGATGCGCCCGCCGTCGAGCGTCTTCTTCGTCTGCTTCCAGCCGTCGCCTTCCTCACCGAGCAGGCGGTCCTCGGGGATGCGCACGTCGGTGAGTTTGATTTCGCACGTCGGCGAGGCGTTCAGGCCCATCTTGTCCCAGACCGTGGTGACCTCGAACCCGTCGTCTTCCTCGGGGTCGACGATGAACGTCGAGATGCCGTCGTAGCCCTCACCGGGCGCGGTTACGGCCTTGACGAGGACGCTACCCGCGACGTTCGCGTTCGTGATGAACTGCTTCGTGCCGTTGAGGACCCACTCGTCGCCGTCTTTCACGGCGGTCGTGTCCATGTCGGAGGCGTCGGAGCCCGAACCGGGTTCGGTCAGCGCCCACGCGCCCATGTACTCACCGGAGGCGAGCGGGGTGAGCCAGCGTTCTTTCTGCTCGTCGGTGCCGAACAGTTCGAGCGGCTTCGACGCGAGCGACGTGTGGGCGACGTAGGAGAGGGCAACAGAGCCAGAGACCCGGCCTAGTTCCTCGGCGACGACGGCGTACATCAGTGTGTCTCCGCCGAGTCCGCCGTACTCTTCGGAGATGGGCACGCCCATCACGTCGAGCTTTCCGAGTTCGTCGAAGACCTCCTCGGGGAACCGGTGTTCGTTCTCTATCTCCTGTGCGATGGGCTCTATCTCCTCGTCACAGAAGCGTCGAACCTCCTCCTGAATCATCCGGTGCTCGTCGGGGAGCGCGAAGTCCATACGCAATGCTTGCCCAGAACGGAAATAAAGTCTTCTGTAGCCACCCCACCCCCGACCGGGGCACCGTTGCTCGATTTCTGCTTGCTCCACCCGGGCGACGACCCACCCGGATTCAGCGTAGTCACGATGGTGCTCGCGGTGGTCGTCGGTCGCGCTCCACCGGCAGGACTGACCGCCGACAAGAGTTTTCTTTGCCCGACACCTCGTACTCCGCAGTATGGCGTTGCGGAACTGGGTGCGTGGAACCGTCCCGTGGGAAGACCTGGAGCAGGTCGGTCGCGAGTTAGCACGCCGCAGTCCCGACGACCGCATTCGTATCGAGTTCCTCGACGCGGACAACTGGCTCTCGACGCCGATGGTCGTCGACGAGCGCTGGTTCGTGAAGGTCGTCTCGCCGCAAAACTCGTTCGTCCACACGCTGTTCACGACCGGGCGCAACCTCGGGGCGTTCTCCTCCGGTACCGAGGGGTTCTTCGACCACTTCGCTACCCCGATACACATGGCCGAACACGAGTTCGCGGCGACGACGCGCATGCGCGCCATCGGTCTGAGGGCACCCGAACCAGTCGAGACGTTCGCCGTCGGCGACCTCGGCGTCCTCGTCCTCGAATACCTGCCCGACTTCCGGACGCTGGACCAGCTGTCGGTCGTGGAGACGCGAGCCCTCGCCGAGCCGCTGTTTCGCGTGCTGTTCCAGCTTCACCAGCACGAACTGGTCCACGGCGACATGCGCGGCGAAAACGTCCTCGTCGTCGACGACGAAATCGTCTTCATCGACGCGACCAGCGTCCGTGAGGAGGGACTCGACGGCGCACGTGCGTACGACCTCGCGTGCGCGATGGCCGTCCTCACGCCGGTGCTCGGTGCACGCGAGACCGTCGCAGTGGCGGCGCGCGTCTACCCCGCGACCGACCTGCTCGCCGCCAGAGAGTTCCTCGACTTCGTCAACATGCGACCCGACCACGACTTCGACGCGGGCCTCGTCAAAGGCGAGATAGAGAAAGTGGCAAATCGACAGCAAGACGGCGGTCGGTCGGGCACATAGCAGGCTTTTTGACCCGTCCCGGCGAAAATTTTGCCTGTTATGAGCCAGCAGGCTACCGGCACCTACCAGCACTACATCGGCGGTGAGTGGACTGACGGTGAGAGCGAGGAGACCTTCGAGAGCGTCAACCCAGCGACAGGGGAGACACTGGGCGAGTTCCAGCGCGGGACGGAAGCCGACGTCGACGCGGCACTCGCCGCGGCCGACGACGCGTTCGAGGAGTGGAAAGAACTCTCGCACATCGACCGCGCAGAGTACCTCTGGGAGGTCTACCACGAGCTGCGAGAGCGGACCGAGGAACTGGCCCAGGTCGTCACGAAGGAGTGTGGCAAGGAGATCTCCGAGGGCCGTGCCGACGTCATCGAGGCGTACCACATGGTCGAGTGGGCTGCCGGTGACGCTCGCCACCCGAAAGGCGACGTGGTCCCGTCCGAGATTCCCGCGAAGGACGCCTACATGCGGCGCAAGCCTCGCGGCGTCATCGGCTGCATCACGCCGTGGAACTTCCCGGTCGCCATCCCGTACTGGCACATGGCTGTCGCACTGGTCGAGGGCAACACCGTCGTGTTCAAGCCCGCCGAGCAGACGCCGTGGTGCGCACAGATCGTCGCGGAGATATTCGAGGACTCGGGTATCCCGGACGGCGTGTTCAACATGGTACAGGGCTTCGGCGACGTCGGTGCGAAGGTCGTCGACGACGACCGCACGGACACTGTCCTCTTTACGGGGAGCGCCGAGGTCGGCCACGAGGTCGCCTCGAAGGTCGGCGGCACGCCCGGCAAGCTCGCCGCGTGTGAGATGGGTGGCAAGAACGGTATCGTCATCACCGAGAAGGCAGACCTCGACATCGCCGTCCACTCGGCCGTGATGTCCAGCTTCAAGACGACCGGCCAGCGCTGTGTCTCCTCCGAGCGCCTCATCGTCCACGAGGACGTCTACGATGAGTTCAAAGAGCGCTACGTCGAAATTGCGAAGGAAGTCTCCGTCGGCGACCCGCTCTCGGAAGACACGTTCATGGGGCCGGCAATCGAGCCGGGCCACGTCGAGAAGATTCGCAAGCACAACGAACTCGCTCGTGAGGAGGGCGCGAACGTCCTCGTCGACCGCTTCGAACTGGAAGCCGACGAGATTCCGGAGGGCCACGAAGACGGCAACTGGGTCGGCCCGTTCGTCTACGAAATCGAGTACGACACCGACCTCCGGTGCATCAACGAGGAGTGCTTCGGCCCGCACGTCGCCCTCATGAAGTACTCGGGCGACATCGAGGACGCCGTCGACATCCACAACGACACGCCGTACGGCCTCGCCGGTGCCATCATCTCCGAGGACTACCGCCAGATCAACTACTTCCGCGACAACGCCGAAATCGGTCTCGCGTACGGCAACCTGCCGTGCATCGGTGCGGAGGTCCACCTGCCCTTCGGCGGTGTGAAGAAGTCCGGCAACGGCTACCCGTCGGCCCGTGAGGTCATCGAAGCCGTCACGGAGCGTACCGCGTGGACGCTCAACAACTCGAAGGACATCGAGATGGCGCAGGGGCTGTCTGCGGACATCAAGACGTCCAGCGACGATTGAGCGAGGAGAACCGGCCGTCAGGCTGTGCTCGACCAGCAATCTCGCTGGAACAGGGTGACGACTGAACGGTAACACGACTCCGCTACCTCCGTTTTTTCAGGGATTCTGGGTTACGGTGGCGACACCGTCAGTATCCGGAACAGGTTTTGTACCCGGTCGTGCAAAACATTGTCATGGTTACTGAACTACTGTCACGACTGACGAGTCGGTTCGATCGCGCGGGCGACGAACCCTCGGCTCGAACGTCGGGACAGTACGACGGCCACGGCGTCGACGGTGGCGACACCAGCGCCGCAGCGCAAGCGAGAGCACTCCAGGCCGTCCATCGGCGCGCCATCGACGCGCAACGAGACCTCTACCGTCGTCGACACTGAGCTGTCGCTCGTTCTTGGTACAGAAGACATCGGTAGAAGCGAGACGCCGTGCGCCACCGTGCGCGTCTCCACTCGTGCAGTGGTAGAGGCGAGATGTGGCCGAGTCGCGCTAGGCTCCTAGGTAGCCCCGCGAATCGGCCTGTGGGCGCGGGCGTGGGTGCGACGGGCGTTGATTGCCGGGGTCGACGTGAAAAGCGTCTTACCGGCATCAGACGCTTGGGCGGCCTGTCGTATAAACCCCGTGGCTTCGTACTCGCTACGTTCGCCGGTCACCGAGTGCCGGGAACTCGTCGCGCACGCGGGCGACTTCGTCGGGGTCGGCTTCGGCGACGACGAGGTCCGGCTGGTCGTCGGTCGTGGCGACCGGGGTTCCCCACGGGTCGAACACGGTGGAGCGGCCGACGAGCGTCGCGTCGTCGAAGTCGGCGCTGGCGTTGATGGTCGCGACGTACGAGAGGTTCTCGATGGCGCGGGCGCGTGGGAGCGTCTGCCAGTGTTCGACGCGGGGATAGGGCCACGCGGACGGGACGAGCACCATGTCCGCACCCTGCGCTTGCAGGTCGCGGTAGAGTTCTGGAAAGCGCAGGTCGTAACAGGTCGTCACGCCCACGGTGAACCCACCGAGCTCGGTGACGGGGACGCCCTCGCCCGGCGTGAGCAGTTCGGTCTCGGTCGAGCCGTAGCCGAACAGGTGGTGTTTCCGGTAGACGAGCTGGCGGCGGCCGTCGGCGTCGAACAGGACGGCCGTGTTCGCCAGCCCTTCGTCGGCGGGCGTGGGAACGTCGGTCTCGGCGGCGGTCGCTGCGAGGTCTTCGACGACACTGCCCGCGAGCAGCGCCACGTCGTGGTCCGCTGCGACCTCGGCGAGCCGTGCGAGTCGGTCACCGCCGAGACCCTGGGCGAAGCGAGCGTACGAGTCGAACGCGAAGTAGCCCACGTCGAACAGTTCCGGCAGTGCCACGAGGTCCGCGCCGCGTGCTGCGGCCGTCGTGATGGCTGACTCGGCGCGTTCGACGTTGCCCCGCACGTCGGCTGCTCCGACCGAAAGTTGGGCGAGGGCGAGTTTCATGCTGGCAGGTCGAGGTACTCGCGCATCGCTGCTTCGAGGTTGTCCAGTTCCTCGTCGAGGTGGCGCTTGAAGTAGCGTTCGACACCGGGTAGCTTGCCGTCGACGACGAAGAGATTCGTCAGTCGACAGCCCTCCTCGGTCGGGACTATCTCGTGTTCACCGGTCACTTTCATCACGCGCGAGCGACCCGTGAACTTCACGAACTCTGGTTCGCGGCGCTCTACGTCGCGCGTCTGGACCGGAACGGTCTTGTTGAGCAACGGAATCGGTAGTTCGACGTACCACGTCGCGCGCTTCCCAGTCTCGTCGTCGAGTTCGAACCGAGAGACGACGCTGATAGATCGTGCGCGAAGCTCTGGGTCTGCGATGAACTCCCAGACGCGCTCGGGACGCACCGGGAACTCGAACGTCCGCTCTACCCGGACTGTCATTGTACAATCTGGTGGCTATATCGGTAAAAACGTCGTGGAAGCGGTCGGAGATTAGCTGAGCGTGACCTTCCAAGTGGTCGACCGAGAGCGGCCCCACTTCTCGATGTCCACGTCCTCTGACTTCTCGGCGAGGCGTGGGAGTCGGGAGCCGACCTGTTTCGAGGAGAGGTCGAGCGCAGCCGCGATATTCTTCGCGCGGAAGTACTGCTCCCCCTTCGAAACGCTGTCACGGAGGTACGCGAGTATTCGGACCTCCTCTTCGGAGTAATCGCTCATCGTCTAGCCCAATATACGTGATTCACGCTAATAACGATTTTTGCTCACAGGTACGGCTAGCTCAGATCTCGAACCACTGAATGGCGAAGACCGAGAGCATGGCGAAGACGCACGCTGCAGCGAACGCGAACGCGCCTGCCTGCTGCGCACTGGAGCCGCTCGCAGAGAGTGCTTCGATGCCGAACGTGACCATCCCGGCAGCGCTCAGTAGGGTCGCGGCCGCGAAGACGAGGCCGAGGCCGATTCCCTTGTCCGAGGCGTCGGTGGGTGTGGCAGTCATGCCCGACGTTTTCCGGGGAAGGGCCTTAGTTCTCACTGTCCGGCCCGGTGAGTGCGACGGCGAAGAATACGGCGACGAGACTGGCCGCCGAGGCGGGTCGACCCCGATGAAAGTCATGATACCAATACAGTTTGCATCACCTCTTTTAGTGTTGAACATCCTGGGGGCAACCGAATGACAGCAGGCACCGACGGCTCGGGAGTGTCGGGTGGTGACGACGATGGACTCGACGTACGTACAGCGCTGTTCGGCAGCAAGCGCCGGATATTCGGTGTGGGGCTCCTCTCGCTGGTGGTCGCACTCGTGCTGGTCGTCTCGGTTCTCGGCGTGGGGCTCCCGTCTGTCTCGGGCGTCGAGAACCGCTTCGACGGTGCGAACAACACGACGACGGTCATCGTCTCCGACCTCAACGTCTCGAACCCGAACCCCATCGGCTCGAAGTTTCTCGACGCATCGGCAGAGTACGAGGTCACGATGAACGGCGTCGCGATGGCGAACGGGACGAAAGAGCGCATCGACACGCCGCCCGGACAGTCGACGGTGACGATGCGAACCAACCTCCAAAATGACCGTATCCCGAAGTGGTGGGTCACCCACGTCCGGAACGACGAGCAGACGACCGTCCGTATCGACGCGTCGCTCGACTCCGGGCTCATCGACCAGTCGTTCCCCGTCACGCAGACCCAGAACGTCCAGACCGACATGCTCTCGTCGTTCAACTCGACGGAGACTCGCGAGGTGAACGCCAACCGAGCGTTCGTCTCCGACCCGGTACTGTACGTCAACGAGACGGGCGCGCAGTGGGGGAACGTCACCGCCGAGGAGACGCCCATCGTCCTCGACTTCTACGTGTACAACCCGAAGCCGTACCCGATTCCCATCTCCGAAATCGGCTACGACATCACGATGAACGACGTGTCGGTCGGGCAGGGGACGAACACGAAAGAGCACGTCCTCGCCTCGGGCGCGGTCACGCAGGTCCGGACCGTCACCACCGTCGACAACGACAAACTCGACGACTGGTGGGCGTCCCACATCCAGAACAACCAGGTAACGCAGGTTCGAATCAACTTCGACGCGAAGGTCGACGTCGCCGGCACGTCGTTCTCGGTCCCGATGGACCGTTTCACCTACGAAGAGACCATCGAAACCGACATCTTCGGCACGAAGGACCAGCCTCGGTCCGGCGGGGCGAACGAGTCTGAGACGACTACCGCTGCCGGTGACGATGGCGCTGGCGACGACGGAGCCAGTGCGGGTACCGACGACAGCGCCGACGCCGGTACCGATGACGCTGGCACCGCGACGGATGGGTCGAACACGGCCACAGGCCCGACGACCACGACTGCGAGCGGAACCGGCGACGACAGCGGCGACGAGGGAACGACTACGACCGACGATGGGTTACTGGCGATAGGTGTCGCCGGCGATAGCCTTAACTGGCGCGCTGACACACAGTGAGACATGAACCGGAGTACCCAGTCTCCTGGTCGAGTTCTCCGACGGTGATGAGATTTCCGTCACCGCGGACTGTGAATCGATAATCGTCTCTTTCGGTGATTCAGCACGAACCCTGAGCAGACGCGAGGCCGTCGCCCTACAAGAGCAGATCGGTGACGCCCTCGTCGAGCGACGTGAGTTCTTCCGAACTGCCGGGGTCTACCGCGAGGACGGCTCCTACGAAGTGACGCGCCGCGGGGCTGATTCCGCGGGCAACGCGAAGGTGTTCGACAGCTTCGACGCCGTGCGTCGGCTGTACGACCGCTTGCCCGACGAGTTCGGGGCCGACGCGGTCGGCCGGACGGGCATCACCGGCTCGCGCCGGCACATGCTCGTTCGTCACTTCGCCGAGCATCCAACCTTCGACTGCGAGATAACCAGTCGGAGCCCACTGACCGTCGCAAAGCGGTCCGAGGCCGAGGAACGCAACGCGACGAGCACGACAGAGTCGGAGGTGTCTGCGTCTGCGGACTGAGGTCACCCCCGGCTGGCCGCCGCACGACGCGGACCGCGCCGAACCGCTGCTTCGGGGCGTCGACCTGTCACCCCGGTAGCTTTATGGGGGAGGTCTGAAAATCTCGACTCGTATGACACGGAGTACCCAGTCTCCTGATCGAGTTTTCCGACGGTGACGAGAGTACCGCGACCGCTAATGGCGAGTCGATAGTCGTCCGACTGGACGGCAGTGCACACACACTGGATAGACGGACAGCCGTCGAGCTACGTGACCAGTTGGCCGACGCGCTCACCGAGCGCCGCGAGTTCCTTCGAACTGCGGGGGTCTATCGCGAGGACGGCTCGTACGAGGTGACCCGACGCATGGCCGATTCTACGGGCAACTCGAAGGTGTTCGAACGCTTCGAGCACGTCCGCCGTCTGTACGACCGTCTCCCCGACGAAATCGGTGCGGAGACCGTCGGGAAGACGGGCATCACTGGTTCGCGCCGACACGCACTCGTCTGGCACTTCGTCGAACATCCCGCGTTCGACTGCGAACTGACCAGTCGGAGTCCACTGCTCGCCGAGAAGTGCGGCGACGACGCCGGCGAGTCCGCGCGAACCGAGGAGTCCGGCGAAAATCGGTCTGCGAGCGTCGACAAGGCACAGACTGACAGCCGTCCAGAGGTGGGTGCGGACTGAGTCGTAGACGAACGCTCGACCAAATCACACAGAAAAACAGCGTAGACCGCCAGCCCGACTCAGTTGATGGTCGTGTGTTCGGACTCCTCGTTCAGCGCGAGGTTGACCGCGATTTCGGCGTTCCGCATCGCGTACTGGGCGGTCTGCTGGAGGCTGACGAGCAGTTCGCGGACCTGCAGCAGGTCCTCGTTGTCCATCTCGGGGAGGTCGTTCAGAATCTCCTTCTCGCGGTCGCCGATCTCGTGGAACAGCGCGCGGACCTCGATGGTCTTGTCGTAGTCGCGGGTGACCGCGGATTCGACGGCGAGTTGTGTGATTTCGTCGACTTGCTCCGTGAACTCGCGGATGCGTCGCATCGTCCCGGAGTCGACGGCGAGCGAGTGGCCCTCGGCTTCGAGGACGATTTCCGCGATGTCCTCGGCGTTGTCCGCGGTGAGTTCGAGGTTCTTCGCGATGGAGCGGTAGCCGATGAGCGGGAAGCCCGAGTCCAGCCCGACAGCGCGTGCGAGGTTCGGGTTCTGGTAGGCAGTGAAGATGAGTCGCAGCATCAGGACGAAGATCTTGTTCGCCTGTCGCTCGCGGTTCAGGGCTCGCTGGGCGAGGTCGGGGTTGCCGTGGGCGAGTGCCTTGATGGCCTCGCCACGCATCGTGCTGCCCGTCGATTCGAGACGCTCCAGCAGATTGTCGAGCGTGAAGTCCTCGGGGTCGACCGAACAGCGAATCGCGATGCTCTCGGGCGTCTCTTCGATGACGCCGAGGCCCATCAGTTGTGTCTCTGCCCGGTAGACTGCGTTGATGTGGTCCGAGGGGAGTGTTCCGTCTGCGTGTTCGACGCGGATGACGCGTCGTCCGAGGACGTACTGTGCGACGATAGCGCGCTCGACTGCGTCGGCGTCTAAATTGTCGGCGTGGATAATCGCCTCTGACTCTTCCGCACTCGCCGACTCCGACATGACCGTCAGGGTGCCTTTACCGCCGAGTCGCAGCGACACCTCGTCGCCCTTCTCGACGTTGTGTTCCTTCGCCCACTCGGCGGGAAGCGTCATCGCCAGCGTGGACGGCCCAAGACGTTGCACCTTACGTGTCTCCATGCCCCGACGTAGCCAGAGCAAGACCTTATATCTGACTGTGTGTTCCTTATATTCTGCCGTACTGGGTAATACGCAAATTTAATAGATTAGGTTGTTGGCAACAGTTGCCGACTGGCGGTCGACCTACACGACCTTCAGCAGTCGGTGCTCGTATCGGCCGACGCGGACCTTCTGCCAGCCGCGGAGCGAGTCGTCAACCTCGGAGTCGTCGGTGTCGACGCGCAACACGCCGATGTCGTCGAGTTTGCTCCGAGAGGCGACGACCGTCACGGTCGACTGGCGGATGACGTCGGGCGAAATCTGGTGGTTGCCCCGGCCGAAGACGAAGCCCTGGCCGCCGATGGGCGAGACGACGATTTCGTTCCGGTCGCCGAGTTCGGCCAGAATCTCGGCTTCGGTCCCGTCCGAGACGAGGACCTCACCGTCGCGCCACACGTCGACGCCGAGCGGCGATGGTTCGAAGCCGAGCGCGCGTTTGATGGCACCGACCGTGCTGCCCGGGCCGAGGACGTAGGTCGTCTCGGGGTCCACATCGTCGGCGAAGCCCTCGGCCAGTGACTCGACGGTACCACCACCGACCTGCTTCGAAGACTGGACGCCGTCGGCGACGGGGACCCGGACGACGGCTTTCAACTCAGTGTGGACCTCGCCACTGCGGTAGGCGTCCTCGTCGATGTCGTTGACCTCACGTTCTTCGACTCGGTCGAAAGTGGCTGCGATCCGGCCCGCGTCGCGTGGCGTCACGCCGAACACGGACGAGTAGATTTTCACGCCGGCGGGCACACCGAGCATCGGGACCTCGCTGTCGGCTGCTTCCAGTGCTTCGGCCACGTCGACGGCGGTGCCGTCACCACCGACGAACAGCACGAGGTCGATGTCGTGGTCGAGGAAGGCGGTGACCGCTGCTCGGGTGTCTGCTGCGCTCGTCTCCGTCGCGGCTTGGTCGGACGACGTGGCCGGCACGTCGACGACGACGGGGTCGAGTTCGGCGACGCGAGCCTCGTCTTCACCCATCGCACCGCGTGGCGTGTAGACAGTCAGGTCACTCGCGTGGGCCGCCAGCGCGGTGAGTGCGTCGGTCGCACGCTCCGGTGCGCGTGGCTCTGCACCACGCTCGCGGGCCTGTTCTACCTTCCCGTCGGTGCCCTTCAGGCCGACCCTGCCGCCCATGCCGGCGATGGGATTGACGACGACCCCGATTCGCATACTCGTGCTTCCCCCCTCGCGTGGAAAAAGGGCGCGTTTCCGGCCATCGACAGCCACGAACGGCCGTCGGTCCGCGCGGATGTGAACGTTTAAGCCACCGCGGACGGAACCGCCCCGATATGAACGTCGTACTCGCAGAATCCGTCTCCCCGCTGCCGTTCGAGGGCACGGGCTGGGTCGTGCTGGTCGCAAGTCTCCTCATCACCGTCGGCTGGCTGTACCACATCTACACGAACTGACCCGACGGAACCGCTATCCTTGCCGGTCGCGTACCGTCCGCATGAGTTCCGAGCTACGCGTCGGCGACCGCTCAGAGACAGTGGCGAACCGAATTCTGGCCCGTCGCGCCATCGAGGACGTCTTCGGCGGGGGCACCGTCGACGCCATCCCAGACGTGTTCGCACCGGATGCCGTGTTACACCTCTCGCACTGGGGGACGATGGTCAAAGGGCGCAACGCGCTCGAACGACACGTGAACCGACAGCACGAGATATTCTCAGAGTGCGATGCGACCGTCGAGTCGCTGCTGACTGACGGCGACCAGGTCGTCGCACAGTGTACGGTTCGTGGTCGACACACCGGCACCCTCCCGATACCGGGGTACGGGACGTTCCCCGCGACGAACAACCGATTCACCGCACCGGTCGTGTACCGCTTCCGTATCGAAGACGGTCGAATCGTGGAGGCGTGGCGCTACGAAGACGCGCTGCGTGTCGCAGAACAACTCGGACTGGTCGACCGCTCGCCACGTGAGCGTCTCCAGGCGTTCGGGAAACTACTCAAAGAACGAGTCTTCCAGCGCGCAGGCTGAGTTCGCCGTACAACTGACTTTTCGCTGGCTCCCGGTCAGTCCATCGCCACGTCGACACGCTCGCGGAGCCACGCGGCTGCGGCGTCGACTTCCTCAGCGTCTTCGCCCGAGAGTTTGATGCGGACGTTCTCGCCGGGGTAGCTGCCGACTGTCACGTCGAAGGTCTCGCGCAAGTCCGACAGTCGTCCGACCAGTGCCGACTCCGGTTCTGCGACAGTAACCGTCTCGACGTGCTGGACCGTTCCGGCGAACTCCTCGGCGACGCCCTCGAACATCGCCTTCATCTCGGTCGGGACGCCCGGGAAGACGTACACCGACTCGACGACACAGCCCGGGGCGACGCCCTCGTCGTTGTGGAGGACGCGAGCCTCGGCTGGCAGGTGTGTCGTCCCCTCCGAGAGGTCCTCGGCCGAGTACCCCCCGTGGTTGGTGAGCCAGGCCTCTGCTTCCTCGTTTCGTTCGAGGTCTCGCCCGAAGGCGGCGGCGACGCCCGCCATCGTCACGTCGTCGTGCGTGGGGCCGAGGCCACCGGTCACGAGGACTGCGTCGAACGCGGCGTGGCTCTCGTTGACGAGTTCGGCGATGACGCTCACGTCGTCCGGAATCGTGAACACGCGCTCGACGCTGACGCCACGCTCGGTCAACTGACGACAGAGCCACGTCGCGTTCGTGTTCTCTGTGTCGCCACTGAGGAGTTCGTCTCCGACGGTCACGACGGCTACCTGCATGGCTACACGTTGGTGGTGCGTGGTAAAAAGCGACAGCCAGGCGGCGAAAGACTACCCGTTATCGGTCGTCGCCGTCGTCGACATCGATGGTCGTCCCGAGGTCCTCCCGGAGCGAGGTGAGTTCCTGAATGCGATACCGGTAGTACGCCAGCCCGACAATGGTGGCCAACCCGAGGACACCGACTGCACCGATGAACAGGTAGAAGTCACGCTGGAGGTAGTACTTGACCGAAATGGTGCTGTCGAGTTCGTCCCACTGGATGTGGACTCGCCCGTCTTCGATGGTCGGCGACTGACTCGCCCCCGGTGAGATGCGACCGAAGAGGAAGAAGTCGGTGCGCATCCCTTTCGGGAGGACGACCTCGTACGAGCCCTCCATGTAGTTCGGCAGATAGAAACTCTTGGGCTCGGCCGAGGCACTGAACGCGATGGTTCCGTTGGTCGTCCCGTTCGCGCTCTTGGGAAGTTCGACGTGCGTCCGGTAGTTCGTCTCGTAGACGTTCAACTCGGAGCCGTTCACGACGGTCCCGTTCGGGTAGCGAAAGCGAAGCGCCCAGATGTCGAGCGGGTCTTCGTTGCTGATGCCGCGAACCCACATCTCGAAGTCCTCCTCCGAGTAGTTGTCGAGGTGGTACACAGCGTGGTAGGACTCGCCGGTGACGTTGACGTACACGTCGGTCGTGTCCGACGAATTGACCGGTCTCGGCTGTGCGGGCGCGCCGTCGGTTCCGTTCGTCGTCTCCCAACTCGGTACCTCGTCCCAGTCGTAGTCCGCCTCTTGGTCGAGGCGCTCGTCGGAGACGCCGCCACCGAACAGCCCAGTACAGCCGGCGCTCGCAGCCAGCAAGACGACCAGTGCCGCGCCGAGAAGCAGTCGTCGATTCATGGGCCTACGGGACGACGCACTTCAGTTCGGCTGGGAGGTAGCCGCCGATGCTGGAGAGCAGCCCCGGCGGGTCGGTGTCTTCGGGGCAGATGATGGACTGTTCGAGGAGTCCGAGTCGCTCGACGGTGACGATGTCGCGGGCGTGACCGGCCCGGTTGACCGTCGCGCGGACCTCGCCGCGGGTCGCACTGTTGACGTTGACGCGGCCGTCGCCTCGCTGCCACTCGAACAGGCGGTCGCGCTCTTCGTCGGCGAGTCGCGGCGTGTCGCCGTAGACGAACTTCATGGGCAGGTGCTGGACCAGCCCGAAGCGGTCGCGAATCTGTTCCGGGGAACCCGGACCGAGGCCGAGTTCGCTCGCGGGGATGCGGACCTCCTGTCCGGCGTCGAGGACGAAGCCCTCGTCGCTCCACGATTCGAGTGTGCCGACGTACGTCTCGCCGTCTTCGAGTTGCGGGACGATTTCGCCCCACTCCTCGCGCAGGACGTTCCGCGCCACGACCTCGTCGGGGCCGGAGAGCGTCACGCTCGGGAAGTTGTCTGTCCGTAAGCCGACCTCCACGTCGACGTCGAGGTCGCCGACCGCGTTGTCGACGAGCGAACGAAGTCCGTCCATGGCGCGGTCGTGAGCGTCACCAGTGACGTACACTTTGGTTGCGAGGACGACCATTACGCGCTGTGTCCCGGTGTTGTGTCCACGTTCAGTTCGTCGCGCAGGGCGGCGATTCGGTCCTCCATCGCCTGCACGAGACGCTGGTTGTCCATCGACTCGAGCGGCGACCCACACTCGGGGCACTCGAAGCCGAAGTCCATCGCTTCGCCGAACTCGAAACGGATGGAACAGACCTCACAGAGGTAGAACTCGTGGTCTCGTTCGTAGCCGTTGCGCTCGTCGAGCGCGTCGAGCAGGCGATACATCTCTTCTTCCAGGTTCTCCGGGATGTTCTCGTACTGGAACGTCCAGAGGTAGGTGAGCCAGCCGGAGTCCTCGTCACGAAGTCGGCGGTACGTCGCCAGGTCGTTCTCGTACAGGATGAACAGCGCCCGGCGCACGTCGTTGAGTTCGAGGTCCAGCTCCTCGGCGAGTTCTTCGTCCGTGACCTCGCCGTCCGGTGGGGCAGCAGCCACAGGCATGCCCTTCGGACCGACCAGTTCGTGGAGATATTTTTGGATGACGGGGTCTTCGAGCAGTCCCTCAAAAGCCATTACGTCGATGTGGGGGCCGTATCGCCATTAAGTCTTGTCACTCGTGGTTCTCCGAGTCACTGCTCTCACTGGTAGTACCACCGTTTTTGCTGTCATCGTCGGCACTGTCAGGTTCGAGAAGAAGTTCCCGAATCACGACGGTACATGACCGCACCGCCCCGCAACGCAGCCACACCCTCCCCAACCGATTGCGTGCTTCCCTCCGTTTCGCTATCGCTCCACTCCGGTCCAGTACTCATCCCTCGCGCGGCTACGACTCGCGGTCTCACTCTCGCTCGACACGCTCGCCAGCGCGCGCCAGAGTGTTCGTCGAGAACCCTGTCGCCGCCAGTTGCGTCTTACTCCTCGTCCGCGGGAACGACCTTCTTCCCGGTCGCCATCGGGATGACGCGGTTCTGCGCGTCTTCCCACTCGCGGTCGAGTTCGCGGCCGTCGAACAGGCGGTCGAGGAAGACGGCGAGGCCGGCCACCTCGGAGTGTGGCTGGTTCGTCACGCCGACGTTCCAGTCGGCTTTTTCGTAGATGTCGAACGAGACCTTCTCGGAGCCGACGACGACGAGGAGGGGCTGGCCGTCGGTGTCGGCTTCGCTGGTTTCGTCATCGTTGTCATCGGCATCGTCGTCGGTGCCCTGCCACGCCGCACGAATCTCTTCTTCAACGTCCTGCACGCGTTCGCCGTACATCGTGAGGTGGACTATCTTGCCGTTCCACTCGGTGACGACGCGGCTGGTCGATTCGACGAGGTCGACGGTGAACGGGCCGCCGAACCGGCCCGTGATGTCCATCACGGTCTCCTCGGACTGTCCGGCGTTGTCCGGGTACACGACCCGGTCCGCGCCGAGCGCCCGCGCCGTCAGGCCGACGTGGGTCGTCATCCGGTCGTCACGCCCCGGCCGGTGTGCCAGCCGGCAGACGGCGACCTCGGGTTCGCCTTGCATGCGAGAGCCTTGCCAGTAGAGGGGTTAGGGGGTTTCGCTTCTGCACCACTTTCTTGGCGCTTCTCCGCGAATTCGACTCGATGCCACACGTCCCCAACCTGCTGGAACGACTGTACATCCTCCGCGCGAACCGGGCACCCGGAGCCATCTACGACCTGCTCGGTGCGGGGACGCTGAAGTCGGTTGCGCTGGCGGGCGACCTCGGCGTGTTCGAAGAACTCGAACGGTCGCCGGCGAGGCCCGGGGAACTCACCGACCGACTCGACTGTCACGCCGACTCGCTGGCACTCCTCTGTGACTTCCTCGTCAAAACCGGCTACCTCGACTACGACGGCGAGACGCTCTCGCTCTCCGGGCTGAGTGAACGATGGCTCGTCGGCGAGGTCCGGCTCATCGACTGGTTCCGCTTCTGGGACCGGGTCGTCTTCCCGTTCTGGGACGACACCGCCGCCGACGTGCTCCGGACCGGCGAACCGGAGCAGACCATCTACGAGTGGCTCGGCGAGCGTGAGGACCGCTGGCCGGTCGCTCAGCGCGGATTCGAAGCGACCGCCCGCCTCGGACTCCCGTCCGTCCTCGACACTGTCGATACGACCGGTGTCGACCGACTTCTCGACGTGGGTGGGGGCCACGGTCGGTACACCATCGGATTCTGTGAGCAGAACTCGACCACGACGGCGACTATCGTCGACGACCCGGCCGCGCTTGCGGTTGCCCGGGAAAACGTCGCGGCGGCCGGTCTCAGTGACAGAGTCGAGACGCGCGGGGCCGACATCCTGTCGGACGACCTCGCAGGCGACGCGACTGCCGCCGGCGACGGGTACGACCTCGCACTGGTGTTCAACGTTGTCCACGGGTTCGACCCGGCGGAGAACCGACAGTTGTTCGACCGGGTCGCCGACGCGCTCGCCCCCGGTGGGCGTATCGCCGTCATGGAACAGTTCGAGGGAAGCGGTCCCATCGCGACCGCCCGAACGATGAACGCGTTCATCGGCCTGAATTATCGCGTGCTTCTCGGTGGGCGGGTGTACCCGTACGAGACGGTCGCGGACTGGCTCATCGATGCCGGTTTCGAAGCCCTCGAACGGTCCGACCTTCGGCGAGCACCGGGTGTCTCGCTCGTCTCTGCACGGTTGCCGTAGACACCAGAACGCACTTGGTCGCCGCCTGTGGACCCCAAACTATGGAACTCACCGACAAGCGGATTCTCGTGACCGGCGGTGCCGGTCTCGTCGGTTCGCACCTCGCCGCCCATCTCTCCGACGACAACGACGTGCTCGTCGCGGACGACCTCTCGAAAGGGACACGCGAGCGCGTCCCCGACGGCGTCGAGTTCGAGAAAGCGGACATGTGCGACCCCGAGGACGTGGCTCGCGTCGTCACCGAAGACACGGACATCGTCTTCCACTTCGCGGCCTACACCGACACGAACTACGACGACGACCGGAAGCTGTTCGAGGAGAACGGCGCGATGACGTACAACGTCCTCGAACGGATGGACGAAGTCGGCTGTGACAAACTGGCCTTTACCTCCTCTTCGACTGTCTACGGCGAGGCCCCGATGCCGACGCCCGAGGACTACGCGCCGCTCGAACCCATCAGCATCTACGGCGCGAGCAAGCTCGCCGACGAGGGAATTCTCTCCACCTACGCCCACTCCTACGGTGTTCAGACGTGGGTGTACCGCTTCGCCAACATCGTCGGGCCGAACCAGCGCGGCAACGTCGTCCCGGACTTCATCGAGAAACTGCTCGACGACCCCGAGACCCTGACCATCCTCGGCAACGGTCTACAGGAGAAGTCCTACCTCCACGTCGAGGAGTGCATCGACGCGATGTGCCACGTCGTCGAGACCGCCGAGAAGGACTTCAACGTGTACAATCTCGGGACGCGAACCACGACCTCGGTCAACACCATCGCCGACATCGTCGCCAACGAACTCGGCGTCGACCCCGAGTACGAGTACACCGGCGGCGACCGCGGCTGGACCGGCGACGTGCCGAAGATGCGCCTCTCCATCGAGAAGCTCTCCGCGCTCGGCTGGGAACCGACCCAGTCCAGCGACGAGGCGGTCCGACAGGCGGCCCGACAACTCATCGACGAACTGCGCGCCGAGTACGAGAACTGAGTCATGCCCGGTCCCGTGTTCCTCCAAGACGACCGTGTCGAACTCCGCCCCGTCGAGGACGAAGACCTCGACGACCTCCAGCGGATGCGTAACGACCCCGAAGTCAGAGTGCTGTCTGGCGGCCCGGCCGAACCGTTCGACCGCGAAGACACCGAGGGCTTTCTCGACTGGCTCCGCGCCGACGGCACCGTTGCACTCCTCGTCTGTCGTGACGGGGAGTACGTCGGGATGGTCACGCTGAAGCGCATCCAGCGCCCGAACGACACGGCCGACGCAGGCATCCACATCGTTCCCGCCGAACAGGGCAAGGGCTACGCGACGGCCGCCTGTGAACTCCTGTTCGACTACGGCTTCGACCAACTGGGTCTCCACAAGATCGGTGCCTACGCGTTCGACTTCAACGACCCGTCACAGACGCTCCTCGAAAAGCTCGGATTCACACACGAGGGGGTCCACCGCGAAGCGCGGTACGCACACGGCGAGCACCACGACATCCACTACTACGGGATGTTGGCTCGTGAGTGGCGCGCGCGCCGGGACGCCTGAAAAAACCGCATCCGCGACCGTTTTTTAGTTGTCCGACGAGTCGAGACCGAGCGAGGCGGCCACGTCGAGGAGGCCGGCACCGGATTCGTTCGCCGCGAGACCGATGTCCTCGGCAGTCGAGGCCAGCTGGTCACGCGCTTCAGTGTTCGTGTAGCCGTTGGCCATCAGCAGCCCTGCGGCACCGGCGACGTGCGGCGTCGCCATCGACGTGCCAGAGTACGTGTCGTAGTCGCCATTCGAAGCGACGGACGAGTAGATGTCCGTCCCCGGTGCGGCGATGTCGACTTCCGGTCCCTGACTGGAGAACGAGGAGAGTCCGTCCGAGTCGTTCGTCGAGGAGACGGCCATGACTTCGGGGTACGCTGCCGGGTAGCCGACACAGTCAGTACACGGACCGGAGTTCCCGGCCGCGCCGACGAGGAAGACGCCCTGGTTCACGGCGTACTGGCAGGCGTCACGAAGTGCCTGCGAGCCCGAGGACGCACCGAGGCTCATGCTGGCCACGTCCCAGCCCTGGTCACCGACGTACTCGACACCGGCCGCGATGTCGGAGAACGAGCCAGAACCACACTTGTCGAGGACCTTCACGGCGTGGAGCGTCGCCTGGGTGGAGACGCCGATGACGCCTTCAGTGTTGTTGACCGCGTTGGCGATACCCGCACAGTGCGTCCCGTGATTGTTGTCGTCGTCCCACGATTCGTAGCAGGTGTTGTCCGCCGGCTTCGCGCCGTAGCGGCAGCCACCCTTCGTGGAACACGCGACGAACGAGGTGCCCGAGCCGATGTTCGCCTGCAGGTCGGGGTGGTCCGAGTCGATACCAGTGTCGAGAATCGCGATGTCTGCGCCACTGCCCGTCTCGCCGTTCGCGTGTGCCACGTCGGCGTCGGTCCGGTCGATGCCCCACGGCTCAGTCTCTGCGAGGGCGTACATCGTGCCGTTCTCTTCGACGTAGCGGACGTTCGGGTTCCGTGCGAGCGCTTCGGCCGCCTTCATCGGCAGCTGAATGGTCGCCGCGTCGAAGTTGAATTCGCGGACGACGTCGTCGGCTGCTGTCAACGTGGCGTTGCGCCCAGCGCCACCTTCGAAGCCGACGTTTACCTCTACTTTGTCGCCCGGTTTGGCTGCACCGAGACCGATGACTCCCATGCCCACGAGAGCGCCCGAGGTTGCCTTGAGAATGTTACGTCGTGACGATTGCCTGTCGTTGTTTGACATCCATCCTTGGTGATTTGCAATGGATATTTAGTTGTTTCGTCGGTTGAGTCTCTGGAGGACAATTCAGGTGTTTTGGGGCTTCTCTGGCAGTTTTAAACGGTTATGTCTAATGGTTCTGAGCATCGGCTCTAGAAATGAACTTTGTTGACCCCCCTCACGAGTCGGCTTAACACGACTGTCCCATGCAATAGCGGCAATCTGTTCCACTTGCCGGATATCGGTACAAAAGAATCTAGTTTTTCACTGCAGTTCAGGTATCGTCGCTCGAATCGAGACCGAGTGCAGCCGCCACGTCGAGCAAGCCGTTCCCGGACTCGTTCTCGGCGAGACCGATGTCTTCAGCCGTCGAGCCGAGCGTACTCCGTGCCGAACTCGCACTCGCACCGTTCGACATCAACTGCGCGCCCGCGCCCGCGACGTGCGGGCACGCCATCGAGGTACCCGAGAACGAGGCGGTGCCGCTGGGGACCGTGGACGTGATGTTCGACCCGGGCGCGGCGATTTCGACCTCCGGCCCCTGACTGGAGAAACTGGAGAGTTCGTCGTTCTGGTTGGTCGACGAGACCGCGATGACTTCGGGATACGCTGCCGGGTAGCCGACACAGTCGGTACACGCACCGTCGTTCCCGGCCGCGGCGACGAGGAGCACGTCACGGTCGGCCGCGTACACGCACGCGTCCTTCACCATCTGCGAACTCGACCCACCGAGGCTCATGCTGGCCACGTCCCAGCCCTGGTCGGCGACGTACTCGATTCCTGCCGCGATATCAGAGTACGACCCCGACCCCGCACAGTCCAGTACTTTCACCGCGTGGAGTGTCGCTTCCGTCGAGACACCGACTACGTCTTGTGAGTTGTTGACCGCGTTGGCGATTCCCGCACAGTGGGTGCCGTGGTCGTTGTCGTCGTCCCACGGCTCGTAGCAGTCGTTGCTGTTGCCGTAGAAGTAGCACGTGAACCCGCCGTCGCCACACCCAGTAACGGCGTGTCCCTCGCCCAGGTTCGCTTGCAGGTCGGGATGGTCAGAGTCGATTCCCGTGTCGATGATGGCGATGTCAGCGCCATCGCCCGTTTCGCCGTTCGCGTGTGCCACGTCGGCGTCGACGCGTTCGACACCCCACGGCTCGGTTTGCGCGATGGCGTGCATCTCGCCGTTCTCCTCGACGTAGCGGACGTTCGGGTTCTTCTCGAGTCCCTTCAGCGCCTTCTTCGGGACGCGGATAGTCATCGCGTCGAATCCGAACTCACGAACCACTTCGTCAGCCTGTCCGCGTACCGTCGACTTCGCGCGGGCACCGCTGAAGCCGACGTTCACCTCGACCTTGTCAGTCGGGGCTGCTGAGGCGAGTCCCGTCGTTCCAGCGCCGACGAGGGCACCAGTGGTCGTCTTCAGGAGCGTACGTCTCGTGTGGTTGTTGTTGCCAACCATGGTTCTAGTGGTGACTGCCAACGGTAATTAATCTAGGGTTCGAAGAAATTCACCACAGTGTGAAGGTCTCCGCGCGTGCGCGAACAAGAATAAATAGAATAGAAGACCGAGCCGACACTGTGTGATACGTACTCCTATTGTTATTGAACGTTTATCGGTGAGAAGTCGTCTCAGAGGCCATCCGATTCGTAGGCCTTTTATATTGACCGGGTATTCGTACATAATGTGAAGGGCGCCCCGGGCGACGGGGTGCCTCGGACACACCCCAGTCGGGGTGCGTCCACCCACGTATGAGGATTCAGCCCCTGCGGTCCGCCGTCAAGACTGAATCTGATATGAGCCTTGGTGGTTCGGCGACATCCGGTCGGATGTCGTCGACCACGTACACCTCGAATACGCAATTTAGACGATTTGGTGCCACCATCATTGGTGGAACTCGCCAAGCCCCCCGGACCACTATGGTTCGGGAGCATTCCGGTTGATCCTGCCGGAGGTCATTGCTATTGGAGTTCGATTTAGCCATGCTAGTTGTACGAATTCATATTCGTAGCAGATAGCTCAGTAACACGTGGCCAAACTACCCT